>CAWIGH010000007.1:0-3134 GCA_963835675.1 uncultured Flavobacteriaceae bacterium | reverse complement strand
CTATGCTACTAAGTTTTTGGTTAAAAAGACTACTAGATAGAAATAATTCAATTGTTTAGCCCATTCGGGATAAGTATCTAATGCAATATATTTAGTTTAAAACTGAAAATTCAATATTAGAAGATGTAAACACCGTATGTGTCTGTGTTTTAAAATCTTCTTCACTAGCTTTAAAGATATTAGGAACAAAGGTCTGGGGATTTAAATCAATTAATGGAAACCAAGTACTCTGAACCTGAATTTGTAATTTATGCCCTTTTTTTATAGTGTGAAAAACGTCTTGTAATTTAATGTTTACATCTGTTGGTTTATTGGGTATGAAAGGTTCGGGAATAGAAAAGCTGTTTCTGAATTTACCCCGCATTACTTCACTTCGAACCAATAAATGATAATTGCTAAGTTTTAAATGATCTTGCATACCCTCATTTTGTTCTTCTATTTCGGCAGGATGAACGTCAATTATTTTTACGATCCAATCTGAATCGGTACCCGTCGTAGCAACTTTTAATTTAGCCAGAATATCCCCAGCCAAGGTTATATCTTCTTCAAGAATATCAGTCTCAAAAACAAGCACATCAGGTCTTCTGGCAGCAAAACGCTGATCATCCGTCATATATTTACGTGGCGTAAATACTGTTTTTATATCCTCTGAATAGGGTACTGGGCGTTTTATGTCGCTAACAAATTGTATAGCATTATTGGTTAAAAAATCAGTAGTTAACTTTTGGTTTTCAGATAGATATAATGTTTTCTTTATAATATTTTTTGGCGGCCAGCTATCATAAGTTTTCCATTCACGTTTTCCTGAATCATACACATAAGCCTCGGGAAGCAAGGTGTTTTTATTACCATCTCCTTTTAAAAAATGATTAAAAAACTTTGTTTCGATGTTCTCTTGATAAAATTCAGATATTGAATCTCCAAAATAATAATTTCCAACCAAGTTTTTTCCACTGCTTCTCGCCCAGCCACCATGATCCCAGGGACCAAAAACTAAGGTGTTATAATTTTCGGGATTGTATTTTTCGATAGTTTTATAGGTTTCTAATGGTCCATATAGATCTTCGGCATCAAACCAGCCACCAACTATCATAGTGGCCACCGAGGGATTAATGTTCTTTAAGTGCTGAATGATCCCTTTTTTTTGCCAAATACTGTCATAATTAGGATGTTCTGTCAATTCTTCCCAAAAGAAATTTTCGGCAGGGTCTTTTATTTTAAAAGAAGGGTCGTCTAATCTTTCATTTTGAAAATATTTATCCAGATTGCTTAATGGGCCGGCATCTAAAAAGAATTGGTATTGATCTTTTGTTTTTAAGTCGGGTAATGTATACCAGGCAGTGTCAACCGGACTGTTTTTTTGTGTACCAAATAAGGGTGTAGTTCTAAAATAACTGAGTAAATATGCCCCATTATGATGAAAATCATCAAAAAAGAAATCACCGATACATGCCTGAGGAGATACAGCCTTTAGGGCCGGATGTGCGTCAATAGCAGAATAGGTAGCATAGAATCCGGGATATGATATGCCCCAGGTACCAACCCTACCATTATTATTATCAATATTTTTAATTAACCAATCAATGGTATCATAAGTATCAGTACTTTCATCGATATCCTTATTTGTTTTTTTATTTGGAATGTAAGCGCGCATGTTATCATAGGTTCCTTCGCTCATCCATCGGCCCCTTACGTCTTGATAGACAATAATATTTCCTTGTTGCATCAAATGCACGTTTGGACCAATTTTATCTCGAAATTTATCCGTTCCGTAAGGTCTACAGCTATATGGCGTTCTTAATAAGAGTATAGGGTACGTTGTACTTTTATCTTTCGGAGAATATATAGTTGTATGTAATTTAACGCTATCACGCATCATAATAGAAACCTCTTGCTTCGTATAGTTATCCCTAACATAGGTATCAAGTTTCTTTTCACTAATTGTAAAAGCTGCTTTTTTGCAAGCTATAAAAGAGGTGCTTAATAAAAAGAATAAAGAGAGGTAGATACTAAATTGCTTCATACAGGTAAATTAGTATTTGTAAAGCTACAAAAGTTATATTACCGAATGAAGTTCAACTTTAATATAATTTAATGATGATCTACTCTACAGACAATTTTTTTATTCTTCCAATAGGAGTTTCTGCAACCAGGGCATATTCACCTGGCTCTAATTCACATTGAAAAAATGCTGTAAAACCAACAGGCATTTCATGTGCCCCACCTAGAAAAATGGCGGGACCTGGAGAAGTCATTCCACCTATATTCAGCCAATCCATCCACTGAGTTACAGCTTCAAAGTCAATATTTTTATCGGTTTTTATTAAATGTATGTCATTTCCGAGTCCTACTTCCGGATGTTCATTAAAATGAACTGCTATTGTATTGTTTCCTCTTATAAGGTTGCCAGTAACTTCCATGGATTCATTGTTAAGTGTTATATCAACATTCGCCTTAGGAGCTAACATTTTAGTGGATTCATCTACTACTGTTATGGGATTGATCATCCCTAATTCAGAATGGAACTGGCCCTCAGCAGTTTTTATATAACATTCCATTACATAATTTCCCGGTTCCAATTTTAATGTAGTAATTCCTGTTTGTCCGCCAGATATAATTCCAATTCCCCCCATTGCTTTAGCGTTGGCATACCAATCCGGAAGATTTTCACCTAAAATACCATACGCACCACCTTTATCAACATCACCATTTTTATAGGCGTTCCAAGCCATTCCGAACGCTTTGCCGACGCCGTTTATATAATCTTCGAACTTTATTGAATCGGGTAATTTTGTAAGAAAAAAGAAATGTTCCATCATGCCTGTATTTTTCATCCTGAATGTCGACCAGCCGGATGGAATACTGTCGGCAACTGTAAAGGTAAAATCCTTAGCAGTAACATCAATAATATTGTCAGTTATAAGTTCTTGTTCATCGTTTACGGCATTTTGTTTTTTTGAATCTAATTTACAAGAAGTGGTATTTACGAATACAAAAAGAGCAATTACCAAACAATTAAAATATTTCATAATAGTATAGAATTAAGGTTATGTTGACTATAATATACTAAAAATAAAAAATATTTTTTATTGAGCAAATAACAGTCATATGAGAATTTAACATTGGATAAATTA
>CAWIGH010000006.1:0-8990 GCA_963835675.1 uncultured Flavobacteriaceae bacterium | reverse complement strand
TTTTTACAAAAAACTAAGTGAAGATAGCCAATCTTTTTATTGTGATTGCATTGTTTTAAGGCTTTTGCCTAATTTGAATTTGAGGTTTAATTGCCAACAACAAGGTATCAGGGCTAGAAAGGTAAAACGTTGTCTTGGCTTTATAAAGATTTAAACGAATTTGAATTTAATTCTCTACTAAAGTATATATTTATACAATATTTGTAAATTGATCTATTAAATCTTAATAATCTCTTGTATTTATGCATGCGTACTTATTCCCTGGTCAAGGCACTCAATTTCCGGGTATGGCAAAAGAGTTGTTTGAAAAATCTAAATTGGCTCAAGAATATTTTCAAAGAGCCAATGATATTTTAGGATTTTCAATTACTGATGTAATGTTTAAAGGATCTGCTGAAGATTTGAAACAAACGAAGTTTTCTCAACCGGCCATTTTTTTACATTCATTTATTCTGGTAAAAACCCTTGGTAAAAATTTTAAACCCGATATGGTTGCCGGGCATTCGTTGGGTGAGATATCAGCGTTGGCCGCTATAGGATCATTAGATTTTGAATCGGCTCTGAAACTGATATCTAAGCGTGCTGCCCTTATGCAAAAAGTTTGTGAAATAGAAAATACAGGGATGGCAGTTGTGATTGGATTATATGATGTTATCGTTCAGGATATCTGTAAAAAGATTGACGGAATAGTTGTACCCGCTAATTATAATACGCTAAATCAAGTTGTTATTTCGGGTGAAATGAAGGCTTTACATGAAGCTTGTGAAAAATTAAGACCAGGTGCACTTGCAGTGATAAATTTACCAGTAAGTGGTGCATTTCATTCTCCCTTTATGCAGCCAATAGTTGAAGAATTTAGATTAGCCATAGAAGAAATAAAATTCAATAATCCAAAATACCCAATTTATCAGAATGTCACCGCACGTCCGTCTGACAATATAGAATTAATTAAGAAAAATTTAATCGATCAATTAACGCATCCGGTAATGTGGAGGCATACAATTCTCCACATGATAGAGGATGGTGCAACGGAATTTACAGAAATTGGCCCTGGAAACTTTTTAAGAGGCCTTGTTCGAAAGATCAATAAAAATATGAACATAAACGGAATATCGTAAACGGCTGAAACATTTTTTATTCTACACGTATAGTTCTTTAATTTCATAAGAAATAGATATGTAGCTATTTCATGCCATTTTACTGCTTTACTACTTTTTTAAACATTATTTATTATTTGTACAATTATGGCTTAAGTTACCTGCCTGTCCCTAAGAGACGAGTATTCATCAATGATGTATAAATATGATTATCAACATTTTAACATATTTTTTAAGAAACCAATGTTAATTTAACCTACATTTGTTGAATAATCATTTAGATGGCTTTTCTTTTTTTAATTTCTTGCAATCTTAATTAATCCTTTGCTTTCTTCATTACTTTAATAGCCATAGTGCAGTCTTATAAGTCTGAATACGTAGCATAATATACAACAGTATCAACAATCCGAAATTCTCCAGAGAAATAAATTCCGACTTTTCAAAAACCTTAAGAAGACGGGTAAATACGCATTTCAAAACCAACAATACAAGCAGAAATGCCAATACTACCATGGTTGTGAAAACAGTCATTATGCTTTCCTTATTTTTTGTACCCTTAACATTGCTGGCCACCGGTATAGTTACAAAGGCATGGATGCTTTTTCCGCTTTATATTATCAGCGGATTCGGGATGGCAGGCATTGGTATGGGCGTTATGCATGACGCCATTCATGGTTCATATTCAAAAAACAAGAAGATCAATACCCTTTTAGGCTATACATTCAACCTTATTGGGGCCAATGCAGTTGTTTGGAAAATACAACACAATGTGTTGCATCATACCTATACGAATATCGATCATGCCGACGATGATCTTAACGCTCCTTTTTTCCTGAGATTTTCTCCACATGCCAAACATTATTGGGTACACCAGTTTCAGCATATCTATATATGGTTCTTTTATGGTATATCTACCTTATCCTGGATAACGACCAAGGATTATGTCCGTCTAAAACGGTATAAAGACATGGGTTTTCTAGACAAGAAAAATGAATACGAAAAAACACTTGTGAGCATGACCGCCTGGAAACTGTTCTATTATTCTTATGCCTTGGTACTTCCATTGATCATGGTTCCGTTATCATGGTGGGTAATCTTATTGGCATTTTTAAGTATGCATATGGTTACGGGGCTTTTGGTGAGCATCGTTTTTCAAATTGCGCATATTATGCCAGACAATGAGTTTCCGCTTCCCAATCAAAAGGGTATGATGAAAGATGACTGGTATGGGCATCAATTTGCGACTACCACCAATTTCTCGCCAAACAGTAAAATTTTATTTTGGCTGATAGGTGGCTTGAATTACCAAGTAGAACACCATGTGCTACCGGATGTATGTCACGTACATTATAAGAGTTTAACCAAAATTGTGTCAGATACTGCTAAAGAATTTGGCATGCCATATCATGTAAAAAGATCCGTCATTCATGCTATTGGCGATCACACCAGGATGCTTCGCTCATTAGGAAAAAAGCAACAAGTAAGTATGGCATAAAAAAATAAATACAAATATTTAATAAACAATAAAGAAATAATGATAAAACAATTTATAAATAAATTAATGAATACTAATAAAGTAAATACAATGAAAGAAGGTACCGTAAAATTTTTCAATAATGCCAAAGGATTTGGTTTTATAAACATTAAAGATACAGAAGATGATGTCTTTGTACATTCATCAAATCTTGTAGATGAGATTAGAGAGAACGATCAAGTAACATTTGACGTAGAAAAAGGAGAAAAAGGCTTAAGCGCTGTAAATGTGCGCTTAGCTTAATTAACCTTAATTAATATATTAGCTTAAAGAAATCATCTCAAACGGTGGTTTCTTTGAGTTTTTTGCGCTTATATGCGTTAATAAAAAGATAGATGGCCGAAAAAAAGGATTTAGATTTTACATATACAACCATAGACGAAATTTTCCGCTTAAGCATTGGCGAAACCGCAGATTATAGTGGCGCCAAATACGATGGTGACTTTTCAATGTCATTAGAAGAAGCCCAAAAATCAAAACATAAATTCATTGCCGATAGCCTTCACATTAAAAAAGGCAGTAAGGTATTAGACATGGCTTGTGGATGGGGCCCATTTATCAACTACTTTACCCGGGAAAGGGCTGCGACAGGTATGGGTTTAACCTTGTCAGAAGGACAAGCAGAAGCTTGCCAAAATAACGGAATGGACGTCAGAGTAAAAGATTGCCGTACTGTAAAACCCGAGGATTTTGGAACTTTTGATGCCATCACATGTATTGGCGGCTTAGAACATTTCTGTTCTATTGAAGAATGGAAACAGGGCAAGCAAGAAAAGATCTATAGCGACTTTTTTAAAACACTTTATGATCTGCTGCCAAGTTGGAGGCAGGTTTTATATGCAAACCATGGTTTTTGGTAAAAACATGATCGATTTTAAAGATATAGATGTCAATGCAGAAAAAGGATCTGCAGCACATGTTATGGCTTTAATGATCAAAGAATTTCCCGGCTCTTGGCTTCCGTATGGACCAGAAATGGTGATAAAAAATGCCGAACCCCATTTTAAATTAATATCCCAAAGCAGTGGTAGGTTAGACTATATAGAAACCATTGCCCAATGGAGAAAGAAGTTTAGAAAGTTTAATCTAAAGAAGTATTGGTTATACCTGTCTTTAGTGCCTAAATTCATCACCGACAAAGAATTCAGACATCAGGTTGCTATCTTTAGAATTAGCCCTAATAAAGTATGTTTTGAACAAGAGATCATGGAGCATTATAGATTGGTCTTTGAGAAAATATAAGACACTTGTAAGCCATTGGCGGAAGTTGCTGCGATTGTTTAACAACGAATACTTTGAGGTTCACAAAAACCGATTTATCAAATAAGAAAGGTTCGTGTGTAAATACCTGACTCAATTTTATATCAAAATTGGAAGCAAAAATTTTCTTGTGATATATCAAATATTTCAGAGATCATGTTACACAACTTTAGATATTAAATTCACAAATGTATACCCTTTACAACACGGTGCCATTATCTAACCAAAGTTGCAATAGCCTTTCGTTATTAGAAATATCCACAAGATGGAATTTAGAAAAACTTTTAAAAACCCTTGATTCTGCCAGAGGTTCTATACATACTGCTCCTGGGGATAGGTAGTTGGAATGTATCAGAAATAATTTGCCTTTACGTTTAAGAAGATAGCCCACATGCCCCTTGTCAAATCCTATAAAATGGAGTCCTTCTTGGGTCAGGCGATCAATTTCCTCAAACGCTTTTTCTGGAGTTTCTTCCAAGACGCTTTTAATTACCAAGCCACAACTAATGATTTTGGCCTCGTCTATAGGTGATTTTTGTGCCAATTTATATCGATTGAGTTTTATACCCATATCTCGCAGGGTAGTCGAAATAAAATAGCCACATGCAATCTTGCCTTGGTTCGGTAGAGCAGTATGGCCCTCAAAACTCCAAGGAGTACCATACCAATGGGGAATAATCTTATCTACTAAATGATTTGTGAACTCTGCCTTTATGATGTCAAAAGAAATATTGCCAAGCCGAAGTCCTTCGCTCAAACGTTTTCGAAGCTGATCAGCATCTGCTTTCGTATCCGCATAGGAAATGGTATCCAAATCCGTTTTTTTATCTAAATGTAACTGTTCATTGTACACTATATCCTTAAAAATAGGCACGAGCCTTTCAGCAGAGATTCTATGTTCAGCAGCCGATTCTATTTTAGGTGGCATTTCGTTTATGAAACCCAAAAACAGTAATATGGAAAAAAATAACATGCTAAATTTTTATAAATATAAAGATCACCCTCAATCGAACTAACGTACCATTTGAGAATTAATTTCATCAGAAATGTTAAATTTCATTTTTTTGGCAAGTGCCTTTATTATATGTTAAGGTTGGCTGCCCACCAGACTTCATAATCATCAGGAACTAAGGGCCTATAGCTCTGATAACCTTGGTCGGCTATTCTAATGCCAGTAATTTCGTTCTTTTCATCACGTACATAGCCTATGAAAATGAAGGAATGTCCAAACGGATCAAAGTCTTTATTACTTACACCCCGTATTACCTTTACATAGTCTTTTCTATGTCTCCAAACTTGCATAGGAGCACCAGGTAGGAGTTTACCACTCCAAACCCCGAAATAATCGACCAAAGTACCCATACCGGCAAATGCGATTGCACCGGCACTGCCCTTACCCCTGTATTCTTTTGGCAGGCTTCGCCATCCTCTGTGCGTTCCTGAGGCCGAGACATAAAGATAATCAAACACCTCTCTAGGGGTGTAATATGTTGTGGCCATGCTGTTGGGAAGATCTTCATATACCGAATGATCGTAAATGTCCTCGTAGGCTTTTTCAAAACGTCTTTTACTAACCATAAGACAATGACCACCTGGCTCCTTGTTTTTGCTGTTTACATAATTTTCTACGATTTTATCGGCTACAGCACTTTTGAATTCTAAATCATTAGAAGTTTCAAATTCTTTAACTAAGATATCTTGTGATGAAATTTCGCTTTCCTCATAGATTTTGACGGTTTGTTTCAATGAATCACTATAATCGAATATTAATGGCGTTCTGACCCCAGGTTTTTGCCAAATACCAATATGGTCATCACTTCTAATAGATGGTTCGGATTTTTGATCAGTCCGAAGTATCGTTGTTTCCTCATTAAAATTTTTTGTGGAAGTACAACCCGAAATAATTACACACATTAGTAATTTGAATGAGTACACTATAAAGGCAGGAATATTAACGGCCAAACTACTAAAGCTTTTATTCATTGTTGTAGAAATTTGAAATAAAAATACAGCGTTAACAATGTTATCTTTTTTATTATTTTTCTGTGTGAATTATGTAAGTTCTTATTAACAATTTTTGTAATTCAATGACTCATACTATATTGCCTATTTAATATGTAACTAATTTACCAAATTAATTTTAAAAAAAAACAAGACTTTAATTATTGTAATGATCTTATCATTTGTTGGATTTACTTCATACGATCAGAGCTTCTTAAAAAATCAAAAAACATCAACTCTTATAAAAATTAGCCTTTGAAATTTTTTAAGAGTGCTTTTCGAGAGATTAATAATCATATGAATACAAACGGTATTTAGAAAACGGCCAAAACACTTTTTACACGACCAGCTTGTGATGAGCATTTCGACTTCGCTCAATATTAACTTCGTCGAAGCATAGGAGGAAGGCCGACACTTTTTATGTACGACTCCTCAGTTCAAACTCCTATTTATATGTTATTAAAATTGTGCCCGATAAAAAAAAGGGGGTATTCGGACAATTATTTAACGGTTTCGTCCAGAAAGTCTGTAACTACCCATATGTAATGAGTACATTCATTTTTTAATTTTAACTAAACCATATTTAATTAACTAAAATCAACTAAACAATGAAAAAAAGATTTTTTTACTTACTTGCATTCATGGCTTTAACACTTAATGCGCAAGAGAGCTATTGGACAAATTATCATGTTGTGGTAGAACCACAGAACGAAGAAATAGTCTATAAATTAATGAACGATTACTTTACGGCGAACCAACCAAAGGGTGTAACAGTTACCCTCTATGAAAACCACTTTAACGACCATGAGCACAACTTTACCCACGCCATAGGATTTTCGGGTTCTTTGGAGGATTTGGGTAATATGTACGGCAGTGATGGTGGTGCCACCTGGAAATTGTTTTTGGTACAATTAAACCAGCATATTAAAGAAGGTTACAGTTCACGTATGGGCACACGCCAGTTTCATGCCGGTGACCTAAGTCAGGATTACCCGGTACAAAAGTACTTTATAGTGCATGCAGACGATGGTGGCGTATGGGATAAAGCCTTTGAAACCTATATGAAGGCCAACATAGCTCCGGGTATGATGAGCATGATGGGTAATTTTACAGCCGGTGTTTCTCCTAATAGAGAAAACCGTTGGGTAGTAAATGGGTTTAAAGATTTTAAATCGGCTATGGGCGGCGCAGGTAAGCTACGTTCGGAGGCAGCCAATAAAGCCAATGAAAAAGCATGGCAAACATTTTTAGATAACAATGGCGAATCTCATTTGGTACGTTCGGGCCTTAGGGTACGGGTAGGGCAATGGAAATAACCTTATAACTATACTAAATATCGCTTCTTAGATGGAGTGTTTAAAAGACCATGTGCTTAGGCATGTGGTTTTTTTTTGCTGCTAAAAAAATTAAATAGCATCTATATAGAAGAAGCCGCCCCATATGTAACCTAATTTTATTAAGGATCAAGGGCGGCTTTAAAATAGTTAACTCTAAAAAATAACTTATTTACTATTAGAACAACCAACTAAGATAAATTCCTACTTATTCAAGTACCTTTTCTAAAACAGCCCACACATTTCTTGTCAATACTTTATGACCTTCGACCGTTGGGTGAATGCCATTTGCCTAGTTTAATTCGGTCTCATATTAGGCGGAAGCTGCATGTAAATATAAAATTATCTTAGAATTCTTTACACCAGAAAATATACACTTTTTTAAATTTATAAATTATCGTAAATTAGTATGACTAATATTACATCATCATGAAATCTTTTTTCCTAATTCTAACGTCTTTTTTATTGATCACTTCACAAGTTAACGGACAGGAAAAATGGACCTGTTATACCGAAGATGAGGCTCTGCTCATGGACGATAACATAACCCTCGGAGTATTTGATTATATAGACGGATCGATATGGTTTGTTACCCAGAGAGGTATTAATATTTTTAAGGACAGGAGTTGGAACACCATCAACAAAAAAACAGAACTCCTCAAGAATAAAATAGGGTCATATCTAGTTGATAGCAATGACAGGATTTGGATTGGCACTGGAAGCCCTGATATATTTTTTGATGGTTATGTCTTAGGTCAATTATATCAAGGAGGTGTTATGATCTACGATGGAGAAGAATGGAAGCCCATGAACACGAAAGAAATGGGCATAAAAGCTCCGGTAATTACCCAAATGCATGAGGCCTCCAATGGCGATATTTGGCTTGGTGTTTCATCGGTCAACCCGGGAGCAGAAAGAGGTGGGGTTTTTGCAAAAGGAGCTTTGTTAAGACTAGCTAAAGAAACTGGTGAATGGACAGTCTACAGGCAAAAAGATATGCCGTGTTTGGATTGTCATTTCGTTAAGGATTTTTATGAGGACAAAAATGGCAGTTTGTATTTTATTGCCCGTTGGGGGATTTATTATTTCGAAGATGGTAAGTTTCATTTGGTAGGAAAAGACAACGAAGATTTTAGTTTTGGCAACGGAGATTTTATCAGCGCAAAATTTGTTGACAGTAACAACAATCTTTGGTTGGGCACAACGGCTCGGATTACCAGGTATAACGGTGAGACCTGGAGAAGTTTCAACAGAAAGAATGGATTGACTTCACAAAATGGTTACCCTTATGGTTTTGTAGAAACAGCTGACAACAAGATTATTATGACAGCGGCTAATGGTCTGTATACCTATGATAATGAAGACCAATGGGAACAGGAAAAGATCAAGTATTTATTTGGCAACAGTTATTTGGACGATCAAAACCGGCTTTGGCTGGCACATCATAAAGGTTTGATCATACGCGATAGTGAAAACGAAACCATGCATAAAGACATACCCAAAGTGCATAAAATATTCGAAGACCATGATGGCGGGATATGGGCGCTATCAACAAATAAGGGAGTTATGCGTTATAAAGATGGCGAATGGAAGTTCTTCAATGATGACAACCATTTACCCTCTAACAGAATCACGCTGACTTATGTTTCCAATGATGGAACGGTTTGGCTAGGCACAAATAAAGGGATTTGTAGTTGTGAGTATGATTGAATGTATGAAAGGTAACAAAACCAATATAATATTTATTTTATAATACTGTGTCGC
>CAWIGH010000005.1:0-416724 GCA_963835675.1 uncultured Flavobacteriaceae bacterium | reverse complement strand
CAGGTTCCGCCTGCATCCGGGGTGCCGCCTAAGGAA
Source organism: uncultured Flavobacteriaceae bacterium (assembly GCA_963835675.1). GTDB lineage: Bacteria > Bacteroidota > Bacteroidia > Flavobacteriales > Flavobacteriaceae > Aureibaculum. Next base: position 416,688 of record CAWIGH010000005.1, on the reverse strand, counting down.
GTAAATAATTCTGCTGCTGTTACCGTCTCACCCTCGCAGATCTGTAATGTACCATTGCTACCTGCATCAGGAGCTGTTTGTTCGCTGACTACTACCTGCGCGGTCGCATCTGGACAGTCAGGAGCGCCACTTACCGTATAAGTATAAGTACCTGCACCTGCTAATGCCGGACTCCAGGTTCCGCCTGCATCCGGGGTGCCGCCTAAAGAAGTAAATAATTCTGCTGCTGTTACCGTCTCTCCTTCGCAGATCTGTAATGTACCATTGCTACCTGCATCAGGAAGCACAGTAGTATCCGTTAAAGTAACTGTTCCTAAATCAACAGGGCATTCGTCATTACCCCATCTTACCCAAACATCATAAGTCCCAACTGCTAATCCGGAATAAGTAACAGAACCACTATCATCAGCAACGGAAGTTTCATATGAAGCTTGATCATCTAAGCTAAACTCAATTCCAGTTCTGTTAGGGTGATCAGGAAATGTAAATGTAATAGAACCATTATCAAGCGTACACGTTGGATTTACACTTGATACAGTTGCTGAAGGATTCGATTCAACTTTTACCTGTACAACATCAGAATCTGTACAATTAGTATTGGTATCTGTTACTGTTACCGTGTAACTAACAAAAACATCAGCATTATTATTACCAGCGGGAGAAACTGAAATGCTTTGTGTTGATTCGCCAGTACTCCATAAATATGAATAGGTTCCACTTCCTCCAGAAGCTGAAGCCGTTAAAGTAACTGATTCTCCTTGACAAATTTCTTCATCTGTTCCAGCGTCTGCAGTTGGAGGAGTAGGATCATTAAGGGTTACACTTAAAGGTGTTCCGGGACATCCTAATAGGCTTGCAACAATGTTAGTATAAACGCCTTCAGTAAGACCGGTAATTGAAATTTGTCCGCTTGCATTTGAAATAAAATTAGCGGGAGGCACAGGGGTACCATCACCGGTATAGCTTACACTATAAATTGTTGAAACTGATACTCCGCTTATCGTGATAATGCCATCAGACCCGCCACAAGTAGTTGGATCTGTGCCGGTAGCTACATAAGAAACATCAGGAACACTTAAGGTTACTTCACTAGATGTAACCGGATTACAGACATAGGTAGAACTACCAACAATAACACGATATTGATAATTATTCATTCCCTCAGTCGCGCCTGTGATATTTAAAGTAGCATTGGTAGCTCCTGAATAAAAACCACCATTGCTAAGATTTGCAAAACTCACACCTCCATTGGTACTTAATTGCCATTGGTAGGTAATATTTGTACCTGCAGCAACAACAGTAAAGCTACCATTATCACCTGCGCATATTACTTGATTTGTAGGCTGGTTAGCAATTGAATTAGCGGAGCCTGCTTCTTGAAAATCATATACAGAGTTCGAATCACCATCGGCAGGAGTGGTATATCCATCTGACCCTGAAGTTACTAAACCATCTACATTTATAGATATCGGTGAAGGACCTAATAATCCATCACTATCATTATCGGTATAACCGGCTTCGTCAACATCATTACAACCATCGCCATCTGAATCTAACTGGACAACATCTCTAACACTATCAGAATTTGTATCGGTAACTATATAATTTATGATTCCACTTTCAGGGGCTGTTTCAACAAGATTAAAAACACCATTAGCGCCAATGGCTACCGGCACCGTCGCACCATCTATCCTTCCATCAGCATCGCCGTCATTGACGCCGACTACATTTAATGCACCGCCTTCTATAATATCATAAATACCATCGTTGTCTGCATCGAGATCCATACTATCGATCACACCATCACCATCGGTATCTAAACTACTTATTACCCCATTGGCATTCAAGGCTGATCCATTGGCTGCCGCATAATCTGCATCTTTATAATTTAGGATACCATCACCATCATCATCAACATTCGGATCTGAAGTGAGGCAAGAATAAGGGTTAGAAACTATTGAGTTAATATTAAAATTGTTTGATTGGGAAGATCCTGTTGGGAATGTACTATTAACAACTATCGTTGCGTCGACAGTTATTGTGTAATTATAAGTTCCAGCTGGTGCATTGATACCATCATTATAACTATCAAAAATGGTAAACGTATAATTTCCGTTTTCTGTAGCAGTCACATTTTGGGTGACGGTCGTTTGCGGTACCGCATAGGGTCCTCCACTGGCAATGACTGTTGATGGGCTATTGAGGGTCCAGGTTGTTTCTCCCGGCCAGTTATCTAAATCTATAGAAACAACTATTGCTGCAGTTGGAACTACCGGAGCAGGATCGGTACCACATAATTCTTGCGTATCGGTTATTCCATCATTATCATCGTCTAGATCAATATTATTATCCACGCCATCACTATCACTATCTGTAACTGTAGGAATGTTAACATCTCTAAAATCTACATCTCCACCAGTAAACACATCGCCATCAGTATCAGGTAAAATTACAGGAGCTGTTAAGGGATTGTCTATAGTACCTCCAGGATCTGAATAATCACCTGTAGTATCAACATTATCATCAAGACCATCTCCATCGGCATCGGTTCCAGCCAATGTAATTCCTGCTTCTGTAGTGTCAAGGGCGTCAGCATTATCACTATCGGTATCTTTATAATCGGGATTATCGGTACCATCAGTATTCACAGGAGTTAAACCTTCCCCTACCACCTGGAACGCTTTCGTAGGCATCATCCAGTCCATTAGCATCGGTATCCAAACCACTCGGAGCCGTATAGGTCAATGTGATTTGGGCTTCTACATTATCTGGAATACCATCACCATCAGAATCCAGATCCAACAGATCTGGTATACCATCTCCATCAACATCTCCAGTTCCTTCGACAGTATCGATAATACCATCATTATCATCGTCTATATCGGTTTCATCATATAGACCATCTCCATCTGTATCGGTTAAACATGATGCGAAAAAAACAACTTGTTGTGTAAAATTGTAACCTTGTCGGCGATTATTTGGAATATTTATAAATGAAATAACGGCATTACCCGTATTAGTAACTGTATTTGGGTTATCTATTCTGTAAACCCTTGTGCTACCGGTTTGCGAGTAATATAAATAATTATCCGGGCCCAATTGTACTCCAGATTTACCACTACTAGTTACCTGCGACGAACTGCTACTTCCTATGACATGTACATAAACAGGATCTGACCAACCAATTGCCTGGCCCTGTGACCTATTATAATTCGTTGGTTGATGCGCGAAGAAAAGCCTGCTGCCATCCGGTGAAAATTCAACGCTATACCCTGTAAATGTATTTACTGTTGTCGTTAAAGGAACTTGTGTCCAGGCACCAACGGCTCCCGACTTTGCATCGAAAGAAGCATAAAAAACTCCACCATTTATGGTAGAACCTCCACCTTCCATCGCAAAAGCGATCATATCGTTTTGTGGTGAAAACCGTATAGTACCCCTTTCACCTCTAATTGGGATATTAATAGGGAGGCTAACTGTTATATCAGGATTATTGGCCCTTGCAGGAGATAGTAAATTAGCATCATCTACTTGCCATAACCTTATGCTACCGGCACAATTCGAAGTACAAGCACCGTCATCGTTTGCTATAGTTGCCACCCATGCACCACAGGCTGCACCATTATTAGTACCATATAAATGTTCTGTAGCGAAATTCTGTAAAAGATTATTCTTGGTGAGTACTGTTTTAGATGCGATATCAATTGTAGAATAATAAACGGTACCTATATTATCTTCGTTCCTACCATCACCATGAAGAACATATACTTGCGTAAGGTTTTGACCTGGAAGTGGCATGACCACCGCCATTTGAGTTCGGGTAGCATTTGTATTTAAACCAGTACCATTTGTATAGAGAACACCATTATTGTCTCTAACAGTACCATTGTCAACATAAAAAAGTAAATTTCCGGTTACCGGGTCGCTCCATGCAGAAGTAGCTTCAAAAGCACCGTCGGAAGGTAAGGTACCTGTTACAGTAGGCGGGCCGGTTCTGAAGTCCATTAGGTAACCTCTACCGTTCCACCAATGCGCATCAAAGGTCTGCCCCACCATTGTTGTAGTAACAATAGCAAAGAAGATAAAGAATAAAACTCTTATCCTATTTTTTAAAGTGGCCAATCTTAAATTCTATTTTTTACACTGTAATTATTTAATCATAATTTTTATGATTTTAGACCTTTATTATTGGTATGATATATTATTTATTATAAAACAATCCAACATGAAAAAACCCTACTTCAAACTGCATAAACATACTAGAAGCAAGGGTTATTAAATTGTTAAACGTATTGTTAATTAAGGGCAATTTATTTTTCACTACAATTTCATTAAAAGATCAAGGCTAATATCCATATTAGAGCAACCCTTAATTCTCCCCTTATTACTAAAGCAAATATATATTTTCAAGGCCAAATTGTTAACATTATGTTAATAACCTTGAATTATTGTTAATAAGTCGCTTCCGTGTTGTTGATAAGATTAACGATTTTGCATATTAATTATTGTACTAATCTTGAATAAATACCTTAGGTAATTAATTAAGAATATTTACCCTAAACGAATTACGCTAATTATTTTCTATTTCATCTTTTTGAATTATATTTGCACTTATTTAGAACGAATCTATATAATTATGATACAAGTTTCTGAAATAGCCAAAAATAAGGTTATTGAACTCATGAAAGAAGACGGCTATGATGCATCTAAAGATTTTGTTCGGGTAGGTGTAAAAAGCGGTGGATGTTCTGGCTTGTCTTATGATCTTAAATTTGACAAAGAACAACACGAAAATGATAAAGTTTTTGAAAACAACAATGTTAAAATAGTTGTTGACAAAAAGAGTTTTCTTTATTTGGTTGGCACTACACTCGATTATTCAGGTGGGTTGAATGGTGCCGGATTTGTTTTTAAAAACCCGAATGCAAATAGAACCTGTGGATGTGGCGAAAGCTTTTCGCTTTAATTTGAACGAATGAGCAAATATACTGAAGACGACTTAAAAAAAGAACTCGAAACCAAAGAGTACGAATACGGATTTTATACCGATATTGAATCTGATAAATTTCCTATTGGTTTAAACGAAGACATCGTTCGGGCAATTTCTAAAAAGAAAAATGAACCCGCATGGATGACCGAATGGCGATTGGAGGCCTTTAAAATTTGGCAAAATATGACTGAGCCTGATTGGGCAAATGTTACTTACAAAAAGCCTGATTTTCAGAATATTAGTTATTATTCTGCTCCAAAGAAAAAACCAGAATTAGAAAGTTTAGACCAAGTTGATCCAGAATTATTAGATACCTTTAAAAAACTAGGAATTTCCATCGAAGAGCAAAAACGACTTTCTGGGGTGGCGGTTGACATCGTTATGGATTCTGTATCTGTAGCTACTACCTTTAAAAAGACATTGGCTGAAAAAGGCATTATATTTTGCCCTATATCTGAAGCCATTCAGGAACATCCTGAATTGGTTAAAAAATATATGGGTTCTATCGTACCAAGAACTGACAATTTTTATGCTGCTTTAAATAGCGCTGTCTTCAGTGATGGATCTTTTTGCTATATCCCTAAAGGTGTTAGGTGCCCAATGGAACTATCAACTTATTTTAGAATTAATGAAGGCGGTACCGGACAGTTTGAACGTACCCTTGTCATTGCAGACGAAAGCAGTTATGTAAGTTATCTTGAAGGCTGTACAGCTCCGCAAAGAGATGAAAATCAATTGCATGCAGCTGTGGTTGAACTAATTGCCTTAGATAATGCCGAGATAAAGTATTCTACAGTTCAAAATTGGTACCCAGGTGGTAAAGACGGTAAAGGCGGGGTTTTTAATTTTGTTACCAAAAGAGGATTGTGTGAAACCAATGCAAAAATATCCTGGACCCAGGTTGAAACAGGGTCTGCCATAACATGGAAATATCCTTCTTGTGTTCTAAAAGGAAATAATTCAGTCGGTGAGTTTTACTCCATTGCTGTTACCAATAATTATCAGCAAGCCGATACAGGTACCAAGATGATCCATTTAGGAAAGAATACAAAAAGTACAATCATCTCAAAAGGAATATCGGCAGGGAAATCGCAAAATTCTTATCGCGGCTTGGTCCAAATAAATGCGAGAGCAGAAAATGCCCGTAATTTTTCTCAATGTGACTCCTTATTAATGGGTAATAATTGCGGTGCACATACATTTCCTTATATAGAAGTAAAAAATAAATCGGCTCAAGTGGAACATGAAGCAACTACTTCTAAAATTGGTGAAGACCAATTGTTCTATTGCAACCAACGTGGTATTGATACCGATAAAGCCATTGCTTTAATTGTGAATGGTTTTAGCAAAGAAGTTTTGAATAAATTACCCATGGAATTTGCTGTCGAAGCTCAAAAATTATTAGAAATAAGCTTAGAAGGATCTGTAGGATAAAAAGATAAGAATGTTAGAAATAAAGAATTTACACGCAAAAGTAGAAGATAAAGATATTCTCAAAGGAATAAATTTAAAGGTGAATGCAGGTGAAGTACATGCTATTATGGGACCAAATGGTTCTGGCAAAAGCACCCTTTCATCTGTAATTGCAGGAAAAGAAGAATATGAAGTAACTAAAGGTGAAATTTTGTTGAATAATGAAGATCTCGACGATCTGGCACCGGAAGTTAGAGCACATAAAGGGATCTTTATGTCGTTTCAATATCCTATAGAAATTCCAGGCGTTACTGTAACTAATTTTGTTAAGACTGCCATTAATGAAACCCGTAAGGCAAAAGGACTTAAAGAACTTCCTGCGAAAGATATGCTTAAAAAAATCAGAGAAACGGCAGAGCTATTGGAGATCGACAGAAAATTCTTATCCAGATCACTCAATGAAGGCTTTTCTGGAGGAGAAAAGAAAAGAAATGAGATCTTTCAAATGGCCATGTTAGAGCCAAAATTGGCTATTCTCGATGAAACAGATTCCGGATTGGATATTGACGCTTTAAAGGTTGTGGCTAATGGCGTGAATAAATTTAAAAATAAAGATAATGCTGTTATCTTAATCACACACTACCAACGTTTGCTGGATTATATTGTGCCAGATTTTGTTCATGTTTTACATGATGGGAAAATTGTAAAATCTGGTGGAAAAGAATTGGCTATGGAATTGGAGGCAAAAGGATATGACTGGTTGAAATAATTTGAAAATGGACTTAAAAGAAAAATTGATTACGTCGTTTTTGGCATTCGAAAATAATGTCAGTACGGATACTGAAACTGACTTACATGAAATAAGATCGAAAGCTTTTTCTTTTTTCGAACAAAATGGTTTCCCTACCAAAAAGGATGAGGAGTGGAAATATACTTCGCTGAAATCTTTATTAAATCATAATTATAATATTTTTCCTGACGCCGAAAATGTAATTCAGCTGGCAGATGTTAAAAGGTATTTTTTACATGAAATAGAATCTTATAAACTCGTTTTTATCGATGGTGTTTATAGTTCGTTTTTATCAGAAACAAGCCATGATGGGTATGACATTTGTTTGCTTTCAACTGTCTTAAAAAGGCCTAAATACAAAATGGTCATTGACCATTATTTTAACACGATTGCTTCAAAATCTAATAGCATCACTGCTTTAAATACTGCATTTTCTAAAGAAGGCGCCTATATTCATATACCTAAGAATACGGTGTTGCAAAAGCCAATTCAGATCATGCATTTCTCTACCGGTAAAGAGGCTGAAGTTATGTTACAGCCTCGAAATTTAATTATTGTAGGAGAAAATTCTCATGTTCAAATAGTAGAACGTCATCAAAGTCTCAATGAAAATGTAGTTTTAACAAATTCTGTCACAGAAATTTTTGCTGGTAAGCGGGCTATTGTTGATTATTATAAAATTCAAAATGATCAAAAAACGGCATCTCTTATAGACAATACTTATGTAAGACAACAACAACAGAGTATTGCCTCTGTAAATACTTTTTCTTTCGGAGGTAATTTTACACGCAATAATTTAGAGTTTTACCAAGAAGGAGAACATATTACTTCTAACCTAAACGGAATCACCATTATTGGTGAAAAACAGTTGGTTGATAACCACACCTTGGTAAATCATAAATTTCCAAACTGTGAAAGTCACGAATTATATAAAGGCATTTATGCCGACAAATCTACAGGCGTTTTTAATGGTAAGGTAATCGTTCAGAAGGAAGCTCAAAAAACCAATGCCTTTCAGCAAAATAATAATATTTTAATAGATGATGGAGCTTCTGTTAATGCAAAACCTCAACTTGAAATTTTTGCTGATGATGTAAAATGTTCTCATGGCTGTACTATCGGACAATTGGATGAAAATGCATTGTTTTATATGCGGTCACGGGGTATACCCAAAAAGGAAGCCAATGCACTTTTATTATACGCATTTGCCAATGATGCTTTACAGAAAATCAAGATCCCTGATCTGAAAACAAAAATAACAAAACTGATTGCTTCGAAGTTAGGGGTTACACTGGGTTTTGAAATTTAATTGATCGAGGTAATAATTCCTTTTAAAAATTTATTGAAATCAAAAATCGGTTCTTCGGTTAATCCCATTCTTACTATTACCAATTCCAATGAAGGTATGATAAAGACCCTTTGCCCTTGATATCCATTGGCAGAAAAAAGGTCTTTTGGTGCATCTGGATAAACTCCTCCGGCATTTAGCCAAAAATGACCCCCATATTCTCCATTAGAACCTTGGGTTGGCGTTATTACATAATCGACCCATGATTCATCGAAGACCTGTTCTCCGTTCCAATTACCTCTTTTTAAATATAATAGCCCGAATTTTGACCAATCACGAGGTGTTGCCCATCCATAAGAAGACCCAACATAATTACCTGAAAGATCGGTTTCTATTAGCATAGAATGCATCCCTATCTTATCTATTAGATCGCTATACCAAAAGTCTAAATATTCTTGATGTGAATTAAATTGATTCCGAAGAATACCGGATAATAAATTGGTTGTTCCGGAAGAATAATTCCAACTGTTATCAGGCTTCCCTACAAATTCTTTTTCTTCCTGTATCTTAGCCATGTCTTTGGCTAAAAACAACATTTTAGTGACATCAGAAATAGAATTATAATCCTCATCCCATTCTAAACCACTATTCATATGAAGTAAATCGCTTATAGTGATTTGTGATCTTTCATCATTTTTCCAAGAAGAGACAGGGGCTTTATCGTTAATATTCAGTCTTCCCTGTCTTTCCAGTACACCAAATATTGTTGCCGTTATACTTTTGGTCATTGACCATCCCAGCAATTTTGAATTCTTATTAAAACCATTAGCATATCTCTCTCCTATGATGTGATCTTTATAAATTACGATGACGCTTCTAGTTAAATAAAGGCTATCAAAAGCATGATCGATCGATTCTTCTAATTTAGCATAATTAACATTATCGAAAAGGGTGTCCTTTTGATCAAGATCACCATACGGAAAGGACAAATTCTTCTCGATTTTATTTCTTCTTGGAATTAAATCTATTTTACCTCTATCACTATTATCCAGTAACAAGACGCTACCCAATCCTTCTCTATAAATAGCTTTTCGGGTTAGCAATCCGTATACGGATGCCGTAGTTAATTTTTCATTCTGATCGATCTTATCTGACGCCAAATTTACCGGTGAAAAATTATTATCGGTTCTATCGGTAAACTCCGCATCTCTTCCGGCTAAGAAAACCGAAGAGTTCATGTTTTTAGCAGAGTACCCGGCGATAATATTTAGCCTTGGGTAGTTTGTATATGCAATAAAAATTAGAATTATAAAGAACAGAAGTATTCCATATTTAAAAAATCTTTTCACAATATATTAGCGTTAAAATTTATCGTAAACAAATATAAATTAATCTAATTGAATTGTTGTTAGTTTCGTAATTTTGTATTTAGAACGATTCTAAAAAAGATACATGTTTGATATTGAAAAAATAAGGGCAGATTTTCCAATTTTAAAACGAAAAGTTAATGGTAAACCATTGGTATATTTCGATAATGCTGCAACTTCACAAAAACCTCAAATCGTAATAGATACGATCGTAGATTATTACAGTAATTATAATGCCAATATTCACAGGGGAGTTCATTCATTAAGTCAAGAAGCCACAGACGCCTATGAAAACGCACGTAAAAAAATTCAGCTTCATTTCAATGCGAAATTTTTCTCATGAAATTATTTTTACTTCAGGCACTACACATAGTATCAATTTAGTTGCCTCCGGATTTACTTCTTTATTAAAAAAAGGCGATGAAATTATAGTTTCGGCCTTAGAACATCATTCCAATATTGTGCCTTGGCAAATGCTTTGTGAACGCAGTGGTGCCATATTGAAGGTAATTCCTATAAGTGAAGAAGGGGAATTATTAATGGACAGCTATGAAAAATTACTTTCATCAAAAACCAAGATCGTTTTTGTGAATCATATTTCAAATGCCCTTGGAACCATTAATCCGATTAAAAAGATCATAGACCTGGCTCATAAACATGGTGCTGCGGTACTTATTGATGGAGCTCAAGCTTGTGCTCATTTGAAACCAGATGTTCAAAAATTAGATGTAGATTTTTATGTCGCTTCTGCACATAAAATGTGTGGGCCAACAGGCGTTGGTATCCTTTATGGAAAAGAAGAATGGCTAAATAAATTACCTCCTTATCAAGGTGGTGGCGAGATGATAAAAGAAGTTACTTTCGATAAAACCACCTATGCAGACCTGCCACATAAATTTGAAGCAGGCACTCCTAATATTTCAGGAGTAATTGCCTTTGGAGCCGCTATTGATTATTTAAATAACATCGGATTTGATAAAATCTCAGCTTATGAAAATGAATTGCTGGATTATGGTACAAAAAAATTGTTAACCATAGAAGGATTGAGAATTTATGGTACTTCGAAAGAGAAAACTTCCGTTATTTCTTTTAATATAAAAGGCATCCATCCTTATGATATTGGTTCAATTATAGATAAATTAGGCATTGCTGTTCGCACCGGGCATCATTGTGCACAACCCATCATGGATTTTTATAAAATACCTGGCACAGTTCGTGCTTCATTTGCTTTTTATAATACCAAAGAAGAAATTGATAAATTAGTAGCGGCAGTAAAAAGGGCTAAAGACATGCTCACTTAACATTTAAATCATGAAAAAAATAATACCATTGATCATACTAACCATATTACTTAATTCATGTAGTGAAAACAAGATTATTTATGTTGCGGATTCGTTTGCTGATTGTGAAGGTGTTTCGTCACAAAAATGTCTGAAAATAAGTGAGTCAAAAGGTGAAGAATGGAAGCTCTTATATCAAGAAATTGAAGGTTTCGATTATAAAGAAGGTTTTACTTACAAAATTGAAGTGAACATAAAGAAAATAAAAAATCCTGCTGCCGATGGTTCTTCGCTTCGTTATAAACTGGTAAAAATTATTTATCAGGAACAAAGTAAGGTTGCCCTTCAAACTAAAAGTTTACACGGAAATTGGAAAGTTTCTAAGATGATGGGAATCGATTCGCTTGCTAAATCTCCTACCCTAATTATTGATACTGAATCAAATAAAGTTTCAGGTAATGCGGGCTGCAATAAATATGGAGCCTCTTATACAATCGATGGTAACATTATAAATTTCGAAACTCCTTTTGCGACCAAAATGTACTGTACAAATATGAAAATTGAGGATGCCTTTTTTGATTGTTTAAGCAAAGCCGTTTACTATAAGTTAGATAATGAAAATCTTCAATTGTTTTCAAAAGAAAACGAGCTGCTTTTAACTTGTAACATAGCAGAATAAGGTTTAAAATAATTCTTCGGGTTTATCCTCAAATCCTTTATCTATTGACAGCTTTTTGTTTTGTGAAGCCAAAACGGCTAATTCATCACAACGTTCGTTTTGTGCATGATCGTTGTGCCCCTTTATCCACTCAAAGCTAACATTATGTTTACGATATACCTCGAGAAACCTTTTCCAAAGATCAACATTCTTTTTTGCTTTAAAACCCTTCTTTTCCCATCCAAAAACCCATTTCTTCTCTACAGCATCTACCACATATTTAGAATCTGAAAAAACCGTTACATCAAACTTATCGGATCTCAGCTTTTCTAATGCAACAATCACTGCCATTAATTCCATCCGATTATTCGTTGTATTTCGATAACCTTTAGAAAACTCTTTTGTATAAGGTTTACCAACCCATTCCATCACAATTCCATAGCCTCCCTTTCCGGGATTACCACTGCATGCTCCATCTGTATATATATGTACTTTTTTACTCATTTTTTAATAAAACTGTTTCTATAATCTTGGGAAAATTTTCATATTCTAATTCATGTACTTTTTTAGAAATACTTTCAGGGGTATCATCCGCTTTAATTCTAACAGTTTTTTGAAATATAATGTTTCCTTCATCATAATTTTCATTCACATAATGAATTGTGATACCTGTTTCTACTTCTTTATTTTCGATTACAGCATTATGAACATGCATTCCATACATTCCTTTCCCACCGTATTTAGGTAATAAGGCAGGATGAATATTAATGATCTTTTGTGGAAAGGCTTTTATTATTTTCTCAGGAACTTTTAATAAAAATCCAGCTAAGACGATGAAATCAGCTTCTTTTTTTAGAATATTCAACACTTCATCTTCTTCAATAAATTGTCTTTTATTAAAAGTTAACGCATTGATATCGTATCTTTTAGCTCGCTCTAAAACTTTGGCATCCTTCTTGTTTGAAAGCACAAGTACAACAATCGCTACAGAACTTTTTTGAAAGTATCTTATTATATTTTCCGCATTAGTACCAGAACCAGAAGCTAATATTGCAATACGTTTCATAAAATGATGTAAAATTGTTGTGACAAAAAAAAGAATTATTATTAACAATTACAGAGGATTAAACTAAAAATTAAAGTTTTTTTTTTAAATTAGACCTCATATTTTCGAGGTTAATAGGTGATTTAAATTAAAGTTTTTTACTTTTGCCTCGATTTTAAATTTAAAAATTAGAAAATTATGTCAGACATTGCATCAAGAGTAAAGGCTATCATCGTTGACAAATTAGGTGTTGACGAAAATGAAGTAACAAACGAAGCTAACTTTACGAACGATTTAGGCGCAGATTCATTAGATACTGTGGAATTAATTATGGAATTTGAAAAAGAATTTGATATTCAAATACCAGACGATCAAGCAGAAAATATTGGAACTGTTGGTCAAGCAATAAGCTATATAGAAGAAGCTAAAAAGTAATCTTTCGATAACTTTGAAAACTACGAGCAACACATTAGTGTTTTGCTCGTAGTTTTTATAATCTTACTAACCAATACACTTTACATGGAATTAAAACGAGTAGTTGTTACCGGACTAGGGGCTTTAACACCAATTGGAAACACAATTGATGAGTACTGGAAAGGTTTGATAAATGGCGTAAGCGGTGCTGCACCTATTACCTATTTTGATACTACTAATTTCAAAACAAAATTTGCATGTGAGGTTAAAAATTTTGAACCCACCGATTTTTTAGATAGAAAAGAGGCGCGTAAAATGGACAAGTTTACGCAATATGCCATGGTGGCTTCCGAAGAAGCAATAAAAGATTCCGGTTTAGACCTGGAAAAGGAAGATAAAGATAGAATTGGTGTTATTTGGGGCGCAGGAATTGGTGGATTAGAAACTTTTCAAGATGAAGTTTTAAATTATGCCAGAGGTGATGGAACCCCAAGGTTTAATCCATTTTTTATACCCAAAATGATCGCCGATATGGCTCCTGGCCAGATTTCAATAAAATATGGCCTTAGAGGGCCAAATTTCACTACGGTCTCAGCTTGTGCTTCCTCTGCTAATGCTATTATAGATGCCTTAAATTACATTCGATTAGGTCAGGCAGATATTTTTGTAAGTGGTGGTTCTGAAGCAGCGGTTACAATTGCCGGAATGGGAGGTTTTAATTCCATGCATGCCCTTTCAACAAGAAATGATGACCCAAAAACAGCATCAAGACCATTCGACAAAGACAGAGATGGATTTGTATTAGGTGAAGGTGCAGGCGCATTAATATTAGAAGAATATGAGCATGCCAAAGCACGTGGTGCAAAGATCTATGCCGAGCTTATTGGTGGAGGATTATCTTCGGATGCTTATCATGTTACAGCACCACATCCTGAAGGCTTGGGTGCCATCAGCGTGATGAAGAATTGTTTAAATAATGCCGGCATATCGCCGCAAGAAGTTGATGCTATAAATATGCATGGAACTTCTACACCTTTAGGAGATATAGCTGAATCAAAAGCAATCAAGGAAGTTTTTGGAGATCATGCATATACCATAAACATCAATTCCACTAAATCAATGACAGGACATTTGCTCGGTGCTGCAGGGGCTATTGAAGCTATTGCATCTATATTGGCTATTAAACACGGAATTGTCCCTCCTACCATCAATCACTTTACAGATGATGAAGAAATTGACTCAAAATTAAATTTTACTTTCAATAAAGCACAAAAAAGGGAGGTTAAAGTTGCCATGAGCAACACATTTGGATTTGGTGGACATAACGCTTGTGTTTTATTTAAAAAACTGTAGGACGAATTACCTTACATGAACTTTATAAAAAATATCATAAAATCTCGCTCGAAAAATGACGAGATTTTTTTGGCTTCAATGAAAGATATTTTAGGTTTCAAGCCATCTAAAGCGATGTATTATAAAAAGGCCTTTATCCATAGTTCTATAAAAAAAACGACATCCAAAGGGAAGACTGTAAATTACGAGAGGTTAGAATTTTTAGGTGATGCCCTATTAAGTTCTGTTATAGCATTATACTTATTCAAAAAAATTCCTAATGGTTCAGAGGGCTATCTTACTCAAATGAGATCAAAAATTGTTAGCCGAGAACATCTCAACGAAATAGGAAGTGATTTAGGATTAATTAAGTTCGTAAAAAGCAATGTACCAAAGAAAAATTTTGGTGAAGATATTCACGGAAATATTTTTGAAGCACTTGTAGGTGCCGTATTTTTAGATAAAGGTTATAACACATGTAGTAAATTTATTGATAAAACTGTAATAGAACCTTATGTTGATATCGAAAGATTAGAAGGGAAAATAACGAGTTATAAAAGTGTATTGATCGAATGGTGCCAGAAAATGAAGAAAAATATTCAGTATGAAATTTATGAAGATACTGGAAATGATACTTTAAAACACTTTAGCGTAAAATTATTGATCAATAATGAAATATTGGCTAAAGGACGAGCTACATCAAAGAAAAAAGCGGAGGAAATTGCTTCAAAAAGAGCGTATTACAAGTTACAACATATCATTTCTTAATATAAGATTTAGATGTAACACTAAAACGATTTCGTAATATTTTTATCTTACTACCAAAACAATACTTATTTTAGCCTAAATAATTATTTAATGACTAAAGTACTATCATTAGGGTATGAATATGAACACGACTATACCTTAATTGGAATAAACAGTACTTTAGATGACTATAGATTAGCGTATTTATTAAATAGTGAGTTACAAGTAAATTTAAAAAGAGAAGCAAACGATCTAGATTTTACTGAAAAAAATTGTTCTTTTACTTTATATAATTATGAATGTAATATAACATTTACTTCTTGGTCCTTATTTGCGAATAAGCAAATTTTTATATCACAAACTAAAGAAGAAACAAATCTATTTAAACAAGCTTCCCAAATTTCCTATTTTATAAATGAAAAGAAAGGGATAGATTATTTTTTAAAAATACATGGAGGTATCGAATCAGATACTCTAAAAATATTGCTTGATAACATAAAAAAAATTAAAGGGATTATTGCGACTTATTCAATCGATCCTTACACTTTAAAATCTAAAGATTTTCTAATATTTTAATTATGAGAAATCGTAAAAAAACAAAAATAGTGGCCACATTAGGCCCCGCTTGCAACACGAAGGAAATTATTGAAGAAATGATGACCGTTGGTGTTAATGTATTTAGAATTAATTTCTCACATGCAGATCATGAAAATGTTGCCGAAAAAATTAAAGAAATTAGAGAAATTAACATTCGTAAAGGATATAATGTGGCTGTTTTAGCTGATCTACAAGGTCCAAAATTACGCGTCGGCGTCATGAATGAAGGGGTAATTGTTAAAAAGGGTGATACCTTTACTTTTACAACTGAAAAATGTGAAGGAACTAATGAAAAGGCCTATATGACCTACAAAAGATTCCCGAAAGATGTTAAGCCTGGTGAACAAATTTTGGTAGATGATGGTAAATTGCTATTTAAAGTTATTAAAACAGATGGTAAAACAGAGGTAACTACAGAGGTGTTAAGAGGAGGTGAACTTAAATCTAAAAAAGGGGTGAATTTACCTAATACCAACATATCACTTCCTGCCTTGACCAAAAAAGACATAAAAGATGCCATATTTGCCATTAAAATGGAAGTTGATTGGATAGCACTATCATTTGTTAGGAATATTGATGATTTGATTCTATTACAAGAACTGATCAAAAAACATTCTCAATATAAAATTCCAATAATTGCCAAAATTGAAAAACCAGAAGCTGTTGATAAAATAAAACAAATAACGGCCTATTGTGATGGATTAATGGTGGCTAGAGGTGATCTGGGCGTAGAGGTAGAAATGGAAAAGGTGCCGCTTATTCAGAAAAAATTGGTGCTGCAGGCAAAACAAGCGCGAGTTCCGGTAATTATTGCCACACAAATGATGGAATCAATGATTACCAGTCAAGTGCCTACAAGAGCTGAGGTTAATGACGTTGCCAATTCTATAATGGATGGGGCTGATGCGGTAATGCTATCGGGTGAAACTTCAGTTGGTCAGTTTCCAGTTGAAGTAATCCATAAAATAAGAAATATCATTGAAAATGTAGAAGATTCTCCTCTCATTGTAAAACCATCATATACAATGCAAAGCGTTAATGACAGATTTATATCTAAAACTATATGTTTTCAAGCTGCTAAGATGGCTGATGATATAGGCGCTACGGTTATAACAACCTTAACAAATAGTGGTTATACGGCATTTCAAATCTCAGCATGGAGACCTAAAAGCCATATTCTGGCATTCTCAGACAGCCGAAGAATATTGGCAATGCTAAACTTATTATGGGGTGTTAAAGCTCAATTTTATGATAGAATTGTAAGTACTGATGATACAGTTGACGATATTAATAAGATCGCAAAAGAAAAACAATATGCAGATGAAGGAGATTTTGTAATAAATCTAACCTCTATGCCTGTAAAGGCAAAAGGTATGGTTAATACATTAAGGATAAGTCAAATAGAATAAAGATTAATCAATTTTTTCTAAGGACAATTCTAATATTTTTAAACCATCTTTGATCAAGTTCGATAATTCTTTTGTGTTGGATAATTTATTTAAATAATTGAGGATCGAATCTCTTAAAGAAGATGCATCTTTATAAATTAATTCATAGATCTCAAGTGGTAATAACCATTCTTTTGGATAATTTTTTAAAACAATATCAAATATCTCTTTAAGCCGTATAATATTATAACTTTTACGAGTTCTTAAATCGCGGACTTCTTGATATAGATCATGTAATTTCCTGTCCTTTTCAGAATATTTTATTTTGTGTGTTTTTTCCTTAGGAGGTTCGAATTGGAGTCCGAAATTCTCAGGATCGGCAACACCGGAATATGCCGAGACCACTTCCTTACCCACAGCCATATCGTAAATTCCCCAATCTGGATGAAACAGCACTTTGTCATGATACTTTACCGTACAGTTCTTAAAGGAGATCAGGATAATTTTTCCTTGTAAATTGCGTTTTCCGGTAATAATTTCACCTGATAAAGAAATATCACCTTCAAAAGTCAAGTTAACTGTTTTACCCTCATAAATACCATAAGCTTCAAGATCGGTTGGAGACATATCTTCAATAGCAATATTGATGCCTTTTAGCTTACCTATAGGTGATCCGAAACCATCGGCATGATTGCTTTTACCATGACCAATCAGTTCTTTATTTCTATAGGCCAAAGCTGTTGAACCTATGGTTTGAAAATATACCGGGTTATAATTATCGTCTTCCAAAACTTCACTGAAATTACCGGAAATCTGAATTCCGGTACTAAGCTCAATTGATCCTAATTCTTTTGAATTGATCAATTTTTTAATTCCTTTCAGCCCTCCTTTTCTTAAGGCCATTTTATTAGCAAATTCTTCTAAGATCAAACTTAAATATGCAAAATCTGGTGTTACAAATAATTGAGGTTGTGGCTTGGTAATATCAAAATCGGTATCGGCTGCAATAATTGAATAAGGTATTTTTTTAACCTTATCACTCATACACCATTGACTTTCACCAATAGATGATAATAATCCGGCTCCATATATTTTCGGATTATCTAAAGTTCCTATTAATCCGTATTCAACAGTCCACCAATGCAAATTTCTAATTTTTGACATTTCGCTCGGCTCCCCCATATCAGCAGCGATTTCAGCCACCTTTTTATCGGCCTTTTCAATTTCGTTTTTGGGCGTATTTGGATCTTCTTTTATTATAGACAAATGCCTGATAGCCTCGTAGAGTTCATAATCTTTAGCTGAAGAAATGGCCTTACTGCCTATTTCTCCAAATCTTCGCAAATATTCTGCGTATTCGGGGTTGGCAATAATTGGTGCATGCCCTGCTGCTTCATGGATAATATCAGGCGCAGGCGTATATTCAATGTGGTCAATAGTTCTAATGTCTGCCGCAATAACCAACGTATTATAGGCTTGAAATTCCATAAAAGCATTCGGAGGAATAAACCCATCTACAGAAACTGCCGCCCACCCAATATCTTTTAATATTCTATTCATTCCTTGCATCCTGGGAATCTCATTTATAGAAATTCCTGTCTGGGTTAATCCATCAAGATATGATTCGTGAGCAACTTTCGATAAATAATTGATGCTTTTTCTCATTACATATCTCCACACCGCCTGGTTTTGAGCTGTATATTCGTTATACGGTTGTGGTATTACTAATGTCCGAAGATGTTTAGGTAATCGTGATATTATATTATTAGAATCAAATTTCATATCAACAAAATGGGGTTGTAATGGTAAAGTTACATAATTTCCAAGAGTATTGGAATGATCATTTTCATTTAAAATAATTGTATATTTAAAGTCTATTTTTAAGTTTAAAACAAACAATATGAGAAGTCGTGGGGGTCTAAAAATAAAATTATTGATCGGTGCCGGAATCATTTTATTTTCACTGTTCAAATATTACTCTAACCGAGGTACAAATCCTTATACGGGTAAAGAACAAAGTATTGGATTAACCACTGAAGAAGAAATTGCCATCGGTCTCCAAAGTGCTCCACAAATGGCTCAACAACATGGTGGCTTATACCCTAACCAAGAGGCTCAAGATCTCGTTGATAAAGTTGGTAACAGGTTGGTAAATACAAGTATCGCTAGAGAAACGCCATATCGGTATGATTTTCATTTATTGAGAGACCCCGAAGCCATCAATGCTTTTGCCCTCCCTGGTGGCCAAATTTTTATAACCTATGCTTTATTTTCGAAACTTGAAAACGAAGACCAATTGGCCGGTGTATTGGGTCATGAAATTGGTCATGTTGTGGGCCGACATTCGGCAGAACGAATTGCTAAACAAGGGTTAACACAAGGTATTATTTCTGGAGTTATGGTTGGTTCTGATGGCAACGCCGGGCAAATGGCTGCGATGATCGCTAATGTGGTGAATATGAAATATGGCCGCGGTGATGAACTGGAAAGTGATGATCTTGGTGTACGTTTTATGTTAAAAGCAGGGTATCGCCCTGAAGAAATGATTGGTGTAATGGAAATTTTAAAAACAGCTGCAGGGCCTAATAGAACACCTGAATTTCAAAGCACACACCCTGACCCTGAAAACAGGATAGAAAAAATTAAGGAAGCAATTCAGAAATATCGCAAATAGTCTTTGATCTAAACTTCCCCTTAGAATCTTTAAAAATTCGCCTTAAAAGTATTAATTTTGCATTTTCAAAATAGAACAATGCATAAAAAAGTAATTTTAGTGATTTTAGACGGTTGGGGTATTACTCAGAATCCTGAAGTATCGGCAATAGCTAAAGCCAAAACACCTTATATAGATTCACTCTACAAAAAATATCCTAACGCGAGTTTAAGAACTGATGGACTTCATGTTGGATTACCGGATGGGCAAATGGGTAATAGTGAAGTTGGGCATATGAATCTAGGAGCCGGAAGAATCGTTTATCAGGATTTAGTGAAAATTAATCAATCGGTTGCCAACGGAAGTATCGCTAAAGAAAAAGTTTTAAAAGAAGCTTTTCAGTACGCTAAAGACAATCACAAAAAAGTGCATCTTTTAGGCTTAGTATCTAATGGCGGTGTACATTCTCATATCGATCATGTAAAAGGGCTTGTGAAAGCGGCCAATGAATATGGAGTTAGATCTTATGTCCATGCCTTTACAGATGGTAGAGATGTAGATCCAAAATCTGGAAAAGGATTTATTAAGGACTTAGATACCTATTTACAAAGTCATAATGCTGCATTAGCATCCATTATAGGTAGATATTATGCAATGGATAGAGATAAGCGATGGGAGCGTGTTAAATTAGCTTATGACCTTGTGGTAAATGGAATCGGTAAAAAAGCAAAAAATGGTGCTAATGCTCTACAAGAAAGTTATGATGATAACATTACGGATGAATTTATAAAGCCCATAGTACTGGTCGATCAAAACAACGATCCTGTAGCAACCATCCAAAACGATGATGTGGTCATCTTTTTCAATTTTAGAACCGATAGAGGTCGCCAATTAACAGAAGTACTTTCGCAAAAAGATTTTCATGAGTATAATATGCACAAGTTAAAACTGCATTACGTAACCATGACAAACTACGATGACACTTTTAAGGATATAACAGTTATTTATCCTAAAGAAGATCTCACCGATACTTTAGGTGAAATATTAGAAAAGCATCATAAAAAACAGATTAGGATCGCAGAAACTGAAAAATATCCACATGTTACTTTTTTCTTTTCTGGAGGAAGAGAGGACGAATTTATAGGCGAAAAAAGAATTATGTGTCCTTCGCCAAAAGTTGCGACCTATGACCTTCAACCAGAAATGAGCGCAAAAGATATTACGAAAGCTATTATTCCGGAATTAAAAAAACAGGAAGCCGATTTTATCTGTTTAAACTTTGCGAATACTGATATGGTAGGGCATACCGGTGTTATGGAAGCTGCCATTAAAGCAGCAGAGACCGTTGACAAATGCTTAAAAGAAGTGATAACTGCAGCCCAAGAAAATAATTATACCAGCATTATTATTGCAGATCATGGTAATAGCGAAGTTATGATAAACGACGATGGCACTCCGAATACGGCCCATACCACTAATCCTGTGCCTATAATCGTAGTAGACAATGATATAAAATCTGTTAAAAGTGGAATTCTTGCTGATATTGCTCCTTCTATATTAAAATTAATTGGTATTGAAAAACCAGCTGTAATGACACAAAAAGCACTGTTTTAAAAATTTATGAAATGAAAGGAAAAATATTATTTGTATTACTATTATTACAATTTATGACCTATGCCCAGGCAGAAAAAGAGGTTATTCATAAACCTAATCTCTTAATAGGTTTAATTATAAAAGAAGATTTACAAAAACAACCATATGCAGATTGGTTCGAAACAAATTATAATGACTATAAAATTGACACAGCTGTTGTTAAAAAAATAAAAGAGCATCTTAATGGGGTTTCCATCAAAGCCTTTATGGGCACTTGGTGTGAAGACAGCAGATATGAAATTCCTCAATTTTATAAAGTCATGGAAGCCGCAGGGTTTAATGATAGTGTTTTAGAATTGATCGCTGTTGACAGGAGTAAAAAAACACCAGATAACCTGCATGAAGGACTAGACATTATTTATATACCAACTTTCATATTTTTTAAAAACAACAAAGAAATTGGTCGGTTTGTGGAATATCCGAGAGAGACTTTAGAAAAGGATATTCTAAAAATTATAAGTGGTGAATCATATAAACACTCTTATCAGGAAGACTAATAAAACTTATTCATATTTAACTTTTGAGTGTTTATAATATTAGTACTCCTTTTCCATAACGCAGTTAAATATAATACACTAAATTTGCAGCTTATTAAAAAACATGTTACCTAAAGACCATTTAATTATTGCTATAGATTTCGACGGTACCATTGTTGAGGATGCATATCCTCAAATTGGGAGTCCGAAACTTTTTGCTTTTGAAACCCTTAAAGAGCTTCAAAAAGACGGGCATAGGCTTATTTTATGGACGTACAGAAATGGTGAACGGTTACAAGAAGCGGTTGATTTTTGTACAAAAAAAGGTATAGATTTCTATGCTGTTAACAAAAACTATCCCGAAGAAAAATTCCAAGGAAAAGTCAGCCGAAAAATCCATGCTGATCTTTTTATAGATGATAGAAATGTTGGGGGCATGTTAGGTTGGGGCGAAATTTATAAACTTATTAAAAACAACCCCGATGCAAATTTGCCACTAAATAAAAAAAAGAAATGGCATTGGCCCTTTTAAATTATTTTTTTTCGAAATATTCCCTTTCTAGTTGTTCTCTATGATTTGGATGTGCCAGGCTAATTAATGCCATAGCACGTTGTCTTAATGTTTTTCCGTATAAATTAGCAACTCCAAATTCAGTAACCACATAATGAACATGAGCTCTCGTTGTAACTACACCTGCACCTTGTTTCAAAAACCTTACTATTCTGTTAGCACCTTTTTTAGTTGTAGAAGGCAGCGCAATAATAGCCTTTCCTCCATGGCTTAAGGAAGCTCCTCTGATAAAATCCATTTGACCACCTACCCCTGAATACATATTACAACCTATAGAATCGGCACAAACCTGACCAGTTAAATCTACCTCTATGGCAGAATTTATAGCCACCATTTTTGGATTTTGACGTATATTGACCACATCATTCACGTAGTCAGCTCCTCTCATTTCAACAAAAGGATTATCATCTACATAATCATAAAGGCGTTTGGTACCCATTAAAAATGTCGCAAGGGCCCTGCCCCTATCTATCCCTTTGTAATTAGAGTTTATAACATCTTTCAATATTAGATCAATTACTCCATCCGAGAGCATTTCTGTATGGATACCTAAATTTTTATGATGCCCTAATCTATTTAATACCGCATTAGGTATAACGCCTATACCCATTTGTAACGTACTACCATCTTCAATTAATTCAGCCACATGTTGTCCTATTTTTTCTTCAACTTCAGAAGATTCGGGCATTTGCATCTCTGGTATTTTAGCTTCAATTTCTACAAAAGTATCTAACTCTGATATATGAATAATACCCGCACCATGAGTTCTAGGCATTTTAGGATTTATCTGAGCGATCACATGTTTAGCATTATCGATAGCCGCTAGTGTTGCCTCAACAGAAACTCCCAATGAGCAATATCCATGTCTGTCAGGAGGTGAAACCTGAATTAGAGCCACGTCAATTGGCAATATATTTTTTTTAAATAATAGTGGTAATTCACTTAAAAAAACCGGTGTATATGAACCATTACCGGCAGCTATGGTATGGCGAACATTGGGTCCGATAAAAAAAGAATTGACATGAAAACTGTCTCTTAAATCCGGATTAGCATAGGGCGCATCACCTTCGATATGTAAATGGCATACTTCTACATTCTTTAGCTCTTCGTGCCTGCTGGTCATAGCATTGATCAAGGCTTGAGGAGCAGCGGCAGCCGCATGTATATAAACTCTATCATTATTTTTTATAACTTTTACGGCATCTTCTGCGGATATTGCTTTGTACATCTTTTTTGACTTTAATTAAAAATCAAAATTAAAGATTTAAAACAGTATAAAACATGTCGAAAATCATGATTTGGAACAATTTCTACATAATTATATTTAAATTATCTTTGCACTTTATATTGAAAGAATGATTAAAATAAAAACCAAAGAAGAAATAGAATTAATACGCGAAAGTGCCCTGATCGTATCTAGAACTTTAGGTATTCTGGCCGGTGAAATAAAACCAGGCGTTACCACCCTTTATTTAGATAAATTGGCAGAAGAATTTATTCGCGACAACGATGCAAAACCCGGTTTTCTCGGCTTATACGACTTCCCCAATACACTTTGTATGAGTCCAAATGCGCAGGTAGTACATGGAATTCCAAATAATGATCCTTTAAAAGATGGTGATATCATTTCTATTGATTGTGGGGTTCTGAAAAATGGTTTTTATGGCGATCATGCCTATACTTTTGAAGTAGGTGAAGTTGATGAAGAAACGAAAAAATTATTGAAGGCCACCAAAGAAAGTCTTTATTTCGGTATTAAAGAATTTAAAGCCGGTAACAGGGTTGGTGATGTTGGTTATGCAATTCAGAATTACTGTGAAAGTTTTGGTTACGGCGTGGTACGAGAACTTGTTGGTCATGGATTAGGAAAAAAAATGCATGAAGATCCAGAAATGCCAAATTATGGTAAACGCGGTAGAGGAAAAGTATTTAAAGAAGGTATGGTTGTCGCCATTGAACCCATGATAAATTTAGGAACCCATAGAATTAAACAACTTAAAGACGGTTGGACCATTTTAACAGCAGATGGAATGCCGTCTGCCCATTTTGAACATAATGTAGCCATTGTAAACGGAAAACCAGAATTACTCTCGACTTTTCAATATATATATGAAAAATTAGGAATAGAAAGCAACGAAGAGAAAGAGTTTCGTCAAAAAGAGCTGGTGCTATAAATTTGACACTTTTCAAATACATACTAAATACGATCCCCAGGCCTATTTTGATCAAATTAAGCTATTGGGTGCGACCCTTATTGGCTTTTTATTTAAAAGGCAATAAATATATAGATCCGATCGACGGTAAAGGGTTTAGAAAATTTTTACCCTATGGTTATGGTATTCAAAGACCAAATGTCCTTTCACCGAGCACCCTCTCTTTAGAAAGGCACCGTTTATTATGGTTGTATTTACAAAATGAAACTGATTTTTTTAAAAGTAAAGGATCAAGTAAAACGAAAATTTTACATATGGCTCCTGAGCAATGTTTTTTAGCGAGATTTAAAAAACTAGCCCATATCGATCTTATTACTGCCGACCTATACTCACCTATTGTAGATGTAAAAGCTGATATTCTCAATTTACCTTTTGAAAATGATAGTTTTGATATTATTTTTTGCAATCATGTTTTAGAACATATTGAAGATGATAAAAAAGCCATGCAAGAACTATATCGAGTTTTAAAACCCGGCGGTATGGGAATATTTCAAATTCCTCAAGATTATTCCAGAGAAAAAACCTATGAAGATTTCACTATTAAATCTCCTTCCGAACGCGCTAAACATTTCGGTCAATACGACCATGTACGTATCTATGGAAAAGATTATTTTGACAGGTTAAGGGCTGTTGGCTTTAAAGTAAATGAAGTGAATTATTCGAAAAAACTCTCGACTGAAGAAATTGATAAGTACAGGTTAATGAAAGATGAAATACTTCCTGTTTGTTTCAAATAATTTATTGTAAAACCTTGAGATCATCAGCGATCAACCACCCTATTCTACCGTCGGCTATTTTAATTTTTTTCCAATTATCTAAACTTTCTAATATTTCAACTTTAGTGCCTTCGTGCAATTCGAAATTAACCTCACTTGATTTTGTTGGAGCGCTTTTAACATCAGTTTGTTGAGCAAAAATTATTGCATCAATATGTGTACTAACATAATTGTAATTCTGATACGCAAAAGCAATGATGATCATGGCTAAGAATGCACTTATGTTACCAGTGATAAAATAGATGCGTTTATATAAACTATTATATGAAAAATGATATAATAAAAACAATATAGCAAATAAAAATGACAGCCCTACAGCGACCCATGCCCAAGTGTTATACGTCAATTTTAAAATAATATTCTCATTGATTTTTTGAGAAAATGTTTTAGGTAAAGGCTCTATATTATCAATGGCCATACGTTTTGCGAAACCGAGATTGAACCTCGCATCATCATTGTTTGGATTCAATAATAATGCCTTTTCATAATAATAAATGGCAGAGGCTACTTTGTTGAGCTTGTAGTAGGCATTCGCTATATTATAATATAATAGGTCCGATTGAAGACCCGCTTGATCAATTTTATTATAAAGATTTAAAGCTTCATCATATTTTTCACTCTGATATAATTTATTTGCTTTAACAAATAAAGAGTCCGGACCTTGTGCCAACACAAAGTTCGAAATAATTAAAAACGATATGATCAATACTTTTTTCATAAGTTTAAGACAACAATTAACTATAGTTGTTTGTCGATTTTCGCAATAACTTCTCTTGCTTTATTATATTCTTGCTTCATCATAACATTTGTTGTAGGCGTATAGCGTGCGTAATCACAATCATCAAAAACTTTAATGAAATCGTCAATAGCGTTTTCATCAACATTTCGTTTCTTTAATAATTCCCGTATTTTTTCTTTACTAATTTCTGATGTTTCAACTTGCAATTTTGCTTTCAGGTAGTTATGCAGAGCTTTTTCAAGGGCCACATAAAATTTTTCCATATTACCCAAATGTTTTTTGGCTTCAGATAAATATTTACGAGCCAACCTATCTGCTTTTCGGCGTTTATTACCTATAATATCATCATCTCTTTCTTTCTTTTTAGCACCTATGAAAATACCTAAAGGAATTGAGAATAATGGCAGTATGAGTAGCACATAAAATAGATTAGAACCGAAAAAGTCTTTTTTATTTTGAACGGGTTCTAAGTTAGCAATACTACTTATATATCTAATATCCTTTGCATTACTTAAAACATCTCTCCTTACAACAACCGATGAATTATCAACCTCTGTAGGTGTTTTTCCTTCCGGAGCGTTAATAATCAGTGCGTCAGAAGTTATTGTTTTATAAGACTTATCTTTTAAACTAAAATAAGAAAAGGAAACCGGTGGTATTTTAAATTTACCCCTAAACTGAGGAACTACTGTATATTGATCATAAACACCTCCCCGTAGACCACTGAGGGAAGTGATAATATTTTCCTTATGTTCGGGTTCAAATCTTTCCAAACCGTTTGGTGTTTCAATCTTGGGTAACTCAAATAATTTAAAATTTCCATTACCTGTTACCTCAATCTTAATTTGAGCTGACTCATTTGCTTTTAGCTCTTCTTTATTAGAACTAATTTTAAAATCAAAATCACCGACTGCTCCTGAAAAGTGAACAGGTCTGTTATTTGAAGGTAATGGTTTGACATCAATTATTCGTTTACCTGTAGTGGCCGTAAAAGAAATGTTTTTCGTGATCATATTGCCAAATAAATCTGTTCTCCCTACAGGGACCCCTGCATTGATCTCTATTTCCATAGGGTCAATAGTTAGCTTACCTGCCTTTTGTGGAATTAGAACAGTCTTTTTTATTACTGCATATCTATGTGGTTTTCCTTGAAATGAACCATCTTTAGGCTCCCATTGGTCAACTTGAATATTCTGGTTCCAAAACCCATTAAACGCAGGAGATTCAACTTCCCTAGGGTTTCTAACGTTTACTTTAGATACATCAACATAAATTTTATAAACCACTGATATACTCTCACCAACATACGGGTTTAAATTAGAGATTTCTGCCACCAAATGAATATTTTGGGAAGCTACATATCTGGGGTCATTAGGATCCTTAGGTATTTCAACCGCCTCTGTAACGGTAACCTTTACCGTATTTGTTATAATTTTATTACCATTAAACTTAATACTTGCAGAAGGTATAGTAAATACACCTTTACCAATAGGTTGTATGGTATATGAGTATGACTGCTCAAACGATTGTCTACCATTCACAATAGAAAAATTAGTTGACTGCATCGGGCCTGCCAAGACCTTAAAATTCTTGAAATCTGGCGGTGTAAAATCATCAGCACCCTGTTTATCGATAGAAAATGTAATTCGCAAGCGTTCATTTAAACCCAACCTGTCTTTACTTACAGTTGCCTTAAATGAAATATCCTGAGCCATCATTTGTTGACTAAAGAGTATTAAAAAAACTACTATCGTCTTACACATTTTCATTTCTACGAATTATTTACCAGTCTTTTTCTTGTTTTACCTTACTGCCTTTGGCCTTTTGAGCATTGACCTTTTGTTGCGTTTTATTCTCTTCATTATTCATAGCCTCTAGCAGCTGTTTTATTTGCTGCGGGCTTAATTTATTTTGTTGAGGTTTGGGTTCTTGTTTGTCTTTATTTTCATCCTTTTTTTCTGGCTTTTTATCGCCCTTATCATCATTTTCTTTGTCCTTATTCTGGTCTTCTTTTTTATCCTGGTCCTTATTGTCCTGATCCTTATTGTCCTTATTGTCCTTATTTATCTTTTTTATCCTGGTCTTTATCTTTATTTTGATTTTGTTGCTTTTTCAACATTTCTTGAGCTAGTGCCAAATTATACCTAGTTTCATCATCTTCATGATTATTTCGCAGAGCGTTTTTATAGGCATCAACCGCTTTATCATATTGCTTTTCTTTCATCATTGAATTACCTATATTATGAAAAGATTCTGCCTTATTTAATTTACTTTCAGTTGTTTTGGAAACCAAATCATAAAGTGGTAACGCTTCTTTAAACCTGTTTTGCTGATAGATCGCATTTCCCAAATTATAATTGGCTTTTTCGTAATTAGGATTTTGTTCGAGAGCCTTTTTATATTGCACTTCGGCATCGACGTAGTTCTCATCATTATAAAGATCATTCCCTTTTCGGAACAACTGTTTTTCAGCCTGCTTTATTTCTGGTTTTACCTTTGCATCCTGGGCAAATCCAATCAAGGATAATAGAACCAATGTAAATGTTAAGACAACTTTCATCTTAATTATTTTTGTTTTCATTAAACAAGTTTAAACTTTGAATCCATTTCGTTTTTTTACTAAACATCAATGCATCTAAAACTAATAATAAAATTCCCAAACCAATAAACCATTGAAATTGATCCTTAAAATCTGAAAATTGTTTAGTTTCAAATTCCTTTTTATCCGCTTTCAATAATAATTCTTCAATGTAATCGACGGTTTTAGTCGTATTATTTCCAACAATATATTCACCGTCGCCATCTGTTGCTATTTTCTGTAGCGTTTGTTCATTTAGCCTTGTAATCACCGTCTCTCCTTCCCTGTCTTTTTTATAGCCAATTAAAACGCCATTTCTTTTTAATGGAATAGGGACACCTTGTGATGTTCCTACACCTATTGAAAATATTTTTATGCCTTCCCGGGTTGCTTCATCTGTAATATAGCTCACATTTTCTTCATGATCTTCACCATCAGAAACGATAAATAAGAATCTATTGGTCTGTTCGTCATCGTCATAGTAACTTTTAGCCAATTTAAGTGCTTCATTAATGGCAGTGCCTTGAGAAGACACCATGTCGGGATCTGCATTTTGTAAAAACATCTTTGCAGCTGCCTGATCTGTTGTAATTGGTAATAAAGGATATGCATTACCTGCATAAATAATGATCCCAACCCTATCGCTTCCTAATTTATCTATGATCTTAGAAATGATTTGCTTTGCTTTTTCTAAACGGTTAGGAGCGATATCTTCAGCGAGCATACTTCTCGAAACATCTAACGCAAAAACGATATCAACGCCTTCTCTTTTAATTGTTTTAAGTTGTGTGCCTATTTTAGGATTCACCAATGCTATCACTAATAAAGCTAAAGCCATTAGTACAACCAGCATTTTTAGGGTTGATTTGAAAGGAGAAATTTCAGGACTTAATTTTTCCAAAAGATTCCTTTCTGAAAATTCCTTTTGTTTTTTTCTTTTCCAAAATGCGACCAACAGAAACAAGCAAAGCAATACGCCTATCACTCCAAAATAATAAAAATATGTCGTTTCCTCTAATTGATACATTTTAATACTATAAATTAAGATGATTACGAATTATACATTCCATAATAATTATATAAAACTTCTATAAACTGTAAATCTCATCATCATTTCTAAAAAGATAAATAATCCGCCCAGTAAAACAAGAGGCCTATATTTATCTTGAAAATTGTAATATTTTATTTCTTCAACATCCGTCTTCTCATATTTATTGATCTCGTCATAAATAGATGCCAGTTTTTCATTATCAGTAGCACGGAAGTATTGTCCCTCCGTTTGGGCTGCAATAAATTTTAATAATTCCTCATCAATTTCTACAGGTTGCATTCTAAATATTAATTGTCCATTTGCATCTTTAGCTACCGGAAATTGCGCCGTACCATTTGTACCTAAACCTATCGTATAAACCTTTATATCTAATTCTTTAGCTAATTCGGTGGCCGTTCTCGGATCAACAAATCCGGAATTATTTACACCATCAGTAAGTAATATAATTACCTTACTTTTAGCTTTACTATCTTTTAAACGATTAACAGCCGAACCCAATCCCATACCAATCGCAGTGCCGTCTTCTAATTCTCCCCATTGTAATTTATTAATAGTACTAATAATAATTTCTTTATCACTTGTAATGGGTGTTTTGGTGAAACTCTCACCGGCATAAACTACAATTCCAATCCTGTCATTCGGCCTTTTATGTACAAAATCAATCGCTACATCCTTTAATGCCTCTAATCTGTTTGGCCTGAGATCTTTGGCTAACATACTTCCAGAAACATCAATAGCCATAACAATGTCTATTCCTCTTGTGGTTTTAGTCTTCTTACTAACCTCAACATTTCTTGGTCTTGTTAAGGCAACTATCAATACCGTTAAGGCCAGCAAACGCAAAACATATAATAAAGGCTTTAATCTAGCCATTACCGATTGCTCCACAAAACCTTGAGTGCTTGACATTTTTAGGCTTGCAGCATCTTTTTTACGAACAATAAAGAACCAAACCGCTAATAATGGTATGAGCAGTAATAACCATAAGAATTCCGGATTTGTTAGTTCTAAATTATTCCACAATTTCATCTTCTATCTCATTTTTAGGGTGTAACGCTTCTACTATCTTACCAGTATCTCTTCTATGTACTTCTATTTCATTAATAAGTGGTGTATATTTTGCAAACTTTACCAAGTCTGCCTCCTTCAGTAATTTCTCTAGTTTTTCAATAGTTTCATTAGGTATATTCAACTTGCTCGATGAATTAAAATCTGTAATAGTTTCCATCAACTCATCTGTTGTAGATTCTAAGGCTGGTATATTCAATTCTTTTTCAATAAAAGAACGCACAATATCAGTTAGTTCAACATAATATTGTTTTATTTTATTCTTTTGCCACAGTTGCTTTTCATCAAGTTCTTTCAATCTTATTAACGCCAATTCATAGGGGGGAATTTTGGCTATAATTTCTTCAATGGTCTTCTTTTTCTTCAGAACAAAATAAAGTATAATCGCCAGCAGGAGAAGGATACCGAGTATCCACCACAAATATGATTTAAAATCATCGAAGGTATAAGGTTCACTTTGAATCGCTTTAATGGGATACATTTTTTGCTTGGTCGTATCAACGGCTACCGTAGCAACATCGACCAATACCGAATCTATATAATAAGGTTGACTCCAGATATAGATAGGTTGTTTGGGAATTACATACCTCCCACTATCAAAACTTGTAAGTTTATACTTTTTTACAAGCCTGTTTTTTAGAGTATCTATATTTAGAGATTCTACAATTTCGATTTTCCCAAGACTGTCAAGTTGAAGCTCTGGAAATACCACCCCGGTTTCAGCATCTTCTACATTAATTTCATAATTGATCTGCTCTCCAATCCTTATCTTAGTTGTATCTACTTTTACAGAAACTTTAGGTTGATTTTGGCCAAAACCAAAAAACCCGAAAAGTAATATGATATATAGTAGATTTGATCTCATATTTATTAATTTCTTCTAGCCCCTCTTCGTTTAAAATAACTTAACAATTTTTTTACATAGCTTTCATCGATACGCGAATTGATTATTCCGGAGCCACTTCTTCTAAAAGTATTTTCAAAATAATCTACACGTTTCAAATAATGCGCTTTATAGTTGGTTCTAACCGTTTTAGAATTTGTATTAACTAATATGGTTTGATCTGTTTCTGCATCTAAAATTGGTACCATTCCTAATTTGGGGATTTCTACTTCATATCTGTCAAATACCCTAATTCCCGTTACATCATGTTTTCGACCAACAATTTTAAGAGCGTTATCATAATTGTCATCCATAAAATCTGATAATATAAACACGATGGCTTTCTTTTTAATCACATTAGAAAGATATCTCAATGCTTTGGTAATGTCTGTTTTTTTACTTTTTGGATGAAATTCTATAAGATCCCTAATGATTCTCAATACATGGGATTTCCCTTTTTTTGGTGGAATAAATAATTCTATCTCATCAGAAAATAATAGTAGGCCAACTTTATCGTTGTTCTGGATTGCCGAAAATGCCAATGTTGCACTTATTTCTGTAATCGTATCTCTTTTAAATTGTTTGGTAGTTCCAAAGAACTCAGAATTACTTACGTCAACCATTAGTACCATGGTTAGCTCTCTTTCTTCTTCAAATACTTTAACAAAAGGTTCTTGATATCTGGCCGTCACATTCCAATCTATTGATCGGATATCATCACCATATTGGTATTGTCTTACTTCAGAAAATGTCATACCTCGTCCTTTAAAGGAGCTGTGATATTCTCCTGAAAAGATATGATCGGACAGCCGGCGCGTTTTGATCTCTATCTTGCGAACTTTTTTTAGTATTTCTTTAGTATCCATTTTTTGAATTTAGCATGTAGATTATTGAATTACGAAGTATGCTATTTACATGTTATAACAGAATACTTATATCGTAGTTCATTTTTCTGAATCAAAAAATTCTAAGGGACTTCTATTTCGTTTACAATCTGATTTATAATGTCGACAGAAGTAATATTTTCTGCTTCTGCTTCATAAGTAATTCCAATTCTATGTCTTAAAACATCATGAACAACCGCTCTTACATCTTCAGGAATTACATATCCTCTTCGTTTTATAAATGCATAGCATTTTGATGCCATGGCAAGGTTTATACTACCCCGTGGTGAGGCGCCAAAACTTATTAATGGAGCTAAACTCGGCAATCTATAGTCATCTGGATTACGTGTAGCAAATATGATATCGAGTATATACTTTTCAATTTTTTCATCCATATATACCTCTTGAACAGCCTTTCTTGCATTTAGAATTTCCTTCAGGGAAACAACTGCATTAACCTTGTCAAAATTACCTTTTAAGTTATTCCGCATGATCAATTGTTCATCGTCTAATTTTGGATAATCTATCACAGTTTTTAGCATAAAACGGTCGATCTGCGCTTCCGGCAACGGATATGTACCTTCTTGCTCAATTGGGTTTTGAGTTGCCATTACCAAAAAAGGTTCGGGTAATTTAAAAGTTTCATCCCCAATAGTAACTTGATGTTCTTGCATGGCCTCGAGTAAGGCAGATTGCACTTTTGCGGGTGCCCTGTTAATTTCATCAGCCAGTACGAAATTTGCAAATACGGGTCCTTTTTTAATTGAAAAGTCGTTATCCTTCATATTATAGATCATGGTACCTATTACATCGGCAGGTAAAAGATCCGGCGTAAACTGAATTCTACTGAATGATCCTTTAACAGCTTTAGAGAGCGTATTAATAGCTAGCGTTTTTGCCAAACCCGGGACACCTTCTAATAAAATATGACCGTTGCCCAATAAACCAATCAATAATCTCTCAATCATATGTTTTTGACCGACGATGACCTTCTTCATTTCTAAATTCAAAAGGTCAATAAAAGCACTTTCTTTTTCTATTTTTTCATTGATCGCTCTAATATCTACACTCGACTGTTGTTCTTCCATTTTCTAAAAAATTTATTGTAGTACACTATATTTTATGGTTAGCAAACTTACTGCTTAACCTAAGCTTTTGCTGTTAAAATTTGGTTAAAAACTATTCTTAATTTAATCCATTATTCAAATAAATAATGATGAATATTTCCATAAAATACAGTATAAATACATTGATCTATTCTTAATTCTTTTTAAAAATTTAGGATCAAATTTTAACGAAAAAAAAATTATCGTTCTTATGATAAGTTATAATTTTTCAGATAGGACTATTACCAATAAAGCCGAAAATAACTTATTAAATATATATGCAAACAATATAGGCGCCGAAGGTGATTTTGTTACCGATCTTGGCGTACAATTTGAATATTCTTGGGTAGTAAATTAGTTTGGTTTATTTTAACTGTAGTAAAACACTAAATCAATTTAAATTTTAGTTGTTGATAAACTTAATATTGCTCTTTATCATTCGGGAAATCACCGGTTTTTACATCTTTTATATAATTTTTTAAAGCGCCATTCATTTCTTCGTACAGATCTAAATACCGGCGTAAAAACCTTGGACTGAACTCATGGGTCATTCCCAACATATCGTGAATTACCAAGACCTGTCCGTCAACACCGTTACCTGCACCAATTCCTATAACTGGTATACTTACACTTTGTGCAACTTCTTTTGCTAACTTGGCTGGGACTTTTTCTAGAACTATCCCAAAACATCCTAACTCTTGAAGAACCAAGGCATCTTCTTTTAATTTATTCGCTTCTTCTTCTTTTTTAGCTCTTACCGTATAGGTTCCGAATTTATATATTGATTGTGGTGTTAAGCCCAAATGGCCCATTACCGGAATACCTGCAGTCAATATTCTTGAAATCGATTCGGATATTTCTTTACCTCCTTCTAATTTAACGGCATGGGCCCCTGCCTCTTTCATAATCCTGATGGCCGAATCCAATGCATTTTTAGAATTGCCCTGGTAGGTACCGAATGGAAGGTCTACCACAACCAGACTTCTCTCAATAGCCCTTATAACCGAAGAAGCATGATATATCATCTGGTCCAGGGTAATGGGCAAAGTTGTCTCATGACCAGCCATAACATTAGAGGCCGAATCGCCCACTAGAATTACATCCATGCCGGCGTGATCAACAATTTTAGCCATGGTATAATCGTAAGCGGTTAACATGGCTATTTTCTCTCCATTACGCTTCATCTCGATAAGAGATTTTGTAGTTATTCTTTTGTATTCCTTTTTAGCTGCTGACATGATAGATTTACAGTTTAGTTAATATCCTTTACCGGCTCCTCATCTTTTTGTAAAATTGAAGGAAACAACAAAGGGGCAAAGTTTTTTACCGGTTTGTATAATACTGATGACCCGAAATTCTGTTCACTAACAAAGGGTATCGTTCTATTTAATTTGTTAAAAACTATTAAAACTACGCTTAATATCAAACCGATTTTGGCCAAACCAAAAGCGGCTCCGAAAACCTTATTCATTAAACCTAATGAAGCAGTATCGGCAATTTTCGTTAATAATTTTCCAGACAGTGAGATTAAAATTACAATGACAAGAAAGGTAATTGCAAAAGCAGTAATTTGTATATATTTTTCCACCCAATCTACTTTGTCCTTCAAAAAATCAGCTGCTACATACGAAAAATGTATTGCTCCGTAAAGGCCTAATGCTAATGCAACCAGAGAAGTTACTTCCACAAAAAAACCTTTTAAAAAACCTCTTACCAATCCAAAAAGTAATAAGGCAGCCAATATGATATCAAAAGTGTTCATCTATTAGTTTTGACAAAGATATTATAATAATTTAGACTTCATCTATCGTAATCGTCTCCCCAAGATAGACGAGTAATTTTTTGGTCACTTTAAAACCAATCTGTTCAAATACACCGGCATAGTTATTAATCTGAGTTCGATATTTTTTATCAGGTTTTCCAGTCTTATAATCGAGAATGATAACTTCATTGTTATCAGCCAATATAACCCTATCAGGTATGACAATTTCCTTAGATGACGTAAGAATTTCTCGCTCGTTCAATACTTTGATATTTTGCTTAAAATATTGAGATAATTCGGGGTGATTTACGACTGCCAAAAGCACTTTCTTAATCGATTCGTTTTCTTCAATTTTAAGATTTCCAATATCGACATACTTCTTTAAGATCTCATCTATATCGTCTGCTGTTTTGATCTGGGCCAATAAATCATGGATCAAGTTCCCATAAAGAATAGATTCGCCCGTTTCAGTTTCCCACAACAGTGCTGAACTTGCAACAACATTTATATTATGTGATTGCCATGAAGAACTCAATAACTTATCTAATTCAAAACTCTTTTTAATCGCTTTCGATCGTTGAGAAATTCTTTTGGGATTTCCGAAATAATAATCTGTTTGTTGATCATCCCATTTTTGAATTGACTTAAGATAATGCATCAAAAACTGAGATGAGGTTCTTACTGAATTTGTAATTTGTTTAGGTTCTGTAATTAAATATAAATGTTCTATGGCCCTTGTAAATGCCACATACAATAAATTAAAATTATCTAATTCTAATTCATCGCGATGATTATTATAAATTTCATTACCCAATTCACCACTTTGTTCAAGAGATTTGTTACAATTAACAAGCAACGATTCAAAATTATAATAATTTTCTTTGTCTAAAATTGGATACCATGTTCTCGGATTCTGTTCTTTATAAATATCAAGATCGTAGGGATAAATAACAACAGGAAATTCTAATCCTTTGGCTTTATGAATAGTCATAATTCGCACAGCGTCCTTTTCCTCAGGTACAACAATGCTAATTGTATCTTTTTTTTCTTCCCAATACTCTAAAAAAGCATTGATATCGGTCGATTTCTTTTGTGAAAATTGTAGAACCTCATCTAAAAAAAACTGCAAGTAAGCATCAGAA
This sequence comes from uncultured Flavobacteriaceae bacterium, assembly GCA_963835675.1. Taxonomy (GTDB): domain Bacteria; phylum Bacteroidota; class Bacteroidia; order Flavobacteriales; family Flavobacteriaceae; genus Aureibaculum. Next base: position 379,824 of record CAWIGH010000005.1, on the reverse strand, counting down.
GTGGTATTAAATTTAAATGCTCTGATGATATATTCAATCGCTTCATAAAAAGGCAGCTGCTTATATATCTTGTAGTCTAAATTAACGCCATTGGAATGCAAGTTGACAAAGAATTTATCAACTTTTACATTAAGAAAATTTTTAAAAAATTCATGCTTTTCAATCTTTAACTCTAAATGATCATAAAGAAAGTAGAGTACTTCAAGTTTGGCTTCTTTATTGGCATTATTTTGAAGAAAGGTCAACAAATTGATTATAAAAAATACCTTATCAGAATTATTTAATAAAAGTGTTTCAGAACTTATAATTTCAATACCATTATCTGTCAGGAAATCTGCAATAAAAACCCCCTGCTTGCGGGTTCTTGTAAGCACACATATCTCGTTCTTGTTAAAACTATTATCTAAGTTTTTAATTATTTGTAAGGTTTTATTAGCATAAGCATCATCTCTTTGCTCTCCTATTAAATCTTCTTCTATATATGATATTTGAACATATCCGCCCTTTTTAGTCGTATGTTTTTGGCTGTTTTCGTTTAGATAGATATCTGCATATTGCTTTTTGTTGAAAAAAGAGGCAACATGTTTAAAGAAATTATTATTAAAATTTATTACCTCGCTAAAACTTCGGTAATTCGTGCCTAATTGTTTGATTTTCTTTTCTATAAAAAAAGGATTAGCCCCTTCTGTTTCCTCTTTCTTAGCGAGATCTAAAAATTGTTCAGGTTCACTGCCTCTCCAGCGATATATCGCTTGCTTTGTATCTCCAACAAGCAATAAACTTGTTCCTTCCTGAGATAAAGCGTTTTCAACAAGTGGTAGCATATTCTGCCATTGCAACAAGGAAGTGTCTTGCATCTCATCTATAAAATAGTGTTTAAACTTTTCACCCAGCCGTTCATAAATAAAAGCTACCGGCTGTTCTTGAAGGTTTTTACTTATTATCTGGTTAAATTCGGCATTAAGCCTGATATTTTTTTCTTCCTTTAATTCGTTGAGCATTTTATTTATATTGCTCAACACCGCCAAGGGAATTAAACTGGATAGAAACAATTTATTTAAAATATATTCCTGATATAATGTTTCTGAAGATCCATATAATTCTAATAGTTTACCAATGATATTATCAATAGTTGTTTTAACATCTGTTGGTTTTGACTTCGCATAAAAATTACTTTCGTCTAATCTTTCTTTTAATTTACTTTGGTCAAAAAATTTAGCATTGTCTAAGTTGTATGCCAGATTTTTAAAGTGATTAGGAAGCATTGATCTGTAAAAATCATTATGCTGCAATCCCAAGTTTTCTATGATGTCAAGTGCTTCTATACCAATTTTCTTAAATTGACTTTCTAAGGCAAATTGTTTTTTTAAAAGTTTATCTTTTAATTGTAAATACTCTTTAATAGGCCTATCCTGGGCTTTTTGAACATGAACTTGATCGTTTTCATTCAATAAAATTTGCGCGATCTCCTTTAAATCATAAGTGATGTCCCATGATTTATCTTCATTTGCCTTTTGTAAAGAGAATTCAATCAGTACACTAGTCAATTCTTGATCTTCACCAATCTTAGATATCATTAACTCAACCGCTTCGTTCAGTAAGGATTTGGCATCCATTTCAACTTCAAAATTGAGCGATAAGCCTAGATCAAAAGCAAAACTTCTTATCAACCTGTACGTAAAACTATCAATGGTTGTTATGTGAAAAGCCGAATAATTATCTAAAATACTATGAAGTACTTTTTTAGCTCTTATATGTAAGGTTTGATCACTTATTGAAAGTTCTTCCTCAAGCAGAAGAAAGGTTTCGCTTTTGTTTACCAATATGTCGCCTTTAGCAAATTCTCGAAGACTCTGAATTACACGGTCTTTCATTTCTGCCGCAGCTTTATTGGTAAAAGTGACTGCTAAAATATGCTGAAACCTATTTGAATCGGATGTGCTTAATAGTATCTTAAGGTATTCTTTTACCAAAGTAAAAGTTTTACCACTCCCAGCGGAAGCATTATAAACCTGAAAAGTAGATTGATTTGGCACCATTTAATTTTATGCAAATTACGATTTATTGCCTATAAATCAGATTTCAAAGACTTTTAAAATCAAGAACTTAAAACGATAAATTATAGTTTGTTGTTCTCTTAAATATTTTAAATAAACAACCTCCAAATTTGCGCTACTAAAAAAGTAACTACAAAACCTAACGCCACAGGCATCAAGGTAGCTACGGTTGTCCATTTTACACTTTTAGTTTCTTTGTATATGGTATAAATGGTTGTACTACATGGATTATGTAATAAACTAAATAGCATTAAATTAACAGCAGTAAGCAAGGTCCAGCCACCAGCTCTTAAAATATCACCCGTTGCATTGGCAGAGTCTAATTCGAACATAACACCTGCACCTTCTCCACCGGCCATGCCAGTTACCAATACCGTTAACATTAGAATTGTAGGTATTACTATTTCGTTTGCCGGAATAGCGACTATGTAAGCTACTAATATAACGCCATTAAGTCCGAGAAGAAAACCAAATCCGTCAAGTGAGGTGATCATCCAAGAGGCAATACTCTGATCTGCAATATTGATATTTGAGATAAGCCAAATCAACGCTCCTGCAGGTGCTGCAAAAACAATGGCTCTCCAAAGTACGATGAGGGTTCGATCGATAAGTGAAGTGTAGATTGTTTTCCAAAATCGTGGTGGCCGATATGGCGGTAATTCTAAATTAAAAGTAGAAACTTCTCCTTTTAAAACTGTTTTCGATAATGCCCAAGAGCTCATAAACATAAAGAACATTCCCAGGATAGCAATACCAATAACAGCTCCTACAGAAGCCAGACCAGATAAAGATTTTGGTACTACAGCACCAATAAATATTGTCGCGATTAATATTTGCGTTGGCCATCGGCCGTTACATAAAGAAAAATTATTAGTTATAATAGCAATGAGTCGCTCTCTGGGGCTATCAATTATCCTTGTAGCAACAACACCAGCTGCGTTACATCCAAATCCCATACTCATAGTTAATGCTTGCTTACCATGTGCCCCTGATTTTTTAAATAAATAATCTAAATTAAAAGCAACCCTGGGCAGATAACCAAAATCTTCTAGTAATGTAAATAAAGGAAAAAATATTGCCATTGGTGGGAGCATTACGGCAATAACCCATGCTACTGCCAAATACACACCGTCGATTAAAAATCCATCTAACCACCAAGGCATGCTAATGGCTGCAGCCAAGTCTTTCAAGGCTGGATGAACATTATCTAACAATAAGCTTGCAAGCATCGACGAGGGATAATTGGCACCAATGATCGTCAACCAGAGAACTACGGCTAAAATAATGAACATCAACGGGAAACCCCAGACTTTACTCGTTATGATCTTATCAATTTTGGCATCAAAACGTAGCTCACCTTTATCATTTTCATTTTTAACAGAACCTTTCACAATTTCAGAGGCATCTGCATAAATTCCTTCAGCCAGATTGTCGTGAAAATCATCCCCAATTTTCCAACGGAGATCATTCGATAAAGCGATAATATTTTCAATTGATTTATTCATATTTTTTTCTTTTCTAAACCAATTCCCCAGTTTTTAGCGCGTTAATTATATGGCTATCTCCTTCGAGTAATCTAAATGCAATCCACCTACTATTTGGAATTTCGGGAAACTCCTTTTCGATTTCAATACTTAATTTTTTAACAGCATCATTGATGTTTTCAGGCACATTTTTTATACGGTGCGGTTTACATTTTATAGTACCATTGGCCACTTCACTTATCGTTTTGATCAATTCTGGTATCCCTTTATTGAACCTGGCACTCGTAGGAACCACAGGGATACCAAGATCTCGAGCTAATGTTCTATCATCAATAATTAATTTGTTTCTTTTTGCCTCATCCATCAAATTAAGACATAGCACAGCCTTGTTCGTTATTTCGAGTATTTGCAATACTAAATTTAGGTTTCTTTCTAATCTGCTTGCATCAACAACAATCACCGTTACATCAGGTTTTCCAAAAAGAATGAAATTTCTCGCTACTTCTTCATCCTGGGATGTAGATAGCAATGAATAAGTACCCGGCAGATCAACCAGCTTATACTTTTTGTCATTATACTCAAAGGCTCCTTCCGCCCTGGTTACTGTTTTGCCCGGCCAATTACCGGTATGCTGCCGCAACCCCGTTAAAGCGTTAAAAACCGTACTTTTTCCCGTGTTAGGATTACCTGCCAAGGTGATGACATAATCTATATTATCAGTATCAACACCTAATTTTTTTAATCCTTTCGCGCTATATTGTGGGCATGCGTCGCATGCACTCTTCACTTTATTTTCCATCTTTTAATTTTTTTGGATCAAAATTTTTGAGGCCTGATCATTACGTAATGCTATGGAGGTGCCTTTTACCAAATAGGCAACCGGATTTTTCAAGGGACTTTCCATATCTATACTAATTGTAGTTCCTTTTACAAAGCCCAGGTCTAATAATCGCCTTCTATTTTCACCTCTGCATTCTTTTGAAATTCCTAAAATACTAGCCTTTTCATTTAATTTTAAACTAGATAATCTTACCGTATTTTCTTCGACAACGATATCTTTTTCTAAAACATCTACGGTTATATTTGAAGCCACTACAGGTGCCAATTTAAATTCCTCACCTTCTGCATAAAATACAATCCGTTCAGGATTATTTTCCACCACGCGAATTTGGGAGCCTATATGAATATTCTCGGCCAATATCTGCTTATAAATAACCTCCGGCTCATCTTCAATATGTGTTATTTTTCCAATTGTATTTGTTGGTAAAATAGAAAGGGCAACGCCATTCACATCGGCAATTTTACCCAATTTTGTAGGTATAGGATCTCCATGAGGATCAAAGATCGGGTTACCTAGCTGCATAGCTAATAAATTAGTTTCCTCATGGTTCAATTGATGTTCCATAGCTTCGGCCCTGTCATGCCACTCCTTTTTATCAAATCCTGTTTTTTCTGCTAAATATTTTTCCCATAAACGGTGCACTCTTACAATTCTTAGCGCATAATCTCTTCCGGAATTCGTGAGTTTTAAAACATCGCCCTTAAGTTCGATCAATTCGATGATAGACATCTTTTTTAATACATCGACAATTAAACCGTCGTTAAATTTCAAGGATCTGGTTACATTGTTAATCGTAGCTTCCTTACCAGAATTTTCATCATGATATAGCTGTTTTAAAATATCTTCAATAACCGTTTTTTCATTCAGTTTTAAATTATTTTTAAATACCCAGAACCAACCTTTGTTCGGCCTGAATAATAAAAAGCTCAATAACACAATGACTGTAAAAATTATAAGATTGTATAATGGGTTTGTTAATGTCATTTTATGTTTTTTAAATATAAATTTTCGGCTACATTCTCAGAGATAATGAATTGTTTTGAATTCATTTCAATATGCATAGACCTATCGAAGGGCTCTACACTTAAAACCTTAATGGTGTTGCCAATGGCAATCTTCTTTTTATTCAAATATTTTAGAAAATCAGCCGAAGAATCCTTTACACTTAACAAAATACTTTGTTCATTTTCTTTCAAGGCCGAAAGTTTAACCTTACTTCTCTTTTTTATATTTCCGTCTTTATCCGGAATTGGGTCTCCATGCGGATCTACACTTGGGTATTCTAAAAATCGATCTAACCGTTCAATGAGTTCCTCAGATTTAATATGCTCCAATTGCTCGGCTATATTATGGACTTCATCCCAGGAAAAATTCAATTTATCAACTAAAAAAGATTCCCACAAGCGATGCTTTCTCACAATTAGGATCGCTACTTTTTTACCCTTTTCAGACAACTGAACTCCCTGATACCTTTTGTAAACTACTAACTTTTTTATCTGATAGTTTTTTAATCATATCAGTAACAGACGAAGCTTTTGTTTGCATTTTTTCAGCAATCAAATTTGTACTTACACCCTTATCACTTTGAGTTTCGAGCGAATAAATTGCCTTTATATAATTTTCTTCAGCCTGGGAAAGCATACATCAAATTTTTTGACAAATATAAATATTTTTTTAGACTTGTCTAAATATTTATTAAGCTAATATTAATTGTATATTTGATTAACAAAATTTATATCGATGTTAAGCTGTCAAAAAGATAAATTCAAATTACCAGAAACCGTAACTTATCTTAACGGGGCCTATATGTCTCCCTTACTTAAAAGTGTTGAAAAAATAGGCCATGAAGCGGTTTCCAAAAAATGCCTCCCCTTTGAAATAGTAGCTGAAGATTTCTTCAGTGGTGTCGAAAATTTAAGGAAAGGATTTGCTGATTTTATTGACGTTCCAGATTTTCGAAATACCGCAGTTATACCTTCAGTATCTTATGGAATTGCCACGGTTGCAAATAATATTAAATTAAGATCGGGGGATGAAATAATTATTGCTGATGGACAGTTTCCAAGTAATGTATATGCCTGGCAAAATATTGCAAAAAAATATCATGCTAAAGTCAAAATTATTAAACCACCATGCTTCATTCAAAAAAAGAGGATTGATTTGGAATGAAAACATTTTAAGTGCTATAAACAATAAAACAGCCTTGGTTTCACTAGGCCCGGTTCATTGGGCAGATGGCACTTTATTCGATCTAATATCAATACGTGAAAAAACAAAAAATCATAATGCCTTAATGATCATTGACGGTGCACAAAGTATTAGGTGCTTTACCATTTTCTGTTAAAGATATTGAACCAGACGCTGTTGTTACCGTTGGTTATAAATGGCTGTTAGGAGCCTATGGTTTGGGCATGGCTTATTATTCCGATTTTTTTAATGATGGCGAACCCATTGAAAACAACTGGATCAACAGATATAACAGTGAAGATTTTAGCCAACTGGTAAACTACCAACCGAAATATCAACCCAAGGCAGGACGCTATAATATGGGAGAATGCAGTAATTTCAACTTAGTACCTATGCTCACAAAAAGTATATCACAATTATCGGAATGGCAACCTGAAAATATCCAAAAATACTGTGACAAGATCTCTAAAAAAGGGGTAGACGAACTGCGAAATCTAGGTTGCTTTATTGAAGTAGATGCCTTCAGGGCGAAACATATATTTGGTGTTTATTTACCGAAACAAATCAATCTCGATAAGTTAAAATCCAAATTTAAAGAAAATAACATCTATGTTTCTTTTCGTGGGGAGGCCATTCGTATTTCACCTAATGTCTATAACAATGAAGAAGATTTTGATAAGTTAGTTGCATGCTTTAAATCTATTTAATTCTTTAAATCTTCCTATTTTAATTTCATACATATATCTTTGCTCAAAATAAAGAACAATTGAGTAAACAAACAATTGTTAAATTGTATGAACAATCGGCCAAAGTTAACCAGATCGTTCAGCAACTTCAACAACAAAACACAAAGCTCCATTTACAGCATTTGGCAGGATCCTCTTTGTCTTTTGTGATTTCTAGCACCTTTAAACAACTAGAAAAACCCTACCTGTTAATCTTTAATGATAAAGAAGAAGCCGCCTATTATTTAAATGATCTGGAGCAATTACTTGGGGAACAAAATGTTCTTTTTTATCCAGGATCTTATAGGAGGCCTTATCAAATTGAAGAAACTAGATAATGTCAATATCTTACTCCGTTCTGAAGTTTTGAACCGAATAAATTCGCGTAAAAAACCAGCCATTATTGTTACTTATCCAGACGCACTTTTTGAAAAGGTAGTCACCAAAAGTGAACTGGAGAGAAATACCTTAAAGTTGCATGTTGGCGAACAAATTTCTCTCGATTTTGTAAATGAAATGTTATTTGAGTATCATTTTAACCGCGTAGATTTTGTCACAGAACCCGGCGAATTTGCCGTTAGAGGAGGTATTGTAGATGTTTTCTCTTTTTCTAATGAACAACCTTATAGGATCGAATTTTTTGGGGATGAAGTGGAAAGTATAAGAACCTTCGATATTGAAACGCAATTATCTATTGAAAAGGAAAAAAAGATCAGCATCTTACCTAATGTTGAAAATAAAAAATTACAAGAAAAACGCGAAAGTTTTTTAAAATACATATCAGATAAAACGGTTATTTTCATAAAAAATAAAGAATTACTATTTGGTAAATTAGACAAACTTTTCGAAAAAGCAACCACAGCTTTTGCTGAATTAAACCAAGGTATAAAATTATCAGAACCCCGAGAATTATTCTCTAACGGTGATTTTATCAAAACCCAATTAGACGAATTTAGTCTGGTAAATATTGGTCATAATAACAAGGAAGGAATCACATTTCAAACGGTACCACAACCTGCCTTCAATAAACAATTCGACCTGCTTATCAAAAACCTTAAGAAAATACAAAGAAGGGTATTGATAATTATTTATTCTGTGCTAATCAAAAGCAAGCCGATCGCTTTCATGGTATTTTTGATGACGTTGAGCAGGACGTGAAATACCAAACCCTCGTTTTCCCATTATATCAAGGATTTATTGATCTTGATAATAAGATAGCCTGTTATACCGATCATGAAATTTTTGAACGCTATCATAAATTCAGATTAAAAAGCGGATTTGCCAAAAAGCAGGCCATCACCCTAAAAGAACTTACCACCTTAGATATTGGTGATTATGTAACCCATATTGATCATGGTATTGGTAAGTTCGGAGGGTTGCAAAAAATTGATGTAGAAGGAAAACAACAAGAAGCGATCAAACTCATCTATGGCGACCGGGATGTGCTTTATATAAGTATCCATTCTTTACATAAGATCACAAAATTCAATGGTAAAGATGGCAAACCTCCTAAAATATATAAATTAGGTTCGGGAGCCTGGAAAAAGCTTAAGCTAAAAACAAAAGCCCGCGTAAAAGAAATTGCTTATGACCTTATTCAGCTATATGCAAAACGTAAAATGCAAAAAGGTTTTGTTTGTAAACCGGATAGTTATATGCAGTTAGAACTTGAATCGAGTTTTATGTATGAGGATACACCCGATCAATTGACAGCTACTCAGGATATAAAAACCGATATGGAAAGTGAACAGCCCATGGATCGATTGGTTTGCGGAGATGTAGGATTCGGAAAAACCGAAGTCGCTATTCGGGGTGCATTTAAAGCAGTTGATAATGGTAAACAGGTTGCTGTATTGGTGCCCACAACCATTCTAGCATTTCAGCATTTCAGAACTTTTAAAGAGCGCCTAAAAGATTTTCCAGTGGTTGTAGATTACCTCAACAGATTCAGATCTGCAAAAGACAGATCTAAAATCCTGAAGGATTTATCCGACGGTAAGATCGACGTTATCATTGGTACACATCAATTGGTAAATCCCAATGTAAAATTTAAAGATCTGGGTCTATTGGTAGTCGACGAAGAGCAAAAATTTGGAGTGGCCGTAAAAGACAAGCTCAAAACCATTAAAGAAAATGTTGATACTTTAACACTCACAGCTACACCCATTCCAAGAACCTTACAGTTTTCTTTAATGGCAGCCCGTGATCTGTCGGTAATCAATACGCCACCTCCTAACCGTCATCCCATTGAGACCAGTGTAATTCGGTTTAACGAAGAATTAATCAGGGATGCCATTCAATATGAAATTTCAAGAGGCGGTCAAGTATTTTTTATTCATAACCGCATTGAAAATATCAAAGAAGTTGCAGGAATGTTACAACGATTATTACCTGATACAAAAATCGGTATTGGGCATGGGCAAATGGTAGGTAAAAAACTAGAACAACTAATGCTGGCATTTATGAATAATGAATTCGATGTATTAGTTTCAACCACCATCGTAGAAAGTGGTTTGGATGTGCCTAATGCCAATACTATTTTTATCAATAATGCCAATAATTTCGGTTTATCAGATCTGCATCAAATGCGTGGCCGTGTAGGTCGGTCTAACAAAAAAGCTTTTTGCTATTTCATCACTCCGCCTTATCATATGATGACTGACGTCGCCAGAAAACGAATTCAGGCATTAGAGATATTCTCAGATCTGGGCAGTGGAATTAGCATTGCCATGAAGGACCTCGAAATAAGAGGTGCGGGTGATCTATTAGGAGGTGAACAAAGTGGTTTTATTAATGATATAGGTTTTGATACCTATCAGAAAATACTCAATGAGGCGATTGAAGAATTGAAAGAAAATGAATTCGCCGATCTTTATAAAGGACAGGTCCAAAAACCAAAAGAATTTGTTAAAGATATCCAGATCGATACAGATTTCGAATTACTCTTGCCAGATGATTATATTAGTATCATTTCAGAACGCCTAAATCTATATAGTGAGTTAAGCGAATTAAAAACAATAGAAGAACTTACAGATTTTGAGCAACATATAATTGACCGTTTCGGAGAATTGCCCAAAGAAGCAAAAGAATTATTGCAAAGTGTACAGGTAAAATGGTTGGCAAAGAATATAGGCTTTGAACGACTGATATTAAAGAAAGGAAAAATGATTGGTTATTTTGTTTCAGACCAACAATCGCCATATTATCAAACAGAAACATTTACCAAAGTATTACAATTTGTTCAACAAAATATGGCCATTTGTAAAATGAAAGAAAAAGAAACTAAAAATGGGCTAAGATTGATAATGACCTTCGATAAAATTTCTTCTATTGATAAAGCGTTGCTAGGTTTTAAGTAAAATAGCATCATAAATTGAGATATACTCCGACAGTGCTTCGATTGTTTACAAAGTGAGTTGTATTATTCCACTATCCGGTTATAGGAATTCAATATAATTCTCTATTTACCTTTAAATGCATAACCAAAACCAATATTAAATAATAAGGTTCCATTTTTACCGGCTATTGGAAAATCACTTAAGTCTTCACTTATATCTTCTTCAATAGTCACTTGAGTTCCGTTCATAATTCCAGTAGAACTAATACTTTCTGGAATTGATCCAAAACCGTAACCTATCTCAGTTCTGAAATAAAATTTATCTCCAGCTTTAACACCTACTTTAACATTAAAAGTACCAACTTTAGTTTCTGATTTTGCAACTCCTGTAAACTGTCTATTGGCATCCACTTCATAATCAATTCGATCCATCTTAAAATTAATATGTCCATAAGATAAGGCGCCGTAAAAACCTTCTCCTATTCCTTTATTATCAAAATAGACATTGGTTCCAACTTCAAAAACATTTGATCTATAAATGTCGCCATCATCATTGTATTTTAAACTAGTAAAATCAATAAAAGGAGCTACTCTATTTTCAAATAATGGTGTAACATACTCCAGATCAAAACCTATTACAATAGGGGTTCCTATTTTTATTCCTACCCTATAGGGTCTGAGTTCCTCGAGTACCGGACCATTACCTTGGGCAAACGCAACATTATACCCAATTAATAAAAACAACAAGTAAGTAATTTTTTTCATGACTTTCAATTTTTCAGTTTTATATTGTATTCCACTTAGTCTTATTTAACGAAAAATAATTGATTAAAGTATTGATCTTTAGCCCCTGTACATGAAGGCTTGCGTAGCACTAGAACTTAACGAAAATTATCAATCCAACTTTTCCTGACAAAATCAGAATGCCTAAAGGTTCTACGAAATAAATTTGGAAAAAGACATTTATGAAAACCTATCTCCATATTATGTCTATATATTTGTCGGTAAAAGAAACTAACGGATCCATTGAAAAATCAACATCTAAAACATATTATAGAACTTAATATTGCCATGGTATTTATTAGTACTTCAGGCGTATTGGGCAGGTATATTTCCATGCCTCCACCCATTACGATATGGTGGCGTTGCTTTTTTGCCGTTTTTATTTTAGGGCTATTTTGTTGGTATAAAAAGATCGATCTTAAAATTATGTATGCCAAAGATTATAAAACCATCGCATTAAGCGGATTCTTCTTAGGCGCCCACTGGATCACCTATTTTTATGCCTTAAAACTTTCCAATGTTGCCATTGGCATGCTTTCTCTTTTTACCTATCCCGTAATTACTGCTTTATTAGAACCTGTTTTCTTTAAAACAAAGCTCAATCTGAAGCATGTTTTTTTAGGAGTGCTGGTCTTAATAGGTATCTATTTTTTGACACCTGAATTCAATCTTGAAAATAATTATACAAAAGGTGTATTCTTTGGATTGATATCCTCGGTTTTTTATGCTATTCGAAATATATTATTGAAAAAGAAAATTGCCCAATATCACGGCTCTATGTTGATGTTTTACCAGCTGATTATTATCACTTTAATACTATGGCCGGCATTTTTTGTTTTTGAAGCTATACCTACTTCGAATGATTGGAGTGCATTGATCATATTGGCACTGGTAACTACTGCGATCGGGCATACCTTGTTCGTAATGAGCTTTAAACATTTTTCTATAAGTACAGCCAGTATAATGAGTAGCATTCAGCCTATATATGGTATTCTATTTGCCTTGTTGTTATTAAATGAAATCCCTGCAGAACGAACCATCATTGGGGGCGCATTAATTTTAACCACTGTGATCATTGAAAGTTTACAATCTAGAAAAATTTAGAACCAACTAACCACTTATAAAATTCTCTTCACCAAATTTAGGATTCGGATATTTATAAAACCCTTCCCCAGTTTTTCTTCCCAATTTTCCTTGTTGAATATAAGTATCTAACAACTTGGCAAAGCGTTTGCTTTTTTCATCTTTGAATACATGAATTACATGCCAGGCAGTATCCAGACCAATTTCGTCTAAAATACCAAAGGGGCCGGTGGGCATTTTAAAATTCCCCATCCATGATCTATCAACATCTTCAATACTTGCTACATCAAAAGTAACCAATGCTCCGGCCGCGCCTAAAACGGCAATTAACATGGCGTTAAAGATATAACCGGGAGATTCGCGCTTCATAATTACAGGTGTTTGCTGTATACTTTCGCCGTATTCTTTAAGCAGGTCTATGATCCAGGGTTCTGTTTTAGGGTTCGGCATGATATCTACCACGTTGGCGTAAAAAACGTCGTGGAAGTGCAGGGCACAAAAGCGTTCCGGCCTTCCGGTTTCTTCGGCAAAAAGAGAAGGTAATAATGAAGAAGTATTGGTCGTAAAAATGGTATGTGGGGGACATAATTCGCCAAATTGTTGCCATACCTTTTTCTTTAATTCAAAATTTTCGGTAACAGATTCACTCACCAGATCGGCATTATAAGCAGCTTTCTCGGCATCTGTTGTGAACGTTTGATTTAAAATAGCCTGTTGCGCCGCCTTTTCTGAAATGATCTTTTCTTTTAATAAAGATTTTAAGATCTGGGTTTGAATTTTTTTTGCCTTTGCAAAGGCTTCTTCTTTAATATCGTAGATAGTAACCTTATAACCATTTATCGCGCTTACCAAGGCTATTCTCAATCCTAGAGTACCACTTCCTAAGATCAGTATGTTTTTAATATCCTTTAGATTCTTCATTGCTTAATAGAAATTATTGATCCGGTTATATTTTATGGCATTTGCCGCATTTATCCCACAAGCTTTTACTACATAGATCAATCCGGCAAACCTTTCATCTTTAGTGAAACCTTTTTGGTAACGAGCATATATTTGTTGGGCTATAACACCTAACTTAAAACATCCAAAAACATAATAAAAAAGTACATCTTCCAGCTTTATATGCCGAAGTTGCGCGTATTTTTCAATTACCTGCTGCCGGGTTAAATTTCCCTCAGCCCAAGTCAAATTAAATTGCTGCAAAGCCGGGTTTTCATCCTTCTCCACCCAATAAGCCAAAGAAGTCCCTAAATCCATTAAAGGATCTCCTACTGTTGCCATTTCCCAATCCAAAACAGCTTTAATTTCTAGCGAGTTCGCATCTAATACCAAATTATCGTACTTATAGTCGTTATGAATAAAGGCAACATTTTCAATTGTTGGTAAATTACTCATCATCCATTCTGAAACCATATTCATGGAACTTATTTCATCTGTTTCAGCTTTGAAATATCGTTTGACCCATCCCTCAACCTGGCGTTTCACATAACCTTTGGGTTTGCCCAAAGAAATTAAATTTGAACTTTCTAACTCCAGATTGTGCAAAGCAACCAAATTTTCGATCGTTTGATTCGATAATTCCTTAAAGTGAGCGCCTGTAAGTCCAATTCCTTTTGGAATGCGGTTTCTCAAGATGATTCCCTTCACCCTTTCCATCAAATAAAAAGGTGATCCTAATATAGTTTCGTCTTCACAAAATAAAATTGGTTTCGGTATCTTCTTATAAACCGGCGCTAACAAACTTAATACCTTGAATTCCCGACTCATATCATGTGCTGATTTAATATTGGCACCGAGGGGTGGTTTACGCAGGACATACTCAGTTTTTTCGCTTCTGATCAAATAAGTTAGGTTTGAAAACCCACCCGGAAACTGTTTGATCTGAATTTGGTCAGAAAAATCGATCAAATTACGTTTCAAATAAGCGAGTAATTTATGTTCATCGAGCTCTTCTCCTTTCCGGACTTCTATGGGATTGTCTATGGCCTTATCCACGATGTCTAGTGTCTAATCCATAATTTTTAAGGATCTTTCTTGCCAATGCCGACTTGTGCACCTCATCAGGTCCGTCATAGATCCTTGCTCCGCGCTCGTGCCGGTACCAGAAAGATAAAACCGTATCATCTGTTATTCCCAAGGCTCCATGTACTTGAACGGCTCTGTCTAACACATTCATCAATACATTTGCAACAAAGAATTTTATCGTAGAAATTTCTAATCGTGCCTCTTTAGCTCCTACTTCGTCAATTTTTTTGGCGGTATGTAAGACCATATATCGCGATGCATTGATCTCTGCCCTACTTTCGGCAATCCAATTTTGGATCGTTTGTTTATGTCCTAGTTTTACACCATTCCCCAGATCTCTACTAACGGCATATTTACACATCAGATCAAAGGCTCTTTCACAGATCCCTATCCAGCGCATGCAATGGTGAATTCGTCCGGGTCCCAACCGTTGCTGTGCTAAAGTAAAACCCTCACCTTCTTTTCCTACCAAATTCTTTAAGGGCACTTTACAATTTTTGTATTCAATTTCACCATGGCTGAAATAACTATCATTTTTCTCTCCCATCACCGAAATATTACGGGTTAGTTGAAATCCTTTGGTATCGCATGGAACGATGATCATACTGGCTTTTTTATAATCGCTTTCGGCTTCAGGATTTGTATTAACCATTACAATTGCGAAGGAAGCTCCATCGGCAGCAGTTGTAAACCACTTATGACCATTCACGATGTAGAAATCACCCTCTTTTAAAGCTGTTGCCGCCATATTAATTGGATTAGAACCTGCAAATTCAGGTTCTGTCATCGAAAAACAACTTCTTATTTCCCCTTTCAATAAAGGATTTAAATACGTCTCTTTAATATAGTTTGATGCATTTCCCAGTAATAATTCTTGATTACCTATATCAGGCGCATTGCAATTAAAACAATAATGCCCATAAGGGGATGTTCCTAATAATTCACTTATTTGTCCAAATTCTACCAAATTAAAACCCATTCCACCATGATTTTCGCTAAGATGCGGGTTCCATAATCCTTTCGCTTGTACTAGTTTTCGAATTTTATTCAGTTCAGGTTCAACTTTACTAAAAGGCAAACTAAGATATTCCCTTTCTAAGGGATAAACATATTCTTCTAAAATGGATTTGAATTGAGGTAAGAATTGTTCTAATTTTTTTGATGAAAAAATATTCATATGGGTTAAATATTTTGATGGTGGTATTCACAAATATAACGAAAAAGGAATCCTAATTTTATCTGTCAACAGATTTGATCTTTATGAAAAAAGCATATTTAATTATAATACAGCAAAACTTCTAGTTATTTTAAAAAAAAACGGGCAATGCTCCGGCAATAAATACTAATTTAATTTGAGATTTCATATCATAATTTTTAGTGTAATTTTGTTTTGGATTGATTTTTGTAAAACACAAATAAACAACAGATAATGTTCAAAAAATTATTCATCTTACTGCTGATTTTTTCATCAGGTATTCAAGCACAATTTACTATTAAAGGCCACATGGACCCTCCATTAGATTATTCCTGGGTGGCACTATATCAATTGCAGGGAGCTAAACAAAATTATAAAGTTAATACAGGTATAAAAAATGGTGAATTTACCTTGACAATACCCACAAACTCTGAAAAAGGAATATATAGAATATTATACGATCTGGAAAACAGGCTGTTTGTCGATATTATTTATAATGAGGAGAATATTTCCTTCACTTTTAATCCGAGGTATCCAAATAAGAAGATAAAATTTATCAAATCTGATGAAAACATCATTTACCAGGATTACTTAGATGCCATTACAAAACCTCAACATCAACTCGATTCTTTGCAAGTGGCTTATTTTAATTCGGTTGATCCTGAGGATAAGAAAACTATTACCGATTTGTATCATAATAACTATACTCTATTTACCAATACACAACAACATTTCGAACGAATTTCAGAAGGCAAACTGGCGCAACATTTTATAAAGGCGAGTTCAAGGTATAATTCGGCAAAACCCATATCAAAACCCATAGATTATCTGGAAGAAATGAAAGCTCATTATTTTGATTTTTTAGATTTGAATAACCCGGTATTATTAAACTCTACCTTCATTAATGATAAGATCAATGATTATATTTTTTATTTAAATACTTCGGAAGTCAAGGCAACACTTTATAAATTACAGAAGGAGGCTATCACAACTGTATTGAACAAAATAAGTTCAAATGATAGTCTTACAAAAGATATTGAAGAAGGTTTAATGTATACTTTCGCGCAACAAGAAAATATTGTAATGGTAAATTTTCTTATCAATCAATACCTCTTATTACCCAAAGAATATCAAGATGTTCCATTTATTAATGATATCAAAGGTCAATTAAAAACGGCGGTTGGTATGTTAGTGCCGAATATTTCCTGGACACAAAACAATTCCAACATAGATCTTTATAGCTTAAATAAAACTGAAAATTACATTGTTGTTTTTTGGAGCTCTACCTGCGGACACTGTTTAAAAGAAATGCCTGAATTATATGATTATTTAAAAAACAATCACCAAACCCAAGTAATTGCTGTAGGCTTAGAGGATGATGACAGCAAAGCAGGATGGCAAGAGGAAATAAAAAAGTATCCTAAATTTATCAATGTTTATGGTGAAAATAAATGGGAGAATACCTATGCCCGTGATTATGGGGTAAATGCTACCCCCACTTTCTTTGTATTAGATGCCAAGAAAAAAGTGATCGCAAAACCGGATGATGTCGACGAATTGAAACTGTTTTTTGAAAAATACTTAAAAAACTAAAAATGATAAAAGGCATCTTCTAAATGCTCTATAGTGAAATTGTTTCCCTCTCTAACAATAGCAATAATGTCGAAACGTACATTAACATCAAGGTCTTTCGAAATAATGTACTCATCGATCGCAGAAACCAGCAATTTAATTTTTTTTGGATTTACAAAATCCTGGGGGTTACCGAAATCTATACTCGACCTTGTTTTCACTTCAATTACCGCCAAAGTTTCTTTTTTTTGAGCAATAATATCAATTTCGGCTTTTTGATATCGCCAATTTTTATCAAGAATTCTATAGCCATTTTTAACCAAAAAATTGATGGCTAATTGTTCTCCTTTTTTACCTAGTTCATTATGCTCAGCCATTTGTTCTTGTCATTCTGAGTGTAACGAAGAATCTTTAAATCTCATTATTTAGAAATTTCCATTCAGGATTAAACTCGTCAATTAATTTTTCTTTTTTAATTCTTAGCCAACCTTTGATTTGTTTTTCTCTTTTTATAGCATCCTTTACAAAGCTAAAACATTCATAATAAATCAAATAAAAACATTTGTACTTTGAAGTAAAAGCCCTTCTCTTCAGATTGGTATTCTCCCTGTGAAATAACAATCTTCTTTTTAGATCATTAGTTACACCCGTGTACATCACGGTCTTTGTTTTGTTAGTTAAAATATATACATAATAATTATGTGTACCAATAGTTTTCATCCAATGGTAATTCTTCTAAAACTAAATATCAATATTGTTATTAAGAGATTCTTCACTACTCCCGAGCACTCGGGATTCGTTCAGAATGACAACGTTTTTAAATAGCACAATATGCTCAGCCATTATTTTAAAAACTTAACCACAGCTTTATTTTCTTTTACCTTTAAGGAAATCTCCCTACCCAAAATGAGTGTTCTGTTATCCCGAACATGGCCTGCCGGAAAATCAAAACTTACCGGAAAATGATAATCTTTAACGGCATCCAATACCACCTCTTCTATGGTTTTACCAAATTCAACATCATTTTCCCTTATGTCGGAAATTCCACCCACTATGAGACCTGCGCATTTTTCAAAATACCCGTTTCTCTTTAAGTTCATCAACATCCTATCAATATGATATACATATTCTCCCACATCTTCAATAAATAAAATCTTACCATCGGTCTTAATAGAAGACCTAGATCCTAACAAACTATATAGAATAGATAAATTCCCACCCACCAATTGACCTTTAGCTTCTCCTTCTTTATTATAAGTAGATTCAGAAACCCTATAATTCAATTTTTTGCCGAATAATGCTTTTTTCAAGGACTTCTGTGCCTTTTTTTGATCATCATTATCTAATTTCAAAGTGGACGGCATCAAGGCATGCATTGTTTCAATGCCCAAATTATGAATTTCATTATGTAATACGGTTACATCAGAAAACCCGATGATCCATTTGGGCTTTAATTTAAACCTATTAAAATTAATATCATCAATGATCCTAACGGTTCCATATCCGCCACGGGCACACCAGACTGCCTTTATATTATTATCATCTATGGCATTTTGAAAATCCTCAAGTCGTTCTTTGTCGGTCCCTGCAAAATGATGGTTTGGCGCGTATAAATTTTCACTTATCTCGACCTTTAACCCCCAATTATTTAGCAATTTAATTCCGTTTTCGATAATTGTCGAATCTTGTATAATTCCAGCCGTTGCCAAAATCATTACAGTATCGCCTTTTTGTAAATAGGGTGGTTTTATAAGCTCAGAATTCATATCTCCTTTTGATTGATTTTGTGCAAAAATTAACGCCGTGTTCATTAATAAAATAACAATGACAAAATATTGGGATAAATTGATTTTAATCATTGCACATCTTTTTGTAAAAATACATTTTTATCTATAAATATCTCTAGTTGGTTTTTCTTACTTTTGCCGATAGATACATCTAAAAATGAATACTCCCAAACGATATACAATAACAGCAGCATTACCTTATACTAATGGCCCGGTACATATTGGCCATTTGGCAGGTGTATATGTGCCTGCAGATATTTATGCCAGATACCAGCGTTTAAAAGGCAATGATGTAGCTTATATCTGCGGGTCTGATGAACATGGTGTGCCTATCACTATCAAAGCCAAAAAAGAAGGAATTACACCTCAACAGGTAGTTGATAAATACCATGCAATCATTAAAAAATCATTTGAAGATTTTGGGATCTCATTTGACAATTATTCACGCACTTCGGCAAAGATACATCATGAAACTGCTTCGGCATTTTTTAAAAAATTGTATGCAGATGGAAAATTTATTGAAGAGACCAACCTCCAGTTATTTGATGAAAAAGCCAACCAGTTCTTGGCCGACCGTTTTGTTGTCGGTACCTGTCCGAAATGTGGTTTTGAAGAGAGTTATGGAGACCAATGCGAAAATTGTGGAACAAGTCATAATGCCACAGATCTAATTAATCCGAAATCTGCCATTACCGGTAATCCGCCAACGTTAAAAGAAACCAAACATTGGTTTTTGCCCTTAGACCAGTATCAAGACTGGTTAAAAGAATGGATCGTTGAAGGGCATGCAAAAGATTGGAAACCAAATGTATTAGGGCAGGTAAAATCATGGTTAGATGATGGCTTACGGCCAAGGGCTGTAACCCGTGATCTCGACTGGGGCATACCCGTACCTATTAAAGGTGCCGAAGGAAAAGTGTTATATGTATGGTTTGATGCTCCTATAGGTTATATTTCTTCTACCAAAGAATGGGCCGAGAGGGTTGGCATAGATTGGGAGCCCTATTGGAAAGATACCGATACTAAATTATTACACTTTATCGGGAAAGATAATATTGTATTCCATTGCATTATTTTTCCAAGTATGCTAAAGGCAGAAGGCAGTTATATTTTACCAGAAAATGTACCAGCCAATGAATTTTTAAATTTAGAAGGTAATAAAATCTCAACTTCCAAAAATTGGGCTGTTTGGTTACATGAATATTTAGAAGATTTTCCTGACAAACAAGATGTCTTACGTTATACTTTAACAGCCAATGCGCCAGAAACCAAGGACAATGATTTTACCTGGAAAGATTTTCAGGCTAGAAATAATAATGAACTCGTTGCTATTTTTGGAAATTTTATAAATCGGGTGGTTGTACTAACCAACAAGTACTATGCTGGTATTGTACCAAGCCATCATGATTTCTCTGATCATGATGAAGAAACATTGGCCCAACTAAAAAAATATCCACAAATAATTGCAAAGTCTATTGAACGCTACCGGTTTAGAGAAGCTTTATCAGAATTGATGAATTTAGCGAGATTGGGCAATAAATATTTGGCAGATGAAGAGCCATGGAAAGTAATAAAGGTAAACCCCGACCGTGTACAGACCATCATGTTTGTGGCACTTCAAATTTCTGCCGGTCTTGCAGTATTATCTGAACCTTTTTTACCATTTACTTCAAAAAAATTAAAGAAAATACTTAACGTCACATCGAGCGCACCTGGCTTGCCGGCAGGCAGGGTCGAAGGGTCTTTAACTTGGAACTCTGTTTCAACCAAAAATAACTTATTGCCTTCGGGCCACCAAATAGGTCCCGGTGAATTATTATTCGATAAAATAGAAGATGCAGATATCCAAAAACAATTGGATAAATTGGAAGCCTCTAAGAAGGCAAATGAAATTGCCAATAGCACGGTTGAACCTCAAAAAGAGACCATCGAATTTGATGATTTTACAAAATTAGACATCAGGGTTGGTACTATTTTAGAAGCAATAAAAGTTCCTAAAACAAAAAATTATCACAACTGAAAGTTGACGTAGGTATTGATACCAGGACCATTGTAAGTGGCATTGCAGAAAGCTTTACACCCGAAGAGATCATCGGTCAAAAAGTGACTGTTTTAACCAATTTAGCACCTCGCGTCATTAAAGGCGTAGAAAGTCAGGGAATGATATTGATGACCGATACACCTGATGGTAAACTTGCCTTTATTGAACCAGAGAATAGTAAAGTAAAAAACGGAAATAAAATAAGTTAGGATCATCCTTAAAAAAATGATTGCTATCCAACGTTGAAAGATTGAATCATAGTATCATATGCTTAAACGATTTTTATCATATATCAATTCTATTTACGAAAAAATTAAGCTTTTCTGGGAAAGCAAAAAGAATCTATATTTTATAAGTGTATTTTTAGTTCTGACATTTATTATTAGCACTCTTATAAGTGTTTTGGTCATCAATGACTATCTTCATTTAGGTAGCTTTAATGAAAATTTTAGAAATCCATTCTTTTCTATTGAAATAGTATTTACGCTCTTACTTATTATTGAGTTATTCGGACTTATTTTTGTGCTAGCCAGGTCTGTTGCAAATTCGGTAGGAAAACAATTTGAACTATTATCACTCATTTTTTTAAGAGACGGGTTTAAAGAATTTAGTCATTTCGGCACGAATCTGGAATGGTCATTAATTAAAGATTCTTTTACGAATATGATGATCTATGGCTTCGGAGCTGTTATAGTTTTTGCCGTCATCGGATTAAATAAATCCTTACAAAAACATATTAAATTAACTACCACAGAAGAAGAACAAGTTCAATTTATCAGATTAAAGAAAATGCTCGCCTTGATGTTATTGGTTGCTTTTATGATCGTTGGCTTTTTAGATCTCAAAGTACTTATTGAAACGGGCAGTTATTTACATTCATTCCACACTTTTTATACGGTACTTATTTTTAGTGATATTCTAATAGTTCTGATCGCCTTGCGTTTCACGTTTAATTATTATAAAATATTCAGATATTCTGCCTTTGTTTTAGCAACTATACTAATCAGAGTCGCTCTATCTGTAGAGCCCGTTTACGATGTTATAATTGGTGTGACGGCTTCTTTATTTATACTAGCATTGACCATAACCTATAATTATTTCTTAAGGAATGTCCCTGAGAATAAATTATAACACTTGAAAACGAATTAATGACCTTGATAAAATTTATACTTAGACAAACCGATCTCCCCGAAAAAGGAATCCGGAATACGGTTGAACTATTGAATGAAGATTGCACCATTCCTTTTATTTCACGCTATAGAAAAGAACGAACAGGCAATTTAGATGAAGTTCAAATTGCCGATATTGTAAAATATAAAAACTTGTTTGAGGAAATTGAAAAGCGTAAAATCACCATATTAAAAGCTTTAGAAGAACAAGAAGTGCTTTCAGAAGAGCTCCGGCAAAAAATTAATGCAGCCAGCGATCTTATTACCTTAGAAGATCTATACCTACCATTTAAGAAAAAGCGGAAAACCAAAGCGGAATCAGCCCGGAAAAACGGATTAGAACCACTGGCTAAAATCATCATGAGTCAAAATGCGAATGATATACATACCATTGCATTAAAATATTGTAATAAAGAAGTCAAAAACGAAGAAGAAGCCCTAGAAGGTGCCCGGCATATTATTGCCGAATGGATCAATGAACGAACGGACATCAGGAATCAAATAAGAGGGCAACTAGAGAAATATGCCACGATCAATTCGAATATGATTAAAGCCAAAGAAAATGATGACTCAGCCCAAAAGTATCGAGATTATTTTAATTGGTCTGAAAGTCTAAACCGTTGCCCGTCACATAGGTTATTAGCTATATTAAGAGCTGAAAAAGAAGGATTTATACGAGTAAAGATCGAAATTGATGATGACAAGGCTTTAGAAAATATCGAAAATAGGATGATACGCTCTAGTAACGAATGTGCAGATCAAATTAAAATAGCCATCCACGACGCTTATAAACGCCTGCTTTTCCCAGCTTTATCCAATGAAATAATGAATACCGCCAAAGAAAAGGCAGACGATTCAGCTATTAATGTCTTTGCCAAGAATTTAAAACAATTATTACTAGGAGCTCCTCTTGGCGAAAAGAATATTCTCGCTATAGATCCCGGATTTAGAAGCGGGTGTAAAATTGTTTGTTTAAACAAACAAGGCGAGTTGGTTTATAATGAAACTGTATATCCTCATGCCCCTCAAAATGATACTATAGGGGCTATAAAAAAAATTAGCTCTCTGGTTGATGCTTATAAAATTGAAGCTATTGCCATTGGTAACGGCACTGCATCAAGGGAAACAGAACAGCTGATCCGAAAAATGCGATTTACTAAAGATATTCAGGTGTTCGTGGTAAGTGAAGCAGGCGCTTCCATTTATTCAGCATCAAAAATTGCCCGGGAAGAATTTCCAAATTATGATGTTACAGTAAGGGGAGCTGTTTCTATTGGCAGGAGATTGTCCGATCCTTTAGCTGAGCTTGTTAAGATAGATGCAAAATCTATAGGCGTTGGTCAATATCAACACGATGTTGATCAATCTAAATTAAAAAATGCATTAGATACAGTTGTTGAAAGTTGTGTAAATACGGTGGGGGTTAATATAAATACCGCAAGTAAACCTCTATTGAGTTATGTGTCGGGAATCGGGCCAAAATTAGCAGAGAATATCGTCGATTATAGAAGTAAACATGGTGGATTTAATTCGAGAAATGATATTAAAAAAGTGCCTCGTTTGGGTGATAAAGCATTTGAACAAGGCGCCGGATTCCTAAGAATAAAAAATGCAAAAAACCCCTTAGATGATTCTGCTGTTCATCCTGAAAGTTACCCGATCATTGAGAAAATGGCGAATGACGAAAATAAAAGTATTTCTGATTTGATAGGACATAAACAATTGTTAGAAAAAATTGATCTTAAAAAGTATATCACAAATTCTGTTGGGTTGCCAACACTGACCGATATCGTCAAAGAATTAGAAAAACCTGGGCTCGACCCTCGCGAGCAAGTAAAGGTCTTTACTTTTAATAAAGATATCCGAACAATAAATGACCTGAAAGAAGGCCAGCTACTACCCGGCATTGTGAATAACATTACAAATTTTGGATGTTTCGTAGATATAGGAATAAAGGAAAGCGGATTGGTACACGTTTCTAATTTAGCCGATAAATATGTTAGTGATGTAAATGAAATTGTGAGTTTACATCAACAGGTAATTGTGAAAGTACTGGAGGTAGATATTCCCAGAAAACGTATTCAATTATCTATGAACTATAAATAAGTTTTCCGGGACATACCTCTTTATTCATTTATATTAAAATAGGCTAACTGGCATGTTTGGTAATAACCGGCTTATCAATAATTTTATTAATAATTGCCTCCCATTTTCTCGCTCTTAACAATTCATGATCTTGATTATAATTAATATCTACATTAAAAAAGTTAAGTTTAATATTTTCCTTGTTATATATACTTGTAAACTCCAAATCGATTTTTTCCAATAATGGAATTCTTTTTTTCCCTTCCATAAAAAACTTTGAGGTATCTATCGTTTTGCAAGATGTTATTTCTGCCAAATTTATTTCAGTATAAACCGGAACCGAATCTGTTAATTGTATAAATACTAACACTTTTTCCGGTTCATTAATTCCGATAAAGTTATCATTCCAGATCTCTTCATAGGTAAAGGGCATTTTATATTTTTCACTTAATTTTTTGAGATTTTTTTCTGCTTTTTTTGTACCCCGAATCCCTATTAAAATCAACCAGATGATAGGAATTGCTAAGCTTAACACGAGCACGATATTAATAGCTAATATTGAAATTTTCATTTTATTTTTTTATTTAAGATTTCTTTTGAATTTTTGTTTGAAACACCTGACGAGTAAAGAGCGTATATTTTTAAGCTATTTACTGGATTCAATATTTTATGTCAACGAGAAACTTTATAAAAAAGAGTTAAAAGGATATATGATGGAGGTTTTGGGAAATGAGATCAATAAACTTTTAGAAATAATAAAGTAGCGTAAACTAACATCATTCTTTCTATCAATGCTTATATAGCTTTTATATTTATTATATGATTTTAAAAAGAATTCTTTAGTTGATGTAGTTAATTCGAATACTGATTCAACATCAAAATAACTGAATAATAATTCAGGACTATGCTTAATTAAACTTATTTGATTGAATTCTCGCTTTGATATGGTAGAAGGGACGTCATGTAATAATGGGAAAGACAACAAATAAATCCCAAACAAAAGTTTTAAAAGCAAATAGTTCATCGAACCAGTTTATTACTTTATAGTAGAACAAATGTATACATATTTCCTGTTAAAAAAATATTAAATTATGTTACAAAAAAATTACTTCAAAGTCTCTTCTTTATCAGAAATTTCTTCTTTCTTTTTATCACTTTTTCTGGGAGATAGTTTGTAGATGAGATAGCCAAAGCCTACCACAAAATGGAGTATTACAACTACCATGATAAAATAATACCAAAAATTTGAAGTGCCCATGACAAATGATTAATGACGCTAAGTTATGAAGCAATTATCTTATAAAAAAGAAAGAGCGCATAAATGCGCTCTTTCCACTTTTTCTCTTGCTTAGCTTATTTCCCACCAAGCATTAACAACTCATTAACGACAATTTCGCTAATATATTTTTTAACACCCTCTTTATCTTCGTAACTTCTCGATGTTAATTTGCCTTCTATAGCTACTTCATTTCCTTTTAATAAATATTTTTCTACTATTTCAGCAGTTTTATTCCATGCAATAACATTATGCCATTGTGTGTCTGTAATTTTTTCACCTTTAGCATTTTTATAACTATCATTAGTAGCTATCGAAAATTTTGCTAATTTTTTACCTGACTCTAAGGTAATTACTTCCGGATTGTTTCCTAAGTTCCCAATCAACTGTACTTTGTTTCTAAGTGTATTCATAATTTTAATTTTATGCCTGCCATGGCAAGCTGGTTAAACAGTTAAGACTATTGAATATCGTTCGTTCAATTCAACACCACAAACATATTTCACAATTCCAAAATGATTCGGTTATTAAATAATTACTTTCGTTTGTAAACGAATGTAGTCGTTTGTAAACGGATAATTCGTATATTGCAAACTCAATTAAATCCCTACCTGTCAATATTTTAATTGGTAGATAAACACCAAGAAGTAAAAAATAATTATAATAATAAAAATAGATGCAAAAGTCTTGCCCTGAGTGTGGTAAAAAAATAATTGGTCGCGTTGATAAAAAATTTTGTTCAGATTACTGTAGGAATGCCTATAATAATAAAATCAATAAAGACAATAAAAATCTAATTAGAAATACAAATAACCGACTTAGAAAAAATTACAAAATTCTCAATGAGTTAAACGAAAGCGGGAAATCAAAAGTGACCCGTGATAAATTGTTAAACAAAAATTTTGACTTTAATATATTCACCTCAATTTACACCACAAAAACAGGCAATACCTATTTCTATGTATACGATCAAGGCTATCTACCCCTAGAAAAGGAGTTTTATTTATTAATAAAGAAAGATTAAATTATTTCCAGTTATGCGACTTCTGTTCTAAAGCGGCGATCAGGATATCTTTTTGACTAATTTGTCCCACTAGCTTACCCTTGTCTACAATAGGAAAACGTCTTCTTTTCTTATTCACAAATTGTTCAGCAGCTTCAAATACCGTTAGATTCCCGTCTATGGTTTCCACATCTTTTTTCATGTGCTTATCGACCGTATTATTATCAAGAGGCATATTATAATATCTGCTTTCTGAAATGTGTTTTATACAATCACCCTCTGAGATGATCCCTAGCAATTCATTTTTATCATTTACTACAGGTCCACCAGAAATTCTATTATTTATTAAGGACTTCCATCACATCAGATAAATAGTTGATCGGGTTTAAAAGTGATCAACTTTTTAGTCATAATATCAGAAACCAATGCCGGTTGAAATTCTTCTTTTTGAGGTTGAGTTCTTTTCCCTTGAAAACTTTTAATTGCCATAGCTTATGTTTTTTGCATTTAGGTAAATATAATAAAAAAATCTATCCATTAACAAACCTGTTCTAATTAACGATATTATAATTATGAAAAAAGAGAACTATCTAAACTAAAAATAGTTTTTTAAACTTTATATTTGCACCTCTTAAATAGGTCTCTTATGATAACGATTAACGATTTTAATTTTAAAAATAAAAAAGCACTCATTCGAGTTGATTTTAATGTGCCGTTAGATGAAAACTTCAATGTTACTGATACGACAAGAATAGTTTCTGCGAAACCAACTATATTAAAAATTCTTGAAGACGGAGGCAGCTGTGTTCTCATGTCTCATTTAGGTCGCCCGAAAGGAGTGACTCCTGAATTTTCTTTAGGCCATATTGTGAAGACTTGTAGTGAGATCATAGGTGTAAAGGTTAAATTTGTTGAAGATTGCATAGGTAAAAAAGCAGAAGATGCCACAAGCGCATTAAAGCCTGGTGAAATTTTATTACTCGAAAATTTACGTTTTTATAAAGAAGAAACTGCGGGTGATGTAGCATTTGCCGAAAAGCTTTCAAAATTAGGAGATATTTATGTAAATGATGCCTTTGGAACTGCACATAGGGCACATGCATCAACAACAATTGTCGCTCAGTTTTTTAAAGATAGAAAGTGTTTTGGTCTATTATTGGCAAAGGAAATTGAAAGTATTAAAAAGGTTTTTGAAGACAGCAAAAAACCTGTAACAGCCATTTTAGGAGGGTCAAAAGTTTCCTCCAAAATAACAGTTATAAAAAATATTTTAGATAAGGTAGATCATTTGATCATTGGTGGTGGAATGAGTTTTACTTTTATTAAAGCATTAGGCGGAAATATAGGTGATTCTATTTGTGAGGATGATAAGCAAGCATTGGCATTAGAAATTTTAAAAGAAGCCGAAACAAAAGGTGTAAAAGTTCATCTACCGGTAGATGTGGTTGCCGCAGATGCATTTAGCAATGATGCCAAAACTAAATTCGTAGATATTAAAAATATCCCTGATGGATGGCAAGGGTTGGACGCAGGGCCTAAAACAAATATTGGATTCTCGTTTGTTATTGCCCAATCTAAAACCATTTTATGGAATGGCCCCGTGGGTGTTTTCGAAATGCCAAAATTCGCAAAAGGCACTATAGAATTAGGTAATGCCATTGCAGAGGCTACAGCCGATGGCGCTTTTTCGCTTGTTGGTGGTGGAGATTCTGTAGCTGCAGTTAAACAATTTGGATTCGAAGATAAGGTGAGCTACGTATCTACCGGTGGCGGTGCTATGCTAGAAATGCTGGAAGGTAAAACATTGCCCGGAATAGAAGCCATATTGAATTAATGAAGTATACTACATTACCACATACTAATATAAAAGTTAGTAAAATATGTTTGGGTACCATGACCTGGGGCCAACAGAATACAGAAGCTGAAGCCCATGAACAAATGGATTATGCCTTCGAAAAAGGAATTAATTTTTTTGATACCGCAGAGCTCTATCCGGTACCTGCCAGAGCAGAAACATATGGTCGAACAGAAAAATATATAGGTTCCTGGTTTAAAAAAACAGGAAATCGAGAAAAGGTCATACTAGGAAGCAAAATTGCAGGTCCGGGAGCATATACAGCGCATATAAGAAAAACCGGTTTTGCGAAACAAGCTATTACCGAAGCATTACACGATAGTCTTAAACGACTACAGACAGATTATATTGATCTTTACCAATTACACTGGCCGGAAAGGCCCATAAACTGTTTTGGTATTAGAGATTATCCTTACCAGATAAAATCAAACTGGCAAGATAATTTTGCTGAAATTTTAGAAACACTTGATGAATTTATCAAACAAGGTAAAATAAGGAATATAGGATTGTCAAACGAATCCCCTTGGGGCATCATGCGATATCTTGAAGAGTCTAAGTCAAAAAATTTACCCAGACCTATAACTATCCAAAATGCTTATTCATTATTACATAGGGTATTTGAGATAGGGCATTCAGAAATAGTATTAAAAGAAAAAATAGGGCTGATACCCTATTCTCCATTAGGATATGGTGTGTTGAGTGGAAAATATTTACATGGAAAACCTAAAGATTCACGTATAGCTTTGTTTCCCAATTATAGCAGATATAGCAGTCCACAATCTTCCGAAGCAGTAAAGAAATATTTATTCATCGCAGAAAAATATGGCTTAAACTTAGCGCAAATGTCATTGGCATTTGTTAATCAGATGCCTTTTGTAACAAGTAATATCATCGGTGCTACTAAAATGAGTCAGTTAACCGAAAATATAGATAGTATCAACGTAGATCTATCAGATGAAGTTATTGCTGAGATCAATGCGGTACATGCCATCATGCCAAGCCCTGCGGCTTAGTATCCTAATTTAGTTCTCACTCTTTGTAATACAACTTGAGCGACTTTTCTGGCCTTTTGTGCACCAATTTCTAAGGCTTTATCGACTTCTTCAAGATTGTTCATATAATGGTTATACAACGCCCGCTCTTTGGCAAATTTTTCGATCAATAAATCAAAAAAGGCCTGTTTAGCATTTCCATAGCCATAATTACCAGCTAAATAATTGGCGCGCATTTCTGCGATTTGATTTTCATCGGCTACCAATTTATAAAGTGCAAACAAATTACAAGTATCAGGATTCTTAGGTTCTTCAAGGGGTGTACTATCCGTTTGGATCTTCATAATTACTTTTCGAAGTTTTTTATCATCTAAAAATAAAATGATCTCATTCTGACGGGATTTACTCATTTTTTCACCATCAATTCCAGGCACAATCATTACATTTTCTTGTATTTTGGCTTCTGGTGGCACCAAAGTAGCTCCCATTTGATGATTAAAACGATTGGCCACATCCCTACTCATTTCTAAATGTTGTAATTGGTCTTTCCCAACAGGGACAACCTCAGCATCATATAATAAAATATCTGCGGCCATGAGCATGGGATATGTAAATAATCCGGCGTTGACATCTTCTAATCTATCTGCCTTATCTTTAAAACTATGTGCTAAGGTTAGACGCTGATAAGGATAAAAACAACTCAAATACCAAGCTAATTCGGTAACTTCAGGTATATCACTTTGACGATAGAAAACCGTTTTATTAATGTCTAATCCGAATGCCAGCCAGGTTGCAGCGGTACTGTATGTGTTCTGTTTTATGAGCTTCCCATCTTTGATCTGTGTAAGGGTGTGCATATCAGCAATAAATAAAAAGGAATCATTCTTAGGATCATTTGCCATCTGAATGGCAGGGATAATAGCTCCCAGTAAATTGCCTAAGTGAGGTGTTCCAGTACTTTGTACTCCGGTAAGTATTCTCGACATTATTATTCTTTTATTCGCACAAAAATACATATTAAAAAGTAAAAATTATTCCCATTTTAAATTAGTATTTTTGAAAGCGATGAACCTATTGAAAAATATATTCCGCATCTTTTGGCGCGCCTGGTTTTACGGCTGGGTATTTTTTTCAATTTTAGCAGCACTACCGATTTTAATCGTAGTAATATCCTACGATAGGTTTTATAAAAGCTTTTTTAAAATTGCCGCATTTTGGGGTAAAACGATCTTATTCGTTATGGGTTTCAAACCTGTAGTCGAAACAGAGGAAGAAATAAACCCAAAGAAAAACTACCTCTTTATTGCCAATCACGCCTCCTTGATCGATGTGATGTTAATGTTAGCAGTAATGAAAAATCCCGCTGTATTTGTAGGAAAAAGAGAAGTGAAAAACATACCCATATTTGGATATGTAGCCAGGAAAACAAGTATTTTGGTAGACAGGGGTAATGCTGAAAGCAGGAAAGAGGTCTATATAAGTGCCCAGGAAAAATTAAATAAAGGCTTGAGCATAGCAATCTTTCCCGAGGGCTTGGTGCCACATGAAGATGTGATTTTAAGTGAATTTAAAAATGGTGCATTCCGTTTGGCCATCGAACATCAAATTCCAATTGTACCGATGACATTTTATGATGTTAAAAAACGATTCTCATGGACATTTTTTAGTGGTTGGCCAGGAAAATTAAGGGTAAAAATTCATACTTTTATGCAAACGGAAGGTTTGACCTTAGATGATTTAGAAATGCTCAAAGAAAAAGCATATAATATTATATATAATGAACTCGTTGATGATTTGAAAAATGATGAAAAATAAACATCTTACTTATTATCCTAGTACCGAAGAAAAAATAAACATCCTTACACATGGGCTTGGACTTTTATTAAGTATTGCAGCATTGGTATTGCTCATTATCCATGCCAGTACACATGGCACAGCTCGTCATATAGTAAGTTTTACAATTTTTGGAGCAAGCATGATCTTATTATATTCTGCTTCTACACTTTATCATTATTCTCAAAAACCAGATATTCGTCGAAAATTAAACATTTTAGACCATGCTTCTATTTATGTGTTGATAGCAGGTACTTATACTCCATTTACATTAATAACCCTAAAAGGATGGTTGGGTTGGACCATCTTTGGCATTACCTGGGGAATTGCTATCA
The DNA here is from genome assembly GCA_963835675.1 of uncultured Flavobacteriaceae bacterium. GTDB lineage: Bacteria > Bacteroidota > Bacteroidia > Flavobacteriales > Flavobacteriaceae > Aureibaculum. Next base: position 348,159 of record CAWIGH010000005.1, on the reverse strand, counting down.
TCGGCGTATTTTTTAAGTTGTTCTATACCGGCCGATTCGATAAAATATCAACAATTGCCTATGTTGCTATGGGATGGATCATCATATTTGCAGTTAAACCACTCATTGAAAATTTACCACTGAACGGATTGTACTGGTTACTCGCCGGTGGAATTTTTTATACTATCGGAGCCGTATTGTACAGTGTAAAAAAGATAAAATTTAATCATGCCATTTTTCATGTGTTCGTCCTGCTAGGAAGTTTTTCGCATTTTATGGCGATTTATTTTTATGTGTTAAAACATATTGATTAAACCGATTCTTTTTGATGAAGTAATCGGGTAAGTTTAATAGATAGATCTAGTAAAACGATCTTAGCATTTGCATTTCTTTCAATATGATAAATGGCATCATTAAGCTCATCGTTTATTTCTAAGATATTACTGCTATGCACAAATGGGGCAAACTTTTGCAGATCAAAATTAGTACTTACCGGTTCTAAAAATACCAATGCATCTGCATTATAATTTTTAAGCATTGCTTGTCTAAAAAACTGTAGACAATAGTTTAAAAAACTCTTCTGGGTCTCTCTTCCTGTTCCGGCAATTTCATCACTCCAAGATACCAATTCCTGAATAACAGCAGCATTGCCTTTAGCCCTAAAGGCGGTCCGTACCCATTTAACAAACCACTCCTCAAACTGTTCGTCAGTAGAGGCCTGGTGTAATATCTGCCTTGCCCGATTCCAATTTCCATTCGCCTGATGGGCAATTTTTAAGGCTTCTTTTTCAGAGATATGTTCTCTTTCAACTAAAGCATCTTTAATGTAATTTTCACTTAAGGGATATAACTTAACAACCTGGCATCTCGAAAGTATCGTATTTATAATTTGATCTTCATTTTCTGTAATAAGCAATAAAACAGTTTTTTCTGGCGGTTCTTCAATAAGTTTCAATAATTTATTAGATGCAGCTGTATTCAATTTTTCTGCCATCCAAATAATTAAGACCTTGTAATTACCTTCAAAAGCCTTTAATGATAATTTTTTTACAATGGCGCTAGCTTCATCAACTCCAATTTGTCCTTGCTTATTCTCAATGCCAAGCTGCGCATACCAATCTAATAAATTACCATAAGGATTGTTTTGTATAAAATTGCGCCATTCTTCTAAAAACATATCACTTACCGGATGGCTTTTCACTTTAGAAGTCGTTGCTACAGGAAAGGCAAAATGTAGATCGGGATGAGCCAGCTTATTGAACTTTACATTACAGGCATGATCTCCTGTTATATTTTCACCATCGGTATTATTACATAGCACATATTGAGCATATGCAATCGCTAAAGGTAAAGCTCCTGTCCCTTTTGGAGAAACAAATAATTGTGCATGCGGAATTCTGTTATTTTCAACAGAATGAATTAACAGTTTTTTGACATTTTCCTGGTCTATAATATCCTTAAAAAGCATAAGTCAAAGATAACAATCATAATTACCTAATAAATAATTTAACCTAAATTTTAAACGTTAAGTTTTTCTAAAATAATAATAAACAATTTTACTTTTATCAATATTGATTATCTTTACGTTTTACTAAGATTAATTATGAATTTATAATCAAGTTTTTATCGACTTGATTTCAAAATATACCGACATACTATGAGCTGTAATAGTTGCTCTACTGACACTAACGGCATCCCAAAAGGCTGTAAAAGTAATGGAAGTTGCGGTACCGGAAGCTGTGATAAATTAACAGTTTTCGATTGGCTCTCTAATATGGTATTGCCAAATGGCCAGTCGAAATTTGACATTGTCGAAGTCCGTTTTAAGAATGGCAGAAAACATTTTTATAAAAACACTAAAAACTTAAATACTGCTATTGGCGACGTTATAGCCGTTGAAACTTCCCCAGGTCATGACATAGGTACCATTTCTTTAACCGGTGAATTGGTGAAGATCCAAATGCGTAAAAAAGAACTCACTTTTGATAGTGAAGAAATTAAACAGATCTACAGAAAAGCATCACAAAAAGATATTGATATTTGGAGGTCTTGTCAAGAAAAAGAACAGGAATTACAACGACAATCCAGGCTTATTATTAACCGCTTAGGCTTGGAAATGAAACTTTCTGATGTAGAATACCAGGGTGACGGAAATAAAGCTACTTTTTATTATACGGCTGATGACCGCGTTGATTTTAGACTTCTCATAAAAGAACTAGCCTCCACTTTTAAAATCCGGGTCGAAATGAAACAGGTAGGCCTTCGTCAAGAAGCTGCACGTCTTGGAGGGATAGGTTCTTGTGGAAGAGAATTGTGCTGCTCGACATGGTTAACAGATTTTAGGTCTGTAAATACCTCATCAGCTAGATATCAGCAATTATCTTTAAATCAACAAAAATTAGCTGGTCAATGCGGAAAATTAAAATGTTGTTTGAATTATGAGTTAGATTCTTATTTAGACGCCTTAAAAGATTTTCCAAAAAATGATGTTCAGTTAAAAACAAATAAGGGAATCGCGGTTTTTCAGAAAATGGATATTTTTAAACGTCATATTTGGTATGCCTATAAAGATAATCCTATTCATTGGTTTAAACTGAGGGTTGATCAGGTAAACGAAATTATTGCACTTAATAAGGAGAATAAGAAAGTTGAAAGTTTAGAGATCTATGCCTCTGAATTGAATTTTGAAAATGTTAGTGAGGAATCTTTTGCGGACGTAGTTGGTCAGGATAGTTTAAATAGATTCGACACCAAGAAGCCTAGAAAAGGTAAAAAGAGATATCGTAACAAAAGAAAATCTACACGCAAGAATGCATAAGCCTTTAAGTATTTTGATCATAATAATTACAGTATTATCATGTAGTGACAATGCGGTTTTTGATACTTACAAACCCGTTTCTAAAACCGGCTGGCATAAAGATTCGATCGTGAACTTTAACTTTGATGCTCTCGATACAATTTCTAAAAATAATATTTATATAAATCTCAGAAATAATAACGATTATCAATTCAGTAATTTGTTTCTGATTGTAGGCATAGATTTTCCTGATAATAATCAGGTAGTCGATACCCTAGAATATGAAATGACAAATGCCGAAGGAAAATTTTTAGGTAACGGTTTTACCGATTTAAAAGAAAATAAATTAGAATTTAAAACGAATGTTGTTTTTCCCATAAAAGGAAATTATGGATTTACCATACAGCATGCCATGAGAAAAGGTGGTGAGGTTGAAGGGTTAGAAGTGCTTGAAGGAATAAGCGATGTTGGTTTAAGAATAGAAAAAACAAAAACGAATGACTAAGAAACCATCACAAAATATCATTTTCAAAAAATATACAAAATGGATTTGGGGTACTTTTATCGGAGGGTTACTCTTTATTACTTTGTTATTTTTATTAGCCTCTTTTGGCGTATTTGGCAAGTTACCAACCTTTGAAGAATTGGAAAATCCTGAAAGTAATTTAGCTACAGAAGTGATCTCTATTGATGGGAAAACCTTAGGGAAATATTACAGGGAAAATAGAACACCTGTAAAATTTAAAGAATTACCCGATCACCTGATCAAAGCATTGGTTGCAACTGAAGATGAACGTTTTTATAGCCATTCGGGTATTGATTTTAAGGGAACAGCCAGGGCATTTATTTATTTAGGCCAAAAAGGTGGCGCAAGTACTATCACACAACAATTGGCAAGATTGCTTTTTGAGGGTCGGTCACCGAATAAAATTAAGGCACTACTTCAAAAGGTTAAAGAATGGGTAATAGCTTTACGGTTAGAACGGCATTATACTAAGGAAGAAATTATTGCCATGTATTTGAACAAATATGATTTCTTAAATCAAGCTGTTGGAATTCGTTCTGCCTCCCGAATCTATTTTGGAAAAGAACCTAAGGAACTTACCATCCAGGAGTCTGCAATGCTTGTAGGAATGCTTAAAAATTCATCCCTTTATAACCCCATCCGGTTTCCTGAAAGAGTTAAAACACGAAGAAATGTCGTTTTAAAACAAATGAATAGAAATGAATTTATCTCATTAAATGAAAAGGATTCGTTGCAAAAACTCGAATTAGACCTCAATATTAATAAAGAAGGCCATAGTGACGGTACGGCAACTTATTTTAGAGAATATTTACGGGATTTTATGCAAAAATGGATTGATAAAAATCCAAAACCTGATGGTTCTGATTATAATATTTATCGCGATGGTTTAAAGATCTATGTAACTTTAGATTCTAGAATACAATTATATGCCGAAGAGGCCATGCGAGAACATATGGCCAATTTGCAAAGGGTGTTTTTTCTGCAACAAGAAAAAAACAAAACAGCTCCGTTTTATGAGCTAACTTCCAAAGAGATCGAAAATACCCTTGAGTCGGCGATGAAGCGATCTAATCGGTATAAAAGCATGAAAAAGGCTGGTAGTTCTGAAAAAGAAATACTTGAATCATTCAATACAAAAACTGATATGAGTGTTTTTTCCTGGAAAGGGGAAATTGATACGATCATGTCTCCAAAAGATTCTATACGATATTATAAGCATTTTCTTCAAACCGGATTACTTTCTGTAGAACCGAAATCAGGCCATGTAAAAGCATGGGTTGGAGGTGTTGATTATAAGCATTTTCAATATGATCATGTTAAGCAAGGTAAGCGCCAGGTGGGTTCAACCTTTAAACCTTTTGTGTATGCCACAGCTATCAATCAGTTACAATTAACGCCTTGTTATGAATTGCCAAATACGCCTTATACCATCCCTAAAGGTAAGTACGGGCTACCTGAAGATTGGACGCCTTCAAACGCAGATGAAAAGTATGGAGGAATGAGAACCCTGAAAAATGCCCTGGCAAATTCTACCAATGTGATCACAGCACAACTTATAGATAAAACGACTCCTCGAAATGTTGTAAACCTTGCTAAAAGCCTTGGAATAGATAGCGAAATACCAGAAGTACCTGCAATAGCTTTAGGTAGTGTCGATCTTACTTTATACGAAATGGTAGGTGCATATAATGCCTTTGCAAATAGGGGAATGTATGTAGAACCTATGATGATCTTAAGCATCGAAGATAAAAATGGTACTGTATTGGCCGACTTTACACCAAAGACAAAAGAAGTTTTGAGTGAAGAGGCAGCTTATACTGTTATCAATTTATTGGAAGGCGTTACGCAGTTTGGTTCTGGAATTCGTTTGCGTTCTTGGACATCTAATCCAGATGGAATCGTAACAGGTCATCCCTATAATTTTACAAATCCTATTGCCGGTAAAACAGGCACAACACAAAATCAATCTGATGGATGGTTTATGGGAATTGTTCCTAATTTAACGACAGGTGTATGGGTAGGTGCAGAAGACCGGGCTACGCATTTCGCTGACCTGGCCAGAGGACAAGGTGCTTCTATGGCATTGCCTATTTGGGCACTTTTTATGAAAAAATGTTATGCCGATCAATCACTTGAAATTAGTGATCAACCATTTGAAAAACCGGCTAATTTTTCAGTGGAATTTGATTGTGATAAATTGAAAAAGGGCGAAGACGAAAATGGAGATAAAAATATTTTACAAGAAGAGCCTGAATTCTAATTAATTTGACCGGATCATGAAACCTTTTTGGACCCCGACCCAAGAAATAATTCAACGAAGTAACATAGATAAAATGATGCAAAAGCATCATTTTTCTTCTTATAATGAATTCTGGCAATGGTCTGTAAAGAATAAAAAAGATTTTTGGACCGAAACGACCCAAAATCTAGGCATCAAACTTCATAGACCATTCTCAACTATATTAGATATTTCGAATGGTGTCGAAAATCCTAAATGGTTAAAAGACGCTAAGTTAAATATTTCCGAAAGTTGTTTTCAGAATGATGCTAAGGCCACAGCGGTTATTTATCAAAAAGAAAATGGTGCCATTCAAAAAGCATCGCAACTTGACCTTGAAAAATTAGTAAATAAAATTGCCAATGGTTTAAGGGCTCTTGGTATTCAAGAAGGTGATACCATTGCTATTGATATGCCTATGACCTTAGAGGCTGTAGCCATTTATCTGGCGGGAATCAAAGCAGGTACGCCTATTGCTACCATCGCAGATAGTTTTACCTCTAATGAGATCGCAATACGTTTAAAGATCACCAAGCCCAAGGTTATTTTTACGCAAGATGTCATATTAAGAGCCGGTAAAGTACTTCCGTTATTTGAAAAGATCGTTGGTGCCAAAGCACCTAAAGCTGTGGTAATAAAAGCATCGGATCAAGATCATAAACTTAGAAATGGAGATCAATATTGGGGTGATTTTTTATCAGATAATGACGTATTTAATGCCGTTATTCAGGATCCTGATGATATCATTACCATTTTATTTTCTTCGGGAACAACAGGTGAACCAAAAGCAATACCTTGGACACATACAACTCCCATAAAGGGAGCTTCAGACGGCTACTATCATCACAATATTCAAGCAAACGATGTGGTATGCTGGCCAACAAATTTAGGCTGGATGATGGGGCCCTGGCTCATATTTGCCGCTTTGATAAATAAGGCGGCTATCGCTCTTTATTATGGAGCTCCTTTAGGAACAGAATTTGGAGCGTTTGTCCAAAACGCGAAGGTAACTATGTTAGGTGTTGTTCCCAGCATTGTTAAAAGTTGGATAAAAACAAAATGTAACGAAGGTTTTGATTGGTCATCCATAAAATGTTTTAGTTCTACCGGCGAGGTTTCTAATCCTAAAGAAATGGAATACCTAATGGAACTAGCAAATGTTAAACCGGTGATTGAATATTGTGGAGGAACTGAAATTGGAGGTGGTTATGTAACGAGTACCATCGTACAACCTAATATAGCAAGTACTTTTTCAACCCAGGCATTAGGAGGAGAATTTGTTTTGTTAGACGAAAATAATAAGCCCTCAGATAAAGGTGAATTGTTTTTAATACCACCCATTATGGGATTGTCAAATTCTTTATTGAACAGAGATCATCATCATGTTTATTTTAAAGGAACCCCAACGTACAGGGGTCATAAATTACGCCGTCATGGTGATCAGCTCGAAAAGTTAGCGAACGGATATTATAAAGCACAGGGAAGAGTTGATGACGCCATGAATTTAGGCGGCATAAAAGTAAGTTCAATACAGATTGAAGGTGTTGTGAATAAGCTAGATTTTATAAAAGAATCAGCAGCAGTTGCGGTATCACCAAAGGAAGGAGGCCCAAGTCTTTTGGTAATCTATTACGTAGAAAATTCTTCAAGTATTTCGGATGATGAACGACTATCTATGAGCAACCAGATCATTAAGAAGAAACTGAATCCTTTATTCAAAGTTTCGGAACTTATTAAAATTGACATGTTGCCCAGAACGGCATCAAATAAAGTAATGCGCAGAAAATTGCGTGAAATGTATGAATTGAAATGAAAATAATATCTTACAATGTTAACGGCATAAGAGCCGCTTTAAAAAAAGGATTTATCGATTGGTTAGTAGCAGCACAACCCGATGTGATTTGTATTCAGGAAACCAAAGCGCATAAAGATCAGTTAGATCTCGAAATTTTTGAAAACGCCGGGTATCCTTTTCATTATTGGTTTTCGGCAGAAAAAAAAGGTTATAGCGGAGTAGCTGTGCTTTCTAAAATAGAACCCAATCATGTCGAATATGGTACAGGCATCGACTCTATGGATATGGAAGGCCGTAATTTAAGACTGGATTTTGATCACCTATCTGTCATGAGTTTATATCTACCATCAGGCACAAATGATAACCGTCTTGATTTTAAGCTCAATTATATGGCAGAATTCCAGGAATATGTAAATTCCTTGAGAGAAGAAGTTTCAAATCTTGTAATTTGTGGTGATTATAACATCTGTCATAAAGCAATAGATATTCATAATCCGGTTGCTAATAAAAATACCTCCGGATTTTTACCTGTAGAAAGAGAATGGATTGGCAAGTTTATTGATAGTGGTTTTATAGATACCTTTAGGCACTTTAATAAAGAACCCCATCAATACAGCTGGTGGAGTTACAGGGCTAATTCCAGGAATAATAATAAGGGATGGAGAATAGATTATTGTATGGCCTCCGAACCTCTCAACGATAAGTTGAAGCGGGCTTATATTTTACCAGAGGCTAAACATTCTGACCATTGCCCAATTGGTGTTGAATTTAATTTTTAAAATTAATTAATTATGAAAAAAATACTTTTGATCTTTTTGGCAATAGGACTACTAAACTCATGTGTCTCAAAAAAAATATACACCGAATTAGAAGATAAATATAACCGGCTGAGAGATAATAACTCTTCTTTATTTGATGAAAATCAGGATTTGATCACTCAAAAAAAAGAACTTGAAGAGAGCAGGCTCAAATTACAATCTGAAATAGACAGGTTAGATGCCGATAAAAATAGATTGACAGATTCGGTTGATCAATTAGAAGAAAGAAAAAGAAAATTAGAAGAGGAATATCAAAATCTATCCGAATTAAGCTCAGAACAATTATCTGAAAAAGAAAAACTAAACAGAAAATTATTAGCCCAATTACAGGAAAAGGAATCAAAATTAACCGAAGAAAGTGCCCGGTTAGAAAAATTACAGGCCGAATTACAACAACGTTCTGAAAGAGTTGACCAACTGGAGAGTTTAATTGCCTCTAAAGAAGCAGCCATGCAGCGCTTAAAAGATGCCGTATCATCGGCATTACAAGGATTCGAAGGAAAGGGACTCACCGTTGAACGAAAAAATGGAAAGGTATATGTGTCTATGGAAAACAAATTGTTGTTCGAATCGGGTAGTTGGGCTGTTGGCAGTGAAGGTCAAAGAGCTGTTGTTAATTTAGCTGCTGTACTTAGACAAAATCCTGATATAAACGTACTGATAGAAGGGCATACAGACGATGTTCCATACGGTGGAAATGGCGCTATCCTTGATAACTGGGATCTATCAACAAAACGCGCTACAGCTATTGTTAGAATTCTAGAAAATAATAGGGTGAGCCCGAAACAAATTACAGCTGCCGGTCGTAGTAAATACATTCCGGTTACCAGTAATTCAACAACATCAGGAAAAGCAAAAAACAGGCGCATAGAAATTATATTAGCACCTAATTTAGATGCAATTAATAGTCTGCTCGAAGAATAATTTATGTTGTTTTATTAGCTAATTGACCGCAAGCTGCATCAATATCTTTACCCCTGCTTCGACGGACGTTGACCACTATTTTATTAGCTTCTAATGAGTGTACATATCTTTCAATAGCTTTAGGTGATGCCTGCTGGAATTCACCATCATCAATGGCATTGTACTCAATTAAATTTACTTTCGAAGGTATTTTTTTACAATAATCCACTAGAGCGTCAACATCTTTTTGTGTATCATTAATACCCTTCCAAACGACGTATTCAAAAGTAATTTTACTTTTGGTCTTGGCATACCAATATTGTAATGATTCCAGTAATTCTGCCAGGTTACTTTTTTCGTTGATTGGCATCATCTTAGACCTGATCTCATCTATAGCCGAATGTAAGGAAACGGCTAAATTGAATTTCACCTCATCATCAGCTAATTTTTTTATCATTTTTGGAATTCCAACGGTTGAAAGTGTAATGCGCTTAGGTGACATTTTTAATCCTTCATCAGAAGTTATTTTTTCTATGGCTTCCAATACATTTTTATAATTCAATAATGGTTCGCCCATCCCCATAAAAACGATATTCGATAATTTATGGTTGTGGTATAGCCGGCTTTGTTTATCTATAATCACAACCTGATCGTAGATTTCATCGGGATTTAAATTCCGCATTTTTTTCAAACGTGCCGTTGCACAAAAATTACAATCTAAACTGCAACCCACCTGGCTCGAAACACAAGCTGTCGTTCTACTGTCTGTTGGGATTAATACTGACTCAACCACCAATTTATCGTGCAATTTGATAGCATTTTTTATAGTACCATCATTCGATCGTTGCATTTGATCAACCTTGATATGGTTGATCACAAAGTTTTCTTCCAGCATTTCCCTTGTTTCTTTTGACAGATTCGTCATATCTTCAAAAGAATGAGTTCCTTTTTGCCAGAGCCATTCATAAATTTGATTGCCCCTAAAAGCTTTATCATTATTATTTACAAAGAATTCTCGAAGTTGATCTTTGGTTAATGCGCGTATGTCTTTCTTTTTTATCATTTATATATAAAAAACGTTCTGAAATTTCAGAACGTTTCATAGTTTATTAAACAAAATATATTATCTATTTAATACGATTTTCTTAACCAAAATTCTATTGGAATCTAATTCTGCAATTTTTATAAAGTAAATATCATTAGGTAAATCAGTAAGGTCAAGAATTTCATTATTTTGTAATTCATTAGATTTAAGCGTTTGCCCTAAGACATTATACACTTCGTATCTCATATCGTTCACCCATTCTTTAATTTTTATTTGAATAAATCCGGAAGTTGGATTGGGAAATATAGAAATATTGCGTTCTAAATATTCGTCGTTTACGGCTAAAACATTTCCTAATGCATCTAATGTGGTGGGGGCACCTTCTCCTCCTATAGGATCTAACCAATCTTCTAATCTCGAAGCTGCATCGATACCCGAATCCCATGATGTTGCAAATCTTCCATAAAAATCAAAGCCATTATCATCTTCAGTATCAATACATGTGGCTGTTCCACCAAATAATTGACCAATAATTCTCCCATTTTGGTCAAATAATGGCGAGCCTGAAGATCCTCCCTCAGTAACTCCTAATTCCCATCCACCATCTTGAACAGTTCCAGCGCCAACTCCTTTTATAATCCAACTCTGTGCACCGTTAACAACAGCTTTTGAAGCTCCGGTATCATCTCTGCATATCTTCATGATATCCCCTGCAGGGTGATGAATTCCAACCTCGAAAGTTGGATTGGTATCCGTTCTGTCCCAGCCGGCATAAGTTACATCCCAGCTTGCAGGAATTGCACTATTAAGTTCGACTAAAAGAAAATCTGAACCAGCGTTTTTTGCTTTTAAGGTTGATCCGCTAATCGTAAAATTTGTTGGTCCTTGAGTACTATTGGCAACCGCTGCACAAACCGGATTAGGGCTTATCCAGTTAAATCTCATAGAAAAAAGTGAAGCATCAGCCGGGTCTTCTCCACCAATAATATCCCTTTCATAACAATGGTTTGCTGTTAAAAAATAAGGTGTCTTGTCTTGAGCTGTGTTATTTATCAAAGCTCCTGAGCAAATATACCCATCTCCCATATTCAAAAAAGCAACCGATTTTTTTAAGATATCTCTTTCAGCCTCAAAATCAGCCCCAATAGGGCAATTTACATCATGATTACAATCACCGGAATCATTGAGTGACTTTTGAATATTTTCGCTTAAATAGCCTTTTTGATAGTCGTGCCCCAGTCTGTAACCATGAACAACAGATGAGATATTTAATATGCCTTGACCTTCAACATCTTCAGGCTCATAATACTCTATCCATAGTCTTTCCCCTTTCACAAACCAACTGCCGAGTAACTGCTTCTCATTGTTAGAAGTGCTTGTATAAGCCCCTAACAGGTCTGTCCTATCATCATTATATAAATAGATATTGGCTCCTTCTGGTAGAAAAAACTTATCAAAAACAACGCTTAAATGCACGGCGTCTTTAGAACTTAACAATATCCTCCAAATACGGTCTCCATTCGGCAATGGCGTCCAAGAGCCTCCATTATCCAATCCATAATTAACCTTATGAATGACGCCTACCCTGTACGGTTTGGCTTCTAATTTATCATTAATATCATCTTCGGCTTTTATCTTTTTTATATCTATTTCTGGTAAAGAAATGGCATTTAGTCCTGCCTTTTGCATCAAATTCCAACTAGCGGGTGTACCCTCATTGGTTACCTGAGAAAATATGGATAAAGTAAAAGATAAAAATAAAAGTAGTAGTAGTTTTTTCATAAGATTTAGCGCAATAGTTTATAAGTCATGATGTTGTAAATATAAGACATTTTTTAAATCAAAAAAGCCTTGCAGATTTTACAAGGCTTTTTTAACATAATTAAATGATCAACATGGCATCGCCATAGGAGTAAAATTTATATTTTTCTTTAATGGCTTCAGTATATGCTTTTTTAAGAAAATCATGACCTGCAAAAGCAGAGGCCATCATCATCAAGGTAGATTTCGGGGTATGGAAATTGGTTACCATGGCATTGGCGATGCTAAATTCATAAGGAGGAAAAATGAATTTATTAGTCCAGCCATTGAATGGTTTCAAGCGCTGATCTGCCGATACAGAACTTTCGATCGTTCTCATTGCTGTAGTTCCAATAGCGCAAACTCTTTTCTTATTTTCCAGTGCATTGTTTACCGAATTAACTGCCTTTTCGGGAATATTGATTTCCTCCGAATCCATTTTATGTTTAGACAGGTCTTCAACTTCTACGGGTTGAAATGTTCCTAAACCAACATGTAATGTTATTTCTGCAAGATCAATTCCTTTTATTTCTAATTTTTTTAATAAATGTTTAGAAAAATGCAAGCCGGCTGTTGGAGCTGCAACAGCACCTTCATGCTTCGCATAAATAGTTTGATATCTTTCAAAATCTAAAGGTTCGACATCCCTTTTAATATATTTCGGTAAAGGTGTTTGTCCGAGTTCTTTTAACTTTTTTCTAAATGCCTCATAGCTTCCATCGAATAAAAACCTTAAGGTTCTTCCTCTTGAAGTAGTATTATCTATAACCTCTGCAACGAGGTCTTCATTTTCGCCAAAAAATAATTTATTACCAATTCTTATTTTACGGGCCGGATCAACCAAAACATCCCATAACCTACTTTCGGCATTCAATTCACGTAATAAAAAAACTTCTATTCTTGCACCAGTTTTTTCCTTGTTCCCATAGAGTCGTGCCGGAAATACTTTTGTATTATTAAAAATCATAACATCTCCCTCATCGAAATAGTCAACTAGATCTTTAAATAATTTATGTTCAATGGTTTGTGTTTGTCTGTCAAGCACCATTAAACGCGCTTCATCTCTTTGCTCAGAAGGATATTCAGCTAATAATTCTTCCGGTAATTCGTATCTAAAATGTGATAATTTCATAGGATTTTATGTTCTGGTTTAGAAAAAATGAGTGCAAATATACAATATCAATATAGGCGTTGTCAAGTGTTTAGCTAATTATATTAATTTAATTTATTAAAAACCCTCTCATAGATTGATAATTAACCTGAATATGTATCTTTGCCCAAATATTTTTGATGAGTACAAAAGTTACGCCATATAAAAATTCTGCGCTCAGTAAAAAAGAGCAAGTTTCTGAGATGTTCGATAACGTTTCACATAATTATGATTTTTTAAATCGTGTGATGACCTTGGGAATTGATATAAAATGGCGAAAAAAAGTTGTACAAATTGTCAAAGAAAAAAATCCGGAAACGATTTTGGATATAGCCACCGGAACTGGTGATTTTGCTATCATGTTATCAAAATTGAATCCAAAAAAAATAGTAGGATTAGACCTGTCGAAAGGAATGTTGGACATCGGGATCGAAAAGATCAAGAAAAAAAATCTTGATAATTTAATCGAAATGGTATTGGGCGATTCTGAAAATTTACCTTTTGAGGATAATAGCTTTGATGCCATTACCGTAGGTTTTGGAGTCCGAAATTTTGAAGATCTCGATAAAGGATTACAAGAAATTTATAGGGTTCTAAAACCAAATGGCATTTTTGTCGTACTTGAAACGTCACAGCCCGATAATTATCTTATTAAAAAATTATTCAATTTTTATTCGAAATATATCATTCCAACTATAGGAAAATTGTTCTCTAAAGATAAAAAGGCATATACATATCTGCCGGAATCTGCAGCTGCTTTTCCTTATGGAAAAATGTTCAACAATATTTTGGAGAAAAATGGGTTTAATAATGCAACTAACAAACCTTTAACCTTTGGAGCCGCCTCCATTTATACAGCAACAAAATAAACAGATGAAACGATTTTTTTTGTGTATAGTTAGTTTAATGATTTTGTTTAGCAGCTCGATGGTTGCTCAAAAAAAAGACAGAATTGAATATCTTCCTAATTTCGATAAGAAACAATTACACTTTGGCTATTATTTAGGTTTAAATAAAAAAAGCTTTAAGGTAAGTTATAATGACCCTGATTTTTTAAATACAAATGCCCCCGATTTTTTATTGGTTGAAGAGGCTATTGGTTTTAATATTGGGCTTATAATCGATTATAAATTGCACGATAATATCAATCTGCGTTTTGAACCAGGATTATCAAGTAACACCAAAACATTGACTTTCGACACGACCAACGGATTTATTCCAGAAAATGAAAGTATACGGGAAGTTCCGGGCACTTATTTAAGAATGCCATTATTATTAAAGTTTAGCACAAATAGGTTAGATAATATGCGGGCTTTCCTTATTGGAGGAGTGTCTTATGATTATAATTTCTCTAGTAATCAAAATAATGTTAATGATAATTTTGAAGGGCAATTTAGAATGAAAACCAACAACTTTATGTACGAAGTGGGTGTTGGGGTCGATCTCTATTTATATTACTTTAAATTTTCACCTTCCATACGAGGGATCTTTGCAATAAATAATGAAATAGTACCTGATAATCTCCCTTCAAGTCCATGGACATTGCCCATAAATTATTTTGGAACCAGAGGTGTATTTATCAATTTTACTTTTGAATAATTTTAAGTTCTTCTAAATTCATTCAAAATAATAGCCGTAGCAGTCGCTACGTTTAAACTATCAATATCTCTTGACTTAGTAAATTTTGGTATGGTAATTTTCTTGGTTACCAATGCCTCTATTTCATTAGATAAGCCGTGCGATTCATTTCCCATAATTAATATGGCATTTTTTTCTAAGGATACAGAAGAAATGTTTTCGCCATCCATAGTTGCACCATAAATAGGCAGTGAGGTTTCTCTCAAAAATTCATCAAGATCGACATAACTAATGAGAACCCTTGCTAAGGAACCCATGGTAGCCTGAACAACTTTAGGGTTAAAACAATCAACAGTGTTTTTCGAACAAACTAAAGATTGGACACCAAACCAATCACACAATCTTATAATTGTTCCCAGGTTTCCAGGATCATTTATATCATCAAGTGCCAATATCAATCCTTCCATTTTAATTTTAGGAACAGAAGGAATTTTAAATAAACCCAGCACTTTATTCGGAGTTGATAAACCACTGATCTTTAAGAGTTCCTTTTCTGTTATTATCTCCGGTTCATAATTCCCTAATGATAAACCATGATCTTCAGTACAATATAATTTTTCGAGTTCAAAGCTCGAGTTGATCAACTCGTTAACTACTTTTACGCCTTCCGCAATAAATAACCGATTTTGAAAACGGTACTTTTTTTGCTGTAAACTCGTTATAAATTTAATTTGATTTTTGCTTAACATTAATTAGTATTAAATTTGAATCAATCATCTGTTAATTTCAACATTTGTTGTTAATTGCAGCATAATTAAAGTAGTATTTAATATTTTCGTTTACTTAAAACCAGAACTGCATTGCCTTACTATTTTGCTAAAATAACAGTATTTATTTTATTTCTTATTGTTATATTTTCATGTGATGCAACTAAACGAGTTACAGATGGTAATTATTTATTAGAAAAGAATAGAATCATTGTTAATGAAAAGACCACTTCTAATCAGGAAATTGCTAGTTATTTAAGACAACAACCAAATCAAAAAGTCCTTGGTTTGCCCTTTTCATTACATATCTATAATATGGGTAATCCAGAATACGAAACTCGATTTGAAGAGTGGTTAGAAGAAAATCCTAAAACCGAAAAAAAACTTACCAAAATATTTTCCGAAAAACAAGTAAATGCTATCGGCAAAACATATAAGGGATTAAATGGCTGGTTTCTTAGAAATGGTAATCCTCCTGTTATATCTGATAGTACAGAAATTAAACGCTCGGTAAAATCTTTGAACAAATATTACCAAAGCAAGGGTTATTTTGATGCAGAGGTCACTTATAAAGAAAACAATAAAGAAAATAAAAAAGTTGTCGTAGATTATTTAGTTAAAACCTACGATCCTTATTTTATAGATACCATAAACGCTTCCATTCAATCACCAATATTAGATTCGATCTATAAAAAAAACAAGAAAAAATCTTTTGTTATAAAAGGTAAGCAAATAGAATATACCAATTTGGAGAAAGAAGAAAATCGCCTTGTTAATTTATATAGAAATTCAGGTATTTATTATTTTGGAAAGAACATCATTGAGTTTTGGATCGATTCATTGACCACCTCGCATCAAAAAAATATTTTATTAAAGATACCCGACAGAATTATAGAAACCAATGATAGCATCTATACCGCACCGTTTAAAATTAGAAAAGTTAAAAATGTAAATGTTTTTACCGATTTTTCATTCAATACAAAAAATCAACCCCAACGAGATTCGGTGTACTATAAAGGCTACACTTTTTATGCCGTTGATAAATTAAGATATAACCCAAAATATTTGGCCAACGCAATAGTTATTCAACCTGATAGTATTTACAGAGATTCAGAAAGAGACCTCACCAGAAGATATTTAAGAGATCTTCAAAATTTCAGGCCTTCGGTAGATATCAAATATATAGATAATGAAGACGAATCCTTAACCGCAAATATTTACCTAACACCACTTAAAAATTATACTATAGGTTTTGACACCGAAGTAACAACTTCGAATATTAAACCATTTGGTATTCTTGGTAAGTTTTCGATGCTAAACAGAAATATTTTTAAAGGAGCAGAAGTATTGGAGCTGTCATTTCAAGGCTCTTTTTTAAACACGGATAAAGATTTTTCTGATAATTCAAAATTCTTTAATGCCTATGAAATTGGCTCTAGTGCCACTCTTAAAATACCACGCATTTTATTTCCTGCCAACACAAAAAGATTGATCCCAAAAAGGATGACACCAAAAACAAACATCGGTTTGGCCTTAAATTTTCAGCGTAATATCGGTTTAGACCGTCAAAATATAACGGGAGGAATTAATTATACCTGGAGAAGCAAAACAACAACTGATCATAAATTTGAATTGTTAAATGTGCAATACATTAAAAATCAGAATATTGACAATTATTTTACGATTTTCAAATCTGAATATGAAAAATTGAACGAAGTTTCAAAAATAATCGTACCCTCGGACACTCAAGACATTATCTGGTTTAATGAGGATGGTGATTTAAATCCCCTTTATTCAGAGGAATATATTAAATTAATACTCGATGGAAATTACGAAACAACTAATGAAACAGAATTTTTAGTCGTACAAGAAGTTGACGAGCGAAGGGAAATTTTAATTGAAGATGTACTTGTACCTGTTTTGTCTTATACCTTTAATTATACCAATAGAGAGGGTTTTAGCGATAATAGTTTTTCTAGCTTTACCGGTAGAATTATATCTTCTGGCAGTATTACATCAACATTTATTAAAAAACCAACAGATGGTAGTAGAAGAAAACTATTTGGCCTGCCTGTAGCCCAATACTTAAAAACCGAATTTGAATACAGAAAATATTGGGCCATCAACTCTAATACTTCTTTTGTTCATCGGAGTTTTATCGGTATCGCAATACCTTTTGGTAATTCTGATGCAATACCTTTCAGCAGAAGTTATAGAGCAGGAGGTTCCAACGATATCAGGGCCTGGCGAACTTTTGACTTAGGTCCGGGTTCTGAAGATAGTTCTCTGGAATTTAATACAGGTAATTTTAAAATTACCACAAATTTTGAATACAGATTTAAGGTTATCAACAGTATTTACAGCGCCTTTTTTGTTGACGCAGGAAATATTTGGGATATTACAAATTCAGCAGTAACTTCAGACAAAGGAAAATTCAAAGGATTATCTTCAATAAAAGATATTGCTATTGGTTCGGGATTTGGTATACGTTATGACTTCGGATTTCTAGTATTTCGATTTGATATCGGGTTTAAAACCTATGAACCTTATTTGTCATCTTCAAACAAATGGTTCCAGAATTATAATTTTGGACATGCCGTATATAATATAGGCATAAATTATCCCTTCTAAAATCCTATTCTTAAAGATATATTTAACGATAACGATTTCGCTTATTTTATGAATCCATAACATTTATTTTTAGTAATTTTAAGGCTTATTAACATTATACTAAAAGATATGGCTCATAATATAAAACCCGGTGTTGCTACTGGCGATCAAGTACAAGAAATTTTTAAACTGGCTAAAGCGAAAAACTTTGCCTTGCCTGCTGCCAATGTTACTGGCTCTAATACCATAAATGGTGTTTTAGAAGCAGCAGCAGCATTAAACGCCCCTGTAATCATCCAATTTTCTAATGGTGGCGCTCATTTTAATGCAGGTAAAGGATTATCTAATGAAAATGAAAAAGCGGCTATTGCAGGAGCAGTTGCAGGTGCAAAACATGTTCATTTATTGGCCGAGGCCTATGGGGTTCCTGTAATTTTACATACCGACCATTGCGCTAAAAAGCTATTACCATGGATAGATGGTTTATTGGATGCCGGTGAAAAGCATTTTGCTGAAACAGGCAAACCCCTATATAGTTCACACATGATCGATCTTTCTGAAGAACCCATTGAAGAAAATATTGAAATTTGTAAAAAATATTTGAAGCGAATGAGTAAAATGGGGATGACCCTTGAAATTGAACTTGGTATTACAGGTGGTGAAGAAGACGGTGTAGACAATACCGATGTAGATAGTTCAAAGCTCTATACACAACCCGAAGAAGTTGCTTATGCTTATGAAGAATTAAAAAAAGTGAGCGATAGATTTACCATAGCAGCAGCTTTCGGTAATGTTCATGGTGTTTATAAGCCCGGAAATGTAAAATTGACACCTAAGATTCTTAAAAATTCTCAAGAATATGTTCAAAAAAAGTTTAAAACAGGCCATAATCCTATAGATTTTGTTTTCCATGGTGGTTCTGGTTCTACTGTTGAAGAAATTAGAGAAGCTATTGGTTATGGCGTTATTAAAATGAATATTGATACCGATCTTCAATATGGTTTCATGACCGGTATTAGAGATTATATGGCAGATAAAACAGCCTATTTACAAAGTCAAATAGGTAACCCTGAAGGTGATGATCTACCAAATAAAAAGTATTACGATCCTAGAAAATGGCTTAGAGAAGGTGAATTAACTTTTATCTCAAGAATAAAACAGGCTTTTGAAGATCTAAACAATGTAAACACTTTATAATCAGACTGTTTATTGATAAGGTTTTGAGATACATATTATTTCTTAATTAAGTTTTTATAAAGCTTCTTTATTTTTTATTAACTTGCTTGCCCAAATTATATAGTTTATGTCATCCTGGTTTAAGCGTAAAGATAAAGGAATTCAAACGGCTACCGAAGACAAGAAAGATGTTCCGAAAGGTCTGTGGTATAAAACCCCTAGTGGTAAAATTGTCGATACTGAGGAGTTGAAAGAGAATTATTATGTAAGTCCGGAAGACGGATATCACGTAAGGATTGGCAGTAACGAGTATTTCGAAATTTTATTCGACGATAATAAATACAAAGAGCTTAATGCCAATATTGTTTCTAAAGATCCTTTAAATTTTGTTGATACTAAAAAGTATACCGATCGGCTTAAAGAGGCGATGGATAAGACAAAATTAAAAGACGCCGTAAGAACGGCTGTTGGAAAATCATTAGGTAAGGATTTAGTGGTAGCGGCGATGGATTTTGCTTTTATCGGTGGATCTATGGGTAGCGTTGTTGGCGAAAAAATTGCCAGGGCAATAGATTATTCAATAAAGAATAAAGTTCCTTTTTTAATGGTCTCTAAATCCGGTGGTGCCCGCATGCAAGAGGCATCTTTATCGTTAATGCAACTGGTAAAGACATCGGCAAAATTAGCACAGCTTTCAGAAGCTGGTATTCCTTATATTTCACTGTGTACAGATCCTACAACAGGTGGTACGACGGCCTCTTATGCCATGTTAGGTGATGTGAATTTCGCAGAGCCAAACGCGCTTGTAGCCTTTGCAGGGCCCAGGGTTGTTAAAGATACAACTGGCAAGGATCTGCCCGAAGGATTTCAACGGTCTGAATTTGTTTTAGAACATGGATTCCTGGATAAGATTATTGAAAGAAAAGATCTTAAAAAACAGATCAATTTATATATTGATCTCATTCAAAATATACCGATAAGGTCATAAAAAAAAAGAGCGGTTGAACCGCTCTTTTTTTTTGCTCTTTTCATTTTAGAAATTACTTAAATGAATTTCTCTTTCTTCCCCACCGTTAATGCTAACGGTTGCCAGGTCATCACATTCACCATCTCCATAATTCAATACAGCATTGTTATCATTCTTACTCAATTCAATAATTCCACTTACAATGAATTTACAAGCCAATTCTCTTCGTAAGGCTTCTATAATGGAAGCTGTAAGTTCTGTACCGTTTTTCTTGACGAATTTCCAGCGTCCCGTAATTAAAAATACATTATCTCCCCAGGCATGTGTATCATATCCCTCTATCCATTCTCTTACTTTTTGACCTTCTTTATTGGCAAACAATCCATCAGGCCAGGTAACGGTAATATCAAATGTTTTAGTAGATTGAGGATTCCCATTCTCATTTGATCTTTCTCTTAAAATAGATCCACCACCTTCAACCTTTTTAAGGTTAAAATAAAAGTTTTCAAAGGCATAAGTAATCATTCTTGAAGCCGCTTCAGGATCGTTGTCATATTCCAATAGAATTTTCCCACTAACAAAATTTCCATTACGCAATTCACATCCATCACCAAAATCTATAGTAACCGTTTTCATATTTTGAACAATGACTACCGTTATCGTAACGCAGTCCGGTAAATAACGATCTGTTATAGGATGTGTTTTTGTTTCGGGGTGTTCTTGCATTAAAAACGCTTCTTCAATAATGCTACTTGTCTCCTCAGAAACCTGATCGACTTCTGCTTCACTTTCTGCTGCTTTTAAATCTATAGCTTCTACATTTAAATCATCTTCGATAATAGCGCTATCATTACAGCTGCTTAGTACTAATCCAAATAGTGCCAAAGCAATCATTCCAATTTTTAGTTTTTGTCCTTTCATTTTATAAATTTTAAAAGTTTATGTACCTATGACTTTCCATTCTCTAAAAGGTTTAAAAAAGTGTCATTATTATTTCAATAATTCTAAAACTGAACTATACAATATATTGCTAATCAAAATAATAGTTTTATATTTGCCGCCTGATAGAATATCAGTACATAAAAATTATTAATTAAAATTTAATGTTAGCATGTATTTAGCAGCTGAAAAAAAAGCCGAGATTTTCAAAAAACATGGAAAATCTGTAAAAGACACTGGTTCATCTGAAGGACAAATAGCCTTATTTACCTATAGAATTAACCACTTAACAGAACACTTAAAAAAGAATCGTAAAGATTTTAATACAGAGCGTTCCCTAGTAAAATTAGTTGGTAAACGAAGAAGTTTACTAGACTATTTAATGAAAACAGATATTTTAAGATATCGTGAAATTGTTAAAGAATTAGGATTAAGAAAATAATCAAAAGAGAGGCGCATTGCCTCTCTTTTTTATATTATCCTACTTATTTAAATAATTCCGCTAAAGCGGAAAAATAAAAAAGCCTTTTAGACTTTTCATTGGTTAACACACAACACAACGACTAAAAACCAATTGTTTAATTAAAAAATTATTTATGATACCTAAGGTTTATACCGAAATTATCGATTTAGGAGATGGAAGAACCATCTCAATTGAAACCGGAAAATTAGCAAAGCAAGCCCACGGGTCGGTTGTTGTTCAATCCGGAAAATGTATGTTATTGTGTACTGTTGTTTCCAATTACAAACAAAGTGATGTAGATTTTTTACCATTAACGGTAGACTACAGAGAAAAATTTGCAGCTTCAGGACGTTATCCTGGTGGTTTCTTTAAAAGAGAAGCAAGACCAAGTGACGGTGAAGTATTAACAATGCGATTAGTAGACCGTGTTCTACGTCCATTATTTCCAAAAGATTATCATGCTGAAACACAAGTGATGATTCAGTTAATGTCTCATGATGAAGACGTAATGCCAGAAGCAATGGCAGGATTAGCAGCTTCTGCGGCAATTCAATTAAGCGACTTCCCATTCGAATGTGCCATTTCTGAAGCACGTGTAGGTAGAGTTAATGGTGAATTTATTATTAACCCAACCCGTTCACAATTAGAAGAGTCAGATATCGAAATGATGATCGGAGCTTCAGCAGATTCAGTAATGATGGTTGAAGGTGAAATGGATGAAATTTCTGAAGAGGAGATGGCAGATGCGATTAAATTTGCCCATGAAGCCATAAAAGTTCAGATTGCTGCTCAATTGCGATTAGCAAAAGCCTTCGGTAAAAAAGAGGTTCGTGAATATGAAACTGCAGAAGAAAATGAAGACTTAGCAAAAAGAATACACGATTTAACCTACGACAAATGTTATGCAATAGCAAAACAGGGAACGTCTAAAGAAGAACGCAGTGCGGCTTTTTCTCAAGTTAAAGAAGAAGTTATTGCTTCATTTACGGAAGAAGAGATGGAAGAATTTGGTCATCTTGTAGGAGGTTATTACAGCAAAGCAGAAAAAGAAGCTGTTCGTGAATTAACATTAAGTGAAGGTTTACGATTAGATGGAAGAAAAACTGATGAGATTAGGCCAATTTGGTGTGAAATAGATTACTTACCATCAACTCATGGTTCTGCAATTTTTACTAGAGGAGAAACGCAAGCTTTAGCTACTGTTACTTTAGGAACATCTAGAGAAGCTAATAAAATAGATATGCCATCCTACGAAGGTGAGGAAACATTTTATTTACATTATAACTTTCCTCCTTTTTGTACAGGAGAAGCACGTCCATTAAGAGGGACGTCGCGGCGTGAAGTAGGTCATGGTAATTTAGCACAACGTGCTTTAAAAGGAATGATTCCTGCGGATTGTCCTTATACTGTAAGAGTTGTTTCTGAAGTGTTGGAATCTAACGGTTCATCTTCTATGGCAACGGTATGTGCCGGAACTATGGCACTGATGGATGCGGGTGTTCAAATGAAAAAACCTGTTTCCGGTATTGCTATGGGATTAATTTCTGATGGAGATCGCTATGCGGTATTAAGTGATATCCTTGGTGATGAAGATCATTTAGGAGATATGGACTTTAAAGTTACAGGTACGGCAGACGGTATAACAGCTTGCCAAATGGATATTAAAATTAAAGGCTTATCGTATGAAATTTTAGTGAATGCACTAAAACAAGCACGAAATGGCCGTTTACATATCTTAGAAAAAATTACAGATACAATTGCTCAACCAAATGCAGATGTGAAATCGCATGCACCAAAAATGGTAACGCGAACAATTCCGAATGAATTTATTGGAGCCTTAATTGGTCCCGGTGGAAAAGTAATTCAAGAGTTACAGAAAGCAACTGGATGTACTATAGTTATTAATGAGGATCCTATTACTGAAGAAGGTATCGTTGAGATCTTGGGTACAGGACAGGAAGGTATTGATGCTGTTTTAGCAAAAATAGATTCTTTAATGTTTAAACCAGTAGTTGGTAGCGTTTACGAAGTAAAAGTTATTAAAATGTTAGATTTCGGTGCTGTTGTAGAATATATGGATGCTCCAGGAAACGAAGTTTTATTGCATGTTAGTGAACTGGCTTGGGAACGAACGGAAAATGTAAGCGATGTGGTGAAAATGGGAGATGTTTTTGACGTAAAATATTTCGGACAAGATCCAAGAACACGTAAAGAAAAAGTATCTCGTAAGGCTTTATTACCAAAACCAGAAGGATTTGTAGAAAGACCTCCAAGAAGCAATGATAGCAGAGGAAGAGATAGTCGTGGAAGAGATAATAGAGGAAGAGACAATCGTGGGCGAGATAATCGCAGAGACGATAGAAAACCAAGAGAAGATAAAAAAGAAGATTAATTCTTTTCTTATAATTTGAAAAAAGCCTATCAACAATTGATAGGCTTTTTTATTTTTCTAGAATTATCCAGCGAGTTACAATAGAATTCAGCTTAAAGATTCAATTTTTTTTATTTCATTATTCGTCAATCTATCCTCAATATATTCCGGTAATATCTTATCAATTTTTACAAAACAATTATTGATAAATCCCGGTATTATTTCTTTCTTTCCAGTAAGCATTCCATCAATTGCTATTTTGGCTACGCTTTCCGGATCTAACACCGATTGTCTATTTAACCAGCCTAGTTTTTTATTTTGACAGCATAATTTAGTTGTCGTGTTTAAACTACCCGGACTAACCACACTCACTGAAATATTGTCTTTTTTCAGTTCTTTTCTCAGGCTCTTGGAAAACGAACTTAAATAAGCTTTTGAAGCGCAATACACTTGTTTTTTGGGAAGCGGAAAAAAACTTGCCAAACTGCTCACATTTAAAATTCCGGCAGGTGAATTTCTTTTAAGATTATTTAAAAGAAGTCTTATTAGCATTGTTGGAGCTGTAACATTAACCATAATCTGATCATGAATGAATCGATCGTCTAGTTCTTCAAATAACCCCCGACTGAGAACTCCTGCATTATTAATGATATATTTTAATTGAATATTAAATTTTTCTATATATCCTAATATTTCATAATAACTTCCCGTTTCGCTAAGATCTATTTCTAAATAATGAACATCAACAGCATAGTTTTGCTTAATAAAACTTGAGAGATCTTCTAAACCAGATTCTGGCAAGGCCACCAACATAAGATTTTCACCTCTTTGCGCAAGTTCAAAGGTCATCGCTTTGCCTAATCCTTGACTGGCTCCTGTTAAAAGTGTATACTGTTTTTCCATAATTCTTATGTTAAAAACTTAATAGTTTTTTCTATGCCCTTATCTAAAGGTGTTATTTTGTAATCTAATAAAGAAATAGCTTTTGCTGATGAAGCACTTCTATGTGTAAATAATGAATCTAAAACTTTAGGTGTAATTGAACCGTTCATTCCTAATACTGAGTTAAGATTTGCTTTTAAAGCAAAAGCACTTTTGATAAAGTTATAGTTAATTTTAAAAATCGAAATGTTGCTATTAGAGAGATTTATGATCTTTTCAAATAAACCATCATAATCTATATTTTCTCCGCCAATGATATATTTTTCTCCAGAAATGCCATGTTTCAAAGCGAGTATTTGTGCATTAACGACATCATCAATATAAACATAATTCGCTTCAATCTTCAGATTAGAGGGTACCAAGAACACACTATCGTTCATAATTTTA
Source organism: uncultured Flavobacteriaceae bacterium (assembly GCA_963835675.1). GTDB lineage: Bacteria > Bacteroidota > Bacteroidia > Flavobacteriales > Flavobacteriaceae > Aureibaculum. Next base: position 322,868 of record CAWIGH010000005.1, on the reverse strand, counting down.
GAGATAATTTTATTCACACCATTAGAATGTGTATTAAGTCCTGGGCCATAAACTCTTGTAACATTTAAGATAGAACTTGATAGTCCTTTCTTTACAAATTTTAAGACCAGATCTTCAGACATTTTCTTCGTCAATTCATAATCATTAGCATATGATGTCATTCTAGGCTGATTTTCGGTAATTGGTACTTGAAATAATGATGGGCCAAATACTGACAAGGTGCTTGTATGAATTACTTTTTTAATATTATTTTCTAGGGAAGCTCTTAAGACATTATGAGTTCCTGTAACATTATTATTATAAAAATTATCAAGCTTATTACTCTTTAGATCGGTAAAGGCAGCCGTATGAAATACATAATCACAGTTCTGAATGGCTTTGTTAACCGATTCATAATTACATATATCCCCTTTAACAGGAATCACATTGTTGTGCTTAGGAACATTATTTGATTTCAAATCTCTCACAAGAGCTATTACCTCATAATTCTGGTTTGCCAATTCGATCGCCAATTGGTGACCTATATATCCGGTGGCTCCGGTTAAAAATACTTTCATGGTAATTTTATATTATGAGATAATTGTTTAAGTATTGAGAGTTCGTACACTGCAGATAAAGTCATATGAATAATAAATGCCATCCAAATACTATGAGTGAAATAGCTAAAGAGACATAAAATAATTCCAAAAGGAATAGCGCCTATGATTTCTGTTCTTGTATCAAAAATATGTATCAAAACATATAGTAATGTCGTCATCGTAATAGCTATAAAAAGTCCATGCATTTCCAATAATGAAAAAAACAATACCCCTCTGAAAAAGAATTCATAAGAAAACAAAAAAACAATACGAATAATAAAATAAAGGGACTTATTATTAATAGAGAGCTGGATTGTTTCTGATTGAAAAATATTTTTGTCTTTGGCTGATTTGGCTGCAAGCACCGCGGAGGTAAAAACAGTGACTAAAAATAATAATAAAAGGATTAAACCTGGAAACTCTTGAATGACCAAAAGGGTGCGGTATTGTGGGGCCATTAGATAAAATATAATTCCAAATAAAATAATACCAATTAGGTGCTTGATGTTAATGAGCATTAATCCATTCTTGATCGATATGGCCGATGCTACATTTTGAACCTTTAAAATTTTAGATGCATAACTTATTATGAAGTAAACTATAAAACTAAACGATATTAAAATAAATAAGTTAATGTTATTTCCCATTTAAATTGAAATCAATAATTGATGACTAATTTTCTGTTATACAGTGATTTAAATCAGTTGTGCCAGTTTTAGATTTGCAACTGTTAGTATAACGCTATTTTAAACAAAGAATTCATAGTTTCAATGAATGAATATACTTCATTTTTTTTTAGTTATTGAACCTCAATTACAATAATTCTTAAACATTTTGTAACATTTTGTAACCATATACCGTATATATAAGTACGTAGCAAAAAATAGGGTATTAATTTAAATTGAATAAATGAGACAACTTAAAATAACAAAACAGGTTACTAACCGCGAAACAGCATCATTAGACAAATATTTACAAGAAATTGGTAAAGTAGATCTAATTACTGCTGATATGGAAGTAGAATTAGCACAACGTATCAAAGCTGGAGATCAAGTGGCTTTAGAACGTTTAACAAAAGCTAATTTACGTTTCGTAGTATCTGTGGCCAAGCAGTATCAAAATCAAGGATTAACATTACCAGATCTTATTAATGAAGGTAATCTTGGTTTAATTAAAGCTGCTAAACGTTTTGATGAAACAAGAGGTTTTAAATTTATATCTTATGCTGTTTGGTGGATTCGTCAATCTATCTTACAAGCATTGGCAGAACAATCGAGAATTGTGAGATTGCCATTAAACAAAATCGGATCGATCAATAAGATAAATAAAACCTATGCTCGTTTAGAGCAAGAAAATGAAAGGCCTCCTTCTGCTGAAGAGATCGCCAAAGAATTAGACATGACGATTAATGATGTAAAAGAATCTTTAAAAAATTCTGGCCGTCACGTCTCTATGGATGCCCCATTAATTGAAGGTGAAGATTCTAATCTTTATGATGTATTACGATCTGGAGAATCTCCAAATCCAGACAGAAGCTTGTTGCACGAATCTTTAAAAGTAGAGATCGAGCGAGCTTTAGAAACGCTTACGCCCAGAGAGGCAGACGTAGTTTCATTATACTTTGGTTTAGGTGATGCACACCCAATGACCTTAGAAGAAATTGGTGAAACTTTCGATCTTACGCGTGAAAGAGTACGTCAGATCAAAGAAAAAGCCATTAGAAGATTAAAACATACTTCAAGAAGTAAAATTTTAAGAACCTATTTAGGATAATCTTTAAAATTTGATAAATGAATTGAAAACTCTCAACAATGTTGAGAGTTTTCTGTTTTATAATATTATTTTTGTAAAAAAATATACATGAGTCACCTGATAGCTCCTTCCATGTTGGCGGCAGATTTTGCCAATTTACAACGCGATATTGAAATGGTAAACAATAGTGAGGCCGACTGGTTTCATATTGATGTGATGGATGGGGTATTTGTGCCTAATATCTCTTTTGGTATTCCTGTGATGAAAGCCATTAAGAAACATGCCAAAAAAGTGATGGATGTACATCTAATGATCGTAGATCCCGACCGTTATATTTCGGACTTTAAAAAAGCTGGGGCCGATATTTTGACGGTTCATTATGAAGCTTGTACGCATTTACACAGAACGGTTCAGGCGATCAAAGCAGAAGGAATGCAGGCCGGTGTTTCGTTGAATCCCCACACGCCTATTGCTGTTTTAGAAGATATCATTGTTAATTTAGACCTGGTGCTCATCATGAGCGTGAATCCCGGTTTTGGCGGACAAAGTTTTATTGAGAATACTTATAAAAAAGTGATCCAATTAAAAGATCTTATCGAAAAATCGGGTTCTAAAGCTGTCATTGAAATTGACGGCGGCGTAAACGATGAAAATTGTCCTAAACTAGTCACTGCAGGAGCTGATGTATTGGTTGCCGGTAGTTTTGTATTCAAAAGTAAAGATCCGATGGCTACAATTTCAAAGTTAAAAAAAGCCTAACCCACAAAAGGATTAATCAGCTAATTTAATATCCTTCACATTTAATTGCAAGGTTGTATTCCCATTCCAATAATTTTCGTCGATGGTAAATACAATATTGAAAAGATTCCCGTCTTTGATTTTTTCATGCCATTCTCCCAAACCAAAGCCAATTCCGTCAAACTTCGTGTTGCCATCCTTAGCTATAATATTTAATTTCAGATGGCTTTCATCGCTCCCTACTTTACGACTATAACCCGTATCTCTTACGCCACTTGCTTTAAAACAAGGTTTCATATTCTTTGGCCCGAAAGGCCCGAATAATTTTAACACTCTATAAAATTTTGGCGTAATCTCAGAAAGTTCGATCTCCTGGTCAATTTTTATTTCGGGATGTAATAATTCATCAGGTATAGTTTCTTTAACTACCTCTTCAAATTTTTGTTTGAAATTTTCGTAGTTCTCTTCTAATAAAGTTAGCCCTGCTGCATATTTATGCCCTCCAAATTGTTCGATGAACATTGAACAAGCATCAAGCGCATTATACACATCAAATCCGGAAACCGAACGCGCAGAAGCTGCCAGTTTATTATTATTTTTAGTAAAAACCAAGGTCGGCCTGTAATAGGTTTCTATCAAACGGGAAGCTACAATTCCAATCACCCCCTTATGCCAATCCGCCTGGTAAACGACGGTGGTGGCATTGCCTTCTTCTTTTTGACCTTCAATTTGAACTAAAGCCTCGTTAGTAATTAGGGCATCTAAATTCCTTCTATCGGTATTAAAGATCTCGATCTCAGCGGCCATTTGTTGGGCAATGTCAAAATTCTCTTCGGTGAGTAATTCTACAGCATAACTGCCGTGTTTCATTCTTCCTGCCGCATTGATTCGGGGCGCAATGATAAAAACAACATCGGTAATATTTAAGATGTCTTTTTTTATCTGATGGATAATTGCCTTTATACCGGCTCTCGGATTGGTATTGATCTGTTCTAATCCATAATAGGCCAATATTCTATTCTCTCCTGTCATCGGAACAATATCAGCCGCAATGGCCGTCGCCACCAGATCTAAATAAGGTAAAAGATCTTCAATCGTTTGCTTGTGTTCTGAAGCCAAGGCTTGCACTAGTTTAAATCCAACGCCACAACCACAAAGTTCATCGTAAGGATATTGGCAATCATCGCGTTTTGGGTCTAAAACGGCCACTGCGTTTGGAAGTTCATCTCCAGGCCTGTGATGATCACAAATTATAAAATCTATGCCTTTTTTAATAGCGTAATCTACCTTATCAATAGCCTTGATCCCACAATCGAGGGCTATAATCAGTGAAAAGTTATTGTCTTCAGCAAAATCAATTCCTTTAAATGAAATACCATAACCTTCTTCATATCGATCTGGTATATAAGTGGCAACATTGCCATAATGCGATTTTAAATACGAAGAGACTAATGAAACGGCCGTTGTACCATCAACATCATAATCGCCATAGACCAAAATATTCTCATTGTTTGCAATGGCCTTGTTTATACGTGCAACCGCCTTATGCATGTCTTGCATTAAAAACGGATCATGTAAATCGTCTAATACAGGCCTGAAAAAAGCTTTGGCTTCCCGGTAAGTTTCAATGCCACGCTGTAATAATAAGGACGCTATATTCTGGTCTACTGAAAGTTCAGTAGCCAGTTCTAAAACTTTATCTTGAGAAGGTTTTGGCTTAAGCGTCCAGCGCATATTATAAAGTATGGTATTTTATTTCGGTAGTAACTTCGGCAAATTGTTTAAACATGTGCATCACTCCACAATAGCGTTCTTCAGATAGATTTACAGATTTTTCTATTTTATCTTTTTTAAATTCGCTATCATAAAAATTGTAGATCACCTTTACTTTTTTATAAAATTTCGGATGCTCATCGGTAAGTTCTGCTTCTATTTCTATATTAAAATCTTTAACTTCGGCTCGCATCTTTTTTAAAAGGGATACAACGTCCAATCCGGAGCAACCGGCCAATGAAGATAACATCAATGCTTTTGGCCTTAATCCTTTCCCCTCACCCCCGACTTCTTTGTCGGCATCGATCAAAAAATTTCCTCCTTGATTGGTAGATTCAAAAAGCATTTTTCCTTTCCATGTAGTTTTTACTATATTTATCATAATAGACTTATTTATTTGTTTAATTTGAAACCGCAAAATTAATTAATTTTATAGTAATATGCCCTTAGTAAAGCCTCTTTCTCCAGATCATAATTTAGAAACAAAAAAATTAGCAGAATTCTTTAATGAAACCCTTGGTTTTTGCCCGAATTCAGTGCTTACCATGCAACATCGTCCGGCCATAAGTAAGGCCTTTATTAATTTGAATAAGGCCGTCATGGCCAATGAAGGACGCGTTACTTCAGCCCTTAAACGAATGATTGCCTGGGTAAGCAGTAACGCTACCGGTTGCCGATATTGCCAGGCGCATGCTATTAGGGCCGCAGAGCGTTATGGGGCCGAACAGGAACAACTTGATAATATTTGGGAATACAGAACACACCCTGCTTTTAATGAAGCAGAACGTGCTGCGCTGGATTTTTCTTTGGCAGCTTCTACTGTACCCAACGCCGTTGATGAAACGATTAAAAATCGATTGTATGAATATTGGAATGAAGGCGAAATTGTGGAAATGTTAGGGGTCATCGCTTTATTTGGATACTTGAACCGGTGGAACGATTCTATGGGTACTTCCATTGAAAATGGTGCTGTTGAAAGTGGTGAGCAATACTTGGGCAAACATGGGTGGAATATAGGGAAGCATGGGTGATATTTAGTGCTTGAATTTACTTAATACTTCTTTATTTCTTTCCTTCCATAACTATCACAAACTCACCTTTAGGCGTCTTGTTTTCAAAATGACTTAAAAGTTCCTTTACTGTACCTCTTATGGTTTCTTCATATAGCTTTGTCATTTCACGAGATACAGACACTTTTCTGTCTTGACCAAAATATTCAGAAAATTGCGTTAATGTTTTGATCAGTTTATGCGGCGATTCATAAAAGATCATCGTTCGGGATTCTTCTGCTAAAAATTGAAGCCGGGTTTGTCTGCCTTTTTTTATAGGAAGAAATCCCTCAAAAACAAATTTGTCATTTGGGAAACCACTATTGACAAGTGCCGGAACAAAAGCGGTAGCTCCTGGTAAGCAATCCACCTCGATTTCATTTTCAACACAGGCACGGGTTAATAAAAAGCCGGGGTCGGAAATCGCCGGAGTGCCTGCATCTGAAATGAGGGCTATATTTTCTCCGCTTTTTAATCGCTCAACGATCCTATCAACCATTTTATGTTCATTATGCATATGGTGGCTTTGCATAGGGGTAGCAATTTCAAAATGCTTCAATAGTTTACCAGAGGTACGTGTGTCTTCTGCAAGGATCAAATCTACTTCCTGCAATACTTTAATGGCACGCAAGGTCATGTCTTCCAGATTTCCTATAGGTGTTGGAACAATATATAGTTTTGACATATTATGTTAATGACTTTTCAAAAAATGTAAAGTTAGAATTTATTTAATCAGAATTTGGAAAATTCATCTTAGCAATTAAATTTCTGAATTCCGGATAGTTTTTTAGATCGTCAAATATTGGATCAATATTGATATAGGGCATATTCGAATCGTGTTCGTTATAAGCCGCATATAGATAATTAATGGCCAGATCGTTATTTCCCGCCCGTGTATAGAGCGTACCAATTCTCCATGGCGTTACATATGTTGTAGCAGAAGAAGACCGGTCAATGAGCAACTTGGCTAAACTATTAAGCGCACCAGGATAGCCCCCATTAGCATAACCTTTTCTCAGGAACAATACCGCTTCTGCATCATTTATGACCTCATAGGATCTGATAAAAATCTCATAGGCTTTATCAAATTCTTTATTATTATGATATGCAGAACGTAATGCCCCAAGTGCTATAGGATCATTAGGAGTGTTCCTCAATGTTTTATTTAGAAGTTCAATAACTTCTTCGAAATTCCGACTGAAATTTAGAGCCATACCATAAATAGCCTGAATTAAAGGGCTAACAGGGTCAAGTTCCAGTGCTTTGTTTATTTGTTCTAAGGCTTGGTCGGGCTTGCCAATAATATATAGATAATGGGAATAAAATGCTCGAACATCGGCATAGTTAGGGTTAAGCTCAATTGTTCTTTTAAAGGCTACTCCGGCACGTTCCCAATCCCATTTCACCCAAGTGTTATATAACGCAATACTATAATGAACTTCCGATAATGAATTGTCTAATTCCAATGCTTTTGACATTAGGGAATCGAGTTTTGGAATAATTTCAATACCAGGATAAAAACCATGTTGCATTCTTCCAATCCAAACCAATCCAACACCAGCATAGGCCGCAGCATATTCAGGGTCAATTTGCATAGCCAGCTGAAAATATTTTAATGACTGATCAATATCTTTCCTTGTTGCCTTACTCCAAGAAGACACTCCTTTAATATAGGCTAGATATGCTTCCGGGTCAACTTTCCTGGCTGTTGATAAAACCGATTTCTCTTGTTCGGTTAAAGAAATACCCAGCTCCTTGGCAATTTGTTGAGAAACGTCATTATACAATGCATATATATCACTCATAGGCTTTTCAAAAAGATGCCCCCAAATAGTTCGTTCTTTGGGAAATGCCTGTATCAATTTAATATTTAATTGAACCGTATCTCCAAATTTCATGATATCGGTTTCCATAATTACATCTACGCCTAATTCTTTGGCAATTTCAGATATCGCTTTTTCAGAGTTTTTATATTGCAATGTAGACCTTGGCGGAATTGTTCTTAGCGAACTTATTTTTGATACTTGCGTTATCAAATTAGAATGTAATCCGTCTGCTAAATAATCTCTACTATCATCTTGGGTAAAATCTCTTAAAGGTAGTATAGCCAAGGATTTCGTAGCTTTTGCATCTGTTGATTTGTAAATATTTAAAGCCCACCAACTACCTATAGTCACAAAGCTTATGATTATGATGGCACTTAAAAATAAACTCCAAATAATTGATTTCTTACTCTTTTGGGTCTGATTATTTTCAAGCGCTTCGGGTTTTGTTTTTATGATACCTTGCGGGGTCATATCATAAACCCATGCAAGAATGACCGCTATTGGTAAGCCAATTATAAGGGCTATAATTATCATTTTCATTACCCATGGAGGAGCCTCAAAACTACTAGTCACCAAACCAGCAATTTGAGCCAACACCCATGCGGTAATTCCATAAGAAATTGCTACCCCATAGACTTTTCGCCTTTTTAGTTCAGAAAAGAGTTTTTTGGGATCCATATGTTAAATTTAAAGAAAAATTAAGGATAAGTCGACAAATAGGATAGCAATATTGCCCGTGTTTAGGCTAATAATCAAAAATAAAACAGAAATGATTTAATGTACATAGTATTTCATTAAATTTACAGCTTAATTTTTAAGAAAGAAATGTACAGAAGTCACAACTGTGGTGAATTAAAAGCATCACATATAAATAAAGAAGTTACTCTTGCCGGATGGGTTCAGAAAGTGCGTGATAAAGGATTTATGATCTGGGTAGACCTTCGTGATAGATATGGAATTACCCAATTGATCTTTGATGAAGATCGTTCTTCAAAAACCTTGTTGGAACAAGCGCAAAAACTGGGACGTGAATTTGTAATTCAGGTGAAAGGTACGGTTATAGAACGCACCTCTAAAAATCCGAATATCCCCACCGGGGAAATTGAAATTCTGGTTTCGGAACTTGAAATCTTAAATAAATCTTTGCTTCCGCCTTTTACCATTGAAGATGAAACAGATGGCGGTGAGGAACTCAGAATGAAATATCGATATTTAGATATCCGCAGAAATCCGGTAAAGGAAAAGTTGATTTTCCGTCATAAAGTAGCACAAGAAGTTCGATATTATCTGTCAAAAGAAGGTTTTATTGAAGTAGAAACGCCCTATTTGATAAAATCAACACCCGAAGGTGCCCGCGATTTCGTAGTACCATCAAGGATGAACGAAGGTCAATTTTATGCCCTGCCTCAATCTCCCCAAACTTTTAAGCAGTTATTGATGGTAGGTGGAATGGACAAATATTTTCAATTGGTAAAATGTTTCAGGGATGAAGACCTAAGGGCTGACAGGCAACCTGAATTTACACAAATAGATTGCGAAATGGCCTTTGTTGAACAAGAGGATATTTTAAATGCATTTGAAGGATTAACACGTCATTTATTAAAAGAAATTAACGGTGTAGAAGTTTCTAAATTTCCTCGAATGAGCTTTGATGAAGCTATGAAAAAGTATGGTAATGACAAGCCCGATATTCGTTTTGGAATGGAGTTTGGAGAATTAAACGAAGCGGCACAACATAAAGATTTTAATGTTTTCAATCAGGCAGAATTGGTAGTAGGTATTGCAGTGCCCGGTGCCAACTCATTTACCAGAAAGGATATCGACAAGTTAACCGACTGGATCAAGCGCCCTCAAATAGGTGCTTTAGGAATGGTATATGTTCGTTGTAATGATGACGGTACTTATAAATCATCGGTAGATAAATTCTATGATCAAAAGGATCTCTCAGAATGGGCGAAAATAACCGGAGCTAAATCGGGAGACCTTATTTGTGTGTTATCGGGTGAAAGGGATAAAGTTAGAACACAGCTAAGCGCCCTGCGCATGGAAATGGCAACACGTTTGGGTTTACGAAATCCGAAAGAATTCGCACCGCTTTGGGTTACAGATTTCCCTTTGCTGGAATGGGATGAAGATACAAAGCGTTATCATGCCATGCACCATCCTTTTACATCACCAAAACCTGAAGATATGCGATTGCTAGATACAGATCCGGGAAAGGTAAGGGCGAATGCTTATGATCTTGTATTGAACGGCAATGAAATTGGAGGTGGTTCGATTAGAATTCATGATAAAAAAACACAATCCTTAATGTTCGACCATTTAGGTTTTACTAAGGAACAAGCCAAAGCCCAATTCGGATTTTTAATGAATGCCTTTGAATATGGTGCTCCCCCTCATGGTGGTATCGCCTTTGGATTAGACAGGTTAGTGGCTATTCTAGGCGGACAGGAAACCATTCGCGATTTTATTGCTTTCCCGAAAAACAATTCCGGGCGAGATATTATGATCGATGCTCCATCACCTATTGATAAAGCGCAATTAGAAGAATTGAATTTAAAATTAAATATAAAACCCAAACCCTAAGCAAAGTATTTGTTCGCTAAAGAATGCCTATAAAATCAAAGGATATTTTACGTAAAATTTTGATTTGGAGATATAAATATATCCCTGAAAGAAGGTTTATTTATATATTAAGCATCTTGGTAGGTTTTTTGGCAGGTATTGGTACTTTGATCCTGAAAAATTTTACGCATTTTATTCAGGAGCTTTTAGAAGGGGAATATATATTTAAATTTCACAATAGCCTTTACTTTATATTTCCGTTTATAGGCTTATTACTGGTGTATTTCATCAAGAAGTATTTTATCAAACGGGAAATGCATCACGGAATTCCGTCCACTTTATTTTCTATTTCAAAACGCAACGGTATTATTGAGCGTTATAAGATCTATGCCTCACTTATTACTGCTCCAATTACGGCAGGATTTGGTGGTTCTGTTGGGTTACAAGGACCGGCGGTAAGCACAGGGGCGGCTATAGGCTCTAATGTGGCACAGCTTTTCCACATGAATACCAAAACCCGAATGTTATTGATCGGTTGCGCAACAGCAGGTGCCATGTCATCAATGTTCAAAGCTCCTATTGCGGCCATTATTTTTGCAGTCGAAATTTTTAGCCTTGATATCGCTTTTGCTTCGTTGATTCCGCTATTATTAGCATCGGTTTCTGCGGTGGTTACCTCTTATTTCTTTTTAGGAACAGATGTCTTGTTTTCTTATGATATTCAAGATAAGTTCGTCATTAAAGACATTTTATTTTATGCGGCACTCGGTATTGGTACCGGGTTTGCGTCTGTCTATTTTTCAAAGATCTTTTTTGCGATAAACCGATTTTTTAAACAATTTAAAAATCCGCTAAAAAGACTGGTAATTGGCAGCATGGCTATTGGGGTTATGTTATATTTTATTCCGCCTTTATATGGTGAAGGCTATGGTATTATCAACAATCTTTTGCACGGAGATCATCTTGCTGCACTTGGCACAACACCTTTTGATGAATACACAGATAATATTTGGGTTGTAATGGGCCTACTCGCAGGAATTGCCATTTTTAAAGCCATCGCTATGACAACGACCTTTGCTGCCGGTGGCGTAGGCGGTATCTTTATACCTACACTTGTTATGGGTAGTACACTTGGTAATTTATTTGCCAAGGTTATTAATAATATTGGTTTAGGTTTTCATGTTTCCGAATCTAATTTTACTTTACTTGGGATGACAGGGCTAATGGCTGGCGTATTACACGCTCCTTTAACAGCTATCTTTTTGATCGCAGAGATAACAGGTGGTTATGAACTATTTGTTCCTTTAATGCTCGTAACGGCCATTTCTTTTTCAATAACCAGATATTTTGTTTCTCATTCTATTTACACCCTCGAATTGGCCAAAAGAGGAGAACTTATCACTCATAATAAGGATAAAAATGTGCTGATGATGATGGAAATCGATAAAGTAATTGAAACCAATTTTATTTTACTTTCTCCTGATATGAAGTTAGGAGAAATTCTAAAGAATGCCGTCGCGAAATCATCGCGAAATCATTTTCCAGTTGTGAATGACAATAATGAATTTCTGGGTGTGATCAGGTTAGATGATATCAGAGATATAATGTTCGATACAAAGCTCTATGATAAAGTAATGGTAAAGAATCTAATGCATGCCGATGCCGACATTATTATTTTTGAAAAGGACACTATGAGTAGTATAATGAAAAAATTTAAAACAAGTGGCGCATGGAATCTGCCTGTCATCAAAAAAGGTAAGTACTACGGTTATATCTCAAAATCGAGATTACTTACGGCATATCGACAAAAATTATTACAGGTTTCTACTTCCTAAAAGTAACGGCCTTATCGGGAAAGTCGGTAAAAACACCATCTAATTCTAATTTTTTAAAACCAAAATCAATTAACTCCTCGAACGAATTAAATCCATCGAGATCATCTTCACGGAAGGTATAAGCATGTACAAATAAACCTAGATCATGTGCTTTTTTTACAAGATCTGAGTATTGCCAATGTCCATTACTGTCTTTGCCATCTAAAATTTGCTTATACCACGGCCCCAAACCATCAGCATATTTTGCATAATCTTTCAAATATTTTTCATCTTTTTTAAATTCGATCAATTGCAATAAGATCAGGTCTGATTTCAATTCCTTCCTTATACGTTTTAACTCTTGGGCATCAAAACATTGTAAGATGCAATAATCACCCTTCGATCTATAACCATATTCAGATAATATTTTTAAAACAATCTTGGAGATATCCTTGCCTTCTTTCAAATGAAATTTTGGTTCTTTAATTTCGGGATAGATCCCTATCTGTTTACCTGTACTTTTATTTAACCCTTGAATGAGTTCAATTTCTTCTTGTAAAGAATGTAACTTAAATTTTGATTTCCATAAAGGATATCGCTTCGGAAAAACTGCTTTTTTTGTTACCGGGTCAAATCTCTCAGTAACATTTAATGTCTGAAGTTCATCGTAGGTAAAATCGATAACATAAAATCGTCCATCTTTTCTTTTCCTTTCCGGAAATATTGTTGCTACATCTGTGACTGTTTCTAAATGTATATCGTGAATTACGATGGGAATATCGTCTTTTGATAATACAAGATCTTGTTCGATGAAATCGGCATCCATCGCATAGGCCATGGCCTTCGCCTCCATGGTGTGCTCAGGCAAATAACCAGAGGCACCTCGATGAGCAATCACTATTTTTTTAGATCTTATCGGTATCATAGTTGTTTCTTTAACTGATTTACATCCATAATAAGGCATTATGCCTATCAACATTGAAAATAAAACTAGTTTTATTAATTTCATGTTTTAAAGGTATAACTTTTTGTAGTTTAGCTGCGTTAAATTATTTTTAAACAAATGAAACTATTGTTAAAAATATTGTTTTTTATTTTTCTCGGGAGTATGGTCACGGGACTCTACCTTCAATATATTGATCACCCGAAATATCAAATTGTAATGGGCCTTGGTATTTTATTTTTATCTTTTATATTGATGCCTCTATTTATCTATTACCGATATAGAAAGGGGAAATATAAAAAATATGTAATTGATCCTAAGAGTAAAAATCCTTTTAAGATCAATCAAAAAGATCTCTAATTTAAATTCTACTTTTTATCGAAAAGCACCGGTGCTAACATAAATATTATTGATATTTTTTATGTCATTGACTTCATCGAATCTTTGATTTCCTGCGAAGGCAGGAATTCAGACTCGTCAGCAAATAGATTCCTGCCTTCGCAGGAATGACAATATTTGAAACTTTTATCAGTTCAAATTTCGTTTTTGTATAAAAAATCGGGTAAGTAGCTCACTGCACTCATCTTCTAATATGCCTCCAAGGACCTTTGTTTTAGGATGTAGTTGCGTTTTATAATGTATAAAACCTCTTTGCTCATCCCTAGCACCATATACAATTTTTCCCAGTTGGGCCCAGTAACTGGCACCTGCACACATTTGACAGGGTTCCAGGGTAACATATAAAGTACACCCTTTAAGGTATTTTCCTCCCAAAAAGTCTGAAGCCGCCGTGAAAGCCTGCATTTCTGCATGTGCCGTTACATCATTCAGGGTTTCTGTAAGGTTATGTCCTCTTGCAATGATCTTATTATTGATAACAACTACGGCACCAATAGGTACTTCATTCTTTTCGAATGCCGTTTCTGCCTCCTGGAGTGCGCGCTTCATAAAATAGACATCATCAAATGGATTTAGCATAGCTATTTTTTTAGTAAAAATACAATTTCAGAAATAAATCTATAAACTTTTTTATGAGTTGAAAATAATTTTCGCCTTTAAAATTTATATGATTCATGTCATTTTCAACTCGTACATTTGCATTATGCCTGATAAACTTTTAGACCATATTTCTGATCCAAAAGACCTGCGCCAATTGGAACCTGAAAAACTCCCGCAACTAGCGAAAGAATTGCGCGAATTTATCATTGATATTGTCTCTGTAAAAGAAGGGCATTTGGGAGCGAGTTTAGGTGTTGTTGAACTAACTATTGCCTTGCATTATGTTTTTGATACACCTAACGACCTTTTGGTGTGGGATGTAGGTCATCAGGCCTATGGCCATAAGATCCTCACAGGAAGAAAAAATATTTTTGATACCAACAGGCGATTAGGAGGCATATCAGGTTTTCCAAAACGAGAAGAGAGTATATATGATCCTTTCGGGGTTGGCCATTCTTCAACATCCATATCAGCCGCTTTGGGTATGGCTATAGCATCAAACATTAAAGGTGATATAAACAAAAATCACATTGCGGTTATTGGCGATGCCAGTATTGCAAGCGGTATGGCATTCGAAGGCTTAAACCATGCAGGAGTTTCTGAGGCCAACTTATTGATCATTTTAAATGATAATGCCATGGGTATAGACCCAAGCGTAGGAGCTTTAAAAAATTACTTAACGAACATAAAGACTGATAAAAGGGTTCGAAAAAAAAATATAATAGAAGCATTGAATTTCGATTACTCAGGCCCTATCGATGGACATGATATAAAGACACTATTAGCCGAATTAACCCGATTAAAATCTGTTAAGGGTCCGCGTTTTTTGCATATTATAACAACGAAGGGCAAAGGATTACACAAAGGCAGAACAAGATCAGGTTAAATATCATGCTCCCGGTAAATTTGATGCAAAAACAGGAGACTTAATTCCAGCTGCCACCATAAAGCAGCCTGCAAAATACCAGGACGTATTTGGATTGACCCTTGTTGAATTGGCAAAGAAAAATAAGAAGATTGTTGGTATTACCCCGGCTATGCCAACAGGGAGTTCTATGAAATTTATGATTGATGAAATTCCCGACAGGGCATTCGATGTCGGCATCGCCGAACAACATGCGGTTACTTTGGCTGCAGGTATGGCCACTCAAGGTTTAATACCTTTTTGCAACATCTATTCTACATTTTTACAACGCGCTTACGATCAGGTAATTCATGATGTTGCTTTACAGAAACTACCCGTCATTTTCTGCCTTGACCGTGCAGGATTGGTAGGTGAGGACGGCGCTACCCATCATGGGGTTTTTGACATTTCTTATTTGCGCTGTATTCCCAATATGATCGTATTTGCCCCGCTTAATGAAATTGAGCTTAGAAATATGATGTATACGGTTCAGCTGGGTATAGAAAATCCCATAGCCATTCGATACCCCAGAGGTATAGGTGTGAAACAACATTGGCGTGTTCCTTTTTCAAAAATGGAAATTGGTAAAGGTGACATTATAAAGGAGGGTGATGATATTGCGATTTTGAGCATAGGCAGTATCGGGAATACCATAATTAAATTATGTGAAGAAATTGAAAATAGTGAACGGATAGCTCATTATAACATGCGTTTTGTAAAACCATTAGATGAAGAACTATTACATCACATCTTTAAAAAATTCAATAAAATAATAACCATTGAGGATGGTTCACTTATTGGAGGATTCGGAAGTGCTGTGCTTGAGTTTTCACAAGACCATCATTATCAAAATAAGTCGATCAAAAGATTGGGAATTCCCGACAAATTTATTGAACATGGAAAAACAGCTGAATTATTCACTTCAATTGACCTGGATTTTCAAAATATAAAAAAATTAATATCTTCGTGGGCTTAATTTTAGCATATGAAAAAAAAGGTATTTACCGTTTTTTTATTAATATTCTATTTTACTTATTCATTTTCTCAAGTAACTGATAGCATACAAGTTACCAAGGTTTTAGATACTACATTAACCATTAAGAAAATGGATTCTGTTTTAGTGATGCAAGACTCATTATTACGTCCTTTTTATGTCATTCGTTATGATTCTCTTACGGGCAAAACCGAATATAGTCCCCGTTTTCGGATGCGTGTAAATTCGATTACTAAAGATACCGGCTATATCCCAATTCCCAAGGCTAAAAATCTAGTCTATGCCAAAAGGCGTTTGATCATTGATACCCTAAAAATATTGAACCCCATTAAACAGTTAAATATTAAACCTGCCAAGTTTGCCGAAGATCCTGTTTGGTGGAAGAACAAAAATAGTATTGGATTAGATATTAGTGAAGCAGCCTTTGTAAATTGGAATGCCGGGGGTAATAATTCTATTTCGGGATTAATAAAAGTATCATTGGTAAGAGAGTATAAAAAAATACATACGGTTTGGAAAAATGAAATTTTTGCCCGGTATGGTCTTAACCAACAACAAGACATCGGCCTTAGAAAAACCGATGATAAGCTGCAGGTAAATTCAACTTTCGGTTATAGAAAAGATACCTTAAGCAATTGGTATTACTCTGCCAGATTTAATTTTAATACGCAGTTTACAGATGGTTTTAAATATCCTGATACGAGTACCCCAATTTCCAGATTTTTTGCGCCGGCTTATCTCTTTTTAGGTGCCGGTGCTTATTATGATCTCAAACCCGATAATTTTACGATTTATTTATCTCCAGTTACCTTAAAATCGACTTTTGTACATGATGCCATTTTATCGAATAGCGGTGCCTTTGGTGTAAAAAATGGAGAACGGTCGAGGCTCGAATTTGGTAGTCTGGTTCAAACTTCCTGGGATAAAGAACTTTTTAAAAATGTGATGATGACCAACGATCTAAGTTTGTATTCTGATTATTTAAATAAGTATGGAAATATTGATATTAAATGGGATCTCAATTTTTTTCTAACCATTAATGATTTTATTAAGGCGAATGTTGGCGCACATCTTATTTATGACGACGACATTAAATTTAAAGACGATATTAATAATGACGGTGAGTTGGAAACGCTCGGGGCCCGGGTTCAGTTAAAACAGCTTTTGGGTATCGGCATCCTATATGTTTTCTAAAGAATATCAATTTTAAAGTGCAATCCCATTTATCTTTTTATGTAATAATATCGCTGCCCCGTCTGACATACCTGCAATAAAATTACAAACCGATAAAATTCTTTGATATAAATTATTATCCAAATTTTGATATTTTTTCGGGAGCAGATTCATTACTAAGGTATCGTAATTCGATGCTGCGCCATCATGCGAGTTATTAACTGCAATTATAAATACATCAAGTAGATCTGCCAATACCCTATACCCCGATATCTCCTTTTCTATAACTTCTTTACTGCGATAAACCTTATCTATACTAATTTTAATAATATCATTAATCTGGGCTTCATATCTGCATTTATCCAATAATGATATATGATAATCTCCAGATAATATCTTGCTTTCATTTTCTAAAAAGACCTTAGCGGCTTCATTGATCAAATTGCCAATGGCCAGTGCCCTTAAGTAACCTAGTCGGTCTTGTTTGGTAGTTAATTGATAGTATTTTTCGGTATTAATGGTATCTCGAACTAAATTGATCAGGTATTCGAGTGCGAATTCTTCTTCTATCAGGCCAAGGTTAATGCCATCTTCAAAGTCAATAATAGTATAACAAATATCATCGGCCGCCTCGACTAAAAAAGCCAATGGATGACGCGCAAAAGAAATATCATCTTTTCTAATCTTTTTTAAACCTAAATTATTCGCAACATCCTCAAATACTGCTTTTTCAGATTGAAAAAATCCGTATTTCTTATCATTAATATGACTCGTAGGTCTTTTAGGCAAAGACTCTTTTGGGTATTTCATAAAAGCACCTAGCGTTGCATAAGACATTCTCAAACCACCCTCAATACCTTTTCTGCTTTCTGTGAGGATCCTGAAGCCATTGGCATTCCCTTCAAAATCAATAAGATCCTGCCATTGCTTATCAGATAATTTACTTTGATATTTTATTCCGTTACCCGATTTAAAAAATTCTCCTATGGCTTTTTCACCGCTATGGCCAAAAGGGGGATTTCCAATATCATGGGCCAGGCATGCACTTGCTACAATGGCCCCAAAATCATTTGCATGATAGCCTAATTCTTTTAATTCAGGATACTTTTTTATGATCTCAGCTCCTACAATTCTTCCTAAGGAACGTCCAACAACAGAAACTTCTAAACTGTGTGTTAATCTTGTATGAACAAAATCAGTTTTTGAAAGCGGTACTACCTGCGTTTTATCTTGCAGACTTCTAAAGGAATCGGAAAATATAATTCGGTCATAATCAACTTCAAAACCAATTCTCGTCTCATTTTGATCTTTTCGAATTCTTTTTTCTGTGTCTCCAAAACGTTTTAATGAGAGTAATTGTTGCCAGTTCATTTATCTTTTAATTTATGACTTCGCAATGTACATTTTTTTCTCATCACCTAAACTAAAATTCAAAATCCGCAATTAACATTAAATGCTTTACAACAAATACATAACACATAGCAGACCTACTCCACCTAATACTATTGCATAAGGAAATGCCATTTTTACCATTTTCCCATAAGATAGATTAATCAAAGGTGCTAATGATGACGTTAATAAAAATAAAAATGCTGCTTGTCCATTTGGTGTAGCGACACTCGGTAAATTTGTACCCGTATTAATAGCAATAGCTAATTTTTCATATTGCAAGCGTGTTAATTCACCAGCATTAAAAGCCACTTGAATTTCATTTATATAAACAGTGGCCACGAAAACATTATCGCTAATAGCAGATAAAATGCCATTTGCAATATAGAACATTACTGGTTGGGTAGAAGGCTCCATAGAAAGTGCATATTCTATAATTGGATTGAACAAATGTTGGTCGTGAATCATTGCTACAATTACAAAAAACACAACTAATAAAGCGGTAAAAGGTAATGCTTCTTCAAAAGCCGGGCCAATATGATGCTCATCAGTAATACCCATAAATGCTGTTTGAAAAATAATCAATGCTAACCCTATAAATCCTACAGGTGCAAGGTGCAATGCTAATCCTATAATTAAGAATACCATAGCAACAGCTTGCACTATTAATCTGTGCTTTTCTTTTTCAGTACGCTTTTCATCTTCTAGTGTGGTATAATTCTCAATTATAGTACGAACAACTTCAGGTAATTTCGCCCCAAAATCAAATAATTTAGTTTTTTCAAGAAATATTGTTGTTAATAATCCTGCAAAGAAAACCGGGATGGTTATAATCTTCATTTGCATAAAAAACTCTATAAAGTTCCAACCCATTTTTTCGCCAATTAATAAGTTTTGAGGTTCGCCCACTAATGTCATTACACCACCAAGAGCAGTACCAACCACTCCGTGCATAATTAGGCTTCTTAGAAAGCTACGAAATTGTTCAAGGGTTTCACCACTTAATTGTTTTCGATCTAACGTTCCATCCATATCTAGATCAAGGTCACTTGAATGAATTTTATGATATACACCATAAAAACCAACGCCAACACTAATTAAAACAGCCGTAACCGTTAAAGCATCTAAAAACGCAGAAAGAACGGCCGAAAGAATTACAAATAAAAGTGACAATGCTAATTTTGATTTAACCTTAGTAAAAACCTTACTGAAAATAAACATCAGTAAGGGTTTCATAAAGTAAATGGCTGCTACCATAAACATTAATAGCAATATGACTTCAAGGTTCTGTTCTACTTCATGATACGCATTTTTTGGAGTTGTAAGCTTTAAAGCCAGCGCTTGAATTGCCAATAAACCACCTGATATTAATGGATAACATTTTAATGCCATTGCAAGCGTAAAAATAAATTCAGCAATAAATATCCATGAAGTTATTGATGTGCCCAGCGCAAAATAAGATATTATATTAAAAATTAAAAAACCTATTATTGTGTATTTGTACCATTTAGGACTATTCCCTAAGAAATTTTTAAGCATTATTTTCTTTTAATTGTAAAAATGAATTTTTGTGATTATATTTATTTCTATAGAAACTCAATTAATAGTAAATCATTAATGATTGAGTTCATTTCTATTTAGTTTATCTACCTTTCTTAAATCGGTATTAAAAACTAAAGCAACTTGTAAATACCATTTCCCAAAATCATTCACTTGTTGATGCATCATACCGGCCTGTGCACTTATATTTTTGTTAAACTGATATCCTATTGCTCCATATAATCTGTTTCGGTCAAAAAAAGTCTCTTTTGAGTTCATAAAAACCTCGTCGTAGAGTCCTAAAAACAGACTTCCCTTTTCAATTGTTGGCTTATTTAATGGTACAAATAGCATTAGACGATAACGAAATCTGTTTTTATACTCTTGGTTTATGAATCGCTGTTCTATTCTATACCTATGTTCAAATTTTACTCTTCCAATTTTATTTGTTAAAATAAACTGTTGCCAAATACGATGCTCTTCAATTTCGGGAGCTTTTTGTTCTGATTCAAAAATATAAGAAGGAATATATGCGTATCCTACTGTTGCGAATGCTTTATCGGAAAAATGATAATTCAAACCTGTTCGCAACAATAATTGTTCTGTATTATTTGGCGTTAGGGTATGGTTTCTGTATTGTATTTCGGTATGAATACTGAATTTATCACTCACTTTATTCGTACCGAAATACATTAACCAGTTGCCTGTTTTTTCTTGCTGTGCAAAAATAGAAACAGGTAAAAGAAACAATAATAGAAAAAGGCTTTTATCAAATAGATGCGTTTTTATCATCTTTCAAAAAATGTAACCTTACCCGTTTTTAAATTGTATTTGGCACCAACAATTTCAATTTCATTGTTTTTTTCCAGTTCATTTAAAATAGGACTCTCTTTTCTAATTCTTTCTATCGTTAATTTTACATTTAAAGAGGCAACCTCTTCAATTTCTTTTTCAGTATACGTATTACTTTTAGGTTTAATTTTTTTAACCGCTGGTTGTATTTTATTTAACAAGGCAGTTATATTGCCCATTTCAACATGATTGCATGCTGCTGTTACCGCACCACAACCTGTATGACCCAACACAACTACGATTTTAGAACCCGCTACTTTACAGGCATACTCCATGGAGCCTAAAACATCTTCATTCACAATATTTCCTGCAACTCTTGCACTAAAAATATCGCCTATCCCCTGGTCAAAAACAAGTTCTGCAGGCACCCTTGAATCTATACAACTTAGTATTACGGCAAAAGGGTATTGTCCTTTACTTGTATCCAACACTTGTTGTTGTAAGTTTCTTTGCGCTTTCACGTTTTTTACAAAACGGTCATTCCCTTCCACTAAAATTTCATGTGCCAATTGTGGTGTTAAATTTGCTTGTGTGATCTTTGTATGTACTTTCATTTTTTTATTATTTTAAATGTTAATTATTTTTTTAAATGATCGGATTTGTACTGTTAGAACTTCTATTTTAACTTTAAACTTCCAGTCTTAACATCTTCTTTAACCCATGCCAAACAATCTCTGAAATTTTCAAAAATTTGGTCTTCGGGTATTAGATCTGGTATGATATCAATACTTTCCATCATATACCTTGGTTGATTTACGATTTTAACCAGCAATACTTTTTTACCTGCATTCACTAAATCTACCAAAACATCTTCCAATGCATATAAACCAGACTGATCTATGTATTGCATTCTTCCCATTCGTATAATAATCGTAGTTGTTGAATCGGGAATTTGATTCACTAATTGTTGAAAATAACTTGTAGAACCAAAGAATAATGGGCCTCTAATGTGCTTAATAAACACTTTATCTTTTAAATTTTCGGGAAAATCAACTTCATCGGGCCAGGCTTTTGATCTATCAAACGATTCTACACTTGAATGTTCGGCTGTTACATCTCCAATCTTTTTCATAAACATTAATGAAGCAATTACTAATCCAATACCTACGGCATATACTAAATTCCATACCGATGATAAAACCAATACGGTAATCATAATAATAACTTCTGCACGAGGCATATCTGGAATCGCTTTTAAGCCTTTATAATCCATAACCCCAATACCAACTGTAATTAAAATACCTGCTAAAACAGCTGCCGGAATTTGAGATGCTACGGGCCCTAATGCCAATAGAATAACCAACAATAAAACACCAGCCATCATACCTGATAATCGGGTTTTTCCACCAGCATTAATATTTACAACCGTTCTAATGGTAGCTCCGGCTCCCGGGATACCTCCAAATATTGCTCCAATACTATTTCCAATTCCCTGACCTATGAGTTCTTTATTAGGTTGGTGTTTTGTTTTTGTCATATTATCGGCAACCACAGAGGTTAACAAAGAGTCAATAGCTCCTAAAAGTGCCAAGGTTAGCGCTGTAAAAATATACGGGGTGATACTACCCAGACTAAAACTGGTAAAAATTTCTAAATTTGGTATGGGCAATCCGCTTGGTATTTCTTCAATAGGTCTGTAATTTAATTTAAAGCCAATGGCAATACCAGACATTACCAATAAGGCCACTAAAGTACTCGGCACCGCTTTTGTTATTCGTTTAAATCCATAAATAATAATGATCGTGCCCAAAGCTAAAAGCAATTCCAGCCAATTGATATTACTCAATGCCCGTGGCAAAACTTTTAAAGCGCCTAAAACCCCGGATGCTTCTTTACTCGCCAAGGTTTGAGATTCTTTTAAAATTTGTTCTTGTGAAATATTTTCTGCCCTATTTACTGTTTCTTGAAAGTCTTCCAACACTAAAATACCTTCACCTGCTTCTTCTTTTAAGATATTATTTAAAATTATTTCTTCGGCCTGCGGTTTAAATTGAGTTACAAATTCTGTATCTTCTTTAGGGTAATAACCAACTGAGGGTAATATCTGAGTAACTAGTATAATAACACCAATAGCCGTCATAAACCCGGAAACAACAGGATAGGGTATATATTTAATATATTTTCCAAGACCTATAAATCCTAGCCCGACTTGCATTAATCCTGCTAATAGAAAAACCGTTAAGATAGCCGGTAATGCTTTAGATACATCACCATCAAAAGCAGCAACCATTCCTGCAATTACCACCATACTTACGGCAGTCATTGGCGCTGTTGGGCCGGAGATTTGGGTGTTTGTACCCCCAAAAAGTGCTGCAAAGAAACTTACAAAAATAGCTCCGTATAGACCGGCGCTTGGTCCGAGACCAGAGCTAACCCCAAAGGCTAATGCAAATGGTAATGCAACAATACCAGCGGTAATGCCGCCAAACATATCTCCTTTGAAGTGGGTAAAATCAAATAATTTTTTCATAATTTATTATTGAATTGTTTTAAAAACTAAATCGTTATAAAAAGAAGACACAACGTCTTCATTTTTTTTATCATCTATTAATACTGGGAAATGTTTTGCAAAAAAGCGTTGTTGATGTACACCTTCTATGACGGAAGACATTAGCATATGTGGAAATTTATATGAGGGATTCATATCCAGCACCATTTCGCTTACCCTGTCTATCAATTTAATGTATACCTTAAAAAAACCTTTTTCATTTTCATTATCCACTTCTTTGGTATAAAAAGCTTTTATAGATTCAGAAATTACTATTTCGTTTAAAAGTATTTCGTTGATATGGGTATAATTACTGTCTTCTGTTACTTTCTGCGTAATAATATTCAATGCCTTTTCTAACCTTACCGATGGTGATGCTATATTGGCTGTTGCAAAGGCTATTTTATATTCTAACCAGTTCCAATACCAACATGTTAAATACAACAAAAGCATATGCTTATTTTCAAAATACCTATAGATACTACTTTCTGGAGAAGTCATTTTTTCTCCTAATTTTTTAAAAGTAAACGTTTCAAACCCCAGCTCGTTTATCAATAAAATACTATTGCTAAGTATACTTTTACCCAATTCTGACGATTCAGGATTTTTTAGATACAATGCGTCACTTACGTTGATATTAATATGTAGGTTTTTCACAGTTTTACTTATAAAGCTTGCAAATATAATAGTATTACTATCGTTTTTGCAAGTTTTATTTTAATTTTTTTTAAATTGTCTTGAAAATGGATGAATTTATCCATAAATTTAGATTGATTAAGCCCTTTAAAAATTGGCTTTAGCATATTATTATGACCTAAATCTTATCTATTTGTTTACCCGTGCTTAACATTCAGTTAACATACAGTTACTTTATTTGCACCAACAAAAATGATTAACACATGAAATTTAAAGCAACACTTATCACCTTATTTTTATTTACGTTCATCACTATGAGCGCACAGGAAACAAATGCGCCTCAATTTGGCAAAGGCCTTTTTAACCTGGTGGGAAAGGATAGTACCTATACCATGAAAATTGCTGCTCGGATGCAATTTTTAGCCGTTGGCAAATTTTGAAGAAGGGCCGGTAAATCGGTGAGTCTAACTTTTTAGTAAGAAGAGCACGTTTAAAATTTGATGGATATGCTTTTTCTCCGAAACTTAAATATAAAATGGAGTTAGGACTTTCAAACCGGGATATCTCCGGAGCTTCCGAATTTACCAGCAATGCCCCAAGATATATTTTAGATGCTGTTATAAAATATAATTTTTCCGAAAATTTCGAACTATGGTTTGGGCAAACAAAATTACCAGGCAACATTGAACGGGTAATCTCATCGGGAAATCTTCAGCAAGTAGATCGTTCTCTATTAAACAGTCGTTTTAATATTGATCGTGATATGGGGATACAACTAAGACACATTTCTAACTTATCTGATACATTTTGTTATGAGAGAAATATTCTCTATTGCTCAAGGTGAGGGAAGAAACATTACCAGTGGAAACATAGGAGGGCATCAATATACCGGCCGTTTAGAATTTCTTCCATTGGGAGATTTACAAGCAATGGCGATTATTCTGGAAGTGATTTAAAGCGTGAAGAAAAACCCAAATTCGCTTGCTGTTACTTACGACCACAATAATAATGCCGTTAAAAACAGAAGTAACCAAGGCTCTTATATGACGAATGATGTAGGATTTTACCAAACCAATATTAATACTTTGTTTATTGATGCGATGTTTAAGTATAAAGGCTTTTCATTTATGGCAGAATATGCAGACAGAGATGCTGAAGATCCTTATGCAAAAAATTCTAATGGATCGCTTACAGGAGATGAGGTACAAGTTGGTCGGGGATTAAATCTACAAACCGGTTATTTATTTAATAATGACTGGGAGATTTCCGGTCGATATACAAATATTGAATTAGACAAGATCGTTACCGGTAATGATGCAGAAAATCAATACACCTTGGGTGTCTCTAAATATATCGTTGGGCATAAATTAAAAGTGCAGTCTGATATTAGTTATTTATCGATAGATGGTGGCACTAATGAAGTAATGTACAGGTTACAATTTGATATTCATTTTTAAACAGATCTGTTTAATAACTTTTAATTGGGGAGCGCTTTTTGAGCGCTCCTTTTTGTTTTAAGGCATTGATTTATAAATATAAACACACCACTCACCTACTTGTCCGAAATAGGCTTTCGCTTAGGCCGGTTGTTGAGCCAAACCAAAGGTAAAATGGTTCATGAGTAACCGTTTTAGTAATAGCAATATTTAATTCCCAAAAAGGATAACAAAATTTCCTCTTATCCGGAAAAAAATAGGGATAATGTGTATATTAGTTCCACATATAACGAGTTGGCACAAATATGAAAAAAATCATTGCTACATTAATTTTAACACTAGTTTTCACAAGAGCATTTTCTTGTGTTTGTGATGTTCCAAAACCTGCACTTGAATTTTTTTCAGCTGAATATGTCTTTGAAGGAAAAGCTGTTTCTAAAGTATATTCATCTGATTCTCTTACTTACAAAATTACCTTTGATATTTTAAAACATTATAAAAAAAGCAACGAACCTACAACATTGGAATTTACTTTAAATTCTGAAGGAGATTATACTGGAATTTGGACTTCATGTGATTGGAATGTGGAAATTGGCGAAAATTGGCTTGTCTATGCTAAACGCAGAAACAACAAACTGACTTTTGGATATTTTTGCTCAAATTCTAAACCAACTGATAAAAGAAATATATCAGAAAAAGAACAAAGAGTATTTGACAATGGGAATTCTTTTAAAATTGAAAATTATATTTATTTTTTAGAGAACGACTTTAATTATCCAAACCCAATTACAAATGTAGATTCAATTTTAAAACTTGGTAAAAAAAAGAACTATGAAAATCCTCATTCTTTTTTAAAACTGCTTATTGACAAAAATGGAAAATTAATCTCTGTTACAACCAATAGAGGATATAAAACCGAAATAGATTCTAATTTTAATCTTCCAATCAAATTTGAGGTTTCAATTAAAAAACCTCTGACCGAATTTCAAAAAGATGCAATAGAACTGGTTAGTAAAATTTCAAAATGGGAAATAAAAAGGCACAAAGAAACGAACATACCTGTCAATTCTATGAGAGGATTTAGTATAGCTTTCGACAATGAAACTCAAAAATGGAAATATGAATTATAAAATACTTGTGCCAACACCGTGTAAAAATAATTGCTTGCTTCTTACCTTCTCGGAAAATCCTACGGATTTTCCTCTGGTTCGTTCCATTTTTAGTAAGTTAGTGGCTTGCACACGCAATTATTCTTATACAAAACCGTTGGCAGCAATTAAAAAATCCAATTATGAAAAAAACATTGAGTATTGTAATATTATCTCTTGTAGTTGTTTCTAGCTTATTTTTTAGTTGTCAGTCCAATCAAATAAAACTAAATAGACTGAAAAGGTTGTTGAAGCACAAAAAGAAAATACTTGGAATGCGGAGGAACAAGAATTAATAGCCCTTGTAGAAAAGCTCTTGTTTGCTGTAGGTAATTCTGACTTTCAGACTTTGGATTCCATAATTTCAGACAAGGCAAACTTGGGAAGTGCAATAGTTCGAGATGGAGTCTCGAAAAATTCCGTCATCACAATTGGCGAATATTTTGAATCACAAAAAAACCGAGAACGGAAGCCCTTTTATGAACCTGTGAATGAATACAAAATCCTTATAAATAAAGGACAAATCGCTTTTGTTTGGGCTGATGCTACCCTACATTCATATGGTGTTCCACGGACAAATAACATCGACAATTTCACCCTAATCAAGGAAGATGGTGAATGGAAATTCATTAACATCTCATTCACAAATACACCCTTACCAGAAGAGTTGAAAAAATTTGATTTGGAGGTTTTTGCCAAGAGTTACGCACAAGTGTGGTGCAGTCAAAGACCAAATTTTGTCTCCTCCTTTTTCGCTGAAGATGGCGTTCTACAGATAAATGATGGGGAACCAGCAAAAGGTACTGAAGCAATAACAAATGTTGCTAAAGGATTTATGGATGCTTTTCCGGATATGATTGTTTCAATGGATAGTCTAATTACTAAATCGGACAAAACACGATTCTATTGGACACTTGACTGGAACAAATAACGGAACCAATGGAACTGGAAATAAAGTAAACATTAGCGGATTTGAGGAATGGACTATAAATGAGGATGGATTAATCCAAGAATCAAAAGGCTATTTTGATGAATAAAGAATACGAGCGACAACTTGAATTTGGAACAGATAAATAAATAACTGCTGCCAACAACGTATATAATTCATGCTTGCATTCCTACATCATTTAAAAACTATTATATTTAATATCTGATTTGAATAGCTGAAAATCCTCCCACGCCAAGGCGTGGCGGGACGGATTTTAAGCCGCACAAATCATATACAGAAACGTTGTGCAAGATTTCGTGAATCATCTTTATTGAAAGTAACACTATTAACACAACAAGTAATACTGTTAATTTTTTATTAAAATGCGGTTCTCAATATAATTACGGTATTGTTTTTGTTTTAATTTTATCAAATAACATTAAACAATATGAAAAGAATCCTTTTACCTTTCACTATCAGTTTGCTAACTTTATTACAAGTTAATGCCCAAGAACCAGATAACAATCAATTAGGGGCTTGGTATATGTATTTTTATAATACAACTTTCAAAGAATCTAATTGGGGAGTTCAGGGAGATTTTCAATACCGTGATTGGCGAGGACTCGGAGATAGGGAACAGTTACTGTTACGGTCTGGTTTAACATATAAACCATCAGATTCAGGAGTTAAATTCACGCTTGGTTTTGCCAATATTACAACAGGACAGTTCGGTGCTGATATAGATAATCCTGTTTCTGAAAATCGTATATATCAAGAAGCCTTGTTCTCAAATACAATTCTTAAAAGACTTTTATTAACACATAGGTTTCGTTATGAACAAAGATGGGTGGAAAATCAAGATTTTAGAACACGCTATCGTTACAACCTCTTCGTAAATGTTCCATTCAAAGGAACAACCTTAGCTAAAGGCACGCCATATTTCGCATTTTATAATGAGTTATTTATTAATGGAGAGCGTAATATTGGTAATGGGCGTAATGTTGAGTTTTTTGACCGAAACAGAACCTATTTAGGTATTGGTTATGCATTAAAGAACAATTTGAGATTACAATTCGGATGGATGGAGCAGACCACCACTAATTGGCAAAAAGGACAATTACAATTTAGCCTACACCACACACTATAAATTTTCACTTTAAACTATAAACATATGAGAAAACTATTTTTACCATTGACCACTTTCTTGACACTATTATTTTTAACATCTTGTCAGGAAACAAAAAAACAAGAACCAACAGCACAAAATTCACAAACAGAACTTGTTGAAGAAAAGGTTGTTGAGAGTATATTAACAGCTGAAGAACAAGCTGAAATGACACCTCAAGAAATCATTGGGCGTTTAAAAAAGGGTAATGAGAATTTTATAAATAATAATCTAACCCAACGCGACCATTCAGCACAACGTAGAAAAGCGATGATAGGCCAATACCCTAAAGCTATTGTTCTTTCGTGCGTAGATAGTCGTGTACCTGTAGAAGATGTATTTGATTTAGGCATAGGTGATATTTTCGTAGCACGTGTCGCAGGTAATATTGAAAATGCTGATATCGTTGGCTCAATGGAATTTGCTACTGCTGTAGCTGGTTCTAAAGTAGTCATTGTAATGGGACATACGGCCTGTGGTGCAGTCAAATCTACTATTGATGAAGTTGATGCTAAAGCATTAGGTATGAACTCTCTTGCAGACCTAATCGATGAAATACAACCAGCTGTAAATGAAACTGAATTCGATGGTGAGCGCTCTACCAAAAATGCTGAATTTACAGACCTTGTTATCAACAACAATGCGATGCGTACTGTAAAAAATATAAGAGAGCAATCACCAACAATGGCAAAGATGGAAGATAATGGAGAAATTATGATTATATCTGCTCTTTATGATATGGAAACAGGTAAAGTAACTTTTAATAAAGATTAATTTAATAAAAATAAGTAGAAAGAATTTATAAAAAACGTTGCAAAACAACGTGTATAAGCAATAGCGGTTTGGGTGTCAACCTGAACCGCTATTTCATTAAATTAAATTATCTTGTATCCCGAAAAGTAGTTGCTTAAATCTGCTACTGCTCATACACAAAACCGTTGTCAACAAGCTGAAAAACCAAAAAATTATGAAATACAAATTTAATCGTAAAACAAAATTTAAATCACAAAATTTAATGGTCGTTTCAACCATTTTTATTGTTCTATTATGCTTTTCTTGTAAGGAAGAATCCAACTCGGTAAAAAACACAGAAAGTGATTTAATAACGAAAATAAATGCTGTTCAGGAACAAGTGATGGCACAAGGAAATAT
This sequence comes from uncultured Flavobacteriaceae bacterium, assembly GCA_963835675.1. Taxonomy (GTDB): domain Bacteria; phylum Bacteroidota; class Bacteroidia; order Flavobacteriales; family Flavobacteriaceae; genus Aureibaculum. The sequence goes on along the minus strand of CAWIGH010000005.1, from coordinate 293,027 downwards.
GACAGAAATAGAGGAACAGGCTTTATTAAGTTTATGTAGCATTGTATCTCACGATGACGGTTTAGCTAATTATACTACTGACAATAGTATGATATTAAAAGATGTAGAAATTGCCCCAGTATATAATGGTTGTGAGGAACTCTCAATAGAACAAACAAGAGAATGTTTCAATGAAAAAGTAGCGGCATTTGTAAAGCGTGAATTTAACTTGAGTTTATTGAAAGAATTAAATCTTTCAGAACCAAAAAAGGTTGAAGCCTTTTTTATAATCACTGAAAACGGAAATTTAACCGGCATGAAAGTCAGAGATGCGGAAGTAACCATTCAAGCTGAAATTTTGAGAGTGCTTAGAAAAATGCCGATAATGAAGCCCGCTATTAACAATGGAAAAAGTGTCTCTGTCCTATGTTCTATGATTGTTAAATATGGAAATGATATCGAAATTGATCTTGTTTACATTCCTGAAAGACCAAATAATGATTAAAAGTTGAAAACTCTAATTATAGAAATGATAAAAAGCCTGTTGCCAACAATGTATAACCGCAATTACGGCGGATTCGACTACGTCCGAATCCACTCGGAATTACTAAGGTCAGTGCCAAAACGAAAATTATTAACTTTAATCCCGTAACTGACGGTTATACGAGACCGTTATTTGCATTTAAGCCGAACACTGGCAGAAATGTCATAAGATTGACATAATAATGACGCAACAACTAGAACAACATAAAAATATCTTTGCTGAGTAATCATTAAAATAGTCCAAAATGAATAATCAAAACTTAGCAATTAAAATTAAAGACTTACGAAGCCGAAAAGGATTTTCTCAAGAGCAATTATCGGAAGAATCAAAATTAAGCCTAAGAACAGTTCAACGAATTGAAAAAGGCGAATCAATCCCGAGAGGCGATACGTTGATAAAATTAACACAAGCTCTTGGAGTAACTCCAGACGACCTTTTAGAATGGACAGATATTGAAGATAAAGGATATCTGACTCTTTTGAACTTAAGTGCCTTAACAGGTCTATTATTTAATCCATTATTAGGAATAATAATCCCATTAGTAATGTGGATTTTGAAAAAAGACAAAATAAAATTTGTAGACAATTATGGAAAAAAAATAATCAGTTTTCAGATTACTTGGACTTTGTTGATATATTCCATTTTTATGGTAGCAACAAAAGGTTCATATATTAAATTTGATTTTAACCTTTTTGATATAGTATTATCCTTAATCAATTTTAGAATGGATAAAGAAATAATCTATGTTGTTCTTACAGGAATTCTTTATTTATATAATCTTATATTAATATTTAAAAATTATATAAGGATAAAAAAGGGAAAACAAAGTTGGTATTTACCTGCAATACCGTTTTTGAAATAAAATAATAACGCCATATAACACAACCTATAAACAATACGGGTTTCGGGCTTATTCGTAGGGTTTGCGTATTTTTATGAAGTCCGCAAAATCTTTGGGATTTTGCTTTAAACAAAAAAAGAAAAAACAAAACAAAAAGATTTCGCTATGTGCGTGGCGGAAAGCAAACGCTAGTTTGCTCCCGTACTGTTCATAGCTAAACCGTTGTGCTTCATTATCAGAAACCGCTAACCAATGATAAAATTCTTTAGAAAAATTCGCCAAAACTTGCTCATGGAAAACAAAACTGGAAAGTATTTTAAATATGCTTTAGGCGAAATTTTTCTTGTAGTAATCGGAATTTTGATTGCCCTACAATTAAACAACTGGAACGAATCAAGGAAAACCAATGATGAATTTAAGGCTGTTTTACAACAAATGTATACTGTCATAGACCAAGATTCAGAAAATCTTACTCTAATTAGACGTCAAGTATCAAAACAGATAGAAATTATAGATAACATAGTTCAGAATCCTGAAGGCATAAATAATAAATTGCTACCGCATTTATTGTTTTACTTGGATTTAGAACCTTCTGATTTAAACTCTGAAATTTCATATCTTTTGGGTTACCTTAAATTCAACCCTAAAAATCAAAAGCAGAGTAATTTAAACAAGAGCCTTTCTTCATACGGTAAAGCGATTAAGGAAGGTTATAATGGCAGTAGGAAAGATATCACATCATTTTTAGATGAATTGAATTTACCCTATCCAAGCATTACTTTTGGTTATTCTGCATTAAATGATTATCAAAATATGGATTCTACCTTTTTTGATGATAGCGATATCAAACGTACCCTCAAACTACTTGAGAGTTCTACGTTTCAAAACGCTCTAAAATCATCAAGAAGTATAAAATTTACGAGTTTGATTTTCATAGATAATATCATCAACTTAACAAATACTAATAAACGCTTGATTCAAGACTATTATCCAAAGGTTAAATTACTTTATTCAAATATTGGGCTTGTAGGAGATGCAACTCAACATAATAACTGGACCAAAAACTTTCCTCTTACATTAACTAATGAATCAAAGGCAATCTGGGAGGGAGATATCATTTTATCCGACGGTTCGCTTAAATTCAGAGAAGGTGAAAATTGGAATTTTAATTGGGGAGGAGATGAATTTCCTTTTGGTAACACCTATTTCTATGGCGACAATATTAAGGTTAAATCAGGAAGTTATCACGTCATTCTAAACTTAAGTGAGAAAACATATGAATTTATTAAACTTAATAAATAAACTCAAATTCTTAATAATTCTTTTTGACTAATTGCTTCACTAATTTCAACAGTTACATATTTGTGGCTGTTAAAAAAGAATTTATTAGAAGCCAATTTAATAGTAGCAATTAATCTACCATCTTTCTTCTCTTTAATTGACGTAACTTCGACCTTTTTATCTTTAACATTATTGTAATTGGCAATTCCTCCTTTTTTTATAATGAAGTTAGCTCTTGGGAAATTAATATGTTTATAATTATTATTGTAAACTTCACCTATAACAAAAACATCTCCAATTTTTATACTTGAATTAGAACTTTGAGAATAAATAACACCTGAAAACATAATTATAAAAAGAGCAAATAAAATGTGATTTCTCATGACACAGAATTTTAATTATAAAATAAAAATAAAAAAATATTTTCAAAATAAAAAAACTACAATGGGCAACACCGTGCCTGCCCGCTTCAATAAATATTTATAGTGGCAGGCGGGTATAATTAATCCGCCAAAGGCCGACAGGTTGCTTTGGCAAGTGCTTATTCGGAAAATTCCTTCGGAATTTTCTCTGGCACGTTTTTGTTTACTAAATTAGTTGCTTAACCACAAAAAAACTATTGAAACAAGCTGATTTTTGTTCAGCATTTTGCAACAAAATGATGCTAAACTAAAACAAGCTTGAGAGAATAATCAGCGAAGCTAAACCATATACAAACACGTTGTATGGCATATAGAAGAACTTTAACCATAAAATATATAATTTGAAATACAAAGTACATAGAATTGAGGTCAAAAATGAAAACATGCAAGAAAAATTAGAGCAATATTTAAATAAACTTGGTGGAGAAGTTGTTTCAATAATCCCTAATGTTCGTCCAACTTTTCAACTAATGGGGGCAACAGCGAAAATTGATTATATCCTTGTTGTTGAAAAGCAAAAATAAGAGATTCATAATTCTTAAAAAGAGTTTATTAGAAGTCAAAAAATGGAAAATAATAATAACTTTTTTACAGATAAAGCATCAATAAAAACGATTGATAGTAAAAGGATTATTTATTTCTTGATTGCAGTTTTATTTTTCTTTTTGACCGAGATCGGGAGAAACATTTATAGACCATATATTTATACAAACAACATTGATGATTATGGAATTGCTGATAGTATCGGAAATTCGGGAGGAATAATCGTTCAAATATTTTTCATGTTGGCAATATTGAACTCACCAAGAAAGAAAGTATTTCGTGTAATTGGTTTTGTTGTGATTGGATATATTCTTTATGAAATTTTGCAACCCTATTTGCCTCGTGGAGTATTTGACTGGAAAGATATTTATGGGACTTTAATCGGTGGAGTAATATCTTTATTCGTTTGGTTATTTGTAAAGAAGATTGTTAAAAACAAAGTTATTTATGAATTTAAATAAGATAAATACGCCCTACAACAATATATATGCTCCATGCTGATTTAGGTTCATAAAATGATAGTTTAATTATACACGAAAAAGATTAATTTTAACGGTACTAAATTCAATCACGACGGCACGTAGCATATACGTACCGTTGTGGCTAATTTTGACCCGTCCTGAATAAAGGCTACATAATTTTAAACATTATGTATAAAAATGACAAAGTAATTAGACGGTACAGCGAACCTTTCAAATTAAAAATTTTAGACGAAATTAGTACAGGAAAACTAAACAAGAATCAGTTAGGAAAACTTTATGGTATTGCTCTCACGACCATTAATGAATGGATTAGAAAGTACAATCGTAAAGACCTAATGAACACCAGATTAAAAGTGGAAACAAAAGACGAAATAACTCGGATTAAGGCACTGCAAAAAGAGATTGAACAGCTTAAAAAGCTACTCTTAAAAAAAGATCTGGATGCCTTGGTATTAGATTCATACCTGGAAGTAGCGGCAGAAGACCTAGGCTACAAATCTGTTGCCGAACTAAAAAAAAAGCTAAGCATAAAGCCTTAATCAAAGCCAAAGAGAAATCTAAGGGATTTGCTTCTTTATCTACTATAACCCATTGTTTTGGACTTAAACGCGATGCTTATTATAAGTACAAAATTAGAGCTGATAAACGTTTAGAATTAGAACAACAAATTATAGAAATTGTAATGAAAAGACGCAGATCCCTTCCTCGAGAAGGCGTGCGGAAACTTAAGATATCATTGGAAGATGAGTTTACCAAAGCCAATCTTAAAGTCGGTAGAGACACGTTATTTAATGTCCTTAGAAAACATCAAATGCTAACACTTAGAAAGAAATACAGTGCCAGAACAACCAATTCGTTGCACAGGTTCTACAAGTATAAAAACATCATTAAAGATTTAGATATTACAAGGCCTAACCAAGTTTGGGCATCTGATATTACCTATATAAGAACCGTAAAAGGATTTTGTTATCTCGAGCTCATTACAGACATGTATTCTAGAAAGATTGTAGGTTATGACCTTAGTGATAGTTTAGAACTTAAAGGATGCGTTAGAGCGCTTAATAAAGCCATTTATCAATCCAAGAATATTAAACAACTTATTCATCATTCAGACAGAGGAATACAGTATTGCAGCAATGTATACACTCAAATACTTAAAAGAAATAAGATAGATATTAGTATGACTGAAGAAAACCATTGCTACGAGAATGCCATCGCAGAGCGTGTAAATGGCATCTTGAAAGATGAATTTTATCTCGATCAGGTCTTTACAAACGTGCAGCACGCAAAGAGAGCTGCATTTGGCTGACATTAAATTAAAAGAAATAAAAAAATAATGAAAAAGTTGCGCTTAGCACTTGAATTTAACTAACGAAAATATTATTTTATCAAAATCCTCAATAAGTTAGTTATCTTTATGATACACTAAATTAATCTTTTTATTATGGGACTAGATATTAAACCACCGACTTCCTTTTGGCTCGTAGCCATTTTTGCTCTTTTGTGGAATATAATTGAAATTTACTTTAGTTCTTATGAAATTGATTTTCTACAAAAATATTCAACTACCGAAGAATTCGAGAAAATACAGTCAATTCCTTTTTGGTATATGGTTGTATTTTTATTTGCTTTATTTTCTGAGATGATAGGCAGTTTTATGCTTTTTATGAGAAAAAAAATTGCTTCTAAATTTTTTGCAATATCATTAATTTCTTTGCTTTTTATAGAATTTTATTGGCTACTTATTTTTGACATTAAAAAAACCTCAATTGTATTTTACGCTATTATTCCTATTGTAGTTATTGCGATAGCAACATTTCTTTATTTCTATAGTAAAAGAGCCACTAAAAAAGGTTGGCTTAAATAGACAAGGTTAATTGAATTTATACTAAACGAAATAAAGTGAGAATGAACTGCCCACAACAAAGAACTGAGTTAAAAAACAAATCTATTTTAGCTTAATTTTGAAACAAAATGATGTTAAACAAAAACAAGCTTGGGAGAATAATCACCAAAGGTAAACCATACACAAACACGTTGGCAATAATTAAACCACACATTTAATTTAAAATACAAATGATAAAAAATTATTTAAAAATTTTAGCAGTAGCAGCAGTGCTTTTTAGCAGTTGTAAAAACGACAAAAAGTTAAAAATAAACATAGTTGAAGTAGATCAAACAACTATTGGTAATCACATTGAACGGTTAGCATCAGATGAATTCGTAGGGAGAAAACCATTTACTGAAGGAGAAGTAAAAACCGTGAATTATTTAAAAGATGAGTTTGAGAAACTGGGGCTTTTACCAGGAAATGGTGATAGTTTTTTTCAAGATGTTCCTATGATAGAAATAACAGGAACTCCTTCTGAAAATATGGTGATTTCTGGTAAAAATGGAAGTTTCAATTTGAAACTCTTAAAAGATTTTGTAGCCACGACAAATAAAACTGTGACTGAAGTTAGTCTTGAAAATTCTGAACTTGTTTTTGCAGGTTATGGAATTGTTGCTCCAGAATATGGATGGAATGATTATGAAGGTATCGACTGGAAAGGTAAAACAGCTGTAGTTTTAATTAATGACCCAGGTTTTAAATCTGGTGATTCAACCTTATTTAAAGGTAATGAAATGACTTATTATGGACGTTGGACTTATAAATTTGAGGAAGCTGCTAGGCAAGGTGCTGATGGTCTAATTATAATTCATGATACCGAACCAGCTTCTTATGGATGGAATGTAATAGAATCTAGTGGGAGTGGCGCTCATTTAATAATAGAAAGTGATTTGCCTCTTTTAAATGTCGAATCATGGATAAGTGGTGAAAGTGCTGAAAAAATGTTTGATGCTTCTTCCATGAAAGAGCAAGATTATAAAACCATAGCTAGAAATAAAAGCTTTAAACCGATTCCGTTAAATTTAAACGTTTCGGTAAACATTAAAAATAAAATTAAGAAAGACGTTTCTAAGAATGTAGTAGCACTTATACCTGGTACTGAAAGAAAAGACGAATTTATAATTTACTCTGCACATTGGGATCATTTTGGTATTGGTAAAGCTATCGAAGGTGATTCAATTTATAATGGTGCTGTAGATAATGCATCTGGAACTTCAGGCTTATTAGCTATAGCAGAAGCGTTCAAGAAAAGTAATGTAACAAAACGTTCTATTGTCTTTATGGCAGTAACTGGAGAAGAACAAGGTTTATTAGGTTCAGCTTTTTATGCCGAAAACCCTATTTTCAACCCAAAAAAAACCGTGGCAAATATTAATATGGATGCTTTTAATAGCCCAGAGCCAATGAAAGATCTCACTGTTATTGGTTATGGCCAATCAGAATTAGACGATTATGCAGAAGAAGCTGCTATAGCCCAAGGTCGTTACATAATTCCTGATCCAAAACCTGAAGCAGGTTCTTTCTTTAGATCAGATCACTTTAATTTTGCAAAAATTGGTATTCCTGCACTTTATGCCAAAGGATCTTATGAAGGTTTTAATTCAAACATTGATAAAATCAAACAATGGAATGAAAATTACAGAAAAAATATTTATCATCAACCTACAGATGAATACAATCCTAACATCACTGAGTTAAGTGGTGTTCAATTTGATGCACAACTTTTATTTCAAGTTGGTTTTAAACTAGCCAACGAAAATTCTTTTCCAAAATGGAAGAAAGGAAGCGAATTCAAACTTATCAGAGAAAACAATTAATAATTCTATGAGAAAGTGATATTATTAAAAAATAAAACTATTGCCAACAATGGCCATAAGTAATTGCTTGTTCTCGCCTACTTCTGAAAATCCTCCCACGCTAAAAAAGCGTGGCGGGACGGATTTTCAGTTTGGTGCGTTCTTGCAAAGTTAAGTGCTAACCCACGCAACTACTCATAACCGAAACCGTTAAATCAATCTAATCCGAAAATTACAATGAAAAAACTAAAAACAAATGCAATTCGACTATCTCTAATTTTAATATTATCGATTTTTACTTTCGGTTGTGAACAAAAAACAGAAGAAAAGATAATAAATACTGAACCTAATATCTCTAAACTTGAAAAAGAAATTGAATTACGTCTGCGGGAATTTGAAAGTCATTTGAAAAACGGAGACTCAATTGCTTTAGGGAATATGTATATGGAAGATGCCGAAATAATACCATCTATAGTGGGTAGAGAAAATATTACTAAAGTTTTTGGAAAAATGATTAAAGGTGGTACAACTGGCTCAAGTTTTAAAACCACAAAATTATGGGGAAATGAACAGTTACTTGTGGAAGACGGAACAGGAATTTGGTCTAAAACCGATGGAACAATAGTTGGTAGTGGAAGATATTTATTGGTTTGGAAAAAGGATGATGGGAAATGGAAAATTTTAAGAGATACTTGGTTTTCTGATAAAAAGAAATAACTTAAAGAAGACAATAGAAAAGCCAATGCACACAACGTGCCTGCGCGCCTCAATAAATATTTATAGTGGCAGGCGGATATAATTAATCCGCCAGAGGCGGACAAGTTACTTGGTTCTAGCCTACTTTCGAAAATTCTGCTGGAATTTTCTATTTGTGAAATGTTTGCTAAATTAGTTGCTTAAACACCTGCCAGTGGCAGGCAGGCGAAACAGACGAGCGAAGCTAAACCATACACAAACACGTTGTATCCCATGGAATATTTCAATATATAAAACAAGGATTATTTGTTCAAAAAATTATAAGTTGACAGTCAATGCACAATCCAGAACCATATTCATATAACACCATCAAATTATTAGAGGCAATGACTCAAAGTATATTGATTACTACTACAGAACTTGATTCTCCCGGGCCCTATATTATTTATGTCAATAAAGCTTTTGAAGAAATGACGGGTTGGAGCAGAGAGGAAGTAATCGGTAAAAGTCCAAGAATTCTGCAAGGCTCTAAAACAAACCTAAATATCTTTCGAAATTTAGGGGAAATCCTCGATACCGGAGAAGCATGGAAAGGGAAGACAATTAATTACAAAAAGGATGGAACTGAATTTTATATGGAGTGGTCTATTGCCCCAGTATTTGATATCAATGGAGAACTCGATCAGTTGCTGGCTGTTCAGAATGATATAACTGAAAATGTTAAGATCGAAAACAGACTGGAGAAGGCAAGAAAAAGGGAATTAAAACGAATCAAAGAAATCGAACAAGCAAATACCAAACTTCTTTCTCTGACAGAAAAACAGAAAAAAACGTTAGATCTATTTGTGAAATATGTTCCAGAGTCGATCGTAAAAAACGCTATTGCTGATAACAAAAAAGACATTAAGGAAGGTGTCAAGTTGAATGTGGCACTACTTTTTTGTGATATTAGAGGATTTACCCCGATTGTGGAAAAATTGAATCCTATAGAGGTAGTACGCATACTTGATACGTATTATTCAAAGATGGCAGATGTAATTAAAATGCACAATGGAGTCATAAATCAATTTACGGGTGACGAAATTTTCGCTACTTTTGGCGCTCCCTTACCAATTAAAGATCCTGAAATTTCATCCGCTTATTGTGCAATCGAAATGATAAAAAAGCTGGAAGAGATCAATAAGGACTTAAAGGATATTTTACCGGAGAAAATTACAATAGGTATTGGATTAAATTATGGTCCAATAATAGCCGGAAACCTTGGTTCTGATGATAGACTTACCTATGCAATTACCGGTAATGTTGTAAACACAGCAAAAAGGATAGAAGCATTGACCTCAGATCTTTCCAATGCCATTCTAATAAGTGAATCCATTTATAAAAAAACCAAAGCAATTATTTCAACAAAACCCTGGGGGGAGGTAAGTGTTAAAGGGAAAGAAAAGAAGATAATGGTATATCAGTTAATTTAGATTGGAAATTTTTGTACGTGACGCTTCTGAACCGTTATGGGGTTTCAAAGAAGATTGATTAAAACCATTTTTAGCAAAAAATGGAATCAATGATGCAAGAGAATTATTTAATAATTATCAACTAAATTATTATAAACTCAGAGAAAAAAATATTTTGTCCTACCCCAAACTAAAAGAACAGTACGGTAATGTGGAGTTAGATCAAATGTTGTTTGATTTAGGCATTAAAACATCATGGGCCATAACAGCGCTTGAAGATCTTTTAATGGCAAACAAAAAACTTCAATTAGATTTGAAAAACGAATTGAGTGCAAAGAGTTCAAGTAGTGAAAGATAACGAAAGCCTGCCTGCGGCAGGCAGGCGCAACGAAATCATACACAAACACGTTAGCCAACATTATGACCAACCAAAAAACCAACGATAAAATATTTTAAATTATACTAACCAATTAAAAAGAAATCAAATGAGTAATATGAAAGAAAAAGTCGTACTTATAACTGGAGCAAGTAGTGGTATTGGAAGAGCTACTGCCGAAGCTTTTGCAGCGAATGGTGCAAGTGTAGTAGTCGCAGCACGTCGAAAAGAGAAACTTGATAGCTTAGTAGCTTCTATTGAAGCAAAGGGTGGCAAGGCGTCTGCAATCAAGACCGATGTTTCGATTGCTAAAAGCGTAGAGCAAATGGTCGCTCATACTATCGAAGTATTTGGCCGTTTGGATTATGCAATAAATAATGCCGGTATTGAAGGAAAACTAAATGGAATAACTGACCTTGCTGAAGATGATTGGGATCAGGTTCTTGACATCAACTTAAAGGGAACATTTCTTTGCATGAAATATGAGGCCAGAGCCATGCTTAAACTTGGTTTGGGTGGTGCAATTGTGAATATAGGCTCAGTGAATTCATTTCTCGGTTTTCCAACCGGATCGGCCTATGTAACATCTAAACACGGTCTTATTGGATTAACGACCAGTGTCTCTGCCGAATTAGGACCTAAGGGCATTAGAGTAAACCTTTTATGTCCGGGTATTACTGAAACACCTATGCACCAACGCCTGAGAGGTATTGTTGGTGACGACTTGTACGATAAAGGACTGCTTCCTACCGTACATTTACAACGAATTGGTCGCCCGGAAGAGATTGCAAATGCTATTGTGTTTCTTTGTTCAGATGAATCCAGTTATATTTCTGGCTCAACGCTTACTGTAGATGGCGGACTCACATTAACAATGTAATTACATTCATAAACTATATAATTAGAATTTTTAACTAAACTTGAACATAATAACGATAGGCTAACACTGGCTATAATTGCTTACGCCAGTTCGCTACGCTCGTGTCTATTCGGTTTGTATTTGCTAAATTAGTCGCTTAAAACACGCAACTAATCTTATACAACAATGTTATATCCAATTTTAAAAAGCAGCATTGTCAAACAAAAAAAAAGATAAAGATGAAAACAAAATTATTTTTTTTGATCCTCCTTTCAAGTGGAATTTTTTTTGCCTGCAATTCTAGTAAAAAGCAAAATAATAAGACAAGTACAAAGTCTGAAAATACGCTAATTGGTAAGTGGGTAAGGATCGGACAAACTGGTCCAATCGGCTTTGAGTTTAAAGACAACGGATTGATCGCAGGCGATTTTGGAAATGACCAAACCGTAGATGTTATTGCAACATATGAATTGTCAGGAGATACAATCAAATTTATTGATAAAGAAGGGCAAATGTGCAAAGGCTATGGGCAGTACAAGGTTTATCTAACAGATTACTATGTCTCTTTTGACTTAATCGATGACGATTGTAGTGGAAGGATAAAAACTACTATGGGATTTTGGACAAGACCTGATTTCGATAATCTTTTAAAGACTCTTGATGATGAAATATCAAAATCGCCAGAACCTGAATCATATTTAAATAGAGCAAGGATATATTTAGCAACAGGTATGACCAAACTGGCAAAAGATGATTTTGATAAATATTTATTAAAAGACACTTTAAACGCAAGAGTTTATGTAAACAGGGCTGGAACTAGATTTCCAAATGACTTGAACGGAGTAGTATTTGATTGTAATAAAGCAATATCGTTAGACCCAAATAATAAAAATGCTTACTTTCTTCGTGGATTGGCTTTATATGAGGTCGGAGAAAAAATGAAAGCCTGTGATGATTTTTATAAAGCAATTGAACTAGGTTTTACAATTTTAAAACAAGCCGAAAAAGAAAGATGTGAAGAATTTTGGAAAAATTACAATAATAAATGAAAAATAACTGGCTATAACAATGTCTATAACCTGCCTGCCCTCCAGAGGCGGGTAAACCGGCAGGCAGGTTCAGCATGGCTTTTACTCTATCTTAAATATTTATATCTTTAACCCGTTTGATTTCTCAGCGGAATAGTCCTCCCACGCCAAAGCACGGCGGGACGGACGATCCCGCAACGAAACCATAGCTCTAACGTTAGCTATAATTATGAAAAAGATTGCATGCATTTGTTTTGCCTTATTTACATCAATTTTGATATCTCAAGAGTATTTTCAAATCGAGGGTACTGAGAGAATACTATCAGACAAGGATAGTATTCAAGTGTTTTTAAATAAAACAAAAGACAATTACAACAAGACTTCCGTTGAAAAATATGGATTTATCGCTAAGAGTGTTAGTTACGAATTAGGAAATACAATCACTCGTAATGATTCAACTATAACTTTTGTCAAACTAAGTTTGGATTTAAGAAAAGTTGATTATAAGAGAGATGCAATTTTTAATTTACAAAACGAAGAATTGCCTGATTTAGATTTGATAACACTAACTAACATCAAAATAAATAATAAAATACTTAAGGGAAAAGTAACATTTATCAACTTATGGTTTGTCAACTGCACACCTTGTTTAAAGGAAATTCCAGAGCTAAATAAACTAAAAGCTGAATATGACTCGAATGCTAATTTCATTGCGATAACATTCGATTCTAAAACTAAGGTAATTGACTTCTTAAAAAGGAAACCATTTGATTTTGATATTATAACAGATCAAGAGGAACTATTAAAGAATACTTTCAAGCCAGAGAGCTATCCAAAAATTTTATTAGTAGACAAAAATGGCATTATAAATTTTATTTCAAATGGAATAAAGTTAGAAGTGTCTGAAACGCGTAATATAAAACATACAGTCCCTGAGTTAAAAGCCAAATTGGATGAATTAATTTCAAAATAACTATAGCTAACAATGGCTATAATCTATTGTGGTTTTGTGAAACACCAAAGTTTAGTATATTTAACCCGCTTGATTTCTCATCGGAAAAACATACGAGCCCAAACGTTGGCAATAATACCCTTTAAAATAAAAACACAACACTAAATTATAAATAATGACAAAGAACACTTTATTTTTTCTAGCAATTTTCACTTCACTATTTACAATGCAAGCCCAAGAAGATCCTTACCTATGGTTAGAAGACATCGACGGCGAAAAATCATTAGAATTCGTGAAGAAGCAAAACAAAATAACCCAAGACAAATTAAGTAGCATAGCTGAATATCAAGCCATTTACGATAAATCTCTAGAAATATATAATTCTAAAGATCGCATTGCTTACCCTTCAACCTACGGTGAATTTGTTTATAATTTCTGGAAAGATAAAGATCATGTAAGAGGTATTTGGAGAAGAAGTCCAAAAAAAGAATACATAAATGGAAACCCAACGTGGGAAATACTCTTAGATTTAGATGAAATGTCTAAAACTGATGATATAAAATGGGTTTATAAAGGTGCGACTGGTTTATATCCAGATTATGATCGATTTATTGTTAGCCTTTCAAAAGGTGGTGGTGATGCCACGATTAAAAAAGAATTTGATGTAAATACAAAGACATTTATAGCCGATGGTTTTTATGTTCCAGAATCTAAGGGAAGTGCAAGTTATGTGGACAAAAACAACTTGATTTTATCTTCCGATTTTGGTGAAAATACCATGACGACTTCCGGATATCCAAGACAAGTTAAACTATGGGAAAGAGGAACATTATTAAAAGACGCGACACTTCTGTATGAAGGCGAAAAGGAAGATATCCTAGCATCGGGATTTATATTTAGAGACGGTTCAACAAAGTATAAAACCGTTGTTCGCTACGTTTCTAGGACTGATATTTCTTATTTTATATTGGTTGACGATAAACAAATAAAATTAGATATACCTGGCGATGCCTCTCCTCAAAATCTGCTGAATAACCAGTTAATTATTCAATTAAAATCAGATTGGATCGTAGATGATAAAACCTATAAACAAGGCTCACTACTAAGTTTAAATTTTACTAAATTACTAAACGGACAAAAAGAGATTCAACTAATTATTCAACCTGATGAATCATCAAGTATAACTGGGGTTTCAAGTACAAAAAACAAGCTCCTAATAACCTTACTTCACAATGTAATTAGTGAACTATTTATCTATTCTTATGAGAATAATAAATGGATAAGTGAAAAAGTAAATGCACCCGATTTTGGAACAATTTCTATTATGGATTTGAGTGATTTATCAGATGAATATTTTTTCACATATAACAACTTCCTTACACCAACAACCTTATACATCGCAAATGCAGACACTAATACACTAAAACCTTTTAAATCGCTTACAACGTATTTTGACGGTGACAAATATAAAGTCAATCAGTTCATGTCAAAATCAAAAGACGGAACACTCATACCCTATTTTATGGTATCATCTAAAACCATGAAGGCCGACGGAAATAACGCGACCTTACTTTACGCTTATGGTGGATTTGAAATCTCGCAAGAACCATTTTATTCTGCTACTTTCGGAACGTCATGGTTAGATAATGGTGGTGTATTTGTTCTTGCCAATATTCGTGGTGGTGGTGAGTTTGGTCCAAAATGGCATCAGGCTGGATTAAAGGAAAAGCGACAAAATGTTTTCGATGATTTCCATTCCGTAGCTGAAGATTTAATTGAGAAAAAGATAACATCACCAAAACATTTAGGTATTATGGGAGGCAGTAACGGTGGCTTATTAGTTGGCGTTGCCTTTACACAAAGACCTGACCTATATAATGCAGTGGTTTGTCAAGTTCCGTTGTTAGATATGCAACGCTATAATAAATTACTTGCAGGAGCCAGTTGGATGGGAGAATATGGAAATCCAGATATCCCAGAAGAATGGGAATATATTAAAAAATACTCTCCATATCACAATCTAAAAAAAGATGTGGATTATCCAGAAGTCTACTTTTATACGTCTACTCGTGATGACCGCGTTCATCCCGGCCATGCAAGAAAAATGGCAGCTAAAATGATTGATATGGGACATCCTATCTATTACTATGAAAACATTGAAGGCGGTCATGGAGGCTCATCGACAAATGAACAAAGTGCAAAATCTAGTGCTATGACATTTTCATACTTATTGATGAAATTAAAGTAACAAAATGCTATTGCTTGGTTGTATAAATTTAAATAATTATAAGTACTACTGCCGACAACGTGTATAACCTGCCTGCCCTCCAGAGGCGGGTAAACCGGCAGGCAGGTTAATTGCTACTTAATTTACGCGCAGGAAATTGCTTGCGCCAGTTCGCGTTGCTCGTGTCACATGAATTAATTAACTTGCCCCTACGTCGGAAAATCCACCACGCCTTTGGCGTGGCAAGTCGGATTTTCCGAAACTAACCACTTACAAACCATTGGGCTTCATGCAAGAAATATTAAATGTTTAATACAAACAGTTGCGTAAATTGTATAAATAAAAATGATTAAATCTTTCAAAAAATCTATCAACACAGAAGATATTGTTCAGGTAATAGTTGGGTCCTCTGCATTGACTGTTCCTGTAGCATTCTCAGAAGAATCTTGGAGACTTAGCGAAACGTTACCATTACTTAATGTAATAGTACTAGTTTTTTTATCGTTATTATTTATAAGTTTATACTCTATTCAAGGAATATTTCAAGGACAAATAAAGCACAGATTATCCCATTTCGTTTTACGAATCATTATTGATTATGGAATTGCCCTTATTATCGTTTTTATTGTTCTATTTGCACTTAACAGAATGCCAATTTTAGACGAACCCATAATTGCCTTGAAAAGAATAATAATACTCGGTTTTCCTGCATCTATGGGAGGAGTCATTGTTGATGGGTTTGATAAAGAATAATTAGATATTGATAAACATCTGTTCGTTTCATAAATGAAAAGGATGAGAAAAGCACGAAAGCACAACAACGCCCCTGCCCGCCTCAATAAATATTTATAGTGGCAGGCGGGTATACTTCATACGCCTTCTCTAATAATTGTTGAATTGGTAGTCGTGAGCCGGTTAAACTGGTTCTCATCTTATACAAGTTCATTCTGTTAACACAATCATAACCTTCTACTCGCAATTTCTTCATTATTTGGTAACCTTCTGGTAACATTAGAGCCGTTAATTTGCACCATAAAAACGAATAGTAAAGAATGAAAAAATTAATAACAATTATTACACTGGCACTAATCGTAGTGGCTTGTGGAGAAAAAAAAGAAACTTCTAAAAGTGATAGTGTTGCTTTAGAAGGCACCATAAAGGTTGATGGTTCAAGTACCGTTTTCCCCATTACTGAAGCGGTAGCAGAAGAATTTAGATCTGCTCAACCTAATGTTAAGGTAACTATTGGTGTTTCAGGAACCGGAGGTGGATTTAAAAAATTCTCCAGAGGTGAAACAAACCTTTCAAATGCATCAAGACCTATAAAAGATAAAGAAATAGCGGCCTGTGCAGAAAATAATATCACATATTTAGAATTAGAAGTTGCCTACGATGGATTAGCTGTATTAGTGCATCCGGAAAATGATTGGGTAGACAATTTCACATGTTGAAGAATTAAAAAAAATATGGGAACCAGCAGCTCAGGGAAAGATCATGAAATGGAACCAAATTCGTCCGGAATGGCCCAATGAAGAAATTCATTTATTCGGACCTGGTGTAGCTTCAGGTACTTACGATTATTTTACCGAAGCCGTAGTAGGAAAAAGTGGTTCAAGTAGAGGTGATTTTACCGCCAGTGAAGATGACCATGTACTGGTACAAGGAATCGCCGGGGATAAATTTTCTTTAGGATTTTTTGGTTTGGCATACTATGCAGAAAACAAAGATAAGCTTAGATTAATTGGTGTAAATAATGGAGAAGAAGTTGTAAAGCCAACTTTAGAAACCGTTAGCAATGGTACCTATAAACCATTATCAAGACCATTATTTATTTATGTAAATAGCACTTCGGTTAAATCAACCAGAAGTTGTGGAGTTTGTAAACTTCTACATAGATAATGCGGGAGAATTGTCTAAGGATGTTGGATATATACCGCTCCCAACAGAAAACTATGAAAAAGCAAAAGAAAGTTTTAAGGCTTTTGTTGAAAGTAACAAATAAGCAAAAGTTGGTTAACGGGTATAATCAGATGTCTTTTGGCATCTGATTTCCTTATTTAAAACAATTATTAAATGCGAAAAATAAAAGAGCTTGTCATAGAAAAGTCGTTACTTTCCAGCGCATTGGTTACTATTGCAGTTACAGTAGGAATCATTTTTGTATTGGCCATAGAAGCTTTTCGATTTTTCAGTGAGGTTTCCATCTTAGATTTTTTTACAGATACACAATGGACGCCCTTATTTACGGATAAACATTACGGTATCTCAGCCTTGCTTTCAGGAACTATTCTGACCTCTTTTATTGCCATTGCTGTCGCTTTACCTATCGGATTATCGATAAGTATTTATTTAAGTGAATATGCTCCTAAAAGTTTTAGAAAAACCATTAAACCATTATTGGAATTATTGGCAGCCGTACCTACAGTAGTCTATGGATTTTTTGCCTTAGTAGTGGTTACACCATTTTTACAACAATTCATTCCGGGATTATCTGGTTTTAACTCACTTTCTGCGGGTATCGTCATGGGTATCATGATCATACCATTTGTGTCTTCTTTGAGTGAAGACGCTTTGTATGCTGTTCCGAATTCTTTGAGGGAGGCTTCTTTTGGTATGGGAGCTACAAAATTACAAACAGCATTTAAAGTAATTATTCCTGCTGCTTCG
This sequence comes from uncultured Flavobacteriaceae bacterium, assembly GCA_963835675.1. GTDB lineage: Bacteria > Bacteroidota > Bacteroidia > Flavobacteriales > Flavobacteriaceae > Aureibaculum. Next base: position 274,992 of record CAWIGH010000005.1, on the reverse strand, counting down.
TCTGGTATCATTGTTTCTATAATTTTAGCAATTTCTAGGGCTATTGGCGAAACGATGATCGTTGCCATTGCTGCAGGACAACAACCCAGACTCACTTTTGATCCGACCGTTCCCGTAGAAACCATAACTGCCTATATAGTACAGGTTAGTTTGGGTGATGTTCAACATGGTTCGATAGAATATAGAACCATTTTTGCTGCCGGTATAACACTGTTTGTATTTACTTTTTTATTGAATACCATCAGCTATAGAATTAGAAAAAAATATCAGGAAAAATATGAATAATCTTCAAAAAAACAGGCTGAAAGATAAGCTCTTTAAATTTTGGGGTATATTTTGTACACTGATTGGATTAGTACTCCTTATTATTTTTATAGGAGATATACTCATAGACGGTATTAATAGAATCGACTGGGCATTTCTCACTGATCTACCATCGAGAAAAGCAGAAAAATCGGGTATTTATACAGCGCTCATGGGCAGTATTTGGATCTTATTATTAACTGCCGTCATTGCTTTCCCGGTAGGGGTGGCTGCTGGAATATATCTAGAGGAATATGGGCAACATAATAAATTAGCAGGTTTATTGGAGATTAATATTTCCAATTTGGCAGGAGTCCCATCAATTATATACGGATTGTTAGGCCTTGAGGTTTTTGTTAGGATGATGGGTCTAGGCGCAAGTGTCTTAGCAGGAAGTTTAACCTTATCATTATTGATTTTACCCATTATTATCGTGGCTACTCGAGAGGCAATCAAAGCTGTTCCTAGTTCTATTAAAGATGCTTCATATGCATTGGGCGCCTCGAAATGGCAAACCATTTGGAATCAAATATTGCCAGCCGCTTCTGGAGGTATCTTAACAGGCGTAATTTTAGCTTTGTCAAGAGCCGTAGGCGAAACGGCACCATTAATTGTTGTTGGTGCCTTGGCCTATGTTCCCTTTGCCCCGCAAAACCCGATGGATGAATTTTCTGTATTGCCAATTCAAATATTCAACTGGATCTCAAGACCGCAACAAGGATTTATAGAAAATGCTGCCGCTGCCATCATCATATTATTATTAATTACTTTTGTTATGAACGGAATCGCGGTATATTTTAGAAATAAATGGCAGAAGAAATTAAGATAATTATGGAGACGACTATAAAAAAGAACAAAGTAAAAGATAAAACTATAAATACTTTGAATAAAAAAACCTCGAATATTGAAGTTAACGACGTGAAAGTTTGGTATGATGATTTTAATGCCATTAGAGGTATTAATATGACCATTAAACCTAATACCGTAACGGCCTTTATTGGGCCATCAGGCTGTGGAAAATCTACTTTTCTCCGGCTCTTTAACAGGATGAATGACTATATAGATGCTTTCCGGATGGAAGGGAAAATACTTATAAATGGCAATAATATTTATAAGAAAAAGGTAGATGTTGAAGAATTGCGCAAGGAAATTGGAATGGTATTTCAAAAACCAAATCCATTCCCTAAATCTATTTTTGAAAATGTTGCCTATGGATTAAAAATTCAAGGCATTAAAGATAAAAAATTTATCAGTCAAAGAGTTGAGAAAGCCTTAAGACAAGCAGATCTTTGGGAAGAAGTTAAAGACAATCTAAAAAAATCTGCCCTTGCTTTATCCGGAGGACAACAACAACGATTGTGTATTGCCAGAACATTGGCTGTTGAGCCCTCAATTATCTTAATGGATGAACCAACTGCCTCTTTAGACCCTATTTCTACTGCTAAAATAGAAGATCTTATTTATAACCTTAAAGAAAAATACACCATTGTTATCGTAACGCATAATATGCAACAAGCCAGTAGAATTAGTGACTATACTGCCTTTTTCTATATGGGTGACCTTATTGAGTATGATAAGACAAAAAAGATATTTACAAATCCCGAAAAACAACAAACCGAAAACTATATTACTGGTCGTTTCGGATAAAATATAGATGTTATGTTAGAAATTGAAGAACAACACAGAAAAGCCATTAACGAGGCAGGTCTTGAAATGCTTGCCTTATGTAAATCGCAATTACAAAAGGCAAGGGAAGCTTTTATAAACAACGATAGTGATTTGGCAGAAGAGGTTTTGTACAGAGAAACACATATAAATGCCTTGGATCTAAAAATTGAAAAAGATTGCGAAAGGTTTTTGGCCCTATATAATCCGGTAGCTACTGATCTTAGATTTATTATTGCTGTATTGAAAATTAATTACGAATTGGAAAGAATAGCCGATCATGCCTTTAACATCTCAAAATATGTGGTTGAAAATGATAAAAAAATAGCACCGCATTTGTTAAAAGCTACTCGAGTTTGATAAAATGTATGAAACTATTGATTCTATGATGGATCACATTACATTTGCCTATACAGAAAAGGATGTTAAAACTGCCAGGAAGGTGTTTAAAAAAGATAAAGTTTTAGACAAAATAAATATCAATTCTTTTAAGATTATCGAAGAAGCAATTATAAAAGATCATAAGGTTATTCATGATGCGCTTCTAGTTTTTTCGGTGGTAAAAAAATTAGAGCGCGTAGGCGATCTCATAAAAAATGTTGCCGAAGAAATTATCTTTTATATAGATGCAGAGGTGCTTAAACATAAAAAGAAAAAGAAATAACTTCTATAGGTTTACAAAGAAAAATCATTTCTTCATAACTAATTGTTAATATATAGGAAACATTTAAAATAAATTTTTAAATTCGTTTTTCTATTACTTTCATCAATTAGTTTTATGGATAATATTTACTTTCTAATGATCATTGCGCTAGCCGCCCTTGCTATTGCAGATCTTGTTGTAGGCGTTAGCAATGACGCAGTTAATTTTTTAAATTCTGCCATTGGCTCTAAAGCCATCTCTTTTAGAACCATAATGATCGTTGCAAGTCTTGGTGTTGCTTTCGGAGCTATCTTTTCCAGCGGGTTGATGGAAGTCGCACGAAAAGGCATTTTTATTCCGGGAGAGTTCTACTTTAGCGAAATCATGATCATTTTTATGGCAGTCATGATCACTGATATTCTACTGCTCGATTTCTTCAATACGTTGGGCATGCCCACATCAACTACGGTTTCAATCGTATTTGAATTATTAGGTGCTGCAGTCGCGATGGCTTTGATAAAAATCGGTGCTAATAATGGTTCGGTCTCTGATCTTGTAAATTATATCAATACTGAAAAAGCTACGGAGATTATTTTAGGTATATTATTATCTGTAGTCATCGCATTTTCAGTTGGTGCCTTTGTTCAATATTTTTCGCGTATACTATTGTCTTTTAATTTTGAGAGAAAGGCAAAATGGGTTGGAGCAATATTTGGAGGGGCAGCTTTAACGGCCATCACTTATTTTATTTTTATTAAAGGGCTTAAAGGCACCGATTATTATGGAAAAATAGAACCCTTAATTGAAGGTAAAACAATATTAATTGTGCTTTCTAGTTTTGTGCTTTGGACAATTATTTCTTATTTGGTAGTACAACTATTCAAAAAGAATATTTATAAACTTATTATTACCGTCGGTACTTTTGCATTAGCGCTTGCTTTTGCAGGAAATGACCTGGTGAATTTTATAGGTGTTCCGATCGCTGCCTGGCAATCGTATGAGGCTTGGGTAGGTTCTGGGGTACCGGCCACTGAATTTGCGATGTCAGCCTTAGCTAAAAAAGTCGATACACCTACTTTATTTCTTGTAGTTGCTGGTTTGGTGATGGTATTAACACTTTGGTTTTCTAAAAAAGCAAGATATGTAACACAAACAGAAATTAACTTATCCAGGGCAGGAGAATCCAAAGAACGATTTGAACCTCATTTTTTATCTAGAACCTTAGTTAAAGGAACTATGATGACATCTAAATATATCAGCACTATTCTTCCAAATTCATGGCAGAATAAGATTGAAAGGCAATTTGAAAAACCGGTCATAGAATTACCGAAAGGCAAAACGCATGAGTTACCTGCCTTCGATATGGTTCGAGCCGCTGTAAATTTAATGGTTGCCAGTGTACTTATTTCAATTGCAACCTCCATGAAATTACCATTATCAACAACCTATGTCACCTTTATGGTAGCCATGGGTACGTCTTTAGCTGACAGGGCCTGGGGCAGTGAAAGTGCAGTCTATAGGGTTGCTGGAGTTTTAAATGTAATTGGCGGCTGGTTCTTCACCGCAATAAGTGCCTTTATCGCAGCAGGAGTTGTAGCCTACCTCATACATTTAGGTGGTGGAACGATGATCGCTGTTTTATTATTATTAGCCATTTTACTTCTGGCTCGAAATTATATCAAGCATATAAAAAGAACACGTTTTGTTAAAGCCGAAGATAGTTTATCAAGATCTGAAAGCAGATCTATTCATGGCGTGATTGAAGAAAGTGCAGATAATATTTCTAAAGCCCTAAAAAGAGTAAGTAAAATAAATCAAAATACCATTCATGGATTAATTAATCAGGATCTTACCGTCCTGAAAAAAGCCAATGACACTGTAGTGAAATTGGAAAACGAAATTGAAGACCTTCAAAATAATATTTTCTATTTTATTAAAGATCTTGACGATTCGTATTTAGGTGCTAGTAAATTTTATATTGATATTATAGGCAGCTTACAAGATATTGCACAATCAGCTAGTTTTATTGCGAAGGTAAGCCACAAACATGTTCATAATCATCATAAATCTTTAAAGAAAAAACAGGGTGTAGAATTGCTTGAGATCAATAACGAACTCGTGGATCTTTTTGGAAAAGTAAGAGATATTTTTGATAAGAGACTCTTTGATGAAATTGTACCTGATATTATAGATCAAAAACAAGCTTTACTGGCGAAAGTTCAGGAGTCCATTCAAAAACAAGTCGAGCGAACTCGAACCGAAGAATCCAGCCCTAAGAACACAACCTTATATTTCAGCATATTGTTAGAAACAAAAGATCTCATAAAAGCAAATATGGATATTTTGAATTTGTATTATGAAGAACATAAAATATCAAAAGGCGCGTCCGGAGAATAATTTTAAGTAAAAAAAAGCACCTTTATCGGGTGCTTTTTTTATCTAAAAACTCAATTTCCATTTTCTAATAAGGAATCTTTTTCACCATATAAAAGTTCTGCAACCTCGATCAATTTTTTGATCATGTCGTTTACATTGGCATAATCATTAAATAATGAGGAAGCCATCTCAACCGTAATGAGATCTTCCCTAATTAATTTATCGATAGCTTTATTGCTTTTATTGATATTTTCCCTGGCTTCATTCTTTAATTTGGAGAGTTGATCAGCATATTTTTTAGCATTTTCAGCTTTTCTAAATATATAGATCACTCTTAATACTTTGACTACTTTTTTTCTAAATCCGTTATACTCTTTTAATAGATATTTATTGTCAATATTAAAAGCGAGCGTTATATTTTTATTCAATTCCCTAACATCCTTTATGATCTCAACCATTTTACGATTGGCAATCTTGATATCGGTGATCTTATTGTTTTGACCCTCTGAAAGCTTCATACTCTTTTGTGCAGTAGAGGCATATTTTAAAATTTCTCCATAAATAGATTTGACCTTTTGATAGTATAAATTTTCAACATCAATCTGCATGTCTTCTGTAGATTTTTTTATAATGTTTTTAATCTTCTGATCAGACTTTATGTCGTCTCTATGAATATTCAAGCCATGGGCAACTATTTCAAAAATGGCATTCTTATATAAATATTTAGACTCCATTAACAAAGCTGAAATGGTAGATGCCGGAAATTCCAGAACAGATTCGTTCAAATATTTTGGTTCGTCAATATCCTTATCAACTTTTTCTTTAAAGACTTTCACCAACAATTTTTCCAATTTCCCGATTAACGGAATCATTAATAATACGCCAAGTATATTAAAGATGGTATGAAACATTGCTAATTTTAACGTATAATCAGTGGCATGAATGCCAAACAGATCCGACAAGAAATTTACACCTCTTGCTAATGGAAAAATAAAAATTATGGCAACAATTCCTGTAACAACATTAAAAATTAAGTGCGCACCCGCCAGTCTTTTTCCAGAAACATTAGAACTCAATGCGCCTAATATGGCTGTGATCGTTGTTCCTACGTTTGAACCGATGGCCAAGGCCAGGGCATTTTCATATTCAATTTGTCCGGCTGCCAATGCAGTTAATATCAATGCCAAGGTCGCACTACTCGATTGCAGAATGGTTGTAATAACAATTCCAATTCCTGTATAAATGATCACTCCTAAATAACCGGGAACGGCATATTCTGTTAAGTCTATTTGTTCTTTAAAAACGTCAAAACCATCCTTCATATAATGGATTCCCAAAAAGAAAAATCCTAAACCTGCCAATACATTTCCTAAACCTTTTAAGGAAAGATTTTTTTGAAATGAGAAAATAACCCCAAATACCAGCATAGGCATTGCCAGTACTGATATGTTAATTTTTAATCCGAAACCAGCCACTAACCAGGCCGTTGCCGTAGTACCTATATTTGCACCGAATATGAGTCCGAGACCTCCAGAAAGGCTAATTAACCCCGCACTAATAAAAGAAATAGTAATTACTGAAACCAAAGAGCTCGATTGAATAAAGGCGGTAACAACGGCTCCTACGGTTATGCTTTTATATAATTTATTTGTCGCTCTTTTAAGTATTTTTTGTAGTGGTCCTTTCGTAAAAACCCTGAATCCCTCTTCCAGCATGATCATGCCAAAAAGCAAAATCGCTACCCCGGCCATGATGGTCTTGAAATTGGGATTGATAAATAAAATTACTGCCAGTACGAGTAAAAATACCAGAAATAAAAGCCTCCTAATCATATAAAAAGTGGAATGTTATCGTAAACTTACGTAAATAAAAGAAAATATAAATAATCTAATTTAAAAAATTAGGAAACAAAAAAACCTCGAAATTTACCCAATTTCGAGGTTTTCACTAACTAGCCCTCTTAAATTTAATTAAGAACCACACATCAAGCAATCGTCTGGATTATCTTTAGATTGCTCGATCATTGCTTTAAAATCGTCAGCGCCAATTGGCTCATCTTCTACTTTTTCTTTTTTATTTGATAATGTAAACTGAATGGCATTCACTGCCGATTTAGTTCTAAGGTAATACATGCCCGTTTTTAATCCGGATTTCCAGCCATAATAGTGCATAGATGTTAACTTGGCATAATCTGGATCTTTCATAAACAAGTTCAACGATTGCGACTGGTCTATAAAATACCCTCTTTGACGAGCCATATCAATAATATCTTTCATGCTCATTTCCCAAACTGTTTTGTAAAGTTCTTTTAAATCTTGGGGTATAGATTCTATATCTTGAATAGAACCATTGGCACGCATAATTTCTTCTTTCATATCATTATCCCACAGGTTTAATTCAACGAGGTCTTCTAACAAGTGTTTATTCACGATGATAAATTCACCCGAAAGAACGCGACGCGTATAGATATTTGATGTATAAGGTTCAAAAGCCTCATTATTACCTAATATTTGCGAGGTAGATGCTGTAGGCATAGGTGCCACCAGCAAGGAATTACGTACACCATGTTTCATCACATTTTTACGCAGTTTTTTCCAATCCCATCTGTCACTAAGATCATCTTCAGAAACGTTCCACATATTAAACTGGAACTCTCCTTCTGACATTGGTGAGCCTTTAAAGGTTGAATAAGGTTCTTTTACTTTTGCCAATTCCATAGAAGCTGTAACCGCTGCAAAATACAAGGTTTCAAAAATATCCTGATTCAATTGTTTGGCCTCATCTGAAGTGAAAGGTAAACGAAGCATAATAAAGGCATCTGCCAAACCTTGAATACCAATTCCCACCGGACGATGCCGAAGATTAGAGTTTTCTGCCTCTTTTACAGGATAGTAATTCCTATCTATAACCGTATCTAAATTTTTTGTTACTTTTTTAGCAACGTCATATAATTTTTTATGATTGAAATACCTTTTACCTTGTTCATCTTCGCTTATAAACATTGGCAAAGCAATAGATGCTAAATTACATACCGCTACTTCATCATGAGCGGTATACTCCATGATCTCTGTACATAGATTTGAAGAACGGATAACGCCTAAATTCTTTTGATTTGTTTTTCTATTAACAGCATCTTTATATAACATATAAGGAGTACCGGTCTCTATTTGAGATTCTAATATTTTCTCCCATAACAAACGCGCTTTAATTGTTTTACGACCTTTACCTACTTTTTCATAACCTTCATATAATTTCTCGAATTCATCACCATAAGTATCGAATAAATGCGGGCACTCATTAGGGCACATTAAGGTCCATTCTCCATCCTCCTGCACTCTTTTCATGAACAAGTCTGGAATCCACATCGCATAAAAAAGATCACGTGCACGCATCTCTTCCTTACCATGATTCTTTTTTAGGTCTAAAAACTCGAAAATGTCGGCATGCCATGGTTCTATATACATCGCAAAAGATCCTTTCCGTTTTCCTCCACCTTGGTCTACATAACGGGCCGTATCATTAAAAACTTTCAGCATTGGTACAATGCCATTAGATGTGCCATTGGTTCCTCTAATATAAGAGCCTGTCGCTCTTACATTGTGAATAGACAAGCCAATCCCGCCGGCAGATTGTGAGATCTTTGCCGTTTGCTTTAAGGTATCGTAAATTCCATCAATACTATCTTCTTGCATCTGCAATAAGAAACAGGATGACATTTGAGGTTTTGGTGTGCCAGCGTTGAACAATGTTGGGGTGGCATGCGTAAAATATTTCTTACTCATTAACTCGTAAGTTTCAATGGCCGCATCAAGATCTTCTTTATGAATACCAATAGAAACACGCATAAGCATATGTTGAGGACGTTCAACTATAACACCATTTACTTTTAATAAATAAGATCGTTCTAATGTTTTAAAACCAAAATAATCATAGCCAAAATCCCTGTTATAGATAATGGTAGAATCTAACTTTTCGGCATTTGTGTTTATTATTTCATAGACATCATCGGCAATCATCGGTGCTTTTTTCCCTGTACGCGGATTTTCATAAGTGTACAGGTCAGTCATTGTTTCAGAAAATGATTTTTTGGTATTTTTATGCAAGTTAGAAACGGCTATTCTTGCCGCAAGCTTTGCATAATCGGGATGTTGAACTGTCATAGTTGCTGCAATTTCTGCCGCTAAATTATCCAGCTCAGATGTACTTACACCATCATATAATCCTTCAATAACGCGCATCGCCACTTTAACAGGATCAACCAGGTTATTCAATCCATAACACATCTTTCTTACCCTCGAGGTAATCTTGTCGAACATTACTGGTTCTCTCTTGCCGTCTCTTTTTACTACAAACATATTATATAAGATTTTTAATTTAGATTTACTATTTATGATTTATGATTTATGATTTGTTACTTCTCATTGTTTTTATAGAGGCTACTACTATCGATAATAATTCGTTTGCTTCTTTTAACAATCTATTTATTTCTTGATGTTCTTTATCTCTAATGATCAAAAACATTTCTAAAAAATACATGCTTTCGTCTGCCTCTTCTTCAACTATTTTTAGCTTATTTATAAAATCCGCATTTGATTTTGCTCTACATGCAGCCCTATAATTTGCTCCAACAGAACTTGAACATCTAATCAACTGCCTACAATAGGCATCAAATTCTCTTGATTTCGGAAACTTTGAACATAGATCCAACAATCAATAGCAAATTTCTGAGTTCTGTTCTTTATTATCTCTTTCAATTGAATTACCTTTTATTGTTGATTTTTACAATTGTTAATCAAAAATCGTCAATCGTAATTCATTAAAAATCCGCATCAAAGCTTATGCTTCCTGTTCCTCCAGATTTTACACCCGCTTTTTGATATTCTGATACCCTCTTTTCAAAGAAATTCGTTTTACCTTCTAAGGAGATCATTTCCATAAAATCAAACGGATTTTTTGAATTATATACCTTTTCGCATCCGAATTCTATCAATAGCCTGTCGGTTACATATTCCAAATATTCCGTCATTAATTTTGAGTTCATCCCAATTAAGCTTACCGGTAAGGATTCTGTAATAAAGCTTCGTTCTATATCTAAGGCATCACAAAGAATCTCTTTGATCCGTTCCTTAGGCACCTTATTGATTATATGATGATTATGAAGATGTACTGCAAAATCACAATGCAAGCCTTCATCCCTCGAAATTAATTCGTTTGAAAAAGTGAGCCCGGGCATCAATCCTCTTTTCTTCAGCCAAAAAATCGAACAAAAACTCCCAGAAAAGAATATACCTTCGACAGCTGCAAAAGCGATGAGGCGCTCTGCAAAACTCGGACTGTCTATCCATTTCAATGCCCACTGTGCCTTTTCTCTAATGGCCGGAAAAACCTCAATAGCCCTAAACAAAAGATCTTTTTCTTTTTCATCCTTAACATAGGTGTCAATTAACAAAGAGTATACTTCAGAGTGAATATTCTCCATCATGATCTGAAAACCATAGAAAAATTTAGCTTCAGAATACTGAACCTCAGAAACAAAATTTTCTGCCAGATTTTCGTTTACTATTCCATCTGAAGCGGCAAAAAAAGCAAGAATATGTTTTATGAAATATTTTTCGTCATCATTTAACTTGGTACTCCAATCGGTAAGGTCTTGATGCAGGTCGATTTCTTCTGCTGTCCAAAAACTAGCTTCTTGTTTTTTGTACCATTCCCAGATATCATGGTGTTGAATAGGAAATATAACAAATCTATTATCATTAGGCTGTAAAATAGGCTCTACTTGCGACATTATAAATTAGTTTTTAGAAAATTAAGATTGATGGATTTTTAGGCCAACATCGGTTGAAACAAATATTCCATTTTTTACTGAAAAAAGAAACCCATAATTATCCACAATACAAGGCAAGTTTTTAACAAAATGGAAAAAATAATAAATTTCTTAACTTTTTTTTAATATATAACTAACTGATAACAAGCAATATATGATTTTAACAAATTAGCTAGCAGCCGAGTTTACTAGGTTTTTTAAATTCGGCGTAAAATGAATAACTGGACTAAAAAAAATTAAGAATTTACTTTTTATATGAAGCAGCGAATTTTTCTAATTCTTCATACCAATCTTCTCCGAATTTTCTTATCAAAGCTTGTTTGACAAATTTGTAAACCGGAACTTGTAATTCTTTACCTAAGGTGCAAGCGTCATCACAAATCTCCCATTTATGATAATTTACGGCAGCAAATTCAGAGTAATCTTGCACTCGAATTGGGTATAAATGACACGAAATAGGTTTCTTAAATTTTATTTCACCCTGATTATAGGCCTCTTCAATTCCGCATTGTGCAATCCCTTTACCATCAAATGTTACATATGCACAATCTTTACCGTCTATTAAAGGGGTTTCATATTCGCCATCATGCGTTATAAATAGCCCCTGTTCTTTAATAGCCTTTATTCCTTCCGGCCTTAGAAAAGGTTTAACCTTAGGGTAGATATCCATGAGTATTTTTAATTCTTCTTCTTCTAATGGCGCTCCTGCTTCACCATCAATACAACAAGCACCTTTACAAGCCGAAAGATTACATACAAAGTCCTTTTCAATAATCTCTTCAGAAACTATGGTCTTTCCTAATTGGAACATATTTTTAATACAAAATGATGGTCACAAAAGTACATTTATTTCATCAAAAAAATTCTTACTAATTTTATGAGGAATTACTATTAAAAACCATTTTGAATTCTATACTTTTGCCGAAAATTTAAAATTAGCATCATGAACTTGAATTTTAAGGAAATCATAACAGCAACAATGATCCTATTTGCGGTGATTGATATTGTCGGAAGTATTCCTATTATTATCGATCTGCGCCGTAAAGTTGGTCATATACAATCTGAAAAGGCTTCATTTGTTTCTATGATCATCATGATAGCATTTTTATTTGTTGGTGAGAGAATACTTAACCTCATTGGCATTGACGTGAATTCATTTGCCGTGGCCGGAGCATTGGTGATCTTCTTTTTGGCTATTGAAATGATCTTAGGAGTACAATTATACAGGGATGAAGCCCCTGAAACAGCTAGTGTAGTTCCTTTGGCATTCCCGTTAATTGCAGGAGCAGGTACCATGACAACTATACTTTCTCTACGTGCTGAATATGAGGCTATTAACATCATAATTGCTATTATTATTAATACGGTTTTTGTTTATATCGTCTTGAAATTATCAAAAAAAATAGAGCGTTTCCTCGGTAAAGGAGGGATTGGTGTTGTTCGAAAAATATTTGGTGTAATTTTAATGGCAATCGCCGTAAAATTATTCGCCGCAAATATTCATGGTCTTTTCATCCAACTCAATTAACATGGAGCATTCATTTGATGTATTAATAATAGGTGGTGGAGCAGCGGGCATGTCTTGTGCCTTGGTGTTAGGTTCAGCAAAAGAAAAAGATTTTGCCAAAGACAAGGAGATCGGAATTATTATGCATCAAAAGTCTTCACATTTACAAAGTGCAATTCTCAATAATGTGCTAGGATTAAATCCGAAAACCGAGGGTGCCGCTATCCTTAAAAAAGGCAGAGAACAATTGTCTCGTTTATACGATCATGTTTTTCAAATTAAAAATGAGAAAGTAATATCAGTTGAGCCATCAAATGGATCATTCTTGATCAGTACTAACAAGGCCACTTATGTATCTAAAATAATTGTAGTTGCAACCGGGTATACCAAACTTTTCTATATTAAAGGTTTGGAACAATTTGTTGAGCCTCATCAAAAAGCGAATCCCGAAAAAGAAAGAATTCAGTTAAAAAATATTGATCATATGGTAAGTGATGGAATTTATGTAGCGGGTACCTTGGCTGGATGGAGAAGCCAATTTGCCATTGCATGTGGAAGCGGAGCTTCTGTGGCAACAGATATCTTAACGGGTTGGAACGATGGAAATCATGCACATGTGCATGATAAAAAAGATAATTAGGGTTTTATATAATCTGTCACAGATTCTAATTCTTGTACCTTTTCGATCATAAGGTCGTTCTCGTTCAATATTTCATAAAAGGCGCCGTCATCAAACAATAATTGGGCAAATAATGATTTTAAGTATCGCTTAATAAAAGGAATATTTCGCGGGTCAATATTGATCTCTTCTTCGATGATCTTAGTATATTGTTTCAATATCACATCTTCACTATCAAATCTCACTTTAAAATCATCAAAATTCCAGGCATCCATTTCTTTTCTATGGGTATCCACATAGTCAAAAACAAAATCATTCATAATACGGGGGTGAAACCCGCCAAAATATGTTGTGGTATCAATCCCAACGAAAACATCGGGTACAATACCTCCACCTCCATAAACCACTTTTCCTTTTGGTGTTACGTAACGTAAGGTATCATTGACTTTTATACTATCTCCACTTGTTAACTCTCCGTTATGATATCTGGTAACGCGATCGTTATAATATTCATTACCGTTTTTTGTGTCATATGGTTTTTGAATAGATCTACCTGTAGGGGTATAATAACGAGAAACGGTTAATCGTACGGCAGAACCATCTCCCAGACTCATTTCTTGCTGAACCAACCCTTTACCAAAAGAACGCCGACCTACTATGGTTCCCTTATCATTATCTTGTAAAGCCCCTGCTACAATTTCACTAGCTGATGCTGAAACCTCATCGATCAACACATATACTTTACTGTCTTCAAAACTTCCTTTACTAGTGGCGAAAGATTTCTCTATCTTTCCCCCCTTATTCTTGGTAAAAACAATGAGTTTATCATCCTCCAAAAATTCATCTGCAATTTGCGTGGCCACTCCCATATAGCCTCCGGGATTTCCTCTTAGATCTAGCACCAACCTTTTCATATTTTTCTTTGATAAATCTGTCAGTGCTGATTTAAATTCATCATAAGTCGTAGAGGCAAATTTGTTTATTTTTATATAACCCAAGCTATCATTTATCATATAATGACCCACTACACTTTTAATAGGTATACTTCCTCTTTTAATCGTGAAATTCAGAAATTTATCTTCAGATTTTCGATAAATAGTCAGGTTAACCTTAGTATTCGGTTCCCCTTTCAGGGTTTTAAATATGTAATCAGAATCCAACTGACGTCCAAACAAAGTATCATTATCCGCAATTAATATTCTATCACTTGGTTTGATCCCCGCTTTCTCACTAGGACCATTTTCTACAACTTTAATTACCGTTAAAGTATCTCTATACATTCTAAATTGAATGCCCACTCCACCAAATTCGCCATTCATACTCTCGGCTATGAGCCCATGTTCACTTGCCGGAATATATACAGAATGAGGATCCAGTTTTTCTAATAACTCTCTTATTGTTCCGTCAAGTAAACTATCTGTATCAACTTTATCTACATAATCATATTGAATAAAATCGATCAATCGTTTAATTTTCGCTTCTTGAGGATTCCTATTAAAGAACATAACTGTTTTCTTTTCAGGATAGTCGAGCATACTACCGATAAAGACGCCCAAGGCAACCGCTATGGAAAGAAATAATGGAATATATATTTTGTTTTTAATCATACTTTCTTAATATGAACCAGTTCTACACCCGCTTTTTTTAAAAATTGTAAACCTTCATCATCCTTATAAGCATCTGCATATACCAATCTTTTAATTCCTGATTGATGAATTAATTTACTGCATTCTCTACAGGGAGACAAAGTTATATATAATGTCGCTCCCTTGCATGATTGCGTTGAGGAAGCTACTTTTAAAATAGCATTCGCCTCAGCATGCAACACATACCATTTTGTATGATCATCATCATCTTCACAAACATTCTCAAATCCGGTTGGCGTTCCATTATAACCATCAGAAATGATCATTTTATCTTTAACAATAAGCGCGCCGACTTGCTTGCGTTTACAATATGACAATTGAGCCCATTCTCTTGCCATTTTTAAATAGGCAATATCATATCTAAGTTGTTTTTTTTCGGTCATTTAATAAAAAACGAGTGGTATTGATTCTAATAATTGGTTGGTTAACAATATAACTCCTAAAATAGCAGTTTATTTTCTAAAAGCAAAGTACTTAGAAAAATTGCTCGATTGCTGTTAAAATTTTACCAAAATTTTCTTTCTATAAGCATTGGTATAACGATACCTATGACAATGGATGATATTACTAATACCCAGTCTCGTTTAGATATTCTTAATAATTTTTGAACTATATAACCTACCAATAATATACTTAAAACGATAATAACCTGAGCTATTTCAATTCCAACAGCAAATTCAAGTAAGGGTATTATTTTGGCATCACCATTGTCGATCATCATTCTAAAATAATTTGAAAATCCCAACCCGTGGATTAACCCAAAGAAAAATGCAAAAAACAGGTTTAAATAAGCCTTTTTCTGTTTCTTTTTAACCATTATAATATTAACAAAAGCTGTAAGAAAAATAGTTGCGGCAATTAAGAATTCTACAATTTTAGTATCAAAACTGATAAATCTATAAGCCGCCAATCCTAATGTTAAGGTATGACCAATCGTAAATAAAGTAATCAACCATAACACTTTTTTCCAATTACTAAAAGTAAAAACTATAGTAAGCACTATTAAAAAAAGAATATGATCATATGCCTTCCAATCTAAAACGTGATATAGGCCTAATCGTAAAAAAAGTATAAAATCGTCCAAAACTTATAATTTCATTTTACAAAATAAATCCCAAAGCACAACACCGCAACTAACCGAAATATTCAATGAATGTTTAGTGCCATATTGAGGTATTTCAATACAATAATCAGAAATATTTACCACTTCCTGATCTACACCTTTGATCTCATTACCAAAAACAACAGCTAATTTCTTATTTTTTTCGGGTTGAAAATCTTGTAATTCAATACTATTTACAGCCTGTTCAATGGAGGCTACTGTAACGCCTTGCTTTTTTAAATAATTGACTAATGATAGGGTGTCTTCAACATATTCCCAATCGACAGAATCAGTTGCGCCCAATGCCGTTTTATGGATGTCTTTATGTGGAGGCCTTGCAGTAATACCGCAGAGATAAACTTTTTCGATCAAAAAAGCGTCACTTGTTCTAAAAACGGAACCAATATTATTCAAACTTCTAATATTATCTAAAATAACAATTAAAGGCGTTTTTTTTATTTTTTTAAAGGCTTCATTGGTCAATCTGTCCAGTTCGCTATTTTTCAATTTCCTCATAAAAAATGTTATCTTTAAGTCTGAATAATTAACTTCGCAAAACTAATTTAAAATTGCAATAATTGGCTGCAAATTCAAAGAAAGTCACTCCTTTAATGAAACAATATAATGCCATCAAGGGTAAATACCCTGATGCCATGTTGTTATTTAGAGTAGGTGATTTTTATGAAACTTTTGGAGAAGACGCTGTAAAAGCAGCCAGGGTTTTAGGTATCGTACTCACCAAGCGCGGTGCGGGCAGCGAGACGGAGACAGCATTGGCCGGATTTCCGCACCATTCTTTAAATACTTACTTACCAAAACTAGTAAAAGCAGGAATGCGGGTAGCCATTTGTGACCAGTTGGAAGACCCCAAAATGACCAAAACGATTGTTAAAAGGGGCGTTACAGAATTGGTCACACCCGGTGTAGCGATGAATGATGAAGTATTACAGTCTAAAACCAATAATTTTTTAGCAGCAATCCATTTTGGCAAGAAACATTTAGGAATTTCTTTTCTGGATATTTCAACGGGTGAATTCCTGGTGGCCGAAGGAAACAGCGAGTATATAGATAAGTTATTACAGAATTTTAATCCCAGCGAAGTTTTAGTACAAAAACAATTTAAAACTAAATTTCTTGAGTTATTTGGAGAACGCTTCTATTCTTTTTATCTCGATGATTGGATATTTCAGGAAGATTATGCCAATGAAAGCTTAATAAATCATTTTAAGATAAAATCACTTAAAGGTTTTGGCATAGACGATATACCCAATGGAATAATCGCAGCAGGTGTAGTATTGTATTACTTGTCTGAGGCACAACATGATCGGCTAAAACATATTTCTGGTATTCATCGAATTGAAGAAGATCATTATGTTTGGATGGATAGATTTACGATCAGGAATTTAGAATTATATTATTCACAATCTCCTGAAGCAGTAACCTTGCTGGATGTTATTGACCGTACCATCTCTCCAATGGGTGGTAGATTGTTAAAACGATGGCTGGCGCTACCATTAAAAAGCTTAGATGAAATTCAAAAACGACATGAAATAGTAAAATTCCTGATAGATAACGATTCTTTCTATGAAAAAGTTACCTACCAGATAAAACAAATAAGTGATATAGAAAGGTTGATCTCGAAAGTGGCAACAGCCAAAATAAATCCAAGGGAAGTAGTATCATTAAAAGATTCACTAAAAGCCATATTACCCATAAAGGAGGCCTCAGAAAAAAGTGCCAATAAATCGTTACAAAGTTTTGGAAAAGCACTTCATGAATGTACAGAACTTATAAATAGAATTGATAAAACCCTTGATGATGAAGCGCCCGTTAATATTAATAAAGGTAAAGCCATCGCCAAGGGCGTTTCCGAAGAATTAGATGAACTTCGTGCTATTTCAACGTCAGGAAAAGACTACTTAGATAAAATTGTTACCCGCGAAACTGAGAGAACCGGTATATCGAGCTTAAAAATTGCTTTCAATAACGTTTTTGGGTATTATATAGAAGTCCGAAATACACATAAAGATAAAGTTCCGGAGAATTGGGTCCGCAAACAGACATTGGTGAGTGCCGAAAGATATATCACCGAAGAATTAAAAGAATACGAAACTAAAATTCTGGGAGCGGAAGAAAAAATTGCCATTTTAGAGCAACAATTATTCTCACAGTTGTTGCATTTTATGCTCGCCTATATTCAAGAAGTACAACAAAATGCAAAGCAAATTGCCAAATTAGATTGCTTATGTTCGTTTGCCTTGACGGCTAAAGATAATAATTATGTTCGTCCACATTTAGATGAAAGTACCGATTTGGAAATTAAAAATGGCCGCCATCCAGTTATTGAAAAACAATTACCAATAGGTGAGGAATATATTGCCAATGATGTTTTTTTGAATCGTAATGAACAACAGATCATCATGATCACCGGGCCTAACATGAGTGGTAAATCGGCCATATTACGTCAAACTGCCCTTATCGTACTGTTGGCGCAAATGGGGAGTTATATTCCTGCTCAACATGCCAGAATAGGCATTGTAGATAAAATATTTACCCGTGTTGGCGCTAGTGATAATATCTCTATGGGTGAATCGACCTTTATGGTTGAAATGAATGAAACTGCCAATATTCTTAATAATATTTCGGAACGTAGCTTGGTATTATTAGATGAAATTGGTCGCGGTACCAGCACTTATGATGGTATTTCTATTGCATGGGCCATCGCTGAATACCTTCATGAACATCCTTCAAGAGCAAAAACCTTATTTGCTACCCATTATCACGAGTTGAATGACATGACAGGTACTTTTGAGCGCATAAAGAACTTTACTATATCTATCAAAGAATTAAAAGATACCATTATTTTTTTACGAAAATTAGTGCCTGGTGGTAGTGAGCACAGCTTCGGTATACATGTAGCTAAAATGGCGGGCATGCCGGCCTCTGTAATTCATAGAGCCAATAAAATGCTAAAAAAATTAGAACAAAATCATAGTTCTGATGACATTAAAAATAAATTAAACCAGGCTATACATGAAGATGTGCAACTGAGTTTTTTTAAACTTGACGATCCGCTTTTAGAAGATATTAAAGAAGAAATTTTATCGACAAATATTGATACCCTTACGCCTATTGAAGCCTTGATGAAATTGAACGAAATTAAACGAATGTTGACAAAAAAATAATTTATAGAAATTTGACCTGCAGAAATTTGAATTGAAAATTTTTAGCTTGTCATTCAAATATTAAAACCATGAAAAATCTTTCCCTTTTATCGATCTTTATTCTTTTTATTGCCATTGGATGCAAGACAAATTCTGATAAAAAATCAGAAATTGCCATTAATGTTTCATTTTCAGAAGATATTATTAAGGAAGATCTCGATGGGCGGTTATTATTGATGCTTTCGAATAACGATGAAGAGGAACCCCGTTTTCAAATTGGTATGGGGTTTCAACATCAGTTGGTGTATGGAATGGATGTCAATAAATTAGCGCCAGGAAAGAAGGTTACTTTTAACGAAAGTATTTTCGGATTCCCCTTTGAAAGTTTAAAAGATATTAGTCCGGGAGATTATTATGTTCAAGCCTTATTACATATTTACGATACTTTTAATCTTTCTACAGGACAAACCGTTAAACTCCCAATGGATCAGGGTGAGGGACAAAAATGGAACAGATCTCCGGGTAATTTATATAGCAAGCCTTTTAAAATAACTGTTACAGAAAATGGGATAGAGAATTTCGATATTGTATTAGATCAAATGATTCCGGAAATAAAAGCGCCCGCAGATACAGAGTGGATAAAACATATAAAAATAAGATCAGAAAAATTATCTGAATTTTGGGGTAGAGATATGTATTTAGGGGCTCATGTTCTATTACCAAAAGGTTATAATGAACATCCTGAAGCGAAATACCCTTTGATGATATTTCACGGACATTTCCCCTCCGATTTTGGTGGTTTTAGAACAACACCACCCGATGCAGATCTTGAACCCGATTATTCTGAGAGATTTGGTCTAGAGGGTTACAATATCATTCAACAACAAGAAGCTTACAATTTTTATAAGCGCTGGAATGAGCCTGATTTCCCAAGGTTTCTGATAATAGAAATTCAGCATCCAACGCCCTATTATGACGATTCATATGCCGTTAATTCAGCAAGCCAAGGGCCTTATGGAGATGCCATTACTTATGAATTGATTCCGCATATTGAAAAAATATTCAGAGGGCAAGGAGCGGGTTGGTCGCGGTTTTTATATGGCGGATCAACCGGTGGATGGGAGGCTTTGGCGGTACAGGTAAAATATCCAGATGAATATAATGGCTGTTTTGCTGCCTGTCCGGATCCTATTGATTTTAGTAACTATTGTTTAACCAATATTTATGAAGATAAAAATGCTTATTTCTATAAGAGCGATCATAAAAAACTAGAAGTCCCTAGTCGTCGTGATTATCTTGGTAACATTTCCGCAACCTTAAAACAGGAAAATCATCTTGAATTGGTTTTAGGAGAAAAATCAAGGTCTGGCCAGCAATGGGATATTTGGGAGGCCACTTATTCTCCCCAAGGAGAAGACGGATACCCCGTTCGGATCTGGGATAAATATACCGGTGAAATTAATGCTGAAGTTGCTAATTATTGGAAAGAAAATTACGATCTTAAATATATTCTTGAACGGGATTGGGATAAAGTAGGTGAAAAATTAAAAGGAAAAATTCATATTTACTGTGGAGATATGGATAATTATTACCTTAACAATGCCGTATATTCAATGGAGGCTTTTTTAGAAAGTACGACCGACCCATATTATGCCGGTGAAGTCGATTATGGTGACAGGGCTGAACATTGTTGGAATGGTGATCAAGAAAATCCCAATCATATCTCAAGATTGCGCTATAACACCATGTATGTGCCTAAGATTATGAAACGAATTACAGAAAGTGCCCCTAAAGGAGCCGATCTCACGAGTTGGCGGTATAAATAAAAGTTCATCTTAGTATATGTTTTTTGAATGTTGGAATTAATGGGCTATTGATATGGTTCATAGTGCTAATGAATTGTTAATCTTAAATTTTCTAAAGTTCAAAATCCACTAATTGTATTATCTTTGCAATCTATTTAATGACTATGCATTTTTTATTTATCAGCGGTGCCGAAATATTTGTGATCCTTGTCATTGTATTGATGTTGTTTGGGGCAGACAAAATACCAACTATGGCCAGAGGTTTGGGCAAAGGTATGCGTCAGTTAAAAGATGCTACGAACGAAATTAAACGAGAAATTCAAAATACTGCTGAAAAACAGGGCATAGATACTGAACTTACCAAAAACATTAAAGACGAGGTCAATACTATTAAAGACAATATTAAAGAAACTGTTGACGATATTACAGGCCCTATAAAACGCAATTTATAAGTTGACCTTTTTAGATAAAATTATTCATTATGATAAAGAACTATTTCAATTCCTAAACTCATTAGGAAACGAAACCTGGGATTCATTTTGGATTCTTGTAACCAATCAATTTAGTTGGGTTCCATTATTTGTTGTATTGCTGTTTTTGGTTGTGAAGGCTTATGGATGGAAAAAGAGTTTATTAATTATTTTTATAGTAGCCCTGCTCGTTACTTTTTCAGACCAATTTGTAAATTTTATAAAAGATTATTATGGAAGATTACGGCCGAATAACGACCCCTCCATAAATGAATTTACCAGGGTTTTAAAAAGATCTGGAGGGTTTAGTTTTGTGTCGGGTCATGCCACCACATCTTTTGCAGTTAGCGTTTTTTTAATCCTTACACTAAAACAATATTATAAATACACGCTATTATTACTTATTTGGCCTATCCTATTTGCCTATAGTCGTATTTATGTCGGCGTTCATTATCCTGTAGATATATTTTCAGGTATGCTATTGGGTATATTCATAGGAACTATATTTTATAAAATAAGCTTACTTTTTCTAAAAAAATTGGAGTAGATTATTTTACCCTGCTCAATGTTAAGCCGTCCCTAATAGGAAGCATTACCGATTCTAACCTCTTATCTTTCTTCACTAAGTCATTATAAGCTATGAGGGCTTTGGTGTCCTCATCTTTTGGATCGGGTTTCTCAAGTACTTTCCCATACCATAGCACATTATCAGATATAATAATTCCTCCTTTATTCATTTTATCGATTATCAAATTAAAATAATTGGCATAGTTATTTTTATCTGCATCGATAAAAACAAGATCAAAGTTTTCTTTAATGGTTGGAATGATTTCCAGGGCATTTCCTAAATGTTGTTTGATCTGATGTTTATAAGACGATAAGGTGAAGTATTTTTTTTGAAAATCTACCAATTCTTCATTATGGTCAATGGTATGTAATAATCCATCTTTTGGTAAACCTTCGGCAAGGCACAATGCCGAATAACCCGTATAGGTGCCAATTTCTAGAATAACTTTAGGTTGAAGTATTTTCGAAACCAAAGAAAGTATTCGCCCTTGATAATGCTCGCTAAGCATGGCAGGGTTCAATATTTTTTGCCAGGTTTCTTTACTTAATTTTTTCAACAAGGCAGGTTCATCCTGTGAATGAGCCACAACATATTCATCAATTTTTTCCGGTAAAAATCCCATATCTCTAAATTAAAAAAGCAGAACAAAAGTTCTGCTTACATATTAAATATATATAGATTATTTTATTTTTTCTACTACTTTAATTTGCAGTTCTTTTTTTTCTTTTTCGGTTAATTTGTGTTCTGCTTCACATTTATGTAAATGCTTATTACACGCATTAGTAAGGATGGTATTTTGTTTAGAATACATGCCACATTTTTTACAGATAAAAAAATGAACACTTAATTTAACCTTTTCCCATAAAGAAGCTTCTTTGTACTGGTTTTTATTACAAATAGCAGTAGCTTCATCGCAATTAATAAATAATACTTTACTCATTATACTTTATTTAGCAAACCAATTATCTTCCAAACATTTTCTTAACTGGTGCCTTGCCCTGTGGATAATAACCCAAAGGTTAGACGCTGTTATACCTAGTTCATTACATATATCTTCTGTTTCGTATTGCTGTACCGTCTTCATCAAAAAAACTACTCTATATTTTTCAGGCAAGTTTTTTATGCAGCTGTCTAAAGCGTTTTTAAGCTCTTCATTTTCAAGATCTTTTTCCGCTTCGTTATCCCATGATCTTGGTACCCTTTCTTCTATCCAATTTCCTTTTTTATCACCATCCTGATAAAAATTTACCCTAACCTCGGCCTTCCCTTTAGCCGAATTAATTTTTCGATAATGGTCTATGATCTTACGTTTTAAAATGGAAACCAGCCAGGTTCGTTCTGAAGCCTGACCTCTAAAATTTTCTTGCCCTTTTAAACCAGAAAAAAATGTTTCCTGTACAATGTCTTTTGCCAATTCTTCATTATTTATCCTGCTAATAGCATAGTTAAATAAATAATCAGCATGCGCATTGACCCATTTGTTCGGATCTAAAATATGTTTAGCTGGTTCGGACATTAGAATTGTACAATTATTTTAATAATGTAAATATACTACTAATTATCAACCCCCAAATGAAATATGGCGTCTCCCCTATTGATCACCGGAAAATAATTTATAGCGATAATATATCCAGATATAGGCGACTTTATTTTTAGAGATGTTTCTCCATAAGTATCAGTAATATCTCCAATAATTTGTCCTTTTACAACCTTATCGCCATTATGAGCAAATGAATTAAATAGTCCCGCAATTTTGGCCCTTATCCATCTTTTTTTGTTTAAGTATATACTACCGCTTTTTTTGGTAATCTTTATTGGACTTTTTGAGATCATATGGAAATAGGCTATACGGCTTGCCAATGATCCTGTTTTAGTACCCGGGAAACTTCTGTTTACATCTTTTCCATGTACATCTCTAGAAAAATGCAGGAAACCGAATACGCTCAATAATGGCACTACGATCACACAGCCCCTTTCGATCTTGAAATAATCATTCTCGAGCATTCGTCTGATGATTTCGATACTATTGGTTTCATCGCCATGTAATCCACCTTGTAGTAAAACAGTAGGACCTAATTTATTTCCATTAAACACATACACCGGAATTTCAATAAGGGTGCCTGTAGGCAATCTGTCTATGGTGAATTTTATCAATTTACTTTCGCCTAATCTACCTTTATGCCCCTTAATTCAATGGTTTCATTTCTGAAATTTTTTTCGAACATTGTTTTCTAGATATTTTATAATATGCTCTGCAACATTCACTTTTGTAAAGGCTTCTACACCTTGCAAGCCCGGTGATGCATTTACTTCTATGAGCATTGCCCCTTTTTTAGACCTTATCATATCAACCCCGGCTACCGGCAGGCTGAGATATTTTGTTGCCCTTAAGGCAATTCTTTTCTCCTTGTCTGATAATTCTACCAATTCTCCTGTACCTCCTCGATGAATATTAGACCTAAAGTCACCTTTTTCGCCCATACGCTTCATCGCAGCGACCACTTTATTACCAACTACAATAGCCCTAATATCCTCCCCATTCGATTCTTCTACATATTCTTGCAATAGAATACTGGCATTCATATTATAAAATGTGTCTATAATAGATTTAGCAGATTTAGCAGATTCTGCCAATATTACCCCTAAACCTTGCGTGCCTTCCTGTAGTTTAATAATTACAGGAGGCCCGCCAAGTAATTCAATCTGTTCATCGATGTTCTGAGGATCTATAGAAAAAACAGTTTGGGGAATTGGAATATTTTTTCTATTCATAATCTGTAAGGTTCTAACCTTATTTTGCGCTCTTAATATTCCCAACGAACGCGCTGCACTAAATACCCCATTCATTTCAAACTCCTTTACAACAGCTGCACCATGCCGACTTACTGATGCCCCAATTCTGGGAATGATCGCATCAGGTTCATCAATAATATTCTTACCGTCAAAAATAATTTGTGGTCTTCCTTTTCCTAATTTAACCGAACATTTGGTATGATTTATCACCCTTACAGTATGCCCTCTGTTTAGGGCTTCATCGAATAACCTCTTAGTAGAATAGATATTTTCATCAACTGATAGTATGAATATATTCATTAAATTGTAAGCTAAATTCAATCTTTTAAACCTTCAATAAAGTTAAGGTTTTAAAATGATTCTAAATAAGAAAAAGTTCAGGATACATTTTATCAAACTAAAAGTAAACATTACCTTTGTTACTTTCATAAAACTAATCATAATGGGCGGATTTTTATCTTCATCAGTTGGGAGGAAAGTTGCGATGGCCTTGTCAGCACTTTTCCTCATTTTTTTCTTAATTATTCACTTGGCCGTTAATATCACATCCTTGTTTAGTGAAAGTGTTTTTAATGAATTGTCACATTTTATGGGAACCAATCCATTAATTCAATTTGCACTACAACCGGTATTGATTTTTGGCGTTGTTTTTCACTTTGTCATGGGGTTTGTTCTAGAGATAAGAAACAAAGGTGCCAGAAAGGAAAAATATGTAAAGTTTGATGGAGCTGCCAATGCCACTTGGATGTCAAGGAATATGATACTGAGCGGAGGTGTTATTCTTGTTTTCATCGGCCTGCATTTTTATGACTTTTGGCTCCCGGAATTAAATACAAAGTATTTACAGGGAGATATGTCCGGCTTACTGGCCGATGGTGAGGGTTTTAGATATTATGAGGAGTTGACCCATAAGTTTTTAAGTCCGGTTCGTGTTGGTATCTATGTCGTGGCATTTATTTTATTAGCGCTGCACTTATTACATGGGTTTCAATCGGCCTTCCAATCAATCGGATTCAACAATAAATATACCAAATGGGTGAAATCTTTAGGGACTATTTATTCCATTGTTATTCCTTTAGGATTCATTATCATCGCTCTTTATCATCATTTTAACCATTAATCTTAAGAAACAGTATGGCGACTTTAAATTCAAAAATACCAGAAGGTCCAATTAAAGATAAATGGACAACCTATAAAGACAAAATTAATTTAGTTAACCCTGCTAATAAGCGGAATATAGATATTATAATTGTGGGTACCGGATTAGCCGGAGGTTCTGCTGCCGCAACATTAGCAGAATTAGGATATAATGTAAAAGCATTTTGTTTCCAAGATTCTCCACGAAGAGCACACTCCATTGCCGCACAAGGTGGAATTAATGCTGCTAAGAATTATCAAGGTGACGGAGATTCAACATATAGATTATTCTATGACACTGTAAAAGGAGGTGATTATCGTTCACGGGAAGCTAACGTACATCGCTTAGCAGAAGTTTCCACAAATATTATAGATCAATGCGTTGCACAAGGAGTTCCTTTTGCTCGTGATTATGGCGGGTTGTTAGATAACCGTTCTTTTGGTGGTGTATTGGTTTCACGTACATTTTATGCTAAAGGTCAAACAGGTCAGCAATTATTATTAGGGGCATATGCTGCTATGAACCGTCAAATTGGACGAGGTAAGATCAAAATGTATAATCGCCATGAAATGTTAGACGTTGTAATCGTTGATGGTAAAGCAAGAGGTATTATTGCAAGAAACTTGGTTACCGGCGAAATTGAGCGGCATTCAGCGCATGCTGTTGTTTTAGGAACCGGTGGTTATGGAAATGCCTTTTATTTATCGACTTATGCCATGGGTAGTAATGTAACAGCTGCCTGGAAAGCGCATAAACGTGGTGCCTATTTTGCGAATCCATGTTTTACACAAATTCACCCAACATGTATTCCGGTATCCGGAGACCATCAATCAAAGTTGACATTAATGTCAGAATCTCTGCGTAATGATGGTAGGATTTGGGTACCGAAACATTTAGATGATGCGAAGGCCATTCAAGAGGGAAAATTAAAACCTACACAAATACCCGAAGAGAATAGGGATTATTTCTTAGAACGCCGATATCCTGCATTTGGAAACCTGGTTCCTCGTGATGTTGCTTCCAGAGCAGCAAAAGAACGTTGTGACGCAGGTTTTGGAGTAAATGCAACCGGTGAAGCTGTGTATTTAGATTTTGCCTTTGCCATAAATAGATATGGTAAGGAACAGGCTCATATAAAAGGCTTGGATGAAAATGACAAAGACTTAGTTACCAAATTAGGAAAAGAAATCATTAAGAGTAAATATGGAAATTTATTCCAAATGTATGAGAAAATCATAGACCAAAATCCCTACGAAACTCCTATGATGATCTATCCTGCGGTTCATTATACCATGGGTGGAATTTGGGTCGATTATAATTTAATGACAACCGTTCCCGGCTTGTATTGTATTGGTGAAGCGAATTTTTCTGATCATGGTGCGAACCGATTGGGTGCTTCTGCTTTAATGCAAGGATTGGCAGATGGCTATTTTGTGTTGCCTTATACCATAGGAGATTATTTGGCCGATGATATCAGAACGGGCAAAATTCCTACAGAAAGTCCTGAGTTTGATGAAGCAGAAAATGAGGTAAGGGCTAAAATTGATAAGTTAATAAATAACAAGGGTACTTATTCTGTCGACTATTTTCACAAACGTTTAGGGAAAATTATGTGGAATAAATGTGGAATGTCTCGAAATGCAAAAGATTTAAAAGAGGCTATCAGTGAGATTGCTGAACTCAGAAAAGAATTTTGGAAAGGCGTAAAAATTCCAGGAAAAGCGGATGAATATAATGAAGAGTTAGCTAAAGCAGGTCGTGTTGCAGATTTCTTAGAGTTAGGGGAATTATTTGCAAAAGATGCATTACAACGTGAAGAGTCTTGTGGAGGACACTTTAGAGAAGAACATCAAACCAAGGAGGGAGAAGCTAAACGCAGAAAGGAATTCCAATATGTTTCGGCCTGGGAATTTAAAGGAGAACCCAGCGATGCGAAGTTACATAAGGAAGTGTTAAAATACGAAGATATAGAAGTTAAAGAAAGAAGTTATAAATAGGAATACTATGAGAATAACCTTAAAAATATGGCGGCAAAAAGATGCCAATACCAAAGGCAACATTGTGGAGTATCAACTAAATGATGTATCTCCAGACATGTCATTTCTTGAAATGCTCGACGTTCTAAATCAAGATCTAATCGATAAGGATGATGAACCTATTGCTTTTGATCATGATTGTCGCGAAGGAATTTGTGGTATGTGCTCTATGTTCATTAATGGACGTGCGCATGGCCCTGACAGAGAAATTACCGTTTGTCAATTGCACATGAGAAGTTTTAAAGATGGAGATACTATTGTTATTGAACCGTGGCGGGCTAAAGCTTTTCCAGTAATTAAAGATTTAATTGTTGACAGATCGGCATTTGACCGGATTCAACATGCAGGCGGATTTATTTCTGTGAATACATCGGGTAATACGCAAGATGCAAATAATATTCTCATTTCAAAATATGATGCCGATGAGGCTATGGATTCTGCTACCTGTATTGGTTGTGGGGCCTGTGTAGCCAGTTGTAAGAACTCGAGTGCCATGTTATTTGTTTCGGCAAAGGTTTCGCAGTTTGCTTTATTACCACAAGGACGGATAGAGGCTACAGAACGCGTATTGAAAATGGTAAAACAAATGGATGAAGAAGGCTTTGGTAATTGTACCAATACAGGTGCTTGTGAGGTAGAATGCCCGAAAGGCATTTCTCTAACAAATATTGCCAGAATGAATAGGGAGTATTTGAAAGCGAGTTTATAATGTTAGCAGATGTCACCCTGAGCGCACCTTGCCTGCCGGCAGGCAGGGCCGAAGGGTCTTTATAAAACAAAAATCCCAAGCATAAAGCTTGGGATTTTTTATTATTACTGTTTAATCAATTTTCTGACTGCTATCCCTTTTTCAGAATATATTTTAATCATAAAAATACCTCTCGGCAAATGGTTAATTGATATTGAATTATAATCTGAATTGATCTCTTTTACTTTTTGACCTAAAATTGAATATATCTCAATTTTTTTAAGTCGCTATTTTTGAATCTATAGATTAAAATATCGTAGACCGGATTTGGATATAAATTTAACCCTTCGGATAAAATTTCATCATCAACTCCTAAAAAGGTTGCACAATCTTCACTGAAATTAGTTTGAGGGTCAACATAGTTTGACCAATTAGCTGTACTCCAAGCTGCATCATCAACATCTATACAAAGCAAGTTTGGGTTGGTTTGTGCATTAAACCCTAAACCCATAATTACATTATTTCCATTCTTCATATTTAAACTTGTCAATTGATTATTGTTACAATATAGTTGATCCAATACAGTATTTTGACTGACATCTAAACTTGTAAGCTGATTATGGTGACAATATAACCAGTAAAGAGCAGATGCTCCAGTTACGTTTAAACTCTCCAGTTGACCATTTTCACAATATAAAGTTGTTAAAGCAGTAGCCCCACTTACATCTAGGCTTGTAAGTTGAGTATTGTCACAAACTATCAAATATAAAGAAGTTGCACCATTTACAGTTAAATTTGTTGTAAGTGGGTTGTGATCACAATATAACGTTGTTAAAGCAGTATTTTGACTAACATCTAAACTTGTAAGTTGATTATTACTACAATTAATAAAATCTAAAGCTGCTGCTCCGTTTACATCTAAATTTGTAAGTTGATTGTTATAACACGTCAACCAAGTCAAGGCAGTATTATTACTTAGATCTAAACTAGTAAGTTGAGCGGTGTTGTAAATGTACAATTCTTTTAAATTAACATTATTGCTTACATCTAGACTTGTAAGTTGATTATCCCCACAACTTAAGACGGATAAAGCAATATTATTGCTTACGTCTAAATTAATAAGTTGATTATCATCACAATATAGCGAGTTCAAATTTGCATTTTTACTTACGTCTAAACTTGCAAGTTGGTTGCGGTAACAATTTAATTCTGTAAGAGCGGTATTATTAGTTATATCTAAGCTTGTAAGTTGATTCCAATCACATAATAATTTTGTTAAGCTTACAAAGTCTTCAATACCGGTTAAATCACTAATACCCCATGCTCCAACATCTAATGTAGTTAAGGTATCAATTTTTGCTGTTGTTACATAATTATCATTAGCAATACCATTTCCCATACTTAACAAATCACCTAAAGCAACCGTATGCCCAGCAGCATCGTGTGTTTCTAAATAATTTTCAAAATTGTCATCAGGGACAAAAGTATCATAATTACAATTTTCGCTAAAATAGGACTGCGAGTCAATATTCGTCCAGTTTGTTGTCGAATAGGTTGCATTATCTACATTTATACAAGTAAGGTTTGGGTTCCCCGTTGCACGAAATGTATTGATAATAGTATTATTTCCATTTTTAACGTCTAAGCGATTTAGATTATTGGACTCGGAAATTAAAACAGCCAATACTGCGTTTTGACTGAGATCTAAACTTGTTAATTGATTGTTAGAACAACTTAACTGACTTAAAACATAACTTTGACTTACATCTAAACTTGTTAATAGATTATTATAACAATATAAAAAAATTAACTCTGTATTTTGACTTAGATCTAAATTGGTTAATTGATTATTATAACAATTAATATTTTTTAATACAATATTTTGGCTTAGATCCAAACTTGTCAATTGATTATTATAACAATCTAAAAAATTTAATGCTGTGTTTTGCCTAACATTCAAACTTGTTAATTGGTTGGCATTACAAGACAAACTAGTTAATGCTGTATTTTGACTAACATCCAAACTTGTTAATAGATTATCTTGACAGTATAGAGAAGTCAATAAGGTGTTTTGACTCACATTTAAAGTGGCTAATTTGTTAGAAGAACAATCTAAATTAGTTAATTCTGTATTTTGACTTAGATCTAAACTTGTTAACTCATTATCTATACAATCCAGATAACGTAAAGCGGTATTTTGACTTACATCTAAACTTGCTAGTTGAAGATAATTGCAACGTAAAATTTCTAAAGCACTAAAATCTTCAATACCAGTGAGGTCGATAATTGGTAAGAATTGTATTTCTAAAAAAGTAACAGTATTAATGTTGGCTGTTGGAACATAATCATCTAATGGTCCAGTATCAAAACCAAAATCAATTAAGTATTGTTCGAATTCATCATCAGGTACATAAGTGTTTTGTGAAAAGCTCGTCAGGCCAATCAAAAGCATGACGAATACTAGTAGTTTTGTTTTCATTTTTCATAGATTTAGAGTTATAAAATTATTAATGAATAAAGTTCGTAAGAGTATCATTAAAAGTCAATGATATTGGTCATTCAATAAAATTTAAGGTTATCTAATACTTATTAATAGTTGAAAGACTTCTTTTATTTACATATTTCGTAGCTTAGTATTACAAATATTTGGCTTATGCCTTTTGACAACAATTCAATAATTTCTAAACTACCCAATGTAAGGACCACTATTTTTACGGTGATGGGTGCCTTGGCAAAAAAGCATCATGCCCTTAATTTATCTCAAGGGTTTCCTGATTTCGAATCAGACCCAAAACTTATTGAACTTGTCTCTAAAGCCATGGAAAAAGGATTCAACCAGTATTCACCCATGCAAGGCATCCTTCCTTTAAGGGAACAAATTGCGAAAAAATTTGATGCTTTATATAGTTCAACTTATCATCCTGAAAATGAAATTACGATCACTGCCGGTGCCACCCAGGCCATATTTACCATCATTTCAACTTTTGTGAATGCAGGTGACGAGGTGATCATTTTTAAACCTGCTTATGACTGCTACGAACCAGCCGTAACATTGCATAAAGGTAAGCCTGTCTATGTGCAGCTCGATGCTCCTTATTATAAAGTCGATTGGGAAAAAGTGAGACCTTTGATAAATGCTAAAACCAAAATGATCATCATCAACACACCGCATAATCCTTGTGGTACGGTTTGGAGTAAAGAAGATATGCTGGCTTTAGAGAATTTGGTAAAAGACACCAATATTATTATATTGAGTGATGAAGTGTATGAACACATTCTTTATGATGAAAACCAACATCAAAGCATATGTCTGTTTCCATATATTAAAAGAACGCAGCTTTGTGGTGGCATCCTTTGGTAAAACCTTCCATAATACAGGGTGGAAAATAGGGTATTGTGCTGCCCCCTCAGAACTTATGTCTGAATTTAGAAAAACGCATCAATACAATGTGTTTAGTGCCAATCATCCTATTCAAGTTGGGTTGGCAAAATATCTTAAAGATGAAAATAATTACCTCAATGTTCGATCATTATATCAGGAAAAAAGGGACTTCTTTTTAAAATTAATTCAAGGATCTCGGTTTAAGTTTATCCCTTCTGGTGGTACTTATTTTCAATTATTGGATTACAGCGCTATCACCGAAGAAAATGATATTGATTATGCCATACGATTAACCAAAGAAAATAAAATTGCTGCCATACCGATTTCGGTATTTAATACTAATGGATTGGATAATAAAATGCTTCGTTTTTGTTTTGCGAAAAAAAATGAAACGTTAAAAAAAGCAGCCGATGTATTATGTACTATTTAATTAATTAATTTTGTTTATTAAATTGATAGAATCATGAAAAATGTAAAGCTTTTTATTGCAATTGTATGCTTATTTATGGTAGCATTGGTGAATGCACAGCAGATTGAGCATGAAGGAAAAGAATACCGTGTAAAAGGTGAAAAAATACTTCTTAATGGTGTTGATGTTACAGCCGATCTTTCGGCTGATGAACAGCTTGTGATCAAAAACAAATTGAAGAACAAGATCGCAACAGAAAAGAAAATTAAACAAGCTGAAAAAGCACAGAAACAAGCTGAGAACAAACAGAAAAAGGCAGAAAAAAAACAAAAACAAGCTGAAAAAGAGCTAAAGAGAAGTGAGAAAGCCCAAAAGAATTATGAAAATGCCATAGAGAAATATAGCGATGCCCAAAAGAAATATGAGAAGCTTAAAAATAAGGGCAAATTATCTCCTGTCGATGAAGAAAAATGGTTAAAAAAACTCGAAAACCTAAAAGAAAATCTTGAGAAAAACAGGAAAAGAGCGAATCGTACTTAGCTAGTGAAGTACTAGTTTCATTAACCAATCTGTTTGTTTATCCTTACCAATCAAATAAGGATGTGTCATAAACTTTTTAAAGCCATAACGTTCATAAAACTTTATGGCTTCTTTGTTTTTCTCCCATACACCTAACCAAAGAAAGGAAGCTTTTTTCGTTTTGGCAATGGCAATGGTTTTATATAACATGGCCTTTCCTATTTGCTTTCCTTGGAAATCCTGCAGCACATAAATACGTTCGAGCTCTAATGTATTATCTTCAAAAGATTCTGTTTGAGCCTCCCTCTCATTCAATTTAAAATAACCCACAAGTGAGTCATTTAGATATGCAAAATAGAACTGTGTATTCGTATCTAATAACGCTGACTTTATTTTTTCAATACTAAAGGCTTTGGCTAAATAATTACTAAAATCTTCAGGCTTATTTACCTTTTCAAAGGCATCGACAAAAGTAACTCTTGATATTTCAACCAATTCGTCAAGATCTTCGATGTTACATGCCCTAAATGATACATTCATAAGTCGGTCAATTCAAGGCTTTATTTACTTTTTGCATAAATGCTTCGATATTCGAGGGTTCTAACCACCTTGTTACTACGACAAGGTCGTTTTCTTTATCTATGACGATAAAATTACCTCCAAACCCAGCAGCGTAAAATATATTTTCAGAGAGTCCATCCCAATGCCTTGGACCTTTTTTATTCAACCACCACAAATACCCGTAATTTATGTTTGGTGTTGAAGGCGTCATGGCTTTTGTGATCCATTCTTTACTCAAAAGCTGGGTGTCTTTCCAGACACCGTCGTTTAAAAATAATAATCCAAACCTCGCCATATCTTCAGTAGAAATAAAAATTCCTCCACCCGAATGCCCGCCACCCGTAACGGATTTCATTTTAAATCCATCAATTTCTGTCCATGCCTCTTCATATCCGTGCCATCTCCAGGTAGTAGAAGCGCCGATCTTATCCATTATCTTTTCTTTTAGGACCAAGGGCAACGGTTTACGCCAGACATGTGTTAAAGCATATGCCAAAACATTTACGCGAACATCATTATATTCCATTACCGTTCCCGGTTCATTCAATTTTCTAAACTTCCATTCGTCAAGACCTCCTTCACTTGGGGGTCTGTCTGCCCAATCTTTTCCTCCCCAAAGTTCTCCAGACCAATCAGAATTCTGTTGTAACAAATGTGCCCAGGTAATTTTACTATTATGATCTCCCTCGAAGGTGCCATCCCATATATAATTTACAACCTTGTCGTTATCATTGGAAATCAATTTATAATCGTAGGCCAAGCCAGCTACAGTTGACAAAAAACTTTTTGTAACGCTAAAGGTCATATCTACACGTTTTGTATCTCCCCAACTGGCAACCACATAGCCATTTTTTAATATCATTCCTGCCGGGCCTCCCCGTTTTTTTGTTGGACCCAGTATCTCGTGAAAAGGTTCTTTCTCAAATCCCTCTAATATGGCAATCCTAAGATCTTTCGAGCCACTATATTCATTTGATTTTGCAAACTCAACTGCATTGTCTAAGGATTTTATATCTATTTTAAAATCTGTAGCTGACCGCTCCTTCCATACCTCATTTTGTTCGGGAAAATAATATGCCTTTTGAGCGTAATGTGTATTTATGAAAAAAAATAAGGGAATAACAACTAAGAGATTTTTCATTTCAGGAATGGTTTTAAACGGTTTAAATTACTAAAATAATTTTATAAACTCATTGAAAGTATGTAATTTTAGTCTATGTCAAATGCTCTTAAAATAGCGCTGATCCAAAGCGAATTGATTTGGGAAAACCCAGAAAAGAACAGAATTAATTTTTCTAAAAAAATACTATCCATAAATGAGGATATAGACCTTATTATCTTACCCGAAATGTTTACAACGGGCTTCACTATGAATCCTTATGATGTTGCAGAGACCATGAGCGGAGAAAGCATTAAGTGGCTTAATAAGTTAGCTGCCGAAAAAAATACTGCGATTACCGGGAGCCTTATTATAAAAGAGAATAATAACTACTATAATAGATTGGTTTTTGTTTTTCCTTCGGGAGAGATCCAAACCTACGATAAACGCCACACCTTTACATTGGCGGGAGAACACAAAGTATACACCGCCGGAAATAAAAAATTGATTGTTGATTATAAAGGATGGAAAATTTGCCCTTTGATTTGTTATGACCTTCGCTTCCCGGTATGGTCCAGGAATGTTGATAGTTACGACCTGTTGATCTATGTCGCCAATTGGCCCAAACCTAGAATTAGTGCCTGGGATACCCTGCTGAAAGCAAGAGCTATTGAAAATATGAGCTATTGCATAGGTGTTAACAGAATAGGTAAAGACGAAAATAATTATGAGTATACAGGTAGTTCTGCGGCTTTTGATAGTTTAGGTAAACAAATATCTACGACAAAACCTAATGAAATACGCACAGAAATTCTCACCCTAAAAAAAGAATCTCTGGTAAAAACCAGAGATAAATTTCAATTCTTAAAAGATCAGGATCAATTCAGGCTTATGCACTAAACCAAAGATCCCAAGGGATCATGGCCAAAATAAGTATCAAGGCGATGGTATAAAAGATCGTAATCGTCTTAAATTTAGCTTTATCGGTAGTTTTCTTTTTATGTTTAGAAAAACCTATGGTGATCAACACAATAGCAATGATAATGGTTAGTGGATGCTCTACCAGCGCTTTTCTTAAAGCACTATCTTTCATCACTTCGCCCATACCTACGGCTCGCATAGTATCGTAATAACTAGATACATAATAAGCGATAAACCCGATGATCAATTGGATATGAGAAACAATTAAAGCGAATAAAGATATTCTTGTATCTTTTTCTGTGAATTTTTTGTTTTGGGTTAAGCCAATAATTGCATTAATTACAGCAATTACCAACAGTAAAACCACTAAATAAGCCCAATAGCTATGTAATATTTTCATCATGATAGTTCAATTTTATTAGAGGCAAATGTAATAAATTTTATTCCCATGTGTTTTCTGCCGGTACGCCACCCCAAATTAAAGTAGCTAAATACGGATTATCAATAAAAGGGTTCCTATTGCCTTGTGCTGTTTCAATAATTGCATTTCGCTGTAATTCAAATGCTGAGATTGGATCTGCCGCATTCCATTCTAAAAACAATTCAAGGCTACCCACTTTTTCAAAGGTTTCCCCATATCTTACATTTAAATACATAACCATTCTGGCTACATCGCCCCGCCAATCATCTCCTGGATACCACTGCTCATTTGAAACCCCATAGGTTCCACTACCATCTACAAAAGGGAAATTGCTTCGGTCAGAATTAACATTGTCATCACAAGAACGCAAATGATGTAAATCGGTTACAGCATCATCCGATTCCAATCGAGATTGAGGATATATATGCTCGGTATTAAAAGTTTGCGGCGTATAAGAATTTGTTCCAGAGGTATATTCTTGCCAATATCTGCTCTCACCTGAATACATAAGAATTACATTATCAGTATTGGAGGCATCTTCATCTGCATCATACAAATAATCATGACGTTGGGCATAAGACAATATAACCGTGTGCTTATCTGAAGTATGGCTTTGTAATTGATCGTAATTTAGGTTAGTATCTGCAGTAAATGCCAGGTCTTGATAATAGGCACTTAAGTTAGCGGGGATGTTAAAAGATACCCGCTCCAGTACCGTTATACTTACGGTTGCGCTTACACAAGTTGGATTGGGACTATCGTCATCACAAACCGTATAGATAAAACTATCTCCTCCAATAAAATCAGTTTGAGGAGTATATGAAATAGTATTATCGGGGTTGATGACAGCGGAGCCACTACTTGCTGCATTATCGATAGAAGTAAGTACGGCATCATCTATTAAATTATCATTAAGAAGCACTTGATCTAAAATAATGGTCTTATTTGCAATCCCGTTAAAACTATCATCGGTCAGTACAGGGCTTCCTTCATCGTTTACCGTAATAGTAACTGTAGCTGTAGAACAATCTGGGGTATTATCTCTATCGCATAAGGTATATTTAAAAGTGTCTTCACCAACAAAACCCGCTGGTGGATTATAACTGTAAGTACCATTCCTGTTGTCTACAATAGTGCCATTATTTGAACTACTTGCATCAATGGAGGTAATAGTTGCAGTAGCAATAACGGTATCGTTTGTCAAAAGATCTGATATAATAAGTTCATTATCCTCAACAGCGTTATAAGTATCATTTACCGCTACCGGTTTAGGATTATCCACCGGTGGCTTAATAATGACTTCACCGCCATTATCACCGCTACAGGCGCCAAGAATGACAAGTAATGAATAATAAAAGTATATTTTTTTCATATAAATTTTAATCAGGCAAATAGTTATATTATAAAAAAACCTCCTATCGAGTAAAGATAAGAGGTTTTTATAATTTGGTAAATATTATTCTTAATTATTATAAACCCAAACGCCACCTGTTTTAATCACGCTAAAAGTTTCATCAACAGTAGCACCAACATAGGTAACAATAGTTATAACATATTTTTGCTCGTCAGCTGCAGAGGGATCTATAGTATTTAAAAGAATATTAAACCCTTCAAGTAGCATGTCATCGCTCCAATAGTTACCACCACCTGCTCTTCTATCAAAACTTCCATATTGAAGTACATTCGCAGTTGGCCCGGGATATGTTGCACTCAAGGCATTTGCAATTATAGCAACCTCGGCACCTCCAACAGAAATTTTTATCGTATTATCAGGCACCCAAGTATTACCGTCATGCCCAAATTTTATAGTTTCATTGGCAACATTGTTGTATTTAGACCAAGAAGTACCATCAAAAACATAACTACTAGTGTAACTTTCAGTAACACCACCACCAACATATAACTCATACATTGCTAATACAATATCTCCGGCCACTTTTGCATCAAACTTGTAAACATCTAATAAAGCGATTGGAATTTTAGCATTTGCCTCGTCAGCACTAGAGAAATTTGGATACCCTTCACCCATTGCGTTGTACTGGGCTACTGTAAAACCTGGAAATCTAGTCCATTCGCCGTTTTCGTAAGCAAATCCATCAGTTAAAGTTACCTCAGTACCGCTATAATAATTATATCTAAGCGAATAAAAATCTCCTTCACTTGGATTAGGATATTTTGCATCTAAATAATCATAAATATGATAATCCCTATCAAAATTTCCATATGTATTACCAGTTATATCATTATGTTCTTGATCTGATAATGTATAAACCGGAGCTCTATATGTTTTAATAGGACTATACCTTTTAAAAGAAACGGTAGCTAAAGAACCTTTTCCCCAGACTGGATATTTATCCGTTAATAAACCAGGAATCATAGATTTAGCATCATCAACAGAATTAAAATTACCAAAATTCAGACCTAATTCATCATAATCTTCATCTGTTAAGGTGTAGTCAACTTCACCGGTAATTACTCTTGGTTGAGCATCAATTTCAGTGTATATATCTTCCATTGGGTCGCAGCTCGATAAAACTACACCCAAAACCATTATTGAATAAAATATTTTTTTCATTATTATTTTGTTTAAAAATTAATTTTAGCACTAAAGTTAAAAGTTCTTCCATAGCCGAACCAAACTAAAGATGTAGCGGCATCAGAATTTGACCCATCTAGTGCATCAGCTATATATTCTGTATCAAATACATTGTTCATTCTGGCAGTTAAAGTGGCATCAAAAGAACCAAAGTCAAAACCATATCTTACACTTGCATCGAATAATCCAAAGCTAGGCGCTTCCCATGCTTGCGGTGCTCCTTCTGTACCTCTACTGTTAGGGTCATAGTCTGCAAATAAACTAGATGCATAGTTATAATCAACTGTAAAATGTGTTTTTTCCATCATTTCCCAATCAAAACCAAGCGCTGCCGTTGTTTGGGCACCTTCACCTACTTTTAATCCTTTAATAAATAGATTTATCGTTTGAACTAAGTTTTGTTCTTCATCATAAATTTCAACATTTTCAACATTACTATCCCATTGCCAATCTCCTAAAGAAAGCATACCGGTTAAGGTAAATTTATCAGAAGCTTTGAAGATCATATCGACCTCAACACCTTGATGAATAGCATTAACACCTAAAATATTAGCTGTACTATTGGTTCCGTCAGGATTTTGAAAAAATCGAGTTAATGTTCTATCCTTCCATTGGGTTCTATAAACATTGATATTGGCAGACAATTTTTCGCTTCTTAATCCATAACCCAATTCTGCACTAAAAATCTTTTGATTTTCGGCATCGGCATTTATATGTTCATTATCAAAATTTAAGAACACTGCATCAAATCCTGCGGCTTTTTCAAAATAACCAATGTTTACAAAAACATTATGAAAGTCATTCAAATTGTAATTCGCTCCACCCTTTATACCAAATCCTGCAAAATTATATTTATCAGTTTCTTGTAATGGATCACTATCTAAATAATTGAAGTAATCAATTCTTCGATATGATGTATTTGATACTGAAGCAGAAACAAATCCGGCAATGATATCGTTATTGTATTCCAATTGTGTAAATAAACCTTGCCAACCTACTTCACCATCATTCCAATAATCACGCTTATCTCCTACTTTTAAAGCTCTGTTAGGATTGTTTACATCGTTATCATCTAAAGCATAGGCCGCTCCTAATAAATCTGTAACTTCAGAAAAGTGTTTACCAGTATAGCTTCTTAAATCTATACCTGCTATCAAGGCTAGATTATCATTTAAATCTGTTTTAAAAGTTGATAACGCACCAAACCAACTATGATCATTTCTAGAAGCTCTTAAATATGCCTCAGCACCTAAACCTTGTAAACCGTTAGCTCTATTAATAGCTACAATATTATCAATATCAACTGGTTGATCATCACCACCTATTCTAATTTTAAATAAGTTAGAATCTCCGGCAGTTCCACCACCACCACCAGTACCCCAAGAAGCATAAAGGGCAGTTGATAAACTTGATTTATCACTTATGGTCCAATAGTGGTTTAAAGAAGTTTGTGATTTGTGATAGAAGTTATCTTCTATATTAACAACATTACCATCTCTTAAACCCCAATCAGGGTTAAATTTTGTACCACTTTCAGCATTTCTATAAGTTTCAATAGTACTTCTGTTTTGTCTTTGCCCATGACGTTGAGGAGCTCCAAAAGATGTTAGCGATAATTTGTGATCCGCGTTTATCTGTTTAGATAAATTTAAAAAATAATTATACCCTTCAAATTCAGTGCCATCAACATACCCATTTCCTTTTGTTTTTGCTCCTGCTGCTGTAACTGCGAAGCCATTATCTAATAAACCTGTAGATACTGTAGCTCCATATTTTTGATAGCCGTCGTTACCTACACCAACAAAAACGTTACCGCCTTTTTCAACATCAGTTGTTTTAGATAAAATGTTAACTGTACCTCCAATTGAAGGAACGGCAACTTTAGAAGCACCTAAACCTCTTTGTACTTGCATAGCACTAGTAACATCTGCTAAACCAGCCCAGTTAGACCAGTAAACTCTCCCGTTTTCCATATCATTAACAGGAACTCCGTTGATCATAACAGCGACATTTTCGGAGTTAAACCCTCTTACTCGCAAACTTCCATCACCAAAACCACCACCAGATTTTGTCGCATAGACACCCGGAGTAGATTTTAAAATTTCAGGAAACTCTTGAGAACCTAATTTGGCTTCAATTTCTTGTGCTTTAATTGTAGAAACCGCCACAGGAGTTTCTCTATCAACCGCATAAGAAACCGCGGTAACAACGATCTCATCTAAAACGTTGCTTTCTATTAAAACAATTGAGCCTATATCTTTTGTTTCTCCAGCCGCTATAGTAAAGCTAACATCCTTTTTGTTATAGCCAATAAAAGAAACTGCTAGAACACCAGATCCTTCAGGAACTTGTAAAGAAAATTTCCCGTCAAAATCCGTTGTTGTACCCGTAGTTGTTCCTTTTAAAATAACACTAGCTCCTGGAAGAGGACCATCCTCTGCATTAACTGTACCGGTAATTGTTTGTGAATAAATGGTAGATGATATTACAAAAAACATCATGACCATTAAAAGTCTTGTAATTTTTTTCATTGTAAATTGAATTAGTTAATATTCGACGGGTAAAAATAAGCATTTCAGACTAAACAACTTTAAGAAAATATTAACTTTTCATAAATATTTTCTAACAATTGAGCAATGTTTATTTATTGCTTCCAAAATGCGGAAACTTGCTAAAGAAAAAAGAATAAAAATGACGAATGTCTAGTGTTTATTGATTTTTGTTATATATTTTATTTGCAAGTTCTTTACCTAATTCAACACCAAACTGGTCGAAACTATAGATATTCCAGATATAACCCTGTACAAAGGTCTTATGTTCATACATAGCAATTAAACTTCCTAAATTTTTTGGTGTCAACTTATTAATTAATAACGTATTGGAAGGTTTGTTTCCTTCAAAAACCTTAAACGGCAATAATTTATTGATCTTATCGTGGTTATTGGCTAATTTTAAATCTAAATGAACTTCGGCCTTAGATTTGCCGAGATATAGCGCTTCGGCCTGGCCGCTAAAATTCGACATTAATTTATCGTGGTGTTCTTTATTACCATATAATGAATGCGTAAAGCCAATAAAGTCTACAGGAATTAACTTGGTGCCCTGATGTACCAATTGCATAAAGGCGTGCTGAACATTTGTACCTGTATTACCCCAAACAATATTACCTGTCTGGTAATTTATGGCATTTCCATCCCTATCAACAGATTTTCCGTTACTTTCCATAGATAACTGTTGTAAATAAGGGACTAACTGCGTTAAATATTGAGAATAAGGTATTACAACTTCAGACTCAGTATTAAAAAAGTTATTATACCATATACTTATTAATGCCAGAACTACGGGTAAGTTCTCCTTAAAAGGAGCTTCTTTAAAATGTTCGTCCATTTCAAATGCCCCTTCTAATAATTGATCGAATTTATCAAAACCAAGTGCTAAACTAATAGATAACCCTACGGCACTCCACATCGAATAACGACCGCCCACCCAGTCCCACATGGTAAAAATATTGTCTGGTGCTATTCCGAAATCGGTCACTTTTTTCAAATTTGTAGAAACTGCTACAAAATTGTGTTTGATATCCGTTTCCTTGCCGGATCTTAAAAACCATTTTTTTGCAGTTTCGGCATTGGTTAGCGTTTCCTGCGTAGTAAAAGTTTTAGAAACGATCACAAAGAGGGTGGTTTCAGGGTCTAATCCTTTTAAAGTTTCTGTAATATGGTCACCATCAATATTCGATATAAAATGTGTTTTTAAATGGTTTTTATAATAATGAAGCGCATCAACTACCATTCTAGGGCCAAGATCGGAGCCTCCTATCCCGATATTTACAATATCAGTAATAGCCTTACCGGAAAAGCCTTTAAACTTACCTGATACTACCTTATTAGTAAACGATTTTATTTTTTGAAGGGTTTCTGCAATATCATTCATTACATCATGGCCATCTACTAAAACGGCTTTATCCGTCTTATTCCGCAACGCAGTATGCAACACCGCCCTGTTTTCTGTGGCATTAATAATATCGCCTGAAAACATTTTTTGAATACCATCTTTTAGATCAACCTCGGCAGCCAATTCTAAAAGTTGTGATAATACCTTATCATTTATTCGATTCTTAGAATAATCTAAACTAAAATCATTGACAGTTAGTCTGTATTTTTCTTTTCTGTTAGTATCATTTTGAAATAATGATCTCATTTCAAGATTTTTTATTTCAGAAAATGAATTTTTCAATTTATTCCAGGCTGTTGTCTGCGTTGGATTTTGATTTTTTAATGACATGTTACCTATTTATGCGTTGATTTAATCAATAGAGATTTGATCTAATTGTTCCTTTAAAGGGATAATAAAATTTGAATACTTTTCTTTTAAGTTTTCTTTGATGGGCTCTGCGGATGGTAATTTTTGTTTAAAGGGGTCTACTTGCGATCCGTTTTTCCAAAAACGATAACAAACGTGGGGGCCAGCAGTACTTCCGGTCATACCCACATAACCTATGACATCGCCTTGTTTCACATAATCTCCTACCTTCACCGCCCTCTTGCGCATATGAAGATATTGAGTGCTATACGTTGAATTGTGTTTTACCTTTACATAATTGCCATTGCCACCTTGGTAACGCGATTCTACCACCCTACCATTAGCTGTGCTCACAATAGGAGTTCCTATAGCGGCGGCAAAATCAGTTCCTTTATGAGGCTTTACCCTGCCGTAATATTTTATATACCTTTTTAAATTATACCGAGAGGATATTCTTCTGTAGTTTAAAGGGGCTTTTAAAAATTGCTTTCTTAAATTATTGGCATTTTCATCATAATAATCATAGATATTCTTTGTTGAATCGGTAACAAAATTAAAAGCATAAAACGGTGTTTTGTTGTGTTCAAAATAAGCTGCTTTTATGGTTCCTATACCCACTGAAACCGTATCATCAATAAATTTTTCTTCGTAAATAACTTTGAATTTATCATTTTTTTGAAGGTGGAAAAAATCTATGGTCCAGGCATAAATATCAGACATCTCGTTAACTATTGAATAATCAAGTCCTTTATCATTAATAGCTTCAGAAAGTGATGACTTTATGATGCCCGTTGCGGTTTTAGTAACGGTTTTGATCTTTTTTTTATATGTCTGAGCAAAAACGGAATCAGTAAAATCTATTACTACATATTCGGTTTTACTAGGATGATAAATAAAAACTTGTGCTTTTTCGGTAGAATCGTTCCTTGCTAAAATAGTATAAGGTTTACCTGTGTGTAATTTTCTTACATTAAACGAATCCTTTAGAGCCTTCTACTATCTTATAAACTTCGGGATATTCGATATGGTTTCTATAAAGGATCTCACCAAAACTGTCGCCATATCTAATGGTATCTTCCACCACCTTATAGTTATCGAAAATATAACCAAATTTTTTTGTGATTTTTGGAGGTTCTATAATTTCGGCTATCAATTCTTGTTTACTTTCATCTTTACATGAAGATAAAACGATTATGAAAAACAAAAAAACAGCGCTTATGAGGAGTCTTATGTGCATGTTAAAAAATAATGCCACAAATCTACTATTTTCAAAACAATGTTTAAAGTTAATTTAGTTAAAAATTATAGGGAATGAATTGGCTAAGCCTTTATAAGCATCTAGATCTGCTCTCATCGAACCAACCGCTAAGGAAGCTTTGATACGCAAGGGAATTTTATTTTCATCATCGCTTATCCAAACCGTTAAACTTTCTTCTTCTTTAAAAACCCTTCCAGATTGTACTAAAGGCCTGAACATGGCGGTTGCGACTTTTCCAAATTTTGTGCGTATAACTTCTCTGCCAAGAAACTTTAGTTTAAAGTTATAATTTTTCTGATCAAAAAACATGGTTAATGTTAACTCATCCCCCTCTTTTAATTTGGTGATATCTTTATTTCTTAAAAAATACAGTACAGACACCAGGTCTTGAACTCCTTCTTCTATCTCATACTCATTTTCGGTATTGTACTTGTGATCTACAACCACTGCCTTTTTTGTACCGTGATTAAAAAATATCTCTTTGTCTTTTGTATAACCTCCTTCGTCAATTTTTCTTTTAAAATGATAGGGTTGTAAGTTATCTTTATAAAAATATGTTTCATAATTATCCCTCACCTTAAAAAACCAGCTTATTACACCGGTTGTTCTTCCTTTACCAACTATATGAAAAGCCTCCTTATAATTATTCTTAGTTTCCTTAATTTCCAGCGTGGCATAACCAGCATTAAAAAAATTGCTATAGCTCACTCTATACTTTAACCATTCTCCTTTTTGAAATGCCTTTATCTCTGTTTGAGCGTGTAGGGTAAGTGATGCGAAAATTAAAATGAAAAAAATTCTTGTATTCATATGCTATCTCTAAAATATCTAAAACAGAAAATACAATTACCGTTCCAAAATTATAACTATTTGATTTTTAATATTTTGTGTTTATTCCAGAATCTT
Source organism: uncultured Flavobacteriaceae bacterium (assembly GCA_963835675.1). GTDB lineage: Bacteria > Bacteroidota > Bacteroidia > Flavobacteriales > Flavobacteriaceae > Aureibaculum. The sequence continues at coordinate 230,268 of CAWIGH010000005.1, read as the reverse complement.
ATAAGCACTCAAATTTGAAATTCCCCAATTATCAAATTCTTCTTTGGACCAAAGATCAGGGAAAAAGATCCTTTTCTGATATTTAGGAAGCATATATTTACGCCAATCGCTTCCACCGGTGGCTTCCTCCCCGCTACCTCCAATATATTTTGCTGCTGCCCCGTAGTGGGCCATCACCCAGCGTATATTTACGGTATGATCGACATGTCGCATGGCATTTACCAAATCCTTATTCATCTGATCTTTTTTCGGTAAAGATTTGAATTTTGTCCATAGATTAATAGTATTATATTCCTCCATCGTTCTAAGGAATATGTCCTTATATTTTTCTTCAAACTGCGTTAATAGAAACGACTTTTTGCCTGTTTTATGGTCCTTGCCAGCAGCCTGCCAATATAAATGCTCAAAAGCGTGTTCGAATGGCGTGTTTCTGTCTATATCGGCCCTAAATCTGTAATCTATTAAATTTATTAGTTCGGTTGAGCAGAATTCAATAAGCCTGTATTGTGCACTTTGAAATCCACTTGCAGGCGTAAGGGTATCGCGAAATTTAATATACTGTTGTTTCTCCATGCCATCTCCCATGATATTAAAGGAGGCTGAAAGCATATCAAAATATCTGCTAATCCGTTTTAACCGAGCAATAAAGAAAGTTGTTGTTAAATCTACTTTATGTGAAACTTGCTGAATTTCCCAAAGTATCATTTTAAAGATCAATTCATTTATTTGATGATACATAATAAATACCATCTCATCGGGTAATAAGGTGCGTTGTACTTGTAAATTCAACAAAGCATCCGTTTGAATATAATCCCAATAGGTCATGGGCTTGCCATGTATTAAGCCATCAAGATGGGTTTCAAGATCCTGACCTATAGCATCATATTTCTTTTGCAATTGATGAATTCTATCTTCTATTTCTTTGTTCATCTAACATTTTAATATTGATCCACAAATATAAAAATAAAAAGAGCCTCTAAACTTTTTTCTTTAGAGGCTCTTTAAAAGTTATGTATTCAATTATTTTTTAAAATTTCCGATCCCTTCTTTTAACCAAGCCAAATATACTTCAATATCAGGATTATAAGCCGAATACTCATTGAGATTATCTCCGTTATGGTCTAATAATACATAATAGGGCTGCGCATTGGCTTTATATTTTTTTATCTGAAAATCACTCCATTTGTTCCCAATGCTCTTCACTTTTTTTCCGGTTGTTTCTGAAACATATTGTTCGTTTTCGGGCAGTGGTCTTTTATCATCAACATATAGAGAAACCAGCACAATATCATTTTTTAATATCTCGAGCACTTTATCATCAGACCACACGCGTTCTTCCATTTTTCGGCAGTTAACACAAGCGTGTCCTGTAAAATCGAGCAAAACAGGCTTATTGACCTCTTTTGCATAAGCCATACCCTTTTCGTAATCTAAAAAGGTTATGATATCATGAGGGCCATATTTAGCGCCTTCAGGTAATGCTTCTTGCACACCGCCAGCACCAGTTTTAGTAAATCCTACGCCATGCGGAGATTCGCTATACTGCATTGGTGGTGGAAATCCGCTAATCAATTTTAACGGTGCTCCCCATAGTCCGGGAATTAGATAAATGGTAAAAGCCAATACGATCAAACCAAGACTTAATCTTGTAACTGATATGTTTTCTGAAGGCGAATCATGTGGTAATTTGATCTTCCCAAAAAGATATAATGCAAATGCACCAAATACAGCAATCCAAATCGCCAGGAATACCTCCCTTTCTAACCAATGTAATTGTAATACAAGATCTGCATTAGATAAAAATTTAAATGCCAAGGCCAATTCTAAAAACCCAAGACTCACTTTAACAGTATTTAGCCATCCTCCTGATTTCGGCAGGGAATTTAACCATCCCGGGAATGCAGCAAATAATGCAAATGGTAAGGCAATTGCTAATGAAAATCCGAACATGCCAACAATTGGTGCAATACCCCCTTTAGAAGCCGATTCGACTAATAAAGTACCAACTATAGGGCCGGTACAAGAAAATGAAACGATGGCCAAAGCCAATGCCATAAAAATAATACCTATGATGCCTCCCCGATCTGCCTGAGCATCCACTTTAGTGCTCCATGAACTAGGTAAAACCAATTCAAAAGCGCCAAAAAAGGAGATAGCAAAAATGACCAATAGTAAAAAGAATATAATATTAAACCATACATTGGTAGATAATGCATTTAGTGAATCTGCTCCGAATATTCCAGTTACCAATGAGCCAAGTAACACGTAGATGGCAATGATCGCGATACCATAAATAATAGCATTTTTGATCCCGGCAGCTCTCGTCTTACTTTGTTTGGTGAAAAAACTTACCGTCATAGGTATCATCGGAAATACACAGGGAGTAAGCAATGCGGCAAAACCCGAAAAGAAGGCAATGATAAATATGGTAAGCAGTCCTCTCGATTTCTTTTCTTCCTTTTTGGTCGCTACAGTTATTTGATCCGCTTCACTTTTTGTTTCAGATATCATTTTTTCGTCTTCATCCGTATTTACCTGAAGCATATCACCGGCCTTTCCCTGAACTGAGAATACAATATTCTCTTCTGTGGGTGGTAAACATCTCATATCATCACAAACCATAAATTCAACTGTACCTAAAATTTCTATTTTGTCATCGGTTAAAACACGAATCCGTTGCTTAAATGTGGTTGAATTTTCGAAGTATTTAATATTCATTTCAAATACCTTATCAAAATCTGTGTGGCCAGTTTCTTCGGTTGGTTTCCCTATTAATTGAAATGCATCATCCTGTGTTTCAAAGCTAAAAGTTGTTGGAATAGGTCCGTCGTCGGGGATAGATTGGGCATATAAATGCCAACCTTTATCAATCGTTGCATTTATAACCAGATCATAATCAGAATCTGAGATCTTTTCTACAGTTGTGCTCCATTTTACCGGCTCAAGAATTTGACCATTTAAACTTGTATTGAATACAGTAAACAGCAATAAGAAATACAATAATTTCTTCATTATAATTTTTCTATTTTTAGTATGTTTTTAGTCTTATCGGTAATTCTAAACCTATGATCTAGGCGTTTACCGACAACCCAGGCAACTTGATCTTCAGAGCAAAGTAACCAAATTTTTTCCTTATCGAGAATTGATATTTTTTCGTCCTTAAAATATTTACTCAATTTTTTTTTGCCCTTCATTCCTAACGGATAAAAGTAGTCGCCCGTTTCCCATTTTCTTACAGTCAATGGAAATTTTAAACTTTCAAGGTCTAAAAAAGCAACATTGTTATTATTTATAGCTGTATGAGATTCCTTTAAATAGGTAAATTTCATTTTTATATCTTCCTCATCGAAATATATATCGCTCGTATTAACTTTATATACGCTTGTATTCTTTTCGTTCGTAAATTTTTCTGCCAACAGTAAATATTTTCTATCCTTCACCAATTGATGCGTGCTGCTCAGTATTTTTTTTCCGCTTTGCGCATCTAATAAATTGCTAACATCATTCCATTCTGTAAAACCATATGGTTTTAATAATTCAAATAAATAGGCTTTTGGATTACTTAGTTTATTCAGTTGATCTATGTCTAATTTTAACTCATTTCCGTCTTTAATGACCAACTCATTGGAAAGTTCTGATATTTTATCATTAATTATTTGCCGACTTCCTTTTAAGTTCTCTAAAGTTGTCTTAAAGGAGGCTAATAGCGCCGGATTAATTTCCTTTAACACCGGAATTATTTTATGCCTGATCTTATTTCGGATATAATTTGTTTCAAGATTTGTTTGATCTTCCCTCCAGGCTATGCCATTTTCTTTGGCATATTTCTCGATTTGAGTTCTGCTAAAAGGTAATAATGGCCTCAATATATTCCCATTCTTCTCAGGAATTCCGGTCAAACCATCCAGACCTGTTCCTCTGGTGATGTTTATTAAAAATGTCTCCAGATCATCATCGGCATGATGTGCGGTTAAAACAAAATCCAATTCATTAATTCTTAAGACCTCTGCAAACCATTTATACCTCAATTCCCTCGCGGCAAGCTGAATGGATAATTTTTGTTCTTTAGCGTAAAGTTTTGTTTGAAATGACTTGGTGAAGATGGGTGCTTTTAAGTCTTTGGATAATTTTGTAACAAATGCTTCATCTTCATCAGATTCTTTACCTCTTAATTGGAAATTACAGTGCGCCAGAGTAACATTAAATTTTAAAGAATGTAATAAATGTGATAAAACAACACTATCGATACCAGCGGAAATTGCGATCAATAGTTTTTTATCTTTTAAAAAAGAAAAATGGCTATTAATATGTTGTGAAAATTGTGCTAACAAAACGGTGCAAAGATAGCTTAATTTCTTACATCTAAAGCATCTCTTAAGGCATTACCAATTAACATAAATGCCATCACCAAGCTCATAATTGCCAATCCCGGTATTACCGCCAAATAAGCTTTCCCAAGGATAATGTAACTATAATGATCTTTTATCATAGCGCCCCAGGATGGTGTAGGTGGCTGCGCCCCAATTCCTAAAAAACTTAAACCGCTTTCGATCAAAATGGCGGCCGCAAAATTGGCCGCTGAAATGACGATTATCGGAGCCATGATATTTGGTAAAATATGCCTGAAAATAATTCGGGCATTAGAAAATCCCAAAGCCTTGGCGGCTTCGACATATTGCTGTTGTTTTGCACTCATTATTTGACCACGAACCACACGGGCAACTTCCACCCACATAGTTAGCCCCACCGCGATAAAAACTTGCCAATAACCTTTCCCTAAAGCCAAGGTGATGGCTATTACTAATAATAATGTAGGGATAGACCAAGTGATATTAATGAGCCACATAATGAAGTTGTCTATGCTTCCGCCATAATAACCAGCAATGGCACCAATGGTAATGCCAATTACCAGTGAAATAAAAACCGCTATAAATCCGATAAAAAACGATATCCTGGTGCCAACCAACATTCTGCTTAATAGATCTCTTCCGTATTTATCGGTACCCAGAATAAATGTTTTTTGCTTAATATATTTTTCCGGATTATTTTTAAATATGCTTAGTGGAAAGGTCTTTAATTGCGGTTGCAAATTTCCTTCTGTATAAATACCAACTTCGAGTTGACCATCTTTAATATTAAAATTCGAAATTGGAATTTCTGTCTGCTGATTTTGTTTTCCATAAAGTAATTTTTGAAAACTACTTTGATCGTCTATATTTTCTGAAGGAAGGTATAACATTTGTACATTGAATCCGGGTTTTTTAGAATGGATCTCTAAATGCATCTGATTGGCGTTTTTAGAATTATCCGGTGCAAAAGCATAGGCAAATACAGCGATTATAGCACATAGAACAATATACCAAAAACTAAAAAGCCCCGATCGGTTCTTTTTGAACTTTTTCAGGGCTAATTGTGTAAGTGAGTTAGACAATGTTGTTTATCGTTAATTATTAGTTTTTAACTAATACTTCGTAGTTTTTAATTTTAAGTTCAGCCAACACATTTAAAGCTTCTTCTACATAAATATCTTTAGATAGATTTTTATGCCATACCTCTCTTTTTTTAGCCAAAATCGAGTCACTTTCTATTAATGAAATTTCATACGATGGCGAGATAAACGACAGGTTATTAGAATAATCATAAATTGGCTTGAATTCCTTTCCTTCTACTTCCCTTTTTTCGATATCTCTTTTATATTCATCATACTTAAGATATACCAAAGTATCGTCTTGTCCTTCTTTAAGCCATTTTGCATTCTTATCGATCAACACAAATTGTGGGTTATTGGCAATTCTTTTTTTGCTATTATTAACCACCTCGTCAAAATTTGCATATCGATTCCAAGAAGTGTATTTAGCACTTTCTATTTTATCCCATGCTAAAGGATTAATTTCATCTCGTTCTCCAACATTCATATAAGAATATCTGCTCGGTAATGCTATGTCGGGTTCAACCCCTTTTAATTGGGTAGAACCACCATTTACTCGATAGAATTTCTGAATAGTCATTTTAAGAGCTCCCAAATCCTTACCATATTTATAGTAATTATTAAGCGGAAGCACATTTTGAACTGTACCTTTACCAAACGTCTGTTTACTTCCAATAATAACAGCCCTATTATAATCTTGCATGGCTGCCGCAAAAATTTCTGACGCTGATGCAGATAATTCATTAACTAAAATAACCAACGGTTTATTCCATTGAATTTTTTTATCTCTATCTGATCGTACTCTTGGCTTTCCTTCTCTATATTTTACTTGAACTACAGGGCCATCTTGAATAAATAGGCCAGCAATATCGATAGCAGTTTCTAAAGATCCACCACCGTTATTTCTTAGATCTATCACCAATCCTTCTACTTTTTCTTGATTTAATCTCTCAACTTCCAAGGCCATGTCTGTAGCAGAATTTCTATAATTCTGTTCGTTAAAATCTATATAGAATTTGGGTAAATTTATTAATCCAAACTTCCGCCCGTCTTTTTCTACAATACTGGTTTTTGTAAAAGTTTCTTCTAATTCAACAACATCTCTGATTATTGAAATAGTTTTAGTAGAGCCATCTATCTTTTTAAGAGTTAACTTAACTTCTGTTCCTTTTTTTCCTTTTATAAATTCTATAGCATCATCCAAACGCATTCCTACAATATCAAGGGGTTCACCATCAGCTTGCGCAACTTTTAAAATAATATCCCCAACCTCAAGGTCTCCACCTCTCCATGCAGGCCCTCCAGAAATAAGCTCAGCAACTTTGGTATAATCTCCTTTTTTCTGAAGTCTTGCCCCTATGCCTTCTAACTTTCCAGCCATATCAATATCAAATCTCTTTTTTATTTTAGGTGCAAAGTAAGTCGTGTGAGGGTCGAATTTTTCTGAGATACTATTTACATAAACCGAAAACCAATCGGTATCATCCAATTCGTCCATAAAGTCAAAAAATTCATCCATACTTTTTAGAGTACCTTCTCTTGCTTCAACTTCAACTTCTGAATATGATTTCTCTTTATAATCTGGATCTTCCTTTTTCTTTTCTGCTTCTGTTTCTAATTTGTCATAAAGCCTGGATAAGGTGTTCAGTTTTAGCTGCTTTTGCCAATTAATAATAAGCTCTATCTCATTTTTAGCAAAGGGCGTGTTATCGTAATTAATATCGAACGTTTCCTTTTTGCTAAAATCGAATGGATATTTTAATATTTCTCTGTAAAAACCCTTAGCTTCTTGCAAACGCTGAGCATATTTAGCATAAACTGTACTATAAAACGTGAGATCTTCATTTTTTATCTGATCATCAATTTTGTCTTGAAATACTGAGAATGCATTGATATCTTCTTGGGTAAAGAACCGTTTCGTAGGGTCTAAGCTTTTAATAAAGTCGTCGTATACTGCTTTAGAGAAATCATCATTTATATCCTGCGGCTGATAATGACCTTGGGTTAACGCATAGCGAATTAATCCTAACAATACCCTATCCTTTTCAGGATCTGGTTTTTGCTTAATATTAAAACTCAATAGAATCCCTGCCAATACAATTATTGGTAATATAATTTTATAATTTGATTTCATAAATTTTATTAATTTTCTCATTTCAATATATCAAACAACTAATCAACTAAAATAGTGCCAATTATTTAATTTTCAGAAGATTTAACAGATTTTTTATATATCCCTTTAAATGCTTCCTGAATTTTTTCATCCTTTTCGTTTAGTATATCCCAAACTTGAGTAACCGAGCCATCTGCATTTTTATGCCATGTGATCTGATTATAATATTTACCTTTCTCACTTTCTATTACTTCACTCTTCAGTATCATCTTGCCCTCTGCATAATGTCCTTTTAATTCCAGGCTAAAACCAGCATTATCTACCCATAGCTGGTTCCATGTTTTATCACTTTTATTATAGTAATTATAACTTGTCCCTCTATTTTTTCCTGTGGAAGTCCATTTTTCTTGTAAAACACAGTTGTCATATTGTTTTTCTATAATGTTGTTACCAACAACATTTCCTTTAACATCATATACCGTCCAATCTCCTATCCAAAAATCAAAAAAGCCATATGGCTCACTACAACATTGGCATTTTACTTCATCCTGTTGCGCCATTATATTCTGCATAAATAATACTATTACTATAACTATAACTGTTCTTTTCATCCTTAAAAGTGCTGGTTTTGAGCAATAGTAAAAAAATATAATTGTAGTCTCTCATAACGAAATGTTAAAGAAATATACAAACTGTTAACGCAAAAAAGTAGTAGTTTTGTATGTCAATGAAAAAATAATCTATGAATAATAAACCTTTGATATTGGTTACCAATGATGATGGCATCACTGCACCGGGAATTCGTACACTGATTTCTCTAATGAATGAAATAGGCGATGTAGTGGTCGTGGCACCGGATAATCCACAAAGTGGCATGGGCCACGCTATCACGGTAAATACTACTTTACGTTGTAATCCTGTAACTGTTGATGAAGGTCCACAATTAGAATATAGCTGCTCTGGAACTCCAGCTGATTGTGTTAAAATGGCGGTAAATGAAATTTTAAATAAAAAACCAGATCTATGCGTTTCTGGCATCAATCATGGTTCAAATGCCTCATTAAATGTTATTTATTCGGGTACGATGAGCGCTGCGGTTGAAGCAGGTATTGAAGGTGTGCCCGCAATTGGTTTTTCATTGCTCGATTATAATTGGGATGCAAATTTCGAGGCCAGTAAAGAGTTTGTAAAAAAAATTACACTTAATGTTCTTAAAAATAAATTGCCCGAAGGTATCGTACTAAATGTTAACATTCCTGATCTGAAAAAAGAAGATATTAAGGGTACAAAAGTTTGCAGGCAAGCACACGGTAACTGGGTTGAAGATTTTGACAAGCGCGTTAGTCCACAAGGAGAAGATTACTATTGGTTAACCGGTAAATTTGTAAACCTTGACCAAGGAGAGGATACCGATCTCTGGGCTTTAAAAAACGGTTATGTTTCAATCGTACCTGTACAATTTGATATGACTGCTCATCATTATATTCAAAAACTTAATAGCTGGGGCTTGTAATGAGAAAAGAAATATTTATTGGTTTTTTGGTAGGTATTATAGCAACGATATTTGGTTTTTATCTATATGTAGAATTCGCATTAACAGGTACTTTCGAGGAAGCGCTCGTGATTATAGGCGAAAAAAGTCTTTATGGAAAAGTATTAGGCCTGGCAGCTATTCCTAATCTTTTGGTATTTTTCTTATTTATAAAAAAAAGAAAAGATTATAGAGCAAGAGGTGTTCTGATAGCAACATTTCTCGTTGCCTTTCTTATCTTAATAGCACAATTCTTTTAATCGTGAGATACTATATTATTGCCGGTGAAGCTTCGGGAGATTTGCATGCATCTAATTTAATGAAGATGATCAACCAAAAAGATGTTGATGCAGATTTTAGGTTTTGGGGTGGTGATCTCATGCAAGCAGTTGGCGGTACTTTGGTAAAGCATTATCGTGACCTCTCTTTTATGGGATTTATCGAAGTAGTTGCCAACCTTAGAACCATTTTGAACAATATAAAATTTTGCAAAAAAGATATCTTACAATTCAAACCTGATATTCTTATTTTAGTCGATTATCCGGGTTTTAATTTGCGAATAGCCGAATTTGCTAAAAAACAAGGTTTTAAAGTTCATTATTATATTTCACCCCAGCTTTGGGCATGGAAAGAAAACCGCATTCAAAAAATAAAAAGGGATGTTGATGCCATGTACGTTATTTTACCTTTTGAAAAAGATTTCTATGAAAAGAAACATCAATTCCCTGTACACTTCGTAGGTCATCCCTTACTAGATGTTATAGCCAATAGAAAACCAATAAGCATTAAGGCGTTTAGAACAAAGTATGAATTAAATGATAAACCAATCATTGCACTCTTGCCCGGTAGTAGAAAGCAGGAGATAAAAAAAATGCTTTCGGTAATGCTGAAAATGGTTAATAAATTTAGTGATTACCAATTTGTGATTGCCGGAGCTCCAAGTCAAGATTATGCATTTTATAAACCTTTTATAAAAAAAAGTGATGTGAAGTTTATAGCTAATAAAACGCATGATTTACTTTCTGTATCCTATGCCGCTTTAGTTACCTCGGGTACTGCAACTTTAGAAACAGCCCTTTTTAAAGTTCCCGAAGTCGTTTGTTATAAGGGCAGTATGATTTCCTATCAAATAGGCAAAAGATTGGTTGATATAAAATATATCTCCCTGGTGAATCTTATTTTAGATAAGGAATCGGTAACCGAACTCATTCAAAATGATTTCAATGAGAAACGGCTAAGCGAAGAATTAACGAAAATTTTAGACGAGAAACATCGCGAACAACTATTTCTGGATTATTACGACCTCGAAAAAAAACTCGGCGGGAAAGGTGCCAGTGAAAGAACAGCTAACCTCATTCTAAATAATTAAATTAAACCATTTCTGTCTCCCTTCTCCTTTAAATAGATTAAAAATAGAACCTAACATTAATCATATTTTTATTTAATGAAATGCTATATTTTTGTGCAATTATTTCATTCACCCAGTTTAAAATATAGTATAAAATATGAAAAAAAATGTCATAATTATCGGAGCGGCAGGTCGCGATTTTCACAATTTTAACACGTATTATCGTGGAAACGAAAGCTATAATGTAGTAGCTTTTACTGCAGCTCAAATTCCTGATATCGATGGTCGTAAATACCCGACCGAACTTGCCGGCAAACTCTATCCTAAAGGAATTCCAATTTATGAAGAAAGTGACTTACCAAAACTGATCAAAAAACTTAAGGTCAACGACTGTGTTTTTTCTTATAGCGATGTTACTTACAATAAAGTAATGGAAGTGAGTGCCATAGTAAATGCCGCAGGTGCCAATTTTGTTTTATTAGGGCCTGATGATACAATGATAAAAAGTACAAAGCCTCTTATTGCAGTTGGTGCAGTAAGAACAGGATGTGGTAAAAGCCAAACTTCACGTAGAGTAATAGAACTTTTGTTGGCAAAAGGTCTAAAAGTTGTTGCTGTACGTCATCCGATGCCATATGGAAATTTAGCCGAACAGGCTGTTCAGCGTTTTGCTAAAATATCAGATCTTGCAAAACACAAATGTACCATTGAAGAAATGGAAGAATACGAACCTCATATCGTTAGAGGAAATGTGATTTATGCAGGGGTAGATTATGAGGCCATTTTAAGAGCTGCAGAAAAAGATCCGAGTGGCTGTGATGTTGTCGTTTGGGATGGTGGAAATAACGACTTCCCTTTTTATAAACCCGATCTCAACATTACTATAGTCGACCCACATCGTCCGGGTGATGAATTAAATTATTATCCGGGAGAAGTTACCTTAAGGATAGCTGACGTTGTTGTTATCAATAAAATGGACACTGCAAGCCCTGAAGGTATACAAATAGTTAGGGAAAATATTGATAAAGTAGCGCCCAAAGCTGTAGTTGTTGATGCTGCATCACCAATAAGAGTTGATGATCCATCGGTAATAAAAGGTAAAAAAGTATTGGTTGTCGAAGACGGGCCAACATTAACACATGGTGGAATGAAAATTGGTGCAGGAACTGTGGCTGCTAAAAAATATGGCGCTGCAGAATTAGTTGATCCGAGACCCTTTACTGTTGGAAAATTAAGTGAAACATTTAAAATCTATCCGAATATTGGCACTTTGTTACCTGCGATGGGATATAGTAAAAAACAATTAAAAGATTTGGAGGAAACCATCAATAGCACAGATTGTGATTCAGTAATCATCGGAACTCCTATCGATCTGAGTAGAATTATTAATATTAAAAAACCAAAAACTCGTGTTTATTATGACTTGCAAGAAATTGGTGATCCTAACTTAAAACAAGTAATAGACGAATTTGCTAAAAAACAACATCTTAAATAAGAATACGCGGATTAGAAAACCCGGTTCAATTATAAGAAATATCTAACTGCTGCCTAACACGTTAGCAGTTAGATATTTTTTTCTAAATATTACTACCAAAATTATCATTCTTAGGAACATCCAAACGGTAAAAGCTATCCAAACCGCATACAGTTTAAAGCCAAAATAGTCTCCAACTAATAAAACCGGAATAAATCCTATAAAAGTAGCAACCAATAAGGTGTTCCTTAAAATTACTGCTTCCGCCAGTCCTTTGAACAAGCCATCGAAAACAAAAGCAATAGCATTTAAGGGCTGCATTAATAATACGATCCAAAAAATATCATAAAATGCATTTAATACAGTGCTTTCATCAGAAAATATTTCTCCTAATGGTTTATAAAAAATAAAACATAAAGTCATTAAGCCTAGGGCAATTACGATAGCATATTTACTCAGATCAAGACTCAAATTCCATAGGTTTTTATAATCCTTTTCCCCAAGTAATCTCCCCGATACAATATTGCCTACACTCGCGTAACCATCTATAAAAAAGGCAAAAAAGAGCCATATCTGAAAAGCTATCGTTTGTGCGGCAATGTAATTGTTGCCGTATTTCGTAGCATAAGCATTGGCAAAATATAGCGCTATATTTAATGCTAAAGCTCTTATAAATAAATTCAAGCTTAGCATTAACAATCTTTTGATTTCCCTGTTAAACGGTAATGTAAATCTTAAAGAAAAAGGCGTTTTCTTTAGCATTAAATATAAAGCCATGATGGCCATTATTAGTTGGGCGATGACACTCGCATAGGCGGCTCCTTGAATATGATATGCCGGTATTAATCCTTCAATACCAAAAACAAGTATATAGTCTAAAACAATATTTATACTGGCCCCTACAATACTGATGATCATAGGCCAATATGTATTTTGTAATCCCCTAAAAACTCCAAAAACAGAAAAAACAAACAGTGTTAGGGGTAAGCCGATGGCCCTTATTTTATAATATTCAACGGCATAATTAAAAATAAGCCCTTCGGCATTATACAGCTTAAAAATACCTTCAATAAAGAATAAGGTTGTAACGTATAATAAAAAGCTTAATACGATATTAATTACAATGATCTGCGATGGCAATGTTTTAATTTCATCAAGCCTGTCGGCACCTAAATATTGTGCTATAATTGCAGAAATTGCAGAACGTGTTTGGGCTAAGATCCAGAATAAAGCTGATAAGAAAGAACCGGCGATACCAACAGCTGCCAAAGCTTCTGTTGCATTAATATCCATATTACCAACAATAGCAGTATCTGTTATCGATAATAATGGCTCAGCAATACCCGCAATAAGCGCAGGTAAGGCTAGCTTATTTATTTGTTTGAATGTAATCTTTGGTTTAGACTGCACTGAAAAATAAACTTTCTGACGATTGCGAAGTTCGTGAAATTATTTATATTGCATTGTTAAAAGAAAAAAACCCCAAACGTCATGAGAAGCGTTTGAGGTCTTTAATTAAATAACTCTAAATTTATTTTTCTTTTAATAGTAATTTTGGTGTATAGGCAATTTTTTTAGGTATACTTGTTTATTACTAACATCAAATTTAACTAAGTGTTGTATTCAAAAATCACAAAATAAACATAACAAGTTTTTTTCTTAACAAATGGTGCGTTTTATACAATAAACGGTAATTTAAACTTTCAATTTTCTTTCTAAAACTCTGAAAACTCTGAAATACATACCGTTACAGCTTGTTTTTTTTCTAATTATTGGAATTTTAATTGGATTTTTCTTTCCTGTCAATCTTATTTTCGTAGGGTTAACTTTACTTTTTGACTTTGTTATTTTAGTAATTATTTTTTTGATTTTCCGTAAATCAATCTCTAACAACTATTATTTTACTTTTTTTACTTTTCTCACTTTTATTTTTATTGGAATAGCCGCGATAACTTTTAAAAACGACCTTTTAAAGAAGAATCATTACACAAACTTTTTATCTGACAACTATAAGTCAATTATTGAGATAGATGATGTTTTAAAACCAAATTCTTATTACGACAATTATAAGGCGAAGGTGATTCAGCTAAATTCGAAGGAAGTATATGGAAAGATTAAGCTAAATGTTTTTAAGGATAGCATTAAAAGGCATTTAAAGGTGGGAGACCAAATAGTGATCACTCAAAAATTCGATTCAATTCCACCTCCACTAAATCCTTACCAGTTTCATTACAAAAATTATTTAAAAAAACAGCAGATCCATCATCAGGTTTCGATCAATAATAACGAATTTTTATATTTAAAAAACAATCGGGAGTCGTTTAAAAGATGGGCTTTTACTATAAGAGAACAGGTTAATAAAGCACTTCTCGAAAATGGATTTAAGGGCGAGGAACTTGCCATTATAAACGCGTTGTTATTAGGCCAGCGACAGGATATTTCTGAAGAAGTTATGCAAAATTTTCAAAAGGCTGGTGCTGTTCATATTTTAGCGGTTTCCGGGTTGCACATAGGAATTATAATGCTATTGCTAAACTTTTTACTAAAACCTTTAGAATTATTACAAAATGGGATAGAGATAAAATTAGTTTTGGTGGTATTATTTTTATGGTTTTTTGCATTTGTCGCCGGATTATCTCCTTCTGTCGTAAGAGCCGTAACCATGTTTACTGCTGTTGCGATAGCTTTAACTTCGAGGAATACTATCAACACATATAAAACTTTAATAATTTCTATGTTCATATTATTGTTATTCAATCCCTATTATCTTTTTGAGGTTGGGTTTCAATTGAGTTATTTAGCCGTTTTCTTTATTGTTTGGCTACAACCATTGTTATATAAACTTTGGAAACCTAAATTAAAATTCGTCGATTATTCCTGGCAACTTTTAACTGTCTCAACGGCCGCACAATTGGGTGTTTTACCCTTAAGTTTGTATTATTTTCACCAATTTCCCGGTTTATTTTTTATGTCGAATTTAATTATTATTCCCTTTTTAGGGATGATTTTGGGTGTTGGCATTCTAATAATTATACTCGCCACCCTAAAGATACTTCCGGCCTTTTTAGCAATTTTTTATGAAAAAATTATTTTTTTATTAAACCAAACTGTTGGTTGGATTGCTGAACAAGAATCATTTTTGTTTCAAAATATTTCATTCAGCCTAATCTCCTTAGTTTTCACTTATCTTTTAATCCTATCATTTTTCAAATGGTTTGAAATTAAGAAACCTAACTATTTAATAATAGCTTTACTTGCTCTCTTTCTATTGCAAACAAATTTACTTTTTGAAAAATATAAGAGTAGTACTATCGATGAATTTATAATATTGAATAAAAGCCGTCAATCTGTTTTAATACAAAGAACAGGTCAACTGATTACCATAGATCATACGCTTGAGAATGTTGATCTTAATAAGGATAGCAGTATTAAATCATATCTTATTGGTTCTAACACCGATATTTTATCTTCTGAAAAGAAACTAAAAAATGTATATGCATTGAACAATAAGAAATTATTGGTAGTTGATAGCCTGGGTGTGTATTTACTCAAAAAAAATACACCGGATATGATACTTCTTACTTCATCTCCAAAAATAAATTTAGAAAGACTCATCTTAGAAGTAGGCCCTAAAATAATTATTGCAGACGCGTCCAATTACAAGAGCTATGTTTCAATGTGGCAAAAAACTTGTAAAAACAACAATATTAAATTCCATTATACCGTTAAAGATGGGGCATTTATAGAAAAGCTATAACCTTATGGTCTCTTACTATTTTAACTATATTTGCCTTTTATAAAAAATTATAAAATTATATGAAAATTATTGTCCCTATGGCGGGAATTGGCTCACGCCTAAGACCACATACTTTAACTATTCCCAAACCATTAACTTTAATTGCCGGGAAACCAATTGTTCAAAGATTAGTAGAGGATATTGCCAAAGTATTGAATCAGAAAATTGATGAAATCGCATTTGTTATTGGCCCCACATTTCCTGCAGATACAAAAAATAAATTATTAGATATCGCCAAAAATTTAGGCGCTAAAGGCGTTGTAACTATCCAAGAAGAGGCCTTGGGCACAGCGCATGCCATACAATGCGCCAAAGAATCTCTTAAGGGTCCATGCGTAGTGGCTTTTGCAGATACACTTTTTAAAGCCGATTTTACACTTGATTCGCAAGCAGATGGAGCCATTTGGGTTAAAAAGGTTGACAACCCGAGTGCTTATGGAGTTATTAAAACAAAAGATGGCGTCATTACCGATTTTGTTGAAAAACCAGAAAAATTTGTTTCAGACCTGGCTATTATTGGTATCTATTATTTTAAAAATGGGGAGATCTTAAGAAATGAGATTCAATATTTACTAGACAATAATATAACCGAAAAGGGAGAATTTCAATTGACCAATGCACTGGAAAACATGAAGCAAAAAGGAATGAAATTTGTTCCCGGACAGGTTGATGAATGGATGGATTGCGGGAACAAAGAAATAACTGTAGAAACTAACAGTCGTATATTACAATTCGCGTTTGAAGAAGGAAAGAATATGGTATCTGCGAATGTTATTTTGGAAAATTCTGAAATTATTCAACCATGTTATATAGGCAATAACGTAAAATTAATAAATGCGGTTATTGGCCCTAATGTCTCACTTGGCACAAATTGTGTAGTAGAAAATTCGGAGATTAAGGATTCATTGATTCAGACCAATACCAATATCAAAAATGCTAAATTGGTAAATTCGATGATTGGTAATAACGTAGTTTACAATGGTGATTTTACCTCAATTAGTATTGGGGATTACTCTATACTAAGTTAGAAATAATGTCGAAACGGGTTCATCAATATATTATATTATTCTTTCTTAGCATGTCGATATTTGGATTTGCTCAGCAAGACTCATTAGCGAATGCTTATATAGCGCAAAAAAACATTGAAGAATTACAAAATGAACAGAAAGATCTTAACTTTCAAAAATTTTTCTTTGAGGCGCTTCAACAAAAAGCTATTGGTAATTTTGATAAGGCCATTGTGGCATTAGAAAATTGTCAAAATATAATCCCTGATGAAAAGGCGGTAAATTTTGAATTTGGGAAAAATTATTTTGAATTAGAAAAATATTTCGAAGCAGAATCCTATACAAAAAAAGCATTGGATAAAGAACCGGACAATGTGCATATACTTTTACTTTTAAAGAAAATTTATAACAGGCAAAACAACTTCAAGGATGCTTTAGAAATTCAAAAAAAAATTGTTGACAAGAATCCCGATTCTCAATTAGATCTTGTTATTCTTTATATAAAAAATAACCAAATTGATAATGCCCGTAAATTATTAGTTGATCTGGAAAAACAAGGTACATTAGCCGCGAATTTAATTCCTTTTAAAGAGTCTTTATTCGAAGGAAAAGTTTTAAATTCTAATGCTCAAACAGAAAGCAAACCTCTAGATGAACAGTCGGTTGATGAATTAATGGATGTTTATAAAACCAATAAATCCTTCAATGTATTAAAGCAGATCCTTATAAAGCTAAATGCCAAAAAGCAATATTTGGAATTAGAGAACATAAGCAACGATGCCTTAGAATTATTCCCTGCCCAACCCTTGGTGCATTTAATGAATGCCAGGGCTTTGAATCAGATGAGGCAATACCAAAAAGCATTGGCTGTATTAGAAAATGGGTTGGATTATGTGGTGGATGATATTTCATTAGAAGCCGATTATTATGAACAAATGAGTTTAAGTTTTAAGGGGTTAAGCCAAAATGTAAATGCTTCAAAATATTTTAATAAGGCGGTATCCTTGCGTCAAAAAAAATCATAAATGAGGAATAAAATTATCGGCATGCTCTTCTTTGCCATAAGTATTTTTGGATGCAAGTCTGTTAAAATTAGTAGTTCTAATATAAACAAAGGTATGACAGCTAATAATGTGATAGAAAACCATTATGATAAAGCGTTCAATAAAGAAACCATCATCGCAAAATTAAAGGTCAAATATATTGGCAAAAGCAACCTGCCTGGTGTTACAGCCTCGTTGCGTGTTAAAAAAGATGAAACTATTTGGATAAGTATTTATAAGCTGGGATTTCCAATTGGGAAGGCCTTAATCACCCCTCAAAGAGTAAGTTATTATGAAAAAATTAATAGAACTTATTTTGATGGTGATTTTGCATTATTGAGCAATTGGCTGGGTACAGAACTGGATTTTGATAAAGTGCAGAATTTATTGATTGGCCAGGCTCTTTTAAATTTAAAAAATGAGAAGTTTAACATTGAACTTCATCAAAACAAATATCTTTTAAAACCCAAAAAAGAAGCTGATCTTTATAATATCTCGTTTTTAATTAATCCCGATAACTTTAAGATAAGCAGTCAAGAAATAAATCAAAAAGAAGAAAATAAAAAATTGGTTATAGATTATAAGGATTATGCTAAGATACAAGGTGAGATTTTTCCCGGGGAAATTCATATTGCAGCTTCTAATGCAAAGAATACTTCCATCATAGATGTTAATTTTAGATCGGTTGTATTCAATAATCCGGTTAGTTTTCCTTTTTCCATTCCTAATAATTATGAACGCATAGAATTAAAGTAAGTAATATTAATATGTTTAATAAATGTAATTTAAATAAAAAAGAAATAGTTTTGTGTTTATGAAATTACGCGCTTTTATATTTATATTGATTTCAGTTTTAATTTCATTGTCTTCTTATGCCCAAACCAGAAAGCAATTAGAAAATAAAAGAATAGAGCTTCAGAAGGAAATTAAAGAAACGCAATCGCTACTTTTTAAATCTAAAAAAGAAGCAGAAGCATTACTTTCTGAACTAGATGATATTAATAAGATCATAAATGTACGTTCGAACCTAATCAGAACGATTAACCAGGAGGCAGAAAAACTTTCTCAAGAGATTAGAAAAAATGAAAAGGAATTAACAACTCTTGAAAAAAAGCTTGATGTACTCAAGAAAGATTATGCCGAAATGGTTGTCAAATCTTATAAAAGCAGAAACAAACAAAGCAGATTAATGTTCTTATTATCTGCCGATAGCTTTTTGCAGGCTTATAAACGCATGCAATACCTTAAACAGTATACCTCTTACCGAAAATTACAAGGCGAAGAGATTAAAGCGACAACTGCCAATTTATCAGCACTGACAGATTCTTTACGAATTAAAGAAGATGAAAAACAATTGTTAATTGCTCTTAACTTAAGGGAGCAAGATAGTGTTCAGAAGGAAAAATTCTCTCAGGAGAAGTTAGTTACTAAAGTAAAATTAAAAGAAAAACAATATATCTCTCAGATCAAAAGAATTCAAGAAGAAGATCGCAAGTTAGATAAGAAAATTCAGCGTTTAATTACTGAAGCTATTGCGAATTCTAACAAAAAGGGAGGCAACACCTCTTCTGGATTTAATTTAACGCCTGAGGCAAAAAGATTAGAAACCACCTTCATCGCTAACAAGGGTAAACTGCCATGGCCTACAGAGAAAGGGATCATCGTTAGAAAATATGGTACACAGCCTCACCCAACCTTAAGTGGTATTACAATACAGAGTAATGGTATTCAAGTGGCAACAGAACAAAAAGCCAAAGCAAGAGCTGTTTTTAACGGTAAAGTATTATCCATTCAACTGCAGCCCGGTAGGAAAAAGATTGTCCTAGTGCAACATGGAAATTATATTTCTGCCTACAAAAATCTAGATGATGTTTTGGTTAAAAAGGGAGAAAATATAATAACCAAACAAGAAATAGGAACGATACACACCGATGCAGCCACGGGAAAGACCATTTTAGCTTTTAGTTTGTTTAAAGAAACCAAAATTCAAAATCCAGAACCCTGGATCGGTAAAATGTTGTAATTCTTAATTGAATAAGGCTTTCAGCTCTAATGCTTCCTTAGGTTTCATTTTTCCTGATAATATTAAACTTAATTGCTTTCTTCTCAAGGCTCCATCATAACGTTCTTGTTCAAGCTTGGTTTCTGGTGCAATTGGCGGTACTTTTACAGGAGCTCCTGTTCGGTCTACAGCTACAAAAGTATAAATACCTTCATTTACCTTTGATTTCTGTCCGTTTTCTCTATCCTCGGTCCATACATCAACATAAACTTCCATAGAAGAATTGAAAGCCCTAGATACTTTGGCTTCAACTATTATAACGCTGCCCACAGGCACTGCTTTGTTAAATGCAACATGATTAACAGATGCTGTTACCACGATACGTTTAGAATGTCTCCTGGCGGCAATACTACAAGCTCTGTCCATTCTAGCCAATAATTCCCCTCCAAATAAATTCGATAATGGATTCGTTTCTCCAGGTAATACAAGATCGGTTAAAATGGTTAAAGAATCTTTTGGGGTTTTTGCTTTCATAAGTCTTTGAATGATGTTAGAATAACCTTATAAAATATTTCTTGATCGACAAAGATAAATAAATGCCATCAGGTAAACTATTAGGGGAAATCGGAAAGTAGGATTTACAGTTCTTGAATCAATAACCAAGCCTCTTTAGATTCAGTTTTTCGAATTTCATAAAGATGTTGAATTGCCTCTTCCCTACTATCATAACTATCAAAGGCAACTTGAGTCAATCCCCATTGATTAATTCCTAAAATTCTGGCTTTATATCCTTTTGCTTGTAGGGTTTTAACCAAACGTGTGGCATTCTCCGGATACCTGAATGCACCACCAATTACATGATAGGATTTTTTCTCTAAAGAAACGTTTAGATTCAGTGAAGGTAAGATGTCTGAAATAATAAAAGTAGCTTTTTCAATTTTCGTCTCAACTTCATCTTGTTGCTTCTTAGCAGCAACTATTTGTTGCTTATTCTTGTAATCTTTATAAAGAGCATTACCCGTGAATCCTATAATGGATAATCCAATGACAAAAATAGCAGCATATTTTAAATATTCAGATACTCCTTTTTTACGATCAGAAATTAATATTGGAGCCTTTTCTTCTAAAGTTTCGACTTGTTTTATATAAGTTTCTCTTTTGATTTCAGGAGATACGAAAGAAGAAAGACCAAAGGCCGTCGTTAAATAATTAATATCTGTCTGGGGCTCAAAAATGATCGCGTCATTTTTATCCAAAATAAACTTACCTATCTTTTCAAGTACGAGATCATTTGCTCTTAATTCCTTTCTCCATTCATCAACTTCAAACTTTATAAAATTCATTGCGCACTCAAAAGGGACTTTATCAACCGCAGCGATGTAGTTTGCCAATAAGCCATCATTATTTCTGAGATGCCCGTTATATGTAATTAATTTATGCGGGGGATAAAATATCTTAGAATACTGACTGATAATAGCCGACTTATTATTGGTTACAAACCCTCCAAAATCGGGAACTATAAC
Source organism: uncultured Flavobacteriaceae bacterium (assembly GCA_963835675.1). Taxonomy (GTDB): domain Bacteria; phylum Bacteroidota; class Bacteroidia; order Flavobacteriales; family Flavobacteriaceae; genus Aureibaculum. The sequence continues at coordinate 209,003 of CAWIGH010000005.1, read as the reverse complement.
ACACTCATATCGGTACAATAAATCACTTATATAGTTGGAGAGCTTCATTAAAGCAAAAGTAAAAAATTCTTTAAGCAAAACGGGGCAGATAGGTATTTTTTTTTAACAAAACTTTGTATATTGAAAACTTTTTAAAAATCGCTTTGGAAAGTCATGAATTACGATACGTATTAGCATTGATAAATGCCGAAGGCATTGGAGATGTAATTGCGAAAAAATTGATCACTCAATGCGGCAGTGCGAGTAATGTTTTTTCTGAAAAAAAGAGAGCGCTTTTAAAAATTCCCCGTATAGGTGAAACGGTAGTTAAAGCGCTACAAGATAAGACGCTATTTGAGAGAGTAGACCAAGAAATTGAATTTATTAATACTCATAACATACAAACGGTATACTTCAAAGATGAGCATTATCCTGATTATTTAAATCACTGCTTTGATGCCCCAATCTTATTTTTTCAAAAAGGAAAAATAAATCTTAAAGATCAAAAAACGATAAGCATTGTTGGAACCAGACAAATGACTGGTTATGGTAAATCTGTTCTGGAAGAACTTGTTGTTGGCTTAAAAGAATATAATCCAACGATTATAAGTGGTCTGGCTTATGGTGTAGATATATATGCCCACCAATTAGCAGTAAAACATAATCTTCAGACAATAGCGGTATTGGCACATGGCCTTGACAGGGTGTACCCTTTTGTTCATAAAAAGTCTGCTGAACAAATTCAGAAAAATGGCGGTTTGATTTCTGATTTTTGGTCAAATACCAACCCTGATAGAGAAAACTTTGTTAAAAGAAACAGGATCGTTGCTGGTTTATCACAAGCTACTATTGTTATCGAGTCTGGCGAAAAGGGAGGTTCATTGATCACTGCAGATATTGCGAACTCTTATAATCGGGATGTGTTTGCTGTTCCGGGTAGAATTACCGATGTTTATAGTAAAGGGTGTAACCAATTAATAAAAACAAACAAGGCTGCCGTATTAACTTCTGCTAAAGATCTGGCATATATATTAAATTGGGAAAAAGATAAAGAAGCAAACAAAAGTATACAGAAACAGTTATTTGTTGAACTTTCAGATCAAGAAAAAGCATTGTACAATTACCTATTAAAAGAGGGGAAACAACAGCTTGACATGATCGCCCTGCATTGTAATTTGCCCATTTACAAAACAGCTTCCCTGCTGCTTAATTTAGAATTAAAAAGTGCTGTAAAACCTCTCCCGGGAAAATTCTTTGAAGTTATTTAGCTAATCAGACCTTTTTCTATAAAATACTGAACAATAGATTCTTTCATAAGCACTGTTTGTTCACCAGGTTTTAAAAATGGTATTTCTTCCTTTATTTTATAATGTGGCCAACCATCTTCATCAAAAAAATCAAATTCATAATAGCCAAGCGGCTCCAACAATCGGCAAATGGCAATATGCATTATATTTATCTTTTCATCTTTTTTAAATTCGCGATAACCTTGTCCGAGTTCTTGAACTCCAATCAAATAAATTATAGCATCTAACTCTAATAATTCACCATCTCCAAATTGAGCCGAAATCTTTTGACCCAATAGTTCCCATCTTGTTTTTAACAATTCGTCTCTTGACATTCTTTTAATTTAAATTCAAAGATAATTTAACAAAATAAAATGATGTGATTTATAAACAATAATTATTATGTTTAACTAACATCATCTATAAGAATTCAATTACTTTTGTATATTATTTTATGAAAAAACCCAACAATAATATAAGATATGTACGGCGACATAAAACAACATTTACAAAAGGAAATAGATAATATCAAAGAGGCCGGTTTATATAAAACCGAACGTATTATTACTTCATCACAAGATGCCGTAATAAAAATTTCTACAGGACAAGAAGTGATCAATTTTTGCGCTAATAACTATTTGGGATTATCGAATCACCCCGAAGTTATTCAAGCCGCAAAAGATACCATGGATACTCATGGTTATGGCATGTCTTCTGTTCGTTTTATTTGCGGAACTCAGGATATTCACAAGCAACTGGAGAAAAAAATCGCAGATTTTTATGGCTTTGAAGATACCATTCTTTATGCGGCGGCTTTTGATGCTAATGGTGGTGTATTTGAACCTTTATTAACCAGTGAAGATGCTATTATTTCTGATTCTTTAAATCATGCTTCTATAATTGATGGTGTAAGATTATGTAAGGCAAAACGCTATCGATATGAGAATAACGACATGGAAGAGCTCGAAGCACGGTTAATTGAAGCCTATGAAGACGGTTCCAGATTTAAGATCATTGTTACCGATGGTGTTTTTTCAATGGATGGTATTGTGGCCAATCTAGATCATATTTGTGATCTGGCTGATAAATATGAGGCCATGGTAATGGTTGATGAATGTCATGCTGCCGGATTTATTGGTAAAACTGGTAGAGGAACATTAGAATTGAAAAATGTCTTGAAACGTGTTGATATTGTTACGGGTACTTTAGGAAAGGCCTTAGGAGGAGCCATGGGAGGCTACACTACAGCCAAAAAAGAAATTATAGAGATTTTACGCCAGCGTTCTCGCCCTTATTTATTTTCAAATTCATTAGCCCCAGCCATTGTTGGAGCCTCTTTAAAAGTTTTTGATCTACTGGAAAATGACACTTCATTAAGAGATAAGCTAGAGTGGAATACAAACTATTTCAGAAAAGGTATGGAAGCTGCGGGATTTGACCTGGTTGGTGCAGATGCAGCCATTGTGCCTGTAATGTTATACGACGCTAAACTATCACAAGAAATGGCCAATGCATTATTAGAAGAAGGTATTTATGTCATTGGGTTCTTTTTCCCAGTGGTTCCAAAAGGAAAAGCAAGAATAAGGGTACAGCTTTCTGCTGCCCATACAAAAGAACATATTGATAAAGCCATTGCAGCGTTCACAAAGGTTGGTAAAGCTTTAAAAGTTATTTAATTAACTTTGCTCGTTTATGAATAATATTAGAATTACAAAACATTTCGATTTCGAAACTGCCCATGCCTTGTATGGATATGACGGGAAGTGTAAAAATATACATGGGCACAGTTATCAGCTATATGTTACTGTAATAGGTAAACCTATTGATGATGCCAAACATGTAAAAAACGGCATGGTCATAGACTTTGGTGATCTTAAGCTAATAGTAAAATCTGAAATTGTCGATGTTTTCGACCATGCGACCGTTCTTAATAAAAATTCGCCACATGCTGAATTGGCTGAAAAAATAAGGCCCCATTCACCAAAGGTAATTTTAGTGGGTTATCAACCAACAAGTGAGTTAATGATCATAGATTTTGCCGATAGAATTAGCAAACGTTTACCAAAATCGGTTACATTACATTCCTTAAAATTATACGAAACCCAGAATTCATATGCAGAATGGTTCGCTAGTGATCAAGAATAATATTAAGATCTCATCCGGTGTAATCGCCATGTAAAAATTATGAAAATAGCCCTACCTAAAAACAAAAAAGTTTACTTCGCTTCAGATCAGCATTTGGGTATACCCAATCATTCAAAAAGTTTGCAGCGGGAAAAAAAATTTGTTGCTTGGTTAGATATGGTTAAACAGGATGCCGAAGCCATTTTTTTATTAGGCGATCTATTTGATTTTTGGTTCGAATATAAAAAAGTGATCCCTAAAGGGTTTGTGAGGGTATTAGGTAAATTGGCCGAGATTCGAGATAGTGGTATTCCGGTTTATTTTTTTGTGGGTAACCACGATCTTTGGATGAATGATTATTTTGAAAAAGAACTCAATATCCCTGTTTATCGTAAAGCGAAGGAATACACCATTGGTTCTAAAACTTTTTTGATAGGACATGGCGACGGTTTAGGTCCCGGAGATAAAGGCTATAAACGTATGAAAAAAGTCTTTACTAATCGTTTTTCTAAATGGCTGTACAGATGGTTGCATCCCGATATTGGGGTTCCATTGGCACAATACCTGTCAACAAAAAATAAGCTGATCTCAGGTGAAGAGGACGTCGTGTTTCTGGGAGAAGAAAAAGAATGGCTCGTGCAATATTGCAAGCAAAAATTAGCTGATAAACATTATGATTATTTTTTGTTCGGGCATAGGCATTTACCTTTAACGATTGAGCTTTCTAAAAACAGTACTTATATTAATACCGGCGATTGGATCTCTTATTTTACCTATGCCGTTTTTGATGGCAAACGATTAGAATTGTCTGATTTTAAAAATAAAAACTATTCATAATACATATGTCAATATCATTCCTAGCAGGAACCCTGTTTAATAGATTAAAAATCCTTCCCTTGCTAAGGGAAGGTGACTTTGACAAAGGAAAAGACGGAAGGGTTTTAAAACCAATAAATGAATAAAATACACAACCATAAATACCTGGAAGAACGCAGAAAAGAACTCCGCAAGAGCATGACCTCTGCTGAAGCAACTCTTTGGAAATATCTTCAAAGAAAACAACTAAAAGGAAGAAAATTTAGAAGACAACACAGTATTGAAAATTATATAGTAGATTTTTATTGCGCATCTGAAAATCTGATTATAGAATTGGATGGAGCCATACATTTAGATTTTGCGCAACAAAATTATGATGAAGAACGGACTAAAAAACTCGAAACCCTGGGATTTAAGATAAATAGATTTGAAAATAAGTTAATTTTTGAACGTATAGATGAAGTGTTAGATGAAATTAGTTCTAATTTTAAAAATTAATGTTTAACCACCTCGTCTTTATGTTTTGCTTACGCACACATAAATCCACTCCTCCTAAAAAATAGGAGGAGAATTTTAAGTTAAACCCCTATTTTCACAGGGAAAATAATATCAAATTACTCTCAAAGTACATGAATTAAACGATCGTGAATAATTTTAAGTTAAAAATATTACAACAATAATGGCAAAAACGAAAACATCTTTTTTCTGTCAGAATTGCGGAACACAATATGCCAAATGGGTAGGAAGATGCACTGCATGTAGTGAGTGGAATACCATAGTTGAAGAGATCATACAAAAAGAGGAAAAGCGTAATTGGAAACAATCTTCTACTATAAAAAAGGCTTCTAAACCTATAAAGATCACTGAGATTTCTCTCGATGAAGAAGATAGGATCAATACCCATAATAACGAATTAAACAGAGTATTAGGCGGAGGACTTGTAAAGGGCTCGATGACCTTATTAGGAGGTGAGCCGGGGATTGGTAAGTCCACTTTGATCTTGCAGGTCGCATTATCTATCAAGAAAAAAGTACTCTATGTTTCAGGAGAAGAGAGCCAGTCACAAATTAAAATGAGGGCAGAGCGATTGAATACTATAAATACCGATTGCCTTATCTTGACAGAAACCAAAACCCAAAACATTTTTGCAGCCATAGAAGAAAGCCGTCCGGAGATTGTGGTTATAGACTCTATTCAGACCCTCTATACCGACTATATAGAGGCATCACCTGGTAGTATTTCTCAAATCAGGGAAACTACTGCTGAACTCATAAAATTTGCCAAAGAAACAGCCACGCCTGTTATTTTAATTGGCCATATTACCAAAGAAGGTACCATCGCGGGGCCAAAAATTTTAGAACATATGGTAGATGTCGTTCTCCAGTTTGAAGGAGACAGAAACCATACCTACAGAATTTTAAGGGCACAAAAGAACCGTTTTGGCTCCACAGCAGAATTGGGTATTTATGAAATGCAAAATACCGGATTGCGTGAAGTAGAAAATCCGTCAGAAATTTTAATCTCCGAAAAAGATGAGTCGCTTAGCGGAACTGCCATTGGCGCCACCTTAGAAGGTATGCGGCCTTTAATGATAGAAGTTCAGGCCCTTGTAAGCACAGCCGTTTATGGCACACCTCAGCGTTCGGTAACCGGTTATAATATTAAAAGGCTTCATATGATCTTGGCAGTATTGGAAAAACGTGCCGGTTTCAGGTTAGGGGCTAAGGATGTATTTTTAAACATTGCCGGTGGCATCTCAGTAGATGATCCCGCCATTGATCTGGCGGTGGTGGCTGCCATATTATCTTCTAATGAAGATGAGGCCATTCCACAGGATTATTGCTTTGCGGCTGAAGTCGGACTGGCCGGAGAAGTAAGGCCGGTGAATAGAATAGACCAACGGATTTCTGAAGCTGAAAAATTAGGATTTTCAACTATCCTTGTTTCAAAGTTTAACAAGATAGCTACCAAGAAATATAAGATAAAAGTAGTATTAGTATCTAAAATTGAAGAGGTTTTTAACGCTTTGTTTTGAGTAGTTATTTTATAAGAACAGCTACCAGATTTGATGATTCTTTCTTATTAAAAGGTGATTTATTTAGATCACCATAGATTTCTAATGTGAACCCAATTTCTTTGGCAAACTTTTCAAAATCATCTGCCGAATGCGGATAAAGTTTGGTAATGATCTGACTGTTATTATTCTTTATCTTATCCGTTTTATCAATGATAAAATCTATACTTTTTGGTTTAATAAGATATTTTCTAATAATTGAAACGGAATCGTTTTCAAAGGTGTTGAGGAGATGGGTTCCTGAAGATGGTAGTTTTAAAAAATTTATGATTTGGATAATAATTTTTCCGCCTTTGCTTAAAAAAGCCCAGAGTTTTTTCATTAAAACACCTAAATCGTTTCTGTTTATATTGGCCATTGTATTACCCAGAGATACGATGATATTGTAGTTTTTGGCAGTTAGTTCAAGATCGTTTAAACCGGAATGAATAAAATTGATCTTGGTATCAAATCTTTTTGCATTCAAAATCGCTTGCTTGAGCATCCCTTTAGAATGGTCTACGGCATCGACATTCAAACCCAATTTTGATAAGACAATAGCATCAGCTCCTGTACCGCATCCCAGATCTAAAGCGTTCTTTTCTTTATGGTCTATGAAGTTTAAAAGAGTTCTTGATTTATTCTTGAGAGAGTTCTCAAAATCTATCATCTGGTCATAATCATCAGACAGTTTGTTGAAAAACTCGCTATTTTTTATCATCACTCATTTGTTTTTCTAAAATGGTATCCGCTCCCCAGCCATCGTATTTTCCCGAAAAAAATCTCGAGAAATTTTGAAGCATATCTGTCAATTTTGAAATCGACGCTGGATTAATCGAATCTTTTCTTGATATTTGAACTTCGAACGGATAAGGCTTTTCTCTTGCAAATCCGAAAGAATCGTAGGTAAACTTTTTATCTTTTTTGTAATTTACTGAGTCAATGGCAAAATTTAAGTTCTTGATCTTTTCTATAAATTTTTCCTTTCTCCTTTCTGTATCAAAGTAGAACCAATGCCTTATTTTACGTGGCTCACTTAGGCGGTCTCCTTCAAATACCATTTGATTTAGCAATTCATGGTTGATAAAAAAATCTTCTGAAATATCCTTAGGATAAAGGGTGTTATTGTAGTAATTCCATTGCTTATCATGATCGATAAATAAGTAATTTTTTCTGTTTCTAAATTCTTTGGAATATAAAGTGTCTAGACTTTCTCTTAAATTTAAAGTGTCTTTTACATAAAACACATCAAAGCCTGCACATTGGTAGGTAAGGATACCTGCTAATTTACTTTTGGTTAATTTATCGAGGGTGGTTGCTATTGAATCAGAAAAAACATATAATTCTTCCAATCCTTCATTTGTAGGGTAGCCGTTTTTTAAACACTTGTTTGTATTGGTGCCAACGATTAGTAGGTTCTTATAGTTCGGTTTGCCATAGCTTAATTCCATATCTACAGCAATAGACATTATCCCTTTATCCTTATTCACAACAAACGTTTCCCAACTCTCTTGAGAAAAAGAAAATAGGGTATTACCAATGAAGATAACTAAGACTAAACAAAAATTCGAATAACGATAAATAATTTTAAACAAAATGAGTTAATTTAAATTCAGATAAATATATCAAAAATTATGCCTCTATATCCTCTCTCTTATTAAATAAATATAAACCGGAAAATGATCGCTATACCCTCCCTGATAGGTGTTATAATTATAACTTCTAAAAGGGTATCCTTTATATTGTCCTTTGCTATTGATAAGATAATTTTTGTTATAAATACCGGCTTTAAAAAATCTATAAGAACCATAATCTTTGACTAAAAAAGGTTGGCTAAAAATTATTTGATCAAATAAATTTATTTGATCTCTATAGGCCAAGGTGTTTAAACCTCTCCGATGCATATCCGCCATGGGGTTATATAAACCTACATCCTCCTTTACATTTGACTTCTTTTCTTGAGCATTTAAAACTTCTTTAACACTTGGATTTGATGGGTCGTCGTTCAAATCGCCCATAGTAATGATCTTAGCTTTGGGATCGATATTTTGAAGTGAATCGATAATTCCTTTATTTACTTTGGCGGCAGCCATCCTTAATGGCCGGCTTCTGGCCTCTCCTCCGCTTCTTGATGGCCAGTGATTCACTATAAAATGAATCAATTCACCGTCTAATAGTCCTGATACCAATAACTGATCTCTAGTATAATCTCGTTCCCCATTATCTCGATAGATTAATAAAGGATGTTTGTTATGGCTAATTGGTTTAAAATATTTTTTTTGATATAATAAGGCTACATCAATACCTCTCTCGTCGGGAGAATCATAATGTACAATTCCGTAATGTTTGTCTTTTAATCTTTTTGAAGTTATAAGGTCCACTAGCACATTATAGTTCTCAACTTCACAGACACCAATTATGGCTGGACTGGTTTTTGTGTCTTCCTCTCCAATTTCAGAAAGCACCCTGCTAAGTTTATCTATTTTATCCCAATAAATTTTTGAAGTGTAACCATCCTTTCCTTCAGGCGTTCTGTCATCATCAAATTTCTTTGGGTCATTAATGGTGTCGAATAAATTTTCAACATTATAAAAAGCTACCGTTCTAATGTCAAATTTTTTTTCATTCTCTTGGCTATATGATGAAAAAACAAATAATAATAAATATAGAAAGGAAAATTTTCTTATGATCATGGTACTAAAATAATTTTGCTCAAAATTAAAACAAAATTTACGCCAGCCTTATTATTTAGCTTAAAAATATTTTATTTTTTTGAATTTATTGTAATTTTATATGGTTATTAAAAACTCTTTTTGCAATCAAATAATTTTTATTTTAACCATGAAAAAAATTACACTAACACTTTTTTTTAGTGTTTTTTTCTATTTAGGGATGAATGCCCAGTCTTTAAGTTCTATCAAGGGAAATGTAGCGGATTCTGAGTCCCAAAAACCCCTGGCAAATGTAACAGTGATTATTAAAGAAACTTCCCATTCGGTGTTAACCGATGGAAATGGAAATTTCGTTTTAACAAATGTTCCCCTTGGAGATCAAGTGGTTGAAATTAGCCTAAATAATTTCGAAACATTAAATTTTCCCTTATCAATAGAGGCTAGTAAAGATATTGACCTAGGCACTATTTTACTATATGTAGATCTGTCGACATTAGAAGAAGATAGTGGAATGATCTCATTGACCGAAGATGATCTCAATGATGATGACAGCAGATCAGAAAACACTGCCGGTCTTTTACAATCTTCAAGAGATGTATTTGAAAATAGGGCTGCTTTTGATTTTGGCCAGGCCTATTTTAGAGTACGTGGTTATGATTCTCAAAATGCAACCGTTCTTATCAATGGGGTTTCGATGAATAAACTTTTTAATGGGAGACCACAATGGAATAATTGGGGAGGTTTAAATGATGTAACACGTAATCAAGAACTAACCTCAGGTCTTTCTGCTTCAAATTATACTTTTGGTGATGTTCTTGGTAGCACAAATATTTCAACAAGGCCTACATTATACAGGCCTGGTTTACGAATTTCAGGATCTTATTCTAACAGGACCTACACCGGCAGAGGGATGGTTACCTATAATTCGGGGCTTCAAAAAAATGGCCTTGCTTATAGTATATCAGCGTCGAGAAGGTGGGGAAATGAAGGTTTTGTTGATGCTACTTTATATGATGCCTTTGGTGTTTTTGGAGCCTTAGAATATAAAATAAATGATCATCACAGTTTGAATGCAATGGCCATGTTTACACCTAATAGAAGGGGGCAAGTTTCAGCAATTACATCACGTGTTTTTAATCAGTTAGGCCGCAAATACAATCCATATTGGGGTTATCAGACTGGCGATAAAAGAAACTCAAGAGTCAGAAAAATTGAAGAACCTCTTTTTATGTTAAGTCATTTCTTTGAAAGCGAGAAAGCTTCCTTAACAACAAGTATTGCTTATCAGTTGGGCAAACAAGGTAGAAGCAGATTAGACTACGCCAATGCTCCAAATCCAAACCCAAATTATTGGAGGTATCTATCCAATATTGAAGAAAAGCCACAAATAGATTGGAATAGCTTATATGACGCCAATAGAAATACTACTAATATTATTGATGGTGGTACAGCACGTTATCTATTGTATGAAGACAGGACAGATGATAATCTGTTAACCGCGAATTCTACTTTGAATATAAAACTTTCAGACCATCTTACCTTCGATCTGGGAGGTACTTATAAAAACCTTGTTTCCGAAAATTTTGGGATGCCTATCGATCTTTTAGGCGCAGAATATTATGCTGATGTAAATACTTTTACTTTGATAAATGGTGTGCCATCTTTGAATGACGTTTCGGGTTCAATCAATAAAAATTTGACAGATAGAATTAAATATAACTATGATATTATCTCCGATCAGATAAATGCTTTTACGCAATTGCAGTTTAGTTATAATAAAGCCGATTTTTTTCTTAGCGGGTCATATACTACCACAAACTATCAAAGGGAAGGAAAATTCTTAAATCAAAGTTTTGAGGATAATTCATTAGGTAAAAGTGAACAATTATCTTTTACTGACTTTGGTGTAAAAAGTGGTATTACTTATAAAGGAACAGGAAGACACATATTTATATTAAATGGAGGATATTTATCTAAAGCACCAACCATTAGAAATTCTTTTGTGAACTCAAGGGAAAACAATAATGTCGTGCCAAATTTAGAAAGCGAGAAAATCATATCCGGTGAAGCTAGTTATATCTATAGATCTCCAGATATAAAAACTCGATTAACGGCTTATTATACTGATTTTAAAGAAGGCACTGATATTAATTTTGTGTTTGCCCAAAGTGGATCAGGGACTGATTTCTTTCAAGAAGTAGTTACAAATATCGATAAAAGGCATATTGGTGCCGAATTAGGATTTGAATATCAAACTAACCCAACCACAAAAGTATTTGCTGTGGCTGCCATCGGAAAACACGTATATTCCGATAATGCCAATGTTGGGGTCAATTTTGATACTGCAGGTTTTAATGACGACCTAATTAATAATATCGGTTTTAAAGACCTAGGTGAAACGAGCATCAAAGAGCTTAGAGTTGCCAATGGGCCCCAGCAAGCATACTCTGTTGGTATAGAATACAGAGACCCAAACTATTGGTGGATTGGAGCAACAGCAAATTACTTATCCAATGCATATATAGACGTTTCTACTATTACCAGAACGAGCGATTTTTTTATTAATCCTGACGATCCTCTCGGTTTACCATTTGAGGATATTGATGTTGATCTTGCTAATAAGTTGCTGCAACAAGAAGAATTTGAAGGCTATTATTTGTTAAATCTCACAGGAGGTAAATCATGGCGTATTAAAAATAATTATCTAAGTGTTTTTATTAGCATTAACAATGCGTTTGAAGAAATCTATAAGACGGGTGGATATGAGCAATCCCGCACAGCGAATTATAATGACTTAGTTGAAGACACAGCAAATGGAGACAGTCAGCGCAATTTCGGCAATAAATACTGGTTTGGATTTGGAAGAACTTATTTTGTAAACGTCTCCTTCAACTTTTAATTAAATTTAAATTGATGAAAAAACTATATAAAATATATTCATTATTTACACTATTAGTCATCTTAGGGGCGTTTTCATCTTGTGTAAAAAATGATGATTTCGAAATACCTGAAGAAAATTGCAGTGATGACATCATTGCAAATAAAACTATAAGAGAAATTTTTGATGCTGCAACTGGGGTTGCCTCTAAATATACAGAAGATGATTTTATTGAAGGTTATGTTATTTCCAGCGATCAAAAAGGGAATTTCTTTAAAACTATTTCTATACAGGCTTTAGATGGCTCGCATGGATTTAATGTACCTATTGATCAAACGGATGTATATACCATTTATAATCCGGGCAGAAAAGTATATATCACCCTTAAAGACGCTTATTTCGAAATCGATAATGATGCTCTTCAAATAGGTGATCTTTATATTGATAATTTTAATAATCAAACTGTGGGAAGAATTTCATATCCTGCTTATGAAGAAGTAATTAAAAAATCATGTCAATCCGTTAACGAAAATGATTTGGTAAATAATATTTCAATTAATGACATTTCGGATGACAATTTAAACACCTTAGTCGAAATTAATAATGTTCAGTTTGTAGATGATGCCTTGGGCACTACGTTCTATGATAGTGCTAATGATCTTGGGGGTTCGGCAACCAATCACCTAATTCAAAATAGTTCCGGGGTTTCGTTGATTGTAAGAACAAGTGCATTTGCCGATTTTGCGAATTTAGAAGTGCCAGATGGCAGTGGTACCATCCGAGGTGTATTAACAAAGTTTAATAACGATTATCAATTAATTCCACGTGCTTTAACCGATATTAAGTTAACAAATGATAGGTTTGACATCGTGGTAAAAAATAATGTCTTCATTACAGAAATTGCTGATCCTAACAATAACGCAGGAGCAAGGTTTATAGAAGTTTACAATGGCGAAGATGAACCAATAAACCTTAATGGATGGACCATAAGAAGGTATACAAATAACAGTACTTCGGTTTCTTCAACATTGAATTTATCAGGAAATACTATAAATGTAGGTCAAGCCTTTGTAATTGCTGCTAATGCAGCTGAATTTGAAGCTGTTTTTGGTTTTATGCCTGATATGGAAGGGGGTACAAACGGACCCGCCGACTCGAATGGTGATGATAATTTAGAAATAGTTGATTCCGACGGAAATGTAGTTGATGTTTTTGGTGTTATTGGCGAAGATGGATCAGGAACAAATCATGAGTTTGAAGACGGCAGAGCCCTAAGAAATTTCTCAATATCTACAGGAAACCCCATTTATACATTTAGCGAATGGCAACTATGGAATGATACCGGTGATGCTGGTACAATTAATGAACCTCAAGATGCCCCCGGGAATTTTACACCAGGTGCAAGGTAAAATAATTAATTCTCTGAATTTCCATTTAGGAATTCCAGACGTTATTGGTTTTTTTTTTATTGATACCTAAAGTAGCGGTTGCAATTTGGGTAGTTTACCTGGCTGTTATAATTTTCTAAGTAAGATATAACTGTTTCGGCAGCTGTTAAGGATTGGACATTTCCATTTATTGGGAAGTAATTTTCATAAACTGCAGGGATGTAATCATTAGTACCAATTGTCAAAATGGTACTATCAGAAAGAATATTATCATTTAGATCTTTAATTTGAATATTACTGCCAATTTGGTCAATTTGGATTCCCGAATAATAAAAACCTGAACGGGATCCCACTAGAAAATTTTTTATATCCAATACACTCATTTCGTAAATAACAGTGCCGTTGTTAAATGGAGATATCTCAAAAATTTCCCTTTTTGTTATATCCCCTTCGTTTAATGCCGAACGAACTCCCCCGGTATTTTGAAATGTAACATCTACATTCATTACACCCCTTAAAGCATCCGTATAAAAACAACCTACTTTTGACTTCTCATGGTATAAATGAGAGTATCCAATGACTTCATTTAAATATGGCAAATCATCATATTCTTCTATAATGGCTTTCAATTCAGCATCGTATTCAGCATAGGTATTTAGGTTTATTAATTCATAATTAATTGATTCGATGGCCTTGTTTTTAATTGTTAATTCTATTTTTCCGAGGTTATTTAAATAAGCTCCTGATTGAAATATTGGAATATTATTGACAGTGGCGTCTATTGTTTGATGAGAATGTCCTCCAATAATAAGATCAAAAAATGGATATTGCGTAGCGATTTGAGAATCACTTAAAGAGCTTCCAGACCCGTTATAACCCAGGTGGGTTAAAGCAATATATACATCGGCATTTTCTTGTGCCTTAATATTCGAGTATTGGCCTATTACGTTTTCTGGTCTTTCAAAAGTAAGGTTTTTAACTCTCCAGGGATGTGTTGATGGAATGGTTGTATCGTCACTTCCGTTAGTTTCAACCAAACCTAAAAATGTAACCTGTAAATCAGAGGTGCTAACGGTTTTATACTCGAAAGGTTCAGGAATACCTGAATTTCCCATATCTACATTCGCACAAACCCAATCAAAATTAGCTTGATTCATTCTATCGGTTAATATTGATTCTCCATAGTCAAATTCATGGTTTCCAATCACCGTAATATCAAAACCCACTCTATTCATTATATCGATCATTGGATATCCTTTCTCTGGATGATTATCTACAACAGGATTTCCTGAAAATATATCACCACTGCAAACTGTAATTACATTTGTTTCGAGCCTTTCTAAATCTACTATATGTTTAATCTTTGAAAAATTATTTAATTGCCCATGTTGATCATTTACAAAAAATATGGTTAGATTTTTCGCTTCTATTTATTTGAATTACTTCATTTTCTTTTGAACAACCTATTATCAAAAAAATAACAGCTACCAGAAAAATGGATATTCTTTTCATGTATTTATTTATTAAAACCAAAGAAGATATATTGTTAATATTAACTATATCGTTTATGGCTATGATTTCGTTGTGGATAAATCCGCAATATTTGTCCGCGAGTGGAATCAGCCAATTTAAAAGTAATGATTTTTATTGAAGTAGAATAGTAGCAATGGATTATGGCCATAGTTAAGTTTTCAATTCACCTTATCCTAATTAAATTGAATGGATCTTACATAAATAGTTTTTCCTTCACCGCCTAAAAAAACAAAACCCAGCGGTGTTTCGATAATCCTCTTATCTGCAGTAGCAAATTGTTCTATAGCTACCTCATAAGTTTTCCAAGTATTGGTAACTGTAATATCAACTCTTGATTCTTTACCATCTGGGAGGTCATATTTATCTTTCATCATTAAGGCAAACTGTTCACCACCAACCGCTCCCTTCATTTCAAGGGTTACATTTTTGTATTTTGTAAAATCCATTTCTGTCACACGATTATTTAATGCATTAATAGTAAAAAAAGGTGAACCCCAGTCAAATGTATTTTCGGGGTATACCAAGATCATGGCATCATCCTCGAGCTTTATCCCATCATAAAATTTGTTGCTGGATTGCGCATATATCGCTCCGAAATCAGGTGGTATTTGACCATTGATCATTAGATTTAAAACGTCAACTTCAGCATAAGAATAGAAAGTACCACTAAAAGCTATTTTGGTCTGTGCGTCAAAATTAATTTCTCCTTTTTCGACCATTTCAATATATTTTTCACCGAGCATAATTTGCTGGTCATATAAATCAACCATTTCTAATTCTTCAAAGCTTTTTGCAAGCAGAGTTTTCGTATAATTATCGTTAAAAACATTCATAAACCGTTCATGAAAATTCCATGATTCCAAATTTTCCCAGTATCTTGTAAAAAGCAAATCGTCGTTATTCCTGAATTTATTGGACCATGTTTGATAATCAGTTTTAAGAGACTGATTATACTCTTCCTCTTGTTTTTGCAGACGTTCGGCTGCAGAATAGAACGAATTAAGTAATAATTCGATGTCCGTACCTTGGAGTTTACTTAAATAAATTGAATTTTTTAAGGCATCGAAAGCGCTTAGATTGGGTTGATAATAAATGATATTATTCAATTCACGAAATGTATTTACTATAAAAGCATAATCGTTAAAACTATAAACTGGTTTTTGAATTCTTATATAGCTGTTAAAAATAGAATCTGCATGTATGCCAATATTTTTTCTTCCCGTTCTAATTAATTTTAGATATCTAATATCTGATTGAATAGCACTAGAAATACTTTTCTTAAGACCTTCTAGTTCTTTTTCTTGAAAACGATCTTGATTCCAGTTATTGATTTGCAATGCAATTAAAATCCCAATAACCACAAGAACTATTTCGCCAATGGCATATCTCATATATTTCATTGGTTTGTTATCATCTGCCATTTTTTTACGGATTTTTCTAAAGAATGGAATCATTTTTTTCTTTGTACTAATGAAGTCAAAAGGTCTAGGCTATGGTTTCTTCGTCCGAAATTTGGCCGAATAATTTATTACAGCCTAAGATAGCAAAAAAGTGAGGAATTTTCGTTGGAAAATTCCAGCGCCATGGATAATAGCCATTGTTTACAAGTCGTTATTCTGTTTTTAAGTTAGTATAAACTTCTTTTTCAAAAAGTCGATAAAAATCATAGGATACTTTATCATTAAAAGGAAGAAACTGTGTGAAATAAACGATAATAACCCCTTTGTCATTATCCAAACTGTAATATGAATTAAGAACTCCCGCCCAATATAATGTGCCTTTAGTTCGGACCGTTTCGTCATTACTATTCTCAATTGCCCAAGCTAAACTAAAGTTGTCCGATTCATCTGGAAAAAGCCCTTCTGATTCTGGTAGCCCTTCTTCAGGTATATCAAAGTTGAGTGTAAGATCATTCGGTAATGCATTTTTAAATAGTAATTCAACTGTTTCTGACTTTAGAATTTGACCTCCATCGTATTTGCCATAATTCATTATGCATTCAAGAAAAATTAGATAATCCTTTGGAGACCCAAATAAACCTTCACCAGCAATAAATTCTGTAACTGGTTCTGCCGGGATGCGAGTATATTCTTGAAATCCAATTGAATCGCGCACCCCCCAAGAAACAATATTCTCTTTCAAACTATCAGGGACATTGAACCAAGTACTATTCATTTTCAAGGGCCCAGTTATATTTTTTCTAAAGTAATTTTCAAGAGTTTCCCCACTTATTTTTTCTACAATTTTTCCTACCCAATCTGTATTTCTACCGTAATGCCATTTTTCGCCAGCTTCAAATAATCTAGGAAGGTCTTCATATTCCCATCCTGTCTTATCAAATTCCTGCAGCCGTTTATCAAAGAATTCATATCCAAATCCAGCCGTATGAGTTAGTAGGTGTCTCAAGGTGATTGGTTTACTTGCTGCGACGAGGTCTCCATTTGTAGTAAGAATAGGAATAGACGTCATCTCGGGCATTAAACTATCTAAAGGGTCATCCAGACCAATTAAACCGCTTTCAACAAGTTGTAATGCGGCAACAGAGGCTATGGCCTTGGTCATTGAATAAATTCTAAAAATATTATTTTCATTTATTGTGTCTTTTCCACCCCAAACTGAGGGTCCAAAAGCATACCAGCCCATATTCCCATCTTTTGTACTATAACCCATTAGGGCCGCAGGAAGGCGGCTATTTTGAAAATAAGTCTTTAGCGGTAATTCATCAACTACTAAATTGCGTTCTGGTTTTTCAGTTTTACAACCGTTGAGTATTGAAATAAAAAGTAGTACAAATAGTAATTGTTTCATAAAAGAATGGTTTAGGTTAGTTTAATGTTTGCCAACTTCATACTCTGCAAGTTATAATTATTTCTCAAAATCTTTTAAAAGTATTTACAAATTATACCGCAATCTTATATCTAAGTTTTTAACGATTATAGATAAGCTTTGTTTATTTATCTTTATGACATGAAAGTACCACCCTTGCCTCAGGATATTAATGCCATGTTGCCTCATGGCACACAACGTAAGACTTTAAACATAGAAGGATATACCATCCATTATTTGGAAAGAGGTAAGGGAATACCTGTATTTTTGATGCATGGCAACCCAACCTGGAGTTTTCTTTACAGGAATATCATAGGAGCATTAGATCCTAAAAAATTTAGATGCATTGCGCCCGACCTGGTTGGATTGGGATTGTCTTCAAAGCCCACAGGTTCTAAGTTCCATACATTGGATAACCATCAACGCATCATGTCGAAGTTTCTGGCCGAAGTCATCAAAGAAAATTTTATTTTTGTTGGCCAGGATTGGGGCGGACCTATTGGCTTACTGGCCTCTATCAATTCAAAATACAAGATCAAGGGTATGGTATTGATGAATACCATGATAAGGCCGCCTAAAGAGAACTTCCGCCCTACTTTCTTTCATAAATTCAGTAGAATTCCTATTGTAAGCGATATTGTTTTCCGTATTTTTCAATTTCCACAAAGATACCTGCATATGGTACAGGGAGATCCTAAGTCTATTTCCGGTAAGGTGAAAGCAGCCTATATCTATCCGCTAAGAAAATTTCGAGAGAACAAAGCACCGCTTTTTCTGGCTAGAATGGTACCAAACAGTCATAAACATTATAGTGTTTCCTTTTTTAAAAAAACAGAAGATTTTGCCTCAACCTACAAAGGGCCAGTTTCATTGATCTGGGGTAAAAAAGACCCAATTTTAGGGCGTTTGGGGTCTGCCCACAAAAAACTAATGCCCCATGCCACCTTGCAAGAGACAGATGGTGGTCATTTTATTCAGGAAGAATATCCCGAATTAATTGTAGCGGCTATTAGACAAATGAAAGAAAAATAATAAGCTTTATCAGATTTTATTATCTAAGAAGTACTAAATTTTATAAAATAACTTCAAAGAAATATAAAAATAAAGTAGTGTTGGTCTCTAAAATTGAAGAGGTTTTTCATCAATTATTTTAGCCAAACCCTTGATCTCAACACATTGTTTTTGTTCTATTCTTTTTAAATATAAAGGAGTCACACGGCTAATATCCTGACAATGGTCATATTTTTCAAATTGCTTAAATCGTAAATTTATCCTTTGAAGTTTATTTAATTTTTTATGTATAAAATGATCATAAAAACTTTAAATAAAGTAGTAAGGATATTATGAAACATTCGGGAGTAATTACAAAAATTTCCAAATCTGCTATTACAGTTTCTTTAGAGGGTAATATTAATTGCGAATCCTGCAATGCAAAAGCTGCTTGTGGTATTTCAGAGTCAAATTCAAAAGAAATTGAAATTAAAAGCCCCCTTTCAGAACGGGCAGGGACTTTTCATTCTTTTAAACTAAATGAAGGTGTTGATGTTGTTATGCAAACAGAATTAGGGCTAAAAGCTGTGTTCTGGGCCTATATATTTCCTTTTATTTTAATGATTGTAGTGCTTATAGTTTCTTCCAATCTTTTTCAAGAATGGCTTGCCGGACTATTATCTCTTATCGTACTCATTCCTTATTATTTTCTGCTTTATGTTTTGAAAAATTCTTTTCGAAAGGCATTTAAGATTTCAATTCTAAAAAATAATCAAGAATGACCATTTCAGTTTTATATAGTGTTCTATTGTTAGTTTCTTTAGGGGTTATTGCTGCGATAATGTTGTATATAATTTCTAAAAAGTTCTATGTATATGAAAATCCATTAATCGCTGAAATTGAAGACATATTACCCGCTGCCAATTGTGCTGGTTGCGGTTCCCCCGGATGTAAATCTTTTGCTGAAAAGTTAGTAAATACTGAAGATATTTCGGATTTATTCTGTCCGGTTGGAGGGAACGATGTCATGAAATTGGTTGCTGAAAAATTAGGAAAAGTGGTTGCCGAAAAAGACCCAACAGTCGCAGTTATTCTTTGCCAGGGAAGTTGTGATGTTCGTCCAAAAACTACAGAATTTCAAGGCCCTAAATCTTGTGCTATTTCATCACTTATTTACAGTGGAGAAACAGATTGTCAATATGGATGTTTAGGTGACGGTGATTGTGTAGATGTTTGCCAATTTGATGCCATGTATATGGATGAAGACACTGGATTGCCTGTTGTTATTACTGACAAATGTACTTCTTGCGGTATGTGTGTGGAAGCTTGCCCCAGGGATATTATTGAAATGAGGCCTAAAAATAAAAGAGATCTGAAAATATTTGTAGGTTGTTTGAATGAAGATAAAGGCGGTATCGCCAAAAAAGCTTGTGATGTTGCTTGTATTGGCTGTTCAAAATGTGAAGATGTCTGTCCAAAGGATGCTATTACCATGATTAATTCTTTGGCTTATATAGATCCCATATTGTGTACATTATGCAGAAAATGTGTACCGGTTTGTCCAACGCATTCTATCATTGAAACCAATTTTCCGCCAAGAAAAGAAAACATAATTGAGCCTAATGTTATAGCAGAAGTAAAATTAGAAAAATTAAAAACTGATGCTTAAAACCTTTCCTAAAGGAGGTATTCATCCTCCCGAAAATAAGTTAACATCCGGCAAAAAGATCAAAATTTTACCAGTGCCTAAAGTTGTCTATGTACCCATTGCACAACATATTGGTATTCCTTCTGAAATCATTGTTGAAAGAAAAGATAAAGTTATCATTGGTCAGGTCATTGCAAAATCTGGCGGTTTTATTTCCTCAAATATTCATTCACCAGTGGCCGGAACTGTTACAAAACTAGATAAGATTATTGATACCAGCGGTTACAAAAAACAATGTATAGTTATAAGGACAGATCAAAAAGATGAATCAAATTTTGAAACTCCTGATTTTCCTCTTAAATCGGAAATAACAATGGATCAAAAAGATATTCTTCAACATATAACAAATTCTGGAGTGGTTGGTTTAGGCGGAGCGACATTTCCTTCTCATGTTAAATTGGATCTTAAAAATGATAATCTTGTTGATTGTCTAATCATAAATGGCGTTGAATGCGAACCCTATCTTACTTCAGACCATCGATTAATGCTTGAAAAATCAGACGAGATAATAGTTGGCATTCAAATTCTAATGCATGCTTTACATATTCAAGAAGCTGTTATTGGGATAGAAAACAATAAAAAAGACGCTATTAACGTCTTAAAAAAAGCTGCGCAATTTGATAACCGGATTAAGGTTGCAGCACTTCAGGTTAAGTATCCTCAAGGCAGTGAAAAACAACTCATAAAATCTATTTTAAAAAGAGAAGTTCCAATAGGTGGATTACCTATGGATGTTGGTGTAATCGTACACAACGTAGGAACTATTTTCGCTATATATCAAGCAGTACAATATGATCAGCCTTTAATAGAACGTGTTGTCACGGTTACCGGAAAAAAATTACAGAATCCTTCAAACTTTTGGGTAAAAATAGGAACTCCAATTAGTGATCTAATTGATGAAGTTGGTGGACTGCCTGAAGGAACTCGTAAAATAGTAAATGGCGGGCCCATGATGGGAAAAGCCATAAAAAATACTGATGTGCCTATAACAAAAGGAACTTCAGGCATTTTAGTAATTTCAGAAGAAGAAGCGAGTAGACAAGAACCTAAAAATTGCATTCGTTGTGGAGACTGTGTTTTTGTATGCCCAATGGGTTTAGAACCATTTCTTTTAATGAATTTAACAGAGAAAGGATTGTATGAAAGAGCCGCTAAAGAAGATATTATGACTTGTATAGAATGTGGATCGTGTAGCTATGTATGCCCTTCGCATCGCCCTTTGCTGGATTATATCCGATATGGAAAAAATATTGTTAAAAAATTGGAAACCTCTAAAAATTAAAATGAGCACACAACCAATTATAATTTCAGCATCACCTCATGTTCATTCAAGCAGAACTTCAAAAAAAGTAATGTACGATGTAGTCATTGCCTTAATTCCGGCATTTTTGGTTTCGTTATATGTATTTGGAATTGGCGCCTTCATACTTACTACTGTTGCTGTAATTTCTTGCCTAGCATTTGAGTATTTGATCCAAAAATATCTATTAAAAACTGAGGTAACCATCAGTGATGGATCAGCTTTAATAACAGGAATTCTATTAGCCTTTAACTTACCATCTGGTTTACCCATTTGGATGATAATTGTGGGTAGTCTGGTAGCGATTGGTGTTGCAAAGCTTTCATTTGGAGGTCTTGGGTTTAACATATTTAATCCTGCCCTTGTTGGAAGAGTTTTCTTATTGATTTCTTTTCCTTTACAAATGACTTTGTGGCCAACTGCAGTTGAAAACCAAACTATTATTGCGGATGCAGTTACTGGCGCAACGCCGCTTGGAGTAATTAAAGAAGGGTTAATGTTTGGAGAAACTATGACTGAATTAAGTGCTCAAATTCCGACAAATATTGATTTGTTTTTAGGAATAACCGGAGGATCTATTGGGGAAATGTCTGCCTTAGCATTACTATTGGGTGGTATTTTCTTGATCGTAAGAAAGGTGATCACCTGGCATATTCCGGTAACTATTTTAGTAACCATGGCACTTTTTACAGGTGTATTTTGGTTAATCGATCCCGAGCATTATGCAAGTCCGCTAATTCATGTGCTTTCGGGAGGTGCTATTTTGGGTGCTTTTTATATGGCAACAGACCTGGTTACGAGCCCAATGACCAAAAAAGGAATGGTGATTTTTGCAATAGGAATAGCGATAATTACGGTAGTAATTAGATTATTTGGGGCATATCCTGAAGGTGTATCTTTTGCAATTTTAATCATGAATGCCTTTGTACCATTGATCAATACATACTTTAAACCTCGTCGGTTTGGTGCGAAAATTAAATCACAAATAATGTAATTATGAGTAAAAAGGAGTCAACTTTTATCAATATGGTTTTATCTCTTTTAGTTGTCACATTAGCGGCTGGTTTTTCACTTGGGTTTGTGAACGATTTAACAGTAGGGCCAAAAGCAAAGGCCAAATTAGAAAAAAAAGTAAATGCTTTAAAATTAGTATTGCCACACTTTGACAATAATCCGGTTGAAGATATGCAAATGATAAAACTAGAAAAAGCAACAGATAGTACGGAAGTTTATCCCGCTTACGCAAAAAATGAATTCATCGGGGCAGCGATCATAGGAACCAGTAATAAAGGATTTAGCGGATTGATAAAAATTATGATTGGATTCAAATCAAATGGAGCTATTCAAAACATTGTAGTGCTTGAGCAAAAAGAAACTCCGGGTTTAGGTACAAAAATTAAAGGGGAAACTTTTTTGCAACAGTTTAGAGGTGTTAATATTTCTTCTTTTAAAATGACGGTTAAAAAAGATGGAGGTGAAATAGATGCCTTAACCGGAGCAACTATTACATCAAGAGCCTTTTGCGAAGCCACTCAAATGGCATATGATGCTTTTTGGGTAAAGAATGATTCATTAATTAAATCTAACAATTAAGAATGATGGCTGAAAAAATTAATCAAAAACAAAATTTCCTGAAAGGGATTATTAAAGAAAATCCTGTTTTTGTTATGCTGTTAGGTATGTGCCCTACCTTGGGTGTAACGTCATCAGCATTTAATGGTTTAGGAATGGGAATAGCAACCTTGTTCGTGTTATTAATGTCAAATATTGTTGTTTCTCTAGTTAAATCACAAATACCCAGTAAGGTTCGGATTCCTGCGTTTATTATTATTATCGCATCTTTTGTCACCATAGTAGAAATGGTATTAGAAGCTTTTATACCATTTTTATATGAGCAACTAGGAATTTTTATTCCGTTAATTGTGGTAAACTGTTTAATATTAGGAAGAGCAGAAGCATTTGCCTCTAAAAACAGCCTGTTTTCTTCAATTATTGATGCTTTAGGTATGGGAATTGGATTTGTAATTGCGCTAACCGTTTTAGGGGCAGCTCGTGAAATTTTAGGAAGTGGTAGTTTGTTTGGGTTAAAATTTGTTTCAGAAAATGCCAATACATTTATCTTATTTATTCTGCCTCCTGGAGCTTTCATTGCTTTGGCCTATTTAACTGTATTATTTAATAAGATTTCAATTAAAACAACATAATAATGGAATATGTATTGATACTGATTGCTGCCGTTTTTGTGAACAATATTGTACTATCGCAATTTTTGGGCATCTGTCCTTTTTTAGGCGTTTCTAATAAAGTTACCACTTCTGTTGGTATGTCAGGAGCTGTTTTATTTGTAATGACCCTTGCAACATTGGTAACCTATCTGTTGTATCAATTTGTATTGGTTCCTACTGGATTGGTTTATTTAAGAACAATTACATTTATCCTGGTAATAGCAGCGCTCGTACAAATGGTTGAGATTATATTGAAAAAAGTTAGCCCGCCTTTGTATAATGCTTTAGGTGTGTTTTTACCATTAATAACAACAAATTGCGCAGTATTAGGTGTGGCAATATTGGCGTTAGGTTTAGAAAGCGGTAGTTTAGTAAAGGCTGTATTTTTTGCAGTGGCCAATTCTATTGGATTTGCTTTAGCATTAATCGTTTTTGCAAGTATTCGTGAGCAGCTAGAACTAGCCAATATCCCTAAAGGAATGAAAGGAGTACCTATTAATTTGTTGGTTGCGGGGCTATTATCTCTCGCTTTTTTAGGGTTTACCGGATTAGTTTAAGATTTTTCTTTCGACATCACAACTTCTAGGTTACCTGATCCTATTGGATCAAAACATATTTTATCAGATTACCATATTACATTATCATAAACGCTATTTTATTAGCGACTTTTTTAAAAAAACCGAAGTTTTTGCCTCAACCTACAAAGGGCCGGTCTCCTTGATCTGGGGTAAAAAAGACCCAATTTTAGGTCGTTTGGGGTCTGCCCACAAAAAACTCATGCCCCATGCCACCTTGCAAGAGACAGATGCCGGTCATTTTATTCAGGAAGAATATCCCGAATTAATTGTACAGGCTATTAGGCAAATGCAAGAAAAATAATAAGCTTTATCAGATTTTATTATCTTAGAAGTGCAAAATTTAACAAAATGGCAAAAAGCAGTACCTCTAAAACAATTATAGAGCTTATAGAAAAGATCGTAAACATATTTTTTAAGAGCTCCAGACGTGCGAAAAGAGGCAACACCCACCACCAGCATGTGGTGCCTCATGAAAAGGGATGGGCAGTGAGAGGCGAAGGAAATGAACGGTTGACGGCTACCTACAAATACCAGAACGATGCTATAGAAAGAGCCAGGGATATTGCTAAAAATTATAGTGCCGATGTTATTATACATCGTAAAGATGGTACCATACGAGATCGAATTAGTTATGATTAAATCTTTTGGCCGCTTCGATAAATAAATCTGCCCCTTCGGACAAAAAATGCATATCTTCATCCCTTACTATGTTTAAGATCCATTTTTAAAATATAAATTGCTTAAAAATCTATAGCCGTACCATTCAATATAAATCAGACAAAAAATTATTATGAAAATATACACTACTATTCTATTAGTATTATCCATTTTATTGGCATCATGTAACGGCACGAACGAAGCACCTCCGTTACCCGTGTTGGAAAATGAATATGAACAACCAGTTACAAAAAGTTTTGAATTACCACAAGCGGATACGATAGCATGGGTTACGAGAGACCCTTCTATAATAAAGAATCTACCTACCAAAAAATTTAATTGGGCTAAAATACCTTCGAAATCCTTTGATATAGAAATACCACAGGCACTAACAGAGCCCATAACTGCAAAACCGTTTGATTGGAATAGTTTACCAAGCAGCCCTTTTAGTTTAGACAGCTTACCCAAACAAAAACTAAATGTAAAAGTTAAAGTATTGGGCGAGCCCAAAGTGGTAAAAGCAGGATACCCCGTAACACTTAATGGGGCCACAAGAGGGGTTATGACCCTGGATGCTAATTTTGGTCTGCCCGGCACTAATTTTAGCTCCTTTAAAGATCAGAACGGCATGTTGTGGTTTGGTACTACGGGTGGTATTACCCGTTATGATTCAGAAAACCTGGAGAGCTACGGTGTTGAACAAGGGTTGAATATCCAAGGGTACGTATCAAACCTTTTTGAAGATGCTGAAGGCAGATTATGGGTTGGTGGCAGTAACGGAGACATGTCTGTTATTGATTTCGAGGCCAAGTTGGTATATGAGTTATCAAATTCTTTTGATAAAAGCAATGTTTATAAGATGATGGAAGACGATCAACATAGAATTTGGTACCCCATGAGAAATCATGGCTATTATATAATAGATTTTGAAGAAAAGTCTATCAGCGAATTTACCGAAGCGCAGGGCTTATTAAGCGGTGTTAATATCACGGCATTAAAAACGAGCGATGGCTTAATTTGGTTATCGGGACTAGGCGTTAATATCATCGATCTAAAGGCAGGAAAAAATATTAAACTAACCCAGGAAAATGGGTTGTTAGCAAATTTTGTATCATCTTTTATCGAGGATAACAATGGGAAAATTTGGATCTCAGGAGGTAGAGGTGTTGCCATTCTAAATAAAAATAAAACTGAGATATCCTACCTCACCGGGCAAAATGGTTTAGACGGGTTTTTTGGAAATTCGGAAGCATATCAGGATGGCCAGGGAAAATTCTGGCTAGGGACGCCCAACGGCGTAGTTTTTTCTTATTCTGAATCTAATGGACTTATTGAAAAGTATAAAGTAACCGATGCCCCGGGCCAATGGATGTTTAATATGATAGAAGATGACCAGGGCCAGCTCTGGGTATCGGTTGCTCAAGGTGGATTACATATGATAAATACCAGGCAAGGAAGGCCCGCAAATTTTGATACTGAAGACGGATTGGCAAGCAATGATATTTGGGATACCGAAGAAGCGAAAGATGGTAAAATTTGGTTTGGAAGTAATCAGGGTATAGATGTGTATGATCCGGTAAAAAATACCATACAACATTTAGGAAAAGCGCAAGGCCTTATTGATGATGGCAATACCAGGCTCATGGAAGATTCTAATGGAAGAATATGGGCTTGTGGAAATACTGTTGGTATTAGTATCATCGATCCTGAAAAACAGACCATACAACAACTTAAGATTGGAGAAGATTTTGGATCGGATGGCATTAGAACCATTTTTGAAGATAAAAATGGGTTGTTTTGGATGGGGGGGCGAACAGGTGAGTTAATAACCCTTGATATGGAAAATGCAATATTAAAAAATATGGTGATCGATTCGGCCGCGCCAAGGGTAATTAATAATATTATTATTAATGATGCAAGCAATAATATTTGGGTTGGGGGCTTAGATACCGGTATCCAGATCATTAGACCCAAAAACCAATACCCGTATTAGGTTAACCAAAGAAACCGGCATGGTGTCGAACACGGTATATTCATTAACAAAAGATGGTCAACATAATATATGGACAGCTACCCAAGAGGGGGTTGAGTTAATAGATCTTACCAATAGGCAAGTAACGACTTTCAAAACCTCCCAGGGTTTAGGAGCTAATGATGTATATGCTATCGCCGAACATAAAGGCGAAATATTTACAGGGACTTCGAATGGCCTAACCATTTTAAAACCATTGGTACAACCCAATTCTGAAATGCCCTACTGGAAAGTAAAAACCTTAGGGCAAAGACAAGGGTTAAATTTGGTAGATTTTGCAGAGAACAGTTTCACTTTTGATAAAAATGGAAGATTTTGGGCGACTTTGGCACAAACGGTTACAGTGATCGATGAAATAAAAGAAGATTCGACCATGTATCCAACCTTGATCACCGGGATAAATATTTTAGATAATAAACAGGTTTTTAATAATCTTGAAAAGATCAAAGAGAAAACAGCTACCCTCGACACCCTTTGGGAACATGGCAAAAGTGGTTTTTCTATCAAAAATAAGGCTTCTCGAGATTCAAGTTACCAAAGTCTCCATAATATTAAATGGAAAACAGTAGAGGGCCCTCATAACATTCCTGTGGGTTTAGAATTGCCACATGATCAAAATTATCTAAGCTTTAATTATAACGGTGCCCAATTTAATAATCCGGATAAAGTAGTGTATCGATATTTTTTGGAGGGAATCGATAAAAATTGGAGTGATATTTCCGAACAAACCACCAGTGAGAATTATCGTGACCTGCCTCCGGGTGATTATACTTTTATGGTTGCCTCGAAAGGGTTTAACGGGGTTTGGAGTAAGCCTGCAGAAATGAAATTTACGATCATGCCACCATGGTGGCAATCGTGGTGGGCCTACCTTATTTATTTAGCGATATTGGGCTTACTCGGTCTGCAAGTGCACAAATATCAAAAAGCAAGAACGGTTCGAAAAGAACGTGAAAATGCACAGAAAAAAGAACTGGAACAAGCCAAAGAAATTAAAAAAGCCTATGCAGAATTGAAGGCTACACAAAGCCAGTTGATACAATCTGAAAAGATGGCTTCGTTAGGAGAACTTACTGCGGGCATCGCGCATGAAATTCAGAACCCATTAAATTTTGTCAATAATTTCTCCGAGGTGAATATAGAGTTAATTGATGAGCTGGGTGAAGAAGTTGCGAGCGGAAATCTTGATGAAGTTATCGCACTTGCAAAAGACATCAAAGAAAATGAACAGAAAATTAACCATCATGGAAAAAGAGCTGATTCTATAGTAAAAGGCATGTTGCAACACAGCCGCCTTAGCAATGGCATTAAAGAACCGACCAACATCAATGCCCTGGCGGATGAATATTTGAGATTGGCCTATCACGGTTTACGGGCAAAAGACAAAAGCTTTAATGCCAAAATGGAAACAGATTTTGATGAAAGCATTGGCACCATCGACATTGTTGCCCAAGACATGGGCAGGGTAATACTTAACCTGATTACCAATGCCTTTTATGTAGTTCAGGAGAAAAAGAGCAAGCAACCAGAAGGTTATGATCCAACAGTTTCTGTGGGTACAAAAAAAACCGGTAAACAAGTGTTGATATCGATACAAGATAATGGCAGCGGTATTCCTAAAAGTGTGCTTGATAAAATATTTAACCCGTTTTTCACCACCAAGCCTTCAGGCAAGGGTACCGGATTAGGTTTATCGTTAAGTTATGATATCGTAAAGGCACATGGCGGGGAGTTAAAAGTAGATACTAAAGAAGGAGAGGGCACAACATTTACCATTGTATTACCCGCAAATAATTAAAAATGAAACTGACCAAAAAACAGGAACAGGAAATAATGCAGGTATACGATACCTGGTTGAAAAGCTATTTGAACGGAGATATAAAAACCTACGATTCGTTTCTGGATGTTGATTACCGGTTTATAGGTTCTACAAATAATGAAGAGTTTTTAAACAAAAAGGACACTACAAATTTCTTAAAGGCAACGGCAGACCAGTTAGCGGGAAAAACGGAAATAAGGAACAGCATCAAAACCATTGAACAATTAGATGGGCTCGTTTTTATTACCGATTTGTTCGATGCTTATTTCCTTAACGGTAATGATTGGGCTTACTATGGCCGGTTTAGGTTTACTTCGGCAATGCGTAAAAATGAAAATGGCTGGCGGTTTATATATCAACATTTCTCTACGCCCGATGCTAAAGCACAAGAAGGCGAAACTTTAGGCACCGAGCAAATCAGCAAAGAAAATCAGGAACTTCGCGATGCTATACAAAGGCGTACGGTAGAACTCGAACAAAAAAACCGGGAGCTGGAAATAGAAACGGCACTGGAAAAAGTAAGAGCCAGATCTATGGCCATGTATAAAAGTGAAGAGCTGGCTGATCTCTCTCTTGAATTGGTAAAGCAAGTACAAGCCTTAGGTGTTTCAACCTGGTTTTGTGCATTTAATATTTACGATGAAGATCAAAGTGGATCATTGGAATGGGGCAGCAATGGTCAAGGCACCTTTCCCAAATACAGAACCCCAAGAGAAGGTATATTTCTTCGCTATTATAAAGCCGGACAAAAAGGAGAAACATTACTTATCAATGAAATTGGAGAAAAAGAATGTGCCGCCCATTATGAGTACCTGTGTACTTTGCCGGGTGTTGGTGAACAGTTACTCAAAATGAAGGATTCTGGTATTCCATTTCCTAAATCACAAATTGACCATGTGGCCTATTTCAAATATGGTTATGTCTTATTTATTACCTATGAGCCGGTACCCGAATCCCATGATATTTTTAAACGCTTTGCAAAAGTTTTTGAGCAGACTTACACACGTTTCCTCGACCTTCAAAAAGCCGAAGAACAAGCTAGAGAGTCAAAAATTGAAGCGGCTTTAGAACGCGTTCGTTCTGCCTCAATGGCTATGCATAAAAGTGAGGAAATGCAAATAGTTGTTGATACCATTTATGAACAGCTCAACGCACTAAATTTTGAAATGCATGCTGTAGGTATGAGTGGTGCTATGAATCCTAAAAAAGGTTATGAAGTTTGGGCAGGTGGTATTGGACTTAAAGCTCCATTGCAAATTCCATATAGTGAAGCGACTAAAGTCCAACGAGACTACAATAAGGTATTAATAGAAAGAACTGAATTATTTGCAAAAACCTACAAGGGTAAAATTAAAAAGGAGTATATCGATTTTCTTTTACACAACAACAAGTTCCCTTCTTTTTTAGAAAAATTAATGGTTGAATCTCAAGCATTTTCAACAACACTTGCAACCTCTAAAAATTCAGGAATGCAAATTTTAAGGTACACCGAAAAACCTTACACTGATTCTGAGAATGCTATTTTATTGCGTTTTGCCAAGGTGTTTGAGCAAGCCTACATTCGCTTTATGGATTTACAAAAAGCCGAAGCACAAACTAGGGAAGCACAAATTAAAATGAAATGGCTTTAGAGAAAGTACGTTCTCGTACCATGGCTATGCAAAATAGTAGTGAATTACCCGAAGCTGCTAACAACCTTTTTCTTCAAGTACAAGAATTAGGTATTCCAGCTTGGAGTGCTGGTTATTGTATTTGGGAAGACGACCAAAAAAGTACATTGTGCAATATGAGTAGTGAAGGCGAGATTCAAAAAAGTTTCTCGTTACCTACTATTGGTGAAGGTTATAATTTTTATAAACCTCTTAAAAATAAAGAACCATTTCATGTCGCAGAATTAGGTGGTAAAGCTCTTGTGAAACATTATGACTTCATGAAAACACTTCCAGGTATTGGAGAGGTTTTAGAAGACTTTGCTAAAAAAGGTATTGAATTACCAACTTTTCAAATATTCCATATCGTTTATTTTACGCATGGTTATCTCATGTTTATCACTTACGAAACTGTACCTAATGATTGGGAAGTTTTTAAACGCTTTGGAAAGGTGTTCGAACAAACCTATACACGTTTTCTCGATCTTAAAAAAGCAGAAGCACAAGCCAAAGAAGCACAGATTGAAACTGCTTTAGAACGCGTGAGAAGTCGCTCTATGGCAATGCACAAAAGTGAAGAACTCAAAGACGTCGTAAAAGAGATTTTCGACCAGATGGCGCATCTAAAAATCAATGCTGATCATGCAGGCATAGTGGTAGATTATAAACCGAAAAAGGACTTCCATTTTTGGGTTGCAGATAAACAGAATATTCCTGCTAAAATAACTGTTCCCTACCTCGATTTGCCTTGGGATAAACAATTCACAGAAGCAAAAAAGAAAAGCACCGATTTTTTTACTACACAGTTGAATTTTGAAGAAAAGAATAGTTTTTATAAAAAACTACTTCCTCATATTAAAGGTCTGACCAAAAAAGCAAAGGATTTTTATCTTAATTGTCCTGGATTGGCAGCATCAACTGTTATACAAAAGGATATTGGTCTTTATATTGAAAATTTCTCAGGTATCCCTTTTTCCGATGCCGAAAATTCTATCTTGATGCGCTTTGGAAAAGTGTTTCAACAAACCTATACGCGCTTTCTAGACCTTCAAAAAGCAGAAGCACAAGCAAGAGAAGCACAAATAGAAAACGCCTTAGAAAAAGTACGAAGCCGAACCATGGCTATGCAAAAAAGTAGCGAATTACCTGAAGCCGCCAACAACCTGTTTCTTCAAGTACAAGAATTAGGTATTCCGGCATGGAGCGCTGGATATTGTATTTGGGAAGACGACCAAAAAAGTGCAACTGCTTTTATGAGTAGTGAAGGTGTTATTCAAAAACCATTTGTGTTGCCTAATATTGGTGTAGGTTACAATTTTTCTAAACCCTTAAAAAAAGGAAAAATTTTTCATGTTGGAGAATTAGGTGGAAACCTCATAAAAAAACATTATGAGTTTATGCGCACACTTCCTGTTTTTGGGGAAGTGATAGATGGTATCCTAGAAGCAGGTCATTCACTACCAACCTTTCAAATATTCCATATCTGCTATTTTAAATATGGCTATGTAATGTTTATTACTTATGAATCCGTACCAAAAGCACACGATATTTTCAAACGTTTTGCTAAAGTTTTCGAACAAACCTATACACGCTTCCTAGACCTTCAAAAAGCTGAAGCACAAACAAGAGAAGCGAAAATAGAAATGGCTTTAGAGAAGGTAAGAAGCCGAACCATGGCTATGCAAAAAGGTGAAGAAGTGAAGGATGTTGTAGTCCTATTATATAAAGAGCTAATAGCACTAGGTGTAACCAACTTTGCATCTTGTGGTTATGTAGAAATAAATGAGGAAACCCAATTGCAATCCACTTGGGTCACAAGTCCTGGAGGAGACTCTTTAGGATTATTTTATCTTCCTTTAACTGGAGATGTCTATTTTGACAAACGTTACGAGGCATGGAAAAAACAACAGACGGTATTCCACCAAATAGTTGCAGGTAAAGAGCGAAAAAAACATCTTGAATATGCTATTACCACATTCAATTCAAAAGAGGCAGAAGAAATGGTGCTTAATCAGTTTCCTGACCCAACTGTATTTTATTGCTTTAATTTTTCACATGGATATCTGCACTTAGTTACAGGCTCTCACCTTAAAGAAGAAGAAGAGGCTTTACTAGCTCGATTTACAAGGGTATTTGAACAAACTTATGCACGTTTTTTAGACCTCGAAAAGGCAGAAGCACAAGCCAGAGAAGCTCAGATTGAAAATGCTTTGGAAAAAGTGAGAAGCCGTACGATGGCTATGCATAAAAGTAAAGAAATGCTGGAAGTGATCGGTGTTGTCTCCGAGCAGTTGCAGCAGTTAAATTTAAATTTTGATACTGTTAGTTTCGCAAAGAATAACCAAGAAGGTGACTTCACCTTTTGGATAACCTCTAAAGGGCAACCCAAGCCAATACTAATGGAAGTGCCAACATTGGACAGCCCAATACTAAAAGGAGTTTATAAGGCGCAAAAAAAAGGAATTGCTTTTTTGGCAGATGTATTTTCGTCTAAAGAAAATAGGGAGTGGCATGAGCATCTTATTAAATATTCAGATCTAAAACATTTCCCTGATAAAATAAAGGATTTTATATTGAATGCTCCAGGCTTTGCCCGATCCAGCTTTTTGCTGAAGAATATTGATCTGTATGTTGGCAATTACCGTGCAATACCATTTACTGATGAGGAAAATTCAATTTTCAGAAGGTTCGCTCATGTTTTTGAACAATCATACACCCGCTTTCTGGATCTCCAAAAAGCAGAAAACCAAGCTAGAGAAGCTCAGATTGAAGGGGCCCTGGAAAGAGTACGTTCCAAGACAATGGCCATGCATAATAGTGAAGATCTAGAGGATATCGTCGTTTCCTTATTTGATGAAGTAATGAATTTAGGTCTTGACAAATCCATACGCTGCGGAATAGGTATACTTGAAGGTCATGAAGGGATGCAAACCAGGTCTGTGAATTCAAATTCCGATGGAACAGTAGATCTGAAAGTGGGAATGTTAAATATGACCATACATCCCATGTTGATAGGTCTTAAAAAAGCCTGGAAAAATGGAAGGAAGGGATATTCATATGAATATACAGCAAAAGATGTCACAAAGTACTACGAGGCACTCAATAAGGAACCTGAATACCCATTTAATGCGGATCTTAAGACTTTGCCTAAACAAGAGTTCCATAGAAGTTTCTTTTTTTCTTCGGGGATTATTTTTGCGTTTTCTGAGAATCCTATTTCAGAAGAATCATCTAAAATATTAGCAAGGTTTGCGGCAGTTTTTGGTCAGACCTACCGAAGGTTCCTAGATCTTCAAAAGGCAGAAGCCCAGGCAAGGGAAGCCACCAAACAGGCCTCCTTAGATCGGGTACGAGGGCAAATTGCCAGTATGCGTTCAACAGCCGATCTGGATCGCATCACTCCTTTGGTCTGGAATGAGTTGACTACCATGGGTGTACCTTTTATACGCTGCGGTGTTTTTATTATGGATGAACCAACGCAAATAGTAGAGGTTTATTTATCGGCACCTAACGGGCATTCGCTTGGCGTATTGCATCTTAAATTCAATGCAGATCCCCTGACTAAAAATACGGTTGACCATTGGCGAAAAGGGCGTATTTTCAAAAAACATTGGAACCGTGAAGATTTTTTAAGTTGGACACAATCTTTGATCGAACAAGGGCAAATCTCCGATAAAAACACCTATCAAGGGGCGGTTGACCCTCCTGAGTCACTGGACCTCCATTTTATGCCTTTTACACAGGGTATGCTTTATGTTGGCAGTGAGCATCCTCTGGTCGAGGAACATATTGAATTGGCCCAATCCTTGGCCGATGCCTTTGCCATTGCCTATGCCAGGTATGAAGACTTTACCAAATTGGAGAAAGCGAAACAAAGTGTCGAAGCTACTTTGAGCGAACTAAAAGCAACACAAAATCAATTGGTCCAATCAGAAAAAATGGCTTCCCTTGGTGAACTAACAGCGGGAATCGCCCATGAGATACAAAACCCCTTAAACTTTGTGAATAATTTCAGTGAGGTTAGTGGTGAGTTGATAGAGGAGATGAATGATGAAATTGAAAAGGGTGATATGGAAGAAGCGAAAGCAATCGCGAATGATGTAAAACAGAATCTAGAGAAAATATTACACCATGGTAAAAGAGCCGATGCCATTGTAAAAGGTATGTTACAACACAGCAGAAGCAGCACTGGCTTAAAAGAACCGACTGATATTAATGTACTGGCCGATGAATATCTGCGTTTGGCATATCACGGATTGCGGGCCAAGGACAAAAGTTTTAATGCTACTATGAAGACAGATTATGATGACTCCCTTGAAAAAGTAAATGTTATTCCACAGGATATTGGAAGAGTAATACTCAATTTAATTACGAATGCCTTTTATGTTGTTGATGAAAAAAAGAAACAACTTAAAGATGGCTACGAGCCAACTGTTTCGGTGAGCACAAAAAAAGGAGCTGGTAAAATAGAAATCTCCGTTAAGGACAACGGTAATGGCATCCCTGATAAAGTAAAAGAAAAAATATTCCAACCCTTTTTTACGACCAAACCGACAGGAAAAGGTACCGGGCTGGGTCTGAGCATGAGCTATGATATCGTAAATAAAGGCCATGGAGGTGAG
The DNA here is from genome assembly GCA_963835675.1 of uncultured Flavobacteriaceae bacterium. GTDB lineage: Bacteria > Bacteroidota > Bacteroidia > Flavobacteriales > Flavobacteriaceae > Aureibaculum. The sequence continues at coordinate 173,868 of CAWIGH010000005.1, read as the reverse complement.
TTGAAGGTAGAGACAACAGAGGGCGAAGGAACCACATTTACCATTGCATTACCTATGGTATAAAAAATATAGATTTAGAAAAAGAAATATATTAATAAACCTTAAATTTAAGACGATATGAAAATTTTAGTTGTTGATGACGAAAAAGATGTACAATTGCTTTTTCAGCAACGTTTCAGGAAAGAAATTAAAAATGGGGAATTCAATTTTGTTTTTGCCTTTTCAGGCGAAGAAGCCATGACAACTTTGCACGATATTGAGCATGAGGCTGTTTTGATCTTATCTGACATAAATATGCCTGGTATGAGCGGGCTTGAACTCCTTGAACACATCAAGACAAATTATGTAAAGCCTGCACCGGTAGTGATGATGATCACCGCTTACGGCGATGAAGAAAATTATAAAAGTTCCATTCAACTGGGAGCAGATGATTTCCTTACGAAACCCTTGGATTTCAAAACCTTAAAAAATAAATTAAAAAACATGATATGATGGCAAAAATACTGGTAGTAGATGATGAAACCGATTTAGAGGTGCTTATCAAACAAAAATTCCGAAAAAAAATAAGGGATAAAGAGTACGAATTCTTCTTTGCAATCAATGGTAAAGATGCCCTCGAAAAACTTATCGAACAGCCGGATGTTGATATTGTGCTGAGTGACATCAATATGCCGGAGATGGATGGATTAACCCTGCTTACAAAATTGAACGAACTTAGTCCGCTCATTAAGTCGGTCATTATTTCGGCTTATGGTGATATGGAAAATATACGAACCGCCATGAATCGCGGTGCTTTTGATTTTATAACCAAACCCATCAATTTTGAAGACCTTACCCTCACGATGGAAAAAACGCTGAAACAAGCATACCAGATTAAGAAAACCCTACAAGCCATAAAGGAAAATAACATTCTTAAAATGTATGTAGACGAAAATGTACTCAACTTTATGGATAGCAGGGAATATGAATCTACGATCATGGCCAATGAGACCATTGAAGGGACTGTTGTTTTTATTGATGTTTGCGGCTTTACAGCTATTAGTGAAAACTCGCCAGCCGATATTGTTGTTAAGATGATCAATAGCTATTTTGATGTGATGGTTAAAGAAATTATGGCACAAGAAGGGTTTATAGACAAATTTATAGGCGACGCCATAATGGCTGTTTTTAGGGGTGATTATCATTTAGACAGGGCTATAGATGCAGCTCTCGCTGTCAGGAACCAAATTACAAAGCTGCCTGCTTTAGATGAGTCGTCGAAATTTAAACCCAAAGTATCCATAGGAATAAAAAGTGGGGAAATGATCTCAGGAAACATAGGATCCTCCAGTTTAAAAAGATTAGATTTTACAGTCATTGGAGATACAGTAAACACAGCTGCCAGATTACAGGATGCTGCGAAGGAAAACCAGATCGTTATTAGCGAGGGCTGTTATGAAAAAGTAAAAGAATCGTTTAAATTTAATAAACTAGGCAGCATTACCTTAAAAAATAAAGCACAGCCCGTAACCATTTATGAGGTTCTCGAATAATATAATCCCGCATTAATCTTTGGGATTTGGTAAACTATAGGTTTATTAAGTATTGCTTAATGACAAGAAATAGGTAAATGAAAAAATCGGTATATTATATCTTCCTTACATTATTGTTATCGTTGGCTTGTTCGCCGAAATCTAATGAAGATTCAATCGAAACATGGAAAGAAGAAATAACAAACACAGAACGTGATTTTGCAAAAATGGCGCAGAAAGAAGGGGTACCGAAAGCTTTTTTGTTCTATGCTGCAGAGGACGCTGTACTAAATCGAAATAACAAAGTTCTAAAGGGGAAAGAAGCTATTAGAGCATATTTTGATGATCAAATTTTAAAGGAAGTTAACCTTCAATGGAAACCGGATTTTGTAGACGTATCTTCATCGGGAGATCTGGGATATACATATGGAAACTTTACTTTTTCTGCCAAAGATACCTCTGGAAATCCTATAGAGGCAGTAGGTGTATTTCACACAGTATGGAAAAGACAAGCCGATGGAAATTGGCGTTTCGTTTGGGATTGATTTTGAAGTGATAACAGCGAACATTTATTTCTTGGCACCATCTTTGCCATTATAACAGTATTAATTATAAATTTTAAAAATGAATAAAGGAACAGTTAAGTTCTTCAACGATGCCAAAGGTTTTGGATTCATCGCCGAAGAAAGTTCAAACAAAGAACATTTTGTACACATTTCTGGATTAATAGACGAGATTCGCGAAGGCGATGAAGTTGAATTTGATCTTCAGGAAGGTAAAAAAGGATTAAACGCAGTAAATGTAAAAGTAATTTAATATATACTATTTAATTTTTTAAAGAAAACCCATCGAAATGATGGGTTTTTTTATGGAGTTGTCTTAACTTCTTTTAACTGTAAGTACACAGGTAAATGATCGCTATAGCCTCCCTGATGCCATTTACCAATATAGGTTCTAAAAGGATTCCCTTTTCGCTTGCCTTTCCATTCTTTTAAAAAATTCTTATCGAAAATACTAGCCTCTTCAAACATAAAAGAAGGTTTGTCTATAAAATTTTGGCTAAGGATGATCTGATCAAATAAATGCCATACGCCATTATGGTTAAGTGAACCTCTACCATCTTTAAAAATAGATTCAAATGGATTATAAAGATCTTCAGTCATCAAATACTCTTTCACGCTAACATTTGTAGGATCATCATTAAAATCACCCATAATGATAATTTTGGCATTTTGATCTTCAGCTCTGATATTAGTAATTATTTCTTTCACCAAACACGAGGCTTTTATCCTTTTTGATTCGGTTTCATCGGTACCACTTCTTCTTGAAGGCCAATGATTTACAAGAAAATGAATTAGCTCTCCTTTTAACTTTCCCTGAACCAACAAAACATCACGGGTAAAGTCGCGCTCACCCTCTTCGTTCATTAAATAAAGTGTTTTGTTCTCTGCATGCAAAAGTTCAAAAATAGATTTTCTGTATAGTAAACATACATCAACACCTCTTTCATCGGGAGAATCGAAATGTACAGTGCCATAATCATAATCTTTAAGTTCTTTTCGATGTATGAGATCAGTTAATACCTTTTGATTTTCAACCTCAGCTAATCCAATAATAGCCGGCAAATAACCTGTTTCATTAAATCCTATTTGTGAAATAACAGTGCTCATTTTATCCAGCTTTCTGTTATACCTTTTAATATTCCATTTATTTCTTCCTAAAGGTGTAAAGTCTTCATCTAAGGTTTTGGGATTATTCTTAATATCAAATAGATTTTCAACATTGTAAAAGGCGATGGTATAAAGATTGTCAGAACTGGATTTTTCTTCCAAATTTGATAGGTTTTAGAATTCGAAAGTACAAAAATTATTGTTTTTTGCATCAGTAAACCATTTACCTTTGTAGTATGATAGAAAAACAGAGTTTAGGCCTTGAAAGAGCGGTTCTTATCGGGGTAATAACCCAAGAACAAAATGAAGAAAAATCTAAGGAATATTTAGATGAGCTAGAATTTTTGACGTATACAGCCGGTGGAGAGGCCGTCAAGCGATTTACTCAAAAAATAGATATCCCTAATCCGAAGACCTTTATAGGAACCGGAAAGATGGAAGAAGTGCAGGCATTTATCGAAAATAATGATATAGGCGCGGTTATTTTTGATGATGAACTTAGTCCTGGCCAACAAAGAAACATAGAGCGTTTATTGCGTTGCAAAATTTTAGATAGAACCAGCCTAATATTGGATATATTCGCCCAACGCGCTCAAACCAGTTATGCCAGAACTCAGGTTGAGTTAGCACAATACCAGTATTTATTACCTCGTTTAACCGGATTATGGACCCACCTTGAACGACAACGAGGGGGTATTGGAATGCGCGGACCGGGGGAAACAGAAATTGAAACAGATAGACGGATAGTGCGAGATAAAATCGCCTTGCTTAAAAAGAAGATAGAAACAATAGATAAGCAAATGGCCGTGCAGCGCGGTAATAGAGGTAAGTTGGTAAGGGTAGCCTTAGTGGGCTATACCAATGTAGGGAAATCGACTTTAATGAACGTGATCAGCAAAAGTGATGTTTTTGCCGAAAATAAACTATTTGCAACCCTGGATACAACAGTTAGAAAGGTCGTAATCAAGAATGTTCCTTTTTTATTATCGGATACGGTTGGTTTTATTAGAAAACTTCCCACACAGTTGGTAGATTCTTTTAAATCTACCTTGGATGAGGTTCGTGAGGCCGACCTCTTATTGCATGTAGTAGATATCTCACATCCAAATTTTGAAGAGCATATAGATTCTGTTAATCTTATTTTAGATGAAATTAAAAGTGGAGATAAACCAACTATTATGGTTTTTAATAAAATTGATAATTTTAGAAACGAAAGCATTGATGATGACGACTTGATTACAGAAAAAACCAAAGTTCATTTTACCCTTGAAGATTGGAAAAAAACATGGATGTCTAAATTAGGTGGGAGCTGCATCTTTATATCTGCACTTAACAAAGAAAATTTAGATGAATTTAAGGATAAGGTTTTTGAAGCGGTAAAAAAAGTGCACATTACCAGGTTTCCATATAATGATTTTTTGTATCAGGAATATGACTGATTGATTTCGGTATTATTCGTCAATTATACCTAATCTTTTAGCACGCTTTTCCCAATTTTGCCTTGCCAATTCCTGCATATCATAATCGGTGTCGCTTTCATCCATAATTTCTAATCCAAGTAAGGTTTCGATAACATCTTCCATGGTGACCAGACCACTTACCGAACCATACTCATCAACAACCAGGGCGATATGTTCCTTTTCTTGCACAAATTTTTGAAAAAGATTAGGGATGGCAACATTTCTGTCGACCACCAATAAAGTGCGTTCTAGATCATTTAAATTTTGATCAATGTTTCCTTCAGCCACTTCCCTGAAAATGTCATCTTTTAAAACATATCCCGTAATATTGTCGCTTTTGTTCTTATAAATTGGAATTCTAGAAAAGCGCAAATCCTTATTGTCTTCAAAATAATCTTTTACATTTAGACTATCGGATGCAATTTTAAGAACGGTTCGAGGGGTCATAACATCTTTGGCCAAGATCTTTTTAAAATTTAACAAATTCTTGATCACATTTGATTCTGATTTCTCAAAAACCCCTTCTTCATGCGCAATGTCGGTCATTGCATGAAAATCTTCACGGCTTAAGATACTTTCTCCATGACCTTTACCTACCAAGTTTGTAATCAATTGTAATAACCAGATAATACCTGTCCATTTAAAGATAAAAATCATAATTGCTAAAACTCTTGCTGTAAAACCAGCTAATTTCTTCCAATACCTAGCACCAATAGTCTTAGGAATGATTTCGGAAACTACTAAAATTAAAACAGTCATTATTGCAGACACGATACCCACAACATTGTTGCCAGAACCAAATGCTTTTTCTGCTTGTACCCCTACTAAAATTGCGCCTACAGTATGTGAAATAGTATTAAGGGTTAATATAGCGATCAATGGTTTGTCAATATCATTTTTTAATTCCTCAAACCTTAGAGCATAGGATTTGTTTTCTTTCTTTTTTAAATTGATATAAGTGGTTGTTACACTTAATAATACAGCCTCTAAAATTGAACACAAGAAAGAAAGTAAAATGGAAATTGTTCCGTATAAAATTAATAATTTCATATAATTCTATTTGAATGCTAAAGTAACAGAAAAATTGGTTGTAAAAAAAAAGCACTCAAATGAGTGCTTTAAAATCTTCAATTGAATTGCTTATTATTAAAATGAATAATTTAAGCCAAACATCCAATACGTTTGAAGTTTGTTGTCAACGTTATCGAATGTTGCACCGGTATCTTCTGCCAATGTATAATTAAGCGCTTCTTGTTTGTTCTTTCTCAATCCAAGGTCAAATCCTACGCCAATTCCTTTCCAAAGGGTGTAACCAAATGAGTTGGTCCATGTCCAGTTTGAATAGTCAGAACTTTTGTAGCTCTGAAACATAGAAAGATTGGTTTTGAAGTTAACATCACCTAATTGTCTTGTATAATCTGCGACGATCTTAGCACCTAAAGATGATTCGAAAACACTTTCTCCTTTACTAAAAACAAAGTTATAGTTCAAAGGATGGATCACAACAATTAGGTCAGTAATAGGTGTATAGGTTGCTCCCACCCCAAGGTCAAGATAACCAGGATCATTAAAGTTGCTCAAGATGGTTGTTCTGTATTCACCCAAAGTTGAAATCGCAAATTTTTCACTTAATTTCCTACCGTATAAAGACGTAATCGTAAAAACATCTGTCGCTTCTTGAAATTCTGAGTTGTCTGTCGGGTCATCTTTATCATCAAATTTCACCCAACTTAAGTTTACGTTAGCAGAATTTCTCCAAAAAAACTTTTCTTCTTTTAAATTTGCAAAAGCATTTACAGTAAATCCTATATTACCGGCTGCAGAATTTGGTTTCCCTTTAGAATACCAATTGTCAAATCCTGAAAGATTAGCACCAATAGTACCAAAAGCACCTTTTTTCCATCCTGGTAAAGCATTAATTTTAGCCTGGATTGCATCTACTTTTCCTTGTAATGCAGCAATAGAATCTTTTTTAGGGGCTTGTTCTGCCTTTAATTCTTCTAATGTTTGAGCATTTATCGATGTAATTACAAACATCATAACAAATGCAAATAATAATTTTTTCATTTCTAATTTTATTTTTGTTTCGGGCGCAAAAATAGAAAATAATTCCGATTAGAAAATCTTTAGGCTACTTTTTTGCTTTAAACAGAGGCACAGAAGAACATGCCTCTCCAAACATAATGGTTTTTGCAAAAGGAATTAATTTCTCAATAAGTTGTACGGACGCAGAAGGAGGTATAGGTTTGTTTGTACATCCTTTTATAATCACGGGTTTGTTTATATAGTCCTTGGTATTAATGTTTGAAATTATTTCTTGAAAAATTACAGTTTCTAATAATTCCAAATCCCCCACAACTACTTTTTTTGTAAATGGACTCATTTTCGTTGTGATCAATAAATAGGCCCAAGCGGGTATGATGGCTTCGGTTGTGCATGTTAGTGCGACATAGCCATCACTAAACGAGCTCCAGTCGTATTGCTCAACCTTTTCGCGAAAATCTTTTTCTCTAAGGATCAAGCCCTCAAACAACCATTCTGAAATATCGAAAATAATTCTATTCCCTTCAGGATAAAAATCTTCAAGGTCTATTGTAATAAGATTACTTTTTGAGACTCTATTGACAATTTCATTCGACATTTATAAAAACCCTAATTCTAGTTTGGCTTCTTCACTCATCATATCTTGCGTCCATGGTGGATCGAAAGTAATTTCAACTTCGGCATTTTTCACCTCTTCCAAGGTTTTAACTTTCTCTTCAACTTCAACAGGTAAAGTTTCTGCAACAGGGCAATTAGGTGAAGTTAGTGTCATTAAAATTTTCACCTCGTCGTTATCGTTTACGAATACATCGTAAATCAATCCCAATTCATATATATCTACAGGGATTTCGGGATCATAAATAGTTTTGAGAACCTCAACTATTTTATCCCCAATTTCTTGCATTTGCACTTCTGTCATTTCTTTCTTTTTAAAATGATTCTAAATAAGGGCAAATATACAATTATTGTGCTAATTTCGATTGATAGGCAAAAGCATATAATTTTAATTGTTTGATCATTGAAACTAAACCATTCGCCCTTGTTGGAGATAAATGTTCTTTTAAGCCTATTTCATCTATAAAAGAAGTGTCGGCGTCTAATATTTCTTGTGGTGTACGATTAGAATAAACCCTTAACAGCAGCGCTATAATTCCTTTGGTTAAAATAGCATCGCTATCCGCCGTGAATTCAATCTTTTTCCCTTTAGGCTCGGCATGAAGCCAGACTTTCGATTGGCATCCTTTAATGATATTATCGTCGGTCTTATATTTCGGTGCAATTAAAGGTATTGATTTACCCAATTCTATGATATATTCATATCTTTCCATCCAATCTTCGAACATTGAAAATTCATCAACAATTTCTTTCTGTATTTCTTTTATAGTCATTTTTAAAAGTTATTTTTGCAAAGTTACGTAAGAATGTGAACATGAGTAAACTTTTAATTGTTGGAACGGTAGCTTTCGATGCGATAGAAACACCTTTTGGCAAAACCGATAAGATATTGGGAGGTGCAGCAACTTTTATTGGTCTTGCTGCGGCCCAGTTTGATGTTAAGTCTGCCATTGTTTCGGTGGTTGGTGATGATTTTCCAACAGGATATATAGAAATGTTGAATTCTAAAAATATCGATACTTCTGGTATCGAAATAGTAAAGGGTGGTAAGACATTTTTCTGGAAAGGTAAATATCATAACGATATGAATTCAAGAGATACGCTAATCACTGATCTAAATGTATTGGCGGATTTTAATCCAAAAGTACCCGAAAATTATAAAGATTGTGATTTTTTAATGCTGGGTAATTTACACCCATCTGTTCAAATGGCTGTCATACAACAAATTCCTAAACGACCAAAATTAGTGGTTTTAGATACTATGAATTTTTGGATGAATAATGCTTGGGATGAACTTATTGAAGTGTTAAAGAAAATTGATGTACTTACTATTAACGACGAAGAAGCCCGGCAATTGAGTGGTGAATATTCATTGGTAAAAGCAGCTCAGCGGATTGCTAAATTCGGGCCAAAATATGTTGTAATAAAAAAAGGAGAACATGGGGCCTTATTATTTCATAAAGGTAATATTTTCTTTGCCCCTGCCTTACCTTTAGAAGAGGTATTTGATCCCACCGGAGCAGGTGATACTTTTGCAGGTGGCTTTATAGGATACTTAGCAAAAACCAGAGATATTTCTTTTGAGAATATGAAAAATGCCGTGATTTACGGTTCAAACTTAGCCTCTTTTTGTGTTGAAAAATTCGGGACGAGAAGAATGGAAGATCTGAAAAGTGAGGAAATTCACAAGCGCTTACGTCGATTCAAAGAATTAACTCAATTTGAAATAGAATTAAATTAAATACTTTATTCCGCTTTTTTTTGCGGAATTTTTTTTCAAATAACTAAAAATGAGTGATGCTATTAAGCACGAATGCGGAATTGCCTTGGTAAGACTTCTAAAGCCACTTGAGTTTTACCAAAAAAAATACGGTACTTCTTTTTATGCCATTAACAAAATGTACTTGTTAATGGAAAAACAGCATAATCGTGGGCAAGACGGTGCAGGATTCGCCAGTATAAAATTCGATGTAAAACCAGGTACTCGCTATATAAGCAGGGTAAGGTCGAACGAACAATCGCCCATTCAGGATATTTTTGCACAGATCAATGAAAGATTAAGCACAGATCTCGAGAAAAACCCCGATAAAAAGAACGACGTGAACTGGCAAGTTGAAAATTTACCATATTTCGGCAATCTGTTTTTAGGTCATGTCCGTTATGGTACTTTTGGAATAAACAGCATAGAAAGTGTGCATCCGTTTTTACGCCAGAATAACTGGAAACATAAAAATCTCATCGTTGCAGGTAATTTTAATATGACCAATTCTAACGAACTGTTACAGGAATTGATCGAATTAGGGCAACACCCAAAAGAAAATACCGATACCGTGACGGTCATGGAAAAAATAGGTCATTTTTTAGATGATGAAGTATCTAAAATTTATCAAGAATGCAAAGATAAAGGTATAAGTAAAAAGGAAGCATCTCACTATATAGAAAAGGAACTTAATATTACTAAAATTCTTCAACGGGCCTCAAAAAACTGGGATGGTGGTTATGCAATGGTTGGATTGATAGGGCATGGTGATGCTTTTGTCTTGAGAGACCCTTCAGGGATAAGACCGGCCTATTATTATAAAGACGACGAAGTGGTAGTAGTTGCCTCTGAAAGACCCGTAATACAAACTGCATTTAATGTTGATTATGATTTGGTTCAAGAATTAGATAGGGCTCATGCACTCATCATAAAAAAAGACGGTTCGACTACCATTGAGCAAGTGATGGAACAAAAACCAAAAATGTCTTGTTCATTCGAACGTATTTATTTTTCAAGAGGTAGTGATGCTGAAATATATCAAGAGCGAAAAAAATTAGGAAAGTTTATTTTTCCCACTATCCTTAAAAGTATAGATAACGATATTAAAAATACCGTATTTTCTTATATCCCTAATACTGCAGAAACCTCATTTTATGGAATGACCGAAGCTGCTGAGGAGTATTTAAACAAACACAAACTAGAGCGATTACTTAAAGGCCAACGCAATCTTTCCTTAAAAAAGGTAACAGAAATATTATCAGAAAGACCACGCATTGAAAAAATTGCGATAAAAGATGCAAAATTAAGAACTTTTATCGCTGATGATAACAGTCGAGATGACCTAGTGGCGCATGTATATGATATTACCTATGGTGTTGTTAAACCAGAAGACAATCTGGTGATCATTGATGATAGTATTGTGAGAGGGACAACCCTAAAAAAGAGTATTATCAAAATATTAGACAGGTTACATCCTAAAAAAATAGTGATAGTCTCTTCAGCACCCCAAATAAGATATCCTGATTGTTATGGTATAGACATGGCAAAACTTGAAGAATTTATTGCCTTCAAAGCAACCTTACAATTATTAAAGGAAACCGATCAAGAGTATATTTTAGATGAAGTCTATAAAAAATGTAAAAATCAATATGCCTTAGAAGATCATCTTATCGAAAATTATGTGCGTGAGATCTATAAGCCATTTACGCCTGAACAGATTTCTGATAAAATTGCCCAAATGTTGAAAACTGAAACTATAAATGCAGAAATAAACGTCATATTTCAGTCGATCGAAAACTTACACAAAGCTTGTACTAAAAATGCCGGGGATTGGTATTTTACCGGTAACTACCCTACTATTGGGGGTACCAAAGTAGTAAACCGGGCATTTATAAACTTTTATGAAGGTGTAAATAAAAGAGCCTATTAAATTTTGGCATTTCTTTTGTACCTCTTATAAAAAATACAATTATGAAATCTTTATCAATAATGGCGACTAGCCTGATTATTTTTACCCTCTTCACTCATTGTGGGAGTGCTCAATTTGATAAAAACCCTCCATTTACAATTAACAGGGCTTATTACCAAGATTGGTTTGGCGGTCAACCCGGATCTAAAGGAACTTTTATCAATATAGAGTTGGCAGGAGCTGTTTCAAACGATATCGTTTTTGATTCTGTTTTCTTTAAAGGTGAAGTAACTAAATTAGATCTAAATACCACCACTTCAATGCAGGTTTTAAAAGGTAATTTCATAAGTATCTCTCATAATGATAGAAATATTATTATGCACTCAGATCCCAAAGAGGAAATGGTGAATAAGGTGAGGGTAACTCCAAAGCAGAATCCATTTGAATTACCTGATAATGAATGTGTTATTAGTTATTTTATTAAAAAAAAGAAACATTATTTTAAGGTCGAAAATCTAAAAAAGGAAAAGCCAATTTACTATCCTTAATTTTTTTTGGCACAGAGTTTGGTTTCTATATAGCGGAAACATTAAAAACTGTGCTTATGAAAGCTTTAAAATTACTTACAGGACTATTTCTAACCGTAACCTTATTAAGTTCGTGTATCGTAGCGATAGACGATTTTGACCATTCTGTTTCACTTGAGCAATTGGTAACCTCTTATGATCTATGGTATGTAGATTATAATAAAACTACAGGAAATAGTGATATCCCTTTTTTATCAAAAGCTTTCACAATTTCATTTCAGGGTGGGCGTTTATATGCTAATAATAATTTAGTCGGTATTGGATCAGTTGGGAATGGTTATGGTGTCCCGATTGGGTATTACGATACCTTTAACGGTGTACTCGAAATAGACCACAATCGTGATGGTTTTATCGATTTGGAAGTAGTACAATTGAGGCGTGATGAAATTAAAATTAGAGATACATATACCAATACTTCATATTATTTAATTGGGTATCAAAAAAATAATTTTGATTATGATCTTGTTTTTTATGATAACATAGAATATTTTTTGCAAGAGTATATTGCCTGGGAAAAAACCTATACCAGTCAAGATGGAGCTTTGAACGAATTTGACTATGAAAATTTCTTACAATTTACGCCAGAAGACTTGAACACATTTAGGTCTTCACAAGATGAGTTTGGCACGAATATTGACCAAATTAGTTGGGACTATGTAGGTGGTTATGAAGTGTTTGACGTTGATGGTTATGAAGATCTAAAAATATTAACATTAGATTATGATTTCTTTGACAATGAAGAGTTCGAATTGAGCGTTTTAAATGATGGTGAAATAAGTTTATTCCATGTCGATTCTGGAACAACCTATGATTTTAAAGGACGAAGAAATATTCAATTTAAAAATGGATTGGAAAAGGGTTTAGATACCGAAGGAAGAAAACGATTTAAGGTCAAAAGAAATATCAAAAAAAGAAATACAAAAGTATAAAGATAAGGTTTGGTTAGTTGATTTTGGTTGATTAAGTTCAACCATACGCCGCCTCAGAGATTCTGAGGCGGTTTTTTTGTACTTTTATAATATATTTCTAACAATGATCAACAAGCGTCTTTTAATAATAAACTTATTGGCCTACAATGATGAGAATAGCTTCTATGATAAAAAAATGAAGCTAAATCTAGATTCTAGAGAAGGCAAGGCAAAGTTTTTAAAACACGTATGTGCATTGTCTAATTCTAATCCCGAAAATAATTCCTATATCGTTATTGGGGTTGAGGATGAAACCAATAAAATTATTGGTGTAGATTTTTTTGATGACAGCAAAATTCAAAATTTAGTAAACGCCTATTTTGTAAATCCTCCTAAAATTCAATATGAAAATATTGCATTTCCCCGATTACCCAGATACAGGGTTGTAGGTTTGGTCACAATCAACCCAATTAAAAAAATAACATCCCTTAAAAAAAATATATGGAAGTACAAGAAAAATGATATTTTTCTACGTCAGGGGAGCAATTCAATTCCTACAGTAAAATTAGCATTAAAAAACACCAATAAATCGATTGTCGAGGCTATTGAAAAGAATGCTCTAAATAATATAGAGCTCACTTTAAATGGTGTTTTCGATTTTATGAATGACCACAAAAAGAGTTTACACCCAACTTATAAAGTCTTTAAAGATCATTTTGTGGTGTGTTGGGCCGGAATAAAAAAGGTGGTGGATTCTAAAACGGTGTATTCCAGAGTAGATATAGAGCTTATCAACGAGCAGATACGTTTATTTTATTCTGCCTTAGATGAAGTTGAAATAGAATATAATAGCCAATCTTTTATTATTACTGAATATGTTCAGTTAGGTATAGATAAAGACCATACTTATTACCCATTAGAAAAAACAGTGATCAATTTTAAAGATAACGGTATTTATGATATCGCTACTGAGTTGCTTTTTGAACCGCCAGTTTATGATCAAATAGTACTACAACACATATACAATAGCAATAACGCCATAATAGATAAGTTAGAAAAGAAACTTCCTCTAAATAAAAATGACAAATTAGATCTTGAACAATTGCCCACTTCATATTTAATTTGTTCTTTAAACGGATTTAAAGAGGCAAGAGATAAACTGGAATTGGCACAGCCATTTCTAAAAAATCTAAGTGATAAGACCGCTTATATCAACCTAAAAGAGGCCAAGCGTGTTTTACGAAAGGTAACTTATAGTATCTAAGCTATTTTAATGTTCTAACATAATTAACGAGATCCCAACGTTGGGCTTCTGTTAAAATAGGACCCCATTTGATCATATCGTTTCTTCCATTCGTTACTTTCCAAAATATTTCACCATCTGTTTGGGCCTGTACCATCGGTAAAGTAAGGTTTTGTGGTTTAGGTGTAAGTGCCTTACCACCAATCCCATCGCCTTTTCCCTGAGGGCCGTGACATATCATACAGCGTGTTTTAAATATTTTAGCTCCTCGCATTACAGATTCGGCTTTATCAGAATTGTCTATAGGGTTGCTTAATTTCTTGGCACCCTCTGGTGCCAACCACCTATCTTCCTGGTTAGTTAAGCCTATAAAGCTTAAAAGAAATATTGAAAATAATATAAAAAGTAGTTGTTTCTTCATAATTTTTAATCTTAAATAATTGATAATTATTGTATTATCTTAAATACTATGTCAAACTTTGTACCAAAATAGTTATTAAAAATAAAAAACCGCTTCCAATTAGAAACGGTTTTTAGTTGTTTTTATTCTAAAATCGCATTACAGATCAAATTTTATACCTTGAGCCAAAGGCAATTCTGTAGTATAATTAATCGTATTTGTTTGACGTCGCATATACACTTTCCAGGCATCAGATCCCGATTCGCGTCCGCCTCCTGTTTCTTTTTCACCCCCAAAAGCACCGCCTATTTCGGCACCTGAAGTTCCGATATTAACATTTGCAATACCACAGTCTGAACCAGCAACAGATAAAAATCGTTCGGCTTCACGTAAATTATTGGTCATAATGGCCGACGAAAGTCCTTGCACTACTCCATTCTGTATTTCAATGGCATTCTCTACCCCACCTGAATATTTTAATAAATAAAGTATCGGTGCAAAGGTTTCATGCTGCACTATTTCAAAACTATTGACTGCTTCGGCTATGGCCGGTTTTACATAACATCCGCTTTCATAACCTTCTCCGGAAACTACGCCGCCTTCAATAATTAATTTGCCGCCTTCTTCAACTACTTTATCCAATGCTACCTTATACATATCTACAGCATCTTTGTCGATTAATGGGCCTATATGATTATTTTCATCTAAGGGGTTACCTATTCGTAACTGCTTATAAGCATCTACAATGGCGTTCTTAACCTTATCATAAATACTTTCATGAATGATCAGTCGTCGTGTTGATGTACAGCGTTGTCCTGCGGTTCCTACCGCCCCGAATACGGCGCCAATAACTGTCATTTTTATATCTGCATCCGGCGTTACAATAATGGCATTATTTCCTCCTAATTCCAATAATGATTTTCCTAATCTGGCAGCTACTTTTTGAGCCACAATTTTTCCCATTCTAATGGAGCCAGTAGCAGAAATTAACGGAACGCGCTTATCATTTGTCATAAATTCTCCTACACGATAATCTCCATTGACCAAACATGATATTCCTTCGGGTAAATTATTAGCTTTAAAAACTGATGCGGCAATATTCTGACATGCTATTCCGCATAATGGTGCCTTTTCAGACGGCTTCCAAACACATACATCACCGCAAATCCATGCTAAGGCCGTATTCCATGCCCAAACAGCCACCGGAAAATTAAAAGCTGATATGATGCCAACTACGCCCAAAGGATGGTATTGTTCATACATTCTATGTCCGGGACGTTCACTGTGCATGGTCAATCCGTGTAATTGTCTGGATAAACCAACAGCAAAATCGCAGATATCGATCATTTCCTGTACTTCACCCAGGCCTTCCTGATAGCTTTTTCCCATTTCGTATGAGACTAATTTACCGAGCGGTTCTTTTAATTCGCGTAGTTTCTCGCCAAATTGACGAACGATCTCCCCTCGCTGAGGAGCCGGCATAAGTTTCCATTTATTGAAAGCAGTAGTGGCCGTAACCATCATCTTTTCATAATCTTCTTTGGTTGTGGTCTTAACTTTGCCTATCAGTTCTCCATCTACCGGTGAATGAGACGCCAATATTTCTCCTGAAGAAAAATTTTGAGATCCCGTAGAGGTTCCGTTATTTAAGTCTCTTACGCCTAATTGCTTTAGTGCTTTTTGTATTCCGAAATCGGTGGCTATTAATGTCATTTTATCGAACTTTATTTTAAGCTGCTAAATTACAAATTATTTACATGGAAACAGATTTTGATAAAACAAAAAAGCCGGGCATAAATGCCCAGCTTTTAAGTAATATTTGGCAACCAACCAAATATAATTAACCAACTAAAACCTAAAATTTAAACCGGTGTAAACACCAAAATAATAAGGCTGAAAACCGCCAGCGTTTTCAGAAAACGTATTAAATTGATATTTAAGCATCGGTGATACATTTATATATAATTTTTTACTAATGTTATAGTCAAAATCCAGCCCTAAATTTCCGCTAAAATTAAGGGAGTTCAGATTAGAGGCTTCTCCTAATATGGTGCTTTTTCCGAATGAATTGATCGTAACCTTGTTTTGGTATAATAAATATGTGCTAATACCTCCCACGATATTTACGCCTAACTTTTTCTGTAAAATATTATATTTAGCTTCTAAAGGAATTTCAACATAACTAAAATTTTGATCTAAACTTCCATCCTGATCGATTGAGGATCTTTGGCTGAAAGCATCAGAATTTTGTGATAAAGTTGAAACCGTTGCAACAGAAACATCTTCAACGTTGGTGTTGATATTGGTATCTGAACCTTCTAATAATGATGACGACAATAAGGCGCTCACATTTTCTGTAACATAACCTAATTGAACTGTATTGATACCCGATTGCAGACTAAATTTATCTGATACTTTATAGTTTAATTTCAATCCATAAGAAACCGAACCTTCACCTTCTTTATTATTATTTGCTAAAGAGGGATCTATAGGTGACCCATTACTGAACGTATTATAGTAAACGGGTGCTATTATTGAACCAACAGACCATTTTGCTGTTTTTACATCAGTAATTTCTTCTTTATCATTCAATTTGTTCATTTCTTCAAGAAAATCCATTTTTTCATCTACTTTAACTTCATTATTTTCTTCAAGAGCCACCAAAGCTTTATTATCTTCCAAAATGACATCTGCCTCATTGGAAATCTCTTCAACGGCAACAGGCTGTTCTGTGACCGATCCAGTAGTGGCAATTATACCTTCTGCCTCGGCCGCAAATGTGTTGCTTTCTTCAATTTCAGGATTAGAAACTTCGCTTATCTGTACTTTGTTGGATTTAGACTTATAATTTTGTTGGTTTGATGTTGAGATCAGATTTTCTTCTTTAAAGTTTGAGATTTGATCAGTATTTATGTTTTTTTCTTCTTTGCCTACATCATTTTTTTCTCTATCGGCCGATGTATCAACGTCAGTGTTAGTAATGATGATCTCATTGGGTATATCTTCAAGATTGTTGTCTTTATCGAAAAGCCAAAAACCGGTAGACACAAGCATTAACAGCACTGCGGCCGCACCTGCAAATCTTAACCAAAGTGGTATAATTCTTCTTTTCTTTTGATTCCTTATTTGCTTTTCAATGTTTTTCCAAACTATAGGTTCTGGAAAAACCTCATAGTCTTTAAATTTTTCTTGAAATAGCCTGTCTATATTTTTCTTATCATTCATCACTTAAACACTTCATTTTTTTTTACTTGAGATTGATATAATTCAATCTTATTTCTTAAAATTAACCGGGCTCTAGAAAGGTTAGATTTTGATGTCCCTTCACTGATATCTAGCATGGCTGCAATCTCTTTATGTGGATATCCATCCAGGACATATAAATTGAATACAAGCCTGTATCTATTGGGCAGCTCCTGAATCAGTTTTAACAGAAAATCAAGAGAAACCTCTTCTTCTTCAATTTCAATTTCTACCTGTTCTGGTATGTCTTCGGTTATAAGATTTAACACATTCTTTTGCCGATAGGTTTGTAAGGCGGTATTGATAACAATCCTCCTTAGCCATCCCTCAAAAGACCCTCTAAAATTATATTGCTCTATTTTGTCAAAAATGGTGATAAAACCATTTTGCAAATTATCTTGGGCTTCTTGGTAATTTTTTGAATATTTTAGGCATATGGCAAACAACTTACCTGCATAGAGCTGGTAAATCTGAGACTGAGCCTTATTGTCTTTTTGCTTACAGTTATTTATGAGTTCTTCTAAACTCATAATTTGGTTTTAGTTATTAATTATTTACCGGCACTACAATTTCTAAAAAAATATCCTGGCCGTTGCTGTCCTCACCTTTCCAAAATTTAAAGATGTAATCTTCCTCTTGTGTTGCTTTTACAACAAAAGTATGTTCAGCTTCAATTAAAGCTTCTGTGCATGCTGAATTCGTATTAACTATAGAGTTTACCGCTACAATTCTTGCATCCCCGTCATATTGATAATACAGATCGTAAAATGAATGACAGCCACTAGGCAGGTCATACATAACCTTTAATGTATATGATGACCCAAATTCAAATGATTCCGGCACCACTGCCTCATTAATAGGTAATGTCTTAATACTGAAATTCGTATCATCATCATTTAAATTGCAAGATATGCAACTAAAAACAACTAAAGTTATTATAAAAATTTTCCTTATCATTATATAATTTAATTTATGTTTAAGATACTTATTTGTCTTTAGGGTTGCGTAAAATTGAATTACTTTTACGGTAACGTAAACTACTATGCTTGCTAAAGACATTTTTTCTATTGAATCTTCTGCGCAGTTTAAAAACGTGGCATTATCTGTTTTTAAACATCAAGCTAAGCATAATAATGTTTATCATAAATTCCTATCATTCCTTAAGGTTGATCCAGATTCGGTAGAAACAATTCAAGATATTCCTTTTCTGCCAATTCAATTTTTTAAAACCCATAAAGTTGTAAGTAATAAACACCCCGTTGAAGAAATATTCGCCAGTTCTGGAACTACAGGAAATTTGGCTAGTAAACATTTCGTAACCGACGTTTCTATATATCAAGTGAGTTATACAAAGGCCTTCGAACAGTTCTATGGTAAAATCGAAGATTATGCTATTCTTGCGCTGCTGCCCTCCTATTTAGAAAGAGAAGGTTCTTCTTTGATCTATATGGTAGCCGATCTCATCAAAAGATCTAATAACAAAAAAAGCGGATTTTATCTTTCCAATTTTTCTGAGTTAAGAGATGTGTTGATCGATCTTGAAAATACAAGTGAAAAAGTTATGTTAATTGGTGTTTCTTTCGCCTTGTTGGATCTAGTTGAAAAATTTAATTTTGATCTAAAGAATACGATTGTTATGGAAACCGGCGGTATGAAGGGCAGAAGAAAAGAATTAATTAGAGGTGAACTGCACGAACTATTAAAATCGGGGTTTGGCGTAAACCACATTCATTCCGAATACGGTATGACCGAATTACTAAGTCAGGCATATTCGAAAGGTGAAGGAATTTTCAATTCGCCACCATGGATGAAAATTTTGATCAGGGATCCTGAAAATGCTATGGAATTATTACCTCACGAAAGAACAGGTGGGATTAATATAATAGACCTGGCAAATATCAATTCATGTTCGTTTATTGCCACCCAAGATCTTGGTAAAACTCATATTGACGGTTCTTTTGAGGTGCTCGGGCGTTTCGATCATTCAGATCTGCGCGGGTGTAATTTATTGATCAACTAGCCAAATAATACTTTGTTGTTTCAACTTCTTCTTTAGTTATTTTCAAAGTATCTAAATAGTTCTTTAATTGTTGAATATAGTTATAAAAGATACCCGAGTCATTTGTAACTTTCTTTAAGGTTCTAACGCCTTCAATAGACACAATAATAAATTGTGCAACAGATTCTGGTTGTATATGTCTGTTTAAATAAGAATCTTCTATACCTCGATGTAAAAAGTTCATCATGGCCACTTGCCATTCATCTAAAATTTCTTTTAATTGTAATTGCAGGCCATAATCGTTCGATTCATGACTTAAAGCAGTTATTAGGTTGCTTAATGGGCTACCCAAGTTTTGATCTAATGACTTATCTTTTAATAATAGATCATGTAATAGATCCGCTAGAATAAATATTGGATTACCTCTTTCTTTTAGGGGTTCGATAAAGTTACTATGGATTTCTTTACTGATCCTTTCCTGAATCACCGCTTCTACAAAATGATGTTTATTATCGAAGTGATAATAAAATGCGCCTTTTGTTAAACCTACTTCATTAATAATACTGTCAATACTAACCGCATGATAACCGTAAGTATTTATTAATTCGAATCCTTTGTCGATGAGAACCTGTCTTGTTAATTTTCGTTTTATATCTTGTGTCATGAGTTCTTTTTATTTTGATTTCTGTACTAATAGAACACCACAACCGCAAAAATTCCTACGTTAGAAATGTTAGAATATTAGAAAGTGCTGGTTTTTACAATAAATACTAACCGGTATCTTTTTGTCCTAAAAATGTTGTTATTGTATAGTAAACCTTGCTAATTAAATACCAGTTGGTATGTTTTTTCTGCAGTATTTACAACCTATAAAGGGCTATAATTTAGTTTGATTCTTGACAATAATTATTTAAAATTAGCTTATCTTCCGATAAACGATAATTAAAACTTATTTTACCTTCAATGTTTAGGGTAATACTTAAATAGTACCAAAAATATTTTAACTTTAAAAAACTTAAGAAGGATAAAATTTATGATTCAAATAATAAATGAAGATGATCGGATAAGAGAGGAAGATGCGTAGGGATTGGTAACCCTCTCTTTGGAAGAATAAGATGCTTTTTATAAGCAGGCTTACAATATATTTAGTAATTTGGAAAAGCAATTGGGGCATTTCGTAGTTTTTGATTTGCATTCATACAATCATAGAAGGAATGGCACAAATGGCTCACCCGCTAATCCGCATGAAAATCCCGAGGTTAACATTGGCATAGGGTAATGGATCGTTCAAAATGGGGACACCTTGTGGATGGTTTAATCACCGACCTATGTGATTTCAACTTCAACAACAGACATTTTGATGTTAGAGAAAATATTAAATTTAAAGGCGGCCAATTGTCACGATGGATTCATCAAACATTTCCACATTCCGCTTGTTCTATTTCGTTTGAATGCAAAAAAATTTTCATGGAGGAATGGTCTGGGAAGCCAAATCAACAAAAGTTAGAGAAAATTCGATTAGCTTTACGATCAACAATTCGGGGAGTACTTGAAGAACTAAAAAAACTAAAAACTATTTGAAAAAAGAGAAGCCAAGTACAATATCTGATTCATTAATTAAAGAGATATGTACACGATTAAGCAATAATGATCGCGTTCGGAGAACTCTCCCTGAGTGGGGACGTGTACACATTGACAGGCAATTACCATTTCTTTGTGTTTACCGTTTGCGTTCTGGAGACAATAATTCCATATCTGATGGATTGATTACGGGCGAGGCATCTTATATAACAGCAACTGAAAGCAGGAAACAACACAAACAAATATCCTTATTGGTTAAGAATATTGCGAAGACTTTAAAAAATAGTTTTGGTTCATTTCTGATAGTGGAAGTCTGGGTTTCGGCTAAAGAAGGTGAAGAGAATGAAGTTCCAACTTATAACAGTAAATTTAAAATTATCCGAACCAAGAAATCGGAAATTTTACCTACAATCGAAACCCTTGAGCGCTCTCTAAAAGAAATTAAAATTCGCAAAAAGAATGCTGAGGTAAACATTGTTTCATCTTCAAGAATAAGCCCCCCCGGGATACCTCAGCTAATTTCACCCACCGAGGCCGCCCAACTTGGTATTCACCAACTAGGTATTGAAGTCAGTCCTATTTACTTTGATAAAGGACTCGATCAGGTTTTTCCATTGATTTATCAAAAACTAAAAAAGGGGTTTTCAAGGGCGCTTAATAATAGTTTTTTCGAATTCACACGTAAAAATACGCCTTTCCGACCACCAAACTTCCAATCAATGGGTCGCCGGAGTATGGTAAAAGCAGTTTGGGATGTAGATAAGCAACTTGCGGGAATCTCTAATAGTTTTGATTTCCTGCTTCAAGTTACACCAATAAATAATAAATTAGCATGGTCAGTATTTAAACGAAAACATTTTAGTACCATCCCGCATTTTATTTATCGTCCACTTCCAATTGACCCTTCTATTGCAAAACGGGAGCTTTTCAAAATTCCTATTGAACGAATTGAAGATCCTACGCTATCTCAGTTATTCAGGGAAAGACAGCTTGAAATTGATCGCAAATTTACCATGCTCATTGATAGAGGAACACCGCGTTTTTTATATGGTAGTCTGCAACTATATGGACTGGTTGATGACAATTTGCTTAAAATCGCAAAAAAACTTTTAGAACAGCTCCCCCCACGTAGCAGGGACGAATCAATAAGCAATTCAATAGATGCAAAAACATTTGCAGAAAGGGCTAAATTAGAATTAGATTATTTTCGGGAAACCCTGCCTGATTTAAAAACCAAAATTTTGGTGCGCGAAGATATCTCGGGCTTGATGGTTTCTAAAGGTAATCTTCTTATCGGAGCACGATCAAAAATACCGGCAGGCAGGGTCGAAGCATTAATTGCACACGAAGTAGGGACACATGTTTTAACCTATCTTAATGGAAAAACACAACCGTTGCAACAACTATACATTGGTCTCCCGGGTTATGACGAACTACAGGAGGGGCTTGCAGTATTAGCAGAGTATTTGGTTGGAGGTTTAACAAGTACGCGTATGCGACTGTTAGCGGCAAGAGTAGTTGCAGCTCATAGTCTAATTAAGGGGGCAAGCTTCATTGAGGTATTTAATGATCTTAATAAAGTGTATGGTTTTGAACGCCAAATGGCATTTAGTATTTGTACACGTACATTTAGGGGGGGTGGTCTTACAAAGGATGCTGTATATTTAAGAGGGTTGGTACAACTTATAGAATACTTAAAGAAAGGCGGTGAATTGGAACCTTTGTTTATTGGCAAGATTGCCTCCGAACATATTCCAATAATAAAGGAGTTACAATGGCGCAAAGTATTGCATCCTGCCCCATTGCTCCCCAGGTATTTCGATGACCCAAAAACGAAGGAAAGATTAACAGACCTAAAAAATGGTCTTTCACTAATAAACTTAATTAAAAAATGAAAAAAATAAAAATTGGACTAGTAGTAAATGACATTAAAACAGAGCAAGCAGGATATACAACAACACGCTTGGGTGTAACAGGTATTAACCGCGGACACGAAGTTTGGGTAATGGGTTTAGGAGATTTGGCATACGATGCGGATGAAAGCATTCGTGCACGGGCACGTAGTGTTCCAAAGAAACAGTATAAATCAAATGAGATATACCTTAATACACTTCAAGGAAAGAATGCTATTCAAGAACGGATTACCGTTGACGATTTGGACGTTTTGTTGCTTCGAAGTGATCCGGCTAATGAAACAGGTGAAAAATCATGGGGAGCCACCGCAGGAATTAATTTCGGTCGTATTGCTATGCGTCATGGTGTAATTGTATTGAATGATCCTAACGGGCTAGCAATGGCTGTAAACAAAACTTACTTTCAACTTTTTCCGGAAGAAGTCAGACCAAAAACACTGATTACGCGAGATGTGAAAGAAATTAAACAATTTGCAGCGGAACAGGGAGGAAACATTGTTTTAAAGCCTCTTCAAGGGTCAGGTGGGTCAGGTGTTTTTTTGGTTCGCCCTGATGATAGGGCAAATCTAAATCAAATTGTTGAGTCTCTGCGCAGGGACGGATACATTATTGCGCAAGAGTACCTCCCGGCAGCAAACGAAGGTGACATCAGACTTTTCATGATGAATGGACAACCCATGCGTTACAAAGGAAAATATGCCGCTTTTCGCAGGCTAAGAAAAGGTGATGATATGCGAAGTAATATTCATGCCGGCGGTAAATTGGCTAAAGCCGTTATTACTGAAGATCACTTGAGACTGGCTGAAATTGTAAGGCCCAAATTGGTACAAGATGGTATGTTTTTAGTTGGTCTTGATATTGTTGGAGATAAACTTATGGAAATTAATGTATTTAGTCCTGGAGGTTTGGGAAGTGCCCAAATGTTTGAAAAGGTAAATTTCAACAACCATGTAATTGATGCATTGGAACGTAAAGTAGAATACATGGGTTATTATCGAAGAAACTTTGACAACGATGAAATGGCAACATTGTAATTGCTATGATTTAATAGTGAACTAATAATCAATTTTGCATTGGCAGTTTTAGCATTGTTATTATTTAAACGTAATCAAGGGTTAATTGTTAAATATGAACGATACAGATTTTTATAAACATCGGTGCTAATTTAAAGTGAAGACCCTTGAAACCTGCACTGCGCTTTTACAAAACCCATAAGCGTAAGATAGAATTATGGATAAAAAAATACCCAACAATCTTGTTGGGTATTAATTAATAAAGTAGGGATTATTATCCCACCTTTAATATAAAATAATTCTTCTTACCTCTTTGAAGCAAAATATATTTTTTACTTATAAGATCGTTAGTCGAAATTGATATATCCTTCAGAAACTTTTTCTTTATTGATCGAAATTGAGTTTTCGTTCAATGCTCTTCTCGCCTCTCCATTCGATTTTAAAAAGCCCGATTTTGCGTTTAAGGCATCAATAATATCAATTCCTTTTTCAAGATCGCTTTTAGATATTTCTGCCTGTGGAACGCCATCGAAAACATCTAAAAATGTTTTCTCATCTAGTCCTTTAAGATCATCGGCAGTAGATCTTCCGAAAAGTATATTAGAGGCTTTTATAGCATTTTCTAAGGCTTCTTTAGAATGTACCATTTCGGTTACTTCATTGGCCACCGTTTTTTGCAATAAGCGCAAATGTGGGGCCTCTTGATGCTCTTTAATAAGCTTTTCTACATTTTGCCTGTCTAAAAAAGTAAAGATCTTGATATATTTCTCTGCATCGACATCTGAGGCATTTAACCAATATTGATAAAACTTATAAGGCGAAGTTCTTTCGGCGTCTAACCAAACATTTCCGCTTTCTGTCTTCCCAAATTTGGTTCCGTCTGCCTTGGTGACTAAGGGACATGTAATTGCAAATGCTTTGCCTTGTGCTTTTCGTCGTATCAATTCGGTGCCTGTCGTAATATTACCCCATTGGTCTGAACCGCCCATTTGAAGTTTGCAATTCTTTTCTTTGAATAAATGCAAAAAATCATAACCCTGAATTAATTGATAGGTAAATTCTGTAAAGCTCATTCCCTCTTTAGCATCAGGATTAAGTCGATTTTTTACAGAGTCTTTAGACATCATATAATTAACCGTGATATGCTTACCAATATCCCGGGCAAAATCTAAAAATGACAGGTTCTTCATCCAATCATAATTATTAACAAGCTCAGCCGAATTTTCCGAATTTGAAGAAAAATCCAAAAATTTTGCCAATTGGCCTTTCATTCCATCAATATTTTTATTCAGAGTTTTCTCATCCAATAGGTTTCTCTCTGCAGATTTTCCTGAAGGGTCTCCTATCATACCGGTGGCGCCACCTACCAAGGCAATGGGTTTATGGCCGGATTGCTGAAAATGCATCAGTAAAATTATTTGTACCAAACTACCTATATGTAAAGAATCTGCGGTTGGGTCAAAACCAATATATGCCGATGTTATTTCCTCATTCAGTTGCTCCTCTGTACCCGGAGTTATATCGTGTATGAGTTCTCTCCAGCGTAATTCTTCAACAAAATTTTTCTTCATTATATTTCAAATTTGTGCAAAGATATACTTAATCGCTATAAGACAAAAGAAGTCTTAAAAAAGATACTTAAACAACTAAATAATTATTTACTTTAGGGGCATGATTTTAGTTACAGGCGGCACAGGGTTGGTTGGATCCCATTTATTATTTAACCTTTGTCAACAAAAAGAAAAGGTTGTTGCGATCTATAGAAAAAACAGTGATCTAAACGCGGTAAAAAGAGTGTTTTCATTCTACGCTGATGATTTTGAAACCCTGTTTGATAGCATAAATTGGATAGAGGCCGACCTCACGGATGTATATTCCCTTACCAAGGCTTTTGAAGGTATTACTCAAGTATATCATTCAGCTGCCATGATCTCTTTCAAGGCCAGTGATTATAAAAAAATGCGTAAAATAAATATCGGTGGTACTGCCAATATTGTAAATCTGTGTATAACGAATAATATAAAAAAACTTTGTTTTGTAAGTTCAATTGCTGCTGTGGGTAAGTCGTCTTCAGATACTGAGATCACTGAAAATGGAGAATGGAATATTGAAGATAACAATTATGGGTATGCCATTACTAAATATGGAGCCGAAATAGAGGTTTGGAGGGGGGCTCAAGAAGGATTGGATGTTATAATTGTAAATCCCGCAGTTATTTTAGGTCCTGGATATTGGGAAAATAGCACAGGAAAGTTATTTACAAATATATACAATGGTTTAAACCTTTATACCGAGGGTATTACTGGATTCGTAGGTGTTACCGATGTGGTTAATATTATGATCCAATTGATGAAAAGTAATATTAAAAACGAGCGTTATATACTGGTTAGTAAAAACGATAGTTTTAAAAATATTCTATTTACGATCGCAGATGGTTTCGGCAAAAAAAGACCAGGCCTAAAAATTACCAAACCAATGAGTAATTTGTTCTGGAGATTGGAATGGTTATTATATAAAATAACAAATAGAACACCACTGATGACCAAACATACTGCCCAAGCGGCTCATAATACCTACTTTTTTTCGAACAATAAAATACTCGAGGCTATTGGATATGAATTTGAGCCTATTGAAGACACGATTAAGTTAACCTGTAAGCATTACTTGGCTCAAAAATAAAATATTATTGATAATCGTCTATTCTATCTCTTTCCGTTCTTATGATAGAATCTAATTCAGTCTCCGGATCATAAGACTCTTTTATCTCTTTTAACCTTTTCTGAACCTCTTCGAACATTTTTTCATATTCATCGATTCTTGAAGTATAATACAAATTACTATCACTAAACTGAATGCTATCAATTTTGTGTTTTTTCAAAACCATTGGCATATAGTTTTTATTCTTTTCTAAACTAATTGTTTTATGAGAACTTGCTGCTGTAGCGATATAGATATCGGTCCAAATCTGTATCATTTGTTCTTTACCAATTAGATTTTCGGGTTTTTTATAAATGGTTCTACTGGTACAAGACCATAGAAATAATACCAAAAAGATGATATAAAAAATTCTTTTCATTTACCTATTGAAAGTTAATTGCATGCCTTTTAAACTTTTGCTAAAATGGCCATTATCGTATACCAAACCTCCATTTACAAAAGTATGTGTAATTTTCGATCTAAAAGTATTTCCTTCAAAGGGAGACCAGCCACATTTATACAAGATATTTTCTTTGGTTACTTTTTGTGGTGAATTCAGATCCACTAAAACCAGATCTGCATAATAACCTTCTCTTATAAATCCTCGTTTTTCGATTTGAAATAACTTGGCGGGATTATGACACATCTTTTGAACAACTTTTTCAAGTGTTATTTTACCGTCAGAAACAAATTCCAGCATTGCGAGAAGTGCGTGCTGTACAAGCGGACCACCGCTGGGTGCTTTGGTGTATACCTGTTTTTTTTCTTTAATCGTATGCGGAGCATGATCGGTTGCAATAACATCTATCCTGTCATCCAATAAGGCTTCCCAAAGCCCATCTTTGTCTTTTATGGTTTTTACTGCCGGATTCCACTTGATAAAGGTGCCTTTTTCTTTATAATTGCTCTCATCGAACCATAAATGGTGAATACAAACTTCGGCTGTGATCTGTTTCTGTTCAAGCGGAATATCATTCCTAAATAAATCTGTTTCTTTGGCGGTTGACAAGTGAAATACATGGATTCTCGCTCCCGTTTTTTTTGCCAATGCTATGGCCTTTGAAGAAGATAAATAACAGGCTTCTTCGCTTCTAATTTTAGGATGTAAATCAATAGGAATATCTTCTCCATAGATCGCTTTTGCCTTTGATAAATTATGACTTATCGTTTTCTCATCTTCGCAATGCAAGGCAATAAGCATTTTGGTCGAAGAAAATATCTTTTCTAATACCTCTTCATTATCTACCAGCATATTCCCTGTTGATGAACCTAAGAACAATTTAATAGCAGCGACTTTTTTCGGATCTGTTTTTAATAACTCTTCTAAATTATCATTTGTCCCTCCGAACATAAAAGAATAATTTGCATAAGACGTTTTAGAGGCAATATCGAACTTGTCTTGCAATAATTGTTGTGTTGTGGCTTGCGGTACAGTATTGGGCATTTCAATAAAAGAGGTAATGCCTCCTGCAACAGCAGCTCTGCTCTCAGAAGCTATCGTTGCCTTATGGGTCAGTCCGGGTTCTCGAAAATGAACCTGATCATCTATAATGCCCGGAATTAATAGTTTCCCTTTAGCATCAATAATTTCGATGTCCTTACTTTTCAAGGTTATCTCTTTATTGATCTTAGCAATTGTATCACCTTCGATCAAAACATCCCCTATAAAGTTTTTACCCTCATTTACGATCTGTGCGTTTTTTATAAGTGTTTTCTTCATATAAGATCTATTTTGGTAAACCTTTTAACCTCATTTTAATTACTCCGAATAGCGCTTCTCCAACGATCGAACCATTCATTTTAGATTCTCCCAAAGTTCTATCTGTAAAAATTACAGAAACTTCTTTAATGTTAAAGCCATGTTTCCATGCTTTAAATTTCATTTCTATTTGAAAAGCGTAGCCCACAAATTTTATCTTTTTCAAGTTAATGGTCTCTAGCACTTTTCTTTTATAACAAACAAAACCTGCTGTGGTATCATGTACTGGAATTCCCGTTACAATGCGTACGTATCTTGAAGCAAAATATGACAACAACACCCTTTTAATTGACCAGTTTACAACATTAACGCCTTTGGAATATCTAGAACCTATTGAAACATCGGCTCCTTCTTCTGCACATGCTTTATAAAGCCTGATTAAATCATTGGGGTTATGAGAAAAGTCGGCGTCCATTTCAATGATATACCCATATTTCTTTGCTAAAGCCCAATTAAAACCATGTATATAAGCAGTACCTAAACCGCTTTTTTCTTTTCTTATTTCTAAAAATAACTTATTCGGAAATTCAGTTTGTAATTTTTGAACTATTGTATGTGTTCCATCGGGTGAATTATCGTCAACAATTAAAATATCGAAAGCTTTTTCCAGTGCAAATATGGCTCTAATAATATTTTCAATATTTTCTTTTTCGTTATATGTAGGGATTATTACTAAGGCGTCTTGCATCGATATTTATTTAAATGGCAAAGGTAAAACAAAATATTCCTAATTTTGCGTTAAGATTTATCTGCATGAAATTTAATCCAAACCCAAAAAAACAGTTCATTTTTTTTATATTAATACTCCTTTTAATGAATCTTGTTCAGAGTTTTTACACGGGTTTATTAGACGATGAAGCTTATTATTGGGTATGGGCCAAGGATCTGGCATTTGGTTATTTCGATCATCCACCGTTGGTAGCTGTTTGGATTAAATTAAGTTCTCTGCTATTCAATGACGAATTGGGTGTTCGATTTGTTTCTACCATATCATTTTCCTTAACACTATATATTCTTTGGAAATGTATAGATGACCAGAGAAAATGGCAATATGTTTGGTTATTTTTTCTGTTGGTTACCTCAATGGGATTGTTAAATGCCTATGGTTTCATTACAGTACCAGACACCCCTTTAATACTGTTTACCGCACTATTCTTATATGCCTATAAACAATTTTTAGAGACCGAATCTATTGGCAGTACATTGATCATGGGTTTTGCCATGTCTGCCATGCTATATAGTAAATACCATGGTATTTTAGTGATTCTGTTGGTTTTATTGTCCAATTTATCATTACTCAAAAGCAGAAAATTTTGGTTGGCAAGTATATTTGGTGCCATTTTATTTATACCACATATCATGTGGCAAATAGAACAAGATTTTCCTTCATTTAGATTTCATTTAATAGAAAGAGGTTCAAAGCCTTATCGTTTGGAATACACTGTGATGTATTTTGTAAATTTAATGGCAATCGTGGGTTTGCCATTTCCCATTATATATTTTGCATTTATCAAGAAAAAGGCCCAAACGCAATATCAAAAAAGTTTGAAATATATTGTTTGGGGATTCCTTATTTTCTTTTTTTTAGCAACCTTCAGAATGTGGCCAGAAGCGCAATGGAATATGTTGATCTTTCTTCCTATTTTAATATTGACCTTTAGCTATTATATTGATCATCTAAAAGTTAGAAAATGGCTTATTTATTTAGGTTTAATTAATTTGGTTTTAATATTGGTAGCACGTTTATTTATGGCAAGTGCAGAACTGTCACCCATAGAATTCGAAACACACATGGGTAAGGAATGGGCAGAAAATATCAAAAACCAAACAGAAGAAAGGCCTGTAGTATTCATAAGTTCATATCAAAGCGCTTCTAAATATAATTATTTTACAGGTATAAAAACGCATTCTTACAGTATCATTAGAAAGCGTAAAAGTCATTATGATCTATATAACTATGAACAAGAAATGCAAGGTGAAAATGTAGCTATCGTTGGAACTGATATTGATGGTTATGCCTTATACAAAAAAGGTAAAAAAATGCACTATGGTCAAAATATTGATCATTATAGAACACTTCAAAAAATTAACTTTGATATTGCTGAAAACCCAATTGTGCTAAGTAAAAATTCTAAGCAAGAGATTACCTTTGAAATCCATAATCCCTATTTAAAAGAAATTGATTTTAAAGATCAAAAGTTTATTGGTGTTTTTCAAAAACAAAAAAAGGATACTTTGATTATTGAAACTCCCTTAGAGCTGAATATTAACTTTTCCTTAAAACCTGATGAGAAGATATTAAAAAAGGCTTATTTTGATGTTCCTGAAAAAATTATTGATAAAACTTTTACTTTTAGGGTTGCATTAAAGTACTATCAACTTCCCGGAGGATTTCAGGGCAATAAAGTAAATGTTATTATAAAGGATGAATGAGGCCAGCGAACGTATATTGATATCTCAAGATTGGATCACGATCACTTTGTTGCTGGTAATAGCCTTGTTACTGTTTAATAAGTTAAAACATGGTGACAGGTTTAGAAGGTTGCAATCATTATTATTTAATAATGTTTATATCAATGATTATTCAAAAACTATTCCTTTAATTTTTAACGTCTTTAATAATGTTTTTAGCATTATTATTATTTTAGTTATTTCTTTATTGTTCTTCGTGGTTCTCAATGATTATGAGCCTAGTAATATTAATTATACTATTATCTATTTTTTTAAAATAGTATTTTATGTATTTACATTTATTCTCATAAGGTTTGTTATTGGACTACTTTTAGGTTCCATATTTGAAATGGAAAAAGAGCAACAATATTTTACTTTTTTAAAATTAAGCTATCTAAGTAACTTTTGTTTGATCATAATTCCATTGCTAATTATTAATTTTTATATCGACTTATCGGGTTTTTCTAAATTACTAATTCTTATTGCTGTATTATTAATACTTTTTTATTATTTCAAACTTATTAAAAACAATCATAAACTTATTTTTAGCAATTTATTTTATTTTATTTTGTACCTTTGCGCCCTTGAAATAGCACCTTTTGTAATAATATATAGATTACTTATTATCTAAGGTTTACCTAAATAATATATTTATGAAAGTAAAAACTATTTTGGTTTCTCAACCCGCTCCTAATACAGAACAATCTCCTTATTTTGACTTGTCTGAAAAGCAAAAAGTAAAAATTGATTTTAGATCATTTATTCATGTTGAAGGCGTGCCAGCCAGAGAAGTGCGTAATCAAAAAATTGATTTTGGAAATTTTACAGCCGTTGTATTTACAAGTAGAAATGCTGTAGATAATTACTTTAGATTGGCAGAAGAAATGCGTTATAAGGTACCAGACGATATGAAATATTTTTGTCTAAGTGAGGCCGTAGCTTTTTATTTACAAAAATACGTGGTATACAGAAAAAGAAAAATTTATGTTGGTCAAAGAACATTTCAAGAACTAATCAAGCAAATTAACAAGCATAAAACTGAAAAGTTTTTATTGCCTTCATCTGATAAGCTTAAACCTATTATTCCTGAATTACTAAATGAAACTCAAGTTAAATGGGAAAAGGCCGTATTATTTAAAACAGTCGTAAGTGATCTGTCAGATCTAAAGGATGTCTATTATGATGTGCTGGTTTTTTTCAGTCCATCGGGAATACAATCTTTATTCGAAAATTTTCCAGACTTTAAGCAGAATGAAACCAGAATAGCAGTTTTTGGTAATTCTACAATTCAAGCAGCCGAAGAGGCTGGTTTAACGGTTGATATTGCTGCACCAACCAAGGAAACGCCTTCTATGAGTATGGCTTTAGAAAATTATATTAAGAATGTAAACAAAGGATAATTCTAATTTTATTCAAAAAAAAAGCGGATAGTTAATATCCGCTTTTTTTATGACTATTTTTATTACTTCTTACTATCAATAGCTTTGAGAATTTTTCCTTCCAACTCTTCTGCTAGTTCCGGATTGTCCTTGATCAAAGATTTTACTGCATCACGGCCTTGACCTAATTTTGTTTCTCCATAACTAAACCATGATCCACTCTTGTTAATAATTCCATATTCAACGCCTAAATCAATAATTTCGCCAGTTTTAGATATGCCTTCTCCGTACATAATATCAAATTCTGCCGTTTTAAATGGAGGTGCCACTTTATTTTTAACAACTTTAACCTTTGTACTATTACCAATTACATTATCTCCATCTTTAATTTGTGTTCTTCTTCTTATATCCAACCTTACAGAAGCATAAAATTTCAACGCATTACCACCGGTTGTAGTTTCGGGATTACCGAACATAACACCGATTTTTTCACGCAATTGATTTATAAAAATCACCGTACAATGCGTTTTACTAATAGTACCGGTTAATTTACGCAATGCTTGAGACATTAAACGAGCATGCAATCCCATTTTAGAATCTCCCATTTCACCCTCAATTTCACTTTTAGGTGTTAAGGCGGCAACAGAATCTATCACAACTATATCAATAGCTCCCGATCTTATTAAATTTTCGGTAATTTCTAGAGCCTGTTCACCATGATCAGGTTGTGAGATAATTAAATTATCTATATCGATGCCTAATTTTTCAGCATAAAACCGATCAAACGCATGTTCTGCATCAATAAATGCGGCGATACCTCCGGCTTTTTGAGCTTCGGCTATTGCGTGTAATGTAAGGGTGGTTTTTCCTGAAGATTCAGGTCCGTAAATTTCAATTACTCTACCTCGAGGATAGCCTCCCACACCCAAAGCAATATCCAGGCCTAATGAACCTGAAGGAATTGCTTCTATATCTTCACTTACATCATCACCAAGGCGCATAACAGCACCCTTGCCATAAGTTTTATCTAATTTATCTAATGTTAATTGTAGTGCTTTAAGTTTTGCTGTTTTTTCTTTGTCGTCTGCCATAATAATGCTTAAAATTTTTTAGTGAAATAAGTGAGGCTAAAGTACAAAAAAAAGAACTTTAATTTTGAGTAGATTTAGATACTATAGAAATATATTTTAAAAACTATAAAATTCTGATTTATCGGCATTTTCAAAATAAATAAAATGCTTTACTATATTAAAATTAAAGCTTATAAAAGATTGTGAATTTTAGCATATTGCAATAATATAATGGTCTTAGCATCATTAATTTTACCTTCTTCTATCATTAAAAGTGCCTGGTTAAAATCGATCTCTAGCACCTCAATTTCTTCTGTTTCTTCTGCTTTTCCGCCGCCACTGCTTACTTTCATCTTGCTGTTATATTCTGCAACAAAGTAATGTATGATCTCCGTGACAGCTCCCGGCGTAGAATACACTTCCAATACTTTAGAAGCATTCTGAATTTTATAACCTGTTTCTTCTTCAGCTTCCTTAATGATACAGGTTATAGGATCATCTCCATCTAATAACCCCGCACACACTTCAATCATCATTCCATCAGAATTCCCATTTAGATAAGTTGGCATTCTGAATTGTTTTGTTAGTACAACTTTATTATTTTCTTTATTGAACAATAATACACAAGCGCCATTACCTCTATC
Organism: uncultured Flavobacteriaceae bacterium; assembly: GCA_963835675.1. GTDB lineage: Bacteria > Bacteroidota > Bacteroidia > Flavobacteriales > Flavobacteriaceae > Aureibaculum. The sequence goes on along the minus strand of CAWIGH010000005.1, from coordinate 140,014 downwards.
ATAAGATTCTCTGGTTTGATTTTGCCAGGAATTATTCTTTAATTGATAATCAAAATTGACCTTATCTAATTTATACCAATCATCCGATAAATTTTTTATGCTTCGTATTTTAACTTTTGGATTATTCATAAAAAGATCAATCTTTTAACATGTAAATATGAGGGATTCCATCCTCTAAATAACCTTCGCCAATTTGTTTAAAACCATGATGCTCATAGAATTTCTTAAGATAAGTTTGTGCACCTATTTTAATAGGAACATCTCCAAATAATTCATGTATTTTAGTGATGCTTTGTTCTATTAATAGATGGCCTAGCTTTTTATTTCTAAAATCCTGATGCACTACTACCCTACCAATAGCTGCATAATTATAATAATCGCCTGGTTTAAATATTCTTGTATATGCTATAATATTGTGGGCCTTATCAGATCCTAATAGATGAAATGCTTTTTTATCCTTACCATCTAATTCAGGATACGGACAATTTTGTTCAACCACAAAAATATCTATTCTTAATTTTAATATATCGTGAAGTTCATCTAACGTTAATTCGTTAAACTTCTTTAATATCCAATTCATATATTAATCTTGGATGATTATTTCTTTACTCTCTTTTCTATCGAATTCCGGTTGAAAGTTACAATGATTTATTCTGAATTTATCTAGCAAAACATCCTCTAATTCTCTACATATTTCATCAAATTCTGATAATTTAATGTTTTCTTTAAACTCTACATGTGCTTCAAAATGACAATTATGCTCGTTCAACTGCCAAATATGAATATGATGAATGTTTCTGATTGCCTTATTTTTCGACAGTTCAGATACTATTTCATTTATTCTGATATGGTCTGGTGCAAAAAGCATTAATATTTTTAAAGAATCCCTAAAAATTCCCCAGCTCATTATTAAAAGATAGATAGATATTAAAATCGTCAATACGGCATCAACCCAATATATTTCATAGTATTTCATTAATAATCCGCCTAATAAAACAGCAACCGATGTTAACATATCTGACAATAAATGCAGATAGGCTGATTTCATATTCATATTGTGGGATGCGTCCTTTTTTAACAACAACACACTGAATCCATTAAATAAAATACCTAAAATCGCAAGCCATATAACCAAATTACTATCTATAATTTGAATATCATAAAATCGCTTTACAGCCTCAATAGCAAGGAAAACGGCAATTACAATGAGTGCAGAGGCATTAATAAAGGCAGCTATAATTTCGGCACGCTTATAACCAAAAGTTTTCTCTAAAGTTTGCTTCTTTTTGTTCGTTAATAAGTTGGCAACATAACTTATTACAAGAGATATTACATCCGATAAATTATGGATTGCATCTGAGATTAAGGATAAACTACCCGAAATGATTCCACCTATTATCTGTGCAGTAGTAATAAGAATATTTAATACAATTGAAATGATTAAATTTCTTCCAGATAATTGATGATGACTGTGATTATGTGAATGGTTATTACCCATTGTTTAAATAAAAATAAAGATCAACAAGAGATTTTAGATACCCTGTTTTGGTGACGCCCTCCTTCAAATTTTGTATTAAGAAAAATATCTACAAAACTTAATGCTTGATATAGTGAAACAAATCGGGCCGGAATACTTAAAATATTAGCATTATTATGTTGTCTTGCCAGTGCCACTAATTCATTATTCCAACATAAAGCAGCTCTGATTTTTTGATGTTTATTGGCTGTCATTTGTGCACCATTTCCACTTCCACAAATCGTAATTCCAAAATCTGCCTCTCCTTTTGAAACTGCATTCGCAACAGGATGGATAAAATCAGGATAATCTACACTATCTTCAGAATTAGTCCCAAAATTAAGCACTGAATAACCCTTTTCTTTTAATTTTTTTACAATTTCTAATTTATATATAGTACCCGCATGATCGTTACCTATTGCTATAGTCATTTTTCTAATTTTTTAAAATAAAGATCAAATTTACCATTAAATATGATTATTAACATAAATAATCTCATTTGTTAATTAAATTCAATAATGATTTGGGGGTTAATTGATTAACAAAAAACCATAAATGTTCACATCTTATCAATTAAATCTTATAAGAATTATTGTGTATTAATTTTAATTGGTTATGAAAATATTAGTTATAAAAAACCTAAAATATTTATATAAAACTAATGGTAATTTATAAACAACATAATTAGCTGTTTTTAACAAAAAATTGGAATTACTTATTAAATAATATAGTTAATAGTGTTTATAAACACATTGTTTATTAATATAAGTAATAGCTTAATGATCAATAGTATTAAGAGTTTATTATATACTTATAAATTGTTCATTATTTCTTAAGAACTTAAAATCAAAATTAAATTACATAAAATTTATATATGTTATTAACCATATATCATAATAACCATTTTATAAATAATTAATTAAAATAAAAAAAGTAAATAATATAGATTGTTAATAAGTTGAAATAATTTAACCAACCTGATAAGTTTTAGATAGAATAGAATTTGAAAAAGATGTTACTAGATGTTCTTTTTCTACTTTTTTAAAAGTATGATGTATACTTAAATATGTAATGAATAATCCTAAACAAAATAAAATAAGAAAACCGACAAAAATTTTGAAAAAAGTTTTCATTTTAATACGTTTACCTTTCTATAAAGACGAAGTCAGTATAGTTTAGTTACAGCGTTTTTAGATTTTTTTTAACAAAAATTATGTAAAATATTGTATTTTAGCTTTCTAAACTATGATTAAGAATTTTAAACTCCCTTGTGTTATGAAAAAATATTACGTGTTACTTTTGTTTATGATTTGTACTTATTTAGTACAAGGTCAAATAATTACGACAATTGCAGGAACCGGATCATCTGGTTTTTCTGGTGATGGTGGAGTAGCAACTGCGGCTAGATTGAATTTGCCTTTTAACTTAACTTTTGATAAGTCTGATAATATTTATATAGCTGATACCTATAATAATAGTATTAGAAAAATTGATTCTGAAACAGGTATCATTTCTACAATTATTGGAACTGCTGATAAAAAATTAATTAGTGAATTAAAGACCCCAACTGGCTTAACATTTGATAATTATCAAAATCTGTACATTGCTGATCTAGCTAATCTAAGGATTAGAAAAGTTAATTTAGAAACAGGAAGTAGGATGACTTTAGTAGGTCAACGTTCTGAAACTGAATCACCAAATATAAATGCACCTCTGGGTGGACCCTTTAATGTGGTGTTTGATAAAGTGGGTAATTTATATATATCAATAAACGGAGATAGTAAGGTAAGTAAAGTAGATTTTTCAACAGGAAAAATTAGTACTGTGGCTGGCACTGGAATAGCAGGCTTTTCTGGTGATGGAGTTTTAGCAAAAGAATCTCAACTATCAAATCCAACAGGATTAGCGTTAGACGGTAAAGGAAATTTATTTATTTCTGATAGCGGTAATGAGCGTATAAGAAAAGTAGATCTTTCAACCGGTATCATTAGTACTGTTGCAGGAACAGGGGTAACAGGTTTTTCTGGTGATGGAATTGAAGCAACTAAGACGCAATTATCAAATCCACTTGGCTTAGCGGTTGATAATCAAGGAGATTTATTTGTTGTAGACAGAGGAAATAATAGGGTTAGAAAAATTAATAGTTCAACTGGTATTATTACCACGATAGCCGGAACAGGTGAGGAAGGTTATTCAGGTGATGGAGAGCTTGCAAGAAATGCTAAATTATCAAATCCTACAGGATTAGCATTTAATAACCAAGGAGATCTATATGTTGTAGACAGAGGAAATAATAGAATTAGAAAGATTTCTGGATTAACTTCAAATGCCGAAGAACTTGAATTAGAATCGAGCTTGCTGGTTTATCCAAATCCGAGTACAGATAAGATCACTATTGAATTAAAAAATAATTTAGAACTAAAAAGTGCTACTTTATTTGATATTAGAGGGAAACAAGTAAAGGTTCAGATGACTGATAAAACTTTAAATGTTTCTAGATTACCGAGAGGGATTTATGTATTGAGATTAGAAACTTCTAAAGGCGCTTTTGAACAAAAAGTTGTGCTGGAATAAAATATTACAAATAATAAATAAAAAAAGCTTTAGAAATACTCTAAAGCTTTTTTTATGGGATTACAAAACGAATGGATTGCGGAATTATTTTAGCTTTAAATCCACCCTGCCCTAGTAATTCACCATCAGCTTGAACAAAAACGTTCTTATCATCGGTCTTTATAGTAATATTAGAGGTTTTATAAGTATCTACTTCCTTATGTTCTACAATACTACCATTATAAAATTTTAAGATATTAAGTAATATGCTTAGTAGGTTAAAATTTTTCGCAATTGAAATATCGAATAATCCATCTTTTGGATTGGTGTTTTTTGTGAGACGCATACCGCCACCAGAATAATTACAAATACCTATCAAAGTCAATAAGCATTTAGTATGAATTGTTTTATTGTTGAATTCGATTTCTAACGAGATCTTCTTATAATGTAAAAAACCTGTAATGCTTCCAAGCAAATATGATAAAGCGCCAAACTTTTTAAATCTCTCAACATTTTTTACTACAAAACCGTCAAAACCAAGTCCGGCAAGGTTGTTAAAATAAACACGTTCTTTAGTATTTGATAATTCAAGAAGCCCGATATCCTGGATCTCAGAATTTCCATTTGAAATTATAGAAACCGCCTCCTTTATATTTTTAGGAATTTTATAAGTTTTAACCCAATCATTTCCGGTACCAATTGGGATTACAGCGACAATTATTTCAGATATTGCGGCATATTTTTGTGTCATTATCCCGTTTATTATGTGATGTAAAGTACCATCTCCACCAACAGAAATAATTTTTCTATGGCCAATTTTCAGGGCCTCTGAAACTAATATTTCCTCATGTTTAGAATAACTTGAGAAAGAATGCACGAAGGATACGTTAAACTGGGCTAAATATGCTTTTATTTTATTCCATTTTTTTATCGCAGCACCATTGCCGGAAGTGGGATTAATAATGATATACCAACTATTCAGCATGATCAGTAAATTAGAAAAATAGGTTTGCAATGAGCAAATTACAAATTGTTATTTAATTCTTGTTAAAGATTATTTATTTGTACATTTATTCACTTCAAATGAACGTCATTCCAAATGTCAAAAAAGAAAAAAAGTTTTCATAAAAAAAAGGGAAGTACAGTTAAAGATCTTTCGTCTAAAATTTTAAAAATTCTAAATAAAAACTCTCAACAAGCCTTTAATTATAAGCAGATTGCGGCTCAGTTAGATGTTTCCGACGCAGGAGGAAAACAGCAAATTATTAAGAATTTAGAGGAATTAAAATTAAAGAAGCGCATAGAAGAAATTACCAGGGGTAAATATAAAATAATTCAAAATGAACATTATCATATTGGTGTTTTAGATGTTACATCGAACAGAAACGCATATTTTATAACAGACGCTCTTGATCATGATGCTTTTATACCCTCCATTAATTTAAATAGAGGTTTAGACGGAGATACTGTAAAGGTATATGTATATAGACGAAGAAATAACGACCGCTATGAGGGTGAAGTTATTGAGGTCATAAAAAGAGCAAAAACTGATTTTGTTGGTGTATTGCAATTAAATAAGAATTTCGGTTTTGTGATACCGGATAACACAAAGATGTATGCCGATATTTTTATATCTAAGCAGCATTTAGGTGATGCAGAACATGGAGATAAGGTATTGGCAACAATTACGAATTGGCCCGATAATTCTAAAAATCCATTTGGTAAAATATTAACGGTATTAGGTAAGCCGGGAGAACACGATACTGAAATACATTCCATTTTATTGGAATACGGATTACCCTATCAATTTCCTGATGAAGTTGAAAAGGAAGCGGGCATGTTACCAATTGAAATTACTTCAAAAGAAATTGCCAAAAGGAAAGATATTAGAGGCACCACAACATTTACAATAGACCCTAAAGATGCGAAGGATTTTGATGACGCGCTTTCATTTAAACCATTAGAAAATGGTAATTATGAAATCGGTATTCATATTGCAGATGTCTCACATTATGTACAACCTGATACTATTCTGGATGAGGAGGCCTATAATAGAGCAACTTCTGTTTATTTGGTAGATAGGGTAGTGCCGATGTTGCCGGAAATATTATCTAACGGGGTATGTTCTTTAAGGCCAAATGAAGAAAAACTCACTTTTTCTGCCATTTTTGAAATAAACGAGAAGGCCGAAGTCCTAAATAAATGGTTTGGTAGAACTGTGATCTATTCAGATAGAAGGTTTGCCTATGAAGAAGCGCAGCAAATCATTGAAACAAAAGAAAATATTATTCCATCAGAGATTTCTTTAACAGGAGACGAATATAGAGTAGAAGATAAAATTGTAACGGCTATTTTAAAGTTGGATGAACTAGCCAAAAAATTTAGAAAAAAACGATTAGAACAGGGAGCTATTACTTTCGATAAATTAGAAGTTAAATTTAATTTAGACGAAAATAATGTACCTACCGGTGTCTATTTCAGAGAGTCTAAAGACGCCAATAAGTTGATAGAGGAATTCATGTTGTTGGCAAATAAAAAAGTAGCTGAATTCATCGGCCAGAATAAACAAGGAACCCCTACGAATAATACTTTTGTTTATAGAATTCATGATGAACCAGATATAGATAAATTGGCAGGACTCCAGCAGATCATCAGTAAATTTGGGTATAAGATCAATACGCAATCCAGAGAAACCATCTCCCAGTCTTTAAACAAGTTATTGCAAGATGTTCACGGAAAGTCAGAGGCTAATATGGTTGAAACACTTGCGATAAGATCAATGAGCAAGGCCTTATATACCACAGATAATATTGGGCATTATGGATTGGCTTTTAATTATTATAGTCATTTTACATCTCCAATTAGGCGCTATCCTGATGTTATCACACATCGTTTATTACAACACTATATAGACGGTGGTAAATCACCTAAACCCGAATCTTATGAAGAAAAGTGTAAACATTCTTCAGAGCGTGAACAACTAGCTTCAAAAGCGGAACGCGATTCGATTAAATATATGCAAGTAAAATATATGCAAGACCATCAGGATCAGGAATTTGTAGGTGTTATTTCTGGGGTTACAGAATGGGGAATTTATGTCGAAATTATTGAAAATAAATGTGAAGGCATGGTTAGGATCAGAGACATAAAAGATGATTATTATATTTATGATGAAAAGCAATATGCCTTAGTAGGCCAATCAACAAAAAATATTTTACAATTGGGCAGCAAGGTAACCGTGAGGGTAAAAAAGACGGATTTAGAAAGAAAGCATTTGGATTTTGAATTAATTCAGTAAATAAAATTAGGCATAATAATTGCGTGTAAATAAGCTTAAGATTGGCTAATAAAATTTAAACAATTAAACATGAAAATTAGAAATTTAATAATCCTTTTGTTAGGATGTACAGCTTTAACCTTTGCACAAGATAGAACCCAGAATTTGGGCGACTTTGATGAGGTGAAAATCTTTAACGGATTAAGTGTAGAAATTCAGAGATCAAATAAGTCTTCTATCGAAATATCTGGTAAAAAAACTGACGAGGTAGTCGTAAAGAACATTAACGGGAAATTGAAATTATCTTTAAAATTTCCGGACACTTTTAGCGCCGAAAATGTGAAGATCAAGATATATTATAATAAAGATTTAAGCACATTGGATGCTAATGAAGGAGGAGCTATTTTTTCTGATGAAACGATAAAACAAGAGAGCCTGACCGTTAAATCTCAAGAAGGGGCTTATATCCATGTACCTGTTAAAGTGAAATATCTAACCGTTAAGGCGGTTACTGGAGCCAGTATAAGATTGAGAGGCGAAACAAGCAATCAAGAAGTAGAAGTCACCACCGGAGGGGTATATGAAGGTTATGAGCTTATATCAGAAGACGCGGATGTTACAGCAGCCTCAGGGGGAAGTGTTGAGGTAAATGTTAAAAAACTTTTAGACGCAAAAGTTCGTTTTGGCGGAAACATTTATTATAAAGGAAACCCTGAAAAAGTCAATTCTAAAAAGATTATTGGAGGCAATATTAAGGATAAAGGCTAAATATTTATGATTTAGGTAATCAATTAATTATTACCTTTGCAAAGTAAAATGTATTAAAATGATAACAGCAACAATATTTTTAGGATTTGTAGGACCATGGCAATGGATTATTATTGGATTGGCCATTCTACTTTTATTTGGCGGAAGAAAATTGCCTGAATTAATGAAAGGATTAGGAACTGGCATAAAAGAGTTTAAAGATGCTACTAAATCGGACGAGGAAGAAGAAGAAGTAAAGAAGAAAAAATAACAATTAGTTTAAAATAAAAAAAGGCGCTCTCGTAGCGCCTTTTTTATTTTAATCAATATTTATTCAGGTTTTTTCCTTTTAGCTTCCTTTATCTTAGCTTCTTTCATCGCTTCACCAATTTGATTACTAGCGGTAAATGAGGCAACCATATTGTTGAGCATATCGCTACCTGCCTGAGGTGAATTAGGCAATAAGATTAAATTAGAATTTACATGTTCGCCTATAGATTGCAATGTATCGTAATGTTGGGTAACTACTATTAAGGCAGACGCTTCTTGTGAATTAATTCCCACTTTATTTAACACTTCTACAGACTCTTCCAAACCACGTGCTATTTCTCTACGCTGATCGGCGATACCCTGTCCTTGTAAACGTTTACTTTCAGCTTCAGCTTTAGCTTTTTCAACTATTAGAATCCTGGCAGCATCACCTTCATATTGGGCAGCTACTTTTTCACGTTCTGAGGCATTAATTCTGTTCATAGCAACCTTTACCTGAGCATCTGGGTCAATATCCGTTACTAAGGTTTTTATAATGTCGAACCCGTAATCCAACATGGCATCTTGCAATTCGGTTTTTACTGCTATAGCAATGTCGTCTTTTTTAACGAATACATCATCGAGCTTCATTTTTGGAACTTCAGCCCGAACTACATCAAAAACATAACTGGTAATTTGATCATGGGGATATTCTAGTTTATAAAAAGCATCATAAACCTTAGTTCTAATAATAACATATTGTACAGAAACTTTTAATTTAACGAATACATCATCCAAAGTTTTTGTTTCTACAATTACATCCAATTGCTGAATTTTAAGACTAACCTTACCCGCTATTTTATCGAAAACAGGTATTTTAAGTTGAAATCCAGAATGTCTGATACTATGAAATTTACCGAATCTTTCTATAATGGCAACAGTTTGTTGTTTTACAATAAAAATCGATGCGAAAAAAATTAATAATATGATAATAATTAAGGGTAAATAACCCAATATGCCTTCCATAATTTTAAAGTTTTATAATTAATTTAATTTATATTTTTTAGCTTATACATTATAAGTTTATAAAGTTAAGGATTAAAAGATATATTACTTATTTTTGGTTAAAATAGTTTTACAAAATGAAAAAGTTTTTAGGCATATTCTTATCGGTTCTCATAGCGATTATAATAGTATATTTCTTATTTATTTACTATGTAACTTATAGTGAAGGTTATAGGTCAGGTGAATTGGTAAAAATAAGCCATAAAGGCGTTGTTTTTAAAACCTGGGAAGGTGAAATAAGCCAAGGAGTGTCTGAGGCACAGACTTTTGTGTTTTCGGTAGAGAATTCAGAAAAGGATGTGATAAATTCTTTAAAAGAGATGCAAGGTGAAACAGTTAAGCTTACCTATAAAGAACGTTTTGCTACATTTCCCTGGTTGGGAGACACCAAGTATTTTGTTACAAAGGTTGAAAAAACTAACTAAACCTATGTGAATTTTATTTAATGATAATTTTTTTGGTCGAAACGGCATTATCAGAGTACATTCTAAGCAAGTAAACCCCAGATTTGATATCATGTAATACTAAAAAATCTCGACCGTCCAATTCTTGATATGATCTTAGATTTCTTCCGTTTAGGTCAAAGATTTCGACTCTACTTATATCAAATTCTTTATTACTGTTAAGATATACCTTTCCGTTCGTTGGATTGGGATAAATGGAAATCGAATTTTGAAATAGGTTATCCTCTATCGATAAAACCTCCTGTAAAGTAAAAACAAAAGTACCAACTATTTGGTCTGAAAAAGGCAATGTATTTTGTAAACTGCTGATAATTTCTGCCGGATTCGTATCTGCATTCGCCGATGTATAAGTTGTTCCATTATCCGTACCTACGTCGGTTGCGTAAACATCCATTGAAATTGTAGGCAACCAATTATTATCAGTATCTGTGAGCTTCAAATTATTGATTTGAGCAACCCAATCCGGACTCGGGGCTATCATAGTTATAAGGGTTATATGCGGGAAATTAGCATCTACACCAACATCATTAACTGTTATAGTTCCCAAACCAGAAGCTAACCCAGAACCGTTGATAACTTCAAATGCAAGACCCGCTGCAATGAGAAGGTTTATTTCTTGAGTGATGATAGTTGTACCACCCGTTTCGGCAACCTGTTCAACGCCGTCTGACGCAAGGAGACCCAGTTGTAGAAAAGCTGAGGCATTTTTATGAGTAGTACCTATTAATGGCGACCAATGAGCTGAACCTGTAGGATAATCTGTGGGATGTGTGGTACTGCTCCAATTACTTATAAACTCAATTTTATAAACGGCATCTTGGGCATAATTTGTTGTCGAAATAAATAAGGATAATATCAGTAATAATATGAGCTTTTTCAAAATAATTTGATTTAGTTAAATCAATAGTCAAAAAAAACTCATAAAACTTACACAGAAATTGACTTTATCGCATTATTAATACTGCTCATTGTTTCTTCTTTACCTATTAATCCCATAATATCAAAAACATCCGGACCCTGTAACGAACCAACCAAACTCACCCGCAGGGGCATCATAATTTTACCAAATCCTATTCCATTCGATGTGATCCAATCCTTAACAATATTTTGAATATTTTGAGATGAAAAATCATCAATAGAATTGAGCACTTCATTAAGTTGAGCCAACAAGGTTGGGGTGTCTTCTTTGAATGCTTTATTTACTGATTTATCATCATATGTGGTCGGAGTCACAAAGAAGAAATGGCCTAAGTCCCAAAAATCAGCAACAAATGTTGCTCTTTCTTTGATTAAACGAATAACCTTGGTTACATAATCATTGTTATTTTCGATGAAATTAGCAATTTGCTCCTTAGCTTCTTCAGATCCATCTGCAGCAGCCATCAATTTTTTTTCAAGAATTGGTAAAAATAGCTCTGCTAACTCATCATCACCTTTTAGTTGCAAATATTGCTGATTAAACCATTTGGTTTTATCAGGATTGAATTTAGCACCGGATTTACTTACATGTTCAAGGCTAAAAGCGCTGATTAGTTCTTGTAAAGAATAGATTTCTTTTTCAGACCCTTCACCCTCATTCCAACCTAATAAGGCTAGCATATTAACCAATGCGTCAGGTAAATAGCCATCTTCTTTATATCCACGTGAAACATCGCCATTATTTTTCCATTCTAAGGGAAAAACAGGGAAACCTAACTTGTCACCATCACGTTTACTTAACTTACCTTTTCCTTCAGGTTTTAATATCAAAGGTAAGTGTGCGAACGAAGGAGCTTTCCACCCAAAAGCTTTATACAATAAAACGTGTAAAGCCATTGATGGTAACCATTCTTCACCTCTTATAACATGGCTAATTTTCATTAAATGGTCGTCAACTATATTAGCCAAATGATAGGTAGGCATTCCATCTGATTTAAATAGAATTTTGTCGTCTAATACATTGGTCTCGATTTTTATTTCTCCTCTAATGATATCATTTAAGATCAAACTTTCATTTTCGGGGGATTTGAATCGAATTACATATTGTTCTCCAGAATTTATTCGCTGTTGGATTTCCTTGTTTTTTAACGATAGAGAGTTGTCTAATTTTAAGCGATTATGCCAATTATAAATAAATGTTTTACCTTTTTCCTCGTGATCTTTTCTATGATAATCTAAATTTTCTGGGGTATCAAAAGCATAATAGGCATTTCCCGTACTTATAAGTTCGTCAATATGTTTTTTGTAGAGATTCTTTCGTTCAGATTGTCTATATGGCCCAAAATCACCTCCAATTCCAGGGCTCTCATCGAAAGAAAGTCCTAACCAGTTTAACGATTCAATAATATAATCTTCGGCACCCTCTACAAATCTATTTTGATCAGTATCTTCAATACGAAGTATAAAAGCACCATGGTGCTTCTTAGCAAATAGATAATTGAATAAAGCTGTTCTAACACCACCTATATGTAACGGACCGGTTGGACTTGGCGCAAATCTTACCCTAACTTTGTTAATCATTTTGTTAAAATTAGAGTGCAAAGATACTATTTGACAATGAAAATAGTATTTTTAGTGTTTATAAAAGATGGGTAATTTTAATAACATACAAGAAAAACTAAAAGAGTTCATTAAAAAGTATTATACAAATGAACTCATTAAGGGCTTGATTTTATTTACGGCCTTTGGCCTATTGTATTTTTTAATAACATTATTTATTGAATACTTATTTTGGTTAGCGCCCTCGGCGAGAAGTATTTTATTCTATGCTTTTGTATTCGTTGAAATTGGTTTATTGATAAAATTTATAATTATACCAATCGCGAAATTGTTTGGATTGCAAAAGGGGATTTCATTAACAGAAGCATCAAAAATTATTGGCAAGCATTTTCAAGAAGTAGATGATAAATTATTGAATGTATTACAGCTGAGTCAAGACAAGGAAAAATCAGAACTCCTAATAGCCAGCATTGAACAGAAATCGGCATCGTTAACCCCCATCCCTTTTAAAAAGGCGATAAATTTCAAAAATAATGTTAAGTATTTAAAATATTTATCAATTCCACTCTTTATCTGGTTATTTACGTTTTTCACGGGAAACAATTTTATTTTTAATGATAGTTTAGATAGGGTTGTACATTATAATATGGCATATGAACCGCCGGCCCCTTTTTCTTTTGTTATTCTTAATGACAATTTAAATTCCCTGGAAGGAAAACCTTTTGACTTGCAAATTGAAACCATTGGAAATACCATTCCAGAAAATGTTCAAATACATTTTAATAATGAATACTATTTGTTAAAGGATAAAACCAGTGGAAACTTTTCTTATTCTTTCGGAAATTTAAAAGAAAACATTTCATTTTATCTGGAAGCGAATGGCATCAGATCAAAGGAGTATACTATAGAAATTATAAAGATTCCAACTGTTGTTGGTTTTGAGATGTTCTTAAAATATCCCACATATACAGGAAAGAAAAACGAATCAATTTCAAATACCGGAAATGCGGTCGTTCCAATAGGCACTAGTGCAACATGGAACATAAAAACAAAGGAAACGGATTCGTTGGCTTTTATTAGTTATGATGTATTTCCCTTTGAAGAAAACACCAACAATAATTTTTCATATTCCAGGCGATTACTTAAAGATCTTGAATATCAAATAGCCACATCTAATCTTAATTTAAAAAATTATGAAAGGCTCAATTATTCGATTAAAGTTATTGAAGACGAGTTTCCAAAAATTACTATCAAATCAGATATTGACTCAATAAGTAGAGGTCCTGTTCAATTTGTTGGTCAATTAAGTGATGATTATGGGTTGAGTAAGCTAGAGCTGGTTTATTATAATTCGGATGATAAGCTTTCAATGAAAAGATTACCTGTAATGATCAATAAAACCACTTTTGAGGAATTTTATTATGTTTTTAACCCTAAAGAACCTGTTAATCTTGAAGAAGGAAAGTCTTACGAAATGTATTTTGAAGTATTTGATAATGATGGTGTAAACGGAACAAAGTCTTCTAAAAGTAAAACCTTTACTTATTATAATAAAACCCACGAAGAAATTACAGATGACTTATTAAAAGAACAGCAGCAAAGTTTAGATGAATTAAATAAAACTTCAAAGAATAACGAAAAATTAAATAAAGATTTAGACGAATTTTCGAAAAAATTAAAGAAAAAATCTGAATTAAATTGGAATGATAAAAAGGATTTCGATCAGTTTTTAAAACGTCAAGAACAATACCAAGAAATGTTAGAAGAACATTCTGATAAACTTCAGGAAAATTTAGACGAACAAAGCCAAAACGATGAAGATCAAACAATAAAAAACAAAAAGGACGAACTTAAAAAACGAATTGAAGAAACCAAAGAGTTACAAAAAAAGGATGACCTGTTAGAGCAACTAAAAAGAATGTCTGAGAAAATGGATAAGGAAAAAATGTTGGATAAGTTGGATAAACTCACTGAACAGAATAAGCAGAATATTCGTTCCTTAGAGAGATTGCTTGAAATGGCGAAGCGGTTTTTTGTGGAGAAGAAAGCCGTTCAAATTACCAGGAAGCTGGATTCATTGGCGGAGAAGGAGAATAAATTAAGTGATAGTGAAAACAATACTTCAGAAGAACAGGAAAAACTGAATGAAGAATTTAAGAGTATTCAAGAGGATTTTGATGAATTAAATAAAGAGAATCAAAATTTAGCACAGCCTATGGATTTTCCAGATACGAATAAAGAGGAGAATGATATTAAAGAGGAAATGGATAAAGCCAAGGAATTATTAGAAAAAGAAGAGAAGGGTGATAATGAAGAGGAATCAAAATCAGAAAATAAAAAGGATAATTCGGCAACTAAAAGTCAAAAGTCTGCATCTAAAAAAATGAAACAATTGAGTAAACAGATGCAGGGAGCAATGGAAGCTATGCAAGGAGAGATGATTGAAGAAAATATCGAAAGTTTACGAGCTATTTTGGAGAATCTTTTAGCCTTTTCATTCGATCAGGAAAATTTAATGTTATCGCTTGATGGGGTTGACGCTAGTCATGCAGAATTCCCTGTTAAATTAAAGAAACAGCAGGTATTAAAAGAAAATTTTGAACATATTGATGATAGTTTATATACACTTTCCATGCGAGTCCAACAGATGACATCAAAGATCCAAAAAGATCTAACAGAAGCCCATTATAATATCGATAAATCTTTGGAAAATATTGCTGAGAATAGGATGGAACAAGGCCGTTCTAATCAACAATATACCATGACCTCGGCCAATAATTTGGCAGATATGTTGAGTGACTTATTGAATAGTCTTCAAAATCCTGGTATGGGTTCAGGTAAGGGTAAAGGGAATGAAATTAGTTTGCCTGATATTATACAAAAACAAGGAGAGCTTACTGGAAAAATGAAGGATGGTATGAAAAAGGGAGAAAAGGAAGGACAAAAAGGCAAAGAGGGCCAAGGAGAACAAATGACAGGTGAACAATATCAAATCTTTAAAGAACAGAACGCTTTGAAACAGGCATTGCAAGAGCTAATGAATGAAAATGGTAAAGGAGGGGTTAATGGCCAGAAAGCTTTAGAACAAATGGAGGAATTGGAAAAACAATTATTAGACAAAGGATTTAACAATGATGTTTTAAAAAGGATGATTCAGTTAGAACATGAATTATTAGAACTTGAAAAGGCAACGCAAGAACAAGGGAAGGATAATAAGCGTAAATCAGAAACTAGCAAAATAATTTACGAAACCAGAAAGATTCCGGAAATCGAAGGCAAAAAACTTTTTTTCAATGCTAATGAAGTGCTAAATAGAGACCCTTTACCTTTGAGAAATGACTATAAGAAAAAGGTTCAAGATTATTTTAATGAAAAAATTAATGAATGATTGGCTTTAATTTCGAAACAGAATATTCGCTTCAAAAGCAAAATGAATTAGGTAAGTGGATCACTGATCTAATTTTGAAGGAGGGTTTAAAGGAAGGAGATATAAATTATATATTTTGTAACGACGATTATTTGTTAGAAAAAAACGTTAAATATTTGAACCACAATGAATTAACAGATATTATAACCTTTGATTACTCTATTGGCAAGTTGCTTTCTGGCGATATCTTTATATCTATAGAAAGAGTTAAGGACAATGCTATTTCATACAATGTGGAAGTGAAGGATGAATTACAAAGGGTAATGGTTCATGGCGTGCTGCACCTATGCGGTTATAAAGATAAAAGTAAAGAAGAGAAATCGCTAATGCGCGATAAAGAGGATTATTACTTATCTTTGCGCACTTTTTAACAAAGATTAATTTAATGTTCCACGTGAAACAATGGG
This sequence comes from uncultured Flavobacteriaceae bacterium, assembly GCA_963835675.1. Classification (GTDB taxonomy): domain Bacteria; phylum Bacteroidota; class Bacteroidia; order Flavobacteriales; family Flavobacteriaceae; genus Aureibaculum. Next base: position 123,831 of record CAWIGH010000005.1, on the reverse strand, counting down.
TTTATTTAAAGACACATACGATGTAATTGTTGTTGGGGGTGGTCACGCAGGAAGTGAAGCAGCCGCTGCAAGCGCCAATATGGGCGCTAAAACACTATTGATTACTATGAATTTGCAGAATATTGCTCAAATGAGCTGTAATCCTGCAATGGGTGGAATTGCCAAAGGACAAATTGTTAGAGAAATTGACGCCATTGGTGGTTATAGTGGTATAGTAACCGATAAAACGGCTATTCAGTTTAAGATGTTAAATAAATCGAAGGGACCTGCCATGTGGAGCCCTAGAGCCCAAAGTGATCGAATGCGTTTCGCTGAAGAATGGAGAGGGATGCTAGAGCAAACACCGAATGTCGATTTCTTTCAGGATATGGTCAACGGTTTAATTATCGAGAATGGAAAAGTTATTGGTGTAAAAACAGGGTTAGGAATTACAATAAAAGCAAAATCGGTTATCTTAACAACGGGTACATTTTTGAATGGTTTGATTCATATAGGCGACAAAAATTTTGGTGGCGGCAGGGCAGGTGAAAGAGCTTCAATTGGTATCACCGAAGACCTTGTAAAATTAGGGTTTGAATCCGGTCGAATGAAAACCGGTACTCCGCCTCGTGTTGATGGGAGGTCCCTAGATTATTCTAAAATGGTTGAACAACCTGGCGACAAACAACCTGAGAAATTTTCTTTTAGTAATGTAACCACGTCACTTAAGGAACAACGATCCTGTTATATGACTTATACTAGTCAGGAAGTTCATGATCAGTTAAGAGAAGGTTTTCATAGTTCGCCTATGTTTAATGGGAGAATTCAAAGTATAGGTCCTAGATATTGCCCTTCTATCGAGGATAAGATTGATCGTTTTGCTACAAAAGACAGGCATCAATTATTTATTGAGCCGGAAGGCTGGAACACAGTTGAGGTATACGTGAATGGTTTCTCTACATCACTGTCAGAAGATGTTCAGGCAAAGGCACTCAGGAAAGTGGCTGGTTTTGAAAATGTTAAATTCTTTAGGTTTGGTTATGCAATTGAATATGATTATTTCCCTCCGACGCAATTAAAATTTACACTGGAGACGAAGCTTATCAATAATTTATATTTTGCAGGTCAGATAAATGGTACAACCGGCTACGAAGAAGCGGCCGCTCAGGGTTTAATGGCCGGTATAAATGCAGCGTTGAAAATTCAAGAAAAAGAGCCGTTTATACTAAAAAGAAATGAAGCTTATATTGGTGTACTGATTGATGATCTTATAACTAAAGGAACTGAAGAACCTTATAGGATGTTTACTTCCAGGGCTGAGTACAGAACCCTTTTAAGACAAGACAATGCGGATCTGCGTTTAACACCCAGATCGTTTGAAATTGGTTTGGCTTCACAGGAACGCATGAATCGTGTTATCGAAAAACAGCAAAAGACGGATGATTTTGTTAATTTTTTACAGCAATCAAGCATTAGGCCAGACGATGTAAACGACATTTTAATAGAAAAGGGTTCCGCCGAAATAACACAATCCATGAAGATGTTTAAAATAGCCTCAAGACCTCAATTAGACTTTAATGACGTACGTCAGTTTCCAGGGGTAAATGATTTTATTATTGATAATTCCATTGATAACGAAATCATTGAACAGACAGAAATACATGTGAAATACGCTGGATATATCGAAAAAGAAAAGAACAATGCCGATAAATTAAACAGGCTAGAAAATATAATTATTCCACAAAACTTTGATTATAACAAGATCAAATCACTTTCATTTGAAGCTCGAGAAAAATTGAGTTCAATACAGCCAGGCACGATTTCTCAAGCTAGTAGAATTTCTGGAGTTTCTCCAAGTGACGTTTCGGTTTTATTAGTTTATATGGGCAGATAAAAATAGTTCCACGTGAAACATATAGATAAATCACCTATTCAAAATACGCGTTTAAAACCATTTTTAACTTGTGTAGATCACACTGTTTCACGTGAAACATTTTCTATTTTCATCGATGAAAGAGCAGAAATGTTAGTAACAACTCCGAGGCCAGACAATACTGATTTGGGCAAATATTATGAGAGTGAAGATTATATTTCTCATTCAAATTCGAATAGTTCTTTATTAAATAGAGTATATCTTTTTATACGAAATTATACTATCAGAAAAAAGCTAGAATTATTAAAATCTTTTAATTCAGAAGGTAAAGACCTTCTTGATATTGGTGCTGGGACAGGAGATTTTTTATTGGCTTGTAAAAATGATGGTTGGGCCATACAAGGAGTAGAACCAAACAAAAAAGCAAACAAGGTTGCAGAGGATAAAACGGGTATAAAGATAAGTGTTGAGATTACCGAAATCTTGAATAGAAAATTTGACCTTATCACCATGTGGCATGTTTTAGAACATGTTCCGGATCTGAATTTTTATATTTCAAATCTAAAGAAATTATTAAAAGCCAATGGCACTTTGGTAATTGCAGTTCCAAATTATAAAAGTTTTGATGCCATATATTATAAAGAAAATTGGGCAGCTTATGATGTCCCTCGACATCTTTGGCACTTCTCACAAAAAGCCATAAAGAGATTATTTAAATTAGAACGAATGAAAGTGGTAAAAATAATTCCTATGGTTTTTGATTCGTTTTATGTAAGCCTACTTTCTGAAAAATATAAAAGAGGTCGATCGAATTTGCTAAAGGCATTTTATATCGGCTTAAAATCAAATTATAAGGCAAAATCGTCCGGTGAGTTCTCATCACTAATATATGTCATAAAAAACTCCGAAAATGGATTTTAAGGCGATTTAGGATATTTTTACAACTCATACCACATCATTGTGGCTTCTAACACTAGAGAAGCTCTTAGACGTCATTTAATAGGCTTATTTGGCATAATTTTATCTTATTGGACTATTGATATTAATAAATTTTATCTATAATGGTTTTTTACTTGAAATAATTTGATGTTATTATTGGTTTTTAGAATTCTAATTTTATGTAGCTTTGCGCATCAATAAATAAAAATTAAATAAATGAAAAAATATGTATTAATATTTGTGGTTACGATTTCTTTACTTTCTTGTACACAAACTAAAATAGCCTATGTTGATGTAGAAGAGTTAATGAAAGAGTATAAAGGAACAAAAGATGCTGAATCTTCCATAAAAGGAAAGTCGGATATTTTAAGGGCGGAATTGGATAGTCTTATAGTTGGTTGGGAAACAAAAGCCAGAGAGTATCAGCAAAAAGCCCCAGGAATGTCTACTAAACTTAAAGCAGAACGTGAACAAGTACTCATGCAAGAACAACAATCTATTAATCAGCGCCAACAGATTATTCAACAGGAGGTACAGCTAGAAGGACAAGAAAGTTTAAAAGTCTTGTCAAAAGAAATAAATGATTTTGTAAAAGAATACGCAAAAGAAAAGGGTTATAATTTTGTGTTAGGAACAACGGGAGACAATGGTACTGTGATGTATGGGGAGGAAAAAGCGGATATTACAGATGATGTATTGGTTCAGTTGAATAAAGCGTACAAGTCAAAATAAAACAAATAAACATCTTATAATCAGTTAGATAAGCCTAAAAAATTCCTTTTTAGGCTTTTTTATTTGCCATATTTTGATCTAAAAATTACATTTATTAATACTTAATTTGAAAAACTGGCGTTATGATATCGCTAACCCAACATTAAAATTGATGAAAAATTATTTTTTATTAACCATTTTATTCTTCTCCTCATTATCATTAGTTGCCCAAACCTCATCGGGTAAACATCATATAAAATATTTGGAAATTAACACCATGCAATCTGACTATGGTGTTACATTCTTGGATGATGAAAACCTGGTTTTTACGGCGCCAAGCAACGAAAAAACAAAAAATCCTCAACAAGATTTGTTTGTCGGAGAAATCGACCCCCAGGGCGAAATCGTTAAAAAAGAAAGAGTAAAAGGTATTGTGAGTAATAAGATCACTAAAACAGGAATTGCGTATAGTAGTGATTCAAAAACGGTATATTTTTCAGCAAAAAAATACAAAAGAAGAAAAAGAAGCAAGGACAAATACGAACTTTTTAAGGCAAGAATAGATTCAGTAGGTAATTGGACAGATATGGAGAAATTGCCATTTAACAGTAAAAGATATTCAACAGAGCAACCCGCCTTAAGTAAAGACGGCAAGAAATTATTTTTTGTTTCAGACAGACCATCTTCCATTGGAGGCACTGATATTTTTGTAGTGAAGATAAATGACGATGGAACTTTTGGTGAACCTGTTAATCTTGGAGATAAAATTAATACTCGGGGAGATGAAGTTACCCCTTATGTAACTGATAATAATATCCTTTATTTTTCTTCTAATGGCCACGAAGGAGGTTATGGAAATCTTGATGTTTATGCAAGTGAAATCTTTGAAAACACAGTTTCAGATCCACTGCATTTAGAATCGCCGATTAATAGCCTGAATGACGATTTTGCATATATAGTTAATAGCAAAAATAACAGTGGTTATTTTTCGTCGAACAGATTACAAGGTCAAGATAATAATGATATTTATGCTTTTACCATAGAAGAAGACAAACCTGAAAAATGCCTACAAGAGATTGCGGGAATTGTAAGGGATAAGGAGACTAATGAACTTTTAAAAGATGCCGCCATTACATTATTTGATAATGACGGGAATCAGGTACAACAAGTTTTAACTGATAAAGATGGGACATACAAACTTGATCTGGATTGTAGCCAAACATATACCTTGGTAGCTTCAAGTTTACATTATTCAAAAGAAGAGCATATAATAAATACAGCTAATTATAATAATGCACCCGATTTAACGGCTGATAAATATTTGGTGAAGAATTTAGAAGATGCCATTAGTGATGTATCTAAAGACAATAATGCAACTACGACTAAATTAGAGGCGAAAGAAGAGGTAGTTGAAAACCTTAATGCTATCTATTTCGATTTTGATAAATCATCGATAAGAGAAGATGCTACGGACGAACTGGATAAGATTGTGAAGATTATGAAGGAAAATTCAAACGTTAAAATTGAAGTAACTTCTTATACCGATTCTAGAGGAAGCAGTGCCTATAACCTTAAACTATCTGAAAGAAGAGCCAAATCTTCTATAGACTATATAGTCTCTAAGGGAATTGATAGAAACCGATTAACAGGTAAAGGACTAGGTGAAAGCCGAATGGTAAACAAATGTATTAACGGTGTTGAATGTAGCGAAACCGCTCATCAAAAGAATAGACGAACCGAATTTGCAATTTTAAACCAAAGCGCTTCAAACAACACTATTGATATGAATACCAATCAAGGATTGGCTTCACAGACTTCGCAAGACGTGAAACCACCAATTGCAAAAAGTGTTAATGGTATAATCAGTAACGAAATATTTAAAAAAAAAAGTTAGCAGAGACTGATTTTGACTCTCAAAAAAATCTTCGATCTTCAGATCCTATCAATAATAGTATAGATGAAGTTGAGAATGAAGATTCTGTTAGCAATTTAATTGCAACCAATGCGGTTTTAAAAACAGAAAATAGCTTTAGCAATGATGTCGTCGTTAATGAAAGTAATATTATTAAAAAAGACGATCAGCATGCTTCTGTTTCATTATCGGATAACAATCTGATTGAACAATCGGATAGTATTAAGACCATCATTGACCTTAACTTAACAGAAGATTCAGAAAATCTAGTTAAACATATAGGAAGCGGCATAGATCAGGAGAGTGAGACAAATCAAGATAAAGAAATTTCTCGAGATTCCATTATAAAAAAAAAACCACCAGACACAACCGAACACATAACTATTCATTTCGATAATTCAGAACTAGATAATTCAGACATTGTTAATAATCCAAACGATTTTAGCAATTCAAAAAATGAAAATGTTACTTCGGATTTAACTTCTTTTAACCAAGACCTAACTAAAAAAAGAGATTTAAGTAATATTGAATCGACGTCTCAAAATTTATTTGCTGAAGAATTTGTGGATCATTCAATAATAACTCATCGCTCAAACCCGGTAGAGACTAAACGTGCAAATGATTTAATCTTAGAAAATCAGGTGGCACAAGCCATAAGCACCGATGAAAATGGATTTAATCCAGACAATTTAATAGTCCAAAATAATTTTGGGTATGACGAATCTTCTGAAAAAACAGTATTAACTGAAAAAGTAATTCTAAATAGTGCGGTAATTATGAGTACCGTAGATGTATCTGCGATGAAAATTAAGAGCAACGGGAAATACGTTGAAACAGATATTGCCTCCAGAACAGATGCTATTTTAGTAAATTTTAAACTTAGTAAAAATTCTTTTCAAAGTTCAGGGTACAAAGAAGTTTATATTGTAATACAAAACCCTAATGGTAAAGTCATAAATGAAAAAGGGAAATTTACTTTAAAGAATGGCAATGAAGTGCCATATACAGATAAAACAACCACATATTACGAAAAGAGAAATTTAGCCGTTTCAATTTTTTCAGACCGATTTATTCAAAAAATTGTAAAAGGCACATATATAGTTAAAATCTATATAGAAGGATATTTAATAGGCGAAACCTTTTTGATATTAGAGGGATATTAACTTTATATAATCTTAAAGTTAAGACATAATATATACACCAAAAACAGCGACTATAAAATATACTGCAATAGTCATAGCCCCGGCATAATCCTTAGCAATTCTTTGGCCCAGCAATAAGGCCAATAGTACCTTAGCTCCTAAACCTGAAGCATAAAACCCTATAGTTGTTATACCGGCCCAATATATTTGAACGATTCCTACAATACATAAGGCACTTACAATTAATTCTCCAATCATGATTATTCCCAAAAGAATTGTAACATTATTCTTTAAAAAAGTTTTACTAAAATGTTCTTTTAAGAATGATAAATTTCCATTCCAATCGGTTAATTTATCTAAACCAGACTGCAAAAATGTAATGGTTAAAAAAACTAGGATTAACAGATGGGGGGCAAATTTGATAGCGGTTTGTATAAGATTTTCCATATCGTTTTTCTTTGATTTTTAAAGCAAGTAAAGCTATAGTTTAATTTTAAAATAACCTTTGACAATCGTTGCAAATATAGTATCTTGGCTTATTAATTTATAAATTAACCCCAAGCCATGTTAAAGACTGTACTCGTTGATGACGAAATTAATGCCCTGGAAGCTTTAGAATGGAAATTGAATCGTTATATTGAGGATATTCAAATCATTAAATGTAATTCTCCAGTTGAAGCAATTACTGTTATTGAAAAGGAAAAACCAGATCTGGTTTTCTTAGATATTGAAATGCCAGAGATGGATGGTTTTACTATGTTGCAGAAACTTTCTAATACTAATTTTGATCTTATTTTTACAACTGCCCACGATGAATTTGCTCTAAAGGCCATCAAGGTCTCTGCGCTTAGATTATTTGCTTAAACCGGTAGATAAAGATGAACTCATTACTGCTGTAGATAAAGTGCGTGCATCACGTAAAGGAAATCAACTTGAAGATAAATTACAATCATTATTTACAAACCTTAAAGATAAGAATGATAAAATAAGCATTGCGGCTGATGGTAAAATATATTTATTAGACAGAGATGATGTGATCATGCTAAAATCTGATAAAAGTTATACCACTATTTTTTTAAAGGAGGACAAGAAAATTGTAGTTTCAAAAACCCTAAAGGAAGTAGAGAAGAAATTCGATTATTCTGAATTCTACCGTGTACATAATTCCTATTTAATAAATATCAATCACGTAAAAGAATATTTAAAAAGTATGGGAGGTGAATTGATAATGAGTAACGGAATGAGTGCAAGTATTAGTAGAAATAAGAAAAATGAATTATTAGAAAAACTTTTTTAGCGGTTGATTTATGTTATTAGATTTTAGCTCTGAAATTTATTCATGGATGAGAGGGGCACTTCTTATCTTATTAATGTATCATCTGTTAATTTACTTTCAGAATAAAAAAAAAGTATTCCTCTATTACAGTGCGTATTTATTTTGCTTTTTCCTTTATTTTTTAAAAGATATCAGCACAGCTGAATATTTACCAATTTATACATACATAAATTTCTCGCTTCAATTTTTAGGTTATGCCGCTTACGTCGCCTTTGGAAGAATCTTGCTTAATACTAAGAAATATGTTCCTGAATGGGATCATTTATTGGCCATAGAAATTAAACTGTTTTTAATAATTGCCATAGCTTTTATATTTATTCAATTCACCTGGGGATACAGTTATCAGGAAAGGCTTTTTTTAATTCTAATCCCTATTTTCACGGTTTTTTCTTTGCTCACCTATATCGTGCTAACAAAAATTAGAGGCCGACACGTTACCTTTTTCATTATTGGTTCTCTAACATATATAATTTTAGCAAATATTAGCTTATTGGGCCCGTATTTTACCAAGGAAAATTATTTTCAGGCAAAAGGAATAGATCCCATGTTTTTTACTTATCTGGGGGCGATTATTGAAACCTCCATGTTTGCATTAATAATTGGTTATACCGTTAATAGGCTTGAAATTAAGAAAGCGGAATCTGAAAAGCAATTAGCCTTGAAGATTAAAGAAATGAGCGATCTAAAAATGACCGTTCTACAAACACAAATGGATCCGCATTTTTTATATAATTCTTTGAATTCAATAAATAATTTTGTCCTGAAGAATGATATCGAAAAGGCATCTGATTATATAACTAAATTTTCGAGGTTAATAAGGGAAATATTAAAGAATTCTACAAGTTTAACAATTCCGTTAGAAAATGAATTGGGTATATTAGGCTTGTATGTGAAATTAGAGCAAATGAGGATGATAGGAGGTTTTGATTATGTAGTAACCATTGATGATAATATAGATTTAAAAGGAATTAAGGTCCCACCATTATTTATGCAGCCATATATTGAAAATGCTATTTGGCATGGGTTCGCCACAAAAAAGGATAATAAAAGAATTACATTGAATATTTATGATGATGAAGATAAAATAAGATGTGAAATTATAGATAATGGTGTGGGTATAAAACAATCGGCTTCAAATGCGAATAAAGCCGATACCAATAGAAAACCATTCGGCTTAAGAGTATCTGAAGATAGAATTAAATTATTGCACGAGAATAAAAATGTGTATGTGATCATTGAGGATATTTCCAATGAAAATTCTACCGGTACCAGGGTTACCTTAAAATTTCCAAAAGTGATTTAATTTACCATTTGTTTACAAAACTTCACCATTTATTAATCCCTGTCGTTCAATTATTGTTTTTCATTATCATTGATAGAAACATGATGTAAATTTGAGTTGACTAACGAAACTCCCCTAATTTCTATGTCTTTAACGTCATTCTCAAAACCATCAGATACTGATGTGTTGCAAACAATATCTAAACAAGATAATACGGTTAGTTTTGTTGGTAAAGGAAGTATACATCAAAATGTAAATGAAACACTTTACATTAGAACTGTTAAAATAAAAATTAATAAGGAAGAAGTATTAAAAAACGTAATATATATTAAAAAAGGGATTACGTGGTTGTTCAAAAAAATTGAAACAATAACTGTTGTTTCAACCCCTGCTATGATAAAGGAAAAAATAGAATGAAAATTATAAACTGAAGTTTCATTTAACCCAATTTGCGTATAAGGGAAAATTACTATGAAGAAGAAGTAATTAGAGTTATTTCATTAAAAGCCTCAAAATTCAATTCAATTTTGGGGCTTTCTTTTTCCAATTGATAAAAGGATTTTTATCAAGTTTTTATTTTATAACTTCTTTTTTCAACTAAGCAGAATTATAAAAACCATAATTAATATTTGTTCTTATAAAACTACTTTTCTTGAATTCGGATGATTTCATTATAAATTTTCGTTTTATTTCAATCGACATCTATTTAATTTTTACCAGCACTAAGAATACTCTTTTTATCGTTAATTAATATTAAATATCTTTGACACCACTATTCATGGAATTATGAAAAAGCAATTATTATTAATCCTGTATTTTTTACCCATTCTAATTTGGTCACAAAACGATTTTAGTCAGAGTTGGGAGGATTTTTATTCATACAATAATGTTAAAGATTTCATTAAGGTAGAAACAAGAATTTATGCGGTAACAGACAATGCGGTTTTTATTTACGATATCTTGACACAAGAAGTTGAAAAATTGTCATCTGTCAAAGGTTTATCAGGCAAAACTACTACGAGTATTTATTTTAATGATGAATTCCAGCGTTTGGTAATTGGATACCAAACAGGATTGATTGAAATTGTTGATAGTGATGGGAAAATTACTATCGCCAATGATATTGAAAGATTAAATATTACCGGCGAAAAAGATATAAGGCATATATCGCAGTATAATAATAATCTATATTTATCAACGCCCTTTGCCATTGTGGTTTATGATATTGAGAAATTACAATTTGGAGACACCTATTTTATAGGTAACAATTCATCAACCGTGAGTATAAATCAGATCAATATATTTGATGATATTATTTATGCTGCAACGGAAATTGGAATTTTTACTGCACCAGTTACTTCACCAAACTTGATAGATTTTAATAATTGGCAACAGCCACAAGGTGATTTTATGGGAGATTTTAAAACAGTCGAAACTTTTGCTAATAGATTATTCACCTCAAAATTTAGTGGTTTTTATGAGATCATTGATCAAACAAGCCTGCAGTTTATAAATTCTTTAACAGACAATATTTTGATGCTAAAGGCATCTGAGGAGTATATAACCGCAAGCACAAAAAAATCAGCCTATGTTTATGATAGCTCCATTAATCAAGTTGCCGTAACGAATACATCATTAGACTTCAATTATAATTTGCAATCGGCTTATGCAGTAAATGACGATATATTTCTTGGAACCGCCGAATACGGTATTTTACAAGGAAGTTTTTCTAATATGAATGATTATTTAGAGATCCATCCGCAAGGGCCCACTTCAAATGATATTTTTTCAATAACTGCCGAAAACAATAATTTATGGGTGGTATATGGAGGTTATGATGGTGCTTTTACTCCATTAGACAGAAGAACAGGATTTGGTCGTTATAATGGTGAAAGTTGGATCAACACACCTTATAACCCTTCATTTCCGGCAAGGGATTTAGTGCACATAACAGTTCATCCCGATAATCCGGAAAAAGTGTTTATAAGCTCTTGGAACGATGGAATATTAGTACTCGAAGACGATAATATTGTTACGTTGTGGAACGACCAAAATAGCGGTTTAGAAAGACTGATTAACCCTGGTTTCCCAGATTTTTATAGTATCAGAATTAATGGAACGGCATTCGATAATAGAGGAAATTTTTGGGTTGCAAATGCTTGGGTGAATAAGCGATTAAAGAAGTTAGCACCCAATGGAACATGGAGTGAATTTGATTTGAGTTCAATTATGACCGATGTGGCTTTAGGATTAACAGAATTAGTAGTAGATCGATCTGGGAGTGTTTGGATAGGATCAAGGCGTAATGGTGTTTTGGTCTATAATGAAACTGGCGATAGAAAACGAGCGTTAATTACAGAAACTACCAAAGGGTCGTTGCCTGATCCCAATGTACGAAGTTTAGCAGTTGATAGAAACAATAGGATCTGGATCGGTACCAAAAAGGGATTGGTAGTCTACTCGAATGCCGGAGGAATTTTTGATAATGCCATATACGATGCTCTTCCTGTCATTATTGACGATGAAGGGATCGCGAAGAGATTATTGGGAGAACAACCTGTTAATACGATTGCGATAGACGGGGCTGATAATAAATGGTTTGGAACCGATACAGGAGGGGTGCTATCATCTAATCCTTCAGGGAATGAAACGCTTTTCAATTTTAATAAGGATAACTCTCCTTTACCATCTAATAAAATTATAAAAATTCAGGTAGACAACACTAATGGGAAAGTTTTTTTCGCAACGGATAAAGGAATCGTTGCTTTTAATAATAATGTTGCTCCTTTTGGTGATAATCTAGGCGAAGTGTATGCCTATCCAAATCCGGTAAAAAAAGAACATCTTTTTGTAACAATTGATGGTAGAGAAGGCACACACCTACCTCGCGGAACAAATGTAAAAATATTAGATGCTTCAGGCCGTTTAGTTCATGAAACTAATGTTATTGAGGGTCAGGAATTAAAAGGTGGCAAAGTAATTTGGAACAAAACAAATTTAGCAGGCAGAAAGGTTGCTTCTGGCGTATATATTGTACTTTTATCATTACCAGATAGATCAGAAACATCGATGACTAAAATTGCCATAATTAATTAAAAAATGCTAATCACAAGTAAGGCAATTGTTCTTAGTGCTATTAAATATGCCGATTATGATCTAATAGTAAAATGTTATACTGAGCAGGGCATTAGATCTTATCTCATCAAAAGAATTTATAAACAGAAGAAAGGAAAAATTACGCCCGCATTCTTTCTTCCTCTTACCCAATTAGAGATTACTGCTAATTACAATTCAAATAAAACCCTGTATTTCATAAATGAGGCTAAAATTAACAATAACTATTGTTCAATTTCTTCAAATATTGTTAAACAATCTATTGCTATTTTTTTATCAGAAGTTCTATCAAATGCATTACAAGAAGAAGAAGAGAATGAGAAGCTATTTTCTTACTTAGAGACGGCTTTAATTTGGTTAGACACACATGAAAAGACCTCTAATTTTCATCTTTTATTTTTAATGAACTTAACGAAGTATTTAGGTTTTTATCCAGAAAGCGATCAAGACTTGTTATATTTTGATTTAGAAAAAGGAAAATTTACCATTAAAATAGTTTCAAATAATTACATTACAGGTGAAAAATTAAGATCTTTTAAATTATTACTCGGCACAAATTTTGATGTATTAAACGAACTAAATTTTAATAAAATAATACGGCAAGAAATGCTTGAAATTTTAATTCAATATTTTGAATTACATTTGCCTGGATTTAGAAAACCTAAGTCTTTAGAAGTATTGAAAACGGTGTTTAATTGATTATGAAGAGATTCTTTTTATTGGTATGCTATCTTACCATTTATACATCTGCTGCTCAAACAATTACTATTCTAGATGCCGATTCGAAATTCTCAATTAGCAATGTTGCAATTTTTAATGAAGACAAGAGCAAAAGGGTAGTATCCGATAAAAAAGGACTCGTAAATATCTCTGAATTCACCAACGATGAGATACTTACATTTATGCACATTTCTTATATTGAGCATGAAGCTCTTAAAAGACAACTTTTGGATTCTAAAATTGTTTACTTGCGCAGTGCAGCCCATCAATTAGAAGAAGTTTTTTTATCCACAAGCAAAAGTTCAGAATCTCGAAGTAGAATTGCTGAACAAATAGACGTATTTTCCATTCAAGAAATCCAAAATATTTCACCCCAAACGTCAGCAGATATACTAGCAGAAATACCAGGTATTAAAATTCAAAAATCTCAACTGGGCGGAGGTAGTCCGATATTAAGAGGGATGGAAGCGAACAGGGTTTTGCTTGTTGTAGATGGTGTTAGAATGAATAATGCAATTTACCGAAAAGGGCATTTACAAAATGCGATTACAGTTTCGCCAAACATGTTAGATCGAACGGAAATTATTTTTGGACCATCCTCAGTAATTTATGGATCTGATGCTTTAGGGGGCGTCATCCATTATTATACCAGAAAACCAGCAATAAGCGATAAAAATAATAGCAACATTTCATTTTTGAGTCGCTTTAGTAGCGTTAATAATGAAATTACAACCCACGCTGGCGTAGAATTATCCTTTAAAAAAGTAGGATCTTTTACAAGTATTTCTCATAGTAAATTTGGAGATTTACGCATGGGTAAAAACAGGTCACATGGTTTTGATGATTGGGCAAAAGTATTTCAATATTCGAATAATACAAATAGTTATTATAATCCGGATCCACTTATTAATTCAAATCCTAATATCCAGCGAAATACCGGCTATGATCAAACAGACGTGTTACAGAAATTCTATATTCCCTTGTCAGAAAAAACAGATCTAAATTTAAATTTTCAGTACAGTACATCTTCTAATATTCCTCGTTTCGATAGATTGAATGAGTATAGAGACGGCGAACTGCGTTTTGCAGAGTGGCATTATGGTCCTCAGAACAGATTATTATTGTCTTCGCAACTATTAATAAATCCTGAAAAAAAATGGATGGACAGTGGTGTTATCACAATTGCTTATCAAAATATAGAAGAATCAAGAATAAATAGGAATTTTAATAGTTTAGATCGAACTACAAGAATTGAAAATGTAAATGTTTTTAGCTTAAACAGTGATTTTTCACTGCCTCTGACTAAGTTACAAGATAGAATTTTATCATATGGATTAGAATTCACACATAATGATGTAGATTCCAACCCCATTGGAGAAACTCTATTTGTTGATGGCAATAAAATAATTGGTACTTCGGATACTTTTACCGTTCAATCAAGATATCCTGATGGAGGAAGTGCCTATACAACAAGTGCGGCTTATCTAAATTACAGACAAGACATAAGTAAAAAATCAACATTAAACACCGGTTTACGTTTTACAAATACAAACCTAACGGCAACATGGATAGATGAAACCTTTATTAGCCTTCCTTATAATGACATTTCTATAAACAATTCTGCATTAACGGCTACAATTGGATATATTTATAAACCTAAAAACCAATGGCAATTCAATGCAGTTTTGTCATCAGGTTTTCGGTCACCAAATATTGATGATGTTTTTAAAGTTAGGGAAAGAGGAGGAGATGTTACTGTACCTAATATAAATTTAAAACCTGAGTTCGCTTATAATGCGGAACTCGGTATTTTAAAATATTTTAATAACAGAAAATTTGTAGCTGGCATTACCTCATATTACACGCTTTTAGACAATTATATCATAAGAGATAATTTTATGATAAACGGTAACTCTACAATATTATATGATGGTGAGATTGGAGATATTGTTGCCAATGTAAATAATAATACCGCTTATATATTTGGTGGCACATTTAATTTAAAAGGAGAACTTGGTAAAGGTTTTAAAACCAAAGCATCGATCACCTACACTAAAGGTAAAGCATACGATACAAAAGAGCCTCTTTCGTCTATTCCCCCTATTTTTGGAGCCATTGATGTTTCACATGAAAAAGGACGTCTAAATATTGGATTTGATATTAAATTTAACGGCAAGAAAAACCCGGAAGATTATAATATTTCTGAAGGCCTAGACAGGATTGAAGAGACTCCCTTGATAACAGAAACAGGAAACTATTATGGGTCTCCTTCATGGGCTACGTTAAATTTTAACTCCAAATATCGTTTGACTAAAAATATTGATTTTCTTTTTGGAATAGATAATATTTTCGATACGCACTACAAGGAATTTGCCTCAAGTATTAGCGCTCCGGGCCGAAATTTTTCGTTTACTTTATTAGCCAATTTTTAACAAACTCAAAGCGATGCTTATTTTTTATCAAAAAAACAAAGAATTATCGAGAGGAGAAATCGTGAAAATTTCCATAATTAATTCTTATAAACCTTCAAAGAAGTGTTGCGAAAAATATAAAAAGGACAAGCGCTGTAGCGATTGTCCTTTTTAAGAAATAAAGATTATTATTTAAAAGCGTTGAAACCAGTTATATCCAGGCCTGTGATCAGCAAATGAATATCATGGGTGCCTTCATAGGTAATAACCGACTCTAAGTTCATCATATGACGCATGATTGAATATTCGCCAGTAATACCCATGCCACCAAGCATCTGTCTAGCTTCTCTTGCGATATGAATGGCCATATCTACATTGTTTCGTTTTGCCATTGATATTTGCGCCGAAGTTGCTTTTCCTTCATTTTTTAGAACCCCTAATCTCCAGGCTAATAATTGAGCCTTGGTAATTTCGGTAATCATTTCGGCTAATTTTTTTTGCTGCAATTGAAAAGCCCCTATGGGCTTACCAAACTGTATGCGTTCTTTTGAGTAACGCAAAGCGGTATCATAACAATCCATGGCAGCTCCAATTGCTCCCCAGGCAATACCGTAACGGGCAGAGTCTAAACATCCAAGTGGAGCTCCCAATCCAGATTTCTTAGGCAAAATATTTTCCTTTGGAACTTTTACATTATCAAAGATCAATTCTCCTGTCGAAGAAGCGCGCAAAGACCATTTGTTATGGGTTTCTGGTGTTGTAAAACCTTCCATACCCCGCTCTACAATGAGGCCATGAATTTTCCCTTCTTCATTTTTAGCCCACACGATAGCAATCTGAGCAAAAGGCGCATTAGAGATCCACATTTTGGCCCCGTTTAACAAGTAGTGATCGCCTTTATCTTTAAAATTAGTCACCATTCCGCTTGGATTTGAGCCATGATCAGGTTCGGTAAGTCCGAAACAACCCATCAACTCCCCCGAAGCCAGTTTTGGCAGGTATTTTTTACATTGTTCTTCGGTACCATATTTCCAAATCGGATACATTACTAATGACGACTGAACCGAGGCCGTAGAGCGTACTCCGGAATCACCTCTTTCAATTTCTTGCATTATCAATCCATAAGAAATTTGATCTAGTCCTGCCCCACCATATTCTTCTGGGATATAAGGACCAAATGCCCCAATTTCTGCTAATCCATTAATAATTTGGGTCGGGAATTCGGCTTTTTGAGCATATTCTTCAATAATTGGAGAAATATCGCGTTTAACCCATTCTCTGGCAGCCTCTCTAACCAATTTATGTTCATCATTAAGCAGTTCATCGAGTTGAAAATAGTCTGGAGCTTGAAATAAATCTTTGGACATTTTTGAAGGGTTTAAAATTTAATCAAAAATATGAATTAAAGTCTTTTTCATTTCATTTTTTCTCTAAAATATTTTATTAACTACATTTGTTTTAATGAGATTTACATTTAAAAGAGAAGAGAAGCTCAAAAGCCGAAAATTAATTGAACGATTGTTCGAAAAAGGAGACTCAATAACTGAATTTCCTCTTAGAATGGTGTATCTAAAAATAGATCATAAATCGAATTATAAAATTCAGGCTTCCTTTTCGGTATCGAAGCGTAAGTTCAAAAAAGCCGTCGATAGAAATAGAATTAAAAGGTTAATGAGAGAATGTTACAGAACCAATAAGCATACTATTTATCAAAATATTCAAGAAAAGCACATTATTATGTTTACCTATTTAGACGAAAAGGAGTATAAATACGTTGAATTAGAAGAAAAAATGATAAATTTAATTAGGAAATTTATTCAAAAATCAAAAATGGAATAAAATGAAAAAGATTAAGCAATTAACTTTAATCGCATTATTAGTAACTGTTTTTACAGTTTCTGTTGGTTATAAATCTGAATTTTTTGAAGTAGCCAAACAAATCGAAATATATACTACTTTATTTAAAGAATTGAATATGTATTATATAGATGAAACAAATCCGGCAAAACTTACAGATACAGCTATTGAAAATATGCTTCAGGGATTAGATCCTTATACGAGATATTATGATGAGCAAGGCGTTGAAAAGGCAAGAATAAATGCTGCAGGTGAGTATGGAGGCATAGGTGCGGAGATTAAAATAATAGAACAGAAGCTGGTTATTACTGAGCCATATGAAAAAGCACCGGCCGATCTGGCAGGGATAAAGGCAGGAGATGAAATCATAAAAATAAATGATATTTTTCTAGAAGAAACAACCCCTGAAGATGCCGCACTTCTCCTTAATGGAGCTCCAAATTCAAAGGTTACTTTAGAGCTTAAAAGGCAAGACGAAATTTTTAGCAAAGAACTAGTTAGACAAACGATCGATGTAGATCCTGTACCATATTATCATATGATTGATGACGAGGTGGGTTATATCTCTTTCATAAAGTTTAATATAAAGGCATCAGCGCAGGTAAAAGAGGCTTTTGAAGATCTAAAGGCCCAGGGTATGAAAAAATTAATTTTAGATATTAGGGGTAATCTGGGTGGACTGTTAAATGAAGCTGTCGAAATCACTAACTTTTTTATCCCAAAAGATGAAGTTGTAGTAACAACCAAGGCGAAAGTTAAAAAATGGAGTGATACTTACAAAACTAAAAGGGAACCCTTAGATTTGGAAATTCCGGTAGTGGTTTTAATTGATCATTATTCTGCCTCGGCTTCTGAAATTGTTGCGGGATCTTTGCAAGATCTGGATAGGGCGGTAATTTTAGGGGAACGTTCTTTTGGTAAAGGGTTGGTTCAGCGATATAGGAAATTAACATACGGAACTCAGCTCAAATTAACCATTTCAAAATATTATACACCAAGCGGAAGAAGTATACAAGAATTAGATTATACCCATCGTGATGAAGATGGTGATGTGCCTAAATTTTCTGACCAGAAAAGAAATCCATTTAAAACAAGAAATAACAGAACAGTATACGACGGAGGCGGAATAGAACCGGATATAAGTTTGAATAAAAAAGAAAAAACCAAGGCTACAAAAGCACTGTTAAACTCAGATGCTATTTTTGATTATGCAACTAAATATTATTATAAAACTAAGAATGTTGCGCCATCTGGAGAATTCAAATTCGAAGATAATGATTATCAAGAATTCATTAATTATTTAAATGCTGAAAAAGTAGTGTTCGAAACTAAAACAGAGAAAAATTTAAAAGAAGCCTACCAAATTGCAGAAAATGAAGGATATAAGGATAGGATTTCAGATGAATATCAAAATTTGATAGATAAGTTAAGAACCGAAAAAATAGAAGATCTAGAAGAAAACAGATCTGAAATAAAGGAAATACTAACCCATGAAATTGTAAGAAGATACTACTATAAAAAAGGGGAGTATATTTATAAAGTTCATAATGATAAAACAATAATTGAAGCGGTTAACATTTTGAAGGATGAAAATAAATATCAAAATATTTTAAAGTAATCAAGTAGTAAGAGTTTCAATTAATATCTTTGTTCAAATATTATTAATGAACACTATCAAACAGACCAAATCTCAAGAATCTTCAAATGCTATTGAAAGGTTATATATAACCATGAGGCATTTATTCAATCGTGGCTTTTATAAACCCATAGGTGTTTCTGGTGAAACCTTGCGAGAATCATTATTACTTCTCAGACCTGAAATTTACGGATCAATTGCAGAAGAGAAAGCAGAATTGGACGGATTGGTATATGTAATAGATCGTTTACCGGAAGGAATAGAAGAGTGCCAGTTTATTAACCTTACCGCCGATGAGGGTTATACAAATTCACATTTTGAACCTATTATTCCAGAAAAAAGACGGCGAAATTGTTATCGTATTGATAAAGATCAAATGAATATTGAAATTACGAGAGGAAGATCTGATATTTACGATATTTTGACGCATTTAACATTTTTGTTTATTGAATCGCATAAAATAAAGAATAGGATTTTATTAAATGAAGATGGTAATACTATCCGCGAATGGGAGTACTTAGAAGACATCGTACTTAATAATAAAGAATTATCTAACAATCAAAGAGAAATTGCTCTCACGCATTTAGCAAATATTTTGGGCAGAACCTTCGAAGAAGTAAGGAAAACAGATGCTATATTTTCTAAAAACGAAAACCCGAATAAGTTCTTTCATTGCATTTTTTGGATGGGTAAGATTGCCATAAACGAAGCACTTCATGATAAAAAAAGAACGATAACTTTTAGCTCCACGCTAAGAGAACGAATTGGACATCACATCTACGGCGAAAAATGGGCTGACAATATAAAACTTGTTTTAGATCAAAATGACTTACTGAAAAGGCCTATTCATATCATAAGTGCAAATATGCACAGTGTTATGAATTCTATTTATGCTCCTATTATATTGGCCAAAGAGGCACAACAATATAAAGGTCTTGCCCTTTTTGAATTGTTAAGTGATGATGATAGCGAACCTTTAAGAAAAAAAGTAAAAGAACAAGCTTCTAAAATGGGTTTGATATATGTAAAAGACACCTCCGGAACGAATATAAATGTCCAGATTATTGATACTTCTAAAATCAATTTAAAGGGCTCAAAATATAAATTTGGTAAGGTATTAGACGAAAAAAGAAAACCCATCATTATAGTGATGGATTATGCCTTTGGTGAGCAAGCGTATGAAACAATGGACGAGTTGTTGAAACCATATTTTTGTAGTAAAAATAAGAGGCATTTAATGAATGTTAAATCCATATCCATTATGGGTAAAGCTGGAATTTTAGAAGGTGGGAAAAGTGATATCATGATTCCATCTGCACATATATTTGAAGGCACAGCCGATAATTATCCCTTTAAGAACGAATTAAAAAAAGAAGATCTGGAAGGGTTTGGGGTTAATGTTTATGAGGGAACCATGGTTACCGTTCTGGGAACTTCATTACAGAATAAGGATTTATTATCCTTTTTTCATGATTCTACTTGGAGGGCTATTGGATTAGAAATGGAAGGTGCCCATTACCAAAAGGCAATTCAATCTGCCTCAAAAATAAGGGACAATATTTCCGAAAATGTGAAAGTGAGATATGCCTATTATGCATCTGACAACCCATTAGAAACAGGTGGAACTCTAGCTTCGGGCGGTTTAGGCACATCTGGGGTTAGACCCACCTATGCCATCACACAAAAGATATTAGAACAAATTTTTAATGTTTAATAATTCAACCAGTAAACATGTCTAAACAAAACATACCTCAAGATGAAGAAATAGACCTAGGAAGTTTATTTAAAATTATTGGCAAAGGCTTTAGCAATCTTTTTAATGCTGTTGGTAATTTTTTTAAAGGCATATTACATTATCTTATCTTATCGTTAATATTTCTAAAAAACCATGCCTTAAAGTTAGGTTTAGCCATTTTTGTAGGTGCTGCCATTGGCCTTTATTTAGATCTTACCAAGCCCAAATTATATTCTTCAACAATGATTGTTGAACCAAACTTTAAGAGTGCATTACAATTATATCAAAACATAGATTTTTACCATGAGCTTGTTAAACAAAAAGATTCGAACTTATTGGCTGAAACTTTTCAGATATCGGTAAGCGAAGCCTCTAAGTTAAAAGGATTTTACATCGAACCAATCAGAAATGAAAATGAAAAATATGAATTTTTTGATGACTTTATTGATGAGGTAGATACAACAACAGTTAGGAATATCGAAATTGAGAAATTCATAAAAAGTTTCACAGATTATGATTATAAATATCATAGAATTAAAGTAAAATCGTTAAGTAATACCATTTTTGAAAAACTTAATTTACCTATATTAAGTTCAATTGAAAATAACCAATACTTCAATAATCAAAAGATTATAAATAATCAAAATTTGCTTCAAAACGAAAAGGTTTTGGTAAAATCTTTACAAGAGGTTGATACCCTTAGGAGAATATATAATGAAGTTTTGATAGCCGAATCTAAAAAGATAGAAACAGGTACAAATATAACTTTAGCTCAGGGAACCAAAAAGACAGATGAATTAGAATTGTTTAATGAAAGTCTCAGGCTTAATAGAGAATTGGTTGAAAACAATAAAGAAAAAGCAGAAACCACAGAAATAATGAATGTAGTCTCTACCTTTAGCAAGGTTGGTATTAAAGAGAGAAACATCGTAAAAAAGATGACTTTTATTTTAGGTATAGAATTTGGTTTAATTATGTTAGTTTTTATACTTATTAGGCAGTTAAATCAGTTTTTACAAAAATACAAACCACAGTAAATTTTATAAATAAAACTCAATGATAAATAGAGATACTATTTTAAAAAAAAATGTCTCTTTAGGGGTTTTATTTAAGATTTTAAATATTGGCATTGCGTTCTTCACAATACCTTTTCTTTTAAAATATCTTGATACTGAGCAATATGGTTTATGGGTGACGATTTTCTCAATTGTCAACGTAATTATTTATATTGATGGAGGTATAGCAAACGGTCTTAAAACAAAATTATCTGAAGCGCTAAGTAGGAAAGATTTAAAATTAGCCAGGGAGTATATTTCTACAGCTTATTACGCAATATCAATTTTTTCATTTATTTTACTAATCACAGGGTTACTTGTTATTTATTGGATAAATTTTAAAGAATTATTAAACACATCTCTTGATGAAAAAACTCTAAAAATTACTTTTTTCATTACCTTATTTATGATGACAATAGGTTATGTTTTAAGCTTGTATAAATCATTATTTTACGCTAAGCAAAAATCGGCCTATGTTGAATTTTCCATGTTAATTTATCAAATTTTAAATTTATTGCTGATACTATTAGTATTAAATTATTTTAAAAGCTCTCTAATTTATGTAGCCACAATTTATGGAATATCAACAATTATAATAGGAATTATTTTTTCAGCACAATTTTTTCGAAAACAAAAAGAAATTGCACCTTCAATAAAGTTTTTCAATATAAAAACGATCTATGACTTATTTGGATTAAGTATTAATTTTTTTATCATTCAATTATGCATGATAATCATTTTTAGTACTGACAATATAATTATCAGTAAATTATTGGGTCCAAGCGAAGTAGCAAGCTATGACATTGTGTTAAAACTATTTCAAGTTATTATAACTTTCACAGTAATCGTTCAAGATCCATTTTGGGCTCTTTATGCCGATGCTTTTGCAAAGAAAGATTTTAGTTGGATAAAAAAAACAATTAAACGATGGAACATTTTATTTTTACCCTTTTTAATATTTGTCTTGTTGTTAATGTATTTTACGAGACCTATTATAAAATTTTGGCTACAATATGATCTAAATATAGATAAGAATCTCATATTATGTATGGGAGTTTTTGTAATTATTAGAGCTTATGGAATAATTTATATGTACTTTTTAAATGGTATTGGAAAAATAAAAATGCAATTGTGGTTATATGTTTTTGGCGCACTTATAAATATACCTTTATCTATTTATTTTGTAAAATATATGAATTTAGGTAGTACAGGAGTAATTTTAGGAACGATATTTAGTATGTTAGGCCTCGCAATATTATTACCAATACAGTCCTATAAAATATTACGAAATAATAGACATGATTAATAATATTAAAAGAATAATAAATCCTTTGAATATAGACATTGTGAGGTATCCTAATGTTGATCTAAGACGTAGGAGAAAGCTTTTTCGTCATTATGGAATAAATAAAGTATTGGACGTTGGTGCAAATACAGGACAATACGCTCAGCTAATTAGAAAACTAGGTTTTAATGGAAAAATTATTTCGTTTGAACCTTTAAAATCGTCATTTAATGAGTTAGAAAAAAAAGCGAGTAAGGATAATAATTGGACCGCACTTAATTATGGTTTGGGTTCAAAGGAAGAAGAAAGAATATTAAATATTTCTAAAAATTCATATAGTAGCTCTATATTGGAAATAACTTCCAAACATGTCGAAAATGCACCTCTTTCAAGTTATTTTAAAAAGGAAATAATAAAAATTAGTACAATTGATAATCTTTATGAAGATTTGGTCTCTAAGGACGATATTATTTTATTAAAAATTGATGTACAGGGATTTGAAAAAGAAGTATTAGAAGGCACAAAACAATCGCTTTCAAAAATAAAAGGACTTCAAGTAGAAATGTCAATAACAGAGTTGTATAAAGGAGAAATGTTATTTATGGAAATGATCAACTTTTTAAAATCAAATGGTTTTGAACTAAAAAGCTTAGAAAATGGATTTTATAATGAAAAAACGGGTCAGTTGTTGCAAGTAGATGGGATTTTTTTTAGAGATAATCAATGAAAAATCCATTAATAAGCATTATAACAGCATGTTTTAATAGTGAGTCAACAATTCGTGACACTATTGAATCTGTCTTGAATCAAACTTATAACAATATAGAATATATTATTATCGATGGAGATTCGACAGACGAAACGGTTTCTATTATAAAATCATACGAAAGTAATTTTAAGGAAAAAGGGATTGTTTATAAATGGATAAGTGAACAGGATAAGGGTATTTATGATGCATTTAATAAGGGATTAAGGATATTAAATGGTGAATGGGTGGTTTTTATAGGGTCTGATGATTATTTCAAAAACAACAAGCTTATAAAAGAAATATTACCAATTCTCAAACAATCCGAAATGCAAAAAAGGTATTATGTTTATGGTAAGATTGAACACGTATCTATGAATAATGTGTTGATAGAAGTTGCCGGAAAACCATGGCCTTTGCAAAAAAAGAGATTTACATATACGATGAATATTGGCCATAGTGGCTGTTTTCATCATATAAATCTTTTTAGAAAACATGGAAAGTTTAACGAGACTTTTAAAATTGCAGGAGATTATGAGTTTTTATTACGAGAATATAAAGATGGAAGTAATAATGCAATCTTTATTGATAAATCATTTATCGTAATGAGGGAAGGGGGTATAAGCGGAAGCCTTGGCAATAGAATGGCTCTTATTAGAGAAAATTATAAAGCAAGAAAATTAAATGGCATTACCACATTTTCGAAAGAATTATTCTTTTGGGAACTTAGGGTAAGAGGACTCATATTTATAAGAGGGATTTTTGGCGAAAATTTTGCTGCAAAATTGGCTGATTTATATAGAAAATTGTGTTTAGGAAAAAAAAAGCGTTGGAGCAAATAATGTATGAGTATTAACTGGTTCGTTTTTATTGTATTACTTATCATTACTTTTTTAGTAATTTATAAAAAGGATTTTAGGTTTATTGACGCTTTTGTTTTTTTTATTCCTTTTAATGCAACGGTTATTTTTTTTACTCCGGATAAAACGGCAATAAATCTCCCGTTTGTCTTATTTTTTCTTGCCTCAATAGCTTTTTTTTTAAGAAAAGGATTTCAATCAAAAGTTACTATTTCAAAATCAAAAAAAACAACCATCACCTGGCTAATTGTTATTGCGCTTATTGCAATATTATCACAAATAATGCCCTTTATAATTAATGGCAATTATATGGTGTTGGACAGATATAAAGGAACAGTTTATTGGGCGGAAGAAGAAGCATTGTACCCAAGTCTTCAATGGGTAACACAAACCATCTATTTTTTAATAGGACTTTTAGTTGTTTTTGTTGTTATCAACACTTACAAAGCAATTAAGGATATTAAGAAAGCGTTAAAATTGTTATTATCAGGCATAACATTTATGATTTTTTGGGGATGGCTCGGTGACCTAACTTATTTTCTAGGAATTCCTTACCCACAACTTTTTAATCAGATCGGGATGAATGAATTTTTTATTCATGATTTTCAAGGATTCCCAAGAATGGCGAGTGTTACTATGGAAGCTTCGTATTTCGCACAAATGTTAATTCCAATTACACCATATTTCTATTGGTTTCACCAACAAAAAGAAGCCTTTGTGTTTAGCAAATCTTTTCATAAAAAAATGTATATAATATCAATTATTACACTATCAATTGCAATTACGACGACAGGTGTTTTAGGCGTTTTTGTGATAACAGGTTTATGGTTAAAAAACAACATTCGTTTATTTTCATTAAAAAGCAAGTATTTTTTAGTAACATTATATTCACTGATTGTTTTGATTACAATTTTTGTAGCTGTGAATTACATGATTAATATTTCTGGAACTTATTCTGGTATAGAACGTTTCAGAACTGTTCATTATGGTGCATTATATTTCATAGATTATCCAATATTAGGATTGGGTTGGGGCGTTTTCCCTACTTATGATTTTATTATTAATTTACTTGTAAACTTTGGCTTGCTTGGAACCATTCCTTTTTTAATTTTAATGTATAATATATTTATGAAATTGAAGATTAAAATTAAAAGTGCAAACATGAGCACAAAACCTTTATTAAAAGCTGCAATTGAAAGTTTTGTATTGATATTAATAGTGTCTCAACTTTCAGGGTTTATATATCATTCACAATATTTTTGGCTATATGTAGGATTGGCAATCTCAATAGGATCAATTAATCAAAAAGATCAGTTAACTTAAATGAAGTTTTCAGTAATAATTCCGACCTTAAACAGAATTAAAGAACCGTTAATAATGTTAGATTCATTAACAAATCAAACGTTCAGGGACTTTGAGGTTTTATTGATCGACCAAAACGAAGAAAACATCTTATTCAATGCCCTTGAAAAATATTTTGACAGTCTTCCGTTAAGACATATCAGAACAACTATTAAAGGAGCTTCTAATGCAAGAAATACGGGAATTCAAGAAGCTAAAGGAGAAATATTAACTTTCCCTGATGATGATTGTGAATTTTATAATACCTTTTTAGAAGATATTAATAATTATTTTTACAATAATCATGTAGATGGTATTGTTACAACTTCAAAGGACAAGTATGATGGTAAAGCGATTTCTGTATTAATGTCCACTAAACCACAAACAATAAATAGAAAAAATGTTTTGAAAACAGTGGTTGAATTTGGTATTATAATCAAGCTTCATCAATTAAAAGATATAGCATTTGATCCTAATATGGGCGTTGGATCACCAACTTCTCCTTATTGGTCAGATGAAGGACCTGATCTTGTTTTAAGATTAATTGAAAAGGGACTTTGTTTTGATTACTGCCCTCAGTTTTACGTGTATCATCCTAATCCGGTAAAAAGCTACAGCAATAAAACAGCATTACGAAGTTATAGATACGGTAAAGGAAGAGGTTATTTTTTAAAAAAGCATAAATTTGGACTAACTTCTATATCATATTATTTATTTATATATACCATAGGAATGTTTAAAGGGATATTATATTTTAACAAACAAATGTTTAAATATTTTAAAGAAGGTTTTAAAGGACGCTATGAGGGATATTTTAAATCTGAAAAATAAAGAATTAATACTTAACATATTACTTTTTTTAGTTGCATTTAGTTTACCTTTTTCGTACGCTTTCAACAGTGTTGCAATTGCGGTTCTATTTTTTTATTCATTTATATTTTTTAAAAGAGAAGTTTTTATTAGTAGTATTACCATAAAAGAGATTTATATTTTTTATTTTTTATTTTTTATCATTCAAATAATCTCTATTTTTTACTCGAATAATAAGGATCTCGCTATTAAATATGTTGTTAGGAATGTAGTATTTTTTATAATACCAATTACATTTATTAATCTTAAGAATAAGATTGATAAGAATAAATTCAAGTTATTTTTCTATGGTATGTTGATAGCAGTTTTGTCAATTTTGATAAGTGCTTATTTTAATATTGTGAAAATATTTATATCCGATGATATAAACATGAAAAATATTGTAAGAGAAAAATTTATTGAATTTAGCATTTTGGATATTCACGTTCCATATTTGGCAATATTAATTGTGTTTTTATTAATTTGTAGTTACAAGATAACTTTTAATACGCAGGATAAGATTAATAAAATTATCAGGGTTACGCTCATTGCTTTTCTTGTTTTATCCCTAATTCAATTATCGGGTGTTATGTCAATTTTATTATTAGGCGTATTTATATTAGCGGAATTTTTATTTAGTAGAATATCCATTCAGTCTAAATTATTTGTAATCATATTAATAAGTGTTTCTTTTGTTTTTTTAATTCCAGTATTAGAAAAAGCTGAGCCGACAAATCGGGTCAGAGGGGCAGAAAATATAATTTACAGAACTCAGCAGTTGATGAAATCTAATGATCCGGTAAGAAGAGAAAATTGGGAAAGTGTAATAAAAGTAATTAAATCTAACATTTTATTAGGTATTGGAGCCGATGGAGGGATGGAATTATTACAAATTGAAAGAGATATAGACGGCGAACCTTATATAAATGAACACAATGCACATAACGACTTATTAGAGATCTTATTAAGATATGGTTTAATTGGATTATCCATTTTTTTATTAATAGTTATTTCTTTGGCTAAAAAGGCCTATTTAACTCGAAATTATTATTTCATTTGGTTTTTGATCGTTTTTATGATTTCAGGAATGACAGAATCCTATTTACAAAGACAAATTGGTTTAGTATTTTTTGTATTTGTTTCTTTACTGTTTTATACATACAAAGAAAACAATCTTCTTGAAATTAATACAATATAATTCATGAAAGTAGCAATAATTCATTATTGGTTTTTGACTCGTAGGGGAGGAGAAAAAGTCGTAGAATCTATTTTGAAAATATTTCCTGATGCCGATATTTACACTTTGTTTTACGACAATAACCAATATGGTAAATTTTTAGATAATCATAAGATTTATACGTCATGGCTAGATAAACCGTTTTTGAGAAAACATTATCAAAAAATATTTCCGTTATACCCTATAGGAATAAAATCTTTAAAATTAAAAAACGACTATGATTTAATTATATCATCAGAATCAGGACCTGCTAAAGGAATAGAAATTAAAAATAATGCACCTCACATTTGCTACATTCATTCACCAATGAGGTATTGTTGGAGTCATGTAGATTTATATATAAATTCAGTTCATCCATCATTAAGGATTTTCATGAAATTCTTTTTAAAAAGATTAAAAAATTGGGATAAAAAAACAGTTTCAAACGTAGATTTATACATTTCTAACTCAGAAAATGTTGCCAAACGCGTTAAAAAATATTATAATCGAGAGTCGATAGTAATTTATCCACCTATTTCTGAAGAATTATTTATAAAACCATTGAACACAGATCGGAAAAATGAAATTTATCTAAGTTTTGGCGCTATCACTCCCTATAAAAAGATAGATTTGTTAATTGACGCGTTCAATGTTAATGGGAAAAAGTTAGTTATCATAGGTGATGGATCTGAAAAAGTAAAATTAATGAAAAATGCCAATCCTAATATCGAGTTTAAAGGCGCTATGGAATTGGCAAAAATTGAGAATATATTTTCTAAAACGAGAGCTTTACTTTTCCCTGGGGAGGAAGATTTTGGTATGATTCCTTTGGAATTAATGGCATATGGAATTCCTGTGATCGCATTAAAAAAAGGAGGAGCCTTAGAAACTGTTATTGAAGATAGAAATGATTATAAAGAATCAACAGGTTTGTTTTTTGAAGAACAAAATGTTAGCTCACTGAACAACGCAATTGAATTATTTGAAAAGGTTGAAAACAAATTTGATCCCGAATGGATACGAAATCATGCCTTAAAGTTTAGAGAAAAAGAATTTTTATCAAATATAACAATGTGTATTGATAGTTTTTTAACCAAAAAAATTAATGTTTTTAAGTAGAAAAAGATACTCACATCTAATTAAGCCTTTATCTCTTTTAGTTGATCTATGCATTATCAACCTAGTGATATATTATATATCTGATGTTGAGTTTTTAAATTTTAGGTTTTTAGCTTATATAAATATTCTTTGGATAATTATATCTTTTTATTCGGGCTTTTATAAGGTTTATCGGTTCACTAATTTTTTTAGGGTTTTAACTCTTTTGGCCGTTCAATTCGTTTTATTCTTCTTAACTTATTTTGCCTATTTCGGAATATTTAAAGAAGGTGAAATCGTTAACAATCAGTTTTTGATCTTTGTCAGTACTTTAATTGGAATTTCTATTTTTAAATTTATTTCTTTTTATGCGTTAAAAATTTATAGACAAAAGGGAAAAAACTATAGAAATGTTATCATCATTGGCATGGATGACACCTCAAAAAAAATTGCTAAACTATTTAATAGAAGACCCGATCTGGGGTATAGATATTTTGGCTTTTTTGCGGATAAAGAAAGTAAGGATAAGAAATATTTAGGATTAGTAAAAAATAGTCATAATTATATTTTGCAAGAGGGGATTGATGAAATTTATTGTTCACTTGCAGATTTAAATAAAGAACAAATTAAAGATTATACAAAGTTTGCTAATAAACATTCAAGAGTACTTAAATTAATTCCCGAATCAAACGAATTATATAGTAAGAATTTTGATTTGGAGTATTATGACAATACCTTAGTTTTAAATGTTAAAAAGCTTCCATTTGATTACCCGGAAAATATTTTAATTAAAAGAATATTTGATTTTATGTTCTCATTTTTAGTAATTATTTTGGTGATGTCCTGGTTAACACCATTATTTTGGTTATTGATTAAGATAGAATCGAGAGGCCCTTTGTTCTTTAAACAATCAAGAGAAGGTTTAGATGGCAAAAGATTTGAATGTTATAAATTTAGGTCAATGAAGGTAAATAGTTTGTCAGACAAGATCCACGCTACAAAAAATGATAAAAGAGTAACTAGATTCGGCGCGTTTATAAGAAAAACAAGTATCGATGAATTACCTCAATTTTTTAATGTGCTGAAAGGAGATATGAGTATAGTAGGGCCACGACCTCACATGAAAAGCTTATCGAAAGAATATCAGAAAGATATTGATAATTATATGGAAAGACATGCCGTTAAACCAGGGATCACAGGGTTGGCACAAATAAGTGGTTATCGTGGGGAAGTTAAGAAGAAGTCCGACATCAAAAACAGGGTAAGGATGGATATTTTTTATATTGAGAACTGGTCATTTTTTTTAGATATTAGAATTATTATCCAAACAATACTTAATATATTTAAGGGTGAAGAAAAAGCATACTAATTTCAATGCAAAATAAGACCCAGATAACCGCTTCAATCGTTTTATATAATGAGGAGTTTAATGAATTGTCGAATACTGTCGATAGTTTTTTGAAAACAGATTTACCTAAAAAACTATTCCTTATTGATAACTCACCACAGAACGATTTAAGAGGAAAATTTGTTCATCCTGATATTGAATATATTCATACCAAGAAAAATATTGGATTTGGTGCTGGTCATAATAGGATAATGAATAAGATCAAGAATTATTCAACTTATCACCTAATTTTAAATCCAGACGTTTCTTTTAAGCCAAGTGTAATTCCTAAATTAATTGAGGAACTTAAAAAAGAAAAGGATGTTTCAATGATTGCGCCAAGGTTATTATTTTCTAATGGAGATCATCAATATTCCTGCCGGAGATATCCTTCACTTTTTGAATTGTTAACACGTAGTTCGGCCGTTTTTAAATATTTCTTTTCTTCTGTAAAACATAAAGGAGAATACCGTGATATAGATTTGACAAAACCATTTTATCCTGATTTTATGCATGGGGGCTTTTTATTATTTAAAACTGAAGACTTTGTTTCAATTAATGGTTTTGATGAGCGTTATTTTCTATATATGGAAGATGTTGATATTTGTAGAAAAATAGATGCTTCTGGTAAGAAAAAACGATACCATCCTAAAGAAGAAATTACTCATATTCTTAAAAAAGGATCTTCAAAAAATTCAAAGCTGTTTATTATTCATTTAATATCAATTATGAAGTATTTTTATAAATGGGGATTTAAAAAATAAATTGGTATTACAGTGTATATTTGCACTAAACTAATAATATATGAATATTTTAATTTTAGGATCTGGCGGACGAGAGCATACCCTTGCATGGAAATTGGCCGAAAGTAATACTCCAAATAAACTTTTTATTGCACCCGGAAACGCCGGCACCAGTCAATTAGGAACTAATCTGGATATAGACATCAATAACTTTTCGAACGTTAAGAAAGAGATTCTAAAATATGCTATTAACCTTATTGTAGTAGGCCCCGAAGTTCCTTTGGTGAATGGTTTTCATGACTTTGTATCCTCAGATAAAGACTTAAAACATGTGCGAGTAATCGGACCCAAAAAAAATGGTGCTCAATTAGAAGGAAGTAAGAAATTTGCCAAAGAATTTATGTTTAGACATCATATTCCCACAGCGAAGTATAAAAGCTTTACTACCGAAAGCCTTAATGATGGATACAAGTTCTTAGAAGCTCTTAGTCCTCCTTATGTATTAAAAGCAGATGGGTTGGCAGCCGGGAAAGGCGTTGTTATCTTAGACAACCTACAAAATGCCAAGACAGAACTCAAAGAAATGCTATCAAATAAAAAGTTTGGTAAAGCTAGCATGGAAGTGGTTATTGAAGAATTTCTAAACGGCATAGAAATGAGCTGTTTTGTGCTCACAGACGGCAAACATTATATTTCGTTACCAAATGCAAAAGATTATAAAAGAATAGGGGAAGGAGATACTGGATTAAATACAGGAGGTATGGGAGCCATATCACCCGTTCCTTTTGCAGATGATGCATTTTTGAAAAAAGTGGAAGAAAAGGTGATCAAACCAACCATGAATGGATTACAAAAAGACAATATAGAATATCAAGGATTTATTTTTATAGGTTTGATAAAAGTAAATGAAGAACCTTTTGTTATTGAATACAATGTGAGGCTTGGCGATCCTGAAACAGAGGTTATCATTCCAAGATTAAAAACTGATCTATTAGAAATTTTTATAGCAACAACAACACAAAGATTAAATAAAATTAAGATTGAATTCGACCAAAGGTCTGCAGCTACCGTAATGCTTGTTTCAGGGGGGTATCCCGGAGATTATGAAAAAGGGAAGATCATTTCCGGTATTAAATCAGTAAAAGACTCGATAATCTTTCATGCAGGAACACATTTAGATGATGATAGAGCAATTACCAATGGAGGAAGAGTGTTGGCCGTCACTTCTTATGGAAACACCTTTAGGGAGGCCGTAAATCAATCTTATGACAGTATTGATAAAGCTCAAATTTGACAACATGTACTTTAGAAAGGATATAGGTTTTGATCTCTAACTAAAATGCCTGTTTTGAATCCTAAGAAAAAAATATTAATAGCTCCATTAAATTGGGGTTTAGGTCACGCAGCCAGATGTATTCCCATTATCAGGGCTTTATTAGATTACGATTTTGAACCTATTATCGCAAGTGATGGTTCTGCTTTAACATTTCTTCAAAAAGAATTTCCTCAATTAAAAAGCTATTCACTCCCAAGCTATGACATAGAATATTCAAAAAGCAAGAATCAAAAATATAAATTACTTTTAAATATGCCTCATGTGATAAGGGCACTTTTAAAAGAAAAAAAAGAGGTTGAAGTAATTCATAAAAAGGAAGGGTTATCTGGTATTATTTCAGATAACCGCTTTGGGGTAAGAAACTCCAGACTTCCATCCATTTATATTACCCATCAGTTAAATGTACTATCGGGAAACACGACTTTTTTTACGACACTTTTACATCAAAAAATAATTTCAAAGTTCGATGAATGCTGGGTTCCTGATTCAAATGGTCAACCAAAACTCTCAGGTGACTTGTCTACCATCAAAAACAAAAAATTGAAAATTCGATTTATTGGGGCAATTAGCAGATTTAAGAAAAAACCATCGAGAAAAAAGTATGATTTGTTGATATTATTATCTGGACCAGAACCCCAACGTACCATTTTGGAAGACAAATTGCTTTTGGAGCTAAAGACATTTGATCAAAAAGTTTTATTTGTAAGAGGTGTTTTAATTAATGAAAAGAAGAAGAATTATTCAGAGAATGTTACTGTTGTAAATTATTTGCTTACCGAAGAATTAGAACAGGCTTTAAATGATACCGAATTAGTTTTAGCAAGATCGGGTTATTCTACAATATTAGATTTAGCTAAATTGGGTAAACGAGCTTTTTTTATTCCAACACCCGGACAATATGAACAAGAATATTTAGCCAATAGAATGCAAGAACTTCAAATTGCCCCATTTGAAAATCAAGATTCCTTTCGACTAAAAATGTTAGAAAGGACAGAAAAGTACAAAGGATTTACATATTCAAATGACGACAACTTACCTGTAGACCTATTTAAGTTTTTTTAAGGTAAACGAAAAAGTAGAACCCTTACCATATTCACTTTCAGCAAATACTTCCTGGTCATGCGCCTCAATAATATGCTTAACGATAGAAAGACCTAAACCAGAGCCTCCTTGATCTCTTGATCTGCTTTGGTCGACCCTATAAAAACGTTCGAAAATTCTTGAAATATGTTGAGGCTGAATACCCTCACCATCATCTTTGATGGAAATAATGAATTTTTTAGAAGAATGATTTTTTACACTAACTATAGTTTTTCCTTTAGTTTTTCCATATTTAATGGCATTTTCTAAAAGATTCATTAATATTTGTTCAATTTTTTTTTCATCAGCTCTTACTAATATTGGTGTATCGTATTTTTTATCAAAAATCAAAGAGATATTTCTCTTATTGGCTTTAATTTCTAGAAGTTCAAAAACATTCCGAATGAGTCCAATAATATCAAAAGTCTCAATTGTCAAACTCAAATTACCCGCCTCGAGCTTATTGATCATATCTAGATCTTTTACAATATTGATCAATCTTTCAACACTAATATTTGCTCTTTCGAGATATTTTTTTCGTATAATTTTATCGTTAATTGCACCGTCAATTAGCGTTAATAGATATCCCTGTACCGTAAAAAGAGGCGTTTTAAGTTCATGCGAAACATTTCCAAGAAATTCCCTACGGTATTGTTCCCGCATTTGTAATGTTTCAATTTCAAGACGTTTGTCTTCAGCAAATTTTTGAACTTCTTTAGAAAGGGTTTCTATATCATTGGCAATCTTTTTCTTTCCTATTCCTTCGATTTCAAGTAACGAAATGTCATCATATATTTTTTTAATCCTTTTATAGATAAACCGCTCAACTCTATATTGAATAATTAAAAAAGTAAAAATCAAGATGATTACGCTTAATGTGAAAGCGAATAGATAATTGATTTTATTAAAAAAAAAGTAGTATCCAAGAAAAATAAACAAAAAAGCAATAACAGCAATATACACTGAAGATTTAAAGGCAAATTTATATGTTTTCTTTAGTTTCATTTGGCGTTAAACTTATAACCCACGCCTTTTACCGTTTTAAAATAATGGTCACCTAATTTTTCTCTTAATTTTCTGATGTGCACATCGATTGTTCTGCCACCAACGATGACATCATTTCCCCATACTTTGTCAAGAATTTCCTCACGTTTAAAAACCTTGCCCGGTTTAGAGGCTAATAGGGCAATTAGTTCAAATTCTTTACGAGGTAAAACAATTCTATTTTTATTTTTCTGAACAAAATATTCTTCACGGTTAATAACAAGGCCCCCTATTGAAGTTGATGGAATATCATTTGTATCTTTTATTCTTCTCAACAAGGCTTTCACTTTACTTACCAGAACCTTTGGCTTTACAGGCTTTGTTATATAATCATCTGCACCGGCATCGAAACCTGCTACCTGAGAATAATCTTCACCTCTTGCAGTAAAAAATGATATAATGACGTCATTCAAACTATCTATTTCTCTAATTTTTTCACATGCCTCAATACCATCCATTTCAGGCATCATTACATCGAGAAGAATCAGATGTGGATGAATCTCAACTGATTTTTTAATTGCTTCAAGACCATTGGAAGCAGTAAATATTTGATAACCTTCATTTTCTAAATTATATTTTACAATTTCAATGATATCAGGCTCATCATCGACTAATAATATTTTGATTTCCTTTTTCTTCATTAGGCATTTGATAATTACTCAAAAGTAATGATTAAATAAATGATGATGCAAACTTAACAATCATTTAACACGCTCACTTTAATTTTTAATTTCAATATAAACATCTATATATCAACAATATAATAGAGCATTACCACATGTAGCATTTGATATTTTAATTTTTAGCGATAAAAACCATAGAATATTATTATTATACTTTTATTTTTTTACAATATTTTTTAATTTTATAGCTATCGATCTTATTATGAATTAATATACCCCTTAACTATGAAAAAAATTTACTTTTTAATTTGTGTAATATTAATAACAACGGCATCATTCGGACAAGATTTGGTTATTACAGGTGTATTTGATGGTACTTTATCTGGGGGAACACCAAAGGGAATTGAATTATATGCCGTGAATGATATAAGTGATTTAAGTCAATATGGAATTGGTTCTGCTAATAATGGAGGTGGGAGTGATGGTATAGAATTAGTTTTATCGGGTATGGCTTCATCAGGTGATTTTATTTATGTAGCGAGTGAACAACCTCAATTCAATGCTTTTTTTGGTTTTGATCCAGATTTTACTGGTAGCGCGGTCAATATTAATGGGGATGACGCCATTGAATTATTTAAAAATGGCGCCGTGATTGATACATTTGGAGATATTAATGTTGATGGATCAGGAACCGCATGGGATTATGAAGATGGATGGGCATATAGAATAAATGGCACAGGACCTGATGGTTCAACTTTTGTTTTGGCGAATTGGGGATTTAGCGGTATTAATATGTTGGAAGGTGAAGGTGTTACAAATAATGGAAATGCCCCATCTCCATTTCCTATAGGCTCTTATTCTATATCAACGGCTTCAGTAAATAGGAATGAAATTCTTAATTTTTCCATTTATCCTAATCCTTTAACTAGTGGTAAATTGTATATCAATACAAACAATAATTCTGAAAAACATATTCAAATTTTTGATGTGCTCGGCAAACAAGTATTTAAGACAACTTTAAAAGGAAGGGAATTAAATTTAACCAAACTAACGGCAGGGATATACATTTTAAAAGTTCTTGAAGAAGGTAAGACAGCTACCAGAAAATTAGTGATTAAATAAAAACCTTTTATATAAATTTAGCGAGCCTAAACTAGGCTCGCTTTTTTTTGCTAAAAAAGTTTTATTATTTTTAAAGGTTATATAAATTGAAAAATTATGCTTGATAAAATTCGATTAGAAAACATATTATTTCTTGATATAGAAACGGTACCGGAAGTTAGCTCTTTTGCCGAATTATCAATTGAGAAACAAGAATTATTCGCTGCTAAAACTGAATACCAGCGAAAAGATGAAATCACGGCAGAAGATTTTTATGAGCGTGCCGGTATTTGGGCTGAGTTTGGCAGAATAATATGTATTTCTGTAGGATATTTTGTCGATTTGGATAAAAATAGAAGCTTTCGGGTAAAGTCATTTTCAGGAGAAGAAGAACTCATTTTAAATGATTTTAAAAACTTATTAGAGAATCATTTTAATAAGCCCAATCATTTGTTATGCGGACATAACGGTAAGGAATTTGATTTTCCATATATCGCCAGAAGAATGATCATTAATGGGATATCATTACCTGAGAAATTAAACTTATTCGGTAAAAAGCCCTGGGAAGTTGCACATCTTGATACCATGGATTTATGGAAATTCGGTGATTATAAACATTACACATCGTTGAATTTATTAACCCATATCCTAGGTATACCCTCACCAAAACAAGATATAGACGGCAGCCAGGTAGCAAGTGTTTATTATAAAGAAAAGAACCTCGATAAAATCGTTAAATATTGCGAAAGGGATACTATTGCTGTCGCGCAATTACTATTGAGGTTTAATAATTTAAAATTATTAAAAGATAAAGAGATCATTTTTGTTTAGATCTCTTGTTTCAAAGAAAGTTCCAACCACCGTTCTTCCTTTTCATCAATTGTAGTATTTAATATATGAAGTTTTTGAGACGCTTCATTAACATCCTTATCTTCAAATTTGTTGTCTAGGAATTGTTTCTCAATAATAAGTTTTTCCTTGGTCAACCTTGTAATTTCTTTTTCTAATTGTTTAAATTCTCTATTTTCGTTATAAGACAATTTACCAATAGTTGTAGATTTTATACGCGTATCAATTTTCTTTTCCTTAATAATTTCTTGAGCTGGTAGGGAATCTTCATAAATCCTATAATCGGTATAATTACCCGGAAAATCACTTATATTTCCGCCATCATCAAAAACGAATATATGGTCTACTACCTTGTCCATAAAATACCTGTCATGTGAAACCACGAGTAAATTACCGGGATAATCCAATAAAAAACTTTCGAGAACATTTAGCGTTAAAATATCAAGGTCATTAGTAGGTTCGTCTAATATTAAGAAATTAGGATTTTGGATAAGTACAGTGCATAAATACAATCTTTTCAATTCACCGCCGGATAGCTTTTCAACGAAGTCATATTGTTTTTTTCTGTCAAATAAAAAACGTTCTAATAAATTACCTGCTGAAATTTTATTTCCTTTGGCAAGAGGAATATATTCACCGAACTCTTTAATAACCTCAATAACTTTTTGCCCTTCTTTTATTTGAATACCATCCTGTGAATAATATCCAAACTTTACAGTTTCACCTACAATTACTTTTCCGGAATCTACAGACAGTCGGCCTGTTATGATGTTAAGAAAAGAAGTTTTACCAGTTCCGTTTTTACCGATGATCCCGATGCGTTCACCCCGTTTGAAAACATATTCGAACTTATTTAACACCACTTTTTCATCAAAAGATTTAGAAACATTATGAAGTTCAACGATTTTACTACCCAGGCGCTCCATATTAATTTCAAGCTGGACTAGATGGTCTTTCCTTCGTTGATTGGCTATTTCTTTGATGTGGTAAAAGTCGTCAATTCGAGATTTCGATTTTGTGGTACGTGCTTTTGGTTGACGCCGCATCCAGTCTAATTCTTTTTTTAACAAATTTTTTGCTTTGTCTACGGTAGTTTGTTCATTGGCGATACGTTCTTCTCTTTTTTCTAAGTAATACGAATAATTTCCTTTATATGAATAAAGCTTTCCTTCATCTAATTCTATAATTTCATTACACACACGTTCTAAAAAATAACGATCATGTGTAACCATAAGCAGGGTTATTTTTTCATTTTTAAAATAACTTTCTAACCATTCTATCATTTCCAGATCTAAATGATTTGTAGGCTCATCTAAAATTAAAAGGTCAGGCTTGATTATTAAACTAATAGCTAATGACACCCTTTTTCGCTGACCTCCTGACAGGTTTTCTATTCTTACCGATAGATCATCTAATTTTAGTTTAGACAATATTTGTGTATACTGTGTTTCAAAATCCCAGGCATTATGTTGTTCCATCAATTCAAAAGCTTTTTGATAAGCTACTGCGTCATCAGGATCTTTTAGGGCATGTTCATATTGTTGTATAATCTTAAGCGTTTTGTTATCAGAACTAAAGATGGCCTCTTCTATAGTTTCTTGATCTTTAAGGTTATCGGTTTGTGATAAGTATGCGATATGTAAGCCTTTTCTGGAAACAATTTGGCCCTTGTCAGGAGTATC
Source organism: uncultured Flavobacteriaceae bacterium (assembly GCA_963835675.1). Lineage (GTDB taxonomy): Bacteria > Bacteroidota > Bacteroidia > Flavobacteriales > Flavobacteriaceae > Aureibaculum. The sequence goes on along the minus strand of CAWIGH010000005.1, from coordinate 84,890 downwards.
TTTACCTACCAGTATATTGAGGATTGAGGTTTTACCCGTTCCGTTCTTGGCAATCAGGGCGATTTTTTGGTCTTTATTAATACCAAATGAGATATCCTCGAAGAGTACAACCTCTCCATAAGATTTAGAAATGTTTTCAACAGATAAGTAATTCACGTGAATTTTTAATTGAGTGCAAATTAACCAAAAAAACCTAACGAATCATTTATAAATCTAAATTCAAAAGTGTTACTTTTAGCAATAATATTTAATTTAATGATGCTTAAGGTTAACGAACTTAACATATCTTTTTTGACTGATGTTGGTAAAACAAAAGTTGCTCACAATATTAACTTCTCTTTAGGCAAGAATGAAATATTGGGGATAGTTGGCGAATCTGGCTCAGGTAAATCTGTTACTTCTTTGGCTATTTTAGGACTCCTTCCTAAAAAGAAATCTTTAATTGATGGAAGTATAAGATTTAATGATGTTGAATTATTAAGTTTAACAGAAAAGGAATTACAACAAACTCGAGGTAATCGTATTTCAATGATATTTCAGGAACCGATGAGTTCTTTAAACCCTAGCTTGACTTGCGGGTTTCAAGTAATGGAGATATTATTAGAGCATAATAATATAACCAAAAGCGCGGCAAAGAAAGAAGTAATTGCATTGTTTCATCAGGTAAAATTACCCAGGGTAGAAGCAATGTACGATCAGTATCCGCATCAACTTTCCGGAGGGCAAAAACAGCGGGTTATGATTGCCATGGCCATTGCCTGTAAACCTGAAATATTAATTGCTGATGAACCTACAACAGCCTTAGATGTTACTGTACAAAAGGAGATCATAAAACTTTTAAAAGAATTACAGATTGAAACCGGGATGAGCATTATTTTTATTTCGCATGACCTGTCATTGGTTTCAGAAATTGCCGATAGAATGCTTGTAATGCAAGATGGTGTTATTGTTGAACAAGGCGCGACCAAAAAAATATTTAAGAACCCTGAAAATAACTATACCAAGGCACTAATTAATTCTAAACCTAGTTTACAAAAACGGCTGAAGAAATTACCTACGGTAGAAGATTTCCTGTCAGACAAATTAAAAAGCAGCGTTATTACACCATTAGAAAGACAAAAAAAACACAAGTTAATTTACAGCAAAACGCCATTATTAGAAATTCAAAATTTAAAGACATATTTCACTTCTCCCGGTGGTTTTTTTTCCAAAGGTAATGCTACTGTTAAAGCTGTCGATGATGTTTCATTGAAAGTATATGAAGGAGAAACCTTAGGATTGGTTGGAGAATCAGGGTGCGGTAAAACCACCTTGGGAAGAACCATTATACATTTGGAAAAAGCTACCGAAGGACATATTTTATATAAAGGGAAAGAGATTACCAATCTTTCTTTGGATGAAATTAAAACATTAAGAAAAGAAGTTCAGATCATTTTTCAAGATCCTTTTTCTTCCTTAAATCCCAGAATTCCTGTGGGAAAGGCTATTGCAGAACCTATGAAAGTTCATAAACTGTATCCTTCTGAAAAGGAAAGAAAACAAAAAGTACTTGAGATCTTGGCAAGAGTCGGTTTAGAAGAAGAACATTTTGATCGATATCCTCATGAATTTTCTGGAGGGCAACGTCAACGAATAGGTATAGCCAGAACCATCGCTTTGCAACCAAAATTAATTATATGCGATGAGTCTGTTTCTGCATTAGATGTATCGGTACAGGCCCAGGTGTTGAATTTATTAAATGAGCTAAAGAACGATTTTGGTTTTACTTATATTTTTATTTCTCACGATTTAGCTGTGGTTAAATATATGGCAGATCAATTGGCAGTAATGAATCAAGGGAAAATAGAAGAAATGGGCGAAGCAGATGCTATCTATAATGATCCGAAGAACGAATACACCAAAAAATTGATCGATGCAATACCGAAAGGATTATAGTATAGATTATATTTTAAACTCGGGTTTAAATGCCTTTTGGTAAGCTTCCCATTGTTCTTTAGAAGTCACCTCTTTATATTTATTAGTGGCAAAAAGTTTTAAGAATATCTCTAATTGATTAGGATTTTGATAGCCCATTATTGGAGCTATTAACCCCCCGTTTTCGTCAAGGAATACGATCGTAGGATAGGCTGTTACGCCAAAATAGCCTGTTAATTGATGTTGACTATTTCGACCTTTTTTATTTGCATCAAAATTAGGATTTGTATAGGTTTTATTTTTAAATTTTACACGCTTATTTCCTTCAGCATTAAATTTTACTGCGTAGTAATTCTGGTTAATATAATCGGCAACATCCTTATTTTGAAATGTATTTTTATCCAATAATTTACAAGGTCCGCACCAAGTAGTATACATGTCCATAATAATCTTACGAGGCTCTTTAGTTTGAGCCGTAACAGCATCTTCCAACGACATCCAATTAATAGCGCCCTCTTGAGCTATTGAGACTAAACTAAAACTTAAAAAGATAAAAAGTGAATAAAATTTTTTCATGATCATATTATCAATTTCACAAGGTATGTTGCAAATATAATGCCTTAATTACAAAATTGAAAACGAAATAAAATCATGCATATTATATTAAAGTTACTTGTCTATTCCGTGCATTAATCGTTTTATAGGTTTATTAAGACCCAACATAATAAGTCCAGCAACAAATGGAATAATTGTAAATATTAAGAAAAAGCCCGATATTCCAATGTTTTCAGCGATTCCATCGGAATACTCTGCCATAGTAGAAGCCAATTTACCTGCTAATCCGGTAAACACATACCAAATTCCAAAAAGGAAGGCCAACATTCTTGCCGGAGCTAATTTACTAACATAAGATAAACCAACCGGCGAAACGGCTAATTCTCCCATTGTATGCAAGAAAAAGGCAAGAATTAACCAGATCATGCTAACAGAAGCTGTTTGAGCACCAGGTTCGATTCCTGTTGAACCAATCGCTAACATTCCAAAACCAGCGGCCAGAAGTGTTAAACCTCCAAAAAATTTCTGAGGCCCTGAAAAAGAATATTTTTCCCAAAATTTGGAATATAAGGGGGCCAAGGAAATAATAAAAACAGGATTTAAAATTTGAAACCATGAAGTGTCAACGATGGCTGCATCACTTGATATTTTACCGTAAACTCTATAAATCACTAATATCCATATAATTATAAAGCTTATTGATGTAAATAATATGGTCAGAGGATATTTGTTAATAATAGCCTTTCCTAATTTATAAATTACCCATGTTAGGACTAGCATTGGTGCAATAGATAGAATAAAATCAATAATCTTATAAAATAATCCCCAATTACCAACTAAAGTTCTATTGGTGTAATCTCTTGCAAAAATATTCATGGTAGTTCCGGCTTGTTCGAAACTAGCCCAAAAGAAAATCACAAAAAACGCGATGATAAAAACAACTTTAAGGCGATCTCTTTCTATTAATTGATATCGTTGTAAACGTGAAATGCCTAAAATTACAAATATGATCAAGGATAATATGAAAAAGAAACTCGACATATCTACCGAGAAAACAGAATCAAAAGCATTAAATGAAAATAAATTTTCGGTTAAAAAATGATTTCCTCGGGTAACTACCGAATAAATCCCATCAATAATCCATGAAATCGCTAAAAAACCACCTATAAGAGCAATTATTTGATCATTTTTAGTAAAAGGTACATTTCTTTCTTTTTCAGCTTCTGTTAAATTAACATCTTTTGGTTTTGGTTCGGAAGCCGCCTTCCCAAAAACAGTTCTGGCAAAATAAAATTGTAATAAACCAAAAAGCATAAATATACCGGCTAATCCAAAGCCCCAAGTCCAACTAAAGGTTTCTCCTATCCAACCAACTAATAAAGTCCCAATAAAAGCGCCTGAGTTCACTCCCATGTAGAAAATGGTATAAGCGCCATCTTTTTTCTCGCTCTGCGGCGGATACATTTTCCCTACAATGGACGACATATTTGGTTTAAACAAACCGGTGCCTAGAACGATAAAAAATAATCCCAGATAAAAAACAAAACGCAGATCCATACCAATATGCAAATCGGAAATTGCCATGGAAGCGTGTCCTAAAGTTATAATAGATGCGCCAACTATAACGGTTTTTACGTGACCCCATTTATTATCTGCCAACCAACCTCCCAGGAGTGGCATAAAATATACCAACATTACATACCAACCATACAGGGCATAAGCCTCACCTCTCGTCCAACCCCAACCATCATCACTTACTTTTGCTACCAAAAATAAAATTAATAATGCCCGCATTCCGTAATATGAGAATCGTTCCCACATTTCTGTAAAGAACAATACAAATAAACCTACGGGATGCCCTAAAATTTGTTGTTGTTCACTTTCTTGAGTATAATCTGACATTATAAATGTTTATTTTTCAATTTATATTTTAGCTTCTCTTGGTTTAATTACCATCTTATCATATATACTTAGTGCCAGAATGGTTACGATCCCGATCCCAACAATTACATACCATATTTTATTTGGTTGATAATTATCCCATACAAATTGGGTCATTTCAACTTCTGACATTCCAAGTTTTTCTGAAGCTGATGCGAAATAATCATTCTTAGTAAATTCCTGAGTTATGTCAGGCATACTTATACCACGAGTGCTCATTTCTGATTGTAATAATGTTAACTTGTCTGACCAAGCTTGATATAAATTACCTGATATTAAGGTTGTTAGACCGTTACCTAAAAATATAGGCAGAAAATAGGTCCCCATATACAATGCTTCTTTTCCTTTAGGGGATATTAAAGCAATAAATGAAGAAAAAGTAGGATTGGTCATCATTTCTCCAACAGCAAAGATCACGATACCCACTATTGTGTACAAGCCGTTTCCAGTATAAAATGTAATTCCAATACCGATCGAAGCAATAATAAAACCTGTAATCATTGCACTCACATGTCTCATACGAAGAACAAAATAGGAAACGATAAGTTGAAATAATATAATCGAACCCGCATCTATATTCACTAACATTTCGGGATTAACAGAATCACCTCCTCCACTCATAGCACTTGCAATCCAGGGAGAAACACTTGCAATAGAATCGTGTAATGCCCTTGTATTTACCCAATCTTCAATAAACGTCGGAAGTGTATAGAATAATTGGTTAAACATGGTCCAGAAGCCAACCATGATAACAAGCAATACCGAAAGTCTTTTATCCTTTACGGCTTCCCAAATATTATTTAAAGAGCTGACCAAAGCTTCTTTTAAGGTCTCTGTCTTTTTTACCCTGTCCTTTTCTTTATAAAAAATGAGAAGAATTACTAAATTTATGGAAATAACAATGGCTGCCTGCAAGAAAACGATTTTCCAACCATATTGGGTTCTTAATGTTGATGAAAACCATGGCCCAATAAATCCGCCAATATTTACCATCATATAAAAAATACCAAAACCTAATGTCGAATTGGTATCATCTGTGTTTTTAGTAATAATGGCAGAAGCAACCGGTTTAAACATGGCGGCACCTAATGCAACCCATAAAAAAACAATGAATACCATTGTAAAGGAGGTTACTTCTCCCATCACGTAATAACCAGATATTAACAGTAAATAGGCTATTATTAGCGATAATTTGTATCCAATTTTATCGGCGATAACACCAGTGATCATAGGCAGCAGATATAAAATAGCTGTTACAATACCCATTATCTGGCCTTTTTCAATATGTGAAAAACCAAGTGCTCCTTCATCTGTAGAGCCAGTTAGATAAAGTGCCAAAACAGCAAACATTCCATACCAAGCCCAACGCTCAAAAAGTTCCATGACACTAGCGATCCTAAAATTTTTATTATAGGATTTCATTACTGCAAAAAATGATTTTTTCTCTGTACTCATTGTTAAAGTTTATTAATAAAAAAGCTCAAGTAATTTTACTTGAGCTTTTTGGTTATTTATTTATTAGAAACATATTAATTTATAGATGATTATTATTCAACACCATGCATTAACTTTTTAATTGGTTTATTTAATAAGGCAATCAATATGGCAATACCAATTAGTACAAATCCAATAGTTGCGAATACCGAAGTATATTTTTCTAACCCTTCAGCAGCAGTCAATGCTACTTCACCATCATGACCACCTGTAAGCGAAGCAATATAACCTCCTAAATAATTGGCAATAGCGAAACTTAAAAACCAGGCGCCCATGGCGGTACCGGCAATGTTTTTTGGAGATAGTTTTGTTACCATTGATAATCCAATGGGCGATAAGAATAATTCACCAGTTGTATGAAGTAAATATAAAAATAACAGCGTTAACAGTGGTACTTGAAATGATTCATTAACGAATTGCAAACCTATATTGGTTACTAAAAATCCTAGTGCTAACTGGAATATACCTAATGCAAACTTCATTGGGATACTAGGATTTCTGCCTTTTTCTGCCAATTTTACCCACATTACTGAGAATATAGACCCAAATACTATAATAAAGAAGGGATTAAAAAATTGTGTCATAGATGCGGGCATTTCCCATCCTAAAATACTTCTGTCCACATTTCTATCAGCAAATAAAGTTAATGATGTTCCCGCTTGTTCAAAACAGGCCCAAAAAGTTACATTTATTATCATAAAAATAATAAGTGCTATCATACGATCTCTCCAAACAGACACATTTTCTAATTTGTCGGCAGTGTTACCGGCTTTTATAAGTGAAAAAGAAATAAATATGAATAAACCTAACAAAATATAATCCAACCAACTATTATTTTGAATTAAAAAATAAGCTATCGGAATTATTAATAATGAAAAAATTGCAACTACATGCGCTTTATTTAGTGGTCCAAACACTTTTTTGATTCCTTCTTCTGTAAAACCTAATCCGGGTGCCGCAGCATAATTATGTCTACCAGTCCAGAATATGATTAATCCTAGCAACATACCAAATCCTGCCAACCCAAAACCATATTTAAATCCATAGGTTTCACCAACATAAGCAACAACCGTTGTGGCCAATAAAGCCCCGATATTGATACCTATATAAAAAATGGTGAATCCTGAGTCTCGCCTGGGATCGTTATCATTATATAATTTCCCAACGATGGTCGAAATATTAGCTTTAAAGTATCCATTACCAACGATCAATGCGCCCATCCCGATCATTAAAAAATGTTCTGTTCCTCCTAAGATCAAAAACTCACCTAAAGCCATCAAAATCGCTCCAAGAAGAACGGCATTTCTATAACCAAGATATTTATCCGCCATTTGACCTCCCAGAATAGGAGCAGCATAAACAAGCCCAGTATAAGCCCCATAAATCAATGCAGCATCGGCATCTCCCTTCATTAGAGATTTTACCAAATATAAAGTTAAAAGAACCCGCATTCCGTAATAACAAAAACGTTCCCACATTTCTGAAAAAAATAGGGTCATTAATCCTTTTGGATGCCCTTCTGTTAATTTAAAGTTTGCCATAATATTGAGTTTGTTTAATTAGGGTTTTATCTTTTTGATTGAATTATTATTTTCACTTCCTAAATGAATATCGATAAAAGTAGTCATTTTTTTATAATCATCATTAAATAAAAAGATTGCCAAGTTTACGGAAATTTCGGCAGAAAAAAGATCAAAAAAAGCAATAATTTGAGTTTTTAAGAAACCGATTCGTACTTGTAATATTTAGTATCTTTGACATTTTACACAAAACGAATAAATAGAATGTCTAAAATCATATCGGGATTTTCAAAACTCACCAAGGGAGAAAAGATTGAGTGGCTTTCTAAAACTTACTTATCTGAAAATAAAGCAGCAATTTCCACATTAAAAAAATATTGGAATAGAGATGAAAAATTACAAAAGCTTCATGATGAATTTATAGAAAACACCGTTTCCAATTTTTATATGCCCTATGGTATAGCCCCAAATTTTGTCATTAACGGAAAAACCTATGTCATACCCATGGTTGTCGAAGAGAGCTCAGTAGTTGCAGCAGCTTCTTTGGTAGCTAAATTTTGGAGCAATAAAGGTGGTTTTAAAGCTGAAGTTATATCGACCAAGAAAGTTGGTCATGTGCATTTTATGTATGCAGGTAGTTTTGATGATTTACAAAATTATTTTAACTCAATAAAATCTCACTTATTTGAAATTACCGAAAAGATCACTCAAAATATGAGAAAAAGGGGTGGAGGTATTTTAGATATTGAGTTAAAGAACAAAACGGATAAATTAGATAATTACTATCAGCTTCATGTTACTTTTGAAACCAAGGATAGCATGGGCGCTAATTTCATCAACTCATGCCTGGAGGCAATAGCAAAGGGTTTTAATAAAGATGATGTTGACATTGTAATGAGCATTTTGTCTAATTATGTTCCAGAATGTTTGGTTCGTGCAGAAGTAAGTTGCAGCGTTAAAGATTTAGTGAAGCAAGATGCCGAATTATTTGCACAAAAAGTTTATCAGGCGGTACAAATAGCTCAGGTAGAACCCTATAGAGCTGTAACGCATAATAAAGGCATCATGAACGGTGTTGATGCCGTTGTCATTGCAACAGGTAATGATTTTAGAGCCGTTGAGGCAGGCGCTCATGCATATGCCTCCAGATCTGGCCAGTATAAAAGTTTAACAAACTGCTCCATTGAGAACGGAGTTTTTAGATTTTGGATTGAGATTCCTTTAGCCTTAGGTACTGTTGGTGGATTAACAGCCCTACACCCTTTAGCAAAATTTTCCTTAGAATTACTAGATAAACCTACCGCAAAAGAATTAATGCAAGTTGTTGCTGTAGCAGGTTTAGCTCAAAATTTTGCAGCTCTAAATGCACTTACCACAACCGGTATACAACAAGGCCATATGAAGATGCATTTACAGAATATTTTGAATCAACTGGGAGCAAATGAAGATGAAAAGATTAAGATTCTTAATTATTTCAAAAATAGACAGGTAACATATAATTCTGCTGAAGTGACGCTTAATAAGCTTAGAACAAGCAAAAAATGATCATCATCTAACCCTATATATCAATAAGAACATTCTATTTCATTTGATAGTGTTTTAGTACTAAAGTTTCTATCTTTGGAATAATATAAAAGTTTAACTATAAAAAAAATAAAACTATGGCTTTCGAATTACCAAAACTATCGTACGCTTATGATGCGTTAGAACCATATATTGACGCAAGAACTATGGAAATACATCATACCAAGCATCATGCAGGTTATACTAATAATCTAAATAATGCAATTGCAGGAACCAACCTTGAAGGAAAATCTATTGAAGATATTTTAAAAGGATTAGATTTAAAAAATGCGGCTGTCAGAAATAATGGTGGCGGATTTTATAACCACAGTCTATATTGGAAGGTGATGAATCCTGAAGGCAAAGGAAGACTTTCTGGCCCATTAGCAGAGGCCATTAATAGTGCCTTTGGTTCTTCTGATGCATTCAAAGATGCGTTTGCTAAAGCTGCCGCTACAAGATTTGGGTCTGGATGGGCCTGGTTATGTGCGCATAAAGGGGGTAAAGTTGAGATTTGCTCAACGGCAAACCAAGACAATCCTTTAATGCCGGGAATTGGATGTGGAGGTACACCCATTTTAGGGATTGATGTTTGGGAACACGCCTATTATTTGAATTACCAAAATAGACGCCCTGATTATATTAATGCCTTTATAAGTATCATTAATTGGAATGAGGTAGAAAAACGATACGACGCAGCTAAATAGTATTTTTATATACTAATTTAAAATATAAAGTAATGACAATGCGAGAATTAATAAGGCACTGTCATTACTTTTTCTTTTATAAAGAATCCACGAATGAACTCTAGAAACGGAGCCTTAGTCGCAGCTTTTTTAGCAGCTTTTATATATGGTATTAGTTTTACCATAGCGAAAGAGGTCATGCCGGCTTATGTAAAACCCTATGGGTTTATCTTGTTAAGAGTTCTGGGAGCAACCATTCTTTTTTGGATAATAGGCCTTTTTATAAAAAAGGAAAAGATTGAGAGACAAGATTTTTTTAGAATAATATTGGCAGCATTTTTTGGAGTTGGATTAAATATGCTTACTTTTTTTAAAGGTTTAAGTTTAACCACACCAATCAATGCATCAGTGATCATGTTAACAACGCCAATATTGGTGTTGCTTTTATCAGCCATTATTTTAAAGGAAAAAATAACGCTAATCAAAATATTAGGAATAGGTATTGGATTATTTGGTGCCTTAATGCTCATAATTTATGGACAAAATATAAATTCAGGTAAAGAAGTTATTCTCGGTAATATTTTAGTATTGGTAAATGCAACATCGTATAGCTTTTATTTGATCATAGTAAAGCGATTAACAGATAAGTATCATCCTTTAACTTTTATAAAGTGGCTTTATTTGTTAGGCTTGCTGTTTGTTTTACCGTTTGGATATCCTGAAATTTTGGAAGTCCAATGGCGACAAATGCCGGTTAGTATTTATTATAGAGTTGGTTATGTGGTGGTATTTACAACCTTTCTCGCATATTTATTCAATATTTTTGCCTTAACAAAATTAAAGCCAACCACTTTAAGTATTTTTATTTACTTACAACCGGTAATTGCAACATTATATGCGTTAACTGTAGGAAGTGATAAGTTAAATATTGTAAAAGTTGTAGCGACCATGCTTATATTTACCGGCGTTTATATTGTCTCTGTATCGAACAAACCGAACCAATTAAAAACATAGCAACCCAAAGCCCAAATCTTCAAAGTCGATTGGCATAAATTATGTAAATTAGCCTAATTTTTATCTACAATCTATGATACGATCTATGACCGGTTACGGTAAGGCAATTCTTGAGCTTCCCCGAAAAAAAATTTCCATTGAAATTAAAACGTTGAACAGTAAAAATTTAGACCTTAATGTTAGGCTTCCTTCGTGTTATAGAGAAAAGGAATTAGAATTAAGAAGTAAACTTTCACAATTGTTAGTGCGGGGCAAAGTAGATTTTTCAATTTTCATAGATACCAACGGGGGAGAAACCACTACAACCATCAATAAAGAAGTTATAAACAACTACATAGATCAGCTACGAGAAATAGCCATTACTTCACCAGAGAACACACTCGAAATAGCTATGCGATTACCCGATGCCTTGAAATCTGAACGTGAAGAATTAGATGAAAATGAGTGGATTGAAATCGAAAAAACTATAAATAAAGCTGTCGCAGAAGTAAATCAATTTAGGTCTGATGAAGGGATGGTGTTAAAGCAAGATTTTTCTGACCGTATCAAAACAATTCAAAAACTGTCAGAACAAGTTGTTGAATTAGATAAAGAAAGATTAAAATTAGTTCGCGAAAAATTAGAAAAATCTATTGCCGATATAAAACAAAACGTAGACGAAAATAGATTTGAACAAGAGCTTATTTATTACCTTGAAAAATTAGATATAACTGAAGAAAAAGTGCGATTAAACAACCATCTTGATTACTTTTTACAAGAACTCACCAGTGATGTTTCAAATGGTAAAAAATTGGGATTTATTTCTCAGGAAATAGGCAGGGAAATTAATACCCTAGGATCAAAATCTAATTTTGCACCCATGCAGCAAGTGGTGGTTCAAATGAAAGACGAGCTGGAAAAGATTAAAGAGCAATTATTAAATGTATTATAGATTTTATTCGTTATTTTTTAATTATTGACAATATCCTTTTACGCATAAAAACATACTAACTAGTATAAAATCGCAAGTTATTATTTTTAAAGCATTGATAAACAAATATATATATTTACGCAAATTAATATAAAAATACGTAAGGGTATTTTTTATCTAATTTGAAATGGCCGATCTAAATATGAATACAAAGGTTCTAAAAAATACAAAAAGAGGGAAATTACTGGTTTTTTCTGCGCCTTCGGGTTCTGGTAAAACTACCATTGTAAGGCATTTACTGTCTTTGGAATATTTAAATTTAGAATTTTCTATTTCTGCCACATCTCGGCCAGCGCGTGGAGAGGAATTAGAAGGGAAAGACTATTATTTTCTATCCATAAAAGAATTTAAGAATAAAATAAAGAACGAAGAATTTTTAGAATGGGAAGAAGTTTATCGAGATAGTTTTTACGGCACTTTAAAAAGTGAAGTTGAACGTATCTGGGCGAAAGGGAAACATGTTATTTTTGATATAGATGTGGCGGGTGGATTAAGAATTAAAAAGAAATTCCCAAAAGAAACCTTAGCGGTATTTGTAAAACCCCCTAGTGTTGACGAACTGAAAATACGTCTCAAAAAACGTAAAACAGAAAGTGAAGAAAAAATTAATATGCGAATTGCAAAAGCTTCTATTGAATTAGCGACGGCACCTCAGTTTGATACCATTATAAAGAATGTAAATTTAGACCAGGCTTTACAGGATGCTGAAAAATTAGTTGCCGATTTTGTGGGGGTTAAGAAAAAAGCAAAAGATCAATGAAAATAGGGCTTTATTTTGGCACTTTTAATCCAATTCATATCGGGCATATAGCCATTGCTAATCATATGGTAGAATTTTCTGATCTCGATGAGGTCTGGATGATCATTACTCCTCACAATCCTTTTAAGATAAAAAAGTCATTACTCGCAGATCACCATCGTTATCAACTGGTTCAGATCGCTACGGAGGATTTTCCAAAGTTAAAAGCCTCAAATATTGAATTTGGCTTACCTCAACCAAACTATACTGTAAACACCTTGGTCCATATAGCAGAAAAATACCCACAACATCAATTCAATTTGATCATGGGTGAAGACAACTTAAAATCGTTTCATAAATGGAAAAATTATGAAGTAATTTTAGAACAGTATGAAATATATGTTTATCCCCGTATTTTTGAAGGAAAGATCATTAAAACGAAATTCGATGATCACCCGAAGGTTCATAAAATAGATGCGCCTATCATGGAGATTTCCTCTACTTTTATAAGAAAGGCGATAAAAGATAAAAAGAATATATCTGCACTACTACCCTGTAAGGTTTGGCAATATTTAGATGAAATGAATTTCTATAAAAATTAATAATTTTAAGAAATTAATTCATAATTCCTAACTGAAATTTCCGTTGTATATTTGTTTTCTTAGAGTATGGTTAAAAAGAAAAAAAATAGAAATAAACTTAAAGAAAAACTAACGTTTAAATACCGTTTTGTTGTTTTAAATGAGGATACATTCGAAGAGCGATTCTCATTTAAATTAAATCGTTTAAACGTATTGGTACTGGGTAGTTTATTTTCTATGTTATTAATTGGATTAACCATTATTTTAATAGCATTTACACCTTTAAAAGAATATATACCGGGTTATTCCTCTTCTGATTTGAAAAAGAAGGCCTCAGATTTGGTTTATAAAGTAGATTCCCTACAACAAAAACTAGCTGTAAATGATGTATATATTCAAAATATACAACAAGTGCTAACAGGTAAGATAAAAGATGTTACTTTTGATAAGGACTCTATAGCTGAGCAATTGCGAATTGAAGATGTTAATTTAAATGCCACGCCTGTAGATTCGGTCTTTAGAGAAGAAGTTGAAAGAGAAGACCGGTATAGTCTTTTTGAGAAAGCTACTAAAAAAACAGAGATCGTTTTCTTTGCTCCTATATCAGGAAGGATCACAGACACTTACAATCCAAAAGAAAAACACTATGCAATTGATATTGCCGTTGAAAAAGATTCCCCGGTTAAAGCAGTTGCAGACGGAACCGTCATTTTTACCGGATTTACGGCCGAAACAGGTTTCGTAATAATTTTAGAGCACACTAAAGGTTTTTTATCAGTTTATAAACACAATGCATCGTTGCATAAGGAACAAGGAGATTTAGTGAAGTCTGGTGAGGCTATAGCCAATGCCGGGTCTACAGGAGCATTATCTACCGGCCCACATTTACATTTTGAATTATGGAGCGACGGTTATCCGGTTAATCCTTTAAATTTCATAGATTTTAAGTAATGGGTATCAAATCTGTTTTAGCCAAACCTATAGCCAAACTGCTTCAAAGGCGAATGTATAAATGGGCAAATGAGCCTGAAAAAACACAGATCAAAGTTTTTAAGAGTTTAATGGCTCAAGCAAAGCATACCGCCTTTGGGAAAGATCATAATTTTGATGATATTAGAAATTTTGAAGATTTTTCCCAAAAGGTACCTATCAGGGATTATGAGGATCTAAAGCCTTATATCACCCAAATAATGGAAGGTAAAAGCAATGTGCTATGGGAAGGAAAACCAATTTATTTTGCAAAAACCTCGGGCACCACATCTGGCACAAAATATATTCCCTTAACGAAAGCTTCCCTGCCTCATCATATGAATGCAGCACGTAATGCACTCCTTATGTATATTGCCGAGACCGGTAATGCTAATTTTGTGGATGGTAAACTCATATTCTTACAAGGGAGCCCTATTATTGTTGAAAAAAATGGAATAAAAACGGGGAGGTTATCCGGAATTGTAGCTCATTATGTCCCCAAATACTTACAAAAGAATCGAATGCCAAGTTGGGAAACGAATTGCATAGAAGATTGGGAAACCAAAGTTGAGGCTATTGTAGATGAAACCTTAAAGGAAGACATGACCCTTATTAGTGGCATACCCTCCTGGGTACAAATGTATTTCGAAAAGATCATTTCAAAAACAGGTAAAACAATTTCCGAAGTTTTTCCAAATTTTAAGTTATTCGTTTATGGGGGCGTAAATTTTGAGCCATATCGTAATAAGTTTGAAAAAATGATTGGCAGAAAGGTTGATTCCATTGAACTATTCCCTGCTTCCGAAGGTTTTTTTGCCTTTCAGGATAGACAGGATACCAGAGGGATGTTGTTATTATTAAATAGCGGTATATTTTATGAGTTTATTAAGTCAGACGACTTTTTTAATGATAAGCCTAAAAGGTTTACAGTTTCAGATGTAGAACTCGGTGTAAACTATGTGATGATCATTTCAACGAATGCCGGTCTTTGGGCCTATAACATTGGAGATACAGTAATGTTTACTTCTTTAAAACCTCACCGAATAATCGTTACCGGAAGAATTAAACATTTTATATCAGCTTTTGGTGAACATGTTATTGCAAAAGAGGTTGAACATGCCTTAGAAGAAGCCGTGAAAGGAACTGATATTACCGTAAATGAATTTACAGTGGCCCCTCAAACTAATCCCGATCGCGGATTGCCCTATCATGAATGGTTTATCGAGTTTGAAAAAGAACCGAGTGACCTAAAGGAGTTTATAAACAAGGTGGATCTTTCGATGCAAGAGCAAAACTCCTATTATTTAGATTTGATCAAAGGAAAAATACTACAGCAACTAAAAATCACAAAAGTCAATAAGAACGGATTTCAAAGCTATATGAAATCAATAGGAAAATTGGGAGGGCAGAATAAGGTCCCCCGACTATCTAACGACAGAAAAATAGCTGACGAATTAAAAAATTGGAGTTCATGAAAGTAGTTTCGGTCAATATTGGTGAAAAGCGAACGATTCAATGGCGAAAAAAGGTTGTTGAAACGGGCATTTTTAAATATCCATCAGACACACCGATATTTTTGGATAAAGAGGATGTTTTAAATGATGCTGTTGTAGACAGAAAACATCATGGAGGCATCGAAAAGGCCGTTTATGGATATAGTGAGAATTATTATGAGTTTTGGCGGCAATTATACCCAAATTTGAATTGGAACTACGGCATGTTTGGAGAAAATTTAACCATTACCAACCTGGATGAAACAAAAATATATGTGGGTAATATTTATAAAATAGGGGAAGCCAACATAGAAGTTACAAAGCCTAGGGAACCTTGTTATAAATTAGGAATTCGATTTAACGATCCTGCAATTATTAAGCAATTTTGGAATAGTACAAAAAGTGGTATTTATTTTAAAGTACTGCAACCCGGATTCGTAGATAAAAATGATAAACTAATCTTAATTAAAGAAGCGGTCAATACTACTACTATCGCTGATGTTTATCAATCCAAAAAAATAAAAAGAGGACAATAAAAAACCCCAAGCTAATAAACTCGGGGTTTTTAGTAAACTATTTATTGATTATTTTTTCTTCAATAAGTCTCTTATTTGTAACAATAGATCATTATCAGATGGTCCTGCAGGAGGTGCATCTGGAGCTGGTTTTTTCATTTTTGTATATGCTTTAACAATCATAAACAATACAAACCCAACAATAATTAAGTTGATAATTGTATTGATCCAGGCACCATAACGCACGGCATTTTCTGGCGTTGTAACTGCCCCACTAGCGTCAACAACTGCTGGTGACAATACATATTTAAGACTAGCAAAATCCATACCGCCTGCAAATTGACCAACTACAGGCATAATAATGTCATTCACAAAGCCATTAACAACGAGTCCGACAGCGCCGGCAAGGATAACAGCAACGGCAAATTCAATAACATTGCCGGTCATAATAAAATTCTTAAATTCTTTTAACATGATTCTTTAGTTTTAAACTGGTTAATAAGGCGCAATATATTAAATTAACATTTATTTAACAATTCTTTTTATGCGATGAGAGAGCGCAGTTAGAATTTCATAAGGAATCGTATTAATATTATTCGCTAATTCAACCACCGTTTCCTGATTATCAAATACAATTACTTCGTCACCTTCCTTGCAATCTATATGGGTAATGTTAACCATGATCATGTCCATGCAAACATTGCCTACAATGGGTGCTTTTTTATTCTTTATGGTAACATACCCTTTACCATTGCTAAAAGCCCTATAAATGCCATCAGCATGTCCAACAGGTATGGTTGCAGTTCTTGTGGATTCGGAAGATTTATATGCCCTGTTATAACCAACACTTTCATTTGGTTTGATTATATGAATTTGAGAAATTATACTTTTTAGGGAGGCAACATTCTTTAATAGCTTAGTGTATTTGGAGTCATTACCAAAACCATAAAGGCCAATGCCACAACGTACCATGTCGAATTGGGCTTGCGGGTAATTTAAAACCCCTGAGGTATTAAGTTGATGCAGCATTATATCATATCCGATCTGTTTTTTGAAATTAGTTGCAATACCTTTAAACTTTTGAATTTGCCTTAGTGTAAATTCATTTTCGTTTAAATCTTCTGAGGCAGCCAAATGCGAAAATATAGATTTTACTTTAACATGATTAGTCTTGGATAATTTGTCAATAATAAAGTCGATTTCATTTTCCGAAAACCCTAATCTATTTAACCCGGTATTAAATTTTATATGAATTGGATAGTCAACTAAATTTTTCTTTTGAGCAACGTTTAGAAATTCATTTAATATACGGGTATTATACAAATTCGGTTCAAGACAATGGTCTATGAGAGATTCGAAATTTATGATTTGAGGATGCAACACCAAAATGGGTGTTTTAATACCAGCATCTCTTAATACAATTCCCTCTTGGGTATAGGCCACCGCAAAATAATCAACATTTAACTGTTCTAAATACCTTGCAACGATGCAAGCATCGGTACCATATCCAGAGGCTTTCACAACAGCGAGAAATTTAGTTTGCTTATGAAGATTTGATTTGAGAAACTTGAAATTATGCTCTAAAGCAGCTAAATCTATTTCAATTACAGTTTCTTTTGCTTTTGGCATGGATTATTTTTCTTTCGAAGTAATTTTTTTTGCTTCAATTACCTTGATATGGTTAATCTTTTCTTGAAGCATCATCTTATAATAGGCAGCCCTGCTCAACGGTTCATATTCTTCAGTTTCACCTAAAAAAACTACTTTATCATTTTTTACTTTTCGATGACTGTAATGAGCTAAATTTCCTGTTTTAGTGCAAACTGCATGAACTTTAGTTACATATTCGGCCGTAGCCATAAGCGCAGGCATAGGTCCAAAAGGATTTCCTTTAAAATCCATATCTAAACCTGCAACAATAACCCTAACACCTCTATTTGCAAGATCATTACAAACCGAAACAATTTCATCATCGAAAAATTGTGCTTCATCAATTCCAACCACATCTACATCGGATGCTAAGATTCTAATATTAGCAGATGCAGGAACAGGGGTTGATCGGATTTCGTTTGCATCATGAGAAACAACTTTCTCATCATGATATCTTTTATCAATAGCAGGCTTAAAAATTTCTACTTTTTGTTTGGCGAATTGTGCCCGTTTAAGTCTACGTATCAACTCTTCAGTTTTTCCCGAAAACATCGAACCGCATATAACTTCTATCCATCCAAATTGTTCTGCTTGATTTACAGTATTTTCGAGAAACATTTTGTAATTTTCAGGCTTGAAAGGTTAATAAAAGAGTTTTTTGATTTGAAATCATACAAATTTATTAAAAATAGCACACCTTTCTGAATTAAAAGCATCAATTTATGCACAAAAAACTGGAGGCAGAGCTGGTGAGTATAGCTCAAAGTATATTACAAATGAAAAACAGACATGAGGCTATAGCACTTAAAGAAAAAGCGCTGGCTATTTATGAAAAATTATCTGTGTTGACTTATGTAGAAGATTATGTAAATACCACATCCAATCTATCAGTTTCTAAAGAAGAAATATTGGCTAAAATAGAAAAGGAAATCGATGAACAGATAATTGAAAAAGACCTATCAAATGAAGTAGCTTCAAAATCCAATGTAGAACCTAAAAAATTATTTGATTCTGAAGTGAACATCGAAGATGATGACGATGATATTTTTGAACCAAAATTTGACTCCGTTAGAATAGATATTGAAAGTTTAAAATCTAATCAAATAAGTTCAAAAGAAGAGTTTCGTGATTCTATTTCTGCAGATAAAACTTCTACACTTTTTGATGACTCCGATAATACTGATTACGAAAAAAGATCATTAAATGATAAGTTATTAAAAAGCACAATTCAAGTTGGATTGAATGATAGAATAGCCTTTGTGAATAACCTTTTTAATTATAATCAATCAGAATTTAACAGGGTATTATCGCAACTTAATACTTTTAAAACTCAGGGAGAAGCCATAAATTTTATTAATAACAAAGTAAAACCTGAATATGATTGGTCTGATAAAGAAGACTATGAAGATAAGGTTTATCGCTTTAATAGAAAGAAAATTTTCATAAAGATGACCGCAGAAGAATTCAACAAGTTATTTGATAAAGTTATCATAAAATATCACATTTTAGACAAGGTAGATCAACATTTTGAGAACCCCTATAGCAAGAATGAATTAGAACATTTACTTTATAGAAAATGCTGGATTGATACTGTTCAGTGGCATTATGAGGATATTATTAGGCTTCCAGATATAGATCCTATTGAAGCGCTAAAACTAAAAAGAAAAATAGACGCTTCTAATGAAGATAGAACGAACATGGTTGAATACATTGATAGTCACTTTTTAAATTTATTTAAGAATGTAAAGGTGAGTAACAATGCTAAAATAAATACAGAAAGCCCTGCTTGGGCAATAGATAGATTATCAATACTTGCCTTAAAGATCTATCATATGAAAGAGGAGGCAAATAGAGAGAATGCCTCTGCAGATCATAGATTAAAATGTCAGAAGAAACTCGATATTTTACTTGAACAGCGGGAAGATCTTTCAAAAGCTATTAATGAATTATTACAAAATATTTCTAATGGAGACAAGTATATGAAAGTGTATAAACAAATGAAGATGTATAATGATGATGAATTAAACCCAATGTTATACAATAAAAATTAATGATCAATAGACTATGATAAAAAGCAAGCGTTATTTACTAAAAATACTTGGCTTTTTACTGGTCACCATTTTTATAAGTTGTAAAGCTAATTTTGCAACAATTCCTAATTATAAAGCTGAAATTCCATTAGTTCCCGATTATCATAAAGAAGAAAGTTGGGCCGTATTGCCATCAAAATATACAGAGGAACTTAAATCGTTTTTAACGGATTCTATAAATAATTTAGAAGCCGATGTTTTCTATGTCTACCCTACCCTTTTTACCAATTATAAAGATCCCCGTTGGAATGTTTCAACTACAGATCAAGATCAAAACACTAAAGTCTTAAAAACAGCGGTAAATTTTCAAGCCTCTGCTTGGGTAACATCAGGTAAGTTATATGT
Organism: uncultured Flavobacteriaceae bacterium; assembly: GCA_963835675.1. Classification (GTDB taxonomy): domain Bacteria; phylum Bacteroidota; class Bacteroidia; order Flavobacteriales; family Flavobacteriaceae; genus Aureibaculum. The sequence continues at coordinate 64,851 of CAWIGH010000005.1, read as the reverse complement.
TCCATTTTATAGGCAGGCACATTTAAGATCTTATTCCAAATTAGAAAATGGAGGTAAGGAAGCCCTACTCTTAGCGTATGAAGATGTGAAAGCTGCTTTTGAAGTTTATTTGAATAAATACAATCAAGGCAGGCCCATAATTATAGTTGGCCATAGCCAGGGTACTACTCATTGCAGATTGCTTCTAAGAGACTTTTTTGATGATAAACCATTACAAACTCAGTTAATTGCAGCTTATATACCCGGCATTGGGATTGAAAAAGACGCATATAAAACCATACGGGCAATGACCAATCCTTCGGAAACCGGAGGTTTTGTCTCCTGGAATACTTATAAAAGAAATCGCTATCCTAAAAAATTTGATCAATGGTACAAAAACAAGGTTACTTCTAATCCGATAACCTGGGACAGCGACAGTATCTCCGAAAGAAAAGAACATCAAGGATTTTTATACCGTAATGGTAAAATATACGATAAAGCTTTAAAAGTAGAAATTATCAACGGATTGGTTTGGACAACCTTACCTCGATTTCCACAAAGATTATTTGCACTATTTAAGAAAAGTTATCATGTTGGTGATGTTAATCTTTTTTGGGTTGATATTAAAAAAAATGCCGAATTAAGGGTAAAAACATATCTGGAAGAATATAAAAATTAATGTAAATACTCCTGAAGAGCCTCTATCATCTTAGGAGAATTCCCTATAAAAATTTTATCGTCAACAATTATGACAGGTCTTTTTAGAAAAGTGTACTCATCTAAGATCAATTGTTTGTAGTCTTGTTCGGTTAATTGTTGATTTTTTAGATCCATAGCCTTATATTTTTTAGATCTTTTGCTAAACAAAGATTCATAACTATTCGTAAAACTGTACATTTCTTCTAATTGCTGTACCGTAATTGGTTGGGATTTTATTTCTTGAAGAATGAATTTATCAGTAGGAATATTCTTTAAAATACGCCTGCATGTATCACAAGTCTTGAGGTAATATATTTTTTTCATAAATATTTTTTCGAAAATTTAAATTAACTTGTTTACAAGATAAAAAATAATACTTTTATGCTAAATTAAATTTCTGTGGTTAAACAATTTGAAATTCTAAGAGCAAACAGGCTTATTATACTTAAAGTGATAGAGGACTTAACTATAGATCAGTTAAATATAATCCCTGCCGGATTTAAGAATAACATTGCCTGGAATTTAACCCATTTACTTGTAACCCAACAATTGCTATGTTATAGATTCTCAGGCGTAAAAGTCGCAATTGATGAGGATATGATTGATAATTACAAAAAAGGAACGGAACCCATGGGCCTAATTTCCCTAACGGAATTCGAAGCTATTAAAACACAATTTTTATTATTGGTTGATCGATTTATAAAAGATTTTAATACTGCTATTTTTAAAGAATATCAACCTTACACAACCAGCGCTAACGTAACATTAAACAATATCCAAGACGCGATAGAATTTAATAATTTTCACGAAGGGATCCATTTAGGATACATTTTAGCCTTAAAAAAATTAGTATAACTATGGATTATTTTGCCATTGCTACCGTTTTAATTGTGCTTTCTGCTGTTTTTGGGTATATCAATGTAAAGTTTATAAAACTACCAGACACCATTGGCTTAATGGTTATTACCATACTTTTTACGCTTGCTGTATTGGGTTTAAGTTATTTTGATGATACATTATTACAAAAGGAAAAAGAATTAATCACTCAAATCGACTTTAAAACTGTTTTATTAGATATAATGCTTAGTTTTTTGCTGTTTGCAGGTGCTTTGCATACCAATTTTCAACGTCTTAAAATTCAACGCAAACCAATACTCATATTTGCAACCTTAGGGACTTTAGTTTCAACATTTTTGGCTGGTGTTTTTGTTTTTTACATCCTTAAATTTTTAGATTTTAATATTGATTTTATTTACTGCTTGCTCTTTGGCGCTTTAATTTCCCCTACAGACCCTATTGCTGTTTTAGGGATTATGAAAAATGTAGGCGCACCAAAAAAGTTAGAAACGAAAATCGTTGGTGAATCATTATTTAATGATGGTGTGGGGGTAGTAATCTTTTTAACCATTTACCAAATCGCGAAGGGCGGGAATGAAATATCATTTTTACATATAGCAGAATTGTTTTTGGTAGAAGTTATTGGAGGGATAGCCTTAGGCTTAGTCATTGGCTGGATCACTTATAGATTACTAAGAAGTATTGACGATTATGATATAGAAGTAATAATTACATTGGCTGCCGTGATGGGAGGCACATTGGTGGCTCAGCATTTTCATTTATCAGCACCTTTAGCAATGGTAACTGCCGGTCTTATTGTTGGCAATGATACCGTGAGAGAAGCATCAATGAGTGAAGTTACGGAACAATATGTCGATAAATTCTGGGAATTAATAGACATTTTACTCAATACCGTCTTGTTTGTAATGATAGGTATGGAAATATTAGTACTTACTTTTAATGGGAAATATATTTTGGCTGGATTTCTCATTATTCCTGTGTTACTGTTAGCAAGGTATCTATCCCTTATGCTTCCTATAAAGATCTACGCCAAAAAATTGGAATTTGTACCAAAAACTAATTTAATAATGACATGGGGAGGTTTACGCGGAGGCATATCTATAGCCTTAGCACTCAGTCTAACTCAGGTTATGCAAAGGGATCTTTTTTTAGTAATAACCTACGTGGTTGTCGTTTTTTCAATAATTGTACAGGGTTTAACGGTAGGAAGCCTTATTAAAAAATATGCGAAATAATAAATAAAATATTCAATGAAATTCAATACAAAAACAATTCATGGCGGTCAGAATCACGATCCCTCAACAGGTGCAGTAATGCCTCCTATTTATCAAACTTCAACATATGCTCAAAGTAGTCCGGGTAATCATAAAGGCTATGAATATTCAAGGGCCGCAAACCCAACACGCACTGCCTTAGAAGCTAGTTTTGCATCTATTGAAAACGGCACGCATGGTTTTGCTTTTGCCTCAGGCTTGGCTGCGATAGATTGCGTATTAAAGATATTAAATCCGGGAGATGAGATCATTGCAGGTGATGATTTATATGGTGGTACTTATAGAATGTTTACTCGAATGTTTGAAAAATATGGATTGAAATTTCATTTTGTAAACATGGAAGATCCTTCTAATGTGGAAAAATTGATCAATAAAAATACCAAATTGATCTGGTTGGAAACACCTACTAATCCGTTAATGAAAATTGCAGATATAGCAGAAATATCGAAAATGGTTAAATCTAAGAATACCAATATCTTAATAGCGGTCGATAATACTTTTGCTACTCCATATTTACAGCTTCCGTTGGATTTAGGCGCAGATATTGTGATGCATTCTGCAACTAAATATTTAGGCGGACATTCTGATGTTATTATGGGAGCCTTAATGGTTAAAAATGATGAGTTAGCTGATCAAATACATTTTATTCAATTTGCAGGGGGTGCGGTCGCCGGACCTCAAGATTCATTTTTAGTTTTGAGAGGTATAAAAACCTTACATATACGCATGCAACGTCATTGCGAAAACGGGATGGCCATTGCAAAATATTTGAGTAGCCATGAAAAAGTAAAAGAAGTGTTTTATCCCGGATTGGAAAATGACAGGAATTTTTTGGTCGCAAAAAAGCAAATGAAAGATTTTGGTGGCATGGTTTCTTTTAAGCTCAAAGATGAAAGCAGGGCCGCCGCATTTAAAGTATTAGAAAATTTTAATGTCTTTACCTTGGCAGAATCATTGGGAGGTGTAGAAAGTTTAGTGAATCATCCTGTAACGATGACCCATGCCTCCATTCCAGAAAAAGAACGCAAGAAAATTGGCATTAATGATTCATTAATCCGTTTAAGTGTAGGGATTGAAGATATAGACGATCTATTAGAAGATTTAAAAGAAAGCTTTAAGCTTAGTTAGTATTGTCTGGAAAATGTTTCCAGATCAATAACAGCACCCAGACTAAAATAAATTAGGGTGTCGTTAAATTTACTACCAGAAACGTCTGCAGGCGCATCCAACCCATCGATCTTATCAGATAAAAAGTACTGGTAACGGGCATCTAAGACAAGATCGAAGCCACTCATTTTATATCTTGTACCCAAACTAAAAGTTAGTGAAAAGGCATTATCTTTTTCGGTAAAAATGGCATTTTCCTGCCACGGTCTAGGTAGAATATCGGGATTATTAATATAATCGCCGTTTCCATAACTAGTCGAAAATTCAGGTGTGAAACTACTATACTGAACACCGGCACTCACATAAGGCGCGAACTTATCATTGTCGTTAAATAAAAGACCGTAATCTTCTAAATTCTTAAAATAGAACTCTAATTGCGTTCCAAAATTCAATAATTTGGTACTACCACTCATCGCTCTAAGTTTATCTGCAAAGACAGAAGTTTGTGTCTCATCAACATATCTACCTTTATGTTCTAAATTCGTATTTGAATAATAATAAATCACCCGTTTTCAGTTTAAAGTGATCTGAGAAAAAACTAGCACCATTACGCCAGTTATAATTACTACCGTAAAAACTTAAAGAGTGAGAAATTCCAACCCCAAAACTTGTGGCCGTACTACTGGGTAAATGATGCCTCTCTCCATAGTCACTTTGCATCGTAACTGGTCCAAATGAAACCCCAAACTCATGGCTCAAATCCAGCTGAGCAAACGAATTTGACAACGGAAGAAACATTAATATCAAAAGTAATTTGTAATAAATTTTCATGTATTCACCCTTTTTGCGGTGCAATTTAACAAAAAAATGCAAAAGCATCATTTTAAAAGTATCAAATAAAACAGAAAATACTTGATTTTATTGTAAAACTGTTAATAAAGTTACCTAAGTTTTTTTAAGGGATCCCAAAAAACAGATTCCAGATTGACAATTTTAGCTTCTTTTATGATAATTCCTTCATTTTCTAATAGTTGCTGCATCAGATTTATACCACTAAAATGATGTTTACCCGTCAACAATCCTTTTCGGTTAACAACCCGATGGGCAGGGATAGATTCATCACCATGACTCGCGTTCATAGCCCATCCAACCATTCGAGCAGATCTTGCAGCTCCTAAATACTTGGCGATAGCACCATAAGATGTTACTTTGCCGTAAGGTATTTTCCTAACAACCTCATATACTCTTTCAAAAAAATTATCATTATTACTCATTTATTTTTTAAATCGCTAAGAAAACCGGGTTTATTCAATAAAATTGGAGTTATCTAATATTTCGTTCTGAATTGGAGGTAGGTTATAGCCTTATCTTTCTCTAAAAATTGATTCTCATAAAATGTTTTGATCAAAGTGGCTTCTTCCGGAGCATTCGGATTCTTATAAATATTATGATGGGTATATAATATTTCGTGATTTCCTTCTTGAAGTAAGCCTAATGTATAACCGTGCAGAAATTTGCTGTCCGTTTTTAAATGTATAACACCCTCGGGTGTTAGGATATGTTGATATTTTCTTAAAAACCCGGGGTTTGTTAAACGGTGTTTCATCCGTTTAAACTTTATCTGTGGATCGGGAAATGTGATCCAGATCTCATTGATCTCATTTTCACCGAAACAAAGGTCGATTAATTCAATTTGTGTCCTTAAAAAAGCAACATTGGTCAAATTTTCCTTTAAGGCAGTCTTGGCTCCTCGCCAAAAACGGGCTCCTTTAATATCGATACCTATATAATTAAAATTTGGATTTTGTCTTGCCAGGGCAATGGTATATTCTCCCTTACCACAACCCAATTCTAATAATATTGGATTGTTATTCTTAAAAAAAGATCTCCATTGGCCTTTTAAAGCCAGACCATCAATAATTTCCTCGCGTGTAGGTTGAATTACATTTGGAAAAGTTTCATTTTCACGAAATCGTTTTAATTTATTTTTACTTCCCAAAATGTATATTTAGAAAAATGAATTTACAAAACTCTGCCCCCTTTTTTATATTTGGCCATTTCGCCAAGCCAATAAAATAAAGCAATAAAGCCAATAAGTATAATAACAATATTTACCGCATTAGAAGCCCACCAGCCATCCATTGATCGAAAAGCATCGTATGGGGCAAATAAAACATTCGTACAAAAATCAGCAATGGCTCTAAAAATATTGTTAGCAATCATATCTTAAGTATATTTACGCAGCAAAAGTATGAAATAATAGTAATGATTGCCAAATTTTTTAAAAAAACAAAACCGATTAATACACTCATCGTATTAGTATTATTAACTATTGTTTTTATAATAACTACAGTATCATTTACAAGCACTGACTTTACCTTAACTAATTTAACTAAGAAGCTAATATTGTTTGCTTTCTTAGTTGCAACCCTTTTCATCATTAATTTTATTGTTCGAAAGAATGGTTTAACTAAGAATAATTCTTATGTCATATTATTAGTGGTTTTTTGCTTTGCAATATTTCCATTTTCAACGCTTAACAGTCAATTATTAGGCACACATTTTTTATTATTGCTTGCCTATAGGAGGATCTACAGTTTAAGAACGACAAAAGATATTAAAGATAAAATATTTGATGCTTCCTTTTGGATCGGTATTGCGACTTTAATATACCCTTGGAGTTTTTTGTATTTGACTTTGGTGTTTTTTGCTGTTTTTTATTTTAACAAGTTAACACTTAAGAATACAATAATTCCATTAGTTGGTTTTATAACACCTATTTTTATCTATGGCGTTTATTTATTATTAATAGACGATTTTGATACTTTTGATTTGAAATTAGTATCGAGTTTATCCATATTGAGTTATAATTCTTTTAAATTATTGATTCCGATAGCCTTGATTTCAGGATTTTTAATATGGGCAATTTTCCCAACGACCATTAAGATCATAGCAGTTAATAATGAATTTAGAGCCTCTTGGTTTTTACTTTTAATGCACCTCTTGATAAGTGTTTTTGTAATCATTCCATCACCAATAAAAAACGGCTCAGAATTTTTATTTCTATTTTTCCCAACGGCAATAATTTTCACCAATTATTTGCAGATAATCGAAGAAAAGTGGTTTAAAGAAGTGTTTCTGTATTTCTTTTTAGCAGCAACTATTACCATTTATCTATTATAGTTTTACCCCAAAAGACAAATCACCGGCATCGCCAATTCCGGGAACGATATACCCTTTGTTATTTAATTTTTCATCAATGGCAGCTATCCAAAGGTGGGTGTTTTCCGGAAATATACTTTTAATGTATTCAATACCCTGTTTAGAGCCAATTACAGAAATAATATGAATTTGTTTGGGATTACCATGGCTTTTTAAAGCTTTAAAAGTGTTTTCTAAGGTTTTACCTGTCGCCAACATTGGATCGGTTAATACAAGTATCTTATCGTTTAACGAAGGAGAAGCAAAATACTTAACGATCACTTCAAATTTATCACTTTCATCTCTATGGAGTCTATAAGCAGATATAAACGCATTTTCTGCTTTATCAAAATAATTTAAAAGTCCTTGATGTAAAGGTAAACCCGCACGAAGAACAGAGCACAAAACAAGATTATTTTCAGGAATAGAAACCTTTTTTTGACCCAATGGAGTTTGAACTTCTTTCAGTTTATAAGCTAAAGATTTACTTAGTTCGTAACTTAAAATTTCACCAATGCGTTCTATATTTTTTCTGAAACGCATGGAATCCTTTTGAATATTCTCGTCTCTTATTTCAGAAATAAATTGATTTAGAAGAGAATTTTCATCGCCAAAATAGTGAATGATCATATAACTTATAGGCTTTACACAAAATTACACTTTTAGGCCGAAAATATCATGTTATTATTTAGCTATTTATGGCATAATTTTTGAAAACTTCGTATCTTACACATCGTAAAAAAACTATTAATTAATTAAAAAAAAACAAATTTAAATTATGGGATTATTTTCATTTATTAAAAATGCCGGAGCTAAAGTTTTTGGTATCGGTAAAACAACAGCGGAAGAAGCTGCAGAAGTTGCTGTTCAAAAAGCAGGTAAATTGGTTAAGGCTGTTGAATCATTAAAATTTGGCGTTACAGATCTGGATATAACTGTTAAAGATGATACAGCAACTGTATACGGAGAAGCAGAAAATCAGGCAACACGTGAAAAAGTTGTGTTGGTTATAGGTAATACAGAAGGTATTGCCAGTGTTGACGACAGAATGACAACTGCTGTTAAAGAGCCTGAAGCTCAATTCCATACGGTTGTTAGTGGTGACTCTTTAAGTAAGATTGCAAAAAAATATTATGGCAATGCCATGAAGTACCCTGTAATATTTGAGGCTAATAAACCTATGTTAACACATCCAGACAAGATATATCCTGGGCAGGTATTAAGAATTCCTGCATTAGACTAAATTTTAAAATATATACATAAAAAGACCTCATTTAATGAGGTCTTTTTTTATACAATTTCTTTGATCTTTGCTGTAATATTTTCAGGGGGAATAGTTCTCATGACATCTTCATAACCCATACAATTTTTATTTCCATAAATAGAACAAGGAATATTAGGAAATTTTTTAAGGTCTGGCAGTAACATATTCTCTTTGGGTTGGTTAAATGGGGCAAAACCTGCAAAAGGATGGGTAGCACCCCAAATAGTTATGACATTTATGCCTTGTATAGCCCCTAAATGCCCATTGGCTGAATCCATGCTTAGCATACAATCTAAATTAGAAATTAGATTTATTTCATTTGTAAAATCTATTGTTCCAGCAACCGAAATTGCATTTTTAAATTTACTTTCCAGAATTTTCAAGGCATCTATCTCTAATTTTCCTCCTCCGAAAAGGAAGATTCTGTATTTATTGGTGGTATCCAATTTTTTTATCACGATTTCCATAAGATCTAACGGATACATTTTCGCATTATGCTTGGCGAAAGGAGCGATCCCGATCCATTTTTTATGGTCTGACGGAACAAGTTTTAAAATCTCCGGTGACAAATCCCTTTTAGCAGGAAAAATCGGATCTGATAGATCAACCTGAAATCCTAATTTTCTTAAAACATCACTATAGCGTTCATGGGTGCTTTTAAGCTGCTTGAAAACCTTATTTTTTATTCTGGTCAGCGCTTTTTTCTCCACCCTTCCTTTATCGATAATCGCAATTTTTTTAAGTGAAAAAGAGAAGAATAAACATAATATCTTTGAACGCAACACATTGTGCATATCTGCCACAGCGTCTACATTCAATCTTTTGAGTTCTTTATAAAGGCGATATAAGCCCAAAACCCCTTTATGCCTGCCTTTTATATGGGCAGAGTAGAAATTTACATTGCTGATATTGTCGAAAAGCGGTTTAAAAAAAGAACGCGAAAGTACCGTAATCTTAATATCTGGATGCTGTTTTGTAAACGCCCTTAAAACAGGTACTGTCATAGCCACATCTCCCATGGCAGAAAGCCGGATGACCAAAATGTGTTTAGGTTTTTCGTTCACTCAGATCTATTTTCCCGTAAAATTACATAAACAAAGCCAGTATTAGCTATTCACTATTTTCTTTTGATGATCTATAGATTCCTGATGAATAGATTTAAATATTTTCTCTACAAATTCTTCACTTAAGCCATGTTCTTCGCCCATATCAACCACTTTTTTTATGATGCTCTTCCATCGGGTACGCTGCAGAATAGCTACGTTGCCTTCTTTTTTAACACGACCTATATTTTCTACCACATCCATTCTATCAGACAATAATTCAATAAGTTTTTTATCGAGTACATTAATTTCTTTACGCAAATCTGTGAGTTTTTTAAGAGAGTCTTTTTCGACAACACGGTCTTTTCTCACACGCAATAGTTGGGTTATTTCACTTAACCTGGCCGGGGTTATTTGTTGTTTGGCATCACTCCAGGCATTATCAGGATCATAATGTGTTTCGATCATTAGTCCTTCAAATTTTAGGTCTAATGCGGTCTGACAAACATCAAAAATACCTTCACGTTCGCCACAGATATGAGATGGATCACAAATAATGGGTAAACTAGGGAACCTATTTTTTAGATCAATGGGTATCTGCCATTGGGGGTTATTACGGTACTTGGTCTTTTTAAAAGAAGAAAAACCTCTATGGATAGCCCCTACATTTTTAATCCCCATCTTATGTAATCTTTCAATGGCACCTATCCATAATTCCAGATCTGGATTGATAGGATTTTTAACCAACACAATTTTTTCTGTACCCTGTAAAGCATCGGCAATTTCTTGAATAGCGAACGGATTTACGGTTGTACGGGCTCCAATCCAAATAATATCAATATCGAATTCTAAGGCGAGCTTTGCATGTTGAGCATTGGCTACTTCTACGGTGGTAAGAAGGCCTGTTTCCTTTTTAACTTTTGCTAACCAGGGTAATGCCTTCGCACCATTACCCTCAAAATTTCCGGGACGGGTTCTAGGCTTCCATACACCGGCTCTAAATACGGTGGCATCTGTATCTTTTAATTGATGGGCAATTTTTAAAACTTGCTCTTCCGTTTCTGCACTGCATGGCCCTGCTATTACGAGCGGATGAGAGAGTTCCATTTTCTTTAACCACGTTGAAAAATTTGTAGATTTCATATTTTTTAAAATTTCATTCTTATTTTGATAAAATACCAAATGGTATTTTTTTGTTACAATTATTTATTGTTTTATATGCTGATATTCAGCCAATTATATTAATACAGTTTATTTAACTATACCATCTAGTATGTTTTTTATTCGATTGGTACTTTGCATAATATCAAAAACTTCGTCGCCAGACCCTTGTTCTATGAGTTGTTTAAAAGTTTCTAAGTTCTTAATATACTCCGTTAGTGATTTTAAAATATTATCCTTATTCTGAATGAATATTGGGGTCCACATTTCGGGTGAACTTTTCGCCAATCTCACCGTAGATCTGAATCCACTGCCTGCCATGTTAAAAATATTCTTTTCGTCAGGTTCTATTTCTAAAACTGTCTTACCCAACATAAAAGAACTGATATGAGAGAGGTGCGATACATAGGCGATATGCTTGTCGTGTTCTAGCGGTTCCATAAAAGTGCTTCGCATTTCCAAAAGGTCAAATAATTGCAAGGCTTTTTTAAGAATATTGGCATCTGTTAAATCCTTTTCACAGATAATATTGATCTTATTGGTAAACAGGTCGTACATAGCAGCTTCAGGACCCGAAAATTCGGTACCTGCAATTGGGTGGGCAGCTACATAATTCTTCCTTTTATTATGATCCTTAACAGCAGCACAAACTTCTGTTTTTACAGATCCCACATCGAGTACTAAGGTTTCCTCCCCAATACGGTCTAATACGTCAATTACCAATCCTGGTATTGCATTCACCGGAACTGCAATTATTACAACATCGACATCTTTAACGATATCCAGGTTTGCTTTTTCAAACACAATACCTAATTCCAATGCTTTTTCTGCATGGGCCGGATTATTATCTATACCATACAGCGTTGCCCAGGTTCGTTTCTTTAGCTCAAGTGCCATTGATCCACCTATTAATCCCAATCCGATTACCGCAATCTTTTTCATCCTTAGTGATCTGTTATTAAAAGTCGTTGTAATACTTCACTCAATATAGATTCTTTTACACATAGTGAAATTCTTATATATCCTTCCCCGTTACTCCCGAAAATGGTTCCAGGCGCCAAAAATACATCATATTTATAAAGCAATTCATCTGCCATTTGTTCGGCTTTTTTCCCTTCCGGAAGTTTTGCCCAAATAAATAATCCGGCACTGTTCTTATCATAGGTACATCCTAATACCTCGGCGACCTGCCAGGCCACTTTTCTGCGGTCCTTATAGGTGCTATTTAAGTTTTTAAACCAATTTTTATCACTGTTCAATGCCGCTATAGCTCCTTGCTGAATACCGTAAAACATACCAGAATCCATATTGCTTTTTACTTCCAGTATCGCCTGTATATTTTGAGCAGACCCCAATACCATACCTACACGCCAACCTGCCATATTAAAGGTCTTGCTTAATGAGTTTAATTCCAACGCTACATCTTTGGCGCCCGGAACACTTAATATACTTAATGGGGTATCGTTTAATATAAAACTATAGGGATTATCATTAATGATTAATATCTGATGTTTTCTGCCAAAGGCCACCAGCTGTTCGAAAAGTTGCTTGGTAGGCTTACTTCCGGTAGGCATATGCGGATAACTTACCCACATTAGTTTTACTTTGGAAAGATCGGTTTTTGCCAATGCGACTAGGTCGGGAAACCAATTATTATCTTCCTTCAGGTCATACAACACAGGCTCGGCCTGCACCAGATTGGTCACCGATGCATAAGTAGGATAACCGGGATTTGGTATCAATACTTTATCACCAGCATTTAAAAAAGCCATTGATATGTGCATAATGCCCTCCTTAGAGCCCATTAATGGCAATATCTCATTTTCTGGATCGGACTTCACATAATAATGTTGTAGGTAAAATGCTGCCATGGCATTCCTCAGTTCGGGCAAGCCCTGATAACTCTGGTATCCATGAATATGATTTTGTTCCAGGGCATGTTGCATTGCCCGGCTTACCGATAATGGCGGATCAAGGTCGGGACTACCAATACCAATATTGATCACAGGCTTTCCTGCAGCTTTTAGCTGGCGTACCTCCCTAAGTTTACTTGAAAAGTAGTATTCTTTTACCTGTTGTAAACGATTTGCTTTAGGTATCATATTTTCGTTTGCTTTGTTGGTATTCTCCTAATATTTTTAGACTGCTCGTCTTTTCTTTTATAAGCTCTATGGCCTTTTGATATTTTTGATAATCGTCAAAAATAACATCCGCAAAAAATGCGTATTTCCATGGTTTGTCTATAATTGGCAAAGACTGGATCTTCGACAAATTCATATTAAAATTTGCAAAAATGTTTAATATTTCTGCCAAACTCCCTGTTTTATGATTGGTGATAAACCTTAAGGAGGCTTTATTTACCACTTCGGGTCTCTCTAAATTACCATTACTCTTTTTTAAAATAAAAAATCGTGTATAATTTTCTTTACGGGTCTGTATTTCGCTTTCTATGATCTCGAGGTTATAGATCTCCGCTGCCTTTTTACTGGCAATAGCACCAATTCCCCTTAATTGCTTTTGTTGGATCTGCTGTGCTACTTCTGCAGTATCAGTTTCTTCAACCAATCGAATATCGCGATGGCCTCTAAAGAAATTACGGCATTGTAAAATAGCCATAGGATGCGACCAAACCTCTTTGATATCAGCCAAGGTTTGCCCTTGAAGCCCCATTAGGTGATGGTGTATTGGTAAATGCACCTCACCTTGTATCTTTAGATTAAACTCATCGATAAGGGCGTAATTTGGTAAAATTGAACCCGCCAGTGAGTTTTCTATAGCCATTACCGCTCCATCTACCTCACCGTTATTGATCAGATCGGGTATTTGGGTAAAGGAATAACACTCTGCAAAAGTGATATTTTCACCAAAGTACTGATTGGCAACGATATGGTGGAATGATCCTAATATTCCCTGAATTGCTATTTTCATTTTCTCATGACCTTAAAAGAAAAAAGCCTCGAATTAACGAGGCTTTTACATTGTGCATTTTATTTATATATCTAAATAACACCAACAAAGCCTCGCTTCGAATTATAAAAATAAAAGAAGTAAAAGTATGCTTGCCAAGTGTTTAAATTCTTCATTGACCTAAAATCGAGCAGCAAATCTATACTTTAAAAATTAAAAAACAAACTTTTTTAGTCAAATCGCGAATTTTTTGTCAATTTAATAGAATTCAATTATAAAAATTAAGAAATTAATATAAGAAGTAGCCATTAATTAAAAACAGGCACATTTTGAGGATATTCACCTAGAATCTTTAATTCTTTAACCTTTTTTTCGAGTGTTAGTAAAGCCTGACAATATTGATGGTAATCATCAAAAGAAACATCAATAAAATAGGAATAATGCCAAGGCTCTGTGCTTACCGGCATTGACTGGATTTTAGTGAGGTTTAATTTATGTTTCTTAAATATAGCAAGTATGTCTGCAAGTCCTCCTGTATCCATTTTTGCAATAAATTTTAGGGAAGCTTTGTTATTCAAATAATCGTCCGGATGATGCTGCCGTTGCTTATTCAAAATAAAATAGCGTGTCATGTTAGAGAGGTCATTCTGTATTTCTTTACGTAATATTTCAAGTTCATAGATCTCGGCAGCTTTAGTACTGGCAATGGCACCAATGCCTTTCAAGCCTTCTTCTTTAATGATCTTGGCCACACTGGCTGTATCTTTTTCTTCAACGATTCTTATAGTTGGGTGTTCCTGAAAAAATTTTTGACAATGCTGAATGGCGATAGGATGTGACCATACTTCTGTAATATCTTTTATGTTCTGGCCAGGTAAAGCCATAAAATTATGTATCATAGGCAGATATATCTCACCTTGAATATTTAAGTTATGAGAATCAATGAGTTGATAATTTGATAAAATAGCACCTGTTATAGAATTTTCTATGGCAATTACGGCGCCGTCAACAACTCCAGTTGTAATGAGTTCTGGCATTTCTGCAAATGAAAAACACTCGTTAATTTGAATATTTTGACCAAAAAATTCTGTAGCGGCAAGTTCATGAAATGAGCCTCTAATACCTTGAATAGCAATTTTCATTAATGGGTTTGATTGTGTTTAGCGATTATAAACTTAGTAAAAAGATATACAAAATCCAATTTTATTAATATCCCGTTTTAAAAGGAAAAATCCACGTTGTGAATGTGCTTTATTACCTGTAAATTAGGTGCATGAAATACTTGTTCGTTTCTTGTTTTGTTATAATACACAGTCGCATGAAAAAAATTAACTTTCTTTTTATCCTTTCATTGTTTTTTATAAGCGTGAATTACGCTCAAAATCCGCATTCGCATATTCATGAACGAATCATAGAGTTTCCAGATATCCCCGGTTATAAGACCCTGACATGCGACCTGCATCAGCATTCGGTGTTCTCAGATGGGGAAGTATGGCCAAGTATTCGGGTGCAAGAAGCCTTAAAGGATGGACTTGAAGCTATTTCTATTACCGAACATTTAGAATACCAGCCACATAAAGATGACATTCCCCATCCCGACCGAAACCGCTCTTTTGAGATTGCAAAGAAAGAAGCCGAAGGTCATGATCTATTGGTGATCAATGGTGCCGAGATAACACGTGAAATGCCTCCAGGCCATGCCAATGCCATATTTCTAAAAGATGCCAATCTGCTTAATCGCGAAGACGTAATCGAAGCTTTTAGAGAAGCCAATAAACAAGATGCCTTTACTTTTTGGAACCACCCGAATTGGGTAGCACAAAGGCCCAACGGAGTAGCTACATTAACCGACCTGCACCGTCAACTCATTAAAGAGGGCCTTTTGCATGGCATTGAAGTGGTAAATGAATATACATATTCTGATGAAGCCTTGCAGATCGCCCTGGACCATAATCTTACGATAATGGGATCTTCTGATATTCACGGGCTCATAGACTGGCAATTTAAGGTACCCGAAGGCGGGCACCGGCCTATTACCTTAGTTTTTGCCAAGGAGCATTCAGAAGCCGCGCTTAAAGAGGGGCTTAAACAGCAGCGTACTGTAGTTTGGTTTAATAATATACTTATTGGAAGGGCCGAATTTTTAGTGCCTTTAATAGAAAGCTCATTGGTAGTGAAAAAAGTAGCGCCGTTAAGCAGTTATAAAGGCGAATCGTTGGTAAAACAAGTAATAATTGAAAATGTATCTGACACCGACTTTATCCTAGAAAACCTATCGGAATATACTTTACACAACCATGCTGATGTTGTTACGATCAATGCCAATAGCGACATGATTTTAGAAATAAAAACTATAGAATTAAAGCCATCACTCGAGCTAAAATTTACAGTATTGAATGCCGTCATTGCACCTAAAAAACATCCGGAAATAACATTAAAGATACATTAGCTTAAAGAGATTAATTTAAAAGGCAAAAGGATATTACAACAAAGATTTGTTTCTTTGCTTTGCTAAAAATAACAAGATGTCTATTGTAGTAGAAAATATTACTAAAACCTATGGTACCCAAAAAGCCTTAGATGGGGTGAGTTTTACTATCAAATCAGGTGAAATTGTCGGCTTTTTAGGTCCTAATGGTGCCGGTAAATCCACCTTGATGAAGATCATCACCACCTATATTAGCCAAAGCGAAGGTAATGTTACCGTTAATGGACATAATGTGTCTGTTGATCCCATGCAGGTAAAGCAATCGGTAGGCTATTTACCCGAGCATAATCCATTGTATTTAGAAATGTATGTAAAAGAGTATTTACAGTTCAATGCTTCCATACATAAGGTTGGTAAAGTACGTATTGCAGAGGTAATATCACAAGTGGGCCTAGGCCCCGAAGAACATAAAAAGATAGGGCAGTTATCAAAAGGGTACCGGCAGCGGGTAGGCCTTGCAGCAGCCCTTTTGCACAATCCTGAAGTGCTGATTCTTGATGAACCTACCACAGGATTAGACCCCAACCAACTCGTTGAAATACGGAATCTTATTAAAGACATTGGCAAGACCAAAACGGTATTGTTCTCTACTCATATTATGCAGGAAGTAGAAGCTGTTTGCGATCGTGTTATCATCATCAACAAAGGCCAATTGGTAATTGATAAAAAACTAAAAGATCTTAAAAGCGATAAGGAACAGGTAGTAGAGGTAGAGTTTGACCTGCGGATAGAACAGCAATTGTTAGAACAAATACCAAAACTTTCGAAAGCCATTAACCTGCGTGATAATACCTGGCAACTTATTTTTAATACTTCCAAAGATATGCGCCCGGCCATCTTTGATTTCGCGCATGATAACGGACTTAAACTACTGCAATCTCAAGTAAAAAATCAGGATCTCGAAAGTTTGTTTAGGAGTTTGACAAAGTAATTTAATAAACTAAAAGTCATCTCGAAGAAGCACAGCGCCTGAGAGATCTCTCACATTTGTTCGAGATGACTTAAAGATTCTTTTCTTTCCATCCGCGTCATTTCGAGTGGTTTTTCGAAGAAAAATTGTATCGAGAAATATTATGGGCTCATTATTTCTTTTAGATAAAAATTACTCGTTTTCGATACACCTTGCTGGCGCAAAGCACTCAAACTGACGTAATTTTTAAAGTTTTTCCTTATACTTCAAGATTACCTAGGCGGGTACCCGCTCAACACCTTATCAAAAACGTCTTTAAAATAAGCTTCTTTTTCGTTGGGGGTCATGTTTTTGGTAAAGCGGCCTTCGTAATTACATTGCCATACCAACTGGTCTTTAGAAGCATCTATAAATTCAATGGTAAATACCTGGCTAATGGTATTCGATTCTAAGGGAATTTGTCCGCCAATACCTACACCCACATGCCTTCCGGTACCGCCAACACCGATGCCTACGCTGTTCCGGCTCGGGGTTTCAAATTGTTCTGATCCTATATTTACAAATAGATCGGGATTTGATGCTCTTTTGATATCCTTTGCCAGCAAGGCTTGTTCAAATTGTTCTATTACCCGTGTACTGTCGAAAGGACTCATATAAAGCTGTAGATCGGGGTAATAATCAAAGGATGTATACCTGGTGAAATCTGCTTCCTTGTCATAATCGTACACCATTCTGGGAGTACCACAGGAAATAAAAAATAAGGTACTTATTATGATTAATGTAGATAGTTGATAGCGTATTTTCATGACCATCCTTTTTAAGGTTCACCTAACTAATAAAGATACGCCAATTGATATTGACATCAAAAATTTTAACAAATACTTATGCGGCTATTGCACCGTATCTTTTTTCTTTTTCTTACCACCTAAAAGATTCTTTAGAGCATCTTTGGCAGCATCTTTAACCTTGTCATTATTGATCACCTTTACAGAATCTACTTTTGTGCTCACTTTGGTACTGTCTTTTGGCAAGTTCTTGTTGAGCAATTGGGTCAAGGCATTTGTAACTTCGTCTTTACCTTTATTTACAAGTTTTTGTTTCTGGTTATTTGCGATCTGTTTACCGAGATTGGTAACAGCTGCTTTAAAGTCGGTTTTAATATTCGGATTTTTAAATGTGCCGGAAATTAAAGCATTCACGGGTATTTTTATGATATTTTGTTCTTCAGTACTGAGTTGCGCTATGAGATCAGCAGCCTCTTTACCGAGGTATTTTGCCGGTACATTGATCACGGCATCATAAGCCAGTGATTTGTCAAAACCATGTCCTCCAGAAACCGCAATTTCAATATCTTCATATTTGATCATAAAGGGTTTTAACTGCACTTTACCATCCTTAAAGCTTAAAGACGTTTTTAGATCGTTAAGATTGAGTTTTTTGGCATCTAAAAAGTTGAGGTTACTTTGTAGTTTTTCCATTAAAGGAGCATTTTCGGTCGAAATAACAGCCGATAATAACTGTGTTGCCATATTTCCGGTTAAGGTCGAAAGGTTAGGCGTAAAATTACTGTTCAAGTTTCCCGAAAGGCTAATATCGGTATTGATCTTACCTTTAATAGCATTCGCAATAGGGGCAAGTGATTTAAAGAGTTCGAGTGACGTGAACGACTGTCCGATATCAAAATTCTTAACATCAAGCACCATATTGAATTCCGGAGTTTCTTTTTGGGTAGAAACGAGTCCGTTAAAACCTAAAGAACCTCCAAAAACATCAGAACGCATATTTCTTAATTCGGCTTTTTGGTCTTTGATCACCAAGGTACCGACGACATTTTTCAAAGAAATATTGTCATAAATAACGGTTGCTGCTTTAGCATCTATAGTACAATCTAAAAATGAAGGAATCTTTAATTGTGCCTTGGGTTTTTTAGCCTGAGCTGTATCAATTTTCGCGGACATAAAATCATTGACAGAAAAGGTATTGGAATTCAGCACAAACCTACCTTCCATATTCTCATTGTTAAACATAAACCCAAGCAGGTTGTTTATGGTACCGGTTAAATTGAGATCCGTAGACCCTAATTGTCCGTTAAACTCCTTAAGATTTACTGTTTTAGGTGTAAATGCAACTGATGTTTTTGCCACTTTTAGCGTATTGCTCAGTTCCTTAGAATTGTACTCGAAATTGCTCACTTCGAAAGTACCCGTAGTTTGGGTCTTTTCGTATTGTTTCTTTTCGATTGCACTCAGGTCAAAGCTAGTGCTGGCATTGGCCTTCATAATACCTTTTAGGCCTTTTACCGCATCGGCAGGATATACTTTTTCGAGTTTTGCCAAATTAATTATACCATTAATATTAGCGGCAACTTTCATATTTTCACTAAGGTTGGTCAGTTTAGCGCTTGCGTTAAACGGATCATCATCGATCCGGAAAGACAGTTGAGAAATGTCTACATAGGTATCCTTACTCAAGCCCGATTCATTGGCAATTTCTGTATTGATATGGATCTTATCAAGTGATTTTGGCAGGTTAGGATATTTAAATGAAGCATCTTCAGACCTAATCGTAATATTAAAAGTTGGGAAATGTTCATCGTCATTTATCCCTGCAATAATACCATTTACATCAAAATTCCCCGTGGTGGTAACGCCTTCTATATTTTTAGAGTACACTTCAGGGATTAAGGCTAAAAAGTTCTTAAAATCGGAAGATGGGGTTTTGAACGAAAGTTTCACTATCTGATTATTGTCGTTTACCTTCACTTCACCATCAAATACCAAAGGCAGCTGATTCACTGTGGCCTTATTCTCTAAAAAAGTATAAAGGCCTTCCCTTAAATTGATCTTAATATCGGCATCGAGGGTAACGCTATTTTTACTGAGGTAATTAATACTATCATATGTAATGGAAACCAAAGCTGCGGAGCGCGTTTTTAAAACAGAATTTTCAACCGATAAATTGCCATTTCCCGTATGGTTAAGGTCAAATACCTTTACCAGCAAACCCATAGCAGCATCATCGTAAGATACTTTGCTATTGGTAATTTCATATTTTTTTAAGTCGAAAGTAAAAGGATCTTGTTTCGCTTTATTGCCAATGGTATCGACCTCTTTACCGATATCGTAATTGGCCTTGCCATTTATGTCTATTAAGATATTCACATGGGCGCCATCAATAGCGAAACTGGTAATATCCACGGGCTCTGAGGCACCTTTGAACAAGCTTTTAAAAGGTAGTTTAAGATCGATTTGCCCGGCTTTAAAAAGTGTATCGCCCTCAAAAGGCGCTTTATTGACAATTGTTAAATTTTCAAGCCTTAATTCCGTACTCGGAAAACTTCTTAATAAGCTTAGGTCTGCCTTTTCAAAATCAAGGGTAGCATTGATATTATTATTGGCTGTTCTTTTAACAAGCTCAATTATTTTACCTTCAAAGACTATAGGTAAAATAATGATCGCGGCCACTAAAACCACCACCACAATTCCAAAAATTTTCAAGCCCTTTTTCATAAGTATAATAGACATTTAAATAACATGAATGATAACGAAATTTATTTACATAGATTTTGATAGTTAAAGTTTTATGAAACTATTAACTATTATATCGACGGTGCAAAATTACATGAAGAGTAGGTATAAATTTGTACTTTTACCAAAATTATTAATTGATGGATATTTCTTTGATTCCGAAAATAAAAAATACGGAGAGCAATAACTTTTTTTTATTGGCGGGGCCCTGTGCTATTGAAGGTGAGGATATGGCACTGCGCATTGCAGAACGTGTTGTTAGTATCACCGATAAATTAGCGATTCCATATGTTTTTAAAGGCAGTTTTAAAAAAGCTAACCGTTCGCGTGTTGATAGTTTTACCGGAATTGGAGATGAAAAAGCATTAAAAATACTTCGAAAAATAGGAATTACTTTTGACGTACCTGTAGTTACTGATATCCATGATATTACAGACGCGGCAAAGGCCGCAGAATATGTTGATATATTGCAGATACCGGCATTTTTGGTAAGACAAACAGATCTGGTAGTGGCAGCCGCAAAAACCGGCAAAGTGGTGAACCTTAAAAAGGGTCAGTTTATGAGTCCCGACAGCATGAAACACGCGGTAAGTAAAGTGATAGACAGTGGTAATACAAAGGTAATGATCACAGACCGCGGTACTATGTTCGGTTATCAGGATATGATCGTAGATTTTAGGGGGATTCCTACCATGAAAAAATTTGCAACTACCTTATTGGATGTTACACATTCTTTACAACAGCCCAATCAATCATCCGGGGTAACCGGGGGAAGGCCCGAAATGATAGAGACCATTGCGAGGGCGGGAATCGCCACCGGTGTGGATGGATTGTTTATAGAAACACATTTCGACCCAGCCAATGCGAAATCTGATGGGGCTAATATGTTACATTTAGACAGCCTTGAAAGATTAATGACCAATCTGGTTGCGATCCGTAAAGTGGTGAATTCACTTTAGGGATTTTTAACTATTTTATCGCAATATTTTTAATGCAATAATGTTTTTGAATAAGTATGAAGTTATTTTTTTCAATTCTTTTTCTCTGTTTTTCTTTTACAAATATCCAATCTCAAAATTTTGAGGAGGTCGATCGTATTGTGAGCCAATACCCAGAAAGTACTGCTTCCCCCGATCAACTGGCAGATCAGATCGCCAAAGATTTTACAACCGATATTGACAGGATAAGGGCATTGTATACCTGGCTTGCCATGAATATTTCTTATGACCTCGAAACTTTGTATAGCGGTCAGACAGAAGTAAATTTTAGTTATACCGATCAGCAAGACCTGCAACGTAAATTAAGGGCAATTCATAGAAATATGGTAAATAATACTTTACGGACAAAAAAAGCCATATGCGAGGGTTATGCACAAACATTTAAATATATATCAGAGTTATTAGGCGTGCCTTGTATGCTGGTAGGGGGTTATTCAAAAGGAACAGTTGATGATATTGGTAAGATACCACCGCGTGAGAACCATGCCTGGAATGCTGTAAAGCTTAATAAAAAATGGTTTTTAATAGATGTAACCTGGGGGGCAGGCTATGCCAATGGCAAAAGCTGGACACAACGATTTAATGATTTTTATTTTTTAACAGACCCGAACGATCTGATACTGTCTCATTACCCATCAGATAATATGTGGACCCTAACAAAAAATAATATGACCTTAAACGAATTTTTCGAAATGCCCATTTTTGACAAGGCCTTTTTTGTTAACGGCCTAACATTATATGCACCTTTACAAGGAGAACTTACTGTGAAACCGAATTCGAATATTGAATTTACCTTTGGGGAGATTTCCGATGATGTGGCTTTGTATTATGCCTTTAAAGGGAATACAAATGTCGAAAAGATCATACCAGAATGTGCAGATGCTAAGTGCACCTTCATTATTCCTTTCACAGAAAATGAAAATACCGCATTGTTGCTATTTGCCAATCAGCAAACCGCCTTACAATATAAGATCAGATTAGAAAACTAGGCTTATCCGCACTTGGTGTGACCACAACTTTTACAGATCAAACACCCTTCTTTATAGATCAATCCTTCCGGATCGTCACATTCCGGACATTTTTTGTCTTTGGATTTGGCACCTTCAGCAACAAAACGTTTTAAAGCCCTTGCTACTCCGTTTTTCCAGGTATTGATATGATCGTCGTATAAGTTTAGATCTTGTATCAGGTCAACTACATATGGCATTGGCATACCATGGCGCAATACCCCTGAAATAAGTTTGGCATAATTCCAGAATTCCTTGTCGAACGATCTCGATAATCCTTCGATCGTTGTTTTGTAACCATCGCTGTCGATATATTGAAAATCGTAACGCGAAGTACCATCTTCATTTCTGGCTTTTATGACCCATCCTTTTTCTACCCATTGTGGCAGGTTAAAGGCATCTTTCATTTTACCTGTAAAGATCTCATATGGGCGGCCTTCAATAAGACCTATAACAGCCAGCCATTTTTCAGATTCGTTATGGAAACGAATGATCTCAGCTTCTACTTTTCTAGGACGTTTGGCAACAAATGTTTCGGTAACATATTTATCATCCACATTTTTCTTATCATCTGCCGATACTAAGATGCCGCTTCGCGATCCCTCCCTGTAAACGGTAATACCTTTTAAGCCTTGTTTCCATGATTCTATATAAATATCACCAACCAGGTCCACAGGTACATCGGCGGCTAAATTGATGGTAGAACTTATAGAATGCGTGGTGTATTTTTGAACCAATGCCTGCATTTCAACCCTTTTTTTCCAGTCGATTTCGGCTGCGGTAGCGCCAGCATATGGACTTTCACTTACTTCGGTTTTACCCGATGTGTTCATCCATGTTTCAAGCTTTTTATGATACACGGTAAATTCTTCGAAGGCATCTCCAAGATCATCTACAAAATCGACTTTCGAATTTTCATCGCTTGTATTTACTTTTCTACGACGTACATACGACAATAAGAATACCGGCTCTATGCCAGATGATACTTGTGCCAGCATACTTAATGAACCAGTGGGTGCTACTGTGCTTATCGAGATATTTCTACGACCGTTGTCCATCATTCTTTGATAGATATCCGGAAACTCTTTTTGCATCATTTGAACAAATTCCGATGTCTCTTCAATATTCCTGTTAAACACTTCAAATTGTCCCCTGGTGACGGCCATATCAATGCTGCTGTCGAATTCTGCCGACAACTTGGTCTTCATGATTTCGTCTACCGTGCTGATTGCCTTGTCGGTATCGAATTTTATGCCCAATGCTGCAATAGCATCTGCCAGGGCAGTAAATCCTAATCCGGTTCTTCTTCCTTTTTTACCCGTTTCACTTAACAATTCCCAAATTTCTCTTTCTGTACGTTTGATATGGTCTGGCTCGGGGTCGGCATCAATTTTGGTAAGAATTTTATCGGCTGCTTCCAGTTCAAGATCTACAAGATCATCCATTAACCGTTGTGATTCATACACAACTTCATAGAATTTTTTAAAGTTAAAGGATGCCTTTTTGGTAAAAGGTTCTTCCACAAAACTAAAAAGGTTGATCGCAATTAACCTGCAGCTATCGCCACCTTGCATGGCAATTTCAGAACAGGGGTTGGTAGAGCTGTTCTTAAATTCGGGATATACAGAAGAAGTTGAATAATAATGTTGCCTGTCCCAAAAGATCAGTCCCGGTTCGGCAGTTGTATGCGCACATTCTGTAATTTTTTGCCATAATTCTTTGGCATCTATTTCTTTGGTATATTTTGGTTCTTTGCTATCTATCGGCCAATGCAATGTAAACTTGGTTTCGTTAACCACTGCATTCATAAATTCGTCAGACAACCTGATAGAAATATTAGCACCTGTAACCTTGGTTAGATCTTGTTTTACGGTAATAAAATCTTCAATATCAGGATGTGCCACATCCATAGTTAACATTAATGCACCCCGACGGCCATTTTGAGCAACTTCACGGGTGGTATTAGAAAACCGGTTCATAAAAGAAACGGCACCGGTGGTGGTACCGGCAGCATTCGATACCGAAGCGTCTTTAGGGCGTAATTCAGAAAGGTCTACACCCACACCACATCGTCTTTTAAATAATTGTGCTAATTGTTGATCGGTATGACAAACACCTCCGTAAGAATCCATCACCGAAGGCACAACAATGCAATTTGATAAGGAAGCTATTACCTGGTCGTTACCCAAACCGAACATAACACTACCCTGCGGGATCACATATTTAAAGTCCTTGAAAAGCTCATAGATCTTATCGGTAGTTAATGGCTTTCTTTTTTTGCCGTATGCCGATAAATTATCAGAAACGGTATCTGTTTTAAGATAATTGGTTTCAATTCTACCGAATTCTTTTGCCATTCGCCTATGCATATCTTCTGGCGATCTTTCTAAATAGTTTCCGTTCTTATGTTTTAAACAGTATTTATTTATCCAGGTCGTAGCAGCGAGCTCGTCGCCGTTAAAATAGTCTAATGAAGTGCTTAATACCTCTTGATAAGCATAGGTGTTGGTTTTAATGGAATTTTTGATCATAATGGTTTAGCGTGGAAAAATATTAAGATAACAAGGCAAAAATACCACACAAAAACAAATAATTTTTACTGAATTTTATTTTTTAATAACAACTTAAGGTTGAAAACTTTTTTGATATTTTATTTTAAGGATTACTAATTATTTAGTACTTTAACGAACTTATTTTTTTTAAATATAATCTTTTTTTGTGCTCTAATTATATTGGTTTACCTTGTGAAATCAATAGTTAAGCGTGCTTCATGGAACAAGAAAAATCATATTTTTCATTAAAAGGTTTATCGGGGATTCTCATCGGAATTTACGGTCTTGCCACGGTGTATTTAATCGATAAACTCACCAGCGGTGAAGGTTCAGGTATTGAAATGGTCTCGCAGTTGCCAATTTTATTTTTACAAATAGGTGTTACGGTCATTGCAGTAGTTTTTATCATTATTTCGCTATTTACTTTATGGATCCGGGCGAGAAGAAGGGCGAAAAGGGATGGTAAAAAACTTTGGAACGCATCAAGCAAAAAAATTCGTTTACAAACACTTTTCACCCTGTTGGTTTTGATAGTGGTCATTATTTTAATTGCAAATCAGGGTTATTACAGCCTGGTAACTCCCATAAGTTTGTTTTTTTATGGATTGTTCTTACTTAATCTGATTTGGATCTCTTCCAAAAGATTAGTCTTCCTTTCAATCGGTGCGATCCTGCTGGCAGTGGCGGCTTATCTGATCTATGATAAAGAAATGATATTTCTGGCTTTAGGTTTTGGTTTGCTGCCTATTATTTATGGCGCAGTAACTTTTCTCAGCCCAAGGAATCCATAAAAATTTTATGAACAGATCTAAAATAAGATCAAGTAGACGCCTGAATATTTCTTATTAAATATTCCAATCCGTTTAATTTCAATTCATATACCAAACCCAGCATTAATCCTAATTTACCTTTCGGAAATCCTTTAGCATGGTACCATACCACATAATATTCGGGCAGATCAATTAAATATCTTCCCTGGTATTTTCCATAGGGCATCTTTGTCTTGGCCAGATCGATCAAAAACTTTCTATCCTGTAACATTAAGCTTTGTCTTCAACATAATCCTGCAGATAGTCGTATCGCTTAGTAAGCTTGCCTTGATGTGTCATTAATGCCCTGTTTAGCACGCCATCTTTATCTCCATTAAAAAAAGCAGGAATTACATGTTGCGAGAACATATCGCCAAAACCTACAGAGGCGTCTTTTGGCAATTCGCTGGGTAAGTTATCGACCGACATTACGGCAATGGCATTCTTTTGTTTATAATCGACTTCTTTTCCCGTTTTCGGATCAAATCCAAAGATAGGGTCGGCAATGGTAGATGCCTTAATCGTGGAGACAATAGGGCCATTAACATCACAAGAGATATCAGCAATTACTTTGATATTAAAATCTTTAGATCTGGCCTCTTCGCCGCTGATAAGTACAGGTGCTTTTTTATCCCAGAAATGGCTAACGATATAAAGATCTGCCACTTTTGCAAAACGCATAAAGTTGCTATTGTATTCGCCGGGATTATTAAAAAAGTCGGTTATTTCTTTTACCTCACCATCCTTTCTCAAGTTATAATCTAATACATCTATTTGGGTATATACAGGTTCATCGAAAGATTGATGTAAAAACGCATCTACATGCACCTGTTTTAAATGCATGGCATCGAGCATTTCTTTTACACCGTGACCCACCCGGCCGGTTCCGGTGACGACGATCTTAATATTGGGCAGTTTTACTTTTTTAAGTTCGGTTTTTAGTGCTTTTTTATCAGGCAATGATTGTGCTTTTGGCAAGACAAATAAACCATGTTTTAAACCAAAGGTTCTTATGCCATTATATGTCCCAACAATGCCGGCAAAATAACCAAAACCTATCAATCTGAATCCTTTTTGATTTACGATAACCTCATGATCGTATAATTCAATATTTTTTTGAAGGACGGCCTGCAATAACTTTTTATTATAGGGTTGTTTTTTGATGGTATGCGAGAAGAAAAAGTATTTTTTATTGGGTATTAAAGCATCGACAGGCACTTCTTTTACACCGAGCATGACATCACAATTAGAAACGTCGTTCACAACTTGTAAACCCGCATCTTTATATTCCTGATCGGTAAATATTCTATGCTCAGAACTTTCGACAAGGATCTCCATTTCTGGATATGATTTTATCAATTGCCGACAAGCCTGGGGTGATAGTACAACCCTCCTGTCTGGTGGGTTTTTACGTTCTTTGATGATGGCAAATTTCATAAATATATTTTGGTATAAAATTTGCAGCAAGGTATATTGAAATTAAGAAATTCGCAAGTATAGATTTCAAAATATAACGTAACTTTTCTCTGTTATAATTTAATTTAGAAAAAGGTCATCGAGAACCTACAAATAAATTTTGTCATTTCAATTGTCAAATTTAAAATGGAAAAATTTATGTAGGTTTGCACTCTGTTCATTGAAAAAATTATGAAATAATTTGATAAGTTCCCGAAACAAGCCTGCCTGTCGGCAGACAGGTTCGGGATTAATTCAATTACGATAAACGAAGTTTATCTATTTCATTAAGGGGACGACTGGTTTTGACAGCGAGATCAGTTAGAATGTAAGCATGCCGAGCAATGAAATAGCAACTCGTAAAACTCAATTTCAACACTATAAACGGCGAGAATAACTACGCTTTAGCTGCATAATCCGAATTATAGTAGGATTTAGCCTCGTCTCTACCAGGTAGAGAAGCTTTATGTCTCACGAAAGCGTTTGCTAACCGCGTTCAATTAGAGACATCGTAAAAGTTGGCATAGATATACCAATGCTTCGATGGTATTTCGAAATTTAAGAAGCTAAGCTAAAAGTGGGCGGTTTTCGGTCAGCTTTTAGACGAAAAACAAACGATAACTAAGCATGTAGAAAGCAATTTAGCTGCTTGTTTGGACGAGGGTTCGAGTCCCTCCGTCTCCACTTTTATCACATCAAATAATAACAAAAACCTGTAAATAATTGATTTACAGGTTTTTTCATTTTATTTAGTTTCAAATATATAGATATAATACCATAAAAAAGGTGAGTTATTCGGTGAGTACTTTGTTTTTTTAGAGGTACTCACCGATTTAGCCATAAGTCACTGTAATATAATATGTTAACAACGCGTTTTTTAGGTCTTTTTTTTTGTTTTTTCACATTTTTTATATAATTTAGGTGAGCAAAAAAGCACTATTTATGAAAAATACGTTTTCGGTCCTTTTTTATCCTAAGCGAAATGATGTCGATTTGGCTCGTAAAGCCCTGGTTTATATGAGAATAACGGTAAATGGCAGACGGAGTGAGTTAAGCGTCCATAGAAAAGTTAACATTGATAAATGGAATAATAAAGCTGGAAAATTATTGGGGACCACGAATCAAGTTAAAGATTTAAACGACTATTTAGATGCCGTAAGAAACAAAGTTTATAACATACATCAGGAACTTTTGAGAAGTGGTACAAAAATTACTTCACAGGCAATAAAAAATAGTTATTTAGGTATAGGAGAAAGGCAAAAAATGTTACTAGAAACATTTCAAAGTCATAACGAACAGATGGAAATACTGATTGGTAAAGAATATGCCCTCAGTACAGTTAAAAAATACAATACTGCATATAAACACATAAAGAACTTCATAGCATATAAATTCAGGCTTAAAGATATTCCCATTGAAAGAGTAAATCATAGCTTTATTACAAATTATGAATTTTACTTGAAAAGTGTCAAAAACTGTAATCATAATTCAACGCTTAAGTATATTAAGAACTTTAAAAAAATTATCATCCTTGCCCTTTCAAATGGGTGGATTGATAAAGATCCTTTTGTTAATTATAAAGTCCGAACAAAAATTGTTGAACGAGAATTCTTAACTAAAGAGGAAATTCAATTGATGTTATATAAAAAATTCCATGCTCCAAGGCTTGAACAGGTGCGGGACATTTTTATATTTTGTTGTTATACCGGGTTGGCATATGTTGATGTTAAAAAGCTTACAAAAGACAATTTGGTTAAAGGGATCGATGGAGAGATGTGGATTAAGACTAAAAGAACTAAAACAAATACTCGCAGTAATATTCCTTTGCTCCCAACGGCTTTAATGATTTTAGATAATTATAAAGATCATTTTGAAGTTAAAAATAGTGATATTCTTTTACCTGTTTTAAGTAACCAAAAATCTAACGCTTATTTAAAGGAAATTGCTGATTTATGTGGAATTAACAAAAATCTAACCACTCATCTTGCTCGACATACTTTTGCAACCACAATTACGCTTTCAAATGGCGTTCCCATAGAATCTGTAAGTAAAATGTTAGGCCATAAATCTTTAAGAACAACACAGCATTATGCTAAAATTTTAGACAGAAAAGTCTCAGACGATATGGCCATATTAAAATCTAAATTAGTAATTGTTGACCATAAAAAATCGCTAGATTCTAATAAACATTTTCAATAGATTTAATTCTTTGTTTAAGTTTCTCAAATTCTGCCAATGGCATATCTAGTTGAAGTTTAGGCTTTCCAAAATGGCTTTTTACGATATTTATCTTATGCAACACAGTTGCGAATTCCTCTAGCGAATCCTTAAGCTTTTTTCTATAGGTGTTCTTTTCTTTTCTTAGTTCTATAGCCTCTAGGGATGTTGCAAAGGAATCCTGGTAAAATTGTTTTTGCTTTTTTTCTACTAATCGAGGTTGTATTTTTTTAGGTGCCGTTTGTTCAAAAAGCAATTGTAACATTGCAACAGTTGGTTGGGTTTGATGTTTTTCTATGTCTTTGATGATTGCCACCAGACCATTAATTCTTTTTTTAATAAGCTCTTCTAATGTATGTATAGTTGAACCTTTCGTTTCTTCAGGGGAGATACCATTTTCGACAAAAAATGCTATCATCAAATCCAAAGTATCAGTTTGTGATTTAGATAATTTTTTGGCAAAAATCCTAAACTTATTAGCCGTAGTTTTCTTAATTTTTATGGTTTCAAATTCATACATAAAATTATCTTTAAAAGCATTTTTTCGTAAAAAAAGTAACGGTTTTACTGGGCTGATACGATTTTTTCGTAAAAAATCCAGATGCTGTTAATTTCAGTTTTTATTAAAACAAATTTAATTTACTGTTTTTCAGTATTTTAAAATTCAAACAAACTAAGCAACACCGGCTTGCCGTGTTGCCCTCTTGCTATTCAATTGAGTTCGCAAAGCGAACAAATTATAATACAAATAGAATTCACAATTTGCTTATTTAAGTTAGCAATTTTAATCGTAGACTTTACATCCCGCGATTATTAAATATAGTATCAAATGGTTTCTTTTGTGACTATTAAATATGATTGCATCAAAACCAAAGAACCAAAAACGCGAGTATTGGCAAAACTATGTGTGAATTTGAACCTTTCCCGAATGAATTATGAAGGAAGGAAAGTTATTCTGAATTATTTATTGAGCCAATTAAACTCAGAATAAATAATTCGGAAATAACTTTAGATTAAAAACCAGTAGAATATTTTTTATCTTTATAATTCAATAATTAAAAACTAAGAAAATGGCAAAATTTGAAATTTACAATGACAAAAAGGGGGAGTTTAGATTTAGACTGAAAGCGGCAAATGGACAAAGCATTTTGGCGAGTGAGGGCTACAAAGGAAAATCAGGTTGTACAAATGGAATTGAATCTGTAAGGAAGAATTCACAGGATGACGGTAATTATGAACGTTTAGAATCTAAAGGAGGAAGCCCTTATTTTAACTTAAAAGCATCTAACGGTCAGGTTATTGGTACAAGTGAAATGTATACTTCTGCAAGTGGTATGGAAAATGGAATTGCTTCTGTTAAGAAAAACGCGCCAATAGCAGTAGTTGATGATTTGACTAGGTAAAGGAATAGTTGATTATTACCAATTTTTTATTGAAGCATCTTAAGGGGTAATATACTATAATGTCAATAATAATAGTTGTTACCTTTTTTTTGTTCTAAATCTTAATTTGCTGGTGAAAGAAAAAACACACCACTAGTTTCCGAAGTGGACCAAACAAAAACAAACAAAACAAACCCTAGCCAAGCCCACTAATGATTAATTGTTTAAATTGTAGAAACCCTAAACGATTGGTACAAGAACGCTTTTCTGAACAAGGCCTTCTAGATAAAATTTGACCTGCCACGCTCTGCGTAGGAGGATTTTCAGCTAGACAAATGAGATACTAAATGTAATAGTTTTAAATGAAGTTCTAAAACAATCATGAACTATATATAAATTAAGTTTTATCAAATTGCAGTTTCATTTCTAACTGTTCCAGATTTTTTTCAAATCCTATTTTTCGTAAAAAAGCATTAACGGATTTTGAGCTTTTATCTACATTAATAATCGAGAAAGTATTTCCATATTCATCTATTAATTTCCTCATTAGAGTTGAAGCTATTTTTTGTTGTCTAAAGTTTTTATTTATAGCGATTTGTTGTAATCTTTTATTATTTGGATTATATATAATATACCCAACTAGCTGATTTTTAATATAGGCTCCTAATGAAATATTAGTATTCCTTAATTTATTTACAACATTATTTGAGTTTTGCCAAGTCGGAGAGATATCCCAAAATGATTGTAATAAATTCCAGTTATAATCCTGTAATTTATTAATTTCTAAATTGTTGTTTATGTTTGATATACTTATTTCTCCTTTGTAACATAATAATTCTCTTTCGATTTTAAAACCAGATTTTTCATAAGACTTGATGGCTTGAATATTTTCGGTAATGACTTCAAGGAATAATTTGTTAATTCCTTTTTCTTTCAAAACTGGTAAAATGAAATGGTACATCTGTTTTGTTAATCCTGAACCTCTTTTTTTTGGAATAACTCCTGTTCCTCCGTTGTATATTATTTTTTCACCATTGATTTTATCAAATCCATGTAATATAAAACCAATTAGATTCCCGTTTTCAAAAACTCCAACGGATAAGTTGAGATTTACTTTATCAGCTAACATTTTTGAATCTAGTTGTTCTTCTGTTAACTGAAACGGAATAAAATAGTCTGAAAACGATTCATTGAATACATTTAGAATGTCTTTTGTTTCAATCCCTTTTAAAGTATTAAATTCCATTTTGGTTTTTAAATTACAGCTAACGTAAAGTATATGTTTAGCATTAGCGTCGTTTTGTTCTTGTAAAGATATGATTTACATTATATGAACTTATTGCTTTGCAGAGGCAAAATGAAATATACACAAACCTAAATTATTAATTTTATACCGTGTTGTACTAAGGTTTTTTATTCTGCTTTTCTAGTTTAATTCCACCGCAAATGAAAACCACATAATCCAAAAAGAATAAAAAATCATAGGACACATTATTGAATTAGATAAAAACAAAACTGCAAATGTTTTTTTAAGAAAGTAGAGTATGAGTCCGAAAATTAGATTAATTCCGAATAATAGCAGCGTAATTTGTAGAATTCCAAAAGCATCTCTTGACTCTGGCCTCATAATGTAAAACCAAATTCCTATAAGAATAGTTTCAATTATAAAAATTCCAATTCCGTATTTAAGTATATCATTCTGTTTCATGCCCTTTAATTTTTTCAAACTTGCGCACAACTTTTATGTATAAGAATAGTTGCTTGTTTCAACTACTAATTTAACAAAATTGGAACGATTCAGAGGAAACACTGCAGGAATTTCCACGAAGACCAGAACCATTAAATTTTTTTTTACACGGTGTTGTACACTAGGTTTTTTTCATAAATACTAAAATTAGTCCAACAATTATAAAAGGAATACTTAAAATTTGTCCCATATTGATTAACATTCCGCTTTCAAAATCTACTTGATTTTCTTTAAAAAATTCGATTATAAATCTTGCCGAAAATACCAAAACCAAAGTCACGCCTAAAACCAATCCATTAGATTTTTCTTTCTTCTTCTTATAGATCAGCATTAATATTCCAAATATTACAAGATATGAAAATGCCTCATAAAGTTGAGTTGGATGTCTTGGTATTAAATCATCTCTTTTAAAAATAACTCCCCAATTTCCATTTGTCGGTTTTCCATAAATTTCAGAGTTCATAAAATTCCCAAATCTGATAAAGAATGCTACTATTGGAGCAACAATTGCAATTCTGTCTAAAACCCATAAAAAATTAGTTTTATACTTTTTGCAATAAATTCCGATTGCAATTAAAACTCCAATTGTTCCTCCGTGGCTTGCTAATCCTTGAAATCCGATAAATTGATAAGAACCTCCGATTTTTTTGATTGGTAGTAAAATTTCAAGTGGATTTTCAAAATAGTATGAAGGGTCATAAAATAAACAATGTCCGAGTCTTGCTCCCAAAACTATTCCAACAATAACGTAAATTAATAGCTTATCTAAATTTTCAAATGGTATATTTTCTTTAGCGTATATGCGTTTCTCAAGGTAATATGCTAAAAGAATACCTGACATAAAAAACAAGCCATAATATTTTAAAGGGAATGTATCAGTTATCCAATAAATTACTGGGTCAAGATTCCAATTTATAAATTTATCGTTCATTCGTTAACGTGAGTTTTTTCAGCCTTGTATACAACGTTTATGTTTATGAAAAGTTGCATGTTTGTGCGAGAGGATTTTCCGAAGGATAATCAGAAGCTGGCAAACGAGCAACTCACATTGGTTTAGCAAAGTTGTACACCGTTATTTTGTAAATTTTTCTGCGTAACCACTATTTTCCAAGAATTGATGGAAATCCGAGACTTCAATTATTTCTTTAATAGCTTTGTTCTTATCTTTTGCTTTGCTGTAATATGATTTTGTAATCATATAACCAATAAAATAACCTAAATCCGCTGGTCTTTCCTCTGTCTTGCTCTTTGCGTAAAACCACTTATTCCAATCTGGTGAATCAAGTTCCTGTGAGAACTCTGACCATAATTCACGTTCATTTTCCTTACCGTAATCATAAATCGGACTCTTAAAGGGTTCTTCAAGAAATAGTTCTGCTAAAAAGTCCGCTGAACCCTCTCGAATTGTTAGTTGTAGAAGATTTTCACTTTCTCCCATTTGTTGTAAATGAATTGTTTCGTGAACAATAGTTGATTTTATGTCATTTAGATAAATGAATGACATATCTTGTTGAAATTCACTCAAATCTATTTCGTTTAGAGTTACATTCATTTCTGCTCCCATAAAAATAATGTCTCCAGTTGGAACACTTGCTTGAATTGCAATTGGACCAACAAAAACACAAACATCCCCTGGTTCAAATTTGGGATAAATATTTTTAACTCTCTCATAGCAAGATTGAATATCAGATCTTATGTTTTGCAATTCCAATGTAGGCTTTCGAAGGCTTTCCCAAAACTTCGGATATTGCTCAAATCTTTGCAGATAGTTTTCAGGATTCCTTATATCCCCGGACATAGATATCAGTTTCTTGAATGATTCGCTAGCCTTTTCTAAATACAATTCACTGAAGACTTTCGCTTTGTGGTCGGTATTTTTTATTGAATCAAAGGCAGTCCAAAAATTGGCAATATCGCTTGTTTCTATTATATAGTTCTTTTCCTTTTGACCAGAACAGGAGGCAAAGGAAACTAACATTAAGATTATGAATAGTTTTTTCATAATGGTGTACCACGGTTTTGGCTATGGTTTCGTTAAGGAATGGTACGCGAGTATCATTCCACCGTAACCATAAATTTAGCAAAAAGGCTTGAAATTCCGATTAGGAATTTCAGCCGTAATGAACTATAGCCGGTATTGTAACCAGTTATTTATCGTTTAGTTTTTGTTTGAATTCCTTTATTTCGGACATATAAATTTCATTTAGAAACTCGTTATAAAAATCATCTCGTTTATAGTGCATATTATTTTCTGCTTTTAAAATTTTTTCTTTTGCTTTTTCGATTTGTCCAAGTTTTTGGTAAGATTTTGCCATTCCAAAAAAGGATTCAGGCACATATTCCGATTGCTTTAAAGCTCGTTGAAATTCGCTAATTGCTTTTTCATAATTTCCAAGCTCGTATTCACATAGACCTAAATAAACAAAAGAGTGAATATCTGCCCAATCTTCTTTTTGATTTTTTATGCTACGATTTAATAATTCAATTGTCTTTTGATAGTCTTTTTTACCAAAATAGCATTCAGCTCTTAAGAAGTCTATGTCTTCTCCCCAAGGTGCATCAACAAAATTTGGCGTTAGAGTATCAAGTCGGTCAAAATCTTCCAGAGCTTTATCATAATCTCGCATTTTTCTTAGTCTAATCCAACCTCTGTAACCTAAATGTAATTTTGGGTCAAGTTCTACAGCCTTATTCAAATATTTAAATCCATTTTCAAAATCTCCAGCCTTGTTTAAATGGACAGAATATTCCATATATTCATCGCTATCTTGAGATTCAAAACTCTCTATCCGTTGAGATAATTCTTTAGATTTCTCTATTCTGTTTTCATTCCAAAAATAGAGGTAGATTCCAAAAGCTATTGCAATGACCAAAACAACTACAACTATGTAACCAAATATTTTAAAAAATTTCTTCAATTCGTCCGTCTTTAATTTTTAGCCTGATTAAGTTGTAAGTTTTGTAATCTTTATCCCTTTTCCAGTCCGTTAGTCCAATTGCAATTCGTTCCAATTCTTTAATTAATTGTCCGTTGTTAAATTCCGTACTCTTATAATTATCATCAATTTGGAATGTTTCAATATCACAGAGTTTACCTGTTTTAGAAATATTTAATCTCAAAGTTATAAATCCGTTTTTTGGTTCAATTTCAATTTCGTATAGCTGAATTTCTTGAAAAGCCTTTTTCAACGTTGGGACTTCTCCCTCAATTCTACTGTTTGTATCATTCCACCAATAAGGCACAATCCTTTCGTCACAATCATTATTTTCTTGTGAAAATGATTGAATTGAGAAAAACAATATTGTCAGGACGAGAATTTTTTTCATAATTGGTTACAACTACCTGCTAAACGCAGTTCTGCTTATAGAAACGAAAGATAATAAATTTGAATATCTATAATTTGAGAAAATGACTGATATTTATTCATTGTATCTCAAATTATTGTTTGTCGATTAGGTAGCGCAGCTACCGTTAATTGTCAAATTTATTATATTGGGAATTCGAGAAGTAGTGCCAAATTACTTTTAGCAACTGTTATGGCACGTTAAAGGCTTGAGCCTGTCAGCTGAAGCTGTAGTTTATAAAATGCCACTTAAAGTAATTTGGTTTAGCCGGTCGTTAGAACACATTTACTTGTGAGGTCGGGAGTGCGCAGCACGTAGTAATTACAAGTTCAGCCTTTGGCTGAATGTGTTCTATCGGTACTTGTATATGATTTGTAGCAGCTTAAAATCCGTGACGGATTTTCAGATTAGTCAAATCAAAGATACTAAATATAATAGTTTTAAATGTTAAGCTACTTAAGCTAGCTATGAATTATATACGATGTTAGCAACTAGCTTATTTATTATTTTACTCCATATTAATGATTGTTTCACAAAGCATTGGTTATTCGCATTATCCATAAAAAGATCATGAAATTCTTTAAATTATGAGGCCGATTTATTTCTTGTTTTGTTAGATAATCGATTTAATCCATTTCCAAGATTTTAATATCTAATCTCATTTGTTTTCATAACTTTTGGTAATCAATCGGCATTTGCTTTCATTTAGAGCTAACAAATTTAGTGAAGTCTTCAATGTTAAACGACCTGTAAATTAATTCATTTTTATTAGAATTGTAGCTGAATATACTAATATTCTTGTATGTAGACCTCTCGTTAATTTTTGTCCGATTTTGGAAAAGTATCCTTCATTGCAGGTAATGTAAAATATTTAAATCGGTCGTAATTTTATCCTTTTATACCCATACTATTTTCAGAAACACCTTTCTATACCTTGCCAGTTACCAATTAAGAAATCAAATTTGACAAACTTATCTTGACTAAGTCATCAGTACGAAGAATTACTAGTTTTGAATAATTCAACCATTTTATGAACTATGTCCATAATTTCCAGTTTCTTATTTATATTGTCGAACTTAATGCTTCTATTATGGGCAAATTGTATTAATTCCAGTTTTTACTTGGTATTCTAAGAAATTCACCATGTTTTGTTGCTTAAAATAGGCTGTTGGCGCCATTCCAGAGAATGCCTTAAAGTCTTTTATAAAATCAACTTGGTCATACACCATCGCGCGTAATTGCGTCCAATTGTTGCCATTCTCGTCCTCTGCTACATGATGCCCAATAAGTCCAAGATAATCGTATTTGATAATAACTCAACTTTTTTAAGGTTGTCCCAATTATATTTACGAAACCTCTTTCTAAGTCATTGGTAATTTTGGAAATCCCATAAGTTACTGTGCTAAATTTTCCATCTGATTTTCCAACACCGCGTTCATCATATCTAAAAACTGCAATATTATTTTTTAGTAATTCTTGAGTTAATAAGTAGTGACTATGTCTGCTGTCCATTCCGAAACCCGGCACAATTATTATAATATTTTCAAATTCAGATTTTGGAGTTTAAAGCACTCCGTATAACTTTAGATTTTCTTCCGTATTGATTATTTCTATTTCTTCTGAAGTGTAGTCGTGTTTATTTTCAATTTCCTTCTCATATTCAAAAATGTTTTGTGCATTAATTGTAAAGGACATCAATATTATTAAGATTTGGATAATGCTTCTCATAATTATTGCTAACTTGTTATATCAGTAACAAAGATACTGATATCCTATAATATTACCGGAAAACGGTACTTTTCATTGCCGTTATCCTTGTAGAAGTTATGTTCCAAAAAGCAGTAAATTACAAATGATAAAATTAAAATAATTGTAATTAAGTTAAAAGTGAGCTATTCGGTGAGTACTAATTTCATATAGTTCATATATAATTGATAATCATAATGTTATAAATATATAGATAGTCCCTCCGTCTCCACGATCAAAACAAAAATCCGCACGGAAGTGCGGATTTTTTTATTTCAGAAAGTCTCAAAGCAAAGCTTTGAGGGAGTGGATGAAATAAAAAAATAAGAGATGTGCGCCAGCACATAGATTTTTGTTTTGCAGGACTGAAGGCACTAGGGAAGGGCGAATGTAATGAGCCAATCCCGAAGTGTCGCAGGGCTTGTAATTTTAATTTTTGCAGGACTGAAGGCACTAGGGAAGGGCGAATGTAATGAGCCAATCCCGAAGTGTCGCAGGGCTTGGTAATTTTAATTTTTGCAGGACTGGACAGGAGGGCCCATGGCGCTTGTTGCAATGAATCCCGAGTGAATTGAAACGTCATTGCGATCCCGAGTTCTCGGGAGAGGCAATCTTATTGATGGTAACTCCAATTTGTAAGATTACCACGTCGCCTCAATAATGAGCCGCTATTTCGAATTAGGTCTTTAGCTTGAATTAGTAATTTTTTACTTTTATGTTCATTTTTTCCTTGATGAAAAAACGAATCAGGGCCGAGTGTTAAGAAAAGGTTTAGTAATTTTTTTTAACGAAAGAGCCAGCATGTCGCGTTGGCGAAAATTATAAAATTAAGTTAAGTTTCCTGCCTTACGCCGTCTGCCCTGTTCGCTAAAAACAGCCACTGGCTGTTTTCTAACGCTCCATCCTGCTTTGCAATTCCATTTCTCCGCTCACTATTTCTGCGTACTGACGAATTTTTCAATTATTTATTAAATAACCTATAACTCATAAAGTTATAAAATTGATTTGAAATTATTTATGATTTAATTCATAAAATTATCTAACGATATTGAATAAATTAATCCAGTTTTATACGGACCCCTAATATTTATACATAAACCCTGTCTTACCTCTTTTCATGACGTCTCATTTTTTTATAATACACTAAATTATGAAACTATATCAACTCATTATTTTCCTATTTTTAAGCACTTTAAATTCAATTTGTTTAGCTCAAGAAAATTCAGAATGGGATGGCAACACTATTTCCCAGGCTGAATATGATGCCCTACGTTCGTTAAATACGAAAATTCCTGTAAATGATACGGGTAAACTTTATTACGCAATTCAAAAACTAACAAGAAAGGTTGAACAAGATCTCTTTCCT
This sequence comes from uncultured Flavobacteriaceae bacterium, assembly GCA_963835675.1. Classification (GTDB taxonomy): domain Bacteria; phylum Bacteroidota; class Bacteroidia; order Flavobacteriales; family Flavobacteriaceae; genus Aureibaculum. Next base: position 25,809 of record CAWIGH010000005.1, on the reverse strand, counting down.
GATAATTCTGTTCATTTTAAAATAGATATAGATTTATATACGGATCATTTGCAAGGAGGTCATACATTTACTTTAATAGCAGAGGATTACCAACAAGATATTAGGATTGGATACGCAAGTTTCATGCCCGTCAAAGTTCAAGAAACTAAAGATATGTTAAAAAATTTTATCGTAAATGCAAGAAGAGAAGATCAAGGAGGTTATCCGATTACTTTGTGTGAATATAAAGGAGCATGTGATAGAAAGAGTAATCGCGCTTTGAAATATTATGATTATAATAACATGTTTAATGTTAGTGTTGAGTCTATTTCTAATATTTGGGATGTTCGACAATTTGCAAATAAAGTTTGTACGTCCTTTGAAAAACATGGACTTCATAACCTTACCGAATATCTTTTAAGTCTTCCTGTATACAAAGAAAAACAAGAAGTGACTGAAGAACCGATTCAAGAATCATTTAATGAAGAACCAATTTCGGTATCGATTGAACTTACTGAGCCTGATCACCAATTCACTTTGGCAGATGAAGCATTTCTAAATATTAAAATAACAAATCAAAGTTATGAGCAACTGGATAATTTAGAATTTGAAATAGAAGTGCTTCAAGATAAAGTGTTGGCAAAAGAAAATGATTTTGGATCACCAGGGCTTATAAGAAATTATAAAAGCAAATTATTTTGGGAACCAGCAATAAGTTTAAAAACACTAAATGAAAATTCAATAAACCTGGGATACCAATTAATAAGATCGGGGAGTCCATTTTCTTTGCCAAGCACATACCAAATGAACTATGATATTATCATTAAATCAGCTCCTGAGGATAATGCCTGGATATGTAACAATTTAATTTTAAAAAAAACAGAACCTTTACTCAGCGAATTGATAAAAGTTACAATAAAAAATGCTGATGGTGTTATTTTATATGACAAACAGACTCCCATTTTAAGTAATGGAAACAATGTGAAGCTTACCTATCCAAACTTTACAGATCCTGCCATAAATATTCTCGATAGAGAACACTTGGATTACTATTTAAATGGAGACGTCAATTTTTCAGATTTTGATGGTGGGTTTATTAAAATGCTAGCCTGTAGAGCTGCACGATATAATCAAAATGATTATCTAACATCTAATAATAAGTGGAAACATTTAGATAGACATCCTCCGTATTTAACAATCCCAGAAGAGGAGCACAAGGTAATAGAAAATATGGCACAATATGTTTATGATGTATTTTCATATAAAAATTATCCTGAACCGTTATGGACGCCAAGTATTCATGCAGATAATATAATAAAGGGTCAATATGGTTTGGGAAAACCCATTAGTTCAATTTGGCCATCATTTGCTAAAGGTCAATTTGCCGTTGATTATGTTGGATTGATGGAAAAGGATAAAACAGGAATAGCATGTATTGAGCATGCTTATTTTTTCAATAATTTAACACGTTTATTTGGTTTTCCATCTAGAGAAATTAATGCACTTATATTTCAAATTCCTGTTTGGAGCGATTTAAACGGTGGGTCACAAGATGCTTCCAGTGAGATATTCTACTATAACCCATTGTCTGGCATATATGAATGGAACTTTTTTAGTCTTTTTAATAATACTGGAAAACCGATAAAAGAACCTTTTAAAAGATATGGAAGTACCTTTGGATATTTTTATTTGTGGAGAGGAATTAATTCTGGATCAAAATATGAGTCAGGACCTAAGGATAATAGATTTACGATGCTCACTGAAAAGCTTAATAAATCTCATTTATGGGAATTTTATGCAGTGGGTTATAGCAGTCAAATGGAATATAATGTACCCTTTGAAGATGCATGGAGACCCAGACCCCAAATTAAACTTGAGGCACATTCGCCTTTAACCATGTTGGTAAAACTTCCAGATGGAAAGATAATTGGCAGTAAGACTAAAATTGAAGTTAGTAATGATCTAAGACAGTCCTATGTTTTTAATAACCTTCCAGAGGATTTGGAAAGACAATTTTCTCCTTTTGATGGAGGTGTTTATTTACCCGAAGGTTTGCCAATTGTGAAATTTACACCACCATTTATTGAAGAAACTGTTCAACAAATAATATTACCAGAGCAGTATATAACTAATATAAAGGATTTACCTATTCAGTTATTTGGCACAGGTTTGGGAGAATATACATTAAAACTATCAATAATTGAAAAGGACATAACAAGAACCTATGAGGAAATTAAAGGCGTTATAGATGAAGGTCAAATTATAGAACTAAATATGGGTGATTTTAAAGAAGGTCCTATTATTAAAAATAATGCGGGAACAGGTTTAACTTCATCATTTTTAAACAATATATTTTCACAGAAAAAAGACATTATTTTGATTATTTCATTTACTTTATTGATCATAATTTTTGGTATTAGATTTAGCAAAAGAGACTTCAAGAAACAATAGAAAAGAAGAAACCGCCCTTTATTTAACCAACGTTTTATAATTTAGAATAAATACCAAATTCAGTATAAAGCCCAGACAGCATATTCAATCCTCTATGTAATGAGTTTGACATGAAACCATATTATAGGGATAATATAGCATGTACAAAGCTGTTAGGGTGGTGTAGCTGGGATTTATCTAAGGAAGCAATCATTTGTATATAAATTGCTCTGTATCGTTCTCAGACATTTGTAATTAGTGTTTATTTTAAACAACCTATTTACATATCGGCTCTTTCAACAAAATACATTTCAATCTCACCTTTACCTTTTGCTTTTATTTTACCTCTGCTTTCAAATATGAATTGTGGATCATCTTTTATAAGCTCATAGGTATGTTTAGATATATTCACCTTCCCGATTTGCCCATTACTTTCCATCCTACTGGCCGTGTTCACCGTATCCCCCCATATATCATATTGGAATTTCTTAACACCAACAATGCCCGCTACCACTGGCCCCGTATGAATGCCAGCACGCATTTCAAATGAATGCTTACCAAGGGTTTCCATCTCAACTTTCCGCCTGGATATAAAAGTCTGCATATCCAAAGCTGCCAACACAGTGTTTTTTGTTGAGCCGTCACTAGGCACCGGTAATCCCCCTGCAGCCATATATGCATCTCCAATTGTCTTAATCTTCTCGATTCCGTACTTATCCATTATACCGTCAAAGACCTCGAAACATGCGTTGATTTCAGATACAAGATCCTGAGCACTTAATTTGGCAGAAGCTTCGGTAAAGCTCTTGAAATCGGTAAATAAAATGGAAACCTTATCAAAATCACGGGCGTCAGACCTACCTTTGGTTTTTAGTTCTTCGGCTATCTCGGGTGGTAGAATGTTGAGTAGCAGGTTTTCAGAGCGGTCTTTTTCTTTTGATATAATGTCTCGTGATTTTTTAATGTATCTCCAACGACTAAAAAAGCCTCCAGCCAAAATCATAAAAATCAACACTCCGCCAATTGCGATGTTTATTGTTTTGTTCTTCTTTCTTACTTCATCATCATTGGCCTTCTGCACCAATCGATCTTTCTCGACCTGTGCAAGGCTATCCACAGTGATTTGTTTTTGAAATTCCATTTCCAAAAGCTTTTTGGAAGTTCCTTCTGCATTTAAAGAATCCTCTATAACAGTGAGCAATTCATGATATTCCAAGGCCTTATTTCCATTACCAATAGCTTTGTATACATCATACAAGCACTTACATCCTTCTTTTTGTTCTAGTAGCAATCCTACTCTATTGGCGAGTTCAAGCCCGTTTTTGCAATAGGCAATTGCTTTGGGGTAATTGCCCATTATTTTGTAAATATTTCCAATGTTGTTAAGAGAAGTTGTGATTCCATGCTGATCACCCATGTCTTCTCTTATTTTCAAACTTTGCAAATAGTAATTCAGTGCATTGGGATAATCGCCTTGGTTACGATAAGCATATCCAAAATTGTTCAACGCACTGGCAACACCTTGTTGGTTGTCTATTTCTTCAAACAATTTTAAACTTCGTGAATAGTAATCCAAGGACTTGAGATAATCGTCTTGAGCTGTATATACTTCTCCGATATTGATAAGCGAAGTTGCAATGCCTTGTTGATCGCCTATGTCTTCTCTTATCTCTAGACTTTGTGAATAGTAATCCAGCGCATTAGGGTAGTCACGTTGATTATGGTAGATATATCCGATATTGTTGAGCACACTGGCTACACCTTGCCGGTCGTTAATTTCGTTTCTTATTTTCAAACTTCTAGTAAAATAATTTAGCGCTTTGCTATAATGGTTTTTGTATAGATAAATAAGGCCAGTGGCATTCAGGCAAGAAGCAATTCCTTCTTGGTCTCCTATCTCCTCAAATTGATCTGAACCGTTTTTGTAATACACCAATGCTTCACTATAGATTCCACGCTGGTGTAACGAAATCCCTTGAATATATAATCCTTGAGCATTGGCAGAGAGATAATTTTGTTGGTTTGCGAATTCATACAATCTTTCGGCTAGTATAAATGCACTGTCGGGTTTTGAAAATAAAAACCCATGCCAGATGTAATCTTTATAGGCACCAACCCTTGTAGAGTCTTCTTGTGATTGGTCTTGCCAAACAGCATATAGAGAATCAAGTTTGATTTGGGCAGATATGCCAAAGCTAAAAGCAATTAGAATTATCGTTAACTGTGTTTTCATAATTTGGTCATCTGCAAGTTATTATAATTATTTCAAAGAACTCTAATGACTTTCAAAAAGAGACTGTATTATAGCCATTTTTACAAGACATATTAAGGGGTTACGGTCTATTAGAAAGTTTTGATATGCATGTATCATGTTGGTAGTAGAAAGAATCTCTCAGATATTAGTTTTGCAGTACTGGATAGGAGGGCCCATTGCGCTTGTTGCCATGAATCCCGAGTGAATTGAAACGTAATTGCGATTCCGAGTTCTCGGGAGAAGCAATCTTATTGATGGTAACTCCAATTTGTAAGATTACCACGTCGCCTCAATAATGAGGCTCCTCGTAATGACGGATTATCTAATCCCAAATCAGTCTTAACGCCCCTCAAATTTTTCCATGGTCTTATAGATGCCCATCACACGGCCAACAAACCAATCGAAAATCCTGATAGGTAATATGCCTTGAAAAAACCGAACAAAATGCATGCTCCAGGGCATGCTTATTATAATTCGATTCTTTTCTATGGCCCTTATAATTTTTTGAGCCACCTTTTCGGGTTTTAGTATTGGCACTACAGAGCTAACCCCTTTAAACATACCGGTACTGATATAATAGGGTAAGACCGTAGTAATACCAACATTTAATTTTTGCTGTTGCATTTCGATGCGGAGACTGTCAGACCATCCCATAACCGACCATTTGCTAGCCGCATAAACCGACATCCTGGGATTAGAGATCAGGCTGGCAGAAGATGCAATATTGCAGATATGCCCGGCATTTTGTGCGATCATACCTGATAAGAATTCTTGTGTAACGATCATAGGCGCATTGGCATTGATATTCATCGTTTTAAGGATTTCTTCGGTACTATGATCCTGGAAATATTTTCCTACTACTATACCGGCATTGTTAATGAGTATATCAACATTCCCGATTTCCTTTTTTACCAAAGTAGCGGTTTCTTTCACCTGTGCTATATTCGATACATCTAGACGATATGAATGTACCGTACCTGTTTTATTGAGTTCTGCTAGCGTGTTATTAATGTTCGCCTGGTCAATATCCCAAATAATAAGCTGGGCGCCTTTTTGAAGCGCAAGCCTGCCCATGATTTTTCCTATTCCCGAAGCACCACCGGTTATCAATACACGTTTTCCTTTAAAATCACCCATGTTTTAGCTTAAAATTAGATAAGGAATTAATTTTTATATCATCCACAACCTATGACAACTATTGTCATAATAGCGAATCTTTTGCATTGGTAATTTAAGGAAAATTCGCTTTCTAGGCCAAATAGAAGAAAGTTATAAAAATTTTATTTTAACAACGGACAACCACAATTACGACAAATATGTTCGTCTATTTCATGCATAAAGCTACAGGCATTGCAAAAAATAATATCATCTCGAGACTTGTCATATTTTTCATAGGTCTTTAATTTGCCATGGTATCGAACTTTTTCTCCAACCTTATAATAATCGTATAAAGTCGTATCATTCTCAGACCGTATTTGATGTATTTGTTGTCGGCTGTCTCTTATATAGACAATAAATATGATCTTATTCTTTTGTTTAATTTTTCCTTTGTCAACAACTTCGCCATCCCAGGTTCGCTCTTTCTTTCCCGAAAATGCAGAAAAAATACCGATCAATAAAAACATACCACCAATACCCAAACCGATATATAATGCTTCGGGGTTGTTTATTTCTTCGCTAAAAGATCCATAGAGATAAAATCCCAAAACGGCAATTATTGCCATGGCAAAACCAAATTGCCATCTGTAATTTTTTGTATGCTTCAGATACTTATTAAATGACGGATCGTTTATTTTTGAGGAATAAGCCATTTCTCCAGAAACTTTAATTATTAGTTTTCAACGCTTTTATAAGCTCTTGCAGATCAAGGTCATCAGGGGCAGGAATATCCAACGCTTCGGTATTGGTAAAAGTGCGGTCTGTATAGTAATACTGGAGGTGTAATCCATAAAAGGGCTTGTTGATAATATGAACTTTCTTAATGCCAGACAATAAGAAATCCCAATTATGAAAATAGCCATTGATATAGGCATATTTTGCACCAATTAATATTTGTGCATCATTTTTTCTGTTTTGATATCTGTAATAGGCAGGCATGGCAAAAGCAAATATCGACATAAGAACCATTAACCCGATATATACTAAAAACATAAAAAATTGAGCTTCGTCTATCGTCAAAATAAACAGTCCGAAAACAACAGCCGCTATAATCCCAACCGCCATTAAAATGCCTTTATTTTTTTGCACTTCATTTTGATATAGCGTATCGACATATTTCTTCTGCAATTCCGGACTCAATTCCCAATGTGCCAATAATTTTTCACCTGAAATAAGAGTACTTAACTTCTTTTCCCTGCTTCTGAAAACATAGCCAACTATAATAGCAACAATTACTAAAAAAAACGATATAAATGCCAGTGCCCAGGCGCCGGTAAAAGGACTCCACTCAAGAAACGGCAAGAACATTAGTATAAAAAAGAGAAAGGCTGCATAACGGCTTCTTTTTACGATCTTGCTCTGGCTGTTTTGTATGCGAATACGTTTATTAATGGTGTTAAAATCAATGGTGTTGGCCTCTTTGGTTATAGACTTTGTACTTTTTATTGGTTCTTTTTCTTTGAGGTTGGTTACCTTAATTTCAGCACCGCAACTAGTACAGAATTTTGAGCCCTTTTTTAATGTGCTGCCACAGTTTTCGCAATATTTCATTTCTACAACTTTTTTAAATACCAGCTACTTTTTGTCAAGGTGCTAAAGAACACCAATTTATTTTCCTGTTCATAATAGCTCACATCAAAATATCCATCAACACCCCTTAAATTTACTTTGCCATTGTATACGTTATGACCCATTGGAGTTAATAATATATCAATATCATTTTTACTATCGGCACCTACCAGTGAATTCCCTCTTTTACGCATCTGAATCGTAGCTTCTTTATCACCTAAAAGTACGCCTGTAGGATCATGCCACTGCCCTGTTAATTTTGACATTTCTTTGGCCGTAGAAAACGAGTTTTCTACTGGGGAAATATCTGTTGTAAATGATTTTATAATAAAGAACAGGGCCATAATCGCAATAAAGCCCAATACCAACTTAAAAAGTTTTAATGAATAACCGTCGCTTCCTTCCTTTTGGTCAATTACTTCTTCAGAAGAATCATTCGATCCTTCTTTAGTATGAGTGGTAGTACCACATTGGGTACAGAATTTAGCCTCTTCTTTAAGTGGAGCTTTGCAATTGGAACAATAAATCATAATTGTATATGCTATTAACTAAGCTATCATCAAACAGTTTTATTTCCATTCATAAATATATTGGGTACGAGCGCCTTCAATTCCACCACCTACTCTTATATACAGAATTTCATCAGATTCACCTTTGGGTATTTTGTCCAAGGACACATTTTCATTGAAAGAGGTACTTTTTTTAGAAATAGAAAAAGTAGTTTTACCTGCTGTATTTCTAAGGGATTCACACCAGTTGGCGTCATCGGCTCCTTTTTTATAAATACAGGCACTGGCTGCAATTTGAAAACTAAACCCAAAGAAAGATTGATTTTCTTCAGCTAAACTACCGTTTAATTGCATGGTTATTTTATCTCCCGGATTAATAAATTTAGGAGGACCCGTCCAGTTAAACTGAGCTCCCAGACCTTCACCATTTTCTTTAGCCGGATTATAATAGGTGTCCGTTTTGCCAATAAAGGTTTGCTTGCAATACAAACTGTTGTTGGATAGATTTTGTTTAAAAGTATAGACATTTTTATACGATTTATTTTTTCTTTCTAATCTATCGGCCTTATTGTCTAATTTTGTCTCTGTTAGTACCCATGCCTTTTGTACCGATTCTTTGATACCTTCATCTATATCCACAATACCTTCAATGCCTTCGGTATTTAGTTCTTCCTCTTCTACCGTAATGGTTGCATTATCGGATGCGAGATATGTATTGTCGGTACTATATAATTTAACAACAACATTATACTGCCCTTTTTTGCTGATAACAGGTGCAATACCCGATTTTTCTCCTACTTGTTTGTATGCTTCTGCCATACCATCAACTTGCCAAACAAATCGGTATGTACTTTTTGGCGATGCCAAAGCCTCCATATCGAAAGTAGCACCTGGCGGGCCAACAAAATGTGTTGCTGAAATTAATACCGAAGGTTTTTTCATAGGCAATGTAACTGTAACCTCTTTGGTTGCTAGTGTCATTCCTGTAGCATCATCTTTAAGCACTATTATTAATGGATAGGTTTCTTCTTTATCAACGTCATCATATTGATGCTGAATCCTCAATTCTGCAGTTTCAGATGCCACTGCTACACCAGTCTTGAAACCCTGGCTATTTTTCTTACCATCTCCAAAATCCCATTCTAATTTTACTTTTTCAATTTTTTTTGGGATATTTTCTGCGGTAATTTCAAATGGATAGGCCCTATTGCTCACCGCATCGAGCAATTCGGGCGGATTAACTTCTAATTGCACAGAGGCATCACTAACAATTACTTCAGCCTTACCGGCAGTAAGCTTTCCTTGTGTTGAAACAACACAAAGAACATCACCTTCTTCTACCATGATAATCTCTGAGGTGTCTTCGGTGTAAATTGTTTTTACCGGTTTAGGAGGATCGATAAATGATTTACCTTTGGGTAAAAGGAAAATATCTATGGTTAACCCAACTGTTTTATCTTTAACTTCAACAATTACCGGTGACTTTTTTACTTTAGTATTACTTTTCTGTTTATCCAGACTAATGGCCCAAAGATGAGAGGTAAAATTATAAGGCATTTCAAAAGTATACGACGTCTCATTCTTTTTTCCCAATATTAGCGCACTGTTTTTAATGGCCAGGTCTCTTTTGTCTTTACCTCCTTTCGTTGAGTTTAAATAAGAATTCAGACTGCCATCTCGCGCAAACATCATCTCATGTGCAAAATTTCGGTAAACGGAACCAATGTAGCCAAGCTTATTTTCAACTAAATAAGATAAAAGACTATAAATGGGAAATTTATAACCTGAGGCATCATAGACTATCATTTCTTTTAAATTCGAACCATTATCAATTAAATATTTAATCCAAAGTGATGTTATGTATTCATATTCACGATCTGTCCATCCATAATGACCTGGTGATTTTTTAACTCCCTTGTCATCAATAGGGTAATGAAGATAATTATTTCCTAAACCACTATCCAATTCATTTATCTGGCTTGGCCAGGCGACAGCATAAGCAGCATATTCGGCGGTAGCTTCTAGAAACCATGTATTAAATGGGTTTAGCATACCTTCAACAACATAATATTCAGCTTGCATTCTATGAAAAAGTTCATGTGCCAGAACGGTCTTTGCAAAATCAGAGCTATTAGCACTCATTGTTGGAATATGAATAGTTTCAAAAATTTTCTCATAACCAGGCAGTCCCTGTGATGAACTTGAAAAAGGATTCTCTTTAGCTGATACTTTCGAAAAATATGAATCAATTTTAACTTTGACGATTTGTTTGTAAGTACCAAAATATCCTTTGACAGTACCTGCAGGATTTTTCATTTTTAATGTATTGACATAAATTTCTAAACTGCTTTCTAAAAAAAAGCCGAGGTCTTGAATGTAAAAGGGGTGTTCTTTACTATAATTAAAGCCTGATCTCGTAAACTGATGTTTCCAGGCACGATCCTCGGTTATTGGATTGTTTTCGATACTTTCTTTAGAATAGAGTATCTTAAAATTCTTTTCGGGTGTTATATAACAGGTATTTAAGATGTTTTCTTCTAATTCAGTGATTCCTTTATCTAGAGCGTCGATTGCTTTTTTAGCCAGTTTAATGGCTTTTAACTCATCTACAAAAACTTCAGATACCTCAAATATTTTGCGAAATAATCCGCTAGGAGAAAAATGATCTACCAAGGCATAAACTGTATGGGCACTATCATCAAATCGCATCGGTAAACTAACCCATCCGCCACCGGCTTCATCCCATCGGTAGGCTTCCAGCTGTTCTTCTGCAGTAAAATTAGGGTTTAGTCTTGCAGGATCGTAGTTAAATGCTACTTCTACGGGTTTTGCGGGTTGTGCACCACCATTAAGGGTAAGATCAATTATGGATACAGGCAGGGCGTCTTCTACATAAACAGCAGGGTCAACTTCGGCCTTACTGATAGATAAAGATTGTTCTTTTGAAGTGAAATTTGGTGGCAAAGACACCTTAATATTATCAGAATAAGTTAATACTTGAGGTTCTGAAGTAGCTAAAACCTTAAATGCTGTAGTTTCGGTTAATTTTTCATTGGCCTGCCTTACCTTTATCGGAGGTAATCGCATCTCCTCTTCAGAAATATTTTGTAATGATTCTTCCTGCAAAAATTCTTGAGCCGTGTCTGTGCTATCTATATTATCACCAATAAAATAAAGTGCTACAAAGGCTACAATGAGCAAGGCTATTATCCATAATGCTACCTTACCAAGGGTACGAAAAAAGCCTCCTTTCTTCTTTTTAACGGGTTTAGGAGCAGGATGGACAACCTTCTTTGATTCCTTTTTTATCGGAGGCCGCTGCTCTTGTTTTGAGCTTTTGTCTTCTTTGCCAGATTGTAGTAATTTTTTACCACAATCGGGGCAATAGATCTCATCCCCATCAGAGGTGTAATTACAGTTAGAACATTGTTTTGTTTTGATTTCAAGGAGTTCTGTTATTCGTTCGATCTTTGAACCACATTCACCACAGAATAGTGCTTTTTGAGAAATTTTAGCACCACAGGTTGAACAATAATTTGTTTTCATTGGGTAATGCTTTTATGATAAGTTTTGAAGCGCTGAAAATTGTTAAATAAATTTACTTATCGGAGTATTAAGAACCAATTTAAATTATGTGGATATATCGATTTTATTTGAAGAAGTTTAAAACTGCTGTTGAAGGGATAATTATATAAGAACTTTATAAAATAGCAGGTAGAATGTTGTTCAAAAAACACAAGCTATTATATTATCTGTTAAAAATATTATGCCATTCTAATTTGTAAGCGGATACATCGATCATTAATCCCGTTCGCGCATCATAATCACATGTAGCCCATTTACTTTTTGGTGGTAATACATCAACTGCTTATCGGCTGTAAGGGTAGGCGCTTCGATAATACCATTACCTACGGTATTAGAAAATAATACTGTAGGACTTGAAAAAGCATCCGTATCCGCAGTACGTGTGGCGACACATATTTCTGCGAGGGTATTTGCAGTAACCACACCTTTTGCAAAACGGGTATAGTATAACTCAAGGTTATCGGTGGTAATACAAGGTGCATAATAGATATAATTTGTATTGTTGATGTTTTGCAAAATATTATCAGAATCGTCAGTTTTCATAAAATTTTTATCGCCTGTCCATTTGGCGATCCCTAAAAATGTTTCACAGGGCCCTGCACAATTTGTTTCATCGAAACGGGCATTATTATAATATAAAAATTGTCCGTCATGGCTAATCCCATGATCCATCACCAGCCAACCGGGATTCGTATTATAAAAATCTCCTTGTACACGCCCTATGTCGTATACCGCACCATTGGTAAAAATTCCGTGATGCAGATTATCGGTTTTGGCGGGGTAATCGCGTACCGATGTCCAGTAAAAATTATTAAGTGCATCGAGGTCGGCTACAGCATTAAGTTGCGCAGCCTGAGTTTCGTTGGCACCATCAAGCTCTCCCTCAAAGGTAAAAGTGTTGCTACTGACTTTTGTAGCGTAATAGATCTTGGTATTATTACCATCATTAATACTATTAAAGAAAAGGGTATTCCCATCCGGAGAAATAAAGGGTTCCATCGCATCACTGATATAACCATTGATGGTAATTTGCACTGGATTACTATATACAATCGTGTTGGATGATGGGTCTTCAATGGTATCATTAGCGCAAGCTCCAAGTAAAGCAAGCGCCAAAAATAAAGGCAATAAATATTTTATATTTTTCATTACAGGTTTTATAATAAGACCTATTAACCTTCTAATGGGTTACAAGTATTAACGTTTAAAACTTAAAATGATTTTGAAATGGTGAAATTATTCTATAGAAATGAATATTCAATTTGTTTTGGGACAGGTGAGGTGGCTATCGCCTTGCAATGTAGCGCTCCAATCGAATAAATTTCATTGCAGAGGTCATTGCGAGTCTCGCTTATGCGAGACGCGGCAAATACGAAGTATTGGCTTCGCCGAATCTTGATTTGGCAAGCAAATCTTCGATTTCACGAATTCCTATTTATTAAAAATAAAACAGATGAGTAATCTGCCGATTTTGAACTTTAATTAAACAGTTTTAACTGCGCCAAACTGAGATTTCTCGTCGCTCACAAGTTCGCTCTGTCGAAATGACAAAAAGAAAACCAATGTCATATCGACAGAGTGAGTGAAACGAAGGACGAGATATCTCACTAATCTAATACCTCTCAACATTATCAATCTCCATAGCACTCATCACGTCTTGTATATTCGTAAGGTCGAGGGTTTCGGCAAAAGCAGCAGGAATTACCGCTACCCTAAAAACAACTCCATTGGTAAATAATGCATCGAGACTTGCAAAGTCTTTAGTACCATCGAGAAAGAAATTAACATCAAAAAATGTATGGTTAAAACCGTATAGTAAAATACCATCTTCAAAGAAAAGTGTCTGAGGTAAGGGTTCCCATATATCAACATCATCATCAATACCTGTGAGTATATATGCCATAATCACGTCGGTATCGAATACTTCAATATTCGTAGGAATATCAACTAAATATTCATAGTTATTACCTGCTGTAAAATCAGCTTCTACTTCAAAGATCGTTCCTATGAGTCCATCGGCACCATCAATTCCGTCGAAACCCGGAGGGCCTTGCGGACCGGGATCGCCAGTACAGGAAATGAATAATACAACAACTAATAACGAACTGAGTAAACTTAATTTTTTCATGATATATTATTTTTAAGTAAAAGTAACAACTATTAGGCCATAGCAGGTAAAAGTATATTTTTTTCTTTTTTGTTCAATTTTTCTTGATAGGACAAAGCACTGCATTGGGCCAAATGAAGCTTTGGGAACCAAAAAAAACGCTTACTGATTATTAACCTACAAGTCCAATTAAAAGTATTTTATTTACCTACTGCATTAGCCGCCTGTTTGGTATCGGTATATTGCTGGAAATTTGTGATCTTACCATCTTTAAGTGTCCATACATGGGCTACCTGCGCATCGATCGCTTTGCCGGTCTTCTTATATTTTCCGGTATATCTGCCTTCCATCAGGATCCTGTCATTAGACATTTGAGAAAATTTGGGATTGCTTACCGTCCAGTTGTCCCATTCTCCACCAATTCTCGCGAATACACCCGCTACAATGGCGTCAAAACCAATATACGGATTCCCATCAGCATAAGGGAAATTTTCAGCCTCATTCCATTCTATGGCAGGGTCCATGGCGGCACCTAATGCTGGCACATCACCTTTCGCGAAATCTGCATATACTTTTTGAATGATGGCCATATTGTTATGCGCACTCATGGTTGGCAAAACTCCCAAGGTAGTCATGAGTCCGAGATCATCAGCAAAATCGGTATCTGATGCTATTTTCCCGTTTTCAATTTGCGCAATAGAAACGCCTTGTAGTGCAATACTTTTTCCGGTAGCAGGGATCCCGAACAGATCGCCGGTATGTGTACCTTTAAAGGTCCATTGTTTAATGACGGTGTTGCCCTGTCCGTAAATATCGTCTACAATAAATTCTATATCAGAAAAAGCAGTAAGGTAAGTGCCGTAATGGGCCCTCGCTGCTTCGATGCCTGTAATGGTTTCGGCCGTGGTAGTTAATGTATAATCGTCGGTAAAATTTGCATCAATAGCGTCTAAATTTCCTTTGTTAAGTACTTCATCCCAAACGGCGGTGTACATGTTGATATTTTCTTCCACTTGCTGGTTGGCATTGTCGCATGCAGTAAATAGGATGCTGCAGAATAATAAGGTGATGATGATTTTTTTCATGTTGATGAGTTTTAGTGTTTTTAATTTTAATAGAAATTATTGTTCCAGAGCAACTATTTTAATAACAGGCCCCGGAGATGATCGCGAAATTATGTTTTATAAGTGTATGAGATAACGGTTTTGGGACGAACTGCATGTTTTTTTGTCCGAAAGGGTAGGTATTTTTACCGAAGGCTTTTTATTTATAAATCGCATCAGAGGACTGAGCGTATAAAGGACAGAATGAAAAAGGAAATGACTTTCCTTGTGAATGATGGGCCAGCCGCAGTGAGGAGGTGGACTTATTTAGCGATAGGGCCAGCCGGCGCAATGGGGCGAGACGTGGCAATCTGCCAAAAGTGATTGAAATTATTTCCTTTTTTATCCTTCATTTTGCCTTGATGCAAAACCCTTCGACTGCGCTCAGGATAAACCAAGCCAAAAAATCAAGACTTCCTCAAAAACCATAAGAAAATACTACAGAATCCCCAGCCACAGATAAAAAGAACTCCCCTTTCAGGGTCAAACAGCTTTTTATCTCTTGCCCACTGCTGCTTCTTTGATTTTCAATAGTTTTTGAGAGAGGTCAAGCCTTTTTTTTAATATTAACATACAAGTCCAAATAAAAGTTTTTAACTCCATTTGAAGTTAGCATAATCCCTCTTGCGCCATATTTTTATTATCTAAAAAGGTTAAATTGGAAGGTCAATGGCCTCTTTTTAGTTTTGTAAGAAATCCAGCTGTTTTCACTATGGGAGATGGTAGCCGTCCAAAAAGCACAAGCGGCTAAGGACGGTGCGGCTGTGAGAACAGGCCTGATTTCAAAAAACTAAAAATAAGCCTAGACTTTTTTGTCTCCATCGCGCCACCTGGCTCCTTCGCTAAAATTGCCCACTGGGCACTTTCTTTACGCTCGGCCCTGGTCGATCGCGGAGGAAAAAAGAGAAGAAAGAAAGAAAAAGAATAATAAAATTCTGAAAACAGCGATTGCCTATCCCGCCTGCTGGACGGGCAGTAACTATTTGGAGTCACGCCGCTTCTCGATACCCACCAGTGGCGGGCAGGCTATTTTATTCCTCCCGAGTGCTCGGGATCACTTCATAAAATCACTCGAAGTGGGACGGAGCGTTAAGAAAAGGTGTTGTACACCTTTTTAGCGAACGGGCCAGCTGGCGCATGGGCGATTTACAAATTCAACCGCCAATAATTATGGTAAAACCTATAAACGTCAGTTCGATTCGAGGCCTTTCGACTGTCCCTCAAGACGAGCAAATCTTCGATTTCATGAGCTCCACAATCAATAGAAAATTGGCGAATAAAAAAGGGGTAAAATTAAAAAGAATCACCAATTACTCCAGTGGGTAACCGTGGTCTTTGGGGAGTTTGATCTTGCTTATAAACGCCTTCCAGCGTGGATCGCTGTGCATGGGTTTAAATGATGGGTATGTTAATGCCTCGATCAATACGGGATCTTTTATTTCGAGTGCGCGATCAAGTTCTTCAAATGAGCTGTCATAATCGCCTCTAAAAGCATACAGATCTGCTAAATTAGAAGGATCAGTAGCACCATAGCGTTCTTTGAATTCTTCAAATAAAGCATTTGCCTCGTCAAGACGACCCATGGCAAAATAGACAAAATTGCGGCCGTAAAGGCTAAAAAATTCATTCGATTCTTGTTCGATCTCCTTTAGGGCTTCTTCATTATTACCTTGAGCCAGATTCAATAAGGCCTTCATATAATGATAAATTTGCCAGTTGGGATAATAAAGGGCAAAAGTATCAAAGGCTTCATTGGCTTGTTCGATTCTGTTTAAACGGTAATTCGCAAATCCGAGGTTAAAATAATTTGTATATACCAAGGGATCTAATTTTATGGCTTTTTTCTGTAAGCGAATGGCCTTTTCAAGATCTCCAAAACAACCCAATGCTGCTGTTCCGATAATAACCGCATTATTGGGATCGAGTTGTAAGGCTTTTTGCATATTCTTGGCAGATGAATCAAAGTCCCATGCCAAGGCCTGCAAACTTGAAAGTGCGCAATAGGCTTGTGCAGAATTAGGATCTAATTCAATGGCCTTTTTAGCTGCTGCCAGACCCAGGGGAATACCTTCTTTAGGCTCACGAACACTAAAATTATAGGTGCCCGTATCGTAAATCTGAGCCAGCATGCGCCATGCATCAGCATAGTTCTCTTCAATGGCAAGTGCCGCTTTTATTTTTTCTTCGGCAGCGATATAGGCTTCTTTTGTGTTTTGATGTACCAAATGCTTCGCCTGCAAATATAAATTATAAGCTTCTGTATCTATGGGTTTGGTAACAAGTTCTTTACCCAATATAGAAAGTTGCAATTGCTTGCTCACTTCTGCCGAAATATCATCCTGAATTTTAAAAATACTATCCATCGCCCGATCGTAGGTATGCGACCACTCATGAAAGCCGTCAGTAGCTCTAATTAATTGTGCCGTAACCCTTACCATATTTCCTGCTTTGCGAATGCTGCCTTCTAAAATATAAGAGACATTCAGTTCTTTAGCGATCTCAGTGGCAGTTTTATTTTTTCCTTTATACGAAAATGATGAGGTACGGCTTATCACTTTTAATTCAGGAATTTTAGCGAGGAGATTTAGAAGCTCTTCACTAATGCCATCAGAGAAATATTCCTGGTCTTTTTGCGGACTCATATCTGCAAAGGCCAATACCGCAATAGACTTATCGGTAGTGATCACTTTTTTAAAGAACAGGTTAGAAGCAACGATTACCACTGTAAGTACCAATGCCGAAACAATAACCTTGTTGAGCCGTTGGTTCTTAAGCATTGACTTTTTATTAAGGCTTTTTGTTTTTTTAATGCCATCGGGGGTTACATCGTATATCCATGATATTACCAGGTTGATGGGAAAACCTATAATAAGTGCAAAGAGCAGGGTTTTCATTACCCATGTCGGTGCCTCAAATGTAGGCAGTACGATAGATGCTATTTGGGCAATAAGCCAGGCGACTATTAAGTAGGCAAGGCCGGCTTTAACGACATTTCGCCGCTTGAGTTCTTCTATATAAGGTTTGAGTTTCACTATCGACCAAAGTTAGTATTTTTTTCTAATTGATTTTGTTGTGTTTTAAAGCTTAAAATAATCATTAAACATCAATCCAACTCTTTATTGCTTGACTTCGTAAAAAGAGCCTGCACTGAGCGCAGTCGAAGTGTGGCAATCTACCAAAAGTGACCAATATTATTTCCTTTTTCCCCCTTCATTTTGCCTTGATAGGACAAAGCACTGCTTTATGCGCCCCATTTCTATTTAGTAATTAAGAGCTTATGAATCTTCGATTTGGGACAGATGAAGCGGCTGGTGGTATACTTTTTCTTATTCATTTTGTCTTGACACAAAACCCTTCGTCTGCGCTCAGGATAAACCAAGCCAAAAAGTCAAGAAGTTTTCAAGGAACTTTTTGCAAGCAAAACCACTGCTAAATCTACGCTTCATGCTCCTTTCCGATTGCATCGGAACGCACTTCCGCTTGATTTACAGTTAGTTCTGCGAAAACTTCGAAAACGAAATAATTTATCATTTGGTGTTTAGAACGAACAATCTACCTCGTGACCGTCATTGCGAGTCTCGCGTAAGCGTGACGCGGCAAATACGAAGTATTGGCTTCGCCGAATCTTGATTTGGCAAGCAAATCTTCGATTTCACGAATTCCTATTTATTAAAATTAAAAGCGATGAGTAATCTGCCAAATAGGAACTTTAAATAATGAGATTACTTCGTCACTTTGTTCCTCGTAATGACGAACTTTTTAATGTTACTTCACATAATTACAACTCGTCATTGCGATCCCGAGTTCTTGGGAGAAGCAATCTGCCAAAATGATTGAAATTATTTCATTTTTTTATCCTTCATTTTGCCTTGATGCAAAACCCTTCGACTGCGCTCAGGATAAACCAAGCCAAAAAATCAAGACTTCCTCAAAAACCATAAGAAAATACTACAGAATCCCCAGCCACAGATAAAAAGAACTCCCCTTTCAGGGTCAGACAGCTTTTTATCTCAATCCCACTGCTGCTTCTTTGATTTTAAATAGTTTTTGAGAGAGGTCAAGGTCTGTTTCTCTTAATATTAGCCTATAAGCCCAAATAAAAGTATTTAACTCCATTTGAAGTTAGTATAAAATCCTCTTGCGCCAGGGGCCAGAAAGAGAAAGCCAATGATTTGGCTTTAGAGTGATGGGCCAGATGATGCGGTTGGGCTAAGTTTTTTGTTCCCCAAAGCGCCACCTGGCTCGTTCGCTTAAAGAGTCCGCAGGACTCTTTATTTACGCTCCGCCCTGGACGGGCAAAAAAGGGATAAAAGAAAAAAAATAACCAAACACCCCCTTACCCTTTCAATACCTCCAAATACTTATCAATATAAAACTGTTTTTGTTTGCTTTTATACTGCATAATGTACCTTGGATGCTCAAGAGCGATGATATTTTCGAAAAAGCCCATTTCTTTATTAAGGGACGAAAGATAGGCATAGTTCTTACCCGTTCCCAGGCAATAACAAGTATGTGAATCGATGCCAAAAGCGAGTTGCGCTTTGATAGATTGGATGATAAATGGTTTTAACACCTTCGTTAAGGCCTTACTATCGTAATAATTATAATTCTTTTCACGGCCCTTTTTGTCTGTGATGACAAAACCCAAAGGGCTGATGGAGTTGATATAAAGATCCTTGTAAAAAGCTTTTACCCCGCCATATTGTTGTATCACCTCATATACAAATACCGATGATATTTCATGGGTGGAAACGTCGGGGATTGTCAAATCGCAAAACTCGGCCAGGCGTTTGGTATCGGTAAAGGGTATACCTGTTATGCCGGCACCATGGCGCCCGGGGTTAATGCCCAAGATGAGTTTTCGGGGATTGGTATCGTTATAAAATTTCTGGTAAAAGGCTGATGATACCGCCAGGGCATGGGGGTTCTCAGAAAAAGGGTTCATAATGCCAATTTGGGCAGGCAAGGTGGTGGTGAGCTGTAGGCTGCTGTTAAATTGTATGACCTGTTGGGCGAATGTCATGGGTTTATTTCAATCAAAGGTACTATTTTCGTTTGCGATTCATAAAAAACGCAGTCAAAACGTCGTTTCACACTAAAATGAGGCGCAAATATCTTTTATCAAACACAGTTATTTTCAATAGCTGCTGTGTAACATAGGTTGATTTCTTTCGGTATATAAACTTTAATTTTGATGGTTCATTACAGATGATATCATCATAGTAAGCCAGATATAAATTAATATGGACACAATCAAACACGAACATAGACATGAGCACGGACATTGTTGCGGCTCAAAACATGGTAACGGTCACGGTCAAGGGCATTGCCATAATTCTAATCACGATGAGGGGCATGGGCATTGTCACGATTCAGAAAATGGCAAGGGTCACGGGCATTGTCATGATGCTGAGACGGGTGGCGGTAAAGGCAAAAATAAAGGCGGAAGTTTTGGATCGGGAGGTTTTTGTATTTGTGCCAAATGCGGAGAAAAAATATCCCATCAAAAAGGCGTAAAATGCACCACATTAAGTTGTCCTTCCTGTGGTAAAACAATGGTACGCGAAGAGCTCTTAATAAGCAAGCATTAGTAACATTTCTTTATCGATAGATCTTCCTATTGCGAATGTGATGGGTTTATTTAATCAACCATACTATTCTCGTTTGCGATTTAATAGTGGTCGTATGGTTTTTAAATTTAGTAGAACATAGATTACGCTCAGCACGATGATAAAAATAGTCATCCCCCAAAATTCATTTTTTGCCAGATTTGAAAGCAACCAAATGATGACTGCAGATGATAATATAGGCACGGTATAGCCGCCTCTAATTTTAAAGAATGTAGTATCAGAAACAGCACTTTTGGCTGCTCTTAATTTTATAACAGCTAAAGAAACGCCCAGGTAGATCAATAAAGATGCGGCGCTTGAAACAATGGCCATTTGCCTGAATCCGCCCAGCGAGGCGAATAACAAACCACAACTGGCATATGCAATTACCGATACATAGGGTGTTGCAAATTTATGATGTACCGCCGAAAGTTTTTGAATGGGTATTACTTTGTCTTCGGCGGCCGCAAAAAGTACCCTGGGCATACTTAAAATTTCACTGCTTAAATTGCCGAACATAGAAACTGCTGCCCCAATAGTGATCAAGGCAAAGCCAATAGGCCCCAGTATCTGGCTGGCAACTTCTGCCAGTGGATTTTCTAGAAATGAGGCTAATGATCCCCCTAAAATGCCCTGTGATACGGTTTGTATCAGTATATAGATGCCCAGTATTATTAAGATACTCGCCCGTATGGCTTTGGGAATGGTTCTATGCGGTTCTTTTACTTCACCACTTACCGACAGGCCTACTTCTGCACCTTGAAATGCGAAAAAAAGTATCAACGACATTTCTCCAATTTGCTTGACGGATGGTATGGCATCCCAATAGAGGTTGTTTATAGAAATATCTTTAAAGCCGATCATGATAATGATCAAAAGGGGTGCAATTTTTAGTACGGTTATCATTTTAACAAAGAATACCCCTTCTTTGATGCCAATAATATTAATATAGGCCAGGCCCGAAAAAAGGACAACAAAAAATATAATTTTTATAAGCCGATTGTCGAATGCAGGAAATACCGTCGCAATAATATCGGCAATGGCATTTGCCACCGCAGCATCGGCTGTTATAGAGGCCAATAAAAATAGGATGGCGGTAATAAACCCCGCATACCTTCCAAAGGTTCTTTCTATATAGGTATAGGCCCCGCCGGTAGAGGTGATCTTACTGCCCACTTCGGCGAAACATAACATGATAAGGGTGATTAAAAAACCACAAAACAGGTATGCCACAATACTGGCAGAACCGAGTCCGGCTGCAACGATGGCCGGTAATACAAATATGCCCGCCCCGATAACAACATTTACTATGTTGGCACTAAGGCCCCAAACACCAATTTCTCTTTTTAAATTTTCTTTTTTTTGTTTCATTTTGGTTCAGGTAGTAAGTTGGATTAGCAGCAGCCTTATGCCGATGACAATATATCAAGAATAAATTGTTGGTGATAGGGCAGCAGGGACGAAGGGGCGAAAATATTGTCCGAAAGGGTTATTATATTTATCAAGAGCTCAAGGCTGGTTGGATTGGCCTAGATGTTAAGAGGCTACGTCACGCAATGCACTTTAAAGTAGTTAGTTCGTATGTTCGAAAACACGCCGCTTCTCGATACCCACCAGTGGCGGGCAGGCTATTTTATTCCTCCCGAGTGCTCGGGATCACTTCATAAAATCACTCGAAGTGGGACGGAGCGTTAAGAAAAGGTGTTGTACACCTTTTTAGCGAACGGGCCAGCTGGCGCATGGGCGATTTACAAATTCAACCGCCAATAATTATGGTAAAACCTATAAACGTCAGTTCGATTCGAGGCCTTTCGACTGTCTCTCAAGACAGGAAAAAAAGAGAAAAGAGAAAAAAAAATTATAACCCCAACAACTAAGTTATTAACACGTCTCAAAATGACAAGCACAACCTATTTAGGTAGTATTTTCGATAAAAAGCAGGTTCAAGGCAACAAAAAAGCGTTTAAACTGTTCATAAAATAATGCGACGAGATATGTAAAACACTTCATTAATTCGTTAGTTTTAAGATATAACACGTCGCTAAACGGTATAATTATGCTATTAACACTACCTCAAATAGAAGGTAAAATTCGAGAATACGCCGCTATCATTGATGCTCCTGAAGAGTTCATTCCGACTTTTGGATCTTCAAACCAATCGGGATTACCACATATAGAAATACATGATGGTCGCTATTTATTCATTGTATGTCAAAAAGGAGATGAACTATCAAGAGAAACTTTTGACAATACAGATGCATTGGTTTTTAAAGTATTACAAGATATTAGTTACTCTATGGCTTCTGATCTTGATTATGAAGGCACCGATACCCAAAATTTTCGTGAACTCTTTTTAGATGCACAGAATAACATCATGTCGAAAATTTACGAGTACTATAGCGATGAGGTAAAACGCAAAAAGAAAACATTAATTACTGAAGATAATACCGCATTGAGCGCGTCAAGAAAAAAGATACTGCTTAAAAACAACAATAAAAAAAAGGCATCGCCCACAAAGGGTAGCAGGGCAAAGAGTAAAAAGGACTGAACCAAAAAGGTTACCTGCTACCGGTATGCGCTTGCCAAGATTAGATTTCTCAATCGTTCCAAATACTTGGAACTCCCGCCAGAGGCGGGCAGACATTTCGAAATGACAAAAAGAAAACCAATGTCATATCGACAGAGTGAGTGAAACGAAGGACGAGATATCTCATTATGTAATTTTTAGAAAGATGGGCCGGGTGATGTGGTTGGTGGTATACTTTTTCTCCTTCATTTTGCCTTGATGCAAAACCCTTCGTCTGCGCTCAGGATAAACCAAGCCAAAAAATCAAGAAGTTTTCAAGGAACTTTTTGCAAGCAAAACCACTGCTAAATCTACGCTTCATGCTCCTTTCCGATTGCATCGGAACGCACTTCCGCTTGATTTACAGTTAGTTCTGCGAAAACTTCGAAAACGAAATAATTATCATTTGGTGTTTAGAACGAACAATCTATTTATTAAACGTCATTGCGATCCCGAGTTCTCGGGAGAAGCAATCTGCCAATAAGGAACTCCAATAAATAAAATTGTTGGGCACACACCTATGCCGGACGGGCAGGAACTATTTGGAGTCACGCCGCTTCTCGAAGCAATTTGCTATTCGCTCGGTCCTCGGAAATGATCTTGCAATTCAAACAACCATATTTGTAATAATAGAACTCAAAAATTAGCATGTACCAAATACAACAATTAATAGTTATCCCCGTTTTAATCCCGTTAAACCAAGTCTAATTAACCTCTTCTCTATTATTCTGTAGTTGATTGTTTAGATAGATAAAACAACCCACTCAGAATGAAAAATCTTATTTATTTAGTTACGCTTATCCTTTTTACTTTTACTTCTTGCAATGATGATAATTTTACCGACCCCATTGATAATGATGGAGACGGGTATTTTTTAGTAATTAACGGAGAATTTAGTGAAAAGGAAGATTGCGATGATGATAACCCAAATGTGAATCCGGGGGCTACCGAAATACCTTACAATGGTATTAATGATGATTGCGACCCATTAACATTAGATGACGATTTAGATAAGGATGGCTTTAATAAGGATGTAGATTGTGATGATAATGATCCAACGGTATATCCTGGGGCTGAAGAAATACCTTACAATGGTATTGATGAAGACTGTGACCCCTTAACTAGAGATGATGATGTAGATGGGGATGGTGTAAATAGCGATACCGACTGTGATGACAATAATGCAGAGATATACCCTGGAAATACCGAAATACCTTATAATGGTCTTGATGATGACTGTGACCCCTTAACATTAGATAACGACTTAGATAAAGATGGCTATAATAATGATGTAGATTGTGATGATACAAATGCTGATGTTAATCCAGGGGCTGAAGAAATTTTTACGGATGACATCGACAATAATTGTAATGGCGTTGTAGGATATATTGAAACTATAAATGTAATTTGTACCGGTTGTATGGTTGGAGTTGGCCCTTATTACACTGATGCTAATCGTAGAACTGGTAGACAATGCGCAGATTTTGATTCAGATGCAGCGGCAGCGGCAGCGGGGTATTTACCCTGCACAGAAACCGTTTATATTGACTAATTACTTTAGGAAATGCAGCAGATGGGCAATTATATTATTTGGTTAGTCCTTTAACACCGCAACATACCCTTTATTAAAAGCATCACCTATCTGGTATTTAAAACCATGTGCTGTTAAAGATCTGATCACTCGGTTTTTCATGCCTTTTGAGTTACCCGTTATTATTTGCAAGGGCAAATAGGCCTGGTTGGTGAGCACATAATCTTCTACCAGCGTTTCTACCTCTAAATGCGTAATGCCATGCAGGTCTAAAGGTGGTTTTCTAAAGAATAGTTTTTTCATTGAGCCATAGGGGCTTTAGGTTGATTTTTGTATGATAGTATAAAGATAAAGATAGTTTTTTTATCACTATTTATTCGGCTTTCTTCATTATCAATGACAGATGTTAAATTTGCTAAAACCCATAAAAAAAGCCCTTGTAAAAAGGGCTTCGTTTTAATTAAAGAATTACTTTCTTTTTCCTTTTTTCATTGTTATGGTACCCCTCCAGCTATGGTGAGAATTATCATCTAAACTACTGTTATAATCATCAGACATTCCGCTACCGGTAGCACCTTCAAAACGACCTGTTCCACCAAGAATTACAAAGGGGTCTCGCCAATAAGATACCACATATTCAGGGTGATCATCTTCTCTACCTTCTATTACATAACCGGCGATAGACACAAAGAGGATGTCTCCATTAGCTGCAACCATATAAGAATCGGATGGGCCATATCCAAAAGGACCAACACAGAAATCAAAGTTTCCTGTAAATTTTCCTAAATGAGTGCCGTTTCCTTCAAAATCAACGATTACCCGTGCATATTCGCATCTTGGTTCTAAGCCGGTAAGTTCTTCAATATCTGGGCCTGCATGTATGTATGTGCCAAGAAAATCAGCCTTGAATGGCACGGTAACAAATACTTCTTTATCATTTCCTTTTTTCAAGGAATTAGAAAGGGCATCATCGTCAATAATAGCGTCTGAATTTGTACAAGTCGACAGCACGAATATACATGCTGTAAAAAATAAAAGTTGCTTAATAATTTTCATAACATATTAATTTTTGGTTAATAATTTTATCAATATATTTTTATTAAAATTAATATGCAATGATATTCCTCAGGTTACCAGATAATTATCTCAATATATCTGCATCTGTTTTGATTTTCAAAGCGGAGCTTTGTCAGGAGGACCGCAGGTAGTCCTGCCGTTATCGTTATTGAATGGATGTTTTCTAATTCGCTCAGTCCTTTAACACCGCAACATACCCTTTATTAAAGGCATCACCAATCTGGTATTTTCTTTGGGTTAATTAAAGCCAAGCGCCGGCTGGCCCCTTCGCTAAAAAGGTACACCGTACCTTTTTTTATGCGCTCGGTCCTCTAAAGAATAGTTTTTTCATT
>CAWIGH010000004.1:0-1174225 GCA_963835675.1 uncultured Flavobacteriaceae bacterium | reverse complement strand
CAATACGATCACAGTGGTGAGTGCAGACCAGACCGACAGCAACACTACAGCTGATGACCCATCAGAAGATATCGTGGTGGGCAATGATGCAGACCTTGTCACCGGTAAGACAGTAGATAATGGTACACCAAATGAGGGCGATACTATAATTTATACTTTAACCCTCACCAATAATGGTCCTGCCCAGGCAACGAACCTATCAATTACCGACCTGTTACCTGCAGGTGTTACTTATGTGAGTGATGATGGCGCAGGAGCTTATATATAGTGTACAGGATTATGGACGATCGGCACACTAAACAATGGTGCAACGGCTACCTTGAATATTACCGCTACGGTAGATGTGGGTACAAGTGGTAGTACGATTACCAATACGATCACAGTGGTGAGTGCAGACCAGAGCGACAGCAATACTACAGCAGATGATCCATCAGAGGATATCGTGGTGGGCAATGATGCAGACCTTGTAACCGGTAAGACAGTAAATAATGGTACTCCAAATGAGGGCGATACTATTATCTATACCCTGACCTTAACGAATAATGGACCTGCCCAGGCAACAAACCTATCAATTACCGACCTGTTACCTGCAGGTGTTACTTATGTGAGTGATGATGGCGCAGGCGCTTATGTTCAGGTACAGGATTATGGACGATCGGCACACTAAACAATGGCGCAACGGCTACCTTGAATATTACCGCTACGGTAGATGTGGGTACAAGTGGTAATACCATTACCAATACGATCACGGTGGTGAGTGCAGACCAGACGGACAGCAATACTACGGCAGATGATCCATCAGAGGATATCGTTGTAGGCAATGATGCAGACCTTGTAACCGGTAAGACGGTAAACAACAGTACACCGAATGAAGGAGATACTATTATCTATACGCTGACCTTAACGAACAATGGTCCTGCCCAGGCAACGAACCTATCAATTACAGACCTGTTACCTGCAGGTGTTACTTATGTGAGTGATGATGGCGCAGGCAGCTTATGATCGTGGTACAGGATTATGGACGATCGGAACACTAAACAATGGCGCAACGGCTACCTTGAATATTACCGCTACGGTAGATGTGGGTACAAGTGGTAATACCATTACCAATACGATCACAGTGGTGAGTGCAGACCAGAGCGACAGCAATACTACAGCAGATGACCCATCAGAGGATATCGTTGTAGGTAATGATGCAGACCTTGTCACCGGCAAGACAGTAAATAATGGTACTCCGAATGAAGGAGATACCATTATCTATACTTTGACCTTAACGAATAATGGTCCTGCCCAGGCAACGAACCTATCAATTACAGACCTGTTACCTGCAGGTGTTACTTATGTGAGTGATGATGGCGCAGGCGCTTATGATCGTGGTACAGGATTATGGACCATCGGCACACTAAACAATGGCGCAACGGCTACCTTGAATATTACCGCTACGGTAGATGTGGGTACAAGTGGTAGTACCATTACCAATACGATCACAGTGGTGAGTGCAGACCAGACCGACAGCAATACTACAGCAGATGACCCATCAGAGGATATCGTTGTAGGCAATGATGCAGACCTTGTTACCGGTAAGACGGTAAACAACGGCACTCCGAATGAAGGAGATACTATTATCTATACCCTTACCTTAACGAACAATGGTCCTGCCCAGGCAACGAACCTATCAATTACCGACCTGTTACCTGCAGGTGTTACTTATGTGAGTGATGATGGCGCAGGGGCTTATGATAGTCGGTACAGGATTATGGACGATCGGCACACTAAACAATGGCGCAACGGCTACATTGAATATTACCGCTACGGTAGATGTGGGTACAAGTGGTAGTACCATTACCAATACGATCACAGTGGTGAGTGCAGACCAGACCGACAGCAATACTACGGCAGATGACCCATCAGAGGATATCGTTGTAGGCAATGATGCAGACCTTGTTACCGGTAAGACAGTAGATAACGGTACTCCGAATGAAGGTGATACTATTATCTATACGTTGACCTTAACGAATAATGGTCCTGCCCAGGCAACGAACCTATCAATTACAGACCTGTTACCAGCAGGTGTTACTTATGTGAGTGATGATGGCGGGGCAGCTTATAATAGTGGTACAGGATTATGGACGATCGGAACACTAAACAATGGCGCAACGGCTACCTTGAATATTACCGCTACGGTAGATGTGGGTACAAGTGGTAGTACCATTACCAATACGATCACAGTGGTGAGTGCAGACCAGACCGACAGCAATACTACGGCAGATGACCCATCAGAGGATATCGTGGTGGGCAATGATGCAGACCTTGTAACCGGCAAAACGGTAGATAATGGTACACCGAATGAAGGAGATACCATTATCTATACCCTGACCTTAACGAACAATGGTCCTGCCCAGGCAACGAACCTATCAATTACCGACCTGTTACCAGCAGGTGTTACTTATGTGAGTGATGATGGCGCAGGGGCTTATGTATCATGGTACAGGATTATGGACGATCGGCACACTAAACAATGGCGCAACGGCTACCTTGAATATTACCGCTACGGTAGATGTAGGTACAAGTGGTAGTACCATTACCAATACGATCACAGTGGTGAGTGCAGACCAGACGGACAGCAATACTACGGCAGATGATCCATCAGAGGATATCGTTGTAGGCAATGATGCAGACCTTGTAACGGGCAAAACGGTAGATAATAATGCACCGAATGAAGGAGATACCATTATCTATACGCTGACCTTAACGAACAATGGTCCTGCCCAGGCAACGAACCTATCAATTACCGACCTGTTACCTGCAGGTGTTACTTATGTGAGTGATGATGGCGGGGCAGCTTATAATAGTGGCACAGGATTATGGACGATCGGAACACTAAATAATGGCGCAACGGCCACACTAAACATTACCGCAACTGTAGATGCAGGTACTTCAGGTTCTACGATTACCAATACGATCACAGTGGTGAGTGCAGACCAGAGCGACAGCAACACTACAGCAGATGATCCTAGTGAAGATATTACTGTAGGCAATGGAGCCGATTTAATTACCGGCAAGACGGTAGACAATGGCACACCAAATGAGGGCGATACCATAGTTTATACTTTAACGCTCACTAATAGCGGACCTAATCAGGCTACAAACCTATCAATTACGGACCTGTTACCAGCCGGTGTTACTTATGTGAGTGATGATGGCGCAGGGGCTTATGTATCTGGTACAGGATTATGGACGATCGGAACGCTAAACAATGGCGCAACGGCTACCTTGAATATTACAGCTACGGTAGATGTGGGTACAAGTGGTACTACCATTACCAATACGATCACAGTGGTGAGTGCAGACCAGACGCGACAGCAACACTACGGCAGATGACCCATCAGAGGATATCGTGGTGGGCAATGATGCAGACCTTGTCACCGGTAAGACAGTAGATAATGGTACTCCAAATGAGGGCGATACTATAATTTATACTTTAACCCTCACCAATAATGGTCCTGCCCAGGCAACGAACCTATCAATTACCGACCTGTTACCTGCAGGTGTTACTTATGTGAGTGATGATGGCGCAGGGGCTTATGTATCAGGTACAGGATTATGGACGATCGGAACACTAAACAATGGTGCAACTGCTACCTTGAATATTACCGCTACGGTAGATGTGGGTACAAGTGGTAGTACCATTACCAATACGATCACAGTGGTGAGTGCAGACCAGACGGACAGCAATACTACAGCAGATGATCCATCAGAGGATATCGTGGTGGGCAATGATGCAGACCTTGTAACCGGTAAGACAGTAGATAACAGTACTCCAAATGAAGGAGATACTATTATCTATACGCTGACCTTTACGAATAATGGTCCTGCCCAGGCAACAAACCTATCAATTACCGACCTGTTACCAGCCGGTGTTACTTATGTGAGTGATGATGGCGGGGCAGCTTATGATAGTGGTACAGGATTATGGACGATCGGAACACTAAACAATGGCGCAACGGCTACCTTGAATATTACCGCTACGGTAGATGTGGGTACAAGTGGTAACACCATTACCAATACGATCACAGTGGTGAGTGCAGACCAGAGCGACAGCAATACTACAGCAGATGATCCATCAGAAGATATCGTGGTAGGCAATGATGCAGACCTTGTAACCGGTAAGACGGTAAATAACGGTACTCCGAATGAAGGAGATACTATTATCTATACGCTGACCTTAACGAACAATGGTCCTGCCCAGGCAACAAATCTATCAATTACGGACCTGTTACCTGCAGGTGTTACTTATGTGAGTGATGATGGCGCAGGCGCTTATGTATGGTACAGGATTATGGACCATCGGAACACTAAACAATGGCGCAACGGCTACCTTGAATATTACCGCTACGGTAGATGTGGGTACAAGTGGTAGTACCATTACCAATACGATCACAGTGGTGAGTGCAGACCAGAGCGACAGCAACACTACGGCAGATGATCCATCAGAGGATATCGTTGTAGGCAATGATGCAGACCTTGTTACCGGTAAGACGGTAAATAACGGTACTCCAAATGAAGGAGATACCATTATCTATACCCTGACCTTAACGAACAATGGTCCTGCCCAGGCAACGAACCTATCAATTACAGACCTGTTACCTGCAGGTGTTACTTATGTGAGTGATGATGGCGCAGGCGCTTATGTATAGTGGTACAGGATTATGGACGATCGGCACACTAAACAATGGCGCAACGGCTACCTTGAATATTACAGCTACGGTAGATGTGGGTACAAGTGGTAGTACCATTACCAATACGATCACAGTGGTGAGTGCAGACCAGACCGACAGCAATACTACAGCAGATGATCCATCAGAGGATATCGTTGTAGGCAATGATGCAGACCTTGTCACCGGTAAGACAGTAAACAACGGTACCCCAAATGAAGGAGATACTATTATCTATACCCTTACCTTAACGAACAATGGTCCTGCCCAGGCAACGAACCTATCAATTACAGACCTGTTACCTGCAGGTGTTACTTATGTGAGTGATGATGGCGGGGCAGCTTATAATAGTGGTACAGGATTATGGACGATCGGCACACTAAACAATGGCGCAACGGCTACCTTGAATATTACCGCTACGGTAGATGTGGGTACAAGTGGTAGTACCATTACCAATACGATCACAGTGGTGAGTGCAGACCAGACCGACAGCAATACTACAGCAGATGACCCATCAGAGGATATCGTGGTGGGCAATGATGCAGACCTTGTTACCGGTAAGACGGTAGACAACGGCACCCCAAATGAAGGCGATACTATTATCTATACGCTGACCTTAACGAACAATGGTCCTGCCCAGGCAACGAACCTATCAATTACAGACCTGTTACCTGCAGGTGTTACTTATGTGAGTGATGATGGCGGGGCAGCTTATAATAGTGGTACAGGATTATGGACGATCGGAACACTAAACAATGGCGCAACGGCTACCTTGAATATTACCGCTACGGTAGATGTGGGTACAAGTGGTAGTACCATTACCAATACGATCACAGTGGTGAGTGCAGACCAGACCGACAGCAACACTACAGCAGATGACCCATCAGAGGATATCGTTGTAGGCAATGATGCAGACCTTGTAACCGGCAAGACGGTAAACAACGGTGCACCCGAATGAAGGAGATACCATTATCTATACCCTGACCTTAACGAACAATGGTCCTGCCCAGGCAACGAACCTATCAATTACAGACCTGTTACCTGCAGGTGTTACTTATGTGAGTGATGATGGCGCAGGCGGCTTATATATCGTGGCACAGGATTATGGACGATCGGAACACTAAACAATGGCGCAACGGCTACCTTGAATATTACCGCTACGGTAGATGTGGGTACAAGTGGTAGTACCATTACCAATACGATCACAGTGGTGAGTGCAGACCAGACGCGACAGCAATACTACGGCAGATGACCCATCAGAGGATATCGTTGTAGGCAATGATGCAGACCTTGTAACGGGCAAAACGGTAGATAATAATGCACCGAATGAAGGAGATACCATTATCTATACCCTTACCTTAACGAACAATGGTCCTGCCCAGGCAACGAACCTATCAATTACCGACCTGTTACCTGCAGGCGTTACCTATGTGAGTGATGATGGCGGGGCAGCTTATAATAGTGGCACAGGATTATGGACGATCGGAACGCTAAATAATGGCGCAACGGCCACACTAAACATTACCGCAACTGTAGATGCAGGTACTTCAGGTTCTACGATTACCAATACGATCACAGTGGTGAGTGCAGACCAGAGCGACAGCAATACTACAGCAGATGATCCTAGTGAAGATATTACTGTAGGCAATGGAGCCGATTTAATTACCGGCAAGACGGTAGACAATGGCACACCAAATGAGGGCGATACCATAGTTTATACTTTAACGCTCACTAATAGCGGACCTAATCAGGCTACAAACCTATCAATTACGGACCTGTTACCTGCAGGTGTTACTTATGTGAGTGATGATGGCGCAGGGGCTTATGTATCTGGTACAGGATTATGGACGATCGGAACGCTAAACAATGGCGCAACGGCTACCTTGAATATTACAGCTACGGTAGATGTGGGTACAAGTGGTACTACCATAACCAATACGATCACAGTGGTGAGTGCAGACCAGACCGACAGCAACACTACGGCTGATGACCCATCAGAGGATATCGTGGTGGGCAATGATGCAGACCTTGTCACCGGTAAGACAGTAAATAATGGCACTCCAAATGAGGGCGATACTATAATTTATACTTTAACCCTCACCAATAATGGTCCTGCCCAGGCAACGAACCTATCAATTACAGACCTGTTACCTGCAGGCGTTACTTATGTGAGTGATGATGGCGCAGGGGCTTATGTCTCAGGTACTGGATTATGGACGATCGGCACACTAAACAATGGTGCTACAGCTACCTTAAATATTACCGCTACGGTAGATGTGGGTACAAGTGGTAGTACCATTACCAATACGATCACAGTGGTG
Source organism: uncultured Flavobacteriaceae bacterium (assembly GCA_963835675.1). GTDB lineage: Bacteria > Bacteroidota > Bacteroidia > Flavobacteriales > Flavobacteriaceae > Aureibaculum. Next base: position 1,167,189 of record CAWIGH010000004.1, on the reverse strand, counting down.
AGTGCAGACCAGAGCGACAGCAATACTACAGCAGATGATCCATCAGAGGATATCGTGGTGGGCAATGATGCAGACCTTGTAACCGGTAAGACAGTAAACAACGGTACTCCAAATGAAGGAGATACTATTATCTATACTCTTACCTTAACGAACAATGGTCCTGCCCAGGCAACGAACCTATCAATTACAGACCTGTTACCTGCAGGTGTTACTTATGTGAGTGATGATGGCGGGGCAGCTTATAATAGTGGTACAGGATTATGGACGATCGGAACACTAAACAATGGCGCAACGGCTACCTTGAATATTACCGCTACGGTAGATGTGGGTACAAGTGGTAATACCATTACCAATACGATCACAGTGGTGAGTGCAGACCAGAGCGACAGCAATACTACGGCAGATGATCCATCAGAGGATATCGTTGTAGGCAATGATGCAGACCTTGTAACCGGTAAGACGGTAGACAACGGTACTCCGAATGAAGGAGATACTATTATCTATACCCTGACCTTAACGAACAATGGTCCTGCCCAGGCAACAAACCTATCAATTACAGACCTGTTACCTGCAGGTGTTACTTATGTGAGTGATGATGGCGCGGGCGCTTATGTATAGGGTACAGGATTATGGACGATCGGAACACTAAACAATGGCGCAACGGCTACCTTGAATATTACCGCTACGGTAGATGTGGGTACAAGTGGTAGTACCATTACCAATACGATCACAGTGGTGAGTGCAGACCAGACGCGACAGCAATACTACGGCAGATGACCCATCAGAGGATATCGTTGTAGGCAATGATGCAGACCTTGTAACCGGCAAGACGGTAGATAATGGTACGCCGAATGAAGGAGATACTATTATCTATACCTTGACCTTAACGAACAATGGTCCTGCCCAGGCAACGAACCTATCAATTACCGACCTGTTACCTGCAGGTGTTACTTATGTGAGTGATGATGGCGGAGGCAGCTTATGATCAGTGGTACAGGATTATGGACGATCGGAACACTAAACAATGGCGCAACGGCTACCTTGAATATTACAGCTACGGTAGATGTGGGTACAAGTGGTAGTACCATTACCAATACGATCACAGTGGTGAGTGCAGACCAGACCGACAGCAATACTACAGCAGATGACCCATCAGAGGATATCGTGGTAGGCAATGATGCAGACCTTGTAACCGGCAAGACAGTAAACAACGGTACCCAAATGAAGGAGATACTATTATCTATACTCTTACCCTAACGAACAATGGTCCTGCCCAGGCAACGAACCTATCAATTACAGACCTGTTACCTGCAGGTGTTACTTATGTGAGTGATGATGGCGCAGGCGCTTATGTATCGGTACAGGATTATGGACGATCGGCACACTAAACAATGGCGCAACGGCTACCTTAAATATTACAGCTACGGTAGATGTGGGTACAAGTGGTAATACCATTACCAATACGATCACAGTGGTGAGTGCAGACCAGACCGACAGCAATACTACGGCAGATGACCCATCAGAGGATATCGTGGTGGGCAATGATGCAGACCTTGTTACCGGTAAGACAGTAGACAACGGTACCCCGAATGAAGGCGATACTATTATCTATACTCTGACCTTAACGAACAATGGTCCTGCCCAGGCAACGAACCTATCAATTACAGACCTGTTACCTGCCGGTGTTACTTATGTGAGTGATGATGGCGGGGCAGCTTATAATAGTGGTACAGGATTATGGACGATCGGCACACTAAACAATGGCGCAACGGCTACCTTGAATATTACCGCTACGGTAGATGTGGGTACAAGTGGTAGTACCATTACCAATACGATCACAGTGGTGAGTGCAGACCAGACGCGACAGCAATACTACGGCAGATGACCCATCAGAGGATATCGTTGTGGGCAATGATGCAGACCTTGTAACCGGCAAGACGGTAAACAACAGTACACCAAATGAAGGAGATACCATTATCTATACGCTTGACCTTAACGAACAATGGTCCTGCCCAGGCAACGAACCTATCAATTACCGACCTGTTACCTGCAGGTGTTACTTATGTGAGTGATGATGGCGCAGGCGGCTTATGTAGTCGGTACAGGATTATGGACGATCGGAACACTAAACAATGGCGCAACGGCTACCTTGAATATTACCGCTACGGTAGATGTGGGTACAAGTGGTAATACCATTACCAATACGATCACAGTGGTGAGTGCAGACCAGACGCGACAGCAATACTACGGCAGATGACCCATCAGAGGATATCGTTGTAGGCAATGATGCAGACCTTGTAACGGGCAAAACGGTAGATAATAATGCACCGAATGAAGGAGATACTATTATCTATACGCTTACCTTAACGAACAATGGTCCTGCCCAGGCAACGAACCTATCAATTACCGACCTGTTACCTGCAGGTGTTACTTATGTGAGTGATGATGGCGGGGCAGCTTATAATAGTGGCACAGGATTATGGACGATCGGAACACTAAATAATGGCGCAACGGCCACACTAAACATTACCGCAACTGTAGATGCAGGTACTTCAGGTTCTACGATTACCAATACGATCACAGTGGTGAGTGCAGACCAGAGCGACAGCAATACTACAGCAGATGATCCGAGTGAAGATATTACTGTAGGCAATGGAGCCGATTTAATTACCGGCAAAACGGTAGACAATGGCACACCAAATGAGGGCGATACTATTATCTATACCCTTACCTTAACGAACAATGGTCCTGCCCAGGCTACGAACCTGATATTAACAGACCAACTACCAGCCGGTGTTACTTATGTGAGTGATGATGGCGCAGGCGCTTATGTATCCGGCACAGGATTATGGACCATCGGAACGCTAAACAATGGCGCAACAGCCACACTAAATATTACAGCCACAGTAGATGTGGGTACAAGTGGTAGTACCATCACCAATACGATCACGGTAGTGAGTGCAGACCAGACGGACAGCAATACTACAGTAGATGATCCATCAGAAGATATCGTAGTGGGGACTGATGCTGATCTAGAATTGTCTAAAATTGTGGATAATGCTACTCCTGATGTAACAACTAATGTCATATTCACACTTGCAGTTACAAATAATGGACCTAATCAGGCAACAGGTGTCGTAGTAACAGATCTATTACCAACAGGATATTCCTACGTGAGTGATGATGGCGCAGGCGCTTATGTATCAGGTACAGGATTATGGACGATCGGCACACTAAACAATGGCGATACAGCTACGTTAAATATTACAGCGACGGTTAATGTTACCGGTAATTATACCAATATAGCTGAAGTTACATCTTCAGGAAATACAGATCCAGATTCTACGCCAGGGAATGGTGTGACAACAGAAGACGATTATGATAGCGTGACAACCAATCCTGTGTCAGTTTCAGATTTAGAAATTACAAAGGTTGTTGACAATGCAACACCTAATGTTGGCACAGACGTTGTGTTTACGTTGACATTGACCAATAACGGTCCAAGTGATGCCACCGGCGTGACTGTATCGGATCTATTGCCTAGCGGTTACACATTCGTAAGCGATGATGGGGCTGGAGCCTATGTTTCCGGAACAGGTATATGGACAGTGCCAGTAATTACAAATGGGAATTCCGCTATTTTAAATATTACAGCTAATGTAAATGCATCGGGAGTTTATAACAATATTACCGAAGTAACGACATCAGATAATTTAGATCCAGACTCTACTCCAGGAAATGGGGTGACCACCGAGGATGATTATGATTCTGAATCTACAATTCCTGTTCCTGTTTCTGATGTAAGTTTATCAAAATCCGTTGATAATCCTACGCCAAATGCGGGAGATAATATAATATTTACCATAATTGTTTCAAATAATGGTCCGAGCGACGCGACCGGAGTTCAGGTTACGGATCAATTACCGACCGGTTATACTTTTGTAAGTGATGACGGAGCTGGGGCATATGTTGCTGGTACAGGAATATGGACCTTACCAGTTATTACAACTGGCAATACAGAAACGTTGAATATAACAGCAACAGTTAATGCGGTTGGGAATTATACGAACATAGCTGAAGTAACCTCTGCTGATAATTTAGATCCGGATTCTACGCCAGGGAATGGTGTGACCACCGAGGATGATTATGATAGTGTTGGAATAACACCTTCTGCGGTTTCAGATATAGAATTAGCGAAAGTAGTTGATAATGCTACCCCTAATGTGGGGACCAATGTAGTATTTACTATAACAGTGACTAATAATGGGCCTAGTGATGCAACTGGCGTTGAAGTTACTGATCTATTACCAAGCGGATATACTTATGTGAGCGATGATGGTGCAGGAGCCTATGTTTCAGCCACAGGAATATGGACTGTACCTGTAATTACAAATGGTAATACCCAAATTTTGAATATTACGGCAAATGTAAATGCTACAGGAAATTATGATAATATAGCCGAAGTAACGGCCTCGAATAATTTAGATCCGGATTCAACACCAGGGAACAGCGTGACGACGGAGGATGATTATGATAATGCATCTACTTTACCAATTCCTGTTTCTGATATCAGTATTACAAAAGTTGTTGATAATGCAGCACCTCTAGTCGCTTCTAACGTAATATTTACTTTAACGGTAACAAATAATGGTCCGAGTGATGCAACAGGTGTGGTTGTGACAGATCTATTACCAACAGGTTATACTTATGTAAGCGATGATGGAGCTGGGGCTTATGTTTCAGCAACTGGAATTTGGACAGTACCGGTGATAGTAAATGGTAATACAGAAACGTTGAATATTACGGCAAATGTTAATGCTACAGGAATTTATGATAATATAGCGGAAGTAACAGCCTCGGATAATTTAGACCCTGATTCAACACCAGGAAATGGCGTAATTACAGAAGATGATTATGATAGCGTCAGCACAACACCATCAGCTGTTTCAGACATAGAATTAACGAAAGTAGTTGATAATGCTACGCCTAATGTGGGAACTAATGTCGTATTTACTTTAATTGTAACCAATAATGGTCCGAGTGATGCCACAGGTGTGGTTGTGACAGATCTATTACCAACAGGTTATGCTTATGTGAGTGATGATGGAGCTGGAGCTTATGTTTCAGCAACTGGAATTTGGACAGTACCGGTCATAGCAAATGGCAATACAGAAACGTTGAACATTACTGCAAATGTTAATGCCGCAGGAATTTATGATAATAATGCAGAAGTAACGGCATCAGATAATTTAGATCCGGATTCTACGCCAGGCAATGGTATAACCACTGAGGATGATTATAGCAGCGTTGGCACAACGCCTTCTGCACTCTCAGACATAGAATTAACGAAAGTAGTTGATAATGCTAACCCTAATGTAGGAACCAATGTCATATTTACCTTGTCGGTAACCAATAATGGTCCTAGTGCTGCAACGGGTGTGCTTGTGACAGATCTATTGCCAACAGGCTATACATATGTGAGTGATGATGGAGCCGGGGCCTATGTTTCAGCAACTGGTATTTGGACATTACCGGTGATGGTTAATGGTAATACGGAAACGCTGAACATTACTGCAAGTGTAAATGCTACAGGAAATTATGATAATATCGCCGAAGTAACTGCTTCAGATAATTTAGATCCGGATTCAACACCTAACAATGGTGTAACCACAGAAGATGATTATGCTAGTGTTAGCACAGCTCCAATACCAGTATCTGATATTTCCCTAACGAAAGTAGTAGATAATGCAACGCCTAATGTTGGTGATAATATTCTATTTACCTTAACTGTGACCAATAATGGTCCGAGTGATGCAACAGGCGTCATCGTAACTGATCTGATACCAACAGGTTATTCTTATGTGAGTGACGACGGAACTGGGGCTTATGTTTCAGGAACAGGAATATGGACTGTACCGGTGATTGCAAATGGCAATACCGAAACATTAAATATTACAGTAAGTGTTAATGCCGTAGGAGTTTACAATAATATCGCAGAAGTTACAGCTTCTGATAATTTAGATCCGGATTCTGCTCCAGGAAATGGTGTTACTACCGAGGATGATTATGACAGTATAGACACAACCCCAGCAGCAGTATCCGATCTGGCCTTGACTAAGGTTGTAGATAATGCAACACCAAATGTAGGAACGAATGTTTTATTTACATTGAGTGTTATAAATAGTGGCCCAAGTGATGCTACAGGAGTTATTGTAACAGATCTACTACCAACAGGATATTCCTTTGTAAGTGATGACGGAGCTGGAGCTTATGTTTCCGCTACAGGAATTTGGACTTTACCTACTATTAACATCGGGGCAACCGAGATTTTAAATATTACTGCAAGTGTAAATGCTACCGGTGTTTATACTAACATGGCAGAAATTACGGCATCAGATAATTTAGATCCAGATTCAACACCGGGCAATGGTATAACAACAGAAGACGATTACGATAGTGTTGGTACAACCCCTGTTGCGGTGTCTGATATAGAGATCACAAAGATTGTTGATAACCCGGCACCTTTGGTAGGATCGAATGTCATATTTACATTAACTGTAACGAATAATGGTCCGAGTGATGCAACGGGCGTCATTGTAACCGATCTATTGCCAACGGGCTATACGTTTGTGAGTGATGATGGGGCTGGAGCCTATGTTTCAGGAACAGGAATATGGACAGTACCTGCGATTGCAATTGGCAATACAGAAACGTTGAATATTACAGCAAGTGTTAATGCTGCAGGAATTTATGATAACATAGCCGAAGTAACGGCATCAGATAATTTAGATCCTGATTCTACCCCAGGAAATGGTGTTACAACCGAAGATGATTATGATAGTGTTGGAATAGCACCAATTGCGGTATCTGACTTAGAGATCGCGAAGACTGTTGATAATGCAGCGCCACTAGTAGGATCTAACGTAGTGTTTACCTTGATTGTAACCAATAATGGTCCGAGCGATGCTACGGGTATTGTAGTAACCGATCTTTTACCAACTGGGTATACATATATAAGTGATGATGGAGCCGGCGCTTATGTTTCCGGTACAGGAATTTGGACAGTCCCAGTAATTACGAATGGTAATACGGCGACTTTAAATATTACTGCGAGTGTAAATGCTATAGGAGTTTATACCAATATTGCAGAAGTGACAGCATCTGATAATTTAGATCCTGATTCTACTCCAGGAAACGGTGTTACTACCGAAGATGATTATGACAGTATTGATACCACACCGGTTGCGGTTTCTGACCTAGAGATTACTAAAATTGTTGATAATGCAGCACCATTAGTCGGTTCAAATGTAGTATTCACACTGACTGTTACAAATAATGGTCCGAGTGATGCAACAGGCGTTATAGTAACAGATCTATTACCAACAGGCTATACATATGTGAGTGATGATAGCGCTGGTGCTTATGTTTCGGCTACAGGAATTTGGACAGTACCCAATGTTAATATTGGAACAGATCAGATCTTGAATATTACGGCAACAGTTAATGCCGCAGGAGTGTATGACAATATAGCTGAGGTAACTTCTTCAGACAATTTTGATCCTGACTCAACACCAAATAATGGAATTACTACTGAAGATGATTATTCAACTGCTTTAACAAATCCGGTACCGGTTTCTGATATTAGTATTTCTAAATCGATCGATAATGCAACCCCATTGGTTGGCTCGATTGTGACCTTTACTATAACCGTAACAAATGATGGTCCGAGTGATGCAACCGGTATCACAGTTGAAGATGTTGTTCCAGATGGTTATGACACCGTAACCCCTATCACTGCAGGAGCGACAGTTGTTGGAAATACCATTAGCTGGTCAGGATTGACAGTAAATAATAGTACAAATACTGTATTAGAGTTTACAGCCAGGGTATTGCCAAGTGGTCTTTATGGAAATAGGGCCGAGATCATCGCCTCAGATAATTTAGATCCCGATAGTGATCCTAATGATAGTTATGGAATCGACGATCTTACTGATGGAATCGCAGATGACGATGAAAGTATTGAAGTCGTTGTAAATCCTATAGCAGTATCAGATATAGAAATTTCTAAAGTAGTGGATAATGCTACACCGCTTGTCGGATCAAATGTAACCTTTACCCTTACCGTAATTAATAACGGACTGAGCGAAGCAACCGGAGTGATTGTGACAGATCTATTACCAAATGGATATGCTTATGTAAGCGATGATGGCGCTGGAACTTATGTTTCAGGTACAGGTATTTGGACCTTACCAAGTATACCAAATGGTAATTCAGAAATATTGAATATTGTTGCGTTTGTAAATCCAACAGGCAACTATGAGAATATAGCCGAAGTGACAGCATCCGATAATTTTGATCCGGATTCAACACCAGGTAATGGTGTAACAACCGAAGATGATTATAGTAGTGTAATAACTGATCCTATTGCGGTTTCTGATCTTGAAATTAGTAAAACAGTAGACAATACGTCACCTTTCGTAGGTACAAATGTTGTATTTACCTTAACGGTTACCAATAATGGACCTAGTATTTCAACAGGTGTTGAAGTAACAGATCTACTGCCTACAGGTTATGTTTTTGTAGGTGATGACAGTACCGGGGCTTACGATCCTTTGACGGGTATTTGGACAGTGCCCGACATTATAAGCGGAGGAACTTCAACGATTAATATTACAGCATTTGTATTAGCCACTGGTTTCTATAATAATCAAGCAGAGATAACGGCTACAGATAATGTTGATCTAGATAGTGATGTTAACACTAGTTATGGAGTGGATGATTTAGCCGATGGAATTGCTGATGATGATGAAATTATAATTGTAGTAACGCCAATACCAGTTTCTGATGTAAGCTTAATTAAAACTGTTAATGATCTTAATCCAACTACGGGTGATATTGTAACATTTACATTGACAGTTCATAATGATGGACCGAGTGATGCTACCGGAATTGACGTTGAAGACATCGTTCCGGATGGTTACGGAAATATCACCAACATAAATAATGGTGGAATATTGACAGGCAATACAATTGTGTGGTCTGGTCTTAATGTTGCAAACGCTGCTGATGTATTCTTACAATTCGATGCAGAAGTTTTAACCACAGGTATAAATTATTTCAATCAGGCTGAAATTATTAATGCTGATAACGTAGATCCTGATAGTAATTTCAACGAAAGTTATAATATTGATGATTTAGGTGATGGGATCAGCAGATGACGACGAAAGTATTTTAGATACAATTATTATTAACTTCTTACCAACTGCGTTTGATGATAATGTATTTGTAGTTGAAAATACTTCTGATAATCCAATTATGGTATTGCTTGACAATGGAAATGGAGCTGATGATTTCGGTAGGGATGGTCCAAGTTCGGTGCCAATTGTCATTACAACACCACCTGCCAATGGTTCAGTAGTAGTGAACGATAATGGAACACCGAATGATCCGACAGACGATTTTGTAGAATATACGCCAAATCCTGACTTTGTAGGTTTAGATTCATTTACATATACCATTGAAGATGGTCAAGGATTAATAGGAAGCCCAACTGGAGATACTTCTACAGCAACAGTATTTGTTGAAGTATTGGTTGATACCGATGGTGATGGTATACCTGATATTTTTGATATAGATGATGATAATGATGGTATTCTGGATACTGCTGAAGGAAGTGAAACCATAGATACAGATAATGACACGATACCAGATAGTTTAGATATTGATGCTGATGGAGATGGTCTGCCTGATAATGTTGAAAGCCAAACAACCAATGGGTATATTGCTCCTTCAGGTATTGATTCTGATGGCAATGGATTGGATGACGCATATGAATCGACTCCAGGAGCCGGAGAAGGTAATACCCCTGTGAATACTGATGGTACTGATAATCCAGATTATTTAGATGATGATAGTGATAACGATAATGTTCCTGATCGTATAGAAGGACACGATACAAATCACGATGGTATGGCTGATGCAGCTTCTATTGGTGTAGATACTGATATGGACGGATTAGATGATGGATTTGAAGGTGCTGATATAAATGACCTGTTTGATGTAAATGACGAATTTAATAATCCGTCAAGTGATCTTCCTGACACCGATGGTACAGAAGATGTTGATTATAGAGATATTGATGATGACGGTGATGGCATACTTACCTTTGATGAAGATATGAATGGTAACGGAGATCCGTTTGATGACGATTTCGATAATGATACCCAACCTAATTATCTGGATATCGACGATGATAATGATGGTATATTAACAGCAATCGAAGGGGACGGTAATTTAGATAGCGATATAAATCCGAATTATTTAGATATAGACGCAGATGGAGACGGTATTCCAGACAATGTTGAAAGCCAACCAACATTAGGTTACGTAGAACCTTCAGGTATAGATAGTGATGGTAATGGATTAGATGATGCTTATGAAAGTACACCTGGATCGGGTGAAGGTATAAATGTGGAAGATACAGATGCTGATGGCACTCCTGATTTCTTAGATGACGATAGTGATAACGACGGCGTATTCGATTATATAGAAGGTCATGATTTCAATAGTGACGGTTATCCTGATGTAGACCCTATTGATAATGATTCAGACGGCGATGGTTTAGATGATGGTTATGAAGGTGCAGATTTAAATGATCCGTTTGATGTGAATGATGAGATCAACGATCCATCAAATGATTTACCTAATTTTGATGCAACTGGTGATCCGGCAACAACAGATGATGTAGATTATAGGGATATTGATGACGACAATGATGGTACACCAACAGCCGAAGAAGATGCCAATGAAAATGGAATTTTCTATGATGATGATTGCGATGCCGATGGATATCCAAATTATCTAGATGTTATTCCTTGCGATAGAATACCAACAGGATTCTCTCCGAACGATGATGGTAATAATGACATGTTTGTTATTCCGGCGGTTTCTGGATATCCAGACTTTAGCGTTGAGATATACGATAGATGGGGAAATATCGTTTACAAGTACAATAATAAAGGAAAGGTACAACCACAATGGTGGGATGGTTTTTCTACAGGAAGATTAACGATCAACAATAATAAAAAAGTACCTGTAGGCACCTATTTCTATATTATACAATTCAACAAAGACGATAAAAAACCTGCTACGGGATGGTTATATGTAAATTATTAAATTTGTGAAAGATCGGATGGAAATAAATATTAACCATCTAATTATATTAATATTATCATGAGAAAAATAACACTGGTTATTCTACTGTTAACATCCTTATATGCCATTGAAGTTCAAGGGCAGCAAGACCCGGGTTATACGCAGTACATGTACAATATGAATATAGTGAATCCGGCTTATGCTGGATCACGAGGGACATTGAGTATAGGCGTTTTGGGCCGCACCCAATGGGTAGGAATTACAGGCGCTCCAAAAACAGCCACCTTGGCAGTACATGCACCTGTAGGCAAGAATGTAGCTTTGGGTTTTTCAGCTATTTCGGATGAGATAGGCCCATCGAAAGAACATAATATCTATGCTGATTTTAGTTATACCTTAACCACATCAGAAGAAGGCAGATTGGCCTTTGGTTTAAAAGGAGGTATCACCTTGCATGATGTGAATCTGACAAGGGTAGAGTTACCACAGAATGATATAGATGATCTGTTTGCAGAGGATATCAATAATAACTACCCGAACTTTGGAGCTGGGGTTTATTATTATACCGATAAGTTCTATGTAGGATTATCTGCACCAAATATTCTGGAGAAGTTACATATAGAGAGAGAAGGTAATACGATCATTCGAGCAAGGGAGGAGACACATTTTTTTGTAACCAGTGGTTATGTATTTGAATTATCAGAGACGTTGAAGTTCAAACCATCGTTTTTGGCAAAAGGTGTATCGGGCGCTCCATTATCAGTAGATGTATCCACTAACTTTTTGTTTAACGAAAGGTTAGAGTTGGGTTTAAATTATAGAATGGGAGACTCGGTGAGTGGATTGATCAACTTTGGTGTTACACCCGATCTAAGGATAGGTTATGCATATGATTATACGACAACAAATTTAGGGAACTACAATAGTGGAACTCATGAGATGTTTTTGTTGTGGGACATAGATTTTTCGAAGAAGAATTTGAAATCACCAAGATTCTTCTAGACTATTTAGTTTAGAAAGATTTTAGACATAAAATAATATAAAATGAAAAATTATATAACTCTAATTTTATTCTTCATTTCGTCTGTGATATTTTCACAAACAACACCGGGAGAATATACCGTAAAAGGTGTAAGTATCAATACCAAAGATTCTGAATTTGGAACAACGTTTTTTGGTAAGGATAAAGTTGTTTTTGCAGCCCCTAAGGACAATGCTGTAATCACAAGAACAGTTTGGAATGAAAATAAACAAGCATTTCTTGATTTATATATCGGAACCATAACCGAAGACGGTGAAATTGCAGGTAAACAAAGGGTGTTAGGAGATGTAAATAATAAGTTTCATGAAGGAATTGTCGCTTTCACAAAAGATTTGAAAACGGTTTATTTTGATGCCAATAATTACACATCTAAGAACAAAGCAAAAAAAGACTCAACAGGTACCGTAAATATACAATTGTATAAAGCTGATGTTGGTTCTAACGGAGCTTGGACAAATGTTGTGAAACTTCCATTTAATAACGACGAATATTCTACGGGCCATCCTACATTAAGTATAGATGATAAAAAATTGTACTTTATTTCTGACAGGCCGGGGTCAATTGGTAAAACAGATATTTACGTAGTGGATATAAATGCTGATGGAACGTATAGCAGGCCAAAAAATTTAGGGAATCGGATCAACACCGAAGAGCGGGAAATGTTTCCATTTATAAGTGATAATAACATATTATATTTTTCATCGAATGGACATCCAGGATATGGTGAGCTCGATGTATATGCCAGTAAAATATTTGATAATACAGTTTCAGAACCGATCAATTTAGAAGATCCGGTCAATAGCAAAAAAGATGATTTCGCTTATATTATTGACGATTCTAATCATAAAGGATATTTTTCATCGAACAGAAAGGGAGGAAAAGGAGATGATGATATTTATGGGTTTGTGGCCTCACCACCCCTTCATATTGAATGTAATCAAGTTATTGCAGGAATTGTAAGAGATAAAGATACCGAAGAATTATTACCAGGTAGTACTGTTGTACTGTTAGACGAACAAGGTAATAAATTGCAATCCGTTACTTCCAACGAAAGTGATGCCACTTTTAGTTTTGAATTACCTTGTGATACAAAATATACAATTGTTGGTTCCCAACAAGGATATTTAAGGGAAGAATTACCTGTTAAAACAGTTAATGATATTGATGCCGATCCTTTGGATATTTATCTTGATCTACCACCTGAATTGATCGTAGTAGACGAAAAGATCATGATCAATATCAATACCATTTATTTTGATTTTGACAAATGGGATATTCGTCCTGATGCAGCGAAGGAATTAGATAAGGTTATTGCTGTTATGAAAGAACATCCGTCCATTGTTATAGAAGCCGGATCACATACCGATTCAAGGGCAAGGGAAGCTTATAATCAGGTGCTTTCAGAGAAGAGGGCAAGGTCTACTGTCGATTATATTGTAGCTGCAGGAATCGATCGAAACCGACTTAACGGCAAAAGGATATGGTGAAATGCAATTGGTGAATAAATGTTCAAGTTTTGTAACCTGTAGTCGGGAAGAACATCAGTTGAATAGGAGAACAGAGTTTGTGATCGTAAATGACGATGATCGATTTGTTCAGGTGTCAGCACCAGAAAACGAAATAGTAGCTGAGGTTTCAACACCGATAGAAACTGAAATTGAAGATCAGAAAGTTAAGGAAGTGGTTGAACCGATTGTTGAAGAGGTTGAGCCCATTGTTGAATCACCTGAAATAAAAGATTCGAATTTTGATGGAGATGTTAAAAATACTGAAAATCAAGAAACATTAAAACCATTAAGCAGATTTATAAAAATAGCGCCGATTTATTATGATTTTGATACATGGAGTTTGTCTGATAAAGAGCTTATCGAATTAGACAAGGTAGTCCAAATAATGAAGGAGCATCCTGATATCATTGTAGAAGCCGGTGTGCATACAGATGCCAAAAACAGGGTGGCTTATAACCAGCTGTTTTCTGATAAACGCGCGAAAAATGTGCTCAAATACATGATCTCAAAAGGTGTTCATCCAAATAGAATAACTGCAAAAGGTTACGGCGAATCACGATTGGTAAATCATTGTAAGAGTTTTGTTAAATGTTCTGAGGAAGAGCAGCAGGCTAACCGCAGGATAGAATTTATGATCGTTTATGGTAATTATTATCCTGATGAAGAGATTGTTGAAAAACAAGGTGAAGCTAAGTTTATCAGTACAAATCCGATTTATTTCGATAATGATAAATTTGATATCCGCAAAGATGCAGCGTATGAACTTAATCGAGTAATTAAGATCTTACAAGAGCATCCAACGATGGTAATCGAAGCCGGCTCACATACTGATTCAAATAATACAGAGGCCTATAATCAGGTTTTATCAGAAAACAGAGCGAAAGCTGTAAAAGAATATATGATTACGAGAGGAATAGAAGAAGAAAGAATTATAAGTAAGGGTTATGGTGAAATGCAATTGACTAATAAATGTAGCAGCTTTGTGAAGTGTACACCAGAGGAACATCAGGCCAATAGAAGAACAGAATTTAAAATTGTTAAAATGTAATGATAACTTTTTAAGCTAAATTTTATCCTATTCAAATGCGAATTTGACCTTTTTTACGTTAGGTTTAAATAAAAAGGGTGTTATTTGGGTTGTTTAAAGAATAAATTGTTGGTCTGATAAGTTTAAATCAAGGCTAAATTTTAACATTTTTTTATATATTTGTTGGTATTGCTGCATAGCAGTGAATATCGCTAGAAAAGGGGAAATAATAAAGTAATTCTATTATAATTCTATATAGATTACTATCATACAATATATTAAGTAAATACATTATGAGAAAAGATTACTTTGGTATAAAATCTTCGAGAAATAACTTAAATGGAAAACATCTTACTTCAATTTTGTTTTTCGTTTTACTATTTGTTTTTACAAGTCAAAATATTTTTGCTCAAGGCGATATTTTCACTGCTGCAACACCGGCTACGAATCCAATGGATCCCAACGGTGATGGCTTTATAACTACAACAGGTGGATTTTTTACAGGTGCGCCAACACTGGAGGAATCAGAATTTGAGATTACTTATATAGAATTACCAAATTTCGGAACTGAGCCCGATGGGGATCTTCAGACAGGTTCAAATTGTGGTTCAACCGAAATAGTAGAAAATACTGCGAACTCGTCTAATGGCTCCTATTATTATATATCAGATCCGGATGGAATACCCGATAATGGCGATGAATTGATGTTATTCAGAATGAGAATTGCCCAAAATCCTTCCGGAGCTTTCGGATATAGTTTTTTGGTGGATACCGATAATCTTTTTGGTTTTGCAGGAGCTACTGCCGATCCGAACGCAATTGCTGGTAATCCAGGATTTGAAATTGAAGTAGTTCTTGGTATTCAAGGTGGTGGAGCTGGTGTTAATGTTTTTAATGTTGATGGAACAACTTCAGGATCTTCAATTAATTCCTATCCACTATCATCAAATTATCAAAGGGTGAATGCTTTAGATAATGATCCAGATTGTGGCCCTGGGGCTATTTTCTTTGATTTTTATGTTCCGTTAACAGATGTTGTGCCTTCTGTAGCCTCATCTTTTAGATTGGTTGCAGCTACCTCATCCTCAGCTAGTTCTGCTTTAGGTGGATCAGCTTCTGATATTTCTGGCGTTGATGGATTACTTATACCCGCAGATGATGATCAATTTGAAGCAGCAATATCGGCATATGGAGCTGCAGCTGGCCCAGAAATAGATGTTTTAGGAAATGCTATTTCAATCATTGGGGACGGAACGAATACACCAATTATAGCTGATGGAACAGATTTTGGTCAGATAGCAACACTTACAAGCTCTGCAGAACAATTTTTCACCATAGAAAATACAGGGACTTCAGATCTTAACAGTTAATCCTTCCTTCACTTCTAATCCGGCTTTTACGATAACAACAGCTGCTGTTTCACCCGTAGTAGCTGGAGGATCAACAACAATTGGAATAACTTTTACAGCACCAGTGGCTTTAGGTGTTAGTAAATGCACAGTTATTTATTTCTAATAATGATGTAGATGAAGGCCCAGCTTATGTAATTAACCTTCAAGGAGAAAGTACATTGCCAGCTCCCGAAATAGATGTATTAGGAAATACAATTTCAATTATTGGAGATGGTACAAATACACCGAATGTAGCTGATGGTACAGATTTTGGACAAATTGTTACAGGAACAAGTTCTGCGGAACAATTTTTTACTATTGAAAATACTGGAACCCTTCCTTTAAGTGTGGGGCCATCATTTACCACGAATCTTCCAGTTTTTTCAATTACAACTTTACCAGTTTCACCAGTTCCAGCTGGTGGTTCTACGACTATAGGAATTACATTTAATGCTCCTGGTTCTCTAGGAGTGGAAAATGCACAACTATTTATAACAAATAATGATCCAGACGAGCAACCAGTTTATACAATAAATCTTCAAGGAGAAAGTGTGCCTCCTCCACCGGAGATTGATGTTCTTGGAAATGGCATTTCCATTATAGGAGACGGAACCAATGTTCCAAATTTAGGAGATGGAACTGATTTTGGTTCTATTGCTCAAGGAACTTCTTCTGTGGAGCGTTTTTTTACAATACAAAATACAGGTTTGGGTCCGTTATCGGTGAACCCCTCGTTTTCATCAGATCCAAATTTTGCAATTACAACGCCGGCGGTATCTCCAGTACCAGCAGGTGGTTCTACAACAATAGGAATTACCTTTAATGCACCTGCTACTCTAGGAGCTCAAACAGCCACTATATTTATTACTAATGATGATCCGGATGAAAATCCATATCAAATTAATTTAAGTGGAACTTCAGTTATCGATACGGATGGTGATGGTATAGCTGATATAACAGATATAGATGACGATAATGATGGGATAACAGATACAACTGAAGGTGTTGTTGATACTGATGGTGATGGTGTTATTAATAGTTTAGATTTGGATAGTGATAATGATGGAATAGCAGATGTAGTTGAAATAGGAGAAGCAGATGCCGATAATGATGGTATAATAGATGGTTTTACAGATATAGATAGAAATGGACTAAATGATGCGTAGGATAATTTAGAAGAATTATCCTCAAGATAATGCAGCTAGTTTAAACCCTGAAGTAAATGGTATTGGTAGCGTTATTGACAACGTACGTTACCCTGACATCAGATGCTGGTGTAAGTGCTTATGGAACATTATAGTTTGAAAATCTGTCGCAAATACTACAGGAACAAATAATTATGCTAGAGTATGATTTTGCTGTTGATGCAGGTCAACAATATACTATAAGGTTCTGGGTACAAACAGGTATAGGCACAGAGCAAAGCAGTTTTTGCAGAAAATTTGACGTTTCCAGATTATTACGATGTTTATTTAAATGATCCGTCAGGTGCATTTCACGAATATGTTATTACATTAAACATTACTGGGACAGGAAGAATTTATTTTTCACATTATGGAGGTAATTCCAGGTAGATGAAATGTGGATAGATGGGATATCAATACGAGAAACATTAGTTCAAATACCCCAAGATACAGATGGAGACTCCACCCCTGATTATTTAGATTTGGATTCAGACAATGATGGATGTTTTGACGCTTTTGAAGGTGCCGGTGGGTTCTCTTTTTCAGATATTAATGGTGCGGGAAGTTTAATAGCTCCTATAGATTCTAATGGTGTTCCAGGTGGCACATTACAGGCTACAACTGCTATTGTTACAGATAACACCAGTATAAGTCCGGTTTGTGATTCAGATGGGGACGGTGTAGTTTATACAAAAGATTTAGATAATGATAATGATGGTATAACAGATGCAACTGAGGGTATAGTTGATACAGATGGGGATGGGGTAATAAATAACTTAGATTTGGACAGTGATAATGACGGAATTAAAGATGTTGTGGAAACTGGAGATCTTGATACGGATGGTGATGGAATTATAGATGGGTTTATCGATTTAGATGGTAATGGCTTGCATGATCCAATAGATAACCCTGAACTACACCCACAAGATAATGCTGCTAGTATAATTACAGAAGTAAATGGGATAGGTAGTGTCATTGACAATGTTGTAACACTAACTCCTGATGCAAGTATAAGTGTTTATGGGACTTACAGTTTGAAATCTGTAGCAAATACCACAGGAACAAATAATTATGTTCGTATCGACTTTCCTGTAATAGTAGGTCAACAGTATAACGTTAAATTTTGGGTTCAAACTGGAGTGGGAACCCAACAAAGAATTTTCGCTGAACCCTCGATATTTCCAGATTTTTATTCTTCATATTTAAATGATCCTACTGGGGCATTTTATGATTGTACTATTACTGCTAATTCTACTGGAACAGGTAGTATTTATTTTTCTCACTACGGCGGTAATCCTGGAGATGAAATGTGGATATAGACGAAATATCAATAAGAGAAACATTAGTACAATCATTACCTGATAATGATGCTGATCTTTTAGTCTAATTATTTAGATTTGGATTCTGATAATGATGGTATTCCAGATAATATTGAAGCTCAAACAACTTTAGGATATATCGCTCCTGATAATGTCTTCGATTCAAATGGGTTGATACGGCCTATTCAGTAGGACTAACACCCATCGATACAGATGGAGATCTAAACCCAGATTATCTGGATACAGATAGTGATGATGAAGGTGCAGATGATACTAATGAAGCAGGATTGACATTTTCTGGCGTAGTTGGAAGTAATGGTTTAGATGCAAATTCCGAAACTGCAGATGATTATTCTGATGTTAATGGTGTATTTGATGACCCAGAAAATGATTTCCCAGACACGGATAACGATATCACTTTTGGAGGCGATGTTGATTTCAGAGATAGCTTTTTGGCTCCTGATAAAGATGGTGATGGGATACCCGATATTGGAGATTTAGACGATGATAATGATGGAATTCCAGATGTTGCCGAAACTGGGGGACAAGACCCAAGTGTGGATGGTGATGGCGACAATGTACCATTTTATCTGGATGATGATGATGCAAATCCAGCAGTGGGAGATGATGATGGGTTAATTCAACCTGGCTTTGATCTGGATGGTGATTTCATTGCCAATCATTTGGACTTAGATGCAGATAACGATGGTATTTTTGATTTACACGAAGCAGGTCATACAGAATTGGATGTAGATAATAATGGAGAAATTGATGGAGCACCTATAGATTTCGGAGCAAATGGTTTGTTTGATGCCATTGAAAGTGATGATACACCTGCCGCAACTATTACGTATACATTGCTTGACTCTGATGGAGATTTAACTATTAATGCCTTAGATGTTGACGATGATAATGATGGTGTTAATACTGTATTTGAAGTAGATAATGCAGATCTAGATGGCGACCCAACAACAGGTGTTGTGATCGACACAGATTCAGATAGCACATTAGATTATTTAGACACAGATGATGATGGTGATGGCGTGAATACCATATTTGAAGTAGACAATGCAGATCTAGATGGCGACCCAACAACAGGTGTTGTGATCGACACAGATTCAGATAGCTACTTTAGATTATTTAGATACAGACGATGACGGAGATGGTGTGAATACTATTTTTGAAGGGGCTAATCCAGATGCAGACGGTGACCCTAGTACAGGAGCTACACAAGATACTGATTTAGATGGTACATTTGATTATTTGGATGCTGATGATGACGGAGATAGTATAAATACAGAATTTGAAGTTGATAACGCAGATGCTGATGGAGACCCAACAACAGGAGTGATTATAGATTCTGATGGAGATACTATTCCAAACTATCTGGATGCAGATGATGATGGGGATGGAATAGATACAATTAACGAAAATCCTGATCCTAATGGAGATGGAGATCCTTTAGATGCTGAAGATAAAGATGGTGATGGTATACCAAACTATCTCGATTTAGATAGTGATAACGATGGTATTTTAGACTCTGTGGAATTAGCGGTTGATACCGATGGCGACGGCGTTGAGAATTTTGTAGATCTTGATAGTGATAATGATGGAATTTTTGATGTAGTTGAGGCTGGACTAGATGCCTTCGACTCTAACTTTGATGGAATAATTGATACGCTTATAAGTGTTGGAACAAATGGATTATTTGATGCACTTGAAACATTTCCTGATAGTGGTATCTTAAATCCAATTTATGATCCAATAGATTCTACAACAGCTGCTGGTGTTCCTGCACCAGACGGTATATTCGATTTCTTGGAATTGGATTCGGATACTGATGGATGTAATGATGTTACCGAAGCCGGTTATACTGATGGAGATTCTGATGGACTACTAGGAACTTCTCCAGTGGCTACAGATGCAAACGGACTGGTAACAAGCGCTATTGATGGTTACACTATTCCGAATGATACAGATGTTAACGGAACATTTGATTTCCAAGAATATTCTGAAACGACAAGTATTACCACACAGCCAGTAACACCTCCTCCAACAAATGCAGGTGGTACTGTGAATATTGATATAACTTCTAACGCCAATACTTTCCAATGGGAAGTAAGTACGACTGGCATTGGAGGGCCTTATACACCAATTGCAAACGATGCAAATTATGGTGGAGTAACAACAGCCAACCTGACGATAACTAATATTCCGTTATCATTTAATGGTAATTTCTATAGGGTTCAGTTAAGTTCAAATAATTTCCTTTGTGATGTACCATTAATTTCAGATGCTATTGAAGTTACAGTGCAACAAGATAATGATGGAGACGGTATACCTGATGTAATAGATTTAGATGACGATAATGATGGAATTCCTGATGTAGACGAAGATGCAGGCGGGGTTCCTGTAGATGTAGACGGAGATGGTGTTCCAAACAGTTTGGATTTAGATAGTGATAATGATGGTATATATGATTTAGTTGAGTCTGGTCAAATAGATGCAGCTAATAACGTTGTAGACGTTAATAACGATGGCATAATAGATGCAGCCAATGCTGGAACAGTTGGAGCAAATGGAATTTTTGATCCATTAGAAAATGTACCAGATAGCGGTATTCTTACCAATGCAACAGCCGATTCTGATATCGACAGCATAGTAGATTCTAATGAGATCAATGCGGATGATGATGGATGTAATGACGTCATTGAAGCAGGATTTACGGATCCTGATGCGAATGGTTTCCTTGGTAATGGAACTCCAGGCGCCGGTTTAGTTACAGATGCAAATGGTGTTGTAACAGGCCAAGGAGGTTATACTACACCAGATGATAACGATAGCAATGGTACATATGATTTCCAAGAACCTGGAGAACAAGTTGTACTAAGTTCACAACCTTTAAGTCAAGTTGTAGTTATTAACGCAACCGCTAACTTTGATGTTACCGGTACTTCCCCAGTTTATACTTGGTATCAAAGTACAGATGGAGGCTTTAATTGGGTTATTCTTACAAATGGAGGAACTAACCCACAAGTTACAGGTGCAAATACGGATACCTTAACACTTACAAATGTACCGGGATCATATGATGGTAACCAATATAGAGTGGTACTTTCTTCTCCGGCATTTGCCTGTGGTGGAAATATTACCTCTAATAGTGCATTGTTAACTGTTTATGCAGATTTCGATGGTGATGGTATTGGAGATCCGGTTGATCTTGATGATGATAATGATGGTATTCCCGATACAGTTGAATCAGGAGGTGTAGATCCAACATCCGACAATGATGGTGATGGTGTTCCTGTTTATTTAGACGATAATGATAATAATATATCGGTTGGTAATGATAATGGTATGGTAGAACCTGCCTTTGATTTTGATGGAGACGGATTAGCCAACCATTTAGATTTAGATGCTGATAATGACGGTGTTTATGACACCAACGAGGCTGGTTTTGCAGACTTAGATCTAGATAATAATGGAGTGGTTGATGGTATACCGGCAGATTTCGGTGCAAATGGTCTTTTTGACGGTTTGGAAACAGCTCCTGAAAGTGGATTGATTAACTATACACCTCTGGATACGGATTTCGACACAAGATTGAACTTTATCGATAGAGATGATGATGCGGATGGCGTGAATACGCAATATGAAAACCCCGATGCTGACAGTAATGGAGATCCTTCTGATGCCCAAGATACTGACAGTGATGGCACGCCAGATTATTTAGATATCGATGATGATGCCGACGGAGTTTATACAAGTTTTGAAGGAGTTAATCCTGACGGCGATGGAAACCCGAATACCGGAAGTACAAGAGATACCGATAATGATACTGTATTTAATTATTTAGATATTGATGATGATGGTGATAGTGTGAATACTGTATTTGAAGGTGTTAATCCTGATGGTGATGGAAACCCAAGTACTGGTGCAACCTTAAACACAGATGGTGATAGTTTATTAAACTATTTAGATACTGATGATGATGGAGACTCAATTCCAACAATATTTGAGAATCCTGATGCGAACAATGATGGTGATCCTGCAGATGCTCAAGACACTGACGGTGATCTAATTCCAGATTATTTAGACAATGATGATGATGATGATACTATTTTAACATTCTTTGAGAATCCTGATCCTGATGGAAATGGTGACCCATTAGATGCTCAGGATAGTGATGGCAATGGAGTGCCAGATTATTTGGATAATGACGATGATGGTGATGGTGTTCTTACCGAACTTGAAAATCCTGATCCAAATGGTAACGGAAACCCAGCTGACGCCCAAGACACTGATGGTGATGGAACACCTGATTATCTTGATGTTGATGATGATGGAGACGGGATACTAACCTTAGAAGAAGATGTAGATCTTGACGGTGATCCTACAAATGATGATTCAGACGCAGATGGTGTACCAAATTATTTGGATATCGATGACGATAATGACGGAATAATAACCTTAACCGAAGGTCCTGGAAATGTTGATGGTGATAGTTATCCTAATTATTTAGATCAGGATGCTGATGGAGATGGAATTCCAGATAATGTTGAAGGACAATTAACATTAGGCTATGTGTTACCGGCAGGAGATTCTGATGGTAACGGATTAGATGATGCTTACGAAGCCACACCTGGTTCAGGAGGCGGAATAGTTCCTGTAAACACAGATGGTGCTGATAATCCTGATTATCTAGATAGTGATAGTGATAACGACAATGTGCCAGATTCTATTGAAGGCCATAACTTCTTGGCACAATTTGATCCGGATGTATTACCTTCTGGTAATGATGTCGATGGAGATGGATTAGACGATGCTTATGATGGCGCTGTTGGTAGTTTCTTAGATCCTAACGGATTAACTGTAATTGATAATCCAGCAACCGATCTGCCGAATTTCGATTCAACCGATGAAGTAAACTTTAGAGACACGGATGATGATAACGATGGTATCAATACCATTGATGAAGATGGTGACCTCAGCGGTGATCCTATTTATGATGATTGTGACGAAGATGGTAATCCAGACTATGTAGACATTATACCATGTGACAGAATTCCAACAGGATTCTCTCCAAATGATGATGGAAATAACGATACGCTCGTTGTCCCTGCATTAGCACAATACAAGGATTTCACCATGGAAGTATACGACAGATGGGGTAATATCGTTTATGAATATAATAATAATGGAAGGGAACAACCATTATGGTGGGATGGATTCTCAACTGGAACGAGAACTATAAATAAAGGTGAAAAAGTACCGGTAGGAACATACTTTTATGTTATAGAATTCAATCAAGATAGAATTCCGCCAAGATCCGGATGGGTATACGTTAATTATTAAATATTTAGCAAGACTGGATAATTATTATTGAGATTGTCCAAAAAGAATCAACATATTATGAGAAAAATAACACTGGTTATTCTACTGTTAACATCCTTATATGCCATTGAAGTTCAAGGGCAGCAAGACCCGGGTTATACGCAGTACATGTACAATATGAATATAGTGAATCCGGCTTATGCTGGATCACGAGGGACATTGAGTATAGGCGTTTTGGGCCGCACCCAATGGGTAGGAATTACAGGCGCTCCTAAAACGGCCACCTTGGCAGTACATGCACCTGTAGGCAAGAATGTAGCTTTGGGTTTTTCAGCCATTTCGGATGAGATAGGCCCATCGAAAGAACATAATATCTATGCTGATTTTAGTTATACCTTAACCACATCAGAAGAAGGCAGATTGGCCTTTGGTTTAAAAGGAGGTATCACCTTGCATGATGTGAATCTGACAAGGGTAGAGTTACCACAGAATGATATAGATGATCTGTTTGCAGAGGATATCAATAATAACTACCCGAACTTTGGAGCTGGTGTTTATTATTATACCGATAAGTTCTATGTAGGATTATCTGCACCAAATATTCTGGAGAAGTTACATATAGAGAGAGAAGGTAATACGATCATTCGAGCAAGGGAGGAGACACATTTTTTTGTAACCAGTGGTTATGTATTTGAATTATCAGAGACGTTGAAGTTCAAACCATCGTTTTTGGCAAAAGGTGTATCGGGCGCTCCATTATCAATAGATGTATCCACTAACTTTTTGTTTAATGAAAGGTTAGAGTTGGGTTTAAATTATAGAATGGGAGACTCGGTGAGTGGATTGATCAACTTTGGTGTTACACCCGATCTAAGGATAGGTTATGCATATGATTATACGACAACAAATTTAGGGAACTACAATAGTGGAACTCATGAGATGTTTTTGTTGTGGGACATAGATTTTTCGAAGAAGAATTTGAAATCACCAAGATTTTTCTAGACTGTATAGTTTAGAATGATATCTGATATAAAATATAAATTATAGAATAATGAAAAAATATATTGTAGCAGTTTTATTATTAAGTGCAGGGCTTTTTTATGCGCAGGATGGAGCTGGAAAATATTCAATTAAGAATTTAGATATAAATACTTCTAATTCTGATTTCGGAACATCTTTACGCGGAGAGAATAAATTAGTTTTCACTTCACCAAGAACAGGTTTTAATATTATAAAAGATGTTTGGAAACAAAATGGACAACGATATTTAGATCTTTATGAAGGAACCATTAATGAAAATGGTGATGTCCTTGATAAAGAAAGGTTGAAAGGTGAGGTAAACTCTAGATATCATGAAGGAAATGCAGTATTTACGAAAGACGGTAAAACGGTTTATTTTACGAGGGATAACTATTATAATAAGCGTCTGGGCGTTGATAATCAAGGATGGACCAACTTAGCCATGTTTAAAGCCATGGTAAATAATAAAGGTGAATGGATCAATATCATACCAATGCCGTTTAATAATGTTGAGTATTCAGTTGGTCATCCGGCATTAAGCGACGATGAAAAAACTTTGTATTTTACTTCAGATATGCCTGGTACTATAGGTGAAACGGATATTTTTAAAGTTGATGTGAACCAGAGTGGATTTGGAAACCCTGTTAATTTAGGTCCGAAAATAAATTCAACTGCAAAGGACTGGTTTCCCTATGTAGACGGAAACGTATTATATTTTGCATCAGACAGATGGGGTGGTAAAGGCGGTTCGGATGTGTATGCAGCCAAATTGGAAGGATTTGTTTCTGAACCGGTGAATTTAAATGAACCTATCAACTCAGCTAGCGATGATTATGCATTTATCATAAATGGCGAAACTAGAAAAGGATATTTTTCTAGCAATAGAGAAGGAGGTAAAGGTGATGACGATATTTATTCTTTAATTGAAGAAGAACCGGTTACTTTTAAATGCCACCAAACCGTTATGGGTGAAGTAAGAGATAAAAATACTACTGAGCTTTTGCCTGGTGCCGAAGTGGTTTTAAATGATAAGGATGGTAATATGTTGAAAACTTTTGTAGTACAAGACGATGGAGTTTTCTCCTTCGAAATCGATTGTGAAACTGAGTATAAATTAGAAGGTAAGAAAGTTGGTTATACACCTCAATCCAAAGCTTTTACAACCTCTAATGAGGCG
Source organism: uncultured Flavobacteriaceae bacterium (assembly GCA_963835675.1). GTDB lineage: Bacteria > Bacteroidota > Bacteroidia > Flavobacteriales > Flavobacteriaceae > Aureibaculum. Next base: position 1,141,033 of record CAWIGH010000004.1, on the reverse strand, counting down.
GATAAGGAGCTAAAAATGCTAATATTGTTGGGTACCGGTGATATTGATTTCCTTGCAGATGGCAGAACAACAGAAGATGAAAAAGAAGATATTAAACCTGAGGGTTTACCAGATGTTTTACCAGACGAAATTGTTAGGGCGAGAGCAGGAACATATATAGTTAATATAGATCCGATCTACTTTGAATTGAACTCTTCATATCTAACAAAACAAGCTAAGATTGAATTACAAAAAGTAGTAGATCTTATGACTAAATATCCGAAAATGGTGATAGAATCTGCCTCTCATACAGATTCAAGAGGTTTAGAAGGATATAATTTATGGCTATCAGATAGAAGAGCTAAATCTACAGTAAATTATATTATTGATCGCGGTATAGATCCAAGTAGAATAACAGGTAAGGGATATGGAGAAACACAACTCATCAATCAATGTACTGATGGTGTGGAATGTACAGAAGCGCAGCATGAAAAAAACAGACGTACCGAATTTGTTATTATAAGAATGTAATTTATATATAACTGCATTATTAAAAAACCTTCGAATATCCGAAGGTTTTTTAATTTAAATCTATACTATATTTTTTGGTATAACGTTTGATTAACATAGATTAAAATAAACCAATGAGATATTTACTCAGTATTTTATTTATATTAAATATAATTGTTTTAAATGCCCAGATAGAAAGAGCTGATTCTATTAAATCTGCAGAATATAGTATTAAGAATTTAAATGTTAATACTAAATATGCCGATTTTGGTTCTACTTATATGGGTAAAGACAAGATCGTTTTTTCTTCTTCAAGAAGAACGCCTGGCGTTGTAAATAAGGTCTGGAAAGAGAATAATCAGCCTTATTTAGATCTATATATTGGTGATGTTTCTACATCGGGAGAAATAATTAATGTAGAATCTTTTTCGAGTGATGTAAATTCGAAATTTCATGATGCATTTGTGGCATTTTCACCAGATCTTAAGGAAGTATATTTTACTTCGAACAGTTATATGCGGAGAAAAATAAAATCCCCCAACACAAATATTTTTAAGGCAACGGTGGCCGAAAATGGCGAATGGCAACATTTTGTTTCATTACCTTTTAATAGTACAGAATATGATACCGGACATCCTGTTCTGAGCGAGGACGGTAAAAAACTTTATTTTGTTTCTAATATGCCCGGTACCATTGGAGATACCGATATTTTTATGGTAGAGATAAAGGACGGCCATTATGGTAAAGTAATTAACTTGGGGCCTACCGTTAATTCTGAAGCAAAAGAATACACTCCTTATATAGATGGAAATATTATATATTTTTCTTCAACAAGGGAAGGCGGAAAGGGAGGTTTTGATATTTATATGACGAAACTCGATGGATCTATCCCAGAGCCAATTAATTTAGGAGAGCCGATGAATAGTGCAGGGGATGATTTTTCCTTTATAATTGATAATGCAAAATTACAAGGATATTTTTCTTCTAACAGAGCAAATGGTGAGGGAGATGATGATATTTATTCTTTCGTTCAAGAAACCAAAATACCAATTTGTGATCAAGCCATTAGCGGTGTTGTAAAAGACAAATTAACTGGCTATGTTCTAGCTAATGCATTTGTAGCCTTGATAGATTCCGAAGGTAATCAGTTAAGAAAGGTAGAAACCAAAGCAGGTGGAGAATTCTATTTCGGATTAGATTGCGCGAATAATTATACATTAGAGGTTACCAAAGAAGGATTTTTTAATTCAACGGAGAAGATCAATACTACTAATGTTAACGGACTCGAAAATGATCTAACTATTTTTATTGAAGAAAAGGAATTTATCAATAGGAATGGCAAAGAAATGTTAAATGTAGAAAGTATCAATTTCGAATTGAACAAAAGTGATATTAAAGAAGGCTCCATGCGAGTTTTAGACAAGGTAATAAGGTTAATGAAAAAGTATCCTAATATGGAGATCGAATTTGGGGCCCATACTGATTCTAGGGGTGGAGATGAATACAATTTAAGATTGTCAGAAAGCAGAGCTCAAACTACTGTCGAGTACCTTATTTCTAAAGGTGTAAGTTTTATGAAAATTTCTGGGAAAGGATATGGTGAAACAGAACTTATTAATGATTGCGGCAATGGTGTAAATTGTTCAGATTATGAGCATAGTTTGAATAAAAGAACAGAATTTGTGGTTGTAAAAAAATAGAATTTTAATAATTAGTTATTAAATATCCAAAAGCACCTTTAATAAAGGTGCTTTTTTGCATTCTTAAATCAATAATTTCAATAAAATATGTAATTTCGCGGTTCGTTAGAAGTTTTATACAAAATGAGTACTAAATTTAGGGAATATAAGGGATTGGACCTTACCAAAGTGGCAGATGAAACTTTAAAGTTTTGGGAAGAGAATGATATATTCCAAAAAAGTATTACATCACGTGACGAAAAGAAACCATTTGTGTTCTATGAAGGGCCCCCTTCAGCAAATGGCTTACCGGGTATCCACCATGTTATGGCGCGTGCTATTAAAGACATTTTTTGTAGGTATAAAACATTACAAGGTTATCAGGTTAAGAGAAAAGCCGGTTGGGATACGCATGGTTTACCTATTGAGCTCGGAGTTGAGAAGGAGCTAGGAATTACAAAAGAAGACATTGGGGTAAAAATTTCCATTGAAGAATATAACGAAGCTTGCAAAAAAGCAGTAATGCGTTATACCGATGTTTGGGAAGACCTTACTCGTAAAATGGGACATTGGGTAGATATGCATAACCCATATATAACCTACAAACCTAAATATATAGAAACGGTATGGTGGTTGTTAAAGCAAATTTATGACAAAGGTTTGTTGTATAAAGGTTATACGATCCAGCCTTATTCTCCAAAAGCAGGTACAGGCCTAAGTTCCCATGAACTAAATCAGCCAGGGACCTATCAGGATATTACAGATACGACCGTTGTGGCTCAATTTAAAGCTATACCTGAATCCTTACCAAAAGATTTAAAAGAGCTAGGAAACATATACTTTTTAGCCTGGACCACAACACCTTGGACGCTACCAAGTAATACGGCTTTGACAGTAGGATCAAAAATTGATTATGTAGTTGTTTCAACCTATAACCAATATACATTTGAGCCAACCAATGTTGTATTAGCGAAGAAATTAGTAGAATATCAATTTTCAGGTAAATTTTATAGGGTCGAGAGTGCAGATGAATTGAAGACTTTTAAGGCAAACGATAAAAAGATACCTTATACTATCTTAAATGAATGTAAAGGAAAGGAATTGGTAGGAATTCGTTACGAACAGCTTTTAAAATATGCCTTGCCTTATCAAAATCCCGAAAATGCATTTAGAATTATAGCTGGTGATTTTGTTACTACTGAAGATGGTACGGGAATTGTTCATACAGCTCCAACATTTGGTGCTGATGATGCTTTAGTTGCAAAACAGGCAGTTCCTGAAGTGCCTCCAATGCTGGTTTTAGATGCTAATGACAATCCTGTTCCCCTTGTAGATCTTCAGGGTAAATTCAGACTGGAAATGGGTGAATTTGCTGGCAAATATGTTAAAAATGAATATTATGAAGACGGAGAAGCCCCAGAGCGATCAGTAGATGTAGAACTTGCTATTAAATTGAAGGAAGAGAATAAGGCATTTAAAGTAGAAAAATATAAGCATAGTTATCCAAATTGTTGGAGAACAGATAAACCTATTTTGTATTATCCATTAGATTCCTGGTTTATAAAAGTTTCAGAGAAAAGAGATAGGATGTTTGATTTGAACGAAACGATCAATTGGAAACCTAAATCCACAGGAGAAGGGCGTTTTGGAAATTGGTTAAAAAATGCAAATGATTGGAATTTATCACGTTCCCGTTTTTGGGGAATACCACTTCCTATATGGCGCTCAGAAGATGGATCCGAAGAGATAATTATTGGATCTATAGAAGAGCTTAAAAAAGAAATGCAGCATTCCATAAAGGTAGGATTTATGGATGCCGATGTGTTTGCCGATTTTGAAATTGGCAATATGGATGAAGATAATTATGATCGAGTAGATTTACATAAGAACATAGTAGATAAAATTACGTTGGTATCTCCATCTGGTAAACCTATGAAACGCGAAGCAGACCTGATCGATGTTTGGTTTGATTCGGGTTCTATGCCTTATGCACAATGGCATTATCCATTTGAAAATAGGGAATTGATTGATGAGAATTTATTCTTTCCGGCCGATTTTATTGCAGAAGGTGTTGATCAAACAAGAGGGTGGTTTTATACACAGCATGTTATTGGGACATTAGTTTTCGATTCAATTGCCTACAAAAATGTAGTATCTAACGGATTGGTTTTAGACAAAGAAGGAAAAAAAATGTCTAAACGTTTAGGTAATGCGGTCGATCCATTTGAAACAATGAATAAGTATGGAGCCGACGCTACTCGTTGGTACATGATATCCAATGCAAACCCTTGGGATAATTTAAAGTTTGATCTTGATGGTGTTGATGAAGCAAGGCGTAAATTTTTTGGCACCTTATACAATACCTATTCTTTTTTTAGCCTTTATGCCAATATCGATAAATTTTCTTATGCAGAACCAGATGTTGAAATTTCAAAACGACCAGAAATTGATCGTTGGATCTTGTCAGAATTAAATTCATTAATTAAAAATGTAGAGTTGTATTATGATGATTATGAACCAACAAAAGCGGCAAGGGCAATTCAGAATTTTGTAACCGAAAATTTAAGTAATTGGTTTGTACGGTTGAGTAGAAGGCGCTTTTGGAAAGGAGATTATGGCCAAGATAAGATATCTGCCTATCAAACTTTATATACATGTTTATTGACTGTGGCGAAACTAGGATCACCAATTGCACCGTTTTATATGGATCAATTATATAGGGACCTTACAGCTGCAACCGTCAAAAATGAAGAAGTATCAGTTCATTTGACAAAATTCCCTGAATACGAAAAAGCATTAATTGACGTTTCATTAGAACGTAAAATGCATAAAGCACAAGCAATATCATCGATGGTATTGTCATTACGTAAAAAGGAAATGATAAAAGTTCGTCAGCCTTTGCAGCGTATAATGATTCCTATATTAGACCCGCAAGATAAGAAAGACATTGAAGCTGTGGCTGATCTTATAAAGTCTGAAGTAAACGTGAAGGAAATAGAACTGATAGATGATGCTTCCGGCATATTAATAAAGAATATAAAACCTAACTTTAAACTATTAGGACCTAAAGTAGGTAAAGACATGAAATTAGTTACTCAGGAAATTGAAAAACTCACTCAGGAAGATATTAACAAAGTTGAAAAAGAAGGTGAATTATTACTGGAAATTAATGGAAAAAATATTACCTTAACACTCGAAGAGGTGGAGATTTCTTCGCAAGATATTGAAGGATGGTTGGTAGCCAATCAAGGCAATTTAACAGTAGCTTTAGACGTTACAATATCAACAGAACTAAGAAAGGAAGGGATTGCCAGAGAACTTGTAAATAGAATACAAAATTTGCGTAAAGAATCTGGTTTAGATGTTACAGATAAAATAAGACTTAAAATAAAAAAGGATGGTGTTGTTGAAGACGCTATCATAGATAATAATAATTATATAAAAAACGAAACCCTAACAAAAGAATTATTGTTAGAAGATGAAGTTAAAAATGGTATAGATGTTGTGTTTGATAAGGTCAATACCAAATTACTAATAGAAAAAATATAAGCGATATGACAGAGAACAAAGTAAAATATTCAGACGCTGAACTTAAAGAATTCAAAGAGATTATTCTAAAAAAAATAGAAACAGCAAAGGAAGACCTGGCATTGATAAGAAGTTCTTATATGAATGACAGCAACAATGGTACTGATGATACATCACCTACATTTAAAGCTTTTGAAGAAGGTTCTGAAACCATGTCAAAAGAGTCTAATGTTCAATTAGCCATCCGTCAGGAAAAATTTATTAGAGATTTGCAAAATGCATTATTGCGAATTGAAAATAAAACTTATGGTATATGCCGAGTAACAGGCAAACTCATTCAAAAAGAAAGACTAAAATTAGTGCCGCATGCAACCTTGAGCATCGAAGCTAAAAATATGCAATCTTAATATAAAAAGCTTCCGTCTTCGGAAGCTTTTTTGTTTTAAAAAAATCCCTAAAAAGTTGTTAATTGATATCTTATTCTAAAACAATATTTTTTGATCCCGGTCATTTACTACTTCAAATTAAACAGAAATCAATAATATTATTACTTTTGTCAAGCCTTTAAAAAACTGAAAAATTTCGAATGAAAAAAGCAATTCTTATAATTGTAATCATACTGATCTTAGATCAAGTTAGTAAAATTTGGATGAAAACCCATTTTGTATTAGGTGAAGAATTTAAAGTTTTAGGATTAGATTGGTTCCGAATTCATTTTTTAGAGAATAACGGAATGGCTTGGGGGACAGAGTTTGGAGGTAAAAATGGAAAACTTTTTTTAACTACATTCCGTTTAATAGCCATTGTTGGAATAGGGTATTGGCTTTATAGTGCATTTAAGAGTGCTGCACCTAGAATTTTGATTATAGCGATTGCCCTTATTTTTGCAGGAGCTTTAGGGAATATCATTGATTCGGTATTTTATGGTTTAATATTTAGCGATAGTTATGGACAAATAGCTACTTTTTTACCAAAAGATGGTGGCTATAGCTCACTTTTTCATGGAAAGGTAGTTGACTTGTTCTACTTTCCTATAATAGATAATGCTGAATTACCATCGTGGATTCCGGAAATTAATTTTAATTGGCCAGATTGGCTGCCTCTGCTTGGAGGAAAGAATTTTTCGTTATTCGTAGATAGGCATTTTACTTTTTTTCAATATGTCTTTAATGTGGCTGATGCCGCTATAACAACCGGAGTTTCTTTACTACTAGTATTTAATAAAAAAGCTTTTCCTAAAAAAGAAGAAAGTATTCCTGCAGAAAATATTGTACCACCGGTTATTGTAAGACATTACGAAAAACCAAAAGTGTAAATTAAAAAGTGAAGTTATATTTATTAACTTCGCTTAATGGCTAACCCTGAATTAGAGTTACAATTAAAAACATTACCTGATCAGCCTGGTGTTTATCAATATTTTGATAAAGAAGGCAAGATTTTGTATATAGGTAAAGCCAAAAATTTAAAAAAAAGAGTTAGTTCTTACTTCACTAAAAATCATGAAAATGGTAAAACTAGAGTTTTAGTAAAAAAAATAGCCTCAGTTAAACACGTGGTAGTTTCAACTGAAACGGATGCTCTTCTTTTAGAGAATAACCTAATTAAAAAATACCAACCGCGTTATAACGTGATGTTGAAGGATGATAAAACCTACCCTTGGATTTGCATCAAAAATGAATCTTTTCCTAAAGTTTTCTTAACTCGAAATGTAATTAAAGATGGATCTGAGTATTTCGGGCCATATACCTCAGTGAGAACTGCCAAAGCATTGTTGTCGTTGGTAAAAGAGCTATATCCTTTAAGAACTTGTATATACGACTTATCCAAAAAAAATATTGAAAGCAGGAAATATAAGGTTTGTCTGGAATACCATATTAAGAATTGCCTGGGTCCATGTGAAGGCTTACAATCTGAGAACAACTATTTAGACGACATAAAAGCTATTCGTAATATAATTAAAGGTAATTTTAAGGAATCATTACAGAAATTTACTGATTTGATGACAGAATTTGCTGATAAAACTGAGTTTGAAGAAGCACAAAAAATTAAAGAGAAAATAGACCTATTGGCAAATTACCAAGCGAAATCGACTGTGGTAAGCCCTTCTATTTCAAATGTCGATGTATTTTCTATTATTTCAGATGAAAGTTTTGCTTATGTAAACTTTTTCAAAATTATGAACGGTGCTATAATTCAGTCTCATACCACTGAGATCAAGAAGAAATTAGACGAAAGTGATAAAGAGCTACTGGAACTAGCCATCATAGAAATAAGGAATAGATTTAATTCGCAGTCTAAGGAAATTTTTGTCCCGATTAAAGTAAACGTGGGTCCTGAAATTAAAGTAACAGTACCAAAATTGGGTGATAAAAAAAGGATAGTAGAATTGTCATTACGAAATGCTAAATATTATAGGCAAGAGAGGTTCAAGCAAATTAAAATTGTAGATCCGGATAGGCATACAAATAGAATAATGTCACAGATGCAGAAAGATTTGCGTTTAACAAAACAACCCAGATATATAGAATGTTTCGACAATTCAAATATTCAAGGTTCAAACCCTGTAGCTGCTTGCGTTGTTTTTAAAAATGGTAAACCCAGTAAAAAAGAATATAGAAAGTATAATATTAAAACAGTTATAGGCCCAGACGATTTCGGTTCTATGGAAGAAGTTGTACATCGAAGATATAAAAGACTCTTGGATGAAGCACAAGAATTACCTCAATTAATTGTTATAGATGGAGGTAAAGGACAATTGTCATCAGCGCTTAAAAGTTTGGATATTTTAGGATTAAGAAAAAAAATAGCCATTATTGGAATTGCTAAAAGATTAGAAGAGATATTTTATCCCGAAGACCCAATACCTTTGTATTTAGATAAAAAATCAGAAACTTTAAAAATCATTCAGCAATTGAGAAATGAGGCACATCGGTTTGCAATTAGTTTCCATAGGAATAAAAGAAGTAAAAGTGCAATACAAACTGAATTAGAACTGATACCTGGTATAGGTAATCAAACTATCGTAAATTTGTTGAAGCATTTTAAATCTGCTAAAAGAGTTTCGAAAGCTTCGATAGAGGAATTGGATTCGGTTATTGGAGCTTCACGTGCATTAAAAATATTTAAGTACTATCACCAAAATGAGTAAATTAAATTCTAACATAATCAGAAACTTTCTTGCCGTACTTTGTCTAATTCAAACTCTTGATATGTCTTCCCAAGAAAATATAGACCACATGGAGGATTTAAAAGTTGGATTAGTATTGAGCGGTGGTGGGGCTAAAGGATTTGCACATGTAGGTGTTTTAAAAGTTCTTGAAGAGGCGGGTTTAAGAGTTGACTATATCGGAGGAACAAGTATGGGAGCTATTATAGGCGCATTATATGCATCGGGATACTCTGCTCATGAACTAGATTCAATCGTAATTTCACTGAATTATACTGAATTGATGCAAGATATATTACCTAGAAAAGCAAAATCACTGTATCAAAAAGAAAATGCAGAAAAATATGCTCTCACATTAAGACTCAAAAATGGAAATATTGCATTGCCTTCCGCTATTTCTAAAGGACAAAATGTATTTAATATGCTGTCTAGGTTAACTGAACACGTGCATGACATAGAAGATTTTTCAAAATTACCAATACCATTTTTTTGTGTGGCCACAAACTTAGAAAATGGTGCTATTGAGATATTAGAGAACGGATTTTTACCACTTGCAGTAAGGGCAAGTGGCTCTTTCCCAACATTATTAGACCCGGTTGAAATTGACGGTAAGTTATTGACCGATGGAGGTGTAGTGAATAACTTCCCTGTTGATATTATGAGAAAGAAAGGTGTTGATCTAATTATAGGAGTCGATGTGCAAGACAAATTAAATGAGCGCGATAATTTAGATTCGGCACCAAAAATCGTGATGCAAATAATAAGTTTTCAAATGTATAATGAAGTAGGAGCTAAGAGAAAAGAAACAGATTTATATTTACATCCAGATATAAGTAATTATAATGTGGTGTCTTTTGAAGTAGCAAAAGAAATAATTGACAAAGGAGAAGTAGTTGCTCAAAAACAATTGAATCAATTAAAGTCTATTGCAAGTAAACAAGTTGGTAACAATATTTCTGTAATAGAAAAAGGAAAGCATAAGAAACAGGAACAATTCTTTTTAAGAAAAATTAAAATTATTGGCAATAAGAACTATACGAATGAATATGTCTTAGGAAAATTAAAATTGAACGAATCAACATCTACGAGTTATAAAAAATTTAACGAAGGGATCGATAATCTTTCGGCTACGGGTAATTTTAAAAGCGTTCAATATAAATTCTTAAAAAAGGAAGGTGGATTAGAGTTAGAATTCAATTTAAAGGAAGAGGAAGAATCTTCGTATTTACAATTTGGCATTCACTATGACGATCTTTATAAAACAGGAGGGCTAATTAATTTTACAACAAAACATGCACTTTTCAAAAACGATCTTTTTTCTGCCGATTTAATTTTAGGGGATAATATCAGGTATAATATTGATTATTTTATTGATAATGGTTTTCATTGGAGTTATGGAATCAAAACCCGTTATAATAAATTTGAGAAATCTTTTTTTGAAAGTATAATTAATGATGATGTTGCTATCACAGAAGAAGTTAATAAAAGGCCTATTAAATTTAATGATTTTACTACGCAACTTTATTTACAAACAGCATTTAATTCAGACATAGCATTAAGAATCGGTGTAGAAGATAAATTCATAAGAATTTCATATGAATCCTTAATCAATAATATTCCGTCTAAATTTTTTCTTGAGAATACCAATTATCTTAATGCTTACTCAAACCTATTATTAGACACTTATGACCATAAGGATTTTCCAAAGAAAGGATTATTTTTATTTGCTGATTATAAAATATTTTTATTAGCATCTGATTTCGAGGACGATTTTAAATCATTTTCACAGCTTAAGGGAAAACTTGGTGGTGCGTTTACTATTGGAAACAAATTTACGACTCAAATTATGTCTGAAGCAGGAATTACTATCGGGACAGCTAATAGTAGGATATTTAATTATTTCCTTGGTGGATATAACCAGAATTTTATCAATAATTTTAGCAGTTTTTATGGTTATGATGTAGGTGATTTGAATGAATCATCATTCTTAAAATCAGCGGTTACTTTTAGATATGAGTTTTTCAAAAATCATTATGCCTCATTTACAGCTAATGCTGCTAGAGTAGATGAGGATCTTTTCAATAAAGGAGCTATTTTTGACAATACGAAAACGGGTTATGCAGTTGGTTATAGCCTCAAATCTCCTGTTGGACCAATTGAGGTTAAATATACCTGGTCACCTGATACGAGCCAAAATTATTGGTTCTTTAATGTAGGCTTTTGGTTTTAGACTCTTTTATTGTATTAACTTTTAATTTTTATGCAACTATAAATTTATTCTTGAATAATCTATTTTTTAGTTTTATAGTTAAGAAAAATAAAATAGGTACAATGATTAGGGTTAAAAATGTTGCAAATGTTAGTCCAAAAATTATTGTCCATGACATCGGTCCCCAAAAAGCAACGTTTTCACCTCCTATATAGAATTGCGGATCAAACTCTGTGAATAATGTCATGAAATTTATATTGATTCCGATTGCCAAAGGCAACAACCCTAAAATTGTAGTAATCGCAGTTAATAATACCGGCCTTAAACGAGTTTTACCGCCTTCCACAATGCTATTGTAAATTATTTCATTCGTTAAGGTACCATCTTCTAAATCAGCTTCTATTTGGTTTCGTTTTATGACTAAATTGGTATAATCAATAAGAACTATGGCATTATTTACGACAATACCGGCCAATGATATTATACCAATCATGGTCATCATAATAACGAATTCCATTCTAAAAATTAATAAACCTAGTAATACACCTATAAGACTAAGTAGTACTGCTAATGAAATTATAATTGGAGTAGAAGTTGAATTAAATTGGCCAACCATAATTAAGAAAATAAAAAATACGGCAATTAATAGGGCTTTACTTAAAAATGCCATTTCTTCTGCTTGTTGCTCCTGTTCACCAGTGAATGAAATAGAAATATCTTTAGGGATGTTATAATTGGTTAAAACCTTTTTGATTTGATCATTTACTTCTGTGGGGTTATAGTTTTCTAATACATTCGAAAATATTGTGATTACCCTGTTGAGGTCTTTGCGTTTAACGGCACTAAAAGTTGATGAAGTTTCTGCATGGGCTATCGATGAGATTGGAATCTGAACAATTTTACCACTAGATTGATCCCTGAAGGTAATCTTCTGGTTTATCAAAGCCTCTTTGTTATATCGATATTTATCCATTAAACGAATATTTATTGGATAATCATCTTCACCTTCCTTATATGTCGAAACTTCCTTACCGAACAATGATGTTCTCATGAGATCACCTATTTGCCCTGTTGAAACATTAAGTCTTCGAGCTTTTTGCCTATCAATTATTATTGGAAGTTCAGGTTTGCCTTGTTCAACATCCAACTTGAGGTCTTCTATTCCTACAATATTAGCATTGTTAATAAATTGCCTCATACCTTCTGCAGTCGCCAATAATTGATCATAGTTGTCTCCCGCCACTTCAATATTTATTGGAGCTCCTGCCGGAGGCCCATCTGCCGGACGGTCAACAGTAATATTAACTCCCGGGAATCCATATAACAATTCTCTAATTTCGATAAGAACATCGTCAGTATCTATTCCGTCACGATCAATAAATTTAACGAAGTCAACAGTAATACGTGCTTTATTAGGTGTTGTACCTCCTTGTTGACCTTGATTTGGGTCACTCGTACCTTCACCAACTTGCCCTATTACCGATGTAATTAAAAAGTTTGATCCTTCCCTTTCGAACTTCTGTAAATGCTCTTGAATTTTATCTTCAATTTCTTTCGACAATCTGTTCGTTACTTCTATGTCTGTACCAATAGGATATTCTAAATAAACATAAACTTGTTTTGGTGGTGTTTCGGGAAAGAACAAAACCTTAGGAGGAAATGAAGCAAATAGGAAAAATGATAATATCAATAATCCGAAAGTTCCTAAAAAGAATATCCGAGGTCTTTTACCATGAAGGGCATACTTTAATGTACTTTCATAAAAATTCTCTATTTGAGGTAAAAATTTATACTGAAACCATTTGGTAGCCGGAGCCAGTACCTTGGTATTAATCACTCGTAGTATTCCCGCCAACACTAGTAATAATCCTATTGCATTAAAGGCTTTTATTTGTAAAGTAAGACCAGCAATAATAAAAATTACACCTACAAAGAAAATGATTATGCTATACCTTAATATTTTTTTGAAATCAACCTCATCTTCTTTGATCTTCATATATACAGAAGTTAACATTGGGTTAATAACCAGGGCGACAAAAAGAGAAGAGCCTAATACGATTATTAATGTAATTGGTAAAAAGCGCATAAATTCACCCATCATTCCCGGCCAAAAGGCCAAAGGTAAAAAGGCCGCTAATGTCGTAGCGGTTGATGCAATAATGGGCATGGCTACTTCGCCTACACCATATTTGGCAGCATCAATTTTTGAATATCCTTCATCTAAAAGTCTATAAATATTTTCAACTACTACGATACCATTATCAACTAACATACCTAGTGCTAATACTAATGAAAAAAGCACCATAATATTTAAGGTAACTCCCAAAGCATTTAATATAATAAATGAGATAAACATGGATAGTGGTATAGCAATTCCAACAAATAGGGCATTTCTTATACCAAGGAAGAAAAGAAGAACAAGTACTACTAAAATAACACCCAATATAATACTGTTTTCCAAGTCAGACACCATAGTTTTGGTGTCGTTTGTCATATCGTTTGTCTTTGAGATATAAAGATTAGATGGGAAATAAGAGTCTTTTGCCTTTGCGATGATCTTATCAATTTGAGTAGATGCATTAATTAAATTTTCTCCACCTCTTTTTGTGACATCTAACATTACTACAGTTTTAGAAAATTCACGTGCGTAACTTTCTTTTTCCTGTTCCTTAAAATTAACATTTGCAATATCTCTCAGATAGACAATATTACCATCTTCTTGCTTTACAATAATGTTTCCAATTTCTTTAGCCGACTTGAATTCACCAATAACACGAACATTTCTCCGTAAACCATCCTCTAGTAAATCACCACCCGAAACGGTCATATTTTCATTTTGAATAGCATCACCGATATCATTAAAACTTATTTTAGAAATCTGCATTTTGTATAAGTCAACGCTAATTTCCATTTCTTTATCTTGAATACCCCGAATATCAACTTTTGAGATCTCAGGCACCTTTTCAATTTCATCTTCTAAATATTCTCCATATTCTTTAAGTTGATCCATCGAGAAATCACCTGATAAATTAATATTCATGATAGGCATTAATTCAGCAAAATTCATTTCTTGAACAGCCGGATCGGCAGGTAAATCTTTTGGAAAATCCTTATCCGATGTTGCGGCGTCTACTTTGTCTTTTACTTTTCGCAAAGCTTCCGTTGGCGTAACGCTAAAATCGAATTTTACTTGTATCGATGAAAACCCTTCTATTGAGGTGGAGACAATTTCATCTACACCCGAGATACCGTTGATTTCTTTTTCTAAGGGGCGTGTAATTAGTTTCTCTATATCGAGAGCAGAATTACCAGGATAAGGAGTGGCAATATAAATTTCGGGAACAACAATTTCAGGAAATGCTTCCCTTGGCATACTTTGATAAGAGAAAAGACCCGCGAGAAAAATCATTGCGATAATTACGAACACGGTCATTTTATTATGAATAGACCACGTTGATAATTTAAATTCTTTTAATACTTTCTTCATTTTGATTTTTTATATAAATGAATTCTAGTTTATATTATCGATTATTTTAACGATATCCCCGGCCTTAACAAGTCTGGCACCAGCATTAACTAAGGTGTCTTTTGCATCAAGCCCATCACTTACAAAAATTTCATTTTTATATTCGTTAGCCACAGAGATTAATTTTTTAACAACCACCTTTTCGTTAGCCTTGGTTTCAAGCGTATAAACATAATTATTTCCTTTTTGATCTTGTTGTACTAAAGTTGAAGGAATAATTAAACCTTCGGCTTTAAAATCAAGAATCTTAAGGTCTGCCAATAAATTTGGTTTAATATGTTGGTCTTTATTTGGGATATTAATTTTCACTTTAAAACTTCTATTATCAGGATTTATATAATTGCTTATTTGGGAAATCTTAGAATCTATTTTCTTATCTATAGAAGGAAAAAATATGGAGGCTTCCGTTCCATTTTTTACTACTGTTAAATACGTTTCTGTTACATCTGCCTCTACATATACTTTGTCTAAATTGATCAATCGAATTACAGGCGATTGAGGGCTTGTTAACTCTCCATTTTTAGGAAATATTTCGTCAACAATTCCACTAAAAGGAGCTATTATTTTCATTTTTCTAGCTTGTGTCCTGAGAGTTGCCAAATTATTTTCCAAACTTTCTTTTTGAGCTTTGGCTTGGAGATATTGCATTTCTGAACCTATTTTTTGTTTCCAAAGGCGTTCTTGACGCTCAAAGGTAGTTTTGGCTAAGTTTATTTGTGTATCTAATTCGGCAATATTATTTCTTATGCTTGAATCATCTAATTGCACTAATGTTTGGCCCGAATAAACTTTCTGTCCTTCTTTGACATATATTGATCGAATAACACCTCCTAATTCTGGTTTAATTTCGATATTCTTGTCGGTCTGAACAACCCCTTGAATTTCAATGAAATGCTTAAAAATATCATTTTTGACAGGCAATACAGTCACAAGATGCAATTTTACACTTTCATCTAATTTTATAATTTCCTGATCTAGTAATTTAAGTTCTTTGTTTAGGCTATCGATCTTAGAGACTATTGTTGTTTTTTTGGTGTTAAGTTCCTCTAAGGAGCCGTTTTTTATTTCTTTACCACATGAAATAGTGATTGCAAATGCTATAAAGAGTAATAATATATTTTTCATTTTATGAGTTTTGTTCGATTAATTTATTCAACCTTATTTAAAATAGTTTCTAATTCAGCTTTTTTGTTTATCACATCTAACATTGTTTGTAGATATTCTTGTTGTGAATTGTATAATTGTGTTTGGGCTTGTCTTAATTCAAAACTAGACCCTACACCTTCAAAAAATTTCGTTTGATTCTTCTTTTCAATGCGTTCAGCCAAATTCAAGTTCTTTTTAGCTGTTTGATATTGCTCTATAGCAAATTGATATGTGCTTTTGGCATTGGCAGTTTGCAATTTTATTTGCTGTTCTGCCTGAGTAAGTTCGGTTTTCGCTTTTTCAAAGTTAATTTTGGCCCTTTGCGTTTTTGCTGTTCTTTCAAATGAACTAAAAATTGGGATATTTAAACTAACGCCAAAAATGGACGAACCAAACCATTTTTGTTCACTATTAAGAAAATTAAAACTCTCATTGTTGCCAGTATATCCCCCATTAATAAAAGTCGTTAATGTTGGTAATGCCTTGCTCTTTTCATATTTCAATAATAATTCTTGGGAACGTTCATTATTTTTTGCAATTTTAAAATCTACATTATCCTCTAAATTAAAATCGTCTGCCATAAGACTTAGATCAATATTTTCTGTGGTTAGTGAGGTTAAATTATCAGTTAATACCATCTTTTTATTGATATCTACGCCGAGTGTAATATTCAACATTTTATATGATAAATCTTTTAATCTTACAACATTTTTAAGATTACTTTCTACACCTGCGAAGGTAATTTGTAATTGTTCAACACTTTCTTGCTCTTCCAGTCCGTTTTCGTAGATTTTTTGCGTTTCGTTTAAGTTATCAAGCAAGGTCGCTTTGTTCTTCTCTAAAATAACGATGTTTTCTTCAGCAAGCAATACATTTATATATGCGTCGATTACCATTTTTCTAACTTCTAAATCGGTTTTTTCTTTCGCATTTTTAGAAATTTCTAAAAACACCTTGGCTGATTGAAGACCTACTAAATATGAACCATCAAATATCTGTTGTGAAATTTTAGCTGTTGCATTAATGTTTTGTTTTGTTCCAAAAGCTACTTCGGCAAATTCACCAGGTTGCCCTCCGAAAAATTCTGCAGGAATTAATGATATGGGTTGCTTTAAATAATTTTGATAATCTATATTGGCCGTTATTTGTGGTAAACCCGTTGCTGTTGTTTCCCATTTTTGTTTTTTGGCTGCTTCAATATCGCGTTTTGCATTAATTGCATTATAATTATTTTCAAGTGCATAGGCTATGGCTTCATTTAAGCTAAGACTCATTGTGTTTTCTTGGGAAATTCCATTTGTAACACAACATGTAAATAAAAACAACAATGTTAATTTTTTCATGAGATAATCTTTGATAATTTATTCATTTCTTTTTCCAGTACTATAATTCCTTTTTTGGTAGCAATGGCTCTTGTATGATATTCTAAAGCAATAATTTCTAATTCATTTAAACTATAAGTCCTATAAGTAAATACGTTTTCATCATGTAATCCAAAAATCAATAAAAAATAGAACTTTAGAATAACATCTTCATTTATATTTTTTCTATAAAGTCCTTCTTCTATTCCTTTTACAATATTTGCACTAACGCATTCTTCAAAAATTATAAATTCATTCTCAATTAGGTTTTTGTAAATTTTGGGATAATATTTTTGAAGCTGATACATGGGTGAGGTATTCGATTTTTCAAATATATCCGTGAACATATTTTTTATTACAAAATTTTCCTTGATAGCATTATATCCCTGTTTGGTAATGTCACAAATCGAATTTGATATTTTATCATGCAGGTAAGTAACACTATTACTAACTAATTCTTCTTTATTTTTAAAGTATCTGTAAATAGTCTTTTTTGATATTCCCATCTTTGAGGCTATATCATCCATTGTGATACTTTTAAATCCAAAATCTAAAAATAACTGAGAAGATTTTATTATAATTTTTTCTTTCATTCGGTCGGCAAATATAACAAGGAAACTTTAAAAACAAAAAAAGTTTCCATAGTTATTGCAATAATTTAACATTATAAATAAACATCATTGGAAAACGCATTTTTAATTTAAGAAAATCTTATTTTTACAAAAACAATAATCCTTGGAAATTAATCACTATAAATCAATTTTTTTAGCACATCTTCAAGATCAAATTAGACTTCGAGAGCCTAAAAATTTATACGAACCAATTATTTATATTCTTAATTTGGAAGGTAAACGAATTCGCCCTGCATTAACTTTAATGAGTTGTGGATTATTTGGCGGGAATGAAAACAAAGCACTTGATGCTGCCCTTGCCATTGAGATGTTTCATAATTTTTCATTGGTACATGATGATATAATGGATGCAGCACCTATACGACGGGGGTTAAAAACTGTTCATGAAAAATGGAATATTAACACAGGTATTTTATCTGGTGATGCAATGCTCGTATGGTCTATTCAATTTCTTGAAACTTATGAAGGTGAGTTATTTAAAAAATTAAGTTCATTATTTAATACAACTGCCCTTCAAATTTGTGAAGGACAGCAATACGATTTCGATTTTGAATCAAGACAAATTGTTACCATAGAAGAATATATTAATATGATTACGCTAAAAACCGCAGTATTGTTAGCTACTTCTTTAAAATTTGGCGCAATGATCGCAGGGGCAAGCGAAAAAGATTCAGAAAACATTTATGAATATGGTATAAATTTGGGAATAGCTTTTCAGTTACAGGATGATTTTTTAGATGTGTTTGGCGATGAAAATTTCGGAAAACAAAGTGCAGGGGATATAATAGAAAATAAAAAGACCTTTTTATTTTTGAAAACGTATGAGCTAGCAGATGATATAGATAAATTAGAATTATTAAACCTTTACAGTTCAAAAAAGTATTCAAAAGTGAAGATTAAGTCGGTCATCAAATTATTTAAGAAATACAATATTTTGAGTAAGACAGATGAAGAAATAAGACATTATACAGCAAAAGCGATTCATAATATATCTAAACTATCATTACCTGTGGATAAGAAGAAAATTCTTGAAAAATTTGCCCAGCAATTAATGGAAAGAAGAATTTGAAAAAGAAAAGGTATTTTTAGTAAAAAATTGGTCATTATCTAAATAATTGGTAATTTTGCACACCTATTTTGGACCCATAGCTCAGCTGGTTAGAGCACCTGACTCATAATCAGGGGGTCGAAGGTTCGAGCCCTTCTGGGTCCACTAAACAAAACCTCCTATATGGAGGTTTTGTTTTTAAATAATAAAAATATATCTTTAACGTTTATTAAAAAGTAAGTTATACCTCTTTTCCTAAAAAAGAATTTATATATTTGCAATTAATTAGCGAAATTGTCGTTAGTGAAATAGTAAAAAGGGGAAGTTTATGTTAAAAAAGTACTTTACGTTAATCTTATTTTTATTGCTTGTTTATTTCCCAAGTGATTTAATAGCCCAGCCACCACCACCGCCTGATCCAGATCCAGTTCCAGTTGATGGAGGGATTGCGGTTTTATTAGCCCTTGGTATAGGCTATGGTATTAAGAAATTAAGAAAAGGGAAATAGAATCATTTTAATGTTGCTATTCTTGCAACATACTTACCAATTACATCAAATTCCAGATTTACCAAATCATTAATTTTAATTTTATTAAAGTTGGTATTATCATAAGTGTATGGTATTATCGCCACGCTAAACTGATTCTCTAATGAATTTATTACGGTTAGACTCACGCCATTTACTGTTATAGAACCTTTTTCTATCGTTACATTGTTGGTTGTAGGATCATATTTAAAAGTGAATATCCAACTTCCATTTTCATTTTTAACATCTATACATTCACCAATTTGGTCTACATGTCCCTGTACAATATGGCCGTCGAGCCGCTCTCCCAGCTTCATAGCACGTTCTAAATTGATTTGATCATTAACCTTTAATGTTCTAAAATTTGTTTTAGATAAAGTTTCATTGATGGCAGTAATTGTATAATAACCTTTTGGGTCGATATTTACTACGGTTAAACAAACACCATTGTGCGCAATACTTTGATCTATTTTTAATTCTGAAACAATATCGCTTTTTATGGTAATATTCAGGTTGCTTTTATCCTTAACTAGCTTCGTAACTTTACCAACATTTTCTATGATTCCTGTAAACATATAAGTTATTTTTAATGATTACTTTTGTATGTTCAAAAATAGGAATAATATTGTTGTATGAAGAAATTTGATAACATAAAAATAGGAATATCTGTTGGTGATATAAATGGTATTGGCATAGAAGTTATTCTTAAGACGTTTGAGGATTCGAGAATATTAGAACTTTTTACTCCAATTATATTTGCATCCAATAAAACAGTTTCCTTACATAAAAAAGAATTGAATATTAGTACTCAAATTCATGGTATCGAAAATGCCTCGAAGGCAATAAGTAATAAGGTTAATCTTGTTAATGTTTGGAAAGAGCATGTAGATGTTCATTTCGGGGAAGAAACAAAAGAAGGGGGTAAGTATGCTTTGTTATCTTTAAATGCAGCGATGAACGCTTTAAAGAAAGATGAAATTGACGTATTGGTAACGGCCCCGATTAACAAGCACAATATTCAATCAGAAAGTTTTAAATATCAAGGCCATACAGAATTTTTAGAAGCCAATTTGGAGGGAGAAAGTTTAATGATTTTAATGACTGATGAACTTAGAATTGGACTGATAACCGGGCACATACCTATCCAGAAGATTGCAGAATCGATCACGCCAGAAATTATTGAAAAAAAAGTCGGTATAATGTATCAATCTTTAATTCAAGATTTTAATATTTCAAAACCAAAAATCGCAGTTTTAGGTTTAAATCCACATTGTGGTGATAATGGTGTGATAGGTAAAGAAGACGATGAAATAATAAGACCTACATTAGAAAAGATCCAAAATCAAGGTAGATTAGTCTATGGTCCATATTCAGCCGACAGTTTTTTTGGTTCAAAAGCATATCTGAATTTTGATGGAATACTAGCTATGTATCACGACCAAGGTTTAGCGCCATTCAAGACGCTATCATTTGGGGAAGGTGTTAATTTTACTGCCGGACTAAATAAAGTGAGAACTTCTCCTGACCATGGAACAGGATATGAAATTGCAGGAAAGGGATTAGCAAACAACGGTTCCTTTAAGCAAGCAGTTTTTATGGCGGTAGAAATTTATAAATCTCGCAAGGAATATGAGGAGTTGGTGGAAAATAGATTAGCTGTAAGAAAGTAATATTTTATTTACCAATTCATTAAATATTTTATATCTTTGCACGCTCGAAATTTGATGTATTAGATGAAAAAGAAAATGTTCGTAATTCCTTTTAGAGGTCTTAAAGAGGGAAAACATCAATTCGAATATATTGTAGATAATACGTTCTTTGAAGTTTATCAATATGAAGATATTTTAGGGTCTGACATTACAGTTAAGCTCGATTTTATTAAAAAAAGCACGATGTTAGAACTTAGCTATAGTGCAAAAGGTGAAGTTAAGATAGCATGCGATGTTTCGAATGAATTATATCAGCAACCAATAGAGGGAGAATTAAATTTAGTGGTTAAGTTCGGTGAAGAATATAACGATGAAAATGAAGAGGTTCTAATTTTACCTCATGAGGCTTATGAAATTGATGTAGCGCAGTATATTTTTGAAATGATTGTGCTTTCATTACCTTCAAAAAGGGTTCACCCTGGTGTAATTAAAGGAACCTTAAAGTCGGACATATTAGATAAATTAGAAGAATTACAACCGAAAGAGAATAATAATAATAAATTTTCAGACCCTAGATGGGATAAATTGAAAGAGCTATTAACAGATAAAAAATATAAAGATGGCACATCCTAAAAGAAAAATTTCTAAGCAGAGAAGAGATAAGAGAAGAACGCATTATAAGGCATCAGTTCCTCAAATAGCTGTTGACCCTACTACAGGTGAGGCACATTTATATCACAGAGCTCATTGGCATGAAGGTAAATTATATTATCGTGGTCAGGTAGTTATTGATAGTGAAGAAAAAGTCGCATAATAGCTATTGTAAAAAATTTCAAAAACCCTCAATTTTGAGGGTTTTTTTATGTTTTTTAGTCAAAAATGACGAAAAACAACACTTTTTTGGTATAAAACCCAAATAATTTTCATTACTTTGACGGCACTTTTAGATCGAATTTTTCATAAAATTGATTAAATCATGAGTAAAATTACTGCCGCGATAACAGCTGTGGGAAAATACGTTCCAGACTATGTGTTAACGAATAAAATTCTGGAAACTATGGTGGATACTAATGATGAATGGATAACTTCCCGTACAGGAATAAAGGAGAGAAGAATTCTAAAAGAGAAAGGTAAAGGCACTTCATTTTTGGCAATTAATGCCGCTAAAGATTTACTTTCAAAATCAAAAATTGATCCTAAAGATATAGAACTTGTTATAGTAGCTACGGCCACACCTGATATGCAAGCTGCATCTACATCCGCCTATGTTGCCTCTAAAATTGGAGCGACAGAGGCGTTTTCATTTGACCTCGAATCGGCATGTTCGAGTTTCTTATTCGGAATGTCTACAGCATCTAGTTATATAGAATCTGGTAAGTATAAAAAAGTATTACTTATTGGTGCAGATATGAATTCATCAATGATAGATTATACAGACAGAACAACATGTATTATTTTTGGAGATGGAGCCGGAGCAGTCTTATTCGAGCCTAATGATGAAGGACTAGGCTTAAAAGATGAATATTTGCGAAGTGACGGTAACGGCCGTGAATTCCTGCAGGTTGCTGCTGGCGGATCAGTCTTACCTGCTTCTTTAGATACCATAAAAAATAAACAACATTTTGTTCATCAAGACGGCCGTACAGTTTTTAAATATGCTGTTTCTAGGATGGCAGATGTTAGTGAAAAAATATTGGAGAGAAATAATTTGACCAAAGAAGATATTGCCTGGTTGGCACCACATCAAGCCAATAATAGAATTATTGAAGCAACGGCTAATAGAATGGATTTAGATATGGATAAGGTGATGGTCAATATTCATAAATATGGCAATACAACCTCTGCTACATTACCTTTATTACTTTGCGATTATGAAACCAAACTCCGTAAAGGAGATAATATAATTTTTGTTGCATTTGGGGGTGGCTTTTCTTGGGGAGCCATTTATCTTAAGTGGGCATATAATTTGAACTAATTAACAAAACCTAACTATAATGGAATTAAAAGATATTCAAAACCTGATTAAATTTGTGGCTAAATCTGGAGCGAGCGAAGTTAAATTAGAAATGGAAGATATTAAAATCACCATAAAAACCGGCTCAGATAAGACCGATACCACCATTATTCATCAAGCACCAATAGCGAGTGTTCCGGCTCAAATGCCAAATCAACCTGTTCCGGCAGCAGAGGCACCAATCGCAAGCTCAAATAATGTAACCGACAAAGAATCTAAGTATGTGGTTGTTAAATCGCCAATAATTGGTACTTTTTATAGAAAACCATCGCCGGACAAGCCATTGTTTGTTGAGGTTGGAAGTGTGATTAACGTTGGAGATACTGTTTGCATTATAGAAGCGATGAAACTCTTTAATGAGATTGAATCTGAAGTAGCCGGTAAAATTGTAAAAATTCTAGTCGATGATGCTACGCCTGTTGAATTTGATCAACCATTGTTCTTAGTAGACCCATCATAATTTCATTAATTATTAAATAAAGAAATTATGTTCAAAAAAATATTAATTGCCAATAGAGGCGAAATAGCCCTTCGTATCATACGAACATGTAAGGAGATGGGAATAAAAACAGTAGCTGTTTATTCTACTGTTGATTCTGAAAGCCTACATGTGCGTTTTGCAGATGAGGCGGTTTGTATCGGACCTGCCGCGAGTAGCGAATCGTATTTAAAAATATCTAATATTATTGCCGCAGCAGAAATTACGAATGCCGATGCCATACATCCTGGTTATGGGTTCTTAAGTGAAAATTCTAAATTTTCAAAAATTTGTGCTGAACATGGCATTAAATTCATTGGTGCCTCTCCTGAAATGATAGATCAAATGGGAGATAAAGCCAGTGCAAAAGCCACAATGAAGGCCGCCGGAGTACCTACTATTCCGGGTTCTGAAGGATTGTTAGAATCTTTTGAGCAAGCTGTTGAAATTGCTAATGAAATGGGCTATCCCGTAATGTTAAAAGCAACAGCAGGAGGCGGAGGAAAAGGTATGCGAGCGGTTTGGAAAGAAGAAAATCTACTTAAAGCATGGGAATCTGCCCGTCAAGAGGCTAAAGCAGCTTTTGGCAATGATGCCATGTACATGGAAAAATTGATAGAAGAGCCCCGACACATTGAGATTCAAATAATTGGTGATTCTTATGGGAAAGCTTGTCATTTATCTGAAAGAGATTGTTCAATTCAAAGGCGCCATCAAAAATTAACAGAAGAGACTCCTTCTCCGTTTATGACGAGTGCCTTAAGAAAAAAAATGGGTGAAGCAGCGGTTAAAGCTGCTGAATATATTAAATATGAGGGAGCAGGAACTATAGAATTTTTAGTTGACAAGCATAAAAATTTCTATTTTATGGAGATGAATACGAGAATTCAAGTTGAACATCCAATTACTGAACAAGTTATAGATTTTGATTTAATTCAGGAACAAATACTGGTGGCTGCCGGGGTACCAATTTCAGGGAAGAATTATACACCAAACCTTCATTCTATCGAATGCAGAATAAATGCAGAAGATCCATTTAATGGTTTTAGGCCTTCACCAGGTAAAATAACAACTTTGCATTCTCCCGGTGGACATGGAGTGAGATTGGACACTCACGTATATGCAGGATATACAATTCCGCCTAATTATGATTCGATGATTGCCAAGCTTATTACAACGGCACAGACGAGAGAAGAAGCCATAAATAAAATGAAAAGAGCCTTGGACGAGTTTGTAATTGAGGGGATTAAAACTACCATTCCGTTCCATAGACAGTTAATGGATCATCCAGATTATTTGGCAGGCAATTATACAACCAAGTTTATGGAAAGTTTTGAAATTAAAGAAGAATAACATAAAACTATTATTGGTTTATTAAAGGATATAGGTTGCTATATCCTTTTTTTGTTATTTTTGGTTTCAATTTATTACGGAATGAAACAAAAAGACTTACATATTGATGGTATAGACAAGATTATTCTTAAAAATCTAATGGAAAACGCACGAGCGCCAATTCTAAGCATCGCTAGGGAAGTCGGGATTTCGGGGGCGGCCATTCATCAAAGATTAAGAAAACTCGAAAAATCAGGCTTGTTAACAGGATCAAAGTTTATTATTAATCCAAAAATATTAGGATATAAAACCCTTGCATTTGTAGGTATATTTTTAGATGCTGCAAGTACATATAAAGAAGCCCTTAAACGTCTTGAAGATATAGATGAAGTTATTGAAAGTCATTATACAACCGGTAATTATGCCATCTTCGTCAAGATTTTATGCAAAGACAATGAGCATTTAATGCAAGTATTAAATAAACAAATTCAAGCTATCAAAGGCGTTTCTAGAACTGAAACATTTATTTCATTAGACCAGCAGATTGATAGACAGATTAAAATTTAATAAAAAAAATCCAGCTTTTGCTGGATTTTTTTAACTTTTAATATTGGTTTATTAATCTCTCGAACCTAAAATTTGTAATCCCCAATACAATAACATTGCTAAAGAACCTAAGGCAGCTACTAAATAAGTTCTCGCAGCCCATTTTAGAGCATCTTCTGATCCCTTATATTCTTCCTGACTCACCATATTTTTATTTTTTAACCAAGCCAGTGCTCTATTACTAGCATCATATTCTACGGGTAAGGTTATAAAACTGAATAATGTTGCCATCCCCATAAAGCCTAAGCCTATAACGGCAATAGTAAATCCAATACCACTTGTACCCGAAACTGCACCAAGCACTAATCCACCAATAACCAACCATTGAGAAAATTTCGATGTTACACTTACTACTGGAACTAATTTAGATCGCATTTGCAGCCATTGATATGCTTGGGCATGTTGAACTGCATGTCCAACTTCATGCGCAGCAACGGCGGCGGCGGCGGCATTTCGCTGACTATAGACACCTTCACTTAGATTTACTGTTTTGTTCACAGGATTGTAATGATCAGTTAACATCCCTGAAGTTGAAATAACTTTAACATCCCTTATGCCATGATCAGCCAACATTTTGGTCGCGATTTCGGCTCCGCTCATGTCATTACGCAAATGTAATTTAGAATAGTGTTTAAACTTACTTTTAAGTTTATTACTAATTAGCCAACTCACCAATGCAATTACACCAATTAATATATAGAATCCTATCATATTTTTTATCTTTAAATTTTGTTTTAAAACTAATTAAACTTGGTAAATTTACTGCATAAATTATTCCATTTTTTTACAATAGCTTAATTTATCATAAAGTAATGACATTATTAACATATTCTTTTGAATTACAGACACAGAAGTTTTGAAAAACTATGCCAATGGGAAATGACAAAATGACAAAAAAACCTGAAATTCTCTTAATTTATACTGGTGGGACAATAGGTATGATTAAGGATTATGCAACAAATGCATTACGATCTTTCGATTTTAATCATTTACATGACAATATACCGGAGCTTTATCAATTGAATTGCATAATAGAAACCGTATCATTTGAAAAACCCATAGATTCATCCAATATGAATATCAATTATTGGGTGAAAATAGTTAAGATCATAGAAAAATATTATGATAAGAAAGATGGATTCGTAGTTTTAACAGGCTCTGATACCATGTCTTATGTTTCGTCGGCTGTTAGTTTTATGATCGAGAATTTAGGGAAACCAATTATTTTTACCGGTTCACAATTGCCAATTGGTGATTTGCGGACAGATGCAAAGGAAAACTTGATAACCGCAATTCAAATTGCCTCGGCCAAAGATGAAGATAATCTTCCAGTAGTTACCGAAGTAGGGTTATATTTTGAGTATAAATTATACCGGGCAAATAGAACAACAAAAGTAAATGCAGAACAATTTGAAGCATTCATGTCTCCTAATTATCCGCCAATTGCCGAAAGCGGTGTTCACTTAAAGTTCAATAAGGAGCATTTATTAAAATCCGACAAGTCAAAAAAAATTATTTTCAGAAAAAAATTAGAAGATAATATTGTTATCTTAAAATTATTCCCAAGTATTACTAAGCAAGTTGTTCAAAGTATTTTGGAAATTCCTGATTTAAAAGGTGTAGTTTTAGAAACCTATGGTTCTGGAAATGCTCCTACTGATAAATGGTTTATTAATTTATTAAAAAAAGCTTTATTAAAGGGTATTTTTATAGTTGACGTTACTCAATGTATTGGAGGAAGTGTAATATTGGGGCAATATGAAACTAGTGTTCAATTACAAAAAGTTGGATTAATTGAAGGAAAAGATATTACAACCGAATCTGCCATAGTAAAAATGATGTATATGTTGGGAGCGAACATCTCAAAAAAAGATTTTAAATCAATTTTTGAAAAACCTTTACGAGGTGAGATGGCTCTATAATTTTATTTTTTTTGTAATTATAATTTTTTAAGTAATTTTTTTTTGTTTTATTTGACATTCACTTTAATTAAACCGATAATTTTAAGGAGAGGTGGCCGAGTGGTTGAAGGCGCACGCTTGGAAAGCGTGTTTATGAGAAATTGTAACAAGGGTTCGAATCCCTTTCTCTCCGCAGAAGTTATTTTTTTATTAAAAAAATTTATATCTTTAACGCGTTAACTAATTTAATAATTAAGATTCAAACAATGAAAAGAGCACTTACTATCCTAGCAATTACAGGATTATTATTTTTAGGCACAGTTCAAAACAGTTATGCATTAAATGCAACTGTACAAACTGAACAAGCTGCTGACGAGGCAGTCGAGAGTAAAACATTTCACCAAGAATTAAAACAACGTTTTATTGAAGGTGGTCCATTCTTTATGGGAATTGTACTAATAACCTTAATTTTAGGCTTAGCAATTGCTATTGAAAGAATTATTTACTTAAACATGGCTACCACTAACACTACTAAACTAGTGAATAGTGTTGATGAAGCACTATCTTCTGGTGGAGTTGAAGCAGCAAAAGAAGTGTGTAGAAACACTAAAGGTCCTGTTGCTTCCATATTTTATCAAGGTTTAGATAGAATGGACGAAGGAGTAGAGCAAGCTGAAAAAGCGGTTGTGAGTTACGGCGGCGTTCAAATGGGATTATTAGAGAAAAACATTTCTTGGTTATCCTTATTTATTGCATTGGCACCAATGTTAGGGTTCATGGGAACAGTAATTGGTATGATTAGTGCATTTGACTCTATTGAAGCTGCAGGTGATATTTCACCATCTGTTGTTGCCGGAGGTATTAAAGTAGCATTATTAACAACAGTATTTGGACTTATCGTTGCAATTATTCTTCAGATTTTTTATAATTATATCATTTCTAAAGTCGATAGTATAGTTAACAATATGGAGGATGCTTCAATATCATTAGTTGATTTACTTATAAGAAATAAAAAATAATAACAATGGACAAATCTAAAATATTAACTATAGTTGCTTCTGTAATAGGCGTAATAGGTGTATTTTTCCTTGTTAGAGTAATTATGGCAGGCGATGATGCAATAGAATCTTCTTTAGATCTACAAAGCAGTATTGTTGACCCATTTATTATGTTTGCAAGGTTCCTATTAATAGCGACTGCGGTTTTAACTTTGGCCATTTCAGCAGTGAATTTGGTAAAACATCCTGATGCTTTAAAGAAAGCTTTAACAGGAATCGTTGTACTAGGCGTGTTGTTGGCGATTGCCTATTTTATGGCATCTGATGACGCAGTAACAAATTCAGTCGGAAAGGTTATTAAAGACGGTGAAGCGGGACCTGTTTCAAAATGGGTAAGCGCTTTGATTAATTTTACCGGAATCTTAGGATTACTTGGATTACTAGCTATTGCAGGTGGATTTTTTAAATCGTTAATAAAATAATAATAATATGGCAAGAAGAGACACCCCTGAAATTAATGCAGGATCTATGGCAGATATAGCTTTCTTGCTATTGATATTCTTTTTAGTAACTACTACGATGGATATTGATACTGGAATTTCTCGTAAATTACCAGAAAAGCAGGATCCTAATATTAAACCACCTGTACTAAAAGAAAAGAATGTATTTGAGGTTAATGTTAATAGAAGGAATGAAATTTTAGTTGAAGGTGAGCATTATATGCAGATCAAAGATCTCAGGAAGGAAGCGATGAAGTTTATCGATAACGGAGGAGGTACTGCAGCTTCATTACAAGCTGAAGGTATCACTCCTTGTACTTGGTGTGAAGGCTCTAAAGACCCGGCATCATCAGACCACCCAAAAAAGGCGATTATTTCCTTACAAAGTGATAGAGGAACCTCGTATGCTACTTATATTTCAGTTCAAAATGAATTAGTAGGGGCATATACAGACCTTAGGAATCGATACGCTAATCAGAAGTACGGAAGAGATTTTGATGACCTTACTAATGATCAACAGGAATTAATTAAAAAAGATATATACCCTCAGATTATTTCTGAGGCAGAACCAACAAAATAATCATAACATGTCTAAATTTAAAAAGAAGAAAAAAGGAATGCCTGGAATTTCCACGGCATCTTTACCGGATATTGTATTTATGTTGTTGTTCTTTTTTATGGTAACCACTGTAATGCGAGAAACGGATCTAAAGATAAAAAAACCAAGATTGCCCAAAGCTGATCAGGTTAAAAAATTAGAACGTAAAAGTCTGGTAAGTTATATATATGTTGGTAAATCCAAAGATGGTTCTCCAGGTGATAAACTTCAGTTAAATGACAGAGTTTCGGATATAAAAGATATTAAGAGTTTTATATTTGCAGAAAGAGCCACACATTCTGAGGCAGAAATACCACTATTAACAACTTCTATTAAAGCTGATGTTGATGCTTATGTGGGTACAATTACTGATATAAAAATTGAATTAAGAGATATTAATGCTCTGAAGATAAATTATTCAACACTTAAAGGAAGTGCATTGGATAATATGAAGAGATAATATTAGATTAAGTTATACTTTTAAAAAAGGCAATCAGGTATGATTGCCTTTTTTAGTTCATTAAATAATTATATTTGTATATGTATAAATTCATAATTATTTTTCTTTGCCTGACTTCGTTCTTGAATGCCCAAAATAATGACTCTTTTAATAATTCCAGGTATTTAGAAGATCAAATATATATTGGTTTATCCTATATTACGATTCTCAATTCACCTGAGGGCGTTAAGCAAAATGGGTTTTCGAATGGATTAGCCTTGGGTTTCATTAAAGATATACCGCTAAATGATCAGGGAAATATAGCTTTTGGAATTGGTATAGGTTATGGACGCAACACCTACTTTCAGAATATTAAAATATCAAGACCAGATAAAATTACCATTTTTGAGATTTTAGAAGATGGGGAATTTAAGAATAACAAATTTTCCTCCCATAATATAGAATTCCCGATTGAATTCCGATGGAGAACGTCGACAATAGAAAAATATAAATTTTGGAGGGTTTATACCGGAGCGAAAATTAGTTATTCATTTTATAATAATGCAAAGCTTAGGCAAGACACTAATACTACAAAAATATCAGGAATATCAGAAATTAGAAACTTGCAGTATGGATTAACGATGGCAGTTGGCTATGGTACTTGGAATTTTAATTTTTATTACGGATTATCCGATTTGTTTTCAGATGCCTATCTCAGTGAGGCATCTCCAATAAAAATTCATGATTTTCGAATAGGATTAATATTCTATATTCTTTAAATAGAAAAGTAAATATAAATTAAAATTTGGGAGAGGAGTCCAACAATAAATCCTATATATATTTCATTTATTTTATGGGCCTTTAGTTTTAATCTTGATGTTGCTACAATTCCAAAGAGGAATAATAATGAAATAATTAATGCCAATAAGTTTAATTCATATTCAAAACTAATTATTCCGACAAAACCCAGTAATCCGGCTATTCCTAATGAATGCAGACTAGTTTTTATATTTCCCAAAAAAAGGAGATAAACAGTAGCCGTTGCTAGTGAACATCCATAAAAAGAGTAGGCCAATAAATTGACAGTATTTGTTCTCAACAGTAGATTACCTATCAAAAAAGTTAATAATATAAAAAATAGTATTGGGAATTTACGTTCTTCAATTGTAGGTAATTGATAACTCTCTATGAGCTTAACCTTTTTTAAAAAATATAATAATAAAATGGGTATTATATAAGTAACAACAAAAATGACCCCTAAAATTTTATAAGAAAATTCCTTTGGAACATGATTGGGGATAATAATAAAATAAATCAATGTGCTTACTATAGGAACCAGTATTGGGTGAAAAACGTACGAAATATAATGGTGTAACTTCATTATTGATTTAAATTTCCTTGCGTAATCTCGCAACTGATATACCAAGTTGTTCCCTATATTTGGCCACTGTTCTCCTTGCTATTAGATATCCCTTCTCTTTTAAAAGGGAAGACAACTTATCGTCGGTTAATGGTTTTTTCTTATTTTCATTTTCAATTACAGTTTGAAGTATCTTTTTTATTTCACGGGTAGAAACATCTTCGCCCTGTTCATTTTTCATAGATTCTGAGAAAAACTCCTTTATTAATTTGGTACCATAAGGAGTGTCGACATATTTACTGTTCGCAACCCTTGATACAGTCGAAACATCCATATTTATTTTATCAGCAATATCTTTTAGTATCATGGGTCTCAATTTTCTCTCGTCACCTGTCAA
Source organism: uncultured Flavobacteriaceae bacterium (assembly GCA_963835675.1). GTDB lineage: Bacteria > Bacteroidota > Bacteroidia > Flavobacteriales > Flavobacteriaceae > Aureibaculum. The sequence goes on along the minus strand of CAWIGH010000004.1, from coordinate 1,109,451 downwards.
AAAATACTCTTCTTGGCGATGCATTATTGCATTCATGGTTAATAAAAGTGTTTGCTGACGCTGTTTTATTGCATCAATGAACCATTTGGCTGCGTCTAGTTTCTGTTTAATAAATTGCACAGCATCTTTTTGCGATTTAGACTTGTCTTTGGCGTCAGCATATCCTCTAAGCATATTATTATATTCGTTTGAAATATGCAATTCTGGAGCATTTCTTGAATTTAAAGTCAATTCCAATTTCCCTTCTACTATTCTAATGGAAAAATCAGGAACAATTTGTTCAACCATTTTATCATTTCCAGAAAATGACCCTCCTGGTTTTGGATTGAGCTTCTCTATTTCATGAATAGCGTCCTTTAATTGATCTTCAGTAATATCAAATTTTTGGATTAATTTTTTATAATGCTTTTTGACAAAATGCTCAAAGGCCTTTTCGAGAATTAAAATGGCTAAATTACGACTTGGTGATTCTGATTTTCGTTTTAATTGTATTAACAGACACTCTTCAAGAGTTTGTGCCCCTACACCAGCTGGATCCAATTGTTGCACATGGTTTAACACCCTTTTCACCTCTTCTGGGTCTGTAAAAATATTTTCGGAAAAAGCAAGATCGTCTACAATATCTTCAATTGGTCTTCTGATGTAACCACTTTCATCAATACTTCCTACCAAGAACTCCGCTACTTGCTGTTCTTGATCATTAAAACGAAAAGTATTTAATTGACTTGTTAAAAACTGATTAAAGGAAGTGCCAGATGCATAGGGAATTGTTTTTTCTTCATCATCGCTGCTATAATTATTCGATTGTGTTTTATAACTAGGCATTTCATCATCACTCAAATACTCATCTATGTTAATATCAGTTTCTATTGATTCATTTCCGTCATCATCATATTCATTTTGTAAATCGTTATCAATATCATCATTACTTTCTTTACCACTATCTAAGGCAGGATTCTCTTCAATTTCCTGCTTTACTTTTTCCTCAAAAGCTTGGGTAGGGAGTTGAATTAACTTCATCAACTGGATTTGTTGTGGAGATAATTTTTGTAATAGTTTATATTGTAAACTCTGTTTAAGCATTGTTTAATTTATGATCTTGAAATAAAAATACGAAAAAGATAATATAACTAAAATTCAGCATTTTGCGGTGTTCTAGGAAATGGAATAACATCTCTTATATTGCCCATACCTGTTGTGAACTGAACTAATCTTTCAAATCCCAGTCCAAAACCAGAATGGACTGCAGTTCCGAATTTCCTTAGATCTAAATACCACCACAATTCTTTTTCTTCAATACCCAGATCCTTAATTTTTTCTTTAAGGACGTCTAATCGTTCTTCTCTTTGAGAGCCACCAACAATCTCACCGATACCAGGAAATAATACATCCATGGCTCTCACTGTCTTGCCATCATCATTTAAACGCATATAAAAGGCTTTTATGTTGGCCGGATAGTCAAATAATATTACCGGGCACTTAAAATGTTTCTCTACAAGGTAGCGCTCATGTTCACTTTGAAGGTCAGTACCCCAATCTTCTATTATATATTGGAATTTCTTTTTTCTGTTTGGTTGCGAACTTTTAAGGATATCTATAGCTTCGGTATAACTTACTCTTTTAAAGTTGTTTTCCAACACAAAATTTAATTTTTCTAACAACGACATTTCACTTCTTTGTTGGGCTGGTTTCGATTTTTCTTCTTGACTAAACCGTTGGTCTAAAAATGAGAGATCATCTTTACAATTCTCTAAAGCGTATTGGATTACATATTTTATAAAATCTTCAGCAAGATCCATATTAGCATCTAAATCATAAAATGCCATTTCTGGTTCGATCATCCAAAATTCGGCCAAATGTCTCGTTGTATTCGAATTTTCAGCTCTAAAAGTCGGTCCGAAGGTATAAACCTTGCTTAAGCCCATAGCATAAGTTTCTGCTTCTAACTGTCCGGAAACAGTAAGATTCGTTTCTTTACCAAAAAAATCTTTGCTATAATCTACATCACCTTTTTCAGTTAGTGGAGGATTGGTAGGGTCTAAAGTTGTAACGCGAAACATTTCTCCAGCACCCTCTGCATCTGAACCGGTAATAATCGGAGCGTGAAAATTAAAAAAACCGTTCTCAGTAAAGTATTTATGAACTGCAAAAGATAAAGTCGAACGCACCCGCATGACCGCACTAAATGTGTTAGTTCTTACCCTTAAATGCGCATTTTCACGAAGAAATTCGAAACTGTGCTTTTTAGGTTGGATCGGGTACTCATCTGGATTTGAATCACCCAAGATCTCAATGTTTGTGACCATTATTTCAACCGATTGCCCTTTACCTTGACTTTCTACTAGGGTACCCGTAACGTTAATGGAGGCACCGGTTGTGATGCGTTTGAGAATAGATTCATCGGTATTTTCGAAATCTACAACACACTGTATATTGTTAATGGTCGATCCATCATTAAGTGCAATAAAACGGTTCGCTCTAAAAGTTCGAACCCAACCTTTTATTTGTACTTCCTGTAAAAACTGAGTTGATATTAATAATTCAGCTACATTCTTTTGCATTTCTTCAAATTTTATGAAGTGCAAAGATACTGATTGAAAAAGGAAAAACTAATTTAGGAAATGAGATTTATTTAATTAGATCCATCAAATATTCACCATAACCACTTTTTAATAATGGCTTGGCAATAATTTCGAGTTGATCTTTTGAAATAAAACCTTTTATATAGGCAATTTCTTCAATACAACCAATTTTTAAACCTTGTCGTTCTTCTATAACTTGAACAAATTGTTGCGCTTGCAATAAGGATTGAAAAGTACCCGTATCTAACCAGGCAGTTCCTCTACTTAAGATGCTAACATTTAACTGACCTCTTTTCAAATATTCTTTATTTATATCAGTAATTTCATATTCCCCTCTAGCGGATGGCTTTAGATTTTTAGCAATCCTCACAACTTCATTATCATAAAAATAAATTCCTGGAACTGCGAAATTGGATTTAGGTTTTTCCGGTTTTTCTTCAATAGATATTACTTTGTTCTGTTTGTTGAATTCAACTACACCGTATCGGTTAGGATCTGTTACGTGATAAGCAAAAACAATTCCACCATTAGGATTAGTTGAATCCATTAATGTTCGATGTAATCCGGTTCCATAGAAAATATTATCACCTAAAATGAGGGCCACACTATCTTGACCAATAAACTCTTCACCAATCACAAAAGCTTGAGCCAATCCATTTGGAATTTCTTGAACAGCATATTGAAAATTACACCCTAATTTTTTACCATCTCCTAATAACCGTTCAAATAATGGAAGATCGTGCGGAGTTGATATGATTAAAATTTCTTTAATTCCGGCAAGCATTAATGTAGATAAAGGATAATAAATCATCGGTTTATCATAAACAGGCATTAATTGTTTGCTTACTGCCAAGGTTAATGGATGTAACCTTGTTCCACTTCCGCCTGCTAGAATAATTCCTTTCATTTATTTTATAATTTTTATTCGACTTCTGTAAAACTTTCGTTTTCGGTATCTTGATCTTCAAGTTCTTCTTTGGGTAATATTTGAATAGCTGGTTGTTTAAATACTTTTTTGTTCGCTATACGTTGTTCTAAGGATAATAATAACGACGGCAATAATAATAAATTTGATAGCATAGCGAATAATAAAGTTACTGATACTAGACCGCCGAGCGCTTTTGTTCCTCCAAAACTAGAAACAATAAATATTAAAAATCCAAAAAACAACACTATAGAAGTATAAAACATACTAACACCAGTTTCCCTTAAGGCTGCATAAACTGATTTTTTTACGCGCCAATTATGTGCTTGTAATTCTTGTCTATATTTAGCTAAAAAATGAATGGTGTCATCCACGGAAATCCCAAAGGCTATACTGAATACCAATATTGTTGAAGGTTTAATAGGGACTCCTAAATAGCCCATTAATCCCGCAGTCACTAAAAGTGGTAATATGTTGGGAATTAAAGAAATAATGATCATCTGGAAGGATTTGAACATCCAGGCCATAAATAATGAAATAAGTAAAATGGCTAGAGACAATGATACTGCCAAATTTCTTATTAAATAATTTGTGCCTTTTAAAAATACTAAGGCTTTCCCAGTTAAAGTCACGGAGTAATTTTCTTTAGGAAATTCTTTATCAATTCTAGCTTGAAGACGTTCTTCTATACGCCCCATTTTTTCAGTCCCAATATCTTTCATAAAAGTTGTGATACGGGCATATTGGCCTGTAGAATCGACAAAATTATTTAGAAGATCAGAATTTGCATCAGAATTTTTTGTGTAAGATAAAATAAAACTCCTTTCTTGGTTTGTTGGTAGTTGATAGTATTTAGGATTTCCATTATAGTAAGCCTGTTTAGAATATTTAACAAGATTTAATACAGAAACAGATGGTGATAATTCAGGGATTTCATCAATTATTTCATTTAATCTTTCCATTCTCTTAAGTGTGGAAAGTTTCATAACTCCTCTTTTTTGTTTCGTGTCAACTACAATCTCAAGTGGCATTATTCCGCCAAACTCTTCTTCAAAAAACAAAATATCTTGAAAAAAAGGTTCCCCTTTGGGCATATCCTCAATTAAACTTCCGGAAACGCGAATCATATATACACCAATGATGCTGCCTACCATAAGTACGACGGTAGAAATGTATACCGCAATTCGTTTATGTCGAACGGTATTTTCCATCCAATTAACAATCTTTTCGATCCAACGTTTTTCAAGATGTTTTAAATGCTTCTGTTTGGGTTTTGGAAGAAAACTGTATATGATAGGAATGATAAGTAACGACAGGACAAATATCGCCAATATGTTGATTGAAGCAATAATACCGAACTCGTTCAATAATTGACTTTTTGTAAAGATAAAAGTTGCAAAACCTGAAGCGGTTGTTACATTGGTCATTAAGGTTGCATTTCCTATTTTTGAAATTACGCGTTGTAAGGATTTAGCCTGATTACCATGACTTTTAACTTCATGCTGGTATTTATTAATTAAGAAAATACAATTAGGTACACCAATAACAATTATCAATGGAGGAATTAAAGCCATGAGTACCGATATTTCATACCTAAATAATCCGATAAATCCGAATGCCCAGATTACTCCAATACTTACCACAATCATCGTAATAAAAGTGGCTCTAAATGAACGGAAAAAGAAAAAGAAAATTAATGAAGTAATGGCTAAGGCAAGAATAAGAAACAGCCCAATTTCATCAATGATATTTTGAGAATTCATCGTTCTCACATAAGGCATTCCAGAAACTTTTACATCAATGGCATTATCTTTTTCAAACTGTAAAATCATAGGATTTAATACATTAAAGACAAAATCTTTGCGCTCGATGGTATTAACAATGTCTTTATTTAAATAGATAACCGTTCTAATAGTACCGGTCTTTTTATTAAATAAGAAATTGTCGAAAAATGGTAAGTTATTAAATAATTCATCCTTAATACTTTTGACTTCCTCATCAGTTTGAGGCTTGTTTTTATAAATTGGCTCAACAATAAAACGTTGATTCTTGGTGTCTTTATTTAACGTCTTAATATCACCAATAGAAACCGTAAAATCAATTTCGGGAAAGGAATCTAATTTTTTTGATAAGGTATTCCAATTATTGAATTTTTTGGCAGTAAAAACACTTGAATCTTGTGTCGCTATAATTATTAAATTACCTTCTTCACCAAAGATTTCTAAAAATTTGTTATACTCTAAATTAACCTCATGATTTCTAGGTAATAAATTGGCTTCTGTATATGAAAAGCGCATATACTGCATTTGCGTTGAAAGAAAATAAGTGATCAGCGCAAGTATGATTAAAATGGGTATTCGCCCTTTTAAAATAATTCTAGAAACAATCGACCAAAAATTCATTAAAATGGAAGTGAAATTATCATTTTAGTAAAAGTAGTAAATAAATAAGGTTATATAACAAATGGTCATCAAAAACCTAAACTTAACACATAGGTTAATTTTACAGCTAAATTATCGGAGAAATTAGGATTTTGGTAAGCTCCATGCCGGTAAAATGAACTAATACCGAAACCTTTAAATAAGTGATTTAATACAAAACCAGATTCGATATATCCTTTATTCATCTTCTTAAATGTTGCTCCTATATGTTGTTCTTCATTTTCGATATCTCCAATGGCAAATCTTGAAATCAAACTTAACCCCGGTCTAAAATTAGAGCTAATTTTGAATCGTTTGAAGTTCTGGCGTACTTGAAATGAAATATATTTGTCAGAAATAAACTCATTAAAAGCCATAGTTTCAAATGCGTTGGTTCCAGAAAAATTGATGCGTTTGCGCCAGGGATTCTTTAATGAATAATTTGGAACAGCATTATATAAATGCGTTAAAGGTGCATCTCCATCTACATAACCACCTTGTATTAAAAAACTTGTCGAACTTTTAGCTATAGCTTCAATGGTATGTTCAATTTTAAAATTAAACTGAGTAAAATTAAAATCGCCATCAAATACGTTTTCAAAACTTTTTGCAATTTGTGCTGTTATTTTTGGGAATCCTTTTGTTACTTGTAATTTACCGATAGGAGAATTCATATATTTACTATAAGGTGTCCATTGTAAAGCGAAAGTAGCAAGTGATAATTTATAATTTGAATACACATTGTTTGCAACAAATTCATAATCAAATTTTGGCAGATAGGAGCCATGTTCAAATTTTAATTTAGATTCCAGATTTGGGAAAATATCGTGTTGAAGATTTATATTAATGGTTTTAAAATTATAAAACTGACTTATATTTAAATTTCGTGGATTTATAATTGAAAATGAAGTGTTCTCGAATAAAAAGTCAAGTTTCCCAGCTTCTTGCAGATCATCTGTATAAGCAGCCCCTATCCAGGTGTTATTTTGTTTATGTAATCTGATGTAGGCTCCCAAATGGTATTTAATGATTTGATCTTTTATACCATAAGCAGTGTATCCTTCGAATTTAAAACCTTTCGAAAAGTTTGGATTTGTGATGCCTCCAAATCCAAGTCTGAACCCTTCATAATTGTTAAAATTTATCAATTGACTTAGATCGAAATCAAAATAAGTCGTTGGAAAGTAACCCTTAAATACTTTGCGGCCAATATTCAATTTTTTTTCGACGCCTTCCTTTTGAGATAAACTGTCTATTACACTATAAGCTAGTTCACCTCTAACAGTCAAAGAATCTGTTCTGTATTTATTCCAAAAAGCTTCATCCCGATTAGCTGCATTCTCATCAATTTCAATAATTGAGGCAGAATTTAAAACTTTTATGGGTTCGTTGACCATTACATCAAAAATTTTGGTCTTGGAAATTAAGTAAGAAATATCGCTTGGATCTTTCTGTTTTGTATTGACAATTGAATCATTTCTAGGCGAACTCTCCGAAAATTTAACTACACCACCGAATAGGGCTACATTCTCTTTATTATTACCCTTCCGGAGAGATATTTGAGTTTCATAAGGGAACCAGATTTTAAATTCAGACAAATAGTCAAAACTTTGAACGGCTTTAACATTAACTATTCCTTTTAATTCAGCAATTCCTTTTTCTAATGCATACGTTTCAAAGTTGATATATAATACACCCTCCAAGCCAACTGTTTCTTTAACTTTTTTTGGTTTATAATATATCATATACGCTGAATGATCTTCATGAATAATAGTGTCTAGTATTTGATAATTATAATTTTTAAGGGCATTTTTTGCCAATGGGTTTACATAGTTATTGCCTAATAACGCGTAAACTTCATCGTAAAAGGAAAAATTTTCGATATTTAAAGCTAAGAATTCATAAATGGGTTGTTGAAAACCAGCCATACGTGAAGCTAATACGGTTTCTTTTTTATTTTTACCTCGTTGAAATTTATGTTCAGCAATCTTTTCTGTAATATATAAATGATGTTTTTCTATTTGTTTTTTAAACTCATAATTTGTCGAATCTATTTTTTTAAATATTCGTTCACCATTTTTTATTACATAAACTGAATCTAAATCACCAGAAATTGAATCGGGATTAGCAGTAACTATCAGTTTGTTATATGCAGTATATTTAAACGAATTTAATGCTTTCTGAATGTTATTTTTATCTTTATTCTGAATAGTATTTCTAATGATTTTTAAAGCGGGATTTTCTTTAGCCAGCAAAATCACTTCTGTCAAACTTTCATTAAAAGGCTCTAATAAAATAGTAATGTATTTATCCTCTTTATTTATTATTATTATTTGCGTTTTATAACCAACATAAGAAACCGTTAATTCATTAATATTATTTTTAGTGTTAATGGCGAATTTCCCTTCTGTATCTGTAATTTCTCCGATGCCATTATTGGTTATAATTGTTGCAAAGGGTAGAGCTTTTTTAGAACTTTTGTCTTTAACGATACCTGAGAAATTACTTTGGCTAAAAATCAGAAGCGGTAGAAATAGAAAAATAAAAACAAGATAATTTTTCATGAAATTTTATTGTTCATTCAAAGAAAAGAAAAAATAAAAAGCATCCGGTCAGGCAGGATGCTTTTAACATAAGTTTATTAGTACATCGAAAATCAAATCGTCATTATTTCTTTTTCTTTTTCGTTATATAATTCGTCGACAATAATTATATAATTATCTGTTAATTCTTGAATATCGGCTTCAGCATTAGACTTCATGTCCTCAGAAACATCTAATTTTTTAATTTCATTATTTGCTTCTTTTCTTGCGGTTCTTATGCTAACCTTATCAAATTCTGTTTCAGCTTTGGCTTGTTTGGCTAGATCTTTACGCCTCTCTTCGGTTAATACTGGGACATTAATAATAATAGATTCACCATTATTCATCGGATTAAAACCCAAATTAGCAATCATGATCGCTTTTTCAATTTCTTGCAGCATATTCTTTTCCCAAGGTTGTACTGTAATGGTTCTGGCGTCAGGAGTATTGACATTTGCTACTTGGTTAAGAGGGGTTTGGGAGCCGTAATAATCTACCATTATACTTCTAAGCATTGCTGGAGATGCCTTACCTGCCCTAATATTAGCTAATTCCTTTTTTAAATGAGCTACAGCATTATCCATATGCTCTTTTGCAGCGTCTATTATAAATTCAACTTCTTCGTTCATATTAAATAAATTTTTAATTTCGAATCAAAAAGTGCGCCGTAAATTTAAATATCTACTTTGGTTCCTATGCTTTCACCAGACAATAACTTAAGTAAATTACCTTTTTTATTCATATCAAAAACAATTATAGGTAATTTATTCTCTTCACTTAAAGTAAAAGCAGTCATATCCATAACTTTTAATCCTTTGCTCAATACATCCTTAAAAGTTATGTTTTTAAATTTCGTGGCATTATCATTTTTTTCAGGATCAGAATTGTAAACTCCATCAACACGAGTACCCTTTAAAATTACTTCAGCTCCAACTTCTATTGCTCTTAATACCGCAGCTGTATCAGTTGTAAAATAAGGATTTCCTGTGCCTCCTCCAAAAATTACGACCCGTCCCTTTTCTAAATGTCGAACTGCTCGACGTTTTATAAAAGGCTCTGCTACCTGTTCCATTTTAATGGCCGTTAATAAACGTGTCTTGATTCCTGCATCTTCAATGGCGCTTTGTAACGCAAGGCCATTAATTATAGTGGCTAGCATTCCCATATAGTCGGCTTGAACTCTATCTATGCCATTACTTGCTCCGGCAATACCTCTAAAAATATTTCCACCGCCTATTACAATGGCAACTTCAATGCCTTTATCAACAACATTCTTAATTTCCTGAGCATATTCAGCCAATCTTTTGGGGTCAATACCGTATTGGCGATCGCCCATTAAGGCTTCCCCACTTAGTTTCAATAGAATTCTTTTGTAGTGCATTTCTCTTTGAAAGTTTTACAAATATACAAAATTCAATAACAAAAAAACCCCGTCTTTAGACGAGGTTTTTACACTTTTAAAAGTGAAGTTTTATGATCCTAAAGCAACTCTTTTAAAGTCTATTACTTTTACGTCTCCCAGGGTTTTAACATATTGAGCAACACTTTGCTTGCTGTCTTTAATAAAATCCTGATTGATTAAAGTATTGTCTTTAAAAAATCTCTTTAATTTTCCTTTGGCAATATTATCGAGCATCGCTTCGGGTTTGCCTTCTTGTCGCAATTGATCTTTAGCTATTTCAATTTCTTTTTCGATTATAGCCTGATCAACACCATTTTCGTCTAAGGCAATCGGCGACATAGCTGCAGCTTGCATTGCAACATCTTTGGCTACAATATCTGCACCAGCTTTAGCAGCTGATAAACCAACTAAGGTTGCAATTTTATTACCCGCATGGATGTAAGCACCCACATATGGGGCTTCTATTTTATCAAAAGCGCCAATCTCAATTTTTTCGCCTATCACTCCGGTTTGCTCAATTAACTTTTCAGCAACTGTCATACCATTAAAATTAGAAGCTAAAAATTCATCTTTTGAAGCAGCTGATAGCGCTAATTCTGCAAGTTGATTTGCTAAATTTACAAAACCATCATTTTTTGCTACGAAATCTGTTTCACAATTCAATGAAATTACCGCGCCGGCCGTAGCTTCCGTATTAACTTTCGCTATAACGGCACCTTCAGATGAATCTCTATCCGCTCTGTTGGCGGCTACCTTTTGTCCTTTTTTACGTAATATTTCGATGGCTTTTTCGAAATTACCATCAGCTTCAACTAGTGCTTTCTTGCAATCCATCATGCCAGCACCGGTTGTTTGTCTTAATTTATTTACTTCAGCGGCTGTTATATTTGCCATTTTATTCCTATTTATTTGTTGAATTGTTTATTTGTTTTGTGCATCTGGAAATAACAGTGTTGCACTTTTAACAATTCAATGATTAGATAATTAATTATTTACTTTCCTTAACTTTTTCAGCAGGTACTTTAGCTTTTGGAGTTTCTTTTACTTTCGTTTTAGGAGCCTCTTTTACTTCTGCCTTTGGAGTTTCTTTTACTTCAGTTTTAGGAGCTTCTATTACTTTAGCCTTAGGAGTTTCTTTTGCTTCTTTATCAACAACTTTATCCTTATCAGCCTTTCTTTCAGACAATCCTTCTGCAATAGCATCCGTAGCATATCCTAAAATTTTCTCAATAGATTTTGAAGCATCATCATTAGACGGAATCACAAAATCAATTGGTCGAGGATCTGAATTGGTATCAACCATAGCAAAAATTGGAATATTCAATTTTTTAGCTTCAGCAATTGCAATATCCTCTCTTTTAGTGTCAACAACAAACAATGCACCGGGTAAACGGGTCATATCTACAATCGATCCTAAGTTTTTCTCGAGTTTAGCTCTTTGACGGGTTATTTGTAATTTTTCCCTTTTAGATAAAGCATTAAAACTACCGTCTTGTTTCATTCTATCAATATGAGCCATTTTCTTAACAGCTTTACGAATAGTCACAAAATTGGTTAACATTCCTCCAGGCCACCTTTCGGTAATGTAAGGCATGTTCACATTTTTTGATTTATCTGCAACAATATCTTTTGCTTGCTTTTTAGTTGCTACAAAAAGAATTTTTCTTCCAGAAGCAGCTATTTTCTTAAGCGCATTTGAAGCGTCTTCTATTTTTGCAACCGTTTTATAAAGATCAATAATATGAACTCCGTTACGCTCTGTGTAGATATATGGAGCCATATTCGGATTCCATTTTCTAGTTAGGTGACCAAAATGTACACCTGCATCTAATAATTCTTGAATTTCTATTTTTGCCATTTTGTTGTTAGTTTACGTTCCGTTGATTTAGCAATAAACAAGTAGCATTTTTTTTATGGTCTTATCTATTTGGATGCTAAACTTATACGACAACAAGTTTATAATTAATAATATTTGATTAACGTTTAGAGAATTGAAATTTCTTACGGGCTTTTTTCTGACCGAATTTCTTACGTTCAACCATTCTAGGATCTCTAGTTAATAATCCCTCTGGTTTTAAAATCGCTTTATTCTCTTCATTGATAGCTACAAGAGCTCTTGTTATTGCCAAACGAATTGCTTCAGCCTGTCCAGTGACGCCACCACCAAAAACATTGACAGTAATATCGAATGCCTTTTCATTATTAGTTAATGCTAAAGGTTGCATCACTTTATATTGAAGATGTGGTGTTGTAAAGTAATTCTTTAATTCTCTTTTATTGATGGTAATCTTTCCTTTACCACTAGAGACATATGCACGTGCTACGGCCGTTTTTCTTCTGCCTATTTTGTGTACTATTTCCATTATCTAAGATCGTTAAGGTTAATTGCTTTAGGATTCTGAGCTTTTTGACTGTGCTCGTTTCCAACATATACATATAAATTTCTAAATAAAGCACTACCTAATTTGTTCTTAGGTAACATACCTTTTACTGCTTTTTCGATTAAACGAGTTGGATCTTTATGAAACATCTCTGAGACAGTAAGTGATCTTTGACCTCCAGGATAACCAGTATGACGTATATATGATCTATCTGTCCACTTTTTACCTGTTAAATTAATTTTTTCTGCATTGATAATAACTACATTATCACCACAGTCTACATGAGGAGTGTAGTTTGGTTTGTATTTACCTCTTATAAGCATTGCTACTTTAGAAGCTAAACGACCCAATGTTTGTCCGTCCGCATCAACTAAAACCCACTCTTTATTAGTGGTAGCTTTATTAGCCGATACTGTTTTGTAACTTAATGTGTTCACACGATTAGTTTTTGTCTGTTAATAAATAATTTATCTCCCTAAAAAGGGAGTGCAAATGTACAAACATTTATTTATATAACAAACAGCGTTTTAAGTATATTTTTTTAACTGAAATACGTCTGGTAAATTCTCTAGGTTCATGGTTGACATGATCGAACAGAACATCTGTTTGGAAGTTTAGATAGACAAATGTTGGTTCAAGAAAACGACAATACTTTTTTTGTTAATGCTACTTGTAGATGTATGATGTAATTTTTAATGAGCTTCTAACCAATTTTCCCCTGTACCCACTTCAACATCCAATGGTACTTTTAACTTATAGGCATTTTCCATTTCATATTTAATGATAGGTTTGATAATCTCAAGTTCTGCCTTATGTACGTCAAAAACCAATTCATCATGAACTTGCAATAACATCTTTGATTTATAATCTTCTTTTTCAAACCGTTTAAAAATATTGATCATGGCGAGTTTAATGATATCTGCTGCAGAACCTTGAATAGGAGCGTTCACTGCATTACGTTCGGCAGCACCCCGCACTATCGCGTTACGTGAATTGATATCTTTTAAATAACGTCGTCGGTTTAAAACAGTTTCGACATAACCATTTTCCCTAGCAAAATGAATTTGATTATCAATATAGGTTCTTAATTTAGGATAGGTTTTATAATAGGTATCAATTAATTCTTTGGCTTCACTTCTTGATAGGGTTGTTTGGTTGCTCAACCCAAATGCTGATACTCCGTAAATAATACCAAAATTTACTGTTTTGGCATTTCCTCGTTGTTCACGTGTTACCTCATTTAAAGGGATTCCAAAAACTTTAGCTGCCGTAGATGCATGAATATCTTCATGGTTTAGAAAGGCTTTGATCATGTTTTCTTCATCGCTCAATGCAGCAATGATCCTTAATTCTATCTGAGAGTAATCGGCCGACAACAACACAAAATCATCATTTCTGGGTGTGAATGCTTTACGTACTTCTCGACCGCGCTCTGTGCGGATTGGAATGTTCTGTAAATTTGGGTTGTTAGAACTTAATCTACCTGTTGCAGCCACTGTTTGAGAATAAACAGTATGTATTCTATTTGTTTTTGGATTTACTTGATTTGGAAGTGCCTCTACATAAGTGCTCTGAAGCTTTTTATACTGACGCCATTCTAATATATCCCTAATAATTTGATGGTCTTTAGCTAAATATGATAAGACATCTTCTGCTGTTGAATATTGACCGGTTTTGGTTTTTTTTGGCTTATCAATCAATTTTAATTTATCAAATAAAATAGGGCCTAATTGTTTCGGTGAAGCCAAGTTAAAATCTTCTCCCGCTTGCATATAAATATCTTTTTCTAACCTGTCAATATCCTTTGCTAATTCTTTAGAAAGTGAGTCTAGAAACGCTTTGTTTAAATTAATACCTTCTATTTCCATAGAGGCGAGCACATTAACTAGTGGCAGTTCTACTTCTTTAAAAAGTTTGGTCAAATTTGCAGATTCTAATTCTTTTTCGAAGTATTCTTTAAGTTGTAACGTGATATCGGCATCTTCTACTGCATATTCGGTCTGACTAGTAATATCAACCGAACGCATTGACAATTGATTCTTACCCTTTTTACCAATTAATTCCGTGATTGAAACAGCTTGGTAATTAAGATAGGCTTCGGCAAGAACATCCATATTATGACGCATATCAGGATTGATCAGGTAATGTGCGATCATGGTATCAAATATGTTACCTTTAACTTTCATATTATAATTAGAAAGAACCTTGATATCATATTTTAAATTTTGCCCAATTTTTTCAATATGCTCACCTTCAAAAAAAGGTTTGAATTCCTCAACTATGCGTTTAGCTTCTTCTTGATCTTCGGGAATTGTGACGTAATAACCTTTCCCTTTTTCCCAGGAAAATGCAATACCAACCAATTCTGCTTCTAGCGATTTGATGCTGGTTGTTTCTGTATCGAAGCAAACACTGTTTTGTTTCAGAAGTAGATCCAATAGTAATTTTCTCGATACTTTGGTATCAATAAACTGATAAAAGTGTGGTGTATTTTTAATAGTTTTAAAACCATTAATAACTACTTCTTCTTTTATCGTATGACCGCTTCCAGGCTGACTAAATAGATCAAATTGAACATTATCGCCTGGAGCATTATGGACTGCTGCATTATCTTTTGATTTTTCTTTAGGTTTAACCTCTTGTTCCTGATCAAAAGTTTTTAATAGATTTTCGGTTAATCTTCTAAATTCTAATTCATTAAATATTTCTTTTACCTTAGGTATATCTGGCGTATTTAATTCAAAATCCTTTTCATGAAAATCAACAGGTACATCGAGCATGATGGTGGCTAATTTTTTAGACAGCAAACCCTGCTCGGCATTGTCTTCTACTTTTTCTTTCATTTTGCCTTTTAGTTTATCGGTATTTGCTAATAAATTTTCAATGCTCCCGAATTCCTTCAAAAAGGTTTTAGCGGTTTTATCACCTACGCCTGGTAGGCCGGGAATATTATCCACACTATCTCCTTTCATAGCTAAAAAGTCAATCACCTGTTCCGGACGCTCGATTTCAAAATTTTTCTGTACTTCAGGGACACCCCATATTTCAATGCCATTACCCATCCTTGAAGGTTTGTACATAAAAATGTTTTCAGAAACCAATTGCGCAAAATCTTTATCAGGTGTAACCATAAAGGTTTCATAACCTTGTTTTTCAGCTTGTTTGGCCAACGTACCTATAATATCGTCTGCCTCATATCCTTCCTTTACTATAATGGGAATATGCATGGCCTTAAGAATTTCTTCAATATAAGGCACGGCAATTTTAATAGCCTCAGGTGTTTCATCTCGGTTCGCTTTATATTCGGGAAACATTTCAATTCTATCAGTACTCCCACCTTTATCAAAACATACCGCCAAATGATCTGGTTTTTCTCGTTTGATGACATCTAGCAATGAGTTCATAAATCCCATGATTGCTGAGGTGTCCATACCTTTAGAGTTTATACGAGGATTTTTAATAAAGGCATAATAACCTCTAAATATTAAGGCATAGGCATCAAGAAGGAATAAGCGTTTTTTTTGCATTTTTTATTGTAATTCAGTTTTAAATATATCTTTTACGGGCATACAGTTTTAAATATGCGGTTTAACCATAATATTTTATTCAATATTTTATAAAAATTAACGTTATGGTAAGAATGTTATTAAACAATTGATCCACAACATTTTAACTACCCATTAATAAAATAACTCATTATTGTGCCTTTAAAAGAATTTAGGTTTGCCATGAAAAAAAATTATTTTGTTTTATTGGGTATTTCCTTATTTTTTTCATTAGATATATTTTCGCAAATAGTAAACGAAGGCACCTTGTATATTGAATCATCAACAACGGTTTATTTTGGAGATGAATATACAAATAACGGTACACATAATAGCAATGGCGATTTATTTTTAAATAGCAATTTCGTAAATAATGATAGTACTTCGTCAACATCAGGAACTACTTTTTTTAAGAGTTCGTTAAATAATATACAAACAATTTCAGGTTTAAAGAACAAAGTTAACTTCTATAACTTAGAAGTTGATAACAATTTAACGGGAGTACAAGTGGTTGATAATTTCTGTATTTACGTTAACAATGCTGTTAATTTAGTGAATGGGGATTTTCGTTTAATTGGTGAAGCTCAATTGATACAAACACATAACGGAGCAAATGCCAATAGTGCCGTATCAGGTAAACTTTTGAGAGACCAGCAAGGGAATAAATCGGCATACGGCTATAATTATTGGTCTTCGCCGGTAAATAATGGAGGATCATTTTCATTATCGGGAGGCCTATTCGATGGCACAGATGCCAGTATAAATCCATTTTCATCACAACAAGTCCAGTTTAATATAGGTGATCCATTTAACGGTTTACCTTCGGTTACCGATGGCTCCGGAAATGTGACGACTCCTTTAACATTAAATAAACATTGGTTCTTTAAGTTTTCCAGAGGAACTGGAAGCGTTCCTTCTTGGATAAAAATAAATGAAAACAGTTCTCTTAACCCGGGGGAAGCCTTTATAATGAAGGGAACGAACACTTCAGACCCTAGTCAAAATTATGTTTTTCAAGGTGCGCCAAATGATGGTACTTATCAGTTTCTTACTTATACTGAAGAATATATATTAATAGGGAATCCATATCCATCGGCAATTGATACTGACGAATTTATAAAAGACAATATTAGTGTGGCTGAAGGAGGGTATGCCAGTGCTGATATGATTTCTGGCACGATATATTTTTGGGTAGAGGGAGGTTCTTCATCTCATTTCTATTCAGGATATTTAGGAGGGTATGCAACGTATAATCTGACAGGAGGCGCTCCGCCCTCAGTAATTCCAATGCTTGTAGGCGGATTGGGAGCCGCTGAATTTGTGAATCCACCGAAAAGATATATGGCAGTAGCACAAGGTTTTTTCGTTGAGGGTGCTAGTAATGGAAACGTTGCTTTTAAAAATTCACAAAGAGTTTTTAAAACTGAAAATTCTGGAGAGTCGATTCATTACAAAAATATAAATGCAAAAAGTAATGAAGAGAAAAGTATTGTA
The DNA here is from genome assembly GCA_963835675.1 of uncultured Flavobacteriaceae bacterium. Lineage (GTDB taxonomy): Bacteria > Bacteroidota > Bacteroidia > Flavobacteriales > Flavobacteriaceae > Aureibaculum. The sequence goes on along the minus strand of CAWIGH010000004.1, from coordinate 1,092,120 downwards.
AGATTGGGATATGATGATCCTGAAGGATTTCATAGGCAATTAGTACTGGGATTTTTGCCAAATTCTAAAGCAGATCTCAGTTATAACAAGGCTTATGACGCGAAAATGTTTGGCGATAGGGAAGACGAATTATATTTTATAATCGACAATGATCTAAACCAAAAATATGTGATTCAAGGTATTGGTGCTTTTAATGAATTAGTAGAAATACCGTTAGGCTTGAAAATTTCAGAGCAAGGAATCCATAAAATTATGTTAGATGCCACTGAAAATTTTGATAATACTGTTTATATAAAGGATAAATTATTAAATACAACCCATAATTTAAATGAATCTATATTAGAATTGAATATTTCCACTGGAAATTTTTTAGACAGATTTCAGATTGTTTTTCAACCCCAAAGTACCTTGGATATTAATGAATTCGAAAGAAATCAAATCAATGTTTATTATAATGGTGATCATAGTATTGTAATCAATAATCAAAATGGTTTACAATTATATAAAATCATAATTTATAATGTCTTAGGACAAAAGATTCTCCAGTTAGATGACAGTTCCCTTGAGCTTAGTAAAATAGAAATACCATTCAACAAAAAAGAAGGTATTTATATTGTAAAATTAGAAACTGAATTAGGAGAGGGTACTTTCAAAATATTAAAAAATAATTAAAAATGAAGCACAAATATTTATATATCATAGCAGCTACTGTTTTATTAATGATGAATGAAATATCAGCACAAGTTGGCATTGGAACAACCACACCCGATGCTTCTTCGATGTTGGATATAACTTCAACGACCAAAGGACTTTTAGCACCACGTATGACTACCATTGAAAAGAACGCTATCACAGCTCCGGCTAATGGATTATTGGTCTATGACACAGATATGGATAAATTTAATTATTTCGATGGCACTTCCTGGGTAATTCTTGAGGCAGGATCAAGTATATCGAGAACTAATTATAAACTTGTAAAAAGTGTTGCTGATCTTTCAGATGAATTGGCTGCTGGCGGTGGTGCTACTTATTTGTTAAATTCAAGTTATCTGTATGAAATTAATGGCACAATTTTGATCGACTTTCCAATTGATATCAATGAAGCTTATGTGAGAGGACAAGATACTAGAGGCGATATTTTATTTAATAATACCGGAACTTCTTTATTTACCGGTTCTAAAGGTGGTAATCTAAGAGATTTTTTAGTGGTTGGAAACGGGCAGCCTGCTTTTAATATTAATGGAACAGCCGCACAAAATCTTGTGAGTAATAGCGTAGTTTATACAAGCTGCAGTTCGGTGGGAACCTTAAGTAATCTTGGACTTGTATTTTTTAATATATCTCAATTTGTGAATTGTAATGGAGGTTTAACAGTAAGTAATATTGCTTCGTTTTTAATGTCTAATATTTTTTGGACATCAACGAGTACAGGTACCTTTCTAAGTTTTTCAGGAACTTTTGATGATATTCAGTTAAGTAGTGGAAGGGTTTCTGTAGATGCCGGAGAGATTGGATTGGATCTAAGTTCAAATCCAACAATTAACAATGCTGGTGCTATCAATGGTGTTGCATTCACTGGCGTTGGAGACAGGATCAACGGATATACTGTTGGTACTTACCCAGGATATAAATTCTCAAAAGAATGGGATGTTAATAGCCCAGGCTTACTGGTCGAAACAGATAATAATGCCACAGGAACTATCTATATTTCGTCGAAAGTAATAACCCCAATACCGGCAGCAAATACACCGGTAAAAGCACTTGGAACAACGACCGCTGCAAACGTATTTCGTTTTGACACTGGTGGAGCAAGCAATCGACTGAGATATGTGGGAACTAAAACTAAAATTTTTAATATTTCTGCCTCCTTGTCTTTAACCTCCACCACGAATAATCAGGTATTATCCATTTATTTCGCAAAAAATGGAACTATTTTAAATTCTACCCGAATTCAAAGAAAAATAGGAACTGGAGCCGATATAGGAGCAGCGAGTATATCGGGTACAGTTGAATTGGCAACTGGTGATTATATAGAATTATGGTTAGCTAATGATCTTGCGAGTAGAAATGCCACCATTGAAAATCTGAATCTTCATATCAATTAAATTTTAATAAAACAGTCAGACTGAATATTTTGATTTTGCTCGATATGATATCTGGTCATGCTAAATCCTTCATGAATCGAATATGATCCTGTTTCTCCATTTTTATTGACTGCAATATACCCCACTTGAAAATTTTTATAATTACTATTCGGCTTGGTTACAATTCTCTGTATGGCTTCTTCACATGCTTCTTGTGGTGATTTACCTTGTCGCATTAACTCAACGACCAGGAAGCTGCCTACGGTTTTCACAACCTCTTCACCTAAACCTGTAGCAACTGCAGCACCAATCTCGTTATCCACAAATAATCCTGATCCTATAATAGGAGAATCACCAACACGCCCTGCCATTTTGTAAGCTAATCCACTAGTAGTACAAGCACCGGAAATATCACCATTTTTGTCAATTGCTAACATACCAATAGTATCGTGATTTTCGATATTAATTATTGGTTTGTATTCCGATTTTATTTTCCAATCTTCCCAAGCTTCTTTTGAAGCTTCGGTCAATAAGTTTTCTTTTTTAAAGCCCTTTTCATAAGCAAAATTTTCAGCACCTTTTCCCGCAAGCATTACATGCGGGGTTTCTTCCATCACTTTTCGTGCTACAGAAATAGCATGTGTTATATTTTGTAAATATACAACTGAGCCACAGTCACCTTCTTTGTTCATAATGCACGCATCCAGCGTTACATTGCCATCCCTATCAGGCAATCCACCTTTACCTACAGACTGTCCTTCCACATTTGCCTCTTCTATCATGCAGCCTTGTTCCACAGCATCAAGAGATGATTTACCTTCCTGTAAAATTTCCCAGGCTTTTGCCGTAGCCTTTTTTACATCCCATGTTGCGATAACCAAGGGTAATTGAGGCTGCAATGATATATTAGTTTTATTCTTACCAGATTTTTCGTTGGCACAGTTACTAAAAGTGCTCCAAACTGCTAAACCAACACCTGTTAATGATGCTTTTTTTATAAAGTTTCTGCGCTTCATGCTCGCTTATTTTTTTTCTCTAATTTAGCAAGGTACTAAAATTCTTGAGTCCTAAAAAGGTGTAAAAATGAAAATTGAAGTGTGTGCTAATTCTTATGATTCTGCTATAAATGCTGAGAAAGCAGGAGCTGACCGAATAGAATTATGCACCGAATTAGCCGTGGGTGGAATTACACCATCATATGGTACAATTCAGAAGGTTAAGGAAGATTTGAAATTAGCTGTTAATGTCTTAATACGACCTAGGAGTGGAGATTTTTCATATTCTGAATCTGAATTCGATATTATGAAACGCGATATTTCGTTTTGTAAAGAAATGGGTTGCGAGGGTGTCGTATCTGGTATATTGTTAAAGGATCAAACGATTGACCTAAAGAGATTAAAAGAACTAGTTGACCTTGTAAGACCTATGTCGTTTACCTTTCACAGGGCTTTCGATTGGGTAAAAAACCCTTTAGAAGAATTGGAAAAACTCAAAGAAATGGGGGTTGAAAGAATTTTAACCTCCGGCCAGCAATCTTCAGCTATTGAAGGCTTAAATTTGTTAGAACAAATGAAGGAAAAGGCAGGGCAAAAATTGATCATATTACCTGGTGGAGGTATAAATAGGAGCAATATCCTTCAGTTCAAAAATGCCGGTTTTAAAGAGGTTCATTTTTCAGCAGTAAAGCTTCACAAAACTAATGGCAGGTTAAAAGTATCTTTGAATTGTGATAAACTATTTCGTGAAAATCAGCTTGTTATATCAGATTTTAACAAGATCAAAGAGATGGTTGAATTAGTTAAATAAATATTAAACTTTGTTGTTTTAAGCTTCTTTGGGGTACTTTTGCTAAATAAACTGTGTGATATGATTCGTTGGATTATTTTTATAATAATCTATGTTATAATAGATTTTTATGCCTTTCAGGCTATAAAAACCATTACAAAAAAAACTTGGGTACATTTTCTGCTCATTGCGCTTTCAGTTGTTGTAGTGGGTAATTTTATTTATCAATTCTTACAGGTAAGCGATGGCAGGGTATTAACTCCTGATAAAAGCTATGCATTCGGATTTTTATTGACCTTACTGGCCTTAAAAATAGTAATAGTGCCTATTCTCTTAGGTGAGGATATTCTAAGAATATTTATGGGTACTTATAAAAGAATATTTACTTCGAATGACTCATTTTATTTGCCATCGAGAAGAAAATTTGTAAGCCAAATAGCTATTGGCTTGGCAGCTATTCCTTTTAGCTCATTGCTTTATGGTATGTATAGCGGAAAATATAATTATAAAGTATTAAAATATTCACTGGAGTTCGATGATTTGCCTGACGCCTATGATGGCTATCAAATCACCCAGATTTCTGATATCCATAGCGGAAGTTTTGATGATCCCAATAAGATAAATTATGGTGTTGATCTTATTAATGAACAGAATTCCGATCTTTTATTATTTACAGGCGATCTAGTGAATAATAGAGCCGACGAAATGATTCCTTGGGTAGATACTTTTAAAAAATTAACCGCAAAAGACGGAAAGTTTTCAGTGTTGGGAAATCATGATTATGGAGATTATGTCGATTGGGAAAGCGAAGAGGCTAAAACGGATAATATGGAGAAAATAAAAGATATCCATAAGCAACTGGGCTTTGATCTCCTCTTAAATGATCATAGGATATTGAAGAAAGGAGATGAAAAAATTGCATTAATTGGTGTTGAGAATTGGGGAGCGGGAAGATTTAAAAAAGTCGGTGATTTAAATAAGGCCAGTGCATCTGTAAACGAACTGGATTTTAAAATATTAATGAGTCATGATCCAAGCCATTGGGAACAGGAAGTTAAAGACCACAAAACGCATTATCATCTTACCTTAAGCGGCCATACCCATGGCATGCAATTTGGCATCGAAATTCCAGGATGGATCAAATGGAGCCCTGTTAAATGGCGATATAAATATTGGGCAGGTATTTATGAACAGGCAGGCCAGATCTTAAATGTGAACAGGGGCTTTGGTTATTTGGCATACCCCGGGAGGGTAGGTATTTGGCCTGAAATATCAGTTATTACACTGAAAAAGAGGTTAATTTCCTAAAAATATTATATTTGTATTAAGTTACCTGTTACTATTAATTAATGTTCTAGTACTTAAAATAGCTCCCTATGGCAAAATTTGGTGAATTAATTAGTTCGAATGTGCCTACATTGATCGATTTTTATGCCGATTGGAATGAGAATAATTCCAGTCTTCATAGTGTCTTGAGAGATGTTGCTGCTGCATTAGGCGATAAAGCAAAGGTTATCAAAATCGACATAGACAAGAACGAAATATTAGCGAATGCCTTAAGGATAAAAGGTAATCCAACATTTATTATCTATAAAAATGGAGAAATGAAGTGGAGACAATCGGGAGAACAAGATGCTAATACTTTAATTAGCCTGGTTCAACAGTACGTTTAACTTAATTTTCAATTTTTTTAAAATTATAGCCTTTTACTTTCAAAAATTCTAAAGTTTTGGGTAATACTACCTGAAGTTTCTCGAATGCCTTCTCACTGTCATGAAATACTATAATATCGCCATTGTTCGAATTATTAATAACGTTTAATAAGCATTTTTCATTGCTAATTGCATGATCAAAATCTCCACTTAGAACCGACCACATAATTACTTTATAATTGTTTTTAGAAAGTTCGTTGGTTTGGGTAATTCTTATTCTTCCATAAGGTGGACGAAATAATTTTTTTGATGGTGTTTGAACGAATTTACTGATAATTTTTTCTGTTTTCAAAACGGAATTTAAATAGTCTTTTTTTTTGCTTTTCCATCCGTTAAGATGCTCATACGTATGATTCCCTATCGCGTGGCCGTTATCAATGATCTTTTTTAAGATTGCTGGATTTTGTTCTATATTTTTTCCAATACAAAAAAAAGTAGCCTGGGCATTATATTGCTTAAGTGTATCTAAAACCCATTCTGTAATCTTTAGCGTTGGCCCGTCATCGAAAGTAAGGTAGATATTTTTTTCCTCTTTAGAAAAACTCCAAACCTGATTTCTGAATAAGGTTGAAATTACATTGGGAGTTTTTGCTAAATAAGGTTTCATTTATTCAATAACACTTTCTAAAAGTTTAAAGGAAGCTACATATCCCTTTTTCAATTCATCAGAGAATTCCTTATCGTATTCATCTACAGTACCCACAACATTGTTATACATTAAAAGTGTAGCTTCGATATCATCAAAATGTTGGGAAACATCGTAATTGTCTAATCCACTATAATATTCGATACGGTCTTGAAAAATATTCACCAACGTATTGGCAACTTTTCTGGCCTTTTCTGTATTATTCACCCTATAATAGTTGTCTACATAACCGAGTACCAATCCATAATGACCGTATCTTTCTATGGGCATTTTATCGATTGAAAGGTCTAGCATTTCTTCGGCCATATCAAATTTTTCTTCCTTCACTAATTCCTCAGCCAATCTTATTAGATTATTTCTAAATGAGATACCATTTTTTCGCGTTTCGACATCAACATATATAGCATTACTATTGCTGTTTTTCCAATCCCATTTTTTAACATTATTATACATAATTTCAGTATCAATTCGGCCTAGATCGAGCACACTTTTTGACCTGCCATCTTCATGAGTGCTTGGGGTTCTGATAGGAACGAATTTGTATGCTAAACCATCTAACTGCAAATAATCTTTTAACCAGATATATTCTTCGTCTGCCTGGGCTCCACCGGTAAAATAAATAGGCCTTTCCCAATTATTATTGGCTAAAATATCTAACATTAAAATTCTATTCTTTGCGAGACCTAATCTGTCTATTACGATATCGATATACGGTACAATTTGAGCTGAATCTTTTAGTGGAACAATTTTATTTCTAAGGACAGCTTCTTTATCTACTGGGATTCTTAATTTATTGGTAGGATAATACTTTTCGGGAATACCATCTTCATCCAAATCTATCTGGGTTCTTTCATCATTACTGCCTATCCAATTCATAAAAGATTTAATATCCATAACCGTATCTTTTAAAATGGGGTTGGGTATATGATATGCAACATCTAAAGACCCTGTTCTATATTGTTCATGTGTAAGCTGTGATGGTATAGGATCGGCTTCATAAGTTTTTCTTTTTTGCTGATCTATATACCAATCTGTTGCAAATAAACTCGTATTTACCAATTTAATATCAGTTCTATAGTTTTCAACTTCCTGCATGTACCATAAAGGGAAGGTGTCATTATCACCAATGGTGAACATAATGGCATTTTCCTGACAAGAATCTAGGTATGCCTTGGCATTATTTCGGGTTGCATATCTACCAGATCGGTCATGATCGTCCCAATTCTGAGATGCCATCAGTGCCGGCACCGCGAGAAGACAGATACCGGTAAGCCCCATCGCTAATGATTTTGGATTTATTTTATCTTTAAATCGTTCGAATATAGCTAAAACACCCAGGCCAATCCAAATGGCAAATACATAGAAAGAACCTACCACTGCATAATCACGTTCTCGTGGTTCAAATGGTTTTGGGTTTGTATAAAAAATAATGGCTAAACCTGTAAAGGCAAAAAACAACAATAAAATATAGAAATTCTTTTTATCAAGTTTAAGATGATATAAAAGACCAATAATTCCTAAAATAAAAGGTAAGAAGAAATAAGTGTTTCTTCCTTTATTATTCTTTATTTCCTCGGGAAGATTGCTTTGTGATCCTAATCGTAATTCATCGATAAAATTAATACCACTTAACCAATTACCGTGGGTATCTAGATTTCCTTGAATATCATCTTGACGCCCTACAAAATTCCACATAAAATATCTGCCATACATGTACCCAAACTGGTATTGAAACATGAACTTTATATTCTCACCAAAAGTTGGCCTGCGTTTACTTTTTTGTGGTATGCCGGCAATTGCTTTATAATTTGCTACAACACTTGGGCTTGGGTCTACCATTCTAGGAATAAACCCTTTATGCTTATTGGTATAATTTGGTAATGCATCTTTGTAATTATTTACAATTACATATTTGCCTAATTTCAGGTCTTTTTCATATTTAGGTTTGTCATCCCTGTAAGGATCATTTGGGTCTTGTTCTCTCGTTTCAGAATAATAAGAGTCGAAAAAAATACTGGCATCGCCATATTGTTCTCTGTTATAATAAGCTAATAATTCCCTTGCACTCGAAGGATTATTTTCATTTATAGTGGTATTAGCATTTGCTCTAATGGGCAGCATTAGCCAGGATGAGAATCCAATCATTATAAATAACAAACATAAAATAATCAGATTTGTGTGAACTAATTTTCTGTTTCGTGTATATCTTATTGTGAAATAAAATGCAGCAATTAGAATGATACCAGCTATGATGCTACCAGAATTAAAAGGCATGCCTATTGAGTTCACGAAAAAGAGTTCGGAAGCACTAAAAAATGATAGCGTATACGGGAATAAGAACTTAAAGACGAATGCTAAAACTAATACTGCCAAAACGTTGGCAATAATGAATTTTTTTGAATTGATATTTTTATACCTCTTATAGAAATAAATAAATACGATCGAAGGAATTACCAATAAAGATAAAATATGTACTCCAAAAGATAAACCCACAACAAAGGAGATCAATAACAGCCATTTATGGCCTCTGGGTGAATCCATTTCATTTCCCCAATGAAGTCCTAACCAAAAAAGAAGAGCCATCAAAAAAGATGACATGGCATAAACTTCACCTTCTACAGCACTAAACCAAAAACTATCCGAAAAGGTAAATGCTAAGGCGCCAACCAATCCACTACCTAATATAGCTATCGATTTGCCCGAAGTTAATTCTTTCGATTTACCAACGATTTTTTCTGCTAGCATAGTAATTGTCCAAAACAAAAAGAGAATTGTAAATGCACTTGCTAAGGCAGACATGAAATTAACCATTTTGGCTATTTGAGTAACGTCACTGGTAAACATGGCAAAAAAAGCACCAAGCATTTGAAATAGAGGAGCTCCTGGAGGATGCCCGACTTCTAATTTTACAGCAGTTGAAATATATTCTCCACAATCCCAATAACTAACCGTTGGTTCTAAAGTAAGTGTATATGTTATTAAAGCAATTACAAAAGTGGCCCAACCCAATATTGAATTCCACTTTTTATAGTTGATATTATTCATCGGTATTTTATTATGTATGGCGAAATTACTAAATAAAAATCGATTAATTTTCAGCTACAGAAGGCAATGTATCCTTATGCAAGTTAAAAATATGTAAAAGTTAGATTTAATTTTCTCCAAAAAATTTGTAGGATTAAAACTTTGCTTTAAATTTGCAGCCGTTATTGGCCCATGGTGTAATGGTAACACTCCGGTTTTTGGTGCCGTCATTCAAGGTTCGAGTCCTTGTGGGCCAACAAAAAAGTTCTCAATTTATTGAGAGCTTTTTTTGTTTAAGTCGACTCTCTTAATACGAGATTTGTCTGTATAACTTTTGTCTTAAATTCCCGTGAGCTATTATTATTTAATCGAGTAATTAACATGTTCACGGCGTTCTTTCCTATATCCAGTGCGTTTTGCGATACAGTTGTTAAAGTTGGGAATGATAACCTGGAAATTTTATCGTCAGAAAAACCTATAACTGCAATGTCTTTTGGAACAACCAAGCCTTTTGAATTCGCAATTTTTAAGGCGGTTACTGCTGAAACATTACCTGTTGCAAAAATTCCGTCAAGATCTTTGTGATTATCAAACAATGAGGTAATAGCAGAATGATATTCGGTTTTACTGTTAATCTTAATAACCAATTCTTTGTTTTTATAGTTCTTATTATCTTTTAAGGCTTTTCTGTATCCGTCTCTTCTTAATTTGCCGATGTTCAAATCATTGATAGTACTCAATAATGCTATTTTTTTACGTCCTTGATTTAATAAGTAAGAAGTAGCATCATAGGCGGCATCAAAATCATTAATGATAACTTTATCACATTCAATTTTGTCTGAAACTCGGTCGAACATAACAATGGGATAGCCCTGTTTAATAATATCTTTAAAATGACTATTATGCTTTTTCAATTGCGTTTCTTTGGCTATAGATAGTATAAAACCATCAACACTTCCATCACTTAATAATTGTAAGCTTTCAGATTCTTTTTGATATTGATTATTAGATAGGCAAATAATGATATGATAACCATGTTTATTGGCTTCTTCCTCAATGCCTAGCAATACCTTAGAAAAGAAATAATTTAAAATATTGGGGATGATAACACCTATGGTCTTGGTCTTACTACTTTTTAAACTAAGGGCCATTCGGTTTGGCCTATAGTTATATTTTTTCGCCAAGGCTTTAACTCGGGCAATGGTTTTTTCATTTATTTCATAACTGTCTTTCAACGCCTTTGAAACCGTAGAAATTGATAAACCAAGTTCATCAGCTAGCAGTTTTAAAGTTATTTTTTTTTGCATTTATGACAGTATAAATTATGAGCAACATTCAAAAATAGGCAATTAAATGTATTAATAATATATTTAAGAAGAATCTCGATCCTATTTGATATACTGTAGTATTAAATTTTAAATGTTATTACAGGTCTAAGGGCATGATTTGCTAAATCCTTACTAATACTTTCACTAAATAGTTGTGACAAACCACTTCTTCCATGTGTATTAATTGCAATTACATCAGCATTAATTTTTTTTCCAAAATTTAAGATTCCTTCTTCTATAGAGGGGTCATTATAAACATTGAGGGTTGGATTTTTAATTTTTAAACGAGAAACAAAGTTTTTAAGTTTCTTTTTTGTGACTCTTGTTGGCTCAAAGTTTCTAATTGAAATTATGTGCAGTAAATGAACATTTGCATCGAATATACGGGCAAATTTTAAAACGTTTTTAAATGATTTTCTACTTTCATTACTTAGGTCGGTTGCAAAAACAAGATCTTTGATATCAAAATCTTTTACTTCCTGTTTTATAACCAATACCGGAATATTAGATTTTCTAACCACTTTTTCGGTATTAGAACCTACCAAAAGTTCCTTTAATCCTGTGGCACCCTGTGATCCCATTATAATGAGATCTACCTTGTTCTTTTTACTTTCTTCAATTACTCCTTCAAAAGCTTTATGAAACTTAACTAACTCGGTTACTTTTATTCCTTCAAAAAATGGCAATGCAATAAACTTTTGAATTTTTCTATGAATTGCCTTCATATAAAAAAGTGTTTGTGCACCACCTCTTAAACTACTTGCTTCTGCAGGATCTATGGTCTCAGAAGGTAGATCCAACATGTGTAGTAAAATAATTTCACTTTTTGTTTTTCTGGCAATATCGGCGGCCACTAAACAGGCATTTTTAGCTTGCTTAGAGAAGTCAATGGGGACTAAGATTTTTTTCATAAGTATTTTTAGAATGTTTTCTTTTTCTCGAAAAATCTGATTGAAGATAAGTGTTTTTTAATAAAATAATTAAATTTTAAAAGTTATTACTGGGCGTATCGCATGGTTAGCCAGCTCTTTACTAATACTTTCACTAAAAAGTTGAGATAGGCCGCTCCTTCCATGTGTGTTAATTGCAATAAGATCAGCGTTGATTTCTTTTCCGAAATGTAAAATACCTTCTTCTATTGTAGTGTCATTATAAATATTCAAAGTATAATTCTTAAAGTTAAAGTCAGAAATAAAATTGTTTAACTTGATATTTGTGATTTTTGTAGATTCAAAATTGTGGACCGTATTTATAAATAACAGATGGATTTTTGCTTTAAAGATATTTGCAAAATCCAATACATTTTTGAATGACTTCTTACTTTTAGCAGTAAAATCTGAAGCAAAGATCATATCCTTAATATCGAAGTTCTTAATATCTTGTTTAATGACAAGAACAGGAATATTAGAATGTCTTACAACTTTTTCGGTGTTAGAACCAACAAGCATTTCTTTTAATCCTGTTGAACCTTGTGATCCCATCACAATAAGGTCGACTTTATTCTTTTTACTCTCTTCAATCACGCCATCAAAAGCTTTATGAAAACGGACGGTCTCATTCACTTTAACTCCTTTAAAGAATGGTAATTTTTTAAATTTTTCAAAGCGTTTGTGAATACCTTTCATAAAGAATACGGTTTGAGGGCCTTCATATAGATTGCTCATTTCAACCGGATCTACAGTGCTAGAAGGCAAATCTAACATATGTAAAAGATAAATTTCGCTCTTAGTTTTTTTTGCAATTTTGGCTGCAACTTTGGCTGCATATTGGGCTTCCTTAGAAAAATCGATGGGAACTAGTATTTTTTTCATTTTTTGTTTTTTTTATTCGGATTACATAAAGATATGAATTAATAACGATAAAAAACCATGATTCTTGTCATTGTAAAATATAGTTTGTATATTTGCCCCGCAAAATAAAGGTGTTAAGAAATGGGAGGGGACGTAAAAGTCCCCTCTTTTTATACAGATGATCGAGAAGAAAATTGTAGAAAAACTGGTTGAAGAAGCCCTTAATGAAAATCAAGAATTATTCTTGATAGAATTAAATATTTTGCCCGATAATAAAATTACTGTTGTGGTTGATGGTGATAATGGAATAACCATTAAAGAATGCATACGCATAAGTAGGCACATTGAGCATAATTTAGATAGGGAAGAATACGATTTTGCCTTAGACGTTACATCCCCGGGATTATCTGAGCCTTTGTTAAATATAAGGCAGTACAAAAAAAATTTGGGAAGAACCTTAAAGATCAAAACAGATTCTGAAACTTATGAGGGAAAACTTACCCGAGTTGATGATAAAGAGATCGAAATTGAATGGAAAGTTCGAGAACCAAAACCTATTGGCAAGGGTAAGGTAACAGTCCTTAAAAAAGAAACCTTACCATTTGAGATTATAAAACAAACAAAAGTGAAATTAATTTTTTAATTTGAGAGAATGGAAAACATCGCATTAATAGAGTCTTTTTCTGAGTTTAAAGATGACAAAAGTATTGATAGGGTTACGCTTATGGCAATACTTGAAGATGTGTTTAGAGCAGCATTAAAAAGAAAATATGGGTCTGATGATAATTTTGATATTATTATAAATCCGGATAAAGGAGATTTAGAGATTTGGAGAAATAGGGTAGTTGTGAATGACGGTGAAGTGGAAGATCCTAATGAAGAAATATCCTTATCGGCAGCACGAAAAATTGAACCTGATTTTGAAGTGGGCGAAGACGTTTCTGAAGAAGTTAAACTTGAAGATTTAGGTAGAAGGGCTATTTTGGCACTTCGTCAAAATTTAATTTCGAAAATACATGAGCATGACAATACAAATGTATTTAAACAATTTAAAGACCTTGAAGGTGAAATATACAGTGCCGAAGTACACCATATTAGACATAATGCTGTGATCTTATTGGATGATGAAGGGAATGAAATTGTATTGCCCAAAAGCGAACAAATAAAATCTGATTATTTTAGAAAAGGAGAATCGGTTAGAGGTATCATCAAGCTGGTAGAATTACGAGGAAATAAACCAACAATTATTATGTCTAGAACGGCACCAGAATTTTTGGTTAAATTATTTGAACAAGAAATACCCGAAGTCTTTGATGGTTTAATTACTATTGAGCGCGTAGCAAGAATACCCGGTGAGAAAGCTAAAGTTGCCGTTGATTCATATGACGATAGAATCGACCCAGTTGGCGCTTGTGTTGGAATGAAAGGATCTAGAATTCATGGAATTGTTCGTGAACTAGGCAACGAAAACATTGATGTGATAAATTACACAAAAAATGACAAGATTTTTATTGCAAGAGCCCTGAGTCCTGCTAAAGTAGTTTCTATAGAGATAAAAGAAGCTGTGGAAGGTGAAAAACCGAGGGTTAATGTATTCCTAAAACCAGAAGAGGTCTCTAAAGCCATTGGTAAAGGCGGGGTTAATATTAGATTAGCAAGTCAGTTAACCGGTTATGAACTAGATGTTCAACGGGAAGGTATAAGTGATGATGACGTTGAGTTAACTGAATTTTCTGATGAAATAGAAGGATGGATCATTAAGGAATTAAAAAATATAGGCCTAGATACGGCTAGAAGTGTTATTGATCTAGATGTGAGTGACCTGGTTAAAAGAACAGATCTCGAAGAAGAAACGATCATCGAAGTTCAACGCATTTTAAGAGAAGAATTTGAAGATTAATTTCTTCACAAAAGAAAGTTAAATTAAATAATTGTATGGCTGATACAAAAACATTGAGGCTTAATAAGGTTTTAAGGGAATTAAATATTTCATTAGATAGGGCAGTAGAGCATCTTTCAAAAAAAGGATTTGAGATAGAGCATAGGCCTACAACCAAAATAACCAATGAGATTTATAATGTCCTTTTAGATGAATTTCAGACCGATAAGAGTAAAAAAGTAGCTTCAAAAGAAGTTGGTGAAGAAAAGCGTAAGGAAAAAGAAGCCCTACGAATAGCTCAGGAACAAGAATTAGAAAAAAAACGATTAGAACAAGAAGCGAAAAGAGAAATATATAAAACCGATTCCGAAAAGCTTGCTGGTCTAAAACAGGTTGGTAAAATTGATATAGGCGCGAAAAAACCTGTTAAGAAGGTAGAAAAGCCAATTGTGGAAGCAGAAAAGACGGTTGAGAAAGAAGAGAAAATTGAAGTCAAAAAAGAAACGGTCAAAACCCCTAAAGTAGAACCGAAAGCCAAAGTAGAAGTACCAGAAGAAACAACTGAGGAGCCAGAAAGAATTACAACTAAATACAAAAAACTTTCCGGACCAAAACAGGTAGGTGAAAAAATAGATTTAAAACAGTTCGAGAAACCTAAGAAAAAAGTTGAGGCGAAAGGTGATAAAAAAACAGGAAGTAAAGAATCTGCTTCGAAAAGTACCGACCGTAAAAAAAGAAAACGTATACATAAACCTTATGCCGGAGGAGGAACAGCTGGCCAAAGAGGTGCTGGATTTAAATCGGCAGATAAGGGCCGTGGCAGAAAACATATCGTTAAAGCCGAGCCTTCTGAAGAAGATGTTCAAAAACAAGTAAGAGAGACTTTAGAAAAATTACAAGGCAAATCGAGTAAGTCTAAAGGTGCGAAATATCGTCGTGAAAAGAGAGATATGCACCGTCAGCAAAGTGAAAAAGACCTTGAACAACAGGAAGCAGAAAGCAAAATACTAAAAGCAACCGAATTTGTGACTGCCAGTGAGTTGGCAACAATGATGGATGTTTCTGTAACTCAAATTATTTCAGCTTGTATGTCTTTGGGAATGATGGTAACCATGAATCAACGCCTGGATGCTGAAACGCTTTCTATTGTAGCAGAGGAATTTGGTTATGAGGTAGAATTTGTAAGTGCTGAAGTAGAAGAGGCGGTAGAAGAAGAAATAGATAAACCAGAAGATCTTAAACCTAGGGCACCCATAGTAACAGTGATGGGACATGTTGATCATGGTAAGACTTCACTTCTGGATTATATTAGAAATACGAACGTAATAGGAGGTGAATCAGGTGGTATTACCCAGCATATTGGTGCTTATGGGGTAACTTTGTCTAACGGACAGAAAATAGCCTTTTTAGATACACCAGGGCACGAAGCATTTACCGCAATGCGTGCACGTGGAGCTCAAATTACAGACATCGTAATAGTTGTTATTGCTGCTGATGATTCAATCATGCCTCAAACAAAAGAAGCTATTAGCCATGCGCAAGCAGCCGGCGTACCAATAGTTTTTGCTATTAATAAAATAGATAAGCCCGATGCGAACCCCGAAAAGGTGAAAGAAGAATTAGCACAGATGAACTTGTTGGTTGAAGATTGGGGTGGTAAAGTTCAATCTCATGATATCTCTGCTAAAACGGGTAAAGGAGTTGATGAGTTATTAGAAAAGGTATTGCTCGAAGCCGAAATGCTTGATCTTAAAGCTAACCCTAATAAGAATGCTATGGGAACTGTCGTTGAAGCTTTTCTAGATAAGGGTAAAGGATATGTCTCTACCATTTTAGTTGAAGGAGGTACTTTAAAGATCGGTGATTACCTACTAGCCGGAAAGCATAGTGGTAAGGTAAAAGCCATGCAAGATGAAAGGGGAAAAAATGTTAAAGAAGCAGGACCTTCTACTCCGGTTTCCATTTTAGGTTTAGACGGAGCACCACAAGCGGGTGATAAGTTCAGGGTATTTGATGATGAGCGTGAAGCAAAACAAATTGCAACCAAAAGAGATCAGTTACAACGTGAGCAGTCAGTTAGAACACAGCGCCATATTACACTTGATGAAATTGGGCGTAGAATTGCGTTGGGAGACTTCAAAGAATTGAATATAATCCTTAAAGGTGATGTTGATGGTTCGGTTGAAGCATTGACTGATTCATTGCAGAAATTATCTACAGAAGAAATACAAGTGAATATTATTCATAAAGGGGTAGGTGCCATTACGGAATCTGACGTTCTATTAGCTTCTGCATCTGATGCAATCGTAATAGGATTTAACGTTCGGCCTTCTGTTAGTGCACGTACTTTAGCAGAAAAGGAAGAAATAGATATTCGAAATTACTCAATTATTTATGATGTAATTAATGATATTAAAGACGCCATGGAAGGAATGCTTTCGCCTGTAATGAAAGAAGAAATAACTGGAAACGCTGAGGTTAGAGAGACTTATAAAATCTCTAAAGTGGGTACGATTGCAGGTTGTATGGTAACTGATGGTAAGATATTCAGAAACTCCAAAATAAGAATTATTAGGGATAGCGTCGTTGTCTTTTCAGGTGAATTAGACTCTTTAAAACGATTTAAAGATGATGCAAAAGAAGTGGCTAAAGGTTATGATTGTGGTATCCAGATAAAGAATTATAACGATATTCAAGAATTGGATATAATTGAAGCATATAAGGAAGTAGCCGTTAAGAAGAAATTAAAATAATCTTATTATTAGATATTAAAAAAGCCGCGAATAGCGGCTTTTTAATTTTGTAGCGTTTTTGTAATATTTTAATTCAACATTATATTGTTTGTTCTGTCGATATCAGCCATTAATTGAGTTGGGTCTATTTCAACAGATTTAACTGTTTTGTGCACTGAAATCTTATATATGGGTTCTACCCAAGACCAATCTTTCAATACTTTAGCGTCTGTCGGTTTATGACCTAGCATCATCCTTAAAGGGATATTAAAGTTTTCGAAGGTTCCATCAATATAGGTAACTTTTAAATCAATAGGCATGGGCATTTCACCTCTATTTTCTAAAATAATCTCTTTATCGTTAACTGTTTTTACAGCATAATCAATTGTGTTTGTAGATTGAGTCCATTCGTTTAAATACCAATCAAGTTGCAATCCTGAAACTTTTTCGGCTGTTCGTTTAAAATCGTTTGGTGTTGGATGTTTGAATTTGAAATCCTTAAAATATTTTTTTATTGTCTTTCTCAAATTATCTTCTCCAATGATATAACCTAATTGTGAAACGAAAACCGCACCTTTATTATAGGCAGAATAAGCAAAATTATATGTATACCTATCTGCATAAGTTGATTGAGGTTGTTCTAAGCCCGATTTTGCTAATGTAAAATAACTGTTATAGGCACCTGCAAACGGATTATTACCAGTTTTATTTAAAATTTCATGAACAGCGAGCTCACCAATATAATCAGTAAATCCTTCATCCATCCATTCGTGTTTTGCCTCATTATTGGCCAACAAGAACTGAAACCATGAATGGGCCAATTCGTGAGCCGTTGTTCCAACAAGACTTCCAAAGCTTCTCTCACCCGTTATAAGAGTACACATTCCATATTCCATACCGCCATCACCACCCTGTATTACCGAGTATTGCTTGTAAGGATACGGCCCTACATGCTTGTTGAAAAAAGCGAGAAGCTCTGCAGTTAATGGTTGTAATTTTTTCCAGTTATCTATGATATTTGGATTGTTTTTATAAAGAAAATGAAGTTTAACATCATTTTCGCCAACTAGGATATCATGATTATAATTTGGATCTGCAGCCCATGTAAAATCATGAACATTAGGCGCTTTAAAGTGCCAGGTCAATTTATTTCCCTTTGGACGATTAACTTTTCCGGTTTCATAACCATAACCAATTTCATTAGGGTTTTGAAGATATCCTGTTCCGCCTAGAATATAATCCTTGTCAATAGTAATTTTCACATCGTAATTTCCCCAAACGCTGTAAAATTCTCTACCTATATATGAATTCGCATGCCACCCTTCAAAATCATATTCTGCTAATTTAGGATACCATTGTGCCATAGAGAGTGCTACACCCTCCTGGCTATTTCTTCCTGATCTTCGCACCATTTGTGGAACTTGGCCATCAAATGTCATTTCAAAAACAGTTTGTTCACCTGGTCGGATCGGTTTGTTCAATATTACCTTTATAATCGTACCGAAAGTTTCAAAATTCAATTCTTTACCATCTTGTTTCAAAGTTTTCACGTTAATAAAACCAATTTCATCCGGTTTTAATTTAGCGATTTTACTTTCTACTATAGGTTTATATTGTGTTCCAACATTATTAACCATTCTTATATCCGGGTCTAAGATGTTTTGAACTCTAATGTCCATTTCACTTCCCGGTTGGAATGCATTAAAAAATAAATGATAAAAAACTTTATGAAGTGTGTCTGGAGAATTGTTGGTATAAACAATTTTCTGGATCCCCTTATATTGATAATTTTCAACATTCATGTCGATCGACATGGTATAATCAACATGTTGTTGCCAGTATTGGTTTGTTTGTGAATGTGATAATGTAAATGCGCAGCAAAAAATTACAATAAACAGGTGTTTTTTCATGTGTTTCATTCCGTAATATAAATTGAATATAGCAATTTTAATACCAAAAAAGGCAAGTCCTTTATGCAGAACTTGCCTTTTATATATTGTGTGGGGCTTTATAATTTTAATGACATTTTTTCTGCCATTATCAAGGCATTGTAAGCATTTAATATCTTGCCAGAAACAGACAATTCATTAAAATTAATTTTATCTTCGCTACTACCCGGTTTAATTACTTCCCCGTTAAATTCGATACCGGAATTCATAATGATTTTTTTCACCTGGCTTGCACTTAGATTCGGATAATAAGAACGAATCAAAGCTGCAACTCCGGCCACTTCCGGCGAAGCCATTGAAGTACCCTGAATAGATTCATAACTATTTTTAGGATAGGTAGAATAAATTTCTAAGCCTGGCGCAAAAATGTCGACGTTATTCTTACCATAATTGGAAAAAGAGGCTACTAAATTTTCATCAAAATGACGTGTCATAGCTCCAACGGTAATTACATTATCGGCAAATTCATTTAATTTATCTTTAGAATCGTTTGGATAACTATCTTCAGTATCAGAATTACTGCTATCATTTCCAGCAGCATGTACTAGTAAAACATCTTTATCTGCCGCGTATTTAATGGCATCATATACCCATTCTGCGTTCGGCGAGTAGCCCTTACCAAAACTCATATTAACAACTTTGGCGCCATTATCAACAGCGTAGCGAATGGCAAGTGCGACATCTTTATCATATTCATCACCATCCGGTACGGCTCTTATTGCCATAATTTTTACATTATTCGCAACGCCATTCATGCCTATACCATTATTTCTTTTTGCAGCAATAATTCCTGATACATGCGTACCATGAATTTCATCGTCTTTTGAACCAATAACATATCCGTTACCGTAATTGGTATCCGTAATATCATAAGGGTTGTCTCCGGCAACTCTTCCGTTAAAATCAATTTTGTATTGGGAATTTAACTGATTGCTATAATGAGTTTCAATTTCCTTAGCATTATCTATAATAGCATCTAGTTCTTCATAAACAACACTTATTTGTTCACCGGCGTCTAATACTTTCATAATCACCATTTTTCCGTATAGTAGCTGCTGATCATCAAAATTCAGCGAATTTACATTTTCTAAAGTAACTGGTTTATCTACTAATAATTTTCTTATGGTATCATTTGCCTTTATAAGCATTTGCTTGATATCAGAATATTGGCTTATCATATTGTTAGCCTTTGTTACCTGATTTTGAGCATTAGTATTTTTATCATTGATAATTTTTGTCAATTTTTCAAAAAGCTCGAAGTCAGATTTATCAGCATCTGAAATTGAATCTACGGTTTTACCTTCAAATCGAGGCATCCATTTTTTAACAATTCTGGTCATTTCTAATTGTTCTGGATTTGCCTGTCCTATTTCACCACCCAAGAAATTCCATCCATTTATATCATCTGCATAGCCGTTATTATCATCATCTTTTCCATTACCGGCAATTTCATTTTTATTAACCCAAATCACATCCTTAAGATCTTCATGTTCAATATCGATACCGGAGTCTATTACACCAACAACTACTGTTTTTCCTTCTTTGTTTTTTACAAAATCATAAGCTTTTGCGAGGCTCATACCCGGAACTGAATCTGTAAATACATCCATATGTGGCCAACTCTTTATATCAGCTTCACTCATTTCACCTTGCTTAGCAATAATGTTATCTGTTGCGCTAATTATGGCTATTTCTTTGGTGCTATTTGTATTATACGTTGTTGCAGTTTTTGTAGAACTACAACTTGCAAGTGTCATTGAAGCAATGATCACAAAAGAAATTGTTTTAAAAATTTTCATGTTTATAATTATATTAATTAAATACTTCATTAAATGAATAGGTTTGCTCTAATCGAACCCCTTTTTCGGTATGTTTTACGGTGCATAAATCGTTATAAGGATCATGCTCCAGGAATAAGATAAAATTCTTATCAGCAGCTAAATTCAAAAACTGTTGCTTTTCATTCATGGTTAAAAGTGGTCTTGTGTCGTATCCCATAACATATGGTAGCGGAATATGACTCGAAGTAGGTATCAAATCTGCCGCAAAAACCAATGTTTTATTTTTGTAAGTAATATGTGGTATCATTTGTTTATCGGTATGACCATCAACAAATAAGATGCCAAATTCTAATTGAGATCTCTCTAAGAAATTAGTTTTAGGCATTTCTATGAAATTTAATTGACCACTTTCTTTAATGGGTTGGATATTTTCTGTTAGAAAAGATGCTTTTTCTCTTTGATTAGGTTTGGTTGCCCAATTCCAATGGTCGGCATTACTCCAAAATTTAGCATTCTTAAAAGCAGTTTCAAACCCTGTTTTATCTTTATTGAATTGAATACTACCGCCACAATGGTCAAAATGCAAATGAGTTAGAAAGACGTCTGTAATATCGTCTTTGTGAAATCCTAATTTGGCCAAAGAGGTTTCGAGAGAATAATCACCGTGCAAATAATAATGACTAAAAAATTTTTCTGATTGTTTATTACCAACACCAGTATCAATTAAAATAAGTCTATTACCATCTTCAATAAGCATGCATCGCATACTCATATCAATTAAATTATTACTGTCTGGAGGATTGGTTTTTTGCCAGATAACTTTTGGTACTACGCCAAACATTGCACCGCCATCAAGCTTAAAATTACCGGTTTCTAATGGATAAATTTTCATTCAATATAAAAAGTCTACAAATATCCAGAAAATAAGACAAATAATTGTTAAATAAATTAAAAAAAACCTCCTTGAAGAGGAGGTTTTTTTGAGGCGTCGAGCGGATTCGAACCGCTGTACAAGCTTTTGCAGAGCTCTGCCTAGCCACTCGGCCACAACGCCAATTTTGTGGGTACAAATTTAATGAAATTAACTACTTACGCAATAAAAAATATTGAATCATTTTTAAAAAGAAGATTTCGAAAGTAGAGAATCTTCTAAATCCTTTTCTTGCTCATCTTAATACTCACCATAGCCACATTTCCGCCTATGGGAGGATTTACCTTAGAAACTTCAACAGTAGCTTTTTTTACAATTGCTATTTCTTTTAATATTCTTCCTAAAATCTTATTAGCAACTGTTTCTAACAACTTAGTACGTACTGCCATTTCTTCCTTAACTATCTTATTTAGATGAACGTAATCAATAGTGTCTGATAATTTATCAGTTTTGGCAGAGGTAGAAAGGTCGGCATTTACACATAGATCAACTCTATATTCAGATCCGATTTTACCCTCTTCATCTAAACAACCATGATAAGCATATAAACGTATGTTCCTAACTTTAATAACGCCCATTTAAAACAAATTTTGGCAAATATAGTACTATTCTAAATTAACTGACTATTAAAATTAAGAAGCCTATTTTATGGAGTATTTTTAATCGCTGCTTAACGAAAAAATCGATCTAATAATAAATTCTTATATAATAGGGGATTATTTGTTGGATTTTTGCTGCTTCCAAAAATTTCAGTCAAAATTTAATAATAAAAGAATTAGAAAAAACCATTAATAATTGGCATCATCGGGGTAATTTTGCATGAACTTTTCCGCAACTTCGACCATTTTTATACTGCCACAGAAAAAAGGAACGCGCTGATGTAATTCAGTTGGTCTTATATCCATGATCCTTTTATATCCATCAGAAGCCTTGCCTCCGGCTTGTTCGGCCAAATAGGCCATAGGATTACATTCGTAGAGTAATCTAAGTTTTCCTTGTGGAGCTTTTGAACTCGTGGGATATATATAAATCCCACCTTTAATCATATTACGATGAAAATCGGAAACTAATGATCCTATATACCTGCCACTATAAGGTCTATCGTCTTCTTCCTTTTGGCAATATTTCAAATAATCTTTTACTCCTTGAGGGAAATGAATATAATAGCCTTCATTAATAGAGTAGATCCCGCCAGTTTGAGGAAACTTCATGTCTGGGTGCGATAAATAGTAAACACCCAAAGCCGGATTCAGCGTAAAACCATTGACTCCATGACCGGAAGTATACACAAGCATGGTTGAGGTGCCATAAACCACGTAACCTGCAGCTACTTGTTTATTACCTTCTTGTAAAAAATCTTCAATTTGAACCGGAGTCCCGGGTTCGGTAACTCTTCTATAAATGGAGAAAATAGTACCTACAGATACGTTCACATCTATATTTGAAGAACCATCAAGAGGATCGATTAAAACCACATATTTGTTCATATTAGATTTGTCATTACCAGAAATCGTTACATAATCATCTTCTTCTTCACTGGCAATCCCACATACAATTTGTCTATTCGTCAAAGTTTCCATAAAGACCTCATTGGCATAGACGTCGAGTTTTTGCTGGTCTTCTCCTTGAATATTAGTATCGCCCGCATCTCCTAAAATATCAACTAAACCAGCTTTATTTACTTCGTGATTTACTACTTTAGATGCTAGCCTAATAGAATTCATTAAACGAGAAAGTTCACCGGACGAATATTTAAAGTGCATCTGATTTTCAATGATAAATTCTCCTAAAGTGCGGTGTTTTTGCATAGCGTTTTTTTTAGTTGGGATATACATACAAATATCGTTAAATTTGCTGGAATATAATAGCTAAAAATGGGTTTTATAATTAGAAAAAGTGAGCGAAAAGATATGGCATCAGTATGGAAGCTCATTAAAGAATTGGCTATTTTCGAAAAGGAACCAGATGCTGTTAAAATAGGGGTTGATGATCTCATTAAATTTGGTTTTAGTGAAACTCCGGCTTTTAATTCATTCGTAGCTGAATTTGAAAATAATATCGTGGGGATGGCTATTTTTTATAATAGATTTTCAACATGGGCCGGGCCATCTATTCATTTAGAAGACTTGATCGTTACCGAAAAATTTAGGGGAATGGGAATTGGAAAAGCATTGTATGATAAAGTATTAGAATTTGCATTAATGAATAATGTGCAAAGAGTGGAATGGGTAGTCCTCGATTGGAATAAACCCGCTATTGATTTCTATAAAAGTACAGGGGCAACTATGTTGGAAGACTGGAATATATGCCAAATTAACAATGAAAGAATAAGAAAATATCTATCTCAGCAATGAAAATATTCAAATTTGGAGGCGCTTCCATAAAAGATTCTGAGGGCGTAAGGAATATGGCGAATTTAATTCAAGGCACTGGATACAAAGATATTCTTATTGTTGTATCTGCGATGGGTAAAATGACCAATGCCTTTGAAAAACTGGCCAATGCTTTTTTTTACAAGAATGATGATTTAGCTCTTTTAATAGATGACGTGAGGTCATATCATTACAATATTGCCTCGCAATTATTCAATAATAAAAGTCATGAGATATTTTCGGAAATGGACTTGATATTTTTAGAGATGAGAGATTTTATGACAAATGACGGGTCAAGAGATTATAATTATGTCTATGACCAAATTGTTAGTAAGGCTGAGCTTATATCTACGAAAATTGTGAGTCAATATTTAAACGATGTTGGCATTAATAACTCTTGGATAGATGTTAGAGATTTCATAATAACAAACAATGATTATAGAGATGCAAAGGTAGATTGGAAGATGACAGAATTGAATATTTCTACTCATATAGAGCCTAATAAATTATATGTAACACAGGGGTTTATAGCGAAAGACCAACAGGGTAGCACAACAACTTTAGGCAGGGAAGGTTCTGATTATTCGGCTGGAATTTTTGCATATTGCTTAAATGCCGAAAGTTTAACAATTTGGAAGGATGTTGAAGGTGTATTAAATGCCGACCCTAGATATTTTAAAGAAACACAATTATTACAACAAATATCATATACCGAAGCTATTGAGTTGGCATTTTATGGTGCCTCAGTAATTCACCCTAAAACCTTGCAACCCCTGCAAAAAAAAGAGATCCCCTTGTTTGTTAAATCATTTGTGAACCCAGGAAATGAGGGAACAGTAGTTACCAGAGGTGCGAAAATTGTACCTGAAACACCTTGTTTTATTGTAAAAAAGGATCAGATATTACTATCTATATCATCTTTAGATTTTTCTTTCATTGTTGAACAGAATATAAGTGAGATCTTTGATTTCCTCCATAAGTATAAAATGAAGGTTAGCTTAATTCAAAATTCTGCGATCAGCTTTTCTGTTTGTATGGAAGATAAATATCAAAACTTTACAGATCTTTTAGAAGCATTAAAAAATAAATTCAATGTGGAGTTCAATAAAGATGTTTCTTTGTTTACAATTAGGCATTTTAGTGAAGAGGCTATAAAAAAGATTGAAAGAAACAAAAAGGTATTATTAAAGCAATTAACCAAAGAAACAGTACAAATTGTAATTCAATAAATTTTCTATCTTTGGAAGTTATCTAGAAATCCAACATGGGCTTAGTATCAGCAAAAGAAATCGCCAAGGTTATCAATCTGGAAAAGTACGGTATCCTAGGTACTTTTATCGGATGGATATTGCTAAAAATACTACGTATTTCTAGGCTTAATGAAATCTACGACAAGCATAAAGACAAAACAGATATAGATTTTTTGAATGCCATTTTAGATGAAGTTCAGATAGACTTTGAGGTTCCTGAAGAAGATCTAAAACGCATTCCTAAAGAGGGAGCTTTCATTAGTGTTTCTAATCATCCGCTTGGTGGAATAGATGGTATTTTATTATTAAAATTATTAGCAGAGAAAAGACCTGATTATAAAATTGTGGCTAATTTCTTGCTACATAGAATTGAACCATTAAAGCCGTATGTAATGCCTGTAAATCCTTTTGAAGACAGGAAGGATGAAAAATCTAGTGTTACGGGAATAAAAAATGCATTATTGCATTTAAAAGAAGGGTTTCCCTTAGGAATTTTTCCCGCTGGGGAAGTGTCGACCTATAAGGACGGTAAACTTATCGTAGATAAACCATGGGAAGAAGGAGCTATTAAGCTTATTTATAAGGCCAAAGTACCTGTTATTCCTATTTATTTTCATGCCAAAAACAGTAAGCTCTTCTATTTTCTTTCAAAAATTAACGATACCCTCCGAACAGCTAAATTACCATCGGAATTATTGACACAAAAGAGCAGGATTATTAAAGTTAGGGTAGGTAAGGTTATATCTGTAAAAGACCAGGAAGAATATGAAAATATTGATGATTTTCATTCCTTTATTCGCAAGAAAACCTATATGCTTGCTAATCCTTTTGTAGTAGATACGCCCCTGATAAAAACGCCTTCATTAAAAATCCCTAAACAGCCTAAGGAGATAATCCCACCGGTATCATCCTCAAGTATGGTTAAAGAAGTTAAAAAGCTAAGGGAAAACGATTCAAGATTACTTGAAAGCAAGAATTTTGAAGTTTTTTTCGCTCCTAGTCATAAAATTCCTCATATTTTAAGGGAAATTGGAAGATTAAGAGAAATTACGTTTAGAGAGGTAGGAGAAGGAACGAATAATGCTATTGATATAGATGAATATGACAGCTATTATCATCATATGTTTTTATGGGATAATGTAGAAAACAAGGTAGTCGGTGCTTATAGGATGGGTTTAGGTGAAGATATTTTCCGTAAACATGGTATCAATGGATTTTATATTAATACTTTGTTTAGAATTGAGCCCGAATTGAATCGTATGATGGCACAGACTATTGAAATGGGCAGGGCATTTATCATAAAAGACTACCAACAAAAACCAATGCCGTTGTTTTTGCTCTGGAAAGGTATTGTGC
Organism: uncultured Flavobacteriaceae bacterium; assembly: GCA_963835675.1. Taxonomy (GTDB): domain Bacteria; phylum Bacteroidota; class Bacteroidia; order Flavobacteriales; family Flavobacteriaceae; genus Aureibaculum. Next base: position 1,065,501 of record CAWIGH010000004.1, on the reverse strand, counting down.
ATGTAACTTTAAGATATCCTGAGTATAAATACCTAATGGGAGGTGTAAGTATTAGTAATCAGTTTTCTAATTTCTCGAAATCTTTGATGATCGAATTTATGAAATCGCATTATTATGATCCATATCTGGCTCAGTATATTCATCCAAAAAAAGAATACAAGGTAAAATTGAATGATGCAGACAAAGATTTTGTTTTTGATGCCAGTAAGGCAGATATGATCAAGTTTGATAAAATTATTGATGAATTGGAACCAGGAAATTTGCGAATGCCTGTATTATTAAAAAAATATGTAAAGCAAAACGCAAGATTAGTGGCTTTTAATGTAGACCCAAAATTCAATAATGCCATAGACGGTTTAATGTACATTAGGATAGCAGATTTACCTGAAAGTACCGTAAAACCTGTGATGGAGGAGTTCCAGGCTGAGTTAGAAAGAAAACTAGCTGAGAATGGATAATAAAATCCAACTATTTTAATGGCCAAATATGACTTTAATCACTATAATAATTGGATTCTATAACTTCTTATAAAGATTTAAACCACTCTTGAAACTGTTCTCCTAAGGCGAAAACAGGTTTTTGGTTTCCTCCTAATGCTCCAATAAGGCTTATTACCCAGAGTACAAAACAGAATAAACCTACCAACATGCCGAGTATTGGTATCACACTTAATAATGCTAAAAGCATAATTCCAAGAACTTGTCTAATATAGAATGACCCTAATTCAGTTTTATTATTATTGTTCATAACTAGTGCAATTATCCATCCAATTATGGTTAAATGCGCTATAATTGCAATAGTTTTATCGTCGTTAAGAGCCTTTTTAGCATCTTCACTAATTTCCTTAGCTTCTTCCTTAACGTCTTCGGTAAATTCTTTAGCTTCTTCTTTAAGATCTTCAAAAGCTTCTTTGGCATCTTCTTTTAATTCTGATGCTTTAGCCTTGGCTTTGCTAGTAGCTTTTTTAGTAGCACCCTTGGCCTCTTCTAGCACCTCTTTTGCGTCCTTTTTTAGCTCTGTGGCCTTCACTTTTGCCTTGCCGGCCACTTTCTTTGTTGCCTTTTTGGCACTATCTTTAATTTTTTTCTTTTCTTCAGACATTTCTTTGATATTTAGTTGGTTATTATTACAAAGCTATAAAATAATTGAATACCATGTTAATGACAACTTTGTTTCCTTAAAAAAATACTATTTTTGATTGTTAAATAATGTAAATGGATAATAAACCAAAAATAGCCGTATTTGGTGGCGGAAGCTGGGCCACAGCCATTGTAAAGATGCTAAGTGAAAATGTTGAAGAAATTGGCTGGTATATGAGAAGTATTTATGCTATAGAGCATATAAAACGTAATAGACATAATCCCAATTATATTAGTTCCGTTGAGTTGCATCCTGAAAAATTAGTTTTAACGGATGACATTAACGAAATGGTAAATTATGCCGATTACCTCATCTTTGCCATCCCCTCTGCCTTTTTAAATTCTGAATTAGAAAAATTAAAAGTTTCATTAAAAGGAAAAATAATTTTTTCTGCAATAAAGGGCATTGTACCCGAATCGGGCTATATTGTTGGTGAACATTTTTTTGAGAAGTATCATATCCCGTTTGAGGACATTGGCGTTATAACCGGTCCTTGTCATGCCGAAGAGGTAGCACTTGAGCGTTTATCTTATTTAACAATCGCTTGTAAAGACAAAGAAAAAGCAAAATTTATTAGTAAGCAATTAGCATGCAGATATATTAAAACAAAGACTTCTGATGATATTATTGGTACCGAATATGCTGCGGTGATCAAAAATATTTATGCTATAGCCGCAGGAATTGCTCATGGTTTAGGATATGGAGATAATTTCCAGTCGGTTTTAATGTCAAACGGAATTAGAGAAATGAAGCGGTTTATTAAAAAAGTTCATAAAATGAAACGTAACATTAATAATTCTGCTTATTTAGGTGATCTATTAGTAACCGGTTACTCAGTATTTAGCAGGAACAGAATGTTTGGAAATATGATTGGCAAGGGGTACACGGTAAAATCTGCCATGCTAGAGATGAGCATGGTTGCCGAAGGTTATTATGCCACAAAAAGTGCCTATTTGATAAAACAAAAAACAGGTGCTAAAACTCCTATTATTGATGTTGTTTATGGAATTCTTTATGAAGGTAAAGATCCTAAAAAGGAATTTCATAAGTTATCAGATATTATTGATTAAACTTATATCTTCTAAAATCTATTTTGCGCAAAAAGGCCATCGTTTAATAATTTTAATGCACTTACTTTATCGTTAGTATCAACCAGTAAGGACATATTATATTGACTTCCTCCATAGGATATCATACGAATAGGAATCTCCTTAACAGCATTCAGAACCGACGCACTTATACCCTTTCCGCTATGGGAAAAATCACCTGCCAGGCAAATAATACTCATATTGGAATCGTATTCTACCTTACCAAAAGCATTCAATTCGTTAATTATTTTATCTAAATGTGTTGTATTGTCAATTGTTAAGGAAACGGCTATTTCTGATGTTGTGATCATGTCTATGGCCGTTTGATATTTTTCAAAAACTTCAAAAACATTTTTTAAAAAACCATAGGCCATTAACATTCTATAAGACTTAATTTTGATTGCAACTATACCATCTTTGGCGGCAATAGCCCTAACACCTTTACCAATAGTGCAGTTTTTAATAATAGTGCCTTTTTCATTTGGATTAAAGGTGTTTTTGAGTAATACGGGAATATTATTTTTTTGTGCGGGGATTATACTTTGAGGATGTAAAATCTTTGCTCCAAAATAGGCTAATTCAGCTGCTTCATCAAACGAAATCTCATCAATAGAAAAGGTGTTTTCTACGTATCTCGGATCATTATTATGCATACCATCAATATCGGTCCAGATTTGAATTTCTGATGCGCCGAGTGCAGCACCAATTAATGAGGCCGAATAATCACTCCCTCCTCGCTTTAAATTATCGATTTCATTGTTACTGTTCATGCAAATAAAACCTTGAGTAATGTAGGTGTTATAGCCCTTTTCTTTTTCTAAAACCCGTTTTAGCCTCGCCTTAATCGTTTCTGAGTCTGGCTCATCAAACTTGTCTAATGACATAAAATCTAATGCTGAAAGCAACTTCGTGTTATTGCCAATTTCCTTCTGATAAATTTGGAATAAATTAGTTGAGATAATTTCACCCTGAGCGATAATAATCTTTTGGTTTCCGCCATCATTTTTTATAAGACTTTGTAAAAAGCTAAAGTTATCTTCCAAAAATGAGAATGCCTTCATTCTGTATGTTTCTGAACTAAATAACGCATCTATTAATTTTACATACGATTCCTTTAATTCCATTAAAACTTTAAGAGCTCCATCTTTATCCCCAGAAGATAATAAATTATTAATATGAACTAAAGAATTGGTTGTACCGGCTACAGCCGATAAAACAACAATTTTTGGGTGGTCATTGGCATTCACAATACGCGACACTTTTTTTATATTATCTGCATTACCAACCGAAGTGCCACCAAATTTTAGAATTATCATAATTTAAATTTTGTTACAAAAATTGTTGAGTGTGTTTTTATATGCAATTTTTTAATCTATTTTTACAAATTATAACAATAAGTTTAATTTTAAACAAGTGCTGAGCTATAGTACTGAAGTCTGAAGAATTAATCAATAACTAATAGCAAATGCTATCAACCTGATTTAATAAAACTTAAAAATGAACAGATGAAAACAATTCAAGAGGCTGTAACTACCATCATTAACCAAACTCCTTTTATTGAAGAAGCTTTATATGATAAATTGATCAATGTATCTTCATTGGCAAGAATTATAAAACCTGAAGTTGAGAAAATGCTAAAAAAGGATATAAAAGACGGGGCAATTATGATGGCCATAAATCGTATGTCACCTTCAAGTGTACTTAAGATAAGAAAGAATATTAGAAAAATTGCACTTTCTTCAGGTGATTTCATCACTCGCTCTGACCTGTCTGACTATACCTTTAAAAACTCAGCCACTTTAATTCATAAAATCACACAATTGTTAAACGATATAGGTAACGATAGCGATCATTTTTATACGATTTCCCAAGGTGTTTTCGAGACAAGTATCGTAGTTAGTACCAAATTGAAAGATAAAATTGAGCTACTATTTAAAGATGAGATCATGATATGGTCCATGATAAACTTAGCTTCGATCACCATTAAATTACCGAAATCTAATATCGAGCAATCTGGCATCTATTATTTTATTTTAAAGCAATTGGCTTGGGCTGATATCCCTGTTCAGGAGGTTATTTCAACCACACATGAAATCACCATTGTAGTGAAAGAGGCTGATATTAAGCAGGCTTTTTCTATTCTTATGGATATGAAATTAGCCTAATTAATTGTGCTTTAAGGAATAATTAATAAAATATACATAACACTAATATGGCTTGTTATGATTGCGGCTTTATGTTGATTCAAAATTTATCATCCCAATTAAAAAGTCATTACCAAGTAAATATAAAAAGGACTAGTCTTTATGCTTTTTCATTCTATAATAAATAAAATAAGCGATTGCGACTAAAATAACAAAAGGCAAATAAGTTCCGATAAACACACCGATTTCGTAGCTACTGTCTGGAGCATTTTCTATTTTCTCCTTGATATCGACTTGTGCCAAGTGGGAAAATATTAATTTCATAGTTTTAATTTTTGAAGTGCTTTTTTCGTAAAATCAGACAACACTAATTCACCACTTATGGCTGCTCGTTCTGATAAAAGTTCATCCCAGTTTTCTGTACCTTGCCATAATGCTTTTTTCATTTCCATTAATGCCTCTGGATTATAACCAGCCAATTTTTCAGTTAATATAGACACGTATTCATCCATATCTCTTACGGTCTCGAAAACTCGTGAATAGAGTCCCTTTTCTTTAGCCCAATAAGCCGTGTGCCAGTCGGTCGCATCAAGGGTAAGTTTACTCAGGGCAGCAACTCCTATTTTACGTTTTATAGCGGGTTCTATTACAAAAGGACCAATGCCAATTGATAATTCAGACAATTTAATATCGGCTTTCTCTGAAGCAAAACAATAATCGGTTGCAGCAATAATACCAACACCGCCTCCAACAGCTTTGCCTTGGACTCTCCCAATAATTAGTTTTTGGCATTTACGCATGGCATTTAGCAAATTGGCAAAACCTAAAAAGAATTGTTTACCCTCTTCAATATTTGAAATGGCCAATAGCTCATCTAAAGACGCCCCTGCGCAAAAAGCTTTTTCGCCTTCACTTTGTAAAACAATAACATTTATATTGTCATCAATCGATAACCGATCAATATTTTCAATTAATCTGTTAAGCAAGGCCGCAGGAAAAGAATTACTCGCCGGATGAAAAAAAGTTACAGTGGCAATTTTTCCACGAATGCTTGTTAAGACGGTTCCATTGCTCATTATGGCTCTAAATTAAATGTTGCACCATTTGAAGTTACGCTTCTGTCTATTTTACGCATGAGACCTTGTAATACTTTACCAGGGCCAACTTCAGTAAACTCAGTCGCCCCATCAGTAATCATTTGCTGAATAGATTGTGTCCAGCGAACAGGCGCTGTTAATTGTGCGATTAAATTCTTTTTTATATCAGAGGCATTATGAACAGCTTTGGCAGTGACATTTTGATAAATGGGGCATAGAGGTTCGTTAAAAATGGTTTTTTCAATGGCCGCAGCTAACTCTTCACCTGCAGGCTCCATTAATGGTGAGTGAAATGCACCACCAACAGGTAATAACAACTGTCATCTTTGCACCTTTTTCTTTTAAAGATTCACAAGCTTTATTTATGGCATCTATTTCACCTGAAATTACCAATTGACCAGGGCAATTATAATTAGCAGCAACTACAATACCTTGGTTGCATCTCATATATTCTCTACTATTTGATCCTCCAGCCTATAACGGCTGCCATAGTTGAAGGTTGTTATTTCACATGCTTTTTGCATGGCCAATGCCCTTTTAGAAACTAGTTGCAATGCCTCCTGAAAACTTAATACGCCATTTGCGACCAAGGCTGAAAATTCCCCTAAAGAATGACCCGCGACCATGTCTGGTTTAAAATTCTTACCTAGTGTTTTAGCTAAGGCCACAGAATGCAAGAAAATAGCAGGCTGCGTTACTTTTGTTTCCTTAAGCTGAGCATCTGTTCCTTCAAACATGATATCAGTTATTTTAAAACCTAAAATAGCATTGGCTTCTTCGAAAATGGATTTAGCTAAAGGAGATCCTTCATATAGATCTTTACCCATGCCTATGAATTGAGCACCTTGGCCAGGAAAAATATATGCGTGCATATTATTGTTTTTACTTGTTATAAGTACAAAAATAGAAAATTTGTGTCTAACAATAATTTTATACTTTAGTAACTTGTTAACTTTATGAAAGCACCACAAAAATTATTGGCGTATAAGATCTACTTAGTTTTGGCAACGCTATTTATTACCTCTTTGGTTGTTTCAAATTTAATTTTTCAGAAGTTTTTTTCATGGGATTTTTTCGGGATATATACCTTCGAGATCTCGGTTGGGATCTTACCTTATCCTATCACTTTTTTGGTAACTGATCTTATCTCTGAAATTTATGGCAAGAAAAAGGCTAATCAGGTAGTAACAGCTGGAATTTTTGCTTCCTTTTTTTCACTGCTCATCATTTATGTGTCTGATGTAGTGCCAGCGACTGCTTGGTCACCAGTAGATGACTCCATGTTTACTAAAGTGTTCGGATTTTCAGTAATTGCTGTATTTTCGTCTATGATAGCCTATTTACTCGCCCAATTTGTTGATATTAGGATATATCATTATTGGAAGAGATTAACCAAAGGAAGGCATCTTTGGTTGAGGAATAACTTTTCTACGGTAACTTCCCAATTTTTAGACACTTTTTCGGTGTTATTTTTATTATGTTCTTTTGGTGTGATAGAATGGAGTCTATTTTCAATACTCTTGTTGAACGGGTTCTTATTTAAAGTTTTGGTGGCACTTTTAGATACGCCTATTTTGTATGTTACCGTCCATTATTTCAGAACTAAATTTAATTTAAAAGTAGGCGAGGAAATTAATTTAGACACTTAGGCTATACCATTTTTTAAAGCATAAAGAACAAGTCCGATTCTATTTTTTACTTCTAATTTTTTAAAAAGCTGCTCACGATAACCGTCAATAGTTTTTGGACTTAAATTCATTACACTAGCTACTTCCTTATAGGTCATTTCTGTGCTTACTAATTTTAAAAATTCTAACTCTCTTTCTTGAAGTTCAATTTTTGAATTTTTCTTTGAATTTCCATTAGTATGTAAAGAATTTACCAGGGTATTAGACACTCTCTTAGTATGGTAAAAACCTTCTTTAAGTACACTTTGTAGCGCTTCTAATAATATATCAGGATGAATATCTTTTAATAAATATCCCTTGGCGCCATTACGAATCATTTTTAAGATAGAATTCTCATCATCTTCCATTGATAATGCAAGAACTTTAATTGAAGGATAATTTTTATTAAGCCAATAGGTTGTTTCTGCACCATCCATGATCGGCATATTCATATCCATCAAAGCAATCTCAGGTAAATTTGAGGATTTTTTTAAATTTTCAATAAATACCTGCCCGTTATTGGCTTCGTGTGTGACCTCAAATTCTTCAAAGGTATTGATCAATGCTTTTAATGATTGCGAAAAAAGTAAATGATCATCTATAATAGCGACTGAATGTTTAGTCATTTTTTTTATTTAATGGGTATGTTAAAGTTAATGAAACTCCTTTGTCTTTTGATGATTTTAGATCGAAAAGAGTATTTATCAGCTTCGCCCTGTTTTTCATATTGAGCAATCCGGAGCCTTTTTTTACATTGCTTTCATCAAAACCAACACCATAATCCTGAACTATTATGACAAGATTTTCAGGTGTAAATGTTAAGTTAACATCAAGTTTTGTTGTCTTAGAATGTTTAACTGAATTTGATAAAAATTCTTGTAATATTCTGAATAATATGATCTCATCTTTTTGATCAATAGGAACAGATTCGCCATTAATATTAAATGCAGCATCTATAAAATTTAACCTGTTAAATCTATCAATTTCTAATTGTATGGCTTCCTCTAATCCCATGTTTTTAACAACTTCAGGATTCAATAATTTTGATAAGGATCTTAATTCCTGTAAACTTTTTGATATTAATTCGCCAGTTTCATTGACTATTGATTTCTGTTTTTGGGATAGATCAGGCTGAAGTATATTCAATTGCATCCTGGCTACTGAAAGCAATTGCCCAACATTATCATGTAACTCCCAACTAATATTTTGAAGTGTTTGCTCCTGTATTTCTAATCGAGATTTGACAATTTCTTCTTCAAATCGCTGCTCTGCTTCTTTTTTTTCAAATAAAAATTTAGCTTTTCTATTTTGAAAGATGCTAAATATAACAATGATAACAACAATCAATAATACAACAGTTAGGGTTGTTATTAAAATGAGAATTGTTGTTCCTTCTTGTTCCATGATTGGATGGCTAAATTACTTATTCTTTTTCTTCTTTGTTGCTCCAAATAAATCCGAAAGCAAAAATCAGGTACATCAGAATTGCTAATATCCAAATAATCAAAAATAAATTATGAATCCCTTTTAATAAGGCATATCCACTAATTTTAATTGAAAATGGTATGGTTCCAGTATAGAATAAAATCAAACCAATACTAATCCAAAACAGCAACTTTTTGTGGTAAGTAATAATTTTATCTGACTTTAATAACTCTATAAAATAAAATATTGCAATTGTTACTAAAAGAAGAGATCCAAGTACTTTTGGCATTACACTCATTTCATAAAAAAAACTTTGTATCAAAGCCCAATTTATTATGTAAAAAATGTTATAAATGAAGGCGAATATTTTAATCCATTTTTTAAAGTTTTTATCATTTAACGATTTAAAATAAATATAAAATAGAGTATTAAAGGTAATAAAACGGAGGAGGTTATACAACCACCAATTATATTTAACTCCGTTTTCATCTATGAATAATAATTTTATAATGTCATATTTTATAATATACCAACCTAAAAACTCTGTAAGTGTAATATACCATAGCAAATACAAAAAATATTTTAAGTGAGTATGTTTGTATTTATAGAAATATATGGTTCCAACTATTGCCGATATTAATTCAGAATATTTTACTGAACCCCTTATGATAGATATTGATAAATCAAACAACATACATAGATTGTCCTTTTTATGGATTGAAAGTATCTAATTTGTTTTTAATAACATTACGCAAAGTTTTATTATCCAATAATAGCCTGTTTTTCAGATGCTGAAAAATACTAAATAGCACTATCATAGCAATAGCAAAAACCAGTACTACAATAGTGCTTATTATGATAATTAATGTTACGCTTTCTTGCTCCATATAAAACCGAATGTAAATGTTAAATACATCGTTAATGCTAAAATTGTGTTTATTAAGAATAATTTATGAATGCCGGGAATTAACATATAACCATTCCATTTAAGGGTAAAAGGAATTGTTCCAGAATGATAGAGTAAAATACCAACACTTATCCAAAAAAGTAATTCTCTATGAAATGTTATTATTTTTTCAGACTTGAGTAATTCAATAAAATAAAATATAACGGTAATGGTTACAAATAAGGAACCAATAACTTTTGGAATTTCCGACATTTCAAAAACAAAACTTTGTATGAATGACCAATTTATTACAACCAAAATCAAATAGGTTATTAAGAAGATCTTTATAAGTTGCTTGTATCTTTTCGTGTTTATTGATTTTATGTAGATGTAGAATATAGTTGAATAAGTAAAAATTCGTAATAAATTATACATCCATAAATTGTATAAGGTTCCATTTTGGTCAAAAAACACAAAAGATTCAATGCGATTAGCACTTACATACCATCCACTAAATTCTGTTAAGGTGATATACCATAGCAGTATTAGAAAATACTTTAAACAAGTATTTTTGTATTTATAAAAGTATATTGACCCAACTACTGCAGACAACAGCTCAGCAAAAGGCACCAAATATCTTAATGTTGCAGATGATATATCCATATAATATTATAGGCCTGGAGGATTAGGAACACCATCGTTTAATAATAAACCATCACGCCCTTGCATTATGCTAAAGAAACCTGCTTTTTCAGTTCTTTGTTCTGGTGATGTTTCATCTGATTTAAGTTTGTCTTTTAAAAGAACTACTTTTCCATCTAGTAATGTGTAACCAGATTCTAAATCATCAGTTTTAGTTGGTGCTATAAAAAATGTTTGATGATTTTTTTTCTTTCCTTCCGTTTTTTCAGAATTTACAGTGAAGTAGAATTGTATTCCTTGGGGCTCTATACCAGCATCTTTAGATTTTTCTTCTACATAGATCAAATATTGTTTTAAAGTTTCAATATCGAACCATACTGTTCTAGTATCATTAAAGTCTTTGCCATATTTGGCCTTGAGAGTATCTTTTAGAATTTTGACACGATTTTTCCCGTAATCTTTATATGAGTCGATGGCGTCTTTAAGGGGTATGATTTGCGAAATCATTTCGGTTCTTGCATTTTCATCCACTTCAAAATATTTTTGAGGTTTTTGACATGAAAAGAATACAAATGCGAATAGCGAACATGATAAAAAGTACATGCTTAATTTTGAAGTTTTAAAACTGATGTTTTTCATAATAAATGGTTTAAGATAAGATTACACCAAATTACTAATAAAAACCAGTATCTAAAAAGGGGATTTTTCCCCTTTTTAACAGGGTGAAAATCCCCTAAAAATACAGGCATTATCCTCTTGATTTGCATTTATTAATACGTCAAATTTGTATAAGTATATAAACAAGTAGTTTTTAGAAACAGTATTAAAGAAACTAAATCCCTTGCTTTGTCAACAGATAAAAAACTCATGATGGGGGAATTGCTATGAAAAAGTTGATTTAATTTCTAAAAACTACTTGTTATATTAATATACCCTTATAACGGTATTGCGCCTGCATAAATAAAGAGTTAACTTTATAACTATAATATTTAATTAGTCGTTATCTGTTGGCAAATTGGATTTTATAAAACCTATTTATATAAAATTTGGTTTATGAAAACAAAAACGAATGAGCTTCATGTTTTTTTAAAGGAAATTTCCAAATCTTATCAGCCTTATCCAAAATCCAACCATAATTTTAACGATTTAATTAACAATGCGTATTGCAGTCATGAATGTTTTTATGTATTAGATTTTAGCCTGAATAAAATTTCTTATCGTCAAGGCTTTGATAAGTTATTAGGATATGCCGACGAAGATATTTCAATTGATTTTATGTCTCATAAAATTCATGATGATGATAGAGAAATGGTGAGTAAAATTAGAATGGCTACAGCTACCTTCTCACTAAATAATCCTAATACTGACCTTGATTATAAATTATCATTAACATATAGAGTAAAAAAGATAGATAATTCGTTTATAAATGTGCTTAGTCAATCATTAATTTATGATGCAGATAAAAGCGGGAGATTAATAAGTATTTTTAACAGATTAACCGATATTACCTTTATGAATAATCCGATGCCGGTTAATTGGTATTTTGAAGGAAATGATTTAGACGAAAAAGCATTTAAAAAAGAAATTTATAAAGAGTATCAAAACTTTTTCACAAAAAGGGAATTAGATGTTATAGTAAGGCTTTCAGAAGGATGTACCAATAAATTAATTGCTGAAAAATTGAATATTAGTATGCATACCGTGGCAACACATAGAAAACGTATTTTTAAGAAATCAAGATGCCATAATGTAAGTGATCTACTTTTTTTCTGTTCTAAAAATGGCATTTTATAACTATATAAAATACCCAATAGAGGGTATTGTTTAGTAAAGCACGATACAATATTTTTGCTATGGGAAAATTGAGGTAATTGGGAAATTGCTATGAAAAAGTTTTCTTTTGCCTCAATAATTTCCTCAATTTCCGATCGAAACATTCACATAATAGCCTTCACTTCCCCGAACATTGAAAACAGTTCCGTCTTCAAAAATGAGATATTGACCCTTTATGCCTTTTAAAACACCTGAATAATTGGGTGTCTTGTCGAGATTTAGGCTTTTTACTTTGACCGGATATTGCAGTACCGGAAATTCAATGTTCGTTTCTTTCGAATTATTCTCCAGGTAATAGGCTTTCGCCTCTTCAGGAATATAAATAGACAGCTTTTCTTTTTCGGCAACTAGATCGGCATCTACTATATCATTGGTTAGCATTTTCCGCCAGTTTGTTTTATCTGAAACATGATCTTTTAAAGCTACTTCTGTGATGCCAGCTAAATATCTATTTGGTACTTCTACAATTTCAATAGCCTCATGTGCCCCTTGGTCTATCCATCTGGTTGGAATCTGTCTTTTTCTTGTAACACCTACTTTAACATCGCTCGAATTGGCTAAATACACAATATGTGGTTGTAATTGTACATCTTTTTCATATTCCAGATCCCTATCTTCTTTGTCAAGATGTGCAGTACTTAATTCTGGACGCATGATCCAATCTGCTGCCTGTGGTATTTCAAAAAAACAACTTTTACAAAAACCTTGTCGGAAAATAGGCTTGTCTAAATGACAATTCAAACATTCATATTTCAAAAATGTTATTTCCAATTTTTTATCTAATACCTGATTTACATTAATAAAATCATTTTCAAGTATGAGATAATATTGAACAGGAGACCCTATTTCAGTCCTCATTTTTTGTAATACACCTTGATAGTTCATTTATAGATCTATTTACTAATTACCTTGATGGTTTTCTTTACTTTTTCGGCTATCTGCCTTGCGGTATCGATATCTTTATTAACGATGGTTACATGTCCCATTTTACGGAAAGGTTTTGTTATTTTTTTCCCATAAATATGTGGTGTTACACCTTCCATTTGCATTATGGTCTCCATATTTTTGTATACAACCTCACCGGTATAGTCTTCATCACCAACTAAATTTACCATAATTCCGCCAACTTTACTTGTTGTAGATCCCAGTGGCAAGTTTAAAATGGCCCTTAGATGTTGTTCAAATTGATTAGTGAATGATGCTTCAATACTATAATGCCCGCTGTTATGCGGTCTTGGAGCCACTTCATTCACCAAAATTTCGTTGTTGTCGGTTAAAAATAATTCTACCGCCAGTAAGCCTACATGCTGAAATGCCTGAGAGACTTTCAAAGCGATAAATTCTGCTTTTTTAGCTATTTCTACAGGTATTCTCGCAGGGCATATCACGTATTCAACCTGATTGGCTTCCGGGTGAAATTCCATCTCGACTACAGGATATGTTTTAAGATCACCATTGGCATTTCTTGCTACAATTACAGCCAATTCGTTTTTAAAAGATATCATTTCTTCAACTACACATTCAACATTCGGTAATTCATCTAAATCCGCATAAGATCTTACTATCTTAACACCCATACCGTCGTAACCAAATTGTGCTTTTTTCCATACAAAAGGGAATGTTAACGATTCACGCTTAATAGCGGCTAGAATTTCAGGAGTATGGGCAAACCTTAAATATGGGGCAGTGGGTATAGAATGATCGGTATAGAATAATTTTTGCTTCGCTTTGTTTTGGATAGTCCTAATGGTTATTGAAGATGGATATACTTTCACGCCTTCATCTTCCAGGCTTTCTAAGGCATCTACATTCACATTTTCTATTTCGATAGTAAGTAGGTCTACTTTCTTTCCGAAATTATAGACCGTTTTAAAATCCATGAGATCACCTTGTTCGAATTCGTTGCAAATTGAAGCACACGGCGCATCTTTAGAAGCATCTAGAACGCACGTATAAATATCAAATTTTTGTGTTTCAGCTAGCAACATTCTACCAAGTTGTCCGCCACCAAGAATTCCTAATTTAAAGTTTGAAGAAAAATAGTTGCTCATTTGAAAAAAATATTCACACAAAATTAAACATCTTCCTTAAGAAAGATCTAAAAATTAGTGATAATTAAAATCTTACCTTCCTTTATAACCCGATATTGCTTGGCAGGATATTGAGTGCCGCTTTGAGGCGCACCACCAAGTGCCAATGCAAATTTGGTATTGTCGCAGGTACATTCCATATTCAATCCATCCTGAACGATCATCTTTGTACAGGCAGATGGCGATAAGTGAGGGCAGGCAAGGTCATATGCCAGATAATTATCTATACTCGCATGATAAACAACGATGCCCTTTATACCACCAGAAACTTCAACCCATCCGCCAACAGCTAAAAGCGCATTATTAGAAGGATTACTTAAATTGACTGGTCCATTTAACTGGAATATTGGGCAAAAAAGGGTTCCTGTCATCCGTATTACTACAAGAAACAAAGCCGGCAATTAAAAGAATATAAAAGAATTTATACATTAAACGTTATTTTGTTGCAAGGTACAAATTCGTTCTAAATTATAATTATTTTGTACATTTGTATCTTGAATCTCACCTCAAGATATGTTTAAGAGCTGAGATTTTTGTTTTTTATTTAAACGATTGGATTATGAGTAAGGTATCATATTATACTGTAGAAGGATTAAAGAAATTACGGGATGAGCTCGAACAGCTGGAACATGTGGAAAGACCCCGCGTAACAAATGCTATTGCAGAAGCAAGAGATAAAGGCGATTTAAGCGAAAATGCCGAATATCATGCAGCAAAAGAAGAACAATCTATGCTTGAATATAAGATCGCACAATTAAAAAATGTAGTAGCATCGGCAAGGCTTATTGATGAGTCGCAATTAGATACTTCTAAAGTATTGGCATTGTCGACCGTTAAAATTAAAAATCTTGCTAATAAAAATGAATTTAAATACACCTTAGTGGCAGATACAGAAGCCGACTTTAAAACTGGAAAAATATCTGTTAATTCACCCATAGGCAAAGGATTACTAGGTAAGAAAGTTGGAGAAATTGCCGAGATTACCGCACCAAATGGTGTGATGAAATTTGAAATTTTAGATATTACAAGAGCATAATAGAGATGAGCACAATTTTCACTAAAATAATCAATGGAGAGATTCCTTCTTATAAGATTGCAGAAAACGATTCATTTTATGCATTTTTAGATATTAATCCCAATGCGAATGGGCATACTTTGGTGGTTCCTAAAAAAGAAGTGAATAAATTGTTCGATCTTGACAAGGATACTTATGGGGGTTTAATGGAGTTTTCCAGAAAAATTGCCATGGCGATAGAAAAAGCCATTCCTTGCAAAAGAGTAGGAATGACAGTTATCGGCTTGGAAGTGCCTCACGTTCATGTGCACTTAATTCCCTTGAATTCTATGCAAAATATAGATTTTAAGCATAAGGTTCATTTAAGTAATGAAGAGTTTCTGGCTACGGCAGACAAAATTGCCAGTTTTATCGAATAATTATAATTCTTTTAGCATTACGCTCATGGTAGTGCCAACACCATTTTCAGACTTTTCGACATGTACCTTGCCTCCATGGTAGTCTTCAATAATTCTTTTGGTAAGAGATAAACCCAAGCCCCAACCACGTCGTTTGGTTGTGAAACCCGGTTCAAATATTTTATTATATAAATTTTTTGGAATTCCCTTACCTGTGTCAGAAACGAGTACTTGAACATATTTACCATCTTTAGATTGCACTTTTATTCGAAGTGTGCCTTTTCCATCCATGGCATCAATGGCGTTTTTAACTAAATTTTCTATCACCCAACTAAATAATTGCGGGTTGATCATGGCGTAAATTTTGACATCTTCCTCAGTATCAAAATGGTAATTAACAAGCTTGGAACTTCTTGAAGCGTAATAATCGTATGCTTTTTTAGCCTCATCTACTATATTATGCCGGCTCAACTTAGGAATCGATCCAATTTTTGAAAATCTATCTGCAATAGTGTTTAATCTTTCAATATCCTTTTCTATTTCAACGATGGTATTTTCATCGGTATTTTCCATTCTCAATATTTCCACCCATCCCAATAACGAAGATAAAGGCGTACCAATTTGATGTGCTGTTTCTTTGGCCATACCTGCCCATAACTTATTTTGTTCGGCAATTTTGTTTGATTTGAAAACAAGATAGATCACACTTCCGAAGAGGAGTAATATCAATAATAAGGCAATTGGATAATATTGTAGTTTATTCAAAAGGTCTGAATCTCTATAGTAAATCACTTCGGTAATGGTGTTGCCGTCAACTTCATAAGGCACTAGTAATGGCCTGTTTTCACTTTTCATTTTGGCTAGTTGAGAAGTAAGATACATTCTTTCTTTCGTCGGTAATTCTTCAAAAGAGAAACTACCCCGGTCGAAATCTAAATTTGCCCAACGTGTAATTTTACCGTTTTCATTAGTTACGATCATTGGGATATTTTGATTGCTCTCAATTATTTTGAGTTCTAATGATATGTCGACATCGAGATCTGGAGTGTTGAAGTTTTTATAAGCGGCGGCCAAAACCTCCATCTTATGTCGTTCTTCCTTTTTAAATTTTTGAAAAAATGTATTGGTATTCCATAAAATAAGCGCGACCAGCAAAAAGGCTGCAGTTATGAGTGTCCATCGAAGTGCATTCTTATTTAGAGGGAGATTCATTATAACAAATATAAAATTATATAGTGATATAACTAAAAAAAATAAATCTTATTACATTAACGAATCATAATAAGTATTTTTGTAATTATTAATAAAAAAATAAATGTTAACAATTGACCCAAAAGACATACCAACCGCCGAATTACATGGATATTTATTAAGCGCTGTTTCGCCCCGTCCGATTGCATTTGCAAGTACTATAGATGCTGATGGAAACCCTAATTTATCACCGTTTAGTTTTTTTAATGTTTTTAGTGCAAATCCTCCAATTCTTATATTTTCACCGGCAAGAAGAGTGCAAAATAATACGACCAAGCATACTTTAGACAATGTTAAGGAAGTAGATGAGGTGGTGATAAATGTTGTTAGTTATGATCTTGTACAGCAAGTTTCTTTATCTAGTACCGAATATGGAAAAAGCGTAAATGAATTTGAAAAGGCCGGCTTTACCATGCTGCCATCTGAAGTTATTAAACCCTTCAGGGTTGCAGAATCACCGGTACAATTTGAATGTAAGGTTATAAAAATATTAGAATTAGGGAATGAAGGTGGTGCTGGTAATTTAGTTATTTGTGAAGTGTTAAAAATGCATATTAGCCACGATGTACTCGATAAAAACAATCTTATTATTCAGGAAAAATTAGATCTGGTAGCCAGGGCTGGCGGCAACTATTATTCAAGAGCGAAAAGTGGTTTTTTTGAAGTGCCAAAACCATTAAGATCATTAGGAATAGGTATTGATCAAATTCCGGAACAAATAAGAAATAGTAAGACATTAACAGGAAATGATTTAGGGATGTTAGGAAACGTAGAAGCGATACCTAGTCAACAGGATGTTAATAACTTTGCTATGGATAATCCGAAATATATTGGGTTAAAAACCTCGGAAAAACATAAATTTGCGCAAGAATTTTTAGAAAATAAGGATATAGAAGGTGCTTGGAAAGTACTATTAATAAAATAAACATATAATGGAAATTACAGGAAAAATAAAAATAATAGATGAAACAAGAACTTATGGAACAAGTGGGTTCAAAAAACGCGAGTTAGTGGTAACCACTGAAGAACAATATCCTCAAATGTTAATGATTGAATTCGTACAAGATAAATGTGATTTGTTGAATAGTTATAATGTAGGTGACGATGTAAAAGTTAGTATCAATTTACGTGGAAGGGAATGGATCAATCCAGAGGGCGAGGCAAAATATTTTAACTCTATCCAAGGATGGAGAATTGAAAAACTTCAGACAGAAAATTCTAATGAAATACCTCCGATAGAAGCAATTGATGCATTCGAACCGGCTGATAACCTAACAGATGAAGAACCAGACGATCTTCCGTTTTAATTTGATGTAAAAAATATGTTGAAGCCTTTTAGTAATTTTGCTAAAAGGCTTTTTAATTTTATATAAGGTATGTTTTTTTTGACAGATGAGATTTGGTTTCCACCGGTTCATACGGCATCGCCGGAAGGCATACTTGCAGTAGGAGGAGACCTGTCTGTTAAAAGATTATTATTAGCTTACCAGAACGGTATTTTCCCATGGTTTAATGAAGATGATCCTATAGTATGGTATTGCCCGAATACCAGAATGGTCTTATTTCCTGATAAATTAAAGGTGTCTAAAAGCATGCAACAATTAATTAAAAAGGATAAATTCAAAGTCACTTTTAACACTGCTTTTAAGGAAGTAGTTTCAAATTGTAAAAATATTAATAGAAAAGAAGCGAAAGGAACGTGGATTACCGATGAAATGGAAAAGGCATATAATAATCTTCATCAACAGGGTTACGCAAAATCGGTCGAAGTTTGGTTAGATGGCGAGTTGGCAGGAGGTCTTTATGGAGTTGATCTGGGTAAGGTCTTTTGCGGGGAAAGTATGTTCAGTAAAGAATCGAATGCTTCCAAGATTGGGTTTATTTATCTGGTAGAAAAATTAAAAAAAGAAAATTATGCTATCATAGATTGTCAAGTATATACCAGTCATTTAGAGCGTTTGGGTGCTGAAGAAATTCCAAGGGAGGAATTTTTGAAGTACCTTTACATATAAAATTTTCAGCGATGGATATAAAAAATGCGCAGACAGAAGTAGATCAATGGATCAAAGATCATGGCGTAAGGTATTTTAATGAACTAACCAACATGGCACAGCTTACTGAAGAGGTTGGAGAAGTTGCGCGTATTATTGCAAGACGTTACGGTGAGCAAAGTGAAAAAGAATCCGATAAGAATAAGGATCTGGGTGAAGAATTAGCCGATGTGCTTTTTGTTGTATTATGTTTAGCAAACCAAACAGGGACCGATCTGCAAAAATCATTCGATAAAAGGATGTTACAAAAAGCCAAACGCGATCATGACCGGCACCATAATAATGAAAAATTAAAATAATGACTTTTTTAGAAAAAATCAAATCGGGTATTTATTGGAAAAATACACTTAAAATTTCAATCTTATTTTTTATTTCGATTGTCCTAATTTCATTGCTTTTCAATAGCTTTTCTTCAATTATAAGTTTTGACCTTGAAGCCATTAATACTGAAAATTTTTCAGAGGGTAAATGGATGAGATTCTTCTATATTAAAGCTGCGATAAGCGTATTATATGGTATGTGGGTGACGGCAAGAAATATAAAATAAAAGAATGGCTATTATTTAGCCACTCTTTTATTTATCTAAGTTTATCAGGTCAATATTACTTTCTCTTACTTTTCTGTTAAGCTCCTTAATATCATCATTAAAAATTTTATGTAAGTCGAACAGTTCTTTATTGATTTGTTTCTCAATTTCATTTTTAAACGCCACTGCCTGGTCTGTTGGCCTGAAATCTCCAATAGAGGACAAAGAATTCAAATGTGCCAATTTGTTATTTAATTTGATTGGGAAATTTAAGGGATCTTGATTACTCTTACTTTTTGTTTGATACAAATTATTCTCGATTACCGTTATTTCCTTAGAGATATTTTCGGCAAATTCTAATAATTCTTTATGTGTTTCCTTGTCAGAGATTGATTCTTTTAATCGACCTATCTGTTCTCTTACTTTAGTCACATTTTTTAGGGCCATATGTATTTCTGTTAACTTATCTCTTACCTCACTAATGAAATTAAATTGGGCCTCCATATCTTCCATAGAGACCTTGCTTCTTGGGTCTTTTAAAATATTGAATTCTTGGGATTTCATTATCTTATTTTTAGACAATTCAACACTATAGGATCCGGGTAAGGCTTCGGGACCACTTAATGAGGCCCACCACAATATCATACCCTTAATTTTTTCGGCATCGGGATACTTCATATCCCAATTAAACTGATTGCTGCCAGGCTTCACCTTAAGTTCTTCTTCTTTATTTTCTTTATCGGGATGTGTAGAATATTTCTTGATCAAATTTTTACTTTTATCAAAAAATGACAGGGATATGGTATCCGTTTTTGCAGTATCTTTTAAATAGAAATTCACTGAAACACCTCCGTAGTGATTCTGACCTTGTGTTTTTGAAACAGCGCTCGCTTCCTCCATTCATTTTATAACTTTCGAGTGGTTTAAAAAGATGGAGATCTTCGTTATTAATGCTCTTATCGAGCTGATGTAACGGGCTTAGATCATCTAGGATCCAAAAAGACCGGCCTTGGGTGGCAGCAATCAAATTGTTGTTTTTAATGGCCAGATCAGTAATAGGGACAATTGGAAGATTTAATTCAAATTTTTGCCAGCTGTTTCCATCATCAAAGCTAATATACATACCTCTTTCTGTACCAGCATAAAGTAATCCTCTTCTATTTGGATCTGCTCTTAAGGCTCGTGTAAAATCTTCCTCACCGATCCCATTCACTATCAATTTCCAGGTCTGACCATAATTTTCAGTTTTGTATATATAGGGTCGGTAATCTCCTGTTTTATATTTTGTGCCCACAATATAAGCCCCACCTTTATTGAACGGGATCTATTTCAATACAATTGATCATCATCCATTCCGGCATTATTTTAGGCGTTACATTTTGCCAGTCTTTTCCACCATTTCTTGATAAGTGTATTAATCCATCATCAGAACCTGTCCAAATGAGGTCTTTTTCGAAAGGTGATTCGGCTGCGGCAAATATGGTACCATAGTATTCAACACCTGTGTTATCTTTAGTAATGGGTCCACCTGAAGATTGGAGTGTTTTAGGATCGTTTCTGGTAAGATCCGGACTTATGATATCCCAAGACTGCCCTTCATTATAGGTAACATGTAAATGATTAGAGGCAGCATATAATTTTTTAGGATTGTTGGGTGAAAAAAATATGGGAAAATTCCATTGAAAACGGTATTTAAAATCTTCGGCACCATGCCCCATTGGGTCGTCTGGCCAAACATTAATAGCACGCCTTTCATTGGTTAGGTGATTTACGCGTGTCAATAATCCACCGTAACTACCACCATATACCACATCATTATTTGTAGGGTCGACGGCGATATGCGCACTTTCTCCACCAGCTGTAGATTCCCAGTCTCTTTCAGATATAAAACGGCCATCAGTTCTATGGGCTATCCTAACTGTCGAATTATCTTGTTGTGCACCATAAATTCTATATGGAAAATGATTGTCGGTAGTGACGCGATAAAACTGTGCAGTTGGTTGATTATGATAGGTTGTCCAGTTTTCACCGGCATCAAAACTAATTTGGGCACCTCCATCATCTCCAATGATCATTCGTTGGTTATCTTCGGGTGCAATCCAAAGATCGTGGTGATCGCCGTGTGGCGCATTATAGGATTCATAGGTTTTACCACCATCTTTTGATCGGTGATATCTTACATTCATCACATATAAGGTATTTTCATCTTGGGTATCAGCATAAATACGGGTATAGTACCAGGCCCGTTGACGTAATTTTCGTTCGCTATTTATTAATTTCCATGTTTTACCTGCATCTGTAGATTTATATACACCTCCATCTTCATTCTCGATCAATGCCCAAACAATATCAGAATTTACGGGAGATACCGTAACTCCTGAAATCCCCCATATACCTTTTGGTAGCCCCTCATGCTTGGAAATATTTGTCCATGTTTCACCGGCATCAATACTTTTCCACAAGGCAGAACCGTCACCACCACTTGATAAGCTATAGGGTGTTCTTCTCACATTCCATGTTGAAGCATATAAAACCCGGGCGTTATTCGGATCGATTATGAGATCAATGGCTCCGGCATCATTATTTGAGAATAATACCCTTTTCCATGATATTCCACCATCAGTGGATTTATAAACACCTCTTTCAGAAGAAGATTTGTAAAGGTCGCCTAACACTGCTGCATATACGATATCGGAATTTTTAGGATTGATACGTATGCGTGGAATATGCCGTGCGTTTTTTAATCCAATATGCTCCCAGGTCTTGCCTGCATCAACAGATTTATAGATACCATCACCTGAAGACACATTGCCTCTTACAGTTTTTTCTCCGTTTCCAACATAGATCACATTATTATCCCATTCACTTACAGCCACTGCACCTACAGATCCTCCAAAAAAACCGTCAGATATATTTTCCCATGTATTTCCGGCATCATTCGTTTTCCAAACGCCACCACCGGTAGATCCCATATAAAACAGGTTTGCTTTTCCGCTTACACCGGTAACAGCAGCACTTCTACCACCTCTAAAGGGCCCAATATTGCGCCACTGCAAGGCATCATAATATTTCTCTGAAAATTTGGTTACATTTTTTTGTGCGTTACCTTTGTGACTTATAGACAATAATAGACATGCTATAATGAGAATAATATTTTTCATGTGTTGTTGACTTGTTTTATAGGATGTTAAATTTAGCTATAAAAAATAACTTTAGGAAAAGCGGTAAATGAATTTATTTTTAGATTATACAGATAAAAATATAAAGAATTTAGAAATTAAAATTTCTGGTTCTAAAAGTGAATCCAACAGGTTGTTGATCTTGCAACAATGGTTTCCGAACCTGGTATTAGAGAATCTTTCGGATTCTGATGATACCATTCATTTAACTGAAGCCTTAAATAGCAACACTGATATTATTGATATAGGTCATGCCGGAACTGCCATGCGGTTTTTAACAGCATATTTTTCGATTATTGAAGGCAGGGAAGTGACCTTAACGGGATCAGAACGCATGCAAAACAGGCCAATTAAAATTTTAGTTGAGGCGCTACGAAGTTTAGATGCCAACATAGCCTATTTAGAAAAAGAGGGATATCCTCCTTTAAAGATTACAGGTAAAACAATAACCAAAAATAAAGTTAGAATTAGCGGAAATGTGAGCAGCCAATATATTTCTGCTTTGGTTTTAATAGCACCACATTTAAAAAATGGTTTAGAGCTGGAATTATTAGAAGAGATCACATCACGGCCCTATTTAGAAATGACGTTGAATTTGTTAAATCAGTTAGGGATAACTACTTCTTGGAAAGACAACATCATTAAAATCGGTCATAAAAAAAATATAGAAGACCGGAAAATAGTTATAGAATCTGACTGGAGTTCAGCTTCTTATTTTTATAGCTTGGTGGCATTAAGCAAAACAGGTAGCTCTATAGAATTGACTTCTTATAAAAAACAAAGCCTTCAAGGAGATAGTTGCTTATTCGATATATATAAAAATTTTGGTGTGAAAACTACTTTCAAAAATAACACCATAAAAATATCAAAATCGAACGAGGTAATAAGAGCTGCTAAATATTCCTTTGATCTAAAAAACGCACCAGATTTGGCACAAACAATAGTAGTTACTGCTTTTGGTCTTGGGCTTGGTTGTGACCTTACAGGCTTGCATACGCTAAAAATTAAAGAAACCGATAGGTTAGTAGCGCTGTTAAACGAGCTGGAAAAACTAGGTGCAAATGTGGAGATCACGAATAAGAGTATCCATTTAAAGCCATCTACTTTTATAGAAAAAAACTGCATTATCAAAACCTATAACGATCACAGAATGGCCATGGCTTTTGCGCCTTTAGCCTTAAAAGTGCCTATTACCATCGAAGATGCCGACGTGGTAACAAAATCTTATGTGAATTTTTGGAAAGATCTGGCTAGTTGTTTTGACTAGATTATTTTAAATCTAATATGGTTTTCCTATCCAATTTATCTATAGAAATTCTTTTTACCGGATTTTCCATATTCAAAGAATCCAATTCTTTATAACGAACAACCAGGTCTTTATCAATATAAAAACCAATTAGGTTGGGAGACCTCACTAAATACCTGTCTGGTTTGCCAATTTTATCTTCAACTTGTTGTAATGTATATGATATTTTTAGGTCAAAAGGTATTTTAATTATATCCTTTTTAATATATATGATCCTTAAGGTATCCTTATCAGTAAAATTAAGCTCAACGCCTTTAGTTTCGAAATTATAGAAATGCATATCATAGGCTTCTACATATTTATAATCATCTCCCAATTCATCTAAAAAGTTCTGTATTTCTTCATCAGAAATATGTTTTTCTAAAAGATTATTATAGTCTATTTCCTTTTTTTCTTTCGAACAATTTACCATTAACAAGGCTATTAATATGATTAGAATATTTTTCATGTCTATAGTTTAGATTAAGCGTCAAAACTAAAATATTTATCGATATTATTTTATGATTAAAGTCATCAATATTAAATGCACTCAACATTAGGGCAATAATGGTCTAAGAATATATTTTTTATGTATTAATTTTTGTTCGTTGACGTATGAAGTGATAAATATTTATATTTGTTGGTTAAATACAACTATGACGATTGAATAAATAACAATAAATGACTTTAAAATAATTTTAAGATGACAAGAAAAATTAAAGGAACCATTGCAATATTAACAGGAGGAGGAGATGTTCCGGGCTTGAACCCTGCCATAAGGGCTATTACCATCAGGGCAATGCGAGAAGGGTATAAAGTAATCGGATTAAGAAGAGGTTGGGCAGGTATTGTTGAAATGATACAAGATCCGAAAGCTGATAATAGCAACAACTATATAGAACTTACCCAAACCATTGTTAACCGGGCTGGTAGAACCGGGGGAACTTTTTTACATAGTTCAAGAACAAGGCCAAGTCATTTGCCAAAAGGAAGTGTGCCGGACCATCATAAAGATGCTTATAACGAGGAGTTTAACGATATGACCAAGGTAGTGCTGGATAATTTAGACTATTTAGGTGTTGATTATCTTATACCTATTGGTGGTGATGACACATTGAGTTATGCTGTAAGACTATATAAAGAAGGATTTAAAGTGGTAGCTATCCCTAAAACGATGGATAATGATGTGCCGGGAACCGATTATTGTATCGGTTTTAGTACTTGTATTACGCGTACTATTAATATGACAAATACCTTAAGAACCTCAGCAGGTTCTCATGAACGTTTTTTAGTGCTGGAAGTTTTTGGTAGGTATGCCGGTTTTACTGCCATGTTACCTACTATGGCAGGTGCTGCGAATAGATGCGTTATCCCTGAATACAAATTTGATATTGATAAACTAACAGAGGCGTTGGTAGAAGACAGATTCGAAAATCCGAGTAAATATTCTGTGGTCTTGGTTTCAGAAGGCGCGATGTTCAAAGGTGGTGAGATGGTTTTTAAAGATCAGGAAAAAGATCAATTCGGTCATGCCAAGCTTGGCGGAATTGGCGAGATGGTTTCTGAGAAATTAAAAGAATTATCTCCCAAATATAATAACGGAAAAAGGATCAATGTAATCAATCAAAAACTAGGATATTTGGTGAGAGGTGGAGATCCCGATGCGGTAGATTCTATTGTGCCGATGGCCTATGGAAACCTTGCCTTAGATCTTATATTAAAAGGAGTACATGGTAGATTGGTGGTTTTGAAGAACGGCCGTTATGATAATGTACCAATCGATGTAGTAACAGGCAAATCGAAAATAGTAAATATCAAAAAATTCTATAATACAGAAAGGCTGAGACCATTTTATAACAGCTTTGAAATGAATCCGCTGTTTATAATGACTAGCGATTAATTTGTGGAATTAAGTTAATAATAACCTTAAAATATCATATTATGGCAAAAGGTAAAGACTCAAGAAAAAATGTAAAAAAGGAACCGCTAAAAACTTCCAAAGAAAAAAAAGCAGAAAAAAGAGAAAAAAAATTGAAAAGAGAATAATTTGTATTTTTTTCTATGGCTGAATAAATTCCCATTCTATTTTTTTGAATAGATCGGTGAGTGCTTCTTTTTGGTCAATTTTACATACAATGATATTATAATAACCTTTGGTAATGAGGGCAACAAGACCTTTCTTTTCTAACACCGAGTTAGCAGTTTCGAGATAGGAGAAGGCCCAGTCTTCGTCACTAGGATTTTGAAAACGTATATTTTTTGTGATTAGTAATTCGCTAAAAGTAGATTTAACACCTTCGGCATCATCGCCATACCCGATTAAATGATAATGATCCAGTATTTTACTTAAAGCAAGTTGAAAATAGGGAAACTCATCATCGTGCATGGTCCATTCTGTAAGATAGGGGTTAGGTTCTAATACCAATTCTCCCCTGGCATTGGTTTTACCCCAACTTGTAATGGTCTTTACGGCAAAATCTTTATAGACATAATCGAACATTTTAGGTTTATAAAATGCCAACCATGCTTTATTTACGATCTCTTTTTTTTCTTTTTCCGAATATAAGCTATCACCAAGCAAGTCGACAATATCTTCAATTAAGCTTTGGTCGATGCCTAGTTCATTAGTTCTCGGTTCCGTTTTTTTATACTCATAGATTTTACTGCTAAAGATTACATTAGCGTAGTCTGTTTTTTGGGCAAATAAAGTAAAATGGAATATAACTGATAATAAAAATAGAGTAATTTTTTTCTTCATAAATAATTTTTAATAAAATATTATTTTTTCGTTCTTTCTAGCAATTCACTTATAGAACAACTAACTACTAGAAACTCCCCTGAACTATAAAGGTTATTTTTTTTTAATATTTGGCTGCAAAGAGGTTGGTGTCTGTTTTTCAATTCAATACTTAAGAAAAATATGATTTAACAATTAATTTTTGAATCTGAATTTTTAACCATTCGGCCCCTTAAATTCACAGATCAGTAATATTATTTTGTTGAGAGCTATTAATTTTTGAAATATTTGTCGAGATAAAATCATCAATGATTTGTTAAAATTTGAGATTAAAATGTTAAATATTTTAAAAAAAGTGTAACAAAAAAAATATTGCCTCGTCTTAATGTAAAGTACTTTGTTAAACATAGTACTAAATCAAATAACTAAAACTCTTATAAAATGAAAAAAATATTATTATCAGGCTTGTTAGCTATTAGTTTTATAGCTTCTGCTCAGTCATCACAAAGTAATCATTTAAGTCTTGAAACTGATCAACTAGGTTTTTTTGAAAATGATATACAAATCGAAAAATTCACTGCTGAAACCATTGAAGAAGAGGACGCCCCGTTTGAATTTGATACACAGGATTATTTACCTTTAGGCTTTAACCCTAAAACTAATAATCAATACGCAGATATTTATGAAGTGTCTATTATAGAAAAAGATGTGCCTTTTGAATTTAATACCAAAGATTATTTGCCTGTAGGATTTGATCCTTATGCTAACATAGAATATGCAAATATCTATGAAGCAACCATTGAAGAACAGGATGCACCGTTCAATTTTAATACCAATGACTATTTACCATTAGGATTCGACGCTTATTCACACATAGATTATAACAATATATATGAAGTGTTTGTCGTAGAAGAAGATGCACCTTTCGATTTTAATACGAATGATTATTTGCCGGTTGGATTCGATCCCTACCATGAAATGGTTCATGAAAGTATCTCACATGTTGATCTACCTGCCTATCCTACGATATAAAATATATAGATTGGTTCAAAATGAAAAAAAGCTACAAATTTGTAGCTTTTTTTATTGTTAAAACACTTGTTTTCAGTATTAAATTAATGTTGGGTTCCTTAAATCAACAGAATTTCTTCCAATAAAAATGAGATTTAAATTTCAGCTACCATTTTATTCGTTCACCTCAAAGCGAAAGTGGTTTAAAATATGGTGCTAGCAACATTATGTATGGTTAATATCTGGGTTAAAATGAATTATAAATTTATGGTTTTCAATAGCTTATAATCCTAACAATTGATCTCTATGAGGTAGGAAATTATAATTTTAGATTGTTTTATTACTATATATGAATTTTTAAAAGAATTTATATAATGAAAAAAATTATCAGAATAATCAATTTAGTCATAATTAAATATTTACCAATAATTCCTTTATTGATATTGCTATTTTTCACAAATCAAAATAAAGAAATAGATGCGTTATTTCTATTGTTAAAGGAGTAATGTAAAAAGGTATAAACATTATTGATTTATTTCTATAAATATTAATTAAAAATTATAATACGAGCATATACTATATTTCAAAAATTACAAGAGATGAACTTTTAAAAGAAGGTGAACTCTATTTTAAATGGGACAGAATAATACTAACCATTAAAACCGTTAATTATGAAAAAGATCGTAGCAATTATCTCATTATGCCTTCTTGGAGTCATATCAATGGCTCAAAAAAATGAGATCCAACAACAATACGTCAAATATGTAACTGAAGCGCCAGATGGATCCATTGCCATGACTATTATAGATTATACAAATGAAGATCGAATGACAGTAGAATCTGCCGAAGTATTTTATAAATATCAAATTCTAGATCAAATAACGAGCGAATCTATTTATACCTCAAAAAATAAAAGCAAAGATTGTGTCATTGACAAGACTAAACTGGCCAATGGTACTTACGATCTAAAATTATATACTTCCGATTTTGTAATTACTACAGACCTCGAAATATTAAGAATGGGAGAATCTTATGCTGCCTTAAAACATGAAATGGAAAAAGCATTAACCGTAGCGACAAAAGGTTATGCGCTGGCCGAAAACGGTTTATAACCCAGGTACGAAATCAAAGATATTATTTGCTTCTAAATAATATGGGAACATTTTTTTAATTTTCATAAAACAATAAAACCAGAACATTTGTTCTGGTTTTTTCTTATTTGTACCCTAACGGTTCTGTACTCTAACTCTTTTTATGAAAACCAGCATAAAATCTAGAATCTCAAAAACATAGTGATAAAACGACTAATTAAGTAATTCCTCTAAGGAATTAATATGAATACTTGTTTAAAGTTGAATATCTTAATTATTTTTAGATTTAATTTCTATTTCAAGCTTTAGCCAGCTTTCGTAAAATCACCCATTGTTTGAGTACTTCTCTTGAATCTCCGGCAGGATAACCCAACACCGTTTTCCCGGCTGGTACATCATTCATTACTCCAGAACCTGCACCAACAACAGCACCCGAATGTATGGTTGTATGATCTTTTATGGAGGCACTGCCGCCGATTACAACGCCATCACCCAAAGTTACCGATCCGGCGAGGCCACTATTACCAGCCATAATACAAGAACGGCCCAATACAGAATTATGTCCGATCTGAACAAGGTTGTCTATTTTACAACCATCACCAAGTATGGTAGAACTAAATTTACCGCGATCAACACAAGAATTGGCCCCAATTTCAACGGCATTGCCAATTACAACGTTTCCAATATGGGGTATCTTTACTAGACCTCTTCCATCTTCACTGGGGCGATACCCAAAACCATCGGCTCCAATACTCACATTGGTATGAAAAATACAGTAGCTTCCAATTTCAGAGCGTTCGCGAATTACAGTACCCGGCCAAATAATGGTTTGAGTACCAATGGTAGTTTCATCCAAAATCGTAACATTTGGGTATAGTATAACGCCATCTCTTAAAACAACATCTTTTCCTAAATAACATCCTGCACCAATTTTGCATCCTGCTCCTATAATTGCAGATTTATGAATTATAGCTGAGGGATGGATATCTACTTCAAATACGGGGGTACCCGGATTGAATAAGTCTAATAATTTGGCCATTGCCAGATCTGCATTTTTCACTTTAATAAAAGCACGTCCGTCGCCGGGTTCAATATCTAAATTATCATTAACAACGGCAGCACAGGCCTCTGATGCATTCCATAAACGGGCATATTTAACGCTACCAATGAAGGTAAGATGATTCTTTGTTGCATTTTTTAACTGTTCTAATCCCTTTATTGGCAGGTTGGTATTGCCGATTAATTCTCCTTTTAAAATCTCGTTGATTTCTTTGATTGTAAATGACTTCATAAAATATTCTGGTGTTATTTTAATGTAAACTACTAGTATAAAATTAGTGTTTAAATTTTGATTGTTCCAGAACCATTAAAATTAAAAATGAAAACTATGTGAGTTGGTTATCATAAAGCAGAATAATAATTTCGTAAAAGGTGATAAATCGACTTATCACATATTAATTAAGTGCCACAAAAGGTTCAGTTCTCGAACTCATTTTATGAAAACCCGCAAGAAATTTACCATCTTCAAGACATAACTGTTTGCCGCAGCATAAAATTGGTGCGTCTTAAACCAGTTTTGTTAGAAATCGCCATCGTTTGCTCCTTCTCCTATAGGTTCCTTACCGGTTCTGATATAACCCAGTTTTGACTTGTCGGAATAACTAAAATAAATTGGTTTTTCGTGTCTTAAAATATCAATAATTTTAGAATACATTGACATAGGGTATCGCAAGTACACTAATTTAGAATTGACATCGTGGTAATTTTCTGGGAGGCTCTTATTATCGGGATAAAAATTTGCCTGCATAACAAAATCATCATCATGATAACATTTTATAACGGCATGAGGGTAAATAAGGATATTTTCCTTATGTCCGGCTTGAAAGTGAACCCAATAATGGTTTATTTCGCTAACTATTAACTTCATTGTTTTTAAGTTTAAATTAATTAATATGGCCGCAAGATATTTTTTTTAAAACCGAAAATTAGGTTTGCTAGGACGAACCCTTCATTTTATTGTCCGAACGGTAAGAAATAATTATCAAAGCCATATATATCCTATCTAAATTTTAGTTCTTTAGCTTTGGTAATATTGAGGAAGTGGAGAAATTATTTGAATATGATTTCATTTTGGAGTCAACCATATGTTTTTCCGCGAGTGGCAACAAGTGTTAAAGTTGAAATTTTTTATGAAGTAGAGAAGCAACAATAAATAATGGCCGTTGTTACCTCCATTTATATTTTTGTCGACATTAAATGAGCTAAAATAGTAGTGGGAACACCAACAACAAGCAATCCAACTGCAGCAAAAATTCTTTCAGTAAAGTAGTAGGCTATTAGCGATGCCAATATCCCATATTACAATCATTACAATTCCAATTTTTTTAATTTTTGTAATCTTAAATATCTTCTTTGTTGTCTTTGTCTCTCTCTATTATAACATTCATAGCTACTTCTTTAGCAAGATCTATAGGAATACCTTGTTTTTCAAGCTTTGCATAAATTACTTCCTCTTCAAGTCCAGATTTTTTATATTTTAGACCTTCATGGTAAGCTTTACTTTTAATAGAATCACTTTTATTATCTACTGCTACTGCCATATTTAATGGATGTTAACGAATATATCATAGTATGTTTTACAGATTAAATATAGTTCTTAATTTTCATATTTCCTAGAATGCCAAAATGAATGATAGGCCTTATTAGCATACGTTATCTATTGGTTCTGTTAACTTTTCAATATATTGTTCATCTTGAATTAAAACCGTATATTGACTACGATTATGTAAACATTTCATTATTTAAAGTTAAATTATGAATTTTAAATCAGATAAATTTAAATTAAGTCCCAAAGAGTATTTATTTTTAGCTGTTTGCTTATTTATTTTTTTTGTCACTGGTTTATATTTACAGGGACATGGATCTTTTCCCAAAGGTAATATGCTCATTATTACAGGCATAGGAGTTGTTGTTGCTATTCCAATTGTAATATATATGATAAAAAATATTTAATAATAATTTGGTTCTTTATCTTTAAAATACTCTTGTTAATCAATTGATTAATAGAAGCTTAAGTACTCTAGATGGTTTTGTTTGCACTGAGTTCCATATCCCGATAACAATCAGGAGCAATTTTAAAAATCAATTATTTGAAGTTTTTTGAGGACTTGCCTGGCGGCGAGTCCCCAAAACGTAATGTTGAAAGAAAAAGTCAATCCACTGTGTGGATTGTTTTTTTGTTTATCACAACCCTTTAAAGCAAGCTTTCTCACGTTGTTCTAAACAAAAAAAGCAGCACTTTTGTGCTGCTTTTTCTCATCTGTACTCGAGATGGGACTTGAACCCATACGGACATTACTGTCCACTGGATTTTAAGTCCAGCGTGTCTACCAATTCCACCACTCGAGCAGCCTACTGCAAAAATACAGTAATTGGTATATTTTTGAGCGAAAGACGGGATTTGAACCCGCGACCCTCACCTTGGCAAGGTGATGCTCTACCCCTGAGCTACTTTCGCTAAATCTTTATTAAAAGAACGAACATTTACTGTAAATGCGAGCGCAAATTTAATACATTTCTATAAATCGCAAAGAGTTTTTTTAAGTTTTTATGGGCGCTCAGAATAATCCCCTCGGTTTAATATGGTAAATAATGAATTAATAAATATATTTGCAGCGTTTTAAGCACTAAATATGCAAACTTCTTTGAGCACAACTGCCAAAAACCCAACATTTGCTTCCGTTATTGATGATCTAAAACAGGTTACGAAATTCAGATTATCGTTAAGTGTCGTGTTTTCTGCCTTAGCGGGATATTTATTGGCTGTTGATACTGTGAATTTTACCACTTTGACCTTATTAGCCGTTGGAGGGTATTTTATGGTGGGTGCTTCTAATGTTTTTAACCAAATTATAGAAAAAGAGCCCGATAAATTAATGAAGCGTACCCAGAACAGGCCACTGCCAACCGGCAGGATGACTGTTACTACCGCAATGATCATTGGGATTCTGCTTACTTTTTTAGGTATTGTTATTCTGTATACCATTAACCCAAAGACAGCCATGTTTGGCGCTATTTCTATCTTTTTATATACGAGTGTTTATACCCCTTTAAAACCGGTTACACCCTTGGTGGTATTTGTAGGGGCTTTGCCCGGCGCAATTCCCTTTATGTTAGGTTGGGTAGCTGCTACAGGTCATTTTGGTATTGAACCGGGTATGTTGTTTATGATACAGTTCTTTTGGCAATTCCCTCATTTCTGGGCCATAGGCTGGTTGGAACACGAAGAATATAAAAAGGCAGGATTCAATATGTTACCAACAGGTGAAAAGAACAGAAAGGCATCGGCGCAGATCTTACTGTATACTGTTTGGATGATCATGGTATCTGTTTTTCCCGTATTAAGAATAACAGGTAATTTGTACCTTTCTCCCTTAGCTGCTATATTCATATTGGTCTTAGGCCTGATCATGTTGTATTACGGAATTCAATTACACAAAAAACAAACCGACGCCATGGCAAAAAAATTAATGCTGGCAAGTGTTTTATATATTACTTTAATTCAGATTATTTACGTAGTCGATAAATTTTTACATTAAAGATGGATTTACAATTAAAAAGCAAAGTTTCTAAACAGATGTTATATGTTAGCATCATTAGTATGATCATGATGTTTGCAGGCCTAACAAGTGCTTATGTGATAAGCATGAAAAGAGAAGACTGGGTATCTTTCGATTTACCCCGGGCACTATATATCAGTACCACTTTAATTTTGTTGAGTTCGATTACTTATATCCTTGCCAAAAAAAGTATAAAAAAAGATAATATTCAACAGACTTCAATCTTGTTATTAATTTCTCTATTGCTAGGGATAGGATTTGTGTATTTTCAAATTGAAGGATTTTATCAATTAAACGAAGCTGGATTGTTCTTTACAGGTAAAGGCAGTGTGGTTTCATCTTCATTATTGGTTGCCATTTCGTTCGCGCATTTATTACATGTACTTGCCGGACTCTTGGTATTAACAGTTGTTCTTGTTAAAAATATAAATAAAAAATATAGTGCTGAAAACTCCCTGGGCTTAGAACTGGGTGGTATTTTTTGGCATTTTGTAGATATTTTATGGATATTTCTCTTTTTATTTTTTTATTTTTCGCGTTAATATAAAAAGGGCTAGTCTGTTTAACAATTTTTACTATTGGTTTATGTCATTTAAGTTTTTTACTTTTGCCTGTCTGCCAATAAGTGAGACTCGAATAAAAATAAAAACCTGGCCTAAAATAATAGGCATCATAACCAAAAATTAACTGATACAAATTTTTTATGAAAGCAACAGTTGCTACAGAAAACAAGAAAGAAGGAGCATGGTACGGGGGAGGCAATAAACCTTTAAATGCCAGTTATGGGAAGATGATGATGTGGTTCTTTATAATGTCTGATGCATTAACCTTTTCTGGTTTTTTAGGAGCATACGGACTAATGCGTTTTAAATTCCTTGATAGTTGGCCAATAGCCGATGAGGTATTTACACACGTACCATTTGTTCACGGTCATTATCCAATGTACTATGTCGCTTTTATGACTTTTATTTTGATATTCTCATCTGTTACCATGGTATTGGCAGTTGATGCAGGGCATCAAATGAAAAAAGGAAAAGTAACGCTATATATGTTATTAACCATTATCGGTGGTCTGATCTTCTTGGGATCGCAAGCATGGGAATGGAAAAATTTTATTGGAGGAACCTATGGTGCATTAGAATTACAAGACGGTAAAATAGTGCAGTTTGTAGATGCTACAGGACACCAGATCGCTTTGGAAGATTTTGTTAAAAAATCACCAGACGACCAAAGAATTCAGCAAACAAGAAGCAATGGTTTATGGTTTGTAGAAGATGCAGGTGCGATTCCACCATATACAGTTAATGATGTTATCGAAAGTTTTAATGCGAATCCGAATATTGCTTTACGTACCGAAGAAATAAACTTAGAAACCAAGAAAAAGAAAATTCTAACAAGAGAAGAAGCGAATACATTTTTAACTAAGGCTACGGGAGTGGTGATGGGAGCGAACTTAAAAGTAAATGAATACGGTAAAACTCTGTTTGCCGACTTTTTCTTTTTTATCACCGGATTCCATGGTTTTCACGTTTTCTCTGGTATTCTAATTAATATTATTATATTTTTTAATGTAATAGTTGGTACTTACGAACGCAGAGGGCATTACGAAATGGTTGAGAAAGTTGGGTTGTATTGGCACTTTGTAGATTTGGTTTGGGTATTTGTATTTACATTCTTCTATTTAGTTTAAAAAAATAAAAATGGCACACGAAACATCACACGATTCGCACGTAGGTTTAATTTGGAAAGTATTCGGATTTTTATCGCTTATTACCGTTGTAGAGGTAATTTTAGGTATCTCAAAACCCGATTCTATACACTTAACGAAATTTTTGGGAACCAGTATTTTAAATTGGATATTCTTAATACTTACATTGGTTAAGGCATATGGTATCGCATGGTATTTTATGCATTTAAAACAAGAAAAAGCCAGTTTAAGAAGGGCTATAGTTTGGACAACCGTTTTTTTAATTTGTTATTTATCATTCATCATATTAGTCGAAGGCGGCTATATTGGTGATGTAATGAGTAAATACACAAATTGGAACTATAAATAATACAATATTAAGCGGTTATTAACCGCTTTTTTTAGCTGTATATTAGACATGAAAAAATTTTGGGTATTATTTGGCCTGTTCATTTTACCATTAGTATTTTATATCTTATTACTAACGGGTACCAACAACTTTGCAAAGCTTCCTGTTCTAACAGAAAAAATTAACGATGTAACGCATTTATCGAGTACAGATACAGACACGATTTCGCTTCAGGGAAAGATAAATATCCTTTGTTTTTTTGGTAATGATCTGCAAAATGTAAAAAACAATGCCCTTAACTTAAATGAAAAGATTTATAAACATTTTTATAAGTTTAAAGATTTTCAATTTGTAGTTGTTTTACCTAACGGGACAGAAGAACAAGCCGAGATGCTGAAAGGAGAATTAGGCGTTATAACCGATATGCAAAAATGGAATTTTGTTTATGGTACACCCGCAGAGATCTCTGAGTTGTTTGATAGCTTAAAAACAACTTATCGGTTACATTCGAATAGCTATTCACCATATGCTTTTATTATAGACAAAAATATGGACTTGCGTGGGCGCACTTCCGATGAAGATTCCGTGGAAGGCCTTATGTATGGATACAATGCAGAAACGGTAGCGCCTATCCATAAAAAAATGGTAGATGATGTAAAAGTATTGGTGGCAGAATATAGATTAGCCTTGAAAAAGAATAAACGACAGATATAATGAAGAAAAATTCATACATAGGCATCACATTTATCATTTTGATCTTTGGGATCTGGGCTATTCCGAAAATTATTGATAATATATCTAAAAAAGACCTTTTAAAATTTGAGCAGGTACCTCCTTTTGAATTTATTGATCAAAACAAAAATATAGTAACTAATGAAACTTTCGAAGATAAAGTTTATGTAGTAGAATTTTTCTTTGCATCATGCCCAACGATATGTCCTAAAATGCATGAAAGCATGCTAAAAATTCAAACCGAATTTTATGGAAACCCCAATTTCGGTATTGCCTCTATTACCATAGATCCAAAGAGAGATACTCCGGAAGCGCTAAAGAAGTATGCTGATAAGAACAATGCCACCTTAAAAAATTGGCATTTTTTGACAGGCGAAAAAGAGGTGATCTATAAATTTTCGAATGAAGGCTTTAAATTATATGCCGGTGAAAATGAAGAAGCCCCTGGTGGTTTTGAACATTCAGGTCTTTTTGCTTTAATAGATAAGGATGGTTACATAAGATCAAGAACAGTAAAATCGGGTGAAAATGAAAATCCTATTAAATTTTACGACGGATTGGATGCAAGCCAGGTACAATGGTTAAAAGAAGATATAGCTATATTATTAAAAGAATAATCTGCGAGAATGACAGAAAAAGCATCTTCAAAAAAGTACAATATCTTGATCATTGTTTTGTCAATAACCATTCCTGTGGTTGTTGCCTTACTCTTTCAAATAAAACTAGATTATGAATTGCCCATTTTTCTACCTCCAATCTATGCTACCATTAACGGTGTAACGGCAATCCTATTAATGATTGCGGTTTGGGCTATAAAAAATAAGAAAAGAGAATTGCACGAAAAATTAATGAAAACAGCCATTCTT
The DNA here is from genome assembly GCA_963835675.1 of uncultured Flavobacteriaceae bacterium. GTDB lineage: Bacteria > Bacteroidota > Bacteroidia > Flavobacteriales > Flavobacteriaceae > Aureibaculum. The sequence continues at coordinate 1,028,692 of CAWIGH010000004.1, read as the reverse complement.
TTCTCGATCATTTTTTTAATGATGTATATGGCCTATCATATGACATCCGATTCAACCAGTTTTGGCGGAGAAGGGACTATAAAATATATCTATCTATTTGTATTATTAACACACATATTTTTATCGGTAATTGTAATTCCATTCGTATTAATAACTTATGTTAGGGCAATTACCAATGATTTTGAAAAACATAAGAAAATTGCGAAATTTACTTTTCCTTTATGGTTATACGTAGCCATTTCTGGAGTTATTGTATATTTAATGATATCACCTTATTATTCATGAAAAAACTTTTTTTAATAATAGTATTATTCCTCACACAAAGCGCCTCATCGCAATGTGCTATGTGTAAAGCTGTAGTAGAATCTGGTGATGCTGAAATGGCCGAAGGACTAAATCTGGGGATCATGTATTTAATGGCTTTTCCATACATTTTAATTGGTGTTGCAGGGTTTCTTTTATACAAGAATTGGAAAAAAATTAAACTTTAACGTTTTAATAAGAAGAATAAAGTGTAACAAGTTTTATTTTTAGTCGTCATATAGAAAATCAAAAAACCATAAAACCAAATCAAATAAAACTTTTTAACTTGATTTAAAGTTAATGGTTTTATAACTACCTCAAAATATTAAATTATACATGAAAACAAGATTAAGTATTTTAGTTTCCCTCTTTGTTATAATTACATCATTTTCTCAAGATAAAAAATGGACTTTAAAAGAATGTGTAGATTATGCACTCGAAAATAATATATCCATTAAACAAAACGAATTACGAGTACAAATAAGTGAAGAAGATGTTATAAGTGCTAAAGGTAATTTTTTACCAAATTTAAATGGTTCTATTTCTCCCGGACTCAACTTTGGCTCTTCTATTGGTCAAGATGGAACACGGATATCTACAGATAATTTTAGGTCATCATTTAGTTTGAATAGTAATACGACTGTATTCAACGGATTTAGAAATCTGAATATTTATAAACAAGCACAGTTGGGTGTAGAATCGAGTAAACTAGATCTTGAAAAAATGCAGGATGATATTTCTCTTTTTGTGGTGAATGCATATCTAAATATATTGTTCGCCAAGGAGAATTTAACAGTTGCTAAAACCCAATACGAAATTAGTGCGAAGCAAATAGATATTACCCAAAGTCAGGTTGAAGCGGGTGTAAAACCAAAAGGAGACCTTTTAAATGCAGAATCTACGGCTGCCACAGATGCCCAAAACGTCATTACTATAGAAAACACCTTAGATCTGGCCTTATTATCAATGGCTCAATTGTTACAGATCTCTTCTGAGAATTTTGATGTTGCTACTATCGAAATAGACTCGCCCTCAGCGGCATTATTATATGATAATGCAAATATGGTTTATGAAAAAGCATTAGAAAACAGGCCTGAGATCTCCAAAGCCAATCTGGGAGTAGAAAATGCAAGTTTAGGAATAGAGGTAGCAAAAGGTGCTTTTTTACCCTCATTAACCTTTTTTGCCGGTGCAGGAAGTTCTTATCAGAATATCTTTAACGAACTTTTTACAAATCAAGACTTTTCAACACAATTAAGTGATAACTTAGGTTATAGTTTAGGATTCTCATTAAATATCCCAATATTTAACAGAAATCAAACAAAATCAAATGTAAATCAATCTATTATTACGCATAAAATAAGAGAATTCGATTTAGAAGATCAGAAATTACAACTCAAGGAAACCATTGAAAGAGCATTTTTAGATGCTAAAGCTGCTGCAAAAAGTTTTGAAGCGGCAGAAAAATCATTGGTTGCTCAAAATGAAGCATTTAAGAATGCACAAGAAAGTTATGATCTGGGAGCCATGACCTCTTTTGATTTTGATCAGGTAAGAAATAGGTTGGTTAATGCAGAATCAACATTGATAAGGGCAAAATATGATTATGTATTTAAAACTAAAGTATTGAAATTCTATTACGGAGAACCTATTATAGAATAAATAAAATATCAATTATTATTGAACCTCACAGTATCTTGTATTGTGAGGTTTTATTTTTCTAAAATGTATCTTTGCAGAAAATTAAGACAATTTGGCCCTTATATTAAATATAGAAACTGCTACTAAAAATTGTTCTGTAAGTCTTTCTGAGGATAAAGAAATACTACAGTTAAAAGAAGTGAATGATGGCAGTTATTCACATGGTGAAATGTTGCATGTGTATATTGATGAGGTCATTAAAAAAGCCAATAAAAAATTAACCGACCTGGATGCTGTAGCTGTTAGTAAGGGTCCGGGTTCTTATACCGGACTTAGAATTGGGGTTTCTGCTGCTAAAGGCCTATGCTATTCTTTAGACATACCATTGATATCAGTTTCAACGTTGGCCTCCTTGGCATCAACATTGAAGGTTGAAAAAGATGCTTTGATAATTCCACTATTAGATGCGAGGCGAATGGAAGTGTATAGTAGTGTTTACGATAGTAATTATCATCAAATTAGAGAAATTAAAGCTGAAATTATTACAGAAAATTCATTTGCAACTTATTTAGAAAAATGGAAAGTTTACTTGTTAGGAGATGGTGCCGATAAATGTAAAGAAACCATCATTCATAAAAACGCCATATTTTTAGATGATTATTTTCCTTCGGCTAAAGAAATGAGTACGTTTTTCTTCACAAAAATTCAAAAATAGAGACTTTGAAGATGTCGCTTATTTCGAGCCCTTTTATTTAAAAGATTTTATTGCGATTAAATCAAAAAAGTAAAGTTTACTATAGATTTGAATTTGATATATTTTTATATCAATGTAAATATTATTGCGATGATGGCGGGAATAGATTGTATATAAAAAAGTTTTATCTTTTTTGTGGAATATGCCCCATATATACCAGCAATTACAACACAAGACAAGAAGAATAATGCAATCTGATCGCTAAAATTTTTATTTATAAGAGACCAAATGAGGCCGGCAGCTAAAAACCCATTATATAAGCCTTGATTTGCAGCCAATGTTTTTGATTGTTCAGCCAATTCCTTAGTCATACCAAAAGCTTTAAGTCCTTTAGGTTTTGTCCAATAAAACATTTCTAATATCATAAAATAAATATGTAAAAATGCTACTAAAGCCACAAAAAATACTTGTAAAACATCCATTAGAGTGCAATTTTATATATTCTATAGCTTTTAATCATTTGTCAAAACAGGTATTAAAGGCTAGAATTAATATGTTCAACGAGCTTTATCAGATCTTTTTCTTTTGTGAATTTAACCTTATTAGATTTAATAAAATTTTCAATATCCTTTTTTATATCAGGAAAGAGCATCAAAAAATCTTTCTTTTTGCTAAATGAATTGATCTCACCGTTTTTATTTGATATAAAATATTGATCACGCGCTTTTTTAAATGAAGGTGGTTTTGGCTGGTCATAACCAGATGCTGGTTTTTGAGCAGGAACAAATTTAATTACTTCTTTTTTTAATAGAGATATTGCTGAGTTTTCCAATAATACTTCTAAGTATCCATTCTTCTTGGCTCCATCGAAAGTGTAGTCGAACACTACGTATTTAGTTCCATCATTAAATGTTACTTCGGTAATAGCTTCTTTATTTATTATTACAACGTTACCGTCCTCTCGTTTTACTAGCATTTGATCATTAAATGTATCGTACCTCAAAAGATAATTAGCTTTATATCCTATAACAGTCCCTAACACAAAATCATCGGTTGTAAATGGAGAACCAGAAATATTCTCTCCAGGATTATTTTTTGATGAATTTATCTTAATATTCCTATAACTATTCATAAAATTTTCGCCTACATAAAGTGTTGCTTGTGCGAAAGTATTAATACTAAATAACGCGAAGAGGACTAAAATAATTAATTGTTTCATAATTAGAATTTATCCAGATATATCAAATATAGTATATTTCGCTTTTTTATAGAAGAACTAAGCCAATTATAAAAACACTTGTAAATATCTGTTATAATTTAATTTTAATTTGCTGTATTGCTTTAAGGGTTTCATTTACAGGTAACTGACAAGCACCATCAATACAAACATAAATGGTGGTTTGGTCTTCATTATATTTATAGGCCAATAATGACAGATTACTTTCTTTTACACTACCCACAATAAGTTTATTAGGAATATACTTTTTATTGATCTCTTTTAGTTTTTGAAGTGCGTCCTTACCTACAATCGCAACTTCATAAAAATCGCCTAAAAAATTAGTATACAGTATTGACCAGTTTGAAGCCCCTGCCCCATACTTAAGTGCTTTGTCTTTTACATTATGCAACATCTGTTTGGCATCTTTCAGGTAGGTTGGATTTGAATAATAATGACCTAATTTAAAAAGATTATTAGCCATAATAGAATTAGAAGAGGGGATTACGTTATCGTCTGTTTCTATTTTTCTAGCGATGAGGTCTTTGTCTTTATTGGAGGTAAAAAAGAACATATTACTAGCATCATCGAAGAAATGATCAAAACAATAATCGGTTAGTTGTTTCGCTTCTTTTAACCATTTTTCATCTAAGGTAACTTCATATAAACTTATAAAAGCATCTATTAAAGTAGCGTAATCTTCTAAATAAGCATTGATAGAACTTTTACCATTTTTGTAATTTCTATAAAGGCCACCTTCGACATTGTACTGTTTGTAAAGTAAAAAATTCGCATTCTTTAAAGCACGGTCTAAAAAATGCTGATCATCAAATACACGGTAAGCATCAACATATCCTTTCAGCATTAATGCATTCCAGGAAGTGAGAACCTTATCATCTAGTCGGGGGCGGTCTTTTTCTTCTCTTTTCTTTAATAGTAGTTTTTTCCATTGATCCACTTTTCTCTTGACAGCTTCAACTTTCAAATCATTTTTTTTTGAAAATTCTTCATCAGAAATATTTCTATATAGATGATAAGTTTCATTCTCCCATTTAAAAGTGTCGTTAATATTGTAATACTCCGCAAACAGTTCAAAATCCTCATTTAATAGGCCTTTCAATTCTTCTTTGGTCCAAACATAAAAGGCACCTTCTTCAAGTTCTCCTTCTTTATTATTACTATCGGCATCCAAAGAAGAATAAAAAGCACCTTCATTATTCATTAATTCACGCTCTATAAAGGCAGTGGTTTCATAAACAATATCTTTGTATAGATTATTTTTAGTAACTAAATATGCATTTGAATATAGGCTTACCAATTGTCCGTTATCATATAACATTTTTTCAAAATGCGGGATATGCCATTTGGCATCTACCGAGTACCTTGCAAAGCCACCACCTACTTGATCATAAAGTCCTCCAAAAGCCATTTTCGTTAATGTTGTGTTTACATAATTAAGAATTTGTTTATCATTCTTCTGAATGGCATATCGAAGTAAAAACTGATAATTATTGGGCATGGGAAATTTAGGTGCTCCTGCATTTCCACCTAATTCAGGATCCATGTACTTTTTCCAATTAGCAACAATGGAATCTAATTCTATTATGTTATAGTTTTTTTCTGAAGTATTTAAGGTAATTAGGTCAGACTGTTTAACGCCTTCGGTCAATTTAGCAGCATATTCTTCGGCCTTGTCGGGCTCATCCTTATATAACTTTGCCAGCTGTTCCAACGCATTTATCCAATTATCTTTAGGGAAATAAGTGCCACCCCAAAGTGGTCTCCCATCTGGTAATGCAATACAATTTAACGGCCAGCCGCCACGACCTGTCATTAACTGAACAGCATTCATATATACCTGGTCTACATCAGGTCTTTCTTCTCTATCAACTTTTATATTTATAAAATGTTGATTCATTATTTTGGCAACGGTAGTGTCTTCAAAGCTTTCATGTTCCATAACGTGACACCAATGACAGGCTGCATAACCAACTGAAATTAATATAAGCTTGTTTTCTTTTTTAGCCAAGGCTAAGGTCTCGTCATTCCAGGCATACCAGTTAACCGGATTATGCGCATGTTGCAATAGATAAGGGCTCGTTTCATTAATTAATGCATTGGTATATTTATGATCTGACATTGTGTTCTGATTTTGAGAATTACAACTGACTAATAAAGTTAAAAGTAAAAGAAGAATAATTTTATTCAACATTCTTTTTTATGCTAATATACGCAATAAAAAAAGCGTTTTGAAATTCTTCAAAACGCCTTTATTCTTTATGTAAATTATTTATTTTACTTCAAAAGTAATTTTAACATTTACCCTAAATTCTTTTACATCATCACCATCTACTACAGCGCTTTGTGATTGTACAAATACAGATTTAATTTGCTTTACACTTTTTGAAGCATGCTTTACTGCATTTCGAGTAGCATCTTCCCAGCTTTTGCTAGAATTTGCCATCACTTCAATAACTTTCATTACTGCCATTTTTATTAAATTTTAAGTTAAATAATTCTATTAAAAGTAAAGATACAAAATTATTGAAGCAAAGAATTAATTAAATTATCCATTTACGGCAATAACCTCTTCAATTTTATTTGGTAATAATTGTTTGAGTGTGGCTTCGATTCCATTTTTCAAAGTAATCGTAGATGATGGGCAACCACTGCAAGCACCTTGTAAGATCACATTAACAGTCTTGCTTTTAGCATTATAAGATTGAAACAATATATTACCCCCGTCTGACGTCACAGCTGGTTTTATATATTCATCAAGAATGGAAACAATCTCTTGTGAGATCTCATCTAGTTTGCCAAGATCTACATCAGCATTTTGTAAAGTGGTATTTTGAACAGGTACATATGATTCGTCTATAATTGGTTTGCCTTCTTCAATATAATTTTTAAGGAAACCTCTAAGCTCATTGGTGATTTCAAACCAATCTATGTCGCTAGTTTTTGTTATCGAAATATAATTCTCTGAAATAAATACTTCTTTTATAAAAGGGAATTTGAATAAAGAAATAGCTATTGGTACTCCCGAAGAATCTTCGGCAGATAAGATTTCAATATTTTGAGGAGTGAGCAATTTATTTGTTACGAATTTAATTACATTCGGATTTGGTGTACTCTCTGCGTAGATCTGTACTGGCATCTTTTTGCGTTCTTCCTCCACATTGAAAAGTGATCCATTTTTATTTAAATAGTCCTCGATAACTTGCTGTAATTCCTCTTGTACCTCTGCCCATTCAACAATATTATACCGTTCAATCGCTATAAAATTTGCTGTTATGAATACCTTTTTAACAAATGGTAAATGAAATAATTGCTGTACTAGTATCGAATTCGTAGCGTCTTCAACATTATTATATTCAAAACTACCATCGGTTAAGATAGTATTTGCTACAAATTTAATTATGGATGCATTGTTTGTTGTCTCTAACTTAATTGTAAACATTCAGGGTGTATTTGATCGCAAAAGTAAGAAAAGTTATTTATTATCTATATTTGATGTTCTTTATTAATTTGTTAAAATGAAGAACCGCTACTTCCTTATTATTTTATGTCTCTTTGTATTCAAAATATCGTTTGCTCAAAAAGAGGCTACATATTGGTATTTTGGTGAAAAAGCCGGCTTAAACTTTAATTCCGGATTTCCAGTACCTGCATTAGATGGATCATTGAATACCCTAGAAGGATGTGCTACCATATCGGATAAAAAAGGGGAGCTTTTATTTTATACCGATGGTACAACAGTTTGGAATCGAATGCATGGTGAAATGCCTTCGGGAACTACTTTACGGGGCAATTCGTCAAGTTCACAATCTGCTATTATTGTTCCAAAACCTGGTGATATTAATATCTATTTCATATTTACGGTTGATTGGTCTGGTGGTGAAAATGGATTGAACTATTATACGGTTGATATGAACCTCGATAAGGGGTTAGGTGATGTTATTTCCATGAATAATGTACCTATAGTAACGAATCTTTTGCTCTCACCCACCAGTGAAAAAATTTCCGCAGTTAAAGTGCTGAATGAGAATGCTTATTGGGTGATCTCTATAAATCAGGGCAGATTCTATGTTTATAAGGTTGATGAAAATGGTGTTAATAAAACACCGATTGCTGGCAACAGTGGGTTTACCCTTATAGCAGACCCTAGAGGCTATTTAAAGGTCTCACCCGATGGTACTAAGATAGTAACTGCAAATATGACTTCTGGGCTCTTTATATATGATTTTGATAGTGCGTCGGGAATCGTTACAAACGAAAGACAATTAGATGTTATAGATTACTTTCCCTATGGGGTTGAATTTTCACCATTAAGTAAAAAACTTTATATATCGACAGGAGATTTCACTATTGATGATATTCCGGCGATAGAAAAATTATTTCAATTTAACATAGATATTCCGTCACCCACGGCCAATAATTTGAATGCATCGAGAATAGAATTACATTCGTATACCAACCAGCGAGCGGCACTTCAATTAGGCTTAGATGGTAAAATATACCGGGCCATCGATGGTGAGCCTTTTTTAAGTGTCATTAATAACCCAGAAGGTAATGGACTGGCTGCCGGCTATGTTCATGGTGCTATTAGTTTGGGGAATCGTAATTCGGGACAAGGATTACCACCTTTTATACAATCATTTTTTGAAGCCCAAATAATAATTCAAAATGTTTGCCTCGGCGATATCACGAACTTCGAACTAGATTCTAATGACAATATACTATCAATTATTTGGGATTTTGGTGATGGGACTCCCATATCAAATGAAAGGAACCCATCCCATTTCTATTCGTCACCGGGTGAATATTTAGTAACCGTTGAAGTAACCACTTCTGAAGAAACGAAAACCATAACTCAACGAATCACAATTTTTGATGTTCCAACCACAGTTTCCAATATAACATTACAACAATGTGATGATGATCAGGATGGTATTTCATTTTTTAATCTTAGGGAAATTGAAAATTTAATATCATCTAATACGGAAGGTTTATATTTTTCATATCACTTAACTCAAGCGGATGCAGCTTCAGAAAGTAATTTAATTATAGATCTACTTAATTTTTCTAACGCAAATACTTCTAAGATTTATCTGCGAGTTGAAAACCAATTTGGTTGTTATAGTTTAGTAGAAGTAGACTTAGTTGTGACAACTTCTTCTATTCCTGAAGATTATATGCTTAGTTATTATGAATGTGATAGTGCTGATTTTGTAGGAGATGATACTAATGGCATCACTCAATTTAATTTTAGCAATGCGACAAATGACATTTTAGACCTTTTTCCACAAGACCAAAATTTAAGTGTATCATATTATGAAAACATCGAAGATGCCTTATCAGAACAAAATTTACTCGACCCACTAAATCACATTAATTCAGGTTCTCCTTTTTCTCAACAAATATTCGTTAGGATAGATAATCTTGATAATCAGGCTTGTATCGGCATTGGACAACATATTACGCTAAATGTAAACCCATTACCTGAGTTTGATTTGCAAAGTGAGGCCAAATTGTGCTTAAATCTTTTACCGGAGCCACTAATAATTTCGGCTCAAAATCCACAGGGAGAATATAACTACCAATGGAGTGATCAAAATAATGTGCCTTTAATGAACGGAAATTTTATAAGCTATGATTTTATGGAATCAGGGATATATTACCTCACAGCAATAGATAATAATAATTGTACTAGAACAAAAAAGATCACTATTAGTGATTCCAATATAGCTAGTATATCAAATATTGAAATCGTCGACGATTCGGCGGATAATAGTATTAGCATTAGTGTTAACGGACAAGGCGATTATGAGTATTCATTAGATAATGAAGAAGGGCCTTACCAGGATCACCATGTTTTTAATAATGTTTTAGCTGGAAATCATACCATCTATATTCGTGACATAAATGGTTGTGGAATGATCTCAGAGGAAGTTTCTGTGATAGGATATGTAAGGTTCTTTACCCCTAATGGAGATGGGTATAATGATAATTGGCAAGTCCAGGGTGTTAACCTTCAGCCTAATTCTGAAATTTTGATATTTGATAGATTTGGCAAAGTACTGGCAAAAATAGATCCCAATAGTGAAGGCTGGGACGGTAGATATAATGGTAAATTAATGCCCGAATCCGATTATTGGTTTTTAGTCAAATTGGATGATGGCAGAACAAGAAGGGGACATTTTAGTTTAATAAGAAAGTAACTTGAAAAAATATCAAACATTTTTTATAATCTTATGTTTTTATTTAGTTAAAAACAATGTTCAAGCACAAGGAACACTTCCGATTTATTCAGATTATTTGACAGACAATATATATCTGGTACATCCTTCGGCTGCAGGGATGAGTAATGGAGCTCCACTGCGTTTAACACACCGGCAGCAATGGTCTGATAATTCTGAAGCACCTTCATTACAAACCATAAGTTTTCATAACCGATTTGGTGAAAAAATGGCTTTAGGAGCTATTATTTTTAATGATAAGAATGGATTTCATTCTCAGATAGGTATTCAGGGAACCTATGCATACCATCTTAATTTTGGCCGGGATGAAGCTTTGAATCAATTGTCTTTTGCACTTTCTGCTACCTTTGTGCAAAACAGCGTAGACCAGCGTAGTTTTTCTATTCCCGATCCGGTAATTTCCCAAATTGTAGAATCAGACAGTTATTTTAATGCTGATTTTAGTGCTGCTTATTTTAATTTAGATGGGTATGCCTATTTTACGATTAAGAATTTATTATTGAATAGCCGGACTGCAATCAATGAAAATTATCAGTCAGTTAATTTAAGAAGATATTTACTTAACATAGGTTATTTTTTTGGATGGGGTAGGAGAATGCAAATAGAACCTTCTGTGATGTTTCAATTATTTGAAAGAACCAACGAGGTAGCACTAGATATTAATACAAAACTATATCGGCTTATAGGAACAGATAAAAGATTATGGGTTGCCTTATCATACCGAAGAAGTATTGAAAGTAATGATATTCAGGCGTTATCCCAGATAACTCCTATCGTGGGAATTGAATTCAAGAGTTATATTGCCTCTTATACTTATACACATCAACTTGGGGATATAACTTTTCAAAATGGTGGATTTCATCAATTTACTTTAGGGATTAATCTCTTTAAGAAAAGGCCTAAGGACAGAGGTTATATACAAGAATACAATCCGTTTTTATTCAAATCGAAGAATTAAAAAAACCCACATATGTGGGTTTTTATTTACCAAACGTAATTTTTTAGCTTCGCTTGTTTTTTAATTGCGTTTAATAGTGCGCTATTAAGTGACTGTTGGTTTTCACTTTCTTTTCTTTTTTCCTTAACATAATCATTTCTTTTCGTGTTTAGGTCTCTAATTTTTTCTTGAATCTCTTGTCGTTTTTGTCGTTGATGGGCAACATATTTTTTAATTTCTTCAGATGTTTTATTTTGTAATTCTTTTGGTAAACTCTTTTTATCAACTTTACTATAACTAAACCCTATTTCTTTTTCGGCATCGACCAGATCCCAGGAAGAATTTTTATAAATTCTTGAACTTTTAGATACAGCTCTTCCTACAACAACGACTTCATTTAATTCTGCAGCATTAGAATCTTGCGCTGCTTGTAAACGCATCTTACTTTGTCCGGAGTCACCATAATATATATAGGTATCGTTTAGTTCATTGTTCAATTGAATAATGATGTCATCATAAGGTGAACTTATGTGTACGATAGCTTGATTATGATCTATGGCCATATAATCACCATAAGTCAATCTTGCGCCATCCTTCCATTTACCTTGTACGCCATTTTGATAATTTCCACAAAATATAGTGTTAATAGTTACACCTTGTTCATTGGCTTGCATTGCGGCATCTTGATAATTAATTTTTCCTTGCGTAAAAGGTTCATTGCCGGCGATAAAAATGAGTTTTAAATCATTGCGATTTTTACCCCAATCTAGTTGGCGCAATGACGTTTGAATTACCTCACCGCAAAATTCATTTCCTCCATTTGTATGAAGAGAGAAAAGTTTCTCTGAAATCTCATCTAGGTCAGAACTAAACCCAATTACTTGTCGGATGTACCCCTCTCGTGATGATAGATTGTCATTTCCATACTCATAAAGTGCTATCAATAGATCGGGATCCTGGTTATCACAGGTTGCATAAGAAAGTTCATTTACAATTTCCCATAATTGAGATTTCGCTTGATTTATCAATCCGTCCATAGAATTACTGGTGTCTAATAATAAAGCAACTTTAATGGTATGCTTTTTTGCTGGATCTTCTTTAGAAAATGCCATAAGTGTACTTAAGGTTAAGGTTAGAATGAGAAGTTTTCTAAGATTTTTCATAATATTTTATGTTTAATTCAAGCTAAAATTAGATAGTAAAATGAACTTAAAAAAACAAGAATGAGTCATTGATACCTTTGGGTGAGTGAAATAGTTCTTTCAGAAAGGATGACAGGAAATTCGCTTTTTTTTTATAGCTCAAAAGGCAATTATCAGTCAAGATGTATTTTATAAAACGAATTTAAGTATGTAGCTTTACGAAGTTAAAACTTGAATGAAAAGAACTATTAACATATTCGTTTTCTTGTTGTTTGCCGTAATTTTTGAGATGACGGGTCAAATATCTAATAAGGCAAACTTACCTTATAAAGTATATACTGACAGAATTACAGATCAAACCGGAGCACCCTTAAGCGGTATACATATCAGAGTAAAAGGCACTAATATTTCGACCATAACAGATGCAAATGGTCAATTCATGATCAATGCAAAAAATGGCGATGTGATCATTTTGAGTAAAAATGGAAAGGTTATAAATTCTTACAGATTAGATGGAAGTAACTATTATGAAGTAATAGATGAATCGGGTAGGTTAGATCAAAAAAGTAGAGATAAAGTTAGAACGATTGCTAAAGAAAAAAGCAATATAGATTCTGAATTTCAATTTTTATTAGACTCGGCCAATACTATTAAAAAGATAAATCCTTCAAAAAGTATTGATCTCATAGAACGGTCTTTTTTAATTGCCAATGAAACTAAAAATAAAAAACAATTATCAGATGCCTATAGTGTACTTGGAGATGTTTATTTGAATTTAAAACAATTTGATCTTGCCTCAAGTAATTATAAAATTGCTGTTGATTACTCATCGAATATTTTTTATCAGTTAAAATTGGCAAAAGCGTATTTTCTAAATTCTGATTATTCAAAAAGTCAGGATGTCTATAATTCACTTTTAGAGAATACCGAAATTGGTTCAATGCAAAAAATTGAGATCTATGAGGGCCTCGGTGATAATTATTTTAAAACGGATCAATTAAACAAATCGTTCAATGAATATCAAACCGCACTTAACTTAGCAAAAAGAATATCGAATCCGGCCAAAATAAGCGACCTGAATGCCAAGATATCTTCTGTACTCGAGGCTAAAGGAGAAACGGCTAAAGCAGAAGGTTATTTATTAAGTTCTCAAAATTCAGTCCTAAAAAAAGAGCCTCAAAAAGCTGTTATTGAAAGTCAACGTGCGGCTAACTTTTACAGCAGAAATAAAAATATAGATAAAGAGGTAGCGCAGAGACAAGCTACCTTGAAAAATTTAGAAGATGCAGATCTGGATGAAGTGATCGTTGAAGATGAAGAAAAAGCATTAACAAGATCTAAAGCTAAATTAGACTTGGGGAATGCTTATATAAAACAAAATAAATTAGATAAAGCGATTCCACTACTGGAAGAAAGTGCAGCTGAAGCCGAAAGCAGTAACGATATTGAAACTCAAAAAGATGCCATTCAAAAACTCTCAGAAGTGTATGTTTCTTTAGGGAATGATGATAAAGCGTTGAGTAATTATAAAAAATATGTTTCATTGGTCGATAAGTTGTATAAACAGAAGGAAAATGAAATTAATGAGATAGTAAACCTAAATAAGGATCTGTCAGAAAAGCAAAATAGAATAACGAGCTTAGAGAAAGACCGCGAACTCTCTGAAAGCAAATTACAACTATATCAATCAGAGAATCGATTGACAATTGAAAATGAAAGAAGACAAAGGATCATAATCTATGCCTTACTTACCGGACTAATATTATTATTATTCTCTTTATTTTGGATGTTTAAAAGTAATAGGCAGCGAAGACTTGCTAACAATCTATTAGCCCTTAAATCGTTGCGCACACAGATGAATCCGCATTTTATTTTTAATGCATTGAATTCTGTAAATAGTTTTATTGCTCAAAACGACGAAAGAACAGCGAACCGTTATCTCACAGATTTTTCAACCTTAATGCGAAGCGTTTTGGTTAATTCTGAGGAAGATTTTATATCACTTACCAAAGAACTTGAATTGTTAAACCTGTATTTAAAATTAGAGCATTCGCGATTTAAAGATAAATTTGATTATGAACTTAATGTTGATGATCGTATAGAACAAGATCTATTCCAGATACCTCCAATGTTGCTTCAACCTTATATTGAAAATGCAGTATGGCATGGTTTACGATACAAAAAGGAAAAGGGCTTTTTAAAAGTAGCATTAGTTAAAAAAGATGATGAAACTATTATAATTGAAATAACTGATAACGGTATTGGCAGAACGAAATCAGCAGAACTGAAGACAGAACATCAAAAGAAACAACAATCAAAAGGCTTAAATAATATTAAACAGCGTATAAAGATCTTAAATGAGATGTATAGAGATAAGGTAGATGTCCTTATTGAAGATCTATATGATGATAAAACCGGAACAAAAGTGATATTAACCCTGAAAAAAGATTAATGAAGCTCAGATCTATCATCGTAGAAGACGAAAAGACCAGTAGGGAAATACTAGCAAATTATTTGGCTAAATATTGTCCAACCGTAGAGGTTTTGGGTGAGGCTTCGAATATTGATGATGCTTTGGTATTGATTAGAAATAATGAAATCGATCTCGTATTTCTAGATGTAGAAATGCCATATGGAAGTGGCTTCGACCTGCTTGAAAAGGTCGATCATTCTAACTTTGAGGTTGTTTTTGTAACAGCTTATAATCAATACGCAATAGAAGCATTAAACAATCATGCCTCATATTATTTGTTAAAACCAATATCTATTGATGAATTGATCAAAGCTGTTGATTATGTTTCTGAAATAAAAAAGAAGGAAACTGAATTACAGAATTCGGTTTTGATCCCAAATATTAATCCAACGAATCACAAAATAACCATTCCCATCCAGAATGGATTCGAAGTTCTTGAAATTCAAAATATTCTATATTGCAAGGCAGATGACAATTACACAGAATTATTTTTAACAAATAATCAAAAAAAATTAGTGAGTAAAACTTTGAAGTATTTTGAAGATCTACTTCATGAAAACGGATTTGCAAGAATACACAAATCTTATTTGGTCAACGTATCTTATATTGCAACTTATAATAAAGGAAAAGGAGGCACAATAATTTTGTCCACAGGTACAGAATTGAGTGTATCAGCCTCAAAAAAAGCATCATTATTAAGCTATTTTAAATGATTATAAAGAAACTAAACGGGAAGACTCCCAAATTTGGAGAAGATTGTTTTATTGCTGAGAACGCTGTAATTGTTGGTGATGTAGTAATGGGTAATCAATGCAGTATTTGGTATAATGCGGTACTTCGGGGTGATGTACACTATATAAAAATGGGCAACAAGGTTAACGTACAGGACGGGGCCGTAATTCATGGTACTTATCAAAAAAGCCCCACGAATATAGGTAACAATGTTTCTATTGGTCACAATGCCATTGTTCATGCTTGTACTATACATGACAATGTATTGGTTGGCATGGGAAGCATTATTATGGATGATTGCATCGTGGAAAAGAATTCAATTATCGCTGCTGGCGCCGTTGTTACAAAAGGTACCTTGGTAAAGTCTGGTAGTGTTTATGCAGGTGTGCCTGCTAAAAAAGTAAATGATGTTTCTGAAGAACTCATTTCTGGAGAAATAGACAGGATAGCAAACAGCTATGTTAAATACGCCAGTTGGTATAAATAGTCTATGAAAAAGATACTTTTTCTTTTTATAATATTTTTTAGCACTTTAGGATGTAAGAGTATTTCTATTGAAGAGCATAATTTTGTAAAGCTTAACTATTTAGATGAGTATATTTTATCAGAAAATGTTATGATCAATGGCGCTATCGTTGGAGGCCTCTCGGGGATAGATTATCATAACGGAATTTATTATATAGTATCTGATGATGCTTATGATCCGAGATTATATGAAGCTACAATTGATATCCAGCATAGGAAAATCTCTGATATTAGTATCCGGAAGGAAATCAAGGTTATTGATGCCATAAATTATTTAGATCTTGAATCAATTCGATATGGTTCAAATAATGAGATATTATTGACTAGCGAAGGACACATAACTGCAAAGAAAGACCCACTATTCTTCTCTGTAGATACTTTGGGCAATGTTAAAAAAAATTATAAGCTACCCGAATATATTAAATCTTCTAGCATACAAAAACCCAGGCATAACGGTACCCTTGAAGGATTAACAATTAGTTTTGATAAGAAGGGATTTTGGATAGCAATGGAATTACCATTGGAGGCTGATGGTGAAGAACCGGCATTGGTTATTACAAATTCTCCTGTTAGAATAACTTATATAGATAAAGAATCCAATCTGCCGACAAAAGCATTTGCCTATAAATTAGATAAGATTGCTAAAATCCCAAAGGGGAAATTTGCAGTGAACGGATTAACAGATATTCTAATGTACGAAGAAGATAAATTTTATGTGGTTGAGCGCAGTTATTCAAGCGGATTAGGAAATCAAGGGAATACGGTTAAAATATTTAACGTAGATGCATCAAAAGCAACTAATATTTTGGATTTTGATAATTTAAATAACACAGCCTATTTACCGGCTAGCAAGGAATTGTTATTTGATTTTGAAACTATAAGAGATAGCTTAACCGATAAAAGTATTGACAATATTGAAGGCGTCACCTTCGGTCCAATCTTGCCAAATAAAAACAAAACGTTGTTATTGGTCGCTGATAATAATTTTAACCAGTTAGGTCCTCAACTAAATCAATTCATATTACTAGAAATAGTCGATCAGAATTCTAAATAAGAGATATTACATTCAATTTGAAACTTGTCTATTATTTGTTTCATGATGTTGATGTCGGTATTTGTATACAATTGATGCTTCGCCCTGGAATTTTCATTTTTTAATAAATTATATTTCTCAAGAATGGCCTTTGTTTGTCTGGCGACAGCCTCTCCCGAATCAATTATGGTTACCTCTTCACCAACCAGCTTTCTTATTTGTGGAATTAAAAAAGGATAATGGCTACATCCTAAAACCAGGTAGTCAATATGCTCTTTTAACATTGGATGGATATATCCCTTTAAGAGATTATGCATTTCATCAGAATCAACTTCTCCTTTTTCAATTAAAGGCACCAATCCTTCACCATCTTGTTCGATTACTTTAATACCTTCAGCAAATTTTTGAGAAGTAGAACTAAACAGCTTACTGCTTAAAGTTCCTTTTGTGGCTAATATTCCTATGGCATTGGTTCTGGTTTTTAAAGCAGCAGGTTTTATGGCTGGTTCAATACCAATGAAAGGAACATCATAGTTATTACGCAAATGATCAATGGCATTGGTTGTTGCAGTATTACAGGCTACTACAATTATTTTACAGCCGCGTTCTAATAGTAAATTCGTATTCTTAACACTTAAATTAATGATCTCTTTATTGGATTTTTTACCATAAGGAGCATTAATACTATCAGCTAAGTAAATCGTATTTTCGTTGGGTAAAAGCGTAACAATTTCTTTCCAAATTGATAATCCTCCTACACCAGAATCAAAAATACCTATAGGTTGCGTAACGTTCATTGATTACAAAAATAAAAAATCCCACGTCCCGATAACTATCGGGAGTGGGATTTAATTAATTATTCCAACATTGAGAATTTTATTTAATACCCAATTTTGCTTTAACAGCAGTCATTAAATCTTCACCTTTATAAACTAATAAACCTTTTCCGGGAGAAGAATCAAAAACGTATTGAAAACCTTTTTCTGCAGCTACGTCATTAATTGCCTTTTCTGCCTTTTCTGCGATAGGTTTATAAAGATCAAACTCTTTTTTCTGTAATTCTTGTTGTGCAGTTTGAGCATATAACTGAATCTTTTTGTTCAAATCTTGAACTTCCGCTTCACGTTTCGCGTTTTCGGTATCAGTTTGTGTAGCAGCTTCAGCACCATATTTTTTTAATTTAGCTTGAAGTGAACTTCCTTGGCTTTTATATTCAGAATCATAGGCAGCTGCAACTTTTTTTAATTCTTCCTGCATTTGCTTAGTCTCTGGCATAGATGATACCAATTCTTCGGTGTTTATATGTGCAACTTTAGATTGTGCCTGCGTTACAGCAAAAGCAAAAAATAATGCACTAACTAATAATAGATTTTTAAATAGTTTCATTTGTTTTAAGTATTAATATTAATTGTTATTTTCTTATTGTTTTTTTCGTTTTTCAATTTCTTCTAATCTTTGTTTTCTTTTTTCTTCAGCAGCTTTTTTAATTTCTTCACGTCTTTTAGCTTTAGCTTCTTGTTGTTTTTTTATCTTATCTAACAATGCAGCTCTTTTGCTGTTTTTTAAACTGTCTTTTTCTTTTTCAATAGAAACCTTTTGCAAAGAATCTAATGGTTCAGTTTTGACCGAATCTGTAACGGCCTCCTTTGATTTTGCTACGGTCTCTGTTAGATTTTTTCTTCTATTTTCAATTTCTTCTAATCTCATTGCCCTTTTTTCTGCTGCTGCCTTTTTTAATTCTTCTCTTTGTTTGGCTCTTGCATCCTGTTGCTCTTTAATTCTATTTTGTAATTCTTCTCTTTTCTTTGCCCTGTCATCAAGCTTATCTTGGGCGTTATCAGCGGCATCTTCAACATCACTTTGTTGTTGATTTTTTTTCTCTTCTAATTGTGTTTTTTTCCTGCCACGAACAATACTGTTCAATACTAATTCGCTTACATCAAATCTCGTATTTGCATAAAGCATGATCAGATCACTTGACTTATCTAAAATAATATCGTAATTCTTACTTACCGCTATATTTTGAACAGCATTATAAATTTGATCTTGTACTGGTTTTACCAATTGTTTTCTCAATAAATATAAATCACCGGTTGGACCAAAATAGGCTGCTTGCAAATTTCTAAGATCTTCTTCTTTAATTTGAATATCTTCTTCACGTTCATCTATTAAATCCTTAGTAAGTAATGGTTTTTCATTGCTTAAATCGGTTTTCATCACTTCTATTTCACGTTTCAATCCGTCTAATTTCTGCTGCCAAGTTGCAACTTTAACATTCAACCTAGCTTGAGCGTCATTATATTCAGGAACATTTTCTAAAATATATTCCATGTCTATATATCCTATACGCTGCGGCTTTTGAGCTAACGCATTAAGGCTAATTGCAACTGCTAATAAAAATAGAACTTTACGTATCATTATTTTAAAGGTATTTCGAAAAAATCGTGCCAAACTTATTAATCATGCCCAAAGTTACTAATTTACTTAGAATTGTTGTCCAATTATAAAATGAGTTTGCCATCCAGATTTTACACCGGGTACACCAGGCACATCATCAAAGCCATGTCCAAAATCTATCCCTAACAATCCGAATGCCGGCATAAATATCCTTACACCAACTCCGGCAGAGCGTTTCAAATTGAAAGGTTCAAAGTTATCAAATCCATTAAATGAGTTACCGCCTTCTAAAAAAGCCAGGCCGTAAATAGAGGCTGAAGGCTTTAACGTAAGAGGATATCTTACCTCAAAAGAAAACTTATTATATATGGTGCCACCAGTATTTTGGGATAAACTACTATTTTCGTAACCCCTTAATCCAATAGTCTGTCTACCATCAAACTGTCCGGAGGATAAACCATCACCACCTACATAAAATCGTTCAAATGGTGACACACCTAAAGTATTGTTATACGCTCCTAAAAAGCCAAATTCAGCATTCGACATTAGCACTAATTTTCCCGATAAAGTGGTATACCATTTTCCTGAGAAATTAATTTTATAAAATTCTAACAGTTCAAATCTTTCTTGTGGTGAAAGCCCTGCATAGTCTTTATCACTAAAGAGAGAATAGGGGGGCGTGAATTTTGCACCTACGTTGAACTGAGACCCTGTAGTTGGGAAAATAGGATTGGGTCCGGCAGAATTTCTGCCAAAATTAACAGCTAATGATAAGTTGTTGGAAATACCATTATTGAATCCAAAAGTACCCAAGAAAAAATTATCCAAACTGAATCGTTGATAGCTCAAAACTGTTGATAACGTAAAGAAATCATCTGGCCATCTCAACCTTTCGCTAATACCAATGGTTGCTCCTATGATGTTTAACTTTTGATTTTTATCAACGTCTCTTGTAGCCGGATTAAAACTAAATTGGCTCGAACTGAATAGCGAGAATGACAAGGATCTCGGTCTTTTTCCTCCAAGCCATGGTTCGGTAAATGACAAGCTATAAGTACTAGAAAAACGGCTGGCCTGAGCTCTTAATGAAACAGTTTGGCCATCGCCTCGGGGCACTGGTTTATATTCTTCACCATTAAATAGATTTTTAACAGAAAAGTTACTAAAAGAGAGACCCAAAGTGCCAATAAATGCACCACCACCAAATCCACCTTGCAATTCAATTTGACTGGCTCCTTTTTCAGCAATGCTATATTCTATATCAACAGTTTTATCACCATAATTGGGTAGAACATCAGGCACGATATTCTCTGCATCAATAAAGGGTAGTTGACCTACCTCGCGAATTGATCGAATGATATCGGCTCTACTAAATAAATTACCGGGTTTGGTACGTAATTCCCTGAAAATAACGTGGTCATTAGTAATCTGGTTTCCAATTAAGGTAATCTTTCTAATATTTGCAGGTTCATCTTCTCGAATTCTAATTTCGATATCTATGGTATCATTTTCAACTTTTATTTCTACTGGGATTACACTTGAAAATAAATAACCGTTATTTAAATAAAAATTGGTAATGTCTTGCGAATCGGGAGTTCCGTCTCCTTTTACCTGTTCATTTAATAATTTCCCATTATAAACATCACCTTTGGTTATTCCTAAAAACTGATGCAACTGATCATCAGAATACACCGAATTTCCTAGAAATTTAATATCTCCGAAATAATACTTATTTCCCTCATTTAATGTAATATCTAAATTAATGGTGTTATCATCATTCCAAGAAATAGAATCCTTAAGTACTTGGGCATCTCGAAATCCTTTTTCACGAAATTTTTCTATGAGTCTTTCTAAATCTTCTGTATACTCTTTTTCTCGATAACGGGATGGAGTGAAAACATGAGTAATGCTTTTTTGTTTTGTTTTCTTTAGTAATTTTTTTAGACGTTTATCTTTAAATGCTTCATTACCTTGAAAACGCAGATTTTTAATTTTAACCTTATCTCCTTTATCCACTACAACCAAGGCTTTTTCAGTATTATTGTCTGTAGTATCGATTTTAGTATTAATGGTTACTTTAGTTTTTAGAAAACCTTTATCTACATATTTCTTTTTTATATAATTCTTTGTTGTTGTCAATAAATTTTCGGTGAGCATTACACCTTTCTTAAATTCTGTTTCCTTTTGAAGCTCGGCCGCCTTATTTTTTTTAATACCTTCAAATGTTACAGTGCTCAATTTAGAAAGTTCCTGGACTTCGAATTCAAGGTATATGGTTTTATCTTCAATTTTAATGGCATAGACATCTACATTACTAAATAATTTAGAATTCCATAATTTTTTTATGGCCGCTGTAAGTTTATCACCTGGGATTTTAATAGGTTGCCCGACTTGCAATTCAGAAAATGCGGTTATGGACTGGTCAGTAAATTGTTGATTGCCTTTAAATGATAAACCCCCTAAAATGTATGTATCGACTTTAGTGAAATTAATATCACTTAAAGAAATCTTTTTGGTAGGGATACTATCTATATTTTGATTTGTTGAAATACTGTCCGTTGACTCAGTTATTTCAGGAATGATGTCTTGGGCATTACTTAAGGTTGCAGTGAAGGTAAATACAAAGAGTAATAGATTGACTATTATTTTATTCATTATCAAGTTCAATTTGTTCACTAATTTTTCCAAAGCGTCTTTCGCGTTGCTGGTAATTCAAAATGGCTTTAAAAAAATCTTCTTTTCTAAAATCTGGCCATAACACATCTGTAAAGTACAATTCTGCATAGGCAATTTGCCAAAGCAGAAAATTACTGATACGTTTTTCACCACTTGTGCGGATCAAAAAATCAACGTCGGGCAAAGTAAAAGTATATAAATGATTATTTATAATTTTTTCATCAATTTCTTCTATAGAAAGCTCTTTATTAACAACTTTTTTAGAAATATTTTTAATAGCCTTAACAATTTCTTCTCTTGATCCGTAACTTAAAGCAAGATTAAGAACCAAAGAACTATTATTTTTAGTGAGTTGAATAACTTCATTTAACTCTTTTTGAGCTTTTTTTGGTAAATTTTCGATCTGCCCAATAGATTGAAGTTTGATATCATTTTTTTGGAGTGTATCAAGCTCATCTTTTAAAGAACTTACCAACAGACTCATCAATAAATCAATTTCTTTTTTAGGTCTTTTCCAATTTTCGGTAGAAAAAGCATAAAGTGTAAGTACTTTAATGCCTAATTCAGCAGCGGTTTCAACGGTTTCGGTTACCGCTTTTACACCATTTTTATGCCCAAATACCCTGGCCATACCTTTTTGTTTGGCCCATCGACCGTTACCATCCATTATGATAGCAACATGATTCGGAAGCTTATGTGAGTCTATTTGCGATTTAATATCCATTTCTTAAAATTCACCACTGTAACAGCCTGGCCGTCCAAATGCATATACAATGGTAACACCCGTGAAAACATACCAATCATCACTATTAGGGTTCCCAAAATCTAATCCTGGAACGGAATGTAGGTTGCCATCAATTTCATCTTTAAAAGTATATCTAAAGGAAGTTTCAAAAGCAATACCAACGTTTTCTGCCAGCCTCATTTTATAACCAATGCCAAAAGGCAATACTAAAGATGTTTTTATTTTTGACTCCAAAGTGCCGGGATCAGCGCCTTCTGTAATCCCATTATAAGTAACCGCACCAATTTGAGCAATAATATATGGTGTTTGTGAAAATCCGATCTTAGACATGCTGTATTTGAAAAAACTAAATTCAATACCGGCTGCAGCATCAACTATTTTATTGTTGAATTCCCTTCCACGACTGATCCTAAAGTCGTTATTAGCATATTTATCGGCAGCATGAAGTTTTGTGTAGATAACTGTACCTCTTAATGTTATTCTAGGTGTCCAATTAAATTTAGCGACACCACCTACGGCTATTCTATTAGGATTAATATATTGGGTAGGGCCTAAATCACCAATATAATTACTACCGCCTAAGAAAGCTCCTACTTCATAAAGTTGTGCCGAAACAAAACTTGTTGTAAATATAAATATGAATATTAAAAACTGTTTTTTCATCATAAAAATTGGTTTGCAAATATAATTAAATCTATGAGGTTTTAAAGGATAAAAACTCTTTTTTGATTAACAGTTTTTACGATAAAATATTGTTGCAAAGAGCCTTAAGTTATGTTAAACTTATAACCTTAATTTCTTTTGTCCTCTCCCCAAAGTAATTTCTCTCTAAGGGTTTTTAAGAAAGTTTGTTGGTTCAATTGAATTGTTTTAATAGTAAAAGGAGCTTTTTTAATAAAAAGTTCTGTTTTATTATCAATTGTGGTGGTTCTTGAGTCTAAACTAACCAGAGATTGTTCTTCCCTAGATATAACTTTCAATCTTATAGTGGTATCGTCTGGTATAACCAGCGGCCTTGCATTTAAATTATGAGGAGCTATAGGGGTTAATACTAAACTTTTAGTATTTGGCGCAATAACAGGTCCACCGCAACTTAATGAATATCCTGTGGATCCTGTGGGCGTTGAGACGATCAGTCCGTCTGCCCAATATGAGGTCAGATATTCATCGTCTAAATATGTCTCAACTGAAATCATTGAAGTTGTATTTCTTCTACTTACAGAAATTTCATTTAAAGCGAAGTTGATATCTGATAAATCATTATTTATTTGATTGGTAGTTACGGTTAATAGCGTTCTTTCATTTATACTATATTCTTTATTTATCAATAAGTTAATAGCTGATGAAATATCTTCTTTTTGCACTGTTGCCAAAAACCCGAGACGCCCAATATTTATACCTATTACAGGAATATTGAGATCCCTAATGTAAGTTACTGCTCTTAAAAATGTACCGTCACCACCAACAGTAAGCATAAACTCAAAAGAGTCATCCAGATCGACGTAGTTACTAAAAGTTTGATATTTTTTTTCCGGGAAATTGTTCACCTTTATTAAGTCATAAAAATTTTCTTCTATAACGACTTCAATGTTTTTTTTTGAAAGCGTTTGCAATAAAATTTCTATATAACTTACGGCTTCTCCTTTATAATATTGTCCATAAATCCCTACTTTCATATATTTAAATATTTTTGGAGATAATCAGATCTCTCCTTTAGCGTAGTTAAATATTCATCAATATGAAAACTCGATAATATTGAATAGTTATACCTTCTGAACGATTGGATGGTATTATTTAGATCCTGATCTATCAACTTTACAACAATTTCAACAGTTTCCTTATCCATTTTAGCGATAAAAGCACCTAATAATTTTCCATTGTTAGATTCGACGATTTGAGCAATCTCGCTAAAGGAAAAATCCTGGACTCCTTTCGAAACTACAAGTGTAGCACCGGTATTATTTAAGAAGGGAGTGTTATTAAAAATATGCATTATATCGGTTAACTCGTAATAACCAAGATATTTTAGGTTTTTGTTTAAAACCGGAATTATAGTAGCATCATTTAAGGCAAATAATTTTAATAATTCAAACCAATTTGAATTATCATAAGTAAAAAATGAACTAAATAAATAGCTAAAATCAGATATTAATTTATTATCATCTTCGATCGTTTGAATATCACTTTTAGCGACTAATCCTATTAAAGTTCTTTTATCTACAACTGGTAAATGCGTAAAAGTAAGTTCTTTAAATATTTTTTTAGCTTTACTTATTTTATCAGTCGGTGATAGAGCCTTTATGTCTTTATTTATGTAATCGGTAGTTTGCATAATATGATGCAAAATAACTAAAATTAATACACAAATACACTAATTTTATCGCCGTAAATGTATTTTGAATTATATATTTAAATAAATCTAAAATAGTCTATGACTAAATTAAGTGTAAATATTAATAAAATTGCGACTTTGCGTAATTCAAGGGGCGGAGATACTCCCAATGTTGTCCAAGCTGCGATTGATATCCAGTCGTTTGGAGCTGAAGGTATAACCATTCATCCAAGACCTGATGAAAGGCATATACGATATCAGGATGCCTATGATCTAAAACCAATAATTACAACAGAATTTAATATTGAAGGGAATCCAATTACAAAGTTTATAGATTTGGTATTAGATGTTAAACCAACCCAAGTAACCTTAGTACCCGATGCTGTTGATGCCATTACCTCAAATTCGGGTTGGGACACCATTAAACATCAAGATTTCCTAATTGATGTTGTTAAAGAATTTCAAAGAAATGGTATTAGAACATCTATTTTTATGGATCCCAGTTTGTCATTAATTGAAGCGTCTGCCAAAACAGGAACAGATAGGATTGAACTCTATACCGAAGAATATGCTACCCAATACGCGTTGAAGAATAAAAAAGGAATTGAACCTTACGTAGAAAGCGCAAAATTAGCAGCGCAATTGGGATTAGGTATAAATGCGGGTCACGACCTGAATTTAGACAATATTCTATATTTTAAACAAAATGTTCCAAATCTTTTGGAGGTTTCTATAGGGCATGCCTTAATGGCTGAATCTTTATATTTAGGTTTAGAAAATGTTATAAATATGTATCTGCATAAATTACATTGATGCAATTTTTACATTCAAAAATATTAGGAAGCGGAGAACCATTATTAATACTACATGGTTTTTTTGGTATGGGCGACAATTGGAAATCGTTAGGTAATATTTTTGCTGAAAATTATGAAGTTCATTTAATAGATCAGCGCAATCATGGTCGCAGTTTTCACACAGATGAATTTAATTATGAATTAATGGTTGAAGACCTTTTCAGCTATATAAATCATCACCAAATAGAGAATGCCAATCTTCTCGGTCACTCTATGGGAGGAAAAACAGTGATGTTATTTGCTATGACCTATCCCGAATATGTAAATAAATTGATTGTGGCTGATATCGCACCAAGATTCTACCCAAGGCATCATGATATTATTTTGGCAGGATTGAATGCGATTGATTTTACTAGTATGAGATCACGAAATGAAATAGATAAGGTTCTAAAAGAATATATTCCCGAATTTGCTGTCAGGCAGTTCTTATTAAAAAATGTCTATTGGAAATCAAAAGAACGTTTGGGTTTCAGATTTAATTTAGATAGTTTAATTGAGAATATAGATGAAGTAGGGGTTGCCTTACCGCCATTATCTTTATTTGATGGGAGTACTTTATTTTTAAAAGGTGAGAATTCGGGCTATATATCTAATGAAGACCAAACCTTGATAAAAGCACATTTTCCTAATGCGACCATAGTAACTGTTAAAAATGCAGGCCATTGGTTGCATGCCGAAAATCCAACCGATTTTTATAACTATGTTGATACCTTTTTGGCAAAATGATGTTTTAGTACAGTGAAGGGAGTTAAAAAAAATAATATATTTAGCTAAAATATAATCACTTAAAAATTAAATCTATGTTAAAACTTATAATTAGGGTGCTTTTTACGGCTATCATGGTAGTTGTGTTGGCAAATATATTGCCGGGTATAGGGGTAGACTCCTATACGACTGCTTTTATAGTAGCGATCGTATTGGGCTTATTAAGAATATTCGTTAAACCATTGTTAATTTTCTTTACACTACCACTTACTATAGTTACGTTAGGCTTATTTTTGTTCGTTATAAATGCCTTGATCATTTTATTGGCAGGAAAATTAGTTGATGGATTTCATGTTTCGGGTTTTTGGTACGCATTACTGTTTAGTTTATTGCTATCATTTTCGCAGTCAGTACTATATTCTTTCTTAAAGGATGAAAAACAGTGAGATGCATAAGTTGTTTTCTAACAGAAATTTACTAATTTTGCGCCCGCTTACTATTCGAGTAAAAATTTATTAAGCAAAGAGAAATAAAGTAGAAATGAATATTACAAAAGAAAATATCGACGCATTAAATGCCATTGTTAAGATCGATATAACAGAAGAAGATTATCAAAGTAAAGTCGCTAAAATCTTACAAGATTACCGCAAGAAAGCGAATATTCCTGGTTTTAGAAAAGGTCATGTTCCAATGAGCCTTGTTAAGAAGCAATATGAAAAACCCGTATTGATCGATGAGGTTAACAAATTACTTCAAGATTCATTAAGTAATTTCTTGGTGGAAGAAAAGTTGGATATTTTAGGCAATCCCTTGCCAAAATCACAAGATGATTTTTCGTGGGATGCCGACACTTTTTCTTTTGAATTTGAATTAGGATTAACGCCAGAATTCGAAGTGAATTTACAACCTAAAAAAGCAATTACCCAATACAAAATAATTGCTGATAAAAAAATGTTGGATGGACAGGCTGCTAATATCCTGGAGAGATATGGTAAAATAATTTCTCAAACAGAAGTTGCAGAGAACTCGAATATTACCGGAACATTTGTTAATACTAAGAAAAAGATCGATAAGAAATCAACTTTTAAATTAGATAGTATTAAAGGCAAAACAAATACAAAAAAACTTATTGGTGCTAAAGTTGGTGATGTTATCACTTTAAAAACCAAAGGTCTTTTTACCGATGATCATATGTTGCAGAATAATTTAGGCGTTACTCATGATGATGTTCATGGTTTAGATGTAGAAGTACAACTTACGATTGAGGAAATTTCATATACAGAGCCTGCCAAGTTAGAT
This sequence comes from uncultured Flavobacteriaceae bacterium, assembly GCA_963835675.1. Classification (GTDB taxonomy): domain Bacteria; phylum Bacteroidota; class Bacteroidia; order Flavobacteriales; family Flavobacteriaceae; genus Aureibaculum. The sequence goes on along the minus strand of CAWIGH010000004.1, from coordinate 1,000,728 downwards.
CAGGAGCTTTTCGATAAATTATTTGGTAAGGACGTTGTGAAGACCGAAAAGGAATTCAGAGCTAAATTAAAAGAGGATGCCGAAAAGCAATTTGAGCAACAAGCAGACCAGCAATTATTGAATGCTGTGACCGAAAGTTTGATTGAAAACACAAAATTTGACTTGCCTGCAGAATTTTTACAAAAATGGCTGGCGGTAGCTGGTGAGAAGCAATTAAGTGAGCAGGAAGCTGCCGATGAATATAATCGTTCTGAAAAAGGATTGCGTTACCAGTTAATAGAAGGCAAAATAAGTAAAGCGCATAATTTGCAAGTAACTTTTGAAGAGCTAAAAGAGTTTGCCAAAGGGTTTATTAAAAGCCAGATGGCGCAGTTCGGTAATGCTAACCCCGAAGAAAAAGAATTGGACGATATTGCCGGTAGAATATTGAGTAATCAAGATGAAGTAAAACGTTTATCTGAGCAATTAATGAGCCAGAAATTATTGAATTTCTTTAAGGAGAATGTAAAATTAAAAACGAAAGAAGTTTCGTTTGACGATTTTGTAAAAGAGGTTTATAAATAAATGAATAATATGTCATTCTGAGTATGCCTTGCTGGTAGGCAGGCGTAGCGAAGAATCTAAATAAAAAACCCGAAATGAAAATTTCGGGTTTTTTTATTTTTGTAAAAATTTATTTTTAAATTAAATTTTTACAGGCCTGCTAAAAATAACTTCTCTTAAAGTGAGTTTGCCATTTTTTATTTCATCTTTATCGATTATAAAAATAATAACATCTTGTTCATGACTATCTTCTTCTTCAAAGGTTTTACATACCTTTTTGTAATCTGTATTTAAAAAGAAATCTTTAGTTAAAGGTTTTATAGTTTTTAAGAAAGAGGTGTCTTTTTCTTTTATAGCAGGCTGTTTTGCTCCTCTTTCAATATTATATCTTCCATTCCGATAATGTGTAAATGTATAACCTTTATCATATCCAATAGTATCTAATACTTTTTTTTCATCAATTTTATATGAATACGAAGTTTCTATTACTTCATTGGGATATTTTTTCGATTTAAAAACTTTAAAATCAGCTTTTTTCATACCAACAAGGGTACTATCAAAATAAATATAGACTGTATCTTTAAATTGTTGTGAAACACAATTTAAAGTGAATAATATTAAAAAAATAGAAATAGTAGTTTTCATTTAATTGATCTAATATAATAAAAAACCCGAAATGAAAATTTCGGGTTTTTTTATGTAAATCGATATTTGATTCTTTTATTTATTCGGATCGTAATAAACATTCCGAATCGAATCCATCGATTTAATTCCTTTTCTTATGATTATAATATCTTCCCACTGAGTTGTAGTCAACAAAGATTTTAAGGGCTGTTCTACATTTGGTATTTCCTTAAATGCTGGTAGTAACTGTTTGTCCCATAGATCTGCATACGATAACAGGTCATCAGGATACACTACTTTCCGTTGTGTCCCTTCGTCAAAAGCTTTAAAAGGCTCCGAAATGTTTAAATAACCATAATCGTCAGTCAACTGTTCACCTGGCTCTATATCTCTTATGGCAATCTCATAATCATAAGCGGTTGTTAAACAATTGGATTTGAAGCTATGATTAACATACCTGGCATGATCCCAGCATAATATATAATTACCTTTGTTATTTCTAAACGAATATTTATCTAAAATATCTTTATATATACTACCCAGTTCTTCAAATTGTTTTGGTGTAAATTCTCTGTCAAGATCATCTAAGACCCATGTTATGGTTCCTTTTTTGATAAACGATGTGGCTATAACACCATAGCCAATTTCGTCGTTAATATAACCTAGTTTTGTGTCTGGATGAATCATTAAATAATTTCCTTCATTGCTGTGATACGTTTGCCCTGTTGAGTATCTCCTGTGGGCTCACCATCGTCGTCTGTTTCTTCAATAGTAAAGGCTTCCCAAGTGATCTCGTATTTTTTTCCGGTCGCGTCGTCATCAAATAAATTTACATCAACATTATTATTAATTTCGTGAAAGATAGTGCTTTTACCTTGAACGTCTTTAAATTCAAAATAATAATCATCTGTAAGTCCGGTAAATGTGCCAATATATTGCTGTTGTTCTTGTAATATAGTTTCGGTTATATGGCTGCTATTCGAATACGAAAATAACGCAATAACCATAATTGCTAAAGTTTTCATGATCTCATTTATTAAGGTTAATTTTTAAAACTTCTGATTTATTAAAACAAGCTATTTTTATGTTAAAAAATAGCTGTGATAAACTATATGGCGTTTTCTCGGAAAACTTTATAGTTAGGCAAGAGTGTTAAAATTTATTCCTCATAAATTATAAATTAGGTGGTATAAAATTAGTTATTTTTAGAACTCAAAATACATTTAGCACCAAAATTTTGATTGTTACGGTTAGGAACATTTAATTAGTAATTTGTTAGTATATTTACCGTCTTAATATTATTAAAATTAATAAAATGAATTACGGAGAAGAATTTAAAAAGTTCGCTATAAAAGATCAAGGTATCAATAGTATTTATTATAATAAAATGATAAGTGCTATGTATCCTATGGCATTAACCCCAAATATCATTGAAGAAAGGCAAATGAACATAGCTATATTCGATGTGTTCTCCAGATTGATGATGGACCGTATCATTTTTTTAGGGACAGGAATTGATGATTATGTGGCTAATGTTATCCAGGCGCAATTATTGTTTTTAGAAAGCACCGATTCTACCAAGGATATTTCAATCTATATTAATTCACCGGGTGGAGGAGTTTATGCAGGGTTAGGAATTTATGATACCATGCAGTTTATAAAGCCCGACGTGGCAACTATCTGTACCGGTATTGCAGCTTCTATGGCTGCAGTGCTAATGAGTGCCGGTACGAAAGGAAAACGATCTGCTTTACCGCATTCTCGTATTATGATCCACCAGCCTTTAGGCGGTGCACAAGGGCAGGCTTCTGATATAGAAATCACAGCTCGTGAAATATTAAAATTAAAAGATGAGCTTTATCAAATTATTTCAAAACATTCAGGTCAAACTTTAAAGAAAGTATCTGAAGATTCTGATAGAGATTACTGGATGAAAGCTGAAGAAGCGAAAAAATATGGTATGATCGATGAAGTTTTAACGAGAAGTAAATAATAAATAGGTTTATTTAAAGTTTTAGTAGTCAACCTTTACGGAAAAGATAATGGCAAAGAAAGAAGAATTGGAATGTTCGTTTTGCGGACGAAAAAAATCAGAAACCAATTTATTAATAGCTGGTCTTGATGCGCATATTTGCGATCGATGTATTGAACAGGCCCATGGAATAGTATTGGATGAAATTACAGAGACTGCAGCTACAGGGCTTTCGGGTGAGCTGATCTTAAAAAAACCTATTGAAATAAAAAATTTCTTAGACGAATATATTATCGGCCAGCATCAGGCTAAAAAAGTACTTTCTGTGGCCGTTTACAATCATTATAAACGTTTACTTCAGCCTACTAATAAAAAAGATGATATTGAAATAGAAAAGAGTAATATCATGTTGGTCGGAGCAACTGGTACCGGAAAAACGTTATTGGCAAGAACAATCGCTAAAATGTTAAACGTACCTTTCGCTATTGTAGATGCTACTGTATTAACAGAGGCGGGTTATGTAGGCGAGGATGTTGAAACGATCCTAACACGTTTATTACAGGCGGCAGACTATAATGTACAAAAGGCTGAAAAAGGGATTGTATTTATTGATGAAATTGATAAAATTGCACGTAAAAGTGATAATCCATCTATAACCCGTGATGTTTCAGGAGAAGGGGTTCAACAGGCATTACTAAAATTATTAGAAGGAACGGTGGTAAATGTCCCCCCAAAAGGAGGCCGAAAGCATCCCGACCAAAAATTTGTAGAGGTTGATACTAGAAATATCTTATTCATTGCCGGTGGTGCCTTTGATGGTATTGAGAGAATAATCGGTAAACGCCTTAACATGCAGGCGGTAGGATATGGTGCCGCTAAAAAAGAGAAAGTAGACGAAAATAATCTTTTACAATATATAGTACCAAAAGATCTTAAAGACTTTGGTTTGATTCCCGAAATTATAGGTCGTTTACCTGTGCTTTCGTATTTGAACCCCTTAGATGCCGATACATTAAGGGCTATTTTAACAGAGCCTAAGAACGCTATTATTAAACAATACGAAAAATTGTTTGAAATGGACGATATCGATTTTACAATTGAAGAGAAAGCATTGCAATATATCGTCGATAAAGCGGTAGAATATAAATTAGGTGCCCGTGGGTTAAGATCATTATGTGAAGCTATACTAACAGATGCCATGTTCGAACTTCCGGGGACGAATGAAAAGACATTAAAGGTATCTAAGAAATATGCTGAAGGTAAGTTAACTAAATCTACATTGAACAAGCTTAAGGCAGTATCGTAAACTACATAAATGATCACCAAGAACACTATAGATAAAGTTTTTGAAACTGCTCGTGTTGAAGAAGTTATTGGTGATTTTGTCCAATTAAAAAAAGCCGGTAGTAATTTTAAAGGTCTAAGCCCTTTTGCGGATGAGAAAACACCATCATTTATGGTGTCTCCCGTTAAACAGATTTGGAAAGATTTTAGTTCTGGTAAAGGAGGAAATGCCATTTCTTTTTTAATGGAGCATGAACATTATTCCTACCCTGAGGCTATAAGGTATTTGGCTAAAAAATACAATATAGAAATTGAGGAAACCGAGCAATCTGATGAACAAAAAAAGCAAACCAATGAACGCGAAAGCATGTATTTGGTTTCTGAATATGCTCGAAACTATTTTCATGATATCTTACTTAAATCAGAAAAAGGAAAAGCCATTGGATTAAGCTACTTCAAAGAACGGGGCTATACCGATGCAACTATTAAAAAATTCGAATTAGGATATGCTTTGGATCAATGGGATGTTTTTACAAATGAGGCCCTTGCAAAAGGTTATCAATTAGAATATTTAGAAAAGACAGGCTTAACGATTGTTAAGGAAGACAAACAATTCGACCGTTTTAAGGGAAGGGTTGTTTTTCCAATTCACAGCATGTCGGGCCGTGTGTTGGGTTTTGGAGGTAGAATTCTTACAAGCGATAAAAAAGCAGCTAAATATGTAAATTCACCCGAAAGTGATATTTACCATAAAAGCAAGGTTCTTTATGGAATATATCATGCCAAGCAAAGTGTCGCCAAAGAAGATAATTGCTATTTGGTAGAAGGTTATACAGATGTTATTTCATTCGATCAGGCAGGTATTCACAATGTGGTAGCTTCTTCAGGTACTGCCTTGACGCCTGAACAGATCCGCTTAATTAGCAGGTTAACCCCAAATATTACTGTTTTGTTTGATGGCGACCCTGCAGGAATCAAGGCTTCTTTAAGAGGGATCGATTTGATCTTAGAACAAGGTATGAATGTGAAGGTCGTTGCCTTTCCAGAAGGAGAAGATCCCGATAGTTTTGCCAAGAGTAATTCACCTGAAGAATTAAAAGAATTCTTGGTTAACAATGCCCAGGATTTTATTCGTTTTAAGGTTTCCATTTTAATGGATGAAACAAAAGATGATCCTGTTAAAAAAGCGGGATTAATTCGTGATATAGTCGCTACGATTTCGAAAATACCTAATAATATTCAGCGAGAGATCTATGTACAAGAATGTGCTAAGATCATGGAAATTTCTGAAAAGGTATTATTTAGTGAACTGGCCCAATTGGCAAAGCGCGAATTGCGTGAGGCTTCTCAACGACCTTATCAGCAACAGCCGGCATTTGAAGTGGTTAAACCTAAATCACAACAATTGGCAAAAGTAGACCAGTTGAATAGGTTGGAGAAAAAATTAATAGAAATATTATTATTATACGGTAACAGGGAAGTAGATTTTGTTGATTATGTGGCTATTGAAGACGAAGAAGGTAAGACGAAAATTGTGAAAGAAAATTATCAGAATAAGGTCTCTAATGAGATTTATCTTCATATGCAGGATGATGAAATTGAATTTAGCAATGAAACATTTAAAAAGATCTATTATGATGTCATCCATCAGTTAAATCAGGACCAACAGGTCAATGCTGATGCTTTTATAAATCATGAAGATGAAGAAATAGGCAGAGTCGTAACAGATATTTTAATGGATGATGAAAAGTACACCTTGAGCGATTGGGAACGAAAGGAAATTTATGTAAAAGCAAAGGATAAGAGTTTGTCAAAATTAGTAATGGATGCTATTTTAAATTTGCGGAGGATATTAATTGAACTCAAAATTAAAGAATTGCTTGAGGAGCCACAGTCTGAAGAAGAAAATCAATCCATGTTAGAAATGGTGGTGAATTATACCTCGCTTAAAAAATTACTATTTGAAAAGTTGAATAGGGTTGTTTAACTTTTCAACTTCATAGGAATCTTACAAACAGGTATTGGAATCATTTTATGTTTGTTCGCAGTATGAAGCTTCGTGTAGATTTCAATAATATCACGTTTTCTTCCATTAAAGTCTTTACTGGATTTACCTTTATCAATCATATCCATAGCCCATTCTAATTCATCATAACTCGCTCCAATCTGGTCCTCATCTGTCCTATCATCGCCCCACAGACCATCTGTAGGTGCCGCATCTATAATATCTTTATTAATTCCCAGAAACCTTGCAATTTCATATACCTCAGATTTCATAAGGTCGGCAATCGGACTTAGATCTACGCCACCATCGCCATATTTGGTATAAAAGCCCACGCCAAAATCTTCAACTTTATTGCCGGTACCAACCACTAAATATCCCTTTAAAGCAGCAAAATAATACAAAGAGGTCATCCTAAGCCTTGCTCTGGTGTTTGCTAGAGACATAAACAGGTTTTCTTTATTTTCAACTTTTGGAAGTGCGCTTACCAAACTATCGAAAACCAAGGTTAAATTAATCCGGGTCATAGAAACATTATCAAAACTACTTTGCAGCCATTTAACATGATTCAATGCTCTATTTACTTGACTTTCAGCTTGATGAATAGGCATTTCAAGACAAAGGGTTGGGAGCCCTGTTTTCGCGCAAAGTGCAGAAGTAACCGCAGAATCTATTCCTCCAGAAACCCCTATTACAAAACCTTTAATACCTGCATTTGTAGCATAATCTTTTAACCATTTTACGATATGATTTGTAACTTTTTCTGTTAACATTGCGAAACTATTTAGTAGTTTTGTTATTCAAACTTCTATGTGCTATAGAGGTTAATTTTGTACAACGAAAGTACTAAAAAAATAAAAATTTCTCGCTAATGTTTAAGTACATTTCTTTTATTATCATATTCCTTTTAATGTTGAATTGCGGTAAGGAAAATAAATTGGATATCAATGTTTCGGATATTGAAATTAATACCAATATAAAGCGTTTTGATCAGGAATTTTATTCAAGTTCGCCTTCAAATTTAGCTGAATTGAAGAATAAATATCCATATTTATTTCCAGCTCAAAATCACGATAGTATTTGGATTCAAAAAATGCAGGATAAAGATGAACAAGAATTGTTTGCCGAAATACAATCCGTTTTTATGAATTTTGATGAAGAAAAAGAAAAACTTACCGATTTATTTAAACATATAAAATACTATTATCCCGATTTTAAGGCGCCTACAATAATTACTTTACTCACGAATGTGGATTATGAAAATAAAGTTATGTATGCAGATAGTTTATTGTTCATTTCATTAGATATGTATTTAGGAAATGAAAGTAAAATATATCAGGATTTTCCGGCTTATATTAAAAATAATTTTAAGAAAAGTCATTTAATTGTTGATGTGTCAGAGGCTATTGCCAATGTTCAAATACCCTATGCTGCAAATAGATCATTTATATCCAGAATAATACAAGAAGGAAAGAAAAAGTATTTATTAGATGCTTATTTGCCAAATATCTCTGACGCTGAAAAAATGGGCTATACGCAAGAACAAATAGATTGGGCACTATTCAATGACGAGGATGTTTGGAAATATTTTGTACAGAATAAATTATTGTTCAGTACCGATCAGGAATTATCAAGGAGATTTATTGAAGAGGCACCTTTTTCAAAATTTTATCAGGCCAATGACAGTGAAACACCAGGAAGGATAGGTGTTTGGTTTGGCTGGCAAATAGTAAGAGCATATATGGAAAGCAATGACACTTCATTACAAGATCTTTTGAAAATAAACAACGAAGAAATCTTTAAAAAATCTAAATATAAACCCACGAAATAATGGCAAAAAAGAAATCTGAAATCAAGTTTACTGTAGAATTGGATGAAAACAAAATTCCCGAAAAATTATCATGGGATGCTAAAGAGGCAGGAATTACCAATGAAAATACTAAGGCCTTTTTGATATCAGTTTGGGATTCCAAAAAGAAAGAAACATTAAAAATGGATCTTTGGACCAAAGATATGCCACTGGAAGAAATGAAAATGTTCTTTCATCAAACACTACTTTCAATGTCCGACACATTTCATCGCGCTACAAACGATGAGAAAATGACAGCTACTATGAGAGATTTTTGTGATTATTTTGCTGAAAAATTAAAGCTTATCAAAAAATAATCAGGATGATATATCATAATCATTGATCAATTTAATGATAGCTGCATAATCTTCTTTTGAATTCACAAAATCATATTCAGAAACGTCAATAATGAGGGTATTCAGATTTTGTTCTGTTTTAACAAAATTAGAATATCCCTGATGGATCTTTTCTAGGTACTCAGAAGTTATATTTTGCTCATAATCCCGGCCTCTTGCTCGAATATTTTCTATTAAGCGCTCATTGCTTTGATATAAATAAATATAAAGATCTGGTTTGGTAATTTCTTTATACATAATGTCGAACATCCGTCGGTAAAGAACATACTCTTCTTTAAGTAAAGATACTTGCGCAAAAATGAGAGATTTAAAGATATAATAATCAGAAACAATAAAATTTTTAAAAAGATCGAATTGGGCAAGATCATCCGAAAGTTGCTGGTACCTATCTGCCAGGAAACTCATTTCAAGCGGAAAGGCATATCTTTCCATATCGGCATAATATTTCGGCAGGAAAGGGTTGTCTGCAAATCGTTCTAACACCAGTTTGGCATTAAAATCATCACCAATCATTTTTGAAAGTGTCGTTTTTCCTGCTCCTATATTTCCTTCTATGGCAATATAATTATACTTTTCTACCAAAGAAACAGGACGTTTTAATTGCAAATCGGTTTCTTCAATTTCTGAAGTATCAGTACAGCTCTGCAAGCACATTAAAATGGTCTTCTTTTCGATAGGATGCTTTACGTTAGCGGCAATTTCTGTTAATGGTACCAGCACAAACTTACGGTCGAGCATTCGAGGATGTGGTACCTTTAAATTATTATAAAAAATAATCTCATTATCAAATAGTAATACATCAATATCTATAACCCTGGCCTTATATTCATCAGAATCTTCACGTTTACGACCTAAGATATTTTCTATTTTCAAAACCCTATCTAATACGCTTTCGGGATTTAAATTTGTAGATACTTCGATACAAATATTTAAAAAATCATCACCTTTAAATCCCCATGATCTGGTTTTATAAACGGATGATACTTTAGTAATTCTACCTACTTTTTCAGAAATTAAATCTAAGGCTGACTGCAAATTATTCAGCTTATTCCCTAAGTTGCTACCAAGTGATAAATATGTAGTTCTTAAAATTTTCATTGAGGATTACAAAGAAAATAAAATGAATAGATAAAAACTTATATTTGCGCCGCAATTTATGAACATTTTAAGAGCTGAGGTTGTAACTTTTATCGATGTAAGTAGACTTATTGATTAAATAGAAAATTATTAAACAAATGAAATTTTTAAGAGAATTATTGGCGGCCATATTAGGAGTGATGATAGCCACAGGAATCATGTTTTTTATATTTATGCTAATTGTTTCAGCATCCGTTTCGGCATTTGGTGAAGATAAAAGCGTTTCAGTGAAGACTAATTCTATATTGGAGTTGAATCTGGAAAAAGAAATAAAAGATTATGCGCCAAAGATATCCGATCCGTTTGAAGAGATTTTAGGTATGGGTGATGAGAAAATCGAGCTTCAGGAAATATTAAACGCAATTGAAAATGCAAAATCTGACGATAAAATAAAGGCGATCAGCATTAATACTTTATATATTAACGGTGGTATTGCACAAACACAGGCAATTAGAGATAAATTATTAGAATTTAAAGAATCGGGTAAACCTATTTTGGCTTATGCCGATTTTTATACACAAAAAAATTACTATTTGAGCTCGGTTGCAGATTCCATTTTTATTAATCCTGTCGGAGGTGCAGATTTCAGAGGATTGGTAAGCGAAATACTTTATTTTAAGGATTTTCAAGATAAAGTCGGGTTTAAAATGGAAGTTATCAGGCATGGCAAATACAAAAGTGCCGTTGAGCCATTTCTTGCTAATAAAATGAGTGAGGCTAATAAGGAGCAAATCACTTCCTTTTTAAATTCAATTTGGGGAGAACTAACAGATGATATCGCATTAAGCAGGAATAAAACGGTTGAAGAAATTAATATAAGTGCAGATAATTTGCTTGTAAGAAACCCAACTTTGGGAATTCAAAATAAAATGATCGATGGTGAGCTTTTTAATGATGAATATGAGAATAAATTAAAAGTTTTGCTCGATATAGATTCAGGATCTTCTTTAAATTCCGTTTCCTTAGTAGATTATATAGCTTCCGGTAAGGGAAGAATTAAATCAACAGCTAAGGATAAAATTGCCATCCTATATGCACAAGGAGAAATAAGATATGGAGAAGGCGATGAAGAATACGTTGGCCAGGAAAAAATAATAGACGCCCTTAAGAAAATTAGAAAAGATAAGAGCATTAAGGCTGTTGTTTTAAGAGTTAATTCTCCCGGAGGCAGCGCTTTAGCTTCAGATTTGATCTGGAGGGAATTAGAGATCACAAAAAAGGAAAAGCCGTTGGTAGTCTCAATGGGTAATTATGCGGCTTCGGGTGGGTATTACATCGCATGTAATGCTCATAAAATTCTGGCTGAACCAACGACCATTACTGGTTCGATTGGTGTATTTGGAATGATACCAAATTTTAGCCAATTAGCCGATAATATAGGTATCAACGCAGAACAAGTAGGTACAAATAAACAATCTTTAGGGTATAGTCCTTTTGAGCCAATGACTGATGAGTTTCATAATTATGCCAAGGAAAGTATTGAAGATATTTATAAAACCTTTGTAGAGAGAGTTGCAAAGGGACGAAACATGAGTTTTGCTCAAGTTGATAGTATTGGTCAGGGTAGGGTTTGGACAGGTAAGGAGGCTTTAGAGAACGGCTTAGTAGATAAATTAGGTAATTTGGATGATGCCATAAAATTGGCTGCTGAATTGGCAGAGATAGATAGATTATAGAACTACAGATTACCCGCGTTATACAAAAGATTTTAAAGATGCGTTTAAGCCATTTTCAATATCGACCAAGGCTAAGGAAAATCTTTTAAAGGAAGAATTGGGATTAGAAAACTATAATATATATAAAAGTATTAAACAATTTTCGGAATTAAAGGGAGCGCAAGCAAGATTGCCTTTTATTATAGACATTAAATAATTACTGCAGCATTCTTTTCATCTCTTTCCGATAGTTTGAAGCACTTTTACCGGTAAATTCTTTAAACTGTTTGTTAAAATGAGAAAAATTGTTAAAACCGCACTCAAAACATATATCTGTAATGCTTGTTTGGCTTTCTGATAATAATTTAGTTGCATGAACAACCCTGTATTCATTCACTAATTTGGTAAATGTTTTCCCTGTTGCCTTTTTAAAATACCGACAAAATGCGGGCACTGTCATGCTAACTTTGTCTGAAATCTCTTCTAAAGCAATATGTCTTTGGAAATTTGTATTGACAAAATTAAATACAATATCTATTTTAGCACTATCCTGAGGTGTTGTCTCGAGAACAAAACCGTCTACATTTAATATGGTATAGTCATCAGCTGAGGCAAGATCGTTAAGGACCTCCAAGAGTTTTAATACTCGTTCGAAACCTTCAAATTTTAATATATTTTCAATTTTTGGCCCTACAATCTTTTTAGTTTCAGGCTTGAATAACAATCCCTTTTTTGCCCGTTCAAAAAGCGAAGTAAGATCATTCATTTCGGGCATTTTTAAAAATGAATCTCCTAAAAAATCGGGTTTAAACTGTATAATTGTTTCTGTTCCGTTAACAGTCAATCTGTCTGTGAATCCATTATGTGGAAGATTGGCTCCTAACATAATGAGCTGACTATTATTAAAATATGATAAATGGTTACCTATATGTCTTTTGCCTTGTCCCTTATTAACATAAACTAACTCAATTTCAGGATGAAAATGCCAAAAGGGTCTATTGTTCTGCATCTTTTCATTGTGTTGCTTCACTAATATAGAACTGCCAAAACTTGGACTTATCTTCTCAAATGCAGGTTTTTTTGTTATCATAACATATTAATTTTGTCTGCAAAATTAGTGTTTCTATTTATATGAACATATGCGCATTTAACTAAAATATATTCTAAATTAACCCAAAACACTTCTTAATAATTTCTTAATGATAATATTGAATATAAATTAGCCAAATCTGATGTTTTCTAAGGGTTATATCAGACATACATTTGTACTGTTATTAATCATTAAAGAAAATAATTATGAAAGGATTAGTTAAAACAAATCTAGTAATAGTAGTTATGTTTACTACTATGTTAAGTTTTGCAAATGAATTTACAACACTTACAAAAGAAAAAACAAAAAAGATAACCAATGTAACATTTGAAAATGTTAAAAAGGGGTCGATGTTATTGATAAAAGATCATTATGGCTTGATCCTTTTTAAGGAATTAATTGAAAACTCAGGAGAATATTCTAAAGGGTTTGACCTAACAGCCTTACCTGATGGGAATTATTATTTTGAACTTGACAAGGAGGTGGAAATAAAGATTATTCCTTTTGAGGTGCTATCAAATGTGGTTGCATTCGATAAAACTAAAGAATCTACGATTAATAAGCCTTTTGTTACGTTTAAAGAAGGCCGCCTTTTAGTTTCTAAATTGGCATTGGAGAATCAACCATTAGAAATTAAAATATATGATAAAGACTCAAATCTAATATATTCGGAAAAGTTATTGAATGGAAAAATATTAGAAAGAATCTATGATGTATCTAAGGTAGAAAAAGGAAATTATAAAATTGTTATGACCTCTGAAGGTAGGGAGTTTGTTAAAAAGTTTGAAATTTAGTAAGAATTATGGTCAATTGAGGATCATAAGTTTAATTAGTTAGGTAAAAAGTGGGCTGAAAAGCTCACTTTTTTTTGTAGGTAACAAAACTATAATCGTATTTATGTTCTTTATCCGCCTTAAAATCTTTCCGGGAAATTTCTTCCCAAATATGATGGTCAATTTTGGGAAAAAAGGCATCAGCATCAAATGTCGCATCGACCAAAGTAAGGTCTAAATAATCTGCGATTTTAATCGCTTGTTTATAGATTTGTGCACCACCTAAAATATAGGGATTTGTATCTAGGCTGGCCGCTTTTAAGGCTTCATCTAGTGAATTTACAACAATACAGCCTTCCATTTTATAATTGTTATTACGGGTAATGATGATGGTCGTTCTATTTGGCAAAGGTTTACCTAAAGATTCAAAAGTCTTTCGACCCATAATGATATGATGCCCTGATGTTACTTTTTTAAATCTTTGTAGGTCCTTGGGTAAGTGCCAAATTAGATCATTGTCTTTACCAAGTTCACCATTTTTGCCAATAGCAGCAATTATAGTGATCACTGTTTTAGATTTTTTTTTTCTGATTCAGGTAATTTATCTTCCGGTGTGATCAGTCCTTTTTTTATCAGGTTAGTTTCTAATTTATCAAGTTTTTTTTGATGCTTGGCTATTAGTTTTTCGGTTTCTGATAATTCCCAATCTTTTCCAAAGAAACGGTTGGTTATAAATACATTAACAAAATGAATTAACCAAACAAAAAACCATATAGCCACAGCATATTTAAACCATTCTCCGAATTGTTCGCCCACTTTAAAAAAAGTATTTAATACAATTAGGAAAACCGACCCAATTAAAAATATTACAAAATGATAATATAAGCGTTTCTTTTGCAGTATTCGTTTACGAGCTTTCTCGTAAACCTCATGTTGTTCTTTTAATTCCAAATGATCATGAATTATTTAAATTAATAATGTAATAAGCTCTTTGGAATAAATCACATATTCTTAAGCCATTCTTTAATATAACCAGAAAAATCTTCTGTTTCGATGACATTGTTAACGTCGTCTAAACTTAATTGTTCATTTTCCAACGTATTTAAAATAGTTTGAATGGCGTTTAATCGATTGAGGTCATCGATTTGATTGATTCTTTCTAAAATATTATTTTTTAATTCTTCTTTTTCCATTTATATCGATATTTATATGAGATTGTGATACTAAATTATAACCCTGACACTAAATAACAAAGATATTAAAGCAAAACTTATTATATTTTCGTTAAAACTATCTTCGATACGCCTAACAATATTAGGCATTATTCCTCAAATTTGAGAATCCAAATGTGTTAAATAAAAGATAATAATTAATTTAAGCTTCATTATTTTCCGAACTTCATTTTTTCCATATATTTATTTTTCATTATCCTTAAAAGTGTTCAATTAACGAATTATTAATATTTAATTATTCAATTGTTGTTTATCTTTGACAAAAATTTTAACTCTAATAAAATGGCGATTACTAAACAATTTTTAAAAACAAAACCAGTTTGTAAAGTAACTTTTACGATTGCGGAAGCTGATGCTAAAAAAGTTTCTGTTGTTGGAGAATTTAACAAATGGAATGCTAAGTTGAATCCGTTAAAGAAATTGAAAAATGGAAATTTTAAAGGGACGATAGACTTAGAAACCGGAAAAAAATATGAGTTCAAATATTTGGTAGATGGCGTTCATAAAAACGATGAAAAAGCTGATGCTTACGTTTATAATGATTTTGCAGGAACCGATAATTCAGTCATAGAACTTTAATTATCTAAACAGCTACTGCACCTTTTATATGAGGGTGCGGATCGTAATTTTCTAAAATAAAATCCTCAAATGTAAAGTCTAATATGCTTTTAATTTGGGGATTTATTTTCATTTTTGGTAATGGTCTAAGTTCTCTCGACAGCTGTAATTCGAGTTGTTCCTGATGATTATTGTAAATATGGGCGTCTCCAAAAGTATGAATAAACTCTCCTGCCTCATAACCACATACTTGTGCGACCATCATAGTAAATAAGGCATATGATGCTATATTAAAAGGAACTCCTAAAAAAATGTCTGCACTACGTTGGTATAATTGGCAAGATAACTTACCATCTGCAACATAAAATTGAAAAAACGCATGGCATGGGGGAAGAGCTGCCTTTCCATTGGATACGTTTTCGCTAAAACTTAATGTTGTATCTGGAAGTACGGAAGGGTTCCAGGCGGATACCAATAGGCGTCTGCTATTGGGGTTTTGTTTAAGTGTTTCTATAACTTCGCTTAGCTGGTCTATTTCATCACTATTCCAATTACGCCATTGATGTCCATAAACAGGACCTAAATCACCATTTTCATCTGCCCAGTCATTCCAAATTCGAACACCATGATCCTGAAGATATTTAATATTTGTATCACCTTTTATAAACCATAAAAGCTCATAAATGATCGATTTTAAATGAAGTTTTTTCGTAGTTACCATCGGAAAACCTTCAGAAAGGTCAAATCGCATTTGGTATCCAAATACACTTTTGGTTCCTGTACCTGTTCTATCGCCTTTTTCATTTCCTTTCTCAAGAACATGCTTTACCAGGTCTAAATATTGTTTCATATAACTTAAATATTTCTGGAATTAAAAGTATAAAAAAGCTTCAAATCTTTAGAATGGAAGTGAGTATTTATTTTAAAAGTTATCAACGTCTATCCGATGATCATTCCCGCAATTGTAGCCGATAACAAGGATGCCAAGGTACCCCCAATTACCGCTTTTAGACCAAATTCTGATAATGTTTTTCGCTGTCCGGGGGCAAGAGAACCTATGCCTCCAATTTGAATACCAATAGATGCAAAATTAGCAAAACCACAAAGCATATAAGTGGCCATTATGATAGATTTATTATAAGTAAAATGGATAGAACTTGCGGCATTTTTTAATTCAGCCAGCTGAATATATCCCACAAATTCACTGGCAGCTAATTTAATTCCTAATAATTGACCCATCAACATCATATCCTCTTTGGCAATTCCGATTAGCCACATTAAGGGTGCAAAAACAAAACCCAGAATAGCTTCTAAGGAAAAAGTTGCATAGGGTGTGTTTTCGGCCAGGATGGCGTTAAAAGTTGTCCAATCTCCAATTCTACCCAAAACATAGTTGATCATGGCAATAAATGCAATAAAGACTAATAACATTGCGCCTACATTTGCGGCTAATTTTAAACCTTCTGTAGTTCCATTGGCAATGGCATCTAAAATATTAGAACCAATTTTATCTGAAGAAACCTGCACATCTGTATTTACTTTTGCTTGCTGAGGATAAAGCATTTTGGAAACTACAATGGCGCCGGGAGCAGCCATAACAGAAGCGGCTAACAAGTGCTTCGCAAACTGAAGCCTTAAAACGGGGTCATCACCACCCAAAAATCCGATATATGCCGCTAGCACACCACCCGCTACTGTAGCCATTCCTCCGATCATCACCAATAAAATTTCCGAACGGGTCATTTTTTCTAAATAAGCCTTGATCATTAAAGGGGCTTCTGTCTGTCCTAAGAAAATATTTCCGGCAACTGATAAACTTTCAGGACCAGAAATACCCATCAATTTTGTTAGAACCCACGCCATACCTTTTACGACGATCTGAATAACACCAAGGTAAAATAATACAGAAGTTAAAGCCGAAAAGAAAATGATAGTTGGTAGTACTTGAAAAAGAAAAATAAATCCATAAGATTCTACACTCATAAGACCACCTAAAAGAAATTCACTACCGGCCATGGTGAAGTCTAAAATAAGCACAAAAATGCTACCTACAAATTCAAATATATTTTGAATGAAGGGCACTTTTAGGACTCCAAATGCAAGTAAAAGTTGAGCCGATAATCCGGCACCAACTGTTTTCCAGTTGATCGCTTTTCTATTACTACTTAAAAGGAAAGATATGAGTAATAAGACGGTCATACCCAACATTCCGCGCCATAATGAATCTATTGAAAACCCTTGACTTTCTATAATACTATCACTTTGACCAGAAGACTTTAATAAGGTACTGTCAATATTTAATGTTTTAAACTTGAAAAGCACATTTCTATCTGCGATAACTAACGTTGTATCTGTTAGCTCATTTATTTTATATTTTTGGATAGTGTCTTTGGGAAAGTTATAAAAGAAAACCAATAAGTTGTTTTGATAAATATAATCTCCTTTTGACTTTACAATATTATTTGATGATAATCCAAAATTAAATTCACCATTTGCTAATTGTAAAAAATCAAATCTTTCAAGGTCTGGTGTATTTTCAATCTGCTCACTTTGAAAATTATCTAATTGCCATTTTTTTTCTATTTCCTGTGCTTCAATTAACTGTAAACTAAGCAAGGCAAAAAGAACTACAAACAAGTTTCGCATATTGGATAGGGTTGGTACTTTATTTTTGTCTTTTAGAAATTTCGTCTCTCAGTTTTGCAGCCATTTCATAATCTTCATTGGCCACAGCTTCATCTAATTTTTTATTTAAATCTTGCATCGAGAGATCTTTAAGCGTTGTATCTTCCATAATTTCCGAAACCATTTCTTCAACCTCTATTTTGGCTTGGGTAAGTTTAGGGTCTTCTTTAATTTTAAGAAAAATACCTGCTTTATCTAAAATATTCTCATAAGTAAAAATTGGTGCGTTGAAACGTGTTGCAAGCGCAATGGCATCAGATGTTCTGGCATCTATGATTTCTTCAATCTTATCTCGTTCACAAATTAAACTTGAATAAAAAACACCGTCAACTAGTTTATGAATAATAACCTGTTTAACCTTAATATTAAACCTATCAGAAAATGTTTTGAAAAGGTCATGAGTTAATGGCCTTGGTGGTTTGATCTCCTTTTCAAGGGCAATTGCAATTGATTGTGCTTCAAAAGCGCCAATGATAATTGGCAACGTACGTTCACCATCGACTTCACTTAATACCAATGCATAGGCCCCACTTTGTGTTTGGCTGTAGGATATACCTTTTATGTTAAGGCGTACTAAACTCATAATTATTTAAAAAGCTATCTAAAAAAAGGACCTTATTGTTCAATAGTTCCGATAGCCTTTGGAGGCACAATTTAATAAAATTATGCGTTTTGAGCTTTAAATTCTTTCAACTTTTCAATTAATTTTGGAACAACGTCAAATGCATCCCCTACAATACCGTAATCTGCTGCCTTAAAAAAGGGAGCTTCAGGGTCTGTATTGATAACAACTTTGACTTTAGAAGAGTTTATTCCTGCCAAATGTTGAATTGCCCCAGAGATTCCTATGGCAATGTATAGGTTGGAAGCCACTGGCTTACCAGTTTGTCCTACATGTTCGCTATGAGGTCTCCATCCTAGATCAGAAACAGGTTTCGAACAAGCCGTTGCAGCTCCTAATACCTCTGCTAATTCTTCGATCATACCCCAGTTTTCGGGTCCTTTTAAGCCTCTTCCACCTGAAACAACAATGTCTGCATCGGCTATTGTTACTTTTCCTTTAGCGGTATCAACAGAAGTTGACTTAACATTAAAGTCAGAATCTTCTAGAACAGGTGAAAATGATTCTTCTGTAGAATTAACTTTATTTTCTTTTAACCCGAAAGAATTTTTAGCCAAACCAATGACCTTCGTTGCGGTATTGATCTCAATATTACTAAAAGCTTTATTAGAAAAAGCTTTGCGTTTCACCTTAAATGGTGAAGTTGAACTTGGTGCCTCAACCACATTCGAAGCATAACCGGCATTCAAATTTACAGAGACTATTGGAGCAAGATATAAACCGTTTGCCCTAGAGTCGATGATAATTACTTGGGCGCTTTCCTTTTCTGCAACTTGCGATACTACATCGGCATAGGCCTTAGCGTTAAAAGTTGCTAATTTATCATTGGTTACTTTTATTATTTTTTCAGCTCCGTAATTTGATAATTCAGTTGAATCACCGGCATTAACAGTTAGTACTAACAAAGAGGTATTCAATTGGCTAGCAACTTTTTTTCCGTATGAAATTGCTTCAAACGCTATTTTATTAAATTTTCCTTCCGTTGATTCGGCAAAAACTAAAACAGACATATTTATTTGATATTTTTATTAAACAAATGGTTATTAGATAACTTTAGCTTCATTATGAAGTAAATCTACCAATTCGCCTACATTATCGGCATCGACTAATTTTACAGCGCTTTTTACCTCTGGCTTTTCAAAATTTACAACCTTAGTGGTTGGTTCGAATGCTATCGGTTCAACGACAGTTAAGGGTTTTTTTCTAGCCATCATAATGCCTCTCATATTCGGAATTCGTAAATCTTTTTCTTCTACAACACCCTTCTGGCCACCAATTACTAAAGGCAATTGGCAAGTAAACGATTCTTTTCCACCATCTATTTCTTTTGAAGCTTTCACATTGGTACCTTCTACTTCTAATGCAATACAAGCATTGATAAAATTATAATTTAAAATAGAAGCTAACATTCCGGGAACCATGCCTCCGTTATAATCGATAGATTCTTTTCCTGCCAAAATTAAATCGTAATTACCATTTTTAGCAACTTCTGCTAATTGTTTGGCAACAAAAAAACCATCTGTAGGATCAGCATTTACCCTGATAGCATCATCGGCACCAATAGCCAAAGCTTTTCTTAAGGTTGGTTCAGTAGTAGCATTACCAACATTAATTACCGTTACAGAAGCGCCTTGTTTTTCTTTAAACCACATGGCTCTTGTTAATACAAATTCGTCATATGGATTAATAACAAATTGAACACCACTGGTGTCGAATTTAGTAGCGTCATCCGTAAAATTAATCTTAGAAGTCGTGTCTGGAACGTGACTTATACAAACTAATATTTTCATTTTTTGTACTGGTTTTTTCGATTAAAAAAGTATTATAAATAATTGAAGCGAATTTACTACTTTTTTTTCAAATTATTATGCATGCATAATAAAAGTTTTTGCAACTTTACCGATATAATAGGCCGAATTTTCTACTTTTGTCGGACAATAAATAAAAAAGATGAGAACGATACAATTTAGAGAGGCAATTTGTGAAGCGATGAGTGAAGAGATGCGCCGTGATGAAAGTATTTATTTGATGGGCGAGGAGGTTGCTGAATATAATGGTGCTTATAAAGCATCGAAAGGCATGTTAGACGAATTTGGGGCAAAACGTGTTATTGATACCCCAATTGCTGAATTAGGTTTTGCAGGAATTGCTATTGGATCTGCTATGAATGGAAATCGACCCATTGTTGAATATATGACCTTTAACTTTTCCTTAGTTGGTATCGATCAAATTATTAATAATGCGGCAAAAATACGTCAAATGTCAGGTGGTCAATTTAATTGTCCTATTGTTTTTAGGGGTCCTACTGCATCTGCAGGGCAATTAGGCGCAACCCACTCTCAGGCATTCGAAAATTGGTTTGCAAATACGCCCGGCTTAAAAGTAATTGTACCGTCTAATCCATATGACGCAAAAGGATTACTAAAAGCGGCTATTAGAGATGATGATCCTGTTATATTTATGGAGTCAGAACAAATGTATGGTGATAAGGGTGAAGTGCCAGATGGTGAATATGTGTTACCAATTGGAGTTGCAGAAATTAAAAGAGAAGGTACGGATGTAACCATCGTATCCTTTGGAAAAATAATTAAAGAAGCCTATAAAGCTGCAGAAGTATTAGAAAAAGAAGGTATTTCTGTGGAAATTATCGATCTGCGTACCGTAAGACCAATGGATCATGATGCAATTTTAAAATCAGTAAGGAAAACAAATAGATTGGTAGTGTTAGAAGAAGCTTGGCCTTTTGGCAGTGTGGCCTCCGAAATTACCTATCATGTGCAGGAAAAAGCATTTGATTATTTAGATGCCCCTATACAACGTATAACAACTGCTGATACGCCTGCTCCTTATTCTCCTGTATTATTAGAGCAATGGATACCTAATGCCAATGATGTTATAAAAGCGGTTAAGGCAGTAATGTATGTAAAATAATTGCGTCTAAATCGAAATTAAAATCCTTTTACTTGTTTTATGGGTAAAAGGTTTTTTTATGTCAGGCTTTTAATTTTAACTATTCCATTACAATATTAATTGTTTTTTGAGTTTTATAATAGGTTGAGATCATCTTGATTTTAAATTTTAAACTAGTGAAATATTTATACATATTTTTTTTACTTGTTACGGCAAGTACTTTCTCTCAAGTAAAGGTGAGCGGTACAATTGTAGACGAGTCTAATGAACCAGTTCCTTATGCAAACGTCACCTTTAAGGGTTCTATAGTAGGTACGGTCTCTGATGAGAATGGTAAATTCTATCTAGAATCTGATAAAACTTATCTGGAGCTTGAAGTTTCATTTTTAGGATTCGAAAAGAAAATTGTTTCGTTAAAAGCCAGAAATTATGATCTCATTATTATTTTACAGGAAGGTGGAGATAGTTTAGATGAAGTTCTTGTCTATTCCTATTCAGGCAAACAAAAGAAAAAGGGAAACCCGGCTGTAGACATACTTAGAAAAATATGGGCACAAAAGCGACAAAACGGAGTGCTTCTATATAAACAATACGAGTATGACAAATATGAAAAAATCGAATTTGATCTCAATAATATTGATGACAAATTCCAGAACCGAAAACTTTTTAAGGGGATGGAATTCATTTTTGATCAAGTAGATACTTCAAATATTACCGGTAAGTCTTACTTACCCATTTTTATAAATGAAGCTTTATACAAAACGGCTGGTAAAAATAAGCCATCAAAAAGATTTCGTGAAGAATTGGTGGCGAACAAAAATTCTGGATTTGATAGTAACCAGCAGCTCATAGAATTTATTAAACAGCTTTATGTAGACTATAATATTTACGATAATTATTTGAAATTTTTTGATAAGAGCTTTACCAGTCCGCTCTCAAGAACTGGCGTCTCGGTGTATAATTATGTGTTAAGGGATAGTGCCTTTATAGATAATAAATGGTGTTATAACATTTTATTTTACCCCCGGCGTAAAAATGAACTTACATTTAAGGGCGATTTTTGGGTAAACGACTCAACTTTTGCCGTCAAACAAATTGAAATGACCGCTTCGCGGAGCGCTAATATAAATTGGGTAAAGGAAATTTATATAGAGCAAGAATTTAATGTATTGAATGATTCTGTATTTCTTTTAAAAAGGGATCATTTAATGTCTGATTTTGCCTTAAACAAAAAGGACAAATCTAAAGGGGTTTATGGTAGAAGAACTACTTTATTTAACAATTATGTATTTGACAAGGAACAAGAAGATAAATATTATGCAACAAGGGTAGATGCTTATAAAGAGGAAATTTATAATAAACCAGATGAATACTGGATGAAAACCCGAATGGAAAAGCTTAATAAAGATGAAGTTGGGGTATACAAAATGTTAGACACCCTTCAAACCGTTAGAAAGTTTCAGCAACTCTATAATATTGGAGCTACTTTGGCCACTGGTTATTGGGAAATGTTTGAAGGATTTGATTATGGGCCTTTATTCTCAACCTTTGGTAGTAATGACGTCGAGGGTACGCGTGTTAGAATAGGGGGAAGGACCTATTTTAACCAAAATGATACTTGGCGTTTACAGGGTTTTATGGCTTATGGGTTGAAAGATGAAAAAGTAAAATATGGCATTGCCGGGAAATGGATGATCGATAAAAAAAATCGGATTATTATTTCTGCCGGTAACCGCAGGGATGTTGAGCAGACCGGTGTGAGCTTAACTACATCTAATGATGTTTTAAACAGAAGTTTTGCCTCTGCCGCTTTTTTTACTAGAGGTGAAAATTTTAGGTTGACAGATTTAAATTTGACCAACCTGGCATTGGATATTGAACCTGTTCAAAATTTGAATTTTAGATTGGGTGCAACTTATAAGACTTTAAAATCTGCAGCACCTGATTTATTTAATGTAAATTATTTTGATGAAAATGGAAATGAACTTTCCAGAGTAAAACAGACGGAACTTGATTTGGCCATAACTTATTCACCCGGTCGAGAAAAATGCAGGGTTTGGCGTTGAACGACAAATAAGTAATGAAGACCGGCATCCTATTTTATATGCAAGTTATACCAAGGGAATCAAAGGATTTTTAAATAGTGATTTCGATTACGATAAACTGCAATTTTATTATAAACATCGCATATTATTCGGAGGATTAGGTAAATTAAATTATGTTTTAGAAGTGGGGAAAACCTTTGGAGAGGTGCCTTTAACTTTACTGGATGCTGTTCCGGGAAACCAAACCTTATTTACAGCCACACGAACATTTGATCTTTTAGATTATTATGAATTTGTAACCGATCAATATGTCTCATTGCATATAGAGCATAATTTTAATGGTCGCATCTTTTCAAGATTTCCTTTATTAAGAAAATTAAATTTACGCGAGATTATTGGGGCTAGAGCTGTCGTTGGATCATTGTCTGAAGAAAATATTGCACTGAATGTATTTGACCTGAGCAATAAAGCGCCAAATAAGCCTTATTATGAATACCATATAGGGGTTGGTAATATCTTCAAACTGCTTCGCATAGACTTTGTATTTAGAGGCAATTATTTAGACCTGCCGGGAGCTACCAAATTTGCCATTAAAGGAGGAGTAGGGTTCCATTTTTAGATATTTCTTAAACTTATTTGAATTACCTAAAAATTAATTTGCCTGTGTAATATTCCTTTACATCGACAATAGGTGGTCTGCTATACGGCAATTACATTCCCTGCACCGCGTATTTCTCCTGTTATTTTTTCAATGGGATTAACGATCATGGTATTAATGCCTCTATGAAAAATACCTACGTTTTGAGCGACCAAAAGTTCACCGTTAAATTTTCCTTGTCCGGAATAAAAACCGACGAATAAATTTTCAGTACTTCCTGAAATTGTAAAATTGGATACATTATTAGAAATTATTTCCAAGTTTTGATTTTCTATTTTTAAATTAAAATCACCAACATTCACCACATCAATGAAAAAATCTTCAGAGATCAATGTTAATGCATTGAAACGGATGGTTTCGGTACTAAAAACAGGAAATTGAGATGCATTTCTAATCTCAGTTATATCCACGGCAGTTAAGGTTACTTTGGCAGGCTCGTAATCTCTAATTAAGTTGCATGTAGTATGATTTTCTATAACTAATTGCCCTGCATCTACTACGGTATAAATGTCATTAATTAAGTTTTTACCATATCTGATCTGTATGCCGTTTTCTACCCCTTGTTTAATTTCAAGTTCAATGCCTTCATGAACAATCACTTTAGAAAAATCACTTAATGTATAATTTTTAGTTACATCTGCCCCGGAAGTTTTTAAACAATCGGAGCCATTTTCTGAGTCACAGCTTAATAATATTAAAACCACTAAAATTGAATATACTTTTTTCATCATAATCTAATTCCGATTCCAAGATCAATCGATTCTGCCAGAAATAAATGTGCTTTGATCGTTGCCGTAGCAAACCATTTATCTCCAAAATATTTTTTTACACCAACACGCTCATAGTATCTGGTTTCATATGGGTATGGATAATAGATATAATATCCAAATTGAGCTATTATAGAAAACTTATCAACGTCTAACTCATGCCCAACAAATAAACTTACTCTTTTATAATCGGCTTTACCATCTTCAAATGGCCTTTCGGGAAAAGCAACGCTATTATAACGTATTTCTTCTTTTAAAAAATTAGAAAAAAAGATCTCGCTCCCGAATTGTAAAATGCTTTTTTGATTAATACGTTTATCGGCATAGACGGTGCCTACATAAAAAGGAAATTGCTTGCCTTCAATATTACTGGAACTATTAAAACCTCCGCTGAACTGAAGATTTACTTTAACAGGTTCTTTTAATGATGTGGAGTCTTTTTGATATGTTACCGAATAGTCGATTGGATTTTGTTCGTCTAAATTATAGCTGATCCCTGTATTAAGTGATAATAAATTCAATCCGATATTTGGAGACTTTATAAGACCATTAGAATAATGTGAAAGTAGAATCCCGACATTTGCATCTAATGCTTTAAAGATGCGTTTTCTTTTATAGTTAAATCCAATGGTCGTGGTGGTTAATAAATGAGAGCCAAAGGCTATATTTTTATTGTTTTCTTCAAGATCGAACGGAGCTGTATTATAAGCAATTCCCTGACCAAGTTTTAAATAGAATTGGTTTTTTTTAATTCGGCTCCCAAAATAAAAAGTGTAATTTGCTTGTAAGGAATATGATTTTCCTAAAATGGGGTTTTTATAATCATGGTAGATAAATGTATACCCATAATCTGGATAATTGTAGCGCATTAGATTCTTGTCTTTGGAAGTAGTCTTGTTATTCCAACCAAGCATAAATCCTTCCGGATGACTAATTGCCAAATGTGAGATCTTCTTTTTATGTTTGATCACATTGCCATAAATATAATCTAACTGTAAAGCGAAATGATTATTTTTTTCTTCCTGAGAATATAAACTATGAACAACGAATGATAATAGTATAAAAAGATTTATTTTCATACTATACGATCATCCTAGAAATCAAAATACCAATTAAACACATCTGTACGTAAACCAATTGTAAACCAAGTGGTGCTTTTTTGAGTAAAGCCTGTTGTTTCAACAGCCGGGTCAAAATTCCTGAAGGTCAATCCTCCAAAAAATTGCAAGTTGGTGGTGGGATTTACAACATAACCTCCTTGCAGATCAGCAATAAAAATACTCGTTTTATTACCCTGTAATAATTCGATACCTGTATCTGCAATTCTGTCATCATTACTTACATAAATATCTCCACCATAATTCATTCCGTTAATATCAAAACCTTTTTTACCAAAAGTTAATTTGGCATTACCAAACCATCTGTCTTTTTTATAACGTGCAATGCCTATAGCTTCCCAGAAATTAGCACCCCAAAGATGACCCAACGGTTGATTAAAATGACCATAATTTAAGATGGTTCTTCGATTAGCATAAGTATATGGACGGGCTAAATTAAGTTCAGCCTGTAAGGATAAATTATCAATCTTAAAAGCATCATGGTATTTCGCACCCAATTGTAATGCAAATTTATTGCCCGCAGTAACCGTCACCGTCAAAAAAGCGACCAACCGTAAGCTCATCTAAAACGAACTGCCCATAAGTGGTAATGTTGTCTGTTAACTTATATTTCCCTGTAAGTCCAATCACGGCGTTACCACCTTCTGAACCTCTTGTAAATTCTACTGCTCTATAAAAAATTATGGGATTAAAAAAATTAATATCAAATCCGGTATTATTTCCATTTTCTGAAATGGCAGCCTCAAAAAGACCAATATTCAATTTTTTATTGACATTCCAGCTTAAATAGTGGATCGCTGCAAATTTTCGAGGACTGAGTTCATTAACACTAACTTCTGGCCGAACATCATCTAGCCACATCCATAGATTGGTATATTTTATTTTCCAGAATTGTGTGCTTATTTTAAAATGAGTGTTAGGTGAAGCCACATCAGACAAGATCATTGAGCGATAACCGTCACCAATGAAATTTTTGCCGTGCCCAAATTGAAAATTAAAAAACTTATTAGGGGTGTATGATAAATATGCTTCTGCAATAGGGTAGTCAAAACCACCTTCCTGAAGCCCTTTTGCTTTGCCCCTTCCTGGAACAGTACCTCCTGCACCTAATGGATTATTCGCTCTAATAAAATCATTTACATAGCCCGTAAATCGACCCTGACTTTCGTAAAAAGATGAATGGAAGTTTAAATTTTTCCCTAAGCCACCTTGAATTTGTATTGCTCTTGTATTATTATAGGTAAAATCGATATTATCAGAATTGTCTTTTCCTATTTGTAGATCAAAAACAGGATTTATAGTAAACCAATAATCCTTTTCTTGCACCTTAAAAAAGTGTTCGTTCCAAAATTTATTTCCAGCCCAAGATGCTTTGGGTTTTATAAGGGCATTCTTTTGAGCATCAAGATCAACAAATTCTGAAGCTTCACTATACTGATATGGTTTGAAAGCAGTATGAGAATTCTCATTTTGGTCATAATAAAAGCTTAATTCATTATAAACCTGGTGTGTGAACGGTATATTTAGTTCACTTTGATGTTCTGGAAAGTTGGTTTTTAAAACAGCCGTATTAATATCCCTTTTATCATTAATAGCTTGACTTAATGGCTCTGAAATTACGGGGATCACATCTTCTTGTTTCAGAATCGGTTTTGGTACTACTTGCGATTCAAATGGAATCGAGATTGGCATTCCAAAGCGCATTTCAATAGCTCTACCATTATATGTCGCAGGCATTGCTGTAGGTAATTCGGTAAAGACCCTTCTTGCTTCTTCTTCTAATTCTTTATAATCAGACCTTACATATAAAACTTCGAAACCACCCTCCTTATTAACTAAGAAGATTACATTTATACTTCCCTTATAATTATCGTTAATTACTTTTTCCGGAATAGAGAAGGATGCTAGTACATCTTTCGTTAAATTGTGATTGAAGCAAGATTCTAAGGTTGTTTCATCTGTAGTATTACACCCATTATATACGGGATAAATATCTTCCTGCGCTTTAGAGACCTGCGAAAATGCTAATAAAACGGCTATTATTATTAATTTCTTCATTAAATATTTTTTCTGCTTAACTGGTGCCAAAGGTAGAACTATAATTTTGCTACTTTATTATTTTGTAATCTATATTTTTCCTTGCTTTCAGGACAAATTGCAATTCCATTTTCGTCAAAATTTAACCGATGTCCATATTCACTTACCCATCCTATTTGTTTGGAAGGATTGCCTACAACTAAGGCGTATGGAAGAATTTCTTTGGTAACTACGCTTCCGGCGCCAATAAGCGAATATTCACCAATAGTATTTCCACAAATAATAGTTGCATTGGCACCAATACTTGCTCCCTTTTTAACCAAGGTTTTTTTAAATTCATCTCGTCTAATAATAGCACTTCTCGGATTAATAACATTGGTAAACACCATCGATGGGCCTAAAAAAACATCATCTTCACAAATAACTCCTGTATATATGGATACATTATTCTGAACTTTTACATTACTACCTAAAACAACATCCGGCGAAACAACCACATTCTGGCCAATACTACATTTTTTTCCAATGGTGCAATTAGACATTATATGACTAAAATGCCAGATCTTAGTCCCTTCACCTATAATGCAATCATCGTCTATTACTGCGGTTTCGTGAGCGAAATAATTTTTTTTATCCATACTGTAAATTTGGTAATTGTTTAAAATGTTTTATACTGCGGTGGGATGCCAGGTCGTTTTCACTTCCTGGGTTTTTTCAATAAAGTAAGGGGATTCACTTTGGATATTATCCCAATCATTTTTTTTATAAAAAATTGTTCTTTTGATATTATTACTACTTAATTCAGAAATCGTTTTAATTATTTTGTCATCTTTCCCGCAATAGACAATGGCGTTTACGTCCATATGTGATGCCATATGATTGATAAGTTCACTTTTGTTACCTGTTAGAATATTTACAACGCCACCCGGAACATCAGATGAATGCAAGACTTCAGCAAAAGAAATTGAGGTCAGTGGTTTGCGCTCGGAGGCTAATGCAATGACAGTGTTCCCTCCAACGATTGCCGGCGCAATCACTGAGATAAATCCTAATAAACTCTGTTCTTCAGGAGCAACGATCGATACCACTCCTACCGGTTCAAGGTTTGAAAAATTAAAATGAGCGCTGGCCACTGGATTTACAGAACTAAAGAATTGTTGGTATTTATCACTCCATCCTGCATAATAAACCAATCGGTCGATAGCTGTTTCAACTTCTTTAATTGCAGCTGGTTTTGATTCGCCTTGCAATACCAACTCTTCAATGAACTGATCTTTTCTACCCTCGAGCATTTCAGCAATCCGATAAAGTATTTGTCCTTTATTCAATGCGGCAGTATTCGCCCATGGAATTTGGGCTTTACGTGCTTCAACAACAGCATTCCTAAAATCTTTGCGTGTTGCCAAACAGATATTCGCAATGAAATTTCCTTTTTTATTATGAATAGGATAATACCTTCCAGATTCTGTTCTTGGAAATTTTCCTCCAATATAAAGTTTGTAGGTCTTATGTATATCTAATCTTCCCATTTTTTAGTATTAAAAAATTACTCAAATTTCACGTATGGTTTTAAACCGTGCAATCCTCCCTCTCGTCCAAATCCACTTTCTTTATATCCGCCAAAAGGGGAAGTGGGGTCAAATTTGTTGAAGGTATTGGCCCAAATAACGCCTGCATTTAATTTTTGGGTTAAATGAAATATTTTTGATCCTTTATCCGTCCAAACGCCAGCCGATAATCCATAAGGTGTATTATTCGCTTTTTCAATGACTTCATCAATGGTTCTAAAAGTTTGAACCGCCAATACAGGTCCAAATATTTCTTCTTGAACAATACGATGCGATTGTGAAACATTTAAAAATAAAGTAGGGGCGCACCAATTTCCTTTTTTAGGTAAATTGCATGCTGGTTGATATATTTCACCACCTTCATTTAAACCAATTTTAATATAATTATTAATGGTTTCTAATTGTTTTTTTGAGTTGATTGCCCCGATATCTGTATTTTTATCTAATGGATCACCTACAATTAGTGTTTCCATTCTATTTTTAAGTTTCCTAATAACCTCGTCAACCACCGATTCCTGAACGAATAATCTCGATCCGGCGCAGCACACATGACCTTGATTGAAAAAAATAGCATTGATAATACCCTCAATGGCTTGATCTATGGCGGCGTCCTCAAAAATTATATTGGCACCTTTGCCACCTAATTCTAAAGTCAATTTTTTATGCGTTCCTGCTATCGCTTTTTGAATAAATTTACCAACACCTGTAGATCCTGTAAAGGCAATTTTATCTATATCCGGATGATTTACGATTTGAGCACCGGTCTCACCAGCACCGGTAATAATATTAACTACTCCTTTGGGCAAACCACTTTCTTGAATGATTTCTGCTAATTTTAATGCTGTTAAGGGTGTTGTTTCAGCTGGTTTTAACACTACTGTATTTCCCGTAGCTAAGGCGGGAGCTATTTTCCATGCTGCCATCAAAAGCGGAAAATTCCAAGGGATTATTTGACCTGTAACACCAATAGGTTTGGGATTTCTATTCGGAAATGCATAGGTTAGTTTATCTGCCCAACCGGCATAATAGAAGAAATGGTTAGCAGCTAAAGGAATATCGATATCTCTTGATTCCCGAATAGGCTTACCTCCATCTAAACTTTCAATAACGGCAAACTCTCGAGCCCGTTCCTGTATTAATCGTGCAATTCGAAAAATATATTTACCACGTTCTTTACCCGTTAATTTCGACCAACTTTTAAAAGCTTTTCTTGCGGCTTTTACTGCTTTGTCAACATCTTCTGCAGTTGCCTCAGCTACGCTGGCAATTTTTTGATTGTTTGAAGGATTGATAGTTTCAAAATATCCACCTTTGGAAGGAGACGTAAATTTACCATCAATAAATAACTCATATTGTTTTTTTATATGAACATGGCTGGTACTTTCAAGAGCTTCATCATAGGTCCATGAAGCTTTAAAAACATTCTTGTCTATATTTTTATGCATAATTAATCTTTTGAAAAATAATTCATAGATTGATAAATACCAGTTTCTGCTTTAACCAATTGCATTAAAATGTCATTGGCCAAACTGCTAGCTCCAAATCTGAAATATTTTTTGTTCATCCACTTTTCACCTAAAACTTCGTTAAGCATCACCAAATATTGTAAAGAAATTTTAGATGTAGAAATACCACCTGCTGGTTTCATACCAATCATTTTACCGGTTTTTAAGTAAAAATCTTTGATTGCATCTAACATAACATAGGTTACCTGTAAGGTAGCGGCGGGCTGTATTTTTCCAGTTGAGGTTTTTATAAAATCGGCACCTGCATGCATAGCTATTTCACTTGCTTTTCTAACATTATCTAGCGTATCTAATTCTCCGGTTTCGAGTATGACTTTTAGATGGGCTTTTCCACAAGCATCTTTTATTGTGGCAATTTCATCAAATACATACTGGTAATTACCAGCGAGAAATTGACCTCGAGAGATAACCATATCAATTTCATCAGCGCCTTCAGATACAGCATATTTCGTATCGATCAATTTAGCCTCAAGATTTGATTGTCCGCTTGGAAAAGCAGTGGCTACAGATGCCACTTGAATGTCACTGCCATGTAATGCTTTTTTTGCAATTTTAACATGAGTTGGATAAACACATATGGCGGCTACTGTAGGGATATTAGGCAACGAATCGTGAGGGTGCATAGCCTTATAACATAATTGCTGAACTTTCCCTGGAGTATCCTTCCCTTCCAGGGTTGTTAGATCAATCATGCTTAATGCAAGTTTTAACCCTTCAACTTTTGAAGAACTTTTTATACTTCTTTTACAAAATCGGTCTATACGCTCATTAACACCAACAGTGTCGTAAATAGGTAAATTATTTAAATTGGGAATCATTCAAATTATTTAGTTGACCAAATTTACAAATTATATTATGATTTTTAAGAAACTAAATGATAGGTCGTGGGAAACTTAAAATCAACTATTGGCAAAATTCAAATGGCAGAATGATAAAAAAAAACCTTAACAAAAGTTAAGGTTTTTAAAATAGCATCATTTAAAATTATTGCTGTAATACCTGCAAGGTAATGGGCAATGTATATTTAACACTAACTGCCCTACCTCTTTGTTTAGCTGGAATCATTTGTGGTAATGAATTTACAACTCTGATCGCCTCTTTTTCCAAACGGGCATGAGGCCCTCTTGCTTGAACATCTGTAATTTGACCCTTGTGGTCAATTTTAAAAAGCACATATACTTTTTTCTTACCTTCTTCCAAACCCAATTCACTCGCAAGAGCAATATTGTAGTTTTTATTTACATGATCTCTTATTTTGTCTTGTAAACATTGTTTGCGCTGCGCTTTTGACCCTGTACATCCCGGATAAATGGGTGCTTCTTCGATAACAGCAAAAGGCACCTCTTCTATAATATCTTCTTCTTCAACAACTTCATCAATCTTATTGATTTCAATGGGCTCTATCGCTTCCGTTTCATCGGTTTCGGTTGATTCTAATACCGTTTCAATGATTTCTTCTTTATCCTGGACTATTTCAATAACTTCCGGAGCCGGTGGAGGTGGAGGAGGAGGCTTGATTTGCTCAATACGTTCCGTGATTGGAATATCTTCCTCAATGATTTCCTGGTCAAAATTACTCTCTAAGGTATCAATATTTCGCTCGTAAACTTTATACTCAAGCGATAAATAGACGATCAATAAAGAAAGAACAAGACCTAATTGAATAAATATTTTGCTAAAATTATCTAAACTTGCTTTTTCACTTTTTTTAATTTCCATGTTAATAAAAATTAAATGACTAATAAATTCTGTATCTACGAAAGATTGACTGTTGTTTAGTATAGCTTAAACTATTTTTTATACATTTCTCAAGCTTTTAAAACAATGGTTACAAAATGAAAAACTGAATTTTACATCTTATTTCATAACAAAGTTCATAAATTCATAGCACATAAAAAATGACAATTATCATGTATGATTGTATGAAATTAATTGCACAAAAAAAGCCCAACTTGTATTAGTTGGGCGTTTATTCTTTTAAATTGTGGCTATTATTCTACAATAAGTGTAATTGGTAAAGTATATTTAACACCTACCGGTCTACCTCTTTGTTTGCCAGGAATCATTTTAGGTAATAATTCTACTACTCTAATAGCTTCTTTTTCTAACCTTGCATGTGGTCCACGAGCCGCTACTTCAGTAATTTCACCTGTCTTACTTATTTTAAATTGTACATATACTCTTTTCTTACCTGCATCTAATCCTAATTCATTGGCAAGACCTGTATTATACTTTCTTGCGACATGTTTTTGGATTTCTTCTTGAAGACATTGTTTCTTTTCTGCTTTACTTCCTTTACAACCGGGATAAACTGGCGCATCTTCAATAATAGCAAAAGGCACATCGTCCATAACGACTTCTTCCTCAACAACTTCTTCTATTTCCTCCACTTCAACTGCCTCATTTTCGTCAGTTTCTGTAGATTCCAGCACTGTTTCTTCTACTTCCTTCTCATCTTCTACCACTTCTATTTTTTCTGGAGCAGGCGGAGGTGGTGGTGGTGGTTTCACCTGTTCAATTCGTTCAGTAATTGGAATATCTTCTTCAACAATTTCTTCAAAAATGGCATCACCTAAATTAGTTACGTCTCGATCAAAAGTTTTATACTCTATACCTAGGTAAATAATTAACAATGCCAAAACGAGGCCAAGTTGTAAGAATGATTTACTGTAATTTTCTAAATTTGCCCTGGGACTTTTCTTATCATTCATCTGAAAAAAGGTTTATTTGTTTGCTAATTTAATAAATTAAATTACTTATACAAGTATTTTTTACTAACCGATATGCTTAATGTTAATTTTTTGATATAATAAATAAGCTAAAATAACACCCATAGAATTCGCCAAAACATCTTTAAAATCTGCTTGTCTATGAACAGTTAGTACTTCTTGTAAGACTTCAATAATTATGCCATACGATATTAATAGAATAATTATTAAATTGTTGTTAAATTTATTCTTTAAGGCAGAAAACCAACTTAAACTCAATAAAAAATAGGCTAAAAAGTGCCCCAGTTTGTCGGAATTTTCCATTTTTATCTGGGTCATTCCTTTTAAAGAAACTAAACTTATAAAGGTTATAAATAGTGTAAAAAATACGGCTATCGTATAGGCATTACCCTCCAATAATCTTTTTATAAGCCTCAGCATTTAGTAATTTCTCAATTTGTGAAGTGTCACTAATTTTAATTTTGATCATCCACCCATCGCCATAGGGATCAGTATTGACATTTTCTGGAGTATCTTCTAATGCTTCATTAAATTCAATTACTTCTCCTGTTAAAGGCATCAACAAATCAGAAACTGTTTTTACGGCTTCAACGGTACCAAAAACCTCTTCTATTTCTACCGTTTCATCGAGTGTGTCTATATCCACATATACGATATCACCCAACTCATTCTGAGCGAAATCTGTAATGCCAATAGTAGCAACATCACCGTTAATTTTTATCCACTCGTGATCTTTGGTGTATTTTAATTCTGAAGGAATATTCATTATATAAAATTTAGTTCTGCGAATTTAGATGATATAAATTTAATTTCCAAGAGTATACCTTACACTAATTCCGGCATTGATAGATTTTCTTGGAAAGGTCGTTGAAATTAAAAATCTTGATGAGTTGTGGTCGTAGAAGAACGAGGCTAATAGATTTTTATTTAAAGCATAGTCTGCCAAGAATTTAAACGATACTAACTTCTGACCTCCAGTTACCTGATTGTTTTCTATATCAATAGACCTTATGATCGTTGAGTTGTCTCGAATACTAAAATCTGCCTTTAAATTAATATCACCTTTAAAAGTAGTAGTCGTATTTCCCGTTTTCATTTTTAACCTTATATCTTTAAATCTATAACCTATACCAACCACATATTCTTTTCCTCTTATTTCTGTTAAGGTATTATTATTCATATTAAGATTTAAGGCTTTATCTCTTTTAACTTCAGCTCTTATAGAAAATGAATTTTTCAATCTCATATCAACTTTTAAAAGCGGTGAAAATTCTTCTATCAGATTAATTCCTGTAAATAATTTCTCTGGTTGGTAGTTTTCATTGATATCAGTATTTGCATAAGGAGCTTCTTGATCATACAGTAAGTTATTACTAAAACCAATAATAGAATAAGTTGAGCGGTATCTGTGTTCAACTATAAAACTTCTAAAATGTTTTTTAAACCATTTGAACTGCATCAGTCCTTTATAATTAATTCTCCAATTAGGGATGGGCGTATTTCTAAATGCACCTAATTTAATTGAACCAGCATCCTTACCAGAATAAGCGGCCAAAAATGCAGGTAAGAGCACTTGCTGACTATTCTCGCCATAGCCATCTGGATTTACTTCTCCGGCTTGCTCAGCGAGGGTATTTAATCTGTTAATTATGATAGCCCTATTGGTCTTAAATTCCTCAAAGGTCTCGTCTCCATTGCCATCAAACGATTTTGACAGCATAAAATGGCTAATGCTAAAATTGCCGACTTCATTTATTGGTAGGTCAGGATTAAATTCACCATCAATAACATCCAGTTGTTGTGATTGATTTTGGGTAAATACTCTATTAGCAGATAATTCTAAATTAAAATCTTTAAAAGGTCTTACATCAGCATTCAGATCTAATTTATCAAAATGCGTCGTACTATAATTTCTACTATAATAAGGATCGCCATCACTTCTTGAAATTAACCAACTATTTGCAATGGCAAGTTCTCTAATATCACTTTGGCTGCCAAAAACAAAACCTAATGTCGGTGCCAAACTTCCAGAATAATTATCTCTTCCAAGGAATCCTACCTCAGGTATGTATCCCGGTAATATGGTTCCGTTATTTTCAGCGTATGCAATCTTTATTTTTTTAACTGATGTCACTACATCCACCATACCTTGAATGATCTTTTGTCCGGCAGTTCTGTTCTTTTTATTTCTTTGTGATACGACCGCCCTTGAATTCGAAATAGCGGGCGAAGCAGTTTTAGGTTGATTTTTATTGCCGACAGTCTTCTTTGTTCGTTTACTTTTTTTATTAGCCAGATCAAGTATGCCTGTTTTTTTATAGAATTTGGTCATATCAATATCGGCAGATAATGTATGGGTATTCGCATTCTGTATGGTATTACCAATTTGATCTACATATGATTTTGAGGCAGCTTGCCAGTCAAAGTCAGCAGTATAGCTATATGTAGAATTGATAAAATCAAACCAAGGAATCTTATTTAAAGGAATTTTATAAGTACCATCTAAAGTTTGATGATATTGATTTGGCCTGCCTATTTTAAAGAAATTAGTGAATAAGGTGGTGTTTTCTTTATCTTCAAATTCATCATAAATATAATTATTCGAAGCCCTGAATGTGAGTTGTAACGATTTTGTT
Organism: uncultured Flavobacteriaceae bacterium; assembly: GCA_963835675.1. Taxonomy (GTDB): domain Bacteria; phylum Bacteroidota; class Bacteroidia; order Flavobacteriales; family Flavobacteriaceae; genus Aureibaculum. Next base: position 964,352 of record CAWIGH010000004.1, on the reverse strand, counting down.
AAGTTATGAGCAATATTATAATCCCAATCGAACAAAAAACGCCTTTGGGTTAATGTTGGTAATTCTGGTAATCCTTCTACAAGCGGACGTGATAACTGCTCGTTAAAACTTCTTATAATATTAGAATTGATGGAAAGTGAAGTTGGCAATAAATTCAGGTTAATATCTTTAATTAAACTCAGGAATTTATTATTTCCTAAAAACTTTGAATTCTTAAAGGGTTCTAACGTAAAAGGCTTAAAACCATAATTATAAGTAGCCGCAGCACGAACATTCTGATCTATGAATTTCTGCACATTATAATCCCTGTGGTATGTATCATTATAGGCATAAGATAGCGATACATTTTCAACATCATAAATGCGCTGGGGTTTCTCGGTGTCTGTTCTTTCTTTTCTTACATTAATAAAGTTGATACTTCTTCTTTTTGTATAATCTCGGGCGGCATCTGCATTATCATTATTCTTATCGAATAAAACGTCTTGATATTGAGGGTCGAATTTTGGATCTCTAAATTCTTCAGCAATACTGTAATTAAATGGAATTTTTATCCCTGCAGTTTTTGGCAATAACTGACCTAAATTTACATTGGTCACTACATCATATTGTTTTACGTCTTCCTGACTTCTTTCGCTTACTCTTTGATCAATAGATCCGAACCCTTGAGAGTTTGCCCTTCCTGAAACAGAAATATCCGCAAAATCAGCAAAGTTGGCATCGGCATTCACCACAGTGGCCCAACCACCTTCGTTATCGAAATCTGTCACACGTAATTCATTAAACCACAATTCTGCACTTTTAGGAGTATTAGAATTATTTTTAACTCCTAACATAATGGTTCTAATATTAGAAAGATTTGGATTTCCCTTTACCCTCAAATTTGCGGTTGGATTGGCCGCAATGCTTGGATAAATATCCGTCAAGGAAGCCCCATCATTCAAGCGGTCGAGTTTTAGCTGCCCAAAAGCTTTTAAATCAGCCATAATTTCATTTTCACTGGGCCAAATGGTTTCCGGACTAATTGAACCGGATGGTGTAATTTTTAGCGGAACTTCTATCAGGTAATAATTATCGTCGGTATCACTACCCATTCTAATAACGGCTAAGAGTTCATCATCATTTACGCCTAATTGCCCCGCGATACTCTCGGCATGTACAAACATTTTTAAACTGTTGAACATCCGCATGTCAAAGCTTGTATTTTTAAAAACCGCTCTGGTTTGTCCTGGTTCCAGGTCAGTAACCCTTACAAGTAAAGATTGTTCATTTTGTTCCTGAATCGTAGTCGTGCCTTGTAAACGTTCCCTTCTTACTCCCGGAGGAAGCACGTAGGGTATAGGTTGTTTGTTTTCATTTTCCTGAATGTTCACAACACCTACTTCAAAACGTCTGTTTTGATCATCATCCAGATCGATTGGAGGATCAATTGTCTCATCTAAGGTTTTCGTATATCTTCTCCAATCACCACGAACCAACTCTAATTCTCCGAATCTTAGTACTACCGGAATTCTGAACTTGGTAAGGAATAATCTCATAAACCTTATTGAATTAAAATCGGAGATACTTCCAATCGTTTCATCTGGTGTATTTATGGGAATTCTGAATTGATACCAAGTAGTTTGTTGCGTGGTGCCATTAGGTAAACTCACAGAAACTTCTTTTTTATCGACGATATTATTTTGGCCAATAATAAGATCAGACGGATTTAAAGAAACTTTATACTGATAATAACTTTCTACACCGCTCATGGTTTGATCTTTGTTGATATCCTCAATATCAGGGAAGGATGTAGCCGATGTAGGGAATGATTCGGTAGAATTATTTACTGTAGGTGAATTTCCCTGGGTATTATTAAAATTTCTATATCTGGTTAAAATAGAAGCGTCGGTAGCATCTAGATTAGTACCTCTAAAGAAATTATAATTATCATTTGAAGGGTCGGGACCAAACTGAGTACCAAATCTATCAGCTTCCTCCTCATCCGTCAAACCATCCAAACCTAAATCCTGATTCGTCCTTTCGGCATCATCTTCGGTAAATGCATAAATCAAAGATTGATTTACCGGGATGTCTGACCAGGCTGTAGGGTCTACGTTTGCTCCGGGATTTGGTTTAGGGATCTTTATGCCATTCGTTGGCAATCCATTTTCATACATTCTTCTGTCGTCTTTAAGAATGTCTTCTGAGATATTACCCAGGTTAAAATACAGTTCCCCTCCAAAATCTGCCGGATTCACAACTTGTGGGCCACCTTCGGCCTGTTTGATAGAATAATTCTGAAAAGGATCCATCAACCAAAATTGAATATACTCTACGTTGGCCTGTTGAAAGTCAGTAGTATTTAACGAGCGCATAATACCCGCCCATCTCGCTTGCGGATCATCAAATCTGCCAGTGTTAACGTCAAAATTAACTTCATCAAAGTTATAAGTACCTCTTTCCTGCGGATAATATGATAGATCAAAAGTGTTTACGATGTTTGATTGTGTAATATCCAGGTCCAACTCCGGGAATAATTCTTCATAGCCTACCCTGCGCACTTCAGCTCTTGAAAGTTCTTCATCATTGATGTTAGCCGGTTTTAAAGAATTGCCATAAAATAATCTATCGATTGTATACCACGATAATTTAGACCTCTTTTTACCAAAAGCCAAAGGATCTGCCGGATCACCGGTAAATTGCAGATCAGGAAGTAATTGATTTTGAGGGGTACTGGCGAGAAACCATTGTCTGGGAGAGCTGATGTCTAATGGGATTTGAGATCCTTCAAAATCATCTATATAGGACGCTGCTTCACCATTAAGGTCTATCCCTTTAGGAGAACCTGGCATTAGGTAGGCAGCTTCGGCCCTGATTGAAAAATTAGACTCAACATCAGTATCTATATTGGGTAAATTATTAACCCATTTTGTGAATTTGGGAACTTCGGTCTGATAATTTAAATTAAAACCTACAATTGTATTATTTACAGGTTCTGATCCAAATTGATATTTCTGAGTAAACGGCCGTTCGTTTAAGTTTAAAATTGTACCGCCAATGGCAAAGTTCTCTGAAAAGATGTGCTGTACATCAATACCCATAAAACTTCGTCGCTGCTGATTGAAACCATTATTATTTTCTACTGATACATTGATAGGAGCATTTGAAGATATTAAGTTCGGATTAATGATCTGTACGGATCCAATCTGATAATCAACGACGTAATCTACACCTTCTAATAATTCACGCCCCCCTGAAGTTACAGTTACAGAACCTCTAGGTACATTAAAAGCGCCTAATGGGATGCCGCTTCTTGACTCTGACTTGAAATAACCCTTTAATAAATACTTATCTTTATTCTGAAACTCATTTTGTGCCTGGGTTTTGGTTCTATTATATAATTCATCGAACACAAATTTTTGATCTGCGGCACTTGTTAAAATTTGACCCAATTCACCAGAATTTGGATTTGGGATACCTGCACTGTTACCGAAGGGCTCTACCGTTGGAAACACGATATATCCATTTTGAGAATCGACAGTAAGGCCTTCAATATAATCAAAGAAACCATCACCCTCATTAAATGTTCCATCAAGATCTGTAAGCTGATTAAATGCATCTAGCCTATCCAGTCGCATCATTCGTAATAATGAAACTGTTGAAATTTCCGGCGTAGTTATAGCATTTTGCAAAATATTTAATGGGACTCCAGCCGCATCATCTTGATATAAAACTTCCAATCTAAAACCATCAGGTTGTAATTGATATGCCCCCGGCAGCGCATAAATATTTTTCATCATCAGATCCCATAAAGGGATATTTGCGTTGATGATCTCCCCTCTTAATAATTTTACCACCAAATTATTCGGAGCCGTGACACCGTCACTTGATAATTCACCGACTCTGAATACATTATCTCCGGCAACTTTGCTATCGGTATATTCGAATGCCACCGCCAGGATATCACTTTCTGCTAATCTCCTATTCAAGGTAATATAACCCAGTTGGGCGTTTAAGGTAAAGTCTATACCCAGCGTTAATTTTCGAGCATTTTCAAGAATAGAATAATCTGTTCCCTGGGCATATCCGGCAAGTGTAGAACTAACGGTAGAGATGTCTCTTATGCCGCCCGTATTCGTTAGAAATGTATTTAAGTTATTTGAAGCATTAGAAGGATCTTGTTGGCCATTTGCGTTTACTAAGGTTGAATTAATATTGGTTTGATCACCTTCAGCCAAATCTGCCAAAGCCACTATATTTCGAACGTCTTCGGTAGTATTATTTCTATTGGTGATCCAAACTTCAACCCGGGTTACAGATTTTGAGCTATTAATAAGTGGAAATTGTGATAAGGCATTATTAAAATCATCTCTAAAACGCTGTGATAAAAAGAAATGTCGGTTATCATCATAATCACTGGCACGAAGATCGAATTCAGAAATGGTAGCTCCCCCTTCGGCAGCCACTGATCTAGTTTGTGATCGTTGCTGTGAAAACACACCGGTTACGGTTGTTTTACCAAATTGCAATTGTGTTTTTACACCAAATAGATTTTGAGCTCCTTTTATTAAGGAACTTTGTATAGGCATACTTACGTTACCAACTTCTATTTTTCTCACAATATCATCTTCGGTGGGCGTATATTCAAGTTTGATTTGATTTTGAAAATTAAAGGTAGATTGTGTATCAAAATTCGCATTGACCCTAAGCCGGTTACCTACTTTCGCATTTAAACTGGCACTAATTTCCTGGTCAAAATCAAAAGTAGTACTCTGCCTATTCCTTTCGGATAACTGTGGATTCTCAACTTTCTGATAGAGAATACCCATTTTTACCAACACAGATCCTTGAGGATTTACTTCAATAGCATTTCCTCCGAAAATATTCTCAAAAAAACTTGAATTCACATAATATTTTGGAAGAAGGTCTTTTTGCGCGAGCTCGCTATTTCTTTTCTTACCTCCAACCGCACTCAATTTTTCCTTAAAATAGCCGAGCATATCGCGGTTTAAACGATACTCTTCGTACTCTTTTTTTGTCATATAAAACGGTTGTTTTATATAATAATCACCTATTTTTTCGACAAAGATATATTGACCCAATTCCGCATCATAGATTACTTCGAAATTCGATATATCATTTAAAAATAGGCTACCTTTTTGATATCCTTTAAACGAATATGGTAATTCTGGTATGGAATCTGTTTTAATGGTATCAGTTTCTTGACTGATAGCTTTAACGGTTGTTGTTTTGGTTGTATCTACTTTTGGAGGAGAAGTTGGTGGTGTTTGAGCCTCTATGGTAGTGCCTGCAAAGAATAGAATAATTAGTAAAAAATAATATGTTATTAATGCTCTACTATTCAATTTTTTACAAGTTTTTAAGCGCTTGCTTAATAATATTTTCTAATGTGGTATCAGGGGCTTCTTGAGTAATTTTCTGTACCAATTTTTCAACTTGTCTACGAGAAAACCCAAGAACTTCTAATGCAGATAACGCTTCTTCTTTAATAGTATTGTTAGATTGATTAGAATCTTCTGAAAATTGATAAGTTTTAACAATTTTATCTCGCAAATCTATAATAAGCCTTTGTGCAGTTTTAGCTCCAATTCCTTTTGCCGACTGAATGGTTGCAACATCTTCTGATGCTATGGCATGTTGTATTTGTTCCGGGGTCATTGAAGACAACATGGTTCTTGCAATGCTTGTGCCTACACCCGAAACAGAAATTAGTAATTTAAAAACTTCACGTTCAACTTTATCTACAAAACCAAAAAGCGTATGTGCGTCCTCTTTAATAGACAAATAAGTGTAAAACTTAATAGCTTCTACATCAGGAATTTTAGAATAGGTATTTAACGAAATGTGCAGAAAATAACCAATACCATTACATTCTACAATAGCATATGTTGGGTTTTTTTCTACTAATTTTCCTCTTATATGAGTAATCATCTAAATAGTAGCTTTAAGAGCCAAATGTAATGAAATATTGATTAACTCTTGGCTTTTTCTTGGGCATCAATTACGGCAACAGCTGCCATATTTACCATTTCTTCAACACTTGCGCCTAATTGTAAAATATGTGCTGGCTTTTTAAGACCGAGCATAATAGGTCCAATAGAAGTGGCATCATATAATTCTTTCATTAATTTATAAGTAATATTCGCCGATTCTAAATTTGGAAAAATTAATACATTCACTTTTTTATCAGCCAGTTTTGAAAAGGGGAATTCTTTCTTTAGTAAATCCGGATTCAGGGCAAAATCAGCTTGTATTTCTCCATCTATAACCACTTTAGGAAAATAGCGATGTATATAACTAACAGCTTCGGCTATTTTAGTAGAATTCACATCTTTTGAAGCGCCAAAATTGGAATAAGACAACATGGCAATATTTGGGGTAATATTGAATACTTTTGCTAAAGAAGCGGTGAGCTGAGATATTTTAGCCAATTCTTTGGCATTAGGGTTAATGTTAATTGTTGTATCTGCTAGGAACATGGGCCCTCTTTTTGTTAACATCAAGTTCGACGCGGCTACACGTGTTACGCCTTTGGCCATGCCTATAAGTTCCAGCATGGGGCGCACTACAGTCGCATAATTTCTGGTATATCCAGTAATCAGCGCGTCTGCTTCTCCCTCATTAACCATCATGGCAGCAAAATAATTCCGCTCACGCATCCATTTTTGAGCATCTAAATGTTTGATACCTTTTCTTTGACGTGTTTCCCAATATTTTTTTGCAAAACGATATCTTCTCTCTTTTTCCTGAGGCGCTTTAGGGTCAATTATATCTACTTTATTTGTAAATCCAATTTCCTTTTTAAGTTCTAAAATCGTTTCTTTATCACCTAATAGAATCGGAATACCTATCCCTTCATCATGTACTATTTGAGCGGCTTTTAATACGTCTAAATGATCGGCCTCTGCAAATACAATTCTTTTTGGATCATTTTTAGCCCTGTCATGTAATAATCTAACTATTTTACTTCCCGTTCCAGAACGTTCCATCAGTTGATCTCTATACTTATCCCAATCTTTAATGGGTTCTGTGGCAACACCAGAATCCATAGCTGCTTTCGCAATGGCGGGAGGTATCTCATATATTAATCTTGGATCGAACGGTTTTGGGATGATATAATTTTTTCCAAAGGATAAGTTAACTTCATCATAAACAATATTAACTTGCTCAGGCACAGGTGTCTTGGCAAGGTCTGCCAGTGCGTGAACCGCTGCAAGCTTCATTTCTTCATTGATCTTCGTCGCGCGAACATCAAGAGCTCCCCTGAAAATAAAGGGGAATCCCAATACATTATTTACCTGGTTAGGATGATCAGATCGCCCGGTGGCCATAATAATATCTTCTCTTGATTTAATAGCAAGTACATATTCTATTTCGGGATCGGGATTAGCCATGGCAAATACGATGGGGTTTTTTGCCATTGTTTTTATCATCTTTGGTGTAACGATATTTCCCTGTGACAAGTCCGATAAAAACATCGGCATTTACCATTGCTTCTTCTAATGTATGAATGTCTTTAGTAGTTGCGAACTCTTTCTTTTCAGGGGATAGACCTTCCCTGTCCTTTCTGATCACACCTTTACTGTCTATCATCACAATATTTTTTTTCTTTGCTCCGAGAATAGTATATAACCTTGTACATGAAATTGCCGCAGCACCAGCGCCGCTCACTACAATTTTAACTTTTGGGAAGTTTTTTTTTGCAATCTCAATAGCATTTTTTAAAGCAGCAGCAGAAATTATGGCTGTACCATGTTGGTCATCGTGCATTACCGGAATGTCTAATTCTTCCTTTAATCTACGCTCAATTTCGAAGGCTTCGGGAGCTTTGATGTCCTCCAAATTTATGCCTCCAAAAGTAGGGGCGATGGCTTTGACAGTCTCAACAAATTTATCCACATCAGTTGCATCGACTTCAATATCGAACACATCAATATCAGCAAATATTTTAAAAAGCAAACCTTTACCCTCCATCACAGGTTTAGCCGCTAACGGACCAATATTTCCTAAACCTAAAACAGCTGTCCCATTTGAAATAACAGCTACTAAATTTCCCTTGGAAGTATATTTGTATACATCTTTCTTATTTTTAGCTATTTCCAAGCATGGAATGGCAACGCCGGGTGAATAAGCCAGTGATAAATCACGCTGGGTAGCGTATTTTTTTGTTGGTATAACTTGAATTTTCCCAGGTGTTGGCTCTGAATGATATTTTAAAGCCTCACTTCTTTGCTTACGATTGCTCATGATAATTTTTGAAAGTTTAACCTACAAATTTAGCTAGTTTGGAATTAATGAAAGTACTATTCTTTTAAAAATTCGATATTTCTTTTTAAGCCCGAAAATTTCGTTCGTTTAACCGCTGATTTTTTAAATATTTTATTGAAAACCTCTACGGTTATTTCTTCCCAGTCCTTCTTGGTCATAGATAATAATTCTGGATGCGGATTAAAAAGAGGTTGATTATGTGAAGTAGAGAAGCGATTCCAAGGGCATACATCCTGACATACATCACAACCAAAGATCCAATTATCAAATTTACCTTTAACAGATGCCGGAATTTCATTTTTTAATTCTATGGTAAAATATGAAATACATTTACTCCCATCTATTACATACGGTTCAACAATGGCTTGTGTTGGGCAGGCATCAATACAGGCAGTGCAAGATCCGCAATGGTCTGTTGTGGGGTTATCATATACTAATTCCAAGTCAACAATGAGCTCTGCTATAAAATAAAATGATCCTATCTTTTGAGTGATCAGGTTGCTGTGTTTGCCAATCCAGCCCAAACCACTTTTAGCAGCCCAAACTTTATCTAATACAGGTGCAGAATCTACAAAGGCCCTTCCGTGCACTTCACCGATTTCTTCATGAATAAAATGTAGTAATTGTTTTAATTTATCTTTAATGACGAAATGATAATCAGTTCCATAAGCATATTTAGAGATCTTTGGGCTTGTTGGATCTGTTTGAAATTCATTCGGAAAATAATTTAACAATAAAGAAATAACCGATTTTGAGCCTTCTACTAATTTCGTGGGGTCCAATCGTTTGTCAAAATGATTTTCCATATACCCCATTTCACCATGCATATGTTGGTTAAGCCATTTTTCTAAACGTGGGGCTTCCTCTTCTAAAAACTGCGCTTTAGAGATGCCGCAAGACAAAAAACCGAGGCGTTTGGCTTCGGTTTTAATAAGTGTTGTATAATTGAGTTTTGGGTTCAAAACAATCCTCCTTGGATATTTCCTTTTATTCTTCCAAGATGTTTATAAGCTAACTCGGTAACTTCTCTGCCTCGGGGTGTTCGCATGATAAATCCTTGCTGGATCAAAAAAGGCTCATAAACCTCTTCTATTGTTTCTGCACTTTCACTCACTGCTGTTGCCAAAGTTGTTATGCCTACCGGGCCACCTTTGAATTTATCGATAATTGTAATTAGGATTTTATTGTCCATTTCATCTAAGCCATGTGTATCAACATTAAGTGCCTTTAATGCATATTGTGCAATATTAATATCGACATTTCCATCACCTTTTATTTGTGCAAAATCTCTAACTCGACGCAAAAGGGCATTAGCAATTCTTGGAGTTCCACGGCTTCTGCCGGCAATTTCAATGGCAGCCTCCATAGCAATTGGCACGTTCAAAATTTGAGCGCTTCGTTGTACAATAGTAGTTAAGAGGTCTGTTTTATAATATTCCAGTCTGCTGCTTATGCCGAACCTTGCGCGCATAGGGGCAGTCAACAGGCCCGAGCGTGTTGTGGCACCGATTAAGGTAAAGGGTTCAAGATTAATCTGTACACTTCGGGCATTGGGCCCGGATTCGATCATAATGTCTATTTTATAATCTTCCATGGCAGAATAGAGATATTCTTCTACCACAGGGCTCAACCGGTGAATCTCGTCAATAAACAGAACATCACGTTCATTTAAATTGGTAAGCAATCCGGCAAGATCCCCCGGTTTATCTAAAACTGGTCCAGAAGTTACCTTAATATTAGCATTTAATTCATTAGATAAAATATGGGCTAAGGTTGTTTTGCCCAATCCGGGAGGGCCATGAAATAAAGTGTGGTCTAAGGCTTCATTTCTTTGATTGGCGGCCTGAACAAATATTTTAAGATTCTCTATAATTTGCTCTTGTCCTGTGAAATCATAAAAATGTAATGGGCGTAGTTTCTTTTCAAGATCTAAGTCCTCATTAGAAAGATTTTCATTAGTTGGGTTTAGACTTTCATTCATATTAGCAAAGATATATCAAAATAAAAAAGCATTTTCAAAAAAATGAAAATGCTTTTTTTATTATTTAAGGCCAATGTTTTTTATACTGTATTATATGTCTATCATTGCCGGAAGTATGATAGCCCCAGGAAAGGCCTGCTTAATTTCAAAAAGTGCCCTGTCTGCATCCAATCTGTTCTTGTAATTACCAACCCTAACTTTCCATTCGGGAGAGAAAAATTGAATTTTTATTTCAATATCGGGAAACATGGTAGAAAAGTCTTCTCGTGTTTTGTAGGCACCTTGTTCACTTCCGTTGAATAACTGAATTTTAAAGCCTTTGATATTTTTTAATTGCTTATTGTAAGCCTCTTTTTGCTTGATAATATTTTTTATTTTTTCACTGCTTTGAATTTCAAGTTTTCCTTCATTTTGAGAAAAAACTTGATTTGAAAACAGAAAAGAAAAAGCTATAAAAAAGAAAATTATTTTTTTCATTAATTTTTATTGTTTTGGCAAATTTAAAATTTTGTTTTAAGCTTTAAAGAATATTCTTTTATTTAGAATGATTATAAATTACATTTAACATTATTTTTAGATTTTGCTTCTATCATATAAATACTATTTTTGTCAAATCTTTTTTGCAAAATATCATAGTTATTTATGTTTAATTTTTGTAAAGAAAAAATCGTACCAAACAGGATAGATAATATACTTTAATAATATGAAAAGTGTGATTCAACACAGTAAAGCATTAAGAATACTACTTTCAAGTCTTACTTTCATTTTACTTTTTACTTCGGTAATTTCTGCCCAGGAAGGTGATGCCGAGAAAGGTAAAAATTTGTTCAATGCCAATTGTGCGGCTTGTCATAAATTAGACAAAAAGTTAATTGGACCTGCCCTTGAAGGGGTTAGTGAGAGAAGATCAAAGGAATGGTTATTAGCTTGGATCAGAGATAATAATGCCCTAAGAGCGAGTGGAGATGCCGACGCAATTGCCATTTTTGAAGAGTACAATGGTATGCCAATGACCCCATATCCTCAATTCTCAGATCAGGATATTTATGATATTCTCGCCTACACCGATAATAAGCCTCAAGCAGCAGAATCAACAACTTCAGGAGTTGCAACTGCCGCATCATTGGGGATTGATTCTTTGCAGGTAGTTACCGGTAAAAAAATATTTAATGCCAATTGTGCAGCTTGTCATAAGTTAGATGCGAAACTTATTGGCCCCGCTCTGGGAGATGTGGCAGATAGAAGAAGTGCTGATTGGTTAAAATTATGGATTAAAGATAATGCGGCCCTAAGGGCCAGCGGTGATGCCGACGCCATTGCTATATTCAATGAATATAACGGTTCGCCTATGACCGCTTTTCCTCAGCTCTCTGATGAGGATATCGATGCTATATTAGCGTATACATCGCATGCGGACATACTATCTCCGAAAACAGCTGCTGTTGCCGGTGCTGATGATGGTTTGGCTAAAAAACCTGCTTCAACTGCCTGGATGACCTATATTGTTCTTTTCGTAATGTTCATAGGTGTTCTCTGGGTTTACTTCATAAGTAAAAATGAATTCCTTAAGATCGTTACAACCATTGCCTTATTATTAGGCACCGGTTATTTAGGTTATAAAGGTATGATGAGCATAGGATTAGATCAAGGTTATAAACCCATACAACCTATTGCTTTTTCACATAAAATTCATTCGGGAGATAATAAAATAGATTGTCAATATTGTCATTCAACCGCGAAACATAGTAAGCATTCCGGTATACCATCGGTAAATATTTGTATGAATTGCCATAAGAGTATTTCAGAATATAACGGTCCGGTTACTGCCGAAGCTGATAAGGCGTTTTATGATGATGAAATTCAAAAAATCTACGATGCTATAGGTTGGGATAAGGAGAAATTAGCTTATATAGAGGGCTACGAGCAAAAACCCATCGAGTGGATAAGAATCCATAACCTTCCTGACTTTGCTTATTTTAATCATTCACAGCATGTTACAGTAGGAGGATTACAATGCCAAACTTGTCATGGTCCGGTTGAAGAGATGGAAGAAGTAGCACAATTTTCGCCATTAACAATGGGATGGTGTTTAGATTGCCATATTACTACAGAAGTTAATGTCGAAAAGAACGCGTACTATGCCAAGATCCATGAAGAATTATCGAACAAATATGGCGTAGAAAAAGTGACCGTGGGTCAATTGGGTGGTAAAGAATGTGGTAAATGTCACTATTAATTAATTTAAAGAAGTAATACCTTAATATACAATGGCATCAAACAAGAAATACTGGAAAAGTGTTGAAGAGCTTAAAGAAAACAGCTCTATTGTTGAAAAGCTAAGACAAAATGAATTTGTTGAAGATGTTCCTACTGATCAATTTCTTGGAGATAAAGAAACATTAGAATCTTCATCTACTTCACGTAGAGACTTTTTGAAATATGTTGGATTTACGACAGCAGCGGCTTCACTTGCAGCTTGTGAAGGACCGGTTGTTAAATCTATACCTTATGTAATTAAACCCGATGAGGTTACTCCTGGTATAGCCGATTATTATGCCACTTCTATTGCAGACGGTTACGATTTTGCAAATATTTTAGTAAAAGTTCGCGAAGGACGTCCAATTAAAATTGAAAAAAATAGATTGGCCATATCTAACGGAACAACCAATGCAAGAGTGCAGGCTTCTATTTTATCCCTATATGATAACAATCGTTTAAAAGGTCCAAAAAACAAGGGATCAGTAACAGATTGGGACACTTTTAATAAAGAAATTGTTTCTAAATTAAACGAACTTAAAGCAAGCGGCGAATCGATCGTTTTTTTAAGAGGTACCGATGCCAGCCCTACAACAGATAAATTAATTCAAGATTTTACTGCCTTATATGGTAATGTAGAACAGGTAACTTATGATGCTGTTTCTGAATCTGCAGCCTTGGATGCCTTTGAGGCTATGTATGGTGAAAGAGCTTTACCTGGTTACGATTTTAGTAAAGCAGACTTGATCGTTTCAATTGGTGCAGATTTTCTAGCCGACTGGCAAGGTGGTGGATTTGAAATAGGCTACGCTAAAGGGCGTGTGCCAGATCATGGTAAAATGTCACGACATATTCAGTTTGAGTCTAATTTATCACTTACCGGAGGTAACGCCGACAAGCGCTACATGGTGAAACCATCTGAGCAATCTCAAGTGCTATTGAATATTTATAATGGCTTAATGGGTGGAAGCCAAAAACCAACATCGGTAGACGCTGCTATTGAAAATAGTTATTAAAGAAATCAAAGCTGCTGGTAAAAATGCCTTAGTGGTTACAGGTATTCAAGATAAAAATGCACAATTAATTGCCCTTGCCTTAAATAATGCAATTCAAAGTGAAGCCTTAGATGCTGCGAATCCTAAATATATAAGGAGAGGTAGTAATGCAAGAGTTTCTCAATTAATTTCAGACATGAAGGCAGGTAAAGTAGGAGCCCTAATTTCTTATAATACCAATCCGGCATACACCTTACCAAATGGTGCTGAATTTGCCGAAGCATTAAAGAGCGTTAAATTATCGGTGGCCTTTGCAACAAGCGAAGACGAAACAGCCAGCGCATCACAATATATCGCTGCAACACACCATTATTTGGAATCTTGGGGTGATGTCAACCTTAAAAAAGGTCATTACGGATTAATTCAGCCTACGATAAATCCTTTATTTGATACACGTCAATTTCAGGATACGTTGTTGAATTGGATTGGAAATAGCCAATCTTATTACGATTATCTAAAAAATAACTGGACGGCAAATATATTAAATGGCACCTCATGGAATCAGGCCTTACACGATGGTGTTTCAGTAAAATCAGAGGTGAATGAAATTACAGCCAATAATGTAGACCTAGCTAGAGCAGTTGCTGCATTATCTTCATCTATTAAAGGGTCAGATATGGAATTATCTCTATATACCAAAGTCGGTTTAGGAGATGGAAAAATGGCGAATAACCCATGGTTACAAGAATTGCCTGATCCTATTACAAGAACATCTTGGGATAATTATTTATTGATATCCAGGATCGATGCGGAAGCATTAGAATTAAATAACTGGACAGTTTCTAACGGAGCATTAAATGGAGATAAGGTAAATGTAACTGTGAATGGCGTAACTGTAGAAAATGTGCCTGTTTATATCCAGCCTGGTCAAGCACCGGGTACAGTTGGATTGGCCTTAGGTTATGGAAGAAAAGCAGGGATTAAAGATGCGATGCAAGTGGGTGTTGATGCTTATCCTTTATATCAGAATTTCGATACTCATCAATCAGTAAGTATACAAAAAGTAGAAGGTATTCATGAGTTTGCATGTGTTCAATTGCAACATACCTTAATGGGTAGAGATGAGATCATCAGGGAAACTACCCTTGAAGATTTTATAAATAAACCAAAAGATGATTGGAATCCTAAAGCTCATGTTTCACTTGATCATCAGCAAGTAGGTATCGAAAAAGTAGATCTTTGGGAGCAATTCGATGATACTTTAGGAACTAAATTTAATTTATCAATAGATCTAGCAACTTGTATCGGTTGTGCGGCATGCGTAATTGCATGTCATGCCGAAAATAATGTTCCTGTTGTTGGTAAGGAAGAAATCAGGATGAGTAGAGATATGCACTGGTTGCGTATCGATAGGTATTATTCATCCGATATGACTGTTGCTAAGGGCAAAGAAGAAGGGATATATGGAAGTGGTACGTTCTTTAATGCACAGATAGAACCTTCAGATGATCCTGATGTTACTTTCCAACCCGTAATGTGCCAACATTGTAATCATGCACCTTGCGAAACCGTTTGTCCGGTGGCCGCAACATCTCATGGTCGTCAAGGTCAGAATCAAATGGCCTATAACAGATGTGTAGGAACGCGTTATTGTGCCAATAACTGTCCATACCGAGTTAGAAGATTCAACTGGTTTAAATATTTTGACAATGATGAGTTTGATTATAATATGAATAGTGATCTGGGAAGAATGGTATTGAATCCTGATGTAGTGGTTCGTTCGAGAGGAGTAATGGAAAAATGTTCGATGTGTATTCAAATGACTCAGGCAACCATATTAACTGCTAAAAAAGAAGGCCGCCCGGTAAAAGATGGGGAGTTCCAAACAGCATGCGTGAATGCATGTAGTACAGGCGCTATGGTTTTTGGAGATGTTAATGATAAAGACAGTAAGGTGTCGCATGTTAAAGACGACGACAGATCATTCCACTTATTAGATTTTGTAGGGACACAACCTAATGTGGTATATCAATTAGATATTAGAAATACTAGCGAAGCATAATAATAACAAAGAATAGAATATAAATTATGGGTCATTACGAAGCGCCTATTAGAGAACCGATTATAATCGGAGATAAAACCTACCACGACATATCTGTTGATGTTGCTGCCCCTATAGAAGGTAAAGCAAATAAACTTTGGTGGATTTCTTTTATCATTGCATTAATTGCCTTTCTTTGGGGAGTAGGTGCTATAGTATATACTATAGGTACCGGTATTGGTGTTTGGGGTTTAAATAATAAGATAAACTGGGCTTGGGATATCACCAACTTTGTATGGTGGGTAGGTATCGGTCATGCAGGAACTCTAATTTCTGCCGTTTTATTATTATTCCGTCAAAAATGGAGAATGGGTATTAACCGTTCGGCAGAAGCAATGACCATTTTTGCAGTTGTTCAGGCAGGTTTGTTCCCATTAATTCACATGGGTAGAATTTGGGATGGTTTTTATGTATTGCCTATACCAAATCAATTAGGTTCCCTATGGGTGAACTTTAACTCACCATTATTATGGGACGTTTTTGCAATTTCAACTTATTTATCGGTTTCATTAGTATTCTGGTATACAGGTTTGTTACCTGATTTTGCCATGATAAGAGATAGGGCTACCAAACCTTTCCAAAAGAAAATATATAGCTTATTAAGTTTCGGTTGGACAGGTAGAGCTAAAGACTGGCAACGATTTGAAGAGGTATCCTTGGTATTGGCTGGTTTGGCCACTCCATTAGTATTATCTGTACATACGATTGTATCTTTTGACTTTGCTACCTCAGTTATTCCCGGATGGCATAGTACGGTATATCCACCTTACTTTGTTGCGGGTGCGGTATTTTCTGGTTTTGCCATGGTGCAAACACTATTACTGATAATGCGTAAAGTAAGTAATCTTGAAGCATATATTACGCGTGTTCATGTTGAAAACATGAATAAGGTTATTTTGGTAACCGGTGGTATTGTTACCGTAGCCTATCTATCAGAATTATTTGTCGGATGGTATACAGGTAGTAGTTATGAAGATTTTGTGTATTTATCTGTTGGTGCTGCAACCGGACCATATTGGTGGGCGTTTTGGGCTTTAATTACTTGTAACGCAATTATTCCTCAATTACTTTGGATCAAAAAAATACGAAGGAATTATATTTGGACCTTTATTATTGCCATATTTATCAATATAGGTATGTGGTTCGAGCGTTTTGATATTATCGTTATCAATTTGAGTAGGGGACATCTTCCTTCTACCTGGACACAATTTTCACCAACCTTTGTTGATATTGGAATATTTATCGGAACCTTAGGATTTTTCTTTGTATTGTTCCTTTTATACGCAAGAACATTCCCGGTAATCGCTCAGGCGGAAATTAAATCTATCTTAAAATCATCGGGCAACAACTATAAAAGAGAAAGGGATAATCCTGATGCAGTTCAAAAGGTTAGCAAGCCAAAACCGGCAGTTTCAAAAGCCAAGCCAACGACTAGTAAGTCAGATAAAAAAGGAGATGAAACGAGTAATTTATTACAAAGTTTAGGAACATTTGATAAGAGCAAACAAAAACCTGACGACCTTAAAAAGGTGAAAGGTATTGGACCGGTAATGGAAAAAACATTAAATAAAATTGGTATTTATAGTTTTGACCAGGTAAGTAAAATGACTAATAAAGAATATGACATGTTAGATTCTATCACAGGATCTTTCCCAGGAAGGGCACAAAGAGATGATTGGGCAGGTCAGGCTAAAAAACTTAAATCATAGTTATGAGTTCTAAAGTAATACATGCATTATACGACGATGATGATGTACTTTTAAAAGCCGTAAAAGAGGTTCGAGAAGCACATTATCATATAGAAGAGGTATTTACACCTTTTCCTGTTCATGGATTAGAAAAGGCAATGGGAATAGCGCCAACTAGAATGGCTATTACCTCATTTATATATGGTTTAACAGGATTGGCTTTTGCTTTTTGGTTCTTAAATTATATAATGATACATGACTGGCCTCAAAATATAGGAGGAAAGCCAAGTTTCAGTTTTGCTGAGAATATGCCGGCATTTGTACCTATATTATTCGAGATGACCGTATTTTTTGCAGCGCATTTAATGGTAATAACCTTGTATATGCGAAGTAAACTATGGCCATTTAGAAAAGCAGATAATCCAGACCCTAGAACTACCGACGATAAATTTTTAATGGAAGTGGCCGTTGAGGATAATGAAAAGGAAATCACAACCTTATTAAAAAAGACAGGAGCAATAGAAATCACTGTAAACGAAAAGCACTAGTTAAGATATATGAAAAGCTTTATTAAAATAACAACCGTATTAGCCTTGATTCTGGTACTTGCATCTTGTACAAATAATAGAAATCGACAAGTACAGTATATGGGAGATACAGATATGTATGTTCCTGTGCCTTATGAAGCCTATTCGGCAGATTCCATATTTAAAAATGGCATGTCTGCCCAATTACCGGTTAAAGGCACTATCCCCAGAGGTAAAATTCCTTATGACTATCCAGATTCTGAAGTTGGCTATCAAAGCGCAAAAGATACCTTAAAGTCACCAATAAATGTGATAGCGCCTTTAGATTCGATAATGAAAGTGTCTGAACCGAATGTTGCCCAAGGAAAATATTTATATGGAATATATTGTGCGACCTGTCATGGTTTAAAAGGTGACGGTCAAGGTGATCTTGTAAAAAACGAGAAATTTTTAGGAGTACCAAACTATAAAGATAGAGAGATAACAGAAGGTAGTATTTATCATGTATTAATGTATGGTAGAAACCTAATGGGTTCTCATTCATCTCAATTAAATGAATTGGAACGTTGGCAAGTAGTGGCCTATGTTGAACAATTAAGAAGTGATTTATTAAAATAATATTGCTTAGCAAGAATTAAAAATATGTACACATTTTCAAGTAAATTAAAAACCTTTTCGATTGCACTTATTATACTTGGTGCTCTCGGTATTGGTTATGGATTTTATTCTGCTCCGAACACCACTGAGGATATAAAAGAAATGATGGCGCATGCCGATGATGGGCATGGAACTTCAACCGATCATAATGTTCAAAGTGAAAATTCTGGAGACGAGCACAGCCGCTACGACTCATGATGCGAGTGGTGATACACAGAATGCACATGCCGATGAAGAAGCACATCTAGAACATGCCTTAACCCAGGCTCAAAACAGACCATGGGCAGCAGTTTATATTGCCATGATCTTCTTTTTATTGATAAGTGTTTGTGCTTTTGTCTATTATTGTATCCAGAGGGCGTCAAGTGCCGGATGGTCTCCTGTATTATTCAGGGTTATGGAAGGCGTTTCGGCTTACATTGTCCCGGGATCTATCCTTATCATCGCATTTTTGGTATATTCTGCAATGCACGGAAATCATTTGTTTGCTTGGATGTATACCAGTATTGACCCGGCTGCAGCGAATTATGATTTTGCCATGGAAACAAAAGGCTGGTGGTTAAATGTACCGGGATTTTTAGCAAGGTCTGTTGTCTATGTATTGATCTGGATTGGATTTAGATATTTTATCGTTAAGAACTCAAGAGCCGAAGATACAGCGACCGACCTAAGATATTTTAATAGGAATTTTACCTTATCTGTTGTGTTCTTGGTAGTATTTTTAGTTTCAGAATTATTTATGGCCTTTGATTGGTTAATGTCAATCGACCATCATTGGTTTAGTCAATTATATTCATTTTATGTATTTGCGAGTATGTTTGTTTCGGCCATTACGGTGATAGCATTCGTTACTATATACCTAAGATCCAGAGGGTTCTTGCCGGAGGTAAATGATAGTCATATTCATGATTTGGCTAAATATATGTTTGCATTTAGTATTTTCTGGACTTACTTATGGTTTGCACAGTTTATGCTACAATGGTATGCAAACATTCCTGAAGAAGCCGTATATTTCTATCCTAGATTAATTGGTGAATACCAGCCTATTTTTATCGGAATGCTAATTATGAATTTTGTATTCCCGATATTATTATTGATGAACAGTGATTATAAAAGAATACCTTGGTTTGTTGTTTTAGCAGGCTTGGTAATTTTATCGGGCCATTATCTCGATATATTTATTTTAGTATCACCAGGAACAGTAGGAAGTAATTGGCATTTTGGAATACCGGAAATAGGAGCTATATTTTTCTTTTTAGGATTGTTTATTTATGTAGTTTTCAATTCATTAACAAAGGCTCCATTACAAGTTAAAGGAAATCCATTTTTAAAGGAAAGTGAAATTTTCCATTATTAAAAAATATCAAATTTAAGAAATGAAGGCATTATTTTTTATTATCATTTTTGTGGCACTTGCAGTTGCATGTTGGCAATTCGTAAAATTATTGGGCTTAACAAAAGCAGATGATCAAACGGCTACAGAAAAAGAGAATAATATCAACGGTTGGTTGATGCTCGGTTTAATGGGTTTTATTTATGGCTTAATGGTATACAGTATGTATGGCGCTAAAGACGTTCTATTACCACAACTATCAGCATCCGAAGAAGGTAAACACATTGATATTCTATTCAAAATAACAATGGTCTTGATCATGGTGGTACAGTTTATCACCCAATTTTTGATCTTTTATTTTTCATTTAAATACAGAGGTATTAAAGGTAGAAAGGCCTACTTTTTTGCCGACAGTCATAAATTAGAAACTATTTGGACGGTTATTCCGGCAGTAGTGCTTGCAGGATTGATTTTTTATGGATTATGGACCTGGAATCAGGTAATGGATTCATCAGATGCCGAAAATCCTTTAATGGTCGAATTATACGCGAAGCAATTTCAATGGGAAGCCCGTTATGCCGGGGCCGATAATGAATTGGGTAATGCCAACGTACGTTTTATAGAAGGTACCAATACTATGGGTGTTGATTTTAGCGATAAGAATGCTATAGATGACATCCCTTTAATGGTAAGTGAGGGTAATTTTGTAAAAGAATTGCATTTGCCAAAAGGAAGGCCGGTAATTTTCAAACTACGATCTCAAGATGTTTTGCATTCTGCTTATATGCCGCATTTTAGGGCACAAATGAACTGCGTTCCTGGTATGGTAACCGAAATTTCTTTTACGCCTACGGTAACAACAGCCGAAATGCGATTAAACGATGATACCGTAGCCAAGTATGAAGGTATTAACAAGATCAGGACGGAAAGAGGAGATGAAACTGTAGAATTTGATTACCTGTTATTATGTAATAAAATTTGCGGCTCAAGTCATTATAATATGCAGTTAAAAATTGTAGTTGATGAAGAAGCCGATTTCAATAAATGGTTGGCCAGTCAGAAAACATTTGCACAATTAAATAATTAAAATAAAAAGTTTACAATATGTCAGATCATCATCATAAAGAAACTTTTGTAACAAAGTATATCTTTAGTCAAGATCATAAAATGATTTCCAAGCAGTATCTGGTTACAGGTATTTTTATGGGAGTTATTGCAGTATTTATGTCTATGCTCTTTCGCTTGCAATTAGCATATCCTGAACGATCTTTTAGCATCATAGAAGCATTTTTGGGTAGGGCTGGCGAAGGTGGTGTGATGACACCAGATATGTATCTATCATTAGTTACTATTCACGGTACCATCATGGTATTTTTTGTACTTACCGCCGGATTAAGTGGAACATTTAGTAATCTGTTGATCCCGTTGCAAATAGGGGCAAGAGATATGGCTTCAGGATTTTTAAATATGATCTCATACTGGCTATTCTTTTTATCTAGTGTGGTCATGGTAATTTCTCTTTTTGTAGAAACAGGACCTGCCTCAGCAGGATGGACGATTTATCCACCTTTAAGTGCCTTACCACAAGCCATGTCTGGTTCTGGTTTAGGAATGACACTGTGGTTAGTATCTATGGCTATTTTTATTGCATCTTCTTTAATGGGTGCATTGAATTATATCGTAACGGTATTGAATTTAAGAACAAAGGGCATGAAGATGACCAGATTACCATTAACAATTTGGGCATTCTTTATCACAGCTATTATTGGAGTTGTTTCGTTCCCGGTATTATTATCAGCAGCTTTATTATTGATATTTGATAGAAGTTTTGGTACTTCTTTCTACTTATCGGATATTTTTATTGCAGGTGAGGTATTACATTATAAAGGAGGTTCACCCATATTATTTGAACACTTATTCTGGTTCTTAGGACATCCGGAAGTGTATATTGTATTGCTACCGGCGCTTGGTATTACTTCAGAAGTTATAGCAACGAATTCGCGGAAACCCATATTTGGGTATCGAGCCATGGTTATGTCCATCATCGCGATAGCTTTTCTATCTACCATTGTATGGGGGCATCATATGTTCGTAACAGGTATGAATCCATTCTTAGGATCTGTCTTTACATTTACTACATTATTGATCGCAATTCCATCGGCGGTTAAAGCTTTTAACTATATAACTACATTGTGGAAAGGTAACTTGCAGTTGAACCCTGCGATGTTATTTTCTATAGGGTTGGTATCCACTTTTATTACAGGTGGTTTAACAGGGTTGGTATTAGGTGATAGTGCCTTAGATATCAACGTACACGATACTTATTTTGTGGTGGCGCATTTCCATTTGGTAATGGGTATTTCAGCCATTTTCGGAATGTTTGCCGGGGTATATCATTGGTTTCCTAAAATGTATGGAAGAATGATGAATAAAGATCTTGGATATCTCCATTTTTGGATAACCGCTATTACCGCCTATGGTGTATTTTTCCCGATGCATTTTGTTGGTTTAGCCGGATTACCTAGAAGATATTATACCAATACGGCATTTCCAATATTTGATGATCTGTTGCATATCAATCAAGTGATGACCGTATTTGCCATTATAGGAGGACTGGCCCAAATAATATTTATTGCAAACTTCTTCTTTAGTATCTATAAAGGAAAGAAGGCCTCTATGAATCCTTGGAAATCAAATACGCTCGAATGGACAGCTCCTATGGAACATATACATGGTAACTGGCCGGGTGAAATTCCGCATGTTGAACGTTGGGCCTATGATTATAGCAAACTAGATGAGAATGGTGAGTTATGGGGAGGTCAAGATTTTACACCGCAAAATGTGCCTATACGAAAAGGTGAAGAAGAATTCTAAACCTATTTGTGATAACAAAAATATAAAGCCTCATTTGATGAGGCTTTTTTTATTTCGCTATATTTGAATTGATTAAATCTTCACCTATGCGCCTTATCAAAAACGCTCTTAAGATCATTGCCGTACTACTGGTATTATTATTAGTTGGGGTATTGATATTTGTAAAAAATATAAGCCCGAAATATCAGGGAGAGATCACCCTAAACTCTTTAACCAATGAAGTTGAGGTATTCTATGATAGTAATGGAATTCCGCATATATATGCACAAAATGAAATGGATGCCAGAAGGGCTTTAGGATATGTACACGCGCAAGACAGGCTTTGGCAGATGGAACTTATCAGAAGGATTGCTCCGGGCAGGTTATCAGAAATGTTTGGTGAGAAATTAGTAAGAACCGATAAATTCTTTTCAGGTCTGGGAATAGAAGAAGCAGCCGCAGTATCTATTGAGGAACTCGATAAGAATTCTGAGGCGTTCAAATTAACCATAGCCTATTTAGATGGGGTAAATCAATTTATAAAAGAAGGGCCAACACCCATTGAATTTTACTTGTTAGGGATAGAAAAAGAAGCGTATTCAATCAAAGATATTTATAATGTATTTGGTTATATGGCATTCAGTTTTGCCATAGCACATAAAACAGACCCTTTGATGAATGAAATATATGAGAAATTAGGATCAGCATATTTAAAAGAATTAGAGATCCCTATTGATGCGAACACAACGCTTATAAAGAGCGAGAAAAATGCAGTTATTGAAGGCCAGTTCGCGAAAGCTATGAACGAAATTTATGATGCCTTACCGATTTCACCTTTTATTGGGAGTAATAGTTGGGTGATCGGACCCGAAAAAACTAAAAACGGGAAGGTTCTGTTCGCTAATGATCCGCATATAGCATTTGCACAGCCTTCGGTTTGGTATCAATCGCATATTAAAACCCCGGATTATGAAATGTATGGCTATAATTTGGCCTTAACGCCATTTCCGTTATTGGCACATAATAGAGAATATGCTTATGGTTTAACGATGCTGGCCAATGATGATATTGATTTTTATTTTGAAGAAAACAATCCCGATAACCAGAATGAGTATAAAACTCCTGCGGGATTTGAGCCTTATGTCATTAGAAAAAAAGAACTCAAGGTTAAAGATGCACCTGCGTTGAGTTATGATATTAAGGTAGGTAAACATGGCCCTATAATGAATGATATTATTGAGCATCTTCATGATGAACGGCCTATTGCCATGAACTGGGTCTATACCCAACTGCCAAATAGAATATTAGATGTAGGTTATACTATTTCTCATGCCAGGTCTTTGGATGAATTTAAAAAAGGAGCTTCCATGGTACATGCTCCCGGATTGAACATTATGTACGGTGATGCACAGAATAATATTGCATGGTTTGCTTCCGGTAAATTATATAAGTTCACCAACAGAGTAAATACTAAATTGATATTGAACGGGGCTAATGGCCTCGATGAACAAAAGACATATTTAGACTTTTCGGATAATCCCCAAGCTATAAATCCATCATGGCATTATGTATATTCAGCAAATAACCAACCCGATTCTACAGCGGGGATGCTATATCCGGGTTATTATCAGCCTGAAGACAGGGCAAAGCGCATTGTGCAACTATTAGAAACTAAGAATGATTTCACCAAAGAAGATGTGATGTTAATGATCAACGATGTAACCAGTGCGGTTGCACCGGGTATTGTACGTAATGTGATAAATAGTATCAGTTTGGACGATTTTACTGAAAATGAAAAAGAAGCTTTACGAAAATTAGAAACATGGGATGGTAGTTATTATTTAGAAAGCGTAGGCCCGACCATTTACACGCGTTTTTTATATGAGTTTTTAGTGAACACATATAAAGATGAGTTGGGGTCGGCTTTTGACCAGTTTATAAATACGCCGGTTCAAAAGAAAAATGTTTCGGTACAAATGGCCAGGGATAGTTCGGTTTGGTGGGACGATATAAATACCAAAGACAAGCTGGAAACAAGACGGGATATCTTAACCATCTCTATAAAAAATGCGATATCATTTTTAGAAAACCAGTTGGGAAATGATGTTGATAGCTGGACATGGGATAAGGTACACAGCATAGAATTTAAACATTCTATAGGCGAAGTGCCTGCCTTGCGCAAATATTTTAATGTAGGTCCTTTTGCATCTGTTGGAGGTAAGGATGTGATCAATAATTTAATGTATAATTTAGATAGCACAGGTTACTACAAAGTACATTCTGGTCCTTCTACCAGGCGGGTGGTCGATTTTTCCGACATTGAGAATAGTATGAGTATTTTACCAACCGGCCAGTCTGGTAATCCCTTAGGTAAACATTATGAAGACCAGGCAGAAAAATATAATAAGGGTGAATTTGTAAAGATGATGTTGAATGAAAAGGAGATTAAAACCGCTGAAAATAAATTGGTGTTTAAGCCAAAATAATTGATAAATAGAATTAAACAATTCCTTAGTGAACACATAATGGGAATAAGAACATAGTCTTTATTCCTACACAAGCACCAATTAATACAAAACCAATAAAATAATTGAAAAATGAAAGTTACAGCTGAACATAATGAACGAGTAGCAAAAATGACATTTGCCTCTGTTTATCCTCATTACGTGACTAAGGTGGAAAAGAAAGGTAGAACAAAGGAAGAATTGCACCAAGTCATAGAATGGCTAACCGGTTTTGATAAATTCAAAATACAAGAATTAATTGATGAAAAAGCAACATTTAAAACATTCTTTCAAGACGCAGATTTGAACCCTAACGCTCATCTCATTAAAGGAGTAATATGCGGTTATCGAATTGAGGAAATAGATAATCCATTAACTCAGCAAGTAAGATTTTTAGACAAATTAGTAGATGAAATAGCAAAAGGACGAAAAATGGAGAAAATTTTACGTGATGATAAAACAAGTACTAAATGATTTTAACACAAAAAGTATAACTTTTCAAATTATTTTAAATTAATATGGATATGAATTTAGAGCAAATAATAGAGCAAATAAAAGCGATTTCTATTCAATACGGTCCAAAACTGATTGGTGCAATAATTATATGGATTATAGGAATTTGGGTAATTAAATTGCTATCCAATGGAATAGAGAATATATTGGACAAAAAAGAAATTGACCCTTCACTTAAACCTTTTCTTAAAGGATTATTTAGTGTACTCTTAAAAGTTTTACTTTTTATAAGCATTCTGAGTACTTTGGGTATAGAAATGACTTCTTTCATAGCCATATTAGGTGCAGTGGGTTTGGCTATAGGTATGGCATTATCTGGCACATTACAGAATTTTGCCGGAAGTGTGATAATCCTAATTTTCAAACCTTATAAGGTTGGTGATGTTATAGAAGCGCAAAGCTATCGAGGAAAAGTAAGTGAAATTCATATCTTTAATACGATTCTAAAAACGCCCGATAATAAAACAGTTATTATTCCTAATGGAAAGTTGTCGAATTCACCATTGATCAATTTTTCAACTGAACCACTTAGAAGAGTAGATTGGGTTTTTGGAATCGCTTATGGTGATGACGTAGACAAAGCAAAAGTAGTAATAACTCGATTGGCAGGTGAGGATTCTAGAATTTTAAATGAACCGCCACTATTTATTGCTGTATCTGAATTAGGCAATAGCTCGGTAAATATTACAGTTAGGGCCTGGGTAAGCGCACCAGACTATTGGGATGTCTTTTTTCAATTGAATGAGCAGGCATACAAGACTTTTGAGAAGGAAGGGTTAAATATTCCTTTTCCACAAATGGATGTTCACTTACATAAAAACATTACAATTTGAAAAAGTTACCTTAGAGGCCGATCCAAATGCCGAGAAATGCTATTATAAATTCGGATTTAGGACCGTGGGGAAACGAAAAAGCACCAGAGGAAATATATTTTTACCCATAAAGGAAATGAAGATTGCAAAGCTTGCAACAACATATAAATTCAATTGAAATGATTATTTTTTTAATCCAGATTTAAAATGAAAACTATAAAACCTATTATTCTATTAATATGTACATCTTTCTTATTTATTAATCTCTCCTGTAAACCAGAGATTGAAAAAGAAGGTTTTGTGAATGTTGAAGGTGGAAAGATTTGGTATAAAATAGTAGGTAATGGTGAAGGTATTCCCTTATTGGTAATGCATGGTGGCCCCGGATCGAGAAGCTGCTCGATGATGCCCGGATTATCTCTTTTGAGCAATGAGCGGCCTGTGATATTCTATGATCAATTGGGCTCGGGTAATTCCGATAGGCCAAAAGATACTGCACTTTATAAAATCGATCGTTTTGTGAATGAAATAGACCTTTTAAGAAGTGCGCTGGATTTAAAAGAACTGCACATCTTAGGACATTCTTGTGGAGGAACATTTCTAATTGAATATATGGTTACAAAAAGACCTAAAGGTGTGAAATCGATCATTTTTTCAAGCCCTATGCTAAGCACACCTGTATGGATAGACGATGCCAACATATTATTATCACAACTTCCTGTTACCCTACAGGATACCATAAGTAAATATGAAAATATTAAGAACTATACCGCCCCTGAATATCTTAAAGCCACAGACTCATTTTATGCCAGACACCTATCACGTAAAAGCTGGCCATATCAAAATACCGTAGATTGTGAAAATGTACCGGGTTTTAATAATGATATTTATAATTATATGTGGGGTCCTACAGAATTTACCGCCACAGGTACGCTAAAAGATTTTGATAGAACACCCGATTTAGGCTCGATTACTGAACCTATACTTTTTATAACCGGAGAATATGATGAAGCGAGGCCCGAAACGATATTTAAATTTCAAAAATTATCGAAAAATGCAGATGTAGAAATTATTAAGGATGCTGCTCATATGACGATGATAGACCAACCGGAGCAAGTCGCTAAAGCCATAAGAAAGTTTTTAAAACGTATCGAGAATTAAAGTTGTTAAATCAACTTATTAATATTTTTACATTAAGCAAACAGATCAGAAGATAAGTACCGGTCACCACGGTCGCAAATAATTGCAACAATAACTCCCTTTTCCAGAGTGTCTGCTAGTTTTAAGGCAGCCGTAACAGAACCACCACTGCTCATACCTGCAAAAACACCTTCTTCTTTAGCCAATCTTTTGGTCATGGCAGTTGCTTCTTGTTCGCTTACTTCTATGATCTGATCTACTTTTTTACGATCAAATATTTTGGGTAGATATGCTTCGGGCCATTTTCGAATTCCGGGAATTCTGGAATCATCAGTTGGCTGCGCACCAACTATCTGAATAGACCTGTTTTTTTCTTTTAAAAAGGTTGACGTACCCATAATAGTTCCTGTAGTACCCATGGCTGATACGAAATGCGTGATCGTACCTTCGGTATCGCGCCATATTTCGGGGCCGGTAGTTTTATAATGCGCCTTCCAGTTATCATCATTGGCAAACTGATTGAGCATGAAATATCCTTCTTCTTTAACTTTTCTTTCAGCATAATCCCTTGACCCCTCAATACCAGCGTCTGAAGGGGTTAAGGTAACCTTGGCGCCGTAAGCTTCCATGGTCTGTATGCGTTCTTTGGTAGAATTCTCCGGCATTACCAGTTCAATATCCAATTTAAAGGCGCTAGCGATCATGGCTAATGCTATACCGGTATTTCCACTGGTAGCTTCAATAAGTTTAACGCCTTTTTTTATCTCTTTACGGTCAATGGCAGATTTGATCATATTATAAGCCGCACGATCTTTAACACTGCCTCCGGGATTATTACCTTCCAGTTTTAATAAAAGGGTAATATTTTTATTTTTAATTAAATGATTCGATTTAATTAATGGGGTATTACCGATGATATCAAACAAGGTTTGTGTTTTCAAGATCAATACTTATTTTTTAGGTTTTAATTTGGTTTCAGAGGTATGATATACCAAAGAATTTTCGGGGATCGATGCTATTACCCAAACATTTCCGCCAATGGTAGAATTTTTACCAATAACGGTATCGCCTCCTAAAATGGTGGCATTTGCATAAATGGTAACATTATCTTCAACGGTTGGATGTCTTTTTTCTCCTTGCATTTCTTTGGTTACCTGCAAAGCGCCCAATGTGACTCCTTGATAGATCTTAACATGATCTTTAATTACGGCTGTTTCCCCAATGACAATACCAGTGCCATGATCAATAAAAAAGGGCGTGCCGATCTCAGCACCCGGATTTATATCTATACCGGTAAGCCTGTGTGCATATTCGCTCATCAACCTTGGAATTAAAGGCATATCGATCTTATAAAATTCATGACTGAATCGATAAACCGCAATGGCATAAAAACCCGGATAAGCCAAATACACTTCTTCTATATTATTGGCCGCAGGGTCATTATCTAATATCTCATTGGCGTCTAAATTCAGTTTTTCTATAATATCGGGTAACTTGTTTAAAAAAGCTTTCCAAACCACCTCACAAGAAACTTCCGGATTAAAGCATGCTATGGAGGTGATCTCATCAAAATCCTGACCTAATTTTTTAATATTTTCTTCCACCGAAACATTGGCATCGAAAAGGGTATAAAAAAGATGATCTGTAAAACATTCTGTTTTCCTTTTCAGGCTGAAATCGAGATTAGGTCTCTTCTTATGAGATTGTATTTTTTGTATGATGATATCTAAAGACATATGATGATCAAATTTTAATTTATTGTGATGGACACTTAGTTTGTAATAATCACCATTCCTTACAAACTTCTTCAAAAGGAACTCTAAAACGTTTACCGTATACACCTTCTGGTTTGCGAATTCCACAGCCTATAACCATATTAATCTGGGCGCCATAAGGTAATTTCAATAGGCGTTTAATTCTATAGGTATCGGTTCCTTCCATAGGGCACGTATCATACCCAAGAGCCGCCATACTGAGCATAAAGGTTTGGGCTGCTAAGGCGGCACTTTTATGAGCCACCACCCTGATATCCTTAGCCCTTACTTCCCGGTACATGGGTCTAAAAAGGCCAACGATATTCACAAAGAGGTATTTTAACCAACCAAAAATACCGAGAAAATCGCCATAGGTAAATGGCATTAACATACTGTAATACTTTCTTATCATTTTTTCACGGCTACTTTGCTCTGAAACAGGTTTTGGTTTATACATCGCATTGATGTTTTTCAAATTTGACTTTATTCTATTTCTCCATAGATCTTTTCGTACAACGATAACTACTAATTGCAGGGCGGTTTTAGATGCATTTTGATCGAAACATAAATGGGATAATTTCTTTTTCATTTCATTAGAAACAATATGATGAAACTCCCAAAGTTGCATATTACTGCTGCTTGGTGCCAGTATAGCCTGTTTTATGCATTGTTTAACCTTTTTTGTATCGATTGGTTTATCGGCGTCATAAATCTTAATAGCGCGTCTATATTCGACGGCCTCTGAAACACTTTTTTCTTGAGTCATTATTTGTATTGCTTATTTTTTAGTGCTCTAAATGAGCGATCCTTGCATTCATATACCTAAACCACAATGGTGGTATCAAAGAGAGTATCATCATACCCGGATAGCCTGTGGGCATTTGCGGACTTTCGGGTAAGGAATTTAATACCTGGTACGGTTTGCTTCCGTTATAATGATGGTCAGAATGCCTCGATAAATTGAAAAGCATCAATTTGCCGATAATATGATCTGAATTCCATGAATGGTGATGCCTTACCTTTTCGTATCTGCCCTTATCATTTTTTTTACGCAGCAATGCGTAATGCTCTATATAATTAACGGTTTCAAGTTGTAATATTCCAATGACGGAGGCGGCAAGAAAACTAACCAACACCCATACTCCGAAAAAATAATATATGAGGCCTAATAATAAGAGATTGGCGATCGTATATTTTACCATTTTATTCTTTAGGGAAAAAAAAGTGCTTTTTTCATTCGCCAATCGTTTATTTTCCAACTGCCAGGCCTGAATATAACTTGAAAAGTGAGATCGAATCCAAAATATATATAGGGGTTCATTCTTTCTTGCAGTTGCCGCATCATTAGGGGTGGCTACATTAAAATGATGGCCGCCATTATGATAAGGTAAGAAATGCGTATTTAATGAGCTGAGTAACATCAACTCGCCAAGAAATACCTCTGTTTTGTTAAGCCTATGGCCTAACTCGTGCCCAACGTTTATTCCAAAAACCCCGCACATAAGACCCATGGCTGAGATTCTACCCATATATTCTAATGTTGTTAATGGTTCCTGGATGACATAAAAGAACCATAATAGCATACCCAATTGTATCGGCACGGTGAGGTACAAGATCCAACTATATAATTTATTTTCCTTTTCTAATTGTGCCGTTTCTTTATCAAAATTTTTACTGTCGGCCTTAAAGAATAGTTCCAATAATGGGGTAATCCCAAAAAATAAAAACACAGGTAATAAAGTCATTAATCCTTTGGAAGTAAAGGATACATAAACCGAGATGGGTAAAAGGTACACTAAGAAATATTTAATCCTTTTTAACATGCGCTTATTAATTTTTAATATTTGCAGGATTTAAATTATACTGCTGTAAAACGGTATTCGATAATTTATCAAAATCGTCGTTTTTTACATATTCACGTACCTTTTCGGGATTAAAATTTCCTTTTAAATAAAATACAGAATTGCTTTTTTCATCATTTTTATAAACAATAATTTCTTTAACTACATCGCGATTCTCCCTAACACTGATTAAAGTTCTTTTGGTTTCCTCATTCTTTCTATATACATCAATAAATCGATTAGAAACAAGACCATTTATTTGATTGCTAATTTGAGTCCTTTCTAATTCAGAATCTGGATTCAAATGAATATATCTTATTTCTCTAACATTACCCATAAAATTATTCATTTCACCCGATGATGCCCTGAGTATTGCCAACATATATTGCGGTATTTCAATAGCAGTTACATTGGTGTCATTTTTATGATGATTGTAAAAACTATTGATAGAACTATAACTACTACAAGATAAAAATACGCTTATCAAGAGGATCGAAATAATGATTTTCATTGCTGATTTAATTAAGTTATAAAACTACGAAAAATTAAAATGAGCTTGTTGCATTGCCATGTGGAAAAAAAATTAGAACATTTGCCTTTTGCTGATTTCAATAACGAAGTTGATTTATAGAAAGTTTGATAGATAGAAAGATTCATTATAACGGTTAAAAGATCTTAGTCAATTTTTTGATCGACTGACTATAATATAAATAATTATTTAAATATCTGAAAAACAGAATAATACAGAATTAATAATTTTTTGAATCTAGTGAAGAGAAACAAATTTCTCAATTGAATACTAGTTCAAAAATTTAATTTCGACAGTTGAAAATGATTGTATGCTAACTAGCATAATATATTTTCTTAAAAATAAAAGCATAATATGATCAACAAGTACAGTCAAAATGTAACACAAGATCCGACACAGCCTGCAGCTCAGGCTATGTTACATGCTATTGGCTTAGATGATGAAGATTTAAAAAAACCGTTTATTGGTATTGCGAGTACAGGTTATGAAGGGAACCCTTGTAATATGCATTTAAACGATCTCTCAACTTTTGTAAAAAAGGGAACCCAAGAATCAAATCTTGTAGGCCTTATTTTTAATACCATCGGTGTGAGTGATGGTATTTCAATGGGAACCAAAGGAATGCGTTATTCTTTGCCTTCAAGGGATATTATAGCAGATTCTATTGAGACGGTGGTACAAGCCATGAATTATGACGGTTTGGTTACCGTGGTTGGTTGTGATAAGAATATGCCTGGTGCCCTGATGGCGATGTTAAGATTAAACAGGCCTTCCATTTTGGTGTATGGCGGAACGATTGCTGCCGGTTGTCATAATGGTAAAAAATTAGATATCGTTTCTGCGTTTGAAGCGTGGGGTGAAAAAGTGGCTGGTACTATTGACGAAAAAGAATTTAAAGAAGTCGTTCATAAAGCATGTCCGGGAGCAGGGGCTTGCGGAGGTATGTACACCGCAAATACCATGGCATCTGCCATTGAAGCTCTGGGAATGTCACTCCCATTCAATTCATCAAATCCCGCAGTTAGCGATCATAAAGAATTGGAATGCATATCAGCTGGTAAACAATTGCGTTACCTTTTAGAGAATGATATAAAACCTTCAGACATTGTAACGCGTAAATCTATTGAGAATGCCATAAGGTTAGTCACGGTTTTAGGTGGTTCTACGAATGCGGTATTACATTTTTTGGCAATTGCCAAAGCCGCCAATGTAAAATTCACTTTGAACGATTTTCAAAAGATCAGTGATAACACACCTTTTTTAGCCGACCTAAAGCCAAGTGGAAAATATGTAATGGAAGACCTACATCATGTTGGTGGTATTCCTGCAGTATTGAAATATATGTTAGACAAAGGAATGTTGCACGGTGATTGTTTAACGGTTACCGGAAAAACATTGGCAGAAAATCTTAAAGATGTTCCAGCATTAAAAAAAGATCAAGATATCATCAGAACATTAGATAATCCTATAAAAGAAACCGGTCACCTGCGAATCTTATACGGAAATTTAGCCAAAGATGGCGCTGTGGCAAAGATAACCGGAAAAGAGGGTCTAAAATTCTCGGGTAAGGCTAAAGTTTTTAATGGCGAATTTGAAACGAATGATGGTATTAAAAATGGAAAAGTACACAAAGGTGATGTTGTGGTCATCCGGTATGAAGGACCTAAGGGTGCGCCCGGAATGCCCGAAATGTTAAAACCAACGGCTGCAATCATGGGAGCAGGGCTAGGTAAAGATGTCGCCTTGATCACAGATGGAAGGTTTTCAGGAGGATCCCACGGATTTGTTGTCGGTCATGTTTCGCCTGAAGCTCAGGATGGAGGAAATATCGCTTTGGTGAAAGATGGTGATATGATTACCATAGATGCAATACATAATAGTATTAATGTTGATGTTTCTGATGAAGAATTAGCAAAAAGAAGAGCGAATTGGAAACAACCGGCATTAAAAGAAACAAAAGGAATTTTATACAAATACGCAAAAACTGTTTCGTCGGCCTCAGAAGGTTGTGTTACAGATGAATTTTAAAAATTGATGGTATGACGTCACAAACACAAGTGGTTAAAAAACCAATTACAGACAAAACTGTAAAAATATCGGGTGCTGAAGCGGTGATCAAATGTCTTTTAGAAGAAGGTGTTGATTTGCTTTATGGTTACCCCGGAGGGGCCATTATGCCTATTTACGATGAACTGTATAAATATCAGGATAAGTTACATCATGTATTGACTCGCCATGAACAAGGAGCAACACATGCCGCACAAGGATTTGCACGTGTTACCGGTAAAGTAGGGGTAGCCATGGCTACTTCAGGACCGGGGGCGACAAACCTGGTTACCGGAATTGCCGATGCACAGATAGATTCAACACCTATGGTTTGTATTACAGGTCAGGTGGCATCACATTTGTTGGGATCAGATGCATTTCAGGAAACCGATATTATTGGTATTTCAACACCGGTTACAAAATGGAATTATCAAATTACAAGGGCCGAGGAGATACCCGAAGTGTTCGCGAAAGCATTTTTCATAGCAAAATCCGGGCGTCCAGGACCAGTACTTATTGACATCACAAAAGATGCACAATTTGGTGAATTGGATTTTGAATACGAAAAATGCAAAAAGGTTAGAAGTTATGTGGCTGTTCCGAAATTTAAAATTGACAAGATAAAAGAAGCCGCCGAAATCATTAATAATGCTAAAAAACCATTTATTGTTTGGGGTCAGGGTGTTATTATTGGAGGAGCAGAAAAGGAGTTTAGAAATTTTATTGAAAAAACGAATATTCCGTCGGCGTCAACGATTTTAGGATTATCGGCTTTGGAAACAAAACACCGCTTGCATGTTGGTATGGTAGGAATGCATGGTAATTATGCACCTAATAAATTAACAAATGAATGTGATGTGCTCATGGCCATTGGAATGCGTTTTGACGACCGTGTTACTGGCGATCTGAACACATATGCCAAACAAGCCAAAATAATCCATTTTGAAATTGACCCTGCCGAAATTGATAAAAATGTAAAAACCGATATAGCTATTCTAGGGGATGTTAAAGAAACATTGGCAGCTATCATGCCTTATGTTAATGAGAATAACCATAACGATTGGTTAAAGGAGTTTCACAGGCTTTATAAAATTGAATTAGACACTGTTATTAACGACCAATTAAGTCCGACCAAAGTAGGATTAACCATGGGTGAGGTTTTGGCTGGAATTAATAAAGAAACCGGGGGAGATGCTGTCATAGTATCAGATGTTGGTCAACATCAAATGTTTGCTTGCCGTTATGCCGATTTTATCAAGACCAGGAGTAGTGTTACTTCAGGCGGACTTGGAACAATGGGATTTGCTTTACCCGCAGCCATTGGGGCTAAAATGGGGGTGCCCGATAGAGAAGTTATTGCCATTATTGGTGATGGAGGTTATCAGATGACCATTCAGGAATTAGGCACGATTTTACAAACTAAAGCGGCTGTTAAAATTGTTGTTTTAAACAATAGTTTTTTAGGTATGGTACGTCAATGGCAACAATTGTTTTTTGATAAACGGTATGCCTCTACAGAAATGGTAAACCCCGATTTTGTTAAAATTGCTGAAGGGTATGGTATTGATGGGAATAGAGTTTCGAAGCGAGAACACTTATCTGCGGCTATTAAAAAAATGGTGGCATCAAAAGATTCTTATTTTTTAGAAGTAATGATCGAAATGGAAGATAATGTATTCCCGATGATACCATCAGGGGCAAGTGTTTCAGATATCAGATTAAAGTAATTATGGAAGAAATTAAAAAATTTACAATTTCGGTGTATACCGAAAATAATATAGGGATATTAAATCGCCTATCGGCAATATTTTTAAAGCGTCATATCAATATTGAAAGTATGACGGTTAGTAAATCAGAGATCGATTACGTGCACAGGTTTACCTTTGTTGTTAATATAACAGAGAGTAGTGCCCGTAAAATTATAGGGCAGTTGGAAAAACAAATTGAAGTGATCGGTGCATTTTTTCATACGGAAGATGAGATCATTTATCAGGAAACTGCCATGTTTAAATTATCGACAGAATACTTGTACGATGAAGACATTCAAAATAAATTAAAATTGAGAAGGGCGCATATTGTGACCATTACGGAACGTTATTTTGTAATTGAGACCACAGGTTTAAAAGAAGATATAGACAGGCTGTACGACAAGCTAAAGCCTTATGGTTTGTTGCAATTCGTTCGCTCTGGCAGAATAGCAATCACTAGACCGAGAATGGCGATTTCAGAATTATTAAAAGAATATAATTAAAAGTATAAAGAAAGTAAAAATGACAAATTATTTTAATACACTTCCATTACGTCTTCAATTAGAACAATTGGGCATTTGTGATTTTATGAGTCAGTCAGAATTCGGCGATGGCGTTAAAAAATTGAAAGGCAAAAAAATTGTAATTGTTGGTTGTGGAGCTCAAGGTCTTAATCAGGGATTGAATATGAGAGATTCTGGCTTAAATATATCCTATGCTTTAAGAGAAAGCGCCATCAAAGAAAAAAGGGCTTCGTATAAGAATGCTTATGATAATGGTTTTACAGTAGGCACCTATGAACAATTGATCCCAACCGCAGATCTGGTAGCAAATCTTACTCCCGATAAGCAACATACCAGTGTAGTTAAAACAATTATGCCATTGATGAAGCAAGGGGCAACATTATCTTATTCTCATGGATTTAATATTGTTGAAGAAGGAATGCAAGTTCGAAAGGATATTACGGTTATCATGATAGCTCCAAAATGCCCTGGTTCTGAAGTAAGAGAAGAATATAAACGAGGATTTGGGGTACCAACCCTCATCGCTGTGCATCCCGAGAATGATCCGAATGAAGAAGGACTAGAACAAGCAAAGGCATATGCTGCGGCTACTGGTGGACATCGAGCAGGCGTTTTAAAATCTTCTTTTGTGGCTGAGGTAAAATCAGACCTTATGGGAGAGCAAACTATTCTATGCGGATTATTGCAAACAGGATCTATTCTGTCGTTTAATAAAATGGTAGAAAGAGGTGTTGAGGCCGAATATGCTGCCAAACTAATACAATATGGATGGGAGACCATTACAGAAGCATTG
Organism: uncultured Flavobacteriaceae bacterium; assembly: GCA_963835675.1. Taxonomy (GTDB): domain Bacteria; phylum Bacteroidota; class Bacteroidia; order Flavobacteriales; family Flavobacteriaceae; genus Aureibaculum. The sequence continues at coordinate 927,489 of CAWIGH010000004.1, read as the reverse complement.
AAGCATGGTGGTATTACCAACATGATGGATAGGTTATCGAATCCGGCCAAAATAAAAGCCTTTAATTTAGCTCAGGAATTAAAGCAGATCATGAGACCACTATTTCAAAAACATATGGATGATATCATGAGTGGTCATTTTTCAAAAACTATGATGGAGGATTGGGCGAATGGCGATAAAAATTTATTAGATTGGAGAGAGGCTACCGGTAAAACCGCATTTGAAAAAACGCAAGCTACTTCAAAACCTATTTCTGAACAAGAATATTTTGATAATGCAGTACTTATGATCGCTTTTGTAAAATCCGGAGTTGAATTAGCATTCGAGACCATGACTGAAGCAGGAATCAAACAAGAGTCAGCATATTATGAATCTTTACACGAAGCGCCGTTGATAGCAAATACGATTGCCAGGAAAAAACTATTCGAGATGAACAGGATTATTTCCGATACTGCAGAATATGGTTGTTATTTATTCGACCATGCCTGTAAACCCCTGTTGAAAGATTTTATGAAGGAAATAGATATCGATGTGATAGGAACTGCCTTTGGTAAGGGAAAAGATAATGGCGTTGATAATAAAGAGCTGATTGCCGTTAATAAAAGTATCCGTCAACATCCGGTAGAGTATATTGGAGCCAGTTTAAGGGCTTCGATGACAGCGATGAAGAAAATAGTATAATGTAAATACCATCTGATTATCAAATTACTCTATTGCTAAAGCAAACTTCTGATTTGATTATGGTGAGTTAAAAACCTGGAAGAACTGTTAAGTTCTAGAAAGTCAATTTTTATTAGTACAGCTTATATATTATAAAAAAAAGCCTGCAAAATGCAGGCTTTTTTCATTAACCAAATTAAATCAATTTAAATAATTGTCGATTGCCCGATATGAATATTATGATAATTCACATTGGTATCTTCAGGGTAATAAATATAGTCGGCTATAAAATCGCCAACCTTTGCCGTTGTAAATCGCGATTCTTTATTAATATCAGGCGTTGAAATTCCTAATTCCAATGATTTCTTGATCGCTAGAAGTATCATTTTGGCTTCCTCAAATAATCCAAAATGTTCAAGCAACATGGCGGCAGATAGTACTGATCCAATAGGATTGGCTGTACTTTTACCTTTACCCTTGGAATGCGAACCGTGTATTGGTTCGAACATTATATGTTTTGTGCCTTTAGATACAGATGCTAACAGGCCTATAGAGCCAACTATTACACTGGCTTCATCTGAAATGATATCACCAAACATATTTTCTGTTAAAATAACATCAAACTGTTTAGGGTTTACAATAATTTGAGTAGCTGCATTATCAATAAACAAAAAATTAAGTTTGACATCGGGATAATTTTTACCAATTTTCGTAACTACCTTTCTCCATAATCTGGAAGATTCCAATACATTGGCCTTATCTATCAATGTTAGTTTTTTCTTTCTTTTTTGAGCTGATTGAAAAGCCAAATGTGTAATACGTTCGATTTCATCTTCTGAATATACACAAAGATCGGAAGCAAGTTTACCATCTTTACTAAGCTTTTTTTCTCCAAAATAGATACCTCCGGTCAATTCCCTAAATATTATAAAATCGGTACCCTTAATAATTTCTTTTTTTATCGGGGATTTATCCAGTAACTCGGTATATACTTTTATAGGACGAATATTGGTAAATAGCCCTAGAGATGCTCTTAATTGTAATAAACCCTGTTCGGGCCTGATCTTTGCCGAAGGATCATGATCATATTTAGGATCACCGATAGCGCCAAACAAAACGGCATCACTCTGTAAACACAATTCCAGTGTTTTTTCTGGAAGGGGATTGCCTGTTTTCTCAATAGCTGCAGCACCAATCAAGCCTTCCTTAAATATAAAAGTGTGGTTAAATTGATGCGCAATGGCTTCTAAAACTTTTTTTGATTGTTTGGTCACCTCAGGACCTACGCCATCCCCTGGTAATACTGCAATAGTTATTTTCATTTTTACAGCTAAGATTAAGCAAAAACAGAATGGTCTATATTACTCGATTTTATGATCAGATGAATATCGTTATTACAAATTTCTTTCTTTTTATCAGCAAAACTTAAAAAAGTTGAATACACTTCATCCAATTGGATTTTGGTAAGATCGTAACCTACTTTTTTAGCTCTGTATGCCAAGGCGGCCCTTCCACTTCTTGCTGTCAATACAATTGAAGATTCTGTTACGCCAACTTCTTTGGGGTCTATTATTTCGTAAGTTTCGCGATTCTTTATAACACCGTCTTGATGAATACCTGAACTATGAGCAAATGCATTTGCTCCAACAATCGCCTTATTTGGCTGTACAGGCATACCCATACTCTCTGAAACCAATTGGCTTGTATTATACAAAAGGTGAGTGTCTATATTGGTATCTAAATTTAGGTAAGGATGCTGTTTTAATATCATTACAACTTCTTCCAAAGAAGTGTTTCCAGCTCTTTCTCCTATTCCATTTATGGTACATTCAATTTGCCGGGCACCGTTAATAACGCCAGCGATTGAATTCGCTGTAGCCAAACCTAAGTCATTATGGCAATGGCATGATAGTCTGACTTTTTCTATGCCCTTAACATTTTCTATAAGATATTTCATTTTAGCACCATATTCCTCAGGTAAACAATACCCTGTAGTGTCTGGTATATTGAGGACGGTGGCACCAACTTTTATAACTTCCTCACAAACTCTTGCCAAATATTCATTATCTGTTCTTCCTGCATCTTCAGCATAAAATTCAACATCTTCTACAAAAGTTTTGGCATATTTTACAGCACCAATAGCGCGTTCGAGAATTTGTTCGCGGGTGGATTGGAATTTATACTTAATATGTGAATCTGAGGTGCCTATACCTGTATGAATTCTAGGCTTTTTGGCATATTTTAGAGCCTGAGCAGCTACTTCAATATCTTTTTTGACAGATCTTGTTAACCCACAAACGGTTGAATGTTTTACAATTTTTGAAATTTCCACCACCGAATTAAAATCACCAGGACTAGAAATTGGAAACCCGGCTTCAATTACATCAACTCCTAAAAGGTCTAAACGATCGGCAATTATTAATTTTTGTTTTGTATTTAGCTTACAGCCAGGCACTTGTTCACCATCACGCAGCGTTGTATCAAATATGTAAACCCTATTTTTATCCATTATTTTAAGAATATATATCTTTATTCTTTTACGAATTTATATTTTGGTTTAATTTTATAGCTTAACGGTTCAATGGTATTACAATGCTTAGCGGTAATTAAGAGCACATAAAATATTGATAATTAGGAATATAAAGCCATATTTGTTACAATGACTAGCCAGCCAAAAGATAATTTATTTATTTTAATCAAGTCGCTTTCAAAATCTGAAAAAAGACAGTTCAAGTTATATGTCGGAAGATTGGGAGGCAATATTGATTCTAAATTCTTGGCCCTTTTCAACCTTTTGGATAAAATAAAAAAGTATGACGAGACTGCAATTATAAAAAGTGGTATCGTTAAAAAAGCCCAATTATCAAATCTAAAGGCTCACTTGTACAAACAAATATTAATTAGTTTACGGTTAAATCCATTACATCAGAATATTAGGGTTCAGGTAAGAGAGCAATTGGATTTTGCTACCATTTTGTATCATAAAGGTTTATATAAACAAAGTTTAAAGATCCTAGATAAGGCTAAAAATATGGCTATTGAGAATGAAGAGAAAAATGCAGCCTATGAAATAGTAGAATTAGAAAAGGTAATCGAATCACAATATATTACAAGAAGTATAAGCAATAGGGCTGATGAATTGACCGAGCAGGCCAAACACCTAAGTATTCAAAATACCATTACAAGTAAGTTATCTAATTTATCACTTCAGCTTTATGGTATTATGCTGAAGACCGGTTATGTAAAAAATGATAAGGAATCTAAGGTCATAACGAAGTACTTTCACGATAGGATGCCTCAATTTAAGTTAAATGAATTGGGCTTTAGAGAAAAACTATGGTTGTATAAGTCAAATGTTTGGTATAGTTTTTTGGTTCAGGATTTTTTATCGAGTTATAAATATTCGGCCAAATGGGTTGATATGTTCTATAAGAATGAAAGCATGATTTCTTTGAACCCTGTGTTCTTTCTTAAAGGGAATCATTATCTATTAGAATCACTTTTTTTTATAAAATATCATTCTAAATTCAAAAACACCCTTAAAAAATTAGAGGAGGTTATAAATGAAAGCAATCTTTTACCTAAGGAAGATAATGTAGCAGTACTAAGTTTTTTATATATTAAAAACAATAAACTGAATCTTCATTTTTTAGAAGGTAGTTTTAAAGAAGGTTTACCTTTAGTTGATGTTATTCTAAACGGAATAAAACGTTATAAGGATAGACTAGATGAGCATCATATTATGGTGTTATATTATAAAATAGCCAGTTTATATTTTGGTGCAGGAGATTGCAAAATGTGCATAATGTATCTTGATAAGATCATTAATAATAAATCGCTACAGATGCGTGAAGATTTATTATGTTTTTCCAGAATTTTAAGCCTGGTCGCACATTATGATATCGGATTCGACTACCATCTTGAAGTTCAGTTAAAAAGCACTTATAAGTTCCTTTTAAAAATGAATGAATTACACAGTGTTCAGAAAGAAATGATTAAATTTTTAAGGAATATAGGTGATGTTTATCCGCAAGATTTTAAGAAAGAATTTATAAAATTACACACAAGGCTCAAGAAATTTGAAGACGACCCCTATGAAAGGAGGTCATTCTTATATTTAGATATTTTATCATGGCTTGAAAGTAAAATTGAAGACAGGCCCATTGCAGAAATTATTCAAGAGAAGTTCCACATTTTAAAGAGATAAGTCATTCACAACTATTCCAAATAGGACTTTCTGGTGTTTGTGCTGTAATATCGATTTTTTCTTTACTTACCGGATGGATAAAGTGTATTTCTCTTGCATGTAAACAGATGCCGCCATCGGGATTACTTCTGTTAAAACCGTATTTCAGATCGCCTTTGATGGCACAATTGATGGCCGAAAGTTGTGCCCTTATCTGGTGATGCCTTCCGGTTTCCAGATCGATTTCCAACAGATAATAATTGTCTAATTCTTTAATGAGTTTATAATGTAAAATGGCTTTTTTGCATCCTTCAGATTCCTTGGGAAAAACAGTCGATTTATTATTTTTTGGGTTCTTTTTTAAATAGTGAATGAGGGTATCAATTTCTTTATCTGGTTTATTTTTTACGATGGCCCAATAGGTTTTTTGGATTTGTTTATCGCGTAGCATTTTATTTAATCGCTCAAGCGATTTGGAAGTTCTCGCAAAAATAACAATTCCGCTTGTTGGCCTGTCTAGCCTGTGAACCACTCCCAGAAAAACATTTCCTCTTTTCTGATATTTTTCGGCAACATATTGTTTAACGATTTCACTTAGAGGTGGGTCGCCCGTTTTATCGCCTTGAACGATATCGCCCACTCTTTTATTTATGATGATAATATGATTATCTTCATAGAGGACAAGTAGGTTATCTTTATTGGTTTTCATGTATTGAAATTATTGACGCATATTCTTATTAATATCTTCAATATAAATCAATATTTCTTCTCGTCCTGCTTTTGAGGTTGCCGAAGTGATGAATGCTTTCGGCATACTTTCCCAATTGGCCTCTAGCATTTTCTTCTCATATACCTTCAAATTTTTATTCAGCGTTGATCCATTTACTTTATCGGACTTAGTAAAGACTATACAAAAAGCTATTCCATTTTCACCTAAGAATTGCATAAAATCTAAGTCGATTTTTTGCGGTTCATGCCTACAATCTACCAGTAAAAAAGTACAGACCAATTGTTTTCGCTTTAGAAAATAATCGATAATAAACTTTTGAAATGATTGTCTTTTAGTTTTAGAGACTTTGGCATAGCCATAGCCGGGAAGATCGACTAAGAACCATTCGTCATTGATCTTAAAATGGTTTATTAATTGTGTTTTACCCGGATTTCCTGAAGTTTTAGCCAGATTCTTTTTGCCGACCAACATATTGATTAGTGAAGATTTACCAACGTTTGATCTTCCGATAAAGGCATATTCCGGAATTAATTCTTTAGGGCATTTGTCTATATTGGTATTGCTAATGACAAATTCGGCAGATTTAATTTTCATCACTAATTATAGCTTCTCTTTTTTAAGCCATTTTTCGAGTAAAACGTTAAATTCATCTGGTCTTTCCATCATGGGAGCATGCCCGCATTTATCTATCCAGTATAATGATGAATTGGGTAATAATTTGTGGAATTCTTCGGCTACTTCTGGTGGGGTCACTGTGTCGTTTTTACCCCAGATCAAACCGGCAGGCATTTTCATTTTCGGCAGGTCTGAAGCCATATTATGCCTTATAGCACTTTTGGCCAAGGCTAAGGTCCTTATTAATTTGTGTCTATCATTTAGGGTGTTAAAAATATCATCAACAATTTCTTTCGTGGCAATCTTTGGGTCATAAAATACATCTTCGGTTTTTTTTCTTATATAATCATAATCACCACGTTTTGGGTAACTCTCTCCCATGGCATTTTCATAAAGTCCGGAACTACCTGTGAGCACAATACCACTCACTTTTTCAGGATTATGCTTGGTATAGTAAAGGGCTATATGGCCTCCTAATGAATTCCCCAATAAGATATAATTATTCAATCCTTTATAGACCGTAAATTCTTTAATGAATTTGGCAAGATTCTTAACATTCGTTTTTAATAATGGACGTGTGTAAATAGGTAATTCTGGCATTAGAACGTTATAGCCAATTTTAGAAAAGTGTTCAAAAACACCTTCAAAATTACTCAGATTCCCCATTAATCCATGTAATATAATAATTGGCCTGCCTTTACCAGATTCTAAGTATTTGAATTTACCTTCCGTTTTAAATTTCTCACCCATTAATCGAAATTATATTTTGAAAACAACAAAATTAACCAATTTGGTTGAAAATACTGCTTTTCTTTAAAAAGAGAATACTTTTCTTTTCAAAATAATTTAACCAAAATATAAATATCTGCTAATCAATACAATAAACAGGCTGTAAATTAGTTATTAACAAAGTGGGAAAAAATGGTAAAAAGTGGTAAAAATCTGTATATTTGTCATTAAAATCTGTATTAAGTGGTAAATCTTATCGGTACATACGAATGTAAAGCTGACATCAAAGGGAGGCTCATGTTGCCGTCACCCCTTAAAAAACAGCTTGATGGCGTTCTGTCTGAAGGGTTCGTTTTAAAACGTGCTGTTTTTCAGCCATGTTTAGAATTATACCCCATGAGCGAATGGAATCTTCTTATGCAGAAGGTAAATAAGCTCAACAGGTTTGTCAAAAAGAACAATGACTTTATTCGTCGATTCACTGCCGGAGTTAAGATGGTTGAGTTAGACGGTACAGGAAGGTTATTGATACCAAAGGACTTGCATTCTTTTGCCGGAATCTCTAAAGATATTGTGTTGTCTTCAGCCGTTAATATCATTGAGATCTGGGACAAGAATAATTACGAAAAAGCTATAGATGATGCAACGGTTGATTTTGCTCAATTAGCAGAAGATGTTATGGGTAACGATAATGACATCATAGATGAGTTATCATAATCCGGTATTGCTCTTTGAAAGTGTTGATGGTTTAGAGATTATTCCCAATGGGATCTATGTCGATGTTACTTTCGGTGGTGGCGGTCATTCGAAGGAGATCTTAAAAAGATTGGGCCCTGAAGGAAAATTGTATGCCTTTGATCAGGATGAAGATGCACTCAAAAACAAAATAGACGACGATCGATTTGTATTGATACATGAGAATTTTAGACATATCAAAAGGTTTTTGAAGTTCTACGGAGTAAATAAAGTCCATGGAATTTTGGCAGATCTTGGAGTTTCGTCACATCAGTTCGATGAAGCAAATAGGGGGTTCTCAACAAGATTTGATGCGAAATTAGATATGAGAATGAGTAAAGGCTTAAAGATCTCGGCCTATGAAGTAATTAATCATTATAACGAATCGAAATTAAGTGATATTCTGTTTTTATATGGTGAATTGAGAAATGCAAAAGCCTTGGCGAAACAGATTGTTGAAAGTAGGGAAAAACAACAAATAAAAACCAGTTTCCAATTAAAAGAAGCATTGCAAAGTTTCTTGCCTAAAAAAGTAGAAAACAAAATACTGGCTCAGATCTTTCAAGCGATCAGAATTGAAGTGAATCAGGAATTAGAAGCATTAAAAGAATTTCTGTTGCAAACCGAAGAGCTGTTAACTGTAGGAGGTAAGTTGAGTGTTATTTCATATCACTCTTTGGAGGACCGATTGGTAAAAAGATTTATGCGATATGGGATGTTTGAAGCCGAGCCTGAAAAGGATTTTTACGGAAATTTTAAGATTCCATTTAAAAAAGGGAAATTAATTATACCATCACATCAAGAAATAAAAAGAAATAACAGAGCACGGAGTGCGAAATTAAGAACAGCGACAAAACTTTAATGGCAAAAGCTAACCAAACAATATACAATGTACTAAAAGGAAAGTTTTTAGTAGATAAAGATGCTCCTAAAACATGGAGCATGCTCATTTTCTTGGCAAGTTTAGCATTAATTATGATCGGAAGTTCACACAGCATTGATAAAAAAGTTCAAAAAATTGCGGTGCTTAATAAAGATATGAGAGAATTGAGAGATGAATTTATTGCTACACGTTCAGATCTTATGAAAACAAAAATGGAATCATCGATTATCAAGAGATTGGAAGAAAAAGGATTGTATATCGCTGAAAATCCACCTCAAAAAATCGTAGTAAAAAAGTAAAAATTGGCAATAGAAAAAAAGAACATATTAAATAGATTGTATTTACTTACCGGATGTTTGTTTCTGTTTGCAATTGCTATAACCTATAAATTGATTGACATTCAGTTTGTAAAGGGCAATTATTATCGTGACCAGGCGGAGGAAAGAACTGTGAGGAATTTTGAGATTGCGGCGAACAGGGGAAACGTCTATACGTCAGATGGAAGTTTATTGGCTACCTCTGTATCTAAATTCGATATACGTATGGATGCCGTGACCGTTTCCAATGAAAATTTTGAAAAGAATATTAAGGGATTAAGTGCTGAACTATCTAAGATGTTAGGTAATTCGGCTAGTTTTCATGAAAATTATATACGTAAAGCACGCAAAAATAAAAATAGATATTTATTTATCACTCGTAACTTAAGCTATAACGAGTATCTCAAGATTAAAGCGTTTCCTATTTTCAATTTGGGCACTTATAAGGGTGGGTTTATCGCAGAACAACGTACTGTAAGAGAACATCCTATAGGTAAAATTGCCGAACGTGCGGTCGGTTATGACGATTACCGAGGCAGGGTAGGTATAGAAGGAAATTTCCATGAATTCCTTCAAGGCAGAAATGGTAAAAGACTTAAACAAAAAATTGCTAAGGGACAATGGAAACCGTTAAACGACAATAATGAGATCGAACCTGTAGATGGTAAAGATATTATTACGACCATCGACCTCAATATACAAGATATCGCCCATCATGCCTTATTAGAACAGCTAGAATTGTATGAAGCAGATCATGGGAGCGCCGTTGTTATGGAGACTAAAACAGGAGAAATTAAGGCGATTTCAAATTTAGGACGTAATAAAAATGGCAAATATTACGAGCGGTTAAATTATGCCGTTGGTGAATCTCATGAACCGGGGTCGACCTTTAAATTAATGAGTTTGATGGTAGCCTTGGAAGACAAGGTTGTCGATACATCTACAATTATAGATACGGAAGAGGGAAAATATAAGATTTATGATCGAACAGTAAGAGATACACATAAAGGCGGATATGGTAAAATTACGGTTTCTAAGGTATTTGAAGTGTCATCGAATATTGGAATCGTTAAAATTATTGAGAAAGGGTATAATCATCAGCCTCAAAAATTCCTCGATGGATTAAAGCGCATGGATGCGGCCAAAATATTAAACCTGCCTATTAAAGGGGAAGGGATTCCAAGATTGCCAAATCCTAAAGACAAGAAGAATTGGTACGGTACTTCATTGGCATGGATGACACATGGTTATGGTGTTTCAATAACTCCTTTACAAACGTTAACATTTTATAATGCCGTAGCCAATAACGGCGAAATGGTAATGCCGCGATTTATAAAAGAGATCAGGGCTCAGAACCGTATTATCGAAAAATTTGAGAAAAAGGTCATTAATCCGAAAATATGTTCACAAGAAACCATTGACAAAGTCAGAACACTCATGAAAGATGTTGTTAAAAGAGGAACAGCGTCAAATATTTATAATAAGAATTATGAGATAGCCGGTAAAACCGGAACCTGTCAAACCGATTATGGAGATCGCAATACGCCCACCCAGTACATATCAACATTTGTAGGTTATTTTCCTGCTGACAACCCTGAGTATTCGTGCATCGTTGTGATACACAAGCCAAATAAGAAAAAAGGATATTACGGAGCTGATGTAGCTGGTCCGGTTTTCAAACAAATTGCCCACAAAATTTACACTGAAACACCTGTATTAGACGAAATAAAAGAATTAAAAAAGAACCCTTTAGTTGTTGAAAAAGACTTCGAAAATTATTACGGAATATCAAGAAAAGATGACCTGATAATGCCAGATCTAAAGAACATGTCTGGTATGGATGCCGTATCTATTTTAGAAAATTTAGGTGCCGAAGTTAAATTTAAGGGTACGGGGAAAGTAATTTATCAATCGGTGAAACCGGGAACTAAATTAGAAAAGAATATAAAAATTCAATTAACGCTTTCGTGAAAAAGTTAAAAGACATATTGTATCGAGTCGCTGTAGAATCTGTCTTTGGCAGTACTGATATTGATATAAATACAATAGTCTTTGATTCAAGAAAAATTATAGATAATGATGTTTTTGTAGCCATTAGGGGAACTATTAGTGATGGGCATGATTTTATATTCTCCGTAATCGAAAGTGGAGCTAAAGCCATTATTTGCGAAGATGTTCCAAAAAAGTTAGAGAAAAATATTGCTTATATCATTGTAAAGGATACTAAAGCAGCATTGGCAATAATGGCTGATAATTTTTATGACAATCCTTCGAATAGTTTAAAGTTAATAGGCATTACAGGTACGAACGGTAAAACTACCATAGCCTCCTTATTATTTAGTCTTTTTAAAAAAGCCGGATATAAAGTTGGCCTCATGTCAACGGTTAAAATATTAGTAAATGATAATGAGTTTAAAGCTACCCATACTACACCAGATTCGATAAGTATCAATTACTATTTAAGATTAATGGTAGATAGCGGGGTTACACATTGCTTTATGGAAGTAAGTTCGCATGGTATACATCAAAAAAGAACTACAGGCTTGCATTTTTCTGGTGGTGTTTTTACAAATTTAACACATGACCATCTCGACTATCACAATTCTTTTGCAGAATATCGAGATGTAAAAAAATCATTTTTTGATGAGTTGCCTAAAACGGCATTTGCATTGGTAAATATCGATGATAAAAATGGTGCCGTAATGCTTCAAAATACTGAAGCTAAAAAATATACATATGCCTTAAAGACAATGGCAGATTATAAAGCCAAAATATTAGAGAATCAATTGAGTGGTTTGCTGCTGAGTATCAATACAAATGAGGTTTGGACAAAATTGATCGGAACTTTTAATGCATATAACATATTGGCTATTTATGCTGTAGCAGATATGTTAGGTATAGAGAGGCTAGAAAATTTAAGATTAATAAGTGAATTAGAAAGTGTAAGTGGGCGTTTTCAATATTTAATTTCTGAAAATGGCATTACCGCTATTGTAGATTATGCGCATACCCCTGATGCCTTAAAAAATGTACTGGAAACTATAAATGCTATTAGAACCCATAATGAAAAGGTTATAACCGTGATTGGTTGTGGCGGAGACAGGGATAAGGCCAAAAGGCCAAAAATGGGCCATATTGCTTCCCAACTTTCCAATCAAGCCATTTTCACATCCGATAATCCCAGATCTGAAAACCCTGAAGCTATTATCGAAGATATGGAAGCAGGCGTTGAACCACAGAATGTTAAGAAAATATTATCAATTGTCGATCGCAAGCAAGCCATAAAAACAGCAAGTAAACTTGCTGAAAGTGGCGACATATTATTAATAGCAGGTAAAGGACATGAAACATATCAGGAAATAAAAGGCGTAAGGACAGATTTTGATGATTATGAGATCATTACCGCAACCTTAAAAGAATTACAAAAATAAAAGCAACGAGTATAGATGTTATATTACTTATTTGAATATTTAGATAAACATTACCAGCTTTCTGGTGCTGGTCTTTTCCAGTATATCTCATTTAGATCTGCATCTGCTTTTGTTCTTTCTTTATTGATTTCGACGATTTTTGGTAGGAGGATCATAGATAAATTAAGAAGGTTGCAGATTGGTGAAACGGTAAGGGATCTCGGTCTGGCAGGTCAAGCGCAAAAGGCAGGAACACCAACAATGGGAGGTATTATCGTAATATTAGCCACTGTGTTACCTGTATTATTATTTGCCAAATTAGATAATGTCTATATCATAATTTTATTGGTTGCTACACTTTGGATGGGCTTAATCGGATTTATTGATGATTATATCAAAGTATTTAAAAATGACAAGGAAGGACTCAAAAGCAGATTCAAAATAATAGGTCAAGTAGGACTTGGAATTTTTGTTGGAGCGATGTTGCATTTCTCACCACAGGTAGTGGTTAAAGAGAAGCTTGCCAATCCACAAATAGTGCAAATAGAAAATGAATTACCAACCAGTACTACGGGAATATTTGGTAAAGAACAAAAGTCACTTAAAACAACCATTCCTTTTGTTAAAAATAATGAATTTGATTACTCAGTATTGATTAGCTGGTTAGGAGAAGATTATAAAAAATATGGATGGATTGTTTTTACGCTCATCATTGTATTTATCATAACAGCAGTGTCTAACGGTGCTAATCTGACCGATGGAATTGATGGCCTCGCAGCGGGTTCTTCCGCAATTATTGTGTTGGCATTAGGTGTTTTTGCATGGGTTTCTGGTAATATCATATTTGCTAATTATTTAAATGTAATGTACATCCCATATTCTGGTGAGATGACAATATTTATAAGTGCCTTTGTTGGAGGGCTCATAGGATTTTTATGGTACAATACGTACCCCGCACAAGTTTTTATGGGTGATACAGGGAGTCTGACAATTGGGGGGATTATAGCCGTATTAGCGATCTCGGTTCGTAAAGAATTACTTATCCCAATTTTGGCAGCGATCTTCTTAGCAGAGAATTTATCGGTGGTATTACAAGTAAGTTATTTTAAATATACAAAAAAGAGATTTGGAGAAGGAAAGCGCATTTTTTTAATGTCGCCACTACATCATCACTATCAGAAAAGAGGCTATCACGAAAGTAAGATAGTGGTAAGGTTCTGGATCGTTGGGATCATGATGGCAGTGATTTCGATTCTAACATTAAAAGTGAGGTAAGATGCAGAAAATTGCGGTCTTAGGAGGTGGAGAAAGTGGTGTTGGAACCGCCATTTTAGCAAAAAAAAAGGCTATCAGGTTTTTGTTTCAGATAAAGGCAAGATAGCAGAAAAATATAAAAAAGTTCTTTTACATAATGACATTTTATTTGAAGAAGGTAAACATACGGAAGAAAAGGTATTTGATGCTGATGTAGTCATGAAAAGTCCGGGAATTCCTGATAAGTTGAACTTGATTAAAGAATTACAGAAAAGAAAGATTCCTGTAATTTCTGAAATTGAATTCGCATCACATTTTACCAATGCCACCATAGTAGGAATAACAGGTAGTAATGGTAAAACGACAACAACTTTATTGACCTATCATATTTTAAAAAAAGCAGGTCTTGAAGTCGGAGCGGCCGGGAATGTAGGGAAAAGTTTTGCAGGGCAGGTAGCTGAGAAAAATTACCCGAATTATGTGCTGGAGCTGAGTAGTTTTCAACTGGATGGTATCGTAAATTTTGCGCCTCATATAGCGGTAATAACAAATATTTCACCAGACCATCTAGATAGATATGAATATAAATATGAAAATTATATCGATTCAAAATTTAGAATAACCATGAATCAAACACCTAAGGATTATTTGATTTATGATGCTGATGATGAGGCTATAAATAATTGGATGAATAGCCATCAAACTGAAGCAATTCTATTACCATTTTCAATAAAGAAAACATTAGATAAAGGAGCTTATAAAAAAGAAGATAACATAATAATTAAAACTGATTCAAACATATTTACAATGAGTATAGCAGCATTAGCATTACAGGGAAATCACAATACAAAAAATGCCATGGCATCAGCTATGGTGGCTAAACTATTAGGGGTGAGAAACGAAACACTGAGAGAAAGTCTTGAAGATTTTGACAGTGTTGAGCATCGTTTAGAGCCTGTTTTAAAAATTAATGGAGTTCAATATATAAACGATTCTAAAGCTACCAATGTTAACGCGACATACTATGCCTTAGAAAGTGTGAAAACCCCTATCGTTTGGATAGTTGGTGGTGTAGATAAAGGCAATGATTATGAGGAATTATTACCACTGGTAAGAGAAAAAGTAAAGGCAATTATTTGTTTGGGATTAGACAATACAAAGATTTTGGAAACCTTCGGTAGTGTAGTCGATTTTATGATCGAAACAGCCGGAGCCGAGGAAGCCGTAAAAGTTGCTTATAAACTTTCAGAGAAAGGAGATACGGTATTATTATCTCCGGCATGCGCCAGTTTTGACCTGTTTGAAAATTACGAAGACAGAGGAAGACAATTTAAAGATGCAGTTAGACATTTATAAATGACGAGACTATTACAAAATATTAGCGGTGATAGAACTATTTGGGCAATTGTGGCCCTTTTAGCAATATTTTCCTTTCTCCCTGTGTATAGTGCAAGTACCAATCTAGTGGGTGTCGTTGGTAAAGGAACCACACTAGGGTACTTGCTCAAGCACGCCATGCTGTTAATATTGGGTTTTGTAATAATTTACGCCACACATAAGATCCCCTATAGATATTTTAGTGGTCTCTCTGTATTATTAATTCCTGTCGTCATCGTATTACTGGCATATACGCTGTATCAAGGAAATACTATTAGTGGTGTTAATGCCAGTAGATGGATCAGTATTCCATTTGTAGAAATAGGATTTCAGACTTCAACGTTGGCAGGTGTGGTTATTATGATGTACACTGCGAGATACTTGGCAAAGAATAAGGAGAAAATCATATTATTTAAGGAAAGCTTAATGCAACTATGGTTGCCTGTTGGATTGGTATTAATTTTAATCTTACCAGCCAATTTTTCTACCACGGCTATTATTTTTTCAATGGTGATCCTCATGTCGTTTTTGGGTGGTTACCCATTAAAGTATATAGGAGCCATTATAGGTGTTGGTATCATTGCATTAGCGATATTCATTCTAACGGTAAAAGCTTTTCCAGATACTTTCAAAAACAGTAGAATTGATACTTGGATGAGTAGAATAGAAAATTTCTCAAGCCAGGACAGCGATGAGAATTATCAGGCAGAAAAGGCAAAACTTGCTATTGCATCCGGTGAAATCCAAGGAAAAGGACCGGGGAAAAGTGTTCAGAAGAATTTTTTACCTCAATCTTCATCAGATTTTATTTTCGCCATCATAGTGGAGGAATTTGGTTTAATAGGAGGCGCTTCTTTGTTGATACTTTACCTAGGTTTACTCTTTAGAATCGTTATTGTCGCGACAAAATCCATGTCAATTTTCGGCACCTTATTAGTGCTTGGTGTAGGTATTCCAATCATTTTTCAAGCGCTCATCAATATGGCTGTTGCTGTTGGATTAATTCCTGTAACAGGGCAACCCTTACCATTGATAAGTACTGGAGGTACGTCAATTTGGATGACCTGCTTCGCCATAGGTATCATATTAAGTGTGAGTGCAGCAAGAGAAATAGAAAAATCCGGAGACAAGCATATGAATGATGAAAACCCATTAGATATTTTACATGAAGCCATCGGTTAACATATTAATAAGTGGAGGAGGAACCGGAGGGCATATCTATCCGGCTATCGCCATTGCCAACGAATTAAAAAGTCGTGATCCAAATGCACAATTTTTGTTTGTAGGTGCAAAAGATAGGATGGAAATGGAAAAGGTACCAAACGCAGGATATAAAATTGAAGGATTATGGATTTCAGGCCTTCAAAGAAGCCTGTCTTTTAAGAATTTGTTATTTCCTTTTAAATTGATAAGCAGCTTGTGGAAGGCAAATAAGATCATTAATAAATTTAAGCCCATGGTAGTGGTGGGAACTGGTGGTTTTGCCTCTGGCCCCACTTTACATGTGGCTAACCAAAAAGGTATACCTACGTTGGTGCAGGAGCAGAATTCTTATCCGGGTATAACCAATAAATTATTGGGAAAAAAAGCAGATAAAATTTGTGTTGCCTATGATGGTTTAGAAAAATATTTCCCTGCTGATAAAATTGTTAAAACAGGTAATCCTGTAAGGCAAGATCTGTTAGAGGTTGACAGTAAAAGATCAAAAGCACTTGCTTATTTTAAATTAGATCCTAACAAAAAAACGCTGCTCATTATAGGCGGTAGCCTCGGCGCAAGGGCTATTAATAAACTCATAGAAAAGGAAATTAATTGGTTGGTCGATCAGGCAGTTCAAGTTATTTGGCAAACCGGTAAATTATATTTTAATGAATACAAACATTATGATGATCTGATTGGTGTAACAACCTTGGAATTTATCAATAATATGGATCTGGCATATGCCGCGGCAGATATCATTATAAGTAGGGCAGGAGCGGGTTCGATATCGGAATTATGTATTGTAGGGAAACCTGTAATTTTTATTCCATCACCAAATGTAGCCGAAGATCATCAAACTAAAAATGCTTTGGCTGTGAGCGATAAAAAGGCAGCTTTATTATTAAAAGAGAGTGAATTGCATCGATTTTGAAAAAATATTTAAGGATCTGTTAAACGATCCGGTAAAACAAAAGGAATTGGCTAAAAATATCAAACTATTGGCTTTACCCAAAGCCACAGAAGATATAGCGAATGAAGTAGAAAAATTGATAAAAATGAATTAAAAGCATTTAAAAGGTATCATGGATTTAAAAAATATACATAACATTTATTTTATTGGTATTGGCGGTATTGGCATGAGTGCCCTGGCCCAATATTTTCATGTAAATAAATATGATGTATCGGGGTATGACAGAGTAACATCCCCTATATCTAGATCCTTAGAAAATTTAGGAATAAAAATTCATTATAAAGATGATATAAAGGCCATCCCTCAAAAAATATTAAACAAAAAGAATACTGTAATTGTTTATACGCCAGCTATTCCAAAAGATCATAAAGAATTAAATTATTTTATCGATGAGGGATATCAAGTATACAAACGAGCTGAGGTCTTGGGAGAGATCACTAAAAATACTTTTTGCTTCGCAGTTGCAGGTACTCATGGTAAAACAACAACATCAACCATATTAGGATATATATTAAAAGAAGCAGGTGTAAATGCTACTTCATTTCTTGGTGGAATAGCAGAAAATTATAATTCAAATTTAATTCTTGGAGGTGATGAGATCACAGTAGTTGAAGCTGATGAATATGATCGGTCTTTTTTAAAATTATCACCGAACATAGCTTGTATTACATCAATGGATGCTGATCATCTTGATATCTATGGCGAAAAAGAGGCTTTGACCCAATCTTTTATAGATTTTTCAAATAAAGTTTCTGATAAGCTTTTTGTAAAAAAGGGTTTACCCATCAAAGGTATTACTTATGGAATTGAAGAAGAGGCTGATTATGATGCTAAGAATATTAAAATAAAGAGCGGAACCTATTTTTTTGATGTGAAAACGCCTTCAGAAATAATAAAAAATATAGAACTGAATCTTTCAGGAAGACATAATGTGCTAAATACTGTGGCGGCTTTGGCAATGGCTAATAATTATGGAGTACCCCTCCAAACCATTGCCAAAGCTTTAAAAAAATTTAAAGGTGTAAAGCGCAGGTTTACTTATAAGATTAAAAATGAATCCCTTGTTTTGATCGATGATTATGCGCATCATCCAACAGAAATAAATGCAGTGGCAGATGCTGTTAAAGAACTTTATCCTGATAAAGAAGTTTTAGCCGTTTTTCAACCGCATTTGTTTAGCAGAACCAAAGATTTTGCAGATGATTTCGCAAAAAGCCTGGCCAAATTTGATGCATTGATAATGCTCGACATTTATCCGGCTAGAGAAAAACCGATTGAAGGTATTACGTCACAATGGTTATTAGATAAAATTAGCCTGAAGAATAAAAGGTTGGTTTCGAAAGAATATTTAATGGAAGCTTTACTTCAATCAAATGCAAAGGTTATTGTAATGATAGGAGCCGGAGACATAGGTGAAATGGTAGAAGATGTCAAAAATAATTTATTGGAAAGAGCAATATGAAAAGATATATAGGATATATAAAAGGTCTGGTATTAATTGTTTTGGTTGTACTTCTTTTTGGATTTTCTTCGAAGAGAAATAAGGTCAAAAAAATAGAGGATATCAAGATTATTTTCGAGAATGGTGATAATTTATTCATTACTTATGAAATGGTTAATAAATTGTTAATACAAAATTACGAGGAACTACAAAGTCAGCCGAAAGAAAATATATTTTTGAACAAGTTAGAAAAAACGTTGCTTTCTAATGAAATGATAGAAAATGCTGAGGTTTTTCTATCTGTTGATGGACAGTTAGGAGCTATCATCACACAAAAAACACCAATCGCTAGAGTAAATCAAGATGAACAAACGTATTATATTGACAGTAAAGGAAAAAAAATGCCTTTATCGTCAAATTATTCTGCCAGGGTTCCCATAGTTGAAGGAATAACCAATGGTCATATTTCGAATGATACCTATACGCTTGCTAAAATAGTATATGAAGACGATTTTTTAAAAAAACAGATCGTTGGTATTGAACAAACAGATAATCATGAGTTCATATTAAAAACGCGCATTGGAAATCAACTAATTGAATTAGGAGATTTAACAAATATTGATTTAAAAATAAAGAAATTAAAAGCTTTTTATCAGAAAACCATGGAAGATAAAACGCTAGATAAATACAAAATAATAAACCTAGTGTACAACGAACAAGTTGTCTGCACAAAAATTTAAATTATGGAACACGAAAACATAGCAGTTGGACTTGATATCGGTACAACAAAAATTGTTGCCATGATTGGTCAGACCAATGAGTATGGAAAAATTGAAATACTCGGTACGGGAAAGGCCAAAAGCTTGGGTGTTCATAGAGGTGTAGTAAATAATATTACACAAACTATACAATCTATCCAGCAAGCAGTTGAAGAAGCCGAAAATGTTTCGGATGTTAAAATTAAAGATGTTGTTGTTGGTATTGCAGGACAACACATTCGTAGTTTACACCATAGCGATTATATAACCAGGCCAAATTCTGAAAAAGTTATCGATGAAACCGATATCGAAAAATTGATCAGTCAGGTCCATAAATTGGTCATGTTGCCTGGAGAAGAAATAATTCATGTATTACCTCAAGATTATAAGGTCGACGGGCAACCTGAAATTAAGGCGCCTGTCGGTATGTATGGTGGTAGATTAGAAGCAAACTTTCATGTAGTTGTCGGTCAAGTTTCATCTATTAGAAATGTGGGACGATGTATTAAAAGTGCAGGATTAGAATTGGCAAATATAACTTTAGAGCCACTTGCCTCGGCAGAAGCAGTTTTAAGTCAAGAAGAGAAAGAAGCGGGCGTCGCCCTTATAGACATAGGTGGTGGCACAACAGATCTGGCAATTTTTAAAGATGGAATAATAAGACATACTGCAGTAATTCCCTTTGGTGGCAATGTCATTACTGAAGATATTAAAGAAGGATGTTCTATTATAGAAAAGCAGGCTGAATTATTGAAAACCAAATTTGGTTCGGCATGGCCAGGCGAAAATAAGGAGAATGAAATAGTTTCTATTCCCGGATTAAGAGGAAGAGAACCCAAAGAAATTACATTAAAGAATTTGTCTAAGATCATTCATGCACGTGTGGTTGAAATCATAGAGCAGGTATATTTGGAAATAAAGAACTATGGTCATGAAGAAACAAAGAAGAAATTAATAGCAGGTATTGTCTTAACCGGTGGTGGAGCAGAATTAAAGCATATCAAGCAATTGGTTGAGTATATAACCGGTATGGATACCCGAATAGGTTATCCCAATGAACATTTGGCCGGTAATACAGATGTTGATATTTCCAGTCCGGCTTTTGCAACGGCTGTCGGATTATTAATGAAAGGACTAGATCAAAAAAATAAGATCAAAAAATCTCTAGCTACTAATATGGCTGAAACTGAATATGCAGGAGACAAGAAATCAGGACGAAATATGAAAATAGACAGAAAGTCAATTTTCGAAAAATGGGCCGATAAGTTTCGAGAATTTTTAGATAACGCCGAATAGGCCAGAAAGTAGGAAGTAACCTTTTACTCGTTAATAGACAAGTAAATTAAAAAGAATATAAAGAAGAAATATAATATCAAAAAAAATAATAGATATGAGCACAGAATTTGAAAACCTTGCCTTCGATTTACCAAAAAATCAATCTAATGTAATTAAAGTTATTGGCGTTGGTGGTGGTGGAAGTAATGCTGTTAACCACATGTTTAAAAAGGGAATTAAGGGCGTTGATTTTGTGATTTGCAATACAGATGCGCAGGCTTTGGAGAATAGCCCGGTTACAACAAAGATCCAATTAGGAGTTTCTTTAACCGAAGGTTTAGGTGCCGGAGCCAATCCTGAGGTAGGTGAAAAAGCAGCACTAGAAAGTATAGAAGAAATTAGGGCTATGTTAAGTACACGGGCTAAAATGGTATTTATTACCGTTGGTATGGGTGGTGGTACCGGTACAGGAGCGGCTCCTATTATTGCTAAAATAGCCAAAGAAATGGACCTGCTTACGGTGGGTATAGTTACTATTCCGTTTTCATTTGAAGGTAAAATGCGCTCAGATCAAGCACAAATTGGGATAGAAAAATTACGCGAGCATAT
Source organism: uncultured Flavobacteriaceae bacterium (assembly GCA_963835675.1). Classification (GTDB taxonomy): domain Bacteria; phylum Bacteroidota; class Bacteroidia; order Flavobacteriales; family Flavobacteriaceae; genus Aureibaculum. The sequence continues at coordinate 906,340 of CAWIGH010000004.1, read as the reverse complement.
AGATTCTTTAGTTGTAATAAATAACAATAAATTAAGAGAAGTTTATGGTAACCTAGGTTTTAAAGCCGGCTTTTCAAAAGCAGATGAAGTATTGTCGACTGCTGCTGCAGGTATAGCGGAAGTAATTACACATCATTATACTCAAAATATTGATTTAAAAGATGCAAAAACGGTATTATCTAATAGTGGTACAGCTATCATGGGTTCTGCCGTTGCTACAGGTCAAAATAGAGCTCAGGTGGCTATAACAAAAGCATTGGATTCCCCATTATTAAATGATAATAAGATAAATGGGGCAAGGAACGTATTGTTATTGATTGTTTCAGGTAGTACAGAAATCACCATAGATGAAATTGGAGAAATCAATGATTATATTCAAAGTGAGGCTAAGAGCAACGTCGATATCATTATGGGTGTTGGTGAGGATGATGATTTAGGTGAGGCCATCGCCGTTACGGTAATTGCGACTGGATTTAATAAAGAACAGCAATTAGAGATCACTAACACAGAGGCAAAAAAAATAATTCACGATTTGGTAGAGGAGGTTCATAAGGATATTAAAACTCACCGCTAAGGAAACAGTTGTAAGACATAGTTTGGATGTCGAAGAATTTAATGATGAGGATAAAATGGCATCCACCGAAATAATTAATAAGATCGATGTTGTGTTTGATGAAGTTGATGCTGAAATGAATGATGATTTTGTAATCAAACCAATTAGGCTGAGAAAAAGAAGTGGTTGAAGAGGAAAATGAAGAAGAAAATCAGATAACACTTAACCTTTGATCTGCCTTTAACATCTAATAAAAAAATCGATTTTAAAGGAGAATCTATGACACAGGAATTGACATCTCATATTCGAGATATCGAAGTTGTTGACCCTGTAATTATAAGACCTGTTCAAACTGTAGACGGTAAGATAAAACACGGCTTAGAAGATTTTATGGATGAAGAGTCTAAATGAGAAAGAACCGGTATCAAATACAGAAATCGAAGACGAAGAATTAAAATTTAATGTTAGGGTTGAACATAAAGCTGATAAGCAGGAAAGTTTTAAAGATGATGAAGATGATTCGCCTCTAAATTTAACGATATCTCAATTACAGAATAAAGCGGATGACAGAAGGCAAAAAATGAAAGATTTTAACTACCGATTCATTAACAGGGTAAATAAAAATATTGACGAGATCGAAAATCAACCAGCCTATAAAAGAATGGGCGTTGATTTGGAGGATGTAGAGCCATCTTCAGAGATCACAGAAAATAAATCCAGGATATCGCTAAGTTCGGATGATAATGATGATATTCAACTTCGGTCTAACAATTCATATTTACATGATAATGTAGATTAAACAATTGATAGTTTTTGTTTGTAAACCCAAAACAGTTGTAAATTGTTTTGGGTTTTTTGTTACTATTATAAAGTGCTTCTTTATCTTTGCAGTTCTCTAAATTTCATAAATATGAGTTTGCAAAATAATGTAATGGATAAATTGAAAGAAGCAATGAAGTCTAAAGATACCGTTGCCTTAGAATCTTTAAGAGCTATAAAATCGGCTATATTATTAGCACAGACAGATAAAGGTGCTAAAGGTGAACTAACTGAAGAAGATGAATTAAAGCTACTTCAAAAACTGGTAAAACAACGTAAGGATAGTGCAGCAGTATATCTAGAGCAAGGAAGAGAAGATCTGGCTAAACCAGAATTAGAGCAGGTAGCAGTGATCGAACAGTTTTTACCTGAACAAATGTCTGAAGAAGCCATAAAGAATGCTGTTGCATTGATCATTTCTCAAGCAGGAGCTAGCTCGATGAAAGATATGGGAAAGGTTATGGGTATTGCCTCAAAACAATTAGCTGGAAAAGCCGATGGAAAAGCAATTTCTAATGTGGTTAAGGCCTTACTCGGTTAAAAAAATTTAGGCCCCGTGGCGCAACTGAATAGCGCATCAGATTTCGGCTCTGAGGGTTGCAGGTTTGAATCCTGCCGGGGTCACGAATAAATCAAAAAAGCAAGCAAAATATAAAGCTTGCTTTTTTATTTTGTGTCTTTTTTGATTTTCAAAGCGGAGCTTTGTCAGGAAGACCGGAGGTAATCCTGTGGTTTTCGTTATTGAATTGAATTTTCTTTTTTATTTTGTGACTTTTTCGATTTTCAAAGCGGAGCTTTGTCAGGAAGACCGCAGGTAATCCTTTGATTTCCAAAGCGGAGCTTTACGGGATGACAACATGTAATTCGATGATTTGCAAGACTTAATTATTGGGTGATTTAACTCAAGAAGCGCGTTCTAAATAAAAAACAATTGATTTTAAATTTTGTAATTTTAATGAATACAAATAATCGATAAAAAAAGTATATGAAAAAGTATATTCCTGCTACAACAAGATATAACACGATGCCTTATAGAAGATGCGGCAATAGTGGGCTATTATTACCAGAAATATCTCTTGGGTTATGGCATAATTTTGGTCATGTCGATAATTTAGATGCTGCCAAACAAATATTACATACCTCCTTTGATCATGGTATAACACACTTCGACCTTGCTAATAATTATGGGCCACCCTCAGGTTCTGCCGAAGAAAATTTTGGTAACATTTTAAAACAAGGTTTAGGGTCCTACAGAGATGAACTCATCATTTCTACCAAAGCAGGATACAGAATGTGGCCTGGCCCTTATGGAGAATGGGGATCTAAGAAATATTTAGTGGCTAGTTTAGATCAAAGCCTGAATAGAATGGGGCTGGACTACGTTGATATCTTTTATCACCATAGACCAGATCCGAATACGCCACTGGAAGAAACAATGACAGCCTTAGACTTAATTGTTAGGCAAGGTAAAGCACTATACGTAGGTATTTCATCATATAATGCAGAAGACACTTTAAAAGCATCAAAAATATTAAAAGAGTTAGGCACCCCATGTCTTATTCATCAACCTAGATATAGCATGATGGACAGATGGGTTGAAAATGGATTGATGGAAGTTTTGGGAGATGAAGGTATTGGATGTATTCCGTTTTCACCTTTAGAACAAGGCATTCTAACCAATAAATATTTAAAGGGAATTCCGAAGGATTCCAGGGCGGCTAAAAGCACAGGTTTTTTAAAGAAAGATCAGGTAAATGAAACGGTTATTAAAAAGGTTAAAAAATTGAATGAAATTGCCTTAAAAAGAGATCAAAGTTTAGCACAAATGGCGGTTGCTTGGCTTTTAAAAGACAAGAGAGTTACCTCTGTATTGGTTGGAGTAAGTTCTGAAAAACAATTGTTAGATAATTTAGGAGCCTTAAAGAATACGAATTTTAATGAAACTGAATTATTGGATATCGACAGCGTCTTAAAAGAATGATGTTTTTTTTGTAGTTCAAATCTAATGTAAAAATCTTTTCCTGACGAATATCATATTTTCTATAGTTTCTTTTTTTGAACTTTAGCTAACAATCAATAAAAGTTATTATAATGAAGAAAAGTGAACCGATATCGACTATAATGACTAAAAATGTAATTACGCTTACACTGAAAGATAGTTTGCGAGAAGCCGAAAGATTGTTCAAGAAAAATCACATACGTCACATACCGGTTGTTGAAAAGGATAAAATTAAAGGGATGCTGAGTTTAACAGATTTACAGCGTATTAGTTTTGTCGACACCTATGATGATGATCAATCTGTAGATTCAACTTTTTATAACATGCTAACCATTGGCCAGATAATGGCCAATAACCCGGTAAAAGTGAGTTCTAATATGACAATAAAAGAAGTGTCTGTTCTACTGGCCTCCAAAGAATTTCATGCGCTTCCTGTTGTTGATAATGATAAATTAGTTGGGATAATAACAACCACAGATCTACTTAAATATCTCATTGGCATTTGTTGAATACGGGAAAATAGTTAGCTAAAACTTTAATATTTAACCGAATAAGTTGTATTATAGCATTAGAAAAGGAATAAAAATCTTTAATTATTGATCTTAATATTTCAGTAATTAAAAAATTGCTATTAAAATCAACCCGTTGTGATAGAGTTATTTAGTCTTGTAATAGGGTCAATTAATTTGACCAGATTTGTCTTGTTTCCAAACGAGATGAATGCTGGGCAAAGGGCTATTATTACCAAAAATATATCTTTTTATAATAACCTCTCATCGGTAAATAAGCGATATTTTGAGCATAGAACACTAAAGTTTATAGATAACTATAATTTTATAGGGAGAGATGGTGTGGTCGTTACCCAAAAGATGAAGTTGCTGATAGCCTCTACTGCTGTAATGCTTACCTTCGGGATGAGACGTTATCTGTTTACACCATTCGCCAATATCATCATTTATCCGAAAAATTATTTCTCAAAGATCACTAAAAGAAGACATAAGGGAGAAACAAACCCGAGAATGGATACGATCGTTTTTTCGTGGGATGACTTTTTAGAGGGTATTAAAATAGAAGATAATAATCTGAATCTAGGTTTACATGAACTAAGCCACGCATTATATTTCAGTTTTTTAAGGCATAAAAGTTTTACAGCAATTGTTTTTTTGGATCACTTTGGAGAATTATTAGAAAGGTTAAAAGACAGAAAATTACAACGAAAAATTGTGCAATCAGGGTATTTGAGGCAATATGGGTTTAAAAATAAATATGAGTTCTTATCTGTTTTGGTAGAACATTTTTTTGAAACTCCAAAAGAGTTCAAGGAAAAATTACCAGAGATCTACAAAATGGTAAAATTGATGTTGAATTTAGATACTTTAAAAATGTCCTCTCCGGCTACTCCGGTATTATCTAATCAATAATACAAGGGCGCCTAATCCTGTTACTATTAATATAAAACGCCTGTAATAAAGGTTCGATATTATTTTCACAAGAGATACGCCTGCAAAAAATCCTAACACAACTGCCGGAACCAATAATGAGTTTAGTAACAAGGTTTCCTTACTCACTGTTTTCCAAATGAAAATATGAAAAGGTAATTTAAAGATGTTAATGATAAAAAATAGCCAGGCTGCTGTGCCGATAAATTCATTTTTGGGCAATCTTACCGCAAGAAAATAGATATTCGAAATAGGACCTGCTAAATTACCAATCATCGTTGTAAATCCGGCCAGGAGACCCGCTGAGATTGAAAATATTGGACTTGTTGGAATTTTAGATGACTTTCTGTTCTCGGTATAAAATAAGACCAGTATAGATCCGATAATTATAATAGCCATTAAATTTTTAAATATTTCTTCTGAAATATCATTTCCTATCCAAACACCAATTAATACACCTAGGGCCATCCATGGCAACAGCTTTTTAATATATTTCCATTGAGCGTGACGGTTATAATAAATTACAGCGAAAATATCGGCAGCAATTAACATAGGCAATAATATCCCTGTTGAAGCTTTTTCGCCAAAAACGAAAGCTAAAATCAATACAATAAGGATCCCGATTCCTTTTATTCCCGCCTTTGATAAACCCAATAAAGCAGCGGCGAGAAATACTGAAACCCATTGAAGAATTGTTAATTGATAGGATTGTAGAATTTCTAAAAAATTCATTGACAATTTAAGTATTTAAAAAAAAACCATTATAAAAATGCTGCATCTTTGGGTTCCCATAATTCTATCTTATTACCGTCTATGTCTAAGATCCAGCCGAATTTCCCGTAATCGTATTCTTCGACTTCGCCAATGATGGTTATGCCTTCTTCTTTTAGTTCAGCCAATAATTCTACCAGATTTTCAACCCTGTAATTAAACATAAAATCTTTTTTTGATGGGTTAAAGTATTTGGTGTCTTTCGCAAACGGACTCCATTGCGTTGAACTATCTTTGCCATTTATATCTTTCCACCAAAAGGTGCAACCCCAATCATCTGTATTGAAACCTAAATGTTTTTTGTACCAATCTTTGGTAGCATTAGGGTCTTCAGTTTTAAAAAACAGGCCACCTATACCAGTTACTTTTTTTTTCATGATTCTTAATTTTTAATTACGTCTTCATAAATCTCAATCCACTCCATGGGAGTCATTTTACCGGCTAATTCACCAATAAGATCATAAGGGATATCATCTATTTTTTTAAACCTTATACAACTTTTACCCATATCGAGTTTTCTTTTAGAATAGTTCGGATATTCATTAACGAACCAATTTAATAAGTCTTTTTTCGCATATATTCCCATATGATAAAGGGCAATGAAATTCTTTTGTGAGGCAATATTCATAAATGGAAGTGGTAATTTTGTGTCACAATGATAACCTGCAGGATACAAAGAATGTGGCACCACATAAGCTAACATTCCATAACCCATTGTTTCAGAAAATCCTTTTGGTAAATTTTTTAGAACAATTTTTCTCAATTTGGAAATTGCTTCTTTACGGTCTTCAGGAAGAGCACTAATGTATTCTTCTGGTGTCTTTGCATCGGAAGTCATAAGCAATTGAATTTTTACAGTATCAATTTACGAAAAAAAGTAATTGCACCTTATCAACTATCGTTTGAGCAAGTTTTTCTTTGCTTTCCGTAGTCCACCCGGCAACATGAGGTGTTAATAATACATTGTCTGCTTGGATGAGATATTCAAAAGCATCGGGTAAGTTACCATCTAAGAATAAATTTTCAAAAGATAACTTTTCATACTCCAGTACATCGAGTCCGGCGCCCAATATTTTACCTGATCTTAAGCCTGATACCAAGTCTTTGGTAACGATATTTTTTCCCCTTGCCGTATTGATGATCCAGAAAGGTTTTTTAAAAGAATTTATAAATTGAGCATCGACCATATTAATGGTTAAAGGGGTTTCAGGAACGTGTAAGCTTATGACATCCGATCTTTGTTGTAATTCTTTAAAGCTAACCTGAGTCGCGTTCTTATCGCCAACGTTTAACTTTATATCATAACATAAAGTATTTACATTAAAACCCTGTAGTTTTTGAGCAAATGCCTTGCCGGCATTACCATATCCTATAATACCAATCGTCTTTCCATCCAGTTCAGTGCCCCGATTTTCTTCGCGTAACCACATACCTTGTCTAACTTCTTTATCGGCTTTATTGAGCTTGTTAAAAAGTGATAAGATCATGCCCAAGGTATGTTCACCAACAGCATTTCTATTACCTTCAGGGGCCGCTATTAACTCAATACCTTTTTGTTTTGCGAATTCGACGTCAATATTCTCTAATCCGGCCCCAACCCTTGCGATAAATTTTAGTTTTGAAGCTTTTTTGATAAAGGTTTGATCGATTGAGAATCTACTTCGAATTACAATACCTTCATAAAATTGGATTTTTTCTTCTACTTCTTCTTTTGGAGATTTATAATCTTCATCGCATATACAGCCTAAATTTTCTAGCCCGGTTTTGAGCAGTGGGTGGTTCGTGTCTAGCAATAATACTTTCATGGGGCTGATTTAAAACAAAACACCCAAAGTTATAAAACTTCGGGTGTATTTTGAGAATGATAATTTTGTTACGTCTAATTGTTTAAGGCTACGCTTTTATCTAATTTGCCTGCGGCTAATTATTTAATGCCTCAGCGCCACCAACAATTTCCAGAATCTCACCGGTAATAGCAGCCTGACGCGCTTTGTTATAACTTAACAATAGGTCATCTCTTAGTTCTTTCGCATTATCGGTTGCCTTATGCATGGCAGTCATTCTTGCACCGTGTTCAGAAGCAAACGAATCTCTAATAGCTTTATACAACTGAGTTTTTAATGATTTCGGAATTAAGCCTTGCACAATTTCAATTTTTGTCGGTTCAAAAATATAATCTGTGCTTGTATTTATGGCTTTGGTCATAGGAACAATTGGTAAAAATTGCTCACGCATTATTATTTGTGTAGCGGCATTTTTAAATCTATTATAAACGATTTCTATCCGATCATAGGTTTCATTGGCAAAAAGATTCATTAATTCTTCTGCTATTTCTGCGGCTGCATCAAATCCAAGATGATCATAAATATCACTTTTATTAGCGATTACGTTATGTTCTTTTGATAATAGATCATATCCTTTTTTCCCAATCGTATACAGATCTACTTTATTATCCGCATAATTATGCTGAATAAGATCGATAGATTTCTTAATGATATTAGAGTTAAATCCACCACATAAACCTCTATTAGAGGTAATAACTATTAAAAGCACCTTGTTTACTTCTCTTTGTTTGGCAAAAGTTCCACCAATATCCCCGTCTAAGGTTGCGCTTAAACTTTGCAGTAATTCAGTTAGCTTATTAGAATAAGGCCTCATAGCAACAATAGCGTCTTGCGCTTTCTTCAACTTAGCAGCCGACACCATCTTCATGGCACTGGTGATCTGCATTGTAGAGGCAATGGAGGCTATTCTGTTACGTATTTCTTTTAAGTTTGCCATAGTTATTCATTTGTCATTTTCAAATTCGAAGGAATGCTAATTGATTCCCGATTTTAGATATTGACAACTTTTATTTTAAACATATTTTGCCGATATCTCTTTAGCCGCCTTTTCAAGTACTGCTATAACATCGTCAGTTAACTTACCTGATTTTAACACATCTAATGATTTTCTATGCTTGGCATTTAGATATGCCAGAATAGTCTTTTTCAAATTCTTTAACATTCTCAACAGGTACATTTCTTAACAAGTTCTTTGAACCGGCATAAATAATTGCAACCTGATCTTCAACCGTGAACGGATCGTTCTGAGATTGTTTTAATATCTCCACATTACGCTTACCTTTATTGATAACATTCATAGTGGCAGCATCTAGATCGGAACCGAATTTAGCAAATGCTTCCAATTCACGATATTGAGCCTGGTCTAATTTTAATGTACCTGCTACTTTTTTCATCGATTTAATTTGAGCATTACCACCAACACGTGATACAGAAATACCAACATTAATAGCCGGACGAACACCAGAGTTGAATAGATCGGATTCAAGGAAGATCTGACCGTCGGTAATTGAAATTACGTTGGTTGGAATATATGCAGATACATCTCCCGCTTGCGTTTCAATAATAGGCAATGCAGTTAATGAACCGCCACCTTTCACTTTGCCTTTTAAAGCATCTGGCACATCATTCATTTGTGAGGCGATCTTGTCATCGTTGATTATTTTTGCGGATCTCTCTAATAATCTTGAGTGAAGATAGAATACATCACCTGGATAAGCTTCACGTCCCGGAGGTCTTCTTAATAATAATGAAATCTCACGATAAGCAACTGCTTGTTTAGATAGATCATCATAAATTATCAAGGCCGGACGACCGGTATCCCTAAAATATTCACCAATAGCAGCACCGGCCATTGGGGCATATACCTGCATAGCAGCAGGATCGGAAGCATTGGCGGCAACAATTGTTGTATAAGCTAATGCACCACGCTCCTCAAGCATACTTGCTATACCAGCGATGGTAGAACCTTTTTGACCTATGGCAACATAGATACAATATACGGGCTCACCTGCATCATAAAATTCTTTTTGATTCAAAATAGTATCAATGGCTACTGTCGATTTACCTGTCTGGCGGTCACCAATGATCAATTCACGTTGCCCTCTTCCGATAGGTATCATAGCATCAATAGCCTTAATACCCGTTTGCAAAGGTTCTGTAACTGGCTCACGATAGATTACACCAGGCGCTTTACGCTCTAGTGGCATTTCAAAGGTTTCGCCTTCAACAGGACCTTTACCATCTATAGGTAGTCCTAAAGCGTCAACAACCCTGCCCACAATACCTTCTCCAATTCTTAATGAAGCGATACGTTCGGTACGTTTTACTGTTGCCCCTTCTTTAATTTGAGCTGAATATCCCAATAATACAACACCAACATTATCTTCTTCAAGGTTTAAAACAATACCCTCTAAACCATCCTCAAATTGAACCAATTCACCATATTGAACATTGGCTAAACCATATACACGGGCAATACCATCACCTACTTGTAAAACGGTTCCTACTTCGTCCAATGAAGCCTCTCCATCGAATCCTGATAATTGTCTTTTTAAAATTGCTGATACTTCAGCTGGTTTTATTGTTGCCATTTTATTAATTTATACTTTTTAAATCTTTGGTACGTATAAGTTATCGTCGAACTCCATACGTAAATTATTGAATTTACCTGAAATACTAGAATCATATTGTTTATCGCCAACACGCAATATAAAACCGCCTATGATTGACGGATCAATAATGTTTTCAAGTTTAATTTTTTTGCCAGTAATTTTTGTAACTTTTGCTAATACTTTTGCTCTTAAATCCGCAGTAATTGGGGTAGCAGTGGTAACCTTAGCAATTTGTGTTCCTTTATGGAAATCGTAGATAATTGTATATTGTCTGGCTACTTCTTCCAAAATAGGTAATCGTTTATTTTCAATGAGCTGATATATAAGTCCAAGGGATATTTCATTAATCTTTTTACCAAAGATTTCTGATAAGGTTTCTCTTTTTACTTTAGTCTTAAAGATAGGGCTACTCAACAATATCTGTAATTCTTTATTTTCTTCAATAGTTGAAGCCAATAATAGCATGTCTTCATTCACCCGATCGGCTTTTTTAAGCTCAAGGGCAAGATTTAATACTGCTTTTGCATATCGTATGGAAGCTCTCGTCTGTCTCATAATTAGTTCAGCTTTGCATCTCCTAACATTTGTTCAACTATTTTAAGTTGCTTGTCTTTGTTAGAAAGTTCTTCCTTTACGATCTTTTCTGCGATATCTATAGATAAATTGGCGACCTGCTTTTTTATTTCTGAGATAGCAGCCAATTTTTCATTTTCAATGGTGGTCTTGGCCTGTTCTATGATCTTTTTTGCCTGATCTTTTGCTGAATCCTTCGCCTCCTCTATCATCGTATTTTTGATGTGTCGTGCGTCTTTTAGCATGGCATCTCTTTCCGATCTGGCCTCCTTTAAAATACGTTCGTTATCAGCATTGATATCTTGCATTTCTTGTCTGGCTTTGTCAGCTTCAGCCAAGGCGGTTTTAATAGAATCTTCCCGTTCGCTAACGGCTCCAAGAATTGGTTTCCAAGCAAACTTTCTTAAGATTAACAATAAGATCAAAAAGGTGATTCCTGTCCAAAATACAAGTCCTAATCCAGGTGTTACTAAATCCATTTTTTTACTATTTAATTAATTCTGTTTTAAATAAAAAATAAAAGTGCAACCAACCGTTACACTTTTATTCTTTTTACTTAAGAAGAGATACAACAACCGCAAATAATGCAACCGCTTCAACGAAGGCAGCTAATATTAATGCAGATGCTTGAATCTTTCCATGCATTTCTGGTTGACGAGCCATGGCTTCCATAGCTCTTCCACCGATGTTACCAATTCCGATACCAGCTCCTATCGCTGCTAAACCAGCTCCAATCGCTGCAATTGATCCTAAATCCATAATAAATATATATTAAATTAATTAATGATGTTCTTCTTCTGTTGCCATACCAAAATATAAGGCAGATAAAACTGTAAAAATATATGCTTGTATAGCTGTTACTATTATTTCAATAATTGTAATAAATAATATAAATGCCATTGAAACCGGCGCTACGGCGATTGATTTAAAAATGAAAATCAAAGATACCAGTGCCAAAATAATAATATGTCCTGCGGTAATGTTTGCAAATAAACGAATCATCAGTGCGATTGGTTTAACAAACATACCGATCAATTCAATAGGTATTAAGAATATTTTCATCGGTATCGGAACTCCAGGCATCCAAAAAATATGCTTCCAATAATTTTTGTTGGCACTTACTGTGGTGATGATAAAAGTGAATACGGCCAATGTCATAGTAAAGGCTATATTTCCACTTACGTTGGCACCATTTATAATTGGAATTAATCCAAAAACATTATTAATCCATATAAAGAAAAATATGGTTAATAAAAACGGCATATATTTTTTGTATCTATGTTCACCTATCATAGGAATTGCTATTTCTTCCTTAACAAAAACAACAAGAGGCTCGATAAAACGGGCAATGCCGGTTGGAATATTATTATCTGATTTCTTATATCGTCGGGCAGTACTAATAAATATTAATAGTAGTACGATTACAGAAACCCACATCATGAATACGTTTCTTGTAATTGAAAAATCCAGAGGTTTGATTGCATTTGTTGGATGGTGATCTTCATCGAATGCAAGCTCTTGAGCTTCGCTATTTAATTGATAAATCTTTTCGTGAAGTTTTACAAATTTTGCGCCGTCTTTTTCTACGATAACACTACCTGAATCATCATGGTGAAACTCACTTGACATAAAGGTTGTAAGTCCGTTATCTGTCCATAAAATAATAGGTAAGGAGATTGAAATTGGCGCGCCATTCCAGTCGAGGATATGAAATTCATGGGCATCCTTAACGTGATGCATGATCATTTCTTTTGGATCATATTTTTCATCCTCACCTTCTTTAGTTTCCTCCTTGTTTAAAGCATATCCTTTGAATGAAAAAGCGATAAACAATCCCATTAAAAGTATTCTAAAGATATTGACCTGCATTGCGAATAAAATATAAATATAGACTCTAAAAATTCGGTGCAAATGTACGCACATTATATTAAAAGACAAATAATATTTAATGATAATTTAAGGACAACAATTAGCTGTGTTTATAGCCGTATTTAATCTTCTTTTAATAAAGAAGTTATACTGTAGATTTCAAAAGTTAGAAAAATAAAATAGGGAATAAAAAAATTGAAAATATCAGAATTATTTTGATCTAAAGACGAAAGAAGAAGTGGCAGTAAAAATAGTACTGCTAAGACCATTTTAACCAATGTTGACAACATGAAAGCATTGAATATTTGAGAATTATTTTGGGAATATTTATAGTTAATTAACGTATACAATGCTAGTGTAATTGTAAAATGAAAAAGATAGATCTGCCAAATAGGAAAAAATAATTCATGCTCTGAAAAGTGATAATTCAAATAACTATGTATTCCGAAAAGAATTACAGTAATTAGAAGGAGTTGAACAAAAAAAGAATACTGCCTTTTTATAAAAATAGGGTTCATTGATCAGTTGTCTTTTGTTGATGAGATAATTCGTCTTACGACAAAATATATCGCCATTATTACCGAAAATAATGACAAAATTACTGTAAATAAATTATATGTATTAGGATAATATTCGTCCAGTTTTACACCTGCAAAAGTACCAATACCAATTATGATGAACATTTGTATTGCGATACCAGAAAATCTAGCATAATTATTAAGCTGTTTTTTCTGCTTTTGGTTGTTCATTCTTTAGTGCTTTAACAGATCCTTTCATCGTACAAGAAGCATTAAAGTTAGCGCCTGGTTCAACTGAAAGTTTACCTAAAGTGACCTCACCAGAAATGGTCGCAGATGCTTTTAACGATAACATTTGATCAACAACTAAATTTCCGGAAAATTTTCCTTCTATGTCGGCATTTGTACATTCAATGGTGCCATCTACAGATCCTTCCTGACCAATAACGACCCTTCCGCTAGTTTTAATATTGCCTTCTATTGAACCGTCTATTCTAAAATCTCCTTCAGATTTTACGTCCCCAACAAATGAAGTGTTTTTACCAATGATATTTCTTTCTAATACTTGGTTTGGACTAGATTTTTTTTCAGAAAACATAATTTCTTATTTTTTAATTTATACTCCGTTTTTTATTTTCTTTTTCAAAGTCAAATTGGGGAGTAACTATTTTTTTGTTGATTCTTCTGTATCAGTTTAATTCGTTATCCAAATTATTTATCAGGGTTGTCAAACCCATCTAAAATCCTAACGGCATGTTTGCCTTCTTCGGAATTCGGATAATTTATTGCCACATAATTTAGTGCTTCTATAAAGGCTTCAGCACCACTTGTCTTCATTATAATATATGCCTTTAATAATTCAAATTTAGCAATAATAGGCAAATCTTCAAATTTTTGAATGGCATCATCAACTTTCAATGCCGCTTCGTCATAACGCAGATAATCATAATCGCAATATGCATCTTCATAAATAGCTTCTGGTGAATCATCTACTTCATTGAATGCCAGAACTTGTTCCGGATTTAAGATAATGTTTGCATACCTTGAATCTGGATAATTGTTAACGACATCTTCCTTGTATTTATTGCTCTTTTCAGGATTAAAATTAGCGTAAATCTTATACAAATGATATTTTGTCGGAAGAACAAGACTTTCTTTAGGATCATAACTTAAGAGTTTTTCTAATCTCTCTGCTGCCAAAGGGTATTCTTTGAATTGTTCTTTATAAATAAGTCCGAGTTTATAATAGGCATCATTTCTAAATACGGCAATACTATCTATTTCTTCTTTTTCGGTGGGGATTCTACTTAAATAATAGTCCAGATCATATTTTTTGGAATTGTCAAAAATATTGGCAGTATTTAAAATTTCTAAAGGATTACCTGTTAATGTTTGGCTTTTTTTATTGGATAAGCGCCAATTATCTTCAAGAGGTCTGTTGCCCCATGTTTTTCTAAATTCTTGTTTTCCAAAACCTGCCACCTGTACATTGTAGAAATAAAATTTTCCTCCCTTTACGGCATCTTTTGAGGTTTCGTCGTTTAAATTTCCAAATCCTGAAGTTATGTTGGCCTGTTCTAATTTTCTTTTTGCTTCTTCCTCTTCCTTTTTTAGTTTATCGATAAATGATTGATAAAACACTTCTTGTTCTTCCTTAGTGAGGCCTGCGATTTTAAGAATACTATCGTTGGTCTTGGCAAAATTTTCATACAGAATTACCTCTTCTAAATTTTTGCGCTTCCGAACAATGCGCCTTACACGTTTTACATTTTGATTCTTTGTGATCTGAATAACACTGTCGTAATAGGCACCTGCCGGTTGAAAATTTGCTTTATCAAAGTAGATATTACCCAACTGTTCATACGACAATTCTTTTTGAAAATCTTTAGCCTGTTTGGTTTTTATAGAGTTTTCGAAATCGGCAATAGCCTTTTCTATGCTGTCATTTTTTAATTCTATAATACCTTTTTGATAATATAATTCATCCAGGTAAGGACGATTGTCTCTGTCTTTGATCAACTTTTTTAATCTTGCCAGTATGAGTACCGTGCTATCTTTTTCTGAATAATTCTTAGCCCTGTCTATTTCAGCATGAATTTTATATCTGTGAGGTGCCTTTGGTGTCCTTGCCAAAGCTTCAAAGGCCATGTTAGACGAATCAATTTTCTGTTGATTTCTATATAACTGTCCTAAAATAAATAAGTTGCGCGCTTTTTGTTTGACATTATCACTAAAAATAATAGCGCTGTCTAAATGTCTTATCACCAGGTCTGTACTATCAAGAGAAGCATAGGCCAATGCCATTGCTGTATGTGCATTTTCGACTAATTTCAGTGGCAAATTCTCATTTCTTAGTAAGTAATCTAAAGTTTCTAGCGCAAGACGTTCATTTTGTAGTTTTACCAATGTTTTTGCCTGCCATACCCGTGTTTCATCTTTAAGTGCTGCATCCGTATAATTTTCGAGAATAAAATTAAAGGCTTCCAGGGCAGGCACAAATCTTTGTGAATAATAACGGGCTTTACCTAAGAGCAAATAAGCGTCATCAACTTGTGTGTTTCGTTCTCTACCATCGATATCCATGGAGTGTTTTTGAACAGCCTTGATCGCTTTTTCTTCGGCTTTTTCAAATCCCTGTGCAGTAGTTTCACCGTCGGGTTTTTCTTTATTGTTAAAGGTGGGTATTTCAAGATCCTTTTCTTCAATCTTTAATGGCTCAATGGGTAATAATTCCCAAAAATTATCTTCGTAATTATCATCAATTTGCTGTTTGGCTTGTTCGAAGGCTACCTGGCCATTATAAAGCACATTGTATTTGGTATTTACAGCATGAAAACTCCTGTTTAAAAAGGCATTTTTTTTAGTTGAACAACTAAATAAAACAACTAAAAAACCGAGCAAAAGTAGAAGTAAGAGGACCTTTTTATTCAAAACAGTTAGCGTTTACCCTTAAAAACTTAATTCAATTAGAATTATTGCCATAACGAGGGGTAAAAGTACAAATAAAATTAAGATTGTTAATTATAAATAAATTCACCATAAGGACTTTTGATAGTCAACTTTTTCTTGGCAGCAGATGCTACTTTACCAACGATTTGTGCATCAACGTTAAAAGACTTGGAAATTAAAATAATATCATCGGCAATTTCCTGTGGGACATATAATTCCATTCGATGCCCACAATTAAATACCTGATACATCTCTTTCCAATTGGTATTAGATTGTTCCTGGATCATTTTAAATAAGGGCGGCACCTCAAATAAGTTATTTTTTACAATGTGTAGATCTTCTATAAAATGTAAAATTTTAGTTTGAGCTCCACCGCTACAATGCACCATGCCATGTATTTGTTTACGGTATTGCTTAAAGATTTCTTTAATAATGGGCGCGTACGTTCTTGTAGGAGAGAGAACGAGTTTGCCAGCATCTAAAGGCGCATCCGTTACATCATCTGTTAATTTCATTTTTCCTGAATAAACCAATTCTTCAGGAACAGCATGATCAAAACTTTCCGGATATTTATTTGCCAATTCTTTATTGAAAACGTCGTGTCTGGCAGAAGTGAGTCCATTACTACCCATACCACCATTATAATCTTTTTCATAAGTCGCTTGACCGAAGGATGCCAGTCCAACGATAACATCTCCGGCTTTTATATTGGCATTATCAATAATGTCTGATTTTTTAAGTCTTGCCGTAACTGTCGAATCTACTATAATAGTCCTTACCAAATCACCAACATCAGCGGTTTCGCCTCCGGTAGAATGTATGGTCACACCGAACTTGCCAAGTTCTGCTATCAATGTTTCTGTACCATTAATGATGGCAGATATTACTTCACCAGGTATAAGATTCTTGTTCCTGCCGATGGTTGATGATAATAATATATTTTCTGTTGCGCCAACACATAACAGGTCGTCAATATTCATGATCAAAGCGTCTTGGGCAATTCCCTTCCAAACAGAAATATCTCCTGTTTCCTTCCAGTACATATAGGCCAGGGATGATTTGGTGCCTGCACCATCAGCATGCATTACAATGCAATATTCATCATCATTTGTTAAATAATCTGGAATTATCTTACAAAAGGCTTTTGGAAATAGTCCCTTGTCAATTTTTTCTATGGCCTTATGCACGTCTTCTTTTGATGCAGAGACACCTCTTAGGTTATATCGTTGATCTGAAGACGAGCTCATAGAAGGATTAATTTAAAAGGTATAATTTTTTCTTTTTGTAGTCTATAATGGCTTTGGCTTTTTCCAAAATATCAGCACCTATGATTCCATTGATCTCTTCGGCATTTTGCTTTTTTAAGGCATTGTTGATATGCGATAGATCCAGCAAGACCAGGTCTATATTTTTTAATTTGTATTTGCCTATTTGCAGTTTATTTTCTTTCGATATCTCCGTATCGATTTCTGCCGTTCCTGCTCCTGCTGCTTTATGTTCGGAAGTTTGGGTAACAAGACCAAAGGTTTTGATCTCTTCAAAGCCAACACAGGAATTAGAAGCACCTGTATCTAATATAAATCGGCCATTTTCACCATTGATCTTTACTTTGATCTCAAAATGATTGGTGGCCGTTCTTTTTAGTTTTATACTGTGATAACTTTTTTTTCTTAAAAATTTGTTTAGGCTCATATCTTTAAATAACAGACTTAAATTGTTCTAAAAATCTGATGTCATTTTCAAATAACATCCTTATATCGGGTATCTGATAAAGCAACATAGCTATCCTTTCTATACCCATACCGAAAGCAAATCCGCTATATACTGTCGGATCAATATTTGTATTTTTCAGTACATTAGGATCTACCATCCCACAGCCCATAATTTCAAGCCAACCTGTACCTTTTGTAATTCTATAATCTGTTTCAGTGTTGAGTCCCCAATAAATATCTACCTCTGCACTGGGTTCTGTAAATGGAAAATACGATGGACGGAGTCTAATTTTAGACTTGCCAAACATCTCTTTTGTAAAATATGTCAAGGTCTGTTTTAAGTCGGCAAAAGATACGTCAGTATCAATATAGAGTCCTTCAACCTGATGAAAGATACAATGAGATCTTGCGGAAATGTCCTCATTTCTGAATACACGTCCCGGTGAGATGGTTCGTATTGGAGGTTTGTTATTTTCCATATACCGGATCTGGACCGATGAAGTATGTGTTCTTAAAAGCATATCCGGATCTTTTTCTACAAAAAAAGTATCCTGCATATCCCTTGCCGGATGGTATTCCGGTAAATTTAATGCGGTAAAATTATGCCAGTCATCTTCAATTTCGGGACCATCAGAAATGGTAAACCCTATTCTTGAAAAAACATCTACAATTTGATTTTTTACGATGGAAATTGGATGGCGCGCACCTAATTCAATAGGTTCAGCAGGTCTGGAAAGATCTCCATATTTACTTTTATGTTCTGCATTGAGATGTAAGGCATCATTAAGTGCTGATACTTTATTTTCAGCCGCATTTTTTAGGTTATTTAATGCCTGGCCAAAATCTTTACGCAATTTAGGGTCAACATTTTTAAATTCGGCAAAAAGTTCTTTTAACAGTCCTTTGCTGCCTAAATATTTAATTCTAAAAGCTTCAATTTCGTCTTTCGAACCCGAATGAAAAGCATTTACTTCGTTTATATATTCCTTTACTTTATCTAACATGCCCATTTCTTAATAGGTTGCAAATTTAATGTTTTTCCTTAATTGTGAGGTTAAGTTTTGAATAAACTATATTTCATTTTGAACATATTATTTCAATCGTTTGCGTGCTTATAAATATTTGCGAAAAATATGATTTTTATCAATTAATAATATGGCAAAATTAATTACTTTTGTGTAGGTTCAATTATTAAATAATTAAAAATCACCCATTAAAATTATGAAATCAAAAATAAAAGAGTTCATGGATTTGGTTAAAGAACGTAATCCACATGAGCCAGAATTTCTACAAGCTGTTGAGGAAGTGGCAGAAACTGTACTTCCCTATATTGCCAATCATGATATATATAGTGGCAAAAATATTCTATTAAGAATGGTGGAGCCTGAGAGAGTGATGATGTTTAGAGTTCCATGGGTTGATGATTCGGGAGAAATAATTGTTAATAGAGGTTATAGAATTCAAATGAACTCAGCGATAGGCCCTTATAAAGGAGGTTTGCGATTTCATCCAACAGTGAATTTAAGTATTCTTAAATTTTTAGCCTTTGAGCAAGTATTTAAAAATGCTTTGACTACGCTGCCTATGGGTGGTGGTAAAGGTGGATCCGATTTTGATCCAAAAGGAAAAACAGATGATGAAATTATGCGATTTTGCCACAGTTTTATGGGGGAGTTATCTCGACATATAGGAGCTAATACAGATGTACCTGCAGGAGATATTGGTGTTGGGGGAAGAGAAATAGGTTTCTTATTTGGTATGTACAAAAAAGTACGGAATGAGTTTACAGGTGTCTTAACTGGGAAAGGTATGTCATGGGGAGGTTCATTAATTCGCCCTGAGGCCACAGGTTATGGAACTGTATATTTCGCACAAAGTATGCTTGAAACAAGAAAGGATACACTTAAAGGCAAAACAGTCACTGTTTCCGGTTCTGGAAACGTAGCCCAATACGCCTGTGAAAAAGCAACACAACTTGGCGCCAAGGTTGTTACATTGTCGGATTCTTCGGGATATATTTATGATCAAGAAGGTATAGATGCTAAAAAATTAGCCTATGTAATGGAATTAAAAAATGTTAAACGAGGCAGAATTAGCGAATACGTTAAAAAATATCCAAAGGCTAAATTTTTAAAAGGCAAAACTCCTTGGGAAGTAAAATGTGATATTGCCATGCCATGTGCCACCCAAAATGAACTTAATGGTAACGATGCAAAGACATTATTAAAAAATGGATGTTATGTGATAAGTGAAGGCGCAAATATGCCATCAACTCCCGGGGCAGTTCATGCTTTCCAAAAAGCTAAGATCTTATATGCGCCTGGCAAAGCTTCCAACGCAGGAGGTGTAGCAACATCTGGTTTAGAAATGAGCCAAAACTCTTTACGTATCAATTGGACACGTGATGAAGTAGATGAAAGGCTTAAAAAAATTATGGCAGACATTCATGATTCTTGTATTGAATTTGGTAAGGAAAAAAATGGATATATTGATTATGTAAGAGGTGCAAACATAGCAGGATTCGTGAAAGTAGCCGATGCCATGTTAGCACAAGGTGTTGTTTAGTCACTAATTAACGAATTAAATTAAAAAAGGGGTTGCTTAATTGTAACTCCTTTTTTAATTTAAATAAGCTTAGTAAAAACAAAAAAATAATAGGTAAAATTATATCTTGCATATATTATCAAAAGCATTTCATAAATGAACAACGAACAACTACCAGATTTAAAAACTCATTTATTTGAAGACTTCGCATTTAACGAATTAATGCAAAACAGAATAAATAAAGTATTAATTGTTTGTTCTAATTATGATTTCTATATGTTAGAAGAAGATGGTAGAATTGATGAGCACATTTTTAATGAATATACCGCTTTAAATTTAAGATACCCACCAAGTTTTATACATGCCAATTCTGCTAAAAGAGCTGTAAAAATACTGAGTTCAGATAAAATTGATTTGGTGATCACATGGCTGGATATTGGTAATTACAAGGTATTTGAAACTTCCAAACTAATCAAAGAATCCTTTCCAAATATACCTATAGCTGCACTTAGCCACTATTCTTCGGAGCTTAGAAAAAAGATATTAAGGGCAAATGTTGGAATCATAGATTTTGTTTTTCACTGGAATGGCAACGTTGATATTTTTTTAGCCATCATAAAGCTTACCGAAGATAGAATGAATGCCGAAAAAGACATAAATCAAATAGGCGTTAAGGCCATTTTATTGGTTGAAGATTCGCTTCGGTTTTATTCGAGGTATTTGCCAATTATCTATAAAATTATTTTGAAACAAACACACTCATTTATGTCTGAAGGATTAAACGAACATCGAGGCATGATGTTGATGAGAGGGCGTCCGAAAATATTATTAGCAACCAATTATGAAGATGGGTTACATTTATTCCAAAAATATAAGGACAACCTTTTAGGTGTTATTTCAGATGTAAATTATTTTAAAGATGGTAAGCGCGACCCTGAAGCAGGCTTTCAGTTATTAAAATATGTAAGAAGCATTGAAAGATATTTTCCGTTTTTAATACAATCATCTGATAAAGAAAATGAGGCTATTGCTTTAAAGTTAAAAGGAAAATTTTTATGGAAACATTCCGAGACCATCGAAGAAGAATTTAAAAATTATATCACTAAATATTTTTCATTTGGCAATTTTGAATTTTGGGATCCCGTTCAAGAAAAAGTATTAGTTACGGTAAAAGATTTGAGCGGTCTTCAAAAAGCTTTAAGCTGGGTTACAGACGACGCTATATTGTATCATGCTATACGAAGCGAGTATTCAAAATGGTTAAGATCCAGAGCTCTTTTTCCATTAGCAGACTTATTCAGTAAAGTGGAATACGATGAATTTGAGGATACAAAAAAAATAAGAGATTTTTTAATAGAAGCTATTAAGGCTTACCGTGTTTATAGATCTAGAGGAATTATTTCAAAATTTGATAAAAATAAATACGATGGGTATTTAGGGTTTGCAAGAATTGGAGATGGAGCATTGGGAGGTAAAGGTAGAGGATTGGCTTTTATAGATTCATTTTTAAAAAGGCATAAAATATTTAATAAATACGAAAACGTGTTTATTTCTATACCTAGAACCGTAGTGTTAAGTACAGAGGTTTTTGATGAGTTTATCGAAAAAAATAAATTGATAAGCTTTGTTGCCAATACTACGGATGATGAAGAAATTCTTAAAGAATTTATTTCAAAACCCTTACCAAAATGGGTTATAGAAGATCTAAAAGCATTTTTAAAGATAATAAAGCGCCCTATTGCTGTTCGCTCTTCAAGTGTTTTAGAAGATTCTCTATATACGCCTTTTGCAGGTGTTTTTGCTACGTATATGATTCCTCAATCCAATGAAAAGGAATTGTTAGAAATGACCACAAATGCAATAAAATCAGTAATAGCTTCCTCTTTTTTTCAAAATAGCCGAATGTATTTAAAGGCAACATCCCATACAATAGAAGAAAGTAAAATGGCTGTTATTTTACAAGAAGTTACAGGTAAGCAATATGAAGATGTTTATTATCCGAATATATCTGGAGTGGCTCGCTCTATAAATTTTTATCCTATAGGTAATGAAAAATCTCATGAAGGTATAGCAAATATAGCCTTGGGTTTAGGAGAAATTATTGTTGGTGGAGGGCAAACATTAAGATTTTCGCCTTTTCATCCCAAAAAAGTATTACAGCTTTCATCACCAGATTCTACATTGAGAAATACACAACAATATTTTTATGGCTTAGAAATGAATCCGGATAGTTATAGAGTATCTACAAGTCAGGCAATAAATAAAAAGAAAATAACGATTAGGAACGCTAAAAAACATGGCTCTTTAAAATTTGTAGCTTCTACCTACGATTTACAAAACAACATTATAAAGCCAGGAGTTATGCATGATGGTATTCGTGTAATTACTTTTGACAATGTATTAAAGTACAATACTTTTCCATTGCCAGAAATTTTAAAAGATCTATTGCGTATTGGGCAACGAGAAATGAGAATTCCGGTTGAAATAGAATTTGCCGTTAATCTTGATGTACCACAAGGAAAGCCAAGAATTTTTAGTTTTTTACAAATTAGACCTATTGTTGAAAGCAATCAAACATTTAGTAATCTTCCTGAAGATTTTAATGTTAACGATAGTATTATCTACTCAGAATCTGCATTAGGTAATGGAAAATATGACGATATATATGATTTTGTTTATGTAAAACCTGAAACGTTTAATTCTGCTAATACACAACAAATTGCAAAAGCAGTTGAGCAAATTAATAAAAAATTTACTGAATTAAATAAGCCTTATGTTTTAGTAGGTCCTGGAAGATGGGGCTCTAGTGACCCATGGTTAGGAATTCCTGTAATTTGGCCACAAATTTCATCTGCAAAGATAATTGTAGAATCAGGCCTAGACGATTTTAGAATTGATCCAAGCCAGGGAACTCACTTTTTTCAAAATTTAACATCATTTAAGGTGGGTTATTTAACTATAAATCCCTTTATAAATGACGGATCTTTTGATGTAGACTATTTAAATAAACAACCTGCTGTTTATGAAGATACTTACTTAAGGCATATTTGTTTTAATGAACCATTAACGGTTATTATTGATGGTAAAAACAACAAAGCTGCTATTTTTAAAGAAGGCTATAAACTCAATGAGGATGCTAATAACTCAGAAATACCAGATGATGAATTACCCCCGGATGGATTTATGTAAAACAAATTTTTAATGTTTTATTGATAATAAAACAACGGTTAATCTTAACTAATATTCGAATTTAATAATATAATTAAGATTAAATGTAAAATAGCGAAAATAACCTCCTATTTTTTTACGAAAAATGAATTTAATATCATTAATTTTGTGTACATTTTTTACTTATGATCTTAATTAAATTATAACATTATGAAGGTTAAAGAAATATTAACAAATTTAGAAACTAAGCATCCTGGAGAAAAGGAATATTTGCAGGCTGTTCATGAAGTTTTAGAATCTATTGAAACCATTTACAATGAAAATCCACAATACGAGGCGGCTAAAATCATAGAGCGACTGGTTGAGCCCGATCGAATATTTACTTTTAGAGTATCTTGGGTAGATGATGCCGGAAATGTTCAAGTTAATTTAGGTCATAGAATTCAATTTAATAATGCCATTGGACCCTACAAAGGTGGTATTCGTTTACACCCAAGTGTGAATTTGAGTATTCTTAAATTTTTAGGATTCGAACAAACCTTTAAAAATGCGCTGACTACATTACCAATGGGTGGTGGTAAAGGTGGGTCTGATTTTAATCCTAAGGGAAAATCAGATGCTGAAATTATGCGTTTTTGCCAGGCTTTCATGTTAGAATTATGGAGATTTATTGGTCCGGATACTGATGTTCCTGCAGGAGATATTGGTACGGGAGGTCGAGAAATTGGGTTTATGTATGGCATGTATAAGAAATTACAACATGAAAACACAGGTGTTTTTACCGGTAAAGGTATTAACTGGGGAGGAAGTCTCATTAGACCAGAGGCAACAGGTTTTGGTGGAACCTATTTCACCAAAGAAATGTTAGATACTAAAAATGACAATTTTGAAGGGAAAATAGTTTCCTTGTCCGGTTTTGGAAATGTAACCTGGGGTGTCGCTTTAAAAGTTACAGAACTGGGTGGTACAGTTGTAACTATTTCTGGTCCAGATGGATATATTTATGACAAAAAAGGATTAGATGCAGAAAAAATAGACTATTTATTAGAATTAAGAGCGTCAAATAATGATATTGTTTCACCTTATGTTCAAGAGTTTCCTGAAGCTGAATTCTTTGAAGGAGAAAAACCTTGGGGCATTCCTTGTGATATTGCAATGCCGTGTGCTATACAAAATGAATTAAATGGTGAAGATGCAGAAAAATTAGTTGCTAATGGTGTAAAATATGTTGCAGAGGTATCTAATATGGGTTGTACTCCTGAAGCTATTGATGTATTCCATAAAAACAAAATATTATATGCTCCCGGAAAAGCTGTGAATGCTGGTGGAGTAGGTGTTTCAGGTTTGGAAATGTCACAAAATGCAATGAAATTGAACTGGACAAAAGATGAAGTTGATGCCAAATTGCATCAAATAATGTCTTCTATTCATACCTCATGTTTAAAATATGGAATGGAGGATGATGGTTATATCAACTATGTAAAAGGGGCAAATATTGCCGGCTTTATAAAAGTAGCTGATTCTATGCTCGACTTAGGAATTGTATAATTAAAATTTAACTAATACATAAAAAGCTCGCCAGTCGGCGAGCTTTTCTTTTTTGTATTTTTGAGTATGGAAGCATCATCAACAATTAGAAAAATTATTCATGTTGACATGGATGCTTTTTATGCTTCCGTTGAACAATTAGATAATCCTGAATTAATGGGCAAACCAATCGCAGTAGGTGGTGGTAGTGAAAGGGGAGTCGTAGCTGCAGCAAATTATGAAGCTCGGAAATTTGGTATTCGTTCAGCGATGAGCGGTGCATTGGCTAGAAAAAAATGCCCACACTTAATATTTGTAAAACCACGTTTTGATAGGTATAAGGAGATTTCTAAACAAATTAGAAAGATATTTTATGATTATACCGACTTGGTGGAACCTTTATCATTAGATGAAGCTTATTTGGACGTTACCGAAAATAAAAAAAACTTTCCTTCTGCAACGATATTGGCTTCAGAAATCAGAGCCAGAATTTTCGAGGAAATTGGTTTACGGGCTTCTGCAGGAATTTCAATAAATAAATTTATAGCCAAAGTAGCATCTGATATTAATAAGCCAAATGGTCAAAAGACAATCCCACCGGAAGAAGTAATTTCATTTTTAGAAGAATTACCGATTGAAAAATTTTATGGTATTGGTAAAGTAACAACTGCTAAAATGTATAATCTCGGTATATTTAAAGGTAGAGATCTTAAAGAGAAATCGTTGGATTTTTTAACAGATCATTTTAATAAATCCGGTGGCCAGTATTACCAAATAGTTAGAGGTATTCAAAAAAGTAAAGTTAAACCAGATCGTATCAGAAAATCGGTAGCAGCAGAACATACATTTATCAAAAATCTCACTTCCGAAATTTATATGATAGAAAAATTAGAAAATATCGCGACAGAGTTAGAAAAGAGACTTTTAAAATCTAAAATATCAGGAAAAACCGTCACCTTAAAAATTAAGTATAGTGACTTTACTTTGCAAACAAGGAGTAAAACAGTTCCTTATTTTATTAACCAAAAAGATGTATTGGTCGAGATTGCAAAGGAATTATTATACCAGGAAAAATTACATGATTCGGTTAGATTACTGGGCTTATCGTTAACTAATTTAAATACAAAGGTGTTAAAGGAAGAAAACACTTTTGATATTCAGTTAAAACTGGACTTTTAATTCTTAACTTTGGAATAGTATTTGTGGGTATAATAATGTTATAAATAGCTGATTATGAAAAATATAATTTATTCTTTTGCCATTATTAGTTTTTTGATCTTTAGTTGTGGAGCCCCAAATAAGGCGGTTGTAAATAATAATGACCAAAAAGAGGAGCCCGTTCGTATTGCAAATGATAGTTTGGAATATGAAATATTGATTTTCGATATAGGTTTCAATACCTATTTAAACAGTATTGCCAAACCAATGGGTTTTTACGAACAAAGTTTTTTGGAATCAAGAAATATTGTATACGTTACGGAATGGAATATAAGAGCTATGAACCCAACCAGGTATGACCCTAATATTTATGAAAATGTAATTGATTACCAGCCACATATAGATTACGGCATGGAGGTAAATTATAAACTTTATAATTATTTCCAATTCGCCCAGCGCAAGTACAATATGAGATTAGCCAGTTTTAGGGTTCAATAAAGAACCTAAAATTTTTTAAAATGCAAATCTTTGAGGTCCGCCACGCTGAATTTCTTCACTTGTATAGGCATCAAACTTCTTGAAATTTTCTCTAAAAGCATTTGATAGTTTAAATGCCATTTTATAATAGGCTTCATCATTATTCCATGTTGCGCGCGGACTTAATACTTGGGTAGGTACATTGGGGCATTCTCGTGGTTGTGCAACACCAAAAACTGAATGTATATGGTATTTTTCATAAGAATACGGGCCAAGCTCACCAGTCAGGGCTGCGTTGATCATTGCCCTTGTATACTTTAATTTCATTCTGGTACCAATCCCATAAGGTCCTCCTGTCCATCCGGTATTCACCAACCAGACATTTACATTAGCTTCTTTCATTTTTTTGCTAAGCATTTCTGCATAAACGGCAGGATGTAATGGCATAAAGGGTGCTCCGAAACACGCAGAAAAATTAGGGGTTGGCTCATCTACACCAGCTTCAGTACCGGCCACTTTGGCCGTATATCCCGACATAAAATGATAAGCAGCCTGATTGGGTAAAAGGCGTGAGATGGGTGGCAAGACTCCGAATGCATCCGCCGTAAGGAAAAATATATTTTTGGGATTACCGGCCAATGAAGGGATCTGAATATTATCTATATAATGTATAGGGTAGCTAACACGTGTATTTTGAGTGATTGAAATATTCGAATAATCAACTTCATTTGTTCCCTCTTTACAAACAACATTCTCTAATAAGGCTCCCGGCCTGATGGCTCTATAGATATCAGGTTCATTTTCTTCAGTAAGATTAATAACCTTAGCATAACATCCACCTTCGAAATTAAAAATGGTATTCTCTTTGGTCCAACCATGTTCATCGTCTCCAATTAATCGCCTATTTGGGTCTGCGGATAAAGTAGTTTTTCCCGTACCAGATAGTCCGAAAAAAATGGCCGTTTCTCCATCTTCTCCAACATTAGCCGAACAATGCATAGGTAAGGTATCTTTATAGACGGGTAAGATAAAATTAAGCGCAGAAAAGATCCCCTTTTTTACTTCACCGGTATACCCCGTGCCGCCGATAAGTATCGTTTTTCTTTTAAAACTTAAAATGGCAAAATTATGTTGGCGGGTGCCATCTTCTGCCGCAACTGCCATAAAACTTGGTGCCTGAAAAATAGTCCATTCCGGTTGAAAGTTTTCGAGTTCACTTTCTTCAGGTCTTAAGAACATATTATATGCAAATAAGTTTGCCCAGGGCAATTCGGTGATCATTCGAATATTTATTTTGTATTTTTTATCTGCGCAGGCAAATACATCACGGGCATACAATTCTTTTCCTGACAGATGCTTAATGACCTTATTATAAAGGCTTTCAAACTTATCCTCATCGAAAGGCATATTAATATTTCCCCACCAGACCTTATCACTGGTAATATCATCTTTTACAATGAAACGATCTTTAGGGGCTCTTCCGGTAAATTCACCGGTATTAACCATCAAGGCTCCGTTGCTAGCTATTTTACCAAGACCTTTGTCAACACAGATATCTGCAAGTTTTTCAGGTGATAGGTTCCAATGTACAGTGGCATTTTTTATTCCGTAGTTTTCGATAGAATGGGTTTGGATTTTCATACAATTTTTTTAGATGAATAGATCAAAAATGATAGGTAAAAATAATCATTATTATTCTTTACGAAAACGTTTTCGTTATTTTTTTTAAATGGGTTAAGCCCTATCTCTTTTTATAAATTCGATGAGCATTAAGAGCCAACCTACGATAAATAGAAGTCCGCCTAAAGGTGTGATAAACCAGATGGATTTTGCCATAATAATACCGGTGGAGATCGCATAAATAGAACCGGAAAATAAAAGAATTGCCACAAAAAATAACAAACTTATCCTATCTTTTGTCTTGGTTGAAAAACCTGAGTAGGTATTGACGAATAATAATACTATTACATGATACATTTGATATCTAACCCCGGTTTCAAAACTTTGTAAGGCCTCTGGTCCCAATTTTTCTTTTAAGGCATGTGCGCCAAATGCACCTAACATAATAGCAATAATACCTAAGAGGGAAGTGATCGTAAAATTTCTTTTCATAATTTTATATAAGTGTTTTTAAAATTACTATATATTTATTACAGTTTATTTAAATGCCCAATAAATCTTTAAACTGGTTTAGGGAAAATTTTATTTAAATTCCTCATAAATAACGGTTGAACAAAATATAAGTGAGCAAAAGGATTTAAAATGAAGCCAAAGGATAAAGCAATTAAGAATTGTATTTAGAACAACTTTTATTCATGAAATTCATTTAGCCAAAGCTAAACTTGCGAGTAAAAATATTCGAAGTTTTATCATCGATGAAAATATTAATTATACCATTGGCACGGCCTTTATTGAAGACTATAAGCTTATGGTTGATGTATCGGAATTTGATGAGGCGCTTAGTATTTTAAGTTTGTATAAAACTTAATTCTTTTTCTCTAAAATTCAGATCAAATTTCATACTTTCGTCTAGCATATATTTCATATAAAAAATGAGAAAAATCTTGGTAATTGGAGCGGGTCGTTCGGCTGCTTCTTTAATAAAATATTTACTTGATAAATCTGATGAAGAAAGTCTTCAAGTTGTTGTTGCCGATGTTTCCAAAGTGTCGGCTGAAGCTATAATTCGAAACCATAAAAATGCAAAGGCCATTGCATTAGATGTATTTGAAAGTAAAGCAAGAAGTACTGCGATTAAGAATTGTGATATTGTTGTTTCTATGCTTCCCGCTAGGTTTCATATAGAAGTAGCTAAAGATTGTGTTAAGTACAATAAGAATATGGTTACGGCTTCTTATATATCTAAAGAGATGAAGGCCTTAGACAAGGATGTGAAGGATAAAGGCTTGATCTTTATGAATGAAATAGGTCTTGATCCCGGTATCGATCATATGAGCGCCATGCAAGTTATTGATAAGATTAGGGATAATGGAGCTAAAATGCTTCTTTTCGAATCATTCACAGGAGGACTAGTAGCTCCTGAAAGTGATGATAATTTATGGAATTATAAGTTTACCTGGAACCCCAGGAACGTTGTGATTGCAGGGCAAGGTGGCGCAGCACAGTTCTTACAGGAAGGGACTTTTAAATATATTCCTTATCACAAATTATTTCGAAGAACCGAATTTTTAAATGTGCACGAAGTTGGTAAGTTCGAAGCATATGCCAATAGAGATTCATTGAAATATATTAAGGAATATGGCTTGAATGATATATTAACCATGTACAGAGGAACCATAAGGCGGATCGGCTTTTCGAGAGCATGGAATATGTTTGTTCAATTAGGTATGACAGACGATAGTTATGAAATGGAAGGGTCAGAAGATATGAGTTATCGGGATTTTACCAACTCATTTTTAGCATATAATCCAACCGATTCAGTAGAATTAAAATTGCGATCCTATCTCAAAATAGATCAGGATGATATCATGTGGGAGAAATTGGTTGAACTTGATATTTTTAACAGGGATAAAAAAGTAGGAATAAAAAATGCTACCCCGGCTCAAATCCTTCAGAAGATATTGATGGACAGTTGGACTCTTCAGAAAGAAGATAAAGATATGATCGTTATGCATCATAAATTCGGCTATGAATATAAAGGAGAACGAAGACAGATAGAATCGAGTATGGCAGTAAAAGGTGAGGATCAGACATTCACGGCTATGGCAAAAACAGTTGGTTTACCCGTTGGAATTTCAACTTTATTGATACTGAATGGTAAAATTAAAACGCCCGGTGTTCAAATTCCAATTAATAGGGAGGTTTATGAACCTATTTTAAAAGAGCTGCAAGAATTAGGCATAGAATTCAGTGAAATAAAAGTTCCTTATTTGGGGTATAATCCCAATATGGTTAACGGCTAATTTCTGAATGATAATATTACATCTTTAAATAAAAATCTTTAACGAGCTTTTGATATGCATCTGTATATTGATGCCTTTCCTTTTCAATGATTAATTGCGTTACCTCTATTTTATTCTGATCTTTTGAAAACTCTAAAAGACTTCTCTTTATTTCGGTGTTTTTATTGCCTTGAACCCTGCAGATCTTATTAATTTTTAGCTGGTATTGTTCGGCCATTTTTATAAAATTAGCTTCTTCCTTATAGGGAATGATAGTGGCAAATGTTCCTGTTCCTGATAATAATTTGGAAACGGAAACCAACAAATTTTCAAATGATAATGATGAGGTGAACCTGGCTTTATTCCGGGCTTCATTGTTGGATTCAAATTCGTCGTTGTAAAATGGCGGATTTGAAATGATCAGATCGTACTTCTGATCAATTTCATTTGTAAATGCTGCTAATGAAACATGGTAACAAAATATCCTGTCATTCCAGGGTGAATTCTCAAAGTTTTCGACGGCTTGTTCGAATGCATTATTATCAATTTCTATGGCATCAATGATCTCGGCCTTGCTTCGTTGCGCCAACTGTAACGCGATAATGCCAGTGCCGGTGCCAATATCTAAAATTGAATTTGGAAATGCATGTAAGGAAACCCAAGCCCCCAATAAAACCCCGTCGGTGCCAACTTTCATGGCACATTTGTCTTGTTGGATAGTAAATAATTTGAATTTAAAGGGTTCCATCTTTCCGATTATAGATACATGTCTATCAAGCCTTCAGGAGTTTCGACAAGAACTATTTTATTTTTTCGATCTATTTTTTTTATAAAATCATCGATCATCGGAATAAGAATCTCCTTTTCTCCATTCTTAATTTCAAAAAGCGGCTGTGCCGTACTATCATTAATGTGATGTAAGATACCTACGATACCAAAATTTATATCTTCTACGGTAAATCCTATTACTTCATGATAATAGAATTTATTTCCGGTAAGTTTCGGTAATAATTCTAATGGCAAGTAAACTTCCGATTTTAATATAGCATCCGCATCTTCTTCCGAGGAGACATCTTCAAATTTTACACGTAACTGATTGCCTTTTTGAAGTAAACTTTTTTCGATAAAAAAGGGAATTAAATTATGGCCAACATTTAAGAAAACAGCATCCATATGCTCATATAATTCAGGCTCATCCGTATCTAATTTAATCACTACTTCACCTCTAAAGCTGTGTTTTCTGACTATTTTTCCTAGATAAAAACAATCTTTTTTTTGCATAATTTATAAATAAAAAAACCTGACAAAAGCTTGCCAGGTTTAAAGATATAAAAAAGTATTTCTTACTCTTCTTCTTTTGATGCTTCTTCATCAGAAACAGCTTCTTTTTCAGCTACTTCTTCTGTGTCTGCTACTACTTTTTCAGCAACAGTTTCTTTAGCTTCTACAGCTGTATCATCAATTGCTTGAGGCTTTTCTTCAACTTTTTCTTCAACCTTAGCAGCAACTTCTTCTGTTTCTGGCACTACTTTTTTAGCAACAGCTTCTTGAGCTTCTGCAGCTACGTCATCAATTGTTTGTGGCTTTTCTTCAACAGCTTCTTCAGCTTTTGCAGCAGCTTCTTGTGCCGCTTTTGCATCTGCTTTAGTTTTTACAGCTACATTTTCAGCTTCTTGAGCATCAGCCATTCTTTTTTGGTTTATTTCTATTTCAACCGCAATAGCTTTAGCTTCTTCAGCTGCTTTCGCTTTAGCAAGGCTATCCGATTTAGCTGCAATTTTTCCATCTTTTTCTTCTAACCAAACGTTGAATTTCTTCTCTGCTTGTTCTTCGGTCAAAGCGCCTTTTTTAACACCACCTGCTAAATGATTTTTTAACATGGCTCCCTTATATGATAAGATAGCTCTTGCAGTATCTGTAGGCTGAGCTCCATTTTGAAGCCATTTTACAGCACCGTCAATATCTAAATCTATAGTGGCTGGGTTTGTTGTTGGATTATAAGTTCCTAATTTTTCTAATAACTTACCATCTCTTTTCGAACGAGCATCAGCAGCAACGATCCAAAAAAATGGTTTGCCTTTTTTACCGTGTCGTTGTAATCTAATTTTTACTGACATATTTGTTAATTTTTAAGGTACACGACCTTGATTATTAATAGGGCGCAAATATAGTAAGATTTTTGTATTTATTGTACTGAGTTCTAAATATTTTCTTGTCTAAAGAATACTTCTATTTTTATTATTGATATTTGTATAAAATTTGTAAGGATGAATGTATTGGGAATTATCCCGGCAAGATATGCATCGACCCGCCTGGAAGGGAAGCCTTTATTAGACATTGGGGGCAAAACGATGATTCAGCGTGTCTATGAACAGGCTCATAAATTATTAGCCCATGTTGTGGTGGCAACCGATGATGAACGGATTGAAAAAGCCGTAATTGATTTTGGGGGGAATGTTGTAATGACTTCATCAAAACATACAACAGGTACTAACAGGTGCTTAGAGGCTTATGACATATATAAGGCAAAAAGTGACATGATTTTTGATGTTATCGTCAACATACAGGGAGACGAACCGTTATTAGATCCTGAACAGATAAAGTCTCTTCTTTCCTGTTTTTATGATAAGAGTACCGAAATGGCAACATTGGTAATGCCCGTAAAAAATAATAGCGACCTGCAAAGCGGAGGTGTATTTGTAGTGATCGATAAATTTAAAAATGCCCTATATTTTAGCCGGGCTGTGATCCCATTTATAAGAGATATTCCTAAAAAAGATTGGCATTCTAAACATCTTTTTTACAAACATGTAGGAATGTATGCATTTAAACCAAAAGCCTTGAAGGAGTTTGCTTCGTTACAGCAAACATCGCTGGAATTGGCAGAATCTTTAGAGCAGAACAGGTGGTTAGAGAATGGAAAAAAGATTAAGGTGGAAATTACGGAATTAGAGACTTATGCAGTTGACACCAAAGAAGATCTGGAAAACGTTCGAAAAATTATTAAAAAACAGGAATAAAAAAAGAGCTTCGATTGAAGCTCTTTTTTATGCTATTAATTTACAAACTCTCAAATGTTTTGAGTTTATGATCTCCAATGAATTTTGCTTTCTTTTTTATCTTATCATAATCTTTTTTCGCCTTTTCAAATCGTTCTTCGATAATACTTAAACTTTCTAATTCGGCATTCGATGGCTTATCATAACTACCAGCTATCTTACTGTAAAGATCAGCCATTTTTTCCCTTAATTGAGGTTCTGCAGAACCAACATAATTATCACCAGTTGTCACTACCAAGGTTTCTTTTAAACCATTTAAATTACTAACAAGTTTTTTATTTTTAAGTTCTATAGCCTTTTCTATTATGGCATCTAACTCATAAACCAAGTATGCAAGATCTTGAGTCATATCATACATTTTCATAGTAGTTTTATGTTTAAATGCTCTTTCTTCTTTTGTTAATGTAGATTTAGGGTCATAAACAACTTCTATATTGTGCTCATAAGTGTCCTTACCTTTGGTCAATACAACTTTATACGTTCCCGCTTCAACCTGGGGAGAAGTAAACCCACCAAAACTAAAAGTTTTTCCTTTGGCTACTTTTGGCTGCTTAATTCTGTAATTCCAGTTTACGATATTTATTCCTTTCGATTTACCCGGACCAAGTTCACTTATCACCTTGCCATTCATATCCTGGATTTCCATGGTCATTTTACCAAAAGTATGTCGCTTTTTCAAATAATATTTGATCTGTGCCGCATTGCTTGGGTTAGGTCCTCTAAATTGAGTTTCTGTTCCAAAATTTCCCCCGAAACTACCTTCTTCGTATATGATGGTAGGTTTTGAAGTGAAAAAGTGTACATCCTTAGCTAAAACTTCCTGGTTAATTTCCCGTAAAGGAGATATGTCGTCAATAATAATAACCCCTCTACCATGTGTACCCATTACCAGGTCGTTGGTTTTCTTTTGAAGGTCTATAAAATGAACCGCCACTGCAGGCATATTATTGGTAAATTTATTCCAGTTTTTACCGCCATTAACTGTAATATAGAGTCCAAATTCAGTTCCTAAAAATAATAGGTCAGGATTTACATAATCCTCTTGTATATTTCTAACAAAACCTTTAATATCATCTGAAATTATATTTGTCCATGTTTTTCCAAAATCTGTGGTCTTAAAGGCATATGGGTTCATATCGTTCATGGTATGACCGTCAAATACTGCGTAGGCCGTTCCTTTATCAAAAACGCTTGCTTCGATATGGTAACACCATATGTTTTTAGGCAACCCTGAAATATTCATAGAAGTATTCGTCCATGTGTTACCTCCATCCTTAGTTACCTGTACATTGCCATCATCTGTACCAACCCAGATCAAATTTTGATCTAAGGTAGATTCAGCAATAGTAAAAATAGTCGTATGGTTTTCTGCACCCGAATTATCAGCTGATAGTCCTCCTGATGCTTCTTGCATTTGTTTGTTGGGATCGTTGGTAGTTAGATCGGGCGAAATGATCTTCCAGGTATCACCCATATCTTCAGATCTGTGTAAGAACTGGCTACCCATGAAAAATCGGTCAGGTTGATGTGCACTAATAGCCATCGGGGCATTCCAGTTAAAACGTAACTTTGGGAATCCTTTCTGTGGTAGTGGTTGTACAGTTTTAATTCTTTTATTATCAACATCGTATCTCCACACATTTTCGGCGCCTTGCATTTCTGAATAGATAATATTTTTGGTAGGATGCTTTAAAACTCTAAAACCGTCTCCACCGCCTATTGAATTCCAGTCTCTTGCTTTAATTCCCCCTGGTGAAGAAGAAGGCCCGTACCAGGAACCATTATCTTGTAAACCTCCATAAACATTATACGGTTCAGCATCATCAACACTGATGTGATAAAATTGAGAAAGAGGTAAATTCTCAACAATTTCCATGGTTGTACCTCCATTCAATGAACGATATACCCCTCCATCTGTTCCTGCGTACATCCTATCAGAGTCATTGATGTCAAAAGTAATATCGTGAATATCACTATGCATATTACCCAGATCTTTAAATGTTTTTCCGCCATCTCTGGATATGGAGCCACTTAAACCTCCTTTAACCACAACATCAGGATTTTTGGGATCAACTACGATTCTAGAGAAATAAAATGGTCTTACCGTAATTCCGAAATCATTATTAAGTTGTTTCCAGTTTTTACCGGCATCATCACTTCTGTATAATCCTTTTTTTTCATTTTTTTCTGCTTCAATAACCGTATATAAGATCTGAGGGTTTGAAGGAGCCACAGCAATGGCCAATCTTCCTAATTTACCTTCAGGAAAACCATTATGGATTTTATTCCAAGTGGCCCCGCCATCTGTTGATTTATATAAGGCACTATTCTCACCTCCGGATTCAAATGACCAACCTGTACGTCTGAATTCCCACATCGAGGCATATAAGGTATTTGGATCTTTTGGATCCATGGCAAGATCTGCACACCCCGTTTTTTGATTTACATATAGCACCTTATTCCAGGTAGCACCACCGTCTGTCGTTTTATAAACTCCTCTAACATCGCTATCACCCCAAAGTGCTCCCAAAACACCCACATAGATTTCTTCAGAATTTTTTGGGTTTACAATGATATTGGCAATTCGCTCTGATTTTTCAAAACCCATTTTGGTCCAGTTCGAACCTCCATCTACAGTTTTATACATGCCATCACCTATGGATACACTATTACGTGTCCAGGTTTCACCTGTACCAACATAAATGGTGTTATCAGGATCGTTAGGGTCTATAGCTACTGCACCAATAGATTGGCAATATTCATCAAAAATAGAATTGAAAGTTGTACCGCCATCGTTAGATTTCCACACGCCACCTCCTGCCGTACCGGCATAAATGATGCGATTATTGGTGGGATGATTTTCAAGGTCATTAATACGGCCACTCATAAGGGCAGGGCCTATTTGTCTGGCTGTAATGTCACCAAAAAGTTCTTTACCTTTAAGGGTGATCTCCTCTTGGGCATTTGCAACATAATAAGGTGCTAGACCTAATAATAAAGCAAATACCAATAAATTTTTCTTCATTGTAAGATTAGTTAAGTTAATAAAAAAAATCCCCAACGTTATATTGAGGATTTCTATAAGTTATGTTTATTTTTTTTCTTCGGTAACGATCTCTTCTGGAAATGCAACGCGCTATCATCAATGGCAGGATTGAGTTCGATAGAAGTAATCGTTATGGGAGCGCTTGGCTGTCCTTTAACACCTTGCGTCATTGAGAATGGAAAATATAGGCCATCAACTTCTTGATAATCACTAAAGGTCACTTCAGAGATCATCCCTTTTGCTGGCCCTGACTTTACTTCATTTTGTACGGCCAATGGCACATAATTCTTGGAATCAAAAAAGTAAAAACTTACGCTTTCTTCTTCATTACCATCAATAGTTACAGGTTCTCTGGTTAATTTTATTTTAAAGGTTTCAGCTCCGTCAATGGTTTCTTTGCCTAAAAGTTCAACGGTATACCCTTTATCTTTATAATCTATAAAAGGGTCCATAAAATCATTGGTCTCTAATTTCATATTAGCAGTTGCTTCGGCATCACTTTTTTCGGCTTTCATGGTCATGAAATTAGTACTCCATAATGTTTCTCCATCAAAAACTCCTTGTTTCATTTCTTTCCCTTGAAAATTAATAACTGTCATTTGTTTACCACTCTTAAGCTGTACAATTTCAAGAGGTATTTCCATACCTTGTTGGTTTACCTTGGCGATCATTTTCATCCCTTCAACTTTTTTTAAGTTTTCAAGGCCTCCTATATTTTCAAAATAGGAATTGATAATTTCATCAGCTGTTTGTGCATTTATTGTGAAACTTACACAAATAGCGAGTATGAGTAATGCAAATTTTTTCATTTTTCTGTTTTTAAAATTTATAAATTGTATTAATAGGTGCGCTAATTTAAAAATATGATACAAGTTTTAATGCTTAAAATAAATTAATCATTGATGTTAATAAAAAAAACCATGAAGCACTTTTAAAAAGGCATGAAATAATTACTTTTAAAATTCTTAATTTGATAAATAATAATCGATCGATGTACTTAATTTTTGATACAGAAACTACGGGTTTACCTAAAAACTGGAATGCGCCAATATCTGATACTGATAACTGGCCGAGATGTATTCAGTTAGCCTGGCAGTTGCACGATAAAATGGGAAATTTGATCGAACATCAGGATTTTCTCATCATACCTGAAGGATTCAATATTCCATATGATGCAGAACAGATCCATGGCATTTCAACGCAGTTGGCACAAGAAAAGGGTACACCTCTTGAAGAAGTATTGGTCCAATTCAATGAGGCCTTATCGAAAACAAATTTTGTAGTGGGGCAAAATGTAAGTTTCGACCTTAATGTTCTGGGTTGCGAATTCTACAGAAAAGAGATTTCTACCAAATTAAATGATCTGCCAATTTTAGATACCTGTACAGAAAGAACGGCCGAATTATGTCAAATATCCGGGGGAAGAGGAGGTAAGTATAAATTACCAACGTTAACTGAATTGTATGAGTTCTTGTTTAAGGTCGCTTTTAAAGATGCTCATAATGCAACAGCAGACGTAGAAGCAACAGCACGTTGCTTTTTTGAATTGATCAGGAACCGGGCTTTCAGGGCAGAGGAATTAGATGTAGCCCCGGACTATTTTGAAAAATTCAATATTGAAAATCCAGCAGAAATTGAACTTTTAGGTTTACGGCATAGCAATCTTAAAAAAGAAAGTAAAAAATTAAAGCAAAAATTAGAGCAGCAATCTGATAGCGAAATTGGCCAAAAAAAAGACCCTAATATTAAGAAATTAGAGAAATTTAAATTTGCCCATCTACATAATCATTCACAATTTTCAATTTTACAGTCAACTTCCAGTATCGAAAAATTGGTGAAGGCTGCCGTCGATGAACGAATGCCTGCTGTTGCGCTAACGGATAGCGGTAATATGATGGGAGCCTTTTCTTTTGTAAAAGAGGTTTTAAAATATAATAAGAATTCAGAAAATCCGATAAAACCCATTGTAGGCTGCGAATACAACCTTTGTGAAGACCATCTAAATAAATCTTTGAAAGATAATGGTTACCAAATTGTGCTGTTGGCAAAAAATAAGAAAGGGTATCACAACCTGGCTAAAATGTCATCGATAGCCTATATAGATGGGTTTTACTATGTACCGAGAATTGATAAAAATGTAATTGAAAAATATAAAGAAGACATTATTGCCCTAAGTGGAAATATCTATGGTGAAATACCAGGAAAGATATTGAACGTTGGAGAAAAGCAAGCAGAAGAGGCCTTACTTTGGTGGAAAGAAACCTTTGGAGATGATTTTTATTTAGAACTGAATGATCATTATCAGGAAAATGAGCAACACGTTAATGAAGTATTGATCGACTTTGCTAAGAAGCATAAAATTAAATTGGTAGCTTCCAATAATACTTATTATATCGATAAAAAGGATGCCGAATCACATGATATTCTATTATGTGTAAAAGATGGCGAAAAGCAAGCTACTCCTATAGGCAAAGGTCGTGGGTTTCGGTACGGTTTACCAAACAACGAATACTATTTTAAGAGTCAGGATGATATGAAACAAATATTTCATAAAATTCCTGAAGCCATTATGAATATCCAGGAAATAGTAGATAAAATTGAAATTTACTCGTTAGAACGTGATGTATTGCTTCCCAAATTTGATATTCCTAAAGAATTTATTGACGAAAAAGATGATGATGGTGGTAAACGGGGCGAGAATGCTTATTTAAAGTATTTAACTTTTAAGGGTGCCGAAAAAAGATATGGCAAATTGGAAGTGGCGATTGAAGAACGTATCAACTTCGAACTAAAGGTTATAGAAAATACGGGTTATCCCGGATATTTTTTGATCGTTCAGGATTTTATTTCCAAAGCCCGTGAGATGGGTGTTTCGGTGGGTCCCGGACGTGGTTCAGCAGCGGGCTCTGCAGTAGCTTATTGTTTGAGAATTACAAATATAGACCCGATAAAGTATAATCTGCTTTTTGAGCGTTTTTTAAATCCCGATCGTGTTTCATTACCCGATATTGATATTGATTTCGATGATGAAGGACGACAAAAAGTGATTGATTATGTAATCGATAAGTATGGTGCCAATCAGGTCGCTCAAATTATAACCTATGGTACCATGGCGGCAAAATCGTCTATAAGAGATACAGCAAGGGTTTTAGACTTACCTCTGATGGATGCCGATAGAATTGCCAAATTGATACCAAATACTAAGTTGGCCACCATATTCGGTGATGATGAAAAGAGCATTGCCAAAATTGAAGGTTTGCGTAATGAAGAGATATTAAGGGTTAATGAATTAAGAAATTTAGCAGAAGGAGAAGATATTGAAGCTCAGACTATTAGGCAAGCAATTGCTTTAGAAGGTTCGTTGAGAAATACGGGTACCCATGCCTGTGGAGTGATCATTACACCTGAAGATATTACCAATTTAATTCCGGTGGCAACCGCTAAAGATTCTGATCTTTATGTTACCCAATTTGATAACTATGTAGTAGAAGATGCAGGCTTATTAAAAATGGACTTTTTAGGTTTAAAGACGCTAACCCTTATAAAAGATACCTGTAAGATCGTTAAAGCCTTACATGGAAAATTATTAGATCCAGACGAGTTTCCGCTCGACGATCAGAAGACCTATGAACTATTTCAACGTGGCGAAACTGTAGGGATCTTCCAGTATGAATCACTAGGTATGCAGAAGCATATGAAGGCCTTAAAGCCGACAGAGTTTGCCGATCTCATCGCCATGAATGCATTGTACAGGCCTGGTCCTATGGAGTATATTCCACTATTTATTCAACGTAAACATGGTATTGAATCTATAGAATATGATCTTCCGATAATGGAAGAATATTTAAATGAAACCTATGGCGTAACTGTATATCAGGAGCAGGTGATGTTGCTCTCACAAAAAATAGCCGGTTTTACGAAAGGTGAGGCAGATTTACTTCGAAAGGCCATGGGGAAAAAGATATTTTCATTGCTTCAGCAATTAAAACCCAAATTTATTGAAGGCGGAAAAGAATAATGGGCATCCTGAAGAGGTACTGGAAAAAATCTGGAAAGATTGGGAGGCTTTTGCTGCCTACGCCTTTAATAAATCACATTCTACATGCTATGCGTATATAGCATATCAAACGGCCTATTTAAAAGCCCATTACCCGGCAGAATATATGGCTGCCGTGCTATCAAATAATATGAGAGATATCAAATCGGTATCTTTCTTCATGGACGAATGTAAGCGTATTGGTATTGAGGTTTTAAGTCCCGACATCAATGAATCCTTCTACAAATTTGCAGTAAACAAGCAAGGGGCTATCCGATTTGGAATGGGTGCCATTAAGGGAGTAGGTGAAAATGCTGTGGCAGCCATCGTTTCAGAACGCAAAAAAAATGGAAATTACAAATCGATATTCGACGTAGCAAAACGCATAGACCTAAGAGCGGCAAATAAAAAATCCTTTGATGGACTCGTATTGGCAGGAGCATTCGATTCATTTGCAGATACACACAGGGCACAATATTTTGAACTAGACGAAAGAGGTGTATCATTTATAGAACGAGCAATTCGTTTTGGAAGCAAATTCCAGGAAAATGAGAATTCGGCACAGGTATCTTTATTTGGTGAAACTTCAGAAATACAATTTGAAGAACCAAAAATACCCGAATGTGAGCCATGGAATATCATGGAAAAATTAGCTAAAGAAAAAGAAGTGATCGGAATGTATATTTCAGGTCACCCCTTAGACGATTACAAAACAGAAATG
This sequence comes from uncultured Flavobacteriaceae bacterium, assembly GCA_963835675.1. GTDB lineage: Bacteria > Bacteroidota > Bacteroidia > Flavobacteriales > Flavobacteriaceae > Aureibaculum. The sequence continues at coordinate 865,044 of CAWIGH010000004.1, read as the reverse complement.
AAATATTTTTGTAATGCCCCGATAAAGGTTTTTGGTAATCCCAAGGAATTATTAGGTAAAGACCTTGCTATTGGTGGAATTGTTACCGATGTACAGCATAAAATCTCAAAAAATGGAAAGGGCTGGGCTGCATTTACCATAGAAGACTATTCAGAGGCGCATGAATTCAGGATGTTCGGTGAAGATTATTTAAAATTCAAACATTTTTTAATTCCGAATTCTTTCTTACATATTAAAATTTCTGTGAGGCCGGGATGGAAAGAAGGTGATATTCGAATCCAATTCAATAGTATTCAGATGTTGCAAGATGTTCTCGAGGCACTCGCCAATAAAATAACACTACAATTAAATATAGTTGAATTGGATGATGCAAGAATACATTCTCTGGAAGAAATTATAAAAGATCATAAAGGGAAAGATCATCTTAATTTTGTGGTGTATGATGTAGATGAAAAATTACAATTGCATATGCCTAGTAGAACATCGAAAGTGAAAATATCGCAGGAATTATTGGATGAATTAGATATACGAGAATTACAATATAAATTAAATTAGTTTGATCTGTTCTTTAGACCATACACATATTTCATTCTAAAATAAATTGATGAAAATACATTTTATAGCTATCGGCGGCAGCGCCATGCATAACCTGGCATTGGCCTTGCATCAAAAAGGTTACCACATATCAGGTAGTGATGATACCATTCACGAACCCTCAAGATCACGTTTGGAAGTTAAAGGATTATTGCCAAAAAAATTTGGCTGGTTTCCGGAAAAGATAAGCAAAGATCTTGATGCCATTATTTTAGGAATGCACGCAAAACCTGATAATCCGGAGTTATTAAAGGCACAGGAATTAGGATTGGAAATATATTCTTATCCTGAATTTTTATACGAACAATCGAAAGACAAAACCAGGGTTGTTATTGGTGGTAGCCATGGTAAAACATCCATTACTTCAATGATCTTGCATGTGTTGCATTATCATGAAAAAGAAGTCGATTATATGGTAGGGGCCCAATTAGAAGGTTTCGATACCATGGTACATTTAACCAAAGAAAATGAGTTCATTATTTTAGAAGGAGATGAATACCTGAGTTCACCCATAGATCGACGTCCGAAATTTCATTTATATCATGCCAATATAGCCCTGTTGAGTGGTATCGCCTGGGATCATATCAATGTGTTCCCAACTTATGAGAATTATGTAGATCAGTTTAAAATATTTATCGACACGATTACAAATGGCGGCATCTTGGTGTATAATGAAGAAGATGCAGAAGTGAAAAAGATCGTTGAAGAAAGTACCCATCCTATTAAGAAATATGCCTATAAAACACCTGAATATACCATCGAAAACGGCATTACTTATTTAGACACGTCTGTTGGTAAATTGCCTTTAGAAATTTTTGGAAAACATAACTTACAGAATTTAGCAGGAGCAAAATGGATATGCCAACATATGGGTATTGATGAAGATGATTTTTATGAAGCTATTGCCAGTTTTAAAGGGGCGAGCAAACGGCTTGAAAAAATTGCCGAGAATTCCTCAACGGTTATTTTTAAGGATTTTGCCCATTCACCAAGTAAGGTGGAAGCTACCACCAAAGCCGTTAAGGAACAGTACAGTGATAGAACGGTATTGGCCTGTTTAGAATTGCATACCTATAGCAGTTTAAATGCCGATTTTTTAAAAGAATATAAAGGAGCCTTAGATCCTGCGGATAAAGCTGTGGTTTTTTATTCGCCACATGCTGTAGAAATTAAAAAATTAGAAAAAGTAAGCGCCCAACAAATAGGAGATGCCTTTGAGCGTGATGACCTGATCATTTATACCGATCCTAAAGCATTTAAAGCGTTTTTATTCTCACAAAATTTAGAAAACACAGCCTTACTTTTGATGAGTTCGGGTAATTATGGCGGATTGGATTTTGAGGAGGTGAAAAGTTTAATCAATAATTAGACTTGTCATTCCCATGAAAGTGGGAATCTCATTAATTATAGTCCCAATTTAATAGATTCCTGCCTTCGCAGGAATGACAGACTTAGTTAATCCTCACTTACTTTTAACACCAATTTACCCAGTTTATCACCCGAAAATAAGCGAAGAAACGTTTCGTAGAAGTTTTCAATGCCTTCAAAAACCGATTCCTTAGACTTTATTTTTCCTTGCATCATCCACATGCCCATTTGCTGGGAGGCCTTGCCATAATCTTTGGCAAAATCAAAAACAACCATGCCTTTCATCGATGCACGGTTAACCAATAATGATAAATAATTTGATGGCCCTTTGATAGGCGTCGTGTTATTATATTGTGAAATAGCACCGCATATAACGATCCTGGCATTCATGGCCAATCTGCTTAAGGCCAGGTCTAAGATCTCACCACCAACATTATCGAAATATACATCGATACCCTTAGGGAAATATTCTTTTAATTTGGAAGCCATATTATCAGATTTATAGTCGATGGCTCCATCAAAGCCCAATTCTTCCACAAGGTATTTACATTTATCTGCGCCACCAGCGATACCTATTACTTTGCAGTTTTTGATCTTTGCAATTTGTCCAACAATACTACCTACAGCACCGGCTGCACCCGATACCAATACGGCATCGCCTTCTTTGAGCTCACCCACTTCTAAAATTCCGAAATAAGCGGTCATTCCTGGCATTCCCAGGGTTCCGGTATAGGTCGGTAAAGGTGCCAGTTTTGGATCTACTTTATGCCAGCCTTTTCCGTCGGTAACGATATATTGTTGTACGCCTGTTTGTCCATAAACATGATCACCTACCTTAAAATCGGCATGTTGAGATTCGATAACTTTTCCTACGCCGCCAGCCCGCATTACCTCATTCAATTCAACCGGTGCTATATATGATCTGCCTGCATTGATCCATCCTCGCATGGCAGGGTCTAAAGAAACATATTCACACTGCACTAAAAATTCACCTTTTTTGGGTTTTAGAATATCGGTTTTTACCAATTCCCAAGTATCTTTTTTAGGAAGCCCTAAAGGCCTTTTTCTAAGGACTAATTGTTTATTTTGTTTCATAATTTTAAATGCTATTCTTGGTAACCAAACCTACGTAGTTGATTTTTATTGCTTCGCCAGTCTTTGTTAACCTTTACATAGAGTTCTAAAAAGATCTTTTTGCCGAAAAATTTTTCCAAATCTCTTCTGGCCAGCGTTCCCACTCGTTTTAAAGCAACACCCTTATGGCCGATAATGATCCCTTTTTGAGTTTCACGTTCCACCATGATGATCGATCGGATCTTGATGATATTTTCCTCTTCAAAGAATTCCTCCGTTTCGATCTCTACCGAATAGGGAATTTCTTTTTTATAATGCATCAATATTTTCTCACGAATGGCCTCATTTACAAAGAAACGCTCGGGTTTGTCTGTCAATTGATCCTTCGGATAGAAGGGTGGTGATTCCGGCAACAACTCTACGATCTTTTCAAAAATGGTATTCACATTAAAATTCTTTAAGGCGGAAATGGGATATACCAGGGCATTCGGAACTTTCTCCTGCCAAAAGGCCATTTGACTTTCGACTTCTTCTTGTGTTGATTTGTCTATCTTATTGATCAGCAGCAATACCGGAATTTTTGTTTGGGTTATTTTATTAAAAAACGCTTCATCTTTTAATTCCTTCTCACCGATCTCTACGATATAGATCAAAATATCAGCATCCTCAAAGGCAGATTTTACAAAATCCATCATAGAAGCCTGTAATTCGTATGCCGGTTTTATGATTCCCGGGGTATCAGAAAAGAGGATCTGAAAATCTTCGCCATTCACAATACCTAAGATCCTATGCCGGGTGGTTTGTGCTTTAGATGTTATGATAGACAATCGTTCGCCAACAAAGGCATTCATTAAGGTTGACTTACCAACATTTGGGTTTCCTATGATATTAACATATCCGGCCTTATGCGTCATAAAGTATTTGATTTGAGTTTGCTAAAATACGCCTTTGCTGCGACATTTACTTTTTTCGAAAGCAATAAAGCTGAAAGTACGGTAGGAATGGCCATCATAGCAAATGCGCTATCTATAAGGTTCACAGCAAAATCAATTTTCACCACAGCAGCTATTATGATCGAGATTACATAAAAATAATTATAGTATTTACCATATTTGGGTTTGGTTAAAAAGCCCAGGCAGGTAACACCGTAATACGAATAAGAAAATAAGGTTGAAAATGCAAAGACGAAAATAGCAATAGTGAGCACGATACTTCCTAAATTATAGGGTAACACCGAATTAAAGGCACTTAAGGTTAATGAAATACCATTATCGCTTGTTTCCCGCCAAACACCCGTAGATAGAATGGCCAATGCGGTAAGCGTACAAACTACCAAGGTGTCGATCGCCGGCCCGATCATGGCAACCAGGCCTTCCCGAATAGGTTCATTCGTTTTGGCAATACCGTGCATCATAGGGGCAGTTCCTATGCCTGCCTCATTAGAGAAAGCAGCTCTTTTAATTCCGGTTTTAATAAGATAACCCAGAGCTCCACCTGCCGCTGCTTTCGCAGAAAAGGCATCGGTGAATATAAGTTTAAACATGCCCGGTACTTCCTCGATCTGAATGATCAAAATGGCAAATACCGCTAAAAAGTAAAGGAGTACCATAAAAGGAACAAGCCTGCTCGCCACCCGGCCAATTCTTTTAATACCTCCAAAGATAACTACAGATGCAATGATAGCCAAGGTAATGCCAATATACAATTTGTCATTCACGCCATTCCATTCAAAAACATCCACCATGGTTTGCGTTAATTGATTGGCTGTAAAAGCCGGAAGGGTACCTACCAATCCTGCCAAAGCAAAGAAAATAGCCAGGGGTTTCCAATTCTTTCCCAATCCATTTTGTATGGTGTACATGGGGCCACCTAGGGCTTCGCCCTTTTCATTTTTAGAACGGTACATGACGGCCAGTGAACAGGTATAAAATTTGGTAGCCATGCCGAATAAGGCGCTTACCCACATCCAGAATACGGCTCCCGGCCCACCCATAACTATGGCAATGGCTACCCCACTAATATTTCCCATACCAACTGTGGCTGCTAATGCTGAGGATAAAGCTTGAAAATGTGTTAACTGCCCGGGAGTTTTATCCTTATCATACTTTCCTCTAAGGATATCAATCGAATGTTTGAAATAAAAAAAAGGCGTGAATTTAGAATAGATCAAAAAGAAAAGTCCGCCACCTATCAGCAAAATAAGTAAGGGCCAGTCCCAAACCCATGCGCTAAAACCGGCGACATAATTTTCTATGTTTTCAAATAAGGCGATATGAGATTATTTAAAGATGTCGTCTGGATCTACCAATTCATTAATATTGTTCTTGAATCTTTCGGGAAGCATACTAAGTCCGTACAAATAGGAAGCATTCATCCAGCCAAAACCTTCCCGGGTGATATATTCAAAATTGGTACCTACATTGCCATATTCTGCAAATACCTTATGGGTAGCGATCACCACATCATATTTTTCTGGTATGGTACCGTTATAATGCACCGCATTTTTAGTGATCATCCATAGCCATCTGTATATCAATTCGTAGCGCTTTTTCTTTATAGCCATAATCTATGAGGCCTTTCCAGATCATCATCTGATGAGGTGCCCATCCATTCGGGTAATCCCATTGGCGGGCAGGGCGTTGTTCGGAAATTTCGCCTCGTGATTCCTCTGTACATCCGGCAACACCCCCTTTGCAGATCAATTGAGGTAAGGCTTGAATTACCATTTTCTCTGCATGATGTTTATCCGCTATTCCGGCCCATAAAGGTATAAGTGAGGTGGCAGAAACAAATGGAATTTGAGTGTTGGCAACTACATCATAATCATAAAAAATGCCATCTGCTTCATTCCATAAATATTGCAGCATCAATTCTTTTCTAATCGTTGCTTTTTGATCCCAATAATCACTGGTAAATGTCCTTCCATCAGAAGTTTTAAAGGAATCGTTAAAATAAGTTTTGATGAGATAGGCAAAGTCTTTTTCGTATTTGTATAGAAATGAATTTAACTCCACGCAATTAAGATGTGCGCATCGTTTTTCTAAACGATAGGAGGTGTCATGCCCGTTCTCTCGTACACTTCTATCATGTATAAAATAGTCGTCTAGCTCCTTATTTTTTATTTCCCTGTCATAATATCCTTTTTCATAATCTGGGATAGTTAGGTTGGCTTTTAAAGCATAGGGTCTGAAAATTTCATCAAAATGACCTTCTTCAACTTCAGGTGGCATCCCGATACCTTCGGCCAAATATCTGTTTAAGCCGTTGTCTGTCAATCGTTTTCCTTTCACCATCCATACGGTTTCATATTCTTTAAGGGCAGTTAAAAGATGACTTTTGAGCCATGCGATGTCTGCGCCTTTTACCTTATTCTCGAATACTTCCCTTATCAGTGAGCTATAAAACGGGGGTTGGGTCCGGGTTAAATAATAGGTTCTGTTGGCATTTAATATCTTACCATAGTGTTCAATTTCATATTGAAAATTATCAGCCATATCTTTGGCCAATTCTTTTTTTGGCCCTAATAACAATCCAACAGATTCGAAATAACTATCCCAGCCATACATTTCATTAAATCTGCCTCCGGGTACAACGAAAGGAACACCTTTTACTGCGCCATTTTTTTCTTCTAATTTTAAGGAAAGGATTCCGGGTTTATCATTGATGCTCAACACATATTCAGGAGTGATTGTTTGGGGTAATTTAATAACTTCCAGATTTGAATGTGAGGTCTCTAATTCTTTGAAATAGGTGTATGCCTTAGTGTCGTTAAACGGAACATAAATCCGTTGGACTTTTGAAGATGATTTTTCATCAGATAATACCTTGCTTAAACCTTTTTTGTCAATGCTACGTGTGAGTCCATCCCAATAATAATCTTCTATCATTTTAGAAAAACGATCAATGGGTTTTTCAAATATATTATTGGTATCGATGGTATCAGTATTCTTTTCCTTAGCCAAGATCAGTTCCTGTAACAGGTTGGCTAGGTAAAAAGTGCCCTTAATGTCAATTTCATGATTTGATTGAATGTCCTTTAGAAGAAAGGATCTTGGACCTTTATCTTCAATGGTGATCTTTTTATCACCGTCGGTATCTTCTTGTTGGAGAAGTGTCTTTAAGAGTTTTTTCAATGTTGAGCTTGAATTGCATTTTTGGCAGTTAATTTTTTAAGAATAAAATACGAGATCAATAATAATCCCATAGGAATGAGGGTGTAATAAAAGGCATTTTCAGGACCTTGATTTTTGAAAAGCCAGCCAATGATCCTCGATCCCAGCGTTCCGCCAAGGGCAGAAAAAACAACGATCAGGCCTGTCATCGGGCTGTGCAATTTTTTAGGCAAGGCGCTTAAGACCACAGAATTCAATAAAGGATAAATAGGTGCGATAAACAATCCAACAATAGGAAAGGCAAATCCTATTAAGGGGATATCTGTTAAACTATTAATTTCGGTTACGCTAATATTTAGGGTTTTTGGTAATACAAATATTACAAGTGCCATGGCAAAAACCGTACATATAGAAAGTACCCAGATCCAGTTCACCTTTCTGGTGATCACCCCGGCGAGAAGCCTTCCGACCGCCAAACTTATAGCCAATATGCTGGCCATCATGATGCTTATATTTTCGGGTAATTTCAATACTTTATCATTAAAAGAAGGTAGCCAGGTCATGATGCCTTGTTCGATCATTACGAACAAAAAAGCACTGATCACAAACACAATGATCAACAGTCTGGCCATAAGCCGGAACATCTGCTTAAAATCATCTGTTAGGTCTGTACCCGGTACTTCAGGTTCTTTGTCGAATTTGGTAAAAAGTAGAAATAAGAAAGACAGCATGGATAATCCGGCCAATAGCCAATAAACATTCAACCATGAATCAGGTTTGCCTTCAATATTAAAAGCAGGGAATAAAAAATATGCCAAGGCAATACCTATCATAAATACACCTTCTATGCTACTCATAAAACTATTGTGTTCCTTTTCTCCTTCTGTCACCAAACCGATCATAGAATAAACGGATACTTTTATCAGCGCAAATGATACACCCACGGTTGCGAATAAAATTTTAGCCGAATCGAAAGAATTGCCGTAATACATAGATATACAAGCCGCAGCCACCAATCCTAAACCGATCAAGCATGGCTTTTTTATACCCTAATCGCGGTAAAAAGGAGGCAACAAAAAATGAAACAATGGCAATTGGCAGGTCCTTAAAGGCTTCAAGAATACTCGCCTGTACTTCATCTACGCCGTAATTATTTTGAGACTTCAGAATAACAATTCCGACACTATTCAATAATATGGCAAAAACAAAATAATTAATGAATAGTGATAATTTTACGCCAATTTTTTTCATGATAATTTAATAAATCGAAGGAACAAATATAGATAAGATAATTTCAAATTGTATTATTTTAATATATTGTTTATCATTGTAACATAATTTTAGAGATGAAACAATTTAATTATTTAAGGACCATATTTATTCTAAATATTATCCTGTTATTTATTGCATGTGGTGACAAGAATGCAAACAAAGAAGAAAACTTAGATGATCTTGTTGTTGCTGAAAATAGAACAGATTATACTGAACAATTCCGGCCGCAATTCCATTTTACGCCGGAGGAGAAATGGATGAATGACCCGAATGGGCTGGTGTATCATCAAGGGGTTTATCATTTATTTTATCAGTATTATCCCGATGATATTGTCTGGGGGCCCATGCATTGGGGACATGCCATTAGTAAAGACATGATCAGTTGGGAGCATAAACCCATTGCCTTATATCCCGACGAATTGGGATAATATTCTCGGGGAGTGCCGTAGTAGATATTCATAATACTTCGGGATTTGGCACCTTAGAAAATCCACCATTGGTGGCCATTTTTACATACCATTTGATTGAAGGTGAAAAAGCAGGTAAAATTGATTTTCAAACCCAGGGTATTGCGTATAGCCTAGATAACGGAGATACCTGGACCAAATATGAAGGTAATCCTGTGATTCCTAATGATACCGGCATTAAAGATTTTAGAGACCCCAAAGTATATTGGGATGAAGCGTCGAAGTATTGGGTGTTGATATTAGTAGCTGGAGATCATGCAAAGTTTTATAAGTCTGATGATCTGAAAGAATGGTCACACTTGAGTGATTTCGGAAAAGAGCATGGTGCACATGGTGGAGTTTGGGAATGCCCGGATCTTTTTAAACTAAAGGTTGGAGAATACCGATGAGGAAAAATGGGTACTGCTTATTAGTATCAATCCCGGGGCGCCTAATGGCGGTTCCGGCACACAATATTTTGTTGGTGATTTTGATGGAAAAAAGTTCACTGCCGAACATAAAGACCATAAATGGTTAGATTGGGGAACCGATAATTATGCCGGTGTAACGTATAACAATACACCAAATAATGAGCGCATTTTTATAGGATGGATGAGTAATTGGAACTATGCCCGGAATACACCCACCTCAACATGGAGAAGTGCCATGACCTTACCTCGTGAATTGTCTTTGATAAAAGAAAAAGGCCATTATTTTTTGCAAAGTAATGTGTTGGAGGCACTTAATGAACAGTTATCAAAAGTGTCTGAACAGGAAATGGTATCGCTCGAAAGCCCTTTTGAGCTTGACTATCAAAATTTTAATCAAAGTGAAGTAACATTCAAAACCAATCTTTCAAAACAGCTAAAGCTTGAATTTACAAACAATAAAAACGAAAAACTGGTATTTGAAATTGATCCTGCAAATAAGAAAATGACGATCGACAGAACGGCATCCGGCTTGGTAGATTTTGAGCCTAGTTTTGCAAAGGGTATTCATTCTATGCCATATTCAGTAAGCAATAAAGAAGTTGATGTTAGGATCATCATGGATTGGTCATCTGTAGAAATTTTTGTGGATCATGGCAAATATGTAATGACCGATCAGATCTTTCCGACGGAATTCTATAATAGACTGCAGGTATCTTCCACAGACAAGATCAGGCTTAATAATTTTAATTTAAACAATATCAAATCAATTTGGAAAGATGAATAAAATACTCTTATGGTCGATCGTAGTAGCACTTGCCGGTTTTTTATTCGGATTCGATACTGTTGTTATTTCTGGTGCGGATAAAAAATTACAAGCCCTGTGGGGATCTTCAGATATGTTTCATGGCACGGTAGTGATGGCCATGGCCCTTTGGGGTACTGTAATCGGCGCCATGTTTGGAGGGATTCCAACCGATAAATTGGGAAGAAAGAAAACCCTGATCTGGATTGGTGTTTTTTACACGGTTTCTGCCTTAGGATCGGCTATGGTCAATGATCCTTACACCTTTGCTTTTTTTAGATTTTTAGGTGGATTGGGTGTTGGTGCATCCACCATTGCGGCACCTGCCTACGTTTCAGAAATAGCACCCCCTAAAGATAGGGGTAGGCTCGTTGCCTTATACCAATTTAATATTGTCTTGGGAATCTTAATAGCCTTCTTCTCTAATTACTTATTAAGCAACATTGGAGAGAACGCCTGGCGATGGATGATAGGGGTAGAGGCAATTCCGGCAGTCATCTACACTTTATTGGTATTTACAGTTCCTAGAAGTCCTAGATGGTTATTATTAAAGGGAAGGGATAATGAAGCTACCCGTACATTAAAAATATTGTATCCCGATAAAAATGTCGATGAGGTTATTGCCGAAATAAAGGCAAGCCAGGCCACACATGTCGATAGCAAGGAAACCATCTTTATGAAAAAGTATCGTTTTCCACTCACATTGGCTTTCTTAATCGCTTTTTTTAATCAATTTTCGGGAATCAATGCCTTTTTATATTATGCGCCCCGAATTTTTCAAGAAGCAGGACTTGGTGAGAGTACCGCTTTATTGAGTAGTATTGGTATTGGAGTTACGAATTTAGTGTTTACGCTTGTAGGCGTGGCACTCATAGACCGGTTGGGTAGAAAACCATTGATGTTTATTGGTTCGATAGGATATATTATATCCTTATCATTGGTAGCGATGGCCTTCTTTTTAAACTGGGAAGGGATGGCTGTGCCCATATTCTTATTCATTTTTATTGCCTCACATGCCATTGGGCAGGGTGCTGTGATTTGGGTGTTTATTTCTGAAATATTTCCGGATCATCTTAGAGCAACAGGCCAGTCATTTGGCACTTCAACCCATTGGATATTGGCTGCGATCATTCCATCATTGGTACCATTTCTATTTGCTAAAATTGGGGCAGGTGTTGTCTTTGCCATTTTTGCCTTTATGATGGTGCTGCAATTGATATTTGTAATTTTTATGATGCCCGAAACCAAAGGGGTTTCTTTAGAAGAATTAGAGAAGAAACTAGTTAAAGAATAATAATATGCCGACTATTACTTGTTTTGGAGAGGTCCTCTGGGATGTTTTTCCAACCCATAAAAAAATTGGAGGGGCGCCTTTGAATGTTGCCTTAAGGTTGAATTCTTTTAAAAACAACACCTATATCATTAGTAGTGTAGGAGATGATAGCGACGGGAAAGAGGTGTTAGCTTATATTCGTGATCACGGGATGAAAACATCGTCTATCCAGATCGATAAAATGCATAAAACGGGATGTGTACATGTTACCTTGAACAAAAAAGGTTCTGCAACCTATGAGATCGAATATCCGGTAGCCTGGGATAATATCAAGGCTACTGAAGAAGCGATAGACATGGTGAGATCCTCTGACGCATTAATTTTTGGCAGTTTGGCCTGTAGAGATGAGGTAAGTAAAAGTTCACTGCTAACATTATTACCTTATGCCAAGATGAAAGTATTCGATGTAAATCTTAGGCCGCCATTCTATTCTGTGGAATTATTATTAGATCTTATGTCTAAAGCGAGTTTTATCAAACTCAACGACGAAGAACTTATCGAAATTTGCAATGCCCTAAAGGTTGATACAACCTCTATGGAAGAACAAATTAAATTTCTGTCAACCTATACCAATACAGATCAAATATGTGTTACCATTGGCAAGCATGGTGCTCTACTATTATATGATGGCAGGTTATACAGGAATAAAGGTTATAAAATAAAAGTGGCAGATACGGTAGGTGCGGGTGATTCTTTTTTAGCCACGCTTATTAGTAATCTACTAAATAAAAAGGAGCCAAAGCAAGCTTTAGATATTGCTTCGGCAGTGGGCGCTATGGTAGCGGGAAAAGAAGGGGCGAATCCAGTCATAACAAATTCTGAGATCGATGCTTTTATGTCAAACCCGTTAAATAAGAACGAATAAACGAATTCTACGAAACCGATTTCGTTAAAAAGTTATTAACACGAAATCGATTTCGTAAATATAAAAATGACTATTATTCGTCAATATTTTTATCTTGCGATCGAATTTTAAGGAATTCAGAACTTATATCGCTTGAAAATACATTTAATTCACTTTTTTAATTTCAATATTGCCAATTCATTAATTAATGTATATTTGCGCTATATTCAATGCATTTCTTAAATAGAAAACTTAACTAATTTAAATAATTATGAAATTCAATTTACTTAAACAATTAATGTTTTTAGGTATTATGCTATCGACTAGTATAATATTTGCACAAACAGTAACTGGAACGGTAACAAGTAATGATGGGCCATTACCCGGAGTAAACGTTATTGTGAAAGGAACAACGAACGGGGTTGTAACCGATTTTGATGGTAATTATTCCATTGATAATGTAGGTGCCGACGCTGTATTGCAATTCAGTTTTATCGGGTTTACACCCAAAGAAGTGGCCGTTAATGGTCAAAGTGTCATCAATGTATTGTTAGCGGAAGATGCTAACGAACTTGATGAGGTAGTGATCATTGGTTATGGTTCTACAACCAAAACTGATGCTACAGGTGCCGTTGATGCCATTGGGGCGAAAGATTTTACGGCAGTGAATACTGCGAATCCTTCCCAATTAATTCGAGGTAAGGTGTCTGGTGTGCAAGTTACACAAACGAGTGGTGAACCCGGAGGTGCTATTAGTATTCGGGTGCGTGGTAATACTTCATTACGTTCAGGAAATGAACCTTTGATCGTGGTTGATGGTATTCCATTATCTGGAGGAAATATCTCTGGAGGTGGAGCTGACGGTGGTGGTGATACTGGTTCGTCTACAGCAAGAAGCCCGCTAAACTTTATCAATCAAAATGATATAGAGAGTATCAACATTCTTAAAGATGCGTCTTCTACCGCTATTTATGGTTCTAGGGGTGCAAACGGGGTGATCTTAATAACTACTAAAAAGGGTAAGATTGGAAAACCTTCTGTTAGTTATGGAACTTCTATAGGCTTTAGTAAAATAACAAATGAGATCGACATGATGTCATCTTCTCAATATGCATCTCAAATTACTGCTGCTGGTAATCCTGGATTAGATCATGGTGGAAGTGGTTATAATTATGTAGATGTGCTTATGCAGAGCGCTACGACCACAAGTCATGACCTTTCTATAAATTTAGGTGGTGAAGATTCTAGAACAAGAGTTTCTATAAGTGCCTTGTCTCAAGAGGGTATTGTAAAGAAAACAGGCTTAGATAAATATTCATTCTCATTAAACAATTCTACAGATATGTTTGATGATTTCTTAAGTATAGACACAAAATTTGCCTTTACTCAAATACAAGATCAGGCTCAATTAATTACTGATAATGCAGGATTTGTTGGAAGTTTAATAGGTGTGGGTTTATATTGGAATCCAACTTATAATCTTAGAAATTCTGACGGGTCATATAATGTGGTTAGTAATACCTATTTGAACCCTGAACAATTATTGAATTCTTATAAGGATAATACAGCGACCTCTAAGGTAATTGCAAGTTTTGCACCAACCTTTAAGATTACCGATGAACTAAGTTATAAGTTCGTTTTTGGTGCAGAATATTCTACTTCTCAAAGGGCAGCTCAAATGCTACCAACCATGTCTATCCAAAATATAGATGGTACAACTACTGGTGGTTCACCGGCTGGTGGATACGCCAATATTAATAATGTGAGTTTTTTCAACAAAACATTTGAAAATATTTTGATGTATAAAAAGATTTTAGCGACAATTTTAAAATGAATGCGCTGGGTCGGTTTTTCTTATTACCAGTATAACTTTAAAAGCAACTTTACGGATGCCAGATTCTTTAATATCAATCAGACAAACTTAATTGATAATATTGAAGGCGGACGTGCAAATGATTTCACATCGAATTCTGCTAGAAACCAAACAGAATTACAATCTTTCTTTGGGAGAATTGAAACAACAATTCATGAAAATTTGTTGATCAATGCCTCTTTAAGATCTGATGGTTCTACAAGGGTTGGTTCTGCCAATACTTATGATCTTTTCCCTGCAGTGGGTGCGGCCTATAAATTTATCGATGATTATGGCGGGGATATTAACCTGGTAAAATTGCGTTTAAATTATGGTATTACCGGTAACCAGGAATTCTCACCTAATTCGGCCATTGCGGTGTCTGCTTATAGTGATGGAAATTTAAATCCTGTAACCAATGCGAACGATGAATTAAAATGGGAAACCACTACGAGTTATGGTGCAGGTATAGATTTTGGATTTTTAGAAAGTAGAATTAGCGGTTCTATAGATTATTTTAAGAAGGAAACTGAGGATCTTATATTTCCACAGCCCGCGGCCGCAACAGCTCCTGGAGCTGCAGTAACAACTTTTGTGAATTTGCCAGGCGTACTAGAAAATACAGGTGTTGAAGTGGCACTTAACTTTAAAGCTATAAATAAAGCAGAAACCAATTTTGATATTAACTTTAATGCTGCATTCCTAAGTAATAAGATCACGGGATATACATTGTTCACCCAAACAGGTGCCATCAATGGTCAAGGATTATCAGGTGCTTATGCTCAGGTAATTACTAATAACGAACCGATTTATTCTTATTATATGAGAGAATGGGTAGGATTAGATAGCGATGGAAATTCTATTTATGTAGGTCCTGATGGTAATCCAACCGGATTAGGTGGATCTGCTCCTAAATTAATAGGTAAAGATGCTTTGCCGGATGTTAATTTAGGTATCAATCTTAACTTCAGCCACAAACAATGGGATGCCAGCATGTCAATGTATGGAGCGTATGGAGGGTATATTTATAATAATACAGCAAATGCCTTATTTTTTGCAGGTTCATTCTTGGGAGACAGAAACGTTCCTTTAGAGTATGCAACTGCAGGTCAGGCACAAGGGGATCCTAATACACCAAGTACACGCTACTTGGAATCTAGTGATTTCTTGAGATTATCTAACTTGAGTGTTGGATATAACTTTAATGAAGATTCTTTAGGAGGGCTTTCAAAGTATATCAAAAATGCCAGAGTATATGTTAATGGTAGTAACTTACTTGTGTTTACAGATTATTCAGGTTTCGATCCTGAGGTAGATACAAATAAGCAGATAAATGGAGTTCCTTCTGCAGGGATGGATTATTTCGCATATCCTGCCGCAAGAACATTCACATTAGGATTAGACGTTACATTTTAAAAAACAATAATGAAGACAAGAAGAATATTTAGTTTAAGTTTAGCAGCACTAGTTGCAACAACCGGGTTGTTGTTTCAAAGCTGTACAGACCTTGAAGAGAAGGCCTTAGATGGCGTTCGTCAAGAATCAGCAGAAACCCAATATGCAGTCTCGAATGACGATGCTGGAGATTTATTGGCAGGTGCTTATGCCAATTTAAGAGGAGCATATCAAGCAGAAAATTCCTTGGTAGTTTTAGGTGAGCATACTACAGATGCATTAGTAGGTCCAACACGAGGAGGTGACTGGGACGATAATGGTGTTTTTCGTGCATTGCATACACTAACTTATGCGCCAGATCATCTTTTTAACAGAGATACATACACCAATCTCCTTTCATACATTAACCAATGTAACTTCGTATTAGGAGCAAGTCCTAGTACACAACAGGAAGCTGAAGCTCGTTTTTTAAGAGCAATGCATTATTATCATGTGATCGATCTTTGGGGTCAAGCACCTTATAGAGAAATTGGTAGTGATCCAAATGAAAATGCACTTGTACGTTCGAGAGCAGAAGCGACTGATTGGGTAATAAGCGAAATAGAAGCTGTTGTTGGTAATTTACCGGCATCTGATCCTACAAAAGCTAATCAAAATGCGGCTCATTGGTTATTAGCCAAGTTATATTTGAATAAAGGCGTATTTAAAGCAGATAACCCTGCTGGCCCATATACATTTGACAATGCAGATATGGCACAGGTTGTATCTCATGTGGATGCGATTACAGGTAAGAGTGTAGCTGCAGATTATTGGGATAATTTTATTCCTTTAAATACAGAAACCTCTTCTGAGATTATTTTGGTATCTCAAAACTTTTTGGGAGGACCTGTAGGGAATATACAATCAAGATGGAGAATGACGCAGCACTATAATCAAAACCCTTCAGGATGGAATGGTTTTGCTACTACTGCAGAATATTATAATAAGTTTGATTCTGAAGATATCAGAATTAAAAAATATTTTGATGATGTTACTGAGAATAGTGGATATAATGTTGGTTTTCAAGTAGGTCAACAATATGGACCAGGTGGAACTGAGCAGTTATTCGACAGGCCTGGTAATCCGTTAATATTTACACCAAGTGTAACCTTGATTACAGGAGGTTCATCTTTAGAAACGGCAGGTATTCGTGGAATAAAATATAAGCCAGATTATAATAATGTTGATAATCCTAACAATGATATGGTTATTGCCCGTTATGCAGATGCACTTTTAATGAAAGCTGAAGCTATGGCAAGAATGGGAGATACACCTGGAGCACAAGCATTGGTGCAACAGTTACCTAATGAATCGTCAACAACCATTAGTTCTGTTGATAATATATTGGATGTTAGAGCCCGTGAATTATGGTGGGAAGGTTGGAGACGAAATGATAGAATTCGTTTTGGAGTATATTTAACGTCCAAGAGAATTAAAGAATTATGAATCTGATCCACGTTCTGTGTTGATGCCAATACCGGCGGATGCATTAGCCAATCCTAATATTGCTCAAAATCCTGGATATTAATTTATTCATATATTTGAATTAAAAGTAAAACGTCCTTTCTTAGAAAGGACGTTTTTTTATGTTTTATTATTAGATTTACATTTTAATTATTTTCCATGATATCTTTCATTTTAAGATCTTTCTTAATGATTTCTTTTTGGTTGTCACAATATCGTGTAATCAAAAAAATACCTTATTCAAAAAGCCTGAAGCCAATTCTACCGGGGTTAAATTTAAGAACGAACTTATCAATTCTCCTGAATTTAATATACTAACTTATCTTTACTATTATAACGGTGCTGGAGTTGCTTCGGGTGATTTCAATAACGATGGCTTAGATGACCTTTATTTTGTAGCAAATCAAAATCCAAATAAACTATATTTTAATCAAGGTAACTTTAAATTTGAAGACGTAACAAATGGCGATCTGATTGATGATGATGGTTGGACCACAGGGGTCTCTACAGTCGATATAAATAACGATGGTTTATTAGACATCTATTTATGCAAAATTGGTGACTACAGGGGGATTAAAGGTGTAAATAAGCTTTTGATAAATCATGGCACTTCTGAAAATGGCAAACAGCAATATTTAAGGATGAAGCAATGAAATACGGATTGGATGTAGTTTCATTTGCAACCCAATCGGTTTTTTTTAATTATGATTCAAACGGAGATCTAGACATGTTTCTATTGAATCATTCTGTACACCCAAATAGGACATACGGAAAAGGAAGTTTAAGGACGCAGTCCGATATTTTATCAGGAGACAGGATGTTTAGAAATGATAATGGGGTTTTTACAGATGTGTCCATTGAAAGCAAAATTTATCAAGGTAAAATTGGTTATGGCTTAGGAGTTACAGCCAGCGATATTAATAACGATGGTTATCCCGACCTTTATGTAAGTAATGATTTTTTCGAAAATGATTATTTATACATAAATAAGCAAAATGGAACTTTTGAGGAAGTGATCTCTACCAATGAAAAACGGTTAGGGCATACTTCCCATTTTTCGATGGGAAATGATATTGCCGACTTTAATAACGATGGATTTAACGATATCATATCATTGGATATGTTACCAGAAAATATAGAAACTTATAAATCTTCGGGAACGGAATATGCTTATCAAAGTTATCGGCAATATTTAATGAATGGTTATGCTCCGCAATATATGCAGAACATGCTGCAATTAAATTTGGGGAACGGTAATTTTAGCGAGATAGCTTTTGCAGCTGGAATTGCCGCTACTGAATGGAGCTGGTCATCACTGTTTGCTGATTTTGATAATGATGGCTTAAAAGATGTCTATATCACAAATGGAATTGTTGGTGCCACTAATGATATGGATTTTATCAGCTTTATTGCCAATGAGAATATTCAAAAAAGGATCAATCAGGGAATGACAAAAGAGGATTTATCTTTAATTGATGAACTCCCTCAAAAAAAAGTTGCTAATTATATATTTAAAAATAATGGAGATTTAACATTCCAAAACATTAACGAATCTTGGTTAAATAGTAAACCTTCTTTCAGTAATGGTGCTGTTTATGTCGATCTTGATAATGATGGCGATTTAGATTTGGTTACAAATAATATAAATGATGAATCCTTCATTCATGAAAACCTTGCGAATACTTTAGATAAACCAAATCAATATATTAAAGTCAAATTTAAAGGAAATAAAGGCAACAGGTTCGGGATTGGGGCTAAAGTAAAAATCTACATAGACAGTCTTTCTATTTTACAAGAAAACTATACCACTAGAGGTTATTTATCTGCCGTATCTCCCAACTTAACCATTGGCATAGGCAGATCTTCAAAAATAGATTCTCTAATAGTTATCTGGCCGAAAGGCAATTATGAAATATTAAAGAACATAGAGGTTAATTCAACGTTGGTTTTAAATGAAGGAAATTCAATAGGAAATTATTATCAGGATATCAAATTAGAAAAGAAAATAGGGTATTTAGAAAATTCGAAATCAACTATTAATTATAAGCATCATGATAATAGCTTTGTTGAATTTACACGAGATCCATTAATTCCCTACATGAATACATATCAAGGTCCGGATATATCGGTATCAGATATTAATAATGATGGTTTTCAAGATGTATTTTTGAGTGGAGCTAAGGCCATATCTTCTAAATTGTATATTCAAAATGTAGATGGAACTTTTACTATTTCACAAGGCGAGCTTTTTGAAAAGGACAAATTAAATGAAGACATTAAACACTTATTTTTCGATGCAGATAGTGATGGAGACGACGATCTTGTAGTCATCTCAGGTGGTAATGAATTCACCAAAGGGAAACCTTTACAGCCTAGATTATACATAAATAAAAATGGTGAATTGAGTAAAAAGGAAGATGCTTTTAATTCTATTGAAATGAATGCTTCTGTTGTATTGGCCGATGATATAGATCAGGATGGTGATCTAGATCTATTTATCGGTGCTAATTCTGTGCCACATCAATTTGGAAAAACTCCTATAAATTACATATTCAAAAATGATGGGAGCGGTAATTTTTCTGCACAACCGTTACATGATTTAGGCATGGTTCAAGATGCTGTATTTGTAGATTTAAATAAAGACTTAAAAAAAGACCTGATAGTTGTGGGGTATTGGATGCCGATCACAATCTTATTAAATACTGAAAATGGGTTTGTGCAAAGTAATAACCAAAGTTTATCTGGTACAAATGGACTCTGGAATTGCATAATGGCCGAAGATTTTGATAAGGATGGCGACATAGATATTTTTGCGGGTAATTGGGGTCTTAATACGCGTTTAAGATCTTCTAATGAAAATCCAATAACATTATATTTAAGCGATTTTGATAACAATAATAGTGTTGATCCTGTAATAACTTATTATCATCAGGGGAAGGAAATTCCTTTTTCTACCAAGGAAGAATTATCGAAACAAATGCCTTTTTTAAACAAAAAATATTTGTCTTATACAGCCTTTGCTAAGGCCGATTTTAGAGATATTTTTACTCAACAAAAGTTAAAGTCTGCTGAGAAAAAATATATCTACAATTTAGCAACAACCTATTTAGAAAATTTGGGAAACAATAGCTTTGCTTTAAGAGAAATTCCTAATTTAGTACAAAGTTCTTCAGTACATAAATTGTACATCGAAGATTTTGACAATAATGGGTTTCCGGATATATTACTAGGAGGTAATCGTTATGATATTAATACACAATTAAGCCGCCTAGACGCATCACATGGTCAATTATTATTAAATTTCAATGGCCATTTTCTTTTAGACGATTCAAATTACTTTATTATAGATGGGCCTGTCAGGGCAATAGAAAAAATTAAAATAAAAAATGAAGATCATTATATTATCTCGAATTAATAATTATAGTCTTTAAGTGTTAAAAAAAACATTAAATAATGCGAAAATTACATAATAATATTTCTGCTAATCATATCTTCTCTGTAAAAGCGATAATAAAATCTGAAACCAAAAGATCCAAATTGTTTAGCAAGTTGGATGCAACTCAGACTGGGATAGATTTTATAAATAAAGTTGAGAATGAAGAAGACTTCAATATTTTTAAATATAGAAATTTTTATAACGGAGGAGGGGTAGCCATTGGCGATATCAATAATGATGGTTTGCCGGATGTCTATTTAACAGCCAACAGAGGTAAGAACAAATTATATCTTAATAAAGGGGACTTTAAATTTGAAGACATTTCGTTAAAATCGAATACCCAGGGAAACAGATCGTGGTCAACAGGTGTGGTTATGGTCGATATTAATACAGATGGCCTGCTGGATATCTATGTTTGCAATGCGGGAAATTTAAAGGATGATGATCAAAAAAATGAACTTTTTATTAATAATGGAGATTTAACCTTTTCGGAAATGGCATCAGAATATAATTTGGCAGATAGTGGTTTTACAACCCATACTGCCTTTTTTGATTATGATGGAGATGGCGACCTAGATGCGTATATATTGAATAATAGTTTTATCCCTGTAAGTAGCTTAGGGTATTCTAATAAACGCGATTTACGCAGCCAAGATTGGGATTTACCGGAAATTTTTAAAGGTGGAGGAGATAAATTAATGCGCAATGATAATGGGAAATTTAAAGATGTTAGTGAAGAGGCAGGTATATATGGAAGTCTGATCGGTTTTGGACTTGGTGTTACTGTGGGAGATGTGAACAATGATCTCAAGCCGGATATTTATGTTTCTAATGATTTTTATGAACGCGACTATTTATATATCAATAATGGAGATGGTACGTTTAAGGAAGATATTAAAAACAGAATGTCTCATTTAAGTCTTTCATCAATGGGTGCGGATATGGCTGATATCAATAATGATGGTAAGCCAGAGATCTTTGTGACAGATATGCTACCAGAGGAGGATGAACGTCTAAAAAATACAAGTGATTTTGAACGTTATGATGTTTATAAATTAAAGCAAAACAAGGATTTTTATAATCAGTATATGCAAAATACACTACAGTTAAATAATGGAGATGATACCTTTTCTGAAATTGCTTTTTATAGCGGAGTAGCGCAAACAGATTGGTCTTGGGGAGCGCTGCTTTTCGATATGGATAATGATGGGTATAAAGACATATATGTATGTAATGGTATTTATCATGATTTGACCAATCAGGATTTTATTGATTTTTTTGCCAATGAAGTATATCAGGAAATGGCAATATCTGGTGTTAAAACTTCTCAAGATTCCATAATTAATAGTATGCCCAGCACGCCTATTACAAATTACGCACTAAAAAATAACCACGATTTAACCTTTAGTAATAACACTAAGAATTGGGGATTTGACCATCCGGGTTTTTCAAATGGCGCAGCATTTGGAGATCTGGATAACGATGGCGATTTAGACCTTATCGTTAATAATTTAAATATGCCATTGTTTGTCTATCAAAATAATTCAAAGAATAACTATTTAAAGATCGATTTAAAAGGTGACAAGATAAATCCTTTCGCTGTTGGAAGTATCGTCGAACTATTTGTCAATGATCAAATAATCCGTCAGGAATTAATTCCTTCAAGAGGATTTCAATCTTCTATTGACTATGTTATGACTTTTGGTGTAGGAGTTGCTCCAAAGATAGATTCTATAAGAGTGATATGGCCGAATTATAAGGTTCAAAAAATTGGTATAACCGATGTGAATCAAATGCTTGTTTTACATATTGAAGATGCAACGGAGATTTTTTTACCCCAAAATACTAAATCAACAAAACAATATTTTTCTGAAATTAAAAATAACTTAATTCCTCATAAAGAAGATCCTTATATTGATTTTGATTACGAAGGGTTAATACCTAAGATGCAATCAAGAGAAGGTCCTGCTGTTGCTATTGGTGACGTTGATAATGATGGTAACGACGATGTTTTTATAGGAGGGGCTTACAATCAAAAGGGTCAATTATATTTTCAAAAAAGTAGTGGTAAATTAACACCAGCTGATTTTACTACCGAGCTATTTTTTGAAGATACTTGTGCGCTTTTCTTAGACGTAGATAATGATAAAGACCTTGATCTTATTGTAGGTTCAGGAGGTAATTTTAAAAATGCAAGAACAGGAGTAAGAGTGTATATTAATAAAGGAAATGCCATGTTCGAAGATTATAAGATCTTGGCACGGGTTGATGCCAATATTTCTTCGATTGCTCCACATGATTTTGATGATGATGGAGATGTTGATTTATTTATCGCCAGTTTAAGTGTACCCGGAACTTATGGAATTCTTCCGGAAAATTTATTTTTAGAAAATGATGGGAAAGGTAATTTTGTCAATGTGATCAAAACCAAGGCTCAGAAGGCAGAAACCATAGGAATGACAACCGATGCGATATGGCAAGATATTGATGGAGATCAGAAAAAGGATCTCATTGTCGTGGGGGAATGGATGGCTCCGAAAATATTTAAAAATACAGGTACACGATTAGACGAAATGTCGACGAATTTAATTGATTATTCAGGTTGGTATAATGCGGTTGAAGGAAAAGATCTTGATAATGACGGGGATATCGATCTTATTTTGGGAAATAGAGGTTTAAACTCGATCTATCAGGCAGATAAAGATCATCCTGCAAAAATGTTTGTGAATGATTTTGATAATAATGGAACAACTGAACAAATCTTTACGCGAACTGTTAATGGTCGCGACGTACCTATACATTTAAAAAGGGAACTAACAGGGCAAATTAATTCATTAAAAAAACAAAATTTAAAATTTAGTGAGTACGCTACAAAATCCATCGATGAACTTTTTCCTAAAAATGTCTTAGAGAAGTCAGAAATTAGTACAGTAACCACTTTTTCAAGTTATGTGGCTTTTAACAATGGAAATGGTAATTTCCTTATTAAAGAACTTCCAAGTGAGGCACAACTTTCATGTATATGCGATATTCAATGTGAGGATATTAATAAAGATGGGAATTTAGATTTAATCCTGGCAGGGAATAATTTTAACTTTAAGCCCCAATTTTCAAGGTTGGATGCAAATCATGGATTGATCTTATTTGGAGACGAACATGGCAATTTCAAAAATCAAACCCAAACTGGATTTAAAGCTAAAGGTGAAGTAAAAGTACTGGATTGGTTTAAAGATAAGTCCGGGAAAAGATATTTAATCGTGGGAATCAATGATAGCCAGACCAAAATTTTTAGTATGAATGATTAATAAAATTATTTTCATATTCATTTTATTAATTTCTTTAGGCTGTAGCAGAACCAAAGAATCCCATCTGCTCTCTATTGTCGATAATGAATATACTAAAGTTAATTTTCAAAATACATTAAAACCTACCAATGAACTAAATATTTTAGACTATTTATACTACTATAATGGCGCCGGGGTTGCTGTTGGTGATATAAATAACGATGGTCTTGTGGATGTTTTTTTTACATGCCAACCAAGGTAAAAATAAACTTGTATTTGAATAAAGGAAATTTTGTTTTTGAAGACATCACTGAATAAAGCAGGAGTGGAAGGTAATGCCGACTGGAACACAGGCACTGTAATGGCTGATGTCAACGGGGACGGACTTTTAGACATTTATGTTTGTGCAGTTGTTGGAATTCATGGCTTAACAGGCGCCAACGAGCTGTATATTAATAATGGTGATAATACCTTTACCGAAGAAGCTGAAAAATACCGGCTGAATTTTCAAAATTATTCAACAACTGTTGCGTTTTTTGATTATGATAATGATGACGATCTGGATATGTATTTATTGAACCATGCTGTGCATAGTCAAAATTCATTTGGTAAAGTAGAAATTAGATATAATAGAGACGAAAAAAGCGGAGATAAATTATTGAGAAACGATGGTGAATTTTTCACCGATGTGAGTGGAGAGGCAGGTGTTTTTGGAGGAACTAATGGTTATGGGCTTGGAATTGCTACACAAGATTTTAATAATGATGGTTTTGTCGATCTATATATTAGCAATGATTTCCACGAAGACGATTATTATTACCTGAACCAAGGTAATGGTACATTTAAAGAGCAACTCAAAAATAATTTTGGAAAAACAAGCCGATTTTCAATGGGAAATGACGTTGCAGACTTAAATCATGATGGATTTCCTGATATATTAACACTAGACATGGCTCCTGAAGATGAGACCATTTTAAAAGCTTCTATGGGAGATGAATCAATCGATTTGTTAAACATGAAAATTAATCGCTTTGGTTATCATTATCAATATGCCCGAAATATGCTACAGATTAATAGAGGTAACAATTTCTCTGAAATAGCATTGATGAGTGGTTTATCGGCTACCGATTGGAGTTGGTCAGCCCTGTTTTGCGATTTTGATCAAGATGGGGAACAAGACCTTTTTATATCCAATGGAATACTTAAAAGGCCCAACGATCTTGATTATATAAAATATATATCAAATGAAAAAATTCGGGAGAATCTTCATAATACAAATCTGGTTGATAAAAAGGCCCTGAGTATGATGCCTACTGGAGCTGTGGCGAATCGTATTTTTCAAGGACAAGAAAACCTGAATTTTAAAGATCAGTCAGGGAATTGGATATCAAAAGACACCTTGATCTCGACGGGCAGCGCTTATGCAGATTTTGATAATGATGGAGATATTGATCTGGTGACAAATAATGTGAATTCGCCAGTCACATTTTATAGAAACACTATTGATTCAACATCTAATTATTTAAAATTGAAGTTTAAATATAAAAAGGGTAATAATTTTGGGATTGGAACTAAAGTAATTTCTTATCACAATGGTATTAAACAATTTAAGCAACTTTTTACTTCAAAAGGATTTCAGTCGTCTTCAGAAGCTATCATACATTTTGGATATGGCAATACAAAAATGATTGATTCTCTAACCATCATTTGGCCCGATAATACCATACAAACGGCAGAAAATGTCAAGACGAACCAAACACTTACCATAACGCCATTATATAAAAGATCAACGGTAGACTATTCATTATTATTTCCAAAACCTAAACCCTGGTTAAATAAAAAAGATAGTATTAATGGGTTAAAATACAGGCATATAGAAAATAATTATGTAGATTTTAACCGTCATAAATTAATTCCTTATCAAATTTCAGATCGAGGTCCTGCCACTGCGGTTGGCGATTTGAATAACGATGGAATAGATGATATTTTTTTCGGGAGTTCAAGAAATTATCCATCAGCTTTATTTCTGCAAACAAAAAATGGTTTTGAGAATAAAGAGGTATTATTGATTGAGGAAGATAAATTGCATGAAGATGTTTCTGCGTTCATAGCTGATCTAAATAATGATGGTAAAAAAGATATATTCATAGGTGCTGGAGGCGGTGAATTTACAGGAAATTCGAAGGCTTTATTAGATAGGGTATATTTTTACAGAGATAACTTTAATTATTTAAAAACCGAAATTCCATCTTCCTATGAACATGCTTCGGTCGTTAAATCATTAGATATTGATCTGGATGGAGATTTAGATATATTTGTCGGTAATCATATCAATGCTCTTGACTTTGGTAAACTACCCAAATCATATCTTTTAATAAACGATAGAGGTACCTTTAAAAGGGAGGATCTGCCCGGTTTAGGAATGGTGACCGATGCCATAACGACCGATTTTAATGGTGATAAGCAAATGGATCTGATTATAGTAGGCGAGTGGATGCAACCTACATTTCTGCAGAATACTGGTGGACAATTCAAAAATGTTACTGACTGGTTATTTAAAAGGAAATTTGAATGGTTTATGGCAAAGCATAATTGCTTTCGATATTGACAATGACGGTGATGAAGATTATGTATTAGGCAACTTCGGATTGAATTCGAAATTTAAAGCCTCCGAAAAATACCCGATGAAAATGTATGTGGGAGATTTTGATGATAATAACAAAACGGAAACCATAGTGGCGATTGAAAAAAATGGTAAGTACTATACCCTTCAGGGCTTGGATGAATTGTCAGGTCAGTTAAATTATTTAAAGAAAAAGTATACAAGTTATAAGGATTTTGCAGGAAAAACCGTAGAGGATATTTTCACTAAAGAAGTCTTAAACAAAGCTAAATTGCTAACGGTTAATACGCTGGCATCAGGTTATTTAGAAAATAATAATGGTAATTATATATTCAAATCTTTTAAAGAACCCGACTTGCAACTAGCACCTATTACCGAAATGTTGAAATATGATTTTAATCGAGATGGTCAAGAAGATATTATGTTGGCCGGCAATTATTTTGGAGTTACCCCCTATCAAGGTAAGTTTGATAGTTTTGCAGGAGCTGTGATACAAAATAATGGTGAATATGTCCCAGCTGTTAAAATAGGTGTTAATTTCGCCAATAAGGCAGTCAAAGGATTAAATATTATTAATTTTGATGGCCTAACATATTTATTGGTCACTATAAATAATGAAGAAATTGAGTTATATGAAATACCGAATTAAAGAATTTATGCTGCTGCTTTTTATGGTGGCACTCTTTTCTTGCAATAATAAAACGCAAGAAATTGTGATTAGCCCGAATGATTATCATAAGGCGGTTGATAAAATAACTGCGATCATGGTACACGATATTTTTTCACCTCCAGTGGCAAGCAGGATCTATAATTATGCCAATATAGCGGCTTATGAAGTGATGTGTCAGAATAGCAACACATACGAAACATTGGCAGGGCAGATTAAAGATCTTAAACCTGTTCCCGAACCAATTACTAGAGAATATTTAAATTATGAGTTGGCAGCTTTGGTGGCCTACTTTGATGTTGGCAAGGAACTTATTTTTTCTGAAGACAGGGTTATTACTTATCGTGATAGCCTATACACAGTTTGGAAAGATCGAGATGAAAAAACCTTTGATGTTTCTAAAAATTATGGAATGCAAGTTGCACAGCATATTAAGGAATGGATTGCTACAGATAACTATAAAGAAACACGTACCATGCCTAAGTTTTCTGTGCTAACTGAAGAGGTTTCAAGATGGCAACCCACACCACCGGACTATATGGACGGTATTGAACCACATTGGAGTAAAATACGGCCTTTTGTGATTGATTCTGCAGCCCAATTTAAACCAGAGAAACATCCTGAATTTTCCTTAGAAAAAGGCACTAAATTTCATGATGAATTGATGGAAGTTTATGAAATTGGAAAGAAAATAAAAGAAGATGGAGATAATTCTGAAGAAATGGGTATTGCTCAGTTTTGGGATTGTAACCCATATGTATCAACCCATAAAGGGCATCTCATGTTTGCAACAAAAAAGATCACCCCGGGTGCTCATTGGATTGGCATTTGTAAGATTGCCTGCAAAAAAGACAATGCCGATTTTGAGAAAACCGTTTTTGCTTATACCAAAACTTCGATAGCCATTACTGATGCTTTTATAAGCTGTTGGGAAGAAAAATACAATAGTAATTTAATTCGTCCGGAAACATTGATCAATCAGCATCTTGATGAAGATTGGACCCCGGTTTTGCAGACGCCTCCTTTTCCTGAATACACGAGTGGTCATTCTGTAGTTTCGGGCGCAGCCTCGATAGCTTTGACCAGTATTTTTGGAGATAATTTTTCTTTTGATGATGATACCGAAGTTGCTTATGGATTGCCGGTACGTTCATTTTCTTCATTTAATAAGGCAGCTGAAGAAGCTGCTGTAAGTAGGTTATATGGTGGTATCCATTATAGGGCTGCTATTGATGTTGGTTTACAACAAGGCCGAGATTTAGGAAATTATGTAGTGAACAATCTTAAAATGACTTCAAAATAATCTATCAAGTTTAAACACTTTAATATGAATAAAATAAAATACCTCATAGCTGCCATTGTTTTGGGTGGCCTGATTTGGTACCTGTTTATTAAACCACAAGATTATTTGATTAGGTTTAAAGCCAGAACTGCTCCCGGGACGCTGTTCAGCGGAGTTGAAGAATGGAATATATTGAACCAAAAACAGGACTCTTTTTCTTATAGAATATTGAATAAGGTTCCTTATAAATTAATAGATCAAACGTTATTAACATCCAATGGGTTGAATTTGGAAATACAATGGAATTTTAATTCGATAAGTGACTCTTCAACCCTTATAACCGCAGGAATAACTGAAAAGGAGAAGTCGGTTTATAACAGATTGTCAGCACCCTTTATGAATACTGAGTTTAAACAAACATCCTTGAAACTAATAACCGATTATAAGAAGGGGATGGAATATCAAATGGAAGAGAAATTTAGGGTAACCATTGTCGGGATAGATTCTGTGCCCTCATTAAATTTTGTTTATGTTGAATTAAAAAACATAGAAATGCGCAATAAGGCAGCACAAATGATGAAAAATAATCCTTTGTTATTAACCTTTATAAACGATAAAGGACTTAAAGGCGGTGAATTTCCTTTTTTGATCATAGATAAATGGAATTTGAATGAT
Source organism: uncultured Flavobacteriaceae bacterium (assembly GCA_963835675.1). GTDB lineage: Bacteria > Bacteroidota > Bacteroidia > Flavobacteriales > Flavobacteriaceae > Aureibaculum. The sequence goes on along the minus strand of CAWIGH010000004.1, from coordinate 836,051 downwards.
AATTTAATTGATTTTCGATATTGTTTTCCAATCAAACAATTAGATTCCTTGCCTTACCATCCAGATATAAAACATGGTATATTACCAAGTACTAAAGCTTTAAAGGCTATTTATAATGGCAATTATATTACTTCTGACAGAGGATGGTTTGCATTGCATGAATTTGCAAAAAGACATCATATAAATATTGAGAATAAGCCCATTGAAATATTTTATGATAACCCCTTCTATGGAGGTGATGAATTAAAATGGAAAACAGAGGTTTATTTACCTATAAAAAAATAATTACTATCTTCCACCAAATTTTTTATAGATGAGAACAAAACTACCCTTATCCTTTTGGCAAATTTTTAATATGAACGTCGGATTCTTAGGAATCCAATTCAGTTTCGGTTTACAACAAACAGCCGTTAATCCGATATTTTCATTTTTGGGTGCTCATCACGATGAATTACCATTATTGAACCTCGCAGGACCTGTTACAGGTTTAATTGTTCAACCCATCATTGGTGCTATTTCAGATAAAACCTGGTCACCACGATGGGGAAGAAGAAAACCTTTCTTTTTAATAGGTGCCTTAATAGGTAGTTTGTGTTTGTTTGCATTTCCATTTAGTCCAACACTTTGGTTTGCAGTTGGCTTACTATGGATTCTTGATGTGGGTAACAATATGGCCATGGAACCTTATCGTGCTTTTGTAGGTGATAAATTGCCAACTAAGCAGTTGAGCTTTGGTTACCAAATGCAAAGTCTCTTTGTGGGTGCCGGTATAGTGTTGGCCAATGCTTCAATATTTCTATTTCAAGATTGGTTTGGTGGTACCGAGACAGTAGAAGAAGGCGTAAAATCAATTCCTACATGGCTTTATTATTCGTTTTTTATTGGTGCTATATTGTCGGTTTCTACTATTTTATGGTCGGTTTTAAAAACCCCGGAAATACCTCCTTCCGATGAGGAGTTTGAAGAAATTAAACGGCACAATGCCATGCCGCTTTCGGCGCGTATAAAAACGCCCTTTATCGAGATCGTTGATGCTATTAAAGATATGCCGAAACTTATGTGGACATTAGCTGCTGTTTACCTATTTCAGTGGTATGCCTTATTTGTGTATTGGCAATTTATTGCACCTATGTTTAGGGAAAGCATGAATTTTGATCCCTCTCAGGCCTTAAGTCAGGCAGCAAAAATGAATACTACATATAATGTATCAACCGTTGTTTTTGCTTTGTTATTGGTGCCATTGGCAGTAAAGTTTGGTGGTAAAAAAGTATATGTGTTTAGCTTGTTTTTAACAGGAATTGCCATGTTAAGTATTCCACATATTCAAGATCCGCTTTTAGTTATTTTGCCCATGATCTTATTCGGTATTGGTTGGGCAGCAATGATGGGAATTCCATATTCTATGGTTTCTAAAGTAGTAACGCATGAAAGGCGTGGTGTTTATATGGGGATTTTAAATATGATGATCGTAATACCCATGGGAATACAAACATTAACCTTTGGTCCAATCGTTAAAAATCTACTCGATGATAGTGCCGTTAACGCCATAATATTTGGAGGTGTGTTTTTTATTATTGCAGGTGTTTTAGCATTCCGTATAAAAGAGCCTAAATCTGAAGATGATAATAATGTGGTGATCGCCGGAGGTGGCGGACATTAATAATAACTATCATAAAAAAAGCCGCTGGTCGAAACCAGCGGCTTTTTTTATATACTTTATAATTTTTTGATCTTTATATTTCTAAACCAGACCTTGTCTGAATGATCTTGCAATCCAATATGTCCGGTTTGGTATTTGCCAAATCCTTCCCAGTCTTTAAATTTAGAATTGGCAACCAACGCATCCCATGCTTCTCCATGCACTGGAAATTCGACGATTACAGTTCCGTTTAAAGTGACACTACCTTCATTTCTAACATGGTCTATTTTTAGTATACATTCATTCCATTCTCCTGCAGGCTTACAGACATCATGCATAGGTTGTACCATATCATATAATGCTCCTGCCTGATGATACTTAGGATTTGCTTTTGCGTCTGGATGACGTTCGTTATCCAATACCTGAATTTCCGGTCCGGTCTGATAAGCTTCGCTGTAAGCGGGGTCTTCGTGAACACTCCAGAAAATACCACTATTGCCACCTTCAGATATTTTCCATTCTAATGACAAAATAAAATTGGTATATTTTTCTTTCGTGATTATATTTTTACCGCCTTCTTTACCGGGTGTAAAAGCCATAGTGCCATCTTCAATAGTCCATTCGGCAGGCATCGTATCTTTTAGGTAACCACGCCAATCATCGAAAGTTGTTCCATCGAATAAGGTGATCCAATGATTGGCTGTTTCTATAATCTCTTCTGTTCTTTCCACAGGCTTGGTCATAGAATCATTTGTTTTGTAGGTTTTGCATGCCGATAATGTTAAAATTGACAGTATTGCTATGATAATTTTTCTCATATTTATTAATTTATAATCCTAATATTTTTTTGAGTTTGTTTTTATCTATTTCTGCTCCGGCGAAATCGTCGAAGGCTTTTTGGGTGGCTTCAATAATATGATTTTTGATAAAAGGGGCGCCTTCCCTAGCGCCTTGTTCCGGACTTTTGATACAACATTCCCATTCCATGACAGCCCAAACATCACATCCGTATTGCGTGAGTTTTGAAAAAATGGTTTTAAAATCGATTTGACCATCACCGGGTGAACGATATCTGCCGGCCCTGTTGCCCCAGTCATTATAACCGCCAAAAGCTCCTTTTTTACCGGTGGGGTTAAATTCAGAATCTTTTACATGAAAGGCTTTAATAAATTCGTGGTAATGATCTATGTATGTTATATAATCAAGTTGCTGCAATACAAAATGTGAAGGGTCGTATAAAATATTTACACGTTTATGGTTACCGGTGGCTTCCAAAAACCGTTCGAAAGTATCCCCATCATGAATATCTTCTCCCGGATGTACCTCATAACAAACATCAACACCATTCTCATCATAAACATTGAGAATAGGCAACCATCGTTTTGCCAGTTCTTCAAAGCCCATTTCTACCAAGCCCGGTGGTCTCTGGGGCCAAGGATGAAAGGTATGCCATAATAAGGCTCCTGAAAAAGTAGCGTGGACTGATAAACCTAAATTTTTACTGGCAATGGCAGCATTTTTGACGGTCTCTACCGCCCATGCTGTTCTTGCTTTGGGATTGTTTTTAACTTTATCTGGAGCAAAATTATCGAACATGATGTCATAGGCAGGATGCACTGCCACCAACTGGCCTTGAAGGTGTGTTGAAAGCTCTGTTATCTCTAAGCCATAGGAATTGATCTTCCCTTTCAGTTCATCGCAATAGGTTTTACTTTTTGCAGCCTTTTCAAGATCTATCAATCGGGATTCCCAGGTTGGAATTTGAATACCTTTATAACCAAGATCACTGGCCCATTTACAAAGGCCATCTAATGAATTGAATGGTTTTTTATCATCAATAAATTGTGCAAGAAAAACTGCAGGTCCTTTAATTGTTTTCATTTTTTAGTCTTCAATTTTTACCCAAACATTTCCTTTTTTATGGGATTCCACGGCTTTTTCAATAAAACTCATGCCCCTTAACCCGTCAATTATTGTTGGGAATTCTCCGTGATCATAAGGTTCTTTTCGAATCGCTCTGGCAACTCCTTTGTAAATATTCCCCATAGAATCAAAAATACCTTCAGGATGTCCTGGAGGTAATTTGGTTCCGTCTAGAGACAATGCACTGTTATATGAATGCCCGGGTTTCAAAACCCTTAGCGGTTGGCCATCTTCTAACAGATATAAATAATTGGGATTTTCCTGTTCCCATTTTAGCCCGGCTTTTTCACCATAGATCTTCACAGTAAAATTATTTTCCTCGCCTGTGGCAATCTGGCTTGTGCGGATGACCCCTTTAACATTATTCGAGCAGTGGATTAATACGGTGCCATCAATATCCATTTGATTGTCGGCATATAAATAATTAAGATCTGCCAATATGGAAGTAATCTTTACGCCTGATACGTATTCGATCATATCAAAAGCATGCGTTCCGATATCGCCTATGCAGCAGCTTATACCTCCTTTTTTAGGATCTAACCTCCAGGTATTTGCCCTTTTTTCTTTATCATGAATGATTGGGTTTATCCATCCTTGATAATATTGAACATCGATCTTCTGAACTTTACCTATATCTCCTTTTGCGATCATTTCACGCATTTGGCGGATCATAGGGTATCCTGTATAAGTGTATGTTACTGCGAAAACAGTTTGTGCCATTTCGAGGGTGCTTTCTAAAATTTTAGCCTCCTCATAGCTTGTCGTCATTGGCTTTTCACAAATGACATTGAAACCATTTTCCAATAGCTTTTTCGCCATGGGAAAATGTAAAAAATTGGGGGTAAGAATTGAAATTACCTGCATCCGTTCTGCGAGAGGCAATCTCATTTCTTCCCTTATAAGGGTATCAAAATCTTTATAAATTCTATTTGTTGGAATACCTATTTTTTCTGCAAAACCTATATTTTCTTCCCAGTTCAGGTTAAAAACACCACCGATGAGTTCGTATTGATCGTACATTGAAGAAGCTACCCTGTGCAAAACACCAATTAACGAATCACCACCACCACCTAAAATACCAAGTCGAATTTTTGAGCTCATATCACTTTTACGATTTTTTATATTCTACTTTTTCGTTTTTAAAGAATACTGCGAATAAAATTAAAACTACGACAGCAAAACCGGCCGGGAATAACCAAATTTCTTTCCAGCTATGTAAACCATCTTCTAATAAATAGGTATCTGAAATTTTACCGGCAACCCAGAAGCCAATCAACATACCAACGCCATAGGTAGCCAAGGTAATGAGACCCTGAGCTGCACTTTTAATTTTTTCACCCGCTTTGGTATCTGTATATATTTGTCCTGAAACAAAAAAGAAATCATAGCAAATTCCGTGAAGGGCAATGCCAATTAACAACATAAAGGTGAGTTCACCGGAGTTACCATAGGCAAAAAGAATATAACGTATCGCCCATGCCAACATTCCAAATATCAAGGTCATTTTAAATCCGAATCTTTTAAAGAATACCGGTAATAAGAGCATAAACAATACTTCTGATATTTGTCCAATAGTCATTTTTCCAGTCGGATTATTCACGCCAATTTCCGCTAAAAAAGGATTGGCATTCTGGTAGTAAAAGGCCAATGGTATACATATTAAAATAGATGATAAAAAGAATATCAAAAAGTTTCTATTTTTTAATAATTTAATAGCTTCAAATCCCAAAATATCCCCGATTTTTATTTTTTCATCTTTGTTAACTTTAGGTGGCGTTTTGGGTAGCGTAAAACTAAAAATACCTAATACGCCCGAGGCAATAGCGGTCATTAAAAAAGTGTTTTGAAGCATGCCTTCTTGAATGCCTTCAGGAGAATCCCAATGGAACAAATAACTTATACCTAAACCAGCAACGATCCAGCCAATGGTTCCCCAAACCCTAATATACGAGAATTCTTTAGCAGGATCTGTCATTTGATTGAAGGACACCGAATTCACAAGTGCCAGTGTTGGCATATAGGCGATCATATATCCTAAAACGTAAGGATAAAAGACGTTAAAGTCGGTGGTTTGAGACATCTGGTACATGAGCAGAGCCCCAATGATATGAAGTACGCCTAATATTCGTTCGGCATTAAAGAACCTGTCTGCAATCAATCCTATTATAAATGGGGCAATGATAGCACCCCAAGATTGCGTTGAATAGGCCATTCCCGTTTCTGCTCCCGTAGCATTTAAATTATTACCTAAAAAAGTGCCTAATGTAACAAACCAGCCACCCCAAATAAAAAATTCAAGGAACATCATTATGGAAAGCTGGGCTTGGGTTGATTTTTTCATTTTTTGATTAGAATTTGTTAGATAGCTGATTTAAGCAATAGATTTTTAGTTGCTATAATACCTTCTTCCTCAGTAAGGTTTTCACCTTCATATTCAACACCGATAAATCCAGTATAACCGGCATCTTTAACAATTTGAATCATTCGAGCGTAATCAATTTTAGTTTCATTACCATCTTCATCGAAGTCATATGACTTTGCGCTCACAGCTTTGGCAAAAGGCATTAATAACTGTATACCTTCATACATGTCTGGATACTCTTCAATACACTCTCCCCAATTTTCGCCATCTTTTCGTTTGGTACACCAATTGCCAAAATCTGGAAGCGTACCACAATTTTCCATATTCACTGTATTCATTACCTCGACAACTTTAGGCGCATCAGATGACATCCATCCATGATTTTCTACTAAAACATTAATATTTTTTAGTAGCAGCATAGACCGATAGTTTTCTTAAGCCATCTTCGGCGGCTTTCACCCAAAGTTCAGGATCGTTAGTTCCAAAGGTATTTACCCGAATTGCATGGCAGCCTAAATATTGAGCAGCATCAACCCATTTTTTATGATTTTCGACCGCTTCGTTGCGCTTAGCCACATCGGTTGAGGCTAGGTCGCCTTCACCATCGACCATGATAAGTACATTTTCAACCTCAAATAATTCACTTTTAGCTTTCAGTGAATCCAATAAGGCACTCATGCCTAAATTTTTTATTTCGTCAATATATAAGTCTGAAACATATTCAATTCCTTCGAATCCTAACTCACTTGCTTTTTCAGCAAAATCAATCGGGTCTAAAGTTTTGTCATCACGAATGGCTTTGTGCAATGACCATTGGGCTAATGATAATTTGAAAAAGGGAGTTTCATTTATGGCTATTTCGGGTGTAACCTGTGCTGCTTTATTTTCTTTTTCCTTACAGGAAATCATTAAAAGCGAAATCATTAATAGGATGGTAACTGTTTTATTCATTTTGTAAGTTAGGTGTTTCATTAGAAGTGATATATAGGTACTCTAAATTTAAAATTTTTAAATGGAATAGTTATAAATGTTCTTTTTAATTTTTTACTAAAACGATTTCGTGTTAATAAGTTAGCAGATCGCTGAACGCAACATTTAATAATTTGATTAAATTTAAGGCTTATAAATATTTAAATGATAAATATATCGTATAATAATCTCTGATATATTAAAAACACTAAATATTTATAGTGGATAATTAAAATGATAATACTTTATGAGCATAAAAGAAGAATATGATGCAATCGTTATAGGTACGGGGATTAGCGGTGGCTGGGCTGCCAAAGAATTGTGTGAGAAGGGATTTAAAACACTCGTTCTTGAGAGAGGGCCGATGGTGACTCATGTTAAAGATTACCCAACCATGCATATGGATCCATGGGATTTTGAATTGGGAGGAGAAACATCACAAGAAGAGCTAAAACAGCAAGAGAAACAAAGCAGAACGGGATATACGACAGATGCTGCGAGTAAACACTGGTTTGTGAACGATTTGAAACACCCTTACAACGAAACTAAACGATTTGACTGGATGAGAGGGTATCATGTTGGTGGCCGTTCGATCATGTGGGGAAGGCATAGCTATAGGTTAGGGGATATTGATTTTGAAGCGAATAAAAAAGACGGATTTGGAGTTGATTGGCCAATACGTTATAAAGATATTGCACCTTGGTATGACCATGTTGAAAGTTATATTGGTGTTACAGGTGAGAAAATGGGATTAAAACAATTGCCCGATGGCATATTTGAACCGGGAATGGAATTAAATTGTGTCGAAAACCATTTAAAAGAGCAATTATCAAATAATTATGATGACAGGGTTATGACTGTTGCAAGGATTGCCCATATCAATAGTGATAAAACATTTGAAGGAAGAACGAGATGCCAATTTAGAAACAGGTGTATAAGAGGATGTCCTTTTGGTGGTTATTTTAGTAGTAATTCTTCAACCTTGCCGGCTGCCGAGCGTACTGGTAATATGACCTTAAGGCCTAACTCAATTGTACATGAGATCATTTATGACGATGCTAAGAAAGTAGCAACAGGAGTTAAAGTAATTGATACCGAAACCAAAGAAAGTTTGGTCTTTAATGCCAAGGTGATTTTTTGTTGTGCGTCGGCCATTGCCTCCGCATCCATATTAATGCAATCCAAGTCTAAACGATTTCCTAATGGATTAGGGAACGATTCGGGGGAATTAGGACATAATATTATGGATCATCATCTCGATGCAGGCGCTTCAGGGAGGTTTAAAGGATTTGAAGATAAGTATTATACAGGAAGAAAGCCAGGAGGAATTTATCTACCAAGGTTTAGAAATTTAGGAGATAAAAAAACGGAGAAAAAAGAATTTATTAGAGGCTATGGTTATCAAGGAGGTGCCGGCAGAGGAGATATCTCTGAATTTATTGCTGAACTTTCTTATGGGGCAGAATTTAAAGAGAAAATTTTGGAGCCCGGAGATTGGAGAATGAGCCTGGGTGGATTTGGTGAATGCTTACCATATCATGATAATAAAATGACCTTGGATTACGAAAATTTAGATGAATGGGGTTTACCTACGGTAACGTTTGATGCCGAGTGGAAAGAAAATGAATTGAAGATGCGGGAAGATATGATTGAGCAGGCCGTGGAAATGCTTGAAAAGGCAGGGTTTACTGATATTAAAACCCGAGATGAACGGCATGCTATCGGTATAGGGATTCATGAAATGGGCACAGCACGTATGGGTCGTGACCCTAAAACATCGGTCTTAAACGAACATAATCAAATACATTCAGTGCCTAATGTTTATGTTACTGATGGTGCCTGTATGACCTCAGCAGGATGTACCAATCCATCTCTCACCTATATGGCGTTAACAGCAAGAGCTGCTGATCACGCAGCAAAGCAAATAAATAAGGAAAAGGCATAATTATTATGGATAGAAGACAAGCATTAAAAGGACTCGGTTTAAGTGTAGGATATGTTATTGCAACGCCTGCTATAGTTAGTATGCTACATAGTTGTAAAACCGATGCGGCCAATTGGAAGCCAATATTTTTAACAATAGACGAAGGAATAGTGGTTAGAAATCTTGTAGACCTCATGTTGCCTAAAACAGAAGCAACACCTGGAGCACTCGATGTTAATGTTCCGGAATTTTTAGATCTATATGCTTCGAAAGTCTATACCGAAGAAAAACAGGCACATTTAAAGGTCGGGCTTAAGGGTATTTTAACAGCCTTAAAAGTCGATGATAATAATGTTTCATCGCTAAAAACTGAAGATTATGATGCTTTATTAGCAAAGTATTTAAAAGCGAATAAGGAAGAAGTAGCAGCATTTAGAAATAATGAAGCAGATCTGGTAGTATTAGAAACACTTACAGCATTAAGAAGCGCCTCCATTTGGGCCTACAAAAATACTGAAGAAATAGGAGAAAATGTCCTTGCTTACGATCCAATTCCGGGAAGGCAACAAGGCTGTATCTCTGTTGAAGAAGCAACCGGAGGCAAGGCTTGGTCCTTATAAAATAATCTTTGGCAATTTACATATGATGAGAATTTATTTGAAACAATTCATTTTTTTATGTTGTGTAATCCTTTTTGTGAATTGTCAAAAAAAAGATAAACCTGTTATCAATAAGGGTGGTGATGTTTCTAATAATTGGGTACAGTTATTCAACGGGAAAGATCTAAATGACTGGGTGGTAAAAATAAAAGGGCATCCGGCCGGTGATAACTACCTCAATACTTTTCGTGTTGAAAATGGTGTCATTAAGGTGTCATATGATCAATATGAAAAATTTGATGAATCTTATGGGCATCTATTTTATAAGCATCCATTTTCGAGTTATAAACTCAAAGTACAATACAGATTTACTGGTATTCAGAAAGAAGGAGGTGCCGGATGGGCGGAACGCAACAGTGGCCTTATGATCCATTCTCAGTCACCTGAAAGTATGGGCTTGCAACAAAAATTTCCGGGAAGTATCGAAGTTCAGATGTTAGGAGGTATTAATAAAGACACACCCAGGCCAACAGGTAATTTATGTACCCCGGGCACCAATGTCGTAATGGATGGAAATTTAGTTACACAACATTGCACCGATGCTAATTCAGATACTTTTTATGGAGAGCAATGGGTTAATTTAGAAGTAATTGTAATCCGTGATTCTATTATTACCCACAAAATTAACGGGAAGGAAGTACTGAAGTATTCTAATCCCCAAATTGGAGGCGATGATCTTAAGGAATATCCGGCTACATGGAGTAGCAGAAATGGCGAATTATTGAAAAGCGGGTATATTTCGTTACAAAGTGAAAGTCACCCCATTGAATTTAGAAATATTGAATTATTAGATTTAAAATATTGAGATGAAAAGAAGGTATTTTGTAAAGAAGACAGCTTTGGCAGGGTCATTTGTATTGTCGGGTGCTGTACCGCTTTCCTTTACTAAGTTCGAAAGAGAGGAACCATCTCAATTTAAACTAAAATTCGCTCCTCATTTAGGAATGTTTGAACATCATGCAGGTAAAGACCCGATTGATCAATTGAATTTCATGGCCGACCAAGGATTTACAGCCTTTGAAGATAATGATATGCGCCATAGAACCGTTCAACAGCAAGAGGCGATGGCTAAAATCATGAAGGATAGAGGTCTGCAAATGGGTGTCTTCGTAGCGCATAAGATCTATTGGGATAAGCCTAATTTGGCAAGTGGAAATTTAGCATACAGGGAAGAATTTTTAGATGAAATAAAAGCTTCTGTTGAAGTTGCGAAAAGAGTAAATGCCAAGTGGATGACTGTAGTGCCCGGTCATTTAGATCTACGGCAACAAATGGATTATCAAACAGATCATGTAATTGAGACTCTCAAACAAGCAGCGGCGATACTAGAACCTTATAATTTGAGCATGGTTTTAGAACCCTTGAATTTCAGAGATCACCCGGGACTTTTTTTAACCGAATCACCTCAGGCATTTAATATCTGTAAAGCTGTAGGATCTCCCTCATGCAAAATATTATTTGATATTTATCATCAACAGATCCAGGAAGGAAATCTAATCCCCAATATTGAAAAATGCTGGGATGAAATCGCCTATTTCCAGATAGGAGATAATCCCGGTAGAAAAGAACCAACAACCGGTGAAATTAACTATAAAAACATATTTAAATTCATACATTCCAAAGGTTATCAGGGTATTTTAGGAATGGAACATGGCAATTCTATGAAAGGTAAAGCTGGTGAATTGGCAGTGATCAATGCATATAAAGAATGTTCTAAATTTTAAATCAAGACTATGCACAAAAGTAAAACTACGAGTAGAAGATCGTTTGTAAAGAAATCGGCCTTGGCATTTGCAGGAATATCCATAATTCCGAGGCATGTGTTAGGTAAGGGTTTTATTGCACCGAGTGATCAATTGAATATTGCAGTTATTGGTGGTGGAGGTAAAGGATATAGTGATGCTGTTAATGTGTATAATAATGGAGCATCTCAATATTGCTGCGATTTGTGATGTCGATTGGAACCAGGCTTCAAGGGCATTTAAAAAATTTCCCAAAGCACAAAAATATAAAGATTTTAGGCGAATGTTAGACGAGGTGAAGGATATTGATGCCGTAACGGTTTCGACGCCAGATCACACCCATGCTGTGGCGGCGATGATGGCCATAAAATCGGGAAAACATGTCTATGTACAAAAACCACTTACGCATAGTATTTACGAGGCCAGAATGCTTACCCAAGCTGCTAATCAATATAAGGTAGTTACCCAAATGGGCAACCAGGGTGCCTCAGGTGATGGGGTAAAACAAATGATAAAATGGTTCGATGAAGGGAAAATAGGGAATGTGAATACCGTTCATATATGGACCAACAGACCTGTTTGGCCACAAGGAATTCCAACACCGACCGATAAACCAAAGGTATTGGAAGGATTAGATTGGGATTCATGGATAGGACCTGCCAATATGGTTGATTATCATCCTTTGTACCATCCGTTCAAATGGAGAGGATGGTGGAATTTTGGCACGGGAGCCTTAGGGGATATGGGCTGTCATTTAATGGATCCTCCTTTTAGAGTGTTAGGATTAGGTTATCCAACAGAAGTAGAAAGTAGTATAGGGGCCATATATACAAAAGACTGGGTACCCGAATATTTACCCGATTCTTGTCCACCTTCATCAAGAACTCAATTAAAATTTCCACCATCTGAGAAAAATCCAACCGAACTATTGATGACATGGACAGATGGAGGATTACGACCTTTTCATCCTGAATTGATACCGGCAGATCATCCGATAGGAGATGATAACAGTGCCAATGGAGTCATTATGATCGGTGAAAAAGGTATAATGACCTGTGGTACCTACGGGCTTAATCCTAAAATATACTTTAATACAGGAGAAGAATTGGCAGGAATTAACATTGAGTATGAGAACAGCCTCCCAGAAAATGGCCATCAGGCTTCCTGGGTTGAAGCCTGTAAGGAAGGTTTTGGCAAAGAAAAGCATCAAGCTTTAACTTCTTCTTTCGATTTTGCCGGGCCTTTAACAGAAGCTATTTTAATGGGTAATCTGGCCATTAGAAGCTATATGATAAGAAAGGAAAGATCAGATAATAGATTTGAATATCCCGGTAGAAAAAAATTAATTTGGGACGGCATGGATATGAAAATTACAAATTTTGATGAAGCCAATCAATTTGTTCAAAGGGAATACAGGGAAGGTTGGAGTTTGTAAATTAATTAATTCGTAATTCGACTATTTTATTTGAAATGTTTTGTAATTTGGTAATTATAAATGCATAAAAGTGCTGTTATAGCCTAAATGAGGTCAAAATTAAGAATTAAGGATATTGCCAGAGAACTCGGAGTTTCAATATCAACGGTATCTAAAGCGCTCAAAGATAGCCATGAAATTAGTAAAGAAACTCGCGAAAGGATCAAAGCTTTTGCCAATTTTCACAATTACAAACCGAATAGTTTAGCCTTAAAATTAAGAAGCCAGAAGACGCTTATAATTGGTGTTATTATTCCCGAAATTGTTCACCATTTCTTTTCAACTGTATTAAATGGTATAGAAAAATATGCCAATGATAAAGGATACAATATAATGATCTGTTTATCTAATAAATCATATGAGAAAGAGATACAAAGTATTGAGACCCTACTGGAAGGAAGTGTCGAAGGCATACTTATTTCTGTATCAACAGGAACACAGCAGCATCATAATTATGATCATATTAAAAAATTATTAGACCGTAAATTCCCCATCGTTTTGTTCGATGGACTGGTTGATGAATTAGAATGTGATAAGGTTACTATAAACGACGAAAGCGGTGCTTTTAAGGCTACTGAATATTTAATTGAAACGGGATGTAAAAGAATTGCACTCATTACGAATCCCGATTTTGTGAAAATAGGTTCATTGCGAACGAAAGGATATTTAAAAGCATTAGAAAAACATCAAATTATTTTAGATAAAAACCTCATCGTTGAGATTGATGAAAACAGGGAAATGTTTGGTCAGTTAGAAGTTTTATTCAAAAATAAAGATAATTATCCTGACGCCATCTTGGCTGTAAATGGCGAGATATATGCTAGCACTGCGATGCAAATGGCCAAAGATAAAGGACTTCGAATACCAGATGATATCAGTGTAATTACATTTACAGATGGTGTTATTTCCAAATATTCATCTCCTCCCTTAACTGCCTTAGTTCAACATGGATTTGAAATGGGTAAGCAGGCTGTTGAATTGCTGATTAATAGAATTGAATCTAAAGACCTTGAAATGCCATTTCAGGAAAAAGTAATTTCAACCAACTTGAATATTAGAAAATCTACCAAACAAATAGCCCTAAAACCAACCTTCAAATCTTAATTCTTTATAATTTTTTTAGTTAAGATTCCATGATCAGCCTTGATCCTTATTAGGTATATTGAAGGTTTTAGATCTTTAATATCATAACTGCTATTTTCAGAAAAATTTCCTTTAAAAGATTTGATCAGTCTTCCTGATAGGTCAAAAATATCCACTTTGTTAGCCGTTGCATTTATCTTAAATTCGTTTTCAACGGGATTGGGATAAACCGATACCAGATCGGCAAGGCTATGATCTTCGACTCCTAAGGTAACCTGACCACTTCCATAAACCTTAAATGATCCGGGAGCTAATGGAATAAGGTTGTTCACGTTTGAAACAGTAATACTTGCATTATTGTTCAACAGATCATACCAGGTTCCCGGTTGTTGAAAACTTGGGTTTATACTTTGAGTGGTGACCCCGAAGTTACCAATGATCGTTACATATTTCAATGCCGGACTTGCCGCATTATCAGTTAATTGAATTTTTTTTAATCCATTAATATTGGCGACATCCATGGTAAAATTACTGGTTCTAAAAATATCTTCTTGTTTTTTAAGCTTGATAAGTTTGGCCCAGAGATCATAGACCGCTTTCCTGTCTGGTTCGGTAAAATAATTCCATAATATAGGTTTATTACACACGCGGCATGGATTGTCTATGCTAATATCATAACCCAATTCACCGAATTGCCATATCATTTTTGGACCAGGTACTGTAAAATAAAAAGCTCCGGCCAATTCCATACGGTCTAAGGCTGTAGCCAACGTTTTGATATTATAGGTTCCGCTTGAATTACCGAATTGTAAATTTTTATACATTAACCGCTCTTCATCATGACTTTCCATATAGCTCACATTAGCCGGCACTGTCCATCCACGGTTCAAATAAGAGATCCATGAAAAATCGGAATTTGCATTAAAACCCATCGTAGCTTCGTTATAATTGTAATTATGATTTCCCCATACCATAATGCCTTTTCCTTCACCCAATCTATAATTAACCCATTCTGTTTCTTCGAGGTTGGTTCCTAAATGTTCAAAGATCACATAAAAATCAGCATCCTTAGCCCATTGGTAGTCGGCATATTCTTTTAAAATGGCAACGCGGTCGGCTTGATAATTCCCGGTACAGGTTTCATTGGTTGAAGTACAATTCTGAGTAAAACCTTTGGTGAGGTCCCATCGAAAGCCATCAACCTTGTATTCATCGATCCAATATTGGCTTGTTCGCTTTACATAATCTTGGGTTGCCTGTTTACTATGGTTAAAATCGTTAAATACACTATAGGTATGTGTGGCAACAGGATTAAAAAATGGGCTGTTGGCACTTGCCTGGCCTCCATAACCACCATTACTGGTATTCCAAAGCCTGTAATATGGGTTCTGACCGGTGGCATGATTATAAACAACATCTAGAATAACGGCTATACCTCTGTTATGGCATTCATCGATAAACTGTTTAAAAGCTGTTGGTGTGCCATAATATTTGTCTAATGCCATATGGAATGACGGGTTATATCCCCAAGATTCATTGCCATCAAATTCACTCACAGGCATAAATTCTATCGCATTCACACCTAGATTTTGTAAATAATCTAATCTGGCTTTTACAGCATTAAAACTATGTAAAGCATCAAAATCCCTAATGAGCAATTCATAGATCACCAGATCTGTTTTTGCCGGAGGTTGAAAGTTCGTTACCTGCCAATTATAAGGTGTATCTCCGGTTCTTAATAAAGTAACGGCATGACTTGTTAATCCATTGGGATAAGAAGGCAAGTTGGGATATGTGGTTGCGTTGATAAAACTATCATTGGTTTCATCGAGAATGGTTGTTGAATATGGATCAGCGATTCGTATGGCTCCATCAACCAGGTATTGATACATGTGGTTGGTTTGGGGGGCTAAATTAGTAAGCTCTATCCAAAACCTGTCTTTTGAGCTGTCTTTTTTTAATAGATAATTTGTATCATCTCTTTGCCAGTTATTAAAATCTCCAATAATATTGACAAATTGTTTCATCGGAGCATATAATACTAAAGTTGCCCTCGTATTATCTCCAGGATTTAAGTTTATACCGTCGAGCATTCCTACTGGAACGGGAGCTTCGGTAACAGGAGGCACGACAATAGTACCTACGCTAACTAAAATGTCTTGTGATTTTTTATCGCCAGTCCCATCTTTTGCTTTTACTAAAAACCCTATAGTTCCGATATTGGTGCGAGCGTAAAAATTAGTAGGGATAAAGGTGATACTATAAGTATCACTTCCAGAATTATAGGTGAGTTTATTCGCTTCGTTAGAGCTAGCCCAGGTTCCATTGGTAGGGCAATCCTGAGAAATACTATTTAAATCTATAGACCATGCCCAAAGGTATAAGGCATTGTTAGTTACACCCCAGGTACTCTCATTAATAGAAGAGCCATTAAATGTTATGGTGATCTGATCATTTTCCTCAAAAGTAGCAGGTGAAATACTATAGGTTACATTCTGCTGCTGAGCGAAACCTAAAGAAGTGAAAAGAAATAATAATAGTAATTTTTTTTTCATTTGATAAAAATATGATAAATATTAAAAAGGCCGTTTCTTGGGAAACAGCCTTTTTAATATTTAAGGTTTAATTTAATCTAAAACAACGCTAACGGTACCTGTATTAAAGTCTACCTGAATTACATAGGTACCAGCATCGGCAACATTCAAATTGTTTTCGCCATCTTGTTGTAGAACACCTGTTGATGTTGGACTTTGTCCCCAATCATTATCCCATGATCCAGCTACCGGAACAAATTTGAATTCGTCCCCGCCACTCAAGGCCTGACTAATTTCAAATATCCCTGATGAGGTTTCAGTAAATTGTGGGTTACCTGCATCATTACTCCATCCGTTAAAACCTCCGACGAGATAAAGCGTAGAAGGTATTTCAGTAACAGCGGAAACAGTATAGCTCAAGGTATTAAAATTAACAGCGACAACATATTTACCGGCGGCAAATCCGCTTAAATTTTGTTCATCATCCTGTATAATTCTGCCTGCATTATTAGCATCAGCACCCCAGTCGCCATCCCAACCTGTATTTTGAGGAAGGAATTTAAATTCTGCACCATCGGGAAGATCAATTATAATTGAAAAATTACCCAAACTTGCTTTTCCCATAGGCAGTGAAGTTCCCGGATCCCATCCTGTTAAGGAACCCACTAAGAACAAATTATCTACAGATGATAACTTATAGGTAAGGGTATTGAAATCTACGGTAACCAAATATTTACCTGCTGCATATCCAGTAACATTTTGTTCTCCTACTTGAATGATGCTTCCCGGGTTATTTGGATCTTCACCCCAATCATCATCCCATCCTGTATTTTGTGGCAGGAATTTAAATTCACCACCATCTGGAAGATCGATTACAATAGTAAATACGTTTTCTCCGGCTTTAAAAAACGGAAGTGAAGTAGGAGGGTCCCATCCTGTTAGAGATCCTACTAAGAAAAGATCATCAGGTGCAATCACCTCAACAATGGTAAAAGTAAAAGTATTAAGATCAACGTTTATCTTATATTTTCCTGCCGGATAACCGCTAATATCTTGTTCGCCTTCAGAAATAAGGTTGCCCGGGTTATTAGGATCTTCGCCGAAATCGCCATCCCAACCAGTATTCTGTGGTAAGAATTTAAATGCATCATCATCCGCCAGATCAACCGTAATTTCAAAGATATTGAGATCAAGTCTTGTCATTGGCAGAGATGTTGCCGGATCCCATCCGGTTAAAGAACCAACCAAATAAAATTCTGTAAATTCAACTTTATATGGTGTAAAAACGAGTGAAATTGTTTCTGTTACTTCTCCATTTGCAACAACCCGAATATCTACACTCGCAGCTTCCTCATGTTTTAATCCCATTACATCCAGTAAGAATGTATTCAATTCTCCAACTGTCATACTAAAATTACTTTCAGAAGTCGTTGCCAGAACTACCGGACTACCGAAGTCTGTACCGGTCTCTGCAGCCTCTATGGTAAAGGTTGCGCCTTCAATACTACTGGTAGTCTTCCAGGAAATAAATAAGGCGGTATTTAATAGATTGGCATCGTTTAATACAATTACCGAACCGCTCGATGGCGTCAAAATCTTAAATGATTCTTGAGCTGGTAATATGGCAAAGTTCTCATTTTCATCACAGGAGTTTAACCCAGTAACTAAGAGAAATACCAAGAAAATTTTATATATATATTTCATAATTTTCAATTTAATATTTTTAATTGGCTGTTATACTGTAAGTATACGCTCTTGGGTTACTTAGATCTAATACAACACGATAATTACCTGAAGGTCCATCAAAAGTTAAATCACCATCCGGTTTCAAATAACCATCATCATTGAATGAACCAAATTGAATGGGCCAATCATTATTTGCTCTAAATTTAAAAGGTCCGGGCACCAAATCAATATCTATATATAAGGTTCTTGAATTGGCATCATAAGACATGTCTGTATCGCTATCCCATCCTGTTGGTGTAGCGGCACCTATTATACCCCAACTAACGGCTGTGGCAGAATAGGTTAAGGCATTTGTATTTGCTTTTACTAAATAATACCCGGCTTCTGCAGTACAATCTGTTTCATCTTGTTCAACTAATTTACCACTAAAAGTACCGTCATCTGCCCAATCTGTATTTCCCCAGAAAAAACCACCAGTATCATCCGGTGCGAGGAATTTATAACCTCCATCTAACCATATATATCCTTCATAATCAGTTTCACCAAAACCAGACGCTGCCATTAGAGGCGCATTAGGAGGATCCCATCCCTGATGGTTTCCAGGAACGGCTATTTTAGGTAATGCTGTTGTGAATGGTGTTACTTTAATCGTGATCACATCAGATAATTGAGGTGAGCTTGATAAAGAACCCACTGAGGACGTTATCCGAATATCTAATTCGCCTTCCACAAAGGGTGCTAATCCCGCTGTAACTACAGCACCGTTAAATTCACCAATAGTCCAGGATAAATATGTATTTGTAGTAGAACCGGCTAAAAATGGTTCCGCAAAACTAGTACCTGCCATAGCAAATTCTACTTTGTAACTTATCTCTGTAGGAACGCCATAGTCGGCTGGATTCCATGTGAGTGTCAAGATCGTATTCAATTGATTCTCCTCCGGATTCAGTATATACGCAGATCCCGTTTGAGGTGCTGTAATTTCTCCACTACCACTCGGTGTAATGGTTAATTGTTCCATATCCTCATTATCGCAAGATGAAAAAGCCATAACGAAAATTGATAAAAACAATAATTTATATATTTTATTCATTTTGATTTAGTTTTAATATTAATAACCTGGGTTTTGGGTTAAATTTGGATTCGCTGCCATACTGTTAGCCGGCATAGGGTAAACTTTTAAATGGCTTGGTAAAGCAATACCATTAGGGCTACCACCTTTCCAAACCCAGTTATAATTACCACCTGTAAATAGGCCAAATCGAATCAGATCCTGTCTTCTGTGACCTTCCCAATAAAGCTCCCTTGACCTTTCGTTGATCAAAAAGTCTAATGTTAAATTTGCCGAAGACACAGAAGTTGAATTTGCCCTGTTTCTCAATAAATTGATATATCCGGCAGCTTCTTCTATAGTACCACCGGCGCCTCCTCTTACTACTGCTTCTGCAAACATGAGATAAGCATCAGCCAACCTGAACATCGGGAAATCGGTATCTACAAATGTTGGGTCTGATCCCGGTACACCGGTAGAACTCACATTTTTGAATTTGGTAATGATAAATCCTGAATCCCTGTCGCCTACATCTACAATTTCTATATCACGATTGGCTGTAATCATTGTATTCCGTTTATCTGTTAAAGGTACACTACCATCTAAGAATCGGTTTGCGAATTGTTTTCTTAGTCTTAAAGCGCCACCCCAACCCTGGCAACCAAGATCGGCCGCATTATTTTCCAGACTTCCGGCTTCACCATTAATGATAACTGTAGTGGCACCATAATTTTGTGTAACGACACCATCAGAAACTGTTTGGAAGATAATTTCGTTCATTCCGGCTTCATTTGAATCATTATCTGCTAAAAAATTAAGACTATAATCGGATGCTAATTGGTAACCTGCATCAATTATTTTTTTAGTATATGTTACACAATCTGTGTTTTTATCTTGTCCGATATAAACATTTGCATTCAAATAAATCTTTGCCAAAAGCATCCAAGCTACTGCTTTATCAGCACGCGCATATTCGTTTTGCCTTGGTGCAATTAGATCATTTTCGATTGCCAAAAGTTCAGATTCAATAAAAGTAAATAACTCCGCACGTTCAATTTGTGGACCTTGGTAAGTGCCAACAGGGTCACTTTCTACTACAAACGCTGCTTTACCAAAAAGATCCATTAAATGATAATAGGCCATCGCTCTTAACAATCTGGCTTCAGCTCTATAGGCTTTCACATCACTGGCAACACCGCTATGGCCTCTAGCTGATAAATTTTCATCAGAGGATTGTCTTAAGAATTCATTGGTTAAGGCAACTGTAAACATGGCCCTACTGTAAAATCCTAAAAGAATGGTATTAGTAGAAGACCATGTATTTCTTTGAATGGCTTTTACGGCTCCACCTTCGTCATTTTCATATGACCAGATAGGCTCATCGGCTGCCAGATCTTGTAAATACCATAATGTTCTCATATACTGGCTTGTACCAGCATCAATTCCTTGCAGGTTAGATGAACCTGCATCTCCGGTTCCGGTTAATGAAAGATTACCATAAATACCAGCTAATGCTTGTTTATAGGCACTAGGATTGGCATAAAAGTCTTCAGATAAAAATTCATCATCATCACCTGGGATCACATTTAGATCCTCCGTACATCCGTTAAGAATAAATAACAGACTTAAAAGGAAATAAAATTTATATATGTTTTTTGTTTTCATCTTGCGTTTATTTATTAAAATTTAATATTTGCACCCATTAAGAATGTTCTGGCCCTTGGATATATTGTATTATCAATTCCAAGAATTTCTGGATCTAATCCACTATAATTAGTAATAGTAAATACATTTTGTACACCGGTCCATAGACGAATGCTTAAAGATTCTCTTTTAAATTCATCAAAAGTATAACCTAAATTTACATTATCCATTTTAATAAATGAAGCATTCTCAACATAATAATCGGAGATCAATACGTTTGCAGTTTCGTTAAAATTAGATTCCAATACAGAGACCGGAAGGTTGCCTAAGGCCGTTACCGCCTGTAATAAATTGTACTGTGCTCCATTAGAATTCACATTATTATAAACGTAGTTACCTACAACCGCCCTTAAATTAAATGAAAAATCAAAATCCTTATAATTGAGACTGGATTGAAAGCCCATAGTAACATCCGGTTGAGGTTTTTTATAAATATAGCGATCGCTTGAATTTATAATTCCATCCTGGTTTATATCTGCATAAGCTCCTTCAATCGGGTCTCCTGCAGCATCATAGAGTTGCTTGTAAACATAAAATGAATATGGAGCAAATCCTTCTCTGTGAACCTGGATTCTAGATCCGGTACCTCCCGCAATACCACCTACTTCAATATCTTGGCCAAAAGCCAATTCATCAATTTCGGTTCTGTTGAAGGTAACATTATAATTCACATTCCATTTAAGATCTTCTCTATTAACAAGGTCCGACCCAACGGCAAATTCAATACCCTTGGAGGTGAATTTTCCAATATTTTGCCATCCGGCGTTGCTAAAATTCGACCCATCTGAAACGGCCACATTAGCCAAAAGATCTTTAGATTCTTTTAAGTAAACCTCTAATGATCCGGTAAACTTATCGTTGAATAAACCGTAATCTAAACCAACGTTATAAGTGGTGGTTTCTTCCCATTTGATATCTTCAAATTTCGATTGTGGAATACCTACAACAATTGGTGAGTTTCCAAGTATATACTGTGATGTCGAACTACCGGTTACATATCTTCCTAAATAAGCATAGGAGGCAGCAATATCTTGTTGCCCTGTAACACCCCATCCTAATCTTAGCTTAAGATTAGAAATAACATCAGAATCTTTTAAAAAATCTTCTTCGCTCATTTTCCAACCGAAAGCAGCAGCCGGGAAATCACCCCATCTGTTGTCTTCACTAAATCTGGATGTTCCATCTCGCCTGTATGAAAGTGTTAACAAATATTTATCCATCAGGGAAATATTTGCCCTTCCAAATAATCCTATTAAAACAATATCAGGATCGGTGGCTACATCAGATTGAGTATCGGGATCTCGTAAATTACTACTCCAAAAGCTCTCACTTTCAAATTTTTGATATGAATAACCAGCAGTTACTTCCAAGTTTACATCGTCAAATTCCTTGTTATAAGCCAGGTAACCATCTAATAATTTGTTTATTCTTGTAGCCGAATAATTTTCTTCTGAACCTAAGAATGGTGTATTATTACCAGTTCTGAAACCGTTTATACTTGTGGTAGGCACATTAATATCGCCATTTCCATTAGAATTATCATATCCAATATTTACAATAGCTCTTAACTCAGGTAAAAAATGAAATTTATAATCGAATTCTAAATTTCCAAAAAAGCGATTGACAACACTTACATCTCTTCGCTGTAATAAGGTAGCCACGGGATTTCGTGGAGCATTAAGTGGTTCGCCATTATTATGGTATTCAAAAAATCCACCAAAGGGTGACGAAGCATCATAAACCGGCTGCGTCGGATCAAAATATAAGGCACTGCCTTCAACACCAGCCGCAAACCTGTTTTTCTCTATATTTAAATTTGCCTTTAGATTGATTTTTAAATGGTCGTCAAAAAATTTCGGATTTAGTGATAAGGTGGTAGACCCTCTTTCAAATTTTGAGGTCCTTCTCAAACCTGGTTGATTTGTATGTCCCATAGAGAATCTGGCGGGTAATTTACCAAACATTAAACCTCCCATTGAAAATGAATTATCAACAGTATAGGTCTCCTCATAAATTTCGTCTTGCCAGTCTGTATATGCAGGACCGAGTTGTTCGTAACTAATACCTGATTGTCCTAAATTAACCCTTTGTGCAATTAAATTGCGGTATTCGTTCGCCGAAAACACATCAATTTTATCTGCTAATGTTTGATATCCAACCTTAGTATTCCAACTTACCTGTAATTCACCTGTCTTCCCTTTTTTGGTGGTGATAATAATAACACCATTTGATGCTCTTGAACCATAAATTGCAGTTGCCGAGGCATCTTTTAAAATAGAAAAAGAGGCGATATCGTCTGGGTTTATCGATGATAAGATCGATCTTGAACCAGAAGTACTCGAGTTAGATATTGGTAAACCATCGATAACAATTAAAGGATCATTGGATGCTCCTAAGGAAGAACCTCCCCTAATTCTGATCAAAGATCCGCCACCAGGTGAGCCATCAGTAACTACATTTACACCGGCAACACGACCTGTTATTAAACTTGCAGGGGTCACAATATTCCCTTCATTAAAATCTTCAGCTGAAATAGCTGCAACCGAACCAGTAGCGTCTTTTACGGTGGTAGTACCGTAACCAATAATGATCACTTCTTCTAAACTTTCCGCAGATTCATCGAGTTCGACATTCATGTCAGCATTAGAAGTTACTGTAACTTCTAATGTATTATATCCTATAAATGAAAATACCAGCACATTGCCAATATTTACATTACTTATTGAATATAGACCATCAAAATCGGTTACCGTTCCGTTGGTTGTTCCTTTTACAACCACATTTACACCCGGCAATTCGCTTTTATTGATCTTATCAATTACCTTACCTTTTATAGTAGTTTGTGCAAATACTAGGGCAGGTAAAAACAATACTATACTTAAAAAAGTATTTCTAAAATTTCTCATAAATTATATTTGAGTTAGTAATTTTTAAAAATCTTGATAAATTTTACATTTCACGTGCGTAAATGTAGGCGAATAGGGAGCATTTAAAAAATGATATATATCATATTTTGATGCGCAACGCGTTGCATAAAATTACGCAACCCGTTGCGTGTTAATAAGTTTTGTAACTTGGTAAAAATTTAAATCAGAACCGATCAGTTTCCTCATTTTGAACATTTTTTTGCATCTTAATTATTAAGATAAATGAAGTCAAAGATTACCATACGAGATATTGCACGAGAATTAGGTGTTTCAGCATCAACAGTGTCACGGGCGCTGAAAGATAGTTCTGAAATAAGCGAGGAGACACGGAAAAAGGTCAAGGCTTTTGCTGAGCTTTATCATTACAAGCCTAATATGATGGCCTTAAAACTCAGGAATAAAAAAACCATGGTTTTAGGTGTTATCATTCCTGAAATTGTACATCATTTTTTTTCAAGGATTATTAGTGGAATAGAAAAAGTTGCCAATGATAAAGGATACAATGTAATGATTTGCTTATCCAATGAATCGTATGAAAAGGAAAAACTAAATGTAAAAATGTTAGCTGACGGCAGTGTGGATGGACTACTCGTCTCCATATCGAGGGAAACTTTGAAAATTGGCAATTTTGATCATTTTAAAGAATTGGAAGATTATAATATTCCATTGGTTTTTTTTGATCGTGTAACCGAAGAAATTGAATGCGATAAGGTGATCATAGATGATATGAGTGGAGCTTATAAAGCTACACAACATCTGATTGAAATCGGATGTAAACGAATAGCTATTATAACAACTCCAGACCATGTCAATGTCGGATTCTTGAGAAAAGCGGGGTATGAAAAGGCTTTGCAAGACCATGGTATGAATATCGATCGGGATTTGGTTATAAAAGTTAATGAACTTTTAGATGTTAATATGCAAATTGAAGAATTGCTTAATAAACCAGAAAAACTACCAGACGGTATTTTGGCAGTTAATGAAATATATGCCGCCAGAGCCATGAAGTTAGCTAAGGGAAAAGGATTGAACATCCCTGAGGAGGTTGCCATTATTGGATTTACCGATGGGTTGATATCAGAATTTTCATCTCCGTCATTATCAACTGTTGCCCAGCATGGCTTCACCATGGGTGAATTAGCCGCCGAATTGATTCTTAATAGGATTAAAAGTGGCGAATTAGAAGAAAGCAGATTTGAAAAAAAGGTGATTTCCACAGACTTACGACTGCGCCAGTCTACTCAAAAAAGTAAAAAAGTATAAATCTTTTAATAAAAAATTATATATTTACTCCTTGAAACATAAGTTTTAAACTTATCTATTTTACACTTCACACATTGATTAAACTGATATTTTTTATCGGTTTAAATTACTATTTTCAAAATTTTAAATTATGAAGAAAAGGAAACTTAGTTTCTGGGAGATCTGGAATATGAGTTTTGGATTTTTAGGAATTCAAATGGGATTTGCACTCCAAAATGCCAATGTTAGCAGAATCTTTCAAACTTTAGGTGCCAAAATAGACGATATTCCAATACTATGGGTTGCAGCGCCACTCACAGGTTTGATCGTTCAGCCAATAATTGGTTATTTAAGC
Organism: uncultured Flavobacteriaceae bacterium; assembly: GCA_963835675.1. Taxonomy (GTDB): domain Bacteria; phylum Bacteroidota; class Bacteroidia; order Flavobacteriales; family Flavobacteriaceae; genus Aureibaculum. Next base: position 810,777 of record CAWIGH010000004.1, on the reverse strand, counting down.
GATAGAACCTGGAGCCCAAAATTGGGTCGACGACGACCTTATTTTCTTGTTGGTGCTATTTTAGCCTCAGCGGCCTTATTTATTATGCCTAATTCTCCTGTGCTCTGGTTTGCCGCAGGAATGCTTTGGATCATGGATGCATCTATAAATGTTTCTATGGAACCATTTAGAGCCTTTGTTGGAGATAATCTTCCTAATGAACAACGTACCAGGGGATTCGCCATGCAGAGCTTCTTTATAGGAATTGGCGCCTATGTAGCTTCGAAATTACCTTTAATGCTGACTTATCTTGGTGTAGCAAATACCGCACCTGAAGGAATTATTCCCGACTCTGTTAAATACTCATTTTATATAGGTGGTGCAGTATTTTTTATAGCAGTGCTTTGGACAGTTATAAGGTCAAAAGAATATTCACCCGAAGAGATGAATGCCTTTGAAGATGCAGACAAAAGATGAATTTATAAATGAAGAAAGGCCTTTAGCATGGTATATATCTAATGGGAAGTCACATTTTAAAACGGGTATTATTGCTTTAGCTATTGGTATTATAGCCACTTATTTTGTTTATCAATTTAATCTTAAGAAAGATCTTTATGTATTAACGATAGGTTTGATAGGTCTTGGTGGTTTCGCCCTATTAATCTCTGGATGGATGCAAAAGAATAACAAAATCGAGAATGGCTTTGTAACCATAATGAACGATTTTCAGGCCATGCCCAAAGTTATGAAACAACTGGCCTGGGTGCAATTTTTTTCTTGGTTTGCCTTGTTTTCTATGTGGATATATATGACCCCGGCGGTTACAGAACATATTTATAATACAACAGATACCACTTCATTGGCATATAATGATGGCGCTAATCGAGTAGGTGAAATGTTCGCCAATTATAATATCATTGCTGCAATGGTGGCTTTTTTATTACCCATAATTGCCAGAAAAACAAGTAGAAAGTTCACACATTTTTTAGCCTTGGTGGCAGGCGGACTTGGCCTCATGTCAATTTATTTTATAACGAATCCTACAACTTTTAATGTAGAGTGGTTACCGATGATAGGTGTTGGTATTGCATGGGCAAGTATTTTATCTATTCCTTACGCAATGCTTTCGGGCTCATTACCAGCTTCGAAAATGGGTTATTTTATGGGTGTTTTCAACTTTTTTATTGTAATCCCTCAGTTAGTTGCTGCTTCAATATTAGGGTTTTTAATCTCAAAATTCTTTAATAGTGAACCGATTTATGCCTTACTTATAGGAGGCGTATCAATGATAATTGCAGGATTGATCTCCTTAACCGTAGACGATAAAATAACAGTTAAAAAAGATGCGTAAAAGAGGATTTATATTTGACCTTGACGGTGTTATTGTAGATACAGCAAAATACCATTATTTAGCTTGGAAGAAATTGGCAAATAGCATTGGTGTTGATTTCACTGAAAAACAGAATGAACAGTTAAAAGGAGTAAGCAGGGTTAAATCCTTGGAGAAAATATTGGCCTGGGGAAATAAAAAGCTAACCAAAGATCAATTCAAGGAGCTCATGGCAAAAAAAAATGAAGATTACCTAAGTTATATTGCCAAGATGGATGAAAATGAAATATTACCGGATGTAAAAAAAATCTTAGGATATTTAATAAAACATAAACAACCTATCGCACTGGGTTCTGCAAGCAAAAACGCCGTAGAAATATTAAAGAAAGTAAATCTTTATGATAAATTTGATTGCATAGTAGATGGTAATAGTGTTTCAAAGGCGAAACCCGATCCCGAAGTTTTTTTAATAGCCGCAAAAAGCTTAAAGATAGATCCGGAAAATGCTGTAGTTTTTGAAGACGCAGTCGCCGGAATTCAAGCTGCAAATACTGCAAAAATGACAAGTGTTGGAATTGGTAATAAAGAAATATTGTGGGAAGCAGATTTTGTTTTCAAAGATTTCACTGAAATAAATACTGAGTTTATCAAAAAATTAATGAATTAGGAATTTAATATCAACTTAACATGAACCAAGACTATATCAAACCAGATAATTGGTCAATTATAGAGGAAGGATTTGATGCAGATCAAGTTAAATCTTCTGAAAGCATATTTAGTATTGGCAATGGTGCCATGGGCCAGCGTGCCAATTTTGAGGAATTATATTCAGGCCCTACATTTCAAGGTAGCTATATTGCCGGAGTTTATTATCCCGATAAAACCAGAGTAGGGTGGTGGAAAAATGGCTATCCTGAATATTTTGCGAAGGTATTGAATGCTCCAAACTGGATCGGAATTAACGTTATTGTAAATGGCGAACCATTAGATTTATTTACCTGTAAAAAGATAGAAGGGTTTAGGAGGGAATTAAATATGAAAGAAGGATGGTTATCGCGCAGCTTTAAAGCTGTTCTGCAAAATAATACGCAGGTTCAGGTTGAATCCAAACGGTTTTTAAGTTTAGAATTAGATGAAATAGGTGCCATAAAATATAGTGTAACACCTTTAAATGATGATGCTGAAATTATTTTTGAACCTTATTTGGATGGTGGTATTACTAACGAAGATAGTAATTGGGATGATAAGTTCTGGAATATAACGGGTATAGCTCATAGCGATAATCAGGCATTTATAGAAGCACATACCATGAAGACCAATTTCCATACCTGTACTTTTATGCAGTCTGAGATTTTGGTTAATAATAAGCGTAAAGATATTAAGCCTAAAATCTTTGAAGCTGAAGATATCATAAGCTTTGCCTACACGGTAAAAACACAAAAGAACCAAACAGCTACCATTCATAAATATGCAGGATATACTGTTGATAGGGATCATCATCAAAATGAACTTGTATTAGCTGCTAAAAAAGCTTTAGCTACAGCAGTAAAATCTGGATTTAATGCGCTTTTAAAGCAACAAAAAAATGCATGGTCTGAGATCTGGAAAATGTCAGATATAAGCATTGAAGGAGATGTCAAAGCCCAACAAGGAATACGATTTAATATTTTTCAATTGAATCAAACTTATCTGGGAACAGATGCCCATTTGAATATTGGCCCTAAAGGCTTTACGGGCGAAAAATATGGTGGAAGTACCTATTGGGACACCGAAGCATATTGTATTCCTTTTTATATGGCAACAAAAGACCAGCAGGTAGCTCGAAATTTATTGGAATATCGTTATCACCATCTGAGTAAGGCCATAGAAAATGCCGAGAAATTAGGTTTTACGAATGGGGCGGCTTTATATCCTATGGTGACCATGAATGGAGAAGAATGCCATAATGAATGGGAGATCACATTTGAAGAAATACATCGAAACGGAGCCATTGCTTTTGCCATCTATAACTATCATCGTTTTACGGGAGATAATAGTTATATAAAAGAAAAGGGATTGGAAGTTTTAATTGCTATTGCCCGATTTTGGTATCAAAGGGCAACGTTTTCAACCCTAAAGAATAAATATGTTATTTTAGGTGTAACCGGCCCTAATGAGTATGAGAATAATGTCAATAATAATTTTTATACAAATTATCTTGCAAAATGGTGTTTAGAATATACGGTTGATTGTATTAATAGTGTTAAACATAATTACATTGAAGATTTTGAAAGAATTAGGGTTAAAACTAATTTGAAAGGTGAAGAAACTTATAAATGGATCGAGGTTGCTGATGATATGTATTTTCCTTTTAGTGAAGAACATAATATTTATTTACAACAAGATAGTTTTTTAGATAAGGAGCTCATTAAAGTTGATAAATTACCAAAATCAGAACGCCCTATCAATCAAAAATGGTCTTGGGACCGGATTCTCCGTTCTCCATATATTAAACAGGCAGACACTTTACAAGGATTTTACTTTTTTGAAGACAGATTCACACTAGAAGAATTAGAGCGTCATTTCGACTTTTATGAGCCTTTTACGGTGCATGAGAGTTCATTATCACCATGTGTACACTGTATTCAGGCAGCGAAATTGGGTCGAATGGAACAAGCTTACGACTTTTATTTACGCACATCTAGATTGGATTTGGATGATTATAATCACGAAGTGGAAGAAGGGCTACACATTACCTCCATGGCCGGTACTTGGATGAGTATTGTGGAAGGTTTTGGAGGCATGCGCGTAAATAATGAAAAATTATCATTTGCGCCTAGAATTCCGGAACAGTGGCAATCATATTCGTTTAAGGTCAATTTCCGTCAGCAAATTATTGATGTAAACGTTTCAAAGGATGGAACCACTTTTAAAATTGATGGCAGAACGCCATTACAAATTTTAGTCAATGACAAAGCAGTAACGATATCTCCAGATAATCTTTTAACCGTTTAAAAATGATTTATGAAAAATTTTGTTTCTATTTTAATTTTAATATATAGTATTTCTATGATATCTCAAATAGAAAGGGTGGAACCACTAAATTGGTGGATTGGTTTTGAAGAAACAGATCTGCAACTGTTGGTTAAAGGCGATAAAATAAGTGAGGCTATTCCCGAAATCAATTGGAATGGAGTTCATATTATAAATATAGCAAAAGGTAATAGTCCAAATTATCTGTTTTTAGATTTAAATATAAAAGCCGATGTGAAACCAGGAAAATTTGATATTATTTTTAAATTCAAAAATGGTAAGAAAACAAAACATACATATGAACTTAAAGAGCGTAGGAGGCCTTCATCAGAATTTATTGGTTTTAACACGAGCGATGTTATATATCTAATTACACCCGATAGGTTTGCCAATGGTGATCCTACTAATAATATATTCAAGAATTTAAAGGAAAAAACAATAGACCGCAAGGATGATTATGCAAGGCATGGTGGTGATATCAAGGGAATCATTGATCATTTAGATTATATTGATGAGATGGGTTTTACAGCCATTTGGTCAACTCCATTATTAACCAATGATATGGCAAGAACTTCATATCACGGATATGCCATAACAGATCTATATCAGGTCGATCCAAGGTTTGGAACGCTGGAAGAATATATCGATCTTTCAAAAAAAGCAAGTCATAAAGGAATAAAATTGGTTATGGATCAGGTAGCCAATCATTGTGGTGTTGAACACTGGTGGATGAAAGATCTGCCATTTAATGATTGGGTAAATTATCAAAAAGATTTCGAAAACAAAGTAGACACCAAATATTCAAATCACAGACGAACAAGTAATCAGGATATGTATGCCTCTCAAATGGATAATGAGAAAATGAGTGACGGCTGGTTTGCTTCTTCCATGCCAGATCTTAATCAGAAGAATCCTTTTATGGCCAAATATCTGATTCAAAATAGTATCTGGTGGATAGAAACACTTGATCTAGGTGGAATAAGACAAGATACCTACCCGTATCCTGATAAAGATTTTATGTCAAGATGGGCAGGATCCATCATGAAAGAATATCCCAATTTTAATATCGTAGGCGAGGAGTGGAGCTATAATCCTCTAATTGTGGGTTATTGGCAACAGGGTGCCAATAACAAGGATGGTTATAAATCTAATTTAAGAACTACTATGGATTTCCCTATGCAAAAAGCCATTGTAGAGTCCTTAAATGAAGAAGAGAATTGGGATAAAGGATTTGTAAAGATCTATGAAGGATTGGCCAATGATTTTTATTATTCAGATCCACAATCAATGCTCATTTTTGGAGATAATCATGATATGAGTAGAATTTATACCCAGCTACATAAGGATTTAGCGAATACTAAAATGGCGTTGAGCTATATCTTAACCTTACCAAGAATTCCGCAGATCTATTACGGTACAGAAATATTATTAGATAATTCAGAAAAACCTGGTGATCATGGACTGATAAGGTCTGATTTTCCGGGCGGATGGCCAGGCGACAGTATAAATGGTTTTACAGGAGAAGGATTAACTGAAGATCAGAAGGATATGCAAACTTTTTTAAAAAAAGTGCTTAATTATCGCAAAACCAGTAAAGCTATTCATGCCGGAAAAACAATTCATTTTGCACCAGAAGATGGCGTTTATGCTATCTTTAGGATAAATGATGATGAGGTCGTTGCCCTAATACTCAACAAGAATGAAGATGCAATAACTTTAGATCTTAATAATTATAAAGAGATAAGTTTAAAAGGAAAAACTGTTATGAATATTTTAAGCGGCGAGGCATTTGTTTGGGATGAGGAGTTAAAACTTGAAGGAAATGGCCCGATATTATTGACCACCAAAATCGATCACTAAGCATGTATTATCTCAAATACCTAGTAATTTTTTCATTGCTTATTATTTCTTGTAAAAATAATAAATCAATTAAAGAAAAAGAAGCGCAAAAAGATCAGGAATGGGTTCCTGAAGGGGCCTATCTTCTTAATGATATTGAACTGGCTGGTGGACAAATTTATAGAATAGATAGTTTTCCTTCCCAATTTATTCATCCCAGAAATATTGATGTATGGTTACCCGATAATTATTCAAAAGATAATGAATATGCAGTTTTATATATGCATGACGGGCAAAATTTATTTGATGCGAACAAAACATGGAATAATCAGGAATGGAGAGTTGATGAGATTTTTTCTGAACTTTTTTTAAAGGACTCCATAAAGAATAGCATTGTAGTTGCTATATGGAACATTCCTGAGATTCGGCATGGAGATTATTTTCCACAGAAAGCTTATGATTTTTTGAATGAAAAAGAAAAGAAATATGTAGAAGATATCGCACAAAAACAAGAGATTATATATGAATGAGGAAATTTTAAATGCCGATAATTATTTAAAATTCATCGTTAACGAACTAAAGCCTTATATAGATCTTAATTTTTCCACCGTGTCTGATAATAAAAATACGTTTATTGCAGGATCGAGTATGGGTGGTTTAATTTCTATGTATGCTGTATGCGAGTATCCCAATGTATTTGGTGGCGCTGCATGTATTTCTACCCACTGGCCAGGGATTATGCCAGTTGCCAATAATCCTGTTCCTTCAGCATTTTTTAAATATATGGAGGCAAATATTCCAGCACCAGGTCTGCATAAATTTTATTTCGACTATGGCACAGAAACCTTGGATGAATACTATCCGCAATATCTAAAAGATGTAGATCGCATATTTAATATGAAAGGATATAACATTGAAAACTATATGAACCTCGAGTTTGAAGGTGCCGATCATTCAGAAGATTCATGGAACAGGAGATTTGACATACCTGTATTGTTCTTATTGGGAAAAGATTAGATGGGAAAATTAAGTTTCATATTATTTTTAGCATTTCAATGTGCCTTTTCCCAGGTCACTTTTGTATTAAATGATCTCCCTGAAAATACTGCGGCAAACGCTCAGATTTTTATTTCAGGGGATTTTGAAAGTTGGTCCGGGGGAGAAGATCTTTATAAGGCTGAAAAGGTTGGTGATGAATATTATCTAACATTATCGAAAAGAACGGGTACAATTCAGTATAAATTCACCTTGGGCTCTTGGGATACCGTCGAAACGGATATTGATGGTAACAATATTAAAAATAGAAGTTATACTTTTAATAAAAACAAGGATACCGTTAATGTGAGCATTGCTCGTTGGAATGAGGTGGGATTAAAAATTTCAACTGCTCAAAAAAATGTGACCATTTTATCGAACGATTTTGAAATACCACAATTAAACAGGCATCGAAGAATATGGATTTATCTTCCGCCGAACTATGAGGCTACTTCAGAATCCTACCCGGTATTATATATGCACGACGGGCAAAACCTGTTTGATGAATCAACGTCTTATGCAGGAGAATGGGAGGTTGATGAAACCTTAAATGAGCTCTTTAAAGAAAAAAATCTTAGTATTATAGTCATAGGTATCGATAATGGTGAAACCAACCGATTGGGTGAATATTCACCTTGGAAACATCCAACGTATGGAGGTGGTGAAGGTGATGCTTATCTGGAATTTATAGTTAAAAACTTAAAACCCTATATAGATAGCCATTACCGTACCTTAATAGATAAGGATAACACGGCAATGATGGGAAGTTCTATGGGTGGATTAATTTCACATTACGCCGGCCTTAAATACCCCAATGTTTTCGGTAAAATAGGTGTTTTTTCTCCTTCATTCTGGTTTTCAAGCAACAGCTTTCGAATATGCTTCGGTAAACAGTAATATTAAAAATTCAAAAATGTATTTTTTAGTGGGTGGTAAGGAAGGGCCAACAGTTGTAGCTGATGTGGAAAAAATGATAGCGACCATGTCATCAAATGGTTTTGAAATTGATAATATTTATAAAAAGATAGTACCTCAGGGTGAGCACAACGAAAATTTCTGGAAGCTTGAATTTAAAGAAGCTATAGATTGGCTTTATTCAGAATAAAATTTAGTTTATGAAGATATATCAAATTTTAATTATACCATTATTAATTTCAAGCACTTTAGTTTTTTCACAAAACAAAGACCGGGCTTTTGTAGATTTTAGTGAGCATGATGCACAATTTGAAATAAATACGGATGATGGTACTTATTCTATAATATTTTATAATGAAAATATTTTAGAAACTACCTTCATTCCTAAAGGGGAAACGTTTAACAAAAATTCTCATGCTGTTGTATTAAAACCTGCAAAAACTGAAACCAAGACTGTTATTGCAAGTGACCGAATAGAAATCCAATCTGATGGAATATCAATTTCAATTCAGAAATCTCCTTTTCAAATAAGTTATTTCTACAAGAATAAATCCATATTATCTGAAAAAATTGGATATCAAAAAGGCGATACTTCAGAAACTATAGATTTTAATATAAGCCCCGATGAGGTGCTTTATGGCGGTGGGGCAAGAGCGATCGGTATGAACCGAAGGGGCCATAGGTTACAATTATACAATAAAGCCCATTATGGTTATGAGACCAGGTCTGAATTGATGAATTACACTATGCCAATCATCATGTCTTCAAATATGTATGCTTTACACTTTGATAATGCTCCAATTGGATATCTGGATCTGGATAGCAACAAGGATAACACCATCACCTACGAAACCATATCTGGCAGAAAAACCTATCAAGTTATAACGGGTGATTCATGGCTCGACCTCATAGATAATTATACCGATCTAACCGGCAAACAACCCTTGCCACCAAGATGGGCTTTCGGCAATTTCTCAAGTAGGTTTGGTTATCATTCCCAACAGGAAGTAGAAAGCACTGTGGATAGATTTTTTCAAGAAGAAATACCTGTAGATGCGGTGATCATAGACATTTACTGGTTTGGAAAAGATATCAAAGGACATATGGGAAATCTGGAATTCTTAAAAGATTCTTTTCCGAATCCAAAACAAATGATCAACAATCTCAAAAAGAAAGGTATTAAGACAGTTTTGGTAACAGAACCCTTTATTTTATCAACTTCTAATCGATGGCAAGAGGCTGTCGATAAAAATGTCCTGGCGAAAGATTCGGTTGGCAATCCCTATAAATTCGATTTTTATTTTGGGAATTCTGGTATCATAGATATTTTTGATAACAATGCAAAAAAATGGTTTTGGAATATTTATAAAGAACTGGCTGAAATGGGCGTTGAGGGTGTATGGGGTGACTTAGGTGAACCTGAAGCCCATCCTTCGGGGATCATTCACGCAACCGGAACGGCAGATGAAGTACATAATATTTATGGACATGACTGGGCTAGATTAGTATATGAAGGATATCAAACCGATTTCCCAGATAAGCGCCCTTTTATTCTTATGCGATCAGGATTTTCAGGATCGCAGCGATTTGGTTTAATTCCGTGGTCGGGTGACGTTAGCAGGAGTTGGGGCGGACTACAATCTCAAAATGAAATTGCATTACAAATGGGTATGCAAGGTTTAGGATATATGCATTCAGATCTGGGGGGATTTGGTGGAGCCAACCTGGATGATGAATTATATACCCGATGGTTACAATTTGGCGTTTTTCAACCGATATTCAGGCCACACGCTCAGGAAGAAGTACCGTCAGAACCTGTATTTAGAGAATTTCAAACGAAGGCTCTAGCTAAACAATCTGTTGATTTACGCTATAAATTACTGCCATATAATTATACCTTGGCTTTTGAAAATAATCAGACAGGTGCACCCTTTATGCGGCCTTTGTTTTTTGAAGAGTCCTAATAACCAGTTATTGAGAAATGAAGATGACCTATTATTTGTACGGGAATGATCTGTTAGTAGCACCCATCGTGAAGTCTGGCGTGAAGGATAAAGGAAGTGTATTTTCCGAAGAAAAATAATTGGTTTGATTTTTATACAGACGAAATACATCAAGGCGGACAAACCAAAACGGTTTCGACACTTATAGACCGAATCCCTACATTTGTGCGGGCTGGCGCCTTTATTCCGATGGCCAAACCCATGCAAACAACAGAACAATACGATGCTAATCATTTAATTTTACATTATTATCATGATGCATCGGTCAATAAAAGCCATGGAAAAATGTATAATGATGATGGTGCTACTCCCGATGCTTTTGTAAATGGAAAATATGAAATACTTAATTTCGAAAGCGAACTGGATAAAAAAGATTTAGAAATTGAATTTGAAATTGAAAAAGGTGTTGATTATCAATATACTAATAAGCATATCGAACTAATTATTCATAATATTAAAAAATCACCAAGACATATAAAGGTAAATCGTAAACGCTTAGCTTTTAAATGGGATAATACAAAAAATGTTATCCTTATTCCACTTGTCTGGAATACAAACAAAACGCTAGACGTAAATATAAAATTTTAAGCATGAAGAATATCTTAATAATTCCTGTTTTATTCATGTTGCTTTCTTGCAATGGTCAAAAGGCAAATGAAATAGCAATAACAAAAGTGGATACACCATTCGTATGGGAAGGAGCAAACTTGTATTTTTTGTTGACCGATAGATTTAATAATGGAGACGCTTCCAATGATATAAATTATAACAGAACTGCAGAACCTGGAAAATTAAGAGGATTTGAAGGAGGAGACATAAAAGGAATTACCAAAAAAATTAATGAAGGTTATTTTACTGAACTAGGTGTTAATGCCATATGGTTATCACCAATCGTAGAACAGATCCATGGAGCTACCGATGAAGGTACGGGCTTATCGTATGGATTTCATGGTTATTGGACAAAGGATTGGACCGCTATAGATCCAAATTTTGGATCGAAGGAAGATTTACAGGAGTTGGTTGAAACTGCCCACAAAAATGGTATCCGAATAGTGCTGGATGCAGTGATCAATCATACAGGGCCGGTAACAGAAAAAGATCCGGTATGGCCAATAAATTGGGTAAGAACAGGTCCTCCATGCAGTTATCAGGATTATGAAACAACTGTTACCTGTACGTTGGTAAAAAATTTACCGGATATAAAAACAGAAAGTAATGAAGAGGTAGGCCTGCCTCCTCAGCTAATAGCAAAATGGAAAGATGAGGGACGATATGAGAAAGAAATGGCTGAATTGGATGCGTTTTTTGAAAGAACCGGATATTCCAGGGCACCGAGATTTTATATTATTAAATGGTTAACAGATTATATTACCGAATTCGGAATAGATGGCTATAGGGCAGATACAGTGAAACATACTGAAGAAGGTATTTGGGATGAATTTAAAACAGAGTGTGACATTGCATTCTCACAATGGAAGGAGAATAATGCTGAAAAAGTATTGGATGAAAATGGTTTTTATCTTGTGGGTGAAGTTTATAATTATAATATAAGTGCGGGGAAACAATTTGATTTCGGAGATAGGAAAGTTAATTATTTTGAGAACGGATTTCATAGCTTGATCAATTTTGAATTTAAGTATAATGCTAAAGATGACTATGAAAAAATTTATTCCAAATATTCTAATATCCTCAATAATGAATTAAAGGGGTATGGCACTTTAAATTATTTGAGCTCACATGATGACGGTCAACCCTATGATGCCAAAAGATCAAGGCCTTATGAAACGGCTACTAAGTTATTATTATCACCGGGAACTTCACAGATCTACTATGGTGATGAGTCTGCACGATCTCTGGTGATCGAAGGCACTATAGGAGATGCCACCTTGAGATCTAATATGAACTGGAATGATATTCAAAATGATTCTTTGACAAAAAGTATTTTATCACATTGGCAAAAATTAGGAAAGTTTAGAAATGATCATCCCGCGATTGGTGCTGGAACTCATAGAATGATTAGTGAAAAGCCCTATGTTTTTCATAGGACATTTTCAAAAAATAATTTTTCTGATGATGTTATAATAGGTCTCGACCTCGAAATTGGTAAAAAAGAAATAGATGTATCTTCTGTATTTAAAAATGGAACTCTGTTACGAGATGCCTATGCAGGATTGGAGGTAACCGTTAAAAAAGGTATGGTTAAAATAAACTCTCCTTATAACATCGTGATGTTAGAACCTAAATAATTAAAAAATAAGATGAGTTTCAATAAAAATATTGTTTACGGTCTTTTAATAGGGATATTATTAATCAATTTAAATTGCACAAAAAAATCTGAAGAACCTGTATTAGATATGAATGGAAAACAACAAAAAAAAGTAGTTTATCAAGTTTTTACAAGACTATTTGGTAATGTAAATACAAATAATAAACCATGGGGTACCATAGAAGAAAACGGTGTGGGTAAATTCAACGATTTTACCGACCAGGCACTTCAAGAGATAAAGCAACTAGGCGTCAGCCATATGTGGTATACTGGTGTTTTGCACCATGCTACCATAACAGATTATACAGCATTCGGAATTTCTAATGATGATCCAGATATTGTAAAAGGGAGAGCTGGTTCACCATATGCAGTGAAAGATTATTATAATGTAAATCCAGATCTGGCAGTTGACCCTGCAAAAAGGTTGGAAGAATTTCAGCAACTTATAGAACGTACCCATCAAAACGGAATGAAAGTGATCATAGATATCGTTCCAAACCATGTAGCACGTAAATATGAAGGTAAGTCTAATCCAAAAGGGGTAAGTGATTTAGGAGCCAATGACAATATTAATGTTGAATATGACAGAAATAATAATTTCTATTATATAGTTGGTGAAGAATTTAAAGTACCTGAATGGAGAAATGGTTATCGGCCACTCGGGGGTGAACCACATGAATTGGCCGATGGTAAATTTAAAGAAGTTCCTGCCAAATGGACCGGTAATGGTTCCCGGTTAGCACAACCAGACATGAACGATTGGTATGAAACAGTAAAGATCAATTATGGGATAAGACCGGATGGATCTAAGGATTTTACAGAACTACCTCAGGAATTTAGAACAGAAGATCATAAAAAGCATTTTGAATTCTGGAAAGATAAAGATGTGCCCGATTCATGGATTAAATTTCGTGATATCGCAATATATTGGATAACGAAGGGCGTAGACGGTTTCAGATACGATATGGCCGAGATGGTACCTGTTGAGTTCTGGAGTTATATGAATTCTTCTATTAAAATGAAAAATCCTGACGCCTTTTTGTTAGCAGAAGTTTATAACCCTGATCTATACAGGGATTATATCCAATTAGGTAAAATGGATTATCTCTACGATAAGGTGGCACTATACGATTCAATTAAGCATATCATGAAGGGTTATGGTTGGACCGACCATATTGTAAATGTGCAAGCTGAATTGGAGGATATCGAAAAACATATGTTGCGTTTTTTAGAAAACCATGACGAACAGCGGATTCCGAGCCCTGACTTTGCAGGTTCTGCAGAAAAAGGCAGACCGGCAATGGTCGTTTCGGCAACCCTCAATACGGCACCAACAATGATCTATTTCGGACAAGAAGTAGGGGAGCCTGGGGCTGAAAATGCCGGATTTGGTTCTCAAACGCGAACATCAATATTTGATTATATCGGGGTACCACATTTTCAAAGATGGGTGAATAATAAAAAGTTTGATGGCGGACAGTTATCGGAAAGTGAGAAGAATTTACGCGATTTTTACAAGCGCTTGTTAAACGTTACGATCAATAGTAATGCATTGATAGGTGCCTATAAAGAAATACACATGTTTAATCGCGAACATACCGAGAACTATGATCATAGGGTATTTTCGTTTGTGCGTTGGTCAGATGATGAAAAACTGATCATTGTTTCGAATTTTGATGCAGATAAAAATTATGAGTTTGATTTAAAAATCCCTAAAGATAGTCATTGATGAATGGGGATTAGACAACGGTTCTGTTAAGGTAGTCGACCTTCTTTATGATAAGATTTCTACAAAACTGATTATTGATGACGGTATGGGTGTCATTAATATCAAGCTTAAACCTCTCGAATCTATTATTTTAAAATTGAACGAAGAATAATAAGAGGTCAAATAAGTGAATTTTAATTTATTTATAAATCTCTCTATTACTGGTTAATAATCACAATGTTTTATAATTGTACATTTGTAAACTTTGGTAGTATTACTATAAAACAGGCAATCAATTTTAAGGGATACACGTAATATAGATGTTAAATAATAAAAAAATTATTGTCGTATTACCTGCTCATAATGCAGAATTAACATTGACATTAACGTTCAATGAAATACCCGGTATAGTCGATGATATTATTTTAGTGGATGATAAGAGTACAGATAATACTGTACAAAAAGCGAAAGAATTAGGTATTAAGCATATTATACAGCATCAGAAAAATTTGGGTTATGGTGCCAATCAAAAAAATTGCTATAAAAAAGCATTAGAACTTAATGCAGATGTTATTATTATGTTACATCCCGATTATCAATATACGCCTAAATTAATTACGGCTATGAGTTCAATTATTGCCGAAAATGTTTACCAGGTTGTACTAGGTTCGAGAATTTTAGGTAAGGGAGCCTTAAAAGGCGGGATGCCTAGATATAAATATATTGCCAATAGGTTTCTCACCTTATTTCAAAATATTTTGATGAATCAAAAATTATCTGAGTATCATACTGGTTATAGAGCTTTTTCTAAAGAAGTATTGCAACAATTGAATTTAAAGGCCAATTCAAATGATTTTGTTTTTGATAATCAAATGCTAGCCCAGATAGCTTATAAGGGCTATGAAATTGCTGAAATAACTTGTCCAACAAAATATTTTGAAGAGGCTTCTTCAATTAATTTTAGAAGAAGCATTACCTATGGATTAGGTGTAGTAAAAACATCAATAATGTATTTTTTTCAAAAAAATAATCTTGCTAGTTTCGATATTTTTAAATGATAAGAACCTCCTTAATAATAAAGAAGAACATAGCCATAATTTGTTTGCTCTTAATTAACTTCTTATTTGCATATAAGTATTTAGTAAGGTTTACAGATTTTGCATGGGTAATTTCCGTGGTTCTAAGTTTTTTATCAGGGTTGTTATTGTATAATAAAATACATATTCAATGGTCTGATAAAATATCGAATTACCTGTTTTATGCGATAGGACTTGCTTTTTTAATAGCATCTTCTATTGTTTTTATAAATATAGATATTCACAATATAAATGTGGATAGATGGAGTGTTATCTCATCATTTTGGGAGGCTGCATTCAATGGCGAGTACCCCTATTTTGCGAGTTCTCATATGGGTAATAATCCAGGTCCGATGCCCTTCTATTTTTTGCTGGCTTTACCATTTTATTTAATAAACGAATTAGGTTATTTCTCATTACTGGGACTTGTAATTTTAGTCTATTTAATGCGTAAAATGAATACATCTATTAACTACAAACTTGTTATGCTTATTTTTATGATAACATCTGCCTTTTATTTATGGGAAGTTGTTACGAGAAGTAACATTTTTACAACAACGGTATTGATACTTTGGTTTTTATTTAGCTTTAGCTACAGAAAAAAGGATAGTGTTTTATTTTTTTACTTAAGTGCTATATTGGCAGGGTTTCTGTTATCTACCAGAGCAGTATTTATTATTCCTTACATAATTTTTTTTATGTATGGCTTTTTAAAAAAAGAAATTTCTTTAGCTCGACTATTGATCTATGCCATGATTGCATTCGTGGTGTTTATAAGCACTTTTCTGCCATTCATGATTTTCTTTCCTGATAAGTTTTTCGAAATGAATCCACTTATTATACAATCTTCTTTTTTTGTGCCAAGTTATTTTACCGTGTTATTTATTTTAATGGCATTTGTATTTTCTTTTTATTCTAAAAATATAACGGATTTGTTTTTCTTTACAGGATTGGCATTGTTTATTACAATACTCATCTATTTTATTTATAGTCTGGGTACATTTGGAATAGGAGAATTTTATATTGGAAAAGAAGTTGATATCTCCTATTTTATTTTCTGTACTCCTTTTTTTATCATGTATTTGCTATTTATTAATACAAAGCAATTGAAAAAGGTATTCAATTGAAATAGTTTATAATACTATGATTTTAATATAAGTGAAGTTTTTAGGAAATGTAATCTAGAGAACTCAATGAGTTGCTTTGTCTATCATTGATATTTCATAAATTGGATTTTGGGCCTCGAAATTTTTTGCAACAATTTTTTTAACTTTTTTGTTTAAGGATGTTATGGCATTAAAACTGGTATGTTCTAAAACAATAATTACCAGATCATCTTCTGGATATTGCGTTAGTGCGGTACTAAACCCATTCCATTTACCATGATGATAGATGGTGTTTTCACCTCTATTATCAATCCTAAATCCAAAACCATAGGGAACTTTTCTTCCCGATACTGTTTCTCCCTTGGTATACATAAGGTCTAAAGATTCCTTGGAAATCAGTTTTCCACTATTGAGCCCATTGATCCACTTTAGTAAATCTTCACTAGTAGCATAAACATTTTTATCTCCAACAATCGCATCATTTACTGTGTTATTGATTTTTAAATGCCTCCAACCTCTATAAATCCTATATCCGTCTAATTGATTTTTCCTTATACTATCATTTTCAGAACTGTAAACAAAGGATTCTTTCATTTCTAAAGGATCAAAAATATTCGTTTTCACAAAATCACTAAAGCTAGTTTCAGAAACTTTTTCAACGATAGACGCCAATACCATGTAACCCGTGTTTGAATAATCAAAATTACGTCCCGGTTTAAAGAACCTCAATGTATTACTGGATTCAAGTAATGCCATCATTTCACCATTGTTAGGTGCTTTTTCTTGTTTCCATTTATGCTCTGCAACCCAAAAATATTTTGGTAAACCTGCTGTATGATTAAGTAGGTTTTTTATCGTTACATGCTCATAAGGGAAGTCTGGAAAATATTTATTTACGGTGTCCGTAAGTTGAATTTGATTCCTTTCATACAATATCATAATCGCTGCTGCGGTGAATTGCTTACTTACTGACCCTAATTGAAAAACAGATTCCTTATGTAATGATTCTTTCTTATGGAAATCTGCAAAACCAACCTGATTGGAATACAAGATTTTGCCTTTTTGTGCTACCAATAATGATCCATGGAAATCTTGTAATTTATTTATCCTATTTAATAATGAATCTAATTTATTACTCACATTTTTCGTTATCGATTCCGGGTATCGTTCAACTTTATTCGATTTTTCCTCTTTCATAAGAGTTGAAAATGTAGTTGCTTTTTCGGCCTCAGATTTCTTCGATATCTTAGAAATATTAACAAGCATAAAACTACTCGAAATTACCATAACGATAACAGCTATGTATTTGCTATAAATTTTCAAATGCGGTTTAAGATTTTAGTGATAATTAATTATAATCAATTCTGTTATTTCAGAACACTTATCTTTTCTAACGTAATTTTTATGATTTTATGATAATAAAAAAGAAAAGACCAAAGTACAAATAATATTTGGGTCCTGTTTATTAGCTAGGATAGATCTATAGTGCAAATGTTGGATTAACTCCTTCACTTACATTCAGTCGTTAGACCAGAGATAGAGGCGCCTGACAATGAAGTCCAAATGGCAAAACAAACAATGGTTTTCTTTTTACTGCAAGCTGATGCAAGCACACTTGCGTAAAATAGAAAAGCCTCCAGATTTCTCTGGAGGCTTCCTTGTAGCGGGGACTGGACTCGAACCAGCGACCTTTGGGTTATGAGCCCAACGAGCTACCTACTGCTCTACCCCGCGATATGGCGGCAAAGATACGCTTTTTTTCGATTATCAAAAAAGAATTTAATTATAAAAAAAGAGCCAGGTAAAACGTACCTGACTCTCAATAATTTGAATTTGTATTTATAAATTAATTATCCATTCATTGATACCAAAAACTCTTGGTTGTTGGTTGTGAACTTAATTTTTTCACTTATAAATTCCATGGCTTCAATAGGATTCATATCTGCTAAGTACTTACGCAGCACCCACATACGATGAATGGTTTTTTCATCAAGAAGTAGATCATCCCGTCGAGTACTTGATTTTACAAGATCGATAGCAGGGTATATCCTTCTGTTCGAAATATTTCTGTCTAATTGAAGTTCCATATTACCGGTACCTTTGAATTCTTCAAAGATCACTTCATCCATTTTCGATCCTGTATCTGTTAGAGCGGTAGCAATAATGGTTAAGGAGCCACCATTTTCTATTTTACGGGCTGCTCCGAAAAAACGCTTAGGTTTATGCAAGGCATTAGCATCAATACCACCCGACAATATTTTACCGGATGCTGGAGCTACTGTATTGTATGCCCTTGCCAAACGCGTTATAGAATCTAATAATATTACCACATCATGGCCACATTCAACCAGTCTTTTGGCTTTATCCAATACGATATTGGCAACTCTTACATGTTTTTCCGCCGGTTCATCAAAAGTTGAGGCAACCACCTCACCTTTCACATTTCGTTGCATATCTGTTACCTCTTCAGGTCTTTCATCAATTAATAAAACAATTTGATATACTTCAGGATGATTCGCTGCAATGGCATTTGCGATATCCTTTAACAACATGGTTTTACCCGTTTTGGGTTGAGAAACGATCATACCTCTTTGGCCTTTACCAATAGGAGAAAATAAGTCGATGATCCTGGTGGAGATCGAACTTCCTTTTTCGGCAAGATTAAATTTTTCTTCAGGGAATAATGGCGTTAGGTGCTCGAAAGCGACTCGGTCTCTAACGATACTTGGATTTAAGCCATTTATTAATGAGATCCTGATCAGGGGGAAATATTTTTCACCTTCTTTGGGTGGACGAACAATTCCTCGAACGGTATCTCCCGTTTTTAGGCCAAATAATTTTATTTGTGATTGTGAAACATAAATATCATCAGGAGATGATAAATAATTATAGTCAGACGATCTTAAAAACCCGTACCCATCTTGCATGATCTCTAATACACCCTCACTTTCGATAATACCATCAAATTCAAAATCGGGATCACGATACTTTCCTTGCCTTCTAACTGTATTACCGGCTTGTTTGTTCTGCTTAGGCGGGGCATTCCTTTGATGTGGCGTTGTCTGATTATTTTCTTTGCGAAAATTTTTCTGTTTTGGCTGATCGTGTTGTTTCTTTTCACGTGGTGTGTCACCAGATTTTTTTGTATCTACTACTGACTTTTTATTTTCAGGCGAAACTATAATATCGTTCGAGCCTTTTTGTTCCGCAGATTCAACAATGGCAACTTTTTCAATTGGTTTATTGGGAACAATCGGTTTTTGAATTCTTTTGCGAAGTGGTTTTTGCTGTGGCTTGGGGCGAGCAGGTTTCGACTCGTTTGATACCGGATTTGCCGCTTGTACATCTAAAATTTGATATACCAAATCTAATTTTTTAAGCTGACGAAATTTTGATACACCGATTTTTTCTGCTATCTCCTGTAATTCAGGCAGCTTTTTTTGTTTTAATGATTCAATTTCAAACATTATGAATAAAATGTGGTTAAATTAATTTGAAGGATACTTTCCTTTCGAATAAGAATTATATAAAGTAAATAATTTGATATGATCTATTTATGATTACTGTAAAATGAAGTAGATTTACAATATGCTGTAATTGTACTGCAATTATACAAATTATATTTTATATACAGCTTTATTTCTTAAAAAGTTTAATGTATTTTTGCCACTCATTTTAGAAAATAATCGGTGATTCAACGCATTCAAACTTTGTATCTTTTGCTGGCAGGAGTCATTTCCTTAGGATTGATCTTTGTTTTTTCTTTATGGACAAATACTAAAGGTGTTGAATATTTTGCATTAGATTTATTTAACGAAAGTTTGATAATTTTAAAAGTAATCCCAATTTTATTTGTGCTATCCGGTTTTCTTAGCCTGATTAGTTTATTCTTATTTAAGAATAGAAAAAATCAGTTTATTTTAAACCGGATCAATATTTTGATAAACCTTTTTTTATTAGGAGTATTGATTTATCATCTACTAACGTTATCTGGAGAGACGCAAGTTTCAGAGAAAGGTATTGGGGTGTTCTTGCCTGTTGTTGTTATTGTATTGTTAGCCATAGCAAACAAAGCAATCAAAAAGGATGAAGACCTTGTAAAATCTGTAGATCGATTGAGATAATTCTAACATCTTAGTTATATTGTGCGTAAAAGCCTATCTAAATTAGATAGGCTTTTATTTTTTTGAGATCGATTTAATCGATCTCAAAAAAAAACAGCCAAGTCAAACTTGGCTGTTACAATTTTTGCAAAAAATCACGGAATTCCATGATTTTTAAAAATACCCACTTGCTCTATTGACGGGTATTACACTTTGCAATAAATTTGGAGTATTAATTGTCGCTAAACACTTATATACATACTCCTTAGTAATAAGGGGAGAAAAGAAGGGGAGAAAGGGGAGAAGTGAAACGCTGAAATCAGCATCTACAAATTGCTTCTCTCCTTACTATAATAGGAGTTTCCTTTTCTCTGTTGCTAATGTAGTAATTATTTTTTTGTACACAAGCGATTTTTTTCAGTTTTTTATTTAATATAGCCTTTGTTTTAGACTATTGATAATCAAATGATTATTAGATTTTCACAAAAAAATTATTAACAAATAGTTGTATTTATTAACAATTTTTTTGTTAATTTACGTCATTAACATGAAAAACTAGTGGTTTCTGGGTAGTTGTTAGTGGTTTCTAGGTATTTTTATAATTCCCCGTTTTCCCTATTGTTTTCAAGTTTTTAAGACTCTATTTTTGATACATAGAAATATCAGAAATAAGGTGGTAACTCTATAAAAAAATATTTATTAATAACTCTAAAAATCCCCTATCATGAGAAAATTAATACTCGCTTTGGGTGCAGTATTGATATTAGCTTCTTTTACTAATAGCACCAATAATACAATAATTTTAAAGGATATTGACGGAACTCTATTACACTCTTATCCTGTAATAGAGAACGTAAATGGCGAATACACAGTTACTTTTACTGTTGATTCTAATACGGTTGTAACGACAAATACCGTTAATAATTCGACTCAAATTTATTTGGTAGAAAACGGAAACTCGAATGTCGTTGTGACGCATACCATCACTATTAACACTGCAGGAATAGATTTCAATAATTATTTTGAAACAGACTTTGATGTGGCATCTTTATCCGGTGAATTTAATCAAGATACCGTTTCTCTTTTAAAGAGACCGAGAGGAACAATAATAAGTAGTTAAACTTCCTGAAGGAAAAAATGTTAAATCCGAAAGTTTTAGGCTTTCGGATTTTTTTTTATCTTTATTATTAATAATACAATATATCAATCAGTTTTCTGTTTTAAAATGTAGAACTTTGGAAGGTTTATAAATTTACATAATGGAAGATTTATTGGATGATAAAATTACGGTGCATATAGCAGATGACCATCAAATTTTAATTGATGGGGTTATAGCAGTACTGGGATTAGAAAAGGATATCGAAGTTGTTGGTTATTCTTTGAACGGGAACCAGGTACTTGAATGGTTTCACGAGCATTCTGCCGATGTGTTGATCTTAGATATCAACATGCCCGAATTAGATGGCTTGGAAGTATTGCGTCAGTTTCAGAATTTTGATGATGTACCCCAAGTTGTCATCTTATCCAGTTATGATGATATAAAACTGATCAAGGAAGTTTTGAGTATGGGCGCTAAAGGATTTGTACCTAAAAAATCGGCAGGGGAACATATTGTTAAAGCAATTCGTAATGTCTTCAAAGGGGAACAATATTTTAGCGATGAGGTAAAGGAAAAGATGATGAAGACCCTTATGGGTAAACCCACTCAGGAAAAAGGAAGTCAGGAAGGTATGTTGATTAATTCATTAACCAGGCGTGAATATCAGATTTTAAAACTTATCGCCCAACAATATACAACCAAAGAAATAGCCCAAGCCTTGCATGTTAGTGATAGTACGGTAGAAACCCATCGTAAAAACCTGATCCGAAAAGTAAATGTAAAGAATAGTGTAGGTCTTGCTATTTTTGCCATGAAAAATGAAATTCTTTAAACGTACATTTCCTGTACTTATTTAAAAATAAACCCTATCCATGATGCGTCTTAATCAATCCTATATAATACGATTAAGAACTTTTTTTGTATTATTTTTATTTTTTATCAATTCTCTGGGTATTTATTCTCAAAGCGAAACTTTAAAAATTTATATTGAGGAAAAATTACAGCTCATTGAAGAAAATCTCGAAACGAAACAATATGATCTTGCCTTAAATAAAATTGAGGAGCTTGAAAAATATTCTAATTATGTAAAAAATGATAGAAACAGATTAAATCTAAATTTTGTAAAGGCACAAGCACTTTTAGGTCACAAAGAACAAGAAAATGCAATTAACCTATTATTAAAAGGTCTTGAAGAATTAAAGTCCAAACCAGAGTTGGCAGATTTAAAAATTAAATTCTCAACATATCTTGGAATAATATTTAAAACTGCAAGAGACTATGGCAAATCGAGGTTTTATCATAAAAAAGCATTAAAAGATGCAGAATTTTTGTCCGATACAGTCAGCATCTTGAAGTCATATATTGACATTGGTACAACTTATTATAATGAAGAGAATTTAGATAGTGCCTTAATTTATTTTAATAATGTTATTGAATATCCTATATCTGATTTAACTGCCCAATCTATTTCAGATGCGTATAATAATCTTAATGTTATTGCTATTGAACTAAGTGACCTTAGTTTAGCTGAAGAATATGGACAGAAATCATTAAAAATTAAAAAAGAGCAAAAAGACACCATTGGTACAGCTATAGCATTAATGAACCTTAGTAATGTTCTATATCTGAAAGGTGAATATTTGAAAGTAAGGATGAATTATTTAATTGCCTATGAGGAGGTTAAAAATTTAAAGAATAAAAAAGCGATCAGTCTTAAAGAAGACGTTTTATATAATTTAGCATTTGTTAATGAGGAATTAAAAGATTATAAAAATGCGTTTAAATATTTAGAACAGGCAACTAGTTTAACCGATAGTTTGTCAAAAGCAAGTAAAGCCCAACAAATAACAGAAATAGAAGCCAAATTCAATGTAGCCAAAAAAGCCCAGGAGCTTAAAGAGGCTGAATCAAATGCCTTTCGGGCACAAGTATTCTTTTATGGTCTGGCATTAGCTTTTTTGGCATTTATCGTATTCGGGTATATTTTTTATCGCAATTACCGTTTAAATCAACGTAGTAAATTAGAACAATTAGAGAACGAAACGCAAACAAAGATCATCAATGCCACCATTGATGCTAAAGAGAAAGAGAGAAAATCTATTGCAGAGATATTACACGATAGTGTTAGTGCCTTATTATCTTCTGCCAATTTACATCTACAAGCTTCGAAAGCCCAATTAAAAAAAGATGCCCCCCAAGAAATTTCTAAAGCCCAGATTATAGTCAATGAGGCATCGGTAAAGATCAGAGACCTTTCGCATGAATTGATTTCATCGGTTTTATTAAAATTTGGTTTGGCATTCGCAGTACACGATATGTGTCAGAAATATTCTAATTCTGAGATTACCCTGCATAGCGATGATAACGGTATTAAAAGATATGATCAGGATTTTGAGATCAAGATCCATAATATCATAGAAGAACTTGTCAATAATATATTGAAACATAGTAAAGCCTCTAATGCAACTATTATGATGGCACATCGCGAAAAGGATATGTTAAGTATTAGAATAAGTGATGATGGTATTGGTTTTGATGTGAAGAAAGCGAAATATAAGGACGGACTGGGTCTTAGTCATATTGGCGCGCGGGTGAAGGTTATGAAGGGCGTTTTTAATATTATATCTTCTAGTGAAAATGGTACCAGTATATTTATTTTAGTACCCATTCAACATAAAAAAGTTGCCTAACCCCTTTTTCCTAATTCAATCACTTCTAAATTTTCAACGCGCCCATTATCTATTTCAAATCGCAACATGGTTCTTACCTGATGAAATCCATATTTTCCTGCAGCTCCCGGATTTAAATGCAACAGTTTAAATTTTTTGTCATTTATTACCTTTAAAATATGGGAATGACCACTTATAAAAAGTTTGGGCGGCTTGGTCTGAATATCGGCTTTTACCCTTGACTCATATCGGTTAGGATAACCTCCAATATGTGTCATCCAAACATCGAGTTTCTCAATAATAAATCGATTATCTAGAGGGAATTCAGCTCTGATAATGGCATTATCAATATTTCCATAAACCGCACGCAATGGTTTCAGAGCACGAATGGCGTCAGCAACTTTTATATCACCTATATCACCTGCATGCCATACTTCATCGGCTTGTTTTACAAATTTCAAAATTTGATCATCAATAAAACCATGTGTGTCTGAAAGTAAAAGTATTTTTTTCAATAAGATTAATATATTTAAGGTTTCATTATGAAGTTAAAAAAGTTGATTTTATATCTTTGCCTTTTAACAAAAATACTACTTCTTGAGATATTTTATAGAGATTTCATTTAATGGAAAGAATTATCATGGTTGGCAAATTCAGCCTAATGATCGCTCTATTCAAGAAATATTAACAAATGCTATCAACACGATCTTAAGGGAAGATCTTTCTATTGTTGGTGCAGGCAGAACAGATGCTGGTGTTCATGCCATACAGTTATTTGCTCATTTTGATATATCTTATCAAATAAACGAATTGGAATTTAAGCAAAAGTTGAACGCCTTCTTGCCAGACGATATTGTAATAGAAGATATTTTTAGGGTGCCCGACGATTTGCATGCAAGATTCAACGCCATAAGTAGAAGTTATGAATATAGAATTTGGTTAGGCCGAAACCCTTTCCTATTAGACTTCACATGGCAAATTCATCAGCAAAACTTAGATATTGATAAAATGAATGAAGTTGCTTCCATGTTATTGGAATACACTAATTTTAAATGTTTTTCGAAATCTAGAACCGATGTAAAAACCTATAATTGTGTTATTACGGAAGCTAAATGGGTAATTAATGGCAATGAGCTTACTTTTTATATAACGGCAGACAGGTTTTTAAGAAATATGGTTAGAGCAATAGTTGGAACTCTTATAGATGTTGGCCTAGGTAAAAAGAACAAAGAGGATGTAATAGCCATTCTAAAAAGCAAAAATAGGAGTGAAGCCGGATTCTCAGTACCGGCACAAGGATTATTTTTAACTAAAGTAAGTTATCCTAATAAAGAATTAAAGATCAAATAATGAGCGAAAAAGTATCGGGTAAGGTTTTTGATTTAAAATTATTCAAGCGTTTAATGTCATATGTTAGGCGTTATCGATTTCAGTTTTTGCTTTCAACAGCCTCCGTTCTATTTCTCGCTGGTTTATCTGCTGTTCGTCCTATTTTACTAAGGAAGATAGTAGATGACTATATTATAGATAAAAACGCCGAAATGTTATTGAAATTCAGTTTGCTGATGCTCGGTGTGTTGCTTTTAGAGGTTATTATGCAATTTCTCTTCATGTTTTTTACCAATTGGCTTGGCCAGCATATTATTAAGGACATGAGAGCTCAATTGTTTGAACGAATGTTGAAATTTAAAATGCAATATTTTAATAACTCACCTGTAGGAAAGTTGGTAACCAGGGTAGTATCGGATATTGAAACGATAGCAAGTATATTCGGACAAGGACTGTTCTCGATCATCAGTGATTCCCTTCAAATGATTGTGATCATGATCGTAATGTTTTGGATGAATTGGCGATTGGCCTTAATGGTTTTTGCGGTATTACCAATTATAATCTATGCGACAAAGATATTTCAAATTAAAGTAAAAGCGACCTTTCAAGACGTTAGAAATCAAGTGGCGAACTTAAACAGCTTCGTACAGGAAAGGGTTACCGGAATGAAAATTGTACAACTATTTACAAGAGAAAGAATAGAGTACGACAAGTTTGTTGAGATCAATGATAAACACAAAAAAGCACATATTAAAACTGTTTGGTATTACTCTATTTTCTTCCCTATAATCGAAATTATTTCGTCTATTACCCTGGGATTAATTGTATGGTATGGGGGTTTAAAAGCTGCCTTAGATAGTACAGCTTCCTTAGGTGAAATTACAAGCTTTATTACCATGAGCAGCATGTTATTCAGACCGCTACGTCAGATAGCTGACAAATTTAATACTTTGCAGATGGGCATGGTCGCTGCAGAAAGGGTATTTAAAGTATTAGACGAAGATGCAGAAGAAAAAGATACGGGTACTTTGGTAGCTCAACATTTAAAAGGTAATATAAAATTTGATAAGGTTAGGTTTAGTTATATAAAAGATGAACCCGTTCTAAAGGGAGTTTCTTTCAATGTAAAACAAGGTGAAAACGTTGCTGTAGTTGGGGCTACAGGTGCCGGTAAATCTACAATTATAAATTTATTGAATAGGTTTTATGTGATAGATAGCGGTAGCATTACTGTTGATAATATTGATTTAAATAAATTCACTTTACAGTCTCTAAGAGACCAAATAGGGGTTGTTTTGCAGGATGTGTTTTTATTTTCTGACTCTATTTTAAATAATATTACCTTGAATAATAAGGCTATTAGTTTAGAAGAAGTCACAGAAGCTGCAAAAAAAATTGGTATTCATAATTTTATCATGAGTTTACCCAATAATTATCATTTTAATGTTAAGGAAAGAGGAGGAATGATATCTTCGGGTCAGCGTCAATTAATAGCTTTTTTAAGAGCTTATGTAAGTAAGCCTGCCATATTAGTGTTGGATGAGGCAACTTCCTCAATAGATGCTGAATCTGAAAAATTAATACAAAAAGCAACCGATACCATTACTAAAAACAGAACTTCAATAATCATTGCACATCGATTGGCCACTATTAAAAAAGCAGATAAAATTATTGTGCTCGACAAAGGAGAAATCGTCGAAATGGGTACGCATAGGGAGTTATTAAAACAAAAAGGTTATTACAGTAAACTATATGAAATCCAGTTTACAACTGCTTTGGCAAGCTAATTTAGGCCAAATCTTTTTTAATCATTTCAATTAAACTCTCGGTGTTGTTAAATAAAATGAATTCACCGTTTTTGATATAGGAGATTTGCCCTGTTTCTTCTGAAACGGCAATTGCCAAAGCATCCGATCTCATGGTAACCCCCATAGCAGCCCTATGTCTTAATCCGAATCTTGACGGAATTGCGATATCTTTCTCGATAGGAAGAATAACCCTGGTAGCAGTAATGATATTGTCTTCAATAATAACGGCACCATCGTGTAATGGGCTGTTTTTATAAAAAATGCTTTTTAACAAAGGCTTGTTTACTTCGGCATGCATTTCATCACCCGTTTGTTTAATTAGTTCTAGGCTATTATTTCTTTCGATGACGATTAGTGCACCTGTTTTGGTTTTAGACATATCTTCGCATGCAGAAATAATACTTTCGACATTTGTTGTGACAATGTCGTCAGATTTTAAAAATTTAAGTCTTTTAATAAATCCTTTTTTTGAAGCGAAATTTGTAGACCCCACCATTAATAAAAATTTTCTTATTTCTTGCTGAAAAACGATAATCAAAGCAATAAAACCGCCGCCAAGAAATTTGCCTAATATATCACTTAGCAATTCCATTTTCAGGGCAACTGTAAGTTTCCAGATCAAATAAACAATGGCGATTCCTAAAAATATATTGATGGCTGCAGTTCCTTTGATGAGCTTATATACATAATAGAGCAAAATAGCCACCAATACGATATCAAGAATATCTAAAAAACTAAAATCTAAAAAGTTGAAGGTCTTCAATGAATAGGTTTTTTGTAAAAGTAATAATTTATTCTAAAGCGTTGATGATTTTAATGGTTTCAATAGCTTCTTGAACATCATGTACCCTTAAAATATTAGTACCGTTCATTAAGGCAATGGTATTAGCCACCGTAGTTACATTCAATGCTTCCTGGGCCGTTACATCGATCATTTTATACAACATAGATTTTCTCGAAACCCCGGCAAGTATAGGAACTTCCAAACTTTTGAATAAGGCAAGGTTTTTAAGTAAGATATAATTTTGAGGTATCGTTTTTCCAAAACCGAAACCTACATCTATGATCAGGTCATTAACACCTAAAGATCTAAGTTCGCTAATTTTTTGCGAAAAGTAAAAAATGACCTCATGAACGATATCATCATATGTTGGATTCTTTTGCATGGTTTGTGGTGTGCCTTTCATGTGCATCATAATATAAGGAACTTGCATTTCTGCCACCGTTTTAAACATTTTTTCATCCATATTTCCGGCTGAAATATCATTGATCATACACGCACCGCTTTGAATGGCATGTCTAGCAACTTTACTTCTAAAAGTATCAATAGATATTAATGCATTTGGAAATTTATCGATTAACGTTTCTATTACTGGAATTACACGTTGTAGTTCTTCTTTTTCACTGATATGTTTAGCATTCGGTCTTGAAGAATAGCCACCTAGGTCTATAAAGGTAGCACCTTCATTTATTAATTTTTCGGCATGTATAAGTATATCTCGATCATTTTTTAATCTGCCACCATCATAAAAGGAATCGGGGGTTATATTCATGATGCCCATTACTTTTGGCGAATCGAGCTCGATGAGTTTTCCTTTACAGTTGATACTTTGCATAATGACTTATTTGCCAGCTAGGCTATTAACAACTTTAGAAACTGTTGGAGCTTTATAATTTTCCATTTTAGAGATCAATTCCTCAACCGATGAGCCCGATAAAAACATTTGTCTGTTATCGGCCTTTAAAAATCCTTCTTTTACCATTAGATCTAATTGACCTAGTATATTGTCATAAAAACCATTGGTATTTAAAATACCAACGGGTTTTTTTTCAATACCCAATTGTCCTAATGTTAAAGCTTCAAATATTTCATCAAGGGTACCAAATCCTCCTGCCAGGGCTATATACCCATCAACAAGTTTACTTATTTTAACCTTTCGTTTTGACATTTTTTTGGTCACGATCATTTGTGTTATTTTGGTATGGGCAACTTCCTCATGCCTTAATAAATTAGGAATAACACCGATCACTTCTCCATTGTTTTCCAATACCGCATCGGCAATAACGCCCATCATTCCAATTTTTCCTCCCCCAAAAACCAATCCCATATTGTTTTTTGCCATATAAATCCCTAACTTTTTGGCGCTTTTGGCATATATTGGGTTAAACCCGATACTCGATCCACAAAAAACTGCAATACGTTTCATTTAATTATTACTGGTTTGAATAATACTTGTAAAAATAAACAAACGGTTGGGACTATTTAGTAAGTTTTTTCATAAATTCGTCCCGATAGTCATCAGGAAAATTTATACAGATTATTGCTATATTTTTAATAACATATTAGGTAAAATGCAAAGAACCTCAGAACAGTATGATGCTGTAATTAAACAATGCCGGGAGCTATTTATTAATAAAATGACAGATTATGGCAGCGCCTGGAGGATTCTAAGATTACCTTCTTTAACCGATCAAATCTTTATTAAAGCCCAACGCATACGCCAATTACAAGAGAATGAAATTAAGAAGGTTGATGAAGATGAAATACCCGAATTTATTGGTATTATAAATTATTCCATTATGGCTTTGATCCAATTAGAAAGAGGGGTTGCTGATGAACCTGACCTTGATCTTGAAGAGTCCATAAAGTTATATGATAAACATATTGCTATTACAAAATCTTTAATGGAAGATAAGAATCACGACTATGGTGAAGCCTGGCGTGAGATGCGTATTAGTTCTTTAACCGATCTCATTTTACAGAAATTATTACGTGTTAAACAAATTGAAGATAATTTGGGAAAGACTATTGTTTCCGAAGGAATTGATGCCAATTATCAGGATATGATCAACTATGCCGTTTTTGCTTTGATTTTGATGAAAAAAAATATGAATTGATGAAATTTCTCACACATATTGCCCGGATACTCGTCGCCATAACTTTTATTTTTTCGGGATTTGTTAAACTTGTAGATCCATTAGGGTCAGCCTATAAATTTCAGGAATATTTTGGCGCCGATGTTTTAAATCTTGAATTCCTTATTCCGTATGCGTTACCATTTTCCATTTTTTTGATATTGTTAGAAATTATGTTGGGGATAACCCTATTGGTGGGCTATAAACCTAAAGTTACCGTATGGAGTTTGTTGATTATTATACTCATCTTTCTGTTCTTAACATGGTATTCGGCATATTATAATAAAGTTACCGATTGTGGCTGTTTTGGAGATGCCATTACCCTTACACCATGGGAAACATTTTATAAAAATATCATACTGGTGGGGTTAATCCTATTCTTATTGTTTCAAACAAGTAATATAAAACCTGTGTTGAGCGAAAATCTTGTTAAATGGATATCCTTTGTCTCTTTTTTCATTTTTTTGTTTATCACCTATTATGTTTTACAACATTTGCCAATTATAGATTTCAGACCTTATGCCGTAGGTAAAAACATTCCTGCAGGCATGGAATTTCCCGATGGAGCCCAACAACCTATTTATGAAGACACTTGGATTTATAATGTAAATGGTGAAGATAAAGAGTATACGACTGAAGAAAAACCTTGGGATATTGAGGGCGCTACCTTTGTAGATAGAAAGACAAAATTAATTGAAAAAGGCTATGAACCGCCCATTCATGATTTTACCATGGAACGTGAAGATATTGATTTTACTGAATTATTAATGCAAAAGGAAAAATTGATGTTAGTGGTGATGTATGATATTTCAAAAACGAATATAAAAGTATTATCTGATGTAAAAGAACTAACCACACAAGCCATGCAAAACGGTTATGATGTATATGCTTTTTCGGCGTCAAAAGAATCTGATTTTGCTAAGGTAAAGGCTGAATTTGATTTAGACTTTGATCTACTGTTTTGTGATGAAACTACATTAAAAACAATTATAAGAGCAAATCCCGGAATAGTTACATTCAATAAAGGAACAGTTACCGGGAAGTGGAATGCAACTGATGCAGACAAGGTAAAGTTATAAATAATGAAACATTTATTATTGGTTTTCATAGGTGGTGGATTTGGTAGTATGGCAAGATATGTATTGACCAAATACTTAAATAATCCTGAATCGGGGATTCCCTATGGTACCTTTATGGTAAATATCTTTGGCAGCCTTTTTATTGGAATTATCTTAGGCTTAGCCATAAAAAACCAATCCTTGAGTCAGAATCAAACATTATTGCTGGCTTCTGGTTTTTGCGGGGGATTTACTACCTTCTCGGCATTTGCTTACGAAAATCACCTATTTTTAAAATCTGGTAACTTAACCTTATTCTTTTTGTATACCCTAGCAAGTTTTGCCGCCGGTTTAGCTGCTGTTTTTTTTGGAATGTATTTGGTAAAAACATATTAATCTTTTACCAGGTATAGAATTAATCTCGAATATTGATCTCCTTCAGGTGAAACGTCAATTTTATAAGTATATTTTCCGGGTGTTAGACGTGTTTCTCCTACATAATCTATAGGTTGAATGGTGTAAGTATTCAATGATAGGTTGAATGGTGTAAGTATTATTGTCGATCTTCAATTCAATAAAGGCATAAGGGTAGGCAAAATCAAAAGTTTTATACTCAGTAACCTCGTTGGAAATAACATTTCCATAATTATTTTCGCCACCGCTCGTATTAACAATAATATCTTCGAAGTCAAATTGACTTATATTTTTTACTCTGATCAAAGTAATATCGCTGTTGGTATTTGAGCACCCTAATAAAAAAAGAGATATTAGTAAATAGCCAATTATTTTCATGATCACTATTTTAAATTTAGATACTTTAAAATGATTAAAGTTGCTTTATTTTAAGGTGGAATTTTAAAAAGGCAGTTTACTTAAATCGACATTTCCTCCAGACATCATTAAACCAACTTTTTTATTTGAAAACGCTGATTTCGATTTTAAAACGGCCGCCAATGCCACCGCACTAGAAGGTTCTACAATTATTTTCATTCGTTCCCAAATTAAATGCATGGCATCTACGATTTCTTTTTCCGTAACACGAATAATCTTTTCGACATGATTATTTATGATATTAAATGTAATATCTCCCAATGAAGTCTTTAAACCGTCTGCAATGGTATCTGTTGACTTATTATACATTATTTTGTTCGCTTCCATTGACCGATAGGCATCATCGACATTCAATGGCTCGGCCCCAATAACTTTACAATTATTACCAAAGGCAATAGCACTTAGTGCAACACCCGAAACCAGTCCTCCGCCTCCGACCGGTACGACTATGATGTCTAAATCGGGATATTCTTCTAATAATTCTTTACCTGCTGTTGCATTGCCTAATACCACATTAAAGTCATTAAAGGGATGTACGAAAGTGGCCCCTTTTTCTTCTTCTAATTTTTTTTGCTGTACTTTCTCGAGCCTCCAAAGTAGGCTCACATTCGGTAATCAATCCGCCATAGCCTATCACGGCATTTTTCTTTACATCTGGCGCATTCTTAGGCATTACTATATAAGCTTTTATTCCTAAATTTTTTGCTGCTAAGGCCAATGCTTGCGCAAAATTACCCGATGAATGCGTTACAACGCCCTTACTTTTCTGTTCGCTAGATAATTGCAATATGGCATTGGTGGCTCCTCGCATTTTGAAGGCCCCCATTTTTTGAAAATTCTCACATTTAAAATACAATTCTGCACCCGAAATTGTGTTTATAATATGCGAAGTAAACACTGGAGTATTATGAATATAAGGTAAAATACGAAGATGTGATTGTATGATGTCCGCTCTAATTTCCATGCTATTAATTAATGATTATCGAAGGCTTTGATACCTGCGTAAATGGCAATTGGTAAATTATTTTCCTTAGGTGGTATCGGGCATGAATACTTGTCATTATACGCACAATAGGGATTATAAGATCTATTAAAATCTATAACTATCGTATCACCTTCCGGCATCTCGACATCAATATATCTTCCACCCCCATAACTATCAATGCCATTTGTCGTGTCTGTAAAAGGTATAAATAGGTGATTCTTGTATTCGGGTTTCTGAATGAGTTCCTGATTCTGGTAAATATGTAATGTGAGCTCTTTGCCATGTAAATTAAAGGTAGCATTACCATATGTCTTATAAATTGGTAATCTATCTGTAGTTGTTGGCATTTCAAATAATACAGGATTTTTTTCTAATTCAAACTTTGCCTTGACGCTGTACGTTGAATCTATAGGAAAGAAAATTAAGGTTTTGAAATCCTTTAGATCTTCTTCTGTCAAAGGAGAAGTTTCTGCATCAGAAAATTCTCTATTCATTTCATATTGAAAATCCTTAATGGATGCCGAATAATCATCAAATTTGATTTTTTTTTGAGAACATCCGTTTACAATAATCATTAAAAGTATAACTAAAATAAATCTTTGCACAAGAATTGAAATTTAACCAAAGATATGAATTATAAAAAGTTTATGGTTAAAAATATTTCGTAGTTTTGATCTATAACGAGGGAATAAAAATTGAATTTTAACTTCAATAATATTATAATTAGGATGCAAAAATAACTTGGTATCTAGGCTATTTATGATGTTAATAAAGTTATCAGAAAGTGAAAAATTTTGTAAACCTGGCATGTGCTAGGTTTTTTTGGTTATTAAAAATGTTAAATAGAACGTTTCGGATTTATAAAGATTCATTTAAAGGCTTGTCACCTGAAATATGGTGGTTGGCCCTTATTACCTTTATAAATAGAGCGGGAACAATGGTTATACCATTTTTAACACTATACCTGACAAATCAACTAGAATTTACCCTATCAGAAGTAGGCTGGGTGATGAGCAGTTTTGGTATTGGGTCCTTTTTAGGTTCTTGGTTAGGAGGTAAATTAACCGATAGAATTGGTTATTATAAAGTGATGTTTTGGAGTTTATTACTCACGGGGTTTCTATTTATCGCTCTCCAATATATTACCACTTTTTGGGGTTTTGTTGTTGGCGTCTTTATAACGATGACAGTTGCAGATACTTTTAGGCCGGCTATTTTTGTGTCATTAAAAGCCTATAGTAAACCTGAGAATCAAACGCGGTCTTTGACTTTAATTCGTTTGGCAATTAATCTGGGCTTTTCTTTCGGACCGTTTTTGGGTGGTTTGATCATTGCTTCCATAAGTTATAGTGGATTATTTTGGATAGATGGAATCACCTGTATATTAGCCATACTAGTGTTTAAAGCGGTACTGAAAAATAAAGAATTTTTAAAAAGAGAATCTACAATTGACGAAACAACAACCAACACGAGAATTTTTAAAGATAAACCTTATTGGATTTTCTTAATAATTGTTTTTTTAATGGGATTTACCTTTATGCAATTATTTTCAACAATGCCACTTTACTATAAGGATGTTTATGGTTTATCAGAAGTACATATAGGTTTGTTGATGTCTCTTAACGGTGTAATTATATTTGTAACGGAAATGCCTATTATCCACAAACTAGAACAATCGTCATTAAATAAAATTTCAATTATTCTAGGCAGTTTAATATTATTTGCGGCTAGTTTTTTTGTGTTGAATATCTCAAATTGGGTTGGTATTTTAATAATTAGCATGATCATCATTACAGTAGCCGAAATGTTAGCTTTTCCATTCACCAATTCATTCGCGATGACACGGGCCGTTAAAGGAAAGGAAGGTATGTATATGGCACTTTATACCATGGCATTTTCATTGGCACATATTTTTAGCGCAAAAACGGGTATGGAGGTGGTAGATAGATTTGGTTTTGATGCAAATTGGTATTTTATGGGTTTCTTATGTTTAATTGCTATATTGCTAAGTTTTTGGTTAAAAAGAATATCAAAATGATACTTGTTACATTTTTACTAACTCTTGAAACCTCTTATTATTTTTCAATTTTTTAATGGCTGTATTTTCTTTTAAAGAACTGAAATCACTATAGCCCGTATTGAGCAACTTTTCTAAATATTTTAATGCTTCTTCCTCATTATTTTTATTCATATAATTTTCTATCTGTTTATAATAAGGTAAAGAATATTTTGGGTAAATCAATATACAAATATCATAACATAATATAGCTTGGTTAATATGTTGAACAGTATTCCCTATACTCACGGTCTCAATAGCTAATGCAAACATTTTATAAAGTTGTCTATTCACCATTTTCCTTTCACTATTATTTGCCTTTTCCAAATTTTTCTTAAGTTTATTTATTTCTGTAATCCACCAATTAAGATTAGGATCTATCTTTTTAATATCTTTTTTAAATTGTTCTAATAATGATTCGGTAAGCGCTGTTTCTTTTTCAAAATTTGAAATTAAATTCTTTTTTTCTCTTTTATAAGTTTTATTATTTTTTAGAAGTGTTATTTTATTACTAATACTATCTAATTTATAATATTTTGAGAAGTTGTTTCGAATTCGGTTATACTCATTAAATGCTAAAAGAAGTTTGTTCTCATTTTCATACATTTTAGCCTGGATATAATAATTAGAATATATTCTTTTTATATTTTGATGATCTGTGGGTATAATTCCTTTGTTATATGCTTCCAATTGCATCCAATCAAATGCTCTTAGAATTTGTTCTTGATCAGGCCATTTATGATTCATTTCATATACGAATAGTTCATTTGGCATTTTTAATCTGTCTAAAAAACCTTTGGTAGTATACATATCCTTAAAATTCATGTCTTCATCACCTACAATGGCGGCATAGGAGAAATTGCCAAAATTGGGTAATTCACCATTGTTTGAAGAAAACCCTGCACCGCAGGCAACTACACCTTGAATCTGTTGTGTTAAATTAGCAATATTAGATGCCAGTCGTGCACCACCCGAAAATCCGGAGGTATAAATTCTGTTTTTATGGATATTGAAATCTGAAAAAATTTTACTGAATAACCTATTCGCTATTTCAAAGTTTTGTTCATAAGGTCCGTTTTTTGAATTATTAGAGCAAACTAATATATATCCATATGTATCAGCAGTTTTTATAAAGGGATGGATGCCAATTTCCCCTCTGCCCATGGGCTCATAAATGAAAATTATCGGTGAAAATTCTGAAAGATTAATTTGCAAGGGAAGATAAAGTGCATATGATTCATTTGAATTAGCGCTAACCAAAACTGAATCTATAATTTCACCCTTATTGAATTTGTCTTTTTGAGAAAATGCAGAAAAATAACAACAAAATAATAATAGATAAATGACTTCTTTCAAAATAATAGGATTACTTCATCTAAAATAGGAAAATTCTATTTAAAATAAATAATTGCAATTTTAAAATTGGGTCAATAATTATTTAGCACATTCAGGATGAATATCCAGGGTACTATTAAAAATGAAAGTCACAATGTATTCAGTTTAATAGCAAATACAATTATAGTAGATATAAACATAATGCTATGTTTTCTAAAAATTTCTATAAAAGTATTAAGGATATTTCTTACAGTGGTTTGAGGCAATAAATTATTAATGCCATTTTTAAAATACGCTTAAATTAACAACCATTTACATGTTTCTTCTATACTGCCCACCAACTTCAAAGAGTGCATGTGTAATTTGCCCTAAAGAACATACCTTGGTAGCTTCCATCAGTTGTTCAAAAATATTTTCATTATGAATGGACTTTTGCTGTAGCAGTGTTATTTGCTCAGCTGCCCTGTTGGTGTTTCTTTTATTTAAATTTTCAACTACTTTGATCTGATATTTCTTTTCTTTTTCTGTAGCTCGAATAACTTCTTTTGGTATAATGGTAGGAGAACCTTTACTGCTTAAAAATGTATTTACACCTATAATTGGGAATTCTCCATTGTGCTTCAATGTTTCATAATATAAACTTTCCTCTTGTATTTTAGATCGTTGATACATGGTTTCCATAGCTCCTAAGACGCCGCCACGTTCTGTGATCCTATCAAATTCGGCATACACTGCTTCCTCCACCAGGTCTGTCAATTCTTCGATGATAAAAGCGCCTTGAATAGGGTTTTCGTTTTTTGCCAACCCAAGTTCTTTATTTATGATCAATTGTATAGCCATGGCTCTTCTTACAGACTCTTCTGTAGGGGTTGTAATAGCTTCATCGTATGCGTTGGTATGTAGCGAATTGCAATTGTCATAAATGGCATACAAGGCTTGTAATGTTGTTCTAATGTCATTAAAATCTATTTCTTGTGCATGCAATGATCGCCCCGAAGTCTGTATATGATATTTTAGCATTTGAGCTCTGGTATTTGCTCCATATTTTAACTTCATTGCCTTTGCCCAGATCTTACGGGCTACGCGACCAATAACCGCATATTCAGGATCGACACCATTTGAAAAGAAAAACGATAAATTAGGCCCGAATTTATTAATATCCATGCCTCGCGATAAATAAAATTCAACATAGGTGAAGCCATTCGCCAGGGTGAAAGCCAATTGAGAAATTGGGTTGGCACCGGCTTCGGCAATATGATATCCAGAAATGGAAACCGAATAAAAATTACGCACGTTATTCTTGATAAAATACTCCTGAACATCACCCATTAACCTTAATGCAAACTCTGTTGAGAAGATACATGTATTTTGAGCCTGGTCTTCTTTTAAAATATCTGCTTGAACGGTTCCACGTACTTTGGCAATGGTTTCCGTCTTTATTTTTTGATATATTTCTATTGGCAAGACTTCATCACCACTAACACCTAGTAACATTAATCCCAGGCCATTATTCCCTTTGGGTAAATTGCCTTGATAATGAGGGCGTTCAACACCTTTTTTCTTATAAATTTCCTCAATTTTGTTCTCAACTTCTTTAATAAGGCCTTTTTCTTTTATATATTTTTCACATTCCTGGTCAATCGCCGTATTCATAAAAAAGCCCAGTAGCATTGGGGCCGGGCCATTGATCGTCATCGATACCGACGTCAAAGGATTTGTTAATTCAAAACCGGAGTACAATTTTTTGGCATCATCTAAACAGCATATTGAAACACCTGCGTTACCAATTTTGCCATAGATATCAGGCCTTTTATCTGGATCATTACCATAAAGTGTAACAGAATCGAATGCCGTTGAAAGTCGTTTGGCATCTAAACCGAGACTCACGTAGTGAAATCGCCTGTTTGTACGTTCTGGCCCACCTTCGCCGGCAAACATTCTGGCAGGATCTTCGCCTGTTCGTTTAAAAGGATAAATACCAGCGGCGAATGGAAATTCTCCCGGTACATTTTCTTGCAGATTCCAAAATAATATGTCGCCCCATGCTTCATATTTAGGCATTGAGATTTTAGGAATCTTGAGATGTGACAATGATTCGGTGTGGGTCTTAATGTTGATCTCCTTATTACGAACCTTGAAAGAATAAACTTCATTTTTATAAGATTGCTTTTTACCTTCCCATTGTACGATCAACTCCCAATTATAGGGATTTAGATCCATTTTGACCTTATCAAACTCCGCTTTAAGAATTTTAATAATATCTAGTTTATCCTTGTTGCTTTTATTAAGAATTTCATTTACCTCCTCGTCAAAATTCTTTATATCATTGATAAGAAAGCCCGAAAAAGATTCAATGCTTTTATAAATTCCGAATAATGTTTGTGCGATGGCTTTTTGTTCAAAACACCATTTATCGTAGGCTCTGTTACTTTCGGTTATTTCTGATAAATAACGTGTCCTGTTTGGCGGAATAATAAATTGTTTCTCAGATAATTCATTGGTTATTTTAAAATTACTTTTAAAAGCAGCACCAGTCTTTTGATTGATCTTATCAATTAAAACGGTGTATAAGGTATTTGCTCCGGGATCATTAAACTGAGAGGCTATAGTTCCAAATACCGGCATCTGATCAACCTTCGATTCCCATAAATTATGATTGCGCTGGTATTGTTTTTTAACATCGCGTAATGCGTCTAATGCGCCCCTTTTGTCAAATTTGTTCAAGGCGATAACATCGGCAAAATCGATCATATCTATTTTTTCCAGTTGTGTTGCAGCACCATATTCGGGTGTCATCACATACAATGAGACATCAGAGTGATCTAATATTTCGGTATCAGATTGACCAATACCTGATGTTTCTAAAATAATAAGATCAAACTGTGCGACTTTCAAAATGTTAAGGGCAGAACTTACATGTTTTGAAAGCGCCAAATTAGATTGCCTTGTAGCTAGCGAACGCATATAAACCCTATTATTCTTGATAGCATTCATCCGAATTCTATCGCCCAGTAAAGCACCACCCGTTTTTCTTTTAGATGGATCAACAGAAACAATCGCGATAGTTTTATTTTTAAAGTCAGCCAAATACCTTCGAACCAATTCATCAACAAGTGATGATTTTCCCGAACCTCCAGTTCCTGTAATTCCCAATACCGGTATTTTACTTTTCGCTGCTGAATTTTTTACTGATTCTATTAATTCTTTATGTTTATCGGGATAGTTTTCAGCTGCTGAAATGAAGTTAGCAAGGTCTGCAATATTTTTTTTTGGTAGATCAGCAATGTTGCATTTTAATTGATTTCCCGTCGGAAAATCACATTGCTTTATCATATCGTTGATCATACCCTGGAGACCCATTTTTCTTCCATCATCGGGTGAATAAATTCTAGTGATACCGTATTTTTCCAAAGCTTTTATTTCTTCAGGTAAAATTACACCACCACCTCCGCCAAAAATTTTAATTTGGGAAGCTCCTTTTTCATGTAGTAAATCAAACATGTATTTAAAATACTCATTGTGCCCTCCTTGATAGGAAGTCATAGCAATGGCATTTGCATCTTCTTGTATGGCGGTATTTACAACCTCTTCTACGCTTCTGTCGTGCCCTAAATGGATCACTTCAACTCCGGTTGCCTGGATGATACGCCTCATAATGTTAATAGCCGCGTCATGGCCATCAAAAAGTGAGGCTGCAGTTACAATTCTAATTTTATTTTTGGGAATATAGGCTTGAATTTGCTCCATTTTATCTCATCGAAATTATAGATGCAATTTACAATTATAAATCGATTTAATTTAATTGAGGTATTTTAAAAAAGTCCAGAATTTACGTTCGTTTAAGTAGGTAAAATTGCTTTCATTTTGATATGCCTCTTTTTCAAAACTAATGGCATGGTAAGCCTTATGCCAATTTCTTAAGACCATTAAACGAACAAAAAACTCAATAATATACCATAGAAAAAAGAATAGCCAAAGCAGTTCTAATTGTTGTCTTAAATGGATGCGTTCGTGGTTGATCAATACCGAATTACTCGATAATGATTTATTCTTTATAAAAATAAAGGGATAAATGGCCAAGCCATTATAATTTTTAGGTATTAAAAATTTAGATATTAATATCATAGCAAGATATAGGTTCAAGGGGTTGAAGGGGCACCTGTATCGGTCAAAGTAGCTAATTTACTAAATATTTATTTAACAGTCTTTTAGCCTGGAAATTCTATCTTTATTTGTTTACAGATTCTTTGCCTCTAATGACTCTAATTATTGAGTTGTTTATGCAATGTTTCAAAGTAAGGGAGTGCCTTTAAAAGTCTAGACCCGTACCAGCTGAACATCTCACCGTCGACAAGAAGAAATTTGGTATCTATGTGTGCTTTTAATTCTTTAATATGCACCTTTTTAAATGGAAAAGGTTCCGAAGGTAACAGGATAAGTTCAGGATTTAAGTCGGACAAATATTCTACATATATTTCAGGATACCTGTCGGCACTATCAAATATATTTTCAAACTTATTCAGTTTAAGTATTTCATTGATATAATTATTACCTCCTACAACCATCCATGGTTTTGTCCAAATAAAATAAACGACTTTTATGGTTGGGCTATCCTCGATATTTTTTCTAAAATTTTTTAGAGCAGTATCAATATCGCCAACTAATAAAGTAGCTTTTTTAGATATATCACATAGTTTTCCTATATCTAAAATAAATTCTGAAGAATTTTCAATAGAATTAATATTAGAAACATAAGTAGGTGCTATATCTTCAAGTTCAGACACCATATATTCCGTGTTTTCTTCTTTATTTGCAATGATAAGGTCAGGTAATAAATCTTTGATCTTCTTGTAATTTACTTTTTTAGTACCACCAACAATCGTTTTTTCTGAAATAAAGTGTTTTGGATGAACACAAAATTTGGTGATGCCAACAATGCGATCTTCCAAACCAAGATCGAAAAGCAACTCCGTATGTGAAGGTACAAGACAAATAATCCGTTGTGGAATATTTTCTATAACGATTTCTCTATTTAATTGATCTTTCGTGTTCAAAATTTATGCGATTTCCAAAAGTATGGCGTAAATAATATCAGTACAGTAAATAATTCTAATCTACCCAATAACATTAAAAAAGCTGACCACCATTTTCCCAAGATAGGTAAACTATTAAAATTGTTTACTGGGCTTAAATTACCAAATGCCGGACCAACATTACCTAATGAAGATGCAGATCCACCAAGTGAAGTTACAAAATCTAACCCTAGTAATCCAAAAACCAAGGCACCAACCGCAAAAACTAACAAATATAATATGAAAAAAGCCATGATATTGAATACGATGTCTTGTGAAACTGTTTTATTATTATACCTAACCGGAATAATAGCATTGGGATGAATAGTTCTTTTAAATTCTAAGATCCCATTTTTGATCATAATAATATGACGCACAAATTTTACGCCACCTGCGGTTGAACCGGCGGAGGCTCCAAAAAACATTAAAATAAAAAACAAAATCGTTAACAAGGGTGTCCAAATCGTAAAATCTGCTGATACAAATCCGGTTGTTGTAATTACGGATGTCACCTGAAATAAGGCATGCCGAATGGCACTTTCGAATTCACCATATACCATTGGGTGTGCTATTAATTGGGTTTCAGTAGGTATTTGCGAAACATTCGCTTTAAAATAAACTACCAGAGCAACTATTAATGCAATTCCTACTATATTGAAAAAGTAGGTCTTAAATTCTTCATCGTGTAATACTTTTTTAATTTTTCCTTTAAATGCAAAATAACTCAGTACAAAATTTGTTCCAGCCAAAAACATAAAAATAATGATGATATACTGTATCAGAGGTTGATCATTCCAATAGGCAACACTTGCATTTTTAGTAGAGAATCCTCCTGTTGATAAAGTACTCATGGCATGATTAGCAGCATCAAACACACTCATACCGGCAAGATTTAAAAATAAAGCTTCAGAAACTGTCAAACCTAAATAGATATACCATAATCTTTTAGCGGTATCTGTAATTCTTGGATGTAACTTGTCTGCTGATGGTCCAGGGGCTTCTGCAGCGAAAAGCTGCATACCGCCAATTCCTAATAATGGTAGAACGGCAATGGTCAATACAATAATCCCCATACCACCAATCCAATGTGTAGTACTGCGCCAAAAAAGAATACCCTGAGGCATAATTTCTATATTATCTAAAATAGACGCACCGGTAGTTGTATAACCTGATATTGTTTCAAAAAAGGCATTGGTAAATGAAGGAATAGAACCTGTAAACAAATATGGTAAGGACCCGGATAATGACATCAAAATCCAACCTAAGGTAACGACTATATAGCCCTCACGTTTTTTTATTTCTTTTTTAAAGCCTTTCGTAACAAACCGAAATACTACTCCGGTTACTATGGTAAGAATCCCGGCGAGAAAAATACCACGAGATGCACCGTCATTATAATTTAGACTTATTACCCCGGAAATGAACATAAAAAAACCATTAAAAATGAGTAAAAAACCCATCATTTGAAAAATGATTTTAATATTTAGTTTTCTCATTAGTCGAAAAATTTCTCAACTCTCTTAACATCATCAGCCAAACAGCTTACCACTACTTTATCTCCGGGTTGAATTCGAAATCCCCCAAGTGCAATGAAACCTTTCTCATCTCTAATAACGCCACCAATGGTAGCATCTCTAGGAAAGTTCAATTCTTTGATAGGCTTTCTGGTTATTTTAGAATCTTCTCTCACATGAAATTCTAGTATTTCTGCATTAAGATTATTAAGTGTTGCTATTTCAAGAACATCTCCTTTTCTAACATATTTAAAAATACTATTTGCTGCCAGTAATTTTTTGTTGATGATGGTATCTATTCCAATAGAATGCGATAATTTAGAATAATCTACGTTTTCTGCTAAGGCTATTGTTTTATTTACATTTTTAGACTTAGCAACCAGGCAGGTCATGATATTTGTTTCCGGGCTCTCTGTTGCGGCGATAAATACATCCATTTCACGTATATTTTCTTCCAATAACAATTCTACATCCCTTCCATCACCATGAACCACCAAAGCATGTGGTAGTTCATCTGCTAACTCAAGGGCCCTTGATTTATTTTTTTCAATTATTTTTACATTTAATTTTCTATCACAGAGATCTTTGGCAGTCCTTTTTCCTATTGAGCTACCTCCCAATATCATTACGTTATGAACCTTTTTTTTAGTTTTACCGGTGAGTTTATACAATTCATTAACGCCTTCCTTAAGCGTAATAAAATAAGCAAGGTCTCCTCTTTTAAAAATAGTATCGCCACGTGGAATGATGACTTCATCAGAATCTTCATTTTGAATGGCAATTGCCATAAAATGGATCTCCGGGAAAGTAGCTGCAGCTTCTTTAACAGACATACCAACAAATGGGGCAGTTTTAGATAAAATAATACCAAACATACTTAATTGACCATCATCAAACTCATGCATATGGTTAAATGCTGCCTGATCTAATAACATTTTTATTTCATTAGAAGCAAGTTCTTCGGTAGAGATCAGTTCATCGATCCCAAATTCGCCAAAATTTATTTCGTCTTTATTATCAATAAACTCAGAATTATTAATTCTGGCTATGGTTTGGCTGGCACCAAGCCTTTTGGCAATTACACAAATGGTAATATTTACCGTTTCGTCGGATGTAACTGCGATGACTAGATCTGTTGCCGCAATATTCGCTTCTTTAAGTATCGCTATAGATGTAGCATTGCCTTTTAAAACTTTAATATCGAGTCTGGTATCTGCATAAGTTAATCTGTCTTTTTTTTCATCAATCAGTGTGATATCGTGTGATTCGTAAGAAAGTAACTTAGCTAAATGAAATCCAACTTCACCGGCTCCGGCAATAACTATTCTCATTTAATTTTGTTTGAAAGTACTAACAAAAGTATTATTTTTTCTTTTATATCTTTAAACAAATTTTAATTAATGAGTAAAGAGCGGAAATCAACTTCCATTAAAAATTGGAAGGAAGACGACAGGCCACGTGAAAAATTATTATTGAAAGGGAAAAATTCACTTTCCGATGCTGAATTAATAGCCATATTAATTAGTTCTGGAAATAAGGAGGAAAGCGCCCTCGACTTGGCTAAGCGAATTTTAGAGGCTAGTGGAAATAATTTAAATGAAATAGGCAGGTTATCGGTAAACGATCTAACCCGTTTCAAAGGAATTGGGGAGGCAAAGGCCATAACAATTATTACAGCGCTTGAACTTGGTCGTAGAAGACGCCTCGAAGAAGCACTAGAAAGACCTAAAATAACCAGTAGTCAGGCGGCATTTGATATTATGC
Organism: uncultured Flavobacteriaceae bacterium; assembly: GCA_963835675.1. Taxonomy (GTDB): domain Bacteria; phylum Bacteroidota; class Bacteroidia; order Flavobacteriales; family Flavobacteriaceae; genus Aureibaculum. The sequence goes on along the minus strand of CAWIGH010000004.1, from coordinate 765,969 downwards.
AGCCTATCATAGGAGAGCTAAGCCATGAAGAATTTTGGATATTATATCTTAATAATTCCAACAAAATTATCTATAAAAATCAATTGAGCAGTGGAGGTATTACAGGAACTTTGGTAGACATTAGATTATTATTTAAAAAAGCCTTAGAGCTGTCTGCGGTGGGAATTATAATGTGTCATAACCATCCATCTGGTAATTTAAAACCGAGTCATTCTGATAAAGATTTAACCCAAAGAATAATAGAAGCAGGAAAAACCCTTGATATTAAAATCCTCGATCATTTAATAATTACCGAAAAAGCGTACTTTAGCTTTGCCGATAGTAAATTGATATAATGCTTTTAGTTTACACCCATAAGATTACTCCGAGATTAACTTATACATTTAAACATTTTTTCACAAGGATATTAAGTATACCGGTTAAATTCACTACAAAAGTAGAGGAGTTTGTTGCCTATAATGATTTGAAATTATCATACACGAAACAACCCTTAGGTAACGAATTTTTTATAAGGAGCCACGAGCTTCTGTTTGAACAGGGAATTAATGATGTAGAAATCGTCATGGGAAAATGGGATGATGTAGATTGTTTTTTTCAATCTCGGCAAGCGGCTACTATTTCATTCGATGTCTTTGCGGCCTGCTTTTATCTTTTAAGTAGATATGAAGAGTATCTACCCCATGTGAAGGACGAATTCGATCGTTACCCGGCCGAAGAAAGCCTCGCTTATCACCAAAACTTCTTAGATAAACCATTGATCGATATTTGGGCATTTAAATTTAGATCTTTATTAAAAGAAAAATTTCCCGAATATCAATTTATTGAAAGGAAATTTGAATGTATCTCTACCATTGATGTTGATATAGCATACAGTTACAAACTTAAGGGGATCGTAAGAACCATTGGTGGATATTTTCGAGATTTATCTAAATTTCGGATGTTTGATATTTGGTATCGAACCATGGTAATTTTCGGCTTGCGAAAGGACCCTTTTGATACCTTTGAAGAACTTCTTGCTTATCAAAAACAATATGCTATAAAAACCATATTTTTCTTTTTGTTGGGTGATTATACGACATATGATAAAAATATTTCATCCTCAAATTCAAAATATCGATCGTTGATCAAATCTATATCCGATTATGCCGAAGTTGGTTTGCATCCATCATATTTTACGATGAAGAATGAAATGATCCTAAAAAAGGAAAAACTGAGGTTTGAAAGTATTCTAAACCGGCCGGCAGAAAAATCCAGACAGCATTATTTGAGATTAGATATGCCAGATACATATCATAACTTGATTAATTTAGAAATAAAAGAAGATTATACTATGGGTTATGCAAAGCATTATGGATTTAGAGCAAGTACCTGTACGCCTTTTTACTTTTATGATCTAGATTATGAAATCCAAACACCTTTAAAGGTATTTCCATTTGCTGTGATGGATGGAACACTGCGCGACTATTTAAATCTTTCGATTAAACCTTCTTATGAGATCATTATAAATCTAGCACGTGAAGTAAAAAAAGTTGAAGGAACCTTTATGATGCTTTTTCATAACGAATCATTAAGCAACAGAGGTAGATGGCGTCGCTGGAAAAAACTCTACATAGATATATGCAAACAATTAGTTTTAATGAGAGGAGAATAAGAAATGTAGAATTTCTTTGAAATGATAAAACATTTAACACGAAAAGAGTTAGACATAACCAAGTACGATCGCTGTATTACAAACGCTTGTAATACACGTATTTATGCTTATAGTTGGTATTTAGATATTGTTTGTGATGATTGGGATGTTCTGATCACAGAAAACTACCAAGTAGTGATGCCATTACCCAAACGAAAGAAATATGGTATCAATTATATTTATCTTCCTCCCTGGTGTCAACAGTTAGGATTATTCTCTAAAGATGATATAACGGCATCGTTAATTGATCAATTTATAGCTCACATTCCAAAGAAATTTAAAATGATCGACGTTTTTTTTAATAGTGAAAATTCAGTTCAACAGAAAAAAAGGAAAGCAAGAAAAAATTTTATTTTATCATTAAATAGACCTTACAAAGCTATATATGATCAGTTTAGCAAAGGCAGACGGAGTAGTATTAAAAAAGGGTCTAAAGAAGGTTTAACAATTAAAGAGAATTATAAATCTGAGAAAATCATAGAGTTTTTTAAACAGCATAAAGGGAATGAATTAAAAAAAGATGAAGCTGACTATTTGGTTTTAAACAAGCTGATGGCTAAAGCCTTATCTATGGGTTTTGCGGAAAGTCTAGGGGTCGTTAATCTTGATAAGGAACTTATTGGAGGTGCCTTTTTTTTAAAAGATCAACATAGGGTCGCTTATCTTTTTTCTGCTATAAACAAAGAAGGCCGGGATAAACAGGCGATGTCATTTTTAATAGATCGTATGATTAAGAAATATGCCAATAATGAACTTATTTTTGATTTTGAAGGATCGGTAATTGAAGAATTGGCTTCCTTTTTTAAAAGTTTTGGAGCAGAACAGGAAACTTATTTTCATTTAAAAAGGTATAGGTTTTAATGGAAAGTGAAATTAAAATTTGTTTTATAGCAGATAAGCATAATTTATATGATGACAGGATCTATTGGAAAATGGCGGTTCCACTAAAAAAAAGAGGGTTCGATATCTATTATCTATTAATCGATAATGAGACCGAAAAAGGAATAACGAAAGAAGGAATAAAATATGAGATTCTAAAACTTAAAACGTTCTCAAAAAATAGATATTTAAACTTTATTTTAAAAAATTTAAACCCTTTTAATAATTATAAAAAGATTTTTAAAAAGGCAAAACTAATTAATGCTGATATCTATCATTTTCATGACCTTTGGATAAACAAGATTGGAAAAAAATTGAAACGATTGGAACAAAAACCGGTCGTAATTTATGATGCAAGAGAGCCCTATGCCGAAGACTATATTTCCTACATAAAGGCAAAAGGAGTTTTAAAATATTTTATTAAATTTTTTTCCACTATGGTGGATAAATGGGAAAAAAAGGTTTCTAAAAATTATGATCTGGTTATTTCTAATGAGGAAATAGTGAGAGATAGATTCCGTAAAGAAATAGGTCTCGATAAAGCTGAAGTATTATATAATTACACCGATATTTATAAAGAATATAAAAACATTCCTTTTAATGAAAAGGAGTATGATTTTATTTATTGCGGAGGGATCACAAAAGAACGAGGGGCTTTCAAAATTCTAGAAGCCACATTATTGGCTAAAGAAAAAATGCCCACCATAAAAGTGGCTTTTGTAGGTACTTATTCACCGAATAATTTAAAAAATGAGCTCAGTGGTTTTATTTTGAAAAATAATCTTGAGAAAAATATTATTTTACATTCTGCGGTTGATTACAACAAAATAAGTGAGTTCTATAATAAAAGTAGGGTCGGATTAGTTACCTTATTTCCTAATAAAACGTTTGAGATAAGTATGCCCATCAAAATATTCGAGTATATGGCATTTGGTTTGCCAATTATTGGAAGTAATTTTGGCCATATAAAAGAATACATCGAAGAAGATAATTGCGGAATAATTATTAATTCGTTGGATTCAATAGAGATCTCCAATGCTATGATTGAACTCTTAACTGATAGGAAAAAATATGATCTCTACAGTAATAATGGAAGAAAGGCAACCTTAAAAAAGTATAGATGGGATTTTGAATTTGATCGTCTTATTGGTTATTACACTAAATTATTAAATGAAAGAGAAAGTAATAAATAAGATGTCGATCAAGAATTATTCTTTTTTTAAAGATTTTAGTTGGTATTTTTTGGGCTCTATTATCCCATTATTAATTGGCTTTATTAAGACGCCGGTTTTTACGAGGCATTTTAATAAAGAAGCGTATGGATATTTAGGACTCGTTACCATAACTTTTTCTTATTTAGGAATGATCCTGTTCTCGTGGATCGGTTCCTGTGTCTGGCGATACTATAATAAGTACGAAGCCAATAATAGTCTAAAAACATTGTATTCCAATTTGTTTTTTCTCTATGTAATCGCATTTGTAGTATTATTTATAGCAACGACCTTTTGGTATTTTTTAGCAGAATATCAACTCGTAAAACAACTCATATATTTTTCTTTTTTTCAGTTAATATTAAATCAGTTATTCCTCTTTTATATGGTAATTATACGTCTAAAAGGGAATGCAGTTTTTTATACTGTTTTTCAATCTATTCGAGCCCTGTTAAGTTTAATTGCTGCTTTAATTTTAGTTTTCGTGTACCAAGTAAATATAAGTGCCTTAATTTCAAGTCTGGTTCTCATTGATGCACTGGCAATTATATTCTTAGCAATTTTTAATCCGGCTGACGTTCACTTTAATTATAAGTTTATAAATAAGCAAAACTTAAAAGAATTACTACATTATGGAAGTGCAGGCCTCATTATCAATATCGGGTTTCTAGTAATAGCCTCGAGTGACAGATATATCATTGCTTTGTTGAGTTCTCTCGAGTCTGTAGGTATTTACGACCAGGTATATAAAATTAGCCAGCTCTCACTTGTCGCATTGGTGACTATTTATTTTAATACCGTCAACCCTTCACTATTAAAAGTATTAGAAACTAATTTTGAAAATTCGATTCAACAAATAAAAAATCACATCGCTGTTTTTATTTTTTTAGGCTTGCCTATAGTTACTTATTTAAGTCTTTTCTCAAAAGACCTAGCCTATATTTTTCTAGGTCCAGAATTTAGGCCTGGTTATTCTATGATGCCATTTATATTTATTGCGGCATATTTGCATGGCATTTCTAATTTTTTCGAATTGCGATTAAAATTTTCAAATAAACTTAAAAGACTAGGTTTAATTGTGGTGATCATGGCCATTTTCAACATCATCTTAAATTATATTTTTGTATCAGCTTTTGGTTATAAACTGGCAGCTGTTACTACTACCATCACTTACGTTTTTTTAATTGCCGCATTCCATTTTTATGACAGGAATATTTTAGCAATATCTAAAGAAAACACTATTAAACTTTTTAAAATTCTTATCGTTTTAGCTTTGCAGATCATGGCATACTATGTAGTTGTTCAATTGTATGAAATAAATATTTTCTTGAAAATATTCATAGGTTTGTTATTTGTATTCACTTATATTATTATTTTTAAAAACTTACTTTTGGAAACTATTAGAAGCATTTATAATTAATTAATGAAAATAGAACATATATTTTTTGACCTGGATCACACACTTTGGGATTTCGAAGTGAATTCTGCTAAAGCATTTGACCATATTTTTTATGTAAACAAAATAGACGTAGATCTTATTAGTTTTTTATCACTTTATACGCCAATCAACAAAAAATATTGGAAATTATATAGAGAAGAAAAGGTAAGTAAAAAGGTATTAAGATATAATCGATTAAAGGAAACCTTCGATGGGTTGAACCATAAGATATCAGACGATCAAATAAATTATTTAGCGAAAGTATATATAGATAACTTACCGAATTATAATAATTTATTCGAAGGTGCGATCGAGATTTTAGATTATTTATTGTTAAAATATAAATTACATATTATTACAAATGGTTTTGAAGAAGTTCAAGTCGAGAAACTTAAAAAATCTGAGATCCTGCATTTTTTTGACAAAGTAATTACATCGGAAAGTGTCGGCGTTAAAAAGCCCAATCCATTAATCTTTAATCACGCTATGGAATTAACAAAAACAACGCCTGAAAAAAGCATGATGATAGGAGATAATTATGAAGCCGACATTTTAGGGGCTCAGCAGATAGGTATGCGTACGATATATTTTAATAGTAATAACGAACATACTGGCAATAATACTATTAGTGTTTCTAAACTTGTTGAGATCAAAAATCATTTATAATAAGGAAGTCAAACTTCTAAACTATTAACTAAATTTATAATTAAAATATTTTACTTATGAAAATCCAACAATTTATAATAATTACGCTCATTGTAATATCCGGTAAAATATGGGGTCAGCAGTCACTTGATAATTATAAATATATTATAATCCAAAAAAAATATGATTTTTTGAATTCAGAAGATCAATATCAGTTAAACTCGTTGACAGATTTCTTATTTATGAAAGAAGGCTTTCAAACTTTATTCGATACCGACAGCAAACCTCAGGAACTTCTTAATAATCAATGCCTTGGACTGTTTTCAAAGGTAAAAAATGAATCCGGTATGTTTATTACAAAATTGAAAATCGAATTAGTAAATTGTAATAATGAAGTAATTTTTACAAGTAAGGAAGGAAAAAGTAAAGAAAAGGATTATAAGAAAGCATATCATGAGGCCTTGCGAAATGCCTTTCAATCCATCTCTGAATTAAATTACTCGTATGATCCTAATGTTAAAATCCATGATCAGGCCAAGCAGGTTGAAGAAGTTATTCAAGAACCCGAATTGATTGAAGAAATTATTGTTAAGACCGAAAAAGTTGAGATTACAGAGGATTTAACTGAAAATGAACCCACAGCAGGCGGTAAGTTGATGGAAGAAGATAAAAGTGTCTTAGAAGCTCCTGTGGATTCTACTGAAGATCTTGTATATGCGCAGGCAACTCCAATAGGTTATCAATTAGTAGATAGTACCCCTAAAGTTGTTTATGTATTGTTAAGGTCGAGTAGGGAAGATGTTTTTATTTTAAAGAATAGAGATGGAATTTTATTAAAATCAAATGAAAAATGGTTTGTTGAATATTATGATGATGATCATTTGATTAAAAAGGAAATAAAAATAAAATTCTAATAGTCGTATTTATCTTTCCAGCGCTTTTTTAGTAATTCTCTATAGGTATTTTCTCTGCTGTTATTACCGGGATCATAGAATTTGGTGTTTGAAATTTCACCGGGAAGAAATTCCAGATCTATAAAATTTTCCTTATAATCATGGGCATATTGGTAATGAGCGCCATAATCGAGTTCTTTCATTAATTTTGTTGGAGCGTTCCTTAAATGCAATGGAACAGATAGGTCGCCGGTTTCTTTCACTTTTTGTTGGGCATCTTTAATCGCTTTATAAGAGGCATTACTTTTAGGAGAATTTGCCAGGTAAATGGCACATTGACTCAATATAATTCTTGATTCCGGATATCCTATGATAGCGACTGCCTGGAAGGTCGAATTGGCCATGATCAAAGCAGTTGGATTTGCATTACCAATATCTTCTGAAGCTAATATTAACATACGTCTTGCGATAAATTTAACATCTTCACCACCCTCTACCATTCTTGCCAGCCAATATACAGCGGCATTTGGATCGCTACCACGAATAGATTTTATAAAAGCTGAAATGATATCGTAATGTTGCTCGCCTGTTTTGTCATATCTCACCGTATTTTTTTGAACTTTTTCGATTACTTTATCATTGGTGATGATCACCGGATCATCTTCGGAATTGACAATGAGTTCAAAAATGTTCAAAAGTTTACGGGCATCACCTCCCGATAATTGCAAAAGCGCATCTGTTTCTTTAAGCTCGATCTTCCTCTTTGATATAATATCATCTTTTGTAATGGCCCTATCCAATAAGGAGATCAGATCATCTTTATCAAATGAATTTAGAATATACACCTGGCATCGTGACAATAATGCCGGTATTACTTCAAAACTCGGATTTTCGGTAGTTGCTCCAATTAAGGTAACCCATCCTTTTTCTACGGCTCCTAATAGTGAATCTTGTTGAGACTTACTAAAACGATGGATCTCATCGATAAATAATATAGGATTCTTTGTTGTAAATAGTCCACCACTTTGTTTGGCTTTTTCTATCACCTCCCTTACATCTTTTACACCAGAATTAATAGCACTTAAGGAATAAAATGGCCTCTTCGATTCATTTGCAATGATATAAGCCAGGGTGGTTTTACCAATTCCGGGAGGTCCCCAGAATATTAAAGACGGAATAACCCCTCTTTTTATATGTGCGGTTAGCGCACCTTTGCTACCTACTAAATGTTGCTGACTTATGAAATCATCAAGTTTTATAGGTCTTATACGTTCGGCTAATGGCGTATTCATCTCACAAAAGTAGCTAATTCATGACTTAATTGGTATCATTTTTATGAAATGATGACAATTTGTGTAATTTTAAACCTTTGGTTATATTTTTGTAATCACAGCATCTATGAAAGTACAGGAAGAGCATAAACAATTTTCATTTTCTCCGGTTATCATCGCATTTCCTTTATATTTTGTACTCCTTTTGTGGATCGTGTTTTGGATCGAAGGCAACTATAATCTATATTTTACTAAATATGGCTTGTACCCAAGAACTTTAACAGGATTACGCGGTATCGTATTCTCTCCTTTTTTACATAGTGGTGTGAAGCATTTATTTAATAACTCCATTCCGCTTCTCATTCTATTAATGTCCCTATTATATTTTTACCGCAAGATAGCCATGAAGGTATTTATTTATGGCACCTTGCTTAGTGGCTTAATTACGTGGATCATCGCAAGGGATTCTTATCATATCGGGGCGAGTGGCATCGTATATTTACTTTTTAGTTTTATTCTTTTTAGCGGTATTATCAGTAAAAACAAAAGATTAATTGCCGTTTCATTAATTGTTATTTTCCTTTATGGCAGTATGATCTGGTATATTTTGCCTGTAAAAGAAGAAATATCATGGGAAGGCCATTTATCTGGTTTTATTGTTGGGTTACTTTTTGCCTTATACTACCGAAAGCATGGGCCAAAACCACAAAAATACGAGTGGGAAGATGAAGATTATCTGGATGAAGAAATGGTTATGTTAGAACAAGAAAAAAATCAGGAAGAAAATAATGATCTGTAACAATTAAGAAAGTGCTTGCCTTTGTCTAACAACTTCGTATAGTGCTACACCACACGCAACAGATACATTTAAACTTTCTATCTCACCAAGTAAAGGTAATTTTGCTTTAGCATCTGCTATTTTAAGTATCGCGGGAGAAATTCCTTTATGTTCAGACCCCATAATAAGTGCTGTTGGTTTTTTAAGATCAACATCATAAATCCGATCTTCGGTTTTTTCTGTTATGGTAACTATTTGTACCCCTGCCGCCTGAAGCTCATAAATGGCATCTAACAAGTGATTTACTTTGCATATAGGTATTTTAAATGCGGCACCTGCTGAAGTCTTGATTGCGTCTGCATTCAATGGAGCACTGCCCTGATTTGGTACGATAACGGCATCAACACCCGTACATTCTGCCGTTCGGAGAATTGCGCCAAAATTTCGAACATCGGTGATCTGGTCTAATAAAAGATAGAGTGGGAGCGGGCTTACATTATTTTCTATAATATTTTCTAATTCAAAATAATCGATGGCTGAAATTTTTGCCACCACTCCTTGATGATTTTGATGTTTAGATAAGGTATTTAATTTTTCAACCGGAACATGGCTTGTAGAGATAGCATTCTTTTTGATAAGACTATTCAATTCAGAAAATAAAGGGCCACTAATTCCTTTCTGAATATAAATCTTTTCAATGGTTTTATCGGCACCGATGGCCTCAATAATAGCTCTGATACCAAAAATGTGTGGCAAATTATTTTCCATGTGACAAAAATAGGTATAAAAAAAACCACATAGAATTTCTCTGTATGGTTTTTTAAATTTTAAACCCAATAATTTATTTTAAGTAAGAATTGATTTGAATCTTAGTCCCCGAGCAATTTTACTGTAGAACTATACTTCTTGATCCCAAGTAGGTTTAATTCTCTAAGAATCTGATTGTTTAAATTAAATTTCATTAAAAACAAAGTCGGTATAAAAGGCTTTCCAAGCCCACCCGAGTGCCACAAAACTGGTTGGTGATCTCAATTGATCTCCTTTTCGGGGACCGCTTATCGCCTTACCAAAAACATCCCAAATATTGCCATTACTATCTTCCATAATAATAGGGAAACTGTCGGGTATTACAGAAAAGATGGCAGTATTATCTTTGATATAAGATGTTATGAAATGATGTTCTTTGTTGCCGACTACAATTATTTTGTCTGAACCAATTTGCTTCTCGTATAATTTACTGCCATTTTCAAATTCGTCGTATTTAAAAATATGAATTTGCTTATCGAGAGCCAATCGATCATTAACAATACCGTATACAGATTCACCGTCTGTAATATTTTTTTGAAGACTTCTTTTTGCTATCGAGTTTGAGCTTTTTACACTTGTATTTGTAAATACTTCGGCAAATTCAAAATACTGCTTTACAGTACTCCATTTTGTTTCAATAACATTATATGTCTCTATTTTTTTTTCTGCATATTTTCCCTTGATACAGGTTGATAACATTTGTGACCAATAAGTGTCACTTTTTTCGTCATAGGCAATTAAGTTATTGTTATAGAGATATCCCGACCCTCTCAAAGTCAAATTCTCGTTTTCAAAGGTTCTATTATAGCCAAGTGCACTTTTGGTTATCGGGCAATAAGTGATCGCAAAGTTAGTACCATTAAGATTGTCATTTACCAATTCATACAACGCGATATATTGATAAGGATAAACTCTTATTTCATCATTAAAACTTATAACCGCAACTAAGGCGTCATCAGAAATGTCTACTTCACCAACTTTAGAATATGATGGATTTTCGACCATTGGAAACAAATTGAATGCCCCTGTCACAATATTACCGCTAGGAATGATCCATGCATTAGGGTCAGTACCTGAGTTTAATGATGAACCATTGGGCTCAGTACTACAGGAAATAAATATTGATAATAAGAATAAATAGAGAATTGGCTTCATTATAAGGAGTAGTTTATGTTATAGACGAATAAAACTTATCATCTTACATTTCACTTCAATGAAACTGTAAAAACAAAAAACCACATGACTGTGGTTTTTTGTTTTAGAATAATTAATTAGGCTTATTGCAATGATTGTATCATATGCACCAGTTCTTCGGTCTTGTTAAGATTATATTTCTTATATGTCTTCCGTTGATCCTGTGATAAATTTAAAATATTGAATATTTTTGATTTCGATGATGGAACCTTCATAAATGAGCCATCACTCATTACAAAATAATCAATTTCATTTACTTTTAATTTCGATTCCCACAAACCAAGCGTACTGGTTTGTCCTTCTATAATTTTTGCTTTAAATACCCTTACAACCTTTATCGCATTTCCTTGTGCTAAGAATTGTATGTATTTAGCATCGACTATATTATTGCTTGGTTTAAATATTTTTTGGCCAATCCTTATGGATTCTATAGAATCTTCATTCAGAATATATTTGTCGTCATCTACTTTAAGTTCGAACTGATCTGAATAAACATTGTAATTGCAGGGAACTGCAAAGTTAGAGGTATCATTTGAAGGTATGATAATACATTTATCCCAGGTATCGAATAAATAGATAGATCCTTTTATGCCTTCAATATAATTGGTATTCGATTTATTCTGAACTTTTGCCATCGCAAAAAAGTCCATATTATTATCAAAAACACCGTTTTGAGGATTTCCGTACCTGTCCTGCGCAAATAGGATCGTAAATGGGAATAAAATAAATAGTAAATATTTCATAATTGAATTTTAAAAAAAATAAAGATATAAAAAAAAAGGAGATCACAGCATTGTGATCTCCTTTTTTATTAGATTAAAATATTGTTAAAATTTATCAAAAAACAATTTTGTTGTTTGATTATCCCCACCAATTGCAGAAGATCCCGCTGTCCAGCTTGCACCATTTAAAGTTTGTTCAGAAACAGGATAAGTAAATCTTGTTGGGATGTCACTTATACTCATTCCTTCAACAGCATTTAGTGCAGGTTGGTCGAATATTCTATAAGTTGTCCATCCTTCCATACCTGTATTATACATGGCGATCCACTTTTGTGTGGCAATTTTTTGTTTCCAGTCACCCGCTGCAGTTGCGTATGCAACAGCACCTTGCGCTACATAAGTATCGGCATCAGCTTGTGATCCACCATATTCTAAAATAGAAGTTACAATACCGCCTTCATAATAATCTTCAGCTGTACCACCTACTGAATAGGTTCTTGCTGCTGCTTCCGCTAACAAAAAGTGAACTTCTGCTGCAGTCATAATATTTCCTTGTAAAGCAGGGTCTTTTAACAGATCTCCAATACTCGAAAATCCTGAAGCTGCATTGGCACTTCCATAAGTACCGCCATCATAAATTCCATCAATGGTAGTGAAATAAAATGGTAAACGTGGATCATTTACAGGGTTCATATAATCGATCATTGTATTAGCACCCACAAAGTCATCTCGGCCACTTTGTACTAAATTAACCCAAAGAGGATTTGTATTAGGAGCGGCGGCCAGATACTTAATACCAAAATTATCGGCATTGTCAGTAATTAATCCTGCTGAAGAACTAGCAGCAGATTCTGCCATTTGTTTTGAAACACCTGCGTTAGAATCGGCAATACGCATCGCCATTCTTAATTTCAAAGTGTTTGCAGCCTTTTTCCAAAGACCAACATCACCTCCATAAACAGGGTCTTGAGCTGCCTCAAATCCACTACCACTAGCATCCATAGCTGTGATTGCTGCATCTAATTTATTTAGAAGATCCAGGTAAATAGCTTCATCATCATCATATGATGGGCTAGGATTTAATGGGTCTAAAGATTCTGAATAAGGAACATCGCCGAAAGTTTCGACAAGCGTACCGTAAGCAAAAACCTCCATCACAGCAATTATAGCTTCCTGATTCGTATCACCGCCTTCGGCAACGATAGTTTCTTTTGCACCTTTAAGATCTTGCAATACATCTCTGTACATTGCATTCCAGATATTACCACCAATATTTCTAGTTACTTGATTATACTGACTTTCATCCGGATAAGTGGTCTGTGCCCAATATTGAGCATATAAAAACCTAACATTACGATTTACATTCACATCGTTTATAAGATCAAAATAGTTCCTAGTTGCATTGGCGAATAAACCGCCAGCAGGCACAGTTGTTGGACTTTTCTGATCTATATTTAGGCTGTCGTTCACCTCACACGAAACGAGTAAAGTGAAAACGCTAATAATAGTTATAATTAATTTTTTCATTTTTTTATATTTTTAAAATTCCATGTTTAAAGTTAAACCAACTGTTCTTAAAGTAGGATAAGACCCAGATAAATAACCTTGAGTATTACCCGCACCTAAACCAGATTCTGGATCGGCAAATGGTACATTTTTGTCAATTATCCATAAGTTTCTACCAACAAGTGATACTGAAGCTCCCGATATTTTGTCATTAAACCATTTAGATGGGAAATTATAAGAAAGTGCCAACTCACGAAGCTTGATGTACGAAGCATCATAAACTGTAAGTGAACTTGGGTTTCTAGATGCATTACCCCAGTAATATACGCCACCATAATAATCGGCACGTGCCCTGGTTGTATTTACTTCACCAGTTTCTGTAACACCTTGATTTAAAACTACCACCGCTATCTGATCCAGAAGTTACAGGATCTCTTACTTCATTACCAAGTTCATTCAATCCTGCTGTATAATCAGGAAGACCTGTACCTTGACCATAATGTAAATCTAATGAATAAACATCGCCTCCTTTTTGTATGTCAACTAAGAAACTTAATGTTAAATTCTTATAAGCAAATCTATTAGTGATACCTCCATTCCAATCAGGATTGGCATCCCCTAAGACTTGGTCAGCTTGTGCTGCATAATAACCACTAGAGGTTATAACCCTATTCGCATCTGTTCTTTCAGAAGCATCTGTAGTGCCATTACCATTCGTGTCAAAATATACAAATCCGGTACCTCTAATTGTTCCATAAGGTTGCCCTTTGGTTGCATTAATAGAAATACCACCTTGGAATGAATTCAATACAATATTCTCAGTATCTTCATAAAGGTCAACTACCAAGTTTTCATTCTTAGCCCAGTTTACATCAATATCCCATCTCAAGTTATCATTTACAACAGGAACTAAATTTAAACCGATTTCGATACCTTTATTTTCAATCTCACCTGCATTAACCCATCTATTAGAGAAACCTGTGGCAGTAGTTGTTGCAACGGCCATTAATTGATTTTCAGTATTTCTTTTATACCAGGTAAAGTCCGTTTTGATTCTATTCTTAAGAATACTGGCTTCTAGACCAACTTCAATTTCCTTGGTTCTTTCTGGAACCAATTCAGAATTTTGTTTTGTTCCTGGGAAGGAGAATAATGCTGCTCCACCAAAGTTATCTAACACTGTATACGTGTCGTATACATTATTAGCAGGTAAATCATTACCTACTTCGGCATAACCCGCTCTTAATTTTCCAAAATTTAACCAGGGTGCATCTATCATACTAGAAAACACCAAACTTGAACTTACCGCATAATAATTGTAAGAATTATTATCCTTTGGTAAGGCAGATGAAACATCATATCTGTCTGTTATATCAAGAAATACCATATTTTTATAACCAAACGAAGCTTGCGCATAATAACCATTTACTTGTTTTAGACGAAGTACTTCCTGTGGGAATGGATTTGGATTTACTGAATTGCTCAACGAGAATAATCCAGGTATTTTAAGACCACCTGCAGTTGAGGCATGATAATACGAATATTTCTCTCTACGAATAGTTGCACCTAAAACACCGGATAAACTTATATCATCGCTTAAATTTGCATTAACATTGAACATGAAATCATAATTATAATCAGAATTGACTACGTCAGTTCTGTCATAACCTGAAGCTTCAGTATCTCTTAACACACCAAATGGTGCTCCGGTTGATCCAACTGCTCTTCTTTCTTCCCTAAGCTCAGTATAGGTATCAACAGCAGCTTTAGCTGTAAAATCTAACCAATCAGTTAAAGAATAGGTACCATAGAAGTTACCGTAAAAACGATTTCTATTATCTGTTTGATAGTTTTTATATCTTGTCCAATAAGGGTTATCCCAATATAATGGTTGCAATACACTTCCTCCAACACTGGCTAAGTGATTCCAAGAATAGTTTAAACCAGTTTGCTCAAAAATATCTCGTTGCTCATAAATATCATTATTTACTTGCCACCATTGTCTCATTTGACTCATTAAGTTGTCACTATATCCAGTAGAGTTACGACCTGTTGTTCTTTGAATAACAATATTGGCTGAAGAACCTACTTTAAATTTGTCACTAACTTTTAAGGTACCTGTAATATTTGCAATATTCTTATTTAATTTAGAATTTGGCAACATACCAGATGTTTCAAAGTTTGTAAATCCTAATCTATAAGTAGCATTTTCTGTACCACCCGAAACTGAGACTGAATTATTATATTGGTAAGTAGTTTCAAAAAAGTCTACAGGTGTATGCTCACCAGCAAGATATGGTCTTGCAGTCAAGTAATTTGGACTTTCAGGAACAAATGCATCCCATTGATAAACAAGTCTACCATCTAATGGAGCACCATAAGAGGCGTCATCATAGGTAGGTACTACAAGATCATCAATGCCATCTCCATCTACATCAAGATCTTCAAAATACCCGGTAGAACCATAATATGGACCATAACCTGCACCATATTTATCTTGGTATGTTAAGAAAGTACTTTTATCAATCTCGCCTATAGTTAAAGAAGAACTCACAGCAACTTTAGCTTTCTGGCCAGACTTTCCTTTTTTAGTAGTAATAATAACTACACCGTTTGCTGCTTGTGAACCGTAGATCGCAGATGCAGCAGCACCTTTTAAGATGTTGATAGATTCTACGTCATCAGGATTTATATCTGATGCTGCATTACCGTAATCGTAACCAGTACTACCACCTCTTTGAGAAGCAGTGTTATTGATATTGTTCGATACGTTAATTCCATCAACCACAAATAAAGGTTGGTTATTACCAGTTAATGAACTGTTACCTCTAATTAAAAAGTTTGCAGATCCACCAAAGTTATTATTGGCTTTAATTTGGACTCCACTCACTTTTCCTGATAAAGAGTTAACTACGTTATCAACCTTAACTGTTGAAACTTCTTCTCCTCCAACTTCTTGGGAAGAATAACCTAAGGATTTCTTTTCTCTGGAAACCCCCATCGCAGTTACAACAACTTCTTCTAAAATGTTATCGGCCTTTAATACTACATTGATAGTATTAGAAGCGCCAACAACAACTTCTTGTGTAGACATTCCTACAAAACTAAATACCAGTACATCACCAACACTTGCTTGAACGGTGTATTTACCATCAAAATCGGTTTCTGTACCTGTAGTAGTTCCTTTAATTATTATACTAACGCCTGGCAATGGCCCTGATTCATCAGTCACAGCACCAGTGATAGTTTTTTCCTGTGCAAAGGTAAATTGCACCATAAACGCCAGTAATAGCGTTAAAATTCCACTAAACTTTGTTTTCATTGTATAATTATTTGAATTAATTTGCCCAAAAGTCTTAATAATTAGTTAAAAAACCTATTTTTTAACATAAAAAAATTATAAAATTGTTAAATTCTTCTTAAGAAATTAAGGGTGTATTTAAAGCTAGATGTATTTCTTTTGTTTTAGTTGCGTTGAATATTAATAAAAGAGTAAAATATTTAATAAGTTTTTAAGTTAAAAAGCAGTGCTTAGATGAATGATATATAGCATTAGCGCACAGTGTAAATGATAAAACCACCTCAAGTGAGGTGGTTTTATTTTGATATAATATGCACTTTTTTTCGAAAAAAAATAGATCGCCTTTTAAGGCAATCTATTTTTTAAATTAATACTAATTATAATTTTAGTTCGTATCGAACGAATTAGATTCACTAGCTCCAAAGGCTCCACCACCGGTAGCTTTTACAACACCTCCAATAGTTAAAGTATATGAACCAAGAGTTGCACCATCATCCATACCATCCGAAAATTCGTCATAAAATACTAAAGTGTAATCTCTACCCGCACATAAGATAATACTTTCGGATACTGGTCGCTTGACCATTAGAATAACCTCCTCCAGATGCTACAACACCACCTAAGGAGTCAATAAACTCCCAACTCGTTTCACTAGCATAAAAATCAAAAGTAATGTCTAACGTTGCTGTAACTTCTGTACAATTTTGAATATAATTAATAGTCGTTGAACTACCAGTATAGAATTCAGCTCCCTTTTCTAAGGAAATAATAAGTTTGTTTACACCTATACCTAGATCAACGTCAGATAAAGCAACGGTTAAAGTTGCTTCGTTTGTTCCGCCTGCAATACTTACAGATGACGGTACAGAATACGATCCTGCGGCTGCACCAGCCCCATCTACATTTACGTTAACAGTTCTGTCAGACGTAGTTACATTAGCAGTATATAATGGTATTTCAACCGTAGTCGATCCTCCTGGATCTATACCGGCAGAATATACAGATTTTCCGAAAGGACACATAATCTAAAGAAGGTGGTAAAAACGTGTCTTCACAATTAAGGAAAAATATGCTCGTGAATAATATCAAAAAGATATTTGCTATTTTTTTCATAAATTTTAAATTTTATTAATTAATGATAAACATATTATATGTCATCTAGAGATTTTGATCACTAATAAACGGGTTATTTTGAATTTCAGCTTCCGGAATTTCAAAAGTCATCCTTTCATCGTTATAAGGAATAGGTACCCCTACAAAAGATAAATGATTTGCTCCGCGTGTTTTAGTAGCTTTAAAGCGTTTCATCGCTAAATAACTTTTTCCTTCTCCCCATAATTCTATTCTAGTTTGAAGACTGATCTCATTTAATAAAGCAGCACCTGATAATCCATCAACATAAGAAGTGTCATCTAATCTTTTATCTAATACAGCTTTTAAACTTGTTCTAGCACCAGGATCATCACCTGATCTTGCAGCTGATTCTGCATTTAACAAATACATTTCAGCTACTCTCATATAAATATAATCGGCTACTACAGTTGTACTCGCACCATAAGGAACACGACTTGCATCGTAGAACTTATATAATGGTTGTAAATTACGTGAAGAAGCCGGGTTATCATAGAATTGCCCTTTTCTAACATCATTTGCAGGGATAGCAGCATAAAGATCAGCGTCTATTACTTTATAATCGCCATAAGCGGCATAACTATAAGAATAATAGTCTATTTGACCCCACCATGAAACTAAATCCAATCCAGCATCTGGTGTTATATCAGCTCCCCACATCCAACCTGGAGTATTCACATCATTAAATCCACCTAAAACTTCAGCTTCATTCATTATAGTAAATTCACCAGAACTTATAATTTCTCCAGTTAAGGTTTTAACTTCGAGATCTTTTCCGCCCATAGCACCGTAAACATAGGCTAATATTCCTTTAGCTACATTTTGGTTCACTTCTACTTTAGCGCTTCTTGCATAACCATCCAATAAAGTAATGGCAGATTGTAAATCACTCACAATAAGTGCATAAATTTCAGAAGCTGCTACTTTAGGACCATTTTGATCTAATAGATCATCATACAAAGGCAAAATTTCTTCAGAAGGATCATAAGACTTTTGGAAATATTGAGTCAAATAAAAGTAAGAATGTGCTCTCATTGCCTTAGCTTGTCCCATAATAAATTTATTTTCATCCAATTCAGGAACCGCATCATTACCTCCTAAAGCATCAATTACGGTATTGGCAGATCTGATAATTCTAAAATAATAACGCCATACTTGATAATTGTCTGTATAAGTGAAATCTTGAGTACATTGATATTCAGTTATACTCGCTCTATACCAACCATAAGTACTTACAGAGAGTGCCATATCGCTTGAAAGCATATCGGCAAAAACATCATACCCTTTATGTCCATAATCATCATGGCCAGTTGTACCTCCAGTTCCAGTTTCAAACATTAGGGCGTAAATACCAGTCATGGTACCCCTAATTACATCTGGATTCTTTGAAGCAGCGTCAGCTATTTGATCCGTTGTGATAATCTGGGAAGGTTGTTTGTCCAAAAAATCCTCACTACAGCTAAAGGTAAATACCATGGTAGCTGTAAGTAATGTTAATTTAATTAATTTTCTCATTATTTTATTTTTTAAAATTTAACTCTAACACCCATTGTGTATGTTGTCAATGGGGCATATAATCTACGTCCAGAATTTCCACTCTCAGTAGTCGTTGGATTAAATCCATCTCTCGCCGTTTTCACAAATAAGTTATCACCTGAAAACCAAATATTAATTAGGTCTAAACCTGTATTATCAAGGAATTTCGACGGTAGTGTATAACCTATCATAGCATTATTAAGCGCTAAATAATCTGTTTTAGTTAAAAAACGTGTAGATGTAGATGAAGCAGTTTGATCAATACCATCTGCTAAACGAGGGACATTGGTGATATCTCCAGGTTGTACCCATCTATCAGCAATATCACTATGGTAGTTATTACCAAGTGTTCCAAAACGATCACTCATTAATTCACCATATTGATAATCTATTGCATATCCACCAATACTATATGTAAATTGGGTTGAAAAATTAAAACCTTTAAAAACTCCGCCTAATCTAACAGCGCCACGTAGATCTGGAATTGCTGATTTGCCCACATATTTATCAGTTGCATTTGCATACGTTTTGGTAACTTGTTTTGCAACAGTGGCATCAGGATTTTCATCTAAGTAAGTTGTTAAAGATAGAATAGATTCTTCACCACTATCTAATATATTATTTCCATTTGAATCATCAAAATATTGATACCACATCGGTGCACCATCTGAAGGATCAACACCTGCCCATTCACGTAAGTAAAAGTCATAAATTGAACTTCCTTGTGACCAGCCGTAATCTCCTGTTGAATTGTCGATTACCTTTGGCAATCCAGTGGAAGGTTCAATAGGCATAGTGACTATTTCATTCTTAATCATTTCACCATTGAAGGAAAGGTCTAATTTGAAATCTTCTTTGTTTATCAAATGAGCTGTTAAATCGAATTCAATACCCTGGTTTCTAAGTTCCCCATCATTTACCGTAATAACTGCGATACCTTGAGAAGGACCAACACGTCGATCGAAAATCAGGTTATCTGTTAGTTTATTATAATAATCTACAGCACCGTCAAAATAACGGCCTAAACTAAATTCAACACCTGTTTGAAACATTTTTGATGTTTCCCAGGTTAAATCAGGATTACCATTGGTATTAGGAGAAATTGAGATACCACCTAAATTTGAAGTATTGTAAGTGTCATATCCGGAATAGTAACCAACTCCAGCTTGATCACCGGTAATACCATAAGAAGCTTTAAGCTTCAAAAGGCTCAAAAATTTGTTGTTGCTTAAGAAGTCTTCGTTAGTAATGATCCAGGCAGCACCTATAGATCCGAATGTTCCCCATTTATCATTTACAAATCTCGAAGATCCGTCTGCACGAACAGAACCTGTAAAGTAATATTTATTGTTAAAATCATAATTTATTTGACCAAAATATGATTCTATAGAAAAACCTTCAGAATAACCACTAGGTGGGCCTAAACTAACTACAAAATTATCTAATTCTAACAGTCCGTCTACAACAACCAATGATTTGGATTGAGCAGATTCACGAAAAGTATAATCGTTATGCTCGTGTGCTGCTAAGACTTCAAGAGAATGATCTCCAAATTGATTTTTATATCTCAATAACTGCAAGAAGTTTGTACCCCATCTTTCTCTATCGCGAGCAAACAAACTACCTTTATCAGTTCCTGTTGATCCACCTCCATAAAATGGGTTTGAATATGATTTATAACGCTCATTTGAATATTGTGATCCAAACCTTGCTTCTAAAGTTAAATGGTCGGTAAATTTAATATCCATAGAAAAATTACCGT
Source organism: uncultured Flavobacteriaceae bacterium (assembly GCA_963835675.1). Taxonomy (GTDB): domain Bacteria; phylum Bacteroidota; class Bacteroidia; order Flavobacteriales; family Flavobacteriaceae; genus Aureibaculum. The sequence continues at coordinate 745,205 of CAWIGH010000004.1, read as the reverse complement.
TAACCTCATGTCTTTTAAATCCTACATAATCATATAAAGCAGTAGCAATTGGATTCAAACCATCTGACTGATTACGAGCACGAAAACCAGAGATATTACCAAAATCATAGATATAGCCTCCAAAAATTGGATCTTCTATTAATTCATAGTTATTATCTCTTAAGAAAACTGGGAAAATCGGCGCGGTTTTATCGGCAAATTCAAAAACGTTTTCTGAACCTACAGTTTGTCCGTTGTTTAAACTTTCTGAATATGCATAGCCAATATTAGCACCAACTTTTAACCATTCTTTAACATTAGAATCTAAATTTAAACGAGTTGTATAACGGTCGTAACCAGTATTAATGGCATAACCATCATCATTTAAATAACCTAAAGAAAAGAAATATTTCGTATCCTCGTTTCCACCGCCCATACGCACATTACTTTCAGTACGGAAAGCGGCGTCGAAAGCTAGATCTGAGTACAACTCAGGTGTATATCTTCTACTCACTCCTGATCGTACAGCATGTGTAACCGGGTCTATCAATTCACTTGCGTTATTAACAAGCCACATATTATAACCGGGATCTAAATAACCAGCACCAAATAAGTTCGAGTTCGCAAAGTCAACTGGATCAGCGGCTCCATTAATTACACCTCTGTTATAAATACCTTCCCATGCATAACCAATATATTCTTCAGGTGATTTTATCACATCATATCGAGGTATTGACTGTGTGTTGATACCCGTTTTAAAATCAACTTCTATATAAGATTCTGCAGAAGTACCTTTTTTGGTAGTAATTAAAATCACCCCATTTGCACCCCTAGAACCATAGATCGCGGTTGCAGTAGCATCTTTTAACACAGTGGTAGACAAAATGTCTGCCGGGTTTATTGCATTGATACTTCCTGTGTAAGGAACGCCGTCTACCACATAAAGTGGATCACGGTTACCATTTACAGAACCATACCCTCTAATTCGAATTGTTGAGGCAGTACCAGGTTGTCCTGAGGTATTAATTACAGTAACCCCTGCAACTTCTCCCGCAAGTGCTTGAGAAACGTTAGAAAAGTTTTTTACTTCTAAAGCTTCGGCTTTTACGGTTTTTAATGTACCTGCATAAGCTTTCTTCGTTGTGGTACCATAACCTGTAACAATAACTTCTTCAAGAATGTTATCTGCCACTAATACCACATTAATTGTATTAGCAATGCCTACAACTTTCTCTTGAGGTGACATACCTATAAAACTAAATACAAGAACATCTCCTGTATTCGCTTTAATAGCATAATTTCCATCAAAATCAGTTTCAGCACCAGATGTAGTACCTTTAATTAAAATACTAACTCCGGGAAGAGGTCCTGATTCATCAGTAACTGTACCAGTGATAGTTTTTTCTTGTGCAAAGGTTAATTGCACCAAAAACGCCAACAAGAGCGTTAAAAATCCATGTAACTTTGTTTTCATGTTATCTTTATTTGAATTATAAGTAGCAAAAATCTAAATAAAATGTTAATAAAACAAGATTTAGTTGTTAATTTAAAGATTTATTAAATAAAATTAATCAAAATAATACAATACATAAATAATACACACATATATTGTTAAAAACATGTTGAAAATATTACTATTGCTTATCTTTTTTCATCATTTATCAATGTGACTTCAAAAAATTTAAAAAAAACTGATAATTTTTAAATGAAATCTAGAATTATCCAGATTAAATGGTTCATTCGCAATGCCACCTAAAGCATAACTCAGATCTAAGAATCCGAATTTAGTACTAAAAGCATAACCAACACCAATAGCATAAATCTTAGAGTCTTTATCAATTATATTATTATCAATATATCCGGCATCGGTTATTGTATATATATAAGAGGTGTTGTCTGTAAGAACCCTGTATTCTAAATTAAAATAACTAAATGACGAGGCTAAAATGCTTTCTTCGTTAAAGCCTCTCATACTATTAGAACCTCCAATGCGAAACAACTCATTATTCAAAAGCTTATCATTAGATAATAAGGTGCTACTTTCGTTTTGAATAAAAATATGATTCCTATAATTTAAACTCCATAAATAATTAGTTCTTACATATAATTTGCTTTGTGTTGTACTATGGTCTTCTATTTTTCTATTACCTCTTAGAATTTCACTATACAAATTGAATTTTGACGAAAATAAATTATTTGGATTCGGAATTTGATAATTGTAGTTTAATCCATAAAATATGTTTTTAAAAGCCAAAATTTCTGTACCCGTATTGTTTGTCAATAGATCTGATGATGATAAAGATTGAAAGGATATGCCAATATTATTTCTTTCGTTTAATGAATATGGTAAATAAAATCTCAGATTCGTATTAATAAAGGATGAATCTTGTTTGTAAATATTGAGCTCCGCCTTTGGTGATAATTTTGAATTAAATATATATGGCAGGGAAGTATTTAAATTAAAGACCTGACGCTCATCGCCATTGTTCTTCCAATAAAATGCAATGGATTCACCACTATGAAAAACATTATTTAAGGATAGATCTAAATACCCGTTAAATTGAATACCATTCCCATTTTCTTTTGACGCAAACCCTATTAAACCATCGAATTTATTGGATTCCTTCTTTTTTAGATACAGATATACCATGGTAGAATCTGCAGTAAATAATACTTCGGGAGGTTTTATCTCTTTTACAAACGACAAATTCTTTATGTTTGCGGATATCCGATCTAATTTTTTTCGGCTGAAAATTGTGTTGTTCGATAGTTTGAAATAGTGCTTCAGGTAGGATGTTGGAAAATCTGGATAACCATTAATTATCACTTTATCAATTTTTCTTGGATTTGATTCTTTTATGTGTAAAAATGCCTCAATAGTATCTCTATGTATACGAATGTTTTTTAATGAAACTTGCGTAAAAGCGTTTCCTTTGTTTTCGAATAACCCTACAATTTGATCCAGGCGTCTTGATAGTTTCTTTGTCTCGACAATGAAATATTGATCCGCCACCGATAGGTTAATTTTTTTTAATTGCGCTGCACTAATATTTTTTTCATCATAAAAAATTTTAACGCTATTGCTTAAATTACCTAAAGAAAATTGAACATTATAAATTGAATCTATTTTAACAATAGTATCTAAGGTCGAATTTATAAAACCGTTTAGCGCTATCTGATTCTTAACAGAGTCTATTGATTGGAATAAAGTTATTTCTGTATCATGCATCTTTTGATATTTTATCGAATGAACGAAAATAGTATTGAGGCTATCTTTTGGAGATATTTTTAATACCAGTTTTTGACCAATTATCGATCCTGTATTAAACAAAAAAAATGCTATATATATATATGGTATAATTCCTTTTTTCAAAACGTTCCAAAAATAGCAGAAATACTTATTAAAAAAATGCGCTTTCCATCTATTTTTTAATTGGGGATAAAAATTAGTCAATAGCTATTTGAATAAACGGAAATTATTTATACATTTGCACACTCTTAAAAATAGAGGTTTAAAAAAAATAGATAATAATTAATTAATATGCCAACTATACAGCAATTAGTACGCAAGGGAAGAACCCAAATAACTAAGAAGAATAAATCGGCTGCATTGACATCTTGTCCACAGAGAAGAGGCGTATGTACACGTGTTTATACTACAACACCAAAAAAACCTAATTCTGCTATGCGTAAAGTAGCCAGGGTAAGGTTAACAAATGGTAATGAAGTAAACGCTTACATCCCTGGAGAAGGACATAACTTGCAAGAGCACTCGATAGTATTAGTTAGAGGAGGAAGAGTAAAAGATTTGCCTGGGGTAAAGTATCACGTTGTACGTGGTGCCTTAGATACCGCAGGAGTTGAAGGTAGAACTCAGCGCCGTTCAAAATACGGCACTAAACGACCTAAGAAGTAATTTAAAAACTTTAATGTAAAGAGAAATGAGAAAAAGAAGCGCTAAAAAAAGATTTCTTTTACCGGATCCAAAATTTAATGATCAGTTAGTTACAAGATTTGTAAACAACTTGATGCACGACGGTAAAAAATCTGTAGCTTTTAAAGTATTCTATGATGCAATGGAAATTGTAGAAGAAAGAAACCAAAACGAAGAAAAAACAGCACTAGAATTATGGAAGGATGCCTTATCTAATGTTATGCCTCATGTTGAAGTGCGTAGCAGAAGGGTAGGTGGCGCAACTTTTCAAATTCCAATGCAAATTAGACCCGACAGAAAGGTCTCAATGGCAATAAAGTGGCTGATTTTATATGCAAGAAAACGTAATGAGAAATCAATGGCTCAGCGTTTAGCTGGTGAAGTAATTGCTGCTGCTAAAGAAGAAGGAGCTGCTTTTAAGAAAAAAACTGATGTCCATAAAATGGCAGAAGCGAATAAAGCATTTTCACACTTTAGATTTTAAGAATTAGGATGGCACAAAGAGATTTAAAATATACAAGAAATATTGGAATTGCTGCTCATATTGATGCGGGTAAAACCACAACAACAGAGCGTATATTATATTATACAGGAGTAAGTCATAAAATTGGTGAAGTACATGACGGTGCTGCTACAATGGACTGGATGGAGCAAGAGCAAGAACGTGGTATTACCATTACTTCTGCTGCTACAACATGTACTTGGCAGTTTCCAACCGAAAATGGTGCACCAACAGAAGATGCTCATGGATACCATTTTAATATCATAGATACCCCTGGTCACGTTGATTTTACTGTAGAGGTAAATAGATCATTAAGAGTACTTGACGGTTTGGTGTTTTTGTTTTCAGCAGTTGATGGTGTGGAGCCTCAATCGGAGACCAACTGGAGATTGGCTGATAATTATAAGGTTCCGAGAATGGGCTTTGTAAATAAAATGGACCGACAAGGATCTAATTTCTTAGCTGTTTGTAAGCAAGTAAAAGAGATGTTAGGTTCTAATGCCGTGCCTATAGTATTGCCAATAGGTGATGAAGGTGACTTTAGAGGCATTATAAATTTAGTAAAGAACAGAGCAGTAATCTGGCATGACGAAACACTGGGCGCTACATTTGATGTGGTTGACATTCCAGAAGACATGAAAGAAGAAACTCGCAAATATAGAGCCCTACTTATTGAAGAAGTAGCAGGTTATGACGAAAATCTTTTGGAGAAATTCATGGAAGATGAAGATTCTATTACAGAAGACGAAGTGCATGCTGCGTTAAGAGCTGCTGTTATGGATATGTCTATTATCCCTATGATATGTGGTTCTGCTTTTAAAAATAAAGGTGTACAATTTTTGTTAGATGCGGTTTGTAGATATTTACCTTCTCCTTTAGACAAGGAAGCTATTATAGGTAAAGATCCGGATACAGGAGCAGAAATTGCCCGTAAACCAAATGTAACCGAACCTTTTGCTGCCTTGGCTTTTAAAATTGCCACTGACCCTTTTGTAGGTCGTCTGGCTTTCTTTAGAGTTTATTCTGGACGTTTAGATGCAGGGTCTTATGTATTGAACAATCGATCTGTTAAAAAAGAACGTATCTCAAGAATCTATCAAATGCATTCTAATAAACAAAATGCTATTGATTTTATTGAGGCCGGAGATATTGGTGCTGCAGTAGGTTTTAAAGATATTAAAACCGGAGATACATTATCTGATGTGAAACATCCTATTATTTTAGAGAGTATGGATTTTCCAGATCCTGTAATAGGGATTGCAGTTGAGCCAAAAACGAAGGCAGACGTAGATAAGTTAGGAATGGCATTGTCTAAATTGGCAGAAGAGGATCCTACATTCACTGTAAAAACAGATGAAGCTTCAGGTCAAACCATTATTTCTGGTATGGGTGAGCTTCACCTTGATATTATTGTTGACAGGTTGAGACGCGAATTTAAAGTGGAAGTTAATCAAGGTCAACCTCAAGTGGAATACAAAGAAGCTATTACTCAGGTTGCCGATCATAGAGAAGTTTATAAAAAACAATCAGGTGGTCGCGGTAAATTTGCAGATATTGTATTTACTATGGAACCAGCTGAGGAAGGAAAACAAGGTCTTGAATTTGTAAATGTAATTAAAGGTGGAAATATTCCTAAAGAATATATTCCTGCTATTGAAAAAGGATTCAAAATTGCCATGCAGAATGGTCCTTTGGCCGGATTTGAAATGGATAGTATGAAGATTACCATTAAGGATGGATCATTCCACCCGGTGGATTCTGATTCTTTATCTTTTGAACTAGCGGCGAAAATTGGATATAAGGCAGCGGCAAAAGCTGCAAAAGCTGTATTGATGGAGCCAATTATGAAAATGGAAGTATTGACTCCTGAGGAAAATATGGGAGATATCGTTGGTGATTTAAACCGACGAAGAGGTCATGTATATAATATGTCTGATAGAGCAGGAGCTAAAGTTGTAAAGGCTGAAGTACCGTTATCTGAAATGTTTGGTTATGTAACCTCTTTAAGAACATTGTCTTCTGGTAGAGCTACGTCAACTATGGAGTTCTCTCATTATGCAGAAACCCCTTCGAGTATTGCCGATGAGGTTATTAAAAATGTACAAGGTTAATTTGCTAAATAAGTAAAGATGAGTCAAAAAATTAGAATAAAATTAAAATCTTACGATCATAATTTAGTAGATAAATCTGCTGAGAAAATCGTTAAAACGGTAAAAAGTACTGGTGCTGTAATAAATGGTCCAATTCCTTTACCAACACATAAAAAAATATTTACTGTACTTCGTTCACCTCATGTAAATAAAAAATCCAGAGAACAATTTCAATTATGTTCTTATAAAAGGTTGCTGGATATTTACAGTTCTTCATCAAAAACAATTGATGCATTGATGAAGTTGGAATTGCCAAGTGGCGTAGAAGTAGAGATCAAAGTATAATGAAATTAATATCAAAAGTGTATGCTTTTGATAACATGTCCTGAGCGATTGACGAGGGAAAAGCGGTAAAAATACATTCAGGGTTGAAGTATTTTAACCCTGTTTTTTTTAATAATAAAAAAGATTAATAATAAATAAATAAGAATGTCTGGGTTAATAGGAAGAAAAATAGGAATGACCAGTATTTTTGACGACAATGGAAAGAATATTCCATGTACAGTCATTGAAGCCGGTCCTTGTGTAGTTACCCAAGTCAGAACCAAAGAGGTTGACGGGTATGAAGCGTTACAACTTGGTTTCGATGACAAAACAGAAAAACAGTCTAATAAAGCGTTGAACGGACACTTTAAAAAAGCTGGAACATCTGCTAAAAAACGTGTTGTTGAATTCCAAGGATTTAAAAAAGATTACAAATTAGGTGATCTTATAACTGTAGATCAGTTTGAAGAAGGTGAGTATGTCGATGTATTAGGCATATCTAAAGGAAAAGGATTTCAAGGTGTTGTAAAAAGACATGGTTTTGCTGGTGTAGGCCAAGCAACTCATGGTCAGCACAACAGATTAAGAGCTCCTGGTTCTATCGGAGCGGCATCTTATCCTGCAAGAGTATTTAAGGGCATGAAGATGGCAGGAAGAATGGGCGGAGTAAATGTGAAAGTTCAAAACTTAAGAGTGCTTAAAGTAGTACCTGAAAAAAATCTTTTAGTAGTAAAAGGGGCAGTACCAGGACATAAGAACTCTTATATAATCATTGAGAAATAATGAAAGTAGAAGTAGTAGATATCAACGGGAAAAATACTGGAAGAAAAGTTGAGCTTTCAGATGCTATTTTTGCGATAGAGCCGAATAAGCATGCGGTTTATTTAGATGTGAAACAATACTTGGCTAATCAAAGACAAGGTACTCATAAAGCTAAAGAAAGAGCAGAAATTGTAGGTAGTACGAGAAAAATTAAGAAACAAAAAGGAACAGGAACTGCCCGTGCAGGAAGTATTAAATCTGGAGTGTTCAGAGGTGGAGGAAGAATTTTTGGCCCCAGGCCAAGAAATTATGGCTTTAAATTAAATAAAAATTTAAAAAATTTAGCACGTCTTTCAGCATTGTCATTAAAGGCAAAAGAGGATAATATCGTGGTTGTTGAGAACTTTAATTTTGATGCGCCTAAAACAAAGAATTTTACCAATGTTTTAAAGGCTTTAGAGCTGGAAAACAAAAAATCTTTATTTGTGTTGGAGCCTTCAAATAAAAATGTATATTTGTCATCACGTAATTTAAAAGGCGCTGACGTTATAAGTACTTCAAAATTAAATACTTACAACGTATTAAATGCAAATAAAATTATTATTTCTGAAGCGTATTTAGAAGAAATTGAATCTAATCTTAGCAAGTAATAGTCATGAGTATTTTAGTAAAACCAATTATTACAGAAAAAGCAACTGACCATAGTGAGTTGTATAATCGCTACGGTTTTGTAGTTGATATGAAAGCTAACAAGATTGAGATAAAGGAAGCTATTGAAAAGGCCTATGGCGTTTCTGTTAACAAGGTTAGAACCATGAATTACCCTGTAAAACGTAAAACTAAATTTACGAAAAAAGGTGTGGTAACTGGTAAAACAGGAGCTTTCAAAAAAGCTATTGTTGAGTTAGCCGAAGGAGATAACATTGATTTTTATAGCAATATCTAAGACAAAAAAAGATGTCATTAAGAAAATTAAAACCAGTAACACCCGGTCAGCGATTTAGAGTTGTGAATGACTTTGACGTTGTTACCACTGATAAACCTGAAAAGAGTTTATTAGCATCTAAAAAGAGATCTGGGGGAAGAAACAGCACAGGAAAAATGACAATGCGCTATTTAGGTGGTGGTCATAAAAAGAGATACCGTATTATTGACTTTAAGAGAGATAAAGATGGTGTGCCTGCAACTGTTAAAACAATTGAATATGATCCAAACCGTACAGCATTTATCGCCTTATTGAATTATGCTGATGGTGAGAAAAGATATATCGTGGCTCAAGGAGGCCTAAAGGTTGGTCAAACGATCATATCTGGAGAAAAAGTAGCACCTGAGATTGGTAACTCGATGCCTTTAAGTGATATACCATTGGGTACAGTTATTTCTTGTATCGAATTACATCCTGGTCAGGGTGCAGTGATGGCTAGAAGTGCCGGTTCATTTGCACAATTAATGGCAAGGGAAGGAAAATATGCAACGGTAAAAATGCCTTCAGGCGAAACCAGAATGATTTTGGTTACCTGTAAAGCAACTATTGGTGTTATTTCAAATTCTGATCATCAGTTATTAGTATCTGGTAAAGCAGGAAGAAGCAGATGGCAAGGTAGAAGGCCACGTACAAGACCTGTTGTAATGAACCCTGTAGATCATCCAATGGGTGGTGGTGAAGGTAAAGCTTCAGGGGGTCATCCAAGATCTAGAAACGGAATTCCTGCAAAAGGATTTAAAACGCGTTCTAAATCGAAAGCAAGTAATAAGTATATTTTAGAACGTAGAAAAAAATAATTAAAGAAGTATGGCTCGTTCATTAAAAAAAGGACCTTATGTTTTCCATAAATTGGAAAAGAAAGTACAGACTAATGTTGAATCTGGAAAGAAAAGTGTCATTAAGACTTGGTCAAGATCATCTATGATAACTCCAGATTTTGTAGGACAAACAATTGGTGTTCATAACGGACGTCAATTCGTTCCTGTATATATCACCGAAAACATGGTAGGTCATAAATTAGGAGAATTTTCACCAACACGTTCATTTAGAGGACATGCAGGTGCGAAAAATAAAGGAAAAAAATAAGTAGGAAATCATGGGAGTTCGAAAAAAAGTAAGAGCACAGCAGCTTAAAGAAGAACGCAAAAACAAGTTTTTTGCCAAATTAAATGGCTGTCCTACATCACCAAGAAAAATGCGCTTAGTAGCTGATTTAGTGAGAGGTGTTGAAGTTGAAAAAGCCTTGGCTATTTTAAAATTCAGTTCAAAAGAAGCTGCGCGTAGTTTGGAGAAATTAACCTTATCAGCAATTGCTAACTGGCAAGCTAAGAATGAAGATGCAAATATTGAAGATGCTCATTTATTTGTTAAGGAAATTTATGTTGATAGTGCAACAATGTTAAAAAGATTAAGACCTGCACCTCAAGGACGTGCTCATAGAATTAGAAAAAGATCAAATCATGTTACAATGGTTCTAGGTTCAAAAAATAATGAAAGCAATTCGTAAATAGTATGGGACAAAAGACTAATCCAATAGGAAATCGTTTAGGAATTATCAGAGGATGGGAATCTAACTGGTATGGTGGAAGAAACTATGGCGATAAAATTGCAGAAGACGATAAAATTAGAAAATATATTCACACTAGGTTGGCAAAAGCTAGTGTTTCAAGAGTAATTATTGAGCGTACCCTTAAGATTGTAACCATTACCATTACGACTGCCCGTCCGGGAATCATTATTGGTAAAGGTGGCCAAGAGGTTGACAAGTTAAAGGAAGAACTTAAAAAGATTACTGGTAAAGAAGTACAGATCAATATTTTTGAAATTAAAAGACCTGAATTAGATGCTTTTTTAGTTGCTTCAAGTATTGCACGTCAAATTGAAAATAGAATTTCATACCGAAGAGCTATTAAAATGGCTATTGCAGCAACGATGAGAATGAATTCAGAAGGGATCAAAGTTCAGATTTCTGGGCGATTGAATGGCGCTGAAATGGCACGTTCAGAATCATATAAAGAAGGAAGAATTCCTCTTTCAACGTTTAGAGCTGATATTGATTATGCACTTGTTGAGTCGCATACTACCTATGGAAGAATAGGTGTTAAAGTTTGGATCATGAAAGGTGAGGTTTATGGTAAAAGAGAATTATCACCTTTAGTAGGTTTATCGAAAAAACAAGGAGGAAAACCAGGTAAAGGTGGACCAAGAAGGCCTCAAAGAAGAAAATAAGTTTTTTAAAATTTAGAAAATGTTACAACCGAAGAGAGTAAAATATCGTAAAGTACAGAAAGGTAAAGGTAATATGACCGGGATTTCCGGTAGAGGTCACAGGCTTTCTAATGGAGTGTTTGGTATCAAATCTTTAGATCAAAACTTACTTACTTCACGACAAATAGAAGCTGCGCGTATTGCAGCGACGCGTTATATGAAAAGACAAGGAAGTATTTGGATTAAAATATTTCCGGATAAACCCATTACGAAAAAGCCATTAGAGGTTCGTATGGGTAAAGGTAAAGGAGCTCCAGAATATTTTGTGGCCGTCGTAAAACCTGGAAGAATTTTATTCGAAGTTGGTGGTGTACCCATTGAAGTTGCTAAAGAAGCATTGCGTTTGGCAGCTCAAAAGTTACCGGTTAAAACGAAATTTGTTACAGCAACTGATTACGATATTAACGCTTAATAATTTAGAAAATGAAACAATCAGAGATCAAAGAATTAACTGTAGCAGAATTACAGGAAAAAATATTAGCGTTAAAGAAGAATCATATAGATCTAAAAATGGCTCATTCAATATCTCCCTTGGAAAATCCAATTCAATTAAGAGATATGAGAAGGACTGTTGCCAGACTTGCTACAGAATTAACTAAAAGAGAATTACAATAATTGTATTCGTATTACAAGATGGAAAAAAGAAATCTTAGAAAAGAAAGAATAGGAATAGTATCTAGTAACAAGATGGAGAAATCTATCGTAGTGAATGAGGTTACTAAAGCAAAACATCCTATGTACGGAAAGTTCGTTTTGAAAACGAAAAAATACGTTGCACACGACGAAAAGAACGATTGCAATATGGGTGATACTGTAAAAATTATGGAAACACGCCCATTAAGTAAGACCAAACGTTGGAGGTTAGTAGAAATCTTAGAAAGAGCTAAATAATTATGTTACAACAAGAATCAAGATTAAAAGTGGCAGACAATACAGGAGCTAAAGAAGTTCTTGTTATTCGCGTGCTTGGCGGAACAAAAAGACGTTACGCTTCTTTAGGAGATAAAATTGTAGTATCTATAAAAGATGCGACACCAAACGGACAAGTAAAAAAAGGACAAGTTTCTAGAGCTGTTGTAGTACGTACCAAGAAAGAAGTACGTCGTAAAGATGGTTCTTATATAAGATTTGATGATAATGCGTGTGTATTATTAATGCCAACAGAAGAGATGCGTGGTACTCGAGTATTCGGCCCTGTGGCCAGAGAACTTCGTGAAAAACAATTTATGAAAATTGTATCATTAGCACCTGAAGTGCTATAAAAGTAAAGAGATTATGACAAAGTTCAAAATTAAGACTGGAGATACAGTTAAAGTAATGGCCGGTGATGATAAAGGTCAGGAAGGAAAAGTTGTTAAAATTCTTAGAGATAAGAGCAAAGCAATAGTAGAAGGAATCAATATGGTATCTAAACATACCAAACCTAGCGCTCAAAATCCACAAGGTGGAATTTCAAAATTTGAAGCACCTCTTCATATTTCTAACTTAATGTTAGTTGAAAAAGGTGAGACTACCCGAGTTGGATTTAGAATTGAAGGAGATAAAAAAGTTAGGTTTTCAAAAAAATCTAAAGAAATTATTTAGTGATGGCATACGTACCAAGACTTAAAGAAGAATATACCGGCAGAATTAAAGCCGCATTAACTGAAGAATTCGGTTATAAAAATGTAATGCAGGTTCCTAAATTGCAAAAAATTGTACTAAGTAAAGGAGTAGGAGCAGCTGTTACAGATAAAAAACTTATTGAACATGCAGTTGATGAGTTGACTAAAATTACAGGTCAAAGAGCAATTTCTACCATATCTAAAAAAGATGTCGCTTCTTTTAAATTGCGTAAAGGAATGCCTATTGGGGCGAAAGTCACTTTACGTGGAAATAAGATGTACGAGTTTTTAGATAGATTAGTTACTGCTTCATTACCTAGAGTTAGAGATTTTAGAGGTGTAAAATCTAATGGATTCGATGGTAGAGGTAATTATAACCTGGGTATTACAGAGCAGATTATTTTCCCTGAGATCGATATTGACAAGATTAACAAAATTAGTGGTATGGATATCACTTTTGTAACTTCAGCCAATACTGACAAGGAGGCAAAATCATTATTAAACGAATTAGGTTTACCATTTAAAAAGAATTAAAAGATGGCTAAAGAATCAATGAAAGCCCGTGAGGTAAAACGAGCAAAAACAGTAGCTAAATATGCCGAAAAGAGAAAGGCTTTAAAAGCAGCCGGCGATTATGAGGCATTACAAAAGTTGCCTAAAAATGCATCACCAGTTCGTATGCATAATCGTTGTAAATTAACGGGAAGACCAAAAGGCTATATGCGTCAGTTTGGTTTATGCCGTGTTACTTTTAGAGAAATGGCGAATCAAGGGTTAATACCTGGCGTTAAAAAAGCAAGTTGGTAAAATTATAAATTGGTTTCAGGTTTAATATCGAGTAATCGATATTAAAAACCAAAACCGCAAATTAATATATATGTATTCAGATCCTATAGCAGATTATTTAACAAGAATAAGAAATGCAGCGAATGCAGGACTTAGGGTTGTTGAAATACCAGCTTCTAACTTAAAGAAAGAAATGACCAAAATTTTATTTGAGCAAGGTTATATTTTAAGTTATAAGTTTGAGGAAAATAAAGTTCAAGATAATATAAAGATTGCTTTAAAATACGATAGAGAAACAAAGCAACCAACTATTAAAAAATTACAAAGAGTTAGTAAACCAGGTTTACGTAAGTATGTGAATGCTTCTGATATGCCAAGAGTTTTAAACGGACTTGGAATCGCGATAGTTTCAACCTCTCATGGGGTGATGACTAACAAGAAAGCTCGTATGGAAAACATTGGTGGTGAAGTTTTATGTTACGTTTATTAATAAAGAATTAAGAAATGTCAAGAATAGGAAATAACCCAGTAGCAATTCCAGAAGGCGTAACAGTTGATGTTAAAGACAATGTTGTTACGGTAAAAGGAAAGATTGGAGAGTTAACCCAGGAATATTCTAACGTCACTATAAAAGTTGAAGACGGAAATATTATGGTAACTCGACCTTCTGATAGTAAAGATGATAAGGCAAAGCACGGGCTTTACAGATCTCTTATGCATAACATGCTTGAAGGCGTATCAAAAGGTTGGACAAAGGAATTGGAATTGGTAGGTGTAGGATATAGAGCAAGTAATCAAGGTCAAAAATTAGATCTGGCTCTTGGTTTCTCTCATAACATCGTTTTAGATATAGCGCCAGAAGTCAAAGTAGAGACTGTTTCTGAGAAAGGTAAAAATCCTGTTATAAAACTAACTTCTTTTGATAAGCAGTTAGTTGGTCAAGTTGCGGCAAAGATTCGCTCATTCCGTAAACCAGAACCATATAAAGGAAAAGGAATTAAGTTTGTAGGTGAAGAATTAAGAAGAAAAGCAGGTAAATCTGCATAATAATTAAGTGTTATGGCATTATCAAAGCTTGAAAGAAGACATAGAATAAAGCAAAGAATTAGAAAGATTGTAACTGGGAATGCTCAAAAGCCACGGCTTTCGGTATTTAGAAGTAACAAGGAAATTGATGCTCAATTGATTGATGATATTACAGGAACAACATTAGTTTCAGTTTCATCAAGAGATAAAGGTATTGCTTCAAAAGGAACCAAAATTGAAGTAGCTGCATTAGTTGGCAAGGCTTTAGCCGAAAAGGCAACAAAGGCAGGTATACAAAATATAGCCTTTGATAGAAATGGTTATTTATATCATGGTAGGGTAAAAGCCCTAGCTGACGGAGCAAGAGAAGCTGGATTAAAATTTTAATTAAGATTATGTATCAAAAATACGGAAACGTTGAACGAGTAAAACCTAGTGGTTTAGAATTAAAAGATCATTTGGTTGGAGTACAAAGAGTTACTAAAGTAACTAAGGGTGGTAGAACCTTTGGGTTTTCTGCAATTGTTGTTGTTGGTAATGAAAATGGAGTTGTAGGCCATGGTCTTGGGAAATCTAAAGATGTTGCCTCAGCTATTGCGAAGGCCATTGAAGACGCTAAGAAAAACTTGATTAGAATACCTATAATCAACCAAACAATACCTCACGAACAAAAAGGTAAATATGGTGGTGCTAAAGTATTTTTAAAACCAGCATCTCATGGTACCGGTGTTATCGCAGGTGGAGCCGTACGTGCAGTATTAGAATCAGTAGGAGTTCATGACGTATTGTCAAAATCTCAAGGATCTTCAAATTCTCATAATGTAGTAAAAGCAACATTCGATGCGCTATTACAAATGCGAGATGCTAATACCGTTGCTAAACAAAGAGGAATTTCTTTACAAAAAGTATTTAACGGCTAAAAGAGGAATTACAATGAAAAAAATTAGAGTTAAACAAGTTAAAAGTAAAATAAGACGTCCTCAGAATCAAAAAAGAACGTTGGAAGCTCTTGGTTTACGTAAAATGAATCAGGTTGTGGAGCATACTGCTACACCGGCTATTCTCGGAATGGTAAATAAAGTTAAACACTTACTTTCTGTTGAAGAAGTAAAATAAGATAAGGTTATGGAACTAAATAACTTAAAACCTGCTGAAGGTTCAGTTAAAAATCAAGGTAAAAGAATAGGTAGAGGTCAAGGATCCGGTAAAGGTGGGACTGCTACCAGAGGTCATAAAGGAGCCAAATCTCGTTCGGGTTATTCTAAGAAAATAGGATTTGAAGGTGGTCAAATGCCGTTACAAAGACGTGTGCCTAAATTTGGATTTACGAATATTAATCGTAAAGAATATGTAGGTATAAACTTAGATAAGTTACAAGAAATGGTTGATAACGGTAGGATTAAAGATACCGTTACCATGGCTGTTCTTGTTGAAAGTCGTTTGGCTAGAAAAAATGATCTGATTAAAATTTTAGGAAGAGGTGAACTGAAAGCTAAATTAGATATTACAGTTCATAAATTTACAGCAACGGCTAAAAATGCTATTGAAAAAGTTGGTGGTAAGGCCGTCACATTATAAAGACCATTAAAGGTAAATGAAAAAATTTATAAGTACCATACAAGATATTTGGAAAATTGAGGATCTGAGAAATAAGATCATTCTTACCCTTGGTTTGATGGTGGTGTATCGTTTAGCTGCACAGGTGCCTTTACCAGGAATAGATCCAACACAATTATCTAATCTTCAAAGTACAACAAGCGATAATAATTTATTAGGATTGTTAAATGCTTTTACCGGTGGCGCTTTTGCGAGAGCCTCGGTTATGGCGCTGGGTATTATGCCTTACATTTCTGCTTCTATTGTGGTTCAGTTAATGGGAATTGCGGTTCCTTACTTACAGAAACTTCAGAAAGAAGGAGAAAGTGGCCGTAAAAAGATAAACCAGATTACAAGATGGTTAACTGTAGGTATATTAATTATTCAAGCACCGGCATATATTGGTAGCTTGCCAAGTTTAGGAATTCCTGCAAGTGCATTTTTATTGGGTAACGGACCCTTATTCTGGTTCTCATCCATCTTATTACTAACTACAGGTACAATATTTGCCATGTGGTTAGGTGAAAAAATAACTGATAAGGGTATTGGTAATGGTATTTCATTATTGATCATGATTGGTATTATTGCTACATTACCTTCAACTTTTATGCAAGAGTTTACCTCAAGGGTTACGCAGTCGAACGGTGGTGCTTTAATGATCTTAATTGAGGTTATTATTTGGTTGGTTGTAATTCTGGCTTCTGTGTTATTGGTAACGGCAGTGAGAAGAATTGCAGTACAATATGCTAGAAGAACAGTTGCCGGTAATATTAAGGATGTTGCCGGAGCCAGACAATATATCCCCTTAAAATTGAATTCATCTGGTGTTATGCCAATAATATTCGCCCAAGCATTGATGTTTGTGCCGGGATTATTAGCAAGCAGTGAAAACGGAACAATCAAAGCTATCGGAATTGCATTTACCAATATGTTTGGTTTGTGGTATAATATTTTGTTCGCTGTATTGATCATAATATTTAGCTATTTCTATACGGCTATTACAATCCCTACCAACAAAATGGCAGACGATTTAAAAAGAAGCGGAGGTTTTTTACCCGGGATTCGACCAGGTAAGGAAACAGCAGATTATTTAGATACTGTACTATCTCGAATTACTTTACCAGGATCTGTATTCTTGGCAATCTTAGCTATATTACCTGCTTTGGTTGTGCAAGCAGGCGTTCAACCTGGTTGGGCTATGTTTTATGGTGGTACATCTTTATTGATTATGGTTGGTGTTGCGATAGATACAATTCAACAAATAAACTCACATTTATTAAATCGTCATTATGATGGTTTAATGAAAACAGGAACTAAAAGAAAATCAGTAGCATAATCATGGCAAAGCAACAAGCAATAGAACAAGATGGAACAATTAGCGAAGCATTATCTAACGCTATGTTTCGTGTTGAACTTGAAAATGGCCACATTGTTACCGCACATATTTCTGGTAAAATGCGGATGCATTATATTAAATTATTACCGGGAGATAAAGTAAAATTAGAAATGAGTCCTTATGATCTATCTAAGGCTCGTATAACTTACAGATACTAAAAATATAACGATGAAAGTTAGAGCATCAGTAAAGAAAAGAAGTGCCGACTGCAAAATTGTACGTAGAAAAGGCCGATTATATGTAATCAACAAAAAGAATCCTAGATTTAAACAAAGACAAGGATAATTATGGCAAGAATAGCAGGTATAGATATACCAAAAAATAAAAGAGGGGTTATTTCATTAACTTATATCTACGGTATTGGTAGAAATAGAGCTAAAGAAGTTTTAGCGAATGCGAAAGTAGAAGAAGGTACGAAGGTTCAAGATTGGACAGATGATGAAATAAACAGAATTAGAGAACAAGTTGGTTCTTATACCATAGAAGGAGAACTGCGTTCTGAAACTCAATTAAACATAAAACGTTTAATGGATATTGGCTGTTATAGAGGAATCCGTCATAGATCAGGATTACCATTAAGAGGTCAAAGAACTAAGAATAATTCTAGAACAAGAAAAGGTAAAAGAAAAACTGTTGCTAACAAAAAGAAAGCAACCAAATAATAGCTGAATAATTATGGCGAAAACAAGTTCAAAGAAACGTAAAGTTGTTGTTGATGCTATTGGAGAAGCGCATATTACTGCTTCTTTTAATAATATCATCATATCTTTAACTAATAAAAAAGGTGATGTGATCTCATGGTCATCAGCTGGAAAACAAGGTTTTAGAGGTTCAAAGAAGAACACACCATATGCAGCTCAAACAGCTGCAGAAGACTGTGCTAAAGTTGCGCATGAAGCAGGCCTTAGAAAAGTTAAAGTGTATGTAAAAGGTCCGGGTAATGGTAGAGAATCTGCCATTAGAACAATTCATAATGCAGGTATTGAAGTAACAGAAATTGTAGATGTTACACCATTACCACATAATGGTTGTCGTCCACCGAAACGTAGAAGAGTATAATTAAATTTTTAATAGAAAGGAATATTAGATTATCGAAGGATAAGCCTTAATTCATAATCCCTTTCACTAATCAATAAAAAATGGCAAGATATACAGGTCCAAAAACTAAAATTGCTCGTAAATTTGGCGAGGCAATTTTCGGAGATGATAAATCTTTCGAAAAAAGAAATTACCCTCCGGGGCAACATGGTAATAACAGACGCCGTGGTAAAAAGTCTGAATATGCAGTCCAGTTAATGGAAAAGCAAAAAGCTAAATATACCTATGGTATTTTAGAACGTCAATTTAGAAATTTATTTGAAAGGGCATCTAGAAGCAAAGGTATTACTGGTGAAATCTTATTACAGTTGTGTGAATCTCGTCTAGACAATGTAGTTTATAGATTAGGGGTTTCTTCTTCAAGGAGAGGTGCACGTCAGTTGGTTTCACATCGACACATAACAGTTAACGGAAATATCGTTAACATTCCTTCATTTTCTTTAAAACCTGGTGATGTAGTTGCAGTTAGAGAAAAATCTAAATCATTAATTGCAATTGAAGATGCTTTAGCCAATAATAGTGCAGTTTATGAATGGTTAAATTGGAATAATGATACCAAACAAGGTACCTTTGTTACGGTTCCAGAAAGAATACAAATTCCAGAAAATATTAACGAACAATTTATTGTAGAGTTATACTCTAAATAATCTAAGACATTAGTTAAACTTATGGCAATATTAAATTTTCAAAAACCAGATAAAGTAATAATGATAGAATCTACTGATTTTGAAGGTAGATTTGAATTCAGACCTTTAGAACCAGGTTATGGTTTAACAATAGGTAATGCATTACGTAGAGTTCTCTTATCCTCATTGGAAGGATATGCAATTACTTCCTTAAGGATTGAAGGAGTAGAACATGAATTTTCAACGATTAAAGGTGTTGTCGAAGATGTTACCGAAATTGTTTTGAATTTAAAACAAGTATGTTTTAAACAACAAATAGAAGATACAGATAATGAAACTGTTTCTATTTCAATTAGTGGAAAAGAACAATTAACCGCTGGAGATTTTCAAAATTATATTTCAGGATTTCAAGTATTGAATCCCGATTTGGTAATTTGTAATATGGAAAAATCAGTTAAACTTGATTTTGAAATTACAATTGAAAAAGGAAGAGGATTTGTATTATCTGAAGAGAATAAGAAATCTAATGCAGCATTAGGAACAATCTTTACGGATGCTATTTTTACACCAATAAAAAATGTGAAATATGCAGTAGAGAATTTTCGTGTTGAACAAAAAACCGATTACGAAAAATTAATTTTCGATGTTAGTACAGATGGGTCTATAAATCCTAAAGATGCATTAACAGAAGCTGCTAAAATATTAATTCATCACTTTATGTTATTCTCGGATGAGAGAATAACTCTTGAAGCTGATGAAATTGCCCAAACTGAATCATATGATGAAGAATCATTACATATGCGTCAATTATTAAAAACAAGATTGATCGACATGGATCTTTCTGTTAGGGCGCTGAATTGTTTAAAAGCAGCAGAAGTTGATACTTTAGGTGATCTGGTATCCTTTAATAAAAATGACTTGATGAAATTTAGAAACTTTGGTAAAAAATCATTAACTGAATTGGATGAGTTAGTGAATAACAAAGGATTAACTTTCGGGATGGACTTAAGCAAATACAAGTTAGATAAAGAATAAGCATATATAGAGATGAGACACGGAAAGAAATTTAATCATTTGGGACGAAAAACAGCCCATAGAAAGGCGATGTTGGCTAATATGGCTTGCTCTTTAATAGAACACAAGCGTATCAATACAACATTGGCCAAGGCTAAAGCTGTTAGACAATATGTTGAACCGTTGATTACCAAATCTAAAACTGATTCAACACACAATAGAAGAATAGTGTTTAGTTACTTAAGAGATAAATATGCGGTTACTGAATTGTTTAGAGAAGTTGCCACAAAGGTTGCCGATAGGCCAGGAGGTTATATCAGGATTATCAAACTTGGTAACAGGTTAGGTGATAATGCAGATATGGCTATGGTAGAATTGGTTGACTATAATGAGCTTTACAATCCTAACGCTAAGAAGAAAAAATCAACGCGAAGAAGAGGAGGTAAGAAGAAAAGT
The DNA here is from genome assembly GCA_963835675.1 of uncultured Flavobacteriaceae bacterium. Taxonomy (GTDB): domain Bacteria; phylum Bacteroidota; class Bacteroidia; order Flavobacteriales; family Flavobacteriaceae; genus Aureibaculum. The sequence continues at coordinate 724,759 of CAWIGH010000004.1, read as the reverse complement.
GACGATGTCGTTGTTCCTCCAGTACCTGTGAAAGAAGCAAAGGCGAAAGAAGAGGAAGAATAATAATGTTTATACATAAATTTTTAAAAGGATGAGTTTAATAATAGCTCGTCCTTTTTTTTATATTATTTTTGTACTTATGTCAAAGTAAATAAATGAATTTTTAATTCCATATAAATGAAATACCTACCTCGTAAAAAAGCCATAATTTTATTAGCAGATGGAACAATTTTCATTGGAAAATCTATAGGAATAGAAGGAACAGCTACTGGTGAAATTTGTTTTAATACCGGTATGACCGGTTATCAGGAAATATTTACAGACCCTTCTTACTATGGCCAGCTTATGGTTGCCACCAATGCACATATAGGTAATTATGGTGTTAATAATGATGAAATAGAATCGGAAGGGATAAAAATTTCAGGTTTAATTTGCAGGAATTTTAGTTTTGATTTTACACGCCCCAGTGCTGATGGTTCTTTAAAAGACTGGTTTGTTAAACATAATTTAGTTGCCGTTTCTGATGTGGATACCAGAGCTCTTGTGACATATATCCGTGAAAATGGGGCGATGAACGCCATTATTTCTACAGATGTAGATGATATTGAATCACTTAAAAGCCAGCTATCTAAAGTGCCAAAAATGGAAGGGCTAGAATTGGCGAGTAAGGTATCAACGAAGGAACCTTATTATTACGGCAATGAGGATGCCACCTATAAAATTGCCGCTTTAGATATTGGTATCAAAAGAAATATATTAGTTCATCTTTCCAAAAGAGACGCTTATATTAAAGTATTCCCATTTAATGCGACCTTTGAGGAGATGAAAGATTGGAATCCGGATGGTTATTTTTTATCTAATGGTCCGGGTGACCCCAAACCTTTGGTAGAGGCACAGTTAGTTGCAAAACAGATCATTGAGAATAATTTACCGCTATTTGGCATCTGTTTAGGACACCAGGTTATTGCTATAGCTAACGGAATCTCAACTTATAAAATGCATCATGGGCATAGAGGAATTAATCATCCGGTAAAAAACCTAATTACGGGTAAAGGTGAAATAACTTCTCAAAACCATGGATTTGCTATTAAAAAAGATGAAACCGAGGCGCATCCTGATATTGAAATAACACATGTGCATTTAAATGATGATACGGTGGCCGGCATCAGGTTAAAGAATAAAAAATGCTTTTCAGTCCAATATCATCCTGAAGCGAGTCCGGGACCGCATGATGCAGAATATTTATTCGACCAGTTTTTTGATATGATTAAAAATTAAATATCATTACCTGTTTTTACAGGCGAAAACGTTGTCGTACAAATTGTTAAATTTAATAGAGACAACGATGACAATTTCTTAAATTTACATGTTTAAATTAACCAATAGATATACAAAAGAATTATGAGTATTATAGTTAGCATACATGCACGTCAAATATTTGATTCAAGAGGAAATCCAACCGTTGAAGTTGATGTGATTACTGAAAATGGAGTGTTGGGTAGAGCTGCAGTTCCTTCTGGAGCATCCACAGGTGAGCATGAAGCCGTAGAATTACGGGATGGAGGGAGTGATTATTTAGGAAAAGGAGTATTGAATGCAGTTAAGAATGTCAATACTAAAATTGCCGAAGAATTAATAGGTATGTCGGTTTTCGAGCAAGAATTGATCGATAAAATAATGATTGAGTTAGATGGCACCCCAAATAAATCAAAACTTGGAGCGAATGCTATTTTGGGAGTTTCATTATCAGTAGCAAAAGCTGCAGCAAATGAGCTTGGGATGCCATTATATAGATATGTTGGTGGCGTTTCAGCGAAGACATTACCGGTTCCGATGATGAATATCATCAATGGAGGTTCGCATTCAGATGCTCCGATAGCTTTTCAAGAGTTTATGATTATGCCGGTAAAAGCTGCAAATTTTAGTCAGGCATTACAAATGGGAACTGAAATATTTCACAACCTTAAAAAAGTATTACACGACCGTGGTTTGAGTACTGCAGTTGGTGATGAAGGCGGATTTGCCCCTACCTTGGATGGTACTGAAGATGCCCTTGAAACAATAGCGAAAGCGGTTGAAAAAGCAGGATATAAGATGGGAGAACAGATAATGATTGCCTTAGACTGTGCGGCGGCAGAATTTTATGTGGATGGCAAATATGATTATACCAAATTTGAAGGGGATAAAGGTGCCGTAAGATCATCAGCAGAACAAGCGCAATATTTAGCAGAGTTGTCTGAAAAATATCCAATAATATCCATTGAAGATGGAATGGATGAAAATGATTGGGAAGGCTGGAAATTACTGACAGAAAAAATTGGAAAAAAAGTGCAACTGGTTGGTGATGATCTTTTTGTAACAAATGTCGAAAGATTATCGCGTGGTATTGAAAATGGTATCGCTAATTCAATATTAATAAAAGTAAATCAGATAGGTACCTTAACAGAAACCATCGCAGCTGTGAATATGGCTAAAAATGCCGGCTATACTTCTGTGATGAGTCATAGATCTGGTGAGACTGAAGATAATACGATAGCCGACTTGGCAGTAGCTTTGAATACTGGTCAAATAAAGACTGGATCGGCTTCAAGATCAGATAGGATGGCAAAGTATAACCAGTTACTTCGAATTGAAGAAGAATTAGGAGAAACAGCTTATTATCCACAAGAAAAAGCATTTAAGATATAATAATAGAACTAAAATAATCAATTGTAAAAAGCCGGATTTTCAAAATCCGGCTTTTTAATTTTTAGAGCCATAAATAGCCATTTTAATAACACAAGGTAATTTTTGTTACTTAAGAAATTTTAATGATAAATATCATATTAATAATTCTCTTTTGATACTAACTTTGAGAAGTTACGGCAAATGCATTATTAATTTAAGTTTATTATTATGATCACGTTAAAAGATAAGTTATACGAAAAAATTTTAGAACATAGACCTCGCACTGAAAGACTTTTGAAAGAGTATGGCGATGTAGTTATTGATAAAGTAACTGTTTCCCAAATAATAGGTGGTATGAGGGGGATTAAAAGTTTGGTTACAGACATTTCTTATTTAGACCCTAATGAAGGAATCCGGTATAGGGGTTTTACCTTACCCGAAGTTTTAGAGAAATTACCTAAACCAAAGGATGCAGAAATGCCTTATGTTGAAGGATTGTATCATTTATTATTAACAGGTGAAATGCCCTCAGAAAAAGAAGTTGAGGAGCTGATGACCAATTTAAGGAATAGGCGAGTGATACCCAGGTATGTTTGGGATGTTATAGATTCTTTTCCTAGTGAAAGTCACCCTATGGCCATTTTGTCGGCTGCCGTAATGAGTCTGCAACGAGAATCCCATTTTAACTTGATGTATGAACGTGGTTTAAGTAAAATGGATTACTGGGATGCTACTTACGAAGATGCAACGAATTTATTAGCAAAAATGCCTTTAATAGGTGCCTATATTTATAATAAACTTTATCATCCCGAAAAAGGCCACCGTTATCCCGATGCTTCTTTAGATCTAGGAGCCAATTTTGCCTATATGATGGGAAAAGATAAACCATATGATGATGTGGCCCGGATGTATTTTATCATTCATGCCGACCATGAAAGTGGCAATGTTAGTGCCCATACAGGTCATTTAGTGGCTAGTTCTTTGTCGGATGTATATTATGGCATTTCTGCGATGATAAATGGTTTAGCAGGTCCGTTACACGGCTTGGCAAATCAAGAAGTGCTGAGATGGTTACAAGGCCTTAGAGAACAAATGGGAGGTAAGATCCCAACGGAAGAAGAAATGAAAAGTTACGTTTGGGAAACCTTGAATAACGGTCAGGTTATACCTGGTTATGGCCATGCCGTTTTAAGAAAAACAGATCCGAGATATACTGTGCAAAGAGAGTTTTGCCTTAAGCATTTAAAGGATGACGAATTATTTAAATATGTAGATGCACTGTATAAAGTTGTACCGGATATTTTACGAGAACAAGGTAAGGCGAAGAATCCTTGGCCAAATGTAGATGCTCAATCGGGCGTATTGCAATGGCACTATGGTGTTACACAATATGATTTCTATACAGTGCTATTTGCCATTGGTAGATCTATTGGTGTATTGTCAAATATTGTTTGGGATCGCGCTTTAGGTTATCCTTTAGAAAGACCTAAATCTATAACCACAGATATGTTAGAAGCCATGGCTAAAAAAAATAAAAAAGAAAGCATTTCTTCTTTATAATAATTTACACTTTAATAATTTATTAGATATGCGATTCCCACTTTTGTGGGAGTCGTTTTTTTTATTTCAAGAGTAATTTAATCTTGTACACTATATAATTGAAATTTTGTAATTTAGCGTACTTTCGAATAATAATTAAATTCAATTATAAAATGTCAGATAAAGCTACACTTATAGTTAATGGATCTACCTACGAATTACCATTAGTAAAAGGTACTGAAAATGAAATAGGAATTGATATAAAAACATTAAGGAGTGACACCGGGGGAATTATTACCCTTGATCCAGGATATAAAAATACAGGTTCATGTGAGAGTGCCATTACTTTTTTAGATGGTGAAAAGGGCATCCTGCGTTATAGAGGATATTCCATTGAAGAATTGGCAGAAAAAGCCGATTTTTTGGAAGTTTCTTACTTACTTATTTTTGGTGAATTACCCGATGCTGAGACTTTAGAAAAATTTGAAAATGACATTAAAAAACAGTCTATAGTTGATGAAGAATTAAAAAAGATATTAGATGCCTTTCCTAAGGCAGCACATCCGATGGGAGTGCTTGCTTCTTTAACAAGTGCATTAACTTCTTTTAATCCTTCTTCTGTGAATGTTGATTCTGAAGAAGCTATGTACAAGGCTGTGGTAAAGATCATGGGAAAATTTCCCGTATTGGTAGCCTGGACTATGCGAAAGAACATGGGTTTACCATTAAGGTATAGCGATAGCTCATTAGGATATGTTGAGAATATTTTAAAGATGATGTTTAAAAAACCCAATGAGAAATATGTTCTAAATCCAGTAGTAGTAGATGCATTAGACAAATTGTTAATCCTTCATGCCGACCATGAACAGAATTGTTCTACCAGTACAGTACGAATTGTTGGTTCATCGCATGCTGGTCTATTTGCTTCACTATCTTCAGGTATTTCTGCGCTATGGGGTCCATTACATGGTGGTGCAAATCAAGCGGTTGTTGAAATGTTAGAGGCAATAATGGCCGACGATGGTGATACGGCGAAATATATGGAAAAGGCCAAGGACAAAAATGATCCTTTCCGATTGATGGGCTTTGGGCATAGGGTTTATAAGAATTTTGATCCAAGGGCAAAGATCATTAAAAAATCTGCAGACGATGTATTAGAAGACCTGGGAATTGATGATCCTGTTCTTGCTATTGCGAAAGGCTTGGAGAAACAGGCATTGGAGGATAAATATTTTGTTGATCGAAAATTATATCCAAACGTTGATTTTTATTCAGGCATTATTTATAAGTCATTAGGATTTCCTACTGATATGTTTACAGTTATGTTTGCATTAGGAAGGCTACCAGGTTGGATCGCGCAATGGAAGGAAATGAGGTTGAATAAAGAACCTATTGGTCGACCACGTCAAATTTATATCGGTGAAAACCATAGACCTTTCAAAACAATAGATAAAAGATAAGTAACATTATTAAAAATTAAGCTTCATGATTTATCTGTTTTATGAAGCTTTTTTATTGATATTTATATGCTAAAATTAAACATTCAAAATGAGACCTCAAGGCTAAGAGCTGTTGTTTTAGGTACAGCCGAAAGTATTGGCCCTAATCCAACTGTCGCAGAGGCATATGACCCGAAATCACGAGAACATCTAATAGCGGGGACCTATCCGAAAGAGGAGGACATGATTAGGGAAATGGATGCGGTTTGCGAGGTTTTTAAGAAATATGGAGTAAAAGTATTTCGCCCGAAAGTAATCGAAAATTATAATCAAATTTTTGCCCGGGATATTGCCTTGGTTATTGATGATTATATTATTGACTGCAATATTCTACCGGAAAGGGAAAAGGAGATTGAAGCTATAAGATACGTAATAGACCAGATAGATCCAAAAAGGATTGTTAGATTGCCTAAAGAGGCTCATATAGAAGGGGGTGATGTTATTCCACACAACGAATATATTTTTATAGGTACCTATACAGGCGACGATTATGCCAAATACATAACCGCCAGAACAAATAATGAAGCCGTTGAAGCGATAAAGAAGGCTTTTCCTCATAAAAAGATAAAGTCCTTCGAACTAAGAAAATCAAATACAGATCCACGTAATAATGCCCTTCATTTGGATTGTTGTTTCCAACCCGTTGGCAATAACAAAGCTATCTTGCATAAAAATGGCTTTTTAATAAAAGAAGAGTATGAGTGGTTGTTGAATTATTTTGGTGAGGAAAATGTTTTTCAGATCAATAAAGACGAAATGTATAATATGAAAAGCAACATTTTTTCAATTGCTCCGGATGTGGTAATTTCTGAGATCAATTTCACGAGATTAAATACCTGGTTTGAAGATCAAGGGATTACGGTAGAAAGAGTTCCATATGCCGAAATTGGAAAACAAGGAGGATTGCTGCGATGCTCAACGATGCCACTGATAAGAGATTGAATATAATTATTTATGAAAAAAAAGCCCTTTATTTTTTACAGGGCTTTATATAATTGTTGAATTCTTAAATAGAAACTAAAATCAATAAGGTTATATCTTACTTCTCGTTTTATTAATTTGCATCATACTTTTTATTTTGTTGTTTGTCGTCATTTTGTAAAGCAGATCTCGAAGTTCGGCGGATATAATGGCGCAGGGCTTCTAAATTTTCATCATTAAGATCGGGATGTGAAGGCATACCCATTGCCACCCTTGCACCATTCTTGACTACATCTGTAAACAACTGCTTATCCATTGGAATTGGAGAGGCTCTAAGGTCTGGGGCCATACCTCCACTAATTAAACCTCCACCATGGCAGGCACTACATCGGCCATACACATTGGCACCTTCGGCTGCTAAGTCATCGTCAATGGTAAAATTAGGGTCATCTATAGGTTTAGGTATCAAACGTGGTGCTAATTTTGGCATATCTGCTGTTCCTTCTAATGAAAAGGTAATTAACCTTCTGGTTTGTGCTCCATAAGCCCATCCAAGTTCAGCTGCCTTATTGGCACCGAGGCCGGCATAACCGCCACCCCATCCTACCAAAAGGGCGATATACTGTTTGCCATCTATCTTATAAGTTATAGGAGGAGCTGCAATTCCCAGCCCTACATCAAAGGTCCAAAGGATTTCCCCAGAAGTGGCATTATAGGCCAGGAATTTACCATCAGGTCTTCCTTGGAATAATAGATTCCCCGCTGTTGTTAAAGTGCCGGCATTATGAGAATGGTTTTGAGGGATAGACCATTTCTTTTCTTGTTTCACAGGGTCCCATGCTAATAATGATGCCGGGTATTCTCTAGGTTCTTTATCAGGACCTAGAAGACCAACGCCTGTTCCACCATCGAATTCGACAGATCGCCAACTGGCAAGATCAATTCCTTCATCAGAATAGTTAAATGCTTGATGAATTACCGGAATATAGGCCAATCCGGTATTTGGGTTAAAAGACATTGCATGCCAACTGTGGGCACCCCAAGGTCCAGGGGTTATATAGGCAGGTTCATTCTCATATCTTGCTCCTTCAATTTCTACAGGCCTACCGGTAGCCATATCGATATGTGAAGCCCATGAGGTTTCGGCAAAAGGCTCGGCAGAAATGAGTTTACCCGTTTCGCGGTTTATAACATAAAAGAATCCATTTTTGGGTGCATGTAAAAGCGCTTTCACATCTTTGCCGTCTATTTTTAAATCAGTTAAGACAATATCCATATTAGAATTATAGTCCCAACTTTCTCCCGGGGTTGTCTGATAATGCCATAGGTATTCTCCGGTATCTGGCTTAAGCGCAACGATTGAACATAGGAAAAGATTATCCCCTCCGTCGGGACTTCTTATTTTTCGATTCCAGGGAGATCCATTTCCGGTTCCAATATATAGTACATCCAATTCAGCATCATAAGTTAGGCCATGCCAGGTATTGCCGCCCCCACCATGTTTCCACCATTCTCCCGTCCATGTTTTCGCTGCCATTTCCATTGCCTCATCTTCAAATCCGTCCGCCGGGTTACCGGGAACTATATAAAATTTCCAGGCTTCTTTTCCAGTATCGGCATCATAGGCTGTAACCCATCCTCTGGTTGGACCATTTTCAGTACCTCCGTTTCCAATTAAGACCTTTCCCTTAAAAGCTTTTGGAGCTCCGGTTATATAAAGGGACCTTTCCATGTCAAATGTTCTTACCGACCATATTTTGTTACCGGTTTTTGAATCAAGTGCAATAAGTCGGCCATCCCAGGTCGCTGCAAAGATTTTTCCTTCATAAAAAGTTATCCCACGGTTGTGCAACCAGCCAATTTTCTTTTTACCTTGAACTTCCTTGGCTACTTCGGGGTCAAATGTCCATAATAATTCACCGGTTACAGCATTTACAGCCCGGACAATATTCATAGTTCCTGTAAAATAGATTACGCCGTCAACCACCAAAGGAGTAGAGACCAAGCCGACATCATAAGGCAAGTCCATGAACCAGTCTACCTTTAAACTGGCTACATTATTGGTATTGATATCTTGGGCAGGACTAAATCGTCTTTCATTATGGGTTCTTCCATAAGCCAGCCAGTCTGAAACCTGTTCTTCGTCGGCAATCGCTTTGTCGTCATAGGTAATTGTTTGATTCTTACCAGTGCAATTGCTAAACATAAAAATACTTAGGAGACCCAAGAGTAAATAGTAATAAGAGTTGGTTTTCATAAATTAATTGATTTTAATAATTGTTTTATGAAGTAATCGAGAAAAATTTTAATAAACAACAGTCCTAGGACGAAACTGTGAAATTATTGTCCGAAAGGGTATTATTTTTTATCGAAGTAGATTTTAAAATTTGAATATTATTCTTTTTAAAGTTCAACCTTTCAAAGGGATGATTAAATTTTTTATATTGTATCGCTTAAGTTACTATGAAAGAATACTTCCTTTTTATGATTAAGAAAATTTTATACTTTTTATTAATAAGTTCGATAAATAATATTTTTGCTCAAAAAGACAGCCTCAGTCCGATAAAGTTAGAACCTGTTATCTTAAAGGTTTCTCGCATTTCAGAAAATATAGAAAAGCTCCCTTTTTCTATTTCAAAAATTGAGTTCGAACAAAAACAGGATATCTATCAACAACTTTCCTTTAATGAATATTTATCGGGCATACCTGGTCTATTTGCTATAAATGCAAATAACTATTCTCAAGACCTTAGAGTGTCTATACGTGGTTTTGGTGCACGTTCGGCTTTCGGTATTAGAGGAATAAAAATTTTAGTTGATGGCATACCTGAAACAACCCCTGATGGACAAGGTCAAATCGATAATTTAAATTTATCGATCATCAAAAGTTTAGAAGTAATAAGAGGACCTTCTTCCTCACTTTATGGCAATGCTTCCGGAGGTGTTATAAGCATTAGAACAATTGACGATTTTAATGATAATTTTATAAAAGCAGGATTTACTTTTGGATCTTATAACATGCAACAGTATCAATTTGCAGTTGGGCTTAAAGGAAAACAAACCAATTATATATTTCACGGAAACAGGACATCCACAGATGGCTACCGGGTACAAAGTGGTTTCGAGAATTACAATTTTAATTTTAAAATGAAACATTGGTTTACACCTTCTTCTGAATTTAATGTATTATTGAATTATACAGATAGCCCATTGGCAGAGGATGCAGGTGGATTGAACTTAGAGGAAGTAAACAATGACAGAACACAGGCAAGGCAGTTGAATATTGACTATCATACCCAAGAAATGATACGTCAATTTAAAATTGGTGCTAATTTTACCCACCAAACAAAAAGTATAATTTTTAATTCTTACGGTTTTTATTCATTCAGGGATTTTTATGGGTTGTTGCCGTTTGAAATAGGTGGAATAGTAGATCTTGAGCGTAACTATGCCGGAAATGGTAGTAGTTTAACTTTTAAACATAATATTGCTAATAATACAAATAAGGTCCAAATCGGATATGACCTCGCAACCCAAGCAGATAATAGATTACGCTTTAATAATTTAGATGGCAAAGAAGGAGAACGGTCGTTTGAACAGAAAGAATCATTCACATCATTGGGATTTTTTATTGTTGATCATTTTTCGTTTGGTGATTTTCTCCTTAGGGCAGGTATTCGTTATGATCGAGACCATTTAAAAGCTAAAGACCGGTTTCTTTCAGATGGTGATGCTAGTGATAAGATTATTTTAAATTCCGTTAATCCAAGTATAGGCTTAAACTATACAGTCAATAATGAACACTACTTTATTTCGAATTTTTCAACCAGTTTTGAGACACCGGCATTAAGTGAACTCTCGGCAGATCCCTCCGGAGAAGGAGGCTTTAATATAGCATTAAAACCCCAAAAGGCAAGCAATATAGAAATAGGCTATAAAATAAAGAAAGGAAGCTTGTCGGCCGAAATATCATTATTTCATATCAAAACCGATAATGATTTAGTTCCATACGAATTAGAAGATTATCCTGATAGAACATTTTTCAGAAATGCCGGCAGTACCAAAAGGAATGGAATTGAACTCTTTTATTCTCAGGATCTCATTAGAAATATAAATTTGAAAGCAAGTTATACCTTTTCAGATTTTAGTTATGATAAGTTTGAGACTTCATCGGGAAATTATAACGATAACTTACTTCCGGGTATACCCAGGCATTTAGCAACAATTTCTTTTGATTACCTCAATCAATCGGGACTTACCGCAAGTTTGCAGTCTAAATATGTTGGTGAACTATTTACGAATGATAATAATTCTGTAAGTGATGATAATTATAGCGTGGTAAATTTGAATATAGGTTATAAAATAGAGACGAATCGCACTGTAATCTCACCTTTTTTAGGAATAAATAATATTTTCGATACTAAATATAACGACAATATTAGAATCAATGCTTTTGGAGGTAGATACTATGAGCCTGCTCCTGGGTTACATATATTTGGCGGGCTACGATTTGAAATATAATTTCTCTTAACATATGATGATCAATTCACATATTTTGTGGTAATTTTGGTATAAGAAAAACCTTATTATTATAATGCGACAAATTACCGATACGATATTGATGGTTCGTCCTGTAAACTTCAGGATGAATGAACAGACTGCTGTTAATAATTACTACCAGAAGGTTTTAGAAGATGTCACACCCGAAACCGTTCAATCCAGGGCTTTAAAGGAATTCGATGAATTTGTCAATAAATTACGTTCGGCAGGTATACAGGTCATTGTATTTCAAGACACAAAAAATCCAGACACGCCCGATTCTATTTTTCCTAATAACTGGATCTCTTTTCACGAAAACGGTGATGTCGTGTTATATCCCATGTTCGCAGAAAATAGGCGTTTAGAACGAGATGAGAATGTGTTAAAGCTATTAGAAAAAGAAGGGTTTATAATTCACAACATCATAGATTATACTTCTGCTGAAACAGAAAATGTTTTTTTAGAAGGTACCGGTAGTTTATTATTAGACAGACAACATAGAAAGGCATATTGTGCATTATCACCAAGAGCAGATGAAGACCTGCTCATTGAATTTTGCGAAGATTTCGATTATGCTCCTGTTATTTTTCATGCCAATCAGTCCGTCAATGGAGAGCGATTAGCTATTTATCATACAAATGTAATGATGTGTTTGGGTGAAGATTTTTCTGTCATATGCTTAAATAGTATAGATGATAAAAGTGAGCGAAAAAATGTCATCAAACAATTAAAAGAAGATGGTAAAGAAGTTATCGACATCACCGAATTACAACTTAGTAGTTTTGCTGGCAACATGTTACAGGTAGCCGGCAAAAAAGGTAAAAAGTTTATTATAATGAGCTCGGCTGCACATCAATCCCTTACCGATAAACAAATTAGCTCATTAGAGAAACATGGTGAAATAATTTCGAGTTCGCTAGATACCATAGAAGCTTGTGGTGGTGGCAGTGCAAGATGTATGATGGCAGAAGTGTTTTTACCTAAAGCCTGATCTATTTTACACGAACACTATCCGGTACTAATATTTTATAATTCCCTTTATTACGAATTACATCACGAACTATAGAAGAGGATATATGAGAAGTATTGGCTGCTGTTAAGAGAAATACAGTTTCTATTTTTGATAACTTTCTATTGGTATGGGCTATGGCTTTTTCAAATTCAAAGTCGGCCGGATTTCTCAATCCCCTAAGAATAAAGTCGGCATCTACTTTTTTACAAAAATCGACGGTCATGCCCTTATAAGTCGCCAATTTGACTTTAGGTTCGTTTTTAAATGCTTCCTCTATAAATTGTTTACGTTCTTTAAGGCTGAACATATACTTTTTATCAGCATTGATTCCCACAGCAATGATAATTTCGTCGAATAAAGGTACGCCTCGCTTTATGATATCATAGTGTCCTAAGGTCAGCGGATCAAAAGATCCTGGAAATACAGCTCTTCTCATAATTATTGTTTTAGGCCTTGCTCAATGGCGTTACCAAATAAGTTTTCTAATGTAATTCCTGCTGCCCTTGCCTGTTGTGGAAGCAAACTTTCATTGGTTAATCCGGGTACGGTATTAACTTCAATAAAATAAGGTTCATCACCAATAAAAATATATTCGGCTCTAGAAAATCCTTTCAAATGTAATAGTTTATAAACATTTCTTGCAACGGTATTAAGGTTTTCTTGTTGAATTTTTGATATTCTCGCCGGTGTGATCTCTTGTGATTTGCCCAAATATTTCGCTTCATAATCAAAAAATTCGTTTTCTGAAACGATTTCTGTGGCCGGTAATACTTTAACACGATTTTCGAATTCGATCACCCCAATAGAGACTTCGGTGCCATCTAAAAAAGACTCAATTAAAATTTGATTATCTTCTTCGTATGCTTTGCTTATCGCTGTTAGTAAATTTTTCTTTTCCTTTACTTTGGAAATGCCAAAACTGGAACCTGCACTATTTGGTTTTACAAAACAAGGTAAGCCTACTTTAGCAATAATTTGATCTACAGAAATGTCATCGCCTTTATCCAAATAAACCGAAGTTGCTGTTTTAACACCATATGACCTAACCACACTTAATGTATCACGCTTATTAAAGGTAAGTGCCATTTGATAAAATGGGGCAGAAGTATGTTTGATTCCTAATAGTTCGAAATATGCGATCATCAAACCATTTTCACCGGGATGGCCGTGAATGGCATTGAAAACACAATCAAATTGCAATTGATCTCCATTGATGTTTGCTGAGAAATCATCTTTATTAATTGGGTATTCGGTATTATGCTTGTCTAACACCACCCATTTTTCTTTTAAGATATGTACTCTGTAAGGTGAATAAATATCTCTATTAAGATGTTGATAAACTACTTCTCCACTTTTTAGGGAAATTTCAAACTCAGAGGAGTAACCTCCCATTATAATGGCAATATTCTTTTTCATCTATCTACACTAAATATTTCTTGAAGTCGAACAAATTTATCAAATATAATTAAGTTTTGCCGTAGTTTACAAATTAAAAAATCAAGAGGGGTTATATTGTTTCACCTACTTTTTTATGTAAGTTTGTAACATCCAAAGCAGTTATAGACTGTTCGTTAAAATCGAAATATACATGCAGCTAATATCTTATTTAAAAAGTAAAATATTTATCAGAACTATTATCTTAATGTTAGTGATGATCATTGTTGGTGTCTTTCTTCTCAATGCATTTTTAAATTATAGTACCAGGCATGACGAAAAGATACAAGTGCCTGATCTTGCTAAGATGTCTTTAGATGAAACACAAAGAACCTTAGAAAATTTGAATTTAACATTTGAGGTTATTGACTCTGCCAGTTTTAATCCGGATTATCCGGTAAGATCGATCATCGATCAGGATCCAGATGCAGGAGATTACGTAAAGAAGGATAGAAAGATCTATTTAACCTTAAATCCGTCGGGATATGGTAAAATAGCGATCCCGGATATATTGAATAAGACAAAACGGCAAGTAGAAACACATTTGACTTCCATTGGTTTTAGAATAGGAGCGTATCATTATATACCAGATTTGGGAAAAGATGTTGTTCGTAAAATGAAATTTGGGGCAAGAGAACTTAAACCAGGCGATATGGTCCCAAAAAACTCTAAAATCGATTTGGTATTAGGAGACGGAAAAGGTGAAGAAAAGACAAGTAATGAAATTCTTTCAGAATAATGTCTGATGATACAATAGGTAACGACCAAGACGATTTATACGAGCATTTTAAATTTACTGCAAGCGAAGGCCAGGATCCCCTCAGGGTCGATAAGTTCTTAATGAATTTTATAGAGAATGCTACCCGTAATAAAATTCAACAGGCAATTAAAGCTGGTAATGTTCTGGTGAATGAAATTGAGGTAAAATCTAATTATAAGGTTAAACCTAAAGATATAGTGCGCGTTGTATTGGCGCATCCTCCCCATGAAAATTTATTGGTTGCTGAAGATATTCCTTTAAATATTTTTTATGAAGATGATAGCGTAATAGTCGTAAATAAATCAGCCGGTATGGTAGTGCATCCCGGGCATGGAAATTATAGTGGTACTTTGGTAAACGGACTCATCTATCATTTTGAAAATCTGCCCAAAAATTCGAACGAAAGGCCTGGGTTGGTGCACAGAATTGACAAGGATACAAGTGGATTATTGGTCGTTGCTAAAACGGAATTTGCTATGGCAAATTTAGCGAAGCAATTTTATGACCGCAAAACGGATAGGTTATATTATGCACTTGTTTGGGGGAATATGGATGAAGATGAAGGAACCATTGAAGGTAATATAGGTAGAAGTTTAAAGAATCGATTACAAATGGATGTATTCCCTGATGGTGATTTCGGAAAACATGCGGTTACGCATTTCAAGGTTCTCGAGAGGTTTAGCTATGTAACTTTGGTGGAATGTAAATTGGAAACAGGCAGAACACATCAAATACGTGCGCATTTTAAACATATTGGCCATACCTTGTTCAATGATGAGCGCTATGGCGGGAATTTGATTTTAAAAGGCACAACCTTTTCAAAGTATCGGCAGTTTGTTGAAAATTGTTTTAAGATATTACCGAGACAAGCTTTACATGCCAAAACATTGGGTTTTGAACATCCTGTTACAAAAAAGTGGCTTCAATTTGATTCAGAACTCCCGGATGATATGCAACAAGCGCTTGAAAAATGGCGTAATTATTCCGTTCATCAAAAAACATAAAAGAATGATATCTAGTTTTTTAGGTGATCTAATATTTTGTTTCGTTCCTAATTAATTTAGTTCGATATCTATTTAGATCTTCCTAAGATAGCAGGAATCTCAATATTTATTAATTATTATTGACTCAGCTGCTACTTATTTTGTTTTTGAAGATCAATCAAATAGCCTAAAGAAACAGTAAAGAAGCCATTGCTATCAAGGTTTGATTCTGTGGCAACGGCAGATGGCAGGTTAATAGTATACCCCACATCCAAATTAAAGGACTTACTCACTAAAGTAATGGGAAAACTTAGTTGTGTATTCAATAGTTCAAAAATATCATAATTTACAAATTCTGTTTCCTCGGTTTGGCTGTTCAACTCTTCTAATGCGATGGTTTGCGAGGCTATGAGAAAATTTAGTTTTGGCTTGAATTTTATTGAAAATGTTTTTTCCTTGTACAATGTTATTTTCCCATAGGTACTCGATAATAATTGAAATGCATTATCACTACCAAACAAATAGGTTGAAGATAATGTAGAACCAAAAGTTCTGTTCTTGTTTTGTAAAGTTAGCCCCAGATCGATTCCATTTGTAAAAATATCGGAACCATCACTGTAGAAATACCTAGTATAACCAGAAGTAAAATACAATGTTTCCTTTTTATTCAGGGCCCGACTATAACCAAGGGATATACTTGTAAAATCCCAGTTAGGATCGAATTTTTCATAATAGAGGCCCGAAAGGCTTACACTTAATCCCGAAGGGTGATAATAGGAGACTTGCGGATAAAAGTTATATTGATCAATTCCCGAATCTCTTCCAGAAAAATAGGTGTTGCTATTGAATGTTAAGCTGGAGTATATAAACTCCATACGGTTTAATGAGGCTAGGATCTCATCGATTAACTGATCTTCGCTAAAGAAAAGTTCGTCTAGTAGTACATCAATTTTGTCATCAGTGCGAGGCACTTGTGCTTGTGAATAAAGTCGAGGTTGCTGCTATGAAAAGCAGCAACCCAATAAACCTTAATCTTACTACTAAGCTTTTACTAGTAGTTTTCATAATCTGTGCCAATTTAGTTTCCTTTACCTTTGCCTTTACCAGTGTTTTGGTTGCGTTGTCCGTTGCTGTTTGAACGGTTACCGTTTCTTAATTCACCTTGTTCACCTGAATTACGCACTCTTTGTTGGATACGCTCTTGTAGCATATTTCTTTGCCCTTCGGTAAGGGTGTTTTGAAATTCTTGCCTCATCAAACGTAAACGTGTTTGTTGTTGCAATACCAATTGTTGTTGTTCATCGGTAAAAGAAGTTCTTAATCTTTCTCTTATTTGCTCCTTCGTAAGTGCCGGATCTCGTAAAATTGCCATTTGCTCTTCTGTTAAAGATGTTCTCAACATATTGCGGTTTTGGATCATCAATTGGCGTTCTTCCTGTAACATTGTTTGTTGCTGAGGAGTTAACGTTTCTTTGATAGTCTCGTAATTCCTGTTTTGATATTGATTCTGATTCTGATTCTTTTTTGGTTTTCATCCTGAGCATATAAGAAACTACCAAAAATCATCGCTAACGGATAGCATTACTAATTTTATTTTATTTGTTTTCATGACTTGAATTTTTATATTAATTTTTTAATTTTAAATATTGAATCGATTCTGTAGTATAGACCCTAATCGGTTTAAATAGTTTGACTAATATTTAAAGAATTATGTTATCTATAAAACTTTCATCGATATAACTATCTATCAATGAGTCGGTTTCTATTATCGAGTTCAAAAATATATTGTCGAACTCTTGCTCTTTGAGCTCTGCTTTCTCCATTACATTACTAACAAGATAAGTATCTAAGAAAGTATTGATATTTTCATCACTTATAAAAAGTGAATTTATTAGCAAATCTTGATCATCGGCACTTGCTAGATTTTCAATTTGCTGTGTCTGGCTAAAGTCCGGGGTAGTATTATTGTACTTTAAGGCGATACCCAAGGCGATAAGCACGATCACCGATGCCGCTATGGCATATCGAAAGACCGGTTTTAAATAAAAAACACGAGGTTTCTTTTTTTCTGGATTAGAAATCTTTTCCATAATGTTAGATTTAGATAATTTGAAATAATCTTTAGGCACATCCATACCAAGCAATTCTTTATGTTGCTTTTCTGGATTTTTATGGTTCTCGGTATTTGTATTCATTTTTTATGGTTTTTAGCTGTATTATTATTTCTCGTTCTTAAATTTGACCTTTTTTATATATAATAGTTTGATTTAGGTCATGATGATCTCTTCTTCAATAATTTTTGTGGCACTGTAGTAGGAAGATTTCAATGTATTTTCGTTCAGATCCAATATTTCTGACATTTCCCGGAAACTCAGATCATCAAAATATTTCATATTAAACACCATACGTTGCTTATTAGTAAGTTTTGACTCTATTATACGGTGTAATTTTAGTTTCACTTCATCCCCGTCAAAATAATTATCCTGAGTAAGGTCTTCCAAGTACTGAGGTTGAATATCTTCTAATGATGCCAAATGCATTTTTTTTTGTTTTTGTAGTAGCCTGATAGCCTCATTATGTGCAATTCGAAACATCCAGGTTGAAAAAGAACTGTTACCTTTAAAAGAATCTATATTTCTGTAAATTCTAATAAAAGTATTTTGTAAAGCGTCATCGGCATTTTCATGAGTGATCACTATTTTACGAATATACCAGTATAACCTTTCCTGATAGGTATCAAGTAATTTCAGAAAAGCTTTTTCTTTTGTTTTAGGATGTGTAAGCTGCTGTATGAAGTTGGCCTCTGCAATCAAAGCATTGTATTTTAGTATCAAGTTACTACTTAACAAATATATAGACCTCTATTTTTTTAAATAGTTTGGTTTAAAAATGAATTATTTATTTCTTTTATAGAACTATAGATTTTATAGAAAGTAAAAACTTGTGATATCCTGATTTCGTTTGTATTTTTAACCTGTAGAATCTGCATATATAGAAACCTGAGTATTAAAGGAAGCTCGTTTCATATTTGAATGTGGAATAATATTAAAGAATTAATAATTAAACGAATTCCCATAAGTATTATGAAAATAGTTATATCTCCGGCAAAATCGCTGGATTTTGAAAAGAAAGCTCCGGTATCAACATATACCGAACCCGTTTTTTTAGAACAGGCTGAAAAATTGGCTGCTGTTCTTAAAAAGAAAAGTACGAGGCAATTAAAAAAGCTCATGCGTATTTCGGCAGATTTAAGTGCGCTGAATTTTGAAAGAAATCAGCAATGGAGTTTGCCTTTTAATTTAGACAATGCTAAACAGGCAATATTTGCATTTAGAGGCGATGTTTTCAGGGGCTTGGATATCGATACCATTCCAATAAAGAAATTAGATGCCTTACAAGATAAACTTCGCATACTTTCTGGCCAGTACGGATTGTTGAGGCCATTAGATCTCATGCAGCCATATCGTTTGGAAATGAGCACCAAATTAAAAGTGGGTAGAAAAGATAATTTATATAAATTTTGGGGAACGACGCTTACCGAAGCCTTAAATGAAGAGCTAAAAGAGGGTGAACCATTTATTAATTTAGCAAGTGCCGAATATTTCAAAGCATTACAACCTAAACTTTTAAAAGTACCGGTTTTCACCCCAATATTCAAAGACTTTAAAAATGGCGAGTACAAAACCATCATGACTTTTGCTAAACTTGCACGTGGCTATATGCTGCGTTATATAATTGTAAATAATATTGATACGGTGGAGGGGCTAAAAGGTTTTAATTCTGAAGGTTATGCCTTTGATGCTAATATGTCCACAGATACAGAATTGGTATTTACAAGATAAAAGATTAACAGTCAGATAAGCTCACGGTAACTGCTAAACCGCCTTCTGAGGTTTCCTTATATTTTGTATGCGTATCCTTAGCAGTCGTCCACATCGTATCTATGACCTTATCTAAAGGCACTTTAACATTTTTCGGATCAGTATCCAAGACAAGTTCTGTTGCATGCCCCTTACCAGTTAGTGATATTGAACCATACAGATCAACCTTAATTTTTTCTACCTTGTCAAAAAGATTTTGAGATTTAAGTTCTTTTATCCACCTTTCGGCAGCTCTCCATGGACCTAGGGTATGTGAGCTCGATGGCCCCACCCTAATCTTCAACATATCAAAAATACTGGTGCTTTCCATGAAAATCTAAATTTAATCTAATGATTCGGTCAAGGAAGGCTGGCACAATTTAAAAATTAACTAAATTATGACATATTGTCATTTATCATTTTATATAAACTGCCAAATAACATTAAAAATATCATTGGCATAATGATTGACTATTTACTAGCAGAAATAAATTAAAAAAACGAAAAATCTAAAAACATAAATTATGAGTAAAATTATAGGAATAGATTTAGGAACAACCAACTCATGTGTTTCTGTTATGGAAGGTAACGAGCCAGTTGTAATACCTAATGCTGAAGGGAAAAGAACTACACCTTCTATAGTAGCATTTGTTGAAGGTGGCGAACGTAAAGTTGGTGACCCTGCTAAACGTCAGGCAGTAACTAATCCTACAAAAACGGTTTATTCTATCAAGCGTTTTATGGGTAACAAGTATTCTGAATCTAAAAAAGAAGCAGAAAGAGTACCTTATAAAGTAGTGAAGGGAGATAACGATACGCCAAGAGTAGATATCGATGGTAGAATGTATACACCACAGGAAATTTCTGCAATGGTGTTGCAAAAAATGAAAAAAACGGCTGAAGATTATTTAGGTCA
Source organism: uncultured Flavobacteriaceae bacterium (assembly GCA_963835675.1). GTDB lineage: Bacteria > Bacteroidota > Bacteroidia > Flavobacteriales > Flavobacteriaceae > Aureibaculum. The sequence continues at coordinate 704,629 of CAWIGH010000004.1, read as the reverse complement.
TGAAGTAAAAGAAGCAGTAATTACAGTTCCTGCTTATTTTAATGATTCACAAAGACAAGCTACGAAAGAAGCGGGTGAGATCGCAGGATTAAAAGTGAGTCGTATCATCAACGAACCTACAGCTGCTGCTTTGGCCTATGGTTTAGATAAATCTGGCGCTGACAAGAAAATAGCCGTATATGACCTTGGTGGAGGTACATTCGATATCTCTATCCTTGAAATTGGAGATGGTGTATTTGAAGTATTATCAACCAATGGTGATACGCACTTAGGTGGTGATGATTTTGATCAGGTAATCATAGATTGGTTAGCAGAAGAATTCAATAAAGAAGAAAATATGGATCTGCGTAAAGATCCTATGGCATTACAACGTTTAAAAGAAGCTGCTGAAAAGGCAAAGATAGAATTGTCTTCAAGTTCGCAAACTGAAATAAATTTACCATATGTTACTGCCACTGCAAGTGGTCCAAAACACTTGGTTAGAACGATAACCAGAGCAAGCTTTGAGAAATTAGCAGATAGTTTGATCAAACGTTCGATGGCTCCTGTAGCTAAAGCGTTGAAAGATGCAGATCTTAAAACATCTGATATTGATGAGGTTATCTTGGTAGGTGGTTCTACCCGTATGCCTAGAATTCAAGAAGAAGTAAAAAAATTCTTTGGAAAAGAGCCTCATAAAGGGGTGAATCCTGATGAGGTGGTTGCAGTAGGTGCTGCTATTCAAGGTGGAGTATTGACAGGTGATGTGAAAGATGTCTTATTATTAGATGTCACTCCCTTATCTTTAGGTATCGAAACTATGGGTAATGTAATGACAAAGTTAATTGAGTCTAATACAACGATCCCGACTAAAAAATCGCAAGTCTTCTCTACTGCGGCTGATAATCAACCTTCTGTTGAGATCCATGTATTACAAGGAGAGCGTGCGATGGCGGCTGATAATAAAACAATTGGACGTTTCCATTTAGATGGAATTCCTCCAGCACAAAGAGGTGTACCTCAAATCGAAGTAACTTTTGATATAGATGCTAATGGAATTATCCATGTAACAGCTAAAGATAAAGGAACAGGTAAAGAGCATAACATCCGAATTGAAGCTTCTTCGGGATTGACCGATGATGAGATCAAGAAAATGAAAGCTGATGCTGAAGCAAATGCCGATGCTGATAAAAAAGCAAAAGAAACTGCTGAAAAGATCAATGGTGCCGATGCGATGATCTTCCAAACAGAGAAACAATTAAAAGAGTTTGGAGATAAATTATCTGCAGATAAAAAAGGACCCATTGAAGCTGCATTAGAAGAGTTAAAGAAAGCGCATGAATCTAAAGATCTAGCACAGATCGATGCTGCTATGGAAAAGATAAATGAAGCTTGGAAAGTAGCCTCTGAAGAAATGTATAAAGCGCAACAAGAATCGCAAGCTACTGGTGCTGAAGGACCTGCTGATGCAGGTGATGCTGGAGCAACAGAAGGTGATGACGTGCAAGATGTAGATTTTGAAGAAGTAAAAGAGGAATAAAACTCTTTTAAAATAAAAAAAGCCCGCATTTATGCGGGCTTTTTTGTTGTATTAAAGTTTACCTGAAGAATAATTGGGTAAAATAATACCGGTTCTGGGAATCTTTTTTGGCAGCGATGCCAATGTGCGTAAAATTACCTTCAATATTTTCTTTATGCCCGGTACTATTCAACCAGGCATTCATTACACTTTTTGCATCCTGGTAACCGGCAGCCACATTTTCACCTGCTGATCGCGCATTTTCTACCTGCCGCAAAACGGTCCATCTGTCTTCAAAATAATCATGGCTTATTTTACCCTGGCCGATCATATATTGGGTATGGTCATTAGATAGACCATCAGCAGTGGTATTCCTTTTTAATGCAACCAAGTCCAAGGTTTCCCGATGTTCATTCACCAATTTTAAAATTTCACCCGTAATGGTGAGGTCAATAACTTCTTCTGTGTTATTTTCTTCAATAATTAATGTATCGCCATCTTCAGAACAAGACCAAACGATCAAAATTAAGGGGAGTAATAAGTAGATTAACTTTTTACTCATTATATAAGGTTTTCTAATATAACTGTTAGAATAATATTTTAGTATTTAAAACGAATGCTAAATATAAAATAATTACAAAAAGATTTATTTTATTGATGAGAGGAATTGATCATAAAAATTTGTGTAGATCTTATTAATGGTAATGATCACCTTTTTTGTGCTTAATAGATTAGAATGAATCTTCATGAATTATAGGAAGCTAAATGCTCATTTTTTTTTACTTTTATAAAAGCTTTTTATAATTTATAAATTTAAACTTTACTTCATGTTTTATCTCAAAAAAAATAGTTGGATAATTTCATCCATCTTAGCCATATTTATTATGGTAACTTTTCAAGAGTCTACTGCTCAAAGCAAACGAAAAAATTCAAAATCAACCGTTAAACAATTTGAATTGACCGATCAAATGTTGAAAATGTTCAGTTTTCGAAGTATCGGACCTGCAGCTTATTCGGGCCGGATCTCCGATCTAGCGGTAAATCCTGAAAACCACTCAGAATATTACGTTGGGGTTGCCTCTGGCGGACTTTGGAAAACAATAAATCATGGAACAACTTTTGAACCCATATTCGATGATCAGCCCGTTTTTTCTATAGGATGTTTGGCAATGGACCCAAATAATTCAAATGTAGTATGGGTAGGTACTGGGGAGAATAACACACAACGCAACTTAGCATACGGTGATGGTGTATATAAAACTACTGATGGAGGGAAATCATTTACAAATATGGGACTTAAAACGAGCTCTCAAATAGGTAAGATCATGATCGACCCAAGAAATAGCAATGTGGTTTATGTGGCCGCACAGGGGCAAGCCTGGGGGCCAGGTGGAGAACGTGGTCTTTATAAAACTACCGATGGCGGTAAAACATGGAATCGTATACTTGAGATCGGTGAATATACAGGCGTTTCTGATATGGAAATGGATCCTAGAAATCCTGATATATTATATGCAGCCTCACATCAACGCGAAAGACGCGTATATTCGAAAATCGATGGTGGCCCAGAATCCGCGATTTATAAATCTACGGATGCCGGAGCTACCTGGACAAAACAGACAAAAGGCCTGCCAAAAGGTGATGTGGGAAGGATTGGACTGGCATTATCGCCTGCAAATCCGGACATTATATATGCAGTGATTGAATTACCCGAAAGTAAAAGCGGATTTTACAGGTCGAGCGATATGGGTGAAAGTTGGGAAAAGCGCAGTGATAAAGGTAGTTCAAGTCCACAATATTATAACGAAGTTTATACCGATCCTAAAAATCCGGATGTGGTCATTTTGATGGATACCTATAATGCGCTGTCAAGTGATGGAGGTTCTACTTGGGAAAATATTGAAGGCCGCAATAAACATGTCGATAACCATGCCATTTGGATTGACCCTGATGATACAAATCATTTTATTGCAGGATGCGACGGTGGTATTTATGAAACATACGACCGGGCTAAAACATGGCAGTTTAAGAACAACCTGCCTATCACGCAATATTATCATGTAAGAACAGATAATGATTTCCCTTTCTACAATGTATATGGAGGTGCACAAGATAACGGCTCATGGTTTGGACCTTCACAAACCCACCGTCGCGACTTGGTGAATGCCGATTGGACCTATACCATCGGTGGTGATGGATATTTATCTATTCCAGATCCTAATAACCCCGATATTCATTATTGCGAATCACAATATTGTGGATTAAGAAGATATGATAGAACAACGGGGAATAGTATTTCTATCAAACCACAACCCACTATAGATGAAGAATATACCTGGAACTGGAATACGCCTTATTTTATAAGTGCATTCGACTCTAAAACACTTTATGTTGGTGGAAATTATGTACTAAAAAGTACAGATATGGGTGGTACCTGGAAAAAGATCAGTAAAGATATGACCAGGGGTATTGATCAAAATACCTTACCAATGATGGGAAAATTATGGCCACCGGAGGCGGTTGCTAAAAATTTATCGACTTCTAAGTTCGGAAATATATTTGCCTTGGCAGAATCTCCATTAAAGCAAGGAATGTTATATGTAGGAACTGATGATGGCTTGATCTGGACAACTGAAAATGATGGTGCCAATTGGATCCGTTATGATAAATTTCCGGGAGTACCAAACATGACATTCGTGAATTATATCCTTCCTTCACAACATACCCAAGGTACTGTGTATGCATGCTTCGATGGGAGAAAGAACAGCAGCGATTTTAAACCTTATTTAATTAAGAGTGTTGACAATGGAAAGACATGGACATCTATCGCTTCGAACCTGCCTTCGGGAACGGTTTATAGTATTCAGGAAGACCATGTAGATCCTAATATATTATTTATTGGTACAGAATGGGGGGTATGGACAACCATTGATGGCGGTAAAAAATGGGTTCAAATAAAAAAAGGAATTCCTACTATTCAGGTAAAAGACCTTACTATTCAAAAGCGCGAAAACGATTTGGTAGTAGGAACTTTCGGGAGAGGATTTTATGTATTAGATAACTATTCTTCATTAAGAAAATTAAGTGAAGAAATAGAGAAAAAAGAAGCACATTTATTCGATGTCAATGAGACTTTGTTATATTTTCCTGCAAGTAATTTAAATTACCAAGGAGAAGTTCATTTTAGATCAGAGAATCCTAAGCCTGAAGCTACTTTTGAATATTATATAAAAACCGGATTTGAATCTTTAAAACAAAAACGTGTTAAAGCAATGAAAGATGCTGAAGGTAAAGATGAAGATTTTGATTACCCAACCGAAGATGAATTATTGGCCGAAAAAGAAGAAGCAAAACCAACCTTGGTATTTACAATTTATGATGCTGATGGTAATATTATGAGGAAATTCACCCAACCACTAAGTAAGGGATATAAAAGTACGAATTGGGATCTCGCTTATTTAACCAGTCGAGGCCCGAAAGTACCACCCGGAACCTATAAGGTTGCCATTGATAAAAATGTGGAAGGTGTTTTTACCAGGCTTGTTGAACCACAACCGTTCACCATTAAGTCTTTACCTAATGCACTCGGAACACCAAATTATGTTACTAATTTTAATTTTCTACGAGATGTAAATGAATTAAATGCAAAGGTAAATGCAGCACGTGGTAAGATAGAATCGATGAATGAAAGGTTAAGCAGTATGGAAAAGATATTACTTAATACACCTGTAGAGGCAAATGTATTGGTACCTAAAATAAATAGTTTACAAAGTGAGATCGATTCTGTAGCAAAAACGATCATTGGAGGTTTCGGTGCTAAAAATACCGTACAGAGCCGATTGAGATTTGCCTTATATACCACTTGGTCTGCACAGGTAGACATCACTGGTGCTCAAAAAGAACAGTTTAATTTGGCTAAAACAGCTTATGACGCTAAAGAACCAAACTTAACAGACCTGTTTAATAATAAAGTGCCTGCATTAGAAAGAGAATTTGAAGCTGTGGGTGGTGTATTATTTAATAACCCGCCTCAGCGACGCAGGTTTGAAGATTGAAAGCTATTGAAATTTTAATAGTGGCTAATTTTTTTTAGCTAAAAGGCGGAATTTTTATAAAAATTCCGCCTTTTATTATTTATTATTACCCAACACTAAATGAAAAATTTATAAATAATATCAATATACTTTTGGAATCATTTTGAAGGTCTTTTTCCTGTAGTCTATATATTTTTCGCCAAATTCTGAGATTAAAATATTTTCTTCTATTGTAATTCGATAAATGATAGCAAATAAGATAGGTATGGTAATTACCAAGAAAGAAATAATACTATTCATGGCCATAGAAAGGCCAACAGATATTAATAATAAACCCAAATAACTAGGATGTCTAATAGTAGCATATATACCATCTGTTTTTAATTGATGATCTGCGGTTATTACTACATCAACAGTAAATTCCTTATTTAATTGAATTATTGCAATCCAACGTACAATTATTCCAATGATAAAAATAATTAAACCAACAATAGCAAGGTACTTGTTAAATGAATTCCAGGTAAGATAATTAGCGGTTAAAAATCCAATAGTTAAACTTAAGGGTATCACAATCCAAAATAATAGTAACGATCTTCTGTCGTTTCTTTTCTTTGATTTTTTTTTCTTAGATCGTTTTGCGATCATTAAAATAATTTCAGATAAGAAAAAAAATAAGGAAAAATAGATGACTATTTGAATATTCATAGTGCTTATTTTAATTGATAGTTTAAAATCCCTCAGCACCTAATTAGCATTAAACAAGGGCGGTTAAATATAGGAATTATCTGTTAGGATCATGAACCAATTTAGACAAGCTCACCTTTACTGGCATAGCAAGTTAGGATATTTAATAAGCTAGTTTCACTATTTCATTGTAAAAACAACGTAGAATAATGCAAATAATAATAGCAAGGTAAAAATTGAATTTCCAATAAAACCGGCAAGAAATTTCTTTTCAATGCTTTTCACATCCTTAATTCCTGCAAATATGCCCGCAAAGCTTAAAACTAAAATTATAATTCCTATTAATGTGGAAATAATATAAAAAGAGTTTAGATATCTAAATGTTGTCCATAAAAAATAGGTAATTATGGTAGTCAAGACGAAAACCATAATGATCAGAAAGCGATTATGGGTAACGATTTTCATCATTATATGAACGATTTATATCCATACGGCATTGTTCTATATAGGTATAGGACTGTTAAATCTTTCCGACTTTCATAATGCCGTACTTTAAAGATATGTATTTTACATAAGAAAAACAATAACTACAAAATGGGTAGATAAATGCCTTATGTAGAGCAGCAGGCTCTATGTGTAAGTAGTATTTTTTGTAATTTAGATTGAAATATTTTTCGTTGTGAAATTCTTTGTTGAAAAAAAATCGATCGTTAGAAAGATCTGGGGTAAGAGCGATACCATACTTTTTATTTTTGCTGGTGCCTCTGCTGAATTTGCATTGAATAAGGCAGTAGACTGGCTGTATTTCACCGGAAAGCTACCTTCCGATCCATTGGGCCGGCTATTCTCTACTGTTAAGTATGCACGAATGATCGTTTTCTCTCCGATGAAGGAAGCCAATAGCGCTATTGACTCCATGCGACAAATACATAAGGCCGTGGAACAAAAACGCGGATCTACCATTCCCGATTGGGCTTATCGGGATGTACTATTTATGCTCATTTATTACTCAATAGCATCTTACGAGTTGCTCGAAAAAAAATTGAGTGATAAAGAAAAAGAGGAGGTTTACAATGTTTTTTATCGTGTTGGTAAACGGATGGGATTAAAAGATTTGCCAACGAACTATATAGAATGGTTGCCCGTAAGAAATGCACATTTAGAAGCTGACCTTCAAAAGAGCGAATACACCACCGATCTTTTTGAGCAATATAAAAAACACCTTGGAACCATGCGCTACAAAATGTTGATCGAAGTTCAGAAATTAGTTATTCCCACTAGGCTAAAAAAATTAATGCAATTTAAAAACTACTCTTTGCTTGCACCGGTAGTTCCGCTATATAAAATAAGCAGGCTGATTAAGTTAGACCGGTTCATTAAAAACATCCTGCTCCCTCGTGATTATAAAACACAAATTAATGAGCTTGATATTTATATGGGTTAGATCTCACCAAGCTGGTTGTAAAGCCAATGTACTTATTGTTGAACATTATTAAAATAGCGTGCGCCATAGAACTAAAATTAATCCAATAAGGTAGATCGTCGTAAATATGAGTTTATTATGCTTTGCCAGCCAATTCGGCAGAAAAATATCAAAATTTTCCTTTTGAGAATCTGAAAATTTTCTTGCCAATAGAGTTAAGGGGCAGAACATTTTAAAAATAATTAATACCAGGCCTTCACCAATGATCAGACCAATGGCAACCCAAGTGAAGGTATTGATGTTATTGGTGATGCCTGAATAGAGAATGTAAAAAATTACAATAACAAAGCATAACCAGATAAAGGTGTGAAATAGTTTTATTGCAATTAATTTATCGGAAGGGGTCATCTTTATAATTACAAATCAGATACTAAATTTAATACTTATAATTGAGGTATGCATGCCGGATGAAAAATATACAATGGTTTAGATCATTATATGAATGTATATCATTATATAATTAATGATAAACATTAATAAATTTATGTTCTTAGTTAAAAATATTATATATTTGTATCATAAATAATATTACAGTTATTTTATGAAATACACCAAACATATTCTCGTTGCCATAGCGATTTTACTATTCTCCTTTTTATTTTCTTTTTACGCAAGAACATATAATAATGGTAGTAATTCAATTGCTTTAATATTGGCCATTTGTTTATTTACTTTTTTTATTTTCAATTTAGTAATTAGAAAAATAGCGTGGTTTAAACCTTATTTTACCAGTAAGTATAATTTTTTAGCAACAAAATTTCGCACGAAGATTGAATTTGATATTCCTAAAGAATTAATGTTTAAAAAAGTTATTGAAGTTATTGAAAATTCAAAGTTCAAAATACAATTAGTGAATGAAGATAAGTTTGAAATTTTTGCAATTTCGCCAGTCAGTTTTAAATCATGGGGAGAAAATATTTATATTGATTTTCAAGAGGATGACGGAAAAACCATAATGAATTTTTGTTCTGCAACCATCTCACAGATTTATTCCTGGGGGAAAAATGAGCAGAATTATGACCAATTGGTACAAAGTATAGAAGAATCCCTAATTATCTGAATGTAAAATATGCCAATTATAGTAAATTTAGATGTAATGCTGGCTAAAAGGAAAATTCAGTTAAAGGAGCTTTCCGAAAGAGTAGGTATTTCAACAGTCAACTTATCGATATTAAAACAAAGTAAAGGAAAAGCAATTCGTTTTTCGACTTTAGAAGCAATTTGTTCGGCACTAGATTGTCAACCGGGGGATTTACTGGAATATTCTGAAATAGAAAGACCATTCCAATAGAAATACGTGCCAATTTAACGTCTAAAGGTTGTTCTTTTAATACTTGTTAACGGTTGGACTTTGATTAGTTTGCCAATATGACTGTTTTTGCTAATGCTTATTATTAATTTAATTAATCCTTCGAAATATAATAAAAGGGAATCGTCCATTCCGACATATTTTCACCACCAAATTCTTTCTTAACTTTTAAGCTATTCATTCCGGTTTCAAGGTTAGAAAGCTCAAGATAACATACGATACCAAATTGTTGTGTAGTAGGGTGTTTGTACCTAAAGAAATTAGCCTTTATTTGCTTACCATTTAGATATACAAGGTTGTATTTGTGGTAACAACTAAGTAATTGAGCTCTTTTCTCTTTTCGTCGTTCAGATTTAGATTTATTGGGGTCTTCAATGAATGAATCACAATCCTTTTGATGTATTTTTTTTTCGTGACTGTAAATAGGTATAAATAATTTTAAAACACTAGATTCAACCTTATCTGATTCAATTTCTGGACTTAATAAAAAATTGTTATGACCATTTTCTGTTTTGTAGAAACCGGCATATGAAGTTGATGTATCGAAATATGAATCATGATTAATTAAGTAGGGAATATTTGTATTAAACATCTGATAAATTGAAACAAACATTCCGGAAACAACAAATAGAAGAATAAGGTATATCAAGCTTTTCTTTTTTTTATAATTGGAACCAAAAATCATTAATATTTGTAAAATAGATTTATAAAGAGGTCCGTATAAAATAAAAGAAACAAATCGAACAATTTTGAAATTCCATATTTGTAGTTTTTCCTTTTTGTGATTAAATTTCAGGTTTGCAATTAATGTAATTACCATTTGAACTAGTAAACAAAAGAGGATAAAAATAACTGGTATTAAAAGAATATATGGTTGAATATAATCAGAAAGTAAATTAAAAATCAATAAATAGATACTGGCAAATAGGCCTAAATACATATATATAAGTAAGAAAGTAAATGCAGCAGAAAAAATAACACTACATAGTTCATCTACTTTTTGAATAGAGACTTTTAATTTGGGAAGTATTGAAAGTATTTTTTCTGTGTAAATTTTAGAATAGACACTATCCTTAATGCTATAATCTGGAAATACAGAATTTAATCCAACCAGACCTACCCAGTATGCTCTTAGAAAAAAATGAATAACGAACATAGAAATGAGTATACTTATAGCTAGAAGTCCGAAAAAAACTATAAAATAACCTATCAAATATTGACTAGGATCTAATACATCTATAAACTTATTTGTCGACCAATTTATAAGGTTGAACATTTGAAAAGTACCGAAAATCGCAATTGTCGACACTAATAATTCGGCTTCCCAACTTTCCTCCTTTAATCTTTGTAGCCAACTTTTAGCTGATCCTAAATGCTGTACCTCGTCAACTTTATCGATATTTTTTTTATTCAATCTATTCAGTTTGTTTAGTTGCCCGTAACGTTTCGGCTCTTATGTTTATATAAGTCTAATAATTGAAGTATAAATATATACATTTAAGTGATGTATAACAAAACCGCGAATGGAAGTATGGTCAGGTAATAGTCCTTGTTGTTTCTCGTCTATTTTTATTCCAATTTTATAAAAGTCAACGTTTCTCCAGAGCTAGAAGCAAAAAAGTTGCCAATATGTAAATTGTCGCTAATAATATTCAGACTATATTCTGTAAAACTGGAGTCGCTTGATAGCGTCCAGTGCAAGGATATTTTACCTTCGGTAAGTTTGTATTCATATGGGCCAGATCCGTGTTTTGGCAATAAGTTTCCATCTCTCATTTCCTTTCCTCTAGCCAAGATCATTATTTCTTTATTGTCCCACGATTCAAAAGACAAGGTGTCAGACCGTGTTTCTACTTCAATCCATTTTCCCTTTAGGTCGGACGATGTATATTTTATCCATATTATCATCTGAACAACTAAAGAAAACCACGATGATAATTATCATTAATCCGTTTTTCATATCGTTGTTTTTTTTATTAGATCATAATATCGTTTAATTCGCTTGGTTCTATAGGCTCTATTTGTCCGTATATTAAGCGCAACATTTAGTATAAGATTATTTGCATAATTTAGGCAACAAATTTAGTAAATTCAAACCGAACCTGCCTGCTGTTAGGCGGTTAGAAAATCATCGGAGATTTTCGTAATTAGACTAAATCGAGCAATTATTTTTATACTGTGTTGTCTTTTAGTAGCTTTTTTGTCATATTTTTAAATTATTTAGTTACAACATATAAAATCGGCTTTAATAGTTAAAATCTGGAATGTTTCACTGTTTCATAATTAATTTTTAGATAAATATTCCTTATCTTTAAATATAAATTTAGCTGATGATTTCGGACGCTCTTCTTTCTATCTTAAACCCTTTTCACTTACTTCGAGTCTCTCTAATCATGCTGAAATTTTAATGGTAAAAGTTTGGCTCTATTAATAAACCAACTTCAAGTTAGCGTGAATTTTAAAAAATACATAGCAGAGCTTAAAAGACGTAATGTATTTAGATCAGCGATAACCTATTTGGTGATGGCATGGTTAATTGCTCAGGTATCTTCTATCGTTCTTCCAGCTTTTAATGCACCGCATAATTTTATGAAAACCTTGATTTTTATATTGATCATAGGCTTTCCTATCAGTTTGGTTTTTGCTTGGGTATATGAATTGTCTCCAAAAGGAATTAAAAAAATTAAAAATGTTGAGGTTGAGAAATTAATAGCAGAACAACCTAAACATCAACTTAACAATGATAATAAAAAACTAGTAGTCATTCCATTTCAGAATATTAGTTCGGAAAATGACAGCAATTATTTTAGTGATGGGTTGACGGAAGAAATAATTATTCGTTTGTCAGGAATCAAAGAGCTTGATATTGCCTCACGAAGTACTTCAATGCGGTATAGAGATTCTAAATTGGATATTGCATCATTGGGTCATGAATTGAATGCAAGATATCTTTTGCAAGGAACTGTGCGCAAGCATAATGACGATTTAAGAATATCGACGGAATTAATTGATGTTGAAAAGGATTTGGAACTTTGGGCCGAGATTTACCGTGGCAAAATAGCAGACGTTTTTGGTATTCAGGAAAAGGTTTCTAAAAAGATTGTAAAGTCATTACAGCTAAAGCTTTCGACAAAAGAAAAAGTGGCACTTAGTAAAAGAGCGACGATGAATAGTGATGCTTATGATGCTAACTTAAGAGCTCGTGAATTTCTGTTTAGATATACAAAGAGCTATCTTCTTTTAGCTATAGATCTTTTTCAAAATGCAATTGATTTAGATCCGAAATATGCTGCTGCTCATGCTGGTATGGCCGAGGCTTGTGCACTATTATATGAAACACACGATAAAAAGCTCAAATGGATTAAAAAGGCAGAAGAATCATCATTAAAAGCACTTCTCTATGACCCTACTTCATCTGAAGCTTATAGTGCTCTTGGGCTGGTATATAATAACAAAAATTTACCAAAAGAGGCATTGATAGCCGCTGAAAAGGCAATTTCATTTGACCCTGACAATTTTTTTGCCTATTGGGTTAGAGGTCGGTTATATAGAGTGACTGACAGAGATGCTGAGGCTGTATTTGATTTCAAAAAAGTATTAGATCTTAATAGGGATTTTCATTCTCCCTATGGTGATTTGCAGATGGCCTATGAAACATTACACGATGAAAAAAATCTGCAGGAAACTATTGAACGTGCAGCATTATTTTACCCTTCCTATTTGCTGCATCACCCGGATGACTCTCGTGCTCACCAATTTTATGCCTTTACATTGAAAAGGCTAGGTCGATTAGAAGAAGCAAAAAAGGAAATGCATAAAGGGATTAGACAAAACCCAAATGATCCAATTATTATTTATAATGCAGCTTGTTTTTATGCATTAATAGATGATAAAACAGCCGCTATTAAAAATCTCAAAAAAGCGATTGATAATGGGTTTGAAAATTATGAATATCTAAAACATGATCCTGATCTTAATAGCTTACAAAAGGAGCCGGATTTCATTGAATTAATGAAGGGTAAATAACTTACTTAAAATATGCCAGGGAAGGAATTTTGACAGTCATTTACCCCTCCAGTGTATATTTTTAATCATTCAAATCTATTTTGTGAAGCTTTCTTGCAATTAAAGGCATCGTTGGTATAAGATTTGTGCGGCTTAAAATCCGTGAGGATTTTCAGTTAATCAAATCAGATACTAAAAATAATAGTTTTAAATGAAGTTTTAAAGCAAGGATGAGTTATATACCTTGTCGTGTGTAGTTTTTTAATTAGTAAATTTATTAATCAATTCTAAAACTCTTTTGCGGGTTAGTTGGGCTTGTTTACTATATGCGAACATTTTTTCGTCATTTGGTATAAATCCAATCTCTTCCATAGATTTATTTAAGGGTTTCCAAATATTTTGAATTCTTATGTTATTCTGTGAAATCCATTCATTTTGCTCTATTTCAATGTTTTCGTTGTCAGCCTTTTTAACAACAATTAAGTCATCGTAAATAACGTTCATTAAACTATCCAATTTCATTGCGTATTCACGTTCAGCTTCCAGCATAAATTTTCCAGAATCAAGTTTTAATTGATAATTTTCATCTAGTTTTTTTACTACTAAATTGTATTTGCTTTGCTGAGCAGAACAACTCAATATTAGAGACGTGAAAAATAATAGAAATGTTTTCATTAATTTTTTGGATAATTATACACAACGCTTGAGCTATAGTTTACCTACTAAGATTATTTTCTTAAGTTCTTATTTTACAATCGCATTTTCATAAAAACATCAGTAAAATATCTGATTTTTATTATTGCTAGTTATTGGTTTTTGATATTCTAAATAGGTCAATCGATTCTATTTTTTCTATTGTAAATAAAAGATCTTATAAAAAATAAAAACAGTCCACCATATCCAACAATTGCAAACAATTTATCTAATCTATTGTTAAAAATTGGCAATTTAAATAGATGAATTATAAAACAAATTATTCCAATCCAATAGAAAATCTTTAGTATTAAAGGTTCATTAGTCAAAAAGTTATTTTTAGCCATTTCTTTTCAATATTTTTTCATAGATTAATTTTATTTCGCAATTACTAGCAACGTGTTCGTGTATGGTTAGTTGCTGTGAGCACTAAGATAGCAAAAAGAAACAGCGTAAAGGAAATTCGGCAGAATTTCACGTGGTAATCATTAAACACTATTAAGCAATTGATTATACACGTTGTTGTAAACTGTGCTTTTAGTAATATTCTATCTCGTATTTATAATTCTCGGAATTCTGAAATATATAATTTAACGACTTTTTATCCGCTAATTTTTGCAATTTATCATACTGAATAGTCAAAGTTGTATCTCTAAATGTTCCAATTGTTTGATGAGTATAATTTTTATCTGAATATTTATATAATTGAATAACTGGTTTTTTTTCACGACTGTTATAACTAACCTTTTTTATTTTCCGATTCTTTTTGTCATAAAATACTGTATCAACTAATAAAAGAGCTTTTTCAAAATCAGGTTTTTCGACAGGTATAAGTTCCCATGAATATGTTTTTGAGCTTTTTATTCTTTTCGATTTTTTCATTTCTCGAATGAAACGAATTAATGAATCAGACTCAAATTTAGTCTGTTTTTCAATTTCAGTTTTTTTGTCGAATTCAAATGTTGAGAAAGAACGAAGTACACAAGTATCTTTAGAAACAAAGTCTTCGCAGAAATATTCCGAAACTCTTTGTCCATTTTTATATTCAAAAGTTCTAATTTTATTTCTGTAAGTTTTTGATCTAGAATCATAACTTCCGTATTTCACTTCACGGACTAAATTTTCGTCTTTATCAAATTCTGTTGAACGGTTCTTAACTAAACTATCTCCTTGCTTTTTAAATTCCGTTATAGTCTTTATGTTTTGAGAAAAACTCAAAAATGAAGTCAGAATTATTAATATGAATATGATGTTTTTCTGCATTGTTTACAACATAGGGATATGGTTACTGGTAACTATATATCCATTATAAAGATATAAATTCTTCCTAAAACAACTTCGACTATTTTGCACTTGTATGGCACAAAATAGTCGAAATCTACTTACTAACTAAAAATTAAAAACTAATTATGAAAGTACTTGTTCCTTTACAGTAAAAGGATGCACATTTTTCGTTCCCATCGTAATGGCTTTTTTATTTAATGGGATCAGATCATGATATCTTTCGGGTAATGATTTTCTTAAACCTTCTATGACGTTTTCGAGTTTTACAATGGGTTTTATCTTTAAGAATCCACCCAATACGATCATATTGAATATTTTTTTATTGCCCATTTCAGTGGCCAGCCTATTGCCCTCTATCTGGTAGATCTTAATATCTTTTCGGGTAGGATGATGAGAAATTCCGTTTGGATCATATAACAAAACGCCTCCTGGTTTTACCGATTTTTCGAATTTATCCATCGATTGCTGGTTCAAGATAATCGCCGTATCGAATAATTTTAAATAAGGCGAACTAATACGGTCATCACTTAATATAACAGTTACATTGGCAGTACCTCCGCGCATTTCTGGTCCGTAAGAGGGCATCCAGCTTACCTCCTGGTCTTGCATAATTCCCGAATAAGCCAATATCTTACCCATCGATAATACACCTTGTCCGCCAAAACCTGCAATTATAATTTCTTCTGTCATGCTTTTTATTTTAATATTCCGTTTACTTTAATATCACCCAATGGAAAATAAGGGAACATATTTTCTTCCATCCAGATATTAGATTCATTAGGGGTCATTTTCCAACCCGAATTACAATTAGAAACGATCTCCACAAAAGAGACGCCTTTTTTTAACCTTGTATTCTCAAAGGCAGTTCTAACAGCTTTTTTAGCCTTTCTTGCATGTTTATGGGTATGTACCGATTGTCTGGTTACAAAATATACACCCGGTAGGTTTGCAACCAGTTCTGTCATTTTTAATGGGCTACCCATATTTTCAATTTCGCGTCCGTATGGTGAAGTAGAGGTACGCATGCCTTCAAGGGTGGTAGGTGCCATTTGGCCTCCTGTCATACCGTATATGCCATTATTCACAAAAATGATGACAATATTTTCACCGCGATTACATGCATGAATGGTCTCGGCGGTACCAATGGCAGCAAGGTCGCCATCGCCCTGATAAGTAAATACATATTTCTCCGGCCAGGTTCTTGCAATGGCTGTTGCTACCGCGGGCGCACGCCCATGAGCAGCTTGGGTCATGTCTATATTCATAAAATCATAAGCCAACACCGAACATCCTACCGGTGCTACGCCAATGGTATCTTCTACAATACCCATTTCGTCGATTACCTCCATAGTAATGTTATGCGCGGTACCGTGGCCACAACCCGGACAATACGACAAAGCCGTATCTGTCATTAATTGTGTTTTACAGAATACTTGATTCTCGGGTTTTATGATGTCTAATATGTCCATTGTTTATAATTTTTTGTTCTAGGGCTTCTAATACTTCTTCGGGGGTATGTATAATACCACCTGTTCTGCCAAAATGTTCTACAGGCACTTTATGTTCTACAGAAAGACGTACATCTTCTACCATCTGTCCTGCATTGAGTTCTACACTTAAGATACCTTTTACCTGGTCGGCCAGTTCAAATAGTTGCTCTTTTGGATAAGGAAATAGGGTAATGGGCCGTAATAGACCTGCTTTGATACCTTTTGCCCTTGCCAATTCTACGGCTTTCTGCCCGATGCGGGCACTTGATCCGTAGGCTACAATAAGATATTCTGCATCATCACAAAGAATTTTTTCATAACGCAGATCTTCTTTTTCCATTTGCGCGTATTTTTTCATCAGCCTATGTACACGTGCTTCCATTTTTTCTGATTGTAAGTCCAGTGAAGTGATGATATTACGTTCTCTTCCTTTTTTACCTGTTGTTGCCCAGGAACCATATTTTTTGATGATATCTTCATCTTTCATACGGGCCTTCTGATCGCGAAGATTTACTTTTTCCATCATTTGTCCGATAAGGCCATCAGAAAGAATCAAGACAGGAGCTCGGTATTTAAAAGCAATATCGAAAGCATCGGCGACAAAATCTGACATTTCCTGCACAGAGGCAGGAGCCAGCACATATAATTTATAATCGCCATGTCCGCCACCTTTTACCGATTGGAAATAATCTGCCTGTGATGGTTGGATGGTACCCAAACCGGGTCCGCCACGCACAACATTTACAATGACAGCAGGTAATTCGGCACCGGCGAGATATGAGATGCCTTCTAATTTTAATGATATACCGGGACTTGATGAAGATGTCATCACCTTTTTACCGGTACTGGCAGCGCCATACACCATATTAATAGCGGCTATTTCACTTTCTGCCTGTAATACCACCATGCCTGTTCTTTTTTCAGGCTGTTCGGTCATTAAATATTCGATAACTTCTGATTGCGGAGTGATAGGATAACCAAAATATGCATCGACACCGGCCCTGATTGCAGCCTCTGCCAACGCTTCGTTACCCTTCATTAATTTCAATTCTGACATTTTATTAGCTTGTTTTTTATTCAGAAACTTTTACACGATACACTGATATGGCTCTATCCGGACAAACGAGTCCGCAGTTGGTACAACCTGTACAGGCTTCCGGGTGACTCATATAGGCATAATGATATCCTTTACGGTTTACTTCACTAGACATGCTAATGACGTTTTCTGGACAAACAGGAATACACACTTCGCAGCCTTTACATGTTTCTGTATTAACTACAATTGCGCCTTTAACTTTTGCCATTTTAATAATTTTATATATGAATAATACCTTGTAATTTTATTATCCTCAAAATTATCAATAATAAAATATATAAAATATGATAAATGTCAATTTTTGAGTTTAATCACGTTCACTTAAAATACCACTATTTTACTAATTTTTTACAGTTTTAGCATGGGAATGTTAAACGCTAATAATCTAAATATTCTTAAGATTTTAGCGAACTCCATCATTTAAAATTTTATAATTAGTAAGATCAAGTAGTTGTATATAATCACTTCACTATTACAGTAAAAAACTTCCTACTCAAATATAGTCCATTTTCACCTGGTTTTTAAATTTCCTCAATCAAATCTATTACCTTTACCAACCAAAAAAATTAATACCAAGCCTTTTGACCTTTAAAGCCTATACTTCTGAGTTTCGTTATAACCTGAAACTTGCCTATCCGGTAATGCTGGGTATGATAGGGCATACGCTGGTTGGTTTTGTTGATAATATCATGGTAGGGCAGTTAGGTACCGCCGAACTGGCGGCAGTTTCTTTAGGTAACAGCTTTATTTTTATTGCCATGGCCTTAGGAATTGGGTTTTCAACCGCTATTACGCCTTTGGTTGCTGAAGCTGATGGAGAGAATAATATAGAAAAAGGGAAGGACGCATTTAACCACGGAATATTTTTATGCACCATTCTGGGTATCTTTTTATTTTTATTGATATTAGGTATTAAGCCATTGATGTATCATATGGATCAACCCGAGGAAGTGGTACAATATGCCATGCCTTATTTAAACCTTGTAGCTTTTTCGTTGATACCCCTCATTATGTTCCAGGCATTTAAGCAATTCGCCGATGGCTTGTCCCAAACAAAATATGCCATGTATGCTACTATTGTAGCGAACGTGATCAATGTTGTGCTTAATTACCTGCTTATTTTTGGAAAATTCGGTTTTCCCGAATTGGGGATTATCGGGGCCGCTATTGGCACCTTGACTTCTCGTGTAATTATGTTAATATTTATATGGCTACTGCTTAGATCTAAGAAAAAATTCAAACCTTATTTAGAAAGGTTTAGTCTATCAAACCTAAAAAAATCAATACTCAAAAAAATTATCGATCTAGGATTTCCTTCTGCATTGCAGATGCTTTTTGAGGTAGCCATATTTACGGCGGCCATCTGGCTATCGGGTACCTTAGGTAAAAATGCACAGGCAGCGAATCAGATTGCATTGAACCTGGCTTCGATGACATTTATGGTAGCTATAGGTTTAAGTGTAGCCGCCATGATACGGGTTGGAAATCAGAAAGGCCTAAAGAATTTTAAAGAACTTCGGCGTATTGCCTTTTCGATTTTCTTTTTGACCACCCTTATAGAAATTGTATTTGCCATTTTATTTATCCTATTCCATAAAGAATTCCCAAAATTATATTTGGATCAAAACGATGTGTTGAATCAGGCCGATAATTTTGAAGTAATTGCCCTGGCTGCAAAATTGCTATTGGTAGCTGCAGTTTTTCAAATCTCCGACGGTATTCAGGTGGTAGTTTTAGGTGCTTTGAGAGGATTACAAGATGTAAAGATTCCAACGATCATTACGTTTATAGCGTATTGGATCATCGGTTTTCCTATCTGTTATTTTTTAGGGAAGGAAGACATGTATGGTAGTGTAGGAATATGGATAGGATTATTGGGCGGATTAACAGCTTCGGCCATTATGTTATATTTTCGTTTTAATTACCTTACAAGAAAATTGATACACCAACAAGCAATTTAATATGGGAATTGTATTAAAACAGTCTTTTAAAAATACGATCATTCTTTTTGTAGGTTTTGCTATCGGAGGGCTGAATGTTTTGTTTTTATATACCCATTTTCTCCACGAAGATTATTATGGGCTTATCACTTTTTTACTCTCTACGGCGAATTTATTAATGCCTTTAATGGTATTAGGCTTACAACATACCATTATTAAATTTTTCACTTCGTATAAAACGAAGCTCGAGCGAGATAAGTTTTTAACAAGTACATTGGTATTACCATTGCTAGTTATCATTCCACTTGCCATTATAGGATCTGTGGCGTATGAAAATATTTCGGATTGGATATCACAAGAAAACCCCATTATCAAGCCCTATACCAGGTATATATTTACCATCGCCATTTTTATGGGATTTTTTGAAGTTTTTTATGCCTTTAGCAAGGTGCAATTAGAAACTGTAGTTGGAAACTTTATAAAAGAAATATTTGGGCGTATATGTGCTTCATTTCTATTGTTGGCAGTTTTTTTAGAGTGGATCACCCAAGAACAATTTATTTATGCCATGGTGATAGTTTATGGTGTAAGAATGCATGTTATGATGATCTATGCCTTTAAACTATACAGGCCACAATTGGTTTTTAAACTTCCCTGATAATATTAAGGAAATACTTTCCTATTCTTTTTACATTATTATGGCTGGTTCTGCAGGTACGATTTTGTTGGAGATCGATAAATTTATGATACCCCAATTAAAGCAGATTGCCGAGGTTGCTTATTATTCAGTTGGAGTTTATATAGCTTCGGTAATAGGTATCCCTTCGAGGGCGATGCAACAGATCATAAATCCACTAACCGCTAAAGAGCTCAATGAAAATAATTTAAAAGAGGTTGCCAATCTTTATCAAAAAAGCTCTATTACCTTATTGATTGCAGGCGGTTTACTTTTTTTATTGATCAACGTGAATGTTAAAGACCTGTATGTTCTGATAAATAAACCTGAATATTCAGTAGGCGTATTGATCGTTTTAATGATATCTGTTTCAGAATTGTATAAGCTGGCTTTAGGTACCAATGGGGCAATTTTAAGCAATTCGAAATATTACAGGGTATATTTCTACCTATCTATTGCTATGGCAGTAAGTGTGATCATTTTAAATAAATGGCTGATTGAACTGATGGGTATCAACGGTGCCGCCTTGGCGACATTATTGGTAGTGTTATTATTTAGCACTTTTAAAATATTTTATGTAAAAAAGAAGATGCAAATGCAGCCTTTTTCTCTAAAAACATTAGTGGTCTTGATCTTAACCTTAGTGCTCTTTTTGATCTTTTATTTTATTGAGTTTCCGTTTCATCCTATTTTGAATATATTGATAAAAACAGTGCTCATAACCCTTGCTTATTTATTAATAATATTCAAATTGAACATTTCTGAAGAAGTAAATGTTTTAATGAGCCGGTATCTAGATAAAATGAAAAATCCTGCATCAAAATGATGACAGGACTTTTCGGCATTTAACCCCTCTTTTTATATGTGTTTTAATTCATTAAGATCGTTTTTTACGTTTTATGATCTTCTCATCTTTATGACCTTTATTCTTTTTTGATTTATAGTAATAATAATGATCGTCTTCGTTATAGTTGTCAAAATCATTATAAAAATCATCATGACTAAAATAGTCATCGTTATAGTCTAAGATCATTCCATTATAAAAACGGTCGTATCTATAATTTCTATAGGTATATCTAGGTTTTACTTGTCCGTAATAAAAAACCTCTCCATATCGATTATACTTAATGCTTAGTCCGCCAACACGGGCTAATTTTCTATGCTGATAATCAACAAATACAGAACCAATTCTTTGAACCTTTCCAAATCTATTGTAGTTTATAAATACATTGCCTACACGATTAATTCTACCATGACGATCATGTGTAATTCGAACTCGGTTAAAAGGCACTCTTTTTACATATCTTTTTCCATTGCGATATACATATTGAGTAGTATTCCTAGACCTGGAATTTGATTTAAAATCTAAGTCACCATTCGGGTACACATAAAACTTAATTCCGTTCTCAACAAAAGAAATTGGTTTCGCTTTATAAGCGCTATGATAACCCGCTTTGCTGTCCGTTAATACGCCATTTGTGGCTTCAGCAGTTGAAACCATCATGAACATTCCTAATAAAAATAGTATCCCTTTTTTCATAATATATGGTTTTAGGGTTATGCCTACTCTTTAGCTTTTCGGCTTCCGCTTTCTACACACTTTTCAAAGAGCGTGCCAGAAAAAAAAATAAGCCTTCAACTTATCTACCTTTTACACCTAAATTCTGAATGTAAATCGTTTAATTTGTATAACAGTTTTATGAAAAAATATGACTTATTTTACGCATCTTTTTTTCGGATTTATCATGGCATTCGGAGGACTCTTGGCTCCCGGAATGTTAAATATGACCGCTGTAAAGATCAGTATAGAAAAGGGTAAAAGTTCTGGGGTTATTTTTTCTACCGGGGCGGCGTCAGTAGTGTTTATACAGGCATTTATTGCTTTGTTTTTTGCCAATTATTTAAATAGCAATCCCGAGATCATCGAAAAATTGAAAATAGCAGGAATTATCGTCTTTTTTTTATTGTCAATCCTCTTTTTTTTTCAGGCCAGAAAGAAATTTAAAGATGAAGGGAAACAAAAAAAAGGAAATTATTTTTTTACGGGTGCTATCATGTCTTCTATGAATATGTTAGCCATTCCTTTTTATTTAGGGATTAGTACCCTGTTAGGCGCTGAAGGAAAGATCATATTAGAACAACCTTATATCATGATTTTTGTTGTTGGATCGGTTTTAGGGGCTTTTTCATTATTTATTATGTATGTAAGTTTTTCTGGGATAATTATTAAAAGGGCCCAGTTTATTGCACAAAATATAAATTATATTTTAAGTATTTTGTTTTTGATCATTGGTATAGGTGCCGTCATAAATTTTTAAATTCCAATGTCCAAGTACCTTTTAAATTATAAGAATATATTTTTTGATATCTTTAAAAAGTTGGAATGTACTTTAAATATGAAATATGAGTGCGTACCGCAGTTTTAATTATGATACTATGAGTTTAGATAAAGTTTTTCAAAATAATGAAAAGTGGATCAAGGAGAAATTAGCTTTGAATCCAAACTATTTTGACGAGTTAGGCAAAGGTCAAACACCCGAATTACTTTATATAGGCTGTTCTGATAGTAGGGTTACAGCAGAAGACCTTATGGGTCTTGGACCCGGGGATGTATTTGTACACAGAAATATTGCCAACATGGTATCGGGAACTGATCTAAATGTGATGTCGGTAGTAGAATTTGCTGTTGAGCATTTAAAGGTAAAACATGTCATAGTTTGCGGACATTATGCCTGTGGAGGCGTAAAGGCAGCGATGCAGTCGGCAGATCTTGGGCTTTTAAACCCATGGTTGCGAAATATTAGAGACGTATATAGATTACATAAAAATGAATTGAACGCCATTGAAAATGAAGATGATAAATACGACCGCTTGGTAGAATTGAACGTTCAGGAGCAATGTGTAAATCTCATTAAAACAGCTGCTGTACAAAAAGCTTATAGGGCCAGGGGACTTAAAGTACACGGTTGGGTATTTGATGTTCATACCGGAAAACTCATCGATCTAAAAATTGATTTTGATTCGATTCTAAAGAATATTATGGAAATTTATCACTTAGATTAGATCAAATTAATGGTTTTTTGTCTGATTTTTTTGATTGCATTTTAGGTGTATAATAAGGTTATTTAAGACGATCACGTAAATTAATTTATATATTTGCGACTAAGCATTATAATTTTAAAGTTGATATTATGATAAAGGCTATAGAACACAATCTACAAAGAGGTGTTAGCTTATTAAATTCTATTAATAACGATCAATATGCAGATATTTCTGTTGAGCCTTATCATTCGAGTATCGGAGGCCATATGCGCCATATTTTAGATGTTTTTGATTGTATATTTTGTGGATTATCAAATAAACAAATTGATCTCACTGCGAGAAAGCGAAATGAACTGGCAGAACAAAAGATCGATTTCGGGTTGGCATATTTCGACGATATATTTCAACAATTAGCTAATTTAAAGGAGATTGATCTAAACCAAATGGTAGAAGTGACAGACGATCTGGGTTTGGGTAAAGTTACTACTTCATATACATTGGCTTCAGTTTTAATCCAGGCGCATAGCCATGCCATTCATCATTTCGCCAGTATCGGATATATTATATGTAAGTTAGGGATCGAGTTGCCAGATGCCGATTTTGGATATAACCCAACAACACCGAGAACTGAAAAACTGCCTCGTTAGCTTTAAGACAGTTTATTTAATCTGTTTAATTCTTTTGAGTGCCTTCTTAGCCATAAGACGTTTTTTAAATAAGGCTTTAATTTAGGGTAAGGTATATTAAAAAGATCATGATTTTTTTTAGAAATACGAAATATGATCTTCCAATGCTCTTTAATACTTTTAAGTGCACCGAAGTAGCTTATATTATTTGGATCATAAATATGAGTTGGCTCGGAGATAATCCCGTTCATCTCAATGATTTTAAAATCTTTTCCTTGAATTAATTTTTCAAACGTATCATATTTTATATCCAACCTACCATAATACCAATGGTTGATCTGTTTGGTTAAATTATCGAACATCAATTCTAAATCTTTGGTAATTAGATGATTGCCATTAATAAATTGAGTGCCCTTTGAATGATTGCCAATGACCGTAAGGCGGATTTTCTCACCCTTAACGGGAATAGATAACATTTTTTCTTTATGGATATTCTGAAGCAAATCATAATATAAATAAGCCCGTTCGTCTGCTAATATCAGATCAGACAGACTCGAAGATCCATTGCCTGTTACTGTTAAAAATTTCTTTAGGGTGATAGATGTTATCTTACCTTTATCTTCATCGGGTATTCTGTGATAAAAAATGCCGCATTCTTTTGGCAAATCGACAAATTCCTGAATAATAATATTTATAGGATATTTTTCCAAATAGGTTTTCAATGCTGTTTTTGAATCTATTTTCTTAACAAGAAATCCTCTGAAACCGATATCCGGTTTGGCAATAAGCGGAAATTCTATTCCCGCTTGTTTAATCTTTAATAAAGCATCTTTCAAATTTTCTTTTGTTGAAATTAAGACACCAATGGGTTTGTGGTTTTTTGGAATAAGATCAATGGTTTCAAATTTGGATTCGGTACCATCTCCAGAATGTTTTATGGCAGGATTCGTAGTTAAGAAACATAAGGGATGTTTCCCTTTTATTCCCGAATATAAAAAAAATGGAGTCAAAGGAAAATAAAACATAAAGGTTGGCCAATGTTCCCAATGTGTTATTTTAGTAAAGAATGATCTAATCCTCATCCGTTCCCTTATCAAAAAAATAACGGCCAATTTTTATTATACCCATAGCGGTTACGATCATGGCTACTAATGCCAGCATAATGCCTATCAAAAGAATAAAAAATGAACCATCAAGTTTTAAAGCTTTAAAACCAATCGTAACGACAATAGGAGCACCAAATAATAATGGAAGTGCAATGATTAAATATTTTAAGGCATTGAATAGGGTAGGTTTATGTTTTTCCATGATTGTATTGATTGATAGCTTTTCTTACACTGCCAAATTGTTGAAGTAATTTCTCTGCAGAAGATTCATCAATTTGTAATTCTTTCATCAACATGAATGTGCCTCGGTTTACTAATTTATTATTAGTCAATTGCATGTCGACCATTTTATTGCCTTTTATCTTGCCCAATTGGATCATAGTCGCAGTTGTGATCATATTTAACACCAGCTTTTGAGCAGTTCCGGCTTTCATTCTTGAACTACCGGTTACAAATTCTGGCCCTACAATAACTTCAATGGGATAGGCAGCCACTTTAGACAAGGGACTGTTTCGATTACAGGTAATACAACCAGTACTAATACTTTTAGCATTGCATGCCTTTAAGGCACCAATTACATAAGGAGTCGTACCAGAAGCTGCGATACCAACGACGATATCTTTTTCAGAGACACTATAAGCCTGCAGATCTTTCCAACCTTGTGTGGTAGAATCTTCTGCAAATTCTACTGCTTTTCGAATGGCAGAATCACCACCTGCTATTAAACCAATTACAAGTTCATGTGGTACCCCAAAGGTTGGAGGGCATTCTGAAGCATCTACGATGCCTAACCGGCCACTCGTTCCCGAACCAATATAAAATAACCGACCACCGGATTGTAATTTCTTTACTACTTGAGTAACCAATTTTTCAATTTGCGGAATGGATTTCTTAACGGCTTGAGGAACGGTCTGGTCTTCGTCATTAATACTTCGAAGTAATTCGGAAATACTCATCTTTTCAAGATGGTTATAATTTGAATCTTGTTCGGTGGTTTTTATAAAATCCATAATTCAAAATTACACAATTTTAGGTGGCTTTTTAGATCGGCCTAATGGATGAAATAAATTTAAGCAAAAATGATCTTATTTATTCTACAATATAGATAAATTCATCTGCTTCGGATAACCTAAAATAACCCAATGGAAAATTTTCAGGATTTGATTGATTGATACAATTCCCTCTTACTGTGGCAGGTTGTGTCTCAAATGGGCCACCTCCATCTTGGCTGTTTTGCTGAAGTAATATGAACATAAAATCATAAAATCGTTCTGAAATTCCATAATTCCTAATCACTAATTCATCACCGGATGAGATGTCTTCTTCAGAATAGAATGCAAAAATTTGATTGCCATTCGTGAATTCATCTTTATAAACTTCCAGGGAAGGAAATACATATACATCGCTGAGAAATTCGAAAAAGTAAAAATTCTTTTCGCCAACAGGATCATTATAATAGGCTTTTATTTCTATTTCATCCCCCGAAAAACCACCATCATTTTCCTGTTCAACATAATCAATCGAACTCACTGGTTTCAACGTTTCTGAGGCCGTATATATTTCATTGTCGTATTCAATTTTTAACGTATAGACCCCATTAATTTCCGGAATAAAATTATTGTTTTTATAAATACCGGTCTCTCCCTCTTCAATAAAGTCGAATAAATTACCAGAACTATCTGTAATGGCTATAATAGCATCATTGGCTGGTGGAATTTCAGTATCGAAATATGGGGCTGATAGGCTTAATTTTATTTGTTGTTCGTTACCGCTAGTGCCTTTAAACCAGTTAATAGAAGCATCTATAACTAATTTTGGTGATGCTGCTGTAAGGTCTACATTGATGACATCTTCACATGAGATTGTCAATGCTAATATTAATATTGCGATGTACCTTTTCATCATATTAAAAATTAAAATTATAAGAGATAGACGGTATAACACCAAAAATCGACAATCTCAAGGCTTCATTGGCGCCTGTTGTTCTATTTTCCCTAAAGGTAATAGATGCTGCATTTCGTCTGTTGTAAATATTATAAACACCAAATACCCAATTACTTTGATATTTCTTATCCTTAGAGGATTTCGGGGTATAATTTACTGAAATATCTAAGCGGTGATAGGCCGGAAGCCTGTTGGCATTTCTATTGCTAAAACTGGGTATGGTAATACCATTATATTCATATTGCCCATTAGGATAAGTGGTTGGTTGACCAGATTGAAATAAAAAATTCGTGTTTAGATTCCATTTCTGATTTAATTTATAACTCCCTGTAAAAGAAATATCATGTGTCTTATCATAAGGCGTATTATACCAATTGCTATTGTTGATACCGAGCTCATTTGCTGTTCTTCCTTCAGTAAGTTGTTCCGATTTAGATAGGGTATAAGCTAACCAGCCGGTGAAATTCCCTTCATTTTTCCTAACTAAAAATTCGAATCCATAAGCTCTTGCTTTACCGTTCAGTATCACTTGCTCGATGGCATTATTAGCAATGAGATCGGCTCCGTCAATATAATCGATCCTGTTCTTTATTGTCTTGTAAAAACTCTCGGCTTCTAATGAATAAACATCGTTTATATTTTTAAAATAACCCAGGGCGAACTGATCGAGTAATTGTGGTTGAATATATTTTCCACTTGGCGCCCATACATCCAATGGAGTGGGGGAGCTTGTATTCGAGAGTAAATGTAAATATTGACTTAGCCTATTGTAGCTGGCCTTTACTGATGACTCATTATCGATTAGATAGGATATCGAAAATCTTGGTTCTACATTCATAAATGATTCTATGATATCGCTTCGGTCAAAAGCTTCCGTACCAATGGGTACTGCCTTTTCATAGATCTGCAAATCAGGGTTAAAGACAACCCCTTCATCATTATCATAAATATTCAGTTCATCTTGTCCTAAACGCATAAACGAACTGAATCTCAAGCCATAAGATAATGCTACTTTATTGCTGATCTCATGTTCGGCCTCTACATAAATGGCATTTTCGAAAGCATATTTATCGGTCAATTTAAAGGAATTGATTCCTGAAGTTGGCGTGGTTGGTTCAATTCTTCCCGGATTAAACTTGTAATAGATACTATTTAAGCCATATTGTAATTTAAACGTATTGGTAAGGTAGTGTTTAAGATCGTATTTTATATTGAAATTTTGAATTCCAGATACCCAATCGAACTCAACAAAATTCAATTTTAAGCCGTAATAATAATCTGAATAAATCAATGATACATTAGAAAATAGTTTATCAGAAAATAAATGATTCCATCGAAAATTTAAAACAGCATTACCATAAGAATTTTCGAAACTGTCGGAAATGGTAAATACGTCGCGACCAAAATATCCCGATAAATATATGTTATTGTTTGGATTGATCTTATAACTTAGTTTGGTGTTCAGGTCATAAAAATAAGCTACGTTGTCGATATCGAATAATGGCAAAAATAAATGTGCGTAGCTCGCACGACCGCCAAGTAAAAAAGATCCATAATCTTTTTTAATGGGTCCCTCTGCTAAAAGTCTGCTCGCAACAATACCGATGCCACCATTGGCATGGAATTCTTTACTATTTCCTTCCTTCTGGTATATATCTAAAACCGACGAAACACGACCACCATATCGAGCCGGAATTCCACCTTTATATAATTTAAGATCCTTAATAGCATCTGGATTAAATACGGAAAAAAAGCCGAATAAATGTGATGAATTATATATAGTGGCCTCATCGAGTAATATTAGATTTTGGTCTGCAGCCCCACCTCGAACATTAAACCCAGAAGACCCTTCTCCTGCACTGGTTACACCGGGAAGCAGGGTAATAGATTTTATAACATCTGCTTCCCCTAATACCACCGGAATTTGTTTTATTGTATTCACAGTTAAAGCATTAATGCTCATCTGTGGTTTTCTGATATTTAATTGCTCTACATTTTCCTTAATGACAACTTCATCTAAGAATTCTGAAGCTTCGCTTAACTGAAAATTTTCAATTTTATTTTCAGTAAGTTCTATGGTTTTAAAAAGTGTGGTAAAACCGACAAAACTAATTTGTACATTATAAGTTCCTTCGGGTAGCGTAATGGAATAAAACCCATACTCATTGGTCGTTGTACCTGTTCCGTTTTCAGGAAACAGCAATGTAACCCCAATAAGTGTTTCGTTGCTTTTTTCTTCTGAAATAGTGCCACTTAAGGTATATTTTTCTTGAGCAACACTTAGATTAATGAAGATCAATGCTCCTAGAATTAGCACTTTTTTTATAACGTTCATTGGTAATTTCTTTAAAATGAAATAATAAAAGCTCCTTTTAGGGAGCCTTTATAGTCTGCACTATAACATAATTATGAAATACTATTTAATATGCTATTAAATTCGTCGTTGGGTCTCATGGCTCTCGTCGTCAAAGCTTCATCGGGCATGTAATAACCGCCCAGTTCAATTGGTTTACCTTGTATCTTATTAAGATCTTCGATGATGTTTTTCTCATGAGATCTTAACTCTTTTGCAATATGTTGAAATTTTGCCCGTAGATCGGCATCTTTATTTTGTTGGACTAATTCCTCTGCCCAATACATGGCCAAATAAAAGTGACTACCGCGGTTATCTAATTCGCCTACCTTTCGGGACGGAGATTTTCTATTTTCTAGTAATTTTTCTGAAGCATCATCTAGGGTTTCGGCTAAAACCAAGGCTTTGGAATTATGATATGTATTTCCATAATGCTCTAAAGAAACTGCCAAGGCCAAATATTCGCCTAAAGAATCCCAGCGCAAATGATTTTCTGCAACAAACTGTTGCACATGTTTTGGTGCAGATCCTCCCGCACCCGTTTCGAACAATCCTCCGCCATTCATTAACGGTACAATAGATAACATTTTAGCACTTGTTCCAACCTCAAGAATAGGGAAAAGATCTGTTAAATAATCACGTAAAACATTTCCGGTTACCGAGATGGTATCTTTACCGGCTTTCACACGTTCAAGGGTAAATTGAGTGGCATCAAAAGGGGCTAGAATTCTTATATCTAAACCGGTGGTGTTATGATCTTTTAAATAGCGCGTTACTTTTTTAATAATTTCTGCATCATGAGCTCTATTTTTATCCAACCAAAATACTGTTGGGGTATTTGTGGCACGTGCCCTGTTGACTGCTAATTTTACCCAATCTTGAATAGGAGCATCCTTAACCTGGCACATGCGCCATATATCACCTTTTTCTACAGTATGTTCAATTAAAATATTTCCTGTTACATCAACTACACTGACCTTCCCATCAGAATCAATTTCAAAGGTTTTATCATGTGAACCATACTCTTCAGCTTTCTGAGCCATAAGTCCAACATTTGGTACCGTTCCCATGGTAGTTGGGTCGAAAGCTCCATGTTTTTTGCAGAAATCTATGGTTGCTTGATAAACCCCGGCATAACTACTATCCGGAATCACAGCTTTTGTATCTTGTAAATTGCCATTGCTATCATACATTTTACCAGAATTACGGATCATAGCCGGCATAGATGCATCTATGATCACATCACTTGGTACATGTAAATTAGTAATACCCAGGTCTGAATTTACCATCGCCAACGATGGGCGAATGTTGAAAGTGTTTTTTATTTCATTTTCAATTTCCTTACGTTCATTTTCAGGAAGTAATTGAATTTTAGCTAATAAATTTCCAAAACCATTATTCTCTTCAAAACCAATCTTTTCAAAGGTTTTATGATATTTTTCAAAAAGTTCACTGAAAAATACTTTTACGACATGGCCGAAAATTATAGGATCTGATACTTTCATCATCGTTGCTTTTAAATGCACTGATAAAAGTATATTTTGCTTCTTGGCGTCGATTAATTGATCTTCTAAAAACTTAATCAGCGACTTAAGATTCAATACAGTAGCATCAATAATTTCACCAGCAAGCAAGGATGTTTTTTCCTTTAAAATGGTTTCTTTTCCATTCGCATCGGTATGAATTATTCGAACATCGGTGGGGGTATTGATTGTAACCGACTTTTCATTATGATAAAAATCTCCCTGTGACATGGTGGCCACATGAGTTTTACTATTGCCATTCCATGCCCCCATTGAATGTGGATTCTTTTTCGCGTAATTTTTTACGGCCTTTGGAGCACGTCGGTCTGAGTTACCTTCTCGTAATACAGGATTTACGGCACTACCCTTTATCCTATCATAACGAGCCTTAATTTCCTTTTCTTTGTCATTCTTGGACTCATCAGGGTAATTGGGTAGTTTATAACCTTTATTTTGGAGTTCTTCTATGGCTGCCTTTAATTGCGGAATAGATGCACTAATATTGGGTAGTTTTATAATATTAGCTTCTGGCTTTTTTGCCAGTTCACCTAGTTCAGCTAGGGCATCAGGAACTTGTTGGGATGGGGTTAAAAAATCCGGAAAATTTGCTAAAATCCTCCCGGCTAAAGAAATATCCTTGGTTTCTATATGTATTCCAGAAGGCTTAGTAAATGCTTGAACAATTGGTAAAAACGAATGGGTTGCCAGGGCGGGTGCCTCATCAGTTTTAGTATAAACAATACAGGGTTTTTTTGTCATTTGATGTGTTTCTTACAAATAAGGTTTCTTTCTTAACGAAAAGCCTACAAATTTAGTAATTAATAACTGAACTATTCCTTGAAAAGGCGCATTAATTCGTGACTAATTCTATTGAAAAAATATGTTTATTTCAAAAAAAAAGCACCTTAAGGGATAAGGTGCTTTTAATATTGTTCTTGATATTGATTTATCATTAAAGAATTGTGCGCTAAACACTGATTATGAATTTTATACAAAGAACAATATAAATAACGAAATTAATCGTCGATAATTAGAATCTAAAAAAGCTCATAGTAAATATCAATTTCATAGCAAACATAAAAAGGGGTAATTCTAATTCAGATTCCGTAGTAAATATAACTCTAAAAAAAATTACACGATTAAAATAGTCAAATCAACTTACGAACTGCTTATTAACAATAATTATTAACAATTGTTAATAACCTCATTTATTGCAAAACTAAAGCCATAATCAAGATTGCTCTTCACTATGGCTTTTAGCTGAAACATTTAACACAAGCTTGCAACTATTTTCACAATTGCATTAGATCATTATAAAACAACCTACTTTGTTAAAGATTTCTTTAAAATACCTTCACGACTCTTGTTCTTTTCATAACTTTCGTTACTCTTAGACCATTATCATACAGGTATTTTAAATTCGTTTTTAACGCTTTACTAGTTCCAATTATTCATGCTAAATACTCGGGCTATTAATGTGAAGCTATTAAAAACATAAAAGAACGTTCTTCTATTCGAATTTACAATTATCAGTTTTGCTCCTTCAGATGCGACCGAAATCTTATCTTAATTAACGCTGCTGCTAACCCAGTGTAAATTCTATTTCAAATATAGAAATTGAAATGAAAAATCAAATGAAATAGCGGTACTAGTTATTAATAAGATATTAATAGCGTTTATTAACATTTGTTAATACAAAAACCCTATTTCTCTAAAGAAATAGGGTTTTGATTTTGATAGTGAATTAGAGCTATATTCTAGCTTCTTTAATTCTAGCTTTTTTACCGGTTAGGTTTCTGAAATAATAGATCCTTGCTCTTCTTACCTTACCTTTTTTATTGACTTCAATTTTTTGAATTGCAGGCATATTTATAGGAAAAATACGTTCTACGCCTACAGTACCAGACATCTTTTTTATGGTAAATGTCTCTGATGCGCCAGTACCTCTTCGTTGTATTACTACCCCTCTAAAGAACTGAGTACGTTTTTTATCACCCTCTTTAATTTCGTAATACACTGTAATGGTATCACCTGCCGAGAATTCTGGAATTTCATTTTTTGTTACAAATTCGTCTTGTACGAATTTTACTAAATCTTCCATTTTTAATCTTTTTTAATGTTTTCCAAGAATCAACTTTCACGATTATCGTCAGAGGTTAATTTTGAGTGTGCAAATGTAGTAAAAAGTTTTTTAAGAATAATTACTGCTTTATGAATTATTTTTTTCTTTATTAATTAAGTCCGGACGTAAAGTCCTAGTTCTTTCCAAGGCCTTTTCGTTCCTCCATTCTTCTATTACCGGGAAATTTCCTGAAAGCAACACATCAGGCACTTCATGCCCTTTATATTCAGAAGGCCTCGTATAAACAGGGGGTGCTAATAATTGATCCTGAAAAGAATCA
This sequence comes from uncultured Flavobacteriaceae bacterium, assembly GCA_963835675.1. Lineage (GTDB taxonomy): Bacteria > Bacteroidota > Bacteroidia > Flavobacteriales > Flavobacteriaceae > Aureibaculum. The sequence goes on along the minus strand of CAWIGH010000004.1, from coordinate 671,441 downwards.
GATAGGGCTGATGTTTCATCGCCCAATACTCCTGGGATTAATCTAATTATACAATCACATAAAACGGCTGCAGCCAATTCACCACCACTTAGCACATAATCGCCAATGGAGATCTCTTTTGTTATAAAAAGATCACGTACACGTTGGTCGACGCCTTTATAATGTCCGCATAAAATGATTATATTTTTACTGAGTGAGAGTTTATTGGCAAGTGGTTGATCTAATATAGGTGCATCCGGTGTCATATAAATGATCTCATCATAGTCTCTTTCAGATGTTAGTGAACGAATGCATTTATCGATAGGTTCTATCATCAGTACCATTCCTGCCCCTCCGCCAAACTGATAATCATCAATTTTACCAAATTTATTGACTGCATAAGCCCTTAGGTCATGAAAATGAACATCCACCAATCCTTTATCGATACTCCTTTTAATAATGGAATATTCAAATGGACTCTTTATCAATTCTGGTGAAACCGTAATAATATCTATTCTCATATTACAAAAGTAAGTCTTTTAGTATAGCCTCTGTACGGGATGATTTATAATAATGATCAATACTGGTGAAAAGCATCAGAAACAAACGCTAATACTTTTGGTAATGATTCCCTCCAATAAGTCCAATTATGGCCTCCATTTCTAATTCTGAACTCATGAGGCACCTCTTTTTTTCTTAATGCAATATGAACTAAACTATTTCCTTCATAAAGAAAATCATCATCCCCACAATCGATATACCATCTTACAGCACTAATATGTTCCTTATTGTTATTTTCAATCAAAGATAAGGCGTTGTGGTTTTCAAAATATTTTTGAATATCGGCTTCCTTAAAACTCGTTTTATTTCTGGACAAGCGATCCTTCAACTCTTTTGAAGATTGCGGACCAATATAAGCGCTTAACGGACAGGCCGAAGAAAATAGTTCGGGATGATGTAAAGCATACATTAATGAACCACCGCCGCCCATGGATAGTCCGGCAATGGCACGATAGCGTTTTTCACCTTTTATTCTATATTTTTTTTCGACATGGGGCATAAATTCCTTAAAGAAAAAATCTTCATATGCCCATTTGCCATTGATATCATTAAAATAACCCAGTTGACCGGTTTGGGCATCGGGCATAACAATGATCATTGGAGTAGCTTTACCCTTATGGATAGCCTTATCTGCTATATGTAACACTTCCCCGAACTGAACCCAACCGGTATGGTCATCACCTGCACCATGTAACAAATACAATACAGGATAACTCCTTTGGGAAGTATCATAATCCGGTGGCAGATATATCGCGTATTTTCGTTCACTTTTCAGGATCTCACTTTTTAAAGTTAGATCATCGTACACTTTACCGTTTTGAGCAATAGTTGATGGTATAGTGGAAATGCCAAAAATGATCAATAATATATAATTTCTCATGTTCAATTATTTTTATATAGTATTCAAATTATGGTAAAAAATAAACCTACCCTTTTTCAAAGGTAGGCCTTTTTTAAAATTATATAAACCATTAAATTTTACGCTAATGTTTAAAGTATGTCAAATTTTGTTTTAGTGAATAATGACAATAATGAGAATAACGAAGATCTTCTAAAGCTCTTCATAATATTCTCTTGCCATTCTTGCACTTGTAAATTGAGGAATTACATCATCCATTGCTTTAAATACTATGTCCTGCCATTTTTTTGGATTGTCGTAATACATAGGTATTACTGTGTTCTCTAAAAGATCATATAAATTATTGGCATCAATATTATCTTGATCCCATACAGGTAGACTTATGATCTACTTCAGGCAAAATAAAACTATTTTTTCCATTCTTTTGAAATTCAGGAATCCAGCCATCGTTAATAGATACATTCACCGAACCATTCATTGCCGCAGACATTCCACTTGTTCCCGAAGCTTCACGGGTAATTCTAGGTGTATTTAACCAAATATCCGATCCGCATTTAAGCTTTCTGGATAATTCAATTTCATAACCCGTTAATACCGCCAAATTAGGCACATTTTTAGAATGATGTACCAAATGGTTAAAAATATCGATCGCATAAAAATCGTATGGATACGGTTTTCCTGCCCAGATAATTTGAACGGGATATTTTTTGTTGGAAATCAACTTTTTAAAACGCTTTAAGTCGTGTAATAATAAGTCAGCTCTTTTATATCCTGCGAAACGTCGTGCCCAAACAAAAGTTAAAACATTAGGGTTGAACGATTTTTTAGTTTGCTTAGCTACCTCATCAAATAGGTCCACTTTTAGCTCCAGTTTCCTCTTTTTGTAACCATCACTATTCTTCGCTTTCCAGGCTTTTTCAATGGCTTCATCTTGCCAGAATTTCCTGTTTTGAGCATTCGTAATCGGAATTATTTCACTGACCTTATCATAATCCTTCCACATATTGTTAGCGACAACGGCATGCAATTTAGAAACTGCATTCGCCTTTTTAGCCATACGTAACGCTGCCAAGGTATAATTAAGCATTCCACCATTCACACTTATTTTAGCAAGTTCTTTCTCTGTTAATGTTTTTCCGAAAAAACCACAACGGTTTAAGTGACGCGCATTGCGTTCTTCATTTCCTGCTTTTTCCGGGGTATGGGTTGTAAAAACTAATTGGTCTTTTTTAACACCGTGATCCTTTAAATAATAAAAAGCTGGTAATCCATGACCTTCGTTTAGGTGATATACATCGGCTCCTCCCAGAGCTTCAACCACCTTTGCACCTCCTATACCTAAAACAATACTTTGAGAAACACGTGTAATCTCATTAGCATCGTATAAGTGATTGGTAATTGTTCTTGATAAAAAATCATTTCCTTCAACATCTGTACTCAAAAAGTACATGGGTACGGTTCCAAAAATCTCAGGTTTTAACACATACGCTTTTACTTTTACATGCGGATTATCATGTAATTTCACTTCAACTTCTATGCCTGTATCTTCAAGAAAATCATAGTGTCTTTCAACAAAATCGGTACGCATAGTTTGGTCGTCATTTCTTGTTTGGTCGTAATAGCCAAACTTCCAAAGCATACCAATTCCAATCATATTTTGTTTTAATTCAAATCCTGATCGCATATGGGAACCTGCTAAAAAGCCTAATCCTCCTGAATATATATGAAAAGCCTGATCGATACCAAATTCCATACTGAAATAGGCAACTTTCTGTTTAAACTCTTTGGCTGGTTTATATGGGTGATACCATTTATTATATTTACTTGTCATTATTTTCTCTAAATTTATCATGCAGCGGCAAATTTACTATATTCTGCAATAAAAAAAGTTCAAGTCCAATTATTTTTAAATGGAAGTTAAATCAATATAATGCTTGCCATTAACCGCAATAAGACTTAAATTTGATAGCTTCCAAATACCATAAAAAATGCGCATAGAAAGTGATTTAAAATTAGGATTTAAGGACGTAATGATAAGACCGAAAAGATCAACGTTGAACAGTCGGTCACAGGTAAATCTGGATAGAGAATTTAAATTCTTACATAGTTCATTTGTTTGGAAAGGTATACCAATTATTGCAGCTAATATGGATACCGTTGGCACTTTTGAAATGGCAAAAGCCCTTGCGAACAAGCATTTGTTGACTGCAATTCACAAGCATTATACAATAAACCAATGGCGTAAATTTTTAAGCGAAACCCCAAAGGAGATTCTTAGTTATATAGCTGTGAGTACCGGAACTGGTAAAAGTGATTCAGAAAAGCTGGCTAAAATATTTGCGCTAAATTCTCATTTAAAATTTATATGTATTGATGTAGCCAATGGTTATTCCGAGCATTTTGTGAGGTTCCTTAAACAGGCACGTGCATCCTATCCCGATACGGTGATTATAGCGGGTAACGTCGTAACCGGTGAAATGGTTGAGGAATTATTACTTGCGGGTGCAGATATTGTTAAAGTGGGCATTGGTCCGGGTTCTGTGTGTACCACCCGGGTAAAAACGGGGGTTGGTTATCCACAACTTTCGGCAATTATTGAATGTGCAGATGCTGCCCATGGTTTAGGTGGGCAGATAATTAGTGATGGTGGCTGCAAGACTCCGGGAGATATCGCCAAAGCCTTTGGTGCTGGTGCCGATTTTGTAATGTTAGGTGGCATGTTGGCGGGCCACAATGAGAGTGGGGGTAAAATTATTGATAGGAATGGTGAAAAATATAAGGAATTCTATGGAATGAGCTCTTCAACAGCGATGGGAAAACATGTAGGCGGTATTGCTGAATATAGAGCAAGTGAAGGGAAAACAGTGGAAGTGCCTTTTAGAGGGGATGTAGATAATACTTTACAAGATATACTCGGAGGCTTAAGAAGTACATGCACCTATGTTGGGGCTCGAAGATTAAAAGAATTAACAAAACGAACTACCTTTATTAGGGTAGTGGAGCAGGAGAATAGAATTTATACCGATTAGTCAATTTAAAGCCCTTAAAGTAGCCTTTACCATTCTATCATTACCAAATAGATCTTTTCTTAGTTCAATTTGAATAAAGCCATTTTTTTCTAGAAATTGTGTTATTTCATTACTTAAATATTGATTGATCTCAAAAAATAGCACTCCGTCCTTTTTGAGATGCTTTTTACTAAAATTGCCAATGGCTTCATAAAAAAGAATGGGATTTGTGTCGTTTACAAATAATGCAGAGTGTGGTTCAAAGGCCAATACATTCTTTTTAATAGCTACTTTTTCTGATTCTCTTACATAAGGTGGATTGCTAACGATTATGTCAAATTTAAGATCGTTTTCGTGCTCCAGAAACGCCTTGGAGCCTAAGATGTCCTGTTCTATTAGATGAATAGTAACTTTGTTTAGTTTTGCATTCTGTTCGGCAACTTGCAATGCTTTATTTGAAATATCCAATGCATACACTTCTGCGTTTGGCAAATGCTTTGCAAGGCTAATGGCAATACATCCACTTCCCGTGCCTATATCCAGAATTCTTAAATGTTGACTTCTACTGGAATCATTTATGATCCAGTTTACCAATTCTTCCGTTTCGGGTCTGGGTATTAAAACATGAGGATCGACCTTAAAGTTTAGCCCGTAAAATGCTGTTTCACCTATTATATATTGTATCGGTTCTTCTTTTTTTAAACGTTGTAGCGCCGATAATAAAACATCGCTTTGTTTTGCCCTTAATTTCTTTTCGGGGAATAAGGAAATATCTACTTTTTTTAATCCCTAAATGATGTTCGATCAACAAAAAATAAAACGATAAAATTTCAGTCTTTGGGTAAAATTCTTTTAAGTCAAGAAGGAATTTAGATCTCAGTTCAAGTAATGTCATTCGTGTAGGTCTTTTATCATCCAAACACGACATGAAAAATGCCCGGTATTTCCCATGGGACCTTCTAAATGCTCAAAGCCATTGTTTTCATAAATATGTATAGCGGCTTCAAGCGCCAATCCAGATTCTAAATAACATTGGTTATAACCGAATTTTTTTGCAGCATCTAAACAAGTTTGAAACATGAGTTTACCATATCCCTTACCACGAATTTCGGGAGCAAAGTACATTTTTTGAAGTTCACAGATATTACTTTCGGCATTTTTCAAATGCTTAATGCCACCACCACCTAAAATCTTTCCATTTTCTTCTAATACATAATAAACTTCTTTCTCACCTTGATAAGATTCGTACATCATAGTAGTCTCAACATCTTCATAAGCAGTACCTATTTTGGCCAAGCCAAATTCAATAAATACCGATTTTATTATTTTCTCAATAATAGGATTATCGTCTGGTTTTATTTTTCGAATTTTCATATTGATAAAACTAAACTATAAACTTGTACTTTTGTGAGGTGAAGATACACGAAAAATACATAAAAAGATGTATTGAACTTGCTAAAAATGGCTTAGGTTCTACCTATCCAAATCCTTTGGTTGGCTGTGTGATTGTTTACAAAAACATCATTATTGGAGAAGGATGGCATCGAAAGGCAGGGGAAGATCACGCAGAGGTGAAAGCTATAAAATCAGTGAAGGATAAAAATTTGCTTAAAAAGTCAACACTTTATGTGAATTTAGAACCTTGTAACCACTTCGGTAAAACGCCACCATGCTCAGACCTTATCCTTAAGCAGTCAATCCCAAACGTCGTTATTGGTTGTGTAGATCCTCATGATAAAGTGGCAGGAAAGGGGATCGAAAAGTTGATAAAAAATGGTTGCAAAGTAGTCTCAAGTGTTCTCGAAAAAGAATGCATAGAATTGAATAGAAGATTTTTTACTTTCCATACAAAACAAAGACCTTATATCATTTTGAAGTGGGCAGAATCTAGTGATGGTTTTATTGATAAAATTCGGCAAATGGGAAGTCCTGCAAAGCCGAACTGGATCACCAATCAGTACTCAAGGCAATTGGTCCATAAATGGAGAACGGAAGAACAAGCCATACTGATTGGAACCAATACCGCCATAAACGATAATCCAACTTTAAATGCGCGCCATTATAACGGAAAAGATCCGATAAGAATTGTTTTAGATAAGGGTTTGCGAATCCCTGAGGATTATAATTTATTGGATGGTTCTATAAGAACTATTGTGTTTACCGAAATAGAGAAGAAATCGAGTATAGATAATCTTGTTTTTAAGCAAATAGATTTTTCACAAAACATTGCCCGCCAAATTTGTAATCATTTATATCAAAATGAGATTCAATCTTTAATAATTGAAGGGGGTTCTCAAACACTTCAAACGTTTATTGATACAGATTTATGGGACGAAGCCCGTATTTTCACTGGTGACATCACCTTTGATAAAGGGATTAAGGCTCCTGTGATAAGCGGAATTGGTATTGATTCTCAGCGTATACTTTCTGATGTATTAAGGATAATAAAAAACACAAATTGTTAGAAAAAGACACATTTAAAACCATTGCTAACTTTTCTGTTGAGGTTACTTACAAAGATAAGGGTAGTAAATTTATTGGTTATGCTTATCCAATCACAAGTGAGGATGCGGTTAAAGATATTATTGATACATTAAAGTCTCAACACCATAAAGCCAGCCACTGGTGCTATGCCTGGCAAATAGGTGTAGAAACTATTCATTTTAGGGTAAATGATGATGGTGAGCCGAATAATAGCGCCGGACAGCCTATTTATGGCCAGATACTTTCAAGAGATTTAACGAATATACTCGTTGTAGTGGTAAGATATTTTGGCGGAACAAAACTGGGAGTAGGAGGCCTGGTAAATGCTTATAAGTCTGCTGCCCAATTGGCAATAGATTCCTCAAAAGTCGTTACTAAAACAATAAAAACACACTATGTGCTAATCTTTGAGTATCGTTACATGAATAATGTGATGAGAATTATAAAAGAAAAAAAGGCAATTATTGTAAAACAAAAAATGGACCTTCATTGTGAATTTGAAATTTCAGTGCGAAAAAAAAATTCAAAACAAGTCAGATTGGCTTTCGAAGGATTAAGACAAGTTAAAATTGAAGAAATTTAATTAAAAAAAGGATTTATTTTTTCCAGAATGTAATCCGGAGCTCGTGTAGGTTTGTTTTTAGCAATATCGATAAATACTAATGAAGTAAAGCCTTTGGTTAACAATACTTTATCCTCGTTAAACAATTCGAAATCAAATTCAATCCTTACCGATGGTTTTTTTAACAGTGTTGTTTTTAAGGTCAATAGGTCATCATATTTAGCGGGTTTGAGGTAATTTATATTTAGGTTAAGTACCGGCAACATAATACCCAGCTCTTCCATACGTTTATAAGATATGCCTAAGTTGCGTAGCCATTCAACTCTACCCATCTCGAAGTATTGGGCGTAGTTACCATAGTAAACATAGCCCATTTGGTCAGTTTCTCCGTAACGAACACGAATATTTATTTCATGATGCAGCATAAATCATTTAATTTGGGGGTCAGAGTTTACATAAAAAAAAATCAAAAAACAATAGACATTTTATTTTTTTATGATAAAAAATATTCACACTTTTGTAGGACAGAAATAATGAGAGAATACCCTGAAAAATCTCACTTAAATCTTAACCAAACAAAAACTAGACCCTAGGAATGACGAAAACTGCTACTTCAGTTTGGAATAATTGCCTATCTTTTATAAAAGATAATATAAAACCTCAAGCGTATAAAACTTGGTTTGAACCAATTAAACCTATTAAAATAACTGGAGAAGCATTAACAATTCAAGTGCCTAGCAAATTTTTTTATGAGTGGTTAGAAGAACATTATATCAAGCTGTTAAGGGTGGCCCTAATGCGAGAATTAGGCGAAGATGCTAAGTTGATATATGATGTTAGAATGGAGAACGCTTATAGCAGTAAAAACCCTCATACAGTTAAGATACCCAGTTCAAATAGAAATCCTTTTAGATCACAAGGTGTTACGGTTCCTTTAGAAATTGATAAAAGGGAATTAAGAAATCCATTTATAATACCAGGTATCCAGAAAGTAAAGATTGAATCCCAACTTAATCCTAATTATAATTTTGATAGCTTTATAGAAGGAGATTCAAATAGACTGGCTCGTTCTGCGAGTATGGCCGTTGCCAATAAGCCAGGAGGCACTTCTTTTAATCCATTATTAATATATGGAGGTGTTGGTTTAGGGAAAACACATTTAGCTCACGCTATAGGTGTGGATATTAAAGATAAATATCCCGAAAAAACAGTATTATACATTTCTGCCGAAAAGTTTACACAACAATATATAGACTCCGTCAAAGGAAATTCAAGAAATGATTTTATACATTTTTACCAAATGATAGATGTCCTCCTTCTAGACGATGTTCAATTCCTATCTGGTAAGGCTGGAACGCAAGATGTATTCTTTCATATATTTAATCACTTGCATCAGAACGGAAAGCAGGTTATCCTGACTTCTGATAAGGCACCTGTTGATATGCAGGATATAGAGCAGCGATTATTATCAAGATTCAAATGGGGGCTTTCCGCTGAACTCTTAGCACCCGATTATGAAACGAGAATTTCAATATTACATAAAAAACTATTTAGAGATGGTGTTGAAATGCCGGAAGAAATAGTAGAATATATAGCAAAAAATATTAAGACCAATGTAAGAGAATTAGAAGGTGTTCTAATTTCGATGATAGCGCAAGCATCATTTAACAGAAAAGAATTTACATTGTCTCTTGCAAAACAGATCGTAGATAAGTTTGTTAAGAATACAAAACGAGAAGTATCTATAGATTATATTCAAAAGGTAGTTTCAAAATATTTTGAAATGGATGTGTCTACCTTGCAATCTAAAACAAGAAAACGTCATATCGTACAAGCCCGTCAATTAGCGATGTATTTTGCAAAACGAATGACCAAAGCCTCTCTGGCTAGTATAGGTTCTCAAATCGGCAACAGAGATCATGCTACTGTATTGCACGCATGTAAGACAGTTGATAATCTTACCGAAACTGATAAGCAATTCAGAAAATACGTTGACGATCTAACCAAGAAGTTATCTTTTTAATGTAGTAAAAAATGGTGCGTGTTTTAATGGTTTGCCTCGGTAATATTTGTCGCTCACCATTAGCAGAAGGCATTTTAAAATCTAAAGTAGACCCCAATAAAGTTATCGTTGATTCTGCCGGTACAGGTAATTATCATGTAGGAGGATTACCAGACAGCCGTTCTATTGCAATTGCGCAAAAACACCTTTTAGATATTACAGACCAACGTTGTCGGCAGTTTCGAGTTTCAGATTTTGATGAATTTGATTTAATATATGTAATGGATAATTCGAACAGGAGAGACGTATTGAGCTTAGCCAGGAACGAAAACGATAGAGCTAAAGTGAAAATGATGCTGAATGAAATTTTTCCTAATGAAAATGTGGATGTACCCGATCCGTATACTGGTGGAGATTTTGGATTTGAAAACGTTTATAAAATGCTTGAGGAAGCATGTTCTATATTAGCTTCGAAATTAGAAAATGACTAAAAAAGGAAAATTATATCTCATCCCCACTACTTTAGGAGATACCGAACCTTTAGAGGTTTTACCCATGTCGGTTAAAAAGATCATTGAACAAGTAGATCATTATATAGTCGAAAATGAAAAAACTGCCCGAAGGTTCATAAAAAAAATATCCCCGAGAAAATCACAACCGTCGTTGACGATATACCTATTAGATAAGTTTACAGATGAAATAGAAGTTCAACATTATTTGGATGTATGCTTACAAGGTATCAATGTTGGATTATTATCGGAGGCTGGGGTGCCGGCAGTTGCAGATCCAGGAGCTTCTATGGCGATGTTAGCGCATAAAAAACAAATTAAAGTGGTGCCATTGGTAGGACCATCTTCAATTATGATGGCCATGATGAGTTCTGGTCTTAACGGGCAAAATTTCGCATTTAATGGATATTTACCCATAGATAAAAATGAACGAAAAAAGAGTATAAAACAATTAGAAAAATTATCATTTGATAAGAACCAATCTCAACTTTTTATTGAAACACCATACCGGAATGAAAAAATGTTTCAGGATCTAATACAGACGCTTTCTGATGAAACGCTTCTATGTCTGGCAGTTGATATAACACTCACAAATGAATATATTAATACCATGCCAGTGCGTCTTTGGAAACACGAAAAATTAGATATTCATAAAAGACCAGCCATATTTATAATTCATAAAAAATAAAAAACCTTCAATTTTTGAAGGTTTTTTTATATTATAAATGTTTAATAACCAATTAAATAGTTGGTTTTTTACTCGCTTCTATAAAGGATGTATCGTATCCTGCAAATTTTCTTAAATAATGCTCGATACTCGTTCCATAGGCATCAGTAAATCCTTCTGCCCCATTGCTTCGAAGATATTTTTTAACACTTCCTGCACCTGCTAAATGTGAGGCTGCTAAAATACCTGATTCTGTGATTTTAATTCCGTTTATTCTTTTCCCAACACTCCTTTGAATATCTCTTTTTAATATCCATTTATTTAAAGAGCATAAGGCCAAAAAAGCATCTTCTTGTAATTTTGGATCTTTTAAGAATTCCGTTGTATCGTAAATATGAAATCTTTTTAAGGTAGATTTTCCAAATTGGTATTTACCTAAATAACCGAAAGTATTTACGCTATTATAATTACCCCGTGATTCTTTAAAAGCAAGAGCTTCTTTAAAACCGACATACGAATTTCCAATAAAAGGGAAATTATAATTTTTGACTTCTTGAATTTCCGGAGAAACCGTAGCAATCGAGTTTGCTTGAGGGAGATTATAAATTACTGTTGTTTTGTTCCAACTAGTAAAACTTGTTGTTACAATAAAGAGCACAGCAATAAGCCCTATTATATTGTTAATTTTCTTTTTCATGGTGATGAATTTAAATAGTATTAACTCTTTTTAATTCAGCGGGCAAATGTAAAACAAAAATATTTAATAGAATACTAAATTAAGAAAAAATTAACACATTGAAAATCATGGCTTTAAAAATATAAGAAATGAAATTTGCTCTGGCCCTTACCGTTAATTTCAAAAGTTGGGGCCGGAATTTTTATAAAATTTATAGTAGAAAACACCGTTTTAAGCAGTTTTGATCTCGTTTTTATTTTCGTTAGATCGACATCCAAACTTAGATAAAATTGACGAAATCTTTCTTGACCGGGTATTAAGGTATTATTTATTAAAATGTCTTCATTACCAGATATCATTCCTTCTGCACCATAACCCATGGCAATGTTAAGCCACTTTGGAATTTTACTTGTTTTATTGAACGACCATAGATTTGCAGATAACCAATAGGTTTGTCCGTTATAATCCTTTAAGGATTGCTCTAATATATTATCACCTAATATTTCGGGTCTTTTATTGGCATAATCGGTGGTGTGAAATGAGTATTTTAGTAATATTCGTTGCTCATCCCACAATAATTCTTGCCCTATAAGTAAACCGGTACCACTGGCATTGGCAATAATATCACCTATTGAAAATCCCCATTCTTCAGAAAAACCGTCCAAAACTTCAACAGCACTTAAGAACCCAAATCCCAGTGTTGCACCATAGATAAGTTGATTTTTTTTACTTTCGCCCGCCCATGCCAATACGTCCATACCTATCTTACCTGTATAATACGAGCTTATGACATGTCCGATCTTATCCATTTGTAACCATTCTCCATTATCGTTAACAGTATGAAATGCAGAGCGCTCGTAGTTGGCATACCACAATTGATTCATCCCGATAAGGGTAGCAGTAGCAGTTGCTGCTTCGGTGATATACACCGCATTTCTACGATTAATATTTAAAGTATCAGACTTTTGCCAGAATGAATTGCTGTTTTGGGCGGTTACGGAAAAAGAAAACATGAATAGCAATATACTAATTACTATTTTTTTTACTTTTTTGAACGAAAAATTCATGAATTATCGGTTAATACCTTGTTTACTAACCCATTGCTGGTATTTTACAGCATTTCTGTTATGCTGCGCTAATGAGGAAGCAAATTCATGATACCCTAGATTGGTTACACTGGCACACATGTAGTAGTAATCATGTTTTTTGGGATTTAACACGGCGTCTATGGAAGAAATATCTGGCATGGCAATTAATGATGGAGGTAAGCCTTGATTTTTATAGGTATTATACGGAGATTCTATTTTTAAATCATCGTTTAGTACTCTTTTTACTTCAAAATTTTGACCATGTTTTTGTTTCAATGCATATATAATCGTAGGATCGGCTTGTAAAGGCCAACCATCTTTTAACCTGTTTAGGTATAAGCCCGCTACTATTGGTCTTTCTTTAGGTTGGGCAGTTTCTTTCTGCACGATAGATGCTAAGGTAATTACTTGATTTTTTGTAAGCTTAAGAGCTTTTGCCTTTGCTATGCGTTCCGTGTTCCAGAAGTTTTGATATTCCTTTAGCATACGATCTCTAAACTTTTCAGCGGAAGTATTCCAATAGAATTCATATGAGTTCGGAATAAAAATACCCAATACACTTTGTTTATTTAAATTATGCTGCTTTAAGAAGGATGTATCTAACATGGAATTTAATATTTCTAATGAATCGGCCTCAATTTGCATTGCAATTCTCCCGGATAATTTTTCTACCGAATCTTGATTATTGAAGGTGAGCTTTATTGGTGTTTGTTTTCCGCTTCTCAAAAGATTTACCAATTCATTATTATTCATTCCTTTTTTTAATAGATACCTACCGGGTTTAATCAAATTGGGATAATTTTTTTGTTCGGCCACCCAATTGAAGCTATTTGAATTATTGAGATGTGGCGCTATAATTTTAGAAATAGCATCAAAAGGCACATCTGTTGGCAGATATACAGTAGCATTCTGAACTACATTTGGCATGTAGATCCTGTTAAAGTATTTATAACCTACGATTAACCCAAGTATAATGGTCAAGGTTACTATAGATATTATGATCTTTTTAATTTTCATTTATTAATAAGCTGGAATAAAATCTCGTCTTTAAATTTACCATTGGTGCATACCCATTCTTTTTTTACACCAACTTCCTTAAAATTATGTTTTTTGAACAATTTTAAACTACTTGTATTTTCTGGCGTAATATTGGCATATAACTGATGTAGATCAAGTTGTTTAAAACTATAATTAATTAATAGATCCAAGGCTTCATATGCATATCCTTTTTGTTGTGATTGAGGTACTATTAATATGCCAATTCCCGCTCTTTTATGTTGCGGGCTAAAGTCGAATAGGTCAATGAGTCCAACATGTTTATCACTTTCATTTTCAACGATGACCAATCTTAATTGTTTAGCTTCATAGATATCTAAGTGCGCATTCGCTAAATATTGCGTTAATAGGTGCTTAGAAAAAGGTGTCTGAGTACTGCTAATTTCCCAAAAAGATATGTCATTCTCAATGGAATATAGAAAATCTAGATCTTCGGGTTCCAAAGCTCTCAGATTAATTTTTTCTCCTAACAGTGCCTGCATCAAATATCTATTTGTCCCTTAAAAACCAAAGTGGCCGTTCCTTTTAAAAACACATTTTTATAGGTATTATTATCAAATTCAAAAGAAACTTCCAATTTTCCTCCGGGTGTTTCTAAATTAATAGTGTCGTTTTCTGTTTTACCGGCCTTATGAGAGGCAATTGCAACAGCAGTTACACCCGTGCCACAACTCAAGGTTTCATCTTCAACACCACGCTCATAGGTACGGACTTTAAAAGTGTTTCCATTTTTTTGTTCAACAAAATTAACGTTGCTGCCTTCTTCAAAATATGGAGAACCGAATCTGATCTTACTACCGGTTTTTTTAACCTTTACTTTTTTTAGGTTTTCAACAAAGGTTACATGATGCGGAGACCCAGTGTTCAGGAAAAGGTGATCATCAAATTTATTAATCATGGAAACATCCGACATTTTAAGGCTTACAAAATCATTATTGATCACAGCTTCATGCAGGCCATCAATTGCTTCAAACGTGGCCTTGTTTTCGATAACCTTTAGTAGTTTGGCAAATGCGACGATACATCTTCCTCCATTTCCGCACATACTGCTTAGATTACCATCCGAATTATAATATACCATAGAAAAATCATGAAAATCTGACAGTTCGAGTAGTATCAATCCGTCAGCTCCTATGCCAAATTTTCTGTCGCACAACTGGGCAACCAGTTTGGTATTATTTTTGGGAAATATTTGTTGGCGATTATCAATAATGATAAAATCGTTTCCGGTTCCTTGATATTTAAAAAAAGGTATTTGCATGACATGACAAATGTAAACATTTTTTAAAGTATGAAGGGCTGTTAAAGTATAGTTAAAGTGAAATTTAATAGATAATAATCCTTTAATTTTGAGTGTTAATTATTGTGTTTACACGTAATATTTTAAATAAATATAAACTTTTTGAAAATGAAAAAAATAGCAAGTTTAGTATTAGCATCTGTTTTAGGTGGTATGTTAGCTTTAGGCGGTTATATTTATGTAATAGGCGATCAGCAGAAAGTTGAAAACATGAATCAATCTTTGCAACCAAAAGTTGTTCAAACGAATTATATACCTACATCAACCTACGCAGCTGAGGTGACAGATTTTACAAAGGCCGCAGAAGAAACAGTAAATGCTGTCGTTCATGTAAAAAATGTATCAGTTTCAAGTTCTAACCCTTTATTAGAGTGGTTTTATGGTGAAGGTGCTGGAGGTGGCAAAACAACAGTCGGTACAGGTTCGGGTGTTATTATTTCTCCGGATGGATATATTATCTCTAATAACCATGTAATTAAAGGAGCAAAAGAACTTGAGATCACATTAAATAATAAAAAAACTTATAAAGCTGAAGTGGTTGGCGCACATGAAAGTTCTGATATAGCCCTATTAAAGATTTCGGCTAATGACCTACCTTATGTTTCATTCGCAAATTCCGACAATATTAAGGTGGGAGAATGGGTACTGGCTGTTGGTAATCCTTTTAATTTGACATCTACGGTAACCGCAGGTATTGTAAGTGCAAAAGCACGAGATATTCATATATCAAGAACTTCAAGAATGATAGAATCGTTTATTCAAACAGATGCTGTTGTAAATCCCGGAAATAGTGGCGGAGCTCTGGTAAATGTAAGGGGTGAATTGGTTGGTATAAATACCGCGATAACATCACAAACAGGATCGTATATTGGTTATTCCTTTGCAGTGCCTTCTAACATTGCTAAAAAAGTGGTAGAAGACATCATGGAATTCGGTGATGTTCAGACAGCCTATCTTGGTATTAATTATCAGGAGTTAAATAACGATACTGCTAAAGAATTAGAACTAAATACCACAGAAGGTGTTTTGATCACTGCCGTGACTGACAATGGTGCAGCGAAGATATCCGGATTAAAACCAAATGATATTATAACAAAAATAGATGAAATTGAGATCTCAAAATTCTCTGACTTACAAGGATTTTTAAGTTCTAAACGCCCTGGAGATATCGTAAGTGTGAATGTATTGAGAAATGGGGTAAATAAAGAATTTAATGTCAGATTAACCAATCAATTTGGTAAGGAAAATATTGGCAAACTAGACTTTTCTAAATACCATATTGGAGAGCTTAAAAAGATATCCAGCAAAGACGCTACTAAATATAGAATTAACTATGGTGTTGAAATTATAAATCTTAGAAGTAATTATTTACAAGGCGTAAAAAATGGCAATATTATTTTAAAAATCGATGATATTAAAGTATATGATGTAGAAGAAATTGAGCAAATCTTAAGAAAGAATAAAGGAAAGCAAGTGATCTTGCAAATCCTAAATGAAGAAGGTGCTGTAGAATATTTAAGGATGTTTATTCAAAATTAAAAAGTAAAATTACCCATTAAAATCCTCCAATTTATTGGGGGATTTTTTATTTAAAAAACTTTTACGAAATCGATTGAAATGGTACCTTTACGGAATATTCTAACTCAAATATTAAAAAAAAATGCTAACAAATGTAACCTATGAAAAAGAACTCGCTTTTCAAGCCGACAGGAGAAAAGCTACCGTAGAATTTATTAAAAATATAAGCGATCTATGGTATGATAATGCAATTGAACTGATTCTTTTTAGGAATCAACTGATCAACAGAAATGTGAGTCAGATATTGAACTTGATAGAATATGCCAGTCAATTTGTTCAAAAGCCTATTTCTATTTTCGATGCCGTAGAAATATCAAGAGCCCTTAAAGAATTAAATCTACCTCCGGCAAAATTAGATATTGGGAAATTAGCCTATGAATATTATTTGGCTGAAGACGAAGAAAATGTATTAGAATTTGTAAAGGCAAAATTAAAGGGAGCAAACAAATCCAACGGTTTTAAACCGAAAGATGTGGTACTATATGGTTTTGGTAGAATAGGCAGGTTATTGGCCAGAGAACTTATGGAAAGAACGGGTAAGGGCCTACAATTGCGTTTGCGTGCGATTGTGACCAGAGGTGAGATAAATGAAACAATTTTAGAGAAAAGGGCAGCCTTATTGCGCAATGATTCTGTACATGGTGATTTTCCTGGAACGGTAAGCATCGATATCAAAAAGAAAGCCTTGATGATTAACGGAACAACTGTTTATATGATCGCGGCCAATGCTCCGGAAGAAGTAGATTATACAAAATTCGGCATCAGTAATGCCTTGGTTATTGATAATTCCGGGGCGTATAGAACCGAAGAAGAATTAGGCCGGCATTTAAAAAGTAAGGGGATAACTAAAGTACTCTTAACAGCTCCGGGTAAAGGGGTACCTAATATAGTACATGGTGTAAATCAGGATGATTATGATCCTGATAAAGTTGATATTTTTTCAGCCGCTTCTTGCACCACCAATGCCATTACGCCTGTATTACAGGTGATCGAAGATACTTTCGGGATCAAAAGCGGCCATTTAGAAACTATACATGCATATACCAATGACCAGAACCTCGTAGATAACATGCATAAAAAATATCGAAGGGGTAGGGCTGCTGCTTTAAATATGGTAGTTACAGAAACCGGCGCCGGAGGAGCGGTTGCCAAAGCATTGCCATCCCTGGAGGGTAAGTTAACATCTAACGCAATTAGAGTACCTGTGCCTAATGGTTCTTTGGCCATCTTAAATTTACAGATAGAAAATACAGCAAGTATCTCTGCTGTTAATGCCACAATGAAAAAGTATGCCTTGGAAGGCGATCTTGTTGAACAAATAAAATATTCAATGAGTAATGAGTTGGTTTCTTCTGATATTGTAGGAACATCGGCACCGGCCATTTTCGATAGTCCGGCGACAATTGTTTCACCGGATGGTAAAACCATTGTAATTTATGTTTGGTATGATAATGAATATGGCTATAGCCATCAAGTAATACGTTTGGCTAAGTATATCTCTAAGGTAAGGCGATATTCTTATTATTAAACAGATATGGATCAATAAAAAAGCCGGTAGTATATATCGGCTTTTTTTATAATATGTACTATGTTCCCCTAAAGATAAAACTAATTAGTAATCATCTATTAAAAATTTCAGCTAGAGCTCCGGATCATAAACCAAAGGAGCAGGATCTGGTAAATTCATATCTCTAATCAATTGTAAAAACCTTGGGTCTTTTAGTAATTCTTTATTATCTACTAAGACCCTAATCCATGGATACCAAAAATGTTTATCCTTGAACTTAAACCATTGCAAAGCTTTGTCAAAATCACCTAATTCGCTGTACATGATCCCCAAACATAAAGCGCCAAAAGCGGTTGGTTCCATACTTTCCAGTTCTTGAATAATGGCCTTGCCTTCTTGTAAATGTCCAGTTTTGATCAATGCACGACCATATGCCCAATATTTCCACCCTATCATTATAGTCGAAGCTTGTTTTAATAATTCAAGCCCTTCTTCCTGTTTTCCTTGGTCGATAAGTATTTGTCCTTTAATAAGCATTCCTAAAGCGTAGTTATCTTGCATTTGTATTGATTTATCCGCTTCCACAATTCCCTTTTCATATTCACCGACCATATTGTATAATCCCCCAAGCCATGCGGTATGTAAGGGTGTGAAAGGGTCTAATTCCTGTGCCCGCTTATGTTCTTCAATGGCTTCATTCATACGGCCAAAAAGAGCAAGATACCATGATCTATGGTAATGATTTAACGCCATATTAGGATTCAAGGTATTGGCACGCTTAAACGCATATTCGGCAAGCTGCCAATTCCCGCCACCATAGGTGTGGTAGTCAGCTAAGGTTGCCCAACCTGCGGCATTGGTGGAATCTAATTGGATCGCTCTTTGAGCTGCTGCTTGGGATTTAGCAAATACATCTGGTGTAGACACCGGACTATGGCCCAGGCTAATATAGCCCTCCGCCAAACCCGCCCATGCGTAAGAGTCAGCAGGATTCTGATCAACGGCCTCTTGAAGATAAACAATCCCTCGTTGCCAATCTTCTACGGTTGATTTATTTAAGTTATGTTTTCCTTTTAGATACAATTCATAGGTCTCAGGTTTTACTGGTTTAAGGTTTGACCAAAGTATGGCGTCGTCAGGTTTGACTTCCATACCCATTTCTGTGGCCAGATCTCTGGCAACCTCTGCCCAGAGTTGCCTAACCTGAGAGATGTCTTTTGAATAGCTTTTTTTCCAGAGGGGTTTGGTATCGGATGATTCTTTGAGTTCAAGGAGAATATCAAGTTTGTTTAATTGGCGCTCGACTGTCCCATATATAAAGTAATCGATCTTCTTGAGCTCATTTGAAATAAGTATATTGGCAGGGCCAATAGTTGAATATAAAAGCTTGGTAGAAGCCTGGCTTATCACGGTTAATTGGTCTACTTTCGACAATTCATTGATAAGTTCTTGGGTCATACCGGTCTTAAAATAGTCTTCCTCAGTATCCTCTGCTTCATGTACAAATGGTATAACGGCAACTTTTTTAGAAATAGTGGGAATGGCCTTATCATTCCAACGAGAACCAGCCCAAAAACTAATAACAACAAGTAGTACTACGGCTAAGCCGAGCGAACCCGCGATCACTTTATTCAATCGCCGATTCGTTAAAATTAAGGTTTCTTCGTTTGTTTCAATGTCATCCGTTTTTTGAATACCGTCTGCTGTAAAGTCATAGATCCAAGAAAAACCGATCCAGATAATAAGACCAACAAACAAAACGAAAATGATGGCTTTAAGGGCATTATCGGGAGCGTTGAAAGCAGGTAAAAGGATGGATGCAATTTGTATGATTACCCATGAAATAGCTAAATAGGCAATGGTAGCTTTAAAAACATGCCTGCGTTTAAGTTCTGATATTAATTTATTCCACTTCATTTTGTAAAATAGTATTTATTAATTATTGCACCGGATGATAAACCAAAGGGGCAGGATCGGGTAAATTCATGTCTCGCATGAGTTTTATGAACCTCGGATCTTTCCTTATTTCATCGGGCACAAAATCAGTTCTTAACCATGGAAACCAGGCAGCCTTGTTATCAATCTTCCAGTATTCAAAGGATTTATCATAATCACCCAAATGCGCGTAATAAATACCAATAAATAAGTCAAAAAAATCATTAGGCGGCATTTGTTCCATTTCATTGAGAATGGCTTTCCCTTCCTCAATAAATCCCGTTTCCAGCAGGGCAACGCCATATCCCGGGTATTTCCAGAAAGGACTTATTTCAGCACATTGTTTTAAAAGTTCTAAGCCCTGTTCCACTTTACCCTGCTGAATATAGATCCAGCCTCGAATATGCATGCTTGTGGCATAATCAAAATCACCCTTCACACCCATAAGAGCGGCTTTTTCTGTTTCTATAATCCCTTCTTCATACATGCCAACACTACCATATAAAGCTCCTAACCATGCTGTCTGAGCAGGGGTGAAAGGATCCAGCTCCTGAGCCAGTTTATGTTCTTCAATGGCTTCATTCATTCTTCCAAACAACGCCAAGTACCACGCCCTGTGATAATGATTATCCGCAAGATTAGGATCTGATGCGTTGGCGCGATTAAAAGCGTATTCGGCCATGTCCCAGTCTCTTCCGAAATAGGTGTAATAGTGCGATAAAGATGCCCAGCCCAAGGCAATAGTGGAATCAAGTTCAATCGCCCTTTCTGCTGCTTCAAGCGCTTTGGGAAATGCGTCTGGAGGAGGATTTGGGCTGCCATGTCCTAGATTAATATAGGCCTGTGACAGCCAAGCCCAGGTATTTGCATCAGAGGGATTTCTATCGACGGACTCTTGCAAATACACCAAACCTCGCTCCCAGTCAGCAGGAGTCGATTTATTTAGATCGTGTTTACCCTTCAGATACAGCGCAAAAGCTTCAGGGTCAACCGGTCGGATACCTGACCAAAGTTTGGCATTTATTGGCTTGACAATAATACCCATTTGACTTGCCAAATCAACAGCAACATCCGCCCATAACTTTCGTATTTCAGAAAGTTCTTTGGAATACCTTTTTTGCCAGACAGGTTCGCCGTTTATAGATTCTTTTAGGATGATGTGAACGTGAATCATGTTCAATTCACGCTCAAAACTTCCCTCAACAAAATAATCAATGCCCTTGATCACATTTAAAATCAGGGAACTGGTTAGATCAAATCCTGAAGTTAAAACCTTTGTAGATCTTTGGTGGATCACCTTTAACCGATCTACTTTGGAAAGTTGATCGATAAGTTCCTGGGTCATTCCTTCCTTGAAATATGCTTCTTCTTTTTCTTTTTCGTCTATTTGTTGAATAAGTGGAATGACAGCAACTACTTTGGTTTCAGGTAAATCGGACTTATCATTCCAATTCGAACCCATCCAAAAACTAATGACGACAAGTAGTATTAAGGCTAAGCCGAGCGAACCCGCGATCACTCTATTTAATCGGCGATTCGTTAAAATTAAAGTTTCTTCATTCGTTTCGGTATCATCCGTTTTTTGAATACCGTCTGCTGTAAAATCATAGTTCCATGAAAAACCGATCCAGATAATAAGCCCGACAAACAAAACGAAAATGATGACTTTAAGAGCATAATCCGGTGCGTTGAAAGCAGGTAAAAGGATGGATGCAATTTGTATGATTACCCATGAAATTGCTAAATAGGCAATGGTAGCTTTAAAAACGTGCCTGCGTTTAAGTTCGGATATTAATTTACTCAACTTCATATAGCAACATCAAAGATCAAAAAAAATATAAATACAAAAGTTTTGTTATGGTTTTGCCTTTTAAAATTAGAATAAATTATTTAAGCTGTCAATGATATGTATCAGTTTAAAGATAGTATGTAAAAATGATAAGCCATTCAGCATCATTTCTTTTTGTTATAAAATAATGGCGTATTAATTATAAAATAAACTATGATATCTGGCAACAATTGTTGCATGTAAATGAGGGTTTTAGAACTATCTTTGGAGCATGAAACTAACCGATTCTTTTAAAGGTTTTTTATTTGCTTTAGTATCGGTTATAGCTGTATCTAATGTCTATATTTTTAGTAAAGCAGCATTAATAGAAGTTTCCATACCACAATTCGGAGTATATTGGTTTGCTTTTGGACTTTTGTGGATTCTTATTTTTGCCTGGTATAAAAAAACTTATCATATCTTAATAAAACTACCGCGCAGTTGTTATTTTGTATTACTATTATTAGGATTACTTGAAGTAGTGAGTGCCTATTTTTTCTTTAAGGCAATAGACACCATTACCAATCCGACAATCGTTTCATTTATAGGTAATATTTCACCTGCTTTTGTGATTGCCCTAAGTTTCTTTTTTCTGAAAGAGCGATTCAATACCCTCGAATTATGGGGAATTTTATTAGCCCTGTCTGGCGCTTTTATCATTAGCTTTAAGGGTAATTCTACTTTAAATGATCTGTTTATTGAAGGGGCAGAGTATGTATTATATTCAAGTTTGATAAGCGCTGTAACTGCCCTGATCATCAAAAAGAAGATCGAAAAAATACACCCTATTATTTTAACCATTAACAGGAGTTTTTTTCTTTTCATGTTTTCATTAATAGCTATAACATTGATTGAAAAAACGTGGGCTATTCCGGGTAGTGCATTAAAGAATATTTTTATCGGCTCTCTTTTAGGTCCGTTTCTTACTGTTATTGCCGGGTACTTAGCGCTACAGTATATCCCCCTCTCCCGCAAAGCCATTATCGACAGTACCAGGGGATTATTTGTCTTATTTGGAGCTTATCTCTATTTTAACGACTTTCCAAGGCCAGTTGCCATTGTTGGCGGTTTCATCACCATTGTTGGAGTATTACTCATTGCTTTTGGTAAGGCCAGGAAAAGGAAGTTGAAAAGAAATTGATTATTTTAAGTTGTTATACATGGTTTAATATGCCATAAAAACCACTTTATTTCTTTATTTTTAGCCATCAATTTTATTATACCAATGCCAACTATCGAAGAAAAGATCAAAGCGCTTCGTGACGAATTAAACCAACATAATTACAATTATTATGTGTTAGATGCCGCCACTATTTCGGACTATGATTTTGACATAAAATTGAAGGAATTACAAGCGCTGGAATCGAAGCATCCGGAATTTTTTGATGCCAATTCGCCTACACAACGCGTAGGAGGTGAGATCACTAAAAACTTTGAAACAGTTGCTCATAAGAACAGAATGTATTCTTTAGATAATAGTTATTCTAAGGAAGACCTTGTAGATTGGGAGAAACGAGTGCATAAAATTCTAGGAGTAGATACGTTAGAATATATATGTGAATTAAAATATGATGGTGCATCGATAAATCTGTCTTATCAAAATGGACTTTTGATAAGTGGTGTAACCAGGGGAGATGGTTTTAGGGGTGATGACATTACTACAAATATTAAAACCATCAAATCCATTCCCTTGAAATTAAAGGATAATACGATTAATGAATTCGAGATCAGGGGAGAAATTATTTTGCCTTTAGAGGGATTCAATGCTATGAATAAAGCTCGCATTGAGGAGGGTGAAGACCCTTATATGAATCCGAGAAATACAGCAAGCGGTAGTTTAAAATTACAGGATAGTGCAGAAGTTGCCAATCGCCCCTTAGATTGTTTGCTTTATCATATAGTAGGTAATAAATTACCCTTTAAGACACATGCTGAGGCTTTAGAATCTGCTAAAAGATCAGGATTTAAAATTCCCGATACCTATAAAGTAGTATCATCAATTGAAGAAGTATTAGATTATATTAATTTTTGGGATAAGCGACGTCAATCTTTACCTTATGAAACGGATGGGGTAGTGGTAAAGGTAAATTCATTGACATATCAAGATGAATTAGGATATACTGCTAAGTCACCACGTTGGGCTATTGCTTATAAATTTAAAGCAGAGCAGAAAAGCACCATTTTAAACAGTATTTCTTATCAGGTTGGGCGTACCGGAGCCATCACACCGGTGGCTAATTTAGAGCCTGTAGAATTGGCAGGGACTATCGTTAAGAGGGCATCACTTCATAATGCTGATCAGATTGCTAAATTGGATATTCGTGTTGATGATACCGTTTATGTCGAGAAAGGTGGTGAGATCATTCCTAAAGTGATTGGGGTTGATCTTTCAAAACGTCTAAAAGATTCTCAGCCAACGCAATATATCACCCGTTGTCCCGAATGTAAAACAGAATTAATTAGAAATGAAGGTGAAGCCCAACACTATTGCCCTAATGAATATGGTTGCCCACCACAAATTACAGGCAGGATACAGCATTTTATCAGCCGAAAAGCTATGGATATTGAGGGCTTAGGAGCCGAAACTGTTGAGCTTTTGTTTAATGCTGGTCTTATTTCTAACTATGCAGACCTCTACGAATTAAAAACCGAACAGGTCATTCCTTTAGAGCGTATGGCAGAAAAATCCGCTGAAAATATGATCAAGGGAATAGAAGCGTCTAAACAAATTCCTTTTGAAAGGGTTTTATTTGCTATAGGTATTAGATTTGTTGGTGAAACTGTAGCAAAAAAATTAGCCAAATATTTTAAGAATATAGATAATTTAATGAAGGCTAGTTTTGAAGAGCTGATTGAGGTGGATGAAATTGGTGATAGAATTGCACAAAGTATTGTTGAATTCTCGAATAATTTGGTAAATATCCAACTAATAGATAGGTTAAAAAAGTACGGTATTCAACTCGAACTTTCTGCGAAAGCATTAGAAAATCAAACAGACATTTTAAGAGGTAAGACCTTTGTCGTCTCAGGTGTTTTTGCAAAAATGAGCAGAAATGAATTAAAAAAATCTATAGAGGATAATGGGGGTAAAGTGTCAAGTTCTATTTCCAAAAAGACAGATTACATTATTGCCGGAGATCAGATGGGACCGAGTAAAAAGGTGAAGGCCGAAGAATTAAAAATTCCGATTATTTCAGAAGATGACTACTTAACCATGCTTGGTTAACGATCTCCTAGAAATTTAAGACTCTAATTTTATTACGTGTTGAATAGATCTTACCCTTATCGTGAAGCTGTTTGATCAATCTGGTAATAACTACTCTTGATGTATTCAGGTCATTGGCTATTTCCTGATGTGTAATCTCCAGATCAATGTCTCTGGTTATTTTAACCTTATCGTTTAAATACTTTAATAATCGCTTATCCATTTTCATAAATGCCAGGCTATCTATTGATTCGACCATTTCAATCAATCTAAAGTGATAACTATCAATAATAAAAGAACGCCATGATTTAAATTTCATTAACCAATCGTCAATATGCTCCACCGGTAAAAAAACAGCTTCCATATCCTGATCAACAACACCTTTAAATAAGCTTCTTTTTCTATTAATACAATTAACGAACGAAATAGCGCAAGTATCGCCACGCTCAAGAAAATAAAGTACGAGTTCGTCACCTTCTTTTTCCTGCCTTATAATTTTAACGACACCTTCTAAGATTAGCGGAATATGTGTCATTTCAGCACCGATATCTAT
This sequence comes from uncultured Flavobacteriaceae bacterium, assembly GCA_963835675.1. GTDB lineage: Bacteria > Bacteroidota > Bacteroidia > Flavobacteriales > Flavobacteriaceae > Aureibaculum. The sequence continues at coordinate 646,084 of CAWIGH010000004.1, read as the reverse complement.
CATAAGTTCACCACTTTTGACTTTATCGAAGTGGCCGACTTTTATAATCTCGTCAATCAATTCGGGTTCAAAAATATCAGCATAATATTCGCTTAGTTTTTCTCGTAATATAATTTCTTGGCTATTCACTTTGTCTTAAAATATCTTATTTATGCAAAGGTAATGAATAGTAAATAAAAAACTCCCTAATATTTATTAGAGAGTTTTTTTGTGAAATAGATATAAAACTAGATCAATTCAAATAATTATTTGTTAAAATTTTATCTGTATCTGTGCTAATAACATGTCATTATCAACGGCACTAATCGTTTCGATATTTGCTTGGTAATTAATTTGCAATCTTACGTTATCATTAAAGAAATAATTAGCTCCGATGGTCATTCTTTCTAAGTAATTTTTATCTTTAATATATGTGCTTGGATCGAAATATTCATATTTGAAAACAGGTTGCAAATTCCATTTGGTATCGTAATAAGCCATTATATAACCACCAGTTCTTATCCAATCTAATTCTAAAGGTTCAGCACCACATCCACCGCCTGCTGCAGGATTGTCATCACCTTCATCATATATATATTCACCTTGTAAGTGGAAGTCATTCATACTGAATAGAAATTCGCCTCCAACGGTTTTTCTTACATGATCGTTTTCTCTATCGTTGGTTGGATTGTCTTCATCTTTAGCTGGGAAGCCATATCTAAAACTTCCACCAACGGTTAAAAAGTCGGCAACTTTATAGGTTGCTCTACCAATAATATCCTTTTTATGATTATTGTCTTTTACACGCAAGCCGCTACCGTTCATAACTGCAAGAGAATAGTTTAACTTGGTGTATTGATTTCCACCAAAGATAGATATACCAAAATCTCTTTGCGGTGCTACTAATTGATCAGCTACAATTGATCGGTCTATGGTTACCAAACTATGACATGGTGTGGCAACTTCCAGGCTAAAAGGTTGTTTAAAGGTACCCGCTGAAATTCTAGCCCAGTTGCTGGCATTATAAGTAATAAATGCATCCATTAAATAGGCATCACCTGAACCACCTATAAACGGACTGGTTTCCAGCATAAAATAATAGGAAAAATCATTCAGAACTTTTCCTCTTACCCCAATTCTTGCTCTTTTAAACGCGAAACTATTTTCGTTATCTCCTAATGAATAATCATATTGAGATTGAAGGTACCCGAATAATATTGGTTTATTTGCATTTATAGAATCATTACCAGCGGCAGGATCATCTCCTTCACATCCCTGTGCAAATGCGCTGTTTGCCGATAAGGATAAGACAATAACTAATAGTATATATAGTAAATTTTTCATGTGTGTGTTTTTTATAGTTTCAAATGTTTTTAGATAACCGTCATGTTCATAATTTACATGACGGTTATCTATTCATTTGTTTATTGTACTATTGGTAAATTTTTAGGGTTACTGTCTCCTCCCCACTGGTTAGAACTCCATGCATTATTGGTATTATAAATACCATTCATTCCGTAGGTCATTGAATACGCATTATATCCTAATACTCTTAAACATGCTGTCATAACTGCAGAAGTTTGTCCTGTATAGCAATAGGTAACTACCTTAGTGTTAGAATCAGGATTTAAATTACGATACGTGTTATCGGCAAGTGTTAAAGGTAAAATACGATAAGCGTTGGCAATATGTCCAAAAGCAGTATAATCTGCTTCACTAAAGTAATTATTAACAAAATAATTACCAGGAGATGCTAATACATCAGCACCAGAAACTGTGGCTGCGCCAAATCCGCTAGCTACAACTTGTTCTACTCTTTCTTTTAAAATTTCTGAACCATCAGTTGAGAAACTAGAAAAGGTAGGATCATCAAATACTAAATTAGCTGGTGCGGCAGAATATGACCAGTTTGCATGACCGTCTGCAGCATTTGAGCCAATTTTCCCATTCCAAGGCCCGGCAGTAGCTTGATTCCAACCAGACATACCCCATTTAAGGGCTATTGTATGAGAATATCCGTACATACGTAGTAAGGCTGTTGCATAACATGCAGTTTGTCCTGAATAACAAGCTATTAATATAGGTTTGGCACCTGCATTAGGAGCTTCTGTTAAAATATCTGCGAATGCTACATTTTTAGCACCTTGAATATGACCAGCTGCGTAGTCATTATTTGCTCTGATATCTATGATATAATATTTGTTTAGAAAAGCTGCCAGATCTGCTTCAGCAGGAGGTCCTACGACAAATTTTTCACCATCGGTATTGGTCATGATCTTATCGATGTCTAAATTGTTAGCCACCATATAATCTTTCATTAATGTGAATTCGGGAGTTGTGATAACCACACCACCGTTAATTTCGTCACCCCTATCACATGAGGTTAGAAATAAAGTAGGAATTAATAATAATCCTATTAGAAATAATGATAATTTTTTCATGATTTTTATTTTTAATGTTATTTATATTTGTTTTTTAATTGTTTTTTTTATTCTACTACTGGGAACATGTTGATCTCTTTTTTTGTAAAAGCATCCCAGTCTTTTTCTTTTAATGTTTTATTCATAAAACTATTGGCACCATAAGCAATATTTCCCGCGTCATAACCAAGTACATTTAGGTAAGCAACAACGTAAGCCGCAGTTTGACCGGTTGAACAGTACACCGCTACTTTTTTATCTGCAGGAAGTGTATATAGATCGGCTGTTGAATTCAACGATGTAAAAGGTTGGTATTGAACAGCAGTTGGTATATGACCATTGATATATTTATCCTGATCCCAATAATTCACGATATAATAATTGCTTGGGTTTGCAAAAACATCTGTCGATTTAACGATATAATCGCTGTAAGGGGTTTCAAATAATTTTTGTAATCTTTCTTTAAGAATTTCTTTTGGCTCAGATTTAGCTGTACTTAAAGTTGGATGTGCTCCTTTTTCTGATTTTGAACTTTCCATTGATTCCAATTTTTCAACAAAATCATCTCCGATGTTCTTATTCCATGAATTATCGGCAAAGTCAACCCTCCAGGAGCTCATTCCCCATTTCATATTGTATACATTGTTATAGCCTGCTAATCTTAAAAGGCTGGCATAATAAGCTGCTGATTGACCCGAATAACATACCAATACTATTTTATCGTAATCGGCAGGAGTAATACTTTTTTCGAAATAGTTTAATAAATCTGATGCATTAACATTCTTTGCATCTTTTATGTGACCGTATTCAAACCAACTATCACTTCTAATATCAATAATTTGATATTTAGGATTTTTCATATTCTTTTTAACCTCGTCGGCTGATACTATTGCTTCTGAAGCTAATGTATTTATGAAGTTTCCATTGGTTTCCAGATAGTTCAATAGAATTTCATATTCGTCAGGTGGATCCTGCACTGTAGTGTTAGCATTAACATTCGTAAAGCTGCTCAATATGGCAGCTGTCGAAAAAAGTAATGCTACTAAAAAAATTGATAACCTTTTCATGATTTAATTATTTAAAATTGAAATATTTTATTGTTTTAATTTGATGTCAAAATTATTGTTGGGTCTGATTTATTTTTATGACTTTTATCATTTTTTTGCTATAAATAATCAGTTTAATCAGTATCATTTGTCACATGATTTGGTAACAATTGTTACCAAGTAAAAAAAGTGAAATATTGACAATAAAAAGTTTGTAAATAACAGATATACAGGGGTGTATGTAAAATATGTTTCATTGGTTCTTTATAGAAAATGATGCGTTAGGTATACTTTAATGCAAATATTTTAATTGATATTTGCTCATAAAAAAAAGTATAAAAAAACGAGTTAAAAATCATGGTAGATTGACCGCTAAAACGGAACAAAAGTCAACGGCATTATTATAAAATTTGAGAAATAAAAACTAGGCTTTAACTTTTATTCTGTTTCGTCCTAATTTAATTTGTCCTTTATTTTCGAGGATTTTTAATATCCTAGAAATAACTACTCTGGAGGTATGTAGATCCTGAGCAATTTCGTGATGAGTTATAGTTAAGATTTTATTATGTGTAACGTTTACTTGTTCTTTGAGGTATTTATATAATCGTTCATCTAGTTTTAAAAATGCAAGACTCTCTATTGTATCTACCAATTCTAAAAGTCTATTGTGATAACTGTCAATAATAAAAACGCGCCAGGTTTCGTATTTAATCAACCATTCTTCGATCTTATTTACCGGAACCATAATACATTCAGTATCTATATCCGCGATTGCTCGAAACATACTTTGACTATGATGAATACAATTTACATAAGAGATAGCGCAAGAATCACCTTTTTCCAAATAATAGAGCAATAGTTCCTCTTCATTTTGGTCCTCTCTAATTACTTTAACAAGCCCCTTTATGATAAGAGGAATATGCGTCATTTCATCCCCTATATCAACCAATAGGTCACCAGCATCTATATGTTTTAAATAACCTGTTTTTACTATCTCATCTATCAAATTCTCTTCAAAAACACCTGTAAATTGTTGGTCTAATTTTTCTCTTAAAAAATGGATCTCATTTACCATGGTTATCGATTTAGTATTTGACTCATAATTTTCACAATAATTAATATGATTGAAAAGGAGTCTTTTTAGATTTTAACATCCTCCTTCAACAGGTATTTTCTTCTTCTTTACAATTGGTATCACTTTTTTAGGAATTGACTTGATAATAGGTTTGGGTTTTACAGCTGCTTTTTTAATTGACTCTTCTATAAAAGCATTAATATCTGCATCTGTTTTTTCCAACTTAGCATTTTGGGTGATCATTTTATTTTGATCATAGCTAACACTGATAGTTAAGATTTTAGTATTGGTATAACCTAGTTGAAATAATAACATATAGGGTACTATCACCTGATGTGGGTTATTACCATATAAAACAATTGTTTTATTATTTTCTTTCAGTTCCTTAAAAATTTCAGAATGAACGTCGTTTAATATTTCAGGAGCATATATGTTAACGGCATTTTCTAAATGACCTTTATCATAATCATACTGGTTTCTAATATCTACCAACATAAAATCGGGATTGTTGATCTGTTCCAGAGTGATTAAATAATCTGCACCAGTCATATTTTCTAATGTACTTTTTGTATTCAACGCATAGATATGCTTTGGCCTTTTATACGAAAGCAGTCCGATAAGGATTATCAATATGGTTAGTACTGCTGCTATTGATATTCGTTTTGTTTTTTCTAATTCTTTCATTTGTTTCTAAGATTATTAAGAATAAATACAGCTAACATCCACCTTCTACAGGCATTTTTTTCTTCTTTTTAATGGTAATTACTTTTTTAGGAATTACTTTTTTAACCACGATTTGTTTAACTTCTTCGGGATAGGCTACCCCAAAAAACATACTGGCAGCCTTTCTGGTTGAATATAATTCGAAGGCAGTTGCCGGCATATCTTCACCAGGTTTTGCCGGGTTGATAATGGTATGAAACCAATTATTAAGGCCTCCCTTTAGTACATGCATATTCTTATATCCCAAGCGATTGCACATGATCCAAGCTTGATCAGCATAAAAATGATCATTTGAAAACAATACGACATCATATTGAGTTTGATTTAAATACGGAATTGATTCCTCATCCATTATTTTTTTTAAGGGAATATTAATAGCATTTGGCAATGTATATTCCTTAAATTCTTCTTCTGGCCTTATATCGATGAGTAAATAAGAAGGGTCTTGATTTATGATTCTATCGGCCAGAACATCTGTCGTTATATATCTTTCTGGACTTATTGAATTACTCAAAAGTTCTTCAGGCGATATTCCTTCATGTTTTTCATACTTTGGTAATAATAGTAAACCGGCAGCCAGCAGAAAAAGTATAGCTGCTAAAATTTGATATCTTCTGGTAAGAAATCTTTTAAATTGATAACTTTTTGACATAACTTCTAAATTTAATAGAACACTTTTTTTACTTTGCTTCTAACCCAATCGGAAAATAGAAAGCTGATAAGCGCGATAAGGGTAAAAGCAAAAATTATCCAATAAGGTGAAATTCCCAACGTATCTACGAGGGTAATATGGCCTAAATTCGAAGCATCAAATAGCGGTTCTAGAAAGCCAAAGAATTCAGAGAATATTAATATTCCAATCATTAAACCTAGGGTATACACCATGCCGTCAATTTTACCTATGGCGACGGCGGTTAAACTGGTTCCCGGACAAAATCCACCAGCTAAAAATCCCACGCCCATGATGGCGCCACCAATAATTGCTGCAACTAAATAAGTAGGCTGCACGTATAGTCTGGTAATGTCGACTAAACTTAGATAATCCATATAATATAATCCGATGACTGAAACTACAGCTGCTGTAAAAAACACTTTTAATACAGCGAAATCATATCCATAAAAAACACCGGCTAGTTTTCTTGAAGAAGAAAAACCAGAGGCTTCTAAAATATATCCGAAAGCAAATCCAATTAAAATCGCTAAGATATAATTCCATTCTGCAGGTATGATACCATTAGGTATTAGAGGTCCCATATTCAAAAATTTTTAATTATTAAATCCAATTTTTTCTAAAAAAATAAGCAACGATAAAACCAGTACCAAAAATAGATAGCATGGTTATAAATCCTCCTGTCGACAATACTGCCATCCCGCTTAATGCTGCTCCACTCGTGCATCCCCTTGCAATTTGGGCGCCTAAACCAAATAATAGCCCTCCAATAAGAGCAAAAACTAATCTTCGCCTGCTAGTAATTTTTGGTGAATGCTGAACTTTTAATTTTAAACGTCCCGTAAGAGCACCAGATAAAAATGCCCCAATCAATACCCCTATAGTCTCAAAAACCAACCAATTATTCATGGGAGATTCACCTTTCGTAATAAATTGACTGTAATAGGCATTATTCTCAGCATGTGTAGGAGCTACGGCATCTACTATGGTTACAACACCACTTTTCATGGCACCGGAAGCACCAATACCTCTACCGGTAATATAAAAGGTGAAAATGATTAATATGCCCAATAAAAATCCACCGAAATAGGGATTCCAATAAACATGTCTTTTGTTTTTAACCTGTTTTTTATTCATAATTTATTTTTTAATATAAATACCGTGTTATTTGACCTGCTTCAACCATAACAAACCTGAACACCAGGCCACCTATTAAAATAAGTATGGCTGGTACAACAACAGGCACTTTAAATCCTAAAATTTCAACCAACTCAAACATTGCTGGTACTATCAGACCAAGAATTATAACAAATCCGAAAAACATGACTGTAAATTCACCACCTACCAGTAACTGCATAGCTTCTAATTGTACTTCAGACCCGGCATACATTCCCATGATCATATGAACAATTAGTCCTAATTCTATGATAATAAGGGCTAAATCCACTTTACTGAACAGATGTCTTTCATGGGCGCTTTTAGCCATCAATATGATGGTTGCAGCCCCAGTCGATAGACCTGATGTTAAGAATAAAGGACCCAAAATGGCATTGTTCCAAAGAGGCCTTGCATTAAAAGCCGATAATAAAATTCCTGTGTATACCCCCAAAATAATAGACAATGGTATTAATGCAATAGCCATGTTTTTCCTGTTCTTTATCAGGAAGGTTTCTATATTTTTTAGGAATTCAAATTTTAATTGCCATTTAGGAAATAATTCAGAATAATAACTAAAAACCCATAAAAACGATAAAGGTGTAGTTATTAATAGTACCCAGGCACCCCATGACATTGGTGATTCTAACCTAATCGTGGTATAAAGTTGCCAACTATAAAGTGGGTGAGTTAAATCATATATCAGTGCTATTAAACCTAAGGTTAAAGCAATGGGAGGTACCATAGAGGCATATTTTACTGCAGCAGGATATTCTTTATCCTTACCCAGAACTGTTATTACACCGGCAAAAAATAATAATCCGGCAGACAAACCTCCTAAAAATAAATATAGCGATATTGGCCAGTGCCAAATTTCCAATGATGGATCTATATTCGGTAAGTCTCTTCCACTTACAAATAATTCTTCTTGCATGACAATATTTTTAAATTAAATAATAAACATGAGGTTTTGTACCGGCTTCTGGAGCTAGTGTTTTGTATTTTCTATTTTTCAACAGCTTGGAAACTTCGCTATTCGGGTTATCTAAATCTCCGAAATACATACACTTAGTTGGGCAAACTTCAACACATGCAGGTAGTTGCCCTTTTTCCAATCTGTGATGGCAAAATGTACATTTATCTACATAACCTTCAGGGTGTTGAAAACGAGCATCATACGGGCAGGATTCTATACAAGCACCACAACCAATACATTCATCTTCGGTAACCAATACAATTCCGCCTTCAATTTTATGACTTGCACCTGTTGGGCAACAACGTACACAAGGAGCATTTTCACAATGATTGCAACGTTCTGATTTTAATTCTAACTCAATAGTTGGATACGCCCCATTTACGGTTTCTGTAATCCAATCTCTACAATACCCAATAGGTACATCGTTCTCTGTTTGACAGGCAACAACGCAGTCACTACAACCAACACATTTTAATGTGTCTATAACCATCGCATATCTCATATCTCTACTTTTTTATGTGGGTTTTCGGCTAAAATCTGAACAAAATTCCCTCTCATTCCGGTACCACCCATAATAGGGTCTATTGCAACCTGAGAAATAAGTTCAGTGTCATTAATCCCTTTGCCGAAGGCCCTGCTTAACTTTTTATTATCGTGACCAAAACCATGAACCATGTATACAGAATCCCAACGAATTCTTTCGGTAACTCTAACCCTAATCGAAAAGGTAGAGATGATATCATCTTGATTTTTCAACCATACATGTTGTCCGCTTTTTAATCCTAATATTCTTGCCACTTTTGGATTTACCCATAAGGCATTTTCTTTTTTGAGATCATTCAAATTCGGGTTATTTGATGTCCTACTAAAGGTGTGCATAGGCGCCCTTCCATAATTTAAACGATAATAGCCTTGTGGTGGTTCTGGATGTTTGTTGTAAACCGGCAATGCATCAAATCCTAGATTTTTTAGCTCTTGAGAGAATAATTCTATTTTACCGCTAGCTGTAGGAAATTCATATTTTTCATCTTCTTTTAAAAATAATGAACCAGATGTTCTTGGGTAATTCTTAACACCAATTTTCTGCATTTCCTCTAATGAGGTACCCATTTTATTTAATTGCCATTCAATAACTTCTTTATAATCTTCATAGTCAAAGAATTCTCCTGTGCCCATCCGTTCACCAATCTCTTTCGCAATCCACCATGCGGGTTTAGAATTATATTTTGGTTCAACAACCGGAACTCTTACAGCAATCGAGGGCTCTCTGTTTGTGGCAGATCTAATGTCATCATAGCGTTCTAAATAGGTGCATTCTGGCAACACTACATCGGCATAGCCCGTAACATCCATAGGCATGGTATCAACAACTACCATAAATTCGATAGCATCCATGGCTTCTTCTAATAACTTTTTATTGGGTATAGATTTAGTGATGTTTGTACCGGCTACCATCCAGGCTTTTACCGGATATTTATTTTCTACATTCGGTATTGAGGCCTTGATAACTTCAGTTGTAATTCCCATTTGTGCTAAAGGGTATTTTTCGCCAATCTCCTTCCATCCCCATTTAGGATGTGGATATTCTGGATGTGGGTATTCGGGAACTTTAAGACTTTCTTTAAAATAAAAACCTCCACGACGACCCCAAGACCCTAATAGTGCATTTAAAATGGCCATTGCTCTAGCTCTTTGAGAATCATCACCATACCAGGTGACATGACGGCCGGGATGAATGATCACTGCAGGAGATGCATTAGCCATTTCTCTGGCAGTTTTTCTAATGACATCAGGTTTAATAGTAGTAATACCATAAGCCCACTCCGGAGTGAATTTGCTAACGTGTTCTTTTAATTCATCGAATCCGTTGGCATATTTTGTAATGTATTTTTTATCGTATAGCTCTTCTTCAATTAATACATTCATCCAAGAAAGCATTAAAGCTATGTCTGTAGCGGGTTTAATAGCTAACCAATATTTTGATTTGCTGGCCGCTGTTGATAACCTTGGGTCAACAGTAATAATGGTAGCTCCATTATCTATAGCATCAGACATTTCCTGTACCTGTGTATTATGCATATTTTCCCCTATGTGGGAACCTATTAATACCAAACATTTTGTGTCTCTAATATCAGTAGGTTCTGGCGACCCTACCCATGATCCATAAGTTAAACTAAAACCAGTTTCCCGTGGTCCTCTACATTGTGCATATGCAGGCTCTGCAATGGTATCCGATCCAAAAGATTGAAATAAATGTTCGAAGTGTTTACCCGGAGAACCATGTTTTAATAGTGCTAATGATTCAGCTCCATATTTTTCTTTTATGCTTTGAAATTTGGTAGAGATAAGATCTAAGGCTTCTTCCCAAGAGGCTTCCCTAAAAGTTTCTTCTCCATTAATAGTAGTCCTTATTAATGGGGTTTTAAGGCGGTCTTCATCATTATACATACCTACACCACCAGTACCTCTAGGACAAAGTCTACCATAACAATGAGGGTCATTCTCATTACCTATGATTTTTTGAATCTTTCCTTCACCATCAGAATAGGCCCACGCAGCACATTTCCAAAAACATACTTCGCAATAGGTCGGTGTTCTTTTAAAATTTTTAGCACCATTTTTTAAAGTAAGTTCATCTAAATATGAATTCGCTCCGAATAAATTAATCGCACTACTAGTTGCAGCAACACCTCCTATGCCTAAAGCAGAAATTTTAATGAATTTTCTTCTTGAAGTAGTCATATGCCTTGTATTTATTTGATGATGTAAAATTATTTCGGTCTTGCAGGATAGAGTATGATAAAAGTCATAAAACCTTAGTTAACTTGGTAACATTGGTCACATCAATAATTTGAAAATCAAAAGTTTATTTGATCCTAATTTCAAATTCAGTTAAGTTTTAATTGTATTGAAATGTATATCAGTATCTTAAATTATGAATAACATAATTTTAATTATCGTAATTTTGTCGTAACACTTTTTTATGAAAATTAGCATTTCTAAAATTTGGTTTTTTGTATTGGTTATTGCAATAATTTCACTATTCTTTTTAATTAAGAATCATAGCTTTTTGAATAGTTATATTTTCGGCGAGACTCAATATTCAAAAATTGAAAATACTTCTAAGGAATCTTGTTTACAATGCCATCAAAATACAAAGGGTTACTCAAAATATCATGACCCCGAGCTTATTGGTTGTGCAAGCTGTCATTTAGGGAACACCCAGTCTGATGACAAGGATGAATCACATAAAGGCATGATATTAATTCCGGGTAATCTATCCAACGCTAAAGAAACTTGCGGTAAATGCCATCCAAATGAATTGAAAAAGATCGAAAACTCTTTAATGACCACCAATAGTGGAATCGTAGCTGTAGATAAATTTATATTTGGAGAGGCCGAAACTCCCAATGATCAATATCATATAAGAGATCTAAAATACAGTCCTGCCGACAAACATCTTAGAGACCTATGTGCCAATTGCCATTTGGGTGCCGAGAAAACTAATTTTGGCGAAATAAACCAATTGAGCAGAGGAGGAGGTTGCAATGCTTGTCACCTTAACTATAATAAGGAATCAAAAAATGACTTAGAATTATATTTAAGTTCAAATAAAGTAAAATTGCCAACAACCCATCCTTCTACAGATATTTTTGTAAAAAATGAACATTGCTTTGGTTGCCATAGCCGATCGAGTAGAATTTCAACCAATTATGAGGGTTGGCAAGAAACCCTTTTAGATGAAAGTGATTTGACCAACTTTGAAAATTATAGGGTGCTTGAAGATAAACGTGTATATAAGTATATAGAAGAAGACTTGCATCATGCCAAAGGTTTATTATGTATAGATTGTCATTCTTCTCATGAAGTGATGGGCGATGGCAAAATATATAGTCATGAAGAGCAAGCGGTCAAAATTAAGTGTTCTGATTGCCATTTTAAAAATAAACCTAATACGATACCATATGATTCTTTAGATACTGAAAGTCTACTGGTTTTTTTACATAGGGATTATGATCATTCCGATAAGGAAATTATTTCGGTTAACAAGGGTGGTCATCCCTTGGTAAATACCTTTGTAGATTCCTTAGGAAATGCATTTTTGATCGGAAAGAAAGATGGAAAGCTACATGATCTTAAACCGCAATCTGAATTATGCTCAAGGGATATGGCTCACAAAAACCTTGATTGTTCTACTTGTCATGCTTCATGGACACCTCGTTGTATAGGTTGTCATAATATATATGACAAAAATGAAACAAATGCTTATGATCTTTTAGATAAAAAGATGGTGAAAGGGCAGTGGAAAGAGTTCGTAGCAGAATTCTCTTCGTCCTTACCCGCTATGGGCGTAAGAGAATCCGGTAAAGAAAAACGTATAGAACCGGCCATACCCGGTATGATACTCACTATTGATAAAGGTAGCTTTACCAATAAAAAAATAAATGAGGAGGTTTCTTTTCATAGGCTGTATGCACCTAATTCGCCACATACGACGGTTAAGAAAGTAAGAGATTGTAAATCTTGTCACGCTAATCCGGCTTCTATCGGCTATGGCAATGGTAACTTAACATATGACACCAGTAGCGGTTATGGAAAATGGAAGTTTACACCTGAATATGATCTGAATAAAAATGATGGATTACCGGAAGATGCCTGGATACCGTTTTTAGAAAAAAAACAGGCAGAAATATTGTCTACCCGAACTGATTTTAGACCTTTTAATTTAGAAGAGCAAAAAAATATACTTTTGATAGGAGCCTGTTTGCAATGTCATAAGGAAGATTCATCTATTATGAAACAATCCCTAATAAGGGGACTAAAACCTCTACTTTTAAATATTAGCAAAGAGTGTATATTGCCAATTGAATAAAATAAACATGGCTAAAATCGTAAAATCGAGCACCATATTTAAGATACTTTTTGTTATTATCTCCCTATTGGATATTCTAGGGCTGCTCATTCATGTTGCTTTACTGGAACTCATTGCTAAACCATTCATTATTATTTCTTTAATGGCAATCTACTTAAGCTCGGTAAAGAACAAGAACTATTGGTTTTTAGCTGCATTGTTTTTTTCTTTTCTAGGAGATGTATTTCTTTTAGACAATAATGATATGTTCTTATTCGGAATAGCGGCCTTCTTGATTACGCAATTGTTATATATTAAAATTATAATTGGTTATTTAAATAATTCATCGAAGTCTCAAAAGCTGCAAGCAATTCTCCCTTTTGCGATTTATTTTATTCTTTTGATTTATTTGTTGATTGATAATTTGGGAGAATATTTAATTCCTGTACTAGTCTATGGATTGACTATTTCAGTTTTTGGAATAGTGTCTTTGCTAAATTATATCATCAATAAATCTCAATCTTCAAAGCTTTTACTTTTTGGAGCGTTGTTATTTATTGCATCCGATAGTATGATCGCTTTTGATAGATTTTATGAGTCTAAAGGCATTTATTCTGTGCTGATCATGATAACTTATATTCTGGCTCAATATCTTATATGCAGGTACATGATCAGTAAATCAAACACTACTTAAACATATCCAATCCGGGAATATCTGGCAATCCATTTTTTGCGGCCGCAGCCATTTCAGCATCATTGATGGCATTTGCTTTTTCTATAGCTTTATTCAATGCTATGATCAAAGAATCTTCCAATTCTTCCTTATCATTCAATAAGTTATCTTCAATAGAAATACTTTTTACTTCTCGATTTGCACTGACGGTAACTTTTACTCCATTTGATTCCCCATCAACAAAGACAGTATTTAAACGAGTTTTAGTTTCTGCGACTTTTTGTTGCGCTTCTTTTAATTTTTCCATCATTCCTGATAAATCACCAAACATAATTATGATATTTATTTATTAATAAATACAAATTTAGTAATTTCGGCCATTAATTAAATTCTTTCTCAATGAAAAAAGCAGTACTTTTTTTGCTTACGACTTCACTTATTTTAACAATTTCATGTAAACAAGATCAAATGAAAAACGCTGATGCGAAACCACCCATTGCAGACAAAGTTCCTGTAGAACTAGAAAAACATGGCGATATTAGAATCGATAATTATTATTGGATGCGTTTATCTGATGAACAGAAAAACGCTAAAGATCCGGATGAACATACACAAAAAGTGTTGGATTATTTAAAAGCCGAAAACGACTATTTCGACAAAAGATTTGGACATACAGAAAAGTTCAGGGAAGATCTTTTTCAAGAAATGAAAGGCAGAATTAAAGAAGATGATGAATCAGTTCCTTATAAGGATAACGGATACTATTATATAACGAGATATGAGATAGGCGGACAATATCCAATATACTCACGAAAAAAAGAGAACCTCGAAGCCAATGAAGAGATCCTGTTTAATGTAAACGAGATGGCAGAGGGTTTCGAGTATTATTCCTTACGTGGTGTAAGCGTTAGTGAAGATAATAAGTTAGCAACCTTTAGTGTAGATACTTTAAGTCGAAGACAATATACTATTCAATTCAAAAATTTAGAAACAGGTGAAATATATCCTGAAAAAATTGAAAATACCACAGGGGGTTCCACTTGGGCAAATGACAATAAAACTATTTTTTATGCAAAGAAAGATCCCATTACATTAAGAAGTGATAAGATCTTTAGGCATACTTTGGGTACAGACCCTTCTACTGACACGGAGGTTTTTCATGAAAAGGACGACACCTTTGGTGCTTTTGTGTATAAAACCAAATCAAAAAAGTATATCGTTGTTGGATCATATAGTACAATAAGCAATGAGTATCAAGTGTTAGATGCAAATACTCCAAATGATAAATTGAGGATGATCCAGCCAAGAATAAGAGGTTTAGAGTATAGCATATCACATTTTGGCGATCATTTTTATATTTTAACAAATAAAGATGAGGCGAAGAATTTTAAAGTAATGCGGACGCCCGAAAATAAAACAACAGTTGAGAATTGGGAAGATGTTATTCCTCATAGAGAAGATGTCTTACTTGAGGATATTTCAATTTATAAAGATTATTTGGTACTTGAAGAACGTAGTGAAGGACTTAATAACATCCGCATAAAGCGTTGGGATAATACAGAAGATTATTTATTGCCTTTTGATGAAGAAACCTATGCGGTAGGTGTGTATAATAATCCTGAGTTTGATACTGATATCATTCGATACGGGTACAATTCATTTACTACACCATCGTCAGTCATAGATTTTAATATGAAGGATAAATCTAAAGATATTAAAAAAGAGCAAGAAGTACTTGGTGGTAAATTCGATAAAAATAATTATAAAAGTGAAAGAATTTGGGCTACTGCAAGAGATGGTAAGAAGGTAGCAATCTCTTTAGTTTATAGAAAAGATACTGAACTTAATAAGGACACTCCATTGTTATTATATGCTTATGGTTCTTATGGTTATACCATACCCGATGGCTTTAGTTCAACACGTTTATCTCTATTAGACAGAGGTTTTGTTTTTGCACTTGCACATATAAGAGGGGGTCAGTACTTAGGACGGCAATGGTATGATGATGGTAAATTATTTAATAAGAAAAATACTTTTACCGATTTTATTGATTGTGGTAAATACCTGGTCGAGAAAAACTATACTTCACCGGCACATTTATATGCTATGGGAGGATCTGCAGGTGGATTGTTAATGGGAGCTGTTGTTAATATGAATCCCGAATTATTTAATGGCGTAGTTGCCGCTGTACCTTTCGTTGATGTGATAACCACTATGCTCGATGATTCAATTCCGTTAACAACCGGCGAATATGATGAATGGGGAAATCCGAATGAAAAAGAATCGTATGACTATATGTTGTCATATTCACCCTATGATAATGTTGAAAAGAAAAATTACCCTAATATGTTGGTCACTACCGGTTTATTTGATTCACAAGTACAATATTATGAACCGGCAAAATGGGTTGCTAAATTGAGAGAATATAAATTAGATGATAACGTCTTATTATTGCATACAAATATGGATGCCGGTCATGGCGGGGCTTCCGGAAGATTTGATGCATTAAAAGAAACGGCAATAGATTATGCTTTTATGTTGGATTTAGAAGGCATAAAAAAGTAATTAAAAAAAAAGTATTAAATTTGCCCGTTATTTAATATTAATCGTAATTGATTTTTATGAACCAAAATTTAGGTGTGAGCCAAAATGTGTTAGAACTTATTGGAAATACTCCAATGATTAAATTAAATAAGATCACCAAAGAATTAGATGGTGAGTTCTACTCGAAATTTGAAGGCTACAACCCAGGACACTCGACCAAAGACAGAATTGCACTTCACATCATAGAGCAAGCAGAAAAAGAAGGGATTATTAAGGAAGGAACAACTATTATTGAAACAACCTCTGGTAATACAGGTTTCAGTATAGCAATGGTGAGTATTATTAAAGGATATGAATGTATCCTGGCGGTAAGCTCAAAATCTTCTAATGATAAAATTGATATGTTAAAGGCCATGGGGGCAAAGGTATATGTATGCCCAGCCCACGTAAGTGCCGACGATCCTCGATCTTATTATAATGTAGCCAAAAAGTTGCATGCTGAAATTGCAGATTCTGTATATATTAACCAATACTTTAATCAATTAAATATTGATGCCCACTATAACTCTACAGGTCCCGAAATTTGGGAGCAGACCAAAGGTGAGATTACCCATTTAGTGGCTGCCAGTGGTACCGGAGGTACGATTTCTGGGGCGGCAAAATACTTAAAGGAGCAAAATCCAAATATTAGAATTATTGGGGTAGACGCATTCGGTTCTGTATTACAAAAGTTTCATGAAACAGGCGTATTAGATCCTAAGGAAAGTTACCCTTATAGAATTGAAGGATTAGGAAAAAATTTAATTCCAACGGCAACAGATTTTGATATTATCGATAAATTCGAAAAGGTAAGTGATGAAGATAGTGCACATCGAGCTCGTGAAATTGCAATAACAGAAGGTATTTTTGCTGGTTATACAAGTGGCGCTGCTATGCAGGCTGTGTTTCAATTAGCCGAAATGGGTGAATTTGATAAAAATAGCAAAGTGGTTATCATTTTCCCTGACCATGGATCTAGATATATGAGTAAAGTATTTAGTGATGAATGGATGCGTGAACAAGGATTTTTTGATACTCAAAAGCATGCACACGAAGCGATTGAATTTATAAAATAGATTAATTTATACAATGATTACTAAAAGAGGCTTTAATTATAAAGCCTCTTTTTTTTACTGAGATTGTAATTATTGTTAGAATGGTGTATATTTAATCGATAAAGTAAATTTATTTTGTTAAAAAAGTGTTGCTTGCATTTTTGAAATGCATTAAAAAAAGTATTTACTTTGCAACCGTCTTAACTATACGAGGATGAAAGATCTATTTGAAAGAATTATAAAAGATAAAGGGCCATTAGGAAAATGGGCAAAACAGGCTGAAGGTTATTATGTATTTCCAAAGTTAGAAGGCCCAATATCAAATAGGATGGGTTTTAATGGTAAAAAATTAATAACCTGGAGTATCAATGATTATTTAGGTTTGGCAAATCACCCAGAAGTTATCAAAGCAGATGCCGAAGCAGCTGCCGAATATGGATTGGCATATCCCATGGGTGCAAGAATGATGTCTGGCCATACGACTTTTCATGAACAACTAGAAAATGAATGTGCTGCCTTTGTTAATAAGGAAGCAGCTTATTTGGTGAATTTCGGATATCAAGGAATGGTATCTGCTATTGACGCATTGGTTACTAAAAATGATGTTATTGTTTATGATGTTGATTCGCATGCCTGTATTATTGATGGGGTTCGTTTGCATCATGGCAAGCGATTTACATTCATGCATAATAATGTTGAAAGCTTAGAGAAAAACCTTGAAAGAGCTACAAAAGTTGCTGACACCACAGGTGGCGGAATTTTAGTAATATCTGAAGGGGTATTTGGTATGCGTGGAGAACAAGGTAAATTAAAAGAAATTGTAGCCTTAAAGAAAAAATACAATTTCCGATTATTGGTTGATGATGCGCATGGCTTTGGCACATTGGGAGCGACGGGAGCAGGTGCAGGTGAAGAGCAAGGAGTTCAGGATGAAATCGATGTGTATTTTGCAACATTTGCAAAATCCATGGCAGGGATAGGTGCATTTTTTGCTGCCGATAAGGATATTATTCAGTATTTGCAATATAATATGAGGTCTCAAATGTTTGCTAAATCATTGCCAATGGCAATGGTAAAAGGAGCGTTAAAAAGACTTGATATGTTGCGTACCATGCCAGAATTAAAGGAAAAACTTTGGGAAAATGTAAACGCACTTCAGTCGGGATTAAAAGATCACGGCTTTAATATTGGTAAGACAAACTCTTGTGTTACCCCGGTTTTTCTTGAAGGGGACATTCCAGAAGCCATGGCAATGGTAAACGATCTTAGAGAGAATTACGGTATATTTTGTTCGATAGTTGTATATCCGGTGATTCCAAAGGGAATGATCTTATTGAGATTAATTCCAACGGCAGCCCATAATCTAGATGATGTTAAGGAAACAATAGAAGCTTTTTCAGCTATCAGAGATAAACTCGAAAATGGAATTTATAAACGAATTGCCGCTGCTATGATGCAGTAATAAATTAAAAAACCAATGCGAACGCATTGGTTTTTAGTTTTAATGGATATTTTAAAATTTTAATCTTGCTTTGGCAGATATTGAAATATTTTCAAAATCTTCATTTAGATATTTATAATAGCCGGCTATTCCGATCATTGCTGCATTATCTGTAGTATATTCAAATTTTGGAATATAAGTATTCCATCCCAAATTTATATCTGCATCGCCTAGGGCTTTTCTGATCCCTGAATTAGCCGAAACACCTCCCGCGATTGCAATATTGGTTATTCCTGTTTGCTTCACTGCGATTTTTAATTTTTCCATTAAAATTGAAGTAATGGTGTGTTGAATAGAAGCGCAAATATCATTCAAATTATTCTTTATAAAATTTTCATTTTCTTTTTCATGATCACGAATAAAATAAAGTATGGCCGTTTTCAGCCCACTAAAACTAAAATCCAATGGATCTTTTGTTTTGGGATGTGGAAATTCAAAAGATTTTGGATTACCTAGTTGGGCATATTTATCGATAAAAGGTCCTCCGGGATATGGAAGCCCCAATATTTTAGCCGATTTGTCAAAAGCCTCACCAACGGCATCGTCAATGGTTTGTCCTATGATTTCCATCGAAAAATGATCTTTTACCAACACTATTTGTGTATGTCCACCACTTATGGTAAGACATAGAAATGGAAACGAAGGTTTCTGTTGTTTTTCATCATCAATAAAATGCGCAAGAATATGCGCTTGCATATGATTAATAGAAATTAAGGGGATATTAAGTGCTAATGCCATCGATTTCGCGAATGATGTGCCTACTAACAAAGATCCCAATAGTCCCGGCCCTTTGGTAAAAGCAATGGCTTTTAATTCTTTTTTATCAACTTTTGCCTGTTTTAATGCTTCATGAATTGTAGGCACAATATTCTGTTGATGTGCCCTGCTGGCAAGCTCTGGTACTACGCCACCATATTGTGCATGAATTTTTTGACCCGCAACAACATTAGATAATACTTTATCGTTGTACAGCACAGCAACACTAGTGTCATCACAAGAGGACTCAATTGCTAAAATGTATATCGATTTATTTTTCATTAAATTTACAATTAAGGCATAAAAATTGTGCCTATAATTTATGTACTTTTAAAGTTGCAAATTTATAATAAATAGGGCTATCAAACGATTAATTAAAATAAGTTTTAGAATACTAGTAACATTGTTACTGGCGCTTATTTTTTTTATCATACTGTTTTCGTTAACCCCGGTTCAAACAGGCATAGCCAAAATTGTAACCCAACGACTAAATAAAGATTATAATACCAACATTCTTATTAAAAAAGTAGATCTTTCTTATTTGGGGAATATAAAACTCAAAGAAATAGAAATTAAAGATCATCATAACGATTCTTTAATATATGTCGATAAATTAACCACCTCATTATTTAGTTATAAAAAAATTCTAGAAAATAAACTTGAGTTTGGCGAAATAGATTTGCAGGGGTTATATTTTTATTTAAAAACCTATGAAGGTGAAGATAATGATAACCTCTCGATTTTTGTAGAGAAATTTGATGACAAAGATTCTACAAAAACCAGTGCTACCCCATTTTTACTGTCCTCAATGAGGCTTAATCTTGAAAATGCGAATTTTTATTTATTCAATAAAAATAAGCAAGAAGGTGCGGTTGTTTTTTATAAAAATATTGATGGATTGGTCGAAAATTTTAAAATTGAAGGTCCAAATGTTTATGCTGATGTAAAGGGTATTTCTCTTATTGAAAATCACGGAATTATAGTATCCAAATTTTCGACGAATTTTAGGTATTCCAGGACTAACATGTCCTTTGAAAATACCGAATTGGAGACATTAAATTCATCGATAAAAACGAATATTGTTTTTAACTATAAACGTGAAGATCTGGTTGATTTTAATAATAAAGTATTTATCGATGCCGATTTTTCTAATGCCTCAGTTTCATTAATAGATTTAAATAAATTTTATAGTGAACTAGGGGAGAACGACAAAGTAAATTTCACGACTAAGTTTTCAGGCACCTTGAATGATTTTAGATTACAAAAATTAGATTTGGTATCTAATAGAAATACGGTTATTAATGGTGCTTTTCATTTTATCAATGTGATCAATACAGAAAATGGATTTTCTTTAAACGCCGATATTTATAACCTATCGGCGAATTATGATAATTTAAAATTACTGCTCCCAAATATTCTCGGGAAAACACTACCTACTTCCTTTCAAAAATTTGGAAGATTTTCAATTAAAGGACGTTCTTATATTACCAATAAAATGGTAGATGCCCAATTAGAAATAATGAGTGATGTAGGTAAAACGATTTCTGATTTAAGGCTCACAAATATTAATGATATTGATAATGCAAAATATGTAGGTAAAGTTGAATTAATAGATTTGGAGTTTGGCAAGGTTGTTCAAGATAGTCTCATTAGTAAGATTTCATTGATAGCCGACGTTGATGGCCAGGGATTCACTTTAGAAAAGATCAATACCTCGATAAAAGGAAATATTTCAAAATATCAATATAAGGGTTATACTTATAAAGACATAGATATAAATGGCGTCTTTAGAAATCAGCTTTTTAATGGTAGTCTGGTTTCGCGAGATGAAAATTTAAAAATGAGTTTTAAAGGTTTAGCAGATCTATCTTCGAGTATCAATAAATTCGATTTTATTGCAGAAGTAAGCTATTCGAACTTTAATAAGCTCAATCTTTTTAAAAGAGATTCTATAGCCATTTTAAAAGGTAAGATGGATATCAAATTTAGCGGAAATACATTTGATAATTTAGCGGGAAGTATAAATTTCACGAATGCATCCTATACCAATCAGAACGATAATTATTACTTTACAGATTTTAACATTACATCAGAATTTCAAGATAGCGTTAGAACAATTACCATAAACTCTCCCGATATCGTCGATGGAAGGGTCATTGGTAATTTTAAGTTCAATGAACTTGGTAAATTAGCGACAAATTCATGGGGGAGCATTTACACGAATTATAGCCCTATAAAGGTAACAAAGGGTCAGTTTTTGGACTTTAATTTCAAAATTTATAATAAGATAGTTGATGTTTTCTTTCCCGATGTAAAATTAGGACCTAACACATCTATTAAAGGAAAAATAGAATCTGACGATGAAAATTTTGAATTAACACTTAGATCACCTAAGGTAGAAGCTTATGATAATATCATTGAGAACATTAGGTTGCAAATAGATAATAAAAACCCTCTATTTAACACACTTCTAAGTATAGATAAGGTAGATTCAAAATACTACGATATAGCCGATTTAAGTTTAGTTAACGTAACGCTAAATGATACTTTGTTCTTTAGAACAGATTTTGTTGGTGGAAAAAGATTAGATGAAAAATTCGACTTAAGTTTTTATCATACCATCAATGCCAATAATAAATCTGTAGTAGGATTAAAAACATCCAATATAAATTTTAAGGGTAATAATTGGAAAGTAAATCCTGATAATAATAAACAAAATAAGGTAGTTTTCGATAAGGCTATGACCACCTTTGCTTTTGATAAAATAAATATGATTTCCAAAGAGCAAATAATCGATTTTGCCGGTGTTATAAATAGTGCCAATGATAAAGATGTTACTCTAAATTTACAAAATGTACAGCTACAGGGAATAACGCCACTTATCGAAAGTTTAAAACTAAAAGGACTTGTTAACGGCATAGTTAATTATAAGCAGGTGCGCGGAGAAGCATTTCCATTTGCCGATTTAACAATAAATAATTTTTATACAAATAATATTAAACAGGGAAATCTGTTTGTAACCGCCCAAGGTGATAATTCAGTTGAAATTTATGACGTAGAAGTGAGATTGCAAAACGAAAACATCAATAAGTTTCTCATTATGGGTGAGGTGGATATATCAGGAGAAGATCCTACTATTTTTGCAAGTTATTCTTTTGATAAATTTAAATTGAATATTTTGAACGCCGTAGGAAAAGATGTCATTAAGGACATCAGAGGGGAGGTTTCTGGAAATGGCACTATCACTGGCCTACTCGAAAATCCTGATATTAACGGCAATCTCGTTATGGAAAATGCCGGAATGTCTATACCGTACTTGAATGTGAATTATGATTTTATTGGTAACCCTGAAGTACAACTTAGTAATCAAACATTCAACTTTTTACCGACAACCCTATTAGATGCTGTACATGATACAGAAGGCATTATTTCTGGTAGTATAACCCATGATAAATTTGAAAAGTGGTTTTTAGATTTAAGAATCAATACAGATAATTTATTGGTACTTAACACGCAAGAAAGGGAAGATATTGAATATTATGGAACCGGTTTCATGGAAGGTAATGCAACCATCAAAGGTTATACCGATGCCTTGGTTATAGATGTTGTTGGCACAACAAAAGCTGGGACAGAGTTTATCATTCCTTTAAGTTATGTTTCGACAGTTGGAGATTCAAAACTGATCAATTTTATTACTAAAATAGAAAAGGGAATAGATAATAATAATAAACCCGGAGAAGTGATTTTTAACAAATTTAAGGGGCTAACCTTAAATTTTGATTTGACCGTTACTAAAGATGCAATAGCAGAAATCGTTATTGATAAGAACACTGGAAGTATTTTAAGAGGGAGCGGTGATGGAAATATGCTTATTGAAATCAATACGAATGGAAAATTTGAAATCAATGGTACTTATGTAGTTGATAATGGGAAGTATGAATTCAGGAATATTGTCAACAAAGATTTCATTATAAAACCGGGTGGACTTGTCGTATGGAATGGGAATCCATTTGATGCGTTTCTGAATATCAATGCAGTATATAGAACAAAAGCAAATCCATCGGTCTTGTTAGAAAATGTTCCTAACTCAAATAGAAAGATCGATGTTGATCTTATTGCAAAAATCACCGGACAGCTATTGAATTCTGAAATAGATTTCGATGTAGAATTACCGAATCAAAATTCTGTAGTGAATTCGGAATTACAATTTAAAATGAGTAATGAAGATGCAAAAATGACCCAATTCTTTTCATTATTAACAACAGGAACATTTATAGATTTAGGTGAAGGGAATTTAAATTTTAACACGAATGCAGCCATAACAGGAACAATCTCCGAGAAAATAGCAAGTGTACTTTCAGGTATTTTAAGAAGTAAAGGCGATAAATTTCAGTTGGGCGTAACGTACGATATTGTGAGTAGGGATGACGTTCGTTATTCTGATCTTGATGACCAATTAGGAGTTTCTTTTTCGAGTAGGATAGGAGAACGTGTTATTGTCAATGGAAAAGTTGGGGTACCTGTTGGCTCTAATACACAATCGAATATTGTAGGTGAAGTTGAGGTAGAACTTCCGTTGAATAACGAAGGAACTTTAAATGCTAAAGCATATAGTAGGCCAAATGATATCGAATATGATGTTACTGATGCTGAAGGGTATACACATGGTATTGGACTTTCATGGCGTGTAGATTTTGACAATGCTACAGAATTAAAAGAAAAACTTTTTAAGAAAAAAGTAACTAGTTCGAAAATCTTTAAACCCAAAGACACCCTTAATAACAAAAACAAATTGGTCAACTTTATTTCTAAAAGTAAGGATTCGATCAAGAAATAGGTAAGGGTTGGTATTCGGCTTAATGTTGATCTCTTAATGCCTTGAATTTTAAGAAATTAAGCTACTATAACGATTTCGTATAAATCTGTTTATATTTTAGTAAATATTCGTATTTATTTTTAATTTTACGCGACTTTTTTCGGACTATGAATTATGTATGATAAAATAAAGAGAATTGGTGTTTTGACTTCCGGTGGAGATGCTCCAGGCATGAATGCTGCTATACGCGCTGTTGCCAGGGCATGTGCTTATTATAATGTTGAATGTGTTGGTTTTTATAGAGGATATCAAGGCATGATCGAAGGCGATTATACCGAATTAAATGCCCGGAGTGTAAAAAATATCATAAGCAGGGGTGGTACAATTTTAAAATCGGCGCGATCAAATGAATTTAGAACAGTGGAAGGAAGAAAGAAAGCATATGATAATGTTAAGAAAGCCGAAATAGATGCTTTGGTATTAATTGGAGGAGACGGTACCTTTAGAGGAGGCGTTGCCTTTGGAAAGGAACACGATATTCCATTTATCGGTATTCCGGGAACGATCGATAATGATATTGCAGGGACCAATTCAACAATTGGTTTCGATACAGCCTTAAATACGGTTGTTGAAGCGATAGATAAAATTAGGGATACCGCAAGTTCTCATAACAGATTATTTTTTGTTGAAGTTATGGGAAGAGATGCCGGTTTTATTGCTTTAAATGCAGGTGTTGGGGCTGGGGCTGAAGAAATTTTAATTCCAGAGGAAAACTTAGGAATAGAGAGGCTTCTAATAACTTTACAAAGAAGCAAGCGCAGTGGTAAATCTTCAAGCATCGTAGTTGTTTCAGAAGGTGATAAAACAGGTAAAAATGTATTTGAGCTAGCAGAAATGGTTACAAAAAAACTTCCTGAGTATGAGGCAAGAGTTTCAGTTTTGGGACATATGCAGCGCGGTGGTAGCCCAAGTTGTTTTGACAGGGTGTTGGCTAGTAAATTAGGAGTAAGTGCGGTTGAAAACCTTTTAGATGGTAAATCAAATGTAATGGTGGGTTTGATCAATAACAAAGTTGTCATAACGGATATTGAAGAAGCTATTAAAAGCTCGCACGATATAAGTAGAGAATTATTAAAAATATCTGATATATTATCAGTATAAAATTGAATTAAAATGATAAAAATAGGAATTAATGGTTTTGGTAGAATTGGCAGATTAGCTTTTAGAGTAGCTGCCCAAAGAAAGAATGTTCAAGTCGTTGGAATCAACGATTTATTAGATGTTGATTATTTGGCATATATGTTGAAATATGATTCAGTACATGGCCGGTTTGACGGCGATGTCGAGGTAAAAGGCGGTAAATTGATTGTCAATGGCCAAGAAATTCGTGTAACTGCAGAGCGGAATCCCGAAAATTTAAAATGGAATGAAATTGGTGCTGAATATGTAATTGAAGCAACAGGGTTTTTTACATCTAAGGAAAAAGCTGCATTGCACGTACAAGGCGGAGCGAAAAAAGTAATTATTTCTGCGCCTTCACCAGATGCACCAATGTTTGTGATGGGAGTAAACCATAAAGAATTAAAAGCATCAGAAGCGATATTTTCAAATGCATCTTGTACAACCAACTGTTTGGCACCTATCGCGAAGGTACTGCATGATAATTTTGGTATTACAGCCGGATTAATGACCACTATCCACGCTACAACAGCCACTCAAAAAACTGTAGATGGCCCATCGTTAAAAGATTGGAGAGGCGGTAGAGCAGCATTACACAATATTATTCCTTCATCTACAGGTGCCGCCAAAGCTGTAGGGAAAGTAATTCCTTCATTGAATGGGAAATTAACCGGGATGGCCTTTAGGGTACCAACCATGGATGTTTCTGTTGTTGATCTAACAGTAAACTTAGGCAAAAGTACTTCTTATGAAGAAATTTGTAAAGTAATGAAAAAAGCATCTGAGAATGAATTAAAAGGGATATTGGGATATACAGAAGAGTTAGTGGTTTCTCAAGATTTTGTTGGAGAAACTTGCACCTCTGTTTTTGATGCAAAAGCTGGAATAGCTTTAACAGATACATTTGTAAAAGTAGTTTCCTGGTATGATAATGAGTATGGCTATTCATCTAAAATTGTTGATCTTTTAGAATATTCGGCATCTCTTTAATAAAGTATTTTTAAGTAAATTTAAATCCTGCAATTTTGCAGGATTTTTTTTTGATGAATTTATACGGTTGTTTTGGATATTCATATTATATCATCTTTTATATTAGCCTCCATATTATTGGCCTTTATGCCTGGCCCCGATATTATTTACGTAATAGTACAGAGTATTACGAATGGTAAAAGACATGGTTTAGCCACGGCTTTTGGCCTTGGAACAGGGGTTGTTATTCATACGGCTTTGGTAGCATTTGGCGTTTCGGTTATTATCAAACAATCAGAATCTTTATTTTTTATTCTTAAATTATTTGGAGCTATTTATCTTTTTTATCTTGCTTATGCAGCTTTTAAAGATAAACCCGCATATGATCTTGAATCCAACAAGGTTGCTGATCAGAAACTTATCAAATTATTTAAACAAGGATTTGTTATGAACGTCTTAAATCCAAAAGTTTCCTTATTCTTTTTAGCTTTTTTACCACAATTCTTGTTTGATGAGGAGTTGACAATTACAGTTCAAATAATCATCTTAGGTGGCTTATTTATGTTGGTTTCGGTTCTTGTATTTAGTTTGGTTGCTGTTTTGGCAGGTAGTTTTGCAAAATATCTAAAGTCTGGAAAAGCTGCTGTTTATGGGAAGTGGTTCAAAGTTTCAGTCTTCATTGCTTTGGGTTTTTATATATTATTTTCTAATTAATAAAAACTATCAAACTTTGTATCTTTGAATTTCTATGGATAAGATCAAACTTATTGAATGTCCGCGCGATGCTATGCAAGGCATCAAGATGTTTATTCCAACCGAAATAAAGGCAACTTATATAAATAAACTTTTAAAAGTTGGATTTGACACTATAGATTTTGGCAGTTTCGTATCCCCAAAAGCAATACCTCAGATGCGAGATACCGCTGATGTACTTTCCAGGTTAAATTTAGACGCAACCGAGAGCAAATTATTAGCCATCGTAGCCAATGTGAGAGGGGCAAATGATGCCGCTACTTTTAATGAAATAGACTATTTAGGGTACCCTTTCTCAATTTCTGAAAATTTTCAAATGCGGAATACGGCTAAGACGATTGATGAATCCATCATTATTCTCGGTGAGATATTAAATATAGCAGATAAAAACAATAAAGAGGTTGTAGCCTATTTATCCATGGGCTTTGGTAATCCCTATGGTGATCCATGGAATGTGGAAATTGTGGCCGAATGGACTCAAAAATTGGCTGGAATGGGAATAAAAATACTTTCATTATCCGATACTATTGGAAGTTCAACACCAGAAATAATAGCATATTTATTTTCGAATTTAATTCCGCTTTACCCAAAAATTGAATTTGGAGGTCATTTACATACGACATCGACTAAATGGGAAGAAAAGGTAAATGCAGCGTTTAATGCTGGATGTTTGCGATTTGATGGCGCCATAAAGGGATATGGAGGTTGCCCGATGGCCAAAGATGAACTTACCGGCAACATGCCCACAGAAAAATTGTTATCCTATTTTAATGATAGAGGGCATAATTTGGAACTTAATATCGAAGCCTTCGACGATGCTTTTAATGAAGCTGCCAACGTATTCTTATAACCGGGAAGAATAATTATCCGAATTTTAATTAACAAGTTTTGAAAATCATAGCTGAAAGGAAATAATTCATTTGTAAAAATTATTTTTTCTCTTTTTTATGACAAATATCAGGATTTATTAAAGGTTCATTATGTTATATTTGTACTTAATTTATAATAAGTCTAAATAAAAACAATGAAACAAATTATAATAATTACAGGGTTACTACTATCATTTAACATAGGATATTCTCAAATACAGCGTGATTCATTAATATCAGATTCTAATATTCAAATAAATAGCGCAGAGCGGATTTTATCAGGGAATGTTAGTTCGGGAGTTACCGTCGGCGGTTATGGCGAAATCACATATAACCAACCAGAAGGAGATAATGGAGAATTAGATGTACAACGCTTAGTATTACTTTTTGGATACAAATTTAACGACAGAACACAATTTATCACTGAAGTTGAGTTCGAACATGTTGAAGAGGTCTTTGTAGAACAAGCTTTTTTAAATTACAGTTTGAATGACAATTTAAATCTTCGTGGAGGATTAATGTTGGTACCTATGGGTATAATCAATGAATATCATGAACCTACTACCTTTAACGGAGTGGAAAGACCAAGTGTCGATGGAAATATTGTACCTACGACATGGAGAGAAATTGGTGTGGGTGTTTCAGGGAAGATAGATAATGCATCACTACGCTATCAGGCTTATATCTTTAATGGATTTGCGTCTGTAAACGGAACCAACGTGCTAGGCGGGTCCAGTGGTTTGCGTAATGGCAGACAAAAAGGAATTAAATCGACCATCAACAAACCGAATTTTTCGGCTAAACTTGATCATTATGGTATTCCGGGATTACGATTGGGATTATCAGGTTATTTTGGCCGTACTCAAGCTGAAGACAATGTCGATGATATCGACGGTGCTGATGTTGGCATTTCAATGGTTGGTTTAGATGCGCGATATACACTAAATAGATTTTCTGCCAGAGGTCAATTTATTAATGCAAGTATTTCGGATACCGAAGCCTATAATAATTTGAACGATGCACAACTTGGAAGTACATTACGTGGATGGTATATAGAGGCAGCTTATAATTTATTAGATCAATCAAAAAAACAACAATTATTTGCCTTTGCCAGGTATGAAGATTTTGATACACATGCAGATGTTAGCGGAAATCTTATCAGGAATTTGGCTTATGACAGAAATGAATGGACCATTGGATTAAGTTATAAATTAGCGCCTGGGGCCGTTGTTAAAGCAGATTATCAGATTAAGGACAATGCCATTGCTAATAACGAATCAACAAATCAATTAAATTTAGGTATTGGTGTTTGGTTCTAAATTAATTAAGATTAAAAACAAAAAGCGGAGTCAAAATATTATCATGTGTTTCGGCTTTATAATTATTTAATTGTAACTATTGATACATTATTAATACTTTTGCCACATGAAATATTTTAAAGTATTTTACTTTACGATACTCTTTTTTGCGATAATGTCGCAGTCATTTGATTTGCCAAAAAGTATACAAAAGAAAGTTGATAAGGAAATTAAGACAACTTACCATATTGATCTATTTTTACTTGAACCTATCGCCATTTCAGATGAAATAAATTACAAATTGCCATCCAAAATAAATCAGAACTTATTTAAGATTCTTGACGGTAAAAGTTTAATAGGTTATGCCTTTATAGGAAAGGCGCTGGGTAAGGTTGATGATTTTGACTTTTTAGTTTTATTCGACGAAAATCTTGTAATTTCTAAATCGAAGATCCTTATTTATCGTGAAGATTATGGTGGTGAAATTGGCAGCAAAAGATGGTTACAACAATTTGAAGGTAAATCAATAGAAGATAATCTCGTGTATAAACAAGATATCATTGGAATTTCTGGTGCGACCTTATCAGCGAATGCTATGACAGTTGCGGTGAACAACCTATTGAAATCGATTCATATTTTACAATTAAATAAAATAATTTAGTGAAATTAAACGGACTCATCTTAACGCTCCCTAACGAATTAAAGTTATTAATTGGGATTTTTATTGTGGTACTTAGTATTGGTTTTTATACGGGCCTTTTATTTGTTAATGAAACTTCTTCAATGTCACCAATAGGTATTGAAGAAAATTATTTAGGTAATGAAAACGATGAAAATGCCGAAGAGATGAAATTCAAAAAACCCGATAAAGAGATGCTCTCGATAGTTCATTCTCATGTACTTTCGATGTCTATGATATTTTTTTTAATTGGCCTTATTTTATCTATAACTAATTTAAAAATGTCGTTGAAATTGTTTTTAATGATTGAACCTTTCTTTTCTGTTGTCCTAACTTTTGGGGGTATTTATTTCTTATGGAAAGGACTATTATGGATGAAGTATATTGTCATGTTTTCCGGTGCTTTAATGACAGCTACCTTTGTTGTTTCAACCTTCATAATATTAAAGCAACTGCTCACAAAGACTCGGATTAATAATGCTTCTTAAAAATATTCTATATCAATTATTAAACAATAGGTATAAGATATCTTTTAATAGAAAGAAGATTGAGCAATATTTAAAACAAGCAGACAAAATAAGCGAAGAATTGAGATCTTCAAATAATTATCCAAGTGACGCTCACTTAATTTCTTTAGGACAAAACTGTAATTCGGCCTGGTATCTCAAACAAGTTAAATTAAAAAAAGCTTCTTATCCATTTGATTGGATCTTTAGTTCACCTCAAATTATTATTGATTGTATTGATGATCACTTTCATAAGTTTTTAAATAAGGAATTTATATTTTCAACCAATAAAGGTAAATCTGCAGGTCATCAAATTTATCACAATATTTTATTCAATCACCGTGACGCTTTAGCAGAGGAGAATTATTTATACTATCAGAGATGTACAGAAAGGTTCTTGTCCATATTGAATTCCCAAAACCCAATAGTTTTTATCATGACCGTTATCAATGAACCTAATAAAAGAAGATCTTGGTCAAGTGGGTTTAATGACATATTTGAAGTTCCTACCGATCAGAAAATAAAGGATATGTTTCCATTGATCAATAAAATTAGAAAAATCAATAAAAATGTACAGTTTCTATTTGTTGAGCAATATACAGACTGCCAACCTGATATTAGTTTAGATTATAACAAGGATGGGGTTTCGTGGGTGGTTTTTAAGTCAATGCATTCTAACAATGGTGTGAAATATAAAAATTATGTAGATAATAATGTCGCTAAAAAATTATTTTCAACGTTTTTATGAACCTTTATTATATAATTAATCCACACTATATCTTAGAGAAAGCGTAAAATGTAGTATATTTGGTCGCAATTAATTTTTTATTAGTTGCATATGAAAGCTCATGATTCCAAATTTGTAGGAGAAGGTTTAACTTACGACGATGTACTCTTAGTACCGGCCTTTTCTGAAGTACTTCCCAGAGAGGTCAACATCCAAACAAAATTTACTAGAAATATCACGATTAACGTACCTATTATTTCTGCTGCTATGGATACGGTTACTGAATCTGCCATGGCAATCGCAATCGCCCGTGAAGGCGGTATAGGTGTATTGCATAAGAACATGTCCATAGAACAACAAGCTAAAGAGGTTCGTAAGGTAAAACGCGCTGAATCGGGTATGATCATAGATCCTGTTACTTTACCTATTGAGGCTAAGGTTCTTGATGCCCAAAAAAGTATGCGGGAGCATGGCATAGGCGGAATTCCAATTGTTGATAAAGAGGGTAAATTAATTGGTATTGTTACCAATAGAGATTTACGTTTTGAGAAAAATTTTGAGCGGTCTATTTCTGAAGTTATGACCAGCAAGAATTTGGTTACTGTAAGTGCAGGCACTTCATTAAAGCAGGCAGAAGTAATCTTACAAGAAAATAAAATTGAAAAGCTTCCTGTAGTAGATGATGATTATAAACTGGTAGGATTGATAACTTTTAGGGATATCGCCAAGTTAAGCCAGAAACCTACTGCCAACAAGGATACTTATGGAAGACTTCGTGTTGCTGCCGCAATAGGAGTTACCCCTGATGCTTTAGATCGGGCTCAAGCCTTGGTAAATGCAGGTATAGATGCCATTGTAATAGATACAGCACATGGCCATACTAGGGGAGTAGTGAGTGTTTTAAAGGAATTAAAACAAAAATTTAAAGATCTTGATGTTGTAGTTGGCAATATCGCAACTGCCGAAGCAGCCAAATATTTAGTCGAGGCGGGTGCAGATGCCATAAAAGTTGGTATTGGCCCGGGATCAATTTGTACTACAAGAGTGATAGCCGGGGTAGGCTTTCCTCAATTCTCAGCAGTACTTGAGGTGGCTAGTGCCATTAAAGGTAGTGGTGTGCCTGTAATTGCGGATGGTGGAATTCGTTATACCGGAGATATTCCAAAAGCTATTGCCGCCGGTGCAGATACAGTTATGTTAGGATCACTTCTTGCAGGAACAAAAGAATCTCCCGGTGAGACTATTATTTATGAAGGGCGCAAGTTCAAATCATATCGAGGAATGGGATCTATTGAGGCTATGAGGCAAGGTAGTAAGGATAGGTATTTTCAAGATGTTGAAGACGATATTAAGAAATTAGTCCCTGAAGGAATTGTTGGAAGAGTGCCATATAAAGGTGAATTATTTGAGAGTATTCATCAGTTTATAGGTGGTTTAAGGGCTGGTATGGGATATTGTGGAGCCAAAGACATTGAAACTTTAAAAACTACAGGAAAATTTGTGAAATTAACGGCATCGGGAATAACAGAAAGCCATCCTCATAATGTTATGATCACAAAAGAATCTCCAAACTATTCGAGATAATAAAATAATTACTTATTATTTCTTATTGAAATTATTTCTGCAGCTATACTTACAGCAATTTCTTCCGGTGTCTTGCTGCTTATTCTCATACCTATTGGGGCATGAACTTTTTTGAGTTCTTTAGCCGAAAAACCTTCTTTTTCGAGTACTTCCATCATGAGTTTTAATTTTGAAACACTGCCCAATACCCCTATATATCTATAAGAATTACCTAATAAATTACTCAACACCAATTTATCATCAGTATATTTATTAGTCATAATGGTAACAAAAGCTGAATTATTTTCAGGAACATGCCTTGCAATATCAACATAATCAATAATCTGTTTTTCATTGGCTACAGCGTTTTTTTCAAATGTGTTTAGATGGGTTCGATTATCCAATAAAATCACATAAAAACCTAAGTTACGCATCAACTTTGAAGTAGCCAGCCCAACATGACCTGCACCAATAATATAAATTAGATCTTTTTTGTTAATTAATTCGTCATATGACCACTCATTTTCACTCATATGTGTATGGTGGAATTTGGTATTTAATTCCTTTTCAATGGAAAAAGTAAAACTTGATGGCGAAATAGACAAAACGCCACTTTTACTACTAGAATATGCGCCTATTAATTTCTTTATAGTCTCTATATTATTTTGAGTAATTGGATAAAAAGCAATCGTCTGTTCACCTGAGCATATCATTCCCGAACCATCTATAACTGTTCCTTTATGTATCTGCCTTTTTATAAAAGGCTTATAATCTTTTTTCTTAAGTAGATCCTTACAGAGTTCTACCAGATTATATTCCATAACACCTCCACCAATAGAACCGAAAATTTCATCATTATCAGAAACAACCATCTTAAAGCCTTGTCGGCCGGGAGAGCTTCCTTTATGATGAAGAACAGTTAAAAGATAAACAACAGCATGCTGATTTAGTTTTGAAAGAATGAATTGCCATGGGTGCTTCATGAAAATAAAGTTTCGCTTAAAGCGTAATAGATGGCCATTAATGCAGAAAAAATGGCGCTGGCCAGAAATCTCTGATCTAACTTGATCTTATTTTGAATAATAAAATTACCAAAAATTGAGATAGGAATATTTACCAAAAAGGAGTAAAGTGAAATAATTAAAATATTTTTAAAAGAAAAATTTAATTCGTTTGAAAATAATTTTATGAAAAGTAAATGCCTAAAGATCCATAGCGGATTAAAATATAATAATGCCAGCATGGTTTTATAGAATGATTTTTTAAATCCCGACACAGAAGCCGTTTTTGACTCAATCCAGTTAAAATAATTTGGTATTTCAAAAGCGTAGACAGTTGCGCCAATAAAAACTATACCGAGCAATCTGTAAAATTGAAACTCACCTAAAATAATGGCAGCAATGCTATCACCAATTCCATAAACAAGGAGGCCTTTTAGGATGTCATTTCGTTTATACTGAAAGTTCAAAATGTTTTAAATTTTTTTTAAAAATAACCCCTGTATTTATATTTTAATTAAATAAAATTAAATAGATAGGCGTTGTTGTATAATTTTTTTTAATCTCGCACGTTATTTAAAAGCATTTAATTCCCATTCCGTGGGTCTTAATGTGTGATACGCTCTTTAGCTTTTTGTATTATTATGTACCTGCGGAATGTTTTTTCTCCCCCCTAATTTCGAGATGTACAAATAATTAATCTTCAAATTACACTAACAGCATATCGCGTTAATACAAATAAATTCTCTACTATTATTTTTCATACAATCCCATTAATACCTTTTCAGGAGTCATGGGTGCATGAAACTTAGGTTTATAATTAGGGTTATAGGCAATTATGGCATTTTGCAAGGCAAAATATGCCCCGATACCATACATCAGCGGTGGCTCACCAACTGCTTTAGACTTTAAAATTGCCATATCATTTCCCTTAGTTTCCAATGGAATTACCTCAATATCCTCGGCAATGGAAAATATATCAGGCACTTTATAGGTCGATAAGGTATTCGACATCAAATTTCCTTTAAGGTCATAAGACAATTCTTCCATGGTCATCCAACCAATCCCTTGTGCCAATGCACCTTCAACCTGACCTAAATCGACACCTTCATTCATACTTACACCATAGTCATGAATAATTTTTATGGCATCAAAAGTGTAAATACCTCTTAGGCAATCTATGGTGGATGTAATGATGGCTGTTCCATAAGTATGGTAAGCAAAAGGATGTCCTTTTTCTATCGTTTTATCATAATGAATCAAAGGTGTTGCGTAATGAGCGTTTTCAGATAAAGCTATCCTTCTTAGCATGGCTATGGAAATTAATTTTTTCCAAGAGAGCGAAGATTTTTTATGGTTAACAAATACCCATTCATCCTTGACAGCTATCAATTCCTTATTCACTTCCAGCTCCAGTGCCGCTACCGTTTTTAATCGTTCTAAAATCGCATTGCAAGCCTTTAGCAGCGCCTTTCCGTTGAGATCGGCAGTTGAACTTGCGGCACTAGGTGATGTATTTGCTACCCGGGTGGTATTGGTTGTTTCAATTTTTATATATTCTGAAGGTATCGAAAATACTTGTGCTGCTATTTGTGACATTTTAGTATTTACTCCCTGACCCATTTCAACAGCACCGGTACTAATGCCAACACTACCATCTAAATATACATGCACCAATGCCCTGGCATGGTTCATAGGGGTGTTGGTAAAAGATATACCGAAGCAAATGGGCATCAAGGCTATCCCTTTTTTAAAAGAGTTATTCTTTTTATTAAATTGTGCAACGTCAATTATTAATTGATCATAATTAAATTTTGAAAGCGCCGAATGCCATGCGTTTTTTGTTTCGACATCCGTCATTATTTGCCCGTAAGGTAGTTCGTCATTTTCTTCAAGTAGATTTTTCTCTTGAATATCTTTGGCATTCACACCTATTTCATGAGCTGCTTTCGCAATGGCGGCTTCGATGACAAACATTCCCTGAGGTCCGCCAAAACCCCTAAAAGCCGTATTTGGAGGCAAATTTGTTTTACAACTGTATACAGATGTTTTTACATTTTTTATAAAATAGCTATTCGTTGCATGAAACAAAGTCCTTTCTGCTACAGCAG
This sequence comes from uncultured Flavobacteriaceae bacterium, assembly GCA_963835675.1. GTDB lineage: Bacteria > Bacteroidota > Bacteroidia > Flavobacteriales > Flavobacteriaceae > Aureibaculum. The sequence goes on along the minus strand of CAWIGH010000004.1, from coordinate 610,152 downwards.
TAGAAAGATCGGCAGCAGCCCCTGCATTCTGATAAAAGTCGGCCTCAAAAGCTATAATTTTAAGATCTTTAGATAAACCAATTTTAAAATTACTTTCATAGGGATGGCGTTTACCCGTCATTCTAAGATCATCATGCCGATTTAAAATGAATTTTACAGGTTTTTTTAAACTTAAGGTTGCCAATGCAGTCATTACTGCCCAGGCCGTTGCTTGATCTTCCTTACCGCCAAATCCCCCGCCAAGTCTTATGACGTCAACCTCAATCTTGTTCATACTGATATTTAAAACCTTTGCGACAGCCTTCTGAACTTGCGTGGGGCCTTGTGTAGACGAAGTAATTTTCAAATTACCATTTTCCATAGGAACGGTATAAGCTCCCTGGGTTTCTAAATAAAGATGTTCTTGTCCGTTTGTAAATACCTCATCTTCAAACACATAATCACATTTTATAAATGCATCAAGTGTATTTCCCAATTTAAACGTTCTAGGTTCAGAAATAAAAAGATCTTGTGAAGCGGCTTCTTTCGCTTGTGTTATTATTGGAAGTTCATCAATCTCAACATTAATGAGTGCTCTTGCCTTTTTGGCAATACTTTCTGATCTTGCTACAATAAAAGCAATGGGCTGTCCGCTATAATGAACTTCGTTTTCGGCAAATAATGGTTCATCGGGTATAATGCCACCAATTTGATTTTCGCCAGGGATATCTTTATATGTAAAAATTTTAATGACACCTTCAACGGAGGCCGCTTTGATAATATCCAATTTTTTTATGATACCATGAGCCTTTGGCGAATCGAAAACCAATCCATAAAGGGTATCTTGCCGCACAATAATGTCGTCTAAAAAGAGAGATTCACCCCTAACATGACCAAAAGAATCGATATTTTTTAAGTTTTTCATTAATTGACCAATTGGGTTAGATCGATTTTAAGAGGAAATAGTTTGACAAAATGGGCAAAGAACAGCTGTCTTGCCAATAGCCTTTTATATTCGTCTGAGCCTCTTACATCGCTAATGGGACATATTTCTTGTTGCAATAATTTATTGGCTTCTATTAGCGTTTCATGATTAATTTCTTTATGGTTTAAAAACGCTGATGTTTTTTTTAGATATTTCGGAATCGGAGCAACACCACCCAGAGCCAAATGCACATCTTCCAAGATGTTACCATCCGATCTTAGGCAAATGGCAGAATTGACACTGGCTATATCTAAATGAGTGCGTTTACTAACTTTTTCAAAATTAAATAAATGCGATGTATCTGGGACTTCAAAAGTAATATTGATGATGATTTCTTGATCTAATAGATCTATTTTCTTGTAAGACTTATAAAAATCTTTGAGCCAAATGGTTCTTAGTTTTCCTTGGATATTTTTAATAGTAATCTTACTATTTAAGGCTAAGAAAAATAGGGTCATATCACCAATGGGAGAGGCATTGACCAAATTACCGGCTATCGTTGCCATATTTCTAATTTGTTCTGAAGCCACTAATTTTAGATAAGACTGGATCTCAGGAAAATATACTTGCATAGCATTATTATGCATCATATCACTTACAGTTGTAGACGCCCCTATAACGCAAGTATTCTTATAAAATGAAATGCCGCTTAATTCAGTAGTTGAGGATAGTAAACTCACTTTTTCTTCTGCCAATAAATCGGCATAACGAACATAAAGGTCAGTTCCCCCGGCGACATATTTTGCCGGTTTACCATTTTCTTTTGCTTTAATAGCATCTAATTTATCGCTGATATCTATAAAATAGGCAGGGATGAATTTTTTTTCAATGAGCCATTTAATTTGATCGGTACTATTTTTATTTTTTAGAATTTCGACAATATTTCTTGCCGATCTTTCAATAGATTTATAACCAGTACACCTACATATATTACCACTTATGGCATTGAACCCATCGTCGTTGGAAATAGGTTTGTTGTCTAAGGCTAAACCAGTAAGCGATACTACAAATCCGGGTGTACAAAATCCACATTGGGAGGCATGATTATCAACCAACGATTTTTGCGTAGTTGTAAGTTCATTAATTAAGTTTGTGCCTTCGATAGTTACGATATGCTTTCCATGGGCATTTCCAAGAGGAGAAATACATGAAGTAATGGATTGGTATGTAACGCTCTTGTCTTTTAGTAAAGAACCGACGAGTACAGTACATGCGCCACAATCACCTTCACGGCAACCTATCTTTGTTCCTTTAAGTTGTTGTAGTTCCCTAATAAAGTCTAACAGGGTAATACCTGCATTGACCGTAGTTCTAATATGATCGTTATTTAGTATAAATTCTATCATACTTCAAGTAAATATACTAGAAAAAATTAATTGAATTAGTTTAAATTTAGTATTAAACCTGATCTATATTTTTGAGAGCTGTAATTCAGAAAATGTACTGAATTAAACTATGTGCTTCTCCCAACGAGGATCGTAATAAGCCAGGTGAAGATAGATTAACAATTATTTAATAATATAAGCCTTGTTTATATAATCTAGTTTTGGGTAATTCTTTCTTAAATAATCGTTCCCTTTCAATTGAATTGAATCTTGTTTGGTGGCAGGTTCGTTACCATAATCTTGGTAAAAAGTATTTACAATATCCATTCCATTGGTAACTTTCGCTACCACTGGAAATCCTCTTACACCACTATAGAAGATCGTATCTAATCTTGGAGAATTACTTTCTAAATTGATAAAGATTTGAGTAGTGCGAGATTCTTCGCCTCCTCTGGCAAAAGAAATGGCACCTTCGACATTGGCTTCTAATACGGGCTCGTCAGGTATCTTAAATGATTCCCAGGATTTATTTAAAACGGAGTCATTGTGAATACCAAATTGTACGACAAAATCAGGCACAACTCTAAAAAGGGCAATGTCGGTATAGAATTCGCTAGTGATCAACTGGTATAATCGGTCAACACCTTTAGGAGACCAGGAACGATTGGCTTCAATTTCAAAATTGCCTTTAGTGGTTTCAAATCGGGCTTTGAAAGTTTCAGGCGCCTGTTTTTTCACCCATTTATCTTTAAAGATCTTATTACTACTACAACCTAAAGCAAGAAAAATAATGGATAGAAAGACAAAAGTAAATCGGATGTTATACATTTAGTGTTGGTTTTTATTTAATTTCTTCGTCCACAACGATGGCAATTTTATCTCCTGCCGGACTTACCGCAATCCTGGTAACCCCGTTTAGATTAAACGGTTTTAGAGATGCAAATTCAACCCAAGTTTTGTCGACACCTATCTTTAATTTATATAATTTATCATTACGGCCCATGATTATAGTATGGTCTGTTGTCCAGGCCATATCTTGTGAATCTTCTAAGGCATCTGCCAAAAATTCTTTTTCACTATTCAGAGGATTGATAGAATAAATTTCTGCATCTTCATGTTCAAGACTAATAAAACTTATTAATTCTGAACCGGGAATCTTATGAATTGACCTACCTATGTTTTTATCTATAGGATATTTTATTTTATATTTTAGATTAGAAACTTCGAGTGTTGCCGGATCTCCTAGAACGAAAGAAACAATGATGTTTTTATTTAACCAGGCATGGTATCCAACCTTTAGGTTTTCAATTAATACTTTCGGTTTTTTTCTTCTAAAGGTATATTTCCAAAGCAATTGCGTATCGTCATTATCCAGATAAATGGCCGAAAAATATTTTTTATTAGGTGTTTGTAACGGTGAATACTCACTACCCAAAGTATTTGTAAGCCAGGTTTTGGTCTGATTTTCGATATTATAAACCACGATATCGGTTTGATCAAATCGTGTGGAAGCAAAGAGAATTCCGGATCCATCAATTAAAAAAGATGGCTGGTTATCGTAGCCTTTATTCGAGGAGATATTTATGGGATTATCTATGGTAAACACGCTATCATTTTGAATAAGATCAAACAAATAAATTTCCGTATCAGTTTGACTGTATACAATACTTGATATAAATAAGATAATAATGAGAAATTTCTTTTTCATTTATAATTAATATTTTGCTGATTGCCCTTTTTTAGGGGTCGATTTTTTTATGAATTCTCTTATATCTTCGTTGGCGGCTGCCAGATCTTCCTGACGCAAATACATCATGTGGCCGCTTCTATATCCTTTAAAATCCAGGCGATCTTTTAGTTTTCCACTAGGGTCGATCTGCCACATCGTATATTTGGCATTAAAATAGGTAGTGGCCCCATCATAATATCCTGACTGAAATAACACATTTAAATATGGGTTTTGAGCCATTGCCTGCCTCAAATTGTCCCTGGTGTTATCATTATCATTATCCCATGGATGTACCGGTCCGAACATATTATACTTAATATCCGTTTTATAATTTAAGTGTTCTCTTAAATAATAATTAATCGCGGGCGTAAAAGAGTGTAACCATGATGTTAATTCTGCACTATAGTCTGGTTTGTTGCCCGCATCATTTTTATCTATCCCCAGATAACGTGAATCGAGTCGACCAATGGTAAAACCGTGATCCCGTTTTAATTCTTTCCAGAAAAATTGTGTTGGAACGTCTAAGTTATGTTGCAAGATCACTTTTTCTGTTAATCCTGAATAATAGGCCATATTTTTTGCTACTTCGTACTTTTTAGAATCTTCTAAAAAACCACCTTTCGCAAGTGCGGGTATTAATTCATCAATGGTATATTTTTCGACTTCCGGTAAAATTTCCAGTAAATCTTTTTGTTGTAATTTTTCATCTAGTGCCCCTTGATACCATGCCGCAGCCGTAAAATAAGGTAAATTTAATGCAGATGAAACAGGCCCGCCGACCCTTAAAACTTTATAATCCGCCGGTGAAACCAACATAACACCGTTCAGGTACATCCACTGTTTATTTTGTAATTCTAGAGCAAGGCCTGATACTCTTGTGCCTCCATAACTCTCTCCGATTAAATATTTAGGTGACCTCCACCTATTATTTCTGGTAATAAAAGTATTGATCCATTCTGCCAAGTATTTTATGTCTGCATTGATACCGAAGAATTCTTTTCTGTCAACTTTTTTTTCTTTATCAGTATGAATAATTCTTGAATACCCCGTATTCACAGGATTTACATAAACAATGTCTGCAACATCTAAAATAGAATGTGGATTTTCCCTCACTCCATAAGGCTGAACCGGAAATCCTTCTTCATCGATATTTAAAATTCTTGGTCCGGTATAGGCCATATGCATCCATACAGAACCTGAACCAGGACCACCATTAAATGAAATTATCAAAGGTCGGTTTGCATCATTTTTAATATCCGATCTTTTATAATAACTGTAAAATAATGAGGCAATAATTTTCCCATCTTCATCCCAAACCGGTTGCGTACCAGCGGTTGCAACATAAGGAATTACTTTATTTTTAATCGTAACCGTATGCGTCGTTATAACAGAAGATTCGGGCTCCAACGAACGATCTTGGGCTTTCAGCGCGCACGCAAAGATGAACACTATGATTACGGTAGTGTAATATTTTTTCATAAAAAGTTTGACTAGTTACAGTAGCTAGTTTAATTGGGTTATCACAAATATAAAATAATTTAAGCGGTTTAGGAATATTTTTATTTGTGTTTAGGCTTTCTCTTTTACATAATTTGATAGTATATTTAAAGATTACATAATGAAAATTGATTTATATGAAAAGATTCACTTTAATTTTAAGTTGCTTTATTTTAATACCAACCATTTTAAATGCCCAAGACATGAGAACTTCCGAATTACCATATTATGAAATTCCTGACTATCCCGAAACTTATACAGCAGGATCTGTAGCTTCAAGGATGATCGATGGTCTAGGGTTCAGGTATTATTGGGCTACAGAAGAATTGAAAAAAGAAGATCTACTGTATAAGCCCAGCGAAAAAGGGCGCACTTGTGATGAAACTTTGGAACATATTTATAGTTTATCTAAAGTTATTGTAAATGCTACCACAAATACGCCTAATGATAGAAGTGTAGTAGAGGAGGAGCTTGATTTTGAAGTCAAGAGAAAACGGACTTTAGAGAATTTTAAAAAAGCGAGTATTATTTTGCGTAATAGTAAAGACCTTGCCGATCTCAAATTAATTTTTAAAGGTAGCCAAGGAACCAATGAATTTCCATTCTGGAATGGTATTAATGGCCCAATAGCCGACGCTATTTGGCATACGGGCCAGGTTGTATTATTACGACGGGCATCTGGAAATCCTTTTAATTCTAAGGCAAGCGTTTTTACCGGTAAGCTTAGAGAATGAAAAATTTCAATGTCTAATTCGAATTTCTAAATCTTCTTATTTAATTCGAAGATATCCTTGCGTCTATCTTTTAGGTTTCTAACACTACCGAATTGATTAAGTTGTCTAAGTAGATCTATATCAACATCTGCAATTAAAATCATTTCTGTGTTGGTTGTTGCTTCTGCTTTAATACCATTAGCGGGAAATGAAAAATCACAAGGCGTAAAAACCATCGATTGCGCAAATTGTATATCCATATTATGCACTTTTGGCAAATTCCCTACACTTCCTGCGATGGCAACATAACATTCATTTTCGATGGCCCGTGCCATGGCGCAGTTGCGAACCCTTGAATAACCATTTTGAGTATCGGTTAAAAAAGGTACAAATAGGATGTCCATTCCTTCGTCGGCCAATAGTCTGCTTAGCTCCGGGAATTCTACATCATAACATATTAATATGCCTATTTTGCCGCAATCTGTATCAAAGGTCTGGAGTTTTGTGCCGCCTGTCATACCCCATACTTTTGCTTCATCGGGTGTTACATGCAGTTTTACATAACTTTCTAAACTTCCATCCCTCTTACATAAATAACCCTCATTATATAATCTGTCATTTTTAATGACCGGCATACTTCCGGTAATGATATTAATATTATAAGAAATTGCCAATTTTGAAAATTGCTTTACAATATCGTCGGTATGATTAGCGAGTTCGCGAATAGCTTCGGGTTCCGATAAATGATTATTTTCGGCCATCAGTGGCGCATTAAAGAATTCCGGGAAAAGTGCAAAGTCACAGCGATATCCCGAAACGGCATCTACAAAATATTCTACCTGATGCATCATCTCCTCTAAATTGTTATAAGGGCGCATTTGCCATTGAACCAATCCGAGACGAACAATTTTTTTGGTTGTGGAAGCCAGTTTATTTTGTTTTTCATAATAAATATTGTCCCACTCTAAAAGAACAGCATAGTCATTGGATTCTTTGTCACCCTCTAGGTAATTTTTTAAAACCTTGGCCGGATGAAAATCATTAGAAATTTGAAAATTCAAAACAGGATCGTGAATTTCTTTTCTTCTAACCTGATCTATATATTCTTTAGGGGATAGCTTATCTGAATATTTATGATAATTCGGGATGCGTCCTCCAAAAGCAACACCTCGTAGATTTAATCTTTCGCATAATTCTTTTCTATAATCATATAATCTTCTTCCCAGGCGCAATCCTCTAAATTCCGGTTTGATGAACACATCAATCCCATATAGAACATCACCTTTTGCAGTATGTGTACTAAACGTATAATCGCCTGTGATCTCTTTATAGGAGTGATGATCATCGAATTTATTGTAATCTACTATTATAGATAATGCGCATCCGGCGATTTGATCATTAATTTTAATGACTACCTGACCTTCAGAAAATTGATCTATTAGAGATTTAATATGATGTTCTTTCCAATAAGAATTAGGCATATTGGTATAAGATTCGATCATGGCCTTTTTAAGCTCCTGATAATCATCCAGGCTTAAAAAAGATAATTCTATATTTTCTATTTTTTTCATATCTAAAAAGTGAAATTCCTTTTGCTTAACAATTTTTAAAAAATTGGCATGCGAATATACTAAATCTTTCTATTTATATTAAAATTATATTTGGCGTTAATACATTAATTATGAGCGTCATATGTTTTAGAAGAGGTAGCTACTAACTTATTTATCTCTTTCAATTCGTCTTCGGTTAAATATCTCCATTTTCCAACCGGAATATCCAAAGTAATGTTCATGATCCTTATCCGTTTTAACTTTGTTACCTGATAATCTAAATAATCGCACATTCTGCGTATCTGTCTATTCAATCCCTGGGTAAGGATAATTCTGAATTCGAATTTACTCACCTTTTCGACATGGCATTTTCGTGTAATTGTATCTAAAATAGGTATACCACTGCTCATTTTATTAATAAAATCGGGAGTAATTAGTTTATCTACTTTAACTAAATATTCTTTTTCATGATTGTTTCTGGCCCGTAAAATTTTATTGACTATGTCACCGTCATTGGTTAAAAATATCAGGCCTTCACTGGGTTTGTCGAGCCTTCCGATCGGAAAAATGCGTTTTGGATAATTGATATAATCGATAATATTATTTTTTTCAACGCCGGTATCCGTAGTACAGACAATGCCAATGGGTTTGTTAAATGCAATATATACGAAATCATCTTTTGGTTCATTAATTAATTTACCATCAACTCTAATTTCATCTTTCTGGGATATTTTTGTGCCCATTGGGGGTACAAGTCCATTAACGGTTACCCTGCCTTGCTCAATGAGCTTATCTGCTGCCCTTCTCGAACAATAACCAACTTCGCTTAAGTATTTATTAATTCTTGTTAATTGTGAATCCTCCATGTAAAGAAACAGGTTTTTCAAAATCTTATTAGACTAAGATAATTATTAAAAATTGATTTAATTAAAAAAGCCGTAACGTAAAACGTTACGGCTTTTTATCAACAGAAATATAATTAAAAAACTACTTAATTTCTTTTAAAGAATTGTCAATAAGGGTTCTTAAATGTTGTTTATGAGCCCTTGATGAAACATTTCCTGAGGGTGCTGCCATCGCTCTAATGTTCTTCAGATTGTACAATGCCATCGATTTAGCATTATTGGTAAACTTATCTTTTTGTTTTCCGGTTAAGGCATCAATTAGCATATTGGTATACTCAACTTGTAAGTTTTGTCTGAACGAATTCACATTCCCATAGATATCAGCCTTAAATATCGCACTATTCAGATCAGTCATAAAGGTTGATAAAGAATATTTATTTCCATACAATTCAGAGTCACTTATTCTTTGCAATGTATTTGGATGTAATACATGACGTAATACATTTTTTTGATAGGTCAATACTTGCTCATGAATTTTTGGATCTTCAGGTGCTCTTGAGAAGTTGTAACCTCTTCTTTGCATTGCCAAATAATTATACAGATCGTTTGGAGCATCAAATGCGTTAGGGGCAAATACATATTTACTCATGGCATTCATCGCTCTTTTCTGGTCTTGTAAACTTACCGGGGTATATGGTTGTGTTCCGCCTTCTTGTCCTGCCATGGCCCTGTCAACGTAAACACCACCAATAAATCTCGAGATAACATTGGCTGCTGTAGCTCTTTGACCACTTAAGATATAATAAGCTCTTCTCAATTCTTGATATGACTCACCGTTTTTTGTGAATTTTTCTTTAACATCTTTCATCATATTATTCACCAGTTCAAAACGATCAATAGAATAAGTAATTGGATCGCTTGATAAATCGCCAATCATTACCCTTGGGTCTATTGCTTTACCGGGAGAACGCATATCGTCGGCATCATTTCCAAAAATGAGCTCTGGCTTGGTAGATTGATTTAAAAGATCTGCGGCTTCTTGCGCTGATTTAAAAGGTGTATAACCAAACTGAATAGCCCATTCATCATAAGGCCCTACAGAAGTGTCATAAAACTGACCTTGTTTGGTTCTGTCATTGGTGAGGTTAATACCTGCATAATCCATCACCGATCCAGTAAGGGCTTTATCTTTTATAAAATCGGCATCAGCCAATTGTTCTGGAGAGAATAACTGACTTGCCTTCATATTATGATTTAAACCAAGTGTATGGCCTACTTCATGCATTATTAGGGAGATCATCGATTCTTTTTTCATTCTTGCCATTTCAAGGTCTGAAGCCCCTGTGGAAGCCAAAACGGCTTGTCCAAATATGGTATTTTCATGCATAAGATGACCTAATGAACAAAATAATTGATAGTCTTCTTTAAATGGAGAAGGATTAAATTCTGCTGCAGGTGAAGCCAAATCGAATAATTTATCATACATCACCCTGTTGGTAAAATGAATATACTCTAGCATGATATCTGCACCCAGGATCTGACCTGTTCTAGGATTTACAAAACTTGGACCATAACCACCAAAAGGAGGTCTTGGTGAAGATGTCCAACGCAGTACATTATATCTTATGTCTCCAGCGTCCCAATCGGCATCATCAGGTTGCATTTTTACGACCATAGCATTTTTAAATCCGGCTTTTTCAAATGCCTTGTTCCATTCTAATACACCTTGCGTAATGGTTTCTCTCCATTCTACAGGGGTAGAATTTTCCATCCACCATGTGATAGGTTCAACCGGCTCAGAAATAGCCGCTTCAGGATCCTTCTTTTGTAAATTCCAACGATGCACTAAATCACGATATGGGGTAGAACTCGTTGCTGTCTGATCATTTACCTGAGTAGTAAAATAGCCCACACGTGGGTCGTCAAACCTAACTTCATAATCATTTTCGGGCATGGCAATCAAACTATGAAACACTTTTATACTCACATTTCTACCATCAGTAACTGCTTCTGAACCTCCGTTTAAAACTGAAGGGGCCGAATAAACATACTCCACAGCCAGATCGGTATTTTCTGGATAATTCCTTATAGAATTGATCTTTGTTTTTGTTTTGTCTAAATTACCCAGGGAAAAAGCTGTTGGTGATTGTCCGGGAAAACGAGGTGGCTTGATTTGGGATAAAGTTTCTTTTAAAAAAAGATCATCGGCCTTGATAAGATATAAGCCTTTTTCTTTATCATAGGCCTCTACTTTTACGCTGGCCATATTACCTTCGCTTAAATTGGCATCACTAGATTTAGAAATGGCATTATCAGGATCAAAATAAAATGAGGTGTTTTGGGTTACAAACTCTATCTTATCAAAATATTTCTTGATCTTAAAAACTTTAGAACCGCCATAGGCACCTCTAAAGCGTCGGGCGTCTAGAACACCATTACCCACTTGGTTAAAATAGATATATTCTTTACCGATCTGGTCTTCTGTAATGACCATTTGTAAAGAACCATTAACGGTGTCTTGATACATTTTAAATAGCCCGTCGATTTCCTTACTGGACTTAATGAGATCGCTAATCTTTTTTTCCTTATCTTTTTTCGGATCAGGTTTTTCTGGCATTTCAGTTTTGCCTTTTTTCTTTCTGTCTTTTTTCTGCGCCTGAATGTCTTGTGGTGCTAAAAAAGCAGACAAAACAAAAGCTAAACATAACAGTTTTACTGCTTTTAAATTGTAAAATTTCATGAATGTAAATTAGGTTTAAAAATTATATAATGAGTGCATTACATTTTAGTTGGGCTAATATAGAAAAAATAGAAAGGCCTGTATTAGTTCGAAATGTTAAAAAGTGTTAAGGTTTAAATAAAAAATAAAATAGCCATTTCTTATGAAAGAAATGGCTATAAATATATTTTAATAAGGATTTAAATATTAATCAAAAACAATATTTATTTTCTTTAGCAACCTTATCTGCAATCAAGGTGCGTAAGGCAACCACATTAGGCATGTTTGCATATTTGGTATAGCGTTTTAGACCCATGAGCATCATACGTTGTTCATCACCTTCAGCAAAAGAAACGATACCTTCCTTTCCTTTACTCGAAATAATATCTACGGCATTATACAAATACAATTTTGCCATGGCTATTTGCGCCGCCACCTTTTCTTCACCTTTTGCCTTCGCCATCTTTTCTGTACGCAATATGGTAGATTCTGCCATATAGATCTCGATAAGTATATCAGAAGCGGCCAATAAGATCTGTTGATGTTCTTCCAGTTGAGGTCCGAATTTCTGAACGGCCGCACCGGCAACCATCAGGAATACTTTTTTCAATTTACCGATCAATTCTTTTTCTTCAGCGAAAAGCTCTGAATAATCTGGTGTATCAAAAGAAGGAATACCCATCAACTCATCCGCAACTTTGGTTGCAGGGCCTAACAGGTCTACATGTCCTTTCATGGCTTTTTTAACCAACATGCCAACAGATAACATTCTATTGATCTCGTTGGTACCTTCATAGATTCTGGTAATACGGGCATCTCTCCATGCAGCTTCCATAGGCGTATCTTCAGAGAATCCCATTCCACCAAATATTTGAATGCCTTCATCAGCACAATTTTGTACATCTTCTGAAACAGCAACCTTAAGAATAGAACATTCTATGGCATATTCTTCCACTCCTTTTAATTCAGCTTCCTGATGGGTGTTGCCTTCTGCCACGCGAATGGCGATCCTATCTTCAATATTTTTTGCAGCCCTGTAACTAGCCGATTCACCGGCATAAGCATTGGTTGCCATTTCAGCAATTTTTGACTTGATAGCGCCAAACTGGGCTATAGGGGTCTTAAATTGTTTGCGTTCGTTGGCATATTTTATGGAATTTGTTGTCATTCTTCTTTGAGAATCAACACAGGCAGCAGCCAATTTAATTCGGCCAATGTTTAAGGAATTCATGGCAATTTTAAATCCGTTACCCCTTTCAGACAACATATTTTCAACGGGTACTTTGGTATCTGTAAAAAATACCTGACGCGTAGATGATGAACGAATACCTAATTTATGTTCTTCTTCACCTAAAGCAATACCATTCTTAGGGTCATTTTCAACGATAAAACCTGTAATGTTCTTGTCGTTTTCTATTCGTGCAAAAACAATGAATAACTTACAGAATCCTGCGTTCGATATCCACATTTTTTGACCGTTGATCTTATAATGTGTACCATCTTTAGAAAGTGTGGCCGATGTTTTACCGGAGTTCGCATCAGATCCTGCTCCGGGTTCTGTTAAGCAATAGGCCCCAAACCACTCACCGGTAGCTAATTTTGGCACATACTTTTGCTTTTGCTCCTCAGTACCGTATAGAACAATGGGCATGGTTCCAATTCCGGTATGCGCACCAAAAGCTGTACTGAAAGATCCTGTTCCACTTGAAATATATTCACAAACGATCATCGTTGCAATAAAGCCCATTCCTAATCCACCATACGCTTCAGGAACAGAAACACCTAAAAATCCGAGATCACCGGCTTTATGCATCGAAGATTCGGTTAAGGCATAGTCTTTCTTTTCAAATTGCTCTCTGTAAGGAATGATCTCACGATCGTTAAATTCTTTTACAGCATCGCGCATCATTCGGTGTTCCTCCGAAAAATCTTCAGGAGTAAATACATCTTCACATTTGGTTTCTTTTACCAGAAATTGTCCTCCACGTAAAATATTTTTTTTACAGTTTCCATATTTTTTCTTTTATTTTTTAATTTAAAAATTCATAAACTCCCGCTGCACCTTGACCGGTACCAACACACATGGTTACAATTCCATATTTATTTTTTCTTCTCCGCATCTCATTAAATAACTGAACAGATAATTTTGCTCCTGTACAACCCAGCGGATGCCCTAATGAAATGGCTCCACCATTTACATTTACGATTTCCTGATTTAGATCAAGCTCGCGCATAACCGCTAATGACTGAGATGCAAAGGCTTCATTTAATTCGAATAGATCGATGTCCTTTAATTTTAGTCCGGCTTGTTCAATTGCTTTTGGGATGGCTTTAACGGGCCCGATACCCATGATCCTTGGTTCTACACCTACGGCGGCATAAGAAACCATCCTGGCAACAGGTTCAAGATTTAATTCTTTCACCATATCCTCGTTCATAATTAATACAAAAGCAGCGCCATCACTCATTTGAGATGAGTTTCCGGCTGTTACACTTCCGCCTTGAGCGAATACGGGTCGAAGTTTAGACAGTGCTTCAACTGAGGTTCCTCTTCTAGGCCCTTCATCAACTTCTACAGTATAGGTTTTGGATTGTTTTTTATTCGATGCATCTACATAAATCTCTTCAATAGTAATAGGCACAATATCGTCCTTAAATGTATTATTGTCTTGTGCTTTTAATGATCTTTCGTGAGATCTGAATGAGAATTTATCCTGATCTTCCCGAGATACTTTAAATTGTTCTGCGACTGCCTCTGCGGTCAATCCCATTCCCCAATAATAATCTTCATGGCCGTTAGCCGCCGCTTTATAATTAGGTACGGGTCTATATCCGCCCATAGGTATATAACTCATACTTTCAACACCTCCGGCAATAATACAGTTAGCCATACCAGATTGTATTTTAGCAACACCAATACTAATCGTTTCCAAACCTGAAGCACAATATCTATTTACGGTAACTCCCGGTACATCTTCAATTTTCAATCCCATTAAGGAGATCAATCGCGCTACATTTAAACCTTGTTCGGCTTCGGGCATGGCATTACCAACGATCACATCATCAATTCTTTTTTTGTCGAGTTGAGGTACTTGTTTTAACAAATATTCAATAGTTTCTGCAGCGAGTTCGTCGGGTCTTTTAAACCTGAAGACCCCTCTTGGTGCTTTACCTACTGCTGTTCTATATCCTTTTACTATATATGCTGTTTTCATTATTAATTTCTTAAAGGTTTACCGGTTTTTAACATATGTTCGATACGCTCAAGCGTTTTACGTTCTGTAGCCAACGACATAAAGGCTTCACGCTCTATATCTAATAAATATTGCTCAGTGACATAGGTAGGTTCTGAAAGATCTCCTCCTGCCATTACATAACCTAATTTATTGGCGATCTTTTTATCATGTTCTGAGGCATAATGTCCTTTTTCTAAACTATCGGTACCCACTAAGAACATACCTAAAGCTTGTTGTCCTAGCACATGTACTTTTTTAGGGACAGGTTGTGTATATCCATCCTCTATCATCTGAATGGCATAACGTTTTGCCGTTGCTATTTGACGATCTTTATTTACGACCACCACATCTTTAAATTCTTTAAAATAGCCCAGATCATAGGCTTCGTATGCCGATGTTGCTACTTTGGCCATGGCTACATTAATAAAATAATCTCTCAATTTATTGAGCTTAACATCATCTTTTAAAAGTCCTTCTGATGCTCTCAAGGCCATTTCCTTAGATCCGGCGCCTCCGGGTATAATTCCAACCCCGAATTCTACCAAACCGATATAGGTCTCAGCTGCAGCTACAACCTTATCGGCATGCATGCTCATTTCGCATCCACCACCTAAAGTCATTCCGTGAGGAGCAATGATCGTCGGACAGGATGAATATCTTAATCTCATTACGGTATCCTGGAAATATTTTACGCTAAAATTTAGTTCGTCGTATTCCTGTTCTACAGCCATCATAAATACCATTCCGAGATTTGCACCTACTGAAAAGTTAGCCGCTTGATTTCCTAAAATAACCGCTTCATACTCTGTTTCAGCAAGGTCTATCCCCTTATTAATGGCTTGTAAAACACCGCCACCAAGCGTATTCATTTTAGATTGAAACTCAACATTTAAAACACCATCACCTAAATGTTGTATAGAAGCATCACTATTTTTCCAAACGGTTGTAGCTTCACGTACATTATCAAGAATAATAAATGCATCCTGACCAGGTATTTTTACCTGTGATTTACCAGGTATGGCATAATAATATTTAGCACCTTCTTTTACAGTATAAAATGATTTATTGCCATTTTTCTGCATGTCTGTTATCCATGCTGCCGGTTTAAATCCTTCGGCTTTCATCAAGTCAATACCTTTTTCAAGGCCTATCGCATCCCAAATTTGGAATGGCCCGTGTTCCCATCCAAATCCGGCTTTCATCGCATCGTCTAAGCGATAAAGTTCATCTGAAATTTCAGGAATTCTATTTTGAACATAGGCAAACATCGCTGCAAAGTTCTTTCTATAGAATTCACCCGCTTTATCCTTACCCGTAACTAATATTTTAAACCTGTCAATTACTTTATCGACAGTTTTTGTCAATTCCAAGGTTGCAAAATTGGCTCTTTTTTTCTCCCTATATTTTAAGGTGTTAAGGTCAAGAGATAAGATATCTTTTCCTTCCTTTTTATAGAATCCTTGTTTGGTCTTACTTCCTAACCATTTATTTTCCATCATGGAATTAATGAAATCTGGAAGTTTAAAAAGTTCATGGGCCTCATCATTGGGGCAATTTTCATAAATACCATTGGCAACATGCACTAAGGTATCTAAGCCAACGACATCTACCGTGCGGAAAGTTGCAGATTTCGGCCTTCCAATAACAGGGCCTGTTAATTTATCTACTTCTTCAACGGTTAATCCTAATTCTTTTACTTGATGAAAAAGACTCATGATGCCGAAAATACCAATTCGGTTTCCTATAAAGGCGGGAGTGTCTTTAGCCAATACAGAAGTTTTACCCAAATATTTTTCTCCGTACATCATTAAAAAGTCAGTAACTTCTTGCTTGCATTTTGGTCCCGGTACTACTTCGAAAAGCTTAAGATATCTTGGCGGATTAAAAAAGTGAGTCACTGCAAAATGTTGCTGAAAATCTTCACTTCTACCTTCATTCATAAATTTAATAGGTATACCAGAAGTGTTTGAAGTAATTAAAGTCCCGGGTTTTCTATATTTTTCGACTTCTTCGAATACTTTCTGTTTTATATCCAGACGTTCGACAACAACCTCCATCACCCAATCGACCTCTGATATCTTTTTTAGATCATCCTCTAAATTTCCGGTTGATATTCTACTGGCAAATTTCTGATCATAAATAGGCGAGGGTCTCGATTTTAATGATGCATTGAGGCTATCATTCACGATTCTATTGCGAACCATTTTATTTTCCAATGTCAAGCCTTTTGCTTTTTCGGCATCGGTTAATTCTCGAGGAACAATATCAAGTAGTAATACTTCCACGCCAATATTGGCGAAGTGACATGCAATACCAGAACCCATGATACCGGACCCTATGACTGCGACTTTTTTAATTGGTCTTTTTTTCATTAAATATTGTTGTATTAATTTTAAACAGCTTTTCGTTCTATATTATTGAAAATAGATCGTTCGTTTATTAATTGATTGATCTTTTCTATCACTTCAAAAAAATGATCTAATTTTTCTTCACTTATATGTTCTCTGACCTTTTCATTAAAGGCTATAACAGATTGTTTTGATAGTTTTCTATTTTCCCGTCCAAAATCGGTCAATTTTATCAAAACACTTCTGCCATCTTCCGGATTTTTCTCTCGATGGATTAGCCCGATATCCTCCATATTCTTTAGAATTCTTGACAAACTTGTAGGTTCCATGCCCATTTGAGGCCCTAACGCCGTAGAAGGAGTGCCATTTTCTAAATCTATATTCAATAATACAAATGCAGTAGCCATCGTGCTATTATGCTTTGCGGCTTGTTCATTATACATTTTAGCGACTGCCTGCCATGTGGCTCGCAAGGCATGATCTATCGTTGTCTCTTTTAGCATGTTACAAATATATAAAAAAAATACTATGCACGCATAGTAAATTAGTTAAAATAATATTGATTGCTAAATGTTACATATAGGCTATTCAAGTTTTTGTATTTTTGTGCACATTTTTAAATTAGACATAACAATTTAATGAACTTATTACTTCGAAAACCAGAATATAAAGCATTGCTGTACAGGCTATTCTTGGCCTATGTTTTTTATTTTGTGGCGAGGGTATTGTTTTTCTTATATAATATCAGCTTACTAAATGTTGATTCGGTATCAGATTTTTTTAGCTTGTCCTACTACGGTCTGGCTTTTGATACCACTGCTATATTATATGTCAATTCACTTTTTATTTTACTATCCATATTACCGCTGAGGATTAATGCCACGGCTGGTTATCAGAAGTTTTTATTTTACTTGTACTTTACTTTTAACCTGGCGGCCTATGCGATTAACTTCGTTGATTTTATTTATTATAAATATACTTTTACAAGAACCACAATTGCAGTATGGGATGTGTTAAAGAATGAAAACAATAAATCCTTTATGTTCTTTAGATTTATGATTAGTTATTGGCATGTATTTTTGCTATTCGTAATCATTGCTTTCATATGGGTATATTTTTATAAAAAAGTAAGGGTAACCCAAATCGGTAAACCAAATTTTAAGGCAAATTATTATATTTCATCAATTGCTGTATTTGTTCTGACAGTCATTTTAGTGGTTGGCGGAATACGAGGTGGTGACTTTAAGAAAAGTACACGTCCTATTAATATGGTAGACGCGAGTCGTCATGTTAAAAAAATAGAGCAGGCCGATCTTGTATTGAATTCGCCATTTGCATTTATTAGAACTTTTAGGATAGATACTTTTAAAAAAGTAAAATATAAAGTTTCGCCCGATGCCATAGATAAGTATTTTAAACCTGTTAAAAAATATTCGAATAATGAAAAATCAAAACCCAATATAGTTTTAATAATTACCGAAAGTCTATCAAGAGAATATTGCGGCTCGTTTAACCAAAATATGAACATCCCGGGTTATCAAAGCTATACACCGTTTTTAGATTCATTATCACAACATAGTTTAATTTTTCCGAATGCATATGCAAACGGCAGCAAATCCATCCATGGTATGTCATCTATTTTGGCAGGCATCCCGTCTTTTAAAAATGCGTTCACTTCCGCTCCGGCAGCCAAGCAAAAAATTCAATCGCTAGTTTCTGTACTAAACGATTTAGGTTATGATACTTCATTCTTTCATGGCGCTCCTAATGGTTCTATGGGATTTTTAGGATTTGGAAACATTTTAGGCTTTGACCACTATTATGGTAAAACTGAATATAATAATGATGAAGATTTTGATGGATATTGGGGTATTTGGGACGAACCTTTTCTGCAATTCGCTAAAACGACCTTAGATCATAAAACAAAACCTTTTTTTAGCACTATTTTTACAATTACTTCACACGAACCTTATGTAATTCCTGAAAAATATGAAGGAAAATTTCCAAAGGGAAGTATTCCTATGCACCAGTGTGTAGGGTATACCGACTTCGCCTTTAAAAAATTCTTTGAAGCTGCAAAAAAAGAATCGTGGTTTGAAAACACCATTTTTATTATCACAGCCGATCATGGTAATAGGATCTATTACGGAGACGAATATGATAAAATAGTTAACAGAAATGCTGTTCCGTTGCTTATATATGATCCGAATACCAGATTTAGCGGTGCAAACTATGAATTGGCTCAACAAATAGATATCTATCCAACACTTTTAGATATGATTGGCTATGATAAGCCATTTAGAAGTTGGGGAAGAAGTTTAGTGGGCGATAAAGAGATTGAACCTTTTGTTATTAATCATAATGGTTTGCTCTATCAATTGCAAAGAGGTAATTATATATGTACTTTTGATGGTGCCAAAGCAGTAGGCTTTTACGATATAAACGATAAAGGTTTAGAAAATAACCTTATTATGAATAGAAATGAAGAAATGGACGAAATTGAAGAAGCCTGTAAGGCATTCTTGAAAGACTATTTCGACAGGATAATTGATAAGAATTTAGAATTGAATAATTAAAATTAGATGAAGAAAAGAATAGTAATATTAATTTTGATAATCATTATTATTGGCGTTGGTAAATATGTTTACGATGTCAATATTAATTATAACTTCAAAAGCATAAGTAAAAATAAAGTTTATAAATCAGGGGTTATTCCACCCGACGAACTAGAAGACTATATTAAGAAACACAATATTAAAAGTGTTGTCGATCTGAGATATCCGGGTACAGATGACATTGTTAATAATCCCGAAATACCAGAGGAGCTAACGGCCGAAAAAGAAGCTATTGAAAAAATCCCTGATGTGAATTACTTTAATGTTGGTTCTGAACAAGTGCCAGATCAGAATACCCTTGACAATTTCTTTAGGGTCATGGATGATAGTACAAATTATCCGGTTTTGATACATTGTTATCATGGCGAAGGGCGTGCACCTTTATTTTCATCTATTTATAGAATTGAATATGAAGGAATGTCGAACGAAGAAGCAAGAAAGAAGACAAGATTATTATTAAAATGGAGCTCTTTTGATGATGGGAAACCAAAGGGCGAATTTTTGAAAAATTATAAGTCTAGAGCACAATTAAAGAATAATAAAGAAGAATAATAAATTCTTTTTTTCATACTTCAAATAATAACTATCTAAATAATTGATTAGGTATCAATGGCTTAAAAAACAAAATTATTTTACGATCCAAACATTATTAGTTTTAATAAAATATGATTGTAACAATTATTTTCTTTTAAGGTCAAATCAATATCTTTGACAAAATTTAAAAAATAATGCAGAATTTACTTGTTGCAGAGAATATCGTTAAGAATTACGGTAATTACCGAGCGCTTAATAATGTTTCCATAGAAGTTCCAAAAGGCAGTATATTTGGATTGCTCGGCCCCAATGGTGCCGGTAAAACTACGTTGATAAGAATAATCAATCAAATTACCATGCCCGATGAAGGGTTGGTTAGCTTAGATGGAGAGAAATTACATCCAAAACACATAAGGGATATAGGTTATTTACCCGAAGAACGAGGGTTATACAAATCGATGAAAGTTGGTGAACAGGCTTTGTATCTTGCCCAATTAAAAGGGCTGACGAAAGCCCAAGCAAAAGAACGGTTGAAATATTGGTTTGACAAGTTCGAGATCGGTGATTGGTGGAATAAAAAAATTCAGGAACTTTCTAAAGGGATGGCGCAAAAAATACAGTTTATCGTAACTGTATTACACCAACCAAAATTATTGATATTTGATGAACCATTTAGTGGATTCGACCCTATTAATGCCAACCTTATTAAGGATGAAATTTTAAAATTAAGGGAAGAAGGAGCTACTATTATTTTTGCAACGCATAGAATGGAATCTGTTGAAGAATTATGTGATAATATTGCACTCATACACGAGGCAAATAAGATATTGGATGGCAAATTGATCGATATTAAAAGGCAATACAAGTCAAATACTTTTGAGATTGGATTGATCACCGATAAAAAAGCTGAGGTGACTCAAAATTTAAAAGAAAACTTCAAAGTTACCGAAGCAACTTTTAAAACCATCAATGGAGAATTAAAATTCAATATTCAAATTAACGAAAACGAGTCGGCAAATCAGTTAATTTCATATCTGACAAGTAGAGGTGAACTCAACCATTTTGTTGAAGTTATACCAAGCGTAAACGACATTTTTATCCAAACAGTACAAAATAATTAATATGAATCATCTATCTCTCATTACAAAAAGAGAATATCTTAATAAGGTAAAAAACAAATCATTTATAGTGATGACTTTTGTAAGTCCGATTATAATGGTTGCGATTTTTGCCTTGGTTGCCTATCTCACCCAATTAAATAACGATAAAGTTAGAGTTATATCTGTATTAGATCAAAGTGGTCTTTTTGTTGACGAATTTAATGATACCGATAAAACCAAGTACGATATTTTAACAGGTATTGATCTTGAAGATGCCAAGACAATAGTTCAAGAATCTGAAAACTACGGTTTATTATATATTCCAAAAGCGGATAGTATTGATGCTATAGCAGATAAAATTAAATTTTATTCTCAGGATTCGCCATCTTTAATGGTGATGCAAAATATTGAAGATAGGATCGAGGAAAAAGCGAGGAATATAAAATTAAAAGATTCCGGATTAGACCCGGCGATTATTGATAAATTGAATATTAAAATCAGTACAAATTTAGAAACTTTTGAAGGTGAAGAAACATCCAAATTAGGCAGTGGTCTGAAATTGGCCTTTGGGGGAGCTGCGGGTTATTTATTATTCATGTTTATCATTATTTACGGTAATATGATCATGCGTAGCGTCATAGAAGAAAAAACCAGTAGGATAATTGAAATTATAATTTCTTCAGTGAAACCAATACAATTATTATTGGGTAAAATATTTGGCACTTCTTTAGCAGGCATCACTCAATTTGTAATCTGGATAATTATTGGCGGAATATTAATGGTTGGCGTTTCAGCGGTATTTGGTATTAATATGACCGAAAATCAAATGGCCCAGCAAGAAGTTTTAAATCAGGTATCCAACAATGCCGAAATGCAAAAAGAGGTAGCCACACTAATGCAGGAAATATTTAATTTGCCTTTGGCAAACCTTGTGATCATGTTTATCTTGTTTTTTATTGGGGGTTATTTATTATACAGTTCATTATATGCGGCCATTGGAGCAGCAGTGGATAATGAAACAGACACTCAACAATTTATGATGCCCATTATCATGCCGTTGATACTGGCCATTTATGTTGGGTTTTTTACTGTTATAGAAAACCCACACGGAATGGTATCACAAGTATTTTCTTATATTCCCTTTACATCGCCTGTAGTAATGTTGATGCGCATACCTTTTGGGGTCCCTATTTGGCAACAATTGGTTTCGGTATTTATATTGTTCGGCACGTTTTATGTAACTGTAATTTTTGCTGCGAAAATTTACAGGGTGGGTATTTTAATGTACGGTAAAAAACCTACTTATAAAGAATTGTACAAATGGCTGAAATATTGATCTGGGTAAATATTAATTTTAAGAAAAATCAATCACATGTTAAAAAAAATAACTGATTTTTTAAATTATACTATAGGCTTTAGCGAAGAAATTCAAATTTCTATCAAAGCTATCATCGTTGTAATTGTAATACTATTTTTAACTTCTATTGTATTAAAATTAGCTCGAAAAGTAATTACCAGAAAGCTGCCTAAAGAAGATGAAGCGAAATTTATTAGTTTGTTTTCATATGGTAAATGGATCGTTTATGTCGTGATTGTACTCATGACATTTCATAATATAGGCATTCCCGTTACCCCTATATTTGCGGCTTCGGCAGCACTTTTAGTTGGTGTTGGGCTGGCACTTGAAACATTTTTTCAGGATATTATTTCCGGAGTTTTCATTTTGATGGACCAATCTGTTCATGTTGGAGACATCATAGAATTAGATGGTAAAGTCGGAAGGGTTGAAGAAATAAAATTAAGAACAACAAGAGCTGTTACAATAGACAATAAGGTATTGATCATACCAAACCATTTATACCTAACCAATAGTCTTTATAACTGGACAGCCAATGGTACAGAAACCCGTGAAAGCGTAGAGGTAGGAGTAGCCTATGGTAGTGATGTTCAATTAGTTAAAAAATTATTATTAGAAGCTGCAAGTGCACACCCAAAAGTGTTAGAATTACCTGAACCTTCGGTGCAGTTTACCGATTTCGGGGATAGCTCATTAAATTTTAAAGTTGTATTTACTTTAAATGATAGTTTTAATGCCAGACTTCCTAAAAGTGATATCCGTTTTGAAATCGATAGATTATTTAGGGAGAACCGTGTTACCATTCCTTTCCCACAAAGAGATGTTCATATATTTGAAAATAAAAAATAAATAAAATGCCGAAAATATTAATTATTGAAGATGAAGCTGCCATTCGAAGGGTATTGAAAAAAATTATAGTCGAAGAAAATGATCTATACGAAGTGGAGGAAGCTGAGGATGGACTTGCAGGGATTGAACTCATAAAAAACAACGATTATGATCTGGTGCTTTGTGATATTAAAATGCCAAAAATGGATGGTGTTGAGGTGTTAGAAAGAACGCAAAAAATAAAGCCTGAAATACCTATGCTGATGATCTCTGGACATGGCGATCTTGATACAGCGGTACAAACGATGCGTATGGGGGCTTTTGATTATATTTCAAAACCACCCGATCTGAATAGATTATTAAATGCAGTTAGAAATGCATTAGATAAAAAAAGTTTAGTTGTAGAAAACAAACAATTAAAGAAAAAAGTAAGTAAGAATTATGAAATGATTGGTGAGAGCCAGGCTATTACCCATATTAAGGAAATTGATTGAAAAAGTAGCGGCAACAGATGCGAGGGTTTTGATCACCGGAGCAAACGGAACAGGGAAAGAATTGGTGGCACATTGGTTGCATGAAAAAAGTGAACGTTCTAAAGGACCAATGGTAGAAGTAAACTGTGCAGCAATTCCGTCAGAATTAATTGAAAGTGAATTGTTTGGACATGTAAAAGGTTCATTTACAGGTGCTAATAAAGATAGGGCAGGAAAATTTGAAGCCGCCAATGGAGGTACTATATTCTTAGATGAAATAGGAGATATGAGCTTATCAGCGCAAGCCAAAGTGTTACGCGCATTACAGGAGAATAAAATAAGCAGGGTAGGTAGTGATAGAGATATTAAAGTAAATGTACGTGTAATCGCAGCTACTAATAAAGATTTGCAAAAAGAAATAGCCGAAGGAAAATTTCGTGAGGATCTTTACCATCGCCTAGCAGTGATTTTAATTGATGTACCATCTTTGAACGATAGGCGTGATGATATTCCTTTATTGGTGAAATTCTTTGCTGAAAAGATCGCTAACGAACAGGGAAGCCCCATAAAATCATTCTCGAATAAAGCAATAATAAAATTGCAAGATTACGACTGGACAGGAAATATAAGAGAGTTACGCAATGTTGTTGAACGCTTAATTATTCTTGGGAGCAATGAAGTAACCGAAGATGATGTAAAATTATTTGCCAGTAAATAAGTCATATTATTTTTATTCGTCACAATAAAAAAAGCCTATCATTTTCTGATAGGCTTTTTAATAACAAAAAAGTTGTAACTAAAAATTAAATTGCTTTAACGTTTACTGCGTTTAAACCTTTTTTACCTTCCTTTAATTCAAATTCTACAGCATCACCTTCTCTAATTTCGCCTACTAGACCAGAGACGTGAACGAAATACTCTTGCTTTGAATCATCTTCGATAATGAACCCAAATCCCTTAGATTCATTGAAGAATTTTACTGTACCATTTTTCACTTTAATAAATATTGATTACACATACAAATATAATATTATTAAATATTATTTTAAAATATTTTTAATGAACGGGTTATAAACTTTTCCACTTCAAATTAGCGTTTTCTTAAAAGTCATCTTAAATCTCCATAATTCTTTTTAAAATTATAATAATCACGCAATTCTCATCTTTTCAAAATCATTTAAAATACCTATTTTTAACCAAAATTAATGGTCTGTATGAATAACGATAAATATAAAGTTTCATCAAATGTAAAACTCGACCAAAAATCCACCTTGGAAGTAGATCCAGATGCTAAAAAGAAACTCAAGAATTTACGAAAGAAAATAAGTAAATTACAAGACACCATGTATGCACATGGTAAATACAGTATGTTGGTTTGCTTACAAGGGATGGATACCTCCGGTAAAGACAGTTTAATACGTGAAGTATTTAAGGATGTAAATGCAAGGGGAGTGGTGGTTCATAGTTTTAAAGTTCCTACTGATGCCGAATTAAAACATGATTTTTTATGGCGGCACTATATAGCTTTACCTGAAAGAGGTAAAATTGGTGTTTTTAACAGAACACATTACGAAAACGTACTGGTAACAAGAGTTCATCCAGGATATATTTTAGGTGAAAATATCCCGAATGTTAAAAGCATCGATGATCTAAATGATGATTTTTACCATAAAAGAATGGAACATATCAATAATTTTGAGGAACACATCGCGCAAAACGGAACCATTATTTTAAAATTCTTTTTAAACCTATCTAAAGATGAGCAGAAAAACAGGTTACTGCGAAGGATCCGGTTAAAACAAAAAAACTGGAAGTTCTCTTCAGGAGACTTAAAAGAACGAAAGTTATGGGATAAATATCAAAGTTGTTATCAGGATTTATTAAATAGAACGTCCAAGGAAAAAGCACCCTGGTTTGTAATTCCTGCAGATGATAAACCTACGGCCAGATTTATGGTAGCCAATATTATTTTTAATACTTTAGAAAAATATAAGGATATCAAAGAGCCTGAACTGGATGAAGAAACCCGGGCGAGATTAGAAGAATTTAAAACGCAATTAGAAAACGATTAAATATGGTAAAAGTAATTTTTGGTACGCTCTTGTTCTTTTGTTTAACAGCATCAGCGCAATCTTTAGAATTTAAAAATGATTCCGTTCAACTTAGGAATATTTATACCGAAGCCTTAACAGAAGGTAAAAGTTATGAATGGTTAAATTATCTCTCGAATAAAATAGGGGCCAGGTTGGCAGGTTCTGAAGGCGATAAAAAAGCTGTCGCCTGGGGCAAGGCAGAGTTAGAAAAGATCGGTTTAGATAGTGTATGGTTACAGCCGGTTATGGCTACCGCATTGGGTAAGGGGTGAGAAGGAAGAAGCCCATGTTGCAACACAGTATGGTAATTTTAAAGTGGAGATATGTGCCTTGGGAGGATCTATAGCGACTCCTGAAAATGGATTATTGGCAGATGTGATCGAAGTACAAAGTTTACAGGAAGTTGAAACATTAGGGGATAAAGTTAAAGGGAAAATAGTTTTTTTTAACAGGCCTATGCCTGCTGCAGAGATCGAAGGCATGAAAGCATACGGGGCAACGGCTGACCAACGCTACAGTGGGGCACGTGTTGCCGGTAAATATGGAGCAGTTGGAGCTATCATAAGATCTATGAACTTTAAAATAGATAACTTTCCTCATACAGGTGCTATGAGTTATGGAGATAATAGCGAAAAAGAAAAAATACCTGCAGCGGCCATTAGTACCAATGGCGCCAATATGTTAAGTACATTATTGAAAGAAAAAGAAAAAGTAAAGTTGCAATTCTTTTTTAAACAACATTGTAAAACCTTACCGGATGCCCAATCTTATAACGTAATTGGAGAGATCAAAGGAAGTGAGTTTCCAAATGAAATAATGGTAGTCGGAGGGCATTTAGATTCATGGGACAATGGCGATGGCGCTCATGATGATGGTGCGGGAATCGTACAATCAATGGAGGTTATTAGAATTATGAAAAAACTTATCGGTAAGCCCAAACGCACATTACGGGTGGTACTTTTTGCCAATGAAGAAAATGGCCTCCGGGGAGGAAGAGAGTATGCTGCCCAGGCCGAGAAAAATAATGAAAATCACATTGTTGCTTTAGAATCAGACTCTGGTGGATTTACACCCCGTGGTTTTAGCTTTACTTGTAACGATAGTAATTATAATCATTTGTTAGGTTGGGAACCTTTATTCGAACCATATAATATTCATATTTTTGATCGAGGTGGAAGCGGTGCCGATATTAGGTTATTAAAAAAAGACGATAATGTGTTATTGGGTTTAAGGCCAGATTCACAACGATATTTCGACTACCATCATACGGCAGCCGATACTTTCGATGCAGTTAACAAACGTGAATTGGAATTGGGAGCTGCAACTATGACTTCGATTATCTATTTATTTGATAAATATGGTATTAAATGATATACTCTCAAAAAGAGCTAGCTCAATTAGTAATTGAATATTGTGTTACCTATGAGGTGGAACATGTTGTGATTTCACCCGGTTCGCGCAATGCACCGTTAACAATTGGCTTTACAAATCATTCAAAAGTAAAAACTTTTAGTATTGTTGATGAACGTAGTGCTGCTTTTTTTGGATTGGGAATGGCCCAACAAACTAAAAAACCTGTTGCATTGGTTTGTACCTCAGGATCTGCCTTATTGAATTATTACCCGGCTGTTGCTGAAGCTTTTTATAGCGATATTCCCTTAATTATAATTTCTGCCGACAGGCCCAAGCATTTGATAGACATTGGCGACGGGCAAACTATACGCCAGGAAAATATTTTTCACAATCATTGTCTGTTCAATGCAAATTTAATAGAAGGGGAAGTACATCAAAGTGATAATTCCCGATTGATTGAAACGGCACTCCGTACAGCTATTTTAAAAAAAGGACCTGTACATATCAATGTTCCTTTTGATGAACCCTTATATGAAACTACTGCGGAATTGTCGATAGAAAAATGTATTAGGCAAGATTCTCTTGAAGAATTAGATGAAAAATACGATATTAATGAAATTGCCAATATTTGGTCGGGTTCTAAAAAGAAGATGATCATAGTGGGAAGTAATTATCCTGATGAGCTATTGCAGAGGCAACTTTCAGAGATTGTCGATGATGAATCGGTATTGATTTTAACCGAGACAACTTCTAATGTAACCCACGATCGATTTATAAATAATATAGACAAACTAATTTTTACGCTAAGTGATGTAGAATTTGATAAGTTGCGACCGGATGCATTAATTACATTAGGCGGAATGGTTGTTTCTAAAAAAATAAAACAATTTTTAAGAACATTTCAACCACAATACCATTGGCATATTGATAATAAAAGAGAACTTGATACTTATCATTGCCTAACGGAACATATTAAAAAATCTCCAACTGTATTCTTTAATGAATTTTTAAAACTTATAAATGGGGTAAAAAGTTCTTATCAAATAGACTGGTTGGAAAAGTTTGCAGCACGTAATCAAAGGCATGATGAGTTTTTAAAGATTGTCGAATTTTCTGACCTTAAAGCATTTGATATACTTTTAAAAAGTCTCCCAGATAAAATTCATTTGCAATTAGGAAATAGTTCGGTGATTAGATATTCGCAATTGTTCAATATTAAAATAGACCTGTCTATTTTTTGTAATAGGGGAACAAGCGGTATCGACGGAAGTACTTCTACTGCCATTGGTGCAGCTTTTAAATCAAAAAAACAAACAGTATTCATAAGCGGTGATATTAGTTTTTTCTATGATAGCAATGCACTATGGAACAACTATATAAAAAGTGATTTTAGAATCATCGTCATCAATAATGGCGGCGGCGGAATTTTTAAAATTCTCCCGGGGCCGGCAAGTACAAATGCTATCGATTATTTTGAAACAAAACATCAATTAACAGCAGAATTACTATGTGAAATGTATCATTTAGATTATTTAAAAGCAACGAACGAAAATGAGTTAAGAGATATGCTTGATACATTTTATGACACGAGTAAAATGCCTAAATTATTGGAAGTTTTTACACCGAATACGATTAATGATAAGGCCTTGAAAAACTACTTTAAATATTTAGAAGTTTGATAATTAAATTGTTAAAACTAATTTTAAAAATCCTTAAAAATTCGTTATATTTGAGATAATTAAAATAAGCCCCATTTATTAACCATTTTAAATATTAGAATTATGAGTAAAAGAGACGAATTAATTGCTTTGTATGCCAAAGAACTAAAGGAAAAGGCTGGCGTTAAGGCAGACATGAATTTACTAACAAAAGTTACTATTGGTTGTGGTCCATCAATTTATAACAGAGATGCTGCTTCAGTTTCTTGTTCTGATGAAGGTGAACTTAAGACTGTAAAGAACAATTACTTGATCAAAAAGTTAGGATTAAAAGATGGCCCTAAATTAGATGCAGCTATTAAAAAAGTTTGTGAACAATTAGGAAGCTCAAACAGAAATAAATATAGGGCAATGTTCTATTATTTACTATGTAAAGAAGTAGGTAAAGAATCTGTATACAAATAAATTTCTTTTATTCAATAATTATAAAAAAAGCTATCATAAAATGATAGCTTTTTTATTTATATCTAATTGTTATAATTATTCTCCTTCCCCTGTGCCTTCTCCTGAGCCTTCACCACCTTCTTCAATGAATTCTTCTTCAATTTCATCATCACCTCTTACACTTTTTTGTTTAGCTAAAACACGTTCAACATTTTGGTAATAGCCATCTCCATCTGGATCCTCGGCAGAAATCTTAGCATAGCCGTTTTTATAGTACTTCAAAGCCTTTTTTAAATGATTGCTGGTTTCATAATATTGTCCGATATAATAATCGCCAATTGGAGACTCAGGATATAAACGATTTATCATTTTACCAAACTCTTCAAGGTAATCACCATCTTCTTTATCTAAAATGATAGATTCTACTGCGAAAATATCACGCTGTCTTATCTTTAAATTTGCTCCGAATAAATATTGAATCTCAACATATTTCTTCTCTAAGTATTCTATTGCTTCGGCAGGATTTAATTTAGCGATATGCTCATCAAATTCTTCTTTTGATATAGATGAGTACATATCGAAGATATGTGCCAGTGCGCCTGGGATAGCTTGTCCTATCGATGAGATATTGGTTGAGTGATCAAAAACATCATACTTATATTTAAAATATTCATTTTCAAAGTTTTTAAGCACATAATAATTAGATTCAATAAATTTATCTTTTTCTTCTCCGTTATATGCACCTGTATTTAAATAATAGTAAGTATTCGTATTTATGGTGGGTATTTTCCCTCTAAATAACTCTGAAATATCTTGAGAATAGCTTGGGTTTATATTAATGTAGGCATTAAAAATAGGCTCAGGTTCTACCATAAAATAATTCGCAAAATTAGCTGTGATGGTATTACCGACAATTGTTCTAAATGATGAAATACGATAGGTATCTTCAATATAATTTATCAATTCATTTTTAATGAACTTATAGAACTTAGAACTTGTTTCGGTTAGCATACTATTCGCAATGCTTACTTCACAATCTGTTTTACGTTCATTTTTTTGATTCTGATAAATACCTACCACAATCTGTTCGGGAGCTTTGTCTTTTAAAGCAAAAAGTCTTGAATTCGCAACATATATATCGAACAAGTATTCTGCATCAAGTACAATAGCTAGCGGATAGACTCTTGTTGAATCAACTTTGTATGATTCGGGTACATAAATTTTTATGGTTCTTTCACTGTTCAATTCTCCCGTTAATTCTATAGACTTAAAGGTTTCTAAACTCGAATTTTGAGCAAAGCCAATCACAGCAAAGAGAAGAAAGAAAATTTTAGCGCACAATTTCTTCATGATTTATAACAATTTTTAGTTTTTAAAGAACTAATTTTTTTAGTCTTTTTCTTATATTATATCTTTACAAACGAATTAAATCGTAAAATATGATACAGATGGACTGGAAAACTGCAAAAAAATATGAAGACATCACGTATAAGAAGTGTAATGGTGTTGCTAGAATAGCATTTAACAGGCCAGATGTACGTAATGCTTTCCGGCCTAAAACTACCAGTGAACTGTATGATGCCTTCTATGATGCACAAGAAGACACAACTATTGGCGTTGTTTTACTCTCTGCCGAAGGACCTTCGAGTAAGGATGGTGTATATTCATTTTGCAGTGGTGGTGATCAAAAGGCAAGAGGCCATCAAGGTTATGTGGGAGATGATGGCATGCACAGATTAAACATTCTTGAAGTGCAACGATTAATTCGATTTATGCCTAAAGTGGTGATTGCGGTGGTGCCTGGATGGGCTGTAGGAGGAGGGCATAGTTTACACGTGGTTTGTGATCTTACATTGGCAAGTAAAGAACATGCCATTTTTAAGCAAACAGATGCCGATGTAACTAGCTTTGATGGGGGTTATGGATCGGCATATTTGGCAAAAATGGTAGGTCAGAAAAAAGCACGCGAAATTTTCTTTTTAGGACGAAATTATTCTGCTCAGGAAGCTTTTGCAATGGGAATGGTAAATGCCGTTATTCCTCATAAAGAATTGGAATCAACCGCCTATCAATGGGCACAAGAAATTTTAGAAAAATCTCCTACTTCCATTAAGATGTTGAAGTTTGCCATGAATTTGACGGATGACGGCATGGTAGGGCAACAAGTTTTTGCAGGAGAAGCTACCAGGCTAGCCTATATGACAGATGAAGCTAAAGAAGGCAGAAATGCTTTTTTAGAGAAAAGAAAACCTAATTTTGAAAAGAAATGGATTCCTTAACCTTTCTATAAATTGTCAATAATTAAAAAATGAAAATAATCTGCATTGGCAGGAATTATGCCAAACATATAGAAGAATTAGCCAACGAAAAACCTGATAATCCGGTTGTCTTTTTAAAACCCGATTCGGCTATACTGCCTAAAAACATGCCTTTTTTTATACCTGATTTTTCTGACGATATACATTATGAGGTCGAGGTGTTGGTGAAGATCAATAAGGTAGGTAAACATATTGATGCCAAATTTGCTCATAAATATTATAGTGAAATTGGTTTAGGGATTGATTTTACCGCCCGTGATGTTCAAGCGCAATGTAAGGAGAAGGGATTACCCTGGGAAAAGGCGAAAGCTTTTGATGGTAGTGCTGTGGTGGGTAATTTTTATCCAAAAGAACAATTCGATCTTGATAATTTACAGTTTCAATTGCTTAAAAATGACATTGTTGTGCAAGACGGAAATACCAATGCCATGCTATGGAAAATTAATGAACTGATAGCCTATGTTTCTCAGTTCTTTACCCTTAAGAAAGGTGATCTCATTTTTACTGGCACGCCGTCCGGTGTAGGCCCAGTAGCCGAAAATGATATCTTAGTAGGCAGGATAGATGGCAACGACGCCTTTAGTGTAAAAATAAAGTAGTAAGTACTTTTTACATGATCATTTACTGTATAGTTTTTTACCGGCTTCATAATACTTGTCACCTTCGGTCCAGAATGGTGTTACAGGATCATTGGCAATCAACCTGCAAGCAAGTACGTAAGATTTAAAGAATTTGACTAAATAATCGTAATCCAAGGTATCAGGATTATCGGTTACCTGATGATAATACTTGGAGATCTCATCATTGAAAGATGTAAATCCTAAACCAAAGGTTGGCGCCGGAATACCTTTCGCTGCAAATTGAACATTATCAGACCTGTCGAATAAACCTTGTTCAGGCGCAGGATCATCAATGGCCTCCAATCCAAATGCTGCAGAGGCATCTATCATATGTTTCCCTACGGTTGTTCTATGTAAACCAATAATGGTAGTCTTTGTGATATCATTATAACCACCATTATCACTATTAAAGCAGTAAACCATCTTATCTAATGGAATTACCGGATGTTCGACATACCATTGGCTTCCTAATAAACCTTTTTCTTCGCCTGTAAATAAGATAAATAATGCTGATCTTTTGGTTGGATATTTACCAAAATTTTCGGCAGCACTTAATACGGTTACAGTTCCTACGGCATTATCGCGGGCTCCATTATATATCGAGTCGTTTTCGGCATTTGGCTTGCCTACGCCATTATGGTCATAGTGTGCCGAATAGATAACATATTCGTCTTTTAATTTAGGGTCGCTTCCTTCAAGTATACCTACAACATTTCTTGAAACTATTTTTTTAATTTCAATACCCGATATTTTAAAGTTGGCATTAATAGATTTTGAATATAATAATTGGTTTGCAATACTACCATCACTGTCTTGTAACCATAAATGCACATCACGTTCTTTATTTGGATTTTCGATTACAGTACGTTCACCTGTAAAATATTGAGAGATCATGCTCCAATATGCAGTCATTCACACTGCTTAATTCGATCAGCCCTGCAGCCTCATGCTCTTTTACCAATTTGCGTTTTTCACTACCCAACCTGAATGCCGATCTGGGGTCGTTGTTTTGAGAATTACCAGCTTTAACTATTACTAATTTTCCTTTTACATCCTTGTCCTTATAATCATCCGCTTCTCCATAATTAAGATAAATTGCCTCACCATCAAAATCAACATCATGAACGCGTAAGCCCAACGATTTATTAGAATTTATGCTATTTAATTGTATTGAGATATTCTTAGGTGAACTCACCTTCTCTAAATGTACATATTGATAATAGCTGTTATTTTCTCCGGCTGGCTTCACATTATACCCTCGTAATGTATTGGCCAGGTAGGCTGCTGCAATATCAATTTCGGGGGAGCCAGTTTCTCGGCCTCTCAATTCATCAGAAGCCAAAAAGTAAATTTTGCTCTCAATATCATTTTTAGAAACAGTAGCATTTACTTTTTCAATTTCGGTTTGGGCATTGCTTATCAATGCAATTGAAAGAAAGCTTACAATTGTTAAGAATTTTTTCATTTTATATATTAAAGGATACTAAAAAAAATAAATATTTATTATGGGCAAGCAATAGAAGTCGTAACTAAATTTCCAGCATTATCCACCGTTACTCTATAACAAGAAGTACCATTTGGTGATTTTAAAATGATACCACTGTTTGTATCTTCCAAATAGATGTCTCCGCCAGCTACTTGAACTTTTGTATTTGCAGTTGCCGTGCCAATGCCAATATTTCCATTTGCCAATATTCTTAATCTTTCAGTGCTATTTGTACCAAACTTCATATCGAAATTATCATATTGATATATATATGCCTCATTAGCACCTGAGGCACTTGAAGTATTATTTATACCTATAGCAAAATTGTTAAAATCAGGTCCGTTTCCGGTAAAAAGCATTCCTGTACTCCCGGTAGCGTCATCGTTAACAAGACGCAAATTGGTAGTAGAACCACCAGTGTTCGCCCTTATTTGAAAGCGAACTGTAGGGTCAACATTGGTTGGGCCTGTACCCACTCCGACATTCCCCACACCATAATGAATCCCATTGGTAGTTTTTGCCCAGGGAGCTCCGGCATATAAGGCATATGGAACGCTCAATAACTGGCTGGTACCCATAGACACATAACTTGCGCCACCGGCCGGATCTAATTCTACTTCAACAAAATAAGGCCCTGCACTCCAATCTATATTTGCAAATACTCCAGAAACCACCGTTCCGGTTCCGATGGCCAGGTTTATCAAGCCAAAAGCATTCGTAGTAGGCGAAAAAGTCTCACGATAAGCAATGGTTCCCGTCGCCGTAGTTTGACGTAAAGATATTCTTATACCTACTGCCTGGCTAGCCAATATAGCACCGCTACCATCTCTTACAACAGCTTGATAATTAAACGATTTAGGACTTTGTGCGAAACCTGTTAAAGTTATTAATAGGGCAAATATTGTATAGTAAATTATTTTTTTCATTGCTTAGTTTTTTATGATTCTATAAGTTTTTAATAATTGATTATTTTCACTAAGTATCACTAATAAATACAAGCCTTTTGCATATGGGGTAGTATTTATGGTCGTATTGATACTATTGAGCTTTTCCTTGGAAAGCTGCCTTCCTTGAATATCATACATTTTAAAGTTCAATCCTTCAAAATTTTGTATTTCTACCTGTAACAGGTCTTGTGTAGGATTTGGAAATACCCGGGCTTGATAGTTTATATCAAAATCCTCAATGGCCAATACCGTTAAAT
The DNA here is from genome assembly GCA_963835675.1 of uncultured Flavobacteriaceae bacterium. Taxonomy (GTDB): domain Bacteria; phylum Bacteroidota; class Bacteroidia; order Flavobacteriales; family Flavobacteriaceae; genus Aureibaculum. Next base: position 575,143 of record CAWIGH010000004.1, on the reverse strand, counting down.
TTGTTTGATGAAACCCCTGCGTTAAGGTATTACCGGTATTACTTAAGGTAGCAATCACTGCTTCTCCAATAGTGAAATCTATGCTTGCACTGGCATTGCTATATGAATTTCCTTGAGAAGCTATCACTTCTTGGGAACTTACAGTTAGAATACCCAGAAACAATAGAAGGATCGTAAATTTTATTTTCATAAATACTGAATTTTATTTTATAAAAATAGAAAAAATGATCCACAAACTTAATTACCTTTGAATTTTATTTACATTTTTTAAAAGAATCCGCATTGAACGCCGAAATAATTACGATAGGAGATGAAATTTTAATTGGTCAAATTGTTGATACAAATTCGGCTTTTATATGTAATGAACTCAATAAAATTGGAGTTTCTGTATACCAGATCACTTCTGTACAAGATGATAAAGAACATATTTTAAAGGCACTTAAAGAGGCAGAAGGTAATGTAGATATTATCATTATGACCGGGGGATTAGGTCCTACCAAAGATGATATTACTAAAAAGACCTTATGTGCCTATTTTAATGATAGACTGATTGAAAATAAAGAAGTCTTGCAGCATGTAGAAGATCTATTTTCTAAATATATTTCAACGCCCATATCAGATCTAAATAGAAAACAAGCCCTGGTGCCATCTAAAGCTACCGTGTTAAAAAACAGGTTTGGTACGGCTCCCGGTATGTGGATCGAAAAAAAAGATAAGGTATTTATTTCCCTTCCGGGAGTGCCTTATGAAATGAGAGGTCTAATGAATTATGAGGTTTTACCGCGGTTACAAGAAAAATACCATTGCCCATTTATTTTACATCGAACTTTAATGACCTATGGCTTGGGCGAAAGTGCCATTGCCAACCGACTTGAGAAATGGGAAGATACCTTACCGGATTTCGTTAAACTAGCTTATTTGCCCAATCTCGGGAAAGTAAGGCTGCGTCTCTCCGCCAAAGGCTTTGATAAATCACTGATTGAGGCTAAAATGGACGAATTATCGACAGAATTGGTGTCTTTTGTAGCGGATATTTTTGTCGGTTTTGAAGAATCTTCCTCTTTGGAAGCTATCATTGGAAAATTACTGTTAAAAAAGAAATATACCCTGGCAACCGCAGAGAGTTGTACCGGCGGTAACATAGCTAAAATGATCACCTCAGTTCCCGGGGCATCACAATATTTTTTAGGTGCTGTAGTGAGTTATAACGAACGCATTAAAACGGAAGTTTTAGGTGTTTCTGCTAAAAGCATTAAAAAATATTCTGTGATCAGTGCTAAGGTTTCAGAAGAAATGGCGCTTGGTATTCAAAAATTATATGGCGCTGATTTTGCCATTGGGGTTACAGGAAATGCAGGCCCTACGAAGGATAATACGGATGCATCGCTCGGCGTGGTATTTATTAGTATAGCAGCACCGGATAAAGTGATTACAGAAGAATTTAATTTTGGGCAACCACGTGAGAAAGTGATTCAGAAAGCAGCGGTAAAATCGTTAGAAATGTTAAGAAACGAGTTGTTGAAATAATAAAAAATCCTACTATAACACTACTCTTGATAAAAATAATTAGGCACCTAAGAAAAACACTAAAAAATAGTTTGTTAATTGTATAAAAAGTTACTATTTTTGCACCTCGTTTTGAAATAACAAATTTTAAAGAGTTATAAAATGTCAAGAGTTTGTGAATTAACAGGAAAAAAGGCCATGGTTGGGAATAATGTTTCTCATTCCATGAATAAAACAAGGAGAACGTTTGATGCGAATTTAATGAAAAAGCGTTTTTATATTCCTGAGGAAGATAAATGGGTTACGTTGAGAATTTCAACCAGAGCTTTGAAGAACATTAACAAAAAAGGCATTTCAGCTGTAATTAAAGAAGCCAGAGCAAATGGCTTTTTGAAAAAATAATAGGTTACCATGGCAAAAACTAAAGGAAATAGAATTCAGGTTATTTTAGAATGTACAGAGCATAAAACAAGTGGTAAGCCGGGTACTTCTAGATATATAACTACGAAGAATAAAAAAAATAGTCCTGACAGAATGGAATTGAAAAAATTCAATCCTATCTTAAAGAAAATGACTGTTCATAAAGAAATTAAATAATTTAGATATTTTTACTTTAGTAAAAATGTCAAAACACATTTGAATCATGGCAAAGAAATCAGTAGCATCATTACAAACAGGATCAAAAAGATTAACAAAGGCTATTAAAATGGTAAAATCTCCTAAAACAGGAGCTTATATTTTTGTTGAAACGATTATGGATCCTGCTAAAGTAAATGAGTTTTTAAGTAAATAATCACTTTGGTAATCAATATATAAAGCTACTTTCATATCACTTGAAAGTAGCTTTTCTTTTTTATATTTGTGCTATTCAAAAAAAAACAATAATCATCAGAATAATCGGTTTAATGAACTATGAGTTTATTTAAAAGAATTTTTTCAAAAGAAAAGAAAGAAACCTTAGATAAAGGGTTAGAAAAAAGTAAAACTACTTTTATTTCTAAATTATCTAAGGCGGTAGCCGGTAAATCGAAAGTTGATGAGGATGTACTCGATAATTTAGAAGAGGTACTGGTTTCATCGGATGTTGGTGTCGCTACAACCTTAAAGATCATCGATAGGATAGAGGCCAGGGTAGCTAAGGATAAATATTTAGGTACAGAAGAATTAAATAAAATTTTACGTGAAGAAATTGCGGGCCTATTATCTGAAACGAATGTAGGTAATGAAACCGAATTTACGATTCCTGATAATAAACGGCCTTATGTGATCATGGTTGTTGGGGTAAATGGGGTAGGTAAAACTACCACCATAGGTAAATTGGCTTCACAATTCAAAAAACAAGGGCTTAAAGTGGTTATAGGCGCTGCAGATACTTTTCGGGCAGCAGCCATTGATCAATTGCAGGTTTGGGCAGATAGGGTAGATGTGCCTTTAGTAAAGCAAAAAATGGGTAGTGACCCGGCATCTGTGGCATTCGACACAGTAGAGTCTGCTGTTAACCAAGGAGCAGATGTGGTTATTATTGATACTGCCGGTCGTTTACATAACAAGGTAAATTTGATGAATGAGCTCACTAAGATCAAACGTGTGATGCAAAAAGTGCTGGAAGATGCGCCTCATGAAGTATTACTTGTTCTTGATGGTTCTACAGGCCAAAATGCTTTCGAACAGGCCAAACAATTTACCAAAGCTACAGAAGTAACTTCCTTGGCAGTAACAAAACTCGATGGGACAGCCAAAGGTGGCGTGGTCATAGGAATTTCTGACCAGTTTCAAATACCTGTTAAATATATTGGGGTTGGCGAAGGACTGGAGGATCTGCAGGTATTTAATAAATACGAATTTGTAGATTCATTTTTTAAATAATATTACCCTAATATATATATAAAATAAAAGAGGCTTTTAAAGCCTCTTTTATTTTCAGAAATATCTCTGAACTAATGAAAAAAATTAGAGTTATTTTTTATCAGTCGATTACTACAGAAGTGTTATACCAAGTTTGACCTGCCGCATCATTTATGACAAGATAATAAGTTCCCGAGGCTAAATTTTCGACATTTATTTTTTTGATTTTTCTATTCTTCATATCATAAATCACTGGATTACCCCCATTTATCGCTGTAGGTATATTGCCATACATGTCGAATAAGGAAATATTATACATTTGGATAAATTTAAATTTAAGTTTAATATCTTGTTTAATTGGATTTTCCATTAAAACAGGTTTTTTAGGTAAGTTTACTGTTGATTTCCCTAAGAAAGCCGATGGAACAAATGAAGGCAGTTCTTTTGAATCTGTCATTCCTTGACCGAGTATTAGAAATGAATCTACAAAACCTACAATACTTTTATCAGGAGTGGTCATACCGTCATCTACGATGATACTATTTGGACTATCTATATAATTTAAATCACCACTAATAGTTAAAGCATAAATTTTTCCATCTGGGCCAACTTGTAGCGCCTTATAAGAAGAAGGATAACCATTGGTTATTTGTATCGGTTGGAATTGTTGGCCTGTATTCTTGAAATCGCTTTGAAAAATAGCGCCAAAACCAAGAGTACCATAATCATCAGTAACTTCACTTACACTGAAATATAATAAACTACTGTCTGGTGAAAATTCAACACCATATAAATTTAAAATGTCATATTGTCCAATTATTCCTCCAAAACCGTCATCTTCTTCAGCAAAAGGTAAAATTGCCCCTTCCAAACCTGAGACGCCACCAGTACTAGCGTCAAAATCGAAAGTAAATAGTTTGTCGAAACCACCATCTAAATTATGAACAAGCGCTAGTTTTGTGCCATCGGGGGAAATTTTCATTTGGCCTCCGGGGTTATTGAAGGCATCATCTGTGCTAAAAGGCCCTCCAACTGTTGATTTAACTGGATCATTAATACCAAGAGCATGTATTTTATAGGCGTAGAATGTATCGTTAAAACCACCCGCTTGCATAAGGTCATCAGCAAATTCAACAGTAAAAACTACAACCCAATATGAGTTATCGGCCGGATTTATGATGGCTGTCATTTTTTCACTGGCAGTGGCAAGCAAAGGGGTGTTTTTGATCGTAACATCTCCAAAGCTACCATCACCATTATCAATACTCGTATCGACAACCGAATAAAAAACACCACTAAAGGCATGATTTGTGAAAATATAATATTGATCGACATTACTAGGGTCTGGAATAATTACAACCGACTGACTTACAGATGTTCCGAAAGGATCACCTGAGCCTAGATTAGACCCATTTGGCATTACAGCATGATCTTTGTTCCACACGGTTACGCCGTTTGTATAAAATAATAGGTCTCCAAGTGCATCACTTACAGAAGCAGACCCGCCATCTGTTGACATGGCACTGGGACTTGGATATGGAGAAGTAGGTAGTGCGCTGGTAAAGTCTAAAACTCCCGCATCACCGAAATACCAATAAGTATTCTCCTGAGCATTGATATTGGTAATTAATGCAAAAAATAAAAAAGTGCTTAAAATGTAATTTAAAATAGTAATTTTCTTCATGAGTCTTTAATTTAGGATTATAATTAGTTCACATAATTGCGAAACCCTAAAACTGGCTACCCATTTGTTGTGTTTAAAATGATCTATTAGGAGAAAAAATTAAATATCTTCTTTCAAGAACCATTAGAATTAATCAATAAACACAAAAAAATTTTACGAATTGGGGGTCTCAAGGTTTAGCGGCTTTATTATATGAATTGCTTACAATAAAGTTAAAGAGTTAATTCTTATAGGATTAAGTGATAAACCGCATATCTGGTGTGGAGAAGCCGTAACCAAATTAGAAGCGTTTTCTGTGTAAAAATAGCGGTAAAAAACGATTTATTTTGAGAAGACAAATGTTTAATATGTGTTAAAAAGACAAGTGATCAGATCAAATTGTTAAATCGTTTAAAGGTTAAGAATTGGCGGTATTAATACTTAAAACACTAATTTTTATCACAATTAGCGAAGTGGGATTCGGATTATAAGAAATAAAAAAGGGGCTCAAAGAGCCCCTTTTTATAATTCACCTTATTAATCTTGAAGCATCAAAAAATGAATTTTATTTTAAATATTTTAATTAATTTATGATAATCGTTTCATACCAGACTTCCGATTTTGAATTCTGTATAGTAAGATAGTAGGTGCCATTCGCCAGATTTGAAACATTTATATAATAAGTTCTATTTGTCTTGGCATTTCTTTTTACTACTGTCTTAACCTTAATTCCGGAAACATTGTAGAAATCTATAGTATAGGTATCCTTTTCTTTGAATTCAATTTTTAATTTATCACTACACGGATTGCCATGAATAGTGGCGATCTCTTTTACTTGTGAGTCGTCATCATCGTCATCACCTGGAATAACATTAGGTACTAATTGCGGTAATTCTCGCGTTGCTCTATTTGGATTTAGAACGATGTTTTCATACTCGAAATTGGCATCAAAACCCGCGGCATTTGGTGTATTAATAACACTTAAATTACCTGAAGCATTTACTGCATAGATCTTTCCGTTAAGGCCTAATTGAAGACCATATATTGGTTCTGAACCTTCATAAAGGATTTCACCAAAATTATCTTGTGAAAAGTTTCTAAAAGGTATTTGATATAAGTTACCTACTTGTTTTTCATGCACAGGATATTTATTTGTGTCTGATAAAATATGTGTTCCTGTGGCATAAAGAAAATTACTGTCGGGTGAAAATTCTATTCCATAGAAGTTTAGGTCATTCGCCATAAACTCTTGGTTATATGATGATACTGCACCGGTAGTACTATCAAAATCAAAAGAAAATAAGCTCGTATAATTTTGAATTCCGTATCGTGAGTGCATATCTACTGTATTATGTGCTAATGCCAAACCAGTACCGTCGGGTGAAATTTTCATTTGACCACCTGAGAAATCTTTATTCGGTGCAAACTGAAAAGTAAAGGTCGATTGGTTGAATAGATTCACACCATTTTCGTCAACCTTAAATGTATAAAAGGTATCACTAACCGCTGGATCATTACTTGGAGCGAAAGACACCACCCAGTATGAATCTTCATTACGGATTTGCAATAGCCGTTAATTTTTCACTTGTAATTGGTAATAACTGAATATTTTTTTCATCTTCAGAAATTTCGGCCTCATTTTCATCATCACCACATTGACCTAATGAATCACCATGTGCTAAATGTGCATCAATCGCATTGATACTAACACAAAGCGTCATACCATTGTGGCAGATATAAGCTTTCTTTTCCTTGTCATCACAATATTCCATTTCATCATCGTCATCATCATCGTCACCATCATCATCATCATCTCCCAAATTAACTATAGAATAACTTAAACCATGCGTATCGGTTATAGAGGCTTGATTTGAAAAAATATAGTATTTATTTTCATCTTTTGGTTTTGGAACGATCAATACAGACTGACTTACCTCAGTACTTCCGAATAAACCAGTACCGTTTCGTATTATCTCGTTTCCGTTATTCCAAACCGTGATACCATCGGTATAAAATAATAAATTGCCATTATTATCACTTACAGATGCAGATCCTCCATTGGTTTGTAATACATTATTATCTAACATTGAAGGTGCTTCTGTACCATCATTAAAGTTCATCCCTGCTTGATAACCAAAATTCCAATTGGTATTTTGTAATTGTGCATTCGAAATCGTAAAAAGGCCTATTGACATTATAAGGGTTAAGAACAATTTATTGGTTAATCTTATTTTCATAGCCATAATGTTTTGGTATAGATTTTTCATAATTATCTTATGCTTGGTGTATATATAACAACTGGCCATTATAAATTCCTAACCCTAATTGCATATTATATTAGAATTATAATTATTTGATGATCGTTTATTAGTTATTAGAGGAATAAATAAATCGTAAGTTTAAGTGTTTGCTTGAAACAAACGCGTATAAAAAAAGGCTCCGAAGGAGCCTTTAATGTTGAAATAAGTTGAATTTTAAATGGGAAACCTATTGTTTTATAATAGTTTCTTCCCATACATTTGATTTAGTATCCTTAATGGTAAGGAAGTAGATACCGGGCGTGAGATCTTCGGCCCTAACTTCATACAGTTTATTTTTTTCAGCTCCTTTAAAAGATATGTGTTTTATATTTATCCCCATAGAACTATAAAATTCGACGGTATAAGAATCCTTAACTGTAAATTTAATTTTAAAGTTCAATTTTACTGGATTTTCTAATATTTCATAAGATTTCCCGGTTGGGGCCTTATCAGCTTTTTCTGGAATAATAGGTACTGCCTGTGGTAATTCTCTTCTTGCTTTTCCGTTTAAATCTATTTTTTCAAATTCGAAATTAGCGTCAAAACCTTCGGTATTGGGAGAATTGATCACACTTAAATTACCGGAAGCATTTACCACATAAATCTTCTCATCTAAGCCTAATTGTAAACCGAATAAAGGCCTTGTGCCTTCATACAGCACTTCTCCCATATTGTTTTGAGAAGTTTGTCTAAAAGGTATTTGATATAATCTACCTACTTCTTTTGCTTTGATGGGATATGCATTTGCATCCGACATGATATGCGTACCTGTTACGTATAATAATTTGCTATTTGGCGAAAATTCAATACCGTAGAAGTTAAGGTCATTCGCGATAAATTCCTGGTTATATGATGATATTTTACCTGTAGTGCTATCAAAATCAAAAGAAAATAAACTTGTATAATTCTGTATACCATAGCGCTCGTGTCTATCAACCGTGTTATGAGCCAGTGCCAATGCCGTGGCATCCGGTGAAATTTTCATTTGGCCACCTGAATATTCCGTATTTGGAGCAAACGGAAACGCAAAGGTAGATTCATTAAATAATGTAACTCCGTTTTCATCTACTTTAAATGTATAGAAGGTATCACTTACATTGTGATCAATACTTGGTGCAAAAGATACTACCCAATAAGAATCATCATTCGGATTCGCTATTACAGTTAATTTTTCACTGGTAAAAGGTAATAACTGTGTGTTTTTACTTCCTGAGACGACATAACCTAATTCACTGTTTCCGTGATCATCATTGTCGTCATCGTCATCATTGCCATCATCATAATTATCTTCATCATCATTCGAATTACTGCCTTTGCTAGAAAATACGATATACGCCACTTGTTCTGTGGTATGCGCGGTTTCCTTGTCACCAATAATATCTTCATCTATAGATAGTTTAAGTGAAGTGTCAGACACTGGCGTATCGCTTGAAAGTACAGCCCATCCGCCATTAGTACCATCCATAGCAGTGATGGTGGCTATAGCTACTTCTGCATTCGCATGGTTTATTGTATAATTTTTTTCTGCGTGTGTGATGATATCAGACCCCACTGCTGCAGCATAACTAATTCCATCAATAATACCACTACCAGATTCAATGACGATATAACCAATAGTTTCATCATTTCTCGAAGTATCTTTATCTTCTGCAACGCTCTTTCCTGTGTTTAGCTTTGTTGCACTAGGTGGATTTGCCCTGGAATTACCATAAGCCCAGAATGTAGAGAACCCTTCGTCATTAAAGGTCATTACCTGGCCTAAAACTACCGGATTTGAATATGAATTTTGATAAGATCTGGTTTCTCCAATCCATGAATTATTCTGATCTGTTACTGTAGAATTATACTTAACGGCCTCCATTCCTTCATATACACCTTCTTCAACCACAACATAATGTACATCAATGGATGAAACCGTTCCACCGGGTGAATCGGCACGGACCTGAAAACTGTTTCCGGAAGCGTTTCTAATTCTTACCACCATAGGATCTTCAGATGCCAAGGTGTAATTAGGAGTGGCAATAACGACCATAGAATTATAAGTTTTAGACAAGGATACCGTCTTCCAATCTGATGTAACACCGGTTATAACACCTGTTTTTAGTTTTGAACCCGAACTAGAAACATCATCATCATCGTCATTGTCTTGTTCATCATCGTCATCGTTATCATCACATTTTCCCAGACTGTCACCATGAGCCAAATGTGCATCTTTTGCATTTATATTTACACATATGGTATTTCCGTTATGACAGATATAAATTTTTGATTGATTATTATTGCAATATTCGTAGTCGTCATCATCGTTATCATTTCCCCCGGAGTTGTCATTATCTCCTGTCATATTTACGATCGAATAACTTAATCCATGCGAATCTAAATCATGCGCCTGATTAGAAAATATATAGAATTGATCGTCCTCTTTGGGTACAATAATTACAGATTGGCTCACGGTATCTGCTACCAAATAAACCGGTTCCGTTTGGCATCACTTCATGATTTCTATTCCAAACAGTTATCCCATCTGTATAGAAAAGTAGATTACCATCATTATCACTTATGGAAGCAGAGCCACCATTGGTTTCCATTAGATAATTATTAGACATCACACTCGGTGTAAGTGTCTCTTCATTAAATTTTAATCCGGCTTTATCGCCAAAATACCAATGTGAATTTTGGAGTTGAGCATAAGTACCTAAAGAGAAACCTATGAATAATAAAATACTTAATAGCGTATTGATCTTTTTTATATTTTTCATGACAACAGTTCGAAATTTCTATTAATCAGAACGTTAATAATGAAATTGTATTTTATTTTTTACTACTTAATTAATATTGAGCATGTTCGAAAGATCATCTTATCACCTTCTACTTGGAAGTATTGTTATTAATAGTTTAATTTAAATTTTACGGTTTTATAACCACGGTAAAATTGCTTAACCTTATTTTAAATGTGGAAAAGCCGTAAGGTTAATTCTAACCTAATTAATAATTTAGTAAAACTAAATTTAACTCCCCAATGCAGTACAAATATTCAATTATTGAAAGTGATCGGATGATTGTAGACGACCTGCGGCAATTTTTTACAAAATTTCCTGAATATTCTTGTGTTGGCGTTGAAGATAGTTATGACCAATCCTTGGATTTGATCTTAGAACATGCACCCAGTGTGGTTTTTATAAATGTTGACCATCAGACAGAAAATAATTGTTATACCGCATTTAATTTTGTGAATGAACTTTATAAATACGTTCAGGAGTTGCCATATTTTATAGCCTTATCATCTTCTAAAGCACTTGCATACAATTGTATGAAGAATAATTTTTTTGACTATTTAGTAAAACCGATCAATTCTTTTGAATTGCGTAAGTCAATGGCCAGGCTTTCTAAAAAACCGATGGTAGCCTCTAATAAATTATGTTTACGGTCGTACAAAGATTATAGGTTTATAGATATTGAAGATATTCTCTTCCTAAAGGCAGATAATACTGCCACCGATTTCTTTATGCTCGATGGTACGAAGGTAAGCGCTTATAAAACCTTAAAATATTTTGAATCTGTTTTGCCTGATAATTTTACAAGGATCCATAATAGCTATATCGTTAATCAGGATTTTGTTTCCAGAATTCATTTTGGCAAATCAAAATGCAGTGTAAAGAATAGCAGTTTAGCGATTCCTTTTTCAAAATCCTACCGCGAGAATGTTGTTATTCTAGAAAAAACACTTTCGAAGCGGGCTTTAGTATCACTAAATTAATTCTCCAAATTTTCAACTACTCTCAAAACCAGGTCAGGTACTTCTGTTAGGGTATCATCTACTAAAAGCAATGCTATTTTTATTAGCAGACTCTATTAAACAATTTTACTTTAGTACCAGATAGGAGCTCTACATTATACATAATCATATTAAACTATACCTAATAAGCATAGACATGTGTTGGTTTAAGGCAACGTATTAGTCTGTTAGGATGCGATTATAACCCATATTATATAACCTTTAAAAACACTAAACATGAAAACTTTAAAAAACGCAATTACTATATTAGCCATTACACTTTTCACTGCGGGTTTATACTCTTGTGATGCCGATGTTACTATTGATGACCCAAATGCCGACACGATAGAAAATGTATCTGCTGATACGGGTGACCAAGGTGATGAGCCAACAGAAAGAGATGGATAAGAAATATAGTCTATAAATTGAATAATAGAACCTTAAACGTAATGTTTAAGGTTTTTTTATTATAATTGATTTAACTTTACTCATATAAACCATCTTAATTTTAAAATTGAAATATATATATCTGTATTTTTCCATTATTAATTTTATTCGTTAGTATTGATGCCTTTAATAAAAATGCTACTTGACTGATATATGTGAGAGATGAAATTACGGATAGTATTTTTGCATGGATAGACTCTTCAAGGGATAAAAAATTAGATCTTATTAAAAGAAAAAAGTTTCTGGAAAAAGCATATACACTATTCATTGGATGAACCAAATGACTCTTTGCGAAATGTTTATTTAACCAAAATAGCTTTTACCTCTTATTTTAAATTAGGAGATTCTTTACTATTCCGCGAAGTCAATAAAAAATCTATTGACCTATCCATTAAGATCAAAGATTCTGTGAACCTGGCTGCCAATTATTGGGATCTAGGGATTTTTTATGCAAATTATGAACTTAAGGATAGTGCTTATTTTAGTTATTATAAAGCCCAAAAATTATATGAATCATTAAAAAATAATAAGAATTCTGGAATTATGCTCATTAAACATGGCCATCATTCAGAAAGATCAAAAAGATTATACAGGCAGTGAGATCACCACCATAAAAGCTATTTCCCATATTAAAAGAATTAAATGAATATGTTCAATTATATAAGGGCTATAATAATCTTAGGTATCATCTATAATGAATTGGGCGATTTTGATCAAGCATTAATATATCATAATGAAGCTCTTAAACTATGAAAAAAATATTAAGAAATCAAATACTTTTAAAGCGAACACTTTAAATAATATAGGTGTTGTTTATGAAAGACAGAAAAATTTTAAAGAGGCATTAAAATATTATCAACTTGCCTTATCAGAAGAAAATTTGAAAAATAAGAATTCGAACTATATGCAAGAATATTAGGAAATATTAGCCTATAGTAAATTACTTTTAAAGGATACTTTGGGTATTAAAAATTATTTTCTATGAAGCATTAAGGATTAAGAGATAGTATTAGCGATTTTTCAGGTATCGTAATTAGCAAATTACATTTGGCAGAATATTATGCCTATTCAAAAGATACACTTAAAGCCATTCAATTTGCTAAAGAAAGCAAAGATTTAAGTATTACGAACAAATAACTTTAGAGATCTTTTAGCCTCCTACTTTTGCTTTCTAAACTCGATAAAAAAAATAGCAGCCGTTATGCCAATGAGTACATAGTACTAAACGATAAATTAATCAAACAAGAACGCGCAGTACGTAATAAATTTGCCCGTATTCAATTCGAAACTGACGAATACATTACTAAAAATGAACGTTTGAGTCGGGAGAAAAATTTAATAATGATCATTGGGAGTATCATTATCCTAATCGGATTATTATTGTATATCATTTTAGATCAACGTTCTAAGAACGTAAAATTAAGATTAGAGAAACGGCAGCAAAAGGCCAACGAAGAAATATACGATCTTATGTTGGTTCAACAATATAAATTAGATGAAGGAAGGCGAAAGGAAAAAAAACGCATTTCAGAAGAATTGCACGATGGGGTTTTGGGTAAACTATTCGGTACCCGCTTATTGCTAAGTGCTTTAAATGATAAATCTGATGTAGAAACGATTAAAAAACGTGAAAAATATATAAATGACCTTCAAGCAGTAGAAGAAGAGGTGCGCAATGTATCTCATGAACTCAATAAGCGTTCAGAGATCTTAAATGTGGGTTATAAACAGGTTGTTCAAGATTTGTTAGAAAATCAAAGTAAAATAACCAAATTTAACTATGAATTTAGATCTGATAAAAAGATCAATTGGGAAGAAATAAGTGGCGAATTCAAGATGAATATGTACAGGATAATTCAAGAAGCGCTACAGAATATCAATAAATATGCAAGCGCCAAAAATGTAATGGTGGAGTTTAAATTAACTAAGAAATATTTGAAATTATTGATTGTCGATGACGGAGTCGGTTTTAAAATAATAAATAAGCGCGAAGGCATTGGACTTAAAAATATAAAATCTAGAGCAAAGCATTTAAATGGAATATTCACCATTAAATCAGAACCCAACCGAGGTACCTTTATTCAAATTAAAATACCTTATGAAAGAGATTTAATAGTCTAAAATTTCATTGTTTTGTGTTGTCAAAATAATTACAATTCAATTATATGTTTTTAATAAATTATATAAATTTTGTCTTGGTTAAAGATTTTAAATTTTGTAATTTAAATGTTCGCTACGTAAACATTATAGTTTTCTAATTGAATGAAAAAGAATCTAAAAATATTGATCGTTGATGATCATCCTATGATCGTTGAAGCTTATAAAAATATTATTCTATCTGATGAATCTGAAAAATACGATTACATCATTGAAGGGGCTAATAACTGCGATACGGCCATCGATAAAATAAAGATCGCATCTAATACAATTCCTTACGATATATTATATTTAGATGTAAAATTACCACCGTCTTGTAATGGTGAGATTATATCAGGAGAAGATCTTGCCATATTTGCCAAGGAAATATTACCCCGGAGCGAAAATTGTGATTCAAACTACTTTTAATGAAAATCACAGGATACAAAATATTTTAAGAACCGTAAATCCGGATGGATTACTTATAAAGAACGACATCACCTCAAAAGAATTTCTGATAGCTTTAGATACTGTCTTAAATAATCCACCTTATTACAGCACAACGGTTGCCAGGTATTTTAGAAAACAACAACTAAATTTTGAAGACAATCTATTGGATGATGTTAACCGAAAAATTATTTTCCATCTTTCTAAAGGAGTAAAAACCAAAGACCTTACGAATTATGTTACGCTTTCATTGAGTGCCATAGAAAAAAGGAAAGCACATATAAAGAGTTTGCTGGGATTAGATAATGCCAATGATGAGGAACTTATAAAAGAAGCAAAAAAAAGGGGCTTTATCTAGAAAATCGATCAATTTTATAAATAAACATATTTTTGTATGTATTGATGAGTAAATACTTAATTTTGCCTTCCTATTTATAAAACCATAATGCGTACAAAAACGACCAAGAAAAATAAAATTAATGTTGTTACCCTAGGTTGCTCTAAAAATGTTTACGATTCAGAAATATTAATGGGTCAGTTAAAGGCAAACAACAAAAATGTCGTGCATGAAGATGAGAATGACGATGGTAATATTGTTGTGATAAATACTTGTGGCTTTATTGGAAAAGCAAAAGAAGAATCTATAAATACCATCTTGCATTATGCCCATAAGAAAGCGCAAGGAGAGGTTGATAAAGTTTTTGTTACGGGATGTCTGAGTGAACGTTATAAACCAGACCTGGAAAAGGAAATTCCCGATGTTGATGCCTATTTCGGAACCCACGATCTCCCAAATTTATTAAAAGTACTTGAGGCCGATTATAAACATGAATTAATTGGAGAACGTGTAACAACAACACCCAGGCATTATGCCTATTTAAAGATCGCCGAAGGCTGCGACAGGCCTTGTTCATTTTGTGCTATCCCTTTAATGCGTGGAAAGCACATTTCAACGCCCATAGAGCAAATTTTAATTGAGGCGAATAAACTGGCTGAAAAAGGAATAAAAGAGCTTATTTTAATTGCACAAGACCTTACCTATTACGGCTTGGATATATACAAAAAAAGAGCCCTGGCCGATCTTCTAAAAGAACTGGTTAAAGTTGATGGTATTGAATGGATCCGTTTGCATTATGCATTTCCAACCGGATTTCCTTTAGAAGTGCTTGAGGTTATGAAAAATGAACCCAAAATTTGTAATTATTTAGACATTCCTTTACAACATATCAATACCGAAATATTAACATCAATGCGCAGGGGTACTACCCATGATAAAACAAATGCATTATTAAAACAGTTTCGAAATGCCGTTCCAGAAATGGCGATTAGAACTACACTTATTATCGGTTATCCCGGTGAGACAGATGAGATCTTTAAGGAGTTAAAAGAATGGGTAAAAATAACCCGTTTCGATAGGCTAGGGGCTTTTGCTTATTCTCATGAAGAAAATACGCATGCTGCGAAGCTGGTAGACGATGTACCTGAAGAAATTAAAGAAAAACGTGTAGCAGAGATCATGGAGATGCAAAGCCAGATTTCTTTTGAATTGAATCAAGAAAAAGTAGGCAAGACATTTAAATGCATTTTCGATAGAAAAGAAGGAAATTATTTTTTCGGACGAACAGAGTTTGATTCCCCCGATGTTGATAATGATGTGATTATTGATGCCTCTAAACATTATGTTCAGATAGGGCAATTTATTAATGTAAAAATCATATCAGCAGGCGATTTTGATCTTATCGGGGAGCCTGTTTAGTTAAATAAATGTTAGTTATCATTCATTATTTCGACTGATGATCAAAAATTAGTATTTTTATAAAAATTAATCTAATATGCTTCAACATAAAGAAGACAATACAGCTGATGGCCTTCAAGTGAAACCCCTAGATTATGTTACACATTGGAACAAGGTTTATACCAATGCTGAGATAGAAAATTTGGGATGGTATGAAAATGACCCTAAAGAATCATTAGAATTAATAGAAAAATGTAAGTTAGATAAAGATGCTGCTATTTTTATTTCTGGAGCCGGGGCAACGACCTTAGTTGACGAATTATTAAAAAGAAAGTATACCCACATTATAGCCAATGATATTGCAGAAGCTGCATTGATCTCCTTAAAATCACGGATCGGTAAGTCGGAATCTGTGAAATTTGTGATAGACGATCTTACAAAACCAAAAAAACTTCAATTTTTGCCAAAAATTGACCTTTGGATAGACCGGGCAGTATTACACTTTTTCTTAAAGGAAGAAGATCAGAAATCTTATTTTGACATATTAAAACAACTGGTGAAACCCAAAGGCTACGTTATTATTGCAGCGTTTAACCTGAAAGGTGCCAAAAAATGCAGTGGCTTAGACGTCTTTAATTATGATGCCGATATGATAGCCAATCGATTAGGAAATGAATTTAATCTAATAACTACTTTCGATCATACCTATGTGATGCCTTCCGGCGGAGAAAGGCCATATGTATATACATTGTTTCAAAGACGTTAAATTCTAATGAAACTGACCAATATTCCATTTAATGAAACCGGATATTTTAATAAGATAACCTGCGATTATTTAGCACAAAAACCCGCACTATCTTCTTTTTATACTAATTTCTCAGACGTAAAGGGATTTAAAAAACAAATTGAATTAAGGCGTAATTCTAAACTGGATTCGATTTCAAAACGCAAAGTGTTGGTTAATGCATTACAAGATCAATATAAAGATCTAAACATATCAGCAAAGACTGATAAGAACATTCAACTTTTACTTAACGAAAATACATTCACGGTAACCACCGGACATCAGCTGAACCTGTTTACCGGGCCGCTATATTTTTTATATAAAATAATTTCAACCATTAATTTAACAACCAGATTAAAAGCTGAATTTCCTAAAAACAACTTTGTTCCCATTTATTGGATGGCCACCGAAGATCATGATTTTGAGGAAATAAATTTTTTTAACTTTAATGAAAAGAAAGTTAGTTGGAATATAGAAAGTAAAGGTGCTGTTGGCCGTTTATCTACAAAGGGTTTAGAGGATGTTCTAGATGTATTCAGTAAACAATTAGGCACCTCAAAAAATGCGACTTATCTACGCGAACTTTTTTCAAAAGCATATCTGGAACATAAGACCTTAACGGATGCAACGCGATATTTGGCGAATGAATTATTCAGTAAATATGGCTTGGTAATTTTAGATGGGGATGATGCCGAATTAAAGAAGCAATTTATTCCATATGTAGCACAAGAATTGATCGATCAAACTAGTTTTAAAGAAGTCAGCGCGACCATTGAAGAACTCCAACCGGAATATGACATTCAAGTAAATCCCAGAGAGATCAATTTGTTTTATTTGACTGATGAAATTCGTGAAAGAATTGTGTATGAAAATGGCATATACAGGGTAGTAGAAACAAATATAACATGGGATAAGGAAAGTATCCTTAAACATGTAAACGAACATCCCGAAAGATTTAGTCCGAATGTTTTGTTCAGGCCACTTTACCAGGAAGTTATATTGCCAAATCTGTGTTATATTGGAGGAGGAGGAGAGTTGGCATATTGGTTTGAACTTCGAAAATATTTTGAGGCTGTTAAAGTGCCATTCCCGATATTATTACTCAGAAATTCCGTTTTATTCATAACAGAAAAACAGTTGCGTAAGGCCAAAAAACTTCAGATTTCAACAGCGGAATTATTTTTAAAGCAACATGAACTGGTCAATAAAAAAATTAAAGAAATCTCTGAAATTTCTATTGACTTTTCCGAACAGCGTGCCTATTTGCAAAAGCAATTTAAAGCATTAGAAGAACTTGCCAAGAAAACAGATAAATCTTTTATTGGTGCGGTAAAAGCACAGGAAGTAAAACAGTTAAAAGGTTTGGATAACCTAGAAAAAAGGTTACTAAAGGCTCAAAAAAGAAAATTAAAGGCTGTGATTGATAGAATTACAGAACTACAAAATGAATTATTCCCAAATCAAAGTTTGGAAGAACGTCAGCGTAATTTTTCTGAGTATTATTTATCACAAGGCGATCAATTAATAAATGGCTTGATCGATAATTTAGATCCTTTAAAACTAGAATTTTCGGTTTTAACTATTTAATTATATATGTTTTTTTCTCTTTACCAATACCCTTGATAGTTAGGGATTTCCATTCTTTGGGTAGCACCGGGTCTTTTTGAATAATGCCTTCATCAGTTATATGTAACCCTCCGAATCCAAATAGTACAACTTGTAACATTCCGCCTGCGCCAGTTGCAAAATAAGGATTGTTACTGGTGGCAGCTTCTGCCAAGGCACCAAAAGGTGGCCGTTTATTGGGTTCATAACTTCGTTTAAATAATCGAAAAGCTTCTTTTGCATTCCCCAATCTGGCATAAATTACAGCAAAAACAGATTGTCCCATGGCAGGTCCTTCATCTGCTAATTTTGGCTCATAATATTTCAAGTCTTTTAAAATGGTTTCATTATCAAAAACGATATTTAAAGGATAGGTTAGCAGGTTTACATCTGCCTGTTTAATTCGTTCTCCTTTATAATTGCTATGTTCCATTGTGGTGCCATCAGGGAAGCGATGAATTTTAATGTTATTTGCGACTTCAATCCATTCGCTGTTAACTTTCAAACCTATTTCTTGAGCTGCGAGCGTAGCATATTTAAGTACTTCTATGGCCGATCCGTTGGTAAAAGCATTATCATCAACATTTGGGGCGAATTCGTTGGCGCCAACCACATTAAGAATTGAATAAGTACCATCATCATTTTCATGTGATCTGCTCACCCAATAATCGGCAATCTCCTTAAGCATCGGAAATCCCTTCTCTATCAGCCATTTTTTATCCTTGGTAATTCTATAGTAATTCCAGAAAGCGATACCTACATCTGCCGTTATATGATGCTCAAAGGTACCTGTTAAAGCCCAGGCCGGTGTTGCTTCCTCGCCGGTATCATCAGATTCCCATGGAAACATAGCGCCTTTATAACCAAAATTTAGGGCCTTTTGTTTTGCTTTGCCCAATCTGTCAGAACGGTAGTTTAATAAAGACCTGGCAATGTCTTGATTCAACACGACTAAAGGAGGATACATCCACAATTCGGTATCCCAAAAAATATGTCCGTTATAATTCTGTGATGATAATCCCATTGGGGCAATACTCAAATCCGAGTCTGCCCTCGAAAAAGCGTATAAATGATACAGCGCTAATCTGATATCTTTTTGTGATTGTAAATCACCTTCAATAATAATATCACTTTCCCATAATTTTTCCCATTCCTTTTTATGCAGATCTAAGAGTTGCTCTTTTTTTGTAAGTAAATTAAAGATCACCATTCTTTCGGATTCTGTTTGGGGGTCATTAAAATCTTGTGTGGTACATTGAGCCCCGGTCCAAGCAAAATTATAGCTGCTATTCTTTGTTAAATCTTTCAGAGAAATGCAATTGATTATCATATTCAGATATCTTTTTGTGCGTTAATTCAGGCCTTTGATCTTCCCTGCCGCTATTGATATGATGGAATATAAATGTTGATGAGGTTCCCACGACATGCCTTTCTAATCTGCTTTTTGCAACGGTTTGTAAAATAGGCATCGTTACTTCATTATCCTTTAAAACCCTATAGGTACTCATTGGGTTTTTATATTCCTTATCGGTAAGAATTTTCCCATAAACATCCAGTTTAATTGCTTGTTTGCTTGTTATGGAAATATCAATATATCCCGAATACTGAACATTCTGTAGGGTGTAAATTGTGTATTGAACTTCTGCTTTATTCTTAAAAGAAAAATTTCGTTGTAAACGACCCTTCTTTCATGTTAAGGGTTTGTTTCCAATTTGAGATATTATCTTCGGTTATTAATTCATCATCAATGTATATATCTAAATTTCCAAAATTCATTCCCTTTAATATCTTACTCACGCCTAAGGGTGATTCTTTATCATATACATTATTTAAGATGATAGATTCAACTTGAAATGGCTTAAATGATGGTAAAATTCCAATCCTACCATTAGCGACAACAACACCTGTATAATTTTCTGATGTTGTTGTTGAGATTGACCATCCTTCATCTGTGGAATTCTGGGAATAGAGAGTACTTGTTGTAATAATAGCGATTACTGCCAAAGTAGATTTAATGCTTGTCATTTAGTAAGATTTTTCTTTTATGGAGTTAATTTTATAAAAATTCAACAACAAAATACGAAAAAATATAAGATGTTATTTGTTATAGTAAACCACAAATTTTCAAGGCCATTTTATAAGCCTCAGCCCTAAAATATGTATTATAAGCGCCTAAGTCTTGAGGTGAGATCCATACCAATTCATCAAATTCTTCATCTTGAGGAATTAGCTGCATTTTTTGATTGTATTGGACTTTGACTATATGTAATTCTTGTCCTTCGAAAATATAATAATCATCTTCCGGATAAATATAACTTACCTTTTCTGTATAGGTCTGAATAATATCATGTTCTGTGATGATTACCGATAACTCCTCCTTGAGCTCTCTTTTAATACCACTAATGATATCTTCATTGGGTTCTAATCCGCCTTGCGGGAATTTATATCCCCCATCCCTTGGTGATGAACCGATAAGTACTTTGTTATCGTGGTTAACAATAACCGCCATTACAGCCTTTCTAACACCATTTCGCATTTAATAAATTTAAAATAAATGATGTCGCAAGATTATTCCGGTAAAGTGATACCTACCTCCTTATTATAATAAACTTGAGGTTTTACGATATATCCGGTTGTTATATTTACTACATCATTAATTAACCTTTGCATAGCAAAAATAAGCTTTTCTTTAATTGATGTTATACTCTCATTTACTAAATACATATTAAATAGGAAAGGATAATAATTTTGTAATGGGATCAATTGATTGTTTGATTCATCCATATTGTTGTTGAGTAAGAGCTCATAATAAATTTTTGTAAAAACTTTAAATTTTGCCTTGTCAATTTTGGATATTGGTATGACATCACAAAATAAAGTAACTTTTTCTTTAAAGGACAGGGTTCCATCAGTGCCTAAGGCATTTATGGTCTTGATATCATCAACACCAAGGCGATTCGCTAAAAACCTCGATATCATATCATCTATCAAGGAGGTATTTATTACAATTTCTTCTCTTAAATCATTTAACATTTTCATAGCAATTTAGTGAGCAATAAGGCTCATGTTAATAATTTAAAAATGATCTAAACAGATTATTTTCTTTAATAATATTTTAAGTGTGTATGTCGAATAGTAATTAGGGGTTTAATGATGAATAAAAAACATACTAACCCAAAAATAGCGATTTTCCCGTGAAGAAGGAAGTAAAATTAATGATCTACAGCCTTTTACCAATAATTGGTATATTTTTCCTGTTTTTCCACAAAACAAAGAGAGCTAGTGTAAAAATTAGCAAGGCCATATAAAAAAGAGTACCTCCATCATTATTAACTTCAATACCAATTATAGTAATATGCATTATAATTGCCCCAGAAATGATACCTACGGTTAAACTGGCACCCAACCAGATGGTTTTAGGTATTAAAATTAAAATGGCAGAGATCAATTCAAGAATACCTATGGCAATTCTTCCATATGGTTCTAAGCCAATCTTGTTGAAAATATAAACACTATCAGGATGTGCAGTGAACTTATACCTTAAGGTTTGTAATAAAATGACAGCTATTAGAATTCTAAAACCTAAATCAATGGCCTTTTTCATATGACTTGATTTCTATTTTAGACGTTTATGTATATAATAATTACAGCGCTTATCTAATTTTTAACGCCGGGTTGTAATATTTTAAAATTTTCTTTTTGTTTAGCCTCTTGCACCATTTTTTTTACATCTGCCAATAATTGTTTAGCATCATACACGACACCATCCTTTATCGTATATTTAACACCACCCACTCTCACAACTTCATTTTCATCTGTTAATTTTATCGCTCCTGTACCATATAGAACCTTTAAATTTTCAAGCGGGTTTTCTTCAATAATTACAAAATCTGCTAATTTACCGACTTGTACCGAACCGATTTTATCATCCATTTTTAGTGCTTCAGCACCGTTTAAGGTAGCGGCACGAATAATTTCTAATGGATGAAACCCGGCTTCTCTTAATAATTCTAACTCTCTTATATATGCAAATCCATATAATTGAAAGATAAATCCTGAATCAGACCCTGTAGTTACCCGGCCTCCTCTGTTTTTATATTCATTAACAAAAGTCATCCAGAGTTGGTAATTTTTTTTCCAAACTATTTCTTGTTCTGTTCCCCAATAATGCCAATAAGAACCGTGTGATATCTTACTTGGTTGATAAAATTTCCATAAGGAAGGGAGGGTATAGTCTTCATGCCATTCTGCCCTTCGGGCTCTTTGAAGGTCCCTGCTGGCTTCGTAAATATTAAAAGTAGGGTCAATGGTAAAGTCAAGCGCAATTAATTCATTCATTACGTTATTCCAATGATCGGAATAGGGTTTGGCTGCCTGCTCCCATAATTTTCCCGCTTCTTCAAATCGATGTTGCTCGTTATTATAATTATAGTTCAAAGGGTAATGCTGTACGGTTTTATCTTCAAAAAGTGCCTCAGGAAGCCCATACCAATGTTCCATAGAAGTCAGTCCCGCCCTTGCTGAATGTAATACATTCCATCTGGCAACACTCATTTGTGCATGATGGCAGGCGGATCCTAATCCTAATTTTTTATTTTCATCAAGCGCTGCTTTCATGATATCCGGCTCTGCACCAAAGAACTTTATACCATCTGCACCTTTTTTTGCATTCGCTCGAACCCATTGACGGGCCAATTCGGGAGTAGTCATGGGTTCATCATTTAAGGGATTGAAATTTTTACTTGTTTGACCAAAAGACGTATACGCTATTATACGAGGTGCGATGATCTTATGCTGGTCACTTAATTTTTTAAGATCCAAAGTCCAATCTACACCGCGACCACCTGGTTCCCTTACAGTGGTAACACCATGTGCCATCCACAATTTAAAGACGTATTCCGAATCGGCTCCTTGGGCTTGGCCTCCAATATGGCCGTGCATGTCAATAAAACCCGGAAGTAAATACATGCCT
Source organism: uncultured Flavobacteriaceae bacterium (assembly GCA_963835675.1). Taxonomy (GTDB): domain Bacteria; phylum Bacteroidota; class Bacteroidia; order Flavobacteriales; family Flavobacteriaceae; genus Aureibaculum. The sequence continues at coordinate 551,928 of CAWIGH010000004.1, read as the reverse complement.
TCAGCGTTTAGTTCTTTCCCTCCTTCTTTCAGTTGAGGTCTACGGTTAGGATCAATTTCAACTCCGGGATATCCAACGACTTTAATGGCTGTTATTATATTTTTTTCAACGACAATGTCTACCGGACTTACAGGAGGAGCACCATTTCCATTTATAAGCGTTACACCTCTTATAATCAATTGTTCATAAGGGCCATCACCCAGGTAAGGACTTTTAGCTTGGCCATAAATAGATGGTATTGACAACAGATTAATAAATATTAGGATAAAGGAATAAATAAATGGTTTCATGATTTAATATTATTTTATTACGACAAATTACTAATATTTCATTAATTCGACTTTAAGTTTAATGAATTTAGTTTTACTTTTGCGGATGCAGCATAAAGTACTCATTTTAGATTTTGGTTCACAGTATACACAGTTAATAGCGAGGAGAGTTCGTGAGTTGAATATATTTTGTGAAATTTTCCCATATAATAATCATCCCCCGGTTAATGAATTTAAGGCCGTAATTTTATCCGGAAGTCCGTTTTCTGTTTACAGTAAAGATGCTCCTCAACCGGATATAGATGAAATTAAAGGTAATATTCCAATGCTTGGCGTATGTTTTGGTGCGCAATACTTGGTTCATAAATTCGGAGGTAAGGTAGAGCCTTCTAAAACCCGGGAATACGGTAGGGCAAACCTTACTTTTATTGACCATAAAGATCATTTGTTCGATGGCATAAATAAAGGATCACAGGTTTGGATGAGTCATGGAGATACTATTGTTTCACTTCCTAAAAATTTTAAAAGAATTGCAAGTACCGGTGATGTAGAAAACGCTGCCTTTAAAATTGAAGGTGAAAATACCTATGCCATTCAATTTCATCCTGAAGTCTATCATACAACAGATGGTAAATTGTTGCTTGAGAATTTTTTGGTCAATATAGCTAAGGTTGAACAAGATTGGACACCAGACTCTTTCGTGGAAACAACGGTTACCGAATTAAAAGAAAAGTTAACTAATGATAAGGTACTATTAGGCCTTTCGGGAGGAGTAGATTCGACGGTAGCTGCGGTATTATTAAACAGGGCGATAGGAAAAAATTTATATTGTATTTTTGTCAATAACGGCCTATTAAGAAAAAATGAATTCCAACATGTTCTCGATCAATATGAACATATGGGACTTAATGTTAAAGGAGTTGATGCTTCGGCACGTTTTTTGTCTGAATTAAAAGGCATTAGCGATCCAGAATTAAAACGTAAAGCAATCGGTAAGGTATTTATCGAAGTTTTTGATGATGAGGCACATCGAATAAGTGATGTATCATGGTTAGCACAAGGCACAATATATCCCGATGTCATTGAGTCGGTTTCGGTAAATGGCCCTTCAGTTACCATAAAGTCACATCATAATGTTGGTGGACTGCCTGATTTCATGAAATTGAAAATTGTTGAACCCCTTCGAATGCTTTTTAAAGATGAGGTTAGAAGAGTAGGAAGATCAATGGGTATAGACGATGAATTACTTGGCAGGCATCCCTTTCCAGGACCTGGTTTAGGCATTCGAATATTAGGTGATATTACAGCCGAAAAAGTGAGAATATTGCAGGAAGTTGATGCTATATTTATTAATGGATTGAAAAAATGGAATCTTTATAATAAAGTATGGCAAGCAGGAGCAATGTTATTACCCGTAAATTCTGTAGGTGTTATGGGAGATGAACGGACCTACGAAAAAGCAGTGGTTCTAAGAGCCGTTTCTTCAACAGATGGTATGACAGCAGATTGGGTTAATTTGCCGTATGAATTCTTGCAAGAAACATCAAATAAAATTATAAATGGTGTAAAAGGTGTTAATAGAGTGGTGTATGATATAAGTTCTAAGCCACCTGCAACCATAGAATGGGAATAAAATATTTAAAAATATAATCATAAAATGAAAGGTTTACAATTTTACTTCTTGTTACTCTTTTTTGTAACAATATCTACTTTTTCTCAAGAAAAAAAGTACATTACTTATAAGGTTCTTCCAGGCGAAACGATTGAGAGTATCGCCAAAAAATTATCAATTACACCTTATAACTTATTACAATTAAATCCTGATATCAAAGATAGAATAATTGAGAATCAACTTTTAATTGTCCCTAATAGCAATTTTATTAAAAAGCGTGATATTGAAAAAGGTGACTATATTAAAGATGGCTTTTTATATCATAAAGTCTTGCCCAAGGAAAATTATTATAGGTTGAGGAAGCAATTTGGCGTTGCTAAACGTATACTAAGAAGACATAACCTTGCTTTAAGGACTTCAGACCTTAAGGCCGGTCAAATCATAAAGATCCCGGTAGATAATAACTATCAATTGGAAACTATACCAAAAGTTGTAGAAGATAAAACAACGAAACCTTATTTGGTGAGACCAAAGGAGACCAAATATAGTATATCAAGGCGTTATGGAATAAGTGTGGAAAGGTTAGAAGAGTTAAATCCACATATTAAGGAAGGCTTAAAAATCGCCGATATTATTAAAGTCCCTAATACGATGGCGATTGAGAATCCCGATACTGAATATGTTATGCATCAAGTAGAAAAAGGGGAGACATTATTTAGCTTAAGTCAAAAATTCAAGATTTCTCAATCAGAATTAAAGGAAAGTAATCCGGAAATCATTCCAGGATTAAAAGAAGGCATGATCGTTAGAATACCGAAGGAATCGTTTTCAGAGAGCACTAATTTATTTGTAGTAAATATACCCGAAAGCAAAGAACTTAAGGTTGCTTTACTTTTGCCTTTTACCACCGGGAAAAATGAATTAGATTTTGAAAATGACAGAACGTTAAACATAGTCACAGATTTTTATTTGGGGGCTTTGATGGCCTTAGATTCTTTGAAGAAACAAGGATTGTCAATTTCGGCTAAGGTATTTGATACTCAAAATAATAAAAATGAGATATCACATGTATTGAGGCTTAATGATCTTGAAGATCTTGATGCGATTATTGGGCCAATGTTTTTAGATAATGTAAAATTTATATCTCAAAGCTTACGCAATAGCAGTATACCAATAATTTCGCCGGTTTCCTCAAAAGATCATACCTCTTTTGGATCTTACAATATTGTTAAAGAAACGCCTTCTGATGAAATATTGGTAGAAAAAGTGTTGAGGTATGTAGAATCCAATTATAAAGGTCAAAATATCGTAATTATTGCTGATGATAAGAAAGAAAATGAATCGAAATTATTTAGTTTAAAAGTGAAACTTAATAAAATTGACTCGATCCATGAGGTCAAGGTGTTGAAACCTAAAGATGGATATATCAAGCCTGACCTGTTTAGGTCGACAATATTAGAAGATAAAGAAAATTGGGTTGTTCTTATGACAGATGATATTGTTTTGACAGCTGACGTAGTAAATAATTTAGGGGTATTGCCAGAAAAAGTTAAAACTACGCTGTTCGGATTAAATTATGGAAATAATTTTGAGAACATCGACAATAACTTTTTAGCAAGAGTTAATTTTCATTACGCAACCACAAGTTTTATTGATTATGACAACCCTGATGTGCGCCGTTTTATTAAAAAATTCAAATCGAAGAACAAAGTTGACCCCTCTGAATTTGTTTTTAAAGGATTTGATATGACCTATGATGCCCTAGCGCGTTTGGCCACTTTTAATGGTTATGAAAACGCTTTTAATGGAGGGGTTTCTGAAAGGACTTCGAGCAAATTTTATTATTCCAAAGAACCGGGTAAAGGATTTGAGAATAAAGGGGTTTATTTAATAAAATATGACGGATTGAGTCTAAAAAAAATAGAATAAGCATAAACTTATGTTATTTAAAAAGGCACTTAAAAAGTGCCTTTTTTTTAGTCCTGATTCCAAATAATTGTAAGCTGTTGTTAATCAAATCCATAAATATTTATTAAATTGTAAGAAAAAAGTACTATGCCCATTTATATGGACCGCCATGAAATACCTGAAGAGATCACTGCAGAACATGTGGCTCAAATGCATCAGGAAGATTTGAAAGTTGAACATCTTTACGGTTGTAAAGGAATGACTTATTGGTGCGATGAAAAGCGTAGGACAGCATTTTGTTTAATTCAGGCGCCAAATAAAAAGGCCATTCAAGAAATGCACAATCATGCTCATGGGGAGTTTCCGCATAGTATCATTGAAGTCAATGAAAAAATTGTTGAATCTTTTCTTGGTAGAATTGAAGATCCTGCCAAAGCCCATAATACGAAACTCAACATTATTAATGATCCTGCCTTTAGAGTAATAATGGTAATCGAAACAAGTAATTATTTAAATAGACTTGAAGCAAATCAGTTCAGTATTTTTTCACAAAAATTTCATAATAGTGTCATCAAAACCTTAAAACGATTTAATGGAAGAATAGTGAAGAAAGATAATAATAGTTATTTAGTTTCTTTTATATCGGTTACAGACGCCGTGCTTTGCGCTTTAAAGATCCAATTTAAATATAAATATGTTACACCTAAATTCGACGCTACTATAAGAAGAATTAAAATTGCTTTGGGATCTGGGATTCCGGTTACCGATAAGAATAACATTTTTGAAGAAGCCACTACTTTAGCAACCCGAATGTGTGAGATTGTTAAAGATCAAATTGTCATTTCAAATGAAGTAAAAGAGCTTTACGAAAGTGAGAATAGAAATGCCATTATTGATAATGAATTGATCCGTGCTTTAACCCCTGGAGAAGAAAAGTTCTTGACGAAATTAATGGATTACACAGAAAGCTGCTGGAATAATTCTAGTTGTGACGTTGGAATTTTTAGCAAAGAATTGGGTTATAGTAGATCTCAGTTATATAGAAAGCTGATGAAATTAACCGGAAAATCACCAAATAATTTCTTAAAGGAATTCCGGTTGCACAAGGCGCTGCATTTGTTGTTTAAACAAGAAGGTAACATTTCAGAAATTGCCTATCAATCTGGTTTTAATAGTCCTGCCTACTTTTCGAAATGTTTTACGGATAAATATGGAATCCTACCATCAAAATATACACAGCAGCATATAGTTTAATATTTATTTACTCCTAGATTTATCGATGGTTCAAATTTGCTCTTTTTTGAACCATTTATAGAAGTATGCGATTTTTTATCTACATAATTTAGATGTGTAAAAAATAAATCGACTACTATGAAAAATCAAATTAAGGACTTACAAAAGTCAATTATTGAAGGGTTTGCTGCGACTATCAGAGGTGAACTTACCCTACCGAAGGACCCAAATTATAATGAGGTTCGCAAAGTATATAATGGAATGATCAACAAACATCCCGGATTGATCGTCAAATGTGTAGATGTTGCAGATGTTATAAATGCTGTAAATTTTGGACGAGAAAATAACCTTTTGGTAGCGGTTCGTGGCGGAGGGCATAATGGAGGCGGTCTAGGAATATGTGATGAAGGATTGGTAATTGATCTTTCAGGAATCAAATTTATTCGAGTTGATACTTCTAATAATACCGTAAGAGTTGGAGGTGGAAACCTTTGGGGAGAAGTAGACCATGCAACACATCCTTTTGGTTTAGCGGTTCCCGCCGGAATCATTTCTTCAACAGGTGTCGGAGGTTTAACATTAGGAGGAGGCGTTGGACATTTATCAAGAAAATATGGACTTACCATAGATAATTTACTGGAAGCCGATATGGTATTGGCAGATGGTTCTTTTGTAACTGTTAACACAAATCAGAATTCAGATCTTTTTTGGGCCATTAGAGGAGGAGGCGGCAATTTTGGGATAGTCACATCCTTTAAATTCCAAGCACATCCCGTAAAAACTGTATTTGGAGGCCCAACTTTATGGCCCATAGAAAAAATACAAGAGATTATGAAATGGTACCATAATTTTATTCACAATGCCCCGGATGAATTGAATGGATTTATAGCCACGATGATCATTCCTGGTCCTCCGTTCCCAGAGCATTTACATAATAAACAGTTTTGCGGTATTGTTTGGTGTTATGTTGGGGATTTAGAAAAGGCGACGGAAGTATTTAAACCAATACTTGCTATGGAACCTTTATTTCAGCATGTTGGTGAGATGCCTTACCCATCTGTTCAAACTTTATTTGATGGCTTATTTCCTCCTGGTTTACAATGGTATTGGAGGGCTGACTTTTTTAATGAATTAGGACCAGAAGTGAGTAAACAACATTTAAAATACGGATCATATATTCCCACTCCTCTTTCACAAATGCATTTGTATCCAATTAGTGGAGCTGCAAGCCGCGTAGGAAAAGAAGAAACACCTTGGGCCTATAGAGATGCCAATTATGCAGGAGTTATTGTGGGTGTCGATCCTGATCCTTCTAATGCTAATAAGATCACGAAATGGTGTAAAGACTATTGGGAAGCATTACATCCATATTCTGCCGGTGGTGCTTACTCAAATTTTATGATGGACGAAGGTCAAGAGCGTGTAAAAGCAAGTTACAAACATAATTACGATCGTTTGACTAAAATAAAAAAGAAATATGATCCTGATAATTTTTTTAGCGTGAATCAAAATATTAAACCCAGCAACAAATAAAAATATTAATTTAATATTCAATTAAAATGAAAACTTTAACAACTTTAGTAATCCCTATAAACTTAAAAAGTATATTAATTATTTTAATTTTCTTTATATCCTCTACATTTTATGGTCAGGTAGCTATGGGAATTGAGAACGAAATGTCAGTGGTAAAAACTGAAAATGATACAGATCTACAATGGGGTCCTTGCCCTTCATTTATGCCTGAAGGATGCAATATTGCCGTGTTGCATGGTGATCCAGCAAAACCAAATCTGGATGTTTTTTTTAAAGTACCTGCCAATTATGATATTCCGAATCACTGGCATACATCGGCAGAACGTATGGTGCTTATTTCGGGTGAATTACATGTAACCTATGAAGGAGAAGCCACAGAAATTATGAAAGTTGGATCTTATGCTTTTGGACCTTCAAAAAAAGCCCATACAGCTAAATGTGGAGACCATGGACCATGTGTGCTATTTATTGCTTTTGAAGAACCTTTAGATGCTTTTCCATTCGTGCCAAAGGAATAAACTTATTTTAAAAAATGAACAAAAAAAATCCATCATACTTTATGATGGATTTTTGTTTTTCTAAAGCTTTATATTAGATGTTATATCAACATTGTTACCGGGTTTTCGATAAAACCTTTCAAAGTTAATAAAAACTCAGATCCGGTTGCTCCATCAACAGTTCTATGGTCGCAAGCCATGGTTAGTTTCATGGTATTGCCCACCACTATTTGGCCCTCTTTAACCACGGGTTTTTGCACGATGGCTCCTACCGACAATATAGCAGCGTTAGGCTGATTGATAATGGAAGTAAAATCTGTAATACCGAACATCCCTAAATTAGAGATCGTAAAAGTACTTCCTTCCATTTCCTGAGGAGTCAGTTTTTTACTCCTCGCTCTAACTGCATAATCTTTCACTTTTGCTCCAATTTGTTGTAATGTTTGTTCATCGGTAAATCTTAATACCGGTACAACAAGACCGTCTTCAACAGCAACAGCAACCCCAATATGCACATGGTGATTTATTCTAATCTTATCGTCGAACCACTGTGAGTTTACTTTTGGATGCTGTTTAAGCGTCAATGCTACAGCTTTTACAATGATATCATTGTATGAAATTTTTGTGTCGGGTATAGAATTGAATTGTTGCCTAAAAGCAATGGCATTATCCATATCAAATTCGACATTCAAATAATAGTGTGGGGCGGTAAATTTAGATTCCCCTAATCTCCTTGCAATTACTTTTCGCATTTGAGAATTAGGAATTTCTTCAAAACTTTCTTGTCCGCTAGGTACAAAAGGCATAGCGGTCGCTACGGATTTCCCAGGAGTAAAATTTTCTATATCCTTCTTTACGATTCTACCATGTTCGCCAGACCCTTTTACTTGCGAAAGGTTTATACCTTTTTCCTTAGCCATTTTCTTGGCCAAAGGAGAGGCAAATATTCGTCCGCCTGTACTTGTTGTTGCAATTGCGGGTTCAGGAATTATGGCAGTTGCTACGCTAGAAGTCGCCGCTGAATTTTCAACAACAGTAGATGGACTTTCATCTACATCCTGCTCTTTTTCATTTTTTGAGTAAGCACCATTTTTTATAGCTTTTATCAATTCGCTAATATCAGTATCTTTTTTACCAATAACCGCTAATACACTATCTACCAAAGCCGATTCTCCTTCATTAATACCAATGTACAACAAAGTACCTTCATTGAAGGATTCAAACTCCATGGTCGCCTTATCTGTCTCGATCTCTGCAATAATATCTCCTTCATTTATTTTATCGCCAACCTTCTTAAGCCAAGAAGCCACTGTACCTTCTGTCATAGTATCGCTTAAGCGAGGCATGGTAATTATTTCAACGCCATCAGGCAGGTCTTTATTTTCCGTTTTTTTCACTTTTTTATCGACCGAATCTGAAGAAGTATCAGGTTCTTTCGGTTTTTCTTCCTTAACAACTTCGGTATTATTTTGCGCTAATAATTTAGAGAAATCTTCTCCTTTTTCACCAATAATGGCAAGTAAGGAATCTACTTTTGCAGATTCCCCTTCTTTAATTCCAATATGCAATAAAGTACCTTCATGAAAAGATTCAAATTCCATCGTAGCTTTGTCGGTCTCTATTTCTGCGAGTATATCACCCTCTTGTATCTGATCACCAACTTTTTTTAACCAAGAAGCAACCGTTCCTTCTTCCATTGTGTCACTTAATCGTGGCATTGTTATTAATTCTGCCATATCTTATAATTTATGTTTTAAAAAAGGATAATCTTTCTGCTCATATACCGCATCGTACATTAGTTGCTTGTCGGGGAATGGTGATTCATCTGCAAATTTTTCACATTCTTTAACCAGTTTTTTTACTTCATCGTCAATAGCCTTTATTTCAGATTCATTGGCATACTTTTTATCTTTGATGATATCTAAAATCTGCGTGATTGGGTCTATCTTTTTATACTCTGAAACTTCTTCTTTTGTTCTATATTGTTGCGCATCACTCATAGAATGACCTCTATACCTATATGTTTTCATTTCTAAGAAAGAGGGGCCATTGCCTTTTCTGGCATGTTCCATGGCTTCATGAACAGCTTCAGCTACTTTAATAGGGTTCATCCCATCGACAGGCCTGCTTGGCATTTCATAACCTAATCCTAATTTCCATATATCTTCATGACTCGCTGTCCTTTCCACAGATGTTCCCATTGCATAACCATTATTTTCTACAATGAACACTACTGGTAATTTCCAAAGCATTGCCATATTAAATGTTTCATGTAATGAACCTTGTCTTGCAGCACCATCTCCGAAGAATGTAAGTGTAACCGCATTGTTGCCTTTATATTTATCACCAAAAGCTAAGCCAGCCCCCAAAGGAATTTGACCTCCAACAATACCGTGGCCTCCATAAAAACGAAATTCTTTAGAAAATATATGCATTGAACCACCCAATCCTTGCGAGGTTCCGGTAGCTTTTCCAAACAGCTCTGCCATAACACGCTTCGGGTCGACACCCATACCTATGGGTTGAACATGATTTCGATATGCGGTTATCATTTTATCTTTGGTAAGATCCATTACATGCAAAGAACCTGCTAATACAGCTTCCTGGCCATTATATAAATGTAAAAAACCTCTAACTTTTTGTTGGATATAAACAGCAGCCAGTTTATCTTCAAACTTGCGCCAAAACAGCATGTCCTTATACCATTTTAAGTAGGTTTCCTTAGTTATTTTTTTCATATTTTCTTTCTAAATTTCTTTCTAAGCTCAAATTATCCATTAAAATTTCTTAATATATTGCATTTAATTCAATGTAATAATTAAATAGATGCGAATATATCATGTCTTTTTTAAATTGAGCAGCTACAAAGGTAATACTTTATGTGTTTTAATAAAATTATGAGTTTAGTATTTATGCCTCTATATAATCTTCGATGGGATTACAAGAACATACGAGATGTCTATCGCCGTAGGCGTCATCTACCCGTCTTACCGGTGGCCAATATTTATTTTCCGATACAAATGGTAACGGAAACGCTGCTTCCTTTCTACTATAGTTATATTTCCAATCATCATCCGTTAACATAATTTCGGTATGTGGTGCATTTTTCAATACTGAATCTGTGCCTTCAACATATGCATCAATTTCATGTTTTATTTGAATAAGTGCATCGCAAAATTTATCCAATTCTCTTTTGCTTTCACTTTCGGTTGGTTCGATCATCAAGGTCCCAGCCACTGGAAAGGAGAGGGTAGGAGCATGAAATCCAAAATCCATCAATCGTTTTGCAATATCTGTTACTTCAATACCCTTTGCTTTAAATTCCCTAAAATCAACAATCATTTCATGTGCCGCATATCCCATTTCGCCGGTATATAAAATCTTAAAATGTTTTTCTAACCTCGATTTAATATAGTTGGCATTTAAGATGGCATAGATAGTTGCTTTTTTTAATCCTTCAGCACCCAGCATCTTAATATATGCATATGAAATCAGGTCTACCAATGCTGATCCCCAGGGCGCTGCAGATATGGCAGAAATAGCATTTTTTCCTCCAGTGCTAATTATAGGATTGGTTGGTAAAAATTCTGCTAAATGTTGGGCAACACAAATTGGTCCCACGCCAGGTCCTCCTCCTCCATGTGGAATGGCGAAAGTTTTGTGTAAATTTAAGTGGCATACATCTGCACCAATAGTTGCCGGATTAGTGAGGCCAACCTGGGCATTCATATTGGCTCCATCCATATATACCTGACCTCCATTTGTATGAATAATATCTGTTACTTCCTTAATGGCGCTCTCAAAAACACCATGTGTTGAAGGATAGGTCACCATTAATGCTGCCAGGTTATCTTTATGCAATTCTGCCTTTTCACGCAGATCGGCAACATCAATATTTCCTTTCTCTGAAGTTTTTGTAACAACGACCTTCATACCTGCCATTACTGCCGAGGCAGGATTTGTACCATGTGCCGATGCAGGGATAAGGCAAATATTCCGATGTGAATCGCCTCTTAATTCATGGTAAGCTCTAATAACCATTAAACCGGCATATTCACCTTGAGCACCAGAATTTGGTTGCAATGATGTTGCAGTAAAACCAGTAATTATATTTAAGGAATGTTCAAGATCTTTTAGCATCTCTTGATATCCTTGGGCCTGTTCAATAGGAACAAAAGGATGAATGCTATTCCAACTACTAGAACTTAAGGGTAACATTTCGGAGGCCGCATTTAACTTCATCGTGCAAGAGCCTAATGATATCATAGAATCAGTTAATGAAATGTCTTTGTTTTCTAATCGTTTAATATAACGCATCATTTCAGTTTCTGAATGATAGTCATTAAAAACTTCATTCGTCATAAATGATGTTGTTCTTCTTAAGGCTTTAGGTATTGAAGAACTTTGAACATATTCCGCTACCTTAACCGGTTGTAAATTTTCGGCTTTAGCTATGATCTCAATAATTATGTTCAGATCGGCTAATAGTTGTTGTTTCATTTAAAGAGATTCCTAGTGTATTTTGATTGATGTATAAGAAATTAACCTCATGTTGTTCCGCTATTTTTTTAACAGTTTCTGATGAAGTTACTTTAACTTTTAACGTATCAAAAAAGGCGGTATTTAATTGTTGCAAACCAAGCTTGAGAATGGCACCATTGAGCATATTTGCCAATGAATGAATTCTCCCAGCAATATATTTTAATCCATCTGCCCCATGATAAACACCATACATGCCCGCCATAACGGCAAGTAGTACTTGTGCGGTACAAATATTTGAAGTTGCTTTTTCCCTTTTAATATGTTGCTCTCGGGTTTGAAGAGCCATTCTCAAAGCTCTATTACCATCAGCATCAATTGTTACACCAATAATTCGACCGGGAATCAATCGTTTATATTCTTCTTTGGTTGCAAAATATCCCGCATGAGGACCACCGTATCCTAATGGAATTCCAAATCTTTGAGAAGTGCCGACAGTTACATCTGCGCCCATTTCTCCGGGTGATTTTATTATAGATAAACTTAATAAATCAGCAGCAACTACAACTTTCGAGTCATTTTTATGAGCCTGATTTATAAAATCTGTATAATCATAAATCTCACCATTTTTTGTAGGGTACTGTACAATAGCCCCATAAACTTTTGATGTGAATTGAAATGACTTATGGCTACCATAAACCAATTCGATGTCCAAGGGTTTTGAACGTGTTTCTAAGATTGAAATGGTCTGTGGTAAGACGTCTTCTGATACAAAAAATTGGTTAGCCTCATCCTTTTTTTGATCTTTAGAACGTGCATTATATAACATGATCATTGCCTCAGCTGCTGCCGTACCTTCGTCTAATAAAGAAGAATTTGCCAATTCCATTCCGGTAAGCTCGGTTACAATGGTTTGGTAATTCAATAACGCTTCTAGTCTTCCCTGTGAAATCTCGGCCTGATATGGTGTATATGAGGTGTACCAACTCGGATTTTCAAATATGTTACGCTGAATTACTGCGGGTAAAATTGTGGGATGATACCCTAATCCGATATATGATGTAAAATTCTTATTCTTTTTTGCAAGATTTCGAATAAAAGAACTAAACTCATATTCACTCATTGGCGCAGGCAAGTTCAGAGGTTTTTTTAATTTAATATGCGAAGGAATGGTATTAAAAATAAGCTTATCAATGCTCTCAATACCGATCGTTTTAAGCATTTCCTGAACATCATTTTCATTAGGACCAAGATGTCGAATAGCAAAGGAATCCGTTTTCATTAGCGTATGTTAATTATGATTATAAATTAGGGTTCAAATGTAGTCAAAAAAGTAGTATTTATTTAATTAGGAAAACGATAATTTATATACAAAAGGAAGCATTTGATTACTTTTGTACAATGCGCACTATCAAACAAGTTTTTGATTTTTATATTTTCGGTAACATTCATGTTGGTTTAGCCACTTTTTGCCTTGCAAAAATTAGTTTAAAGACTTATGGTGTTTCGAATAATTTAGTGCCCTTATTTGTTTTATTTTCTACGATATTAGTATATAACTTCATAAGATTGCGTAAAGCATCTACCATGCAACATTGGTTGTCTTATTTTATTAAGGAAAATAAAAAAGCGGTCCTAATTCTTTCTATTGTTAGTTTTGTGCTTATTCTATTTCAATCTTTTTTTTTAAACGTAAAATCGCTTGTTGCCCTAGTGCCATTTGGTTTGGCGGCAATGTTTTATGTTAGTCCTATTTCTTATAAAAAACAAATTTTCCTTTTCTTTAAGAAGTATAGCGTTTTTTAAAATATTTTTGATCGCTTTTACTTGGGCAGGCGTAACTGTACTTTTTCCCTTAATAAATTACAACTTACCTATTGGATGGAATGAAGTAATACTTTTTATTCAACGATTTTTGATCATTGTAGTAATTACCATTCCATTTGATATAAGAGATCTGTCTTATGATCATGTAAATTTAAAAACCTTACCTCAAGTTATTGGGCTTGAAAGATCTAAAGTGTTCGGACTATTTTTTTTAATGCTTTTTTTGGGATTGGAAATATTTAAAAGCGCGAGTGATAATATTGAATTAAGAATTAATTTCCTTATAGCACTTATTACAATGTTCTTTCTTATTCGTGCTAATGAAAAACAGCATAAATATTACTGTGCATTTTTTGTAGAGAGTATACCGATATTTTGGTTTTTACTTTATCTTTTAAAATAAAAAAAAGGCCATTGATTTTTCAATGGCCTTTTCTACTATTCGTTTTTGCTTATGAAAATAATTTTTCCATTTTTAAGCGTTCTTCTTCAGCTAATTGTGGGTCAACTAAAATTCGCCCACTATGTTCATCGGTTGTGATTTTTTTCCTTGTGGCGATCTCAACAATTTTTTGAGGAGGGATGGTAAAAAATGAACCACCTGAAGCACCTCTTTCAATAGAGACTACTGCTAATCCGTTTTTCACATTATTTCGAATGCGATTATAGGCAGTTAATAATCGTTCATCAATTGACTCACCAAATTCCTTCGATTTTTTGTGAAGCATTTTCTCTTCTTTCGCTGTCTCCGCCATAATAGCATCTAATTCATCTTTTTTATGTTTTAAATGCGTATTTCTCTCTTTTAGTTTTTCTTTAGCAGCTTCGATTATTTCGTTTTTTTGCTCAATTTTCACAGAGAATTCTTTAATGTGCTTTTCTGCTAATTCAATTTCTAATTCCTGAAATTCAATTTCTTTAGATATTGAATCAAATTCTCGGTTATTTCGAACGTTTTTCTGTTGTGTTGTGTATTTTTTGATGGCCGCTTTGGCATCTTCGATAGTATTTTTTCTATTTTTTATACTAGTTTCTAAATTTTCAATCTCGCTATTAAAATTCTTTAGTCTAGTATTAAGGCCTTCTATTTCATCTTCAAGATCTTGAACTTCAAGTGGTAATTCACCACGAGTATTACTTATCTCGTCAATTCTTGAATCAATTAATTGTAAATCGTAAAGTGCTCTTAATTTATCTTCAACTGTTAATTCTTTTTTTGCCATCTTTTATAAATAGTTGATTGGATTTGTATTTTTTTCTGATAAAACGATTGCAAAATTACGGAATTTTTTTGTAAGATAATCTACTAATAGATTTTTTGTGAACTGTTCACTTTCATAATGCCCAATATCCGCTAAGACAATCTTATTTTCAGCCTTATAAAAATCATGATATTTGAAATCGGCAGAAATATAAATATCTGCACCACAACGTTTTGCAGCCTCAATAGCAAAACTACCTGAGCCACCTAAAACGGCAACTTTTTTTATAGGTTTGTGAAGCATAGTTGAATGGCGAATGCTTTGTAAGTGAAAAGTTTCTTTTAGAAATGATAAAAATTGTTTTTCTGTCATATCTTTCGATAGGTCGCCATATATGCCCATACCAATATTTTGATGATGATTATCGGTGGTAACAATATCATAAGCAACTTCTTCATAAGGATGCGCATCAAAGAGATTTTGTAAAATATTTTGCTCTAAATGTTTTTCGAAAATTACACTAATGAAGGTTTCATTTTCAGAATGCAGTTTTCCCTTTTCACCTTTTGAAGGATTGGAATCCTTGTTGCCTTTATATGTACCGAGTCCATCGATATTAAAACTACATTCATTGTAATTTCCGATAGCACCCGCACCGGCTTGAAACAAGACATTTCTTACTTTTTCTGCATCCTTAATAGGTACATAGGTCGTTAATTTTTTGATCAAACCTTGTTTTGGTAAAAGTACTTTTGTATTCGATAACCCTATTTTTTCAGCCATTTTAGCCGAAACACCATTTATAGAATTATCTAAAGCGGTATGAATGGCATATATGGCGATGTCATTTTTAATAGCCTTTAGAACTACGCGTTCAACGTAATTATTACCATTTAGTTTTTTTAAACCCGAAAAAATGATTGGGTGAAAACTCACAATTAGGTTGCAATTCTTTTCAATGGCCTCATCCACAACATTTTCTAATGTGTCTAATGTCACCAGCACACCATTTACTTCTGTCTTATAATCGCCAACCAATAAACCTACATTATCGAATTCTTCTGCATATTTTAAGGGAGCCAATTCTTCAAGACAGGAAGTAATATCTTTTATAGTCATATTTATCGCGATTACTTTATTATTGAATACTAAATTACAATTTATAAAATTACGTCTTAAAAAAGTTAAAGATATTTAACTTCTAAATTAAAAAAGGTATATGTTTTTTCCAATTAGATTATTTGAAAAAGATCTTCGACTTTTCCAATTAGTTTATTTGAAAAAGGTCTTTGACTTTTCCCAATTAGTTATTATTTGAAAAAGGTCTTCGACTTTTCCCAATGGACATCCATTTCAGCGAGGGTCATGTCGGTTAGTTGCTTACCAGATTTTTTTGCTTCCTTTTCTAAAAATTGAAATCTTTTGATGAATTTTTTATTGGTTTTTTCTAAAGCGCTTTCGGGATCAACTTCAATAAAACGCGCATAATTTATGAGAGAGAATAATACGTCGCCAAATTCACTTTCGATCTTATCTTTTTTACCCTTTTCAATTTCTGTAGTTAGTTCTGCAAGTTCTTCCTTCACCTTTTCAAAAACTTGGGATGGTTCTTCCCAGTCAAAACCTGAACAAGCAGCTTTGTCCTGTATCCTGGAGGCTTTGATCATGGCAGGTAACGATTTTGGAACACCCTCTAATATGGATTTTTTTCCTTCTTTTAGTTTTAGTTTTTCCCAATTTTTTTCAACATCCTCAACGCTATTTACTTTAATGTCACCAAAAACATGAGGATGACGATGGATTAATTTTTTATTGATATGCTTAATAACATCGGCAATATCGAAAGCTTCTATTTCAGAAGCGATCTTTGCATAAAATACAATGTGCAACAGTAGATCTCCAAGTTCTTTTTTTATTTCAGGCAGATCATTGTCGAGAATTGCATCTCCTAATTCGTAGGTTTCTTCTATCGTTAAGTGTCGCAAAGACTGTATGGTTTGCTTTTTATCCCAGGGACATTCTTCACGGATTTTATCCATGATATCCAGGAGATCATTAAATGCGTTTAACTGTTTTGTTCTTGGATTCATAGATTCATTCTTCTTCTTCTTCTTCCTTTGGATGGCTCTTTTATTGAAGAAAAATCAAATTTTGCGGCTGGCTAAAATATTATACCACTGAACCACTTTTTTAATATTTGAAGGATAGACCCTTTCTTCGTCAAAATCAGGTAGAATTTCATTAAAAAAGGAAATTAACTTATCGTTACTTTCCTTATGACTTATGGTAGCCGAACCATTCTGTTTTTCGGCAATTTTCTTAAAAATATTTCTTAGCGGAACTTCTTCTTCGTAGGTATAAATCGCGATATCATTAATCACGCTTACATTATGCATGGCATTAACAGGTAGTCTTTTTTTATCAATTAAAGATTGGACGATCAATCCACCTTTTGATTGAGAAATAATCTCAAACAGACCTGGCTTTCCAGAAACAGCAACTATTTTATCTAATTTCATAAATGATTAATTTTTGGGAAATTTCATACGGTAATCAACTTCGATTTTTCCTTTACTTATATTTTCTAATTTTTTCTTTAATAATCTTCTTTTGAGTGATGACAATTTATCTGTGAATAAAATTCCTTCAATATGATCATACTCGTGCTGCACAACCCGAGCGATCAATCCGTCAACTGTTTCTTTTTGTTTTTCAAAATTTTCATCCAGATATTCAATTGTCAAAGATTCTTTACGGAATACGTCCTCATTAATATTAGGAATACTTAAACATCCTTCATTAAAAGCCCAATCGTCTCCTTCTTCTTCAATTATTTTCGCATTTATAAATACCTTATTAAAATTTTTTAGTAAGTCCCTTTCTTCTGTGTCCAATTCATCATCTTCACTAAATGGAGAAGTGTCTACTATAAAAAGGCGAATGGCCTTTCCTACTTGAGGCGCTGCCAATCCAACACCTTTTGCGTTTTTCATTGTCTCTTTCATATTTAAGATCAGTTCTTGTAAATTGGGATAGTCTTTCTTTAAATTTTTTCCCACTTTTCTAAGAACCGGATCGCCATATGCTATTATTGGTAATACCATTTCTAGAATTATTATTTCAGGTTGTAAAGATACGATTGTAAAATAATAGTTGCGCTAATCTCATCAACTAATGATTTATTCTGACGTTGTTTTTTTTTGAGCCCACTGTCAATCATGGTTTGAAAAGCCATTTTAGAAGTAAAGCGTTCATCAATTCTTTTTATAGGAATGGATGGGAATAATATTTTTAATTTTTCTATAAAGGGCAATATATTTTTTTCACTTTCAGAAATAGTATTGTCCATTTGTTTTGGCTCTCCAACTAAGAACATTTCAACTCTTTCTTTCGTTACATATTCTTTTAAAAAATCATAAATTTCTATTGTAGGCACGGTAGTTAAACCAGAAGCGATCATTTTTAATTCGTCGGTTACGGCTATACCCGTTCTTTTACTCCCAAAATCAATTGCCATAATACGTGCCATGATAAAAATTTGTTCAAAAATAAGATTTCTATTATAACTACTATAAATTTCGTGCCAATTTTAAATGGAAGCTTATTATATTTGCTCAAAATATAATAATATGACAGAATTGCAGAAAATTATCGATAATGCTTGGAATGATAGAGAGTTATTAACCGATAAAAATACCATCGAAGCGATTAGAAGTGTGATTTCATTACTTGATGAAGGAATACTACGTGTTGCGGAACCGGTTGAAAATGGATGGAAAGTTAACGAATGGATAAAAAAAGCTGTTGTATTATATTTTCCAATTCAAAAAATGAAAGTTTTAGAAGCAGGCATTTTTGAATATCATGATAAGATACCATTAAAGAGTGGATATAAAGAAAAAGGAATACGTGTGGTTCCTAATGCTGTCGCAAGGCATGGAGCTTATATATCTCCGGGAACAATTTTGATGCCTAGCTATGTTAATATTGGTGCCTATATAGATGAAGGCACTATGGTAGATACCTGGGCAACAGTAGGTAGTTGCGCCCAAATTGGAAAAAATGTCCATCTTTCAGGAGGAGTTGGGATAGGCGGAGTTCTGGAACCACTTCAGGCAGCACCTGTAATCATAGAGGATAATTGTTTTATAGGGTCAAGATGTATTGTGGTTGAAGGCGTTAGAGTAGAGAAGGAGGCCGTCTTAGGCGCTAATGTAGTTTTGACTATGAGTACTAAAATTATTGATGTTACGGGAAAAAAACCTATAATAACTAAAGGGGTAGTGCCTGCCGGTTCTGTTGTAATCCCTGGAAGTTATGCCAAAGAGTTTTCAGCTGGAAGTTATAATGTTCCTTGTGCATTAATAATAGGGAAAAGAAAGGAAAGCACTAATAAAAAGACATCGTTGAATGATGCATTAAGGGAATATGATGTGGCTGTTTAATTTTTTATTGAATTAAACTACCAGTCAGGGTATTATTTACTTGAAAATATTTTTTTCAATCTTTTTTTTCGGGTCAATTTAGCTTCAAATTTTTTTCGGAAGTCCCACATGGATTCAAAAACAATTTCTTGTTTTTTACCATAAAGTTTGGCATATTCATCACTCATAATTTCAAACATTTCTTTCCTTGGAGTGAGCCTTGAGAAATTCTTCATTCTATCTTTAAAATTTAATTCTCCAAATCGCATTCTATTTAGATCAACCAAATAAAAATCATAATTATTATGGTTTTTAATAATTAATGTGTTACCCGGAGAATGATCTAAGAAAAGTATTCCCTTTTGATGTAAATCAAAAGTAAATCTTGTAAAAGACCTCAATATTTTTTCAGCATCAGGATAATTTGGGTCATTAATAAGCTCTCTATAGGTTAGATCATAGGTCACTAAATCGCTAACATAAAAGCTTTTTGAAATCATAAATGTTGAAAAATACTCTAAATATGCAATCGGTGCTGGGGTATTAATACCAAGTTCTAAAAGTTTTGTTGCATATTCATACGATCTCTGTGCTTTTGAACTTCTAAAAAACCTATAAGCCAATTTGTTTATTAGATTGGGAATTTTAAAAGATTTCACCACAATTACGCCATCTCCTAAATTGATTTTCTTTATGCTATTTCTTTTTCCCGTACCAAATGCGTTATCAAAGTTGCTGAAATTAGAAATAACTTCGAGTAAATCATTTTGCAAGTGTTCAAAATTCTTATTAAGCATAATATTCATAAGGCAAAAGTACTATTTAACGAGAAAATTATACCAAGATTGTTAAAACAAATGGTAAATTTGCCGCTATAGAATATAATTTGGATAAAAGCATAAAAATAACGGCAATCATACCCACTTTAAATGAAGAAATTCATATAAAAGCTGCCATTAAGTTCTGTTAGTTTTGCGGATGAAATTATTGTAATAGATTCGTTTAGTAGTGATAAAACGGTTGATATTGCAAAGTCGCTAAATGTTAGGTTATTACAAAGAAAGTTCGATGACTATTCTTCCCAAAAGAATTATGCTATAGAACAGGCAACACACGAATGGATTTATGTATTAGACGCAGATGAAAGAGTAACAGATTTACTTAGTGAGGAGATTATTCGTAAGGTCAAAGATCCAAATGGAGCCGTTGGTTTTTACGTTTATAGAGTCTTTTTCTTTGTTGGAAGAAAAATGAACTATGGTGGCAAGCAAAGAGATAAAGTCATTAGACTTTTTAATAAAGAACATTGTAAGTATGATGGGAAACTGGTTCATGAACGTATAGTCACTGATGGAAAAGTTGATTTTTTAAAAAATAAATTGGAACATTACGGATACAGAAGTTACGACCATTATATTCAGAAATTAAATAAGAATTCAGCTTTGAATGCTAAATCACTATTCGATCAAAATAAAAATGTTACGCCGTTTCACATTCTTATAAAACCCCCGGCAAGATTTATCATCCACTATTTTCTTCGTCTAGGATTTTTAGATGGTTTTCCAGGTTTTATAATTTCGGCGGTTCAGTCCTATGGGGTATTAACTAGATATATTAAATTATGGCTACTAAAAAAGAACATGCGTTAGACGCGAATATTAAAATTATAATTCTAGCTGCAGGTATAGGATCAAGGTTGGGCAATCCTTTTCCTAAACCCTTAACACCGTTAAAGGATGGAAAAAGTATCATGCAGAAACAAATTGATAATATCTCTGAATTTTTTGACGTGAATGATATATCTGTAGTCGTAGGTTTCAAAAAAGATCTGATTATGGAACGTTTCCCTGATTTAACATATGTTTACAATCAGTTTTTTGATCAAACAAATACCTCCAAAAGTTTATTAAAAGCTTTAAAAAAGAATAAAAACAATTCTGTTTTATGGTTAAATGGGGATGTAGTTTTTGATCAAAAGTTATTTTCTGTATTACAAAAAGATATAGAAGGTCAGAATTCGTTTATTGCAGTAAATACGGCAAGAGTGGCAGATGAAGAAGTTAAGTATACACTTAAAAAATGGTTTTGTTTATGAACTTTCTAAAGAAGTGAAAAATGGTTTGGGTGAAGCTGTGGGAATTAATTTTATTGCGGCAAAAGATATGGCCGTATTCATTGAATACTTAGAACAATGCGGTGATAATGATTATTTTGAAAAAGGACTGGAGCTCGCCATTAAAAACGATCAATTAGAATTAAAGGCTGTTGATATATCAGAATATGATTGTATAGAAGTTGATTTTGTTGAAGATCTAGATAACGCGAACAGTATCATCTAAACTTATTCTATTTAAATTAATCATGAAGGTTATCTTTTTTTGTCAAAATCCTTATGCCTTTGGAATTTTAGCACCCATTATGAAAGTGCTAAAAAAAAAGGGATATGAGTATATTTGGTTTATTGGCCCCAAAATAGATTTCTTTCCATTTGATAATGAACCACATACTACACAAATTAAAGAACTTAGGGATTTTAAAAGCGATGTTATTTTTGTTCCTGGCAATGAAGTCCCGCATTATTTAAGAGGTGTCAAGACGCAAGTTTTTCATGGCTTGGCGGGAGAAAAGAAAGGACACTTTAGAATAAGGCATTATTTTGATCTCTATTTAACACAAGGACCCTATTTTACCAGTAAATTTAATGAGCTTAAAATAAAGTATAAAAATTTTGAGGTTATCGAGACTGGCTGGCCTAAACTGGATGTTTTTGGAGAAAATAAAGACGAATATAAAAATCAAAAAGAAGATCTTTTAAAAAAATATAAAGCAAAAAAAATAGTATTGTATGCGCCAACCTTTTCACCATCGTTAACTTCGGCGCCATATCTTGAGCATGAGATTAAAAGTTTAGCTTCAGAGGGTGATTATTTGGTTATTTGTAAATTCCACGACCTTATGTCTCCTGATCTCATTAATACCTATAAAAATATTGCAGAAGAAAGTAACAATATTATTTATGAAACTGAAAGAAATATAACCAAGTTTTTATTAATTTCTGATATATTAATAAGTGATACTTCATCGGTAGTTTATGAGTTTTTACTTTTGAATAAACCCGTTTTAACATTTAAAAACGATAACGTAAAAAATATTTTGGGATGATGCAAAAGAGTATACCAAACTGAAAGAACGAGTTGATGTCGAATCTAGAAAAAGATAGCTTTAAAGACCAAAGGAAGTATATCATGGATAATTATCATCCCTATAGCGATGGTAAATCTGCAGAAAGAATGGTTCAGGCTGTTGAAGATTATATTCAAGAATATGGTGTTCCAGAAAATAGAAAACTTTCCATTTTTAGAAAATTTAAGATTAAAAAGATTTTTGGATAATGCGCAAAATTATTTTAGAGGCCTTGACTAATTTAAAATCTCAAAAGATTATTTTATATCCGACTGATACGGTATGGGGCATAGGATGCGATGCGACAAATGAAAACACGGTAAGCAAGGTTTTCGATATTAAAAATCGAGAAGAAAGTAAAAGCCTGGTTATTTTGGTAGATAGCCTTGAAATGCTAAAAAATTATGTTTCTGATATACCGGAAAAGGCGTTAGATATCATCGAGAACTCGATAAAACCTACAACTATTATATATAAATCGCCAAAGGGATTAGCAAAAAATGTTGTTGCAAAAGATAATACCGTGGCAATAAGACTTGTTCGAAATGAGTTTTGTCAAAAACTAATTAAAAAATTCGGTAAGCCAATAGTTTCTACTTCAGCCAATTTAAGCGGCAGGTCTACGCCGAAATCATTCAAAGAAATAGATACATCTATTTTGGATGCGGTTGATTATGTGGTAAATTTGCATCAAGATAAAATCGCCTATTCGCCATCAACTATCATAAAGTTTAATGATAAAGGTGACGTAAAAATAATTAGAGAATAAATTTTTATGCCTCAATATTTTAAGGAAGCAATTTCTTCAGACATATTTACATTCATTGCTAATACATCAGAAAAGCTACATTTAGATTCTTACGTTATCGGTGGATTTGTGCGTGATTATTTACTTAAGAGAAAAAGTGGTGCAAAAGATATCGATATTGTAACCGTTGGGAATGGTATTAGCCTGGCCAAAGAAGTAGCTCATAGTTTACCAGACAAACCCAAAGTACAAATATTTAAGACCTATGGCACCGCGATGTTGAGATATAACGACGCAGAAGTTGAATTTGTAGGTGCACGCAAAGAGTCTTACAAAAAAGATAGCAGGAATCCTCAAGTAGAGGTAGGTACTTTACAAGATGATCAATATCGCCGGGATTTTACTATAAATACGCTCGCTATAAGCTTAAATAGAAAGGATTATGGTTTATTATTAGATCCGTTTAACGGTGTTGAAGACCTAGATAAGGGCATTATAAGAACCCCCTTAGATCCAGACATTACCTATTCTGATGACCCTTTGAGAATGTTACGGGCTATTCGTTTTGCGACGCAATTGAACTTTAAAATTGAAAAAAAATCGTTGACCGCTATTGCTAATAACGTTGATAGAATAGATATAATAACCTCCGAACGAATTATAGACGAATTACATAAGATTTTATTATCTGATAAGCCTTCTATTGGTTTCAGACTATTAGAAAAAACGAAACTGTTAGAAAGAATCTTACCGGAATTAATAGATTTGAAAGGTGTTGAAGAAGTTGAAGGGCAAAAGCACAAAGATAATTTTTACCATACCTTGGAGGTAGTTGATAACATTGCCAAAAAGACGGATAACCTGTGGTTGAGATGGGCGGCATTATTACATGATATCGGAAAAGGACCAACAAAGAAATTTGATAAAAATTTGGGATGGACATTTCATGCGCATGAATTTGTTGGGTCTAAAATGGTATATAAGCTTTTTAAACGTCTTAAAATGCCGCTGAATGATAAAATGAAATATGTTCAGAAAATAGTATTGCTTAGTTCGCGGCCTATTATTCTGGCTGATGAGGTGACTGATTCTGCCGTTCGCCGATTAATTTTTGATGCAGGCGATGATATTGAAGATCTGATGATCCATTGCGAGGCTGATATAACAACCAAGAACCCTAAAAAGTTCAAAAAGTATCTCAATAATTTTAAATTGGTAAGACAAAAAATAAAAGAAGTTGAAGAGCGTGATAGTATAAGAAATTTTCAACCTCCCGTTACCGGAGAAATTATTATGGAAACTTTTAATTTACGACCAAGCAAAGAAATTGGTATACTGAAAGAAGCCATAAAAGAAGCTATCCTTGAAGGTGAAATACATAATGATTATGATGAAGCATATCGATTTATGCTAATGAAGGCGAAACAAATGGGATTAATAAGGAAGAGCAAATAAAATTACTTGAAGTTAGAACCAAAATCTGCTTTTATTCACATTTAATAAATCGCGAATCATTTATTATCCAAATTTAGTAACCAAGACACTCCGAATTTGTCTTCAATCCAACTAAACATATCCCGAGAATCATGAGTTTCTAATGGCATGAATATTTGACCTCCTTCCGACAAATTGGTATACAGATACGCTAATTCCTCCTTCGATTCACAATTTACATAAAGCGAAATGGCCGGTGTAAAGGTGAAATTATGTTTAACGGCGCTATCAGTACACATATATTCTTGTCCGTTCAGTATAAAAATGGCATGCATAACGGTACCAACAACCCCAGCCTCATTCTCTTTATAATGAACAAGACTTTTAATTTTTGAATTTTTAAATAATGAAATATAATAATTCATTGCCTCTTCGGCATTACCATAAAACATTAAAAAAGTAATGATTTTGTTATTCATAAAATCAAATTTATAAAAAACTAAAGAAGCAAGATTTAATAATGAGAACAATCTTACTAAAGATTGTCTATAATAATCTTTTTACTGTAACAAAAGTTGATGATTGTTCGTCTATTAGTTAAGAAAATGATATTGCAATATCTAAAAGTAAATTATAAATGTTCGATATAGATCGTTGGCAAGAAATATTTGATACGATTCATAAGAATAAACTGCGCACTTTCCTCACCGGATTATCTGTGGCATCTGGAATTTTTATTTTGGTCATTTTATTGGGTTTTGGGCAAGGTTTTCAAAACGGTATTCGTAAAGAATTTGAGGCAGATGCCACCAATCGGGTTTGGGTGTGGACACAGGTTACGACCAAAGAATTCAACGGATTAAATCCAGGAAGAAATATTGTCCTTCGTAATTCGAATTATGAATACGCAACTACCGCTTTCGCGGATGAATTGGAATATAAATCTGGCTTATTTAGAGTTAATGCTTCGATAAATTATAAAAATGAATCCGGATCTTATGGGATTCAAGGTGTAGGTCCTGATTATCAGCAAATAGAAAACAGTAGGATGATGACCGGCCGTTTTTTGAATCGGTTAGACATGGATAATTTGCAGAAAGTTGTAATTATAAGTAAAAAGATAAAACGGGAGCTCATGAAGGAAGTTGAAGATCCTTTAAATGAATATCTTCAGTTATCAGGTATTAATTTCAAGATTGTTGGCGTTTATGCAGATGAAGGTGGAGACCGTGAGGAGAATAGAGTATATATACCATTAACCACAGCACAAAGTGTTTTTAACGGTCAGAATAAATTGGCAAATTTATCCTTTACCTTGGCGCCACAAGAGAATTTTGATGAAGCTGTTTTTGCATCAAAAAAATTTACTTCTAATCTAAAGAACTATTTACAATCTGCCCATCAGGTTGCTCCAGATGATAATAGTGCGATTAATGTACATAGTGCTCTTGAAGAGGCAAAGAGATATTATACTATGACCAATAATATTTCACTATTCTTTTGGTTTGTAGGTATTTGTACCATAATTGCTGGTGTAGTTGGAGTCAGTAATATTATGTTAATTATTGTAAAAGAAAGAACTAAAGAAATTGGAATTAGAAAAGCTTTGGGAGCTAAACCTTGGTCTATTATTGGAATGATATTACATGAATCTATTTTTGTTACGGCTTTTTCAGGGTTTGCGGGTTTAATATTAAGTATGGGCTTATTAGAAATTTTAGGTCCTAATATTGAGGTTGATTATGTATCAAACCCAACTGTAAATTTTTCAATTGCAATGACCATGGTAATTTTATTGATAGTAGCCGGCGCTTTAGCAGGATTTTTCCCGGCCTATAGGGCGGCCAAAATCCAACCAATAGTAGCCTTAAGGGATGAGTAATTATGTTTAGTAGAGATCGCTGGAACGAAATATTAGAAGTACTATCAGGAAATTGGTTCAGGACAGTACTCACGGCCTTTGGTGTATTCTGGGGTATCTTTATATTGATTATTTTATTGGCAGCAGGAAAAGGATTTGAAAATGGTGTAAATCTCGACTTTGGTGATATAGCAACAAACACCATGTTCATATGGACAAGGACCGCTACTAAAGCCTATCAAGGAATGCCAAAAGACAGACGTTTTAATTATCGTATTGCTGACGTCGAGGATATTCGTCAAAACGTAGCAGATCTTAGATATATTTCACCACGAAATCAATTGGGAGGCTTTAATGGTTCTAACAATGTTGTTAGAGGAATTAAAACAGGAGCCTATGATGTATATGGTGACTATCCCGAAATAATTAATCAAGAGCCTATGGACATTACCTCTGGAAGATTTATTAATTATAACGATATTAATAATAATCGAAAAGTGGCTGTTATTGGATCAGGTGTAAAGAGTGGCTTATATGAGAAAGAAGAAGTTGTTTTGGGTACTTATATCAAAATACAGGGTGTAAATTTTATGGTTATTGGTACTTATAAGAAAAAATCATCTGGGGGTGATGGAGAGGAGGATCAAAAACAAATATTTGTACCTTTTACAGCTTTTTCGCAAGCCTTTAATATGAGCGACAGGGTGGGGTGGATGGCCATAACGGCGGTAGACGGAACACCTATAACAAAGATTAAAGAAAACATATTCAATATCGTACGGAAAAATCATAAGATTCATCCGGAAGATGAAAGGGCTATCGGGCATTTTGATTTATACGAGGAGTATAGTAAGGTACAACGACTTTTTGCGGCAATAAGGGTTATTGCATATTTTGTAGGCACATTGGTTTTATTATCTGGCGTTATTGGAGTAAGTAATATAATGCTCATCGTGGTAAAAGAACGAACCAAAGAGATTGGAATTAGAAGATCTTTGGGAGCTACTCCCTGGAGTATTAGAGGTCAAATTCTTACTGAATCGGTATTTTTAACCATCATTTCTGGGATGGCAGGAATCGTATTTGCCTCTATCTTAATTTACCTAATTAATGTTGCTATAGACAATAATGGTCCGGTTGATATGTTTGCTAACCCTAGTGTTAGTTTAGGCGTTGTTTCCTCAGCACTTACCATCTTAGTAATTTCAGGTTTATTTGCCGGATTCATTCCTGCTCAAAATGCAATTAAAGTGAAGCCGATAGAAGCGCTTAGAACAGAATAAATGAAAAAATAATAATAAAATAGAAAAATGAAAAAATCAGTCACTGTATTTACTTTAGTTTTTATCATTATAACTTTTGCAGGAGCCATGTATTATTTGTATTCCAAGAATGCTGAAGACCCGGTTGTCTATGAAACAGAAAAGCCTTCTACAAGAACTATAGTTAAAAAAACAGTAGCCACCGGTAGCATACTCCCATTGGAAGAGGTTTTAATAAAACCCAATATTTCAGGGGTAATACAGGAGATTTATGTAAAAGGAGGAGATATCATAAAAGAAGGTGATCTGATCGCTAAAATAAAGGTTATTCCTAATTTATCATCCCTAAATAATGCAAAGAATGAAATACAAACTAACAAAATAGCTTTAGACGACCAGAAAAGAAATTATGATAGACAGAAATTATTGTTCGATAAAGGGGTTATTTCAAAACAGGATTTAGAAAGAGCAGAAGTGACTTTCAAACAAGCAGAACAGTCATATATAGCTGCGAATCGTAATTATGATATCGTCCGAACCGGTTCAACCAGAGGCTTAGGGAATGCGGCAAATACTTTAATTAGATCAACGGTCTCGGGTATGGTTTTAGAAGTTCCGGTAGAGGTCGGTAACCAGGTTATTGAAAGTAATAATTTTAATGAAGGAACTACGATTGCTTCTTTGGCAGATGTGAAAAAATTAATTTTTGAGGGAAAGATTGATGAATCTGACGTTGGAAAGATTAAGGAAGGGCTTCCACTTGAAATAACGGTAGGTGCAGTCGAAAACACGACTTTCGAAGCTATTTTGGATTATATAGCTCCTAAAGGGAAATTAGAGAATGGTGCTATACAATTTGAAATTAAAGGTACCCTTAAAAAACAAGACACTACTTTTATTAGAGTGGGGTTAAGTGCCAATGCTTCCATTATTTTAGCCAGGGCAGACAGCGTATTGTCTATAAAAGAGGCACTGGTGCAGTTTGATAAAGACAGTAAATCTCCTTTTGTAGAAATAAAAAACGGTGATGATTTTAAAAGAAAAGATATTAAATTAGGGGTGAGTGATGGTATTTATGTAGAAATAAAAGAAGGCATAACTAAAGAAGATGCCATTAAGGTTTGGAACAAACTTAAAATAGAAGAAAGCAATAATTCTAATTAGTGAAATGTTGAGTTTATAGAAAATGATTCAGAAAAAAGATTTAAACAATCAATTGGAATTATTTTTTCAAAATATTACGCGCTATGACTAGCTTTTGAATTTCTGTAGTTCCTTCACCAATGGTACATAATTTAGAATCCCTATAGAATTTTTCAACAGGAAATTCTTTGGTATAACCATAACCACCATGAATTTGAACGGCTTCATTGGATATTTTTACACAGACTTCTGAGGCATACATTTTAGCCATGGCACCCATTTTTGTAACCGATTCCCCTTTATTTTTTAAGTAGGCAGCTTTATGTAATAATAACTCAGATGCTTCTATCTCGGTAGCCATATCGGCAAGCTTAAAAGAGATTCCTTGAAAAGAACTTATGGGCTTGCCAAATTGTTCTCGTTCTTGAGAATATTTTAACGATGCTTCGTATGCGCCTTTCGAAATTCCAAGACTTAAAGCTCCTATTGAAATTCTTCCTCCATCAAGCACTTTTAAAGCTTGTACGAATCCTTCTCCTTCCTTTCCTAACAAGTTATCTTTATGAATTCGGCAATTATCAAAAATCAATTCTGCTGTTTCAGAAGCACGCATTCCTAGTTTATCTTCTTTTTTACCCGAAGTGAATCCGGAGGTTCCTTTCTCGATCACAAAAGCTGACATTCCTCTAGAATCTCCTTTTTTTCCAGTACGAGCAATGACTACTGCAATGTCACCACTAATACCATGGGTAATAAAATTTTTTGCTCCATTTATTATGTAATAGTCCCCGTCCTTTACAGCAGTCGTATTCATACCACCAGCATCAGAACCGGTATTATGCTCGGTTAAACCCCAGGCACCAATCCACTCTCCTGTTGCCAGTTTAGGCAACCACCTTTTCTTTTGTTCTTTATTACTGAAACTCAAAATATGGCCAGTACATAATGAATTATGTGCAGCAACCGATAATCCTATAGAAGGGTCAACTTTAGATATCTCTTCAATGATAGCGATATATTCATGATATCCTAAACCAGAACCACCATATTCTGTAGGAACAAAAACACCCATAAAGCCCATTTCGCCAGCCTTTTTAAATAAGGATACAGGAAATAATTGGGCCTCATCCCATTCCATGATAAAGGGTCTGATAAATTTTTCAGCAAAATCTTTTGCAGATGATGCTATATGCTTTTGTTCTTCGGTATAATCGAAATTCATCATTGATAAGCTATTTGGCTTGCAAATATAAGGCTATTCTATCAAATTTTTCAACAGGAAATCCTTCAATTTGTTTTAATTCTTCTAAAGATTGAAGTTCTGCAACTTCGTCTCGATAATCGAATATTTTTTTGGTCAATTCGTAGTCAATATAAACGATTGAAAGTACTTCTTTAAAGGATGCTGTATTCACATTGATTTTCGTAATATTGGGCTTTTCTATGACAATAAATCTTTCTAAAACCCTGTCGGCAACTTCCTTCTCCAAATTCCAAACCTCATAAAGTTGGTCGTTCATAGAATACCCATTAAGTAAATTTCGATATTTAATAATACGCTGTGCTAAAGCTGGGCCAATTCCCTTAACAACCATTAAATCTTCTCCAGTAGCAGAATTCAAATCTTGTTGAACATAATTTTTGTCTTCCTCTGAGTTTTTAATATTTGTACTAAATTTTTTTCTGGTTTTCTGATTTTGTACCCAATCCGGGAATTTAAAATAGGTAGAAATTGTATTAAGAAGTGAATCGCTGACCATCGTTATCTCTTGGAACTCCTCAGTTGAATTGATATAATTTCCTTGAGCCCTATGGGATAATAACCTATCAATTTCATCAGTTGACATTCCTAATTGATAGCCTTTATGATCTGTTAAGAAACTTGGATTAAAAGGAAAAATTTT
The DNA here is from genome assembly GCA_963835675.1 of uncultured Flavobacteriaceae bacterium. GTDB lineage: Bacteria > Bacteroidota > Bacteroidia > Flavobacteriales > Flavobacteriaceae > Aureibaculum. Next base: position 521,409 of record CAWIGH010000004.1, on the reverse strand, counting down.
GGGTTTCGTGTTTTCAATCTCCTCTAATTTCAAGGAGTCTATTTCTTTTTGAAATTTTATAATTTCCTCAGTATTTAAATTTATAGGTTCGGGTTTAGAAAAATCGACAAAGAAAAATATCAGTTGTAGTATTATAACAATAAAAACCAAAAATAAAATCCCATTTCGTTGGCGATTGGTATACCAGAAATGGGATTTAAAACTATTCATTTAATATTTCTTATTTGAAATAAGTGAGTTTAACATTAATTGCTTTTAAATATTTAACCAACTCATCTCTTACAACGGGGAATAAGAAAAATAAACCTATCATATTTGGAAATACCAAGGCCAAGATCATGGCATCCGAGAAGTCGAAAACGGCTTGCATTGAAGCAGCAGCACCGATGATGATAAAGGCGATAAATAAAACTTTATAGGTCATATCGGCTAATTTACTTCTGCCAAATAAAAATTTCCATGATTGCAGTCCGTAGTAAGACCATGATATCATGGTAGAGATGGCAAATAATACAACTGCTAATGTTAAAACATATGGGAACCATGGAATTACAGATTCAAAGGCCATTGATGTTAAATTAACACCACCAACAGCTACGCCATCAATAACGACTTGTCCGGCTCCGTTGCCTCCATATTCAAATATTCCTCCACTATTGTAAAAAATAATTACCAAGGCTGTCATGGTACAGATCACAACAGTATCAATAAAGGGTTCTAATAAAGATACCAGACCTTCAGATGCGGGATAATTCGTTTTTACAGCAGAATGCGCAATCGCGGCAGAACCGGCTCCGGCTTCATTTGAAAAAACAGCCCGTCTAAAACCTGTAATTAAAACACCAAAAAATCCTCCAACACCGGCACTGGGGTTAAATGCTTCTGAGACAATCAGCGCAAGTGCATCATCTATATAACTGAAATTGCTAAAGATGACGATCAAACATGCTATAATATAGATCACTGCCATAAATGGAACAATTTTCTCTGTTACCGATGCAATTCTTTTTATACCTCCAATAATTACTATGCCCACAATAATTGCAATTACCGCCCCTATTAAAGTGCCTGTATAACCGCCCTGCATATTTAACATAGCTGCTAATTGTTCGGCTGCTTGATTTGACTGAACGGCGTTACCTCCCCCAAAAGATGCACCTACGCATAGCACAGCGAACGTTACGGCTAAAACTTTTCCTAATTTTGCATACCCTCTTAAGCCCAAACCTTTTCTTAAATAATACATGGGTCCTCCATAAACCGTTCCATCGGGTCCTATATCGCGATATTTAACTCCTAAGGTACATTCAACAAACTTTGTAGACATACTTAATAATCCACAAATAACCATCCAAAAAGTTGCTCCCGGTCCCCCAATTGAAATTGCCAGTGCAACCCCGGCAATATTACCCAAGCCGACGGTTCCTGAAACGGCCGTTGCCAAGGCTTGGAAATGGCTAACTTCTCCATCTTTACTCTCATCTCTAATGGTGTCGGGAATATCGCCATCAACGATGTTTATATCGGCCTTTTCGACCCCGTGATCTTTATCAATTTCATCATGTTTACCTCTAACAACATTAATGGCTAAAGGAAATCTTCTAAGATTTATGAATCTAAAGTAGATAGTGAAAAATATGGCTCCTACCACTAATAATAAAACCACTAATGGTACGCCTGTGCCTGGGACAATCCAAAAAACAATACTTTCCCATGTTACCGTAATGGGCTCAAACCAATCATTAATTTTTTCATCAAGGCCTTTTTCTTGTGCAAAAGAGATATACGGGATAATTAGTAGAAGTAGTGAAAGAATTCTTTTCTTCATGATTTTTTGAATTAGTTAGAAATTTCCGATTCGCAATATCATAAAAAAAAGCAGTTAGTACAAATTTTATAGATTAAATAATGGAAAGATTAGATAGGGAATATGTTATTGCAATAAAACCTTAATTAAGTAGTATTAATTTTCTTGAATTGTGATGAGCTCCGATGGCATTAGATTATTAACATGTATAACCTCACCAACTTTAGCTAAGATTACGTCATCAAAAATGGTTTCAGCCTCTTTCTTGAATAAATTTACATCATCATAACGGCTAGAATAATGGCCCAATATTAACTGCCCTACCGAAGCTTTTTTTGCAATCTTTCCGGCTTCTTCGGCTGTTGAATGTTTCGTAGTATTTGCCAATTCCTTTCGGTCATTTAAAAAAGTGGACTCATGATAAAGAAGATCGACATCTTGAATTAAGGCGACAATATCCGGTTTATACAGTGTATCACTGCAATAGGCATATTTTAGAGGCTTCGGAGGGTCTATGGTAAGGATCTTATTTTTAATTTTTTTACCATCTTCTTTTACAAAATCCTTTCCATCTTTTAGATTCTGATAATCACAAATTTTAATGTCTGGGTATTCGCGGATCGCGGCCATATTTAATTTACGTTCTCCTAACTTTTCTTTAAATAAGAACCCATTGGTATAAACCCGATGTTCTAAAGGGATCGTGTGGACTTCAACCTTATCATCTTCAAAAATTAGTTCACTTTTTTCATTTTCAAGTTCGTGAAAGATTATTTCAAAACTCACCCATGATTTGGATAGATTTAGCTGAAGTGTGATTATTTTTTTAAGGCCTGAGGGCCCATAGATATGAAGATCTTTTTTCCTATGCAATAAACCAAATGTTGAAATTAATCCAATAAGTCCAAAAAAATGGTCACCATGCAAATGAGAAATAAAAATATTGTCAATTGCAGAAAACTTGATTTTATATTTACGGAGTTGTACCTGAGTACCTTCTCCACAATCAATCAAAAAATTCCTATTATTTATTTTTAAAAATTGTGAAGTAGGATGGGCAAAAGTTCTCGGTGTAGCCGAGTGACAGCCTAATATGGTTAAGCTTAAGCTCATTTAATCACAATACGTTTTGAAATAATTTCAGAGTTCGTTTTTATCGAATAAATATAAATACCAGATTCAAGTTTGTCCCTAAAAAAGGGAATTGTATTTAATCCAAATTTCGTGGTATATTTTTGTAAATGCACTACATTTCCTATAAGGTCTTTAACCGAAAATTCGATTTCGAAGACTGCTTCAGCTTGAAATTTAATTTTAGTTGTTACGCTAAAAGGATTTGGCGAGGCAACAATATCTTTAATGACAGTCACCACAATCAACGGGACTTCATCATCCTGTGGCTGTTGAGAAAAAACAGCTGAAGAAATTGAAACCAATAAAATAAACAAGAGTAATTTTTTTACCATATAAGCACTTTTTATTAAAATCCTAGATCACGTTCAATATTTTCCATTTCTATAATGTCTGCTGCTTCTGAGATTGTAGGAACTGTTACAATTTCATCGGGAACTTTATCGGCATCTATGCCATTGACAACAATAACAAAAGACATGCCATTATTCCTGTGTTCCTCTGAATGCTGCAAAAATAGTAAGATATTTTCTGTTTTTACCCCTTTTAAATCAGAAAAGTCTAGAATTAAATTATCGTTTTTAAAGTTAATATAATTTTTTGAAAAATCAATAAAAAATTTTTTCATTGAATCTTCATCGTTTTGTAAAACAGTCGCAATATCGTTTTTTCTTATAATCATATTTAAAAATCAATTTTTGATCTGTTGTGCCAATAAATATATAACAGCCATTCTTATAGCAACACCGTTCTCGACTTGATTTAGAATAATAGACTGTTTTGAATCTGCAACATCACTTGTGATCTCAACACCTCTATTAATCGGACCCGGATGCATTATAACAATTTCCTTCTTCAGTGAATTTAAAATTTCTTTATTAATTCCAAACAACTGCGTATACTCTCGTATGGAAGGAAAATATTTTATATCCATTCTTTCATGTTGTACTCTTAATACATTCGCAACATCACACCATTGCAAAGCTTTTAACAAGTCGGTTTCTACTTCAACTCCAAGACCAGTAATATACTTTGGGATGAGGGTTGTTGGTCCGCATACTTTTACTGTTGCCCCCTGTAATTGTAAAGCATAAATATTAGAAAGTGCCACTCTAGAATGTAATATATCTCCAATAATAACAATTTTTTTATTTTTAACAGATCCTAGTTTTTCTTTGATAGAATATGAATCAAGTAATGCCTGAGTAGGATGTTCATGAGCGCCATCACCTGCGTTGATTATTTTTGACTTGACATGTTTTGATAAAAATACACCGGCACCAACATTGGGATGTCTCATCACTATAATATCAACCTTCATAGATAATATATTGTTCACCGTGTCGATTAAAGTTTCTCCTTTTTTTACCGAAGATTGGCTTGCCGAAAAATTAATAATATCGGCTGAGAGTCTTTTTTCTGCTAATTCAAATGATAATTTAGTACGGGTACTATTTTCAAAAAATAAATTTGCGATGGTAATATCTCGTAATGAAGGGACTTTTTTAATAGGTCTGTTGATGACTTCTTTAAAATGGTTCGCAGTTTGGAATATAAGCTCTATATCTTCTTTTTTCAGATGTTTGGTTCCTAATAAATGATTTACACTTAACTGCTTCATTTTAATTATCTCTTATAATATAAACGGCATCTTTATTGTTATTTTCGAGCCAGGAAACTTTAACTTTTTCTGAATTGATCACATCGACTTGTCTACCCTTATAATCTGGTTGTATGGGAAGGTGTCTACTAAACCTCCTGTCGATTAATACTAATAGTTCAATAGATTCGGGGCGGCCAAACGATTGAATTGCTGTAAGTGCCGATCTTATACTCCTACCCGAAAATAACACATCGTCAATAAAAACTACTTTTTTATCTTCAACAATAAAATCAATGGCTGTATTACTAGCTTCTAAGGGTTCATTGCGGCGCCTAAAATCATCTCTATAAAAGGTAATGTCTAACTTACCTAATTTTATATCTGAAACCTTATAATCTTTTTGTAAAATTTGCGTTAATCTATTAGCAAGAAAAATACCTCTTGGTTGTAATCCAATTAAGACAGTATTTGAGAAATCATTATGATTCTCAATTAGTTGACACGCCAGGCGATGAAGGATGATGTGAATATCTTTCGCGTTAAGTAATGTCTTTTTTGCCATTAGAGCAGTCCAAACGTTGTTTGGAATACAAAAGTACATTTTTTTTTCAATAAGTTAAACAGTTTATAACATGTTAATTAATTTGTTAACAACATTTCAACCGTTACTTCCATTAAAAATTAAGTTGTGCTATTTTTAAAAAAGCAAGAAAACCTCACTTTATGCATATATTTCCAAATAATGATGATGATTTACCATTATCAAAATTTGAATCGATGTTAAAAACTAATAGTGTATATTTTTTTGATTCTACCGAGTTCGAAGAAATTATTTTGCATTATATGAATGTTGGTAAGATGTCACTCGCAAAAAAAGCGCTTGAATTAGGGATCAGACAGCATCCCGGGTCGGTAGCTCTTAAATTGGTTTCTGTTGAAGTTTTGTTGTATGAGGATAAGCTGGATAAGGCCGAAATATTACTGATTGAATTAGAAAAAATAGAACCTCTTAATGATCAGGTTTTCTTAAATAAGGCAACTTTACTGTCAAAAAAAGATTTGCACCTGGAGGCTATTGAAGCTTTGAATAAGGCACTATTATTTACTGAAGATGAAGTCGATGTACTTTCGTTAATTGGAATGGAATATTTGTATTTAGAAGATTTTGATACTGCCCGTTTAAACTTTGCGAAATGCCTGGAAGTTGAATTTGACGATTATTCTTCTTTATACAATGTTATTTATTGTTTTGATATGCTGGGACAGCACAATGAAGCCATAGATTATTTGCTGAAATATTTAGACGTTGACCCATATAGCGAAATTGCTTGGCATCAATTAGGTAGGCAATATTTCATTGTTGAGAATTTTATCAAAGCGTTGAAGGCTTTTGAGTACTCTATTTTAATTGATGAACATTTTATCGGTGCATATTTAGAAAAAGCGAAAACGCTTGAGGAGCTTCAGAGATATGAGGAAGCCATCGCTAATTATCAAATTACCATAGAGCTCGAAGAGGGTACTTCGTTTTCTTATTTAAGGATTGGCCATTGTTATGAAAAATTAGGAGAGCACAAAATAGCACTCAAATATTATAACAAAACAGTAAAAGAAGATCCTTTACTTGATAAAGGCTGGCTGGCTTTAACAAATTTGTACATTAGTAATGAGAATTATCAAAAGGCCTTATATTTTATAAATAAGGCAATTCAAATAGATGAAAAAAATCCTGTTTATTGGATTCGATATGCCGAAATTAATTTAAGATTAAATTTATTTGAAGAGGCATCTAAAGGTTTCCAAACTTGTTTGGATCTTGAAGAATATACACTTAATATTTTTATTGCTTTAACAGATGTTCTCCATTTCATAGGTGATTTCGATGATGCTATCAAAGTATTATTGAGAGCTAAAGAACTTTATGAAGACTTTGCAGAAATTGAGTATCGGCTTAGTGGACTATATTTTTTAACACAACAAGAGCAACAAGGATTAACCTTATTAGAGAATGCCCTGATCATAGATTTTGATTACCAAAAAATTATAAAGGATTTATATCCTGCAATGTTTGAAGCAAGCAGTGTTCAGGATTTAATACAAAGAATTAATAATAAATAGTCCACGATTTCATTTCTTTTTTAAACTTATAATAGCCTAATATCCAATCTAAATCTGTGGGTAAAGGATTTCTGTATATTATTAAAACCGTTGGTTTTTTCAGTACTTCTTCTTTTAAATATTGTATTTCTTCTTTGTTTTTTAAATTGATGAGATATTCTTTCCAATGAAGATCATTTTCGAATTGGGTTTCTCTGGCTAAGGAATTATGACCATTATTCAAAGAAATGATCGATTTATTAAGACCGAATGCAATAGACGATTTCCTTACATCATATACCATAACTTCTCTATCATCTAGTTTTTCACTAATTATAAAATCTGTAATGGGTTTACCGCTATTAACTTCGAGCTCATTGGCTGAAAAAAATATAGAACTATTTATTAATAGTAATATGGAAACGGAAAACGAAACGATCATTGGTTTAGAACTCGCTTCAATAGTATTCGTTCTGTAAATGAAATAAATAGATACCGCCAATAAGATGCCTGAAATCCCAATAATAATCGGGAAGTTAAAATCGACATTAACTAATAAGGTACCTATGAAGGATATTGCTATTATAGAAGAAAATCCAATGACAATATAATTAATGACATTAAATTTATCCTCCTTTATTTTTGTTAATAAATGGGCTGTTAATATGGCTATTATTGCATAAAGAGGTAGAATATATAAAATGCGTTTAGAAGATGAGATCGAGAAGAATATTAAAGGGATGATCGCTGTAATAATCAACGAAAAATTTAATGATCTATGGGTAAAAGAATTCTTATTTACTTTTATTAAATAAATCATAATTAAGAACCAGGGCAGTCCAACCAATGGTGCGAATGCTAAAAAATACCAGAAAGGTTCTGTTCGCCCAAACGCATTTACAGAGAATCGATCAACAGTCTGCCGGCCTAAAAAATAATCGATAAAAATGGGGTTTTCTATTGCCAAATAAATGAACCACGAAGAAGAAATGAGAATACATAGAAACCAAGCCAATAAATGATGAATACTCAATGAATATTTGGCTTTCTCAATTCGATTATAAAAGAGCACAAAAATTACAGGAACAATAAAAACAACAGGTCCTTTGGTCAAAAAACCAACGGCTAAACTAATTGTAAAGAAATACAGCCATTTTATCAACCCGAATTTGCGATATTTTACCCAGGCATAGATACTTAATAATACAAAAGTAGCTACAAAAGCATCGGTTGTTAAGTTTCTAGAGGATATCAATACAATTGGAAAACTAAAATAAATAATTGAAGACCATAGGGCAGTTTTCTCAGACTTGAAGAGCATTTTAGTAAGTGAGTACATCAGCATTAACTGGATGAGCACCGCGATCTGCAAAAAAAACCGAGCCCCAAAGGGATTTACTCCAAATAGATAATATCCAATCGCGGTAATTTGATAAGTGAAAGGAGGCTTATGATAGTGATGAACATCCAATAGATTTGGATGGATAAAATCACCAGAAACAAACATTTCTCTGGCAATTTCAGCATAGCGTGCATCACTGCTTTCTATAACACCGTATTGTCCAACATTTATAAATAAAGCAAAAGCGCAGATTACCAGGAATATTTTGAAGTAAAAGTTATTTTTCATTTTGACTTTTTAATCCGATGAATATATTTCTAAGATATACTATAAACCCAAAAGACTGACCAAAAAATAAAACAGGGTCTTTTCTCATAACTGCATAACTTAATATCATAATCGAACCTGTTAAACTTAACAACCAGAATCCCAAAGGCAAACTCGATTCTTTTCTTTTTTCAGAATAGATCCATTGGTATATAAATCTAAAAGTAAATACTATTTGACCAATACTCCCCCATAGCAATAGGGTAAAAGGAATATTTTCATTTCTAAATATTCGTTCTATATCAATTTGATTATTATTAAATGAATAAATGGCTATCATGAAAGGAAACACCATTAAAAAAACGCGAAGAAATTTAGGTAACTTTTTCCATGACCCCTGTAATTGCATATTTCTAATGTAGATAAAATAAGTCATTGATTGCCCTAACATTATAGCAAAATCATCCCGTATCCATCCATAAACAAATAATAAAAATGACGCAATTAAACTCAATTGCCAAAACAATCTCGGAGTTAATACCTTTTTTACCTTTTCAGATTGTATCCATTGCAATAATAGCCTGGCAGAAAATAACAGTTGAGCAGTGAAGCCTATAACATAAACAAATGAATTATATGATAACCATTCGTTCATGTCTCTATATTGGTTTTTTCAACGGTATAATTAATATATCGTTTACGCATCCATCGATATGCAAATGCGTCCTGAAGTGGTTTTATAGATCTGTTGAAAATATTGAATTTAGATTTTCCTGCCAAACGCTCAAAATGCTGAACTTCAATTTGCTTGATCTTGCCACCTTGTAATTGAATTAAAGCCGGAATAAATCTATGCATGCCATCAAAAAAAGGAATTTTTTTTGCGATAACGGCATGAATAACTTTTAAAGGACAACCTGTATCTATGATTCCATCATTTATCAATCCACGCCTAATACTATTGGCTATTAATGATTGAATTCTCTTGTTCAAAGTATCCTTTCTTTTTCCTCGAAACCCTATAACCGCATCGTAGTCATCAATATCCTTTAATAATAAGTCAAAATCATAAGGGGAGGTCTGCAAGTCGGCATCAATATAACCAATGAGTTCTGTGTTACAATGATCAATACCTGCTTTTATAGCAGTGCTGAGGCCACAGTTTTTATTAAACTTTAAGTATTCATAATTAGAATTATTGGCACAGAGCTCTATAATTTTAGCAAAACTGTTGTCGGTAGACCCATCATCTATAAATAGCAATTTACTCTTTGTCTTACTTTGTGAAAAATACTTATTGAAAGTAGTTGAAATTCTTTCCAGATTATCAATTTCATTAAATACCGGAATGATTATGGTCATTCTATAATTCATCAGATCTTTTTAGTTTGGCCAGTGCACAAATGTACAAATATTTCAATGATGACTAAGGGGAATAAACTAATAACAATTTGACTATATTTGAACTTCTAAATTCAATAAATGAAACGCAGCTTTAAAGATTATCTTACCATTTCCCTTAAGGGAATAGCAATGGGTGCAGCAGACGTAGTTCCTGGTGTTTCAGGGGGAACAATCGCTTTTATATCCGGTATTTATGAAGAGCTTTTAGAAACCATAAATTCTGTAAATTTCAAGGCCTTAAAAATTCTAAGGACAGATGGTTTAAAAGCTATGTGGAAAGCTATTAATGGTAGTTTTTTAATTTCTTTATTGCTGGGAATAGCGATTAGTATTTTGTCATTGGCTAAAATCATTAAATGGCTACTTGAAAATAAACCCATTTTAGTTTGGTCCTTCTTTTTCGGACTTGTATTAGCGAGTATTTTTTACATAGGAAGGCAAATTAAGCACTGGAATATATTGACTATTATATTACTTATCTTAGGGGGACTCATAGCATTTTATATTACGACCCTGCCACCCATGTCTAATAGTTATTCATCGCATTGGTTTATGTTTTTTGCAGGCAGTTTGGCGATTTGCGCCATGATTTTACCTGGCATTTCAGGTAGCTTTATCCTTTTACTTTTGGGTGCCTATAAACCGGTATTAGATGCCCTTCATGAAAAAGATATCAAGATCATTTTTGTGTTAATTTCAGGTGCTATAATTGGCCTGTTGACTTTTTCAAGAATTCTTAAATGGATGTTCGATAAGTACAGGAATTTAACCTTAGCAGTATTAACTGGGTTTGTGGCGGGATCATTGAATAAAATTTGGCCTTGGAAACGAGTTTTAGAATCTGAAGTTTTTAATGGTAAATTAAAAATAATTCAAGAGGAAAGTATATCACCTTTTGTGTATGAAGGGAATCCGGAAATTCTTTGGGCGCTACTTTTAGCGATAGTAGGGATATTAGTTATTGTATTACTAGAAAAATCGGCCAATTTAAAAGTAAATTAAAATATGGCTAGGCAAAGAACTTTTTCCGATAAAGTATTTCTTTTTATAAAAGGATTAGCCATGGGCGCTGCTAATAAGGTACCCGGAGTTTCGGGTGGCATTGTAGCCTTTGTGACAGGTTTTTATGAAGAACTTATTTATTCGTTGCAAAAGGTCAATGGCAAGGCTTTTAAATTATTATTTAATGGAAGATTTAAAAGTTTTTATCAATATACAAATGCCCAATTTCTATTTTTAATTTTTGCGGGTAGTATATTTAGTTATTTCTCCGTTTCTCAAGTATTAGATTATTTGATAAGAAATTATGAACTTTATGTTTGGAGTTCGTTTTTTGGGATGATCATTGGTTCGATATATTATATTAGTAAACAGTTTAATGACTGGAGACTGAATAATATTATTGGAATAGCTGTTGGTATTATACTAGGTGTTTTTATAAGTTTCCTTGAGCCTGCCAGAGAAAATGATAATTTATTATTTGTTTTTTTCTGCGGTATAATAGGCGTTACCGGGATGACATTACCGGGTCTATCAGGATCATTTATTTTAATTTTATTAGGTAATTATGTCTTATTACTAGTTGATTCTGTGAATATGTTGTTCAGAACATTTGCCGATGTATTCTCAGGTAATTTTGATTTTATAAATGATAGCATAAGGATAAGATATTTAAAAATAGTTGCTACATTCGGATTAGGATCGGCTTTTGGTTTGGTGTTTACCTCTCAAATTTTGGCCTATGTTTTAAAAAGATGGCATCAACTGGTAACAGCAGTAATTATTGGTTTTATAAGCGGTTCACTAGGAATGGTCTGGCCATGGAAAAAAGAAGTTTATACATTAGTTGACGGGAATTTTATTTATGATTCACAAGGCAATAAAGTAGTAGAAAATTTTAAGCGATATAAACCAGACATTGCAGATACCGAAACTTGGATTGCTATAGGATTTATTCTCATCGGAATTGTAATTATTTTATTGATTGATTTATATGGACAAAGATCTAAAGCCAAAGTATAAATTTGGTTTAATAGGAAAAGATATTTCTTATTCATTTTCGAAAAACTATTTTTCTTCTAAGTTTAAAAATCTTGGTTTAGACAATTATGAATATGTTAATTATGACCTAAAATCAATTGATGAATTTAAAAACATTAAAAACAAGGAGTTAAAGGGCCTAAATGTTACAATCCCATATAAAGAAAGTGTCATAGAATTCTTAGATGTAATAAATGATGAAGCCAAGTTAATAGGTGCGGTGAACACAATTAAAATTGATAAGAAAGGTAAATTAACGGGTTTTAATACGGACGTGTATGGATTTGAAGAATCCTTAAAGCCACTTTTAAAAAAGTCTCATAAAAAGGCCTTAGTTCTGGGAACAGGTGGAGCATCAAAGGCAGTTTGCTATGTGTTAGATAAACTTAAGATTGATTATTTATTAGTTTCCCGAAATCCTGAAATTATACAAGTTTCATATAATGATCTGAATAAAGAGCTATTAGAAAATTATACTATCATTATTAATTGCACTCCTCATCGGTACATATCCGAAAATAGAGGAATTCCCTAAAATCCCATATAATTATATTACAAATAAACATTTGTTATATGATCTTATTTATAATCCAGAAAAAACGCGATTCTTAAGAGAAGGAGAAAAGAGGGGAGCCACCATAAGTAATGGTCGGAAAATGTTAGAGCTCCAAGCCGAAAAATCGTGGAATATTTGGAACAAAAAGTTAAGGAGACTAAAAGGAGTTTACTCAATTTTTTAATTAAAGTGAAAAGGGAAGGCAAAACGGTAGTAGGATATGGAGCCCCCGGTAAAGGGAATACTTTATTAAATTACTGTGGTATTAAAACAGATTTTATCGATTATACAGTAGATAGAAACCCGCATAAGCAAAATAATTATTTACCTGGATCTCACATTCCTATATATGATCCGAGTAAAATATTGGAAACTAAGCCAGATTATGTTTTAATTTTACCATGGAACCTTAAAAGTGAAATAATATCACAAATGAATCATATTGAAAATTGGGGAGGAAAATTCGTAATCCCAATACCTAGTATTGAAATAATTGATACTAGAAAATAATTTTTATATACTCTATTAATAATTTATATTTTAATTCCTAGATAGGAAATTTACAAATTCGATTGTTATATTTATTATAGACATGAAAAAATAATTTAATTAATAAAATTAGAAAAATGAAAGTGGTTTTATTTTGTGGAGGCCTAGGGACTCGTCTTCGAGAATTTTCTGATGTAATTCCTAAACCGATGATTCCTATTGGGTATAGACCAATTTTGTGGAACATAATGAAATATTATGCGCATTTTGGGCATAAAGACTTTATTCTAGCTCTTGGTTATAAAGCTGACGTTATAAAAAATTATTTTATCAATTATGACGAAACTATTTCAAATGACTTTGTCTATTCCAACGGTGGGAAAGATGTTGAATTGTTAAATTCTGATATCGATGATTGGAAGATCACATTTGTTGATACTGGAATTCACTCTAACGTTGGAATGAGATTAATGCAAATACGTGAATATGTAAAGGATGAAGAGTATTTTTTGGCCAACTATACAGATGCCCTTACAGATATGCATCTACCCGCCATGATTGATCATTTTATTGCTCAAAAGGATAAGATAGGTAGTTTAATGGCCTATAAGCCTATCGAGAGTTTTCATACTATCGCTGCTGATGATAATGGCTTAAGTCCTAAAAGTGCAGAAGTTAACGCAACTATTAACAATATAGCGCATCTTCAATAATAAATACTTTTGCATTTTGCGCTGGCAATTAGTATATTTAGATGCTTTTTTTAAAAGAGGAACCTTAAACATTTAAAATAATGTTAGACGAGAACACTAAAAATTTAAATACGGAAAACCTAACAGATGATGCTACTTCTACACCGAAATCTGAAAGTCCTGAATCGGACGAGCAGACTACTTCAAAAATCAAAAAAGAGAAAAAAATAGAAGTAGATGATTCTAAAATAAAGAAAAAGGTTAAGGAGGCAAAAGATAAATCTTCTGATGTAAAATTAGAAACTAAGAAATCAGAAAAAGAGGAAGTTCAAGAACTAACTGATAAGGTTGAAGATGTTGAAAAAGGAGATAATAAAAATCAAAATTTAGAAAAAGTTGAGTATGACAGTTTGAATTTAGAACAGCTTGTTCAGGAATTTCAAAAACTGTTAAAAGAAGATAATATTCAAAATATAAAGAATAAGATCGAAAAAATTAAGTTAAGTTTTAACAAAAAATTTTCAGATCTATTAAAAGAAAAGAAAGAGGCTTTTTTGGCTGAGGGAGGTAACGAAATTGACTTCCATTATACAAATCCCTCAAAAGCATTATTTAAAGATTTGCTTTTCGAATTCAAAACGAAACGTCAACGTTTTTATAATCTACAAGAGGAAGAGCAAAAAGAAAATTTGATTAAGAGGCTGGCTCTTATTGAAGATTTGAAACAATTGATAGATAATGCCGAGCCTGCCACTATGTATGGTCACTTTAAAGAACTTCAAGATAAGTGGCGAGTCATTGGTAAAATTCCGAGAGCGAAGTATAACGATACTTGGCGTACATACCACCACCATGTTGAACGCTTTTATGATCTATTACATCTGAGTAATGACTTTAGAGATTTAGATTTCAAAAATAATTTAGAGGAGAAGTTAAAATTAGTTGAGAAGGCAGAAGAATTAGCCGAAAGCAACGACCTTAATAAAGCCTTTAAAGAATTACAGGTACTTCATAAATTATGGAAAGAAGAAATTGGCCCTGTGGCAAGAGAACATAGAGAAGAAATTTGGGAACGTTTTAGTAATGCCACAAAAAAAATACATGATAAAAGGCATGACTTTCAGAGAGATTTAGAGTCTAAATATGAAGACAATATCATCTTAAAAAGGGAAATCATTGAAAAGATTTCAACATTAGTTGATGATGAAAAAATAGATTCTCATAAAGCGTGGCAGCAAAAAATTAATGAACTGGAATTGTTGCGTCAAGAGTTTTTTAAAATCGGAAAAGTTCCACGGGCCGTTAGCGAAAAAATATGGAAGGAATTTAAAGAATCTACCAGGAAATTTAATAGAATAAAAAATAACTTTTATAAAAGTATCAAGAACGAGCAACATGAGAATTTGAATAAAAAAAATGCGCTTGTTGAAAAAGCGGAAGCCTTAATGGATAGTGAAGATTTCGATAGTACTACCGAAATTATGAAACAAATTCAAGCTGAATGGAAAACTATTGGCCATGTGCCTAGAAAGTATTCTGATAAAATTTGGAAGCGTTTTAAAGATGCATGCAATCATTATTTTGACAGATTGCATAATATTCAAGATGAAGTTAATAAGGATCAGGTTGATGTTTTTAATAAAAAGAAAGAATTATTGGGCAATCTTAAAAGTCAAGCCGAAGGGAAAGAGGCTTTAACTTTAGAAGTGATAAATACCTATGTTGATGATTGGCAAAAGCTTGGGAAGCTGCCAAATAATATGAGGCATTTAGATGCTAAATTCAATAAATTATTATACAATCTTTATGAGAAATTAGATCTCGATGAAAAAGAAATTTCTATGTTGAAGTTTAAAAATGTTGTCAATACTTATTTAGCGAATAATAATGCCCGTAAATTAGATAGTGAACAGTTATTTGTAAGGAAAAAAATAGATGAACTTACACGAGAAATTCAACAATTAGAAAATAATGTTAGTTTCTTTTCAAATGCAGAAGACGATAATCCTTTATTAAAAAACGTGCATAATAATATTGATAATTACAATAAAGAATTAGAAATTTGGAAAACTAAATTGGATTATCTTACGAACATAGAATATTAATAATCTTGCTTTAGGAAAAATTATTTTATGTATAAATCTACCACCTTATTATTACACTGCCCCAAGTAAATCCGCTTCCAAATGCGGCCAGGACAACGAGATCGTTATCTTTTATTTTCCCTTTTTCCCAAGCTTCAGACAGGGCTATAATTATAGATGCGGCAGTTGTATTACCATATTCCATAATATTATTGTAAACCTGATCGTCACGTAATTTAAATTTACTTTGAACAAATTGTGAGATACGCAAGTTAGCCTGATGAGGTATAAATAGATCTATGTCCTTAGCATCTAGCTTATTGGCTGTTAGCCCTTCTATGATCACCTCACTAAATCGAACTACAGCATTTTTAAATACGAATGTGCCGTCCATATACGGAAAATATGAAGTATCTTCTTCCGTCGAACTTAAAATTTCTGGTACCCAATGTTTTATACTTGGTCCCAACACCGTTAATTTTTCGGCATATTTACCTTCACTATGTAAATGGGATGATAATATTCCTTTAGTATTATCTTCAGTTCTGGTCAATACACAAGCACCGGCTCCATCACCGAAAATAACAGTGACTCCTCTTCCTCTGGTAGTCTTGTCGAGTCCGTTAGAATGGTATTCTGCTCCGATCACTAATATATTTTTATACATACCCGTTTTAATGAACTGATCGGCCGTAGCCAAAGCATATACAAATCCGGAACATTGATTTCTTACATCTAATGCTCCAATTGTGGGCATTTCAAGAATATCCTGTATTTGAACTCCACATCCTGGAAAATAATAATCAGGACTTAAAGTGGCGAATACAATAAAATCGATATCATCCTTGGTAAGGCCCGCTCTCTCAATGGCAATTTTAGCAGCTTTGGCACCCATTACCGCAGAAGTATCTTCACTGCCTTCTGGAATCCAATGTCTTTGTTTTATACCCGTTCTCTCCTGAATCCACTCATCATTGGTATCCATAATTTTTGAAAGATCATGGTTCGTTACTATGTTATCAGGCACATAGAAACCAAGACCGATAATTTTAGAATTATACATAATTGCTCATTTGATTTTTTGTACTTTTATAAACCTATTAACTGCAATTTAAAGATTAATAATAATATTTATCTAAATCTAATTATAAATCTTTACATATTAGAATTATTAATGCGCCAATATTTCACAAATCTAAATTAAAAAAAATGAAAAAATTATTTACTGTGCTGTTTTTATTGGGCCTTATTGTTACTATCAAGGCACAAGAGAATATTACCTATCAGAAACCATCTGATGAGATTCTTAAATTAGTGAATGCTCCATTAGCACCTTCTGTTTTAACAGATGATGCAAATGAATATATGATCTTTCTTTACAGAGATCAGTTCAAGACCATAAATGAACTTTCAGAGCCTGAATTGAGATTGGGTGGTTTACGAATTAATCCTAAAACAAATATAGGAAGCAGAACAAATTATTATAATAATTTTAGTATTAAAAAAGTAAAAGACAATGAGGTAGTGCAAGTTATCGGATTGCCTGAAGATGCTAGATTGGCCAATTTGAATTGGTCACCGGATCAGAAAAAAATCGCATTCACAAATACGACGACTCAAGGTGTTGAAGTTTGGATATTGGATATAATAAGTACGAAATGCACTAAACTTACGGAGGCCAATGTAAATGCCAATATGCGTGACGTCATCAATTGGTTCAAGGATGGAAGCGCCATCCTGGTGAAAATGATTTCAGACAAAAAACAAGAATTAATTAATACATCTGAGGCCGTGCCAGCAGGGCCGACGATATCTACCAATGACGGTAAGAAAGCACAGAATAGAACCTATCAAGATTTATTGAAAAATAAAAACGACGAACATAACTTTGAACAATTGGCATTATCAGATATTTATAAAGTTGACTTAAATGGTCAATCTGAAAAATGGTTAGAAAGTAATATGTACGGTTCTATTAGTTTTTCTCCTGATGGAGAATATGTTATGGTTACTACAGTAAAAAAGCCATTTTCTTATTTGGTGCCATATTATAGATTTCCATCCGAAACTACAATATATACAAAAGAGGCTAAAAAAGTTGAAATTGTACTTGAAGTTCCGCTGATCGAAGACCTTCCCCAAGGTTTTATGGCAGAGCGCACCGGAAGACGTGATTTCTCCTGGCGTGCCGATAAACCATCAACGGTGATATTTGCCGAGGTGTTGGATGGTGGTGATCCGGAAAATGAAGTGCCTTATAGAGATGAAATATTTGAGCTTGAGCCACCTTTTAATGGAACTCCAAAAAGTATATTGAAAACTAAAAATAGATTTTCTAATATTCAGTGGGGAAACGATAATGTTGCTATTGCCTATGATTCTTGGTGGAATAATAGAAATACCAAAACGTATATTTTTAATCCAAGTGATAATACTAAAGAGCCGATTATTATTAGTGACAGAAACTATCAGGATGTATATAGTGATCCTGGTAATTGGGTGACAGAAAAAAATAAATTTGGAAGTTATGTCTTGGCCTTAGACGGAAATAATGCTTTTTTAATTGGTGATGGTTTTTCAGAAAAAGGACAATTTCCATTCGTTGATAAAATTAATTTATCTACGCAAAAGAAAAATCGTTTATATGAATCTAAATACACTAATAAATTAGAAGATCTAAGGGAGTATAAACCGAAAAAAGATGAACTTCTAGTGAGAATAGAATCTAAAAACGAATACCCTAATTATTATCTCCGAAATCTAAAAAAGAATAAACTAAAACAAATTACTTTTTTTAAAAATCCGTTCGAAAGTATTCAGAATGTGCACAAAGAGGTTATTACATATAAAAGAGATGATGGATTGGAGTTAACGGGAACACTTTACTTACCAGTGGGATATGATAAAAATAAGAAAGAAAAAATGCCAATGATCTTATGGGCTTATCCGAGGGAGTTTAAAGATAAGGCCAGTGCCTCTCAAAATACGCAGAATCCTAATGAATTTACATATCCATATTATGGTTCACCATTATATTGGATTACCAAAGGATACGTAATTTTGGACGATGCTGCTTTTCCAATAATTGGGGAGGGTGATGATCAGCCTAATGATACTTTCAGAAAACAATTAGTAGCGAATGCCAAAGCAGCGATTGATGCGGTTGATAACATGGGATATATTGACAGGGATCGCGTAGCAGTTGGTGGGCATAGCTATGGTGCTTTTATGGTAGCAAACTTATTGTCTCATTCTGATTTATTTGCCGCAGGAATTGCGCGTAGTGGTGCTTATAACAGAACGCTTACACCATTTGGTTTTCAGAGTGAAGAACGTAATTATTGGGAAGCTCCTGACGTCTATTATAACATGTCACCCTTTATGCATTCTGATAAAATGAAAACACCTTTGTTGTTAATTCATGGTGAAGCAGATAATAATTCGGGCACATACCCGATGCAAAGTGAACGTTATTTTAATGCCTTGAAAGGTTTAGGGGCAACGGTTAGATTGGTTATTCTGCCAAAAGAGAGCCATGGTTATAGAGGTAAAGAAAGTATATTACATTTACTTTGGGAGCAAGATCAATGGTTAGAAAAATATGTAAAGAACAAGGGTAATAAAATAGAAAATGGAACCAAATAAATTAAAGAACCGCCAGAAGGCGGTTTTTTAATGTCAGATTGTCATATTTTATACCTTGGCATTTTTGTTGACATAGTTCAAGCAAATAAACTTTAACAAAAAATATATATTATTATGGCTAAAGGAACAATTAATGTTTCAGTTGATAACATATTTCCACTAATCAAGAAATTCTTGTATTCAGATCATGAGATCTTTTTACGTGAATTGATATCGAATGCAACGGATGCTACACTTAAGTTGAAACACATATCAACATTAGGAGAAACAAAAGTGAAGTACGGAAACCCACAAATAGAAGTAAAGATCGATAAAAAGGGCAAAAAGCTTCATGTGATCGATCAAGGAATTGGTATGACAAAAGAAGAGGTTGAAAAATATATCAATGAAATTGCCTTTTCAGGAGCAGAAGAGTTTTTAGAAAAATATAAAGACAGTGCTAAAGATTCTGGAATTATTGGCCATTTCGGACTTGGATTTTATTCTTCATTCATGGTGGCAGACAAGGTAGAGATCATTACTAAATCATATGAATCCAAAAAAGAGGCTGTTCATTGGACTTGTGATGGTTCGCCAGAATTTACCCTAGAAAAAGGGGACAAAAAAGAACGAGGAACCGAAATTATACTTCATATAGCAGATGATTCTAAAGAATTCCTGGAAGAAAACAGAATCAAAGAACTATTATTAAAATATAATAAGTTCATGCCTATACCAATTAAATTTGGAACACGTGAAGAAACATTGCCATTGCCAAAGGATGCAGCTAAGGATGCTAAACCTAAAACAAAAAAAGTTGATAATATCATCAATAATCCAACACCTGCCTGGACCAAGCAACCTGCAGATCTAAAAGATGAAGATTATAGTGCCTTTTATAAGGAATTATATCCAATGCAATTCGAAGAGCCCTTGTTTAACATTCATTTGAATGTTGATTATCCTTTTAATTTAACAGGGATCTTGTATTTTCCTAAATTGACCACAAATTTAGATATTCAAAAGGATAGGATACAGCTTTATCAAAATCAAGTATTTATTACTGATAATGTTGAAGGTATTGTACCAGACTTTTTACAAATGCTAAGAGGAGTTATTGATTCTCCTGATATTCCTTTAAATGTTTCTAGAAGCTACCTACAGGCTGATCGTGAAGTTAAAAAAATTGCCAGTTATATATCTAAGAAAGTAGCCGACAAACTTCAATCATTATTTAAAAATAACAGAGAAGAATTCGAAAAGAAATGGAATGATATTAAGATCGTGATTGAATATGGAATGCTTTCGGAACCAAAATTCTTTGAGAAGGCACAGAAATTCGCATTATATCCTACGGTAGATAATGCATATTTAACTTTTGACGAACTTAAAGAAAAGGTTAAAGATGTACAAACAGATAAAGAAGGAAATTTAATTGTGTTGTATGCAACCAATGCCGATGAACAACATAGTTATATTGAAGAAGCTCAAGAAAGAGGTTATGAAGTATTATTGCTCGATTCACCAATAGTTACCCATTTGATTCAAAAGTTAGAAGGCGAAAATGAGAAAACTAAATTTTCGAGAGTTGATGCCGACTTTATGGATAACTTAATTAAGAAAGAGGAGGAGCAGATCTCAAAGCTTACTGAGGATGAGAAAGGTAAACTAAAAGAAATAGTTGAAGGTATTGTTCCTAAAGAAAAGTATACAGTTCAATTAGAGTCTTTAGATTCTAAAGCGAATCCGTTTGTGATTACCAAGCCAGAATTTATGAGACGTATGAAAGAAATGAGCCAGACTGGTGGCGGTGGATTTATGGGGATGAACAATTTTCCTGAAATGTATAATTTGGTAGTAAACACGAATAATGATCTAATGCAAAAGATATTAAAAGCGAAAAGTAAAAGAGAAGAATATGTAAATCAGGCGTTGGATCTCGCGAAATTATCTCAGAATTTATTACAAGGAAAAGACCTTACTAAATTTATTAAAAGAAGTTTTGAATTGATGAAATAAATTTCAAAAATCATAACTTTAATAAAAAAAACCGCTCATTGGGCGGTTTTTTTTTATTATTCTACAAGAAATTCAAAATATGTATTAGGATATGGCTCTTTTGCTAGTGTAAAATGCCACCATTCTTTTGGATGAGGTTTAAAACCATGTTTCATCATTCTGCGCTGCAGCATTAATCGAATAGCTCGCTGATTTTTTGTAATATTCGTATAGCTAACCCAAGACCGTTTATCGAAAAGGTCATAAGGCCCACCTAGATCTAATATATGTCCGGTCTTTAAGGAAACGATGGTTACATCCACTGTACTGCCTCTGGTATGGCCAGATTTTGAAGCAATATATTCTTCTTTGAAAAGATCTTTTTTATCAATATTTGGATAAAATTGATCCTTCATTTTTGTGTCAGTAGAATCTTGTGCCCACCTAACGAAATGGTCTACAGCTAGTTGCGGCCTATAAGCATCAAAAATCAGCAGGCCAAAACCTAGCTTTTCAAATTCATCCTGAACTTTTTTCAGCGCTTCAGCTGCTTCTTTAGTTAAAATGCATTTAGGCTTAATATAACCATCAATGGGTTTGCCAACAAAGTTGTTTGAAGAATAATAACGCAAGTCTGTGCGTAAATTAGGAATCATTTCTTTTACATATACAAACCCCTCAGGCATTTCATCGGGATCATACTGAGCATTTGTATTTTCGGAAATAACAATAATTAAAACTAATATTATAAGTTTTAAATAATGTGCGGTTTTCATTAGAGTTAATCTTTATAGGGTTAAGAATGTAACGTGAAACTTACCAATATATTTTAACAAATATGATCTCAGTCTATCAAGGCGTTTAGTATGCCACGAACTATTTTTGAAATTTAGTAAAAAATATAGATTTTAATTTCATTAATTTCCCATAACTTAATAGGATAGTTTTTTGCTTATAAAGCATAATCATTATATCTTTAAAAAGTTTTATTTGCAAATGGATAATAAATTAATTTCTAAAAAAAAGCCTTCCTTTCCTATAACAAAAAAGTTATCTGAATATTTATCTGAACAAGGTAGAAATATAAAAATACCTATTTTTTATGACGATTTACTTCGCTTTCAAGGAGCTATTGAGATCATAGATGAAAAGGGGAATGATACCCTTTGGGTCAGTACTTATTTTGCCGAACACGAGCGCGAAGAGATCGAACGAAACCTTAAAATGGTTTATACCATACTGCATTCTGACGGAACAGATTCTATTCTTCCTTACTTAAATATCGACAGTATTGATTTTTGCACTTTTGGTAATTCAAAACCATTTAGAATAAAAGTTAGAAACATATTAAACGACAATTATATTTTTTTATACGTTAAAAAAGCTGATGCTTCAAGGGTCTATGGATTAGAGTTAGAGCATTTATTATCGCCTAATAATATTAACTTTTTAGTGCACAAAGACACTTTAATAGAAGAGCACATTTCCGGTATTCCGGGTGATATTTTTATCGAAGATTATTTAGACGATTGCTCAGAACAGGATAAAAAAGCATTGGCCAAAGAATTTGTAAAATTTAATGAAAGATGTTTTGTACGATTATTAGGAGATATGCGATCTTATAATTATGTGATGGTCTTAACACATGATTTCGATAGAATTCAATATCGGATAAAGGCTATTGATTTCGACCAACAGAGTTATGAAGGGAACCCAAAAGTTTATAAGCCTCAGTTTTTAAAAGAAAATAATAAACTTGTGGAAATGACGGCAAAATTATTGCGCGAGGAGTCTATTGAGCAATACATAAAAGAAGAAAGGTCTTTATTGGCTAAAAGAGCCACCAGTGAAAAAGAAAGATTAGGCGATTTGATAAAGTGTATGCGTAAAGACCACATATCAACTCCTGAAAAAATTGAGCAATTGAAGATTGGGTTATTTGAATTAACAGGCGATGTTAATTTTAAAAAGTCAACCAATATGGGAGAAATTTTAAAAAGTGCCTTGGATTTTATTACCAGGAATTACAAAAGTTTAAATCCTTTTATTATCCGATAAGGAAGTATAAATTCAAAATTTATTAATTATTTGAAAATGTCATTTAATAATTTGGCAAGTCTTAATCCACCCTTTTGCAGCTGTTTTCTTACGGTGCCAAAATGATCATACGAATAATTGTATCTTAGATTTTCACCAACCTCCACAGAGGCGTAGGTTGTTTTAGATAATTTGTGCGTATCATGCACCCAATCTACAATAGAGCCATCTTGAATAGATTTTATTTGTTCTTTTGAAAGTTCTTCTGTGTTATCTGCTAATTCTAAATAACTCATTTTCCATTCTTCGATCATGTTTTCATCCCATACCCTGTGTAAATTTGTTCCTCTTCCAAACCATTGAACTTGAATGGTATTACCACCTTTATCTTCAGCCCTGCCTATATGCATGGGTTGATGGAGGTCACCAATAAAATGTACTAACAGTTTTAAATAAAACACCTTATCCTCTTCAGAACTATTGTCATCTTTAAGGACAGAAATACATTTATTAATACCAGTTACGAGATCTCCCTTCGGATTTTTTTCTGTCGCTTCATAATTAGAATCTAAAGGCATATTTACATAATGCCAGGTGTAAAAGTCGTCAAATCTTCTATCTGATTTAATTTCATCGCCATAGGTAGAAACGAATGCCAGACTTTGCCCTTTCAGCAATTTATCAATTTTACGCAAGGCCTTTTTCGTGAGGTGATTTTCTGCAATTTTTCCGGTGGCGCGGTGTCCTGTTGGTCCCCAAACAGGAGCAGCATAAACATAGCCGGTTACTAATAAAAAGCAAAAAGTTAAATAGATAATCAATGTCTTCATTACGTCAAATTTTTTTTGCTAAGGTAAAAATTTAGTTTGTTAAATTATTTGGAATTATGAAAAATTATGTTATATCTTTGTGATATCAAATTAATATCAAATTAAATTATATATTATGAAAGAAGAAAAAACAATTGTACCGGCAAATGGATACTTAATGCTCTTTATGTTTTTAGTGCTATTTATTGGAGGTATCACATCCATTATCGTTTTTCAAACCCCATGGTTTATTGTTTCGATTATACTTGCTATATTTTTAGCACCAGGCTTTATTATGGTCCAACCGAATAATTCAAGGGTATTATTGTTATTCGGAAAATATATAGGCTCTGTTAAAAAGAATGGATTTTATTGGGTGAATCCGTTTTATACTAAAAAGAAGATTTCATTACGTGCCAGTAACTTCGATAGTGAAAGATTAAAGGTAAATGATAAGTTAGGGAACCCTATTATGATAAGCACAATTCTTGTTTGGAGGGTTGAAAATACTTATAAAGCTGCTTTTGATGTAGATAATTATGAAAATTTTGTTAGAGTACAGACAGATGCCGCGGTAAGAAAATTGGCAAGTATGTACCCTTATGATAATTTTGCAGATGAAGGACATGTTGAAGATATTACATTAAGATCAAGTGTGAATGAAGTAAGTGAGGCCTTGGAAAAAGAAATTGACGAAAGGCTCTCTATAGCCGGAATTGAAGTTTTAGAAGCCCGTATAGGCTATCTGGCCTATGCCCAGGAAATTGCGAATGCTATGTTAAAAAGACAACAAGCAACTGCCATAGTTGCGGCACGTCATAAGATTGTAGAAGGCGCTGTTAGCATGGTAGAAATGGCCTTAAACGAATTAAGTAAAAAACAAATTGTAGATTTAGATGATGAACGCAAAGGCGGCCATGGTTAGTAATCTGATGGTCATATTATGTGGAGATAAAGATGCCTCTCCAGTTTTAAATACAGGAACTTTAAATCAATAGTCATATGAAAGAATATAAAATTTTAAAGAAACCATTTAGTTGGTCTAAAGGTCACGAAAAATTTGAAGATGAATTGAATAAATATGCGCATCAAGGATGGCGTGTTATTAATATTAGTTTTAATGGTACCCAGGAGAATGCACTTTTAGAACGGGATAAAAATAGATAGAACACATGCATTATATATACTAGTTACATCAGCCGAAAATGTAATTTAAGATAAAGTCAAAATCTATGAAAATATTTTTAGAAGAACAAAAATTCGCCCAACTTTGGTTGCATTTGGTACTCATTATTAGTTTTATAATTCCGCTAATTATGATAACGAATGAGTTGTTGCAAACTAACGGCGAGAACAATGAGGCTCAAGTAAGTCTTTTTGTATTAATAGGTACTTTTATATTGATATATGGTATCATTCTTTCTATGAAACTCAAATTTCGAATTGATGAGAAAGGTATTTACTATCGGTTTATTCCCTTTCATTTTTCTGATAGATTTTTGTCTTGGAATGAGATTTCGAAAGCTTATATTAGAAAATATAATGCCATTTATGAATATGGTGGTTGGGGATTAAGAATGGGTTTTTTTAGAAAAAAAGGAAGTGCAATTAATGTTAGTGGTAATATTGGATTGCAATTAGAGTTAAAAAATGGAAAAAAGATTTTAATTGGAACTCAGAAAGAAGCCGAAGTAAAAAGGGTATTAGAAACATATCAAGATAAAATTCATAATTAATACAATTATATATATAATCTTATGAATTCAGTTAAATAATGGCAAAGAAAAAAGCATTTGCATTACGGATCAATGAAGATATGCTCAAAGCTATTGAGAAATGGGCTGCGGATGAGTTTCGCAGTACCAATGGACAACTTGAATGGATGCTTAATAAAAGTCTAAAAGAAGCAAAACGAGAACCAAAAAAAAGAGAAGAAGATAAAAAAGATGGGAACTAAGCCATCTTTTTTATTTTTATATATATTTGACTCTCATAAAATTTCAAGAATGAATAATCGTTTTGTTTTCTTTTGTTTTGGCATTTTTTTCTTAATTACAATTACAAGTTTTTCACAAGTAAAATCTCCCGACGATTTTTTAGGATATGAATTAGGAGATCGCTTTACCAATCATCATAAAGTTGTTGAATATTTTCAGCATATCGCCAAGTCCAATGATAATGTAAAGTTGATCCAATATGGAGAAACTTATGAAAAAAGACCCTTATATCTTACATTTATTACCTCACCGGAAAACTTCGAGAGGTTAGAAGAGCTAAGATTGAGTCATTTGAGAACTGCCGGAGTGATGGAAGGTAAAGCAGGTAAAGATATCCCCATTGTATGGCTTAGTTATAATGTACACGGAAATGAGTCGGTAAGTACTGAAGCGGCAATGAAAACGGTTTATGAATTGGTTAAGCCCGAGAATAATAACAACGAAAAACTGGCTGGAGAATACTATTGTGGTTATTGATCCCTGTATTAACCCAGATGGTAGAGAGAGATATGTAAATTGGTACATTCAGAATGCCAATTCACCTTATAATATAAATCCAGATTCTAAAGAACATCATGAACCTTGGCCGGGTGGCAGGGCCAATCATTATTTATTTGATCTGAACAGAGATTGGGCATGGGCTACTCAATTAGAGACACAAGCGCGCCTGGTAGAATATAATAAATGGTTACCAAATGTACATGTCGATTTTCATGAACAAGGCGTAGATGCTCCGTATTATTTTGCGCCCGCAGCCGAACCGTACCACGAAGTTGTTACCAAATTTCAGCGGGAATTTCAGGTCACAATTGGCAAAAATCACGCAAAATATTTTGATAAGAACAACTGGCTATATTTTACAAAAGAATCATTTGATCTGTTATACCCCAGTTATGGAGATACCTATCCTACCTATAATGGAGCGGTTGGAATGACTTACGAACAGGGTGGAAGTGGTAGGGCAGGATTAGGCATATTGACTAAAGAAAAGGATATACTTACATTAAAAGACAGAATAGAACATCATTTTACAACAGGTTTATCGACCATAGAAATTGCTTCGCAAAATGCCGAGAAATTAACAGAAGAGTTTTCTTTATATTTCCAAAAAGCGAAAAATAGTCCTTTAGGGAAATATAAAAGCTATATTATTAGTGCATCTAATGATATCGATAAGATCAATAGTTTAAGAAGGCTGTTAGATCGGCATCAAATTACCTATGGTATATCTTCTGAATGCTAAAACCGTAAAAGGCTTTAGTTTTAAAGATAATACAACTAAAACTGTCAAACTTTCAAACAAAGACCTGGTTATTAATACAGATCAACCCAAGTCTAACTTTATAAAAGCCTTATTTGAACCTCAGGCTAAATTAGCAGATTCTTTAACCTATGATATTACGGCATGGTCACTTCCCTATAGCCGAGGTCTAAATGCCATTGCGCTAACGTCAAAAGTTGCGGTAGGTAATGCCGAACCTTTAGGTTTGAATGGCAAAATAAAAGGCGCAACAAAGCCCTATGCATACCTCTCAAAATGGAACAGCATCAATGATGTGGCTTTTTTATCTTATTTATTACAACATAAAGTAAAAGTAAGATTCACAAAAGAGCCATTTTCTATAGATGGTGTCAAATACCAATCAGGAACCTTGGTGATTACAAGAAGAGGTAATGAAAAGCTTGAAGAAAAATTTGACGGAATTATAAAAGATGCTACCGAAAAATATCAGCGTGAAATTACCGGTGTATCTTCCGGGATGGTTGATAAAGGCAAGGATTTTGGGTCCAGATCGGTATCCTATATGAAACCACCTAAAATTGCAGTATTGTCGGGAGATGGGATTTCTTCATTAGGATTTGGTGAAATTTGGCATTTTTTCGAACAACAGATTCATTATCCGGTTACAATTATAGATACTGAGTATTTTAATCGTATAGACCTTAATAAATATCAAGTATTGATTTTGCCAAATGGTTATTACAGCAGAATTTTAGGGAAGGAGAAACTTACAGAACTAAAAAGTTGGGTTCAAAAAGGGGGTAAGCTAATTGCTATTGACAGGGCCTTGGGTGTTTTCGCGGCAAGTAAAGATTTCAGTTTATCAACTTATCGGGATGAAGAGGAGAAAAAGGCAAAAGAGAAAGAAGAAAAAGAATTAAAAGAAAAACTTGAGCTCCAAGATTATGATAGCCAGGACAGAAATTCAATTTCCAATTCAATTAGGGGCAGTGTATTTAATGCCACTATGGATAATACGCATCCCCTGGGTTTTGGATATGATAAAACATATCATACCCTGCGTTTAAGCAGTAATCGTTATGCCTATCTAAAAGATGGCAGCAACGTTAGTGTAATTAAAAACAAGTCAGAGCTGGTTAGTGGTTTTGCCGGTGCTAATGCTTTAAAAGATATTGAAAGGTCATTGGTTTTTGGCGTTGAATCGATAGGTAAAGGAGAAGTGATTTATTTAGCAGATAATCCGCTGTTTAGAAGTTTTTGGGAGAATGGTAAACTTATTTTCTGTAATGCCGTATTTATGGTTGGACAATAGTTTGTTTTAAAAAATCTCTTTACCTTTCGAACCCATTAAAAATAAATCAATAGAATAAACCCGATTAATTTATGCATACCGCAGCCCCAATTTTTACAAATGACACCATCGTTTTCGGACTCTTAATGATCTCTTTAGGCGTTATTTTTTATACTTCATCATTAAAAAAAGGATTTTGGTATAAATTTTACAATATTGTGCCGGCCTTGTTTATGGCATATATGGTGCCAGCGTTATTTACTACCTTGGGTTTAATAGCTCCTGAATGGGAAACGGTGACCGAATCAGGTGAAGTTGTACACCATTCTACAAATTTGTATTATATGTCTAGCCGATATTTGCTACCGGCAGCACTGGTTTTAATGACATTGAGTATAGATCTGAAGGCTGTTTATAATTTAGGCTGGAAAGCATTGGCCATGTTTTTTACAGGAACAATAGGCATCGTAATTGGAGGACCTATCGCAATTTTATTGATCTCTGCGGTTTCACCTGAGACAGTAGGTGGGGCAGGACCTGATGCTGTTTGGAGGGGATTGGCAACCCTTGCGGGTAGTTGGATTGGCGGAGGTGCTAACCAAACGGCAATGCTTGAGATTTATGGATATAATCAGAAATTATATGGAGGTATGGTATTTGTCGACATTGTAGTTGCAAATATATGGATGGCCATCATTCTAATTGGAATTGGTAAATCGGCCCGTATAGATAAATGGTTGAAATCAGATACTTCGGCCATTGAAGCTTTAAAAGAAAAAGTATCGAGCTACTCGAAAAAAGTAGAACGAACACCAGACTTATCCGATCTTATTATAATTGCAGCTATTGGATTTGGAGCTGTGAGTTTTTCACATTTTGCTTCTGGTTATCTTAGCGAATTTTTTACAGACTTTGTCAATAATATAGAAAACAATACTACTAAAAATATATTTACTTTTTTAAGTTCAGACTTCTTTTGGATGATCAGTATTGCAACAATTATTGCCATACTATTATCTTTTACTAGGGTAAGAAATTATGAAGGGGCTGGAGCTAGTAAAATTGGTAGTGTATTTATTTACATTTTAGTTGCCTCTATTGGTATGAAAATGGATCTTACAATGATCTTTGACAACTTGGGACTAGTTGCCATAGGTGTAGTTTGGATGACCATTCATGCGCTTCTTTTAATAATTGTTGCAAAAATGATAAGGGCGCCTTATTTTTTCTTTGCTATCGGAAGCCAGGCCAATGTAGGCGGGGCGGCATCTGCACCCGTGGTAGCAGCAGCATTTCACCCGTCTTTAGCAACGGTAGGTGTATTATTGGCTGTTTTGGGATATGCCGTGGGTACCATAGCAGCTATTGCATGTACAATATTAATGCAAATCGTGGCCCAATCTTAAATCGTTAAAGATTAAAAAGTATATTTGCAGCCATTAATTATTAATCAATTTTGATGAAGATATTAAAAGTATTTATTGCCCTAAGTTTTCTAATGCTGTCTTGTAATAAACAAGAGCAATCGACTATGTTGGTGAAAGGAGAGATTAAAGATCTTAAAAAGGGGACTATATTTTTACAGAAAATGCGCGACACTTTATTGGTGACGGTTGATTCCATAAAATTAGATGGTGTTAATACCTTTACCTTAACTGATGACATAGAAAGTCCTGAATTATATTTTCTTTCCTTAGATAAAATGCCGGGTAAGCAACTATCATTTTTTGGTGAGAAAGGAACAATAACGATCAATACAAAATTGGATAAATTTGTTTTGGGCGCTTCGATTAACGGACTAACCAATCAACAGTTATTGGATGAATATAATGCGATGAAAAGTCAGTTTAACAATAAACGCCTAGAATTAATAAAAGAAGACTTTGAGGCCAAACAATCTAAAGATTCACATATTATAGATTCTATCAAGAATCAAATTGAAAATTTGATCAAAAAAAGATATTACTATACGGCAAATTTTGCGATTACTCATGCCGACAGTGAAATTGCTCCCTATTTGGCATTGACCGAATTATTCGATGCTAATATTAAATTATTAGATACCATCAACATTTCATTGTCTCCGGAAGTAAAAGCATCGAAATACGGTAAGCAATTAGATCAATATATTAAAGATATAAAGAATAACGAATAAATCGTTTTAGAATCTGTTATCTCCATCTATCAGGTCGCCTAAACCACCTAATATACTTCCTTCTCCTTTTTGTTTCGATCCCGTTTGTGGCGCAGAAGCTATTATTCTTCCTGCCAACCTGCTAAAAGGAATGATTGAATATAAACAGTGCCTGGTCCGGTTAAGGATGCAAAGAACAAGCCTTCGCCACCGAAAACGGTATTTTTAAAACCACCTACAAATTCGATATCGTAGTTTACATTTTGGGTAAATCCAACAAGACAACCGGTATCAACTTTGATCATTTCTCCAGATCTTAATTCTTTTTTGGCAACTGTTCCACCGGCATGCATAAATGCCATCCCATCACCTTCTAATTTTTGCATGATAAAACCTTCGCCTCCAAATAAACCTCGTCCTAATTTTTTAGAAAATTCTATACCTATAGAAACACCTTTAGCTGCACATAGAAATGCATCCTTTTGGCATATGAATTTACCTTTGAATTCAGTTAGGTCAATGGGTATTATTTTACCCGGGTATGGAGAAGCAAATGAGACTTTCTTTTTGCCATTATTAGCATTCATAAAAGCGATCATGAATAAACTCTCGCCGGTAAGTAAGCGTTTTCCTGCCGAAAACAACTTACCCAAAACGCCCTCTGTCTGGCCAGAACCATCTCCAAAAATAGTATCCATTTTAATACCCGAATCCATCATCATAAAGCTACCGGCTTCTGCTACTACTGCTTCTTGAGGGTCTAATTCGATTTCTACAAATTGCATTTCTTCACCATAAATGGTATAATCAATTTCGTGTGCTGTCATGTTTGGGAGTTTATTAGGTTTAATATATTGGTATTACTGATCAAAATTTTGTTACAAGTTTATATTTTATAAAAGATATAAGTTTCATTTCGTTTTTGAGATATTCTTGTTTCGATTTATTTTATTATTTCTTCGTTGCGACAATAGCATATACCATGGGTATTTTATTATCGAGGTGTTTAATCCTAAATTTATTAGTCTCGAATTCTTCGGTCTTATTAAAGCAATTGTAGGGTGAATAGTCAAATTCATCTAATGAATTAATCTCCATTCCATTTTTTATAAGACTGTTTATAACATCACTCATGCTATGATTCCACACCACATAGTCTTGCGTAAAATCAGCAGTCTTATCGGCATAAGAACCGGTTTCTGTTTCAATAATTACTTCTTTATTGAAATAATGATAGGCTATTTTCTGAAAGTCATCATCAAACATCCAAACTACAGGATGAAATTCAACGAAGATAAATTTCCCGCCAGGCTTTAGATATTTAGAAACGATCTTAGCCCATTTGTCCAGATCGGGTAACCAACCTATTGTTCCATAACTCGTAAAAACTATGTCAAATTTTTTGTCGAGATACTTTGGCAGTTCATAGATATCGCTGCATATAAATTTGGCCTCTATTTTCGTTTTATCGGCGAGTTCTATGGCGCTTTCTATGGCTTTATCAGAAAGATCAACGCCGGTTACATGTGCTCCAAGCCTGCCTAATGACAAACTATCTTGTCCGAAATGGCATTGCAAATGTAAAATGTGTTTATTTTTTATTTCTCCAAGTAATTGCAGCTCAATACTGTTCAATGATGATTTGCCTTTTAAAAATCCTTCGAGGTCATAAAAATCGGAATTCAGATGTGACTGAACCCTATTGTTCCAGGATTGTTTGTTTATGGCAATATAATTATCTTCTTTCTTCACTTCCTGTTTAAATTAATTATGAACTGGTCTTAAAATGGTTTTTTAACTGATACAGCAAAAGATCTTCATCATCATTAGGGATATTGATTATTTTAACAAACTGAAGTCCAAGTTTTTCAATTAGTTTTTGAGAATCCGTATTCTCTTTGGTTGTTATGGCGCTTATTTGGGGTAATTTAAAATGATCGAAAGCCAATGTTTTCATTTTGTTGGCGCTTTCATAGGCATAGCCATTCTTTTCGAATTGGGGGAGAAATGCAAAGCCAATATCTACACCTTCAATTCCCTCACGATCGTAAAGTCCACAAGATCCTATTTTTATTTGATCTGATTTTCTGATAACGGTATAATTCGAATACCCTAGTTTCTTTAATTGCGGCGTGATTTTTACTTTTATGTATTCGGTAGCTTCTTTAATAGTATGAACATTCCTATCACCAATATACTTTAGCCATTTGGGAGCGTTTAATAATTCTAACAGGAAAGGAGCATCTTCCTTAGACATCGGTTTTAGTATTAACCTTTCGGTTTCGAAGGACTCGTATTTTGCCATACTATATGCTCGTTGTACTTTGTATATTTTTAACCTTTTACCTTTACGCTCCACTCATACTCAAAATTCGACACGATGTCTCCTTGCTCATTAAAACCTACGGCTTTCATAATAATCGTTTGACCTTCACCGGTCGAAATGGTAGTATCTATCGCTTTTTTTATCAAAGCACCATCCTTACATATAAAATTGATCCTTCCGATTGCCTTTTTAGTAAAGTTTCCCTTCTGATTAGTTACCAACATTGATATATTCTTACCACTTTCTGCGATAACCTTCATTACCAAAATACCCGTTGCTAATTCTGAGGCCATACCTTGAGTTGCCCAATATAAAGATTTGAAGGGGTTCTGATTTATCCATTGATGTCTTACTGTTGCCACTGCTTCATGCTCATTAAATGATTTTACCCTAACTCCAGAAAAATAGGCTGAAGGCAGCTTAAATAAAAGGAATTTGTTCATTTTCGAAACGGTAAATTTAGACATAGGATGACTTATTTTTTTGACAAGTTACTTAAAAATATGCATATATAAAATGTTAAATATATGTTAAAATAACAAAAATATAGTACTTTGTATTGCATAGTATTATCTTTTGTATATATATTTGCATAAGAAAGTATTATAATTTTTAAAATCATGTTGACTCAAAACGAAAAAAACACATCATTTTTAATTCACTTATCGGCATTTTTAAGTTTTGTATTTCCATTTGGAAGTATTATAGGTCCACTTATCATGTGGTCTGTTAATAAAGATAAAAGTGCTTATTTAGATGATAA
This sequence comes from uncultured Flavobacteriaceae bacterium, assembly GCA_963835675.1. Classification (GTDB taxonomy): domain Bacteria; phylum Bacteroidota; class Bacteroidia; order Flavobacteriales; family Flavobacteriaceae; genus Aureibaculum. The sequence continues at coordinate 487,675 of CAWIGH010000004.1, read as the reverse complement.
TGGCAAGGAAGCGGTTAATTTTAACTTAAGTTATACCCTGTATCTATTTATATTAGGAATGTTCGCTTTTCCATTTGCATTCGGATCGTTTTTTAACCATTTGAGACATATTGACGATTTCGACAACTTTAACTTTTACTTGGATTTTGATAACCTTTTTGGTTTTTTAAGTATAGCTTCAGTGATAACAATTATAGGCATTATAAGATTTGTGCTTGTTATTGTGGCGGCTATTAAGGCCAGTAGAGGAGAGGTATATAATTACCCATTAACCATAAATTTTGTGAAATAATAATTAAGAAGGCCTAAACCTTAAAACCGAACGAGATGATAACAATACTAACGGCAATACTAATTTATATTGTGAATGTAGTCATAGCTATTATTAGTTAATTTAAAAGATACAAAATGAAGATAGAAAACACAAAGGCACAGATGCGAAAAGGAGTTCTAGAGTTTTGCATTCTCACAATATTAAAAAATGGAGATGCATATACGAACGAAATTCTATCGAGCCTTAAAGATGCTAAGCTCATTGTAGTTGAGGGTACGATCTACCCTTTATTAACAAGACTTAAAAATGCAGGATTACTTAGTTATCGCTGGGAAGAATCAACATCCGGCCCACCGAGAAAATATTATGCATTGACAGAAACAGGAATATTATTTTTAAAAGAATTAAATACAACTTGGGCAGATCTTGTAGATGCCGTAAAAATTGTAACTAGCAAAAAACCAACGAAAAAATGAACAAGACAATTAATATAAATTTAGGAGGAATCTTTTTTCATATTGATGAAACTGCATTTCAAAAGTTAAAAAGATATTTAGATGCTATCCGTCGTTCATTAAGTGACGACCCACAGGGTAGAGATGAGATCATTACCGATATTGAATCACGTATCAGTGAATTACTTTCAGATCGCATCAAAGATGCGCGACAAGTCATTAGCGAAGCAGATATAGATGAGGTTATTGATATTATGGGACAACCAGAAGATTATATGGTCGATGAAGAATTATTTACAGATGATTCCGGAAAAAATTACAGCAGAAGGTCATCCAATAAAAAACTCTTCCGGGATGGAGAAGATAAGTTTTTAGGAGGTGTGTCTTCGGGAATTGCCTATTATTTTGATGTGGATGTTATCTGGATTAGAATAGCCTGGTTAGTTGCAACTTTCGGATTAGGATTTGGACCATTATTATATATCATTTTATGGATTCTGTTACCCGAAGCTAAAACCACTGCAGAAAAATTACAGATGGAAGGTGAACCTGTTAACATTACCAATATAGAAAAAAGGGTACGCGCAGAATTTGAGGATGTATCCGAAAGGGTAAAGGGAGCAGCAAGTGATGTAAAAGATGCTGTGAAAGAGGGATATGACAATGTTTCAGACTCCTTAAAAAAAAAGGACCTAAAAAGAACAAGAAGCAAAGCTAAATCTGGCTTGCAGGATTTTATTGATACCATTGGCAAAATAATTGTCGCCTTTTTTATGGTCATCGGTAAGTTCATTGGCGTGATCTTGATCATCGTTTCTGTGGCGGCTATGGTCGCTTTGATCATTAGTTTATTTACTGCTGGGGCTGTTGATTTTATGGGTATTGATTCCTTATTCGATGGAGATTTTCAGGTCATCAATCCAACCGGTGTTCCCATTTGGATCATCTCATTATTGATCTTGATATTGGTAGGGCTTCCATTCTTTATGCTATTTATTTTAGGATTGTTTATCCTTTCTAGTAAATCAAGAATATTAAGCAGGACAGCGAAATTAGTGCTATTAGGAATCTGGATCATCGCTTTATTAGGCGCTATTTACTTTGGAATTAAACAAGCTGCTGAATTTGCCTATGAAGGATCGACTACTGAAATTAACGATATTGTTGTTGTCCCTACAGATACCTTACAGATAAAGATGATCGACAATGAAGATATATCAAATTATTCAACGCTTAGGAGACGGCATAGCTATACAAAAGTTTTCGATGCTAATGACCTAGAAAAATATTATTCTAACAATATAAGGTTTACCATAAAAAGATCCGACAGTACCGAAGCCTATATAAAAGTAAGGAAAGAAGCGCAAGGTCGAAGTAGGCTTGTAGCTCGGGAGAATGCAGAAAACATAAATTATAATTTTGAAAAAGTAAATAATAATTTGATGTTGCATGGTTATTTTTTAACCGATTCTCAAAATGTATTCAGAGACCATGACCTTCAGGTAACACTTTATATCCCAGAAGATCAAATAGTGTATTTGGATGAATCGACCAGGTCATTTTTAAGATATACTGAAACCACTAATGATATCTATAGGGGAGATATGCCAGAACATCATTTTAAAATGACAATTGAAGGATTAGAATGTTTAGACTGTGAAGAAGATTATTGGAGAACTGATGAGAGATGAAAAGGATGGTGTTAAGGTAAATATTGATGAAGATGGCCTTGAGATAAAAATTAACGATCAAGGGGAAAAAGCCGAGGTTAAAATTGATGAAAACGGGTTGAGAATTAAATAATATCTTAAATGAAACCGTGATCAAGAACAATTCGTCCTATTGCTATGACAGTTCAGTCATAAAATCTTTATCTTATATCTATTTAATTTCAAATTTGACTTAAAATAAATATCAATAAAATGAAAACATTAATCAAACTCTCAGCAATTATTTTATTAATAACTACGACCTCCTGTTTTATCGAAGGCGTGAAAGGAAACCGAAACGTTGTGACAGAACAGCGTAATATTTCTTCAGATTTTACAGCCATTGATGCCAACCAAGGAATCGAAGTCTTTCTTACTATAGGAAATAACCCTTCTTTATCTGTCGAGGCCGACGAAAATTTGCACGACATTATTATTACAGAAGTTAAAGATGGTACCTTACATATCTATACTGATAAAAATATATGGAGCTCAAAATCAAGAAAAGTATATGTGCAGACCTCTTCAATCAATGATATAAGTGTATCGAGTGGGGCAGAAGTCATTTCAGAAAACACGCTTAAAACAGAAGAATTAAAAGTAAAAGCATCGAGTGGAAGTTCTGTAAAATTGGCTTTGAATGTCAATCAATTAACCTGTAATACTTCAAGTGGAGCCGATGCAACATTAAGTGGTAAGGCCAATACTTTTACAGCAAAGTCTTCTAGCGGCAGTAATATTAAAGCGCAAGATTTAGAATCAGAAACATGTACTGTTAAAGTAACCAGTGGTGCAGATGTTTCTGTTAATGTTACGGGTTCTTTAAATGCCAACGCAACCAGTGGTGGAGATATAAGATATATTGGTAATCCTAAAAAAGTGCAACAAAATGAGTCTTCTTCGGGAAGCATTCACAATAAACAGCAAAGTTAAAATTGAGTTGTTTTTCCATTTTTTTGTTGAAAGGAGACTGCCGTAACCGGTGGTCTCCTTTATTTTTATACTTTTGTTAAATTATTAGTTACGATCATCCCAATTATAGTTTTATGTATAGAATTTTCAGTGCAATCCTTATTTTTTTTTCTGTAAACCTGCTGGCACAAGACTTTAAAGTAAGTGTTAATAAATTAACCGAAGAGACACAGCAACTGTCTGAATCACCAGATAATTTAAAATTGGTATGGTGGATTCCCGTCGAATTTTGGAAGGCAGTTTTTGCTGAAGACGAATCTGTACCAAAGCAACAGTCAGATGAGATCATTGAAGTTTTTAGCCAATATACATCGATGGCCATATTGGATGGAAAAATAGGACCCTTTGGAGATGTAGATTATAAATCTAAAGATGAAATATATAATAATCTAGAACTTGTAGATAAAAATAATGTTTCGTATATACCATTGGTTGATTCCGAAATAGATAGCAGGACACAATCTATACTTTCTTTTATGAAACCGGTATTGGGTAATATGCTAGGGAAGTTAGGAGACAATATGCACTTTTTCCTTTTCCAGAAAAAGGATAATCCACTCGAACCTATTATTCATCCTAAGCTGGAAGAAACTTTTAGTGTAAAATTAAGCGGCGAAGAATTTCATTGGAAGCTACCTTTGGGTTCTTTGTTAAAACCAAAAAAATGCCCGGTAGATGGTGAGATAATGAACGGTTCCTGGAAGTACTGTCCACACCATGGTAAGGAACTGCAATCCTAAAAAAAAGCCTTTAATTTACGTGTTAAAGGCTTTTTTATTGTTAGTTCTCTAAAGCAGCCAAATAACGCTCGGCATCCAGGGCTGCCATACAGCCGGTTCCTGCAGCCGTTACCGCTTGCCTGTATTCTTTATCTTGAACATCACCGGCAGCGAAAACACCTGGTTTTACTGTTTTGGTAGATTTACCCTTGGTAATTAAATAACCGGTTTTATCCATTTCCAATATACCTTTAAATAACTCTGTATTTGGTTTATGTCCAATGGCTAAAAATACACCTGTGACGGCTATTTCTTGCTTTTTACCAGTCTGATTATTCACCACTCTAACGCCCTCAACAACTTTATCTCCCAGGACTTCCTCCAATTCTGTATGATATAATACTTCAAGATTTTTGGTATTATTTACCCTGTGTTGCATAGCCTTAGAAGCACGCATCACATCACGGCGAACGATCAAAGTTACTTTTTTACAAAGCTTGGCTAAAAAAGTAGCTTCTTCAGCGGCAGTATCACCACCCCCAACTACTAGAACATCCTGGCCTTTATAAAAGAATCCATCACATGTTGCACAGGCCGAAACACCGCCACCTTTTAATCTTTGCTCACTTTCTAATCCTAAATATTTGGCGGTAGCTCCGGTTGAAATAATTACGGTTTCTGCCTCTATTTCCTTTGAACCGTCAATCGTAACTTTATGAATACCCCCTTTTTTATCGCTAAAATCTACTTTAGTAGCCAATCCGAATCTTACTTCTGTTTCAAAACGTTCAGCTTGCTTTTTAAAATCTTCCATCATTTTGGTCCCATCAACCCCATCAGGATAACCAGGATAATTATCAACTTCGGTAGTGGTTGTTAATTGCCCACCCGGTTCCATACCGGTATACATTACGGGTTTAAGATCTGCTCTTGCGGCATAAATGGCGGCTGCATATCCCGCAGGACCCGAGCCTATAATTAAACATTTAATTCTTTCTTTAGTATCTGACATTTTATGGCATTTTTAGAAGTGCAAATTTAACCTATTTTAAACTTTTTGATTGTGGTTTTTATATAATTTATTAATTATAAATTCACATGTAATTGATATTATTAAAAATAGTAGTTTTGTTAGTCGATAAAAATAAAATTATTTACAAATTCCACTAGATAGGCATAGAATTTGAAGGTGTTGATTAGTGTGAAAAAATTGAATTAATAATAAAATTATTTAAAATGAAAAAATTATTTTTTACAGCGATTTTGATTATAGGTTCCCTGTATAGCGCCTCAGCACAGGATATTTCAGAACATGCTATAGGTATTAGAACAGGTGATAATGACGGTTTTGGTTATGCTATTTCTTATCAACGAAAAATGAAAGATATTAATAGATTTGAAGTCGATCTGGGTTTTCGGGATAATAAAAATTTTGATGCCTGGAAATTAACCGGACTTTACCAATGGGTATGGAATATTGATGGTGGTTTTAACTGGTATGCAGGTTTTGGTGCCGGAATTGGTACTTACAATAATAAATTTAATAATGATGATGACGGTCTGTTTGTTAATGCCGATGGTAATATTGGTATTGAATATAATTTCGAGATTCCTTTATTAATATCAATAGATTTTAGACCTGAATTTGGTATCATAAACGGCTTTGGCGACAATGATCTTGATCTCGATATTGCCTTAGGGATAAGATATCAGTTCTAATAAAAAAGAAAATAATAAACGTAAAAGCCTATCAAAATGTGATAGGCTTTTTAAATTTAGAACGACGGTCCTATTTATTTAATAAAACTCGATATAGTCAATTTCGATTTCGAACGGCCCCTCTTTTTTGTCGCTCAAAATAATACCGATCCTGATAATTCTTTCAAAGATATCTTCAGCTATTTTTGTGCCCGTAATTTGTCCTAATGTATATTCTTTAAAATCTGATAAATTGAGTTCAGCTATTTCCCAGTCTTTCGTGGTTGAACTGAAGATGTGTTTATAATTTGGACGATAATATACGTCAGATGTACCTAGTCTCAGTGCAAAATCGCGCCCGGCACTTCTGAATCTTATTTTTACTTTATTATATTTTGAGAGGTCAAATTTTCCTAATGGGCTTCTTAGCGAGGCAAACCCTCCATTATTTTTTAAAGAGACATAACCTTTAAACATCAGGCTATTTGTACTTAATTCGGCCGTTGAGTTAGATCTGCCACCCATAACATTATCATTAACTACCATCCAATCTTGCCCATCCTGATCTTTACCAAAGTCAATTTTATAAGTGGAATTATTAAACGTCGTCATAATAATAGTAAGAAGAACGATAAGGGACTTCATAGGTTTTAATAATATTAATGATTTTCTTTATAAATACCGAATCGTTCATCAACAGCTTTGGTACGGTAGTCGAATATTTCCTTAAGCTTATTTCTAATAATTAGCGTATTAGCGATAGCACCTAGTATACCAAGGGGTGGTTGGTATGAGACTATATCCGTCATGAGAACTCCATGTTTAATGGGTTCAATAATATGCTGATGATGCCATAGTGCATATGGACCAACACGCTGTTCATCTATAAAATATTCCTTATCACGAATTTGGGTAATTTCTGTCACCCAATTGGTCTTTAGGCCTAGAATCGGACTTACCATATAACTGATGATCATCCCTGCATACATTTTTTCCGGTAGATCCTCCGATATAATATCAAATCCCATATAATCAGGTGTGATCTCTTTTAGATTGGCGGGAGATGAAATAAAATCCCACACTTTATCTATCGAAGTATTGATCTTTTGTTGTTTTTTAAACTGATAAAAAGCCATAGGACTATGATTTTTCGAATTTTACTATTTGATTCAACACATCTTCGGCTTCTGCATATTTTGAATCGCTGGCTTTTCTATTGGTTGTAGATAATGCATGCGCTTCTTTAAGCAACTTTTGGTATTGATTATTTAAAAGCTCAGTTTTCGATTTTTTTTTGAATATTCCAAACATGATTAAAAGTTTCAAGTTAATTTTTTAAATAAATATAGAGGTTTAAAGAGGTCGCGATCATAAGCCAGATGCCATAAGGTAAAATGAGCAAGCTCTTTAGATTCAACTCTTTAAAATAAGTGATTAATAAATAAAATACGATTAATGTCAACAAAATGATCACTATGAGTCCGCCACCGATTAACTGCTTGTTAAAAAAGATATAATTCCAACTCACATTTAACAAAACTTGAAAACCGAATAATATTTTTAATTTGGTAGTATTTTCAATTTCATATAAAAATGTCATATAAAATGTAAAGCAAAACATGATCGTTATCCAAGCGACCCCGAAAACCCATCCCGGTGGTGTCCAGGGGGCCTTGTTTAATTGTAAATACCAATTAGAAGTAGGCCCGTTTTGCATTAACCAACCTCCAATACCTAGAGCACCAAAATTAATTATCAGAAAAATAATAAAAGGAAGAGCTTTTACCATAAGTTTATATTTTAAAGCTTACGATGCCACAGTCCAATTCATAGACCTGTCCGGATACTGATCTTGCATTATCAGAAATAAGAAATTCAGCCATGGCTGCTACTTCTTTTGGATCGAGGTATTTTTTTAAAGGATGCCTGTCTATGATATTTTCTTTCATTCTATCATTTCTTAACAATTTGGCAGCCAGTTCAGTATCGGTTACTGTGGGAGCGATGGCATTCATCCTAATCGTAGGAGCCAGTTCTGCACCTAAAGACCTTACCAATCCTTCAACTGCCGCCTTTGCTGATGCTATGCTTGCATGAAAGGGCATTCCTAATTTTACCGCTACGGTACTAAATAATAAAATACTTGGATTTTTCCCTTCTTTGAGAACCGGTAAGTATTTTTGAATGACCTTCACTGCACCCAGAACATTAATTTCATAATCAGATGTAAAATCTTCGATCTTCAGTCGCGAAAATGGTTTTAAATTGATGCTGCCGGGACAATAAATAAGTGTGTCTATTGAATTAATATCCGGGAGCTCATCACTTAAAACATCACATGAGTGATGCGTTAAATTTTGATGATCTGTACTTGGCATAGACCTGCTAATATTGACAATTTTGTGCTGGTCTATTAACAGATTTAAAATGGCATTGCCAATACCCTTACTACCACCAATAATAACAATAGTTTTCATAAATTCTAACGTGTCAATCTTCCTTTTAGCCTCTTCTCAATCGTTCTCTTAATTTCAGTTAAGCGCTTCATAAGATCCATTATTTCTTGATCTTTATCTTTCTTGTAAATCTCATTTAGGCTTAATATAAGCTCTTTAACCTCTTTGGAGGCAATAATTTTGTCGTTTCTGGTCTTAAAGGAACTTTTTCTTTGTTCAAAATCCAGTGCTTTTTCAATTAGGTCCATATTTTATGCTTTTAAATAATTTTGTAATTCAGCTATTTTAGTGGGATTGTTAAAATCGCCCCCGAAATAGCTTGTAACAGTGGCAGAAGTATCGTCTTTTATCCCGCGTGAAGATACACATAAATGTTTAGCATCGATGATAACGGCCACATCTTCAGTTTCTAAAACTGTTTTTAACTCGTTCGCAATCTGGTTTGTTAAGCGTTCCTGAACCTGAGGTCGCTTTGCGAAATATTGCACAATTCTATTTAATTTTGATAAGCCTATTACTTTACCCGAAGAAATATAAGCTAAATGTGCTTTCCCTATAATTGGCACAAAATGATGCTCGCAATTAGAATAAAAAGTGATATTTTTTTCTACCAGCATCTGATTATATTGGTACTTATTATCAAATAATGCCACCTTAGGTTTATTTGCCGGATCTAACCCAGAGAAAATCTCATCAATATACATTTTAGCTACCCTGTCTGGAGTTCCCTTTAAGGAATCATCATTTAGATCGAGCCCCATAACCTGCATGATCTGGGAAAACAAATAAGATATTTGCTCTTTTTTTTCTTTATCAGAAATATCAAAAGCATTGTCAGTCATTGGTGTTTCCAAGCCCGTATATAAATGGTCATCTCCAATTTCATGATCTGAATAGCCATTAAGACGATTACCATTAATAAGGGTATTCAACAAAGTTTCTTGGTGTTTCATAAAGCTTAATTTTTAAATCTAACTGTTGGTCTAATGATTTTCTCAATATGTCATAGATTACTTTCGCAATATTTTCTGCGGTGGGATTCAAATCTTTAAATTCAATTACATCCAGATTTAGATTTTTGTGGTCTAACCTATTAAGAACTTCTTTTTTGATAAGATCAGATAATTCCTTGGTATCAATTACATATCCTGTTTGTGGATCTGTATAGCCAATAACTTTAACTTCTAAGTCGTAATTATGACCATGAAAATTTGGATTATTACATTTTCCAAAAATCTCTAAATTCTTCTCAGGCGACCATTTAGGATTATGTAATCTATGGGCGGCATTGAAATGCTCTTTCCTTATGATCGCAGATTTATATGTTTTTTGAGTTTTCATTAAATGTTTAACTAATATGACACAAAGTTAAACAAATAATATAAAGGAAGTATTAATGAAATGTTAATTCTCTATAAGTTTTTTGATCATGTTATTAAAAATGAATCCGTGAAACGGAAAAATAGCAAACCAATAGATCCTACCTAAAACACCTTTTGGCCTGAATATGGCTCGTTGAATGAGCTCACCTTTTATTATCTTAAATTCTAGCCAGGCTTCCCCGGGCAGTCTCATTTCTGCAAATAATAGTAACCTTTTTTCCTTTTTATTGGCATAGAGTACCCGCCAAAAGTCTAATGCGTCTCCTGTATTCAACTCTGTTGGATGTGTTCTTCCTCTACGCAATCCGATGCCTCCAACGGCTTTGTCGATATGCCCTCTAAGTTTCCATAAAAAATTTCCATAATACCATCCGTTTTCTCCACCTATGGACCATATTTTTTCAATGGTTTTCTTTTCATTCTTAACCGGTAATTTTTTCATATCCTTATAACATCCGAATTCAGGGACTTCTATATATTGAGAAATCTTTTTATTAAATCGTCCGCTTACAAAAGAATCTTTCCAACTAGATAGGATACTGTTCTGTTCGATTTTAGCAAAAGCCCTAGTGACGGCTTCTTTATAGTTAATAGGTTCGACGTTTAATATCTTGTTTATATCGCTAGGTTTGCCGATCACTTCAACTTTCATACTATCAACTAAACTTATGGCCAATTTATAGGAGGTTGCCGTAATGAAATATAACCAATATGACGACAATTTTGGCGTCATTATCGGTATTGAGAATATGTATCTTTTAAACTGGCGTACTTCAGCAAATTGAAGCATCATTTGTTTATAGGAAAGAATATCTGGACCAAAAACGTCGTAGGATGTATTATATAATTCCTTTCGCCCAGCAGCTTTTGACAGATAAGATAAAATATCTCTAATCGCAATATATTGAGATTTAGTATCAACCCATCTGGGTACGATCATGATCGGTAACTTTTCAACCAGATCTCTAATTATTTCAAAAGACGCACTGCCGCTGCCCACAATGATGCCTGCTCTAAAGGTGGTTAATGCATACACCTTAGAATGTAATAGTTCTTCTACATTTTTTCTCGATTGAAGATGTTTAGACAACTGATCGTCGTTAACAATACCACTTAGGTAAATAACCTGTTTAACATTAGTGCCTTCAATGGAAGTTTTAAAGTTTATCGCACATTGCTCTTCCAACGTTTCGAATTTAGTTGAAGAAGAAGACATAGAGTGTATTAAATAATAGGCTACCTCTATATCTTTCGGAATTGCTGATAAACTTTCAGCATTTAAAAAATCAACCTCAATAATCGTAATACGTTTATTATTTTTTAAAATCTCCGGAATTCTTCCCTTATCCCTTACACAACAAACCAAAGTATGCCCCGCTTCTAATAGAATAGGAATCAGTCTTTTTCCAATATATCCGGTAGTGCCCGTAAGTAGAATTTTCATACGTTGTTGTTAAGATCTTTTTGAATAAATAATAGGTTGCCTATACCTTAATAAGCGCAATATAGTAAATTAAATTAATGTTTAATAATTTTAACAAAAATTTAAACAAAATAATGCAGATTATTAAAATGTTTAAGTATATTTGTATAAAATTAAACAAAACAAAATTATGAAAACAAAAAATTTAATGACTGCTTTAGCAATGTCTGTTTTAATATTTGGAACAGCATGTGCTAATAACAAAAATGATGACAAGAAAAATGAAACAACTGAAATGGCTTCTGAAAAAAATACAGAGGTAATGGAAGTTACAGAAACACCAACAATTGTTGGAGTTGCTGCCGGTAATGACGCTTTTTCAACCTTAGTAGCCGCTGTTAAGGCTGCTGACCTGGTTGAAACCTTAAATGGTACAGGTCCGTTCACGGTTTTTGCACCTACAAATGCAGCCTTTGATAAATTACCAGAAGGAACAGTAGCAGGATTGTTAAAACCTGAAAGTAAAGCAACTTTAACTGCTATCTTAACATACCATGTAGTTGCTGGTGAATTTAAGGCAGCAGATGTTGTAAAAGCAATTGGTGACAATAATGGGAAATTTTCAATTCCAACAGTTCAAGGCGGAATGTTAACAGCTTCTTTAAGTGATGGTAATGTAATCTTGACTGATGAAAAAGGAAACAAATCTACTGTTGTAATCGCAGATGTGGCAGCATCAAATGGCGTAATACATGCGATTGATACTGTAGTAATGCCTAAATAATACTTTAGTTTTTTTACTTGGTTGATGAAACCGCCATGAGAACTTGTTTCGATTGGCGGTTTTTTTATGGTTTAAGCGCAGATCTCAATTATTTTTTAACTTGTTTTTTTTATAAGTTCGACCTTAAATAAGCTATAAATTTTGTAGATTTAATCATATAAATAGCTAGTAATCCTAAGGTTAAAATATATGAATATCACCTTTCCTTTGACAGCAGCCTTAATTGCCTCTATTTTACATGTTATAACAGGCCCTGACCACTTAGCGGCAGTAACACCTTTTGCCATTGAATCTAAAAAGAAAGCCTGGAAAATTGGTTTATTTTGGGGTATCGGACATCTTATAGGAATGATGTTCATAGGAATCTTATTTTTATTATTTAAAGAATTAATTCCTGTTGAGAAGATATCAAACTATAGTGAGCAATTAGTAGGACTTGTGTTAATTCGTCATTGGTTTATGGGCTTTTTTTAAACTATTTAAAGAAGATAAACGCCATAAGCATTTACATATACATAGTGAAAATGCCCCGGTGATCCATACACATAGTCATCAACACGAGCAAGAAAATACACACAGACATGTACATCATAAAAATCTTAAACAAAGTAATTTTGCCTCTTTTTCTATAGGTTTTTTACATGGACTGGCTGGAATTGCACATTTTTTACTATTTATTCCTGTTGTGAGTTTTACTACTCAGTATGATTCTATAATTTATATAATAGGATTCGGTATCGGCATCATAGCTGCGATGACTACCTTTGCCTTTGTTATTGGCAAAATATCATCCTTCGCTAAAAACGGGCATAATGAAGTATTTTTTAAAGGAATCCGACTGGCGGGTGGACTTTTCGCAATTATTATAGGATTATATTGGATGTTGAGTACGCCATTGGTTTAACAGATCCTTGGTAACTGCTCACCAATTAATGGGCTCACAATTCGCTTGCCACCAATAGCACTTTTCATAACAACTTTAGTGGGGTGATCATTCGTGATTTCGCCAATACAGACAGCATTTTTACCTTTTTTATCCAGATTCATCATTTTTAAAACTGCTTCAGCAATTTCTGAATCAACAATGGCTATAAATACGCCTTCATTAGCCACATACAAGGGATCCAATCCTAATATTTCACAAGCTGCTGCAACTTGTTTTTCAAGAGGCAGTTTATTTTCGTCTATTCTTATTCCTTGCTGGATATCTCCCGCTATTTCAGATAGCACACTAGCTAAACCACCTCGAGTCGGATCTCTTAGCAAGTGTATCTTGTCTCCAAAATTACTTAACAGATCATTTACAAGAAAATTGATATTGGTTGTATCACTCACAATGGCCGATTCGAATTGCAATCCTTCGCGTTGAGACATAATCGCCATTCCGTGCTGCGCTATAAATCCACTCACAATTATTTTATCTCCAACTTTAATATTTTTTGCAGAAATATTAGCTTTTGGATGTACTTCCCCGAAACCCGTGGTATTAATAAATATTTTATCTCCTTTACCACGTTCAACAACTTTTGTATCTCCTGTTATTATTTGCACACCGCTTATTTCAGCGGTTTTCTTTATCGACTTTACGATCTTAATAAAATCATTTATTTTTAATCCTTCTTCAACAATAAATGCTAATGATAAATATTTTGGAATAGCCCCGCACATAGCAACATCGTTTACGGTTCCGTTAACGGCAAGTTCACCAATATTTCCGCCTTTAAAAAATATAGGGGATATCACAAAACTATCTGTAGAGACGGCTATTTCACTATTGAACTTTATGATAGCACCATCGTGTTTTTGATTTATAAATGGATTGTCAAATGTTTTAAAGATAATTTTATCCAATAACTCCCTGGTCATTAGTCCGCCACTTCCATGGCCTAAATTTATTGTTTCAAATCCTAATTCGGTTTCGTCCATTTACTTTTAAGAAATTAAATTACTCGAAAAATGATAATAGGCGGCACAGGCACCTTCTGAAGACACCATCGGAGCCCCTAGGGGTTTAGCAGGTGAGCAATTATTGCCAAACTGACTGCACTGATGCGGTTTTTTAATACCTTTTAATATATCACCGGCAATACACGCGGGATTTTCAGGCGCAACAATATTGCTGATGCCAAATTTCAATTCTGCATCAAATTCTTTATAGGCTTTCGTTAAAACATAGCCACTGTTGGGTATTTCGCCAATGCCCCTCCATTCTCTATTGCCGATTTCGAAAACTTGATTTATTACTTTAATGGCAGCAGTATTGCCTTCTTCTTTTACTACTCTCGAATATTGATTTTCGACGATCGAACGGCCCTCTTCCAATTGTTTTACTGCCATATAAATACCTTGTACAAGGTCTAAGGGTTCAAACCCGGTGATAACAATTGGGATATTATATTTACTTGCCAATGGATGATATTCTTTATAACCCATAATGGCACATACATGTCCGGCGCCTAAAAAGCCATCAATATTGCAGAATTCATCGTCTAAAATGGCTTTCATGGCTGGAGGTACCAATACATGGGATACAAGGATTGAATAATTTTTTAAACCTTCTTTTTGGGCGTGTAATACAGATAGTGCATTGGCCGGAGCAGTAGTTTCGAACCCCACGGCAAAAAACACGACCTCTTTATCCGGATTTTCTTTAGCAACCTTTACAGCTTCAAGCGGAGAATATAGAATACGCAAATCTCCACCTTGTGCTTTGGCTTCTAACAAACTCTTTTTACTGCCCGGAACCCTTATCATATCGCCAAAAGAACAAACAATAACATTATTTTCTAATAGCTCAATGGCCTTGTCGATTAAGTTCAACGGAGTTACACAAACAGGACATCCCGGTCCGTGAATCATGGTAACTTTATCAGGTAACAGATCTAAGATCCCATTTTTTACCAAACCATGGGTTTGTCCACCACAAATTTCCATGATATTCCATGGTTTTGTAATGGTTTTTTCGATGAGCTGTAAATAGCTCTTGGTAGCTTCTAAATTTCTATATTCACTTAAATATTTCATCCAGTTTAACCTTAATTAACACTGTTTAAATGGTACGTGATCTGCCCGTAAGAGACATTTTCGTCATTAGGAGCTAAGTTAATGTTAAAATATAATTCATAGTCATTTTGAGCCATTTCTTTTAGCATATCTATCAATACTGTATTCTGGAAAACACCTCCGCTAAATGCCAATTTATTAAAATTATTTTGTTTGGCAATTGTTAAGATTATGTTTGCTAAGGTGTATAAAAAATTAGCGATAATAGCTTTTTTAGGAAGCCCCGCATTAATATCGATATAAATATTTTTGAGTATTAATTGGGTAGGAATAACAAGGTCATCCAAAACATTACCATAAGATTTACACGTATTTAGATCGTAGTTTTCAATATAATTCTCCAGCAGTATAGCTGCTTCACCTTCATAGGTATTCACATCACAGATATCTAAAATTGAAGCCACCGCGTCAAAAAGTCTTCCGACAGAAGATGTTTTAAGTTTGTTTTGTTTTTTCAATGTTTGATATAATACAATTTCCTCTTCATAATATTTTTCGGATAATAAAGAGCGCATCTCCTCATCTGCTAAAGATAATAATGAAAGTTTAGGCTCCCTGGCCATTTTATCACCTGCTAGCCAGTCAAAATATTCAAAGTGGGCAATTCTTTTCATTGCACCGGCATGGTAACTAAAAAATTCACCACCCCAAATCTGACCATCCTCGCCAAAGCCGGTCCCGTCCCATATAACTCCCAAAATTCGTTCAGTTTCATCAAATAGTTTATGTTCTCCCAACACAGATGCGAAATGTGCCTTGTGATGTTGGATCTTTATAAGTTTAGCATCCAGTTTTTTTGATAATTCTATTCCGTATTGAGTACTCTGGTAGGCAGGATGCTCATCTATTAATATTGTATCGGGCTTTTGTTCAAATAGTTTTATAAACTTGTCAATTGTTTTCGTAAAACGGTCATATACATCATAGTGGTCTAGATTACCTAAATATTGGCTGATGTATAAATAATCATTGGGCAAAAAAGCAATCGTGCTTTTTAAATGGCCTCCCATCGCCATGATTTTAGAATCTGTTTTGTATTCACCGTTAAAAAAATTTGGAGCATAACCCCTTGACCTTCTGAATATAACTTCATGGTCAAATTTTGTGCTGTACTTTACAACTGAATCGTCTTGTGGGTTGATGATATTCAAATTATGATGTAAAAAAAGATCTACAATGCTCCCCAATTCAGCCTGGGCATATTCTTCATCACTTATGATTGGCGAACCATGAATATTGCCACTAGTGGCAACAATAGGAATTTCCAATTCATCCGATAATAATTGCAAAATTCCTGAATATGGCAGCATAACCCCTAATTGGTTTAAATTCGGAGCCAATTCGGTTAAGGCTAATGTGCCGTTAAAATTTGTTTTTGGTACGATCACAATGGGCCTTTCGGTAGAGCTAAGGGCTAAGGATTGTTTATTATTTATTTCTAGTTGTTCTTTTAATAGATTGATTGTTGGATATAAAATAGCAAACGGTTTTTGCGGACGATTTTTTTTAATTCTTAATTTATTAATGATTTCTTCATTGCTGGCATCGCAACATAATAAATAACCACTGGTATTTTTAATGGCGACTATTTTGCCTTCTTTTATATAGGCAGCCAATGTTTTAAATATTTCAGATTTCTCAACTTTTATGGTAGTTCCTTCAGAATCCTTTAGTTCGATCTTGATGCCGCATTTTTGACAGGAATTGGTTTGTGAATGAAACCGCCGGTCTAATGGATTTGTATATTCATTATTGCATGCCTCACACATGATAAATTTATCAATGCTGGTATGATTGCGTTCAAAAGGGAAAGCCGTGGTAATCGCCCACCGGGGTCCGCAATTAACACAGGTAGTAAAGGGATATAGGTAACGTCGATTTTCGCGAATCGTTATTTCCTTTTTACAATCGTCGCAAATGGCAAAATCGGGCGTAAGTTGTACATTGAGTTTGCTGCCTTTTTGAGAGGCTATAATTTGAAAATCTTCAAATTCTTTATAATCTATTTCCTGAATAGCATGGTGAATAATCCTAGAAACTACAGGTGGCTTTTCTATTAACTTTTTATAAAAAGAAAGAATATTTTTTTCTTCGCCGGTTGAATAAATAATTACACCGAATTCATTATTAGAAACGGTTCCTTTTATTTTATAGTTATGCGCTAAAACATAGACGTAGGGCCGAAAACCCACACCTTGAACTTGCCCGGAAATAGAAATTTGATAGGTTTTCTGCATTCAAAATAGCACTTAAATACAGTGCTAATTTACGATTTTTCTAAGTGTAACTCTTCGGTTAGTTCCAGGATATTTTTGATGAGAATAGGAATAGACGCTTTCACTTTTTTATTTAATGCAATGGTCATTGGATTTATTTCCTTGATAGAAACAGTGAATAGATGAATATCGGGAACATGATCCATTAAATAAACGGCTTCGATCATGTCTTTAAGGCCTACGTCATGGACACTTAATGCAGATGGAAAATCTGATGCAAACTTCGGACGAATCAAAGAAACGGTACCTTCCTTTTGTCCATCCATAGTAGCATCTACAAAAATAATAGTCTTGTAAGCCTCAAAGCAACTTAATAATAGGAATCCTCCAGTACCACCATCTAATATATCTACATAACCCGGGAGCTTTATTTTAGACAATGCTTGTATGGTATGTACTCCTATGCCTTCATCTCCCATTAAATAGTTACCCACGCCCATTATCAAAATGGAGTTTGATTTATCTTTTTCAAAAAAATAAGAATCGCTACTGATCGCTACGGGAGCTCTTTCTGTTATTTTCATTATTTAACTTTAACAAATAAATTCATTCAAAAATGAAAGGAATCACTCTTGAATGAATTTAAATGGATTTATTTTGATGTTGCCAATTTCTTTACTTTTTTCTTAGGTTTTTTGGTTTCATCTACCGTTTTTTTTATCCGACGTTCATCTACGAATTTATATCCCCCAAACATGGATGAAACTTCACCGCGACCTTCCAACCAATCATGATAAAAGACCAAATAAACATGCACCATACTAAAGAATATAAAAAGCCACATCGTAATATGATGTATTGTTCTTACGATGAAATCTCCACCAAAGAGCGGAATAACCCAGGTAAAAAGTTTAGGTAGCCACCAAGAAGAGAGGTCGGCGTATAAGGCAAATCCTGTAAAAACTTGAACAAGTGCGAGGAAGAACATAACAATATAAGACAGTGTTGCTACACTATTATGTCCAATACTAATATTACTTATATTTTCTTCCTTTTCATTTAATAGCATGATATCAATTTTCAAAACATGCCAAAAATTATTCCACATTTTTCTGCTAAAGGGCCAAAATGCTCTCCAACTTGCGAATTTATTTCCCATAAAGGCCCAATAAATTCTTAAGATCATTACAAAGAAGAAAAAATAGGCGGCTGTAAAATGTATAAATCTTACAATGCCGAAAGAATGTAAATTAGTAGCTTCGGCACTCGATAGTAGTGCTGGTGGATTAGCTATTAAAAATCCAGTTACGACAAGAACTAATATAGAAAGAACATTTAACCAATGAAATAATCTAACCGGTAGTTCCCAAACCATAACCCTTTTAAAATTTCTGGTTTCCATAACTTAATTTTTAAATTTCGCAACTGCTAATGTTCTGTACCTTGGAAATATGGTTTCCATGTTCGTCATATAAATGCACAGCACAAGCCAGGCATGGATCGAAGGAATGAATTGTTCTAATGATTTCCAATGGAAGGTTAGGGTCTGCCACTGGAGTACCAATTAAAGTTGACTCATAAGCAGAACGTTCTCCTTTAGAGTCGCGAGGTGAAGCATTCCATGTTGTTGGAACAACTTGTTGGTAATTCTCTGTTTTACCATCTTTAATTTTTATCCAATGTGCCAAAGCTCCACGAGGTGCTTCCATAAATCCTACCCCTTTAGCCTCACTGGGCCAGGTTGAAGGTTCCCAGTTTGCAGTATTGGCCATTCTTTCATCACCATTTTTGATATTATTCAATAAGGTGTCATAGAATTCCATAGTCCAATTGGCTACCAATTGCGTTTCAATACCACGAGCTGCTGTTCTTCCTAAGGTAGAGAATAAAGCGTCTACAGGAACATCTAAATGTGCCAAAGCAGCATTTACGGCCTCTTGAATTTCTTTATTACCTCTACCATAACCTACCAACAGGCGTGCCAGTGGGCCAACTTCCATAGGCATTCCTTTCCATCGAGGTGTTTTTATAAAACTATATTTTTCTTCAACATTAAGAAAATCATAAGGAGGTTTCGGGCCGGAGTAATTGATGTTAGTTTCACCTTCCCATGGATGCCTACCGGTATCTTTTCCTTCGGCATAATTATTATACCATGAATTGTTTACAAACTCTTCTATTTCGTCGCTACTCCTATGATTAACATCCAATACTTTAGATAGATCTCGATTCAAAATAACGCCTTGTGGGAATTTAAAACTAGACTGGTCTGCATAACCATTGGTTGGGAAATCTCCATAAGACATATAATTTCCAAAGCCTTTACCAATTCCCGCCCAATCTTTGTAGAAGGATGCGATGGCTAAGAGATCTGGAATATATACTTGCTCAATGAATTGCTTACCTTCTTTAAGTAGTTTTCCTACCATGGCTAACCGTTCAGCATTGATACCTCCCGGGTTTTCTGTATTGATGGCACAGGCCATTCCACCTACAAGATAGTTAGGGTGTGGATTTTTACCACCGAAAATGGTATGTACTTTTACTATTTCTTTTTGCCATTCTAAAGCCTCCAGGTAATGAGCTACTGCCATTAAGTTCACTTCTGCAGGCAATTTCATTTGAGGATGACCCCAATATCCATTCGCAAAAATTCCCAATTGACCGCTTTCTACAAATTTGGTAATTCTCTTTTTTATATCTGAAAAATAACCCGGTGAACTTTTTGGCCATTTCGATATGCTTTGAGCGATTTCTGATGTTTTGACAGGATCGGCTTTTAAGGCATTTACCACATCTACCCAATCTAATGCATGTAAATGGTAGAAATGTACCGTATGATCGTGCATATATAATGCTCCTTCCATAATGTTCCGAACCATTTCTGCATTGGGTGGTATGGCTATTTCAAGAGCGTCTTCAACCGCTCTCACAGAAGCAAGGGCATGTACGGTGGTACAAACACCACAAGTGCGCTGCACGAAAGCCCAGACATCCCGAGGATCGCGTCCCTTAACAATATTTTCAATACCCCTAACCATGGTACTTGAACTAAAGGCATCGACTATTTTGCCGTCTTTTATTTCTGCTTCTATTCTTAAATGACCCTCAATTCTAGTAATAGGGTCAACTACTATTCTATTTGCCATGATAATTATTTTAAGAATCTATATTTTTTTCATTTGATTTACCTCGCGAGGTTCTGCTTAATAATTCTTTTCTTTTAGAAATATTTGCAGCTACGGCATGGACTGCTAGTCCTCCGGCTAATACTCCGGCGGCAACTTTACCAACATCATCTGCAGTTCTTTCTGTAGAGAAGCCAGGTAATTTTGTTATCCTTTCATAGAAAGGACCATTGTCCCAGAAATTAGCTTCGCTACAACCGATACAACCATGACCAGATTGTATTGGATAGCTAACACCATTATTCCACTTAATAGTACCGCAAGCATTGTATGTCATAGGCCCTTTACAACCTAATTTATACAAGCAATATCCATCTTTTGCATTTTGATCATCAAATGTTTCTGCAAATAATCCGGCATCATAATAAGGCCTTCTGTAGCAGCTATCGTGCACACGTTTTGCATAAAATGCTTTAGGTCGTCCTAAACGATCTAATTCTGGAAGTCTACCAAACGTAACCAAATGGACAATAACACCAGCCATTACCTCTCCAATAGGAGGGCAGCCGGGAACTTTTATAATGGGTTTATTCTTTATAATTTTATGAATAGGTGTGGCCTTTGTAGGATTTGGATATGCGGCCTGTACGCATCCATTACATGCACAACTTCCCCAGGCAATAATAGCCTTGGCTCCTTCCGCCGCTTCAATTAAAATATCTTTGGCTGATCTACCTCCTATACAACAATAATTACCATCATCACCAAGCGGAATAGATCCCTCCACACAAAGAATGTATTCACCTTTGTATTTTTCCATAGTTGCTTGTTTGGCTGCTTCTGCCTGATGACCCGAGGCTGCCATTAATGTTAAGGTATAATCTAAGGAAATTTTGTCTAAGATGATTTCTGATACAATGGGATGATCTGACCTGATAAACGATTCGCTGCAACAGGTACATTCTTGAAAATGTTCCCAAATTACAGGCACACGGTGTGTTTCTTCAAGAGATTTTGCTACTTGTGCTACCATAGAACTACTTAATCCCATATAAGCAGTTATATAAGTGGCAAATTTCATGAAATCTCTACGATTGTAACCTTGTCTTATTATGCTTTCATAATAAGTTTCTTGTACTTCTTTTTTTGTAGCCATGACTGAAAATAAATTAAAAAAAGGACGTTAATAGTTAGTTTTTAACGCATTGAATCGTTAAATTTAAAAACATAAGACATAAAAAAACATGACGTTCATCATGTTTTATTAAATTGAATTTTATTAATTTTATTAGCTTATATAATTTAATTCGGTAAATACGAGGTTAATGCACGAAATGTCGGTGGCCCTTGGGATCGTTAAAATAGCAGAAAACGAAACTGCAAAAGCAAAGGCCAATAGGGTAGATCTCATAGAACTCGAAATAGGAACCCTGGCTGGCATAGAATTAGATTCTCTTGATTTTATTTGGCCTTTAGCAGTAAAAGATACCGTTTTAGAAAAAGCTACAAAAAAAATAATCATTATACCGGCCAAAGGAAAATGTCTTGATTGTGATTCAATTTTTGAAATACAGCACTTATACGATTCTTGTCCGTCATGCAACAGTTTTATTAAAGGAATCATCCAAGGAAAAGAATTAAAAGTTAAAGCATTAGAAGTTTCTTAATGATTTCAAATGGATTTAATAGTACTTGCAAATTTTTACTGCTTTTCAAGATAAATAAACAACCTTCTCTGACTTTCTTACACATTCAATAAATCGCTAAACCTTGACAATTATCATTTTTTAATTTTTAATGTAATGATACATTTGATACATATGGTAAAATAGTTTCAAATATGTCAGTAAAAAAACAATATTCTTCAAGAACGACCTTAATGAATGTTTTATGGGATATTCAAAGAAAAAGAAGGTTCATCAGTCATGATGACAAAACTAAAATTGCGAAAGAGTTTAACATCTCAAGAATGGAGCTTGAAGGGGTTATTTCCTTCTATCATTTTTTTCATCGTAAAGATGCTGGTAAGTATACAATTTATCTAAATTGCTCAACTATTTCTAAACTCCATGATTATCAAGCGGTAAAAGAAGCTTTTGAAGAAGAATTAGACATTAAAATAGGCAATGTTACCAAGGATGGATTATTTGGCTTCTTCAAAACTTCGTGTCTTGGTTTAAGCGATCAGGAATCATCTGCTTTAATAAACTTTCATGCGTTTACAAATCTTACTCCCATAAAAGTTAAAAAGATAGTTTCAAAATTAAAACAAGGTCATTCAGTAGAATCACTTTGCAATTATCCAAAAGATAATATTCAATATAAACCAAAGGAAGGTAAAACCGTTTTTTTTAAATCTTACAAACCTGGTAAAGCATTAAAAAAACTAAAAGATTTTAACCCAGATGAAGTCATAGAATTAGTTAAGGATTCTAAACTATCTGGGCGTGGTGGCGCTTTTTTCCCTACGGGAGTTAAATGGCAATTTTGTAAAGACAACAAAGCAGACCAGAAGTATATCATCTGTAATGCAGATGAAGGTGAACCTGGAACCTTCAAGGATCGAGTTCTAATGAACAAAATTCCTGGTTTGTTACTTGAAGGAATGGCAATGGCTGGATATGCTGTTGGTGCCACAGAAGGAACCATTTATTTAAGAGCTGAATATTTCTATTTAAAAGATAAATTAGAAGAAACTATTAAGGAGTTTAACCAAAAAGGATTTTTAGGAAAAGATATACTCGGGATAAAAGGCTTCGATTTTAAAATTAACATTCACATGGGAGCTGGAGCTTACATATGTGGTGAGGAAACCGCATTGATAGCCTCTATGGAAGGCAAACGAGGCGAACCAACAACCAAGGAATACTTCCCAGTTGAAAAAGGATATTTAGGCAAACCCACTGTTGTAAATAATGTAGAAACTCTTTGCGCAGTGCCAAGAATTATGGAAATGGGATTGAACAAATACTTAAAAATTGGTACCAAGGCTACGCCCGGAACAAAACTATTAAGTGTTTCTGGTGATTGTGAAAAACCAGGAGTTTACGAAATAGAATGGGGAATGAAATTAAAGGCGTTTTTAGACTTGATTGAAGCTAAAGATCCACACTACATTTTATTTAACGGTTTTGCTGGAGAATTTTTATCAGAAGTTGATTTTGACAGAGAAATATCTGGTGAGAATTTATTAGCAGAACACATTCAGTTTTCATTTAAAGACCCCATTGAATACTCTCGAAAAATGAGTGGCGTTGGCTTAAGAAGTGGTGGTTCATTTATGGTTTTTAATAGTAGAAGAGATCTTTTATCTATTCTTAAAAATATCACCAAATTTTTTGTTGCAGAATCCTGCGGTATTTGTGTTCCGTGCAGAACAGGTAACTTCTTATTAAATAAGAAAATTAATAAAATTATGCTTTGCCATGCAGATCAAGATGACCTTGATGAAATTAAAGACTGGAGCACGATCATTAAACAATCCAGTAGATGTGGACTCGGAAAAACATCAACCAATTGCTTGCTTACTGCTATGCTAAAATTCCCTGGGGAATTTCAAAAATGTTTGCTCGCAGAAAGTGATATTAATCAATCTTTTAATATAGATAAAGCTGTTGAAAATTATGATAGTATCATCCAAGAAATAGAAAGCTCTTATGAATAATCTAATAAACATAACAATTGACGGCAAAAAATACCAAGCTCATGAAGGCAAGAATTTGGTAGATGCTGCAAAAGAAAACGGAATATACATTCCAACTTTGTGTCATTTCCATGAAGTGAATCCTCCTTTAGGAACTTGCAGAATTTGTACAGTTATGGTTAATGGCAAAACCACAACCAGTTGTACAACTAAAGTTTACGACGGTATGGAAGTGGAAATAAACACGCCAGAACTTATAAATACGAGAAAAGCAATTATAGAAATGCTATTTGCCGAAGGAAACCATTTTTGTCCATCCTGTGAAAAAAGCGGCCACTGTGATATGCAGAATTTAGGCTATGATATGGGAATAACCGCGTCACGTTTTCCACATGTTTATAGTAATAAGGTTGTTGATTTCAATTCCGATCGCATGATCATGGAATCCAATAGATGCATACTTTGCAAACGTTGTGTAGAGGAAATCAAAACAAAAGATGGTAAAGATGTATTTTCATTTGTAAGTCGCGGTGTTAAAACACGAGTACAAATCGATTATGATGAGGAAGCTAAGTTATCAGATGCAGAAGCCATGCATGCGATGAACATTTGCCCTGTTGGTGCCATTTTGATTAAAGGAATGATCTACGAACAACCTTTTGGAGACAGAAAATACGATATTGTGGGTAAAGACAAGGATGCTCCAAGAAGAGATACTTTTAAAAAAAGAAAAAATGAAAACAAATTCATAGTCGCTACAACATCACTAGCAGGTTGCTTTGGTTGCCATATGTCTTTATTGGATATTGATACAGATATCATCGATATTTTGGAAATTGTTGAATTTAATAAATCGCCTTTAACAGATATTAAAAAATTCAGCAAGCGTTGTGATATTGGACTTATTGAAGGTGGTTGTGCTAATTCTGAAAACATAGAAGTTTTAAAAGAATTCAGAAAAAAATGTGATATTTTAATTGGTTTTGGTGAATGTGCTATTATGGGAGGGATTCCTGCCATGCGAAATTTTGTTCCTTTAAAGGAATGTCTGGAAGAAGCTTATATACATGGGTTAACAAGTGAAATTGGAGCTAATGTTATACCAAACCATGAGGACATTCCTAAACTTTTAAACAACGTTTATCCTTGTAGTGAAATTGTAAAAATCGACTATTACATTCCTGGTTGCCCTCCTAACGCCAACCATATCTGGAAGGTTGTTAAAAATATTCTCCTAAACGAAGAATACTCTATTACTCACGAAGAATTTAAATACGATTAAATATGAAAAAACTAGTCATAGATCCTGTAACCAGAGTTGAAGGACATGGTAAAGTAACCATTCATTTAGACGAAAACAACAAAGTAAAAGATTCCTTTTTTCATATTGTAGAATTTCGCGGATTTGAACGTTTTATTCAAGGGCATCCCTATTGGGAAGCTCCAGTATTAGTACAACGACTTGTGTGGTATTTGCCCTGTAAGTCATCATTTAGCAGCCGCAAAAGCAATTGATCAAATTGTAGGTTTAGATCCTAAAGATTTAACTATGCCTGCACAAAAAATTAGAAAACTGTTGCATTTCGGACAAGTTTTTCAATCGCACGCATTGCATTTTTTCTATTTAGCTTCTCCAGATTTACTGTTTGGTGTTAATGCCAATCCTACTAAACGCAATGTTGCCGAGGTTGCTATCGAGCACCCGGATTTGGCTAAAAAAGGAATTTTAATGCGAAAATTTGGTCAGGAAATTATTAAAACCATTGCTGGTAAACGTATCCATGGTATCTCTGCTGTTCCCGGAGGTGTTCATAAAAAAATCACCTTAAAGGAAAGAGATTATTTTTTAAACAGTAAAGAGATTCCATCTGTTGATGCCATGATTAATTGGTCTAGAGAAATTATTGAATTCTTAAAAGGGTATCATGAAGTAAATCACAATTGGTTAGACGGGTTTGCAGAATACCCTTCTGGTCATTTAGGATTAGTTAACAAGGAAAACGGGTTTCTAGAATTATATGATGGTAATTTAAGAGCACTCGATGCTAATGGAAAAGTTATCCTGAATGATGTTCCTTCTGATGACTACATACAATATTTTAATGAAGGCGTAGAAAAATGGACATACCTAAAATTCCCTTATTTAAAAGATCTAGGAAGAGAAAAAGGTTGGAACCGAGTTGGTCCTTTAGCACGACTGAATGTATGTAATGGTATTGAAACTCCGTATGCTGAACAAGAACGAATCATTTTTAAATTGGCAACCAACGGAAAAGTTAACAATAAAACAATGTATTCGCATTGGGCTCGCTTAATTGAAATGTTGTATTGTGCAGAAATGATGAAGAACTTATTGAATGACGAAGATATTTTAAGCAACGACCTCATAAGAAAAGGCAAAAGACGCGGTGAAGGAATAGGTATTATTGAAGCACCTCGAGGTACTTTAATTCATCATTACGAAGTGGATGACAAAGACCGAATTACACGTTGTAACTTAATTGTTTCAACGACCCATAACAACGAACCCATGAACCAAGCTGTAAAATGGGTTGCTAATAATGTGATTAGTGATAAACTTGAAGTTACTGAAGATATGCTCAACCAAGTAGAAGTAGCTATTAGAGCATACGACCCTTGCTTAAGTTGTGCAACGCATGCATTAGGGCAAATGCCTCTTAATATTCAGTTGAAAGATCATCAAGGAAATTTAATTGATGAAAAATTTAGATAAGAGAATAATTGTATTGGGTATTGGTAATACCGGAAGGCAGGATGATGGTCTTGGTTGGCTGTTTTTAGACTTTCTGAAAAGTCAAAAAAATTCTTATGTTCTCGAATATAGATATCAACTTCAAATTGAAGACGCTGAATTAATTTCCAATTATGACGAGGTAATATTTGTTGATGCTACAAAAGAAGAAACAAAAGATGGATTTTTCTTAAAGCCATGCCAAACATTTGATAAATATAGTTTTAGTACACATGCTTTAGCGCCAGAAACCATATTGTATTTAACAAATAAGCTTTACGACCATCACCCTCGTTCATATATTTTTGGTATTCAGGGATATGAATGGGAGTTAAAAATTGGTTTAAGTAAGAGAGCAAATGAAAACCTCGATAATGCGAAAAATTATTTTATAGATAAAGTGCTAATTTAACTATCTTTACATTAACAAAAAATTCGATACTATGTGTGGTACTTGTGGTTGTGGATCCGAAGAAAACGGCGTAACCTTCCAAAATCCAAAAGAAGTCAAAGCTCACGAACATCATCACCATCATGATGAAGTTCATGGTCATAGTCATGATCACGCTCACGATCATCACCATCATGATCATGATGGACATTCGCATTCTCATGACCATACACATTCACATCATCATAAAACGGTATTAGAAGTTGAGCAAGATATTCTTCAGCATAATGAAGTAATGGCCGCTAGAAACAAGGGTTATTTCGAAGCCAAGAATATTTTTGCCCTCAACCTGGTAAGTTCTCCGGGTTCTGGTAAAACTTCCATATTGGAACGTACATTAAAAGATTTAAAAGACCAGCATTCATTTTATGTAATAGAAGGAGACCAGCAAACTTTGAATGATGCCAACAGAATAGATGCCTTAGACATCCCTGTTATTCAAATAAATACAGGTAAAGGATGTCATTTGGAGAGTGATATGGTTTACAATGCTGTTAAAAAATTGGATATAAAAGACAACTCCATATTGATGATTGAAAATGTAGGGAATTTGGTATGCCCTTCGATGTTCAATTTAGGGGAATCAAAGCGTGTTGTGATTATCAGTACAACAGAAGGTGATGATAAACCTATTAAATATCCCGATATGTTCCATACATCGGATATTTGTATCATCAATAAAATTGATCTATTACCTTATTTACAAATCGATATAGATCAATTAAAAAAATACGCGCTTCAGGTAAATCCGAATTTGAAATTCTTTGAAGTGTCTGCCACTACTGGTGCAGGAATGGAAAGTTGGTACACCTGGCTTAAATCAAATCTAAAATCTTAAACCTGAAAAAGATATGTGCCTCTCTATACCTGGAAAATTAATTGAGATCACTTCACAATTAGACGAAACTTTTCGTTTAGGTAAGGTGTCTTTTGATGGTGTCATTAAAGAAATAAGCCTCACCTTAGTTCCTGAAGCGAAAGTGAACGATTATGTTATGGTACATGTTGGCGCTGCCATTAGTGTTGTAGATGAAGTAGAAGCTCATAAAACCTTCGAATTACTTAAACAACTAGGTGAATTGCAAGATCTCGATTCGCCTGAAATGGATTAAATAATTAATCTAAAAATAGAGAACATCGTTCATCGAAGGGCACTATTATATTTATTCCTTAAAACCACCCGATTGCCAATCTTTAATTGACTGCACTTGCCCGGCTGTTAAATCTGTACCTTCAGGCGGCATTGAACCATTCTCCACTCTTGCAATAAGATTACTCGACATAACTGCGTCTTTAACGTTTTGAAATGTAATTAAGGAGGTAGGAGCACCATTTAAAGGGGGATCGGCATGGCAGCTTATACAATTATTATCGATTATCTGTTTAATCGTGCCCGTATACGTTACATCGTTATTAGCAGGATCCATTATCGTCTCACTATCTCCCGAACAGGAGAAAATAATAAATGATAGAAATAGTATTGATAAAATATGTGTTTTTTTCATGATTTACATTTTTGATATAATTTATTCTAATAAATTATACTTCGTTGTATTAGTTAAACGAACAGATCTCATAATTCATATACTTTAAAATGACGGTCGCATTATTTTTCTTTGAAAAGCTTTGGAAATAAACCAACTATACCAACCCAAAAAAGCCTTAATCATTTGAAAGAATAAGGCTTCTATATTTTATAAGTTTTAAAGATGTAATGAAGTACGATTACTCTATAAACCCTCTTTTTTTGGCTTCTATTAAAATATCCTCATCACTCGATTTTTCAAGCTCGAATATATTACGAATATGCCCTTTTCTTTTTTCTATGGCACTAAGTGAAAGATTTATATGTTTTGTGAGGTCTTTGGTTTTTATGCCCTTAGAAAGAAAAAATATTATTTTTCGGTTGATATCATCCAGGATGGCCTCGTCAATATTAACTGATTGTTTTTTTAAATTTTTGGTTACGGTATTGCTATAGTAGGAATCATTATGTACGATGGCATTGATGGCTTTTAATAGTTCTTTCGATGTTAGGTCGTCTTTTATTAATAGGGCATCTGGTTGTGCCGTTTTTAAAATATTTTGGATACGGTGATTATCATTAAAAGTGGTCAATATCAATATTTTACTTTTAGGGAGCAATTTTTTAGCATAAACTGCCAGGTCTTCCCCCGAAATAATTGACCCATCGGCACTAGGCGGTAACTGGATGTCTAAAAAGAGCATATCATAATGACCATTTTTGGCAGCCATATTTATTTTATCAATGGCATCATCGCAGTTAATGGCAGTATCTATATTAAAATCGTATTTATCTGCAATCCTGTCTGAAGCTAATATATTTTTATAGGCTTCAATAATTACGGGATGATCATCAACCATTAGCATTTTTAATTCCTTTTTCATAGGTGTACAGCGAAAATTTGTGATTTTTAATTACTAAATTTTGAAATTATTTTAATCTATAATAATTTTCGAAAGACAATTTAATAAAAAAACAATAAAATTAATTCATGCTATGGTGAAATGTTTTTATAAAGGGACAATTACATTCCAACATGTGCCTTTATTCAGAGCACTTTGAACTTCAAAAGTACCGTTAAGAAAAGTAATTCGGCGTTCTACATTTTGTAATCCGGTTACCTTTCCTTCTTTTTTTATTTTTTTATATTTCATCCCAATACCGTTATCCTTAACGGTTAGTTTTAACTTATTATGTTCTAACTTTCTGAATTCAATAGAAGCTTTTGTTGCAGAAGAATATCGATTAATATTGGTAGTTAATTCTTGTATTATCCTGAATAAATTAGTCTTTATTTCTTTAGATATTTCTTCTTCTTTTATATCTTTTTTGTAAAAACTGAATTTAATATTCTTCACTAAGTTAAAATCAATACAAATATTCTCGGCCGCAATGAGTAATCCGCTTTGCTTTAACTGGCTCGACATTAAACCATGGGCGATATTTCTTGTTTCATTAACAGCACTTAAATTAAGTTCTTTTATTTTTGTTAGGAATTTGGCTTTATCATTAATGCGATCCTGATTTTGTTCTATTAATAGATCGATATACATCGATTCAGCAGATAATATTTGGCTAATGCCATCATGTAACTCTTCTCCAAAATTTTGCTTTTCTACCTCTTGTGCATCAATAAAAGCATTG
Organism: uncultured Flavobacteriaceae bacterium; assembly: GCA_963835675.1. GTDB lineage: Bacteria > Bacteroidota > Bacteroidia > Flavobacteriales > Flavobacteriaceae > Aureibaculum. The sequence goes on along the minus strand of CAWIGH010000004.1, from coordinate 457,381 downwards.
ATAAATTTACGTTCAAGTTGGCGCTTGGTTGTAATATCTTCAAAAATCATAATGTAGTGCGTCATTTTTCCTTCTATATTTTTAACAGAAGATATATTGGCATCAATCAAATACTTATGACCGTCTTTATGTTTGTTCATTAATTCTCCATACCAAGTTTTTCCTTTTAAAATGGTATCGTAAAGTTTACTATAAAAGGCTTCCAAATGTTCACCAGATTTTAACATCCTCGGATTTTTACCCATAGCTTCGTCTTCTGTATAACCTGTTAATTTGGTAAATGCAGGATTTGTGTATTCTATTTCCCCCTTTAAATTGGTAATGATTACTCCATGGGAACTTTGAATTAAACCTTGATTTAATAAGGTAATTTTTTCTAGATCATCGGTTTTTTGGATAAGCTGTGCGATGTTAGATGCCACCAATTCTAATATGGCTACATCGTTTTTAGAATATGCATTTTCATCGGTATAGCTTTGCACCACAATAGCACCTATGGCTTTATCTTCAATAAGCAAGGGCACACCAAGCCAGCATTTAGATTCGGGACCCAGGCCGATGACTTTTTTTCCATCTGCAGTATAGCTAACATATTTTTCACTAGTCAATAGTGCTGTTTTTGTATCGATAACATGTCCCGTTAGTGTTTCGCCTTTAGGAAAGTCTGTTCCTTCGTCTAGTTCGTCGACCATATATGGTGTACTTATCATATCTGATTTTTCATTGTATAAGGCAATAAAAAAGTTATTTGTATTGATAAGTTTACCTAGTTCATTTTTTATATAATAAAAGAAATCTTTAAGATTTATATTATCACTTGATCTTTTAGTGATATTAAATAAAACGCGTTTTATATTTTCTTCACGAACCCTTTCTGTTATGTCTCTAATAAAATAGCAATACACATATTTATCATTACTTTTCCAGAAATTTATTGATAATTCCATAGGGAATACATTCCCTTCTTTGGTTTTACCCTCCACCACGCGGTCTCTATAATTTTCTTTCAATGCAATTTGCATTACCTTGTTGTATCCATCCTTATATTGAGACAGATATTTTTTTGGCATAAGATTTGTTATTTTTTTTCCTAGAATTTCTTCTTTTTTGTAGCCAAAAATTTCTTCTGAAGATTTATTCCATTCGAATATCTTTCCATTTTGATCAACTAAGATAATAGCATCATGAGCGGTTTCTGTAAGGGTTATAAATTCCTTTTGTTTTTCCTGTTTTTCTGTTATGTCAATTCCAACAAAAATCAAAGTATTTTCCTCGCCTTTTGAACTTACCCAATCGAATAGTTTCGGTTTGCCGTCTTTGGTCGTTATCCATCTATTTTTAATTTCATCGCTCAATGGGGCGTTATTCCTGACAATATTCAGTATTTCATCACGAAGTTTATAAGCGGTGTCCAGATCGGGTGTTGTTTTTATCCACCATCCTAAACCGAGCATGTCCTCAGGTTCATAACCCAGTATGCTTTTAAAACTTGGTGATGCATAAGTTATATTTCCGTCTTTATCTATTACTTGAACCAATGAATTTATTTGACTTAATATAACGTCTGATCTTTTTATTTTTAGTTCTGATAATTTACGTTCGGTTATGTCTTGCAAAGTACCTACAACTGATTGTCTCAATCCATTACTATTATAATTAATTTTAGCCAACCCATTAACCCAAACGATCTTTTTATCATTAAATCGTATAATTCTAAATTCTCTTCTCACGGTACTTGAAGCAGAATTCTCTAATAATTCTTTTACTTCTCTAAAATCTTCGGGATAAATAAGCGCCAACCAACCTTCAAGATTCTTTGTATAAGTTGAATCGATACCCACGATTTCATCGAAAATAGCATTAGACTCAAATAGATTCGATTCGTCATTAAAAAGAAAAGATCCGAGTCGAGATATTTTTTGTACTTCTTTTAATTTAATCTCATTTTCTTTTGATGTTAATTCAGCAACTTTTCTTGCCGTTATATCTTGAATAGTGCCCACCACTATAGATGGAATACCATTTTCACATTTTACTTCGGCTAGATCGTAGATCCATTTAATCTCTTTTTTGTCGTTAATTATTCGGTATTCATCCTCATAGAGTTTACAATTAGCTATACAATCATTCCATAATGATTCACTGCTTTCATAATCATCTGGATGGGTTATACTTTGCCACCAGCCCTTATTATTTTTTGGTGTTTCCTTAATGCCTAAAATTGATTTGTAAATTGGTGAAGCACTTACAAGATTTGTTTTTAGATCTATTTCATAAGTTCCTAAGTTGGCAATTTTTTGAATCTCATTTAATTTTTTTTCATTTAATGAAATAGCCAATTCATTTAATTTACGTTCGGTAATGTCTTGAAGTGTCCCTCTAAAATGTTCGGGTTGGCCATTATTAGATATTATTTCACCAAGGCCATGAACCCACTTTAACAACTTATTTCTTTTTGTGATTATTCTAAATTCCCTGTTGAAGATTTTTTTATTTTCTATACATTGTTCAAACAACTTTCTATTTTCTAAAATATCTTCCGGGTGTACCATTTCTCTCCATTGATCTATGGATACGATATCTTCATGTCTAAATTCTATTATATCATTAAAGATCTTTGACCTATTTAGTAATTGTGATTTAAAATCCAGATTAAAAGAACCTAATTGTGCAATTTCCTGTGCATTTCGTAAGGCGGTTTCGCTTTCTACAAGGGTTAATTCGGCTTTTTTCCGATCTGTTATATCTCTCCATACACAATGGATAATTTTATTGTCGGGTTTATTTAAAATTGCCGTTAGTAAAACCTCTACAGGAAAATTTTCACCGGTTCTTTTTGTATGAAGCCATTCAAATCTATGAGTTCCCTTTTCTAAAGAAATATTCATCATCTCTTGTGCCTTTTCAAAAGATTCTTTTCCATCGGGTTGCAAGTCTGGCGATAATTGAGAGGGATGTTTTTGAAGAAATTCTTCTTTTGTATTATACCCAAGTAGATCTATGGTTGCCTTGTTACACTCCGTAAAAATTTCGTTCTCAATGATTAAAATAGCATCCCCTGATTTTTCGAATAATTCACGAAACTTTTTTTCACTTTCTTCTATTTTCTCCTTGGTTTGTATCAGTTGTGTTTTTGTTTCTTTCCATTCTGAAATATCTCTAACAACTGCATGTATTATTTTATTCTCAGGCTCATTAAATATTGATGTTAACAATACTTCCACCGGAAATTCTTTACCTATATTATTAATATGAGTCCATTCAAACCTATGGGTTCCATTTTTCAAAGCCGCTTCTATCATTTTAATAGACTTGTCGGTTGATTTTTGACCGTCGGGTTGAAATTTTGGAGATATTTTAGAAGGATCTTTTTTTAGGATTTCTTTAGATGTTTTATATCCAAATAAATCAACAGCTGCCTGGTTGCATTCAATAAAAATTCCATTTTCCATTATAAAGATCGAGTCACCAGACTTTTCATATAGTTCTCTAAATTTTTTTTCACTTTCTTCTATTTTCTCTTTTGCTTTTGATAATTCGGTGATATCGACAATAGAGATAATGGCCTTTGAATAATCATCATTAATAATAACATATTTTATCAATGTATTTATAATTTCACCATCACTTCGTGTAAATTGAGTTTCACCGGTAAATTCTTTTTTATCATTGGCCAATGCAATCAATTCTTTTTTAAATGTTTCGTAAGATTTTAGATTAAAATTTTTACTTAAATGAGTAATCAGGTCTTCTTTATTTGCAACGCCCAGTAACTCGAGTGTAACTTCATTTATATTTAATATTTTTGTATTGTTGATACATTCATGTACAAAATCCGGATTATCATTCAAATACTGCTCAAGATCCTTTGTCTCTTTTTTCTTTTTATCTACTAACTCTTTAACGATAGAAAAATCTTCTTCCCATAAAGAAATGGGACTTTTAGCGAATAGATTCTTAAATTTTCTTTCGCTTTCCAGCAATAATTCATTTTTAACCGATAATTCTTTACTTAGTTCATTTAATTCATCATTTTGTTTTTTTAAAGCGAATTCAGTGAATTTCTGATCGGTAATATCCTGTATAGTTCCTTTAAATTGTATGGGTTCTCCTTTAACATAAATGGCCCGACCTATTTCGTTTACCCATCTTAATTCATTATTGTCGTTGCGGTAAATTCGATATTTTCTGTTATAAGGTTTTTTAGTTCTAATACTTTCTAAATAATATTGATCGTTTAATTCCAGATCGTCAGGATGTATAATATTTCTATAAAACTCGTGCGTTTTAAGCTTTTTGTCAGTAAATCCGCTTATTTTGTCAAAAACAGGTGAACTTTCAAAAGCGTTGGTTTTAAAATCTAAAACAAAAGTACCGAGCTGCGCAATGTCCTGCGTTTCTTGAAGTTCTTCAGTTTTGACTCTCATTTTTTTAAGAACATCTTCATATTTTTCACGAAAAGTTAATGCACGAAAAATATCTGTATAGGAGGCATGCCCATCATCAATGTCTACAGATTTTTTATCGATGTAAATTAAATAAACTGTAAATATGGCCGAATAAATAAAAGCCGCTGAGGCTTTAGAAACTATACCAGATAGTAAAAGCGTTTGAAATTTCTCTGTTCCTCCAAATACACCCAAAGCAAAAAATAATGCGTCTACACTTAGCACAATAACCATGGTTAATAGCATTCTTAGAAATAACCATTTAATATATTTTGATATGAACTCATAAAGAAAAATTATTGCGTAACCATCCAGTAGGAGCAATATCGTACCAATAAAAATTATTTTTGTATTTTGACTATAGAACTCAACGGGTAAATTATATATATTATTTACGAAAACATCATTTATTAAATAACTAAAAATTACGAGTAACAACCCTAGTACTCCGTTAGCAATAACTAGGGCATATATTATTTGTCTGGCCTTTAGGGCATGTTCGCGCAGGTATACCAATAATATGGCAAAAAGACTACCTGTAAACAATACCATAGAACCCGGTGATATTTGATATCCAGAATATATTTCTATGGAGAGTGTACTAGTTAAAAAGATTTGTATAAACTGGAAAACACCAAGTGTAATAAGCAGTAAGCTTAAGCCAAAAACTGTTCGTAATCGAAATAAAAATAATAGAAGTACGGCTATGATGGTACATTGCAGCAGTAGAAACAATATTTGTAAATAAGCAATATCCATTTATTTAATGGGTAAATAATTGTGGTAAATTGTTAAAAAAATAAAAATAACAAAAAGAGCTTATCTAAGTGCTAAGAATTTAGATAATATTGTTTTTTAGTGCAAAAAGGGCCAATCCAACACTATTTTTGGCCTTAATTTTTTTAAGAAGATTTTTACGATGCGTTTCAACAGTACTGGGGCTAATAAATAATGTTTCGCAAATATTTTTTGTAGTATACTGCTGTGCAATGAGTTTAAGAATTTCAAATTCTCTTTTTGTAAGCGAATTGATCAATTCTCCTTCAAGATTTTCATCTTCTGGAGTTTCTTTATTCATTAAAGCATTCATCATTTTTTCTTTTACTTCATCTGTAAAATATTGCCCACCTTTTGATACTGTGCGGATGGCATGAACAATATGCTCTCCCGCAGACTTCTTAGGAACGAAACTTTGGGCGCCCAATTTTAATACGTCTTTAACCAGCTTATAATTATCGTAGCTCGATAATATAATTACCCGAGGAATAGTTTGATATTTCTTAAAAGCTTGCATAACGTCTAAGCCCGATATATCAGGCATATTAATATCTAATAACAAAATGTCGGCCGAATTTTCCAAGAACCAATCGAGTACTTGTTGCCCATTTAAGGAGTAACCAACTACTTCTATATCACTTTCGAATTCTAAGATCGCCATGAGGCCATCAATAATTATTTGATGATCGTCGGCAATGTGGATCGTTATTTTTTTATTTGCTTGTTGCATTTATTCTTCCGGTTTGAAGGAGATTAATACGACTATACATATAAACGATTAAATGTTCGATTAATTGAATGAAGTAAGAAATTAATGAATGTTAGAATTATTAATAATAATAGAATTGAATAGTTGATCATTAACAAATATCAATTTATCTGGAGTCTTAGGTAAAATAAAAGCCACATATTATTTAAGGGAAAACCACAAAAATTTTCTCTTTCATACTTTTTTATTTTCACTTCGGTTTTATCAGGATTAACTGCGTTGATCCTCCATGGGTATGTTGCTCAACCAAAGATCAAAAGCTTCGCTTTTATACTTTTTTATTTTTACTTCGGTTTTATCAGGATTAACTGCGTTGATCCTCCATGGGGGTTGTTGCTCAACCAAAGCTCCAAAGCTTCGCTTTTATTCTTTTTTATTTTCACTTCGGTTTTATCAGGATTAACTGCGTTGATCCTCCATGGGGGTTGTTGCTCAACCAAAGCTCAAAAGCTTCGCTTTTATACTTTTTTATTTTCACTTCGGTTTTATCAGGATTAACTGCGTTGATCCTCCATGGGGGATGTTGCTCAACCAAAGCTCAAATGCTTCGCTTTTATTCTTTTTTATTTTCACTTCGGTTTTATCAGGATTAACTGCGTTGATCCTCCATGGGGATGTTGCTCAACCAAAGCTCAAATGCTTCGCTTTTATTCTTTTTTATTTTCACTTCGGTTTTGAAGTGAACTTCAACCTCGTTCAAATAAAAAAGCTGAACATAAGTTCAGCTTTTGTTGGTCGGGGTGAGAGGATTTGAACCTCCGACCTCCACGCCCCCAGCGTGGCGCGCTAACCGGGCTACGCTACACCCCGAGATGGTTAACTTTGATAGATTACTATCATTTTATAAATTTAATACTACTTCCAAAAAAGTAGTCCGGTTCCGGGCGGAGTTCCTGCCTGCCGGCAGGCAGGTATCTCGAGCAAAGTCGAGAGGCTACACCCCGAAATATTTTGCAAGTATAATTAAACGTTCAATAACAGACAATGATTCCATGAAATAATAATGAGCATTGCAACATCTTTAAACATTCCTTCGGTAAGTAAAACCTTTCGTTCGGTAAGTAAATCGCTATGTTCGTCCAGTATCATTTGCCCAAGTTTTTTTAAAAAGGTTACATTAGTATTCTTAAATACCCCTAAAAGTAGACGTTTATTTATTTTTTTAATAAGCGCCTACAGCTATGTTATGTCCTATTTTATATAATATACGGTGGTGCGTATGGAAAGAATTTAGATCATTAACTAATCAAATTGCTGCTATGAAAACTAATTATTATTTTCGTCCTTATGAATCGATTTTTCTAGGATTAAAATATTTTTTAAACTATCGATTGTTTATAGTATTATTTATTTTAAGTAATACCTTTTTTGGATATTCTCAAGCTTTAAATTCAAATTTAAAAACAGGTTATTCAAGTAGAACCATTACATTAAAAGTCTGTATAAAGGATTTAGGGAATGGCTTATATAGCGCCACATTTGGGTATAATAATCCTAACGACAGGGAGATTACTATTGACATAGAGGATAGTTATATTCGATATTATAACGGAAATGAAATTATAACAAGCCCGGGAATAAATAAATTCAAAAAAGGAAATGTAGAAAATGCTTTTACAAGGCAGTTCATGGCATCAGGTTATGTTAAATGGACCGTAAAAAGCCCTAATGGCTATACCAAGCATATTAAAGCCTATCAATCTTGCTCATTTTGTCAAGACGACGAAATTGGTGGAATTATCTTTCCATTATACGACCAAGGTGATGGAAAAGATATGAATGTTTTAGGATTAGAGCTCAATGCACTAGCAGTTGGCAATGCCGGGCTTAAACCCTTCCTCATTAATTTATCAATTAACCAATGACAAACTAAAAGTACTGGTAGAGGTTGTTCCGAAAGCTGGAAAGCTACAGGATGTATTGGATTTATTGCAAAACACCTATGATTTGCATTATAGTAGCATTCCGCCTAATATTCTAAACCCTAATCCAACAGATTTTATAATTAACCCATCTACTATTAGTGCTAACGGTTTATCGACTATCGATGTGTTTTTTCCAATTAATAGATTATTAGAATTAAATGGATCTGCCCAGATCATTAATTTTGTCAGGGTTCTATACCCATCGGCAAGAAATGCCGGTATAGTAACCTCACAAGGCGATATAGCCCAAAAGTCCAATTTGGTAAGAGAAGCTTTTAAAATTAAAAATGGGGCAGGAGAGATCGTTGAAGTTGATGGAAGCGGTGTAAAGATTGGCGTCATTTCGGATAGTTTTGATACCCAATTATTTACCGTTAAAACCAAGGCAACCGTTGACAAAGAAAATGGGGATCTACCGGGACCAGCAAATACTACCGGTTCCATGAATGAAGTACAAGTTTTAAAAGAATACCCTTATGGTGAGGGGTTTGATGAAGGCAGGGCCATGCTTCAAATTATTCATGATATAGCTCCGGGGGCCGATCTGGCCTTTCATACAGGGGTGGTGTCTCCCAGAGATTTTGAATTAGGAATAAAAGCATTACAAGACGCTGGTTGTACTATCATTGTTGATGATATAACTTTTCCAGCTGAGCCTTTTTTTGGCAATGGCAATATAGCCCAAGCTATTAAAGACTTTACTAGCATTCCTGGTAATTCTTATATCACTTCAGCGGGTAATTTTGCAGATAATGGTTATCAGGGAGTTTTTAATGCCTCCACTCAGATTTTAGAAACAAACTTTTTAAGTTTGGATAGCCCTGCTAAAGCTCATGACTTCGATTCAGATGTAGTAGGCGTAGATATATTTCAAAGGATCAGTGTTATTCCAGGTACTTATATGATCGTATTACAATGGGATGAAAATTTAGCTTCACAAGAAAATACTTCGGGAGCCATTGATGATCTCGATATTTATTTGGTTGATGATGAAGGCCGGTTAATTGTAGGAAATAATCGAGTTAATATTGAGGGCGATCCTACTGAAATTATACTTTTTCAAGCGACCGGAACAGGGGAAGCTAATATAATGATAACGAGTGCTAACGGAATACCTACACCCAATTTACCATTTAGATTTATAGCCTTTAGGGCCCAAGGATTAGAATTTTTAGAATATGCTGGTGCTCCCACCGTGAGTGGTCATGCTATGACTCCTGAGGCCATAACAGTTGGCGCTGTAGATTATAGAAATGCTCAAAATCCGGTTTCCCAATATTTTTCATCGTATGCAGGAGATTTACCAGATTTATCTTTCATAAATATAGATATTTCTGCGCCAGATGGGGTAAATACAAATGTAGGCTCAATCGGACAGGACATTGAAGATGATGGGTTTAATAATTTTTTTGGAACTTCAGCCGCTGCTCCACATGTAGCCGGAGCTATGGCTTTACTGCAATCTGCTAAAAATTCGTGGTATCCAGAAGGATTACCTATAGATGATCTCGATTTATTTAAGCAAACGGCCGTACCCTTCAGTCCACCAGAAATTGCCGGAGCGGGATTAATAGATGTTAATATGGCTTTTAAACAAATTGCTACGCCTACTTCAAGATTAATTGAGCTAACCACTGAAGAAGGAATCATGCCGAGTTCAGAACCTTTTGAAGTTACGATCACTGGTGAGTTTTTCCCAGAGAATCCAACAGTGTATGTAAATGGAGAAGAACTACCAGCAATTAAAGTACTATTTGATGGAGAAGAATTGCCATTTACATTAGTAAGTCCTACGGAGATTACTGCCTCGGTTGGCACATTTGTTGGTAACCCTCCTTTAATTGTTAATTCTACTCCTATTAGCCCAGGAGGAACTGATGGTGGTAATTCAAATGAGAAATTCTTTTTTGATGAAGGTAAAATAGCCTTTAATATTGTTGCCGATGATGTCGATGTCTTATTTGGTGAGGACGTTGAATTTACCTTTACTACAGTAGGATTAGAAGAAGGAGTCACGTTAGAATCTCTTGGATTGCCTTCCATTGTATTTTCGACACCTGCGGTATTCCCATATCCAGACGTAAATAATTATGCCATAAGGCCAAATTTTGAAACTCCCTTAACGGATGCGCAACTTGAATTGTATCAGGTAAACTTTATTGATGGCATATTGGCCGTTACCAAAAGAGATTTACTCATTCGCCCGGAAGATGATTCTTATATTTACGGCGAAGCCATCCCTATTAAACTAAAATATGAATATAATACAAATGGTATTTCAGATAATGTAGCTTTTTTACAAGCTATTGAAACTGCACACGAAACCGATTTTTATTCAGATAATTCATTAATTCTTATCAATAAATTTAGAGCTGTTGTTAATGAACAAGAAATACTCGATTTGATTGGTAATGGAAGTTGGATGGCGAGCGAAAGGGTCATTGAGAATAAATTTAGGGCGGTAGTAAATGGAATGAGCTTTCTTGATCTTGAGGTACAACATTTTATTGATTTTTTAAATACTGATCCAGATCCCATAACTAATAAATTTAGAGCGGTAGTTAATAAATTTAGAGCAGTAGTAAACGGACATGATCTATTTAATAACCAAGTTGACCTGGTAATCGAGAATAAATTTAGAGCTGTCGTTAACGAAACGGGTATAGGAGGTGAGAATGATTCCAATGATTACACTTCTGTTTTTGCAGTTATTGACCAAGAAGATGGCTCAACAGAAATTGAAGAAAGGACCATTGATAAAATTTATTCGATGAACTTATTAACTGGTTTGGAAGTTACAGGCCCTACAGAAGAGGAGAAACATTATGTTTTCCCAGGAGCATTTTTGGCTCCAATTGCTTCAAACTTTAACAATTTCTATGGTTCTGGTCGAGTGAGCATTTTACCTGCTACTTTATATGTAAATATTGATAATATTGAAATTAATAAAGGAGATTATCCAGACTTATCTACTATTATTTCACAAATTACAGGATTTGTTTTTGACGAAACAGTAGAAATTGTCTTCCCTGACGGCATTCCATATAAGTTTATTAATTCCAATGGTAAGGAGTATGAAATTGGAGATGTAGGAGAATTCACAATTAAGATATCAGAACCAATGAATTATATTATTGAATATGGTATTCCTAGTAAATTAACGATAAATGAGTCAGATATTTACCAATATTGTGACAATGACAATGACAATGACAATGACAATGACGATGATGACGATGAAGATGATGAACATAGAAAGGTTGTTATTTGTCATAAGGGTAAAAGTATATGCGTAAGTATAAATGCAGTTCAGGCCCATTTAGGCCATGGAGACAGTCTAGGCAGTTGTTATGGAGACGAATATGATAATGATGATGACGATGACGAAAAGAATGCTACCGAAGATGATTCCTTTAAATTGTATCCTAATCCTGTTAATGATATATTAACTGTTGAGAGCAAAGAATCTAAAAACAGCGATATCTATATATATGATATGTATGGCAACTTGTATGAGCAAGAAAAGATTAAAAAGAAAAAATCTGATGAAGTCAAAATAGATATGTCAAATTACCCAAATGGAATGTATTTGGTAAGGATCATTACAAAGAAAAAAGTCAAGTCATATAATATTGTTAAAAATTAGATAATTAGTAATTAATGTTTCAATGTGGTGCACCGAGTAGGGCTAGTTTTAATTTTTCTATTTTTATTATGCTCATTTAGTGGGTATAGTCAAAATAAGAAAATTGACAGCTTAAAAAGTATTGTTAATACAGGAGCAAAAGATACTGTGATGGTATCTACATTAAATGCACTAAGTTTAGAAGTCTTAAAGGAAAACATATTAGAATCTAAGACGTATTCAGAAAAAGCTTATGAGCTCGCTACACAATTAGATTTTAAAAAAGGAAAAGCATATTCTTTAAAAAACATTGGCTTGGCTGCTTATTATCAAGGTGACTATTTAAAAGTTCTTGACTATTGGACCCAATCGCTGGAATCTTTTGAGGCCATTCATGATACCTTGGGGATTGCCAAACTAGTAAATAATTTAGGAGCTGTTTATTATAGTCAAGGCAGTCATCCTAAAGCTTTAGATTATTATTTACGTTCTTTAAAATTATCAGAAAAAACACAAGACCCGTTTAATATAGTTCAGGCATTATTGAATATTGGGGGCTTGTATACCGAAATGCTTGATTACGAAAAAGCGTTAAGTTTTTTTAATAAAATTGAGGATTATAGAGCATCGTTAAAAGACTCAGATCAAATTACGTCGTATTTGATGGGAGTGGGTGAAGTATATTACGAACAAGGATTGTATGATAATGCCTTAAAATTTTTCGAGGAAGCCCTGGCAAGTACTGAAAATATTACTTTGCGTGCCGATAATCTGATAAAATTAGGACTGGTAGAGTTTAAAAAAAACAATAGAGAAAAGGCTATAGATTATTTAAGCGAGGCATACCAAACCGCTAGAGACAATAACCAACAACTATTAGTTATCCAGGCCTTAATAGCTTCAGGTAAAGTAAATCAGCAATTAAATTTGCCAAATGCATTAAATGCCTTCAAGGAAGCAGAAAATATTGCGCAAGAAATTGAAGCCAATGATGAATTAAGAGATATTTACCAGGGTTTGTCTCAAATATATGCCTCAAAAGGCGATTATAACAATGCTTTTAAATATCAATCTCAGTTTATAGCCCAGAAAGACTCTTTATTTAATTTAGCTACCAATGATAAAATAAGGGGCTTACAATTTGATTTTGACCTTCAAAAGAAAGAAGATCAAATAGGGTTATTAGAAAAGGAGTCGGAGATCTTAGAATTAAATGAAAAGAGACAAAAAATTGTCAAATATATTTCATTTGGACTAGCTGGGTTTATTTTAATTATCGCTATTGGTTTACTCAATAGATATAAATATGTGCGTAAAACCAATCGCGTAATTGAAGAAGAAAAAGACCGGTCGGAAAAGCTATTACTTAACATTCTACCTGAAGAAACAGCCTTAGAATTAAAACAGAATGGTAAGGTAGAGGCCAAGAAATTTGATTCTGTAACGGTTTTATTTACTGATTTTGAAGGGTTTACGAGATATGCAGATAATCTATCGCCAGAAAAACTGGTAGAAACTATTGATTTTTATTTTTCAAAATTTGATGAGATCGTAGCAAAGTATGACCTGGAAAAGATCAAGACCATAGGGGATGCTTATATGTGTGCCGGAGGCTTACCATTCCCAACAGAAGATCATGCGCATAAAATGATCATGGCTGCTTTTGAAATAGCTGAATTTGTAGATCAGACAAAAAAAAATGAAAAAGCCACTGAAAAGTTTTTTGATATTAGAATAGGAATCAACACCGGTCCGGTAGTGTCTGGGGTAGTGGGAAGTACAAAATTTGCCTATGATATCTGGGGTGATACCGTAAATGTAGCCTCCCGGATGGAATCAATGTCTGAGCTTGGAAAAATTAATATATCTGAAAGTACCTATAACCTGGTAAAAGATGATTTTGAATGTGAATATAGGGGTGAAATAAAAGCAAAGAATAGAGGTAAACTAAAAATGTACTTTGTTAATGGTGTAAATGGGAAAGTGGCTTCTGAAGCTCTTCTTGAGAGTAAAATTGATGTTTAAAAATTTTATTCTATATTTAATATATGTTTCTATATAGAAATTTAATTAAAATATTATACAAATAAAGTACTGCATATGAGACATGACCCTAATAATTTCTGGGAACAGTTAGAAAGGCTCGAGAAACTGATTCGAGCCTCTGAGCTTAAAGCCGGGCTTATATTATCTTTTCAAAGTTTGATCCTGGGGTTATTTTTTGACAGATTAGATAGCCTGCAAGTCACTTTTCAAAATAATATAGCATTTATGGTCATAGTAAGTCTTTGGTTAATAAGCGCCGCGATTTCTATTTATTTTGCTATTAAGTGTTTTATGCCCCGGTTAGAATTAAAATTTAATAAAAACGTTTTTTTCTTTAGGGATGCGGCCAGATCTTTTGGAGATATTAAAGAATATACCAAAGAACTATTAAAAGTATATTTAAATGAAGAAGAGCTTTTCAGACAGCTGAGTGAACAAATTTACATAGAGAGTAAAATAATTGATGCCAAATTTATGAATGTTCAGAAATCAATAAAATACCTGGCATTAAGTTTCGTTTTTGTAGTATTACTATTGGGATTATGGTTAATTAGGTTATAATTAACACCTCTTTTAAGAAGATGAAAGGATATATTAAGCTTAGAAAAAAAGCTTTAGACCTTTTAAAATCTAAATTGTCTAAAGATTTATATTATCACGGTGTGCATCATACCCTTGATGTCTTAGATGTGATAAATAAATATATAAGACTTTATAAGATCGATCCATACAATGCCAAACTTTTACGCATAGCCGTTTTACTTCATGATAGTGGTTTTGTGGTCTCGAGTAAAGATCATGAAGCCAATAGTGTAGCGATTGCAAAAGACATGATGACTGATTTGGGTTTTACAAAAGATGAGATTGAAAAAGTGAAAGATCTGATACTAGCTACACGTATACCACAGAGACCAAAGAACGAACTTGAAAAAATCATTTGTGACGCCGACTTAGACTATCTCGGACGGAAAGATTTCTACAGAATAAGCGATCTGCTTTTTAGAGAACTAAAAGTGCATACTGACCTCAATTCAAAAGAGGATTGGAATAAAGCTCAAATTAAATTTCTAGAAGCACATAAATATCATACTGAATTTGCTAAAAAAAATAGACGCCCTCACAAAGAAAAACGGATCAAAGAATTAAAACAGCATGTAGAGCCTTAAAATTAAAAGTGATATTTTAAAGTAACTTTCTTTCCTTATTTTCATTAAGGCACTTTGCATCTTTTTTAAAGGTTATAAATTTCCTGTTGACCGAGTTTAAAGGATACATTATTTAAATTTGTATGAAAGAATTGATTAATATTGTTTTATTAAAAAAAGCTACAATATAATTAGAGATTAGTAGTTTAAGAAAAAATATAATTTGTTAATATGGATCAGGCCACGGTAGATCAAAAAATAATCGAAAAGAAAGATGCTAGTTCTTTGGATCAATTCGAGCAAAAACTAACTGTTTTTAAAAATCAACTTTCCTTATTAACGACCGCTAACGATCTACAAAATTTATTACTAAACGATTTTTCTTCGATATGTGATTTTTATGTTACGATTGGTGATAAGGCTTTTGAAGGTTATACCGACGAACTAAACACCAATGAAACAGTTGAAATTTATCTTTTAAATTATAAAATTACTGATATAGTAAAGAGCTTTTTTATTTTGCACCGAAATGTATTGTTAGAACTAACAAAAGCCCAGATAATTAATCAGGAAAAAAAGTTAGATAAAAAAGCTATTATTGATCATTTTAATCGATCTCAAAAGGTTCTGATAGATGCAGTAGATGATTTGCTTCAAAAAATAAAATTTGAAAAAAATCAATTATTAAAAAAGAAAAATATCAAAAAGGGACTCATAAATAAAATGAGATTGCACCTTAATCCCTGGGATGTTTATAAACAACAAATAATTATTTTACAACAACATCTTCAACAGGTCAACGATTCAAAACATACCCTGTTTAGAACGATTTTGGGTTTTCAAAACATAAAAAATAGCATAAATAAGGTATCAGATACCAATAATAAGCTCTATGAGAAGTACGAAAAGGCAGTACTTCAGATTGAAAATTCATTGAAAGAAGAAAAAGCGTTGGAACTATTAAAAAATGAAGCGCTTGAATTTACGCAAAGTGGATTGACAGGTAATGATCTTATGCATTTTACAGAAGATTTGATCAATCATGTTGAATTACTCGAAAAAATTGAAATTCCAATTTCTTCAAAAGAAGGCATGTTAAATATTAGAGAAGTAAATTTAAATAAGACTGTTCAGAAATGGTTAGATTACCAAGTTTTGACAGAATTTATGGATTTAATTGGTCTTGAAGAAAGTACCGGAAGTAAATTTCAACTCGCTATAGCCAATATTAAAAACAGCATACAGTTAGCTAAGAATATGGAGGCTGAAATCGATTACCAATCATTACGAAGCACTATCGCTAATTTAAAAAGTGTATTAAGTTCATTTAAATCGAATTCTGACACTATTTTAACCAAAATAAATGACGAAATACAAGAAGAATTCTTAGTTTCAAATCTATTTAAAAACAAACCATTTTTAGAAGTTGCAATACAATCTTCAATCAATTTAGGAGGCACAACACTTTTAAAAGAAGTTAAGGCTAGATTTGAAAACTTACGTTCTTATTTTAATGCCCAATATAAAAAAACCAATTATCAGGATTCTTTCTCAAACATCGAATTAGCATCTCGATGTATAACATATAGAATGCTTGCTAAGGAAGATGAGAATTATGACATTCTTTTTTTAACTAAACATTTTATTGGAGATATATTTTTGGTACCCAGAGAATTTCAAGAACAACAATTACAAGAGGCTATCAATCATTGGAATCAGGGTTTTAATAAAGCGGTCTTGATCGAAGGCGATAGACTAAGTGGAAAGAGTACTTTTTTAGATTATACTTCAAAAAAATATTTTGGGAAAGAAATCGTACAGCTCAAACCTAATAGTACCTCGGTAATTGATGGAAGGAAGTTTAAAACGACCAAAGATCTTAAAGAAGCTTTACAGTATGTTAAGAATAATAATGTAAAGAATACGAGGCCGATATTAATTATAGACGATATAGAGCTATGGCTTGATGCCGAACATCATTTTTTAGACAATATTAGGGCACTCATTAATTTTATTGAAAATGAATCTGATGAAATATTCCTGGTATTAGCTACCAGTAGTGATTTGGTATCCAGTCTTGATAATCGATTGGGATTTTCGAAGATCTTTAGTACTGTGATAAACATGAATAATACAGATAAAGAAGAGGTTTTAAGAGCAATTTTACTTCGTCATGGAGCTTCACATAAAACGTTAGTGTCTCAAGATAAAGAACCAATTTCAGATGGCAGAACACAAAAGATAATTAACAAATTAAGTAAGCAACATCAGAATAATATAGGAGTGGTGCTACAGGCCTGGACATATAATACGATGGCTTCTGAGGAGGATAAAGTGATATATAATGAAATAGAATTTGAGTTTGTAGACTTTTTTACAAATGAAGAGCTCATTGTTCTAAAACAAGCATCGATTTTTAAGAGAATCACCGAGCTGGGAATTAAACGTGTTACATCTTCTAAATATGAAACGAATTTTAAATCGGCTATTAAGAGATTAATAAATACCAAAGTATTATTACGAGATGAATCAGGCAGTTTGTATATAAATCCGGTTATATTAAGTGAAGTTGGATTTACATTAAAAAGTAAAGGGCTTATTAATTAATTACTCATGGAACCACTATTCGATTGGAAATCTTTTTTTTGGCTGCTAGTTGTTTTGATATTGCTTTATGTAATATTAAAATTCATTGGTAAAGTAACCCAATATGTCTTTAAGAAAAATAGCACAAAACGAAAACTAAAAAGGTTATTTAATACGGTACTGGTAATCTATATACCGGTAGCCATCATAGTGATAATTTTGTCTTTTTTATCCATAAATTTTATCATGCACGGCGTTTTATTACTTGCCGTTGGTTTTATTTTCTTTTCTTATATCAAGAGTTATTTAAATGGCGTGGTTTTTAAAACGAATCCGCTGGTTGATAAAGAAGTTTTTATAGTGACGGGTGATTTTGAAGGAGAGATAGAAAATTTATTATCATTTGGTATTATTATTAATCTAACTGACGGAAAACGGTTTATAAACTATTCATATATAGAAAAAAAGGGATTTTTTATTAGTCAACATGATGAAGGCACCTTACGTAATACTATTTATTTAGAAAAATCTGCTAATCATGAGCGTGTGTTAGACCTTTTATTCGAAAATCCTTTGATAAGTCTTTCACATAAACCACAAATTAAAGTTTTAGCAGATAAGGATTTATTTAAACTTCAACTTACATTAGAAAAAGGAGTTCAGGTAGAGGCTTTGATCAATTATTTAAAGCAACATGAAATTGAGTCATATATTAGTCCCAATAAACAATAACTTATGGAAATTCTATCATCATACAACTTAATTATTGAAGTATCGGTAATAATAATCTTATCATTTTTATTTAATGGTATTGCAAAAAAAACCAATATTCCTGCTGTGCTTATGCTCATTGTTCTGGGTATTGGACTTCAATATTTTCTGAATTATTTTATTGAAGACAAACTTAACTTTTTACCAATTTTAGAAATTCTTGGTATTGTTGGGTTGATTATGATCGTACTTGAGGCAGCCCTAGAATTAGAATTAAAAAGAGAAAAATTAATGCCCATTCTCAAAGCTATGACAATAGCATTATTGGGCCTTGTCATATCAACATGGGTGGCAGCGTTGGTATTATATCAATTTATACCAGAAATGACGATGGATTCTGCCTGGATATATGCAACTCCGCTTTCTATTCTATCTAGTGCTATTATCATCCCAAGTGTATCGGGTTTGACCTCAGCTAAGAAAGAATTTCATATCTATGAAAGTACATTTTCTGATATCCTTGGTATTATGATGTTTTATTTTCTGGCAGCAAAATTCAATCCTGAAGAAGATATGACTCCTGTTGGCTTTGCAGGAAACCTGGTATTAACTGTGGTTATTTCGCTGGTGGCCAGTTATCTGATTATATTAATTTTTCAAAGAATTAAAAGTCAGGTAAAATTATTTTTACTAATTGCAGTTTTATTATTACTCTACGCTTTAGGTAAAAAAATGCACCTTTCATCTCTAATCATAATTCTTTTCTTTGGTTTGGTAATTGCGAATATGAAATTATTCTTTAGAGGAAAATTATCGAGGTTCTTAGATTATAATAAAGCACATCATATCTATCACGAATTACATACGATAACGGCGGAAACTGCATTTGTCGTTAGAACATTTTTCTTCGTTATTTTTGGTATTACTATAGTCATTGCCCACTTATGGAATTTAAATGTTGCCCTCATAAGTCTATTGATCATTGCATCGATATATGTTATTAGGTTTGTGCTACTCCGCATTTTTATGGGTAGTGATATCATCCCACAACTTTTTATAGCGCCAAGAGGCTTGATAACGGTTTTATTATTCTACGCCATTCCGGCAGAAGCGCAGATTGCCACCTTTGAACCTGGCATATTATTATTTGTAATTATAGGTACCAGCCTTTTAATGACTGCAGCGATGATCTATGATAAAAGAAGATCATCTGAAGCAACAAAGATTGCCAATTCTAAGAAAGTAGGTGTTGCCAAATGGAAAGCCCCGGTAATTGAAGAATTAAAATAATAGTTCAATTCTTTGGCACTTTTTTGAAAGTCAAGTTTTATTTGTGAGTTGAGGATTACCTCATTTTGCTCAGTGA
The DNA here is from genome assembly GCA_963835675.1 of uncultured Flavobacteriaceae bacterium. Lineage (GTDB taxonomy): Bacteria > Bacteroidota > Bacteroidia > Flavobacteriales > Flavobacteriaceae > Aureibaculum. The sequence goes on along the minus strand of CAWIGH010000004.1, from coordinate 437,983 downwards.
ACCCGATAGGAGGGATGCTGTGTTTGGTAAAATATAATTTAATAGTTTCCTATATTGGTAGTACACCAATCTTTATATGCTGCCTCCAGTTGTTTGACTATATCAGGATATTGATCAGATAAATCTGTTCTTTCTCCCGGGTCATTTTTTACATTGAATAATTTTAAGGAGAGGTCATCCCTAATGGGCTTTATATATAAATTACTTGGCCTGCTTTTCCAGTGGTTTTCATTAGAATTTGTTAGTTTCCAATCTCCTTTTCTAACTGCCCATGTTTTTTGCCATTTCCAAACCAATAATCTATCTTTATTAGGTTTCATTAAATCTATTCCATCTATAGTGGTGTCATTTAATTTTATACCCACTGCAGTTGCTATGGTTGGTAAGATATCGATAGCAGAAACATAATCTGTTTGCACTTGTCCAGCCGTAATTTTATCGGGCCAACTTATGGCCATTGGTACGCGAATACCTCCTTCCCAAAGGGAATATTTACCACCTGTAAGCGGACTATTATTTGCACCTGTTAAGGGAGAACCCCCATTATCAGACAAGAAGATAATAAGTGTTTCTTTTTCTAATCCTTCCTTTTTAATGGATTCTAAGACCTTTCCAATATTGTCATCCAAACAATTTAAATTTGCCAAATAATAATTTCGCAAGTCAGTATCTTGAATAGCTCCTAAGCGGGAATATTTATCATAATATGCAGAATACGAACCTGCCTCATGTTTTCCATACACCATCAAACTGTCGGGATCATAATTGTTTATAGGTTTTACATTGTATTTATCAAGGTATTTTTGAGGTACTTCATGAATTAAGTGATGTACCGAACTATATGCCAGGGTAAGGAAAAATGGATGATCTTTTTCTTTTTTAATATATTGAATGGCCTCTTCTGTTAAAATATCTGTGAGATAACCTTCATCATAACTTTTCTCTCCATTATTGTACATAAGTGGCCCTAAAACGGCACTTGTTCCGCTAGGGTCTGGCGTTCTGTCTTTAATTTCTTTTGAAAGCAGCCAATAATCATGGGCATGTGCACTAAAGCCTAAAAACTCATCGTAACCATGTTCTAAAGGATATTCTCTAACATTATATTTATGGAAATTCGTTCCCAAATCATTTTTTCCTATTCTTGCAGTGGCATAACCAATATCTTTTAAATATTCAGCAATCGTTTTTACTGAATCAGGCAAACCAGGCCCCCAACTGGCTTTTTTGTCCCATCGGAATTGGTTTTTTCCAGTGAGCAAACCCACACGTGAAGGACTACAAACCGGAGCAGAAGTATAGGCTTGCGTAAATATCATACCAGAATTTGCCAGTTTAGACATATTTGGAGTTCCTATTGAGGGATCATGATTTTCAAAGGGTTCAAAATCCGCATATCCTTGATCGTCTACTATTATTAAAAGTATATTGGGTGTTTTTACTTTATTGGCTTGATCGGTGTTCTTACATGATAAAAGCCCTAAAAACAATGCTATAATGATAAGTTTATTCATTGTTTTTTTCTTTTATGATTAGCTCAACATATACAGGTAAATGATCGGAAGGGTATTTCAAATCTTTGGAGTCACTTAAAACAGCGTATTTATTAATTTTAGTTTTAGGTGATTTTGAGACAAAAATATAATCAATTCTCCTTGTTACGGGTTCGTTAAATTTAAAGCCATTAAAAGTGCCTGAGGGACCAAATTTTAATTCACTACTATCTTTTGTGTCTCTAAAATCAAACTTTAAGTTGCTGATTAATTCATTATCAGGCTCAACATTAAGGTCACCCATAATAATTACAGGGTAATTATGTGTGTTTATTAACTTTATTCTTTCCTTAATAAGCTTCATACCATGTAGCCTAGATTGCTGGCCTACATGGTCTAAATGCGTATTAAAAATCCACATTTTTTCCAGGGATATTAAATCAGTAAATAAGCCATATGTACAAATTCTTTCTATGGCAGCATCCCAATCTTTTGAGCGTTTCTCAGGTGTTTTGGATAGCCAAAAAGTACTGTCTTGTTCTACTTTTACTTTTTTAGTGTTATAAAAAATAGCTGAATATTCACCATTATCGCCACCGTCGCGCCCGTGGCCAATGATCTTGTAATCAGGCAAGGAATCTTTCATATACTTAATTTGACTTGGAAGTCCTTCCTGGATACCTAAAATATCTGGACTATAAAACTTAATTTGAGTGAGTAAGAAATCCTTACGGTGTGTCCATGCATTTTCATTATCAGACGCTACATCTAAGCGTATGTTGTAAGTCATTACTTTTAAGTTCTGACTAAAAGCGGAAGTAAAGCATATTAAAATCAGCGCTAAAGGAAGAAATTTTTTCATTATCATTATTTTTGGAACACTCTCACATAATCAATTACCATTTGCTGGGGAAAAATATTATCGTCGATTCCTTCTTTACCTCCTAACATACCACCAACAGCTACATTTAAGATTAAATAAAACTTTTGATCAAAAGGCCATTCAGCTGTTGTTTTATGTTCATTTTTAATATGATTATAAACTACATCATCTAATAGAAAATCCATTTTTTCAGGAGTCCAGTCCAAGGCAAATACATGAAAAGTATCATAAGGCTTATCAATAAATATCTTCTTCCCTTTTTCCGTTCCTTTATTATGATTATAAGCATCGGTGTGAATGGTACCAAAAATGGAATCTTTGTTAAAACCAACATGTTCCATAATGTCTATTTCACCACATTCTGGCCAACCAACCTCGTCTCTATTTTCCCCCAGCATCCAAATTGCAGGCCACAAACCCACTCCTTTAGGTAATTTTGCTTTTATTTCAATGCGGCCGTATTTCCATGAGGCACGATCTTTTGTAGTTAATCTGGCTGAAGTGTAATCTGCTGTTTTTCTTTCAGCAGCATATTTTATCCAACTTTTGTTTTTAAGTTCAGGATTATTAAAATCTTTATTAGCAACCTTTTCTTTATGGGTCTCAATGATTAAATATCCGTCAACAACTCTTGCATTTTTCAAACTGTCTGTGTAATATTGGTCTTCTTTATTGGCAATAAATCCATAATCATACCCCCACTTGGTACTATCTGGTTTACCATTTTAGTTAAACTCATCGCTCCAAACGAGATCGTACCCAGCACTTGTGGGACTTTTTTTAATTCTTTCGAACAATAGCTCGGGTTCGTTAGTGGTTATGTAGTCGAAATCATTAGCTAATAACCAATCTAAATCATCTTGAGCATTTACCGTCCATGCATTTAAAGTTAAACCTAAGTCTTTGGCACTTTTAATCCATTGAGGATTTTTTTTGAATATATTTATGTGATAATCTAACCCGGTAATTCCATCATTTTTTAATTCTTGGGGTAATTTAGTACCATCTAAATATTGTGTTTTTGCTTCCGGATTCAGTTCCGTAATCTTTTTTAAAATATCATACCCAAAACTTATATAAGTAAGGATGTATGGATCTGCTTTTAATTCTTTCACTAGGTCAATCACCTTCTCGGCCATCTTCAAATTATGTTCAGTGTCTTTTGTGGGTTTTATTTCACAGACCAAGCCGGTAGTTTTATTATTTTCCATTCCAGCAAGAATATAATTTTTTAAGGTTGGTAATATTTCACCATTTGAGAGTTTAAATTTTGCAAGTTCGTTATAGGTAGTTTCTTTAATGGGCATATCATGATAATCAGCATCATGATAAACGACCAAGATACTGTCTGAAGTCATCCGCACGTCAAATTCTGAACCCGTGCAATTTAATTCAATGGCATGTTTTAAAGAGGCAATTGAGTTTTCAGGATACTCATTGGTTTTAAAAGCGCCACGATGAGCCACGACCACATTATCAGCAAAAGTAATTTTATCCTTTATACTAAAATTATCACAAGAACTTAAAATTATAAGAAGTAATGCAGTAAATAAAAAACGCATATTTAGAAGATTAAATAAAATTACAAATAGAAACGATATAATTTAAACACTATGAACATCAAGATTTTAATTGCATTTTAATGATTAAGATAAAGAAGACCTAAGGACATATTAAATGCCCTTAGATCAATTTTACTAACTAACTCAAATAAACTAACCCTGTACCATGATCTTATGGTTATCGTGGAATTGATTAATTATATTTTTAATACCCATCATTTTGAGGATAACTTGGGCCTAATAAATCTAAATCTTCTTGGAAGATTGCAAAATTAATAAAGTGATCTTGCCAATTTATCTTGGATCTTTTGGTCCATCATAATAATTTGGGAAGTATGGACCATCACCGGCATAGCTTCTCATTTGATTATTTAAAATATCAGAACCTAACCTTTTTATAAAAAACCAACGTTCCCCTTCAAATGCTAATTCACGAGCATTCTCATCCATAATTGCTTGCAGCGTCAATTCTTCTATAGGTGCAGCATTCGCTCTTTCTCTTACGGCATTTAAATAGGGTAAACCATCACCTCCTGATCTCATCAAGGCTTCAGCAGCAATTAGATAAGTTTCAGCCAATCTATAGACTAAAATATTGCTTCTGTTTAAATAAGAATCTGGATTATCATCCTCTTGGGCGTATTTTAAACAGGACGGATGTAATCTTTGGTAATATGTTGTATAGTTACTACTCGGGTTATCTAGATCTGTTATTGGTTGATAAATATCTATTTCCTCACCTATATTAGCACCTGAGGTATAATAGTACTTTAATCTAAAGTAGGTATTGTCATCTCTGGTGTCATTCTCATCCTCTGCCAAAAGATCTAGCAGATATAAGTTGGGTAAAACCCTGGAAAAACCTCTACCTCCTTGCTCTATATTTGCCTCTATACCCGAAATCTGGAAGTACTGGGTAACGAAATTAGCATTGATCATGGTGTTATCACCACCACCCAATACATTATCAAGAGATTGCACTACAAATAATTGTTCAGAATGGTTTCTATCTCCTTTAAAAACATCAGCTGTTGTTGCAACTAAACTATGAGGGCTATCAGGGTCTTCTATTACGGATAAAGCTTGAGTCTTTGCTTCTTCCCAATTTCCTTCCCACATGGCCACTTTGGCTTTAACATGCTTTGCCGTACCTTTTGTTACCCGTCCAAATGAATCTGTCCAATCTAAATGTTCAATAGCAAAGTTTAAATCACTATTTAATAATGCAAATATTTCTTCTTTTGAAGATTTATCTTGAATAACATCAAAAGCATTTTCCAAAGTAACCGACTTTGTAGTTACAAAAATATTATTGTACATTCTATATAAATAAAAATAGGAATTGGCTCTAAAAAATTTTGCTTCAGCAATAATTTGATTCTTTACGTCCTCATCAACACCTTCTACCACCTCAGCAGCATTTATTATATCTGTAGATTTACTAGTAATATTGTAAAAGTGTTTCCAGAATAATCTTGAAGCAAAATTATACCCAGATCAATAGGGGATATAGCTCTTTCATATCTTCCAATTAAACCGGTGTATCCAGATCTGGAAAATGCCAAATCACTTCTAGATGGCATTAATACACCTCCCATATAATCTTCGGTACCATTATCGTAACGGTCTCTATTGAATTTATATAAGCTAACAACGCCAGATTTTAAACCTTCTTCTGTAGTATATACATAATCTGAATCAATTAGAGTACTTGGTTGTTCTTCCAAGAAATCTTCACAAGATGTGGTAAAGAAAACTACTATTACTAATAGCAGGCAATCTTTTGCTTTTTTATAAAAATATTTCGTGTTCATAATAGATTTTTTTAAAAATTAACTTTTACGCCAAATGTAAAACTTTTTGCATCTGGATAACCTGTATCTGCATTAGAAAAGGTATTTCTAATATTTACTTCAGGACTATAACCAATATAATCAGTATTTGTGTATAAATTGGTTCCTGTTACATAAAGTTTAACCAAATCTAAATTTAGTTTAGTAAAAAGAGATTCAGGTAATGTATAACCTAAACTTACTGTTCTAAGCCTTACATAAGATGCGTCTTTTACTGCCAACGTATAAATATATTGAGGTGCAGCATCGAAACTAGGTCTTGGATATGTTGTAGACGGATTTTCTGGAGTATAGTAAGGTACTTTTACTCCATTTAATTTACCTTGTAATGTTCCTCCATTATTATAATCTGATAAAAATGGATTCACTTTAGTAGCTCCTTCAACAGCATAAAAATCGACAAATAAATCAAACCCTTTATATGTTAGGTTAGTAGACAATGAACCAAACCAATCTGGATTCGGATCTGTAAACACCCGGTCATCCAACGTTATTTTACCATCACCATTAGAATCCTTGATTCTAATATCTCCAGGTCTTAAATCATCCTGAGTTATTGTTGATTCTGGATTTGCCTGTGGTGCATTAGCAAAATCATCACCTACTTGGTAAATACCATCAAATTGATATTGTTGAATAACCCCAATTGGTTGACCTACAAAATAATTATAAGTATCGTCAGTAAGAATTGGATCACCATTACCATCATTATAAAGTTCGATCAGCTCATTTTTGTTATTTGACCAATTGGTCGCAACAGACCATTTAAAGTCTTCAGTATTAAAAATATTAGCCGTTAAACTTAATTCAAGACCTGAATTTTTTAACTCACCTGCATTAAAGTAAGTGTATTGATATCCAGTAATGGATGGAACACCTCTTCTTAATAATAGATCTTTAGTTCTTGAATCATAATATTCGATATTTCCTGTTAGGACCCTCTTAAAAATGGAGAAATCTAAGCCAACGTTGAAAGTGGATATAGTTTCATGTTTTAAATTTACATTTGGCAATACAACCGAAGGAGAATAGCCAGAAGCAGATTCACCATCAAAAATGTAATTTTGTCCTTCTGCCGTGAATAGCGATGTATAAGGTCTTTTTAGTGCATTTGCTAACGAACCATAACTCACTCTTAATTTTAATTCCTGTATAGCATCAACATCATTTAAAAAACTTTCGTTATGAAGTTTCCAAGCAAAAGCCGCAGCTGGGTTATCTGTCCATTTAAAATCTGTTGCGTTCACAGAGGATCCGTCACGTCTAAAAGTAGCAGTAAATAAATATCGGTCTAACAGATTGTAGCGGAATCTACCCATAAAAGAAGCTGTTCTAATTTTGGTCTTATCACGTTCTACGCTTACATTGCCTATGGCATTAGTAATACCATCATATCCTAAACTTTCATTTATAAAGCCTCTTCCTTCTGTAAATGTTCGAGAATATTTATTTTCGTCTGCTGCTTGAACCAAGGTTAAGTTCAGTGAATTATCCTCGTTGAGTTCTTTGTCATATGTTAATATATTTTCAACCAAGAATGCTTCTCTCAATTGATTATCGATTCTTGCGATTCCTCTATCTGTATTACCCGCTGAGCTCAATGAAGATTGATATTGACCTCTCTCAGAATTTTTACGAGACAATGAACCTTTAAATTGATATTGTAAATCTTTGGTTATTTGCCATTTTGGAATAAAGGTCACAACATAATCATTACCTTTTTCATTATGATCTTGTTCTCGCAAGTTCCACAATGGGTTTGTTGCAGTAAGTTCTTCACCACTTGGATATCTGGTAATGCTTCCGTCAGGATTATAGGCACTCCCTAAGGGTGAAGTGGTTATTACATCAATATTGGCAGCCCTTTCAGTATCATCATTTAAAATATTTACGTCAAAAGTTGCTGATAATTTATCATTAATTTTCTGATCCACATTTAAACGTAAATTCTTTCTCGTATAGCTGGAGGTGGGAATGATTCCATTTTCCTTGAAATAACTTAAACTACCATATACTTGAGTCATCTCTGTTCCTCCACTTAATCCTATGGACTGACTATTTACAAAACCAGAACTAAGCAATTCATCTTCCCAATCAACAAAATTATTGTTTGCAATATTTTCCAATTCTACTGCCGAGAAGACATCTTCATCATTAGAATATTCATCTGTTGCATTATTAGCACGAACGGCTTCTCTTCTTAGTTGTGCAAATTCTTGACCACTATAAACATCGAAATTTCTTTCAATAGTTCTAGTACTAATAAATCCATGATAAGATACACTTATCTTGTCTGTTTTACCTCTTTTCGTAGTAATTAATACAACACCATTAACAGCTCTAGAACCATAAATAGCCTGAGCAGAAGCATCTTTCAGAAATTCAATAGATTCAATGTCATCGGGGTTTATATCTTCTATTCCTCCATCTCTTACTACACCATCTACTACATAAATACCACTAACATTTCCCTCTATTGAACCACGTCCCCTAAAGATTATTTCGGAGGCTCCTCCCGGTCTTAAGGTTCCATCTGCAACATCCACTTTTAAACCAGAAATTCTACCTCTTAGCATTTCGGTTACATCAGAAGTTGGAGTTGCTACTGCTTTTGCGATATCTGTTTTTGCAACCGCACTTATTAAGTCACTCTTTTTCTGAGTACCATAACCAACTACTACTACTTCATCTAAAATACTTGCATCTGGTAAAAGGGTTATGGTAATATTGTCTGTAATAGCAACTTCTCTGGAAGTATATCCAATAAATGACACCATTAAAGTTTTCGAATCGTCGTTCACAGTTAATGTGAAATTACCATCAAAGTCGGTTGAAGTCCCGTTACTCGTTCCTTTTTCTAGAACGGAAGCACCCGGCAATGGGGTTCCTGTTTCATCTAGTACCTTACCACTTACCGTTTTTTGAGCTTGTAAAGCCGAAAAACTAAACATTGAAAATGCCAGCAAAAGTAAGAACAGATTTTTCCTGTTAATAAATAATTTTAACATCATAATGAATTTGAATTTAGTTTAAAAAATTTTCAATTATTTTGACAATCTGCTAAAACGAGATGATCAAAAAATTTATATCATGTTAATTTAAAACAAAAAGGTTTATAAACCAATTAAATATACCTTAACAAAAAGCATACATTTTTATTCGAAAAAACAAAAGCTGTAGATATGTCCATTGGACTGCATAAATAAAGCAACCTTCAGGTTTAGCCCTATATATTGATATAATTTTAAAGTGGTATTGTAGTGGTAATGTAGTGGTGAAACAGTTGTGTAAACATGTTAAATATTAATGATATAATCAGTAAGGTTGATTTTATGGGAAATTTTCAATTTTTTTCTAAGTCTATAGCGCCTAACTTCAACACTTTTGGTAGAAATATTTAACAAAGGAGCAATTTCTTTTGACGTTAAATTTAATCTTAAGTAAGCACAAAATTTTAGATCATTGTGCGTAAGATTAGGATGAAGCTCTTTAGCTCTGTTTAAAAAATCTTTATCTGCGGTATTAAAAGCATCTTTAAAAAGATTCCAATCTTTAGCGCTATTTAAATTCCTTTCAATTAATTTAAAAACGGGGTGTGTTTCTTCCAGGGAATTAGCTTTTTTTAATTCCTTTTTCATACTTCTTAAGAACTCATTTCGTTTGATTATATTCATAGTAGAAATAGCCAATTCACGATTTTTTGCTTCTATTTCATGGCTCAATCTTTCATTTTTTAATTTAACCAATTCCTGCTCATTTTGCATGCTGTTAATTTCATATTGCCTTAGGTTATCCTGAACAATTTTTAAATGTTCTTTTCTATAATAGATTCTATACATTCTATGTGTAATGAAAGCCAAAAATGATAAAAGCAAAATGTATCCAATGATTGCAAGATTGGATAATAATTTGGGTCGTTCGATGGTAAAATTATAAGAGGCTATATTATCTGAAACTTGAGAACCTGTTTTTGACCTTACCATAAAAGAATAATTGCCAAAAGGTAATTTTTCAAACGAGACTTCCGGACTTACTGTCCAATCACTCCAATTATCATTATATCCTTCCAGCTTGTATTGGTAATAAATAAATTCATATTTACAATAACTGGGAACACTGTAACTAAACCTTATATGGCTTTTTTTATATGGAAAGGTACCTTTTTCTAACAATCCCACCGATCTTAATGTGTCATTTTGATTTACCTTAATATTATTTAAATACACTTTATGAGGTTCTGGTTGATACTGGTTTAGATCAACCAAAATGTAGCCATTTGTCTTTCCAATTATATATTTATTGTCCTGTAAATGCGTAATATTTTCAAAACTTACCGTAACTTTTCTTAAGCTATTTTGTATGGGAATAAACTTTATTATTGTCTTACCGGGTATAGGTCCTTTCTCGGCATAGCCAATACTATTTCTATTAAAACCCCATAACCTTTCTTTATCGTCTTGAACCAGTTTACCTGAAACATATTTATCATTTAGAATGAGTTTATTTAAGACCGTGTCTTTAACAAATTGTTGTTTAATGGTATCTAATTTAAAAATACCTTCTTCAAAACTGTAGAATAAATTCCCAGAATATTTTAAGAGCCCTGAACCTTTGCCTTTAGGCAGTTCAGAAAATAAGGTAACTTTCTCGAATGCAGTTAAATCGTTACTTAATTTAAGTTTGTAAACCCCTTTGTATTCGTGATTGATCCAAACTTCATCTTCATCTAAAATTTCAAAAAAACGTGCAGAATTTTCAAAATTTTTAATTTTATGCTTTAATTTCCACGCTCCATTTTCCTTAGCTATGATACTCATACCCGAATAATGCCCAAGTAACAAAGTATTAGGATGCTTAGGGATTTCTCTAAACTCCCATGTGCCTCGAATATCTGAAAATCGCAACGAATGGCCATCTTTTATCAAAAAAGTACCAGAGGTATGGCCACAGAGTAAATCACCATTGTACTTATATAAAGACCAAACCTGCCCTTTGGTACCCATAACAGGCTTAAGCAACTCATTACCTAATGCCGACTTATAAAAAAGGCCTTGATTTGTACCTACATATAACTTGTCATCATAAATAATCGATGCATATGTAGTGCCAACCGAACCTTCATAATCATTGTATTCTCTGATAAAAGAAGGCATATTTAAGCAATCTATACCATTATCTAATGCGACCCAAACATTGCCGTAAACATCTTCAAATAAATTTAGAATTGTATTATTACTAAGTCCATTGGATTGATTAATGGTGTTAATTATCTTTCCGTCGGCAGATAAATGAATTAAACCATTAGAAATCGTACCCAACATAAAAGTATTATCACTGAGTTGAACACCACTAAAAATATGGGATGATTTAATTATTGAATCGGCAGGTATATTCCATTTTTCGATAATACCGTCTCTAATAATGAAAAAACCTTCATTTCTGGTTAGTACAATAATACTTTCTTCAATTTGGAAAATATTAAGCACTAATTTAACATTATATTTATCCGGAAATGTAGCAATCTCCACTTCTTCACCTCCTACTATTCTATAAATCTTTTTATCTCTTTTATGAATATAAATGTTATTATTCAACTTAAATATTCTCAAATAATTATTTTTATCAGTTAAATAATTAATTTCTTCGCTTTTGGTATTATAGAAATATATTCTGTCAATAGATTGAAATAATATCCAGTTTTCAAGCGTCTCGATAGTCCAAAAATTATCGTCCTCAAGGAGATCTTCAGGTATTTTATCCGATAGAGAATAGTATTCCAATAATCCTTGAGGATTTCTGTGCCAGTAACCGAATTCCATATACGCTCCGGTATAAATTTTATCATCAACTGCTTTTACTGATCGAAGTATTGTGCTATTTGGGGATGGATAGAGTTTCCATTCTGCTCCATTATACTCTAATAAACCTTCATTATTGGCTACAAAAATGAATTTATCATTATTTTGTGAAATGGCCCAATTCTGATTTTCTGCCATATAAGTATTGGGCGAAAATTTTATAATAGGAGGGGTTTCTTGACTAAAAAATGTCAAAGGGAATAGAATGAATAAAAGTAATTGTAAACCTTTCATTTATTGGAGCCGTTGGCCACTGGTTTTTAGTCTTTGGTAATTTTGTTATTTTAATAGTTGTCTTGTAAAGATAGCTACTTTTAATACGATTAAACCAATGTTAACATTAAGAGAGCAGCTATTGTAGCTCCTGTAATAGGAGCGAAAATCGGAATCCAGGCATAAGACCAGTCGTTAGAAGCCTTATCTTTTATAGGGAGTATAGCATGCATGATTCTGGGGCCCAAATCTCGAGCAGGATTAATGGCGTAACCAGTTGTGCCTCCTAAAGAAAGACCGATCGCCCAAACTAAAAATGCAACAGGTAAGGCACCTAAGGAACCCAATCCAACTATGGCATTTGTATCCGTAATCGTAGCGTCTGTAAAATAGAGAATGGTAAATATTAAGATAAAAGTACCGATGAATTCACTAAAAAAATTGGAAAAAGTATTTCTAATGGCTGGTGCCGTACAAAAGACCGCTTTTTTACTATCTCCATCTTTGGTGGCATCAAAATGATGTTTATAGAATACCCAAACCGTTGATGCTCCTAACATGGCACCGATCATCTGTCCAAGTATATATAAAGGTACAGATGCCCATGGAAACTTACCGGCTACTGCTAAGCCAATACTTACCGCAGGGTTTATATGGGCTCCACTATGAGGTCCTGCAACAACTACGGCCACATAAACAGCCAGCGCCCATCCTGTAGTGATTACAATCCAGCCACCACCATTACCAAATGTTTTATTTAATACTACATTGGCAACGACGCCTCCACCTAATAAAATAAGGATGGCCGTACCAATAATTTCTGCAATAAATGGAGTCATTTTTCTTTGATTTTTTTATGATTTTCCTTTAGTCCAATATTCTAAGGTATCGATAGAATTATACCATCCTTTAATTCCCTTTTCAATCTCTTTTCTTTTCGTTGTTGGATGAAACCGCTGGTCGGTTTGCCAAATTTCTTGGATTTCTTCAGGATTTTTCCAATACCCAACCGCCAAACCTGCTAAAAATGCAGCTCCCATAGCTGTGGTTTCCACTATTTTTGGCCGTACTGTTATTGTGTTTAAAACATCTGACTGAAATTGCATCAGCATATCATTAACAGTTGCCCCACCATCAACGCGTAATTCTTTTATTGAAATGCCACTATCTGCTTCCATAGCTTTTAAAATATCCATAGTTTGGTAAGCGATAGATTCCAGTGCAGCACGGGCAATATGCGCGTCTGTACTACCACGTGTTAATCCGAATATGGTGCCTTGGGCATGTTGGTTCCAATGTGGCGCTCCCAATCCCGCAAAGGCAGGTACAAAATAAACACCCTCAGAACTATCGACTGAGCTCGCCAATTTTTCAACTTCTTCTGATGTTCTAATAATTTTTAAACTATCACGAAGCCATTGAACTACCGCGCCCGCAATAAATATACTGCCTTCGAGTGCATAATGAGTTTTACCATTAATTTTCCAAGCCACAGTAGTAAGTAGGTTATTTTTAGAAACTATTGGTTTTTCTCCAATATTCATTAACATAAAACAGCCTGTACCGTATGTATTTTTAACCATACCGGATTTCGTACACATTTGCCCGAATAAGGCGGCCTGTTGATCTCCTGCAATACCGGCAATTGGAATTTTCGCATCATAAAAAGTGGATGTAGAATGGCCATAAATTTCACTGGATTGTTTTACCTGAGGCAACATACTTTTTGGAATGGTAAATAATTCAAGAAGTTCATCATCCCAATTCATGCTGTTTATATTAAACAATAATGTTCTTGAAGCATTGCTTACATCGGTAATATGCTGATCACCTTTCGTAAAATTCCATACCAGCCAAGTGTCTATAGTACCCATGATAAGATCCCCAGCTTCTGCTTTTTTTCTCGCCCCATCAACATTGTCTAAGATCCATTTTACTTTGGTCGCAGAAAAGTATGCATCAATGACCAATCCTGTTTTCTCTCGAATCAATACAGCCTTTCCTTGTTTTTTTAATGCATCACAAAAATCGGCTGTTCTTTTGTCTTGCCAAACGATGGCATTATAGATCGGCCTTCCCGTATTTTTATCCCAAACTACTACGGTTTCACGCTGGTTGGTAATTCCAATAGCTGAAATATTTTCAGCATTGAGTCCTTTTTTGGCTATAGCCTCGGCGGCAACTCCGGTTTGAGTTGACCAAATTTCAGTTGGATCATGTTCAACCCATCCGGGTTTGGGAAAATATTGTGTAAATTCTTTTTGAGCAGTAGAAATGATGTTTCCTTTTTTGTCAAAAATGATGGCTCTTGAACTTGTAGTACCTTGATCTAGAGAGAGTATATATTTTTCCATAACTGATTAAAGGATTGAAATTAAGGATTTTTTTTAAAATCTTGATGATTACTTCATTTTTATAAAATATATAGTTGAGCTAAGTTTGTAAATTCTGCCACTTGTTGCTCTTGCCATTGCTTATCTTTATTTAATTCTCGTGATAGTAATTCTGCTACGACGGGTGCAGATTCAATTGCCGCTCTGGCGTCGAGAAATAAGATCCGTACCCGTCTTGCTAAAATATCTTCAACTGTTCTGGCCATCTCATATCTAATTGCCCAAATAATTTCAGCCTTAGTATGCATTAACCTTTTATGTAATTTCTCACCTAATTCTGGTGAATCTTTTATTAACTGTTGAATAGCTTTTTGATCACTGCCGTAAATATAGAAATGATCATTTTTATCAATTTTATTGAGATCATTACTTCCATGAATTGCCAAATGTTTTGTTATACAGGCTTTATTAGGCAACTTGCCTATGGAAATAGCTTTATTAATAGTGTCTTGTGCCATCCGTCGATAGGTTGTCCATTTACCGCCTGTAATAGTCATAAGCTCTGAATTTGAGATTATAATTTTATGGCTACGAGAAATTTCCTTTGTTTTTTCTGATTTATCCTTTGGTGCTGCAAGTGGTCTTAAGCCCGAAAACACGCTCAACACATCTTTTCGAGTAACTGTTTTAGTAAGGTATCTATTTGCTGTAGAGATAATAAAATTTACTTCATCGTCTAATGGTTTTGGTTCTAAGCTATGACTATCCAATAAAGTATCGGTAGTACCCACGATTACTACATTATGCCATGGAACTAAAAATAATACTCTGCCATCATCAGTTTTTGGGATCATAATAGCATCATTTCCCGGTAAAAAGGATTTATCTAGTACCAGATGAATTCCTTGGCTAGGTCTCACCATGTCATTAGCATTGACATTGTCCATTTTAAGAATTTCATCTGTAAAAACGCCCGTTGCATTGATCACAACTTTGGCATGTAATTCGCTAATAACATGAGTTTCTTGATCTTGAGCAACTAAACCATTAATAATACCCTTATCGTTTTTTAATAATGATATCACTTTAAAATGATTGAGTACTGTAGCTCCCTTTTCAATACAGGTTTGAGCAATATTTACGGCTAACCTGGCATCATCAAATTGTCCGTCATAATAAACAACCCCGCCTTTAAGATGATCAGTTTTGATGATTTTTAATCTCGAAATGATTTCTTTTTTACTGATACGTATCGATTTGCCAAAGCTCAATTTACCCGCTAAAAAATCGTACATTTTTAATCCAACTGTATAAAGAAAATTATCCCACCACTTATAATTAGGAATAATAAATGATTGGTTTCTAACTAAATGAGAAGCATTTTTTAATAATAAACCTCTTTCATATAAGGCTTCTTTGACCAAGTCTATATTCCCTTGTGCTAAATATCTTACCCCTCCATGGACCAATTTAGTACTTCTGCTAGATGTCCCTTTGGAAAAATCGATCTGTTCTAACAAAAGCGTTTTATATCCCCGTGTAACGCTGTCTAAGTGCAACGCCCAAGCCGGTTGATCCACCTCCAATGACAATCACATCCCAATTTGGTGTTTCTCGCAATTGTTCGATTAATGATGCTCGATTAAACAAATTCACTTATATATTATTTTTTATTGTTTTGTATTGCTTCAAATATACAATTTTTTACAATTAAATGAAACTAAATGAAAGTTTATTTCATATAAAACCTTATTATTCTTTTCGTTTACTTTCATTTTAATTATATTTGTATTCAATAGCATATGAAAAGACATCAAATAATATTAGAAAAATTACAGAAGGATCAATACCTTGAAGTATTAGATTTATGTAAAATATTAGATGTTTCTGCAGTTACAATTAGAAAAGATCTAAGACTTTTAGAAGAAAAAGGTTTGTTATTCAGGACTCACGGCGGAGCTTCGTTAGAGAATCCTTATATCAATGAAAAAGCAATTAATGAAAAAGAAAAAATATCTGTCGAAGAAAAAAAAGGTATTGCCCAGGCAGCGGCTGAATTAATTGATGAAAATGATTCAATAATGCTGGCATCCGGCACAACGGTGCAGGCCCTTGCGAAGTATATAAAACCAAAAAACAAGCTCACTGTTATTACTCCTTCTTTGTATGTTGGTTTGTATCTTATCAATCACAAAAATATTGAAATATTACAATTAGGTGGATATATAAGACAGAGTTCTGCTTCTGTAATTGGTAATTATGCAGTACAAATTTTAGAAAACGTTTCGTGTAGTAAATTATTTTTAGGTGTAGATGGTATAGATTTAGAATATGGTTTATCAACCACAAATTTAGAAGAGGCTCAATTGAATAAGAAAATGTTGACTTCAGCACAAAAAACGATCGTCTTAGCAGATTCTTCTAAATTTGGAAAGAAGAGTTTCGCTAGAATTTGTGGCTTAGATCAAATTGATATTATTATAACCGATAAAGGCGTTCCCTCTCCAATTATAAAGAAATTGGAAGCATTAGGTGTTAAAGTAAAAATAGTTGATCAATAATAGCAATTAAGAAGATTGAGATTGAAAAAGAGAACTAACTAGTTTAATTGTTGTAATAAACTCAAATATTGAGGATTATCAGGAAATTGCTCAACTAATTTTGTTAATATGATCTTTGCCTTTTCAGGATCACCGTAATTTGAATAATGATAAACCAATGCATATAATAGGTTTTCATTATTTTCATCTTTTTTTAACCCTTTAATAAGAATCTGTTCCGCATTTTTGTGATCCTTTTTCTTATCAAACAGCAAGCTTAAATTATAATACACAAGACTATTTTCGGGCATTAGTTCGCTAGCCTTGGTCAATTGTTCAATGGCATCATTTGTTCGCTCTAATTCTGCCAATAACAATCCTAATGAATAATAAGCTGGACCGAATTTAGGCTCTTGCTCAATGACAGTTTTAAATGTTTCCTCAGCTTTAATATAATTTTTAGACTTGTAGTATAAATTAGCCAAAGTTAATCTGGCTTGGTTATTCATATTATCAATTTCCAATGCGCTTTCATAACCTTCAACCCCTTTAAGTATATCACCTTGCTTTAAGTAATAATTAGCCTTTTTAATGCGCCCTCCAACAAAATCTAAATTCGTGTTTAAATGAGTAAAGAATTCTTTTTTTACCTTATGATAAACCTCTTTATATTTCATTGGAATCTGATTTTCCTCTAAGCCACTTAAACCGTAAAATGCTTTTATCCTGATACTTCTTTTGGGGTCATTTAAAAGGGGTAAAAATGAGGCCACATAGTCTTTATTATTAATCTCGCTCAAAACATCTACACTTGCACCCCTAACTATGGCCGATTCATCATTTAATAAGGTAAGATATTGGTCTATAAAGTTTTCTATACCATAATTAGACAAGGCTCTTGCTGCTGAAGCTCTTGCGATTTCAGGTTGTGTTTTATCATTTATTAGTTCAGTTAATCCAATATGCGCATTCGGTTGTCTGGTGATTCCGGGAGCCAATTTTTCAGAAAAATGTATAGAATCAACTTCTCCATATTGTTTTTTAAATGCTTCCGCAGCCCATGTATCATCTTTATCTTCATGACATCCGGTACAGGCATTTGGGGTGCCATAATCAAGGCTTAGATCCGGTCTTGGAATTCTAAAACTATGATCCCTTCTAAAATCATTTCCCATATAATATTTTCCCGGCATATGGCAATTGATACATTGCGCTCCTTCAGTATTTAATTTATGATAATGATGCTGCTCTGTGTTATACTTTTCCGGCAGATGACATTGTGCACATAATGTATTGCCCTCAAATTTTAATTTGAGAGAATGAGAGTTGTGGCAATTATTACAAGTGATATTATTTTTATACATTTTACTCTGTATAAAAGACCCATAAACATAGACTTCATCTAATATTTGACCATCTGGATGATATAATTGTTCTGTTAATAATTCTGGATAGTAATGATCTAACATAGTACCTTCAAAATTAAAAGAAGCAGAAAATTGCTCTCTCCGCATATGACACCGCGCACATTGGTCTACTAATTCTTTAGGTTCTGTATTTATAGTCATTTGCAAGGTTCCTGAATCAGAATAATTATCGCCAAGTGAGTTGACATCATCTACATGTTGTTTGCCTGGGCCATGACAAGCTTCACAGCTTACGTTCATAATGGCATATTTGGTATCATAACTATTTGTTTCGAAATCGTAATTTTTTCGAACATTAGTAGAATGGCAATCTGCACACATAGTATTCCAGTTCAACCCACCTCTCGACCAATGTAACCATTCTGAATGCACCACTTTAAAATCTGGATAGAGATCGAACCATTCATTTTTAATCGAATCCCATGCCGTTCTTAAACATTGAAAATGTCCATTTGGGAATTTTACAATATACTGTTGCAATGGTGTAATTCCGAAGGTATATATAATTTGATAATCATGATTTTTTCCATCTGGACCTTCTGTATTAACATAAAAATCGACACCTTTTTTATAAAAGTAAGATGTAACTCCCTGACTAGTGAATTTTTCACCATTAAAATTACCCAGTACAGAAACACTGTCTGCTACTTGCATCGCCTTATCATGATGTGATCCTTTCCAATCCTTAAATTCGTTCTGATGACATTCTTTACATTTAATATCTCCTAAAAAATAAATATCAGGTATTTCCTTGTCAGATACAAATATATTATCATGAGAAACACCCTTATATTTAGATTTTTCTTGACAGGAAACTAAAATTAAAAAAGAAATAAATAATGAGGCTATTAGTTGTGATCTACTTTTGATAAAGTCATTATTTAGTAAAGGTACTTCCACGAAGAATATATTTTTACCGATAAAGCTAAAATAGGAATTTAATTCAGGGTTTTAATAATTTAAAATTGATGATTATAAAATGCCAAGATCACAATTTGAATCCTACTTGCTCATGTTTTTAACAGTTAATAATCTAAATTATATAGGCTAATAATTCAGAATATAATTCAATTTCTTCTGCTGTTTTTTAATTTCAAATCATTTTAAAAAGAAAAAACTTTTCATTTTCATGAAAAGTTTTCTTTTGTCGGGGTGGCAGGATTCGAACCTGCGACCTCCGCGTCCCAAACGCGGCGCGATAACCGGGCTACGCTACACCCCGAGGTGGTTATCTTTAATAGATTACTATCATTTTCAATATCTTAAAACTACTAAAATCAGTAGCCCGGTCCCGGGCGGAGTTCCTGCCTGCCGGCAGGCAGGTATCTCGAGCGAAGTCGAGAGGCTACCCCCGAAAAACGAGTGCAAATATATGGCTTTCTTTTATAAACAATCAATATTTTTTGTAATTTCAACACAAATTATTTTATTATGAAATTACAGCAGTTATTATTATTTAAACTTATTTTACTGAGTATGATTTCTTGTGCTCAGGATAAATCTATTCCGGAAAACCAAGATTATACATATGAAGTTATAGTTGATGATCTTAGCATACCTTGGGGTATCGCGTTTCTTCCTGACAAGTCAATGTTGATATCAGAAAAACAGGGAGATTTAATTCACTATCAAAATGGAAAGAAAACGAAGATAACAGGATTTCCAGAAGTTAAGGTTCTCGGCCAAGGAGGGTTGATGGATATTAAATTACATCCTGATTTTAAGAATAATGGTTGGATCTATTTTGCATATTCTTCTTCCGAAGGTGAAGGAAATGGAGCCAATACGGCGATTCTAAGAGGCAAACTTCAAAACAATGCAATTGTACAAAAACAATTGTTATATAAAGCATCACCGAATAGCTCCAGAGGGCAACATTTTGGCTCGAGGATAGAATTTGATAATAATAGATATTTATATTTTTCAATAGGTGATAGGGGTAATAGGGATGAAAACCCTCAAGATATTACTAAAGATGGTGGTAAAATATATCGTTTACATGACGACGGACGTATCCCGGCTGACAATCCTTTCATGAATTCCGCAGGGGCAAAAAAAGCTATTTATTCATATGGACATCGAAATCCGCAAGGCATGGTTAAACACCCGCAAACAGGTGAAATATGGACACATGAACATGGTCCAAAAGGAGGTGATGAAATCAACATTGTAAAAACTGGTAAAAATTACGGATGGCCTACAATAAGCTATGGCATTAATTATGACGGTAGTTCTTTTACTGATCATACTGCCCTGCCCGGTATGGAACAGCCATTACATTATTGGGTACCTTCTATTGCTCCCAGTGGAATGGAATTTATAACCAGTGATATTTATCCAAATTGGAAAGGTAATTTATTAGTAGGTTCTCTAAAATTTCAATATGTAGATCGATGTGTTCTTAACGGTGATAAAGTAACAAAAGAGGAAAAACTCATTGAAGGTGTAGGTAGAGTGAGAACCATTAAACAAGGGCCAGATGGTTATATTTATGTAGGCGTAGAAAATGTTGGAATAGTTAAAATTATTCCGAAGAATTAATCTTAAATTTGTATTGTATTAACCAATAGATATAAAAATGCTCGTTATAGGAATTGGAGGTGGGACAGGAAGTGGAAAAACAACAGTTGTTAACCAGATCATAAATGAACTACCAAAAGAAGAAGTTGGTGTAATATCTCAAGATTCGTATTATAAAGACACATCACATCTTAGTTATGAAGAGCGTGTTAAGATTAATTTCGATCATCCAAGATCAATAGATTTTGAACTATTAATAGCACAGCTTAAGGAGTTAAAAAAAGGAAATCCGGTTAAGCAGCCTGTTTATTCATTTGTGACGCATAATCGCACAAGTGACACCATTTTAACGCATCCACGTAAAGTGATGATCGTTGAAGGTATTTTAATATTGACACATCAAGATATTCGTGATATGTTCGATATTAAAATTTTTGTTCATGCTGATAGTGATGAAAGACTTATAAGACGTTTAAAAAGAGATATGGCAGAACGCGGTCGTGATATAGAAGAAGTTTTATTCCGCTATCAAAATACCCTTAAACCAATGCATGAACAATTTATCGAACCGATGAAAGAATATGCGGATATCATTATTCCAAATAACAAATATAATACTGTGGCTGTTGATATTGTTAAAACAATTATTAACGAAAGATTATAATTACAAGGTATGACCTTCAAGCAATTTAGAAGTAAGAAAATTGTAAAATTCTTAAGTAATAGATATGTCTTGATACTATTGCTTTTTTTTATATGGATGTTTTTTATGGATGAAAATTCTTTTCTTAATCATCGTGAATTAGATAAGGAGATAAATAAATTAGAAAAAGCCAATGAGTACTATAAAAGCGAAATGAAAAAGGACAAGAAAATTCTTAAGAATTTGGAGAATCCTGATTCTTTAGAAAAATTTGCCAGGGAAGAATATAAAATGAAACGCAAAGATGAAGATATTTATATTATTGAATTTGATTCAGTTAAAAAATAGATATGAAGGGTAATTTATTTAGTGATTTTGAACCTGTTACTGCTAAACAATGGAAACAAAAAATCCAGGCCGATCTAAAAGGCGCAGATTATAATGAAACCTTGCTTTGGAAAACCAATGAAGGTATTGTTGTCAAGCCTTTTTATCATCCTGATGAGTATGAATCCTTGTCGGCTATAAAAAATAATAAAGATTTCAATCTCTGTCAAACAATTTTTATATCCGAAGTTAAAACGGCTAACTTTTTAGCCAAAGACGCCTTACATAGAGGGGCGACCTCACTACAATTTGAAGCACATCAACCATTTAATGTCACATTGCTTTTAGATAAATTAGATCTTCCCAAAAAAGGAAATATTTATTTCAAATTGAATTTTTTATCGGAAAGCTTTATAACCGAATTAGTTGAAAAGACAACAGAATTCAACGTATATCTAAATATTGACCTTATAAGTAATCTGGCTAGGACAGGAGATTGGTATTATACTTCGCAACAAGATCATGCAGTGCTAGAAAATATATTTAAAATCTCCAACGGGATTAATATTTTATCTGTTGATTCATCTTTATATCAAAATTCAGGAGCCTCTATGGTGCAGCAATTAGCTTATACCTTAGCACATGTCAACGAGTATCTAAATCATTTCAAGGACAAAGAAGTATTTTCAAAGGGAATTGGAGAATCAATCCAGTTTAACTTTGCTGTGGGGAGTAATTATTTTTTCGAAATTGCAAAATTAAGGGCATTCCGAAGACTATGGAAAACTTTAGCTGAGGAATATGATATAAAAACAAAGGCGGTGCTATTCGTTCAACCCAGTTATCGTAATAAAACCCTGTACGACTTCAATGTAAATCTATTACGAACAACAACAGAATGTATGAGTGCTATGGTGGGCGGTGCAGATACAATCGCCAATATTTCGTATGATTGTGTGTATCATAAGAAGAATGAATTTGGAGAACGAATTGCTCGTAATCAACTCTTGATATTGCAACATGAGAGTTATTTTAAGGAAGCTATAGGTGTTGCAGATGGATCATATTATATTGAAGCTTTAACAAAACAACTAGCTGAAAAAGCCCTCGATCTTTTTAAAGATATTGAAAAATCTGGTGGATTTGTAAAACAGCTCATAGCAGGTACCATTCAACGCAAGATTAAAGAAAGCGCTCAAAAAGAACAATCACAATTTGATAAAGGGGAGAAGGTATTGTTAGGGACAAATAAACACCCCAATCTTAACGACAAAATGAAAGAAGAGTTGGAATTGTATCCATTTGTTAAGATCAATCCTAGACAGACATCGATTCAACCTATAATTCCAATCCGTTTATCGGATAAAATAGAACAAGATAGATTAGCTAAAGAATAATATGTCAAGAAAAAATTTACAACATATAACACTAGAGTTGAATGAAACAAAATTGAATGAAAAAAGATTGTCTCATGAGAACTTTGTTGCAGGGATAGCTCCTTTTTTACGTGGGCCTTACTCGACGATGTATGTTCGAAGACCTTGGACTATTCGGCAGTACGCAGGTTTTTCTACGGCAGAAGATAGTAACGCTTTTTACCGCAGGAATTTAGCTGCTGGTCAGAAGGGGCTTTCGGTGGCCTTTGACTTAGCTACGCATCGCGGTTATGATTCTGATCATGAAAGAGTACAAGGGGATGTGGGAAAGGCAGGGGTTGCTATAGACTCCATAGAAGACATGAAAATACTTTTTGACCAAATTCCATTGGATCAGATGTCGGTTTCTATGACTATGAATGGAGCTGTTTTACCCATTTTGGCCTTCTATATTATTGCGGCCGAAGAGCAAGGTGTAGGTCCTGAGCAATTATCAGGTACTATCCAGAATGATATATTAAAAGAATTTATGGTGAGAAACACCTATATCTATCCACCAACCGCATCCATGAAAATAGTGGCAGATATCTTTGAATATACCAGTAAATATATGCCTAAATTTAATTCAATTTCTATCTCAGGATATCATATGCAAGAGGCAGGTGCAACACCTGAAATTGAATTGGCATATACCTTAGCGGATGGATTAGAATACCTAAGAACCGGGATTGCTGCCGGTATGGATATAGATAGTTTTGCCCCCAGACTATCCTTCTTTTGGGGCATAGGAATGGATCATTTTAAGGAAATTGCGAAATTAAGGGCAGCAAGAATGCTTTGGTCAAAAATCGTTCAAGAGTTTAATCCAAAAAATGAAAAATCATTGGCATTACGTACACATTGCCAAACAAGTGGATGGAGTTTAACAGCCCAAGATCCTTTTAATAATGTTGCTCGAACTGCCATTGAGGCCATGGCTGCTGCTTTTGGTGGCACTCAAAGTTTGCATACCAATGCATTGGATGAAGCCATTGCATTACCCACAGATTTTTCGGCCAGAATTGCCAGAAATACACAAATATATATTCAAGAAGAAACTAATATTACAAAAACAGTCGATCCTTGGGGAGGCTCATTTTATATTGAAGACTTAACAGCATCTATCGCTAAGAAAGCCTGGGAATTGATCGAAGAAGTAGAAGAATTGGGGGGAATGACAAAAGCGATAGAGCAGGGGATACCTAAAATGAGAATTGAAGAAGCTGCGGCGATAAAACAGGCAAGAATTGATAGTGGACAAGATATAATTGTTGGCGTAAATGCTTATCAGCTAAAAGAAGAAGCTCCAATGAATATTTTAGAAGTAGATAATGATGCTGTACGCAAATCACAAATAGCCAGATTAACAAAATTGAAGTCAGCTAGAAATCAGGCTAAAGTTAAGGAGACATTAGCCAATTTAACATCTTGTGCCAGATCAGGTGAAGGAAATTTGTTAGATTTGGCCGTTAAAGCAGCCCGAGAACGTGCTACCTTAGGTGAAATATCGAACGCGTTAGAAGATGTTTTTGGGCGTTTTAAAGCTTCCATAAATTCCATAACAGGTGTGTATAGTAAAGAAATAAAACAGGATAAAAACTTTAAAAAAGCAGCAGAATTATCAGATAAATTTGCCGAGTTAGAAGGTCGTCGTCCGAGAATAATGGTAGCGAAAATGGGACAAGACGGACATGACCGGGGAGCAAAAGTCGTGGCTACTAGTTTTGCTGATCTAGGTTTTGATGTTGATATCGGACCCTTATTCCAGACACCAAAAGAAGCTGCTAAACAAGCCGTTGAGAATGATGTTCATATATTAGGAATTTCATCTTTAGCAGCAGGACATAAAACCTTGGTACCGCAAGTGTTGTCTGAGCTTAAAAAATATGGACGAGAAGATATCATGGTCATTGCTGGTGGTGTAATTCCTCCACAAGATTATCAATTCTTATTTGATGCCGGTGTTGTCGGTATTTTTGGGCCTGGCACCCAAATTGCCAAAGCGGCTATTGATATTTTAAAGATCTTGATCAAAAGTTTGAAAGGTTAATCTTGTTAGATCCAATCGAATACTTCTTTTGTCAATTCATAATTAACTTCACCTGAATGTTTGATGCTTGAAGGTTCAAAGAGTAATACCCAAACTTCTTCTTTTGCAATGGGCTTATGCTCAATGCCTTTTGGAATAATTAACATGTCACCTTCCTTCAGTTTAACTATTTTATCTCTGAACGCTATTTTTAATGAACCTTTTATGATGTAAAATAACTCATCTTCTTTTTTATGATTGTGCCAAACAAATTCCCCTTGTAATTTTGCCAATTTCACATCCTGTCCGTTGAGCTGTCCAATAATTTTAGGGCTCCATTGCTCTGTAAAAAGCGAAAATTTCTGTTTGATATTAACTACATCCATAAACTAATCTTCTAAGAATTTTGGTGCTTTTCTATGGTTGGTTCCTTGCTCATAAGAATAGGCAATTTCTAGCAATAATGGCTCGCTCCAGGCCCTACCAAAAAAAGAAATTCCGACCGGTAATTCTTCAATGAATCCCATAGGTACAGTAATATTTGGGTAACCGGCTCTTGCAGCAGGTGAAGAACTACCAACGTGAAAAGAATCCCCATTCGTATGGTCGGTTTTCCAGGCAGGCCCACCGGTAGGGGCTATAATAGCATCGAGATTATGCTCGTTCATTACTCGGTCAATTCCATTTTCTCTTGAACCTTTTAACATTTCTGCTAAGGTTTTTTTATAATCATCAGAATCTAGATCTTCTTTTTCTTGAGCCATTTCTAAATAGCGTTGATTGTAAAATTCCATTTCGATAGAATCTGTTTTGTTGAACGCGATCAAATCCTCGAGGTTTTTAATGTTGGCATCAGGCCCGAGTGACTTAAAGTAATTATTCAATCCATCTTTATATTCGTATAACATCACCTGAAATGAAAGTCCGCCTACATTGCTTTCAGCGATTTTTTCAATTTCAATGATTTCCGCTCCTTGGCTCTTAATGTAAGCAACGGCCTGATTAAAAATAGTGTCTACTTTATAGTTCCTTCCCAGTGGCTCTTTATACATTCCGATTCGTTTGCCTTTGAGTCCATCTGCCTTTAAAAATTGTGTATAATCCTTATAGCTTGTACGTTGAGGATCCATTGTTTTACTATCTGTCGAATCTATACCTGTCAAGGCACCTAAACAAATGGCAGCATCTGTTAATGTTCTCGTCATTGGCCCGGCAGTATCTTGGGTAAATGAAATAGGAATAATACCCGACCTGCTCACTAAACCAACAGTTGGTTTAATTCCAACAATACCGTTGGCCGTAGCCGGACAAACTACAGAACCATTGGTTTCCGTACCAATGGCTATTACGGTGAGATTAGCTGATACAGCCACACCAGATCCCGAACTAGAACCACAGGGGTTCCTGTCTAGGATATATGGATTTTTAGTTTGGCCGTTAATACCGCTCCATCCACTAGATGACATTTCGCCTCGGAAATTTGCCCATTCACTTAAATTCGCTTTTGCCAGAATAACAGCACCGGCTTCCCTTAATTTTTTGGCCACAAAACTGTCCTGTAAAGGTTGAGATCCCTCTAATGCCCTCGAACCGGCCGTTGTAAACATTTTATCATGTGTGTCAATATTGTCCTTTAGGATCACTGGAATACCATGTAAGGGGCCTCGAATCATTCCATCTTTTAACTCTTGATCTAATTGCTTAGCAATGTCAATAGCTTCCGGGTTAATTTGAATAATTGAATTTAATTGAGGTCCATTGATATCAATCTCATTTATTCTGTCTAAATAGTGTTGGATAACTTCAGTAATGGTATAATCTTCATTGTTGTATCCCTCTTGCAATTCAGCAATGGTAACTTCTTCTAACTGAAACGTTGATGATGTAATTAAATCATTCTTACTCGATTCTGGTTTACAAGCTATCAGCAAAAAAAATAAAATAATATTTATGCTTTTAACTAGTTGACTGAAAATTTTTTCTGTTTTCATAATAGGAGTTAATTATTTATTAAAGATAATAATTTTATTATTTAGAAGATTGGGGTAAGCTATCATTCGATGGATATAATCGTTCACCAAACTCATCTACATCAACCCATTGATGTTCATGGCCTGTTCCATGAAG
Source organism: uncultured Flavobacteriaceae bacterium (assembly GCA_963835675.1). Lineage (GTDB taxonomy): Bacteria > Bacteroidota > Bacteroidia > Flavobacteriales > Flavobacteriaceae > Aureibaculum. The sequence continues at coordinate 410,760 of CAWIGH010000004.1, read as the reverse complement.
GTTTTGCCATTTCCTATAAGTACCTAATTCGTCTACCTCACGTTCACTAATAAATTCGAGCGTAATGCCAAATAAAGATCGCTCATAATCTTGTATTCCGCATAAGGTACATATTCTATAAGTCGTTTTTACCGACAACATAAAGATGAGAAGTATCAAAAAAAATAAGACAATAACTTGTTTGTAATTCAGTTTCATTTCCTTCCTCGGTATTTATATTTTATTTGCCATTTTTTTCTGTTTTTCATAAAGAATATGGCCCCTAATATAATTATTACAACAGTAGCCATGCCGACCATAGAAAAAAAAGGTGTTTTCGGAATCCTCGTTAATATTTCTGAAACAAAGGCGGCGTACAATCCTATTACCGACCAATACATAAAACTAAAGTGTCGTATTAGCCATTTTGTTCTGGGTTTTTTTGTCCAAACAGGTATCATCCCTAAAATTAAAGTCACAGCACTCAAAATGGCGGCATAATGAAAGATCCCAAATCCATTGAATAATCGATACATCATAAAGGAGGTAGTGAGAAGTATCGCCATACTAATCGTGTATGCATAGCCCATTTTTTTGTGCTTTTTAGTACCCTTTTTTATGATCAAAATAAAGCTACCAAAAAGTAGAGCGAGCAAAGAAGATAAAAAATGTATAAGCCCGATATGATCGCCCACTAAACTTTCCATATGCGTTAATTATAAGGTTACTAATTTATACGCCGAAAGCTAATCTTGTTCGTTTTTTATTAGAAACGGCAAGAAACTTCCATTAAAAATTCAGGGTTGATAAGGTGAAGATAAGAAAATTATAGAATATTAATTTTTGTATTTCTTAATTCAATTAATTTAATACTTTAATTCCGCTATCTTCAATAACTATTTTTTTTTGTTTATATAAAGCACCAATTGATTTTTTAAAGGCTTTTTTACTGAGGCCAAAGAGGCTTTTAATTTCTTCCGGGCTGCTTTTATCAGTAACGGGTAAATAGCCATTGTTTTCCATCAATGCGCGGTATATTAAAGAATTATTAACATCGATAGACTTTTTATAGCCTAAAGGTTGAAGTGATATATCTAATTTATTGTCCTCTCTTATTTTTTTGACATAACCCTTTATTAAATCACCAATTTTAATGGTTGTAAATATTTCATTTTCAAAAACCAACCCTTTATGTTCATTATTTACAATAACAGAATACCCCAAGTCTGTTCTCTGAAATACCAACAGATCTACAGCTTCGCTTTCTTTTACAGTAATATGTATGTTTTGAAGCTGCCTTTCTATATAAGTACTTGCAAATAGTCTATCTGTAGCTTCATCTATATCTAAATAAACAATATACCACCTACCTTCTTTTAATTCCTGTTGCTGTTCACTAAATGGGATTAATAAATTCTTTTCTAAACCCCAATCTAAAAAGGCTCCTACCTTTGTAATTGACGCAACCTGCAAGAAGGCAAATTCATGCAAGGTTATTTTCGGAATAACCATTGTTGCCACCTTTTTTTCATTTTGATCGCGATATACAAAAACATTTATAATATCACCTATTTTAAAATTACCCTCGTAATTTGTGGTTGGTAATAGAATTTCTTCTTTTGGATCTCCAACTAATACTAAACCTTCATCGGTTTGCCTTATAACATTTAATCTATTTTGTTTACCAAGTTCTATCACGTTTATTTTTTTACAAAAGTACTTTTTAATTACAAATGAATGCAGATTTATTATTTCTTGTGTTGAATTCGCGAATATGAAGTCATTCTAATACTCACAAAAAAAAGAAGCCATCTTTTGCATCGATGGCTTCCTTATCCAATATATTTTATTGGTGTGTAAAAAAAAAATTGCTATGAAATTCAGTTATTACTTCTAATAACATGACAAATATATAGTGACTAATGTTACCAAAATATGACAATTGTCAGGATAATCAAAAATATATATGTTATTCTAACTGAAATTATGTATTAATTTTTACGCTAGTAAATCTTAATATAATGCTGGTCTAATCTATCTAAAAACCGTTGGTCGGATACACCTGTCCTATTAAGGACTAATACACTGCCCATTTTGAGTTCTGGATATATGCGTATTTCGGAATAATATCCACCACCACCGCCGGCATGTGTAAAATACCTAAAGCTGTTTAATTTTCCACTAAACCATGACAAGGCCATTCCGCTGGCCTTACCATTATTCGTTCGATTTTCTGTAAAAAGCATTTTTTTCGATTGCTCAGTAATTAAAATGGAATTAGGTTTTAAGAGTTCCTGAATATAAAGTATAAATGCATATGGTCTTCCTATCAATCCACCATAGGCGGGGTGATTTATATAATAATTTTTAAAAGGTATCCAATTACCTACTTTATTACCCATATATATTGACTTATTAATAAAAAATCCTAACACCAGATTTAATAAACTATTTCTTTTTTGATATCCTATGGCGTGTTCAGGTTTATTATAAATAACAAAATCTAATTCTGTCGGATATAGTTCAAGGGGTTTAATGATCCATTCTTTTACATAATCTTCATATTTCTGACCGGATACTTTCTCAATGAGGCGGCCGAGTAAAACATAACCTAAATTTGAATACTTAAATTTTTCATTTGGTTGAGATTTTGGGTGAGAATATTTTTGGAAAATCTGGTCAAAAAAATGAGTGCGATTAAAATATTTATGTTCAGAATCTAGATGTATCCAATTTAGGGGATTCGGATTAGGAATACCCGCCGAATGTGACATCAATTGCCAAATTTTTATATCTGTGGCATAAGGAAAATCCGGAAGATACTTTTTAATCGGGTCATCAATATTGAACTTTTCTTTTTCAGCTAGCTGTAGAATTGCTAATGCAGTAAATGTTTTGGTTACTGAAAAAGCATTATAGGTTGTATAATCATTAACACGTTTTTTATTTTTTATATCGGCAAAACCATCAGAAAATTCATGAATTACTCTATCAACATTGAAGAGGGTATATTGTACTGATGGTGTTTTATTTTTTCTAATTTCATTAATTAATATTTTATCGATAGCATGCATTTAATTAATTAATTGTTTTATAACATGGAGTTATGATTAGTTCTAATTTACAAATATTTTTAGACAAATTAATTATTGTAAGATCGGCAAAAAGTACCATGTAGTTATGTCCGAAGTCCTTAGCACATTTTGGGCAATATGCGTAATGAACGTAATATTTTTTTGCTTTTTTATTTTGGGAGGTAAGATATGTGTCCATTTCCTTAATAAACAAGGGCAGTTTTTTATATTCACCATCAAAAACTTTGCTTATAAATTTACCTGAAATGGTACAATTTACAATATTAGGAACCTTTCCTGTAACCGATAAATATAATACTGATTTAAAAGGGTGTGGATCTGAAAATAATAATAGAATATCTTCTTTATTAGCGGATAATTTTTGAGCATCTTCGGCAACTTTCATCATATTGGTGATTTTTTTGCCTAGCATGGGTGAAAATGGAATATGAAAAAAAGTTGGAACAGACGATTTGATGAATTCTTTTTCTTTCCATTCGAAGTTTTTTTCATCCCATTTAGCAGGATTAAATTTAGGACAACACTCCGCCTTCACCTTTTTCATTATTTAATTTAACTTTTTTCGTTTGTTCTGGCCAGTATATGAAAATTAGTTAATGCTAAACAAATACCTATCATGAATCGCTAAAATTAAACGTGCTAAACCATCATCACGTCTATTAAACCAACTAATTTTCATATACATAACCAGTTTACATTAATTTTTATTCAATTAATAAAAAGAATAGTTTAGATAAATTTAATCGCAAAGAAAAGAAGCTTCCCGTAATTTAGCTTCTTTTCGATGATTTAGGATCTGATAATTACATAAAATTACCTTCAGAGTCAACTTTTACTTTAAGGCGTTTATCACCATTTTCTAGTGTTAATTTATATTTTTTAGTAACACCTTTTGCTTCGTGATAATTAATTAAATACACGTCTTTAGTAATGCTCCATCCCGGGAATCGTTTTGCAACTGCCATGGTAATATCCATAGGTAAAGCAATGTCTTTATATCGCTCTATGGTTCTTAATATTTTACCATTGCTATCATAAGCGGCAACAATTTTTCCTTCGGGGATAAAAAAGGATACGGTATAAAACTCAAAATCATCATCATAAAAATCTTGACTCTTTAGATCGTATGTCGCTACTTTACGTTGTAATAATTCTACGGGAACTGCCGCTTCTTGAGAATCTACTTGGTTAAGGTATTTATAATTCACGGCAACTACTACAACCTCAGATAACTGTTCTACTTTAGTGATCTGAGCAAAACCTTGGGTCATTAGCCCAAGAACAAATAAACCAATAATTAATTTTTTCATAATATTAATTTTTTTTGGTTACTAATTAGGCACGCTTGCACTTCTTTTTTGTGCAATACTAAATTTACAACCTCTAATAATGTTGCGCAATGATAATGGTCAGTTGAAAAATATTTTAAGACGGGAAGTCTGATACTGTATCAATTAGTAAAATACATGTATAGCAAAAATAGGAGTAGATAGATGCTTAAATACAAACGGTAAAAATTTCTGAATTTGATATAATTAACATTTTCTGGGTACATATTACCAAATAAGGCCTTTATTTCTTTAAAAAATAGCGGTTTTATATTAATCAGCCAGCTATCGGTCTGATATACTATTTTTCTGAATTTACTTCGATAATATGTAAGCGGGAAACCCCATGCGAAAAATAAAATTAACCATATATGTTTACCCATCTGTATAACCTGTTTATTTTTTAGGAAACCATGGTATAAAGGCATTCGTTTTTTCAATGTATTCCTTATACTGAGGTTTGGTTTCTTTTAGTGTACGTTCTAACATGGCCACACCTGAAATTTTTATGATAAGCAGGGTCATAAGCAAAGAGCTCAATAAAGTTATATAACTTCCTGCCGCCACTGCAAATAGCCCGTATGCCCACCATATAGTGGCATCTCCGAAATAATTAGGATGTCTCGTATATTTCCAGAACCCTGTATTCAATACCTTGCCCTTATTCGTTGGCATCGATTTAAATCGAGAAAGTTGATAGTCTCCCCCTGCTTCAAATGCAAAACCTAGGCCCCAGATTAAAATTGCTATATAATCGAATAAATTTAAATGTGAATCAGGCATAAAATACATGGCCGCTAATAACGGAGCGGATATCAGCCAACACAAAACACCTTGTAATAGAAATACCTGAAAAAAACTAAACCACCAATATCTATGAGCTCCGTAGTCTTTTCGAAATTGCTGATATCGAAAATCTTCTTCTTTACCCCAATTGCGCCAACCCAAATAAATAGAAAGGCGTAAACCCCAGATAAGTAACAAGACCAATACGATAATTTTTCTTAAATTAAGATCTTCTGTATTAAAATAGTAGGTAATACCGGCCAATACAAATCCTAGTCCCCAAAATGGGTCTACTATACTTACATTTTTGATACGAACACTAATGATCCATAAGAGTGTCATCATACACATAATGGCTAATAATCCGTATAAATAAATTTCTAAAAATGTCATAATATCAATAAAATTCCTCGGGATATTCCACCATCCCGCTTACACCTTCTAATCCTCCCTGAACAAGAGATATAATCATACAATATTTTTCGGGTATATCAAATGGTAAATTAATGTTGTATTTACTTGTTAGTTCATAACCGAACCTTGGATAATAAGTATCGTGCCCTAATAATAAAATAGATCTGAATCCTAATTCCCTGGCTTTTTTATGGGCTCGTCTGATCAATTCTCCACCAATACCTTGCTTCTGAAAATCAGGTGCAACTGAAACTGGCGCCAATGCCAGTGAATCAAAAGATGTTGCCGAATTAGTGATCTTTATTTTAGAAAGTAAAATTTGCCCGACAACCTCACCGTCTATTTCGGCTACCATCGAAAGCTGAGGAATGAAATCTTTAGACATTCGAAGTCTTTCAACAAGAAATTGTTCCTGATGGTCACTAAAATGTTCTGTTTTAAAGGCATTTTCTATAATTATAGCAACTTTATTATAGTCCTTTGGTTCTTCTTGACGGATCTTTAATAACATTTATATAACATATTATTCTTAACCTTTAGATATGCTGTTTTTAAAGGTCCCAATTTATAAAGGTATATAAAATATTGATCTACATCAAACAAATAAACCGGAGAAACATTTTTTTGAAATGTTAACTCCGGTCAAAAGGCATAATATAGTGGTTGCCTAATTGTAATATTTTAAGAAGGATAAGATATTCTTCAGGTATATGACAACTAAGATCTTAAAAGTCCTACCTTTTAGCCTTAATTAAGTAATATAGTATTGGAAAGAATTAAAAAACCGGAGCCTCATAATGAAAATGAGACTCCGGTTTAATTTAAATGTCATTGGTAGTTAATCGTTATTCACAGCTGCTACCATTGTTTTAGTTTGTAATGCATCTTCTTTAGTGCTTAAAGTAAATGTATATTGGTTATCTAACAATACTTGAACAAGTTCTCTATTATCATTTACCCAATAATAAGCAGGTAACATGCCTTTCCCTTGATGAACAAATTTGTGGAGAACTATATTTTCGCCTTTGATATTAGTAGTGTACTGACCAAGATAATTAACCGTTTGATCTTTTCTGACATATAATTTGGTTTCATCTAATGCGTTAAAGATGAAAGTTCCGCTTCTTTCAAATGGTAAATTTGGAATAATCGCCCATAAATTAAATGTAGGGATGGTTCTGTCCGGGAATTTTAAAGTAGCATTATGCTTTGCACGGGTGATACTTTTAAAATCTGGATCGGTTTCCATCTCATTCTTAAAATCTCCGTCAAAATACCAATATGAAGCATTCTTTCGGTCCATTTTTATTCTATTACCCTTAAAAGAAACATGTTTCATGTTAGAATCCATGATGCCGTCAAAGACAATATTAGTAGGAGCTACCATTTTATCTCCATCACTAACGGTACTTAAGTTAAAGTTAAGAATTTCATTATCAAATTTAGCTCTTACAGTAGTGTTTATCGTTGTTGAAACACTGTTTTCGTTTTTCGAATCGATTTTTTGGATACTTATATAACCATTGTTATCCGGAGAGGTATACCAATAGTCCTTTTCTACTTTTTCCTGAGAAAAAGCTGAAATAATTATACAAAACATCATTAGAAATAGGGGGAGTTCTTTTTTCATAGTTTTCTTTTTTTTTATTGCTATAGCATGCAATAAATTGTTAATAAACATAACAACATAGCAATTGTTAATATAGGGCAAATATATAAAAAATACCGATAAGAAAAATTTTATTTTAATTTAGAACAATTAAAGATTAATTTTATTCCGTCTTTCTGTCCTTCTTTGTACTCTCTTAGCCTTTCGTTCTGCACGTCTTTTTGCCTTTTCAAGTGTAGTCTTATCGTTCTTGAAAAGGCCCTCAAAAAATTTATCTAGGCCCGAGTCTTCTGTAAAATCTTCACAATTTAAGGCGTCGGCAAGCTCATCAGGGAGCGGTTCAAATGGCTTACGATAGGTCTTTTGAACGTATTTTAAAGTTCTGGCCACCAAGGGCAGGGCCAAAGTACTACCTGCTCCATTCGTTCCATTGTCAAATCTTATACTCGGTAGTGAGGCTCCAACCCTTGTTACAATTACAAGTTTAGGGGTATAAGCAGCGAACCAGGCATCAGCATAATCCTGTGAAGTTCCTGTTTTACCGGCTAACGGTATGTCTATACCATACTTTGTTTTTATAGAACTACCTGTGCCAGATTCTATGGCTTTTTGAAGTATGGCGGTCATCAATACTGAAGTATTTTCGCGAACAACCCTATTATTTTCATGTGGTTTTAATAATCTATTATGGTAGATTACATCACCGTTAGCACTTTTTATATTAGCAATTAGCTGAGGTTCTATTCGATAACCGCCGTTAGCAAAAGCACTAAAGGCAATCGCTAATTCGTGAATGCTGGCATTAGCCGTTCCTAGAGCTACTGAAGGTTTTTGTATTAAGGCTTGAGAAAAACCCAATTTTTTCCACAAATTTTCTAAATTTTCAAAGGGTACTTGCAAATAAAGGTTGACGGTTGGGATATTCATAGATTTTGCCAGCGCTGCTGCCATTGAATAATTACCACCGGTAGATTTATCGTAATTTTGTGGTTGCCAGTTATCAAAATCAGTTAATACTAAAGGATCGTTATCTAAATACGAGCATGGTTCAATACCCATTTCTAAAGCGGCAGCATATAAAATTGGTTTAAAAGTTGAAGCTATTTGTCGCTGCGCATATATTTGATCATAAGGTTGTGTTCGAAAATCAATTCCGCCTACCCAAGTCTTTACGGCCCCTGTTTCTGGATCAATGGCTAAAAGTCCAGCCTGAAGTAATTGAAGGCTATGCTTGATACTATCTCTTACAGAAATAGAATCTGTATAAAATCCTTGCCAATTAAAAAGTTCCCTGTTTTTTTTCTCATCAGCATGACCCCTTAAATTTAATCGTTGTAATTCTTTACTTACCAATTTATTCAATTCTTCCCGTGAATTTCCACTTCGATATTGTTGTGACAATCGATTTTGCATAACACTCAAATGACTTTTGAAGGCATTTAATGCTTGTTTTTGCAGTGTTAAATTTAAGGTTGTGGTAATAGTTAAGCCATCTTTTTCAATATCGTAATTAGTACCTTTATTTTTATTGATTTCTTTTAAAATTTTATTGACTTCTTTCTTAACATGTACTAAAAAGTAATTGGCGGGACCTTCCGATTCTAAATTGGCATAATCCAGTACGATAGGTATTTGTTGAAGTGAATCTAATGATGTTTTTTTTATATAATCATACTTTCGCATTTGCGTTAGCACTACATTTCTGCGCTCAAGGGCATTTTCGGGATATAACCTTGGATTATAATATGTATTAGCTTTAAGCATACCAATAAGCACTGCCCCTTCTTCGATCTTGATTTTTTGTACCGACTTGTTAAAATACCGACGTGAGGCTGCTTCAATACCAAGTACATTTTCGCCAAATGGTACCGTATTTAAATATAATGTGAGTATTTCTTCCTTATTATATATACGCTCTATTCTATGGGCTAAAAAGGCTTCTTTTGTCTTGTTAACCAACATAGTTAATGGCCCGTGACGTTTACGGCCATACATATTTTTTGCCAGTTGTTGGGTAATGGTACTGCCACCGCCTGCACTCTTATTATTTAAAATGATTGTCTTAAAAAGAACACGTAAGAGACTTCGTGAATCGATGCCTTCATGTTCAAAATATCGGGCGTCTTCTGTAGCAACTAAAGCGTTGACCAAATGTTTGGGTAATTGATCATAATTTATATTTGTTCTATTCTCCGCAAAAAATTTTCCGATAATTTGATGCTCTTCAGAAAGAATAACCGTAGCAGTTTGGTTCTGAAACTCTTGTAAATCTTGAGCAGTATGTAAACGGCCGAAAACGCCATTATAAACAGAAGCTAAGAATATGCCAAAAGCCAGAATTAATATAACTAGTGGAATTACAATAAATTTTATTGCTTTTTTAAACATGTAAAAAGGGAGACTAATTTTGTTTCTTATAATGAACTAACGACGCTGAAACAGAATTATTACTATGTAAAAATGCACTTTTACACATTTTATGAACACTTTAACTAAATATGGTTCAAGAGTTATAATCTATAAGTAACGCCAATCATTATTCTTGGCATAAACTGAGGTTGTTTGACGGCCTTATTTGCGTCTTTAAAAGTAAACTGAACATCGTTGTTCTGATTATCATTCCGAGCATTCACATTATCGTTATTAGGACTATAAGAAGTATCGTGTCCTTTTAAAGTGCTATTGAAAAAATAATCTAAACCGGTCGCAAATACCAGATCCAAATGATCAGACATCTTAAAATAACTTTCAGCACCTCCACCAATACCCCATTGTTTTGCTGTTATATCAAAATTCTCATTCCCACCGATATAGTTAAAATTTGCGGTAAAACTAGAATATCTCGGGCCAAAGATCAAATAAGAATTTTTTAATTTGAATAATGTATATGGCATCATATAATCTAATCTATAATCATAAGATTTTCCTTTTTTTTCAGGTACACCATTGGTAGCATTATTAATAAAAATTCTTCGAGCATCTGCGGCATTTCCTGGGTCTAATCTGTTATAACCAATACCAAAACGAATATTACCAGGTAAACCTTCGGCAATATTGTTTATGGTAAAATTAGCATTTAGGCCAAAACCTCTATTGTATCCTGTTTGAATACCCATGGAATTTTTAGCATTAGACTTTACTTGCCCATAACTGGAAAATGATATTAAAAATAGGAGAGAACATGTTGTAAATACGATTGTTCTAAAGTTCATTATTTTAATTTTACTTTTTAGTTTAATGATATTTTAACGTATTTCAGTTTGTAATATTTTAAATAACAATGATTTTTGAGTTATTAATAAACGAATTTTTAGGTAAACTAAAAACATTATGTAATTTTACCAGCCTAATGTAAAAGTAAGATCATGTTTAATAAATATATCAAACTAGTTATTGCTGCCGCCATCTTGGTTTGGGCGGTTTTTGAATTTGCGGATAAGCATATTGGCAATGGAATTTCATTAATTTTATTATCTGGAGTTTTTGTGTTTTTTTATTTTAAAAATGAGTTTTTGCTACTGGCTTTTTTAAGATTGCGAAAGCAAGATTTTCCCGGAGCACAAAAATGGCTTAATTTTATAAAAAATCCTTCTAGTGCTTTAGTAAAAAAACAAGAAGGTTATTTTAATTTTTTACAAGGCCTGTTGGTTTCTCAGACTAATTTGACACAAGCTGAAAAATATTTTAAAAAGGCACTTAATTTAGGCTTATCTATGAGTCATGATATAGCCATGGCTAAATTACAATTAGCAGGCGTTGCTATGACGAAGAGAAGAAAAAGAGAAGCAACAAACCTAATTGCGGAAGCAAAAAAATTAGACAAACATGGAGTTCTGACCGAACAAATTAAAATGATGAAGGATCAAATGAAGAAGATATAATCTTAAAATAGTATGTAATGCAATAAAAAAGCCTTGATCATTCAAGGCTTTTTTTATATTGAAACATTCAAAATTTTATTTTTTGAATTTGTCATATTTGCTTTTAAACTTATCGATACGTCCTGCACTATCAACTAATTTTACTTTACCAGTATAATAAGGGTGAGATGTTCTTGAAATCTCAAGTTTTATTAACGGATATTCTACACCATCAACTTCCAAGGTTTCTTTAGAGTCTGCAGTAGATTTGGTTAAAAACACATCATCATTAGACATATCCTTAAAAGCTACTGTTCTATAATCTTCAGGATGAATTCCTTTTTTCATCATTTATTTTTTTAATAGTTAATTTAATAGCCTTTTTCGGTTAAAAAAACTCCTTGGCTATTTTGAGACTGCAAATTTAATACTATTTTTGAAAATTCAAACATTTATATTAGTATTTTAGATAAAATAGATGAAAAAAATAGTCTGCATATTAATTACACTGTCATTTTTAGTTGCCTGCAGTAGTAAGTACAAACTTGAATTAGATTCTCCAAAAACGATTCAAGTGAACCAAAAACTGAGTGTTATTGTTACTGAAAAGAGTGGAAAGCCCATTGATTCTATTCGTTATTATCTTGATGGGCAACCTTTAGAAGGCTCTTCGAATATTGATATTTCTGATAAAAAATTGGGAAAACATGCTATCTCTGCCACCGTATTTTATGGAGATGAGCAAAAGAAATTAACCAATACCATCTTTTTATTAGGAGTAAAATCACCAGATATCTACGCTTATGAGGTGATCAATGAATTTCCTCACGACGAAAGTGCCTTTACTCAGGGTTTAGAATATAATAATGGATTTTTATACGAAAGTACCGGACAATTTGGAGCATCTTCACTTCGCAAAACAGAAATTATTTCTGGTAAAATATTACAGAAAATTGATCTGGATAAAGAATATTTTGGGGAAGGTATGACCATATTCAATAATAAAATATATTTATTAACCTGGAAAAACAATAAGGGTTTTGTTTTTAATATGGATACTTTCGAAAAGGAAAGTGAGTTTAAATATAATCAGAGTAAAGAAGGCTGGGGGCTAACACATAATTCTAATCACTTAATTAAATCTGATGGAACGGAGCGTATATGGTTTTTGAATGCAGAAACTTTAATGGAAGATTCGTTTATCGAGGCCTATACGGATAAACGTAAAGTCGAAAAATTAAATGAACTTGAATTCATTGATAATAAAATTTATGCTAATATTTGGCAACAAAATAGTATTGTTATCATAAATGCCATAAACGGGGCCATTGAGGGAATAGTTGACCTAAATGGATTACAAAGCAGGTCAGGTCAGAAAGGGGAAGACCATGTATTAAATGGTATCGCTTATGATGCAGAAAACGATAGACTTTTTGTAACAGGAAAAAATTGGAATAAAGTTTTTGAAATTAAGCTTTCTAAAAAACAATAATTAATTTAACAAGAAGTTATACCATCATATCTAATTGTTTATGAGAATTCAAAATTCTTTATTCATACTGTGTATTATTATTTTATTAAGTAGTTGTCGTAAAGATTTTGGTACCATCATTAGTTCTGGCAAGCTAGAGTTTTCAAAAGATACTGTTTTGTTAAATCGAGTTTTCGACGATATAAGTTCAAGTACCCAAAATTTTAAAGTATACAATAGAAGTGATGAAGCGATCACTATTCCTTCGATTTCTTTGGGCAGAGGGAATTCATCATATTATAGATTAAATGTCGATGGTATTTCGGGTAAATCATTTGAAAATATAGATATTCTGGCAAATGATAGTATATATGTCTTTGTAGAAGCTACGATCGATTTTGAGCAGGTTACCACAACTGATTTTTTTTATAGAGACGCTGTGATTTTTTATTCAGGGGCTAATGAACAGGATGTTAAATTGGAAGCATTGGTACTCGATGTAAATTTGATAAGGCCCGATCGAACAGAACAGCCTGATGGTAGTTTTATTTATGAAGAGATCATACTAGGAGAAGACCCCGAAGGCGACAAAATAAGTATTCGAGGTACTTTGCTAAACGGAAACACGACTTTTACGAATGATAAACCGTATCTTATTTATGGTTATGTAGGAGTGCCAGAGAATGCTACTTTAACCATCAATGCCGGCACAACCTTATATTTTCATGACAATTCGGGGATTATTGTTCAAAACGGCGCTTCTCTTCATGTTGATGGAGAATTCGAAAATGAAGTACTTTTCGAAGATGACCGCCTGGAACCGGAATTTGAAGATACCGCTGGTCAGTGGGGGACAATTTGGTTGCGTGCAGGAAGTAAAAATAATCAGATCGATCATGCCATCATCAAAAATAATATCATTGGAGTGTTGGTAGATTCTATTGGAAATACAGATGCTACCCTCACTATTAAAAACACACAAATTTATAATACTTCAAATTTTGGAATTTTAGGAAGGGAAACGAATATATCAGGAGAGAATCTTGTAATAGGCAATAATGGTTTGTCGTCAATGGCTTGTACAATTGGTGGCACTTATAATTTCACTCATTGTTCTTTTGCTAACTATTGGAAAAGTGGATTTAGACAATTTCCATCTTTATTGATCAACAATTATTTTACATATATAAACGAATCCGGTAATGAAGTGATCGAAACCAGAGACTTGATTGAAGCAAATTTCACAAATTGTATTGTTGATGGAAATCAGAATATAGAATTTATTCTTGACAAGGCGGATGAAAGCTCCTTTAATTATAATTTTAAGAACTGTATGCTAAAATTTAATACAAACGAAAGTAATTTATTAGATAATCCATTATTTGATTTTAGTGATACCAATGTATATCAAAATATAATTTTAAATGGTTTTCCTCATTTTAGAGATGTATTGATAAACGATTTAATCATTGGTCAGGATTCAGAGGCCATCAATAATGCAGATATAAATGGCGCATCGTTGGTGCCATTTGATCTATTGAATATTAATAGAACAATTTCCCCCGATATAGGAGCTTACCAGCACATTATTTTTGAAGAAGAAAATTAATGTATTATTGCTTGTAAACAACACCATTTTTCATTACAAAACTTACTTTTTCCATAGTGTTGATATTGATGGTTGGATCATCATCTGTAGCAATAATATCGGCTAACATCCCTTTTTCCAGTATTCCTATTTCCTTGTCCTTTCCCAATAATTTAGCATTGGTAACGGTGGCCGATTGAATTGTTTCTATTGCTGGCATACCGCCTTCTACCATAAAGGCAAATTCCTTACCGTTTTCACCGTGGTCAAAGACGCCGGCATCAGTACCGAATGCAATTTTAACACCTTTTTTATAAGCCTTCCCAAAAGTTTCCTGAATTTTGGGGCCTATGGCTAATGCTTTTGGAACGATAATTTCGGGAAAAAATCCCGGGATCTTAGCTTTTGCTTCCACAGACTTACCTGCGGTAATGGTAGGAACGTAGTAAACATCATATTTTTTCATAAGCTCCATCGTCTCCTCGCTCATTAAGGTACCATGTTCTATGGTTTTTACACCACCAATAATAGCCCTTTGCATTCCTTCATCACCATGGGCATGGGCTGCAACTTGCATTCCGTAATCCTTAGCAGTTTGGGTTATGGCTTTAATTTCTTCGGTAGTAAACTGAGGGTTTTGCCCGCTTTTAGCGACACTTAAAACACCACCAGTTGCTGTGATTTTAATCCAATCTGCACCATTTTTATAGCGTTGCCTTACGGCCTTTTTTGCATCGTCTACACTATTCACAACACCTTCCTTTGGTCCCGGATCACCAATAAGATCTCTGTTCCTGCCATTGGTTGGATCTGCATGACCTCCGGTAGTTGCCAAGGATTTCTCAACCGTAATTATTCTTGGGCCATCTATTTTTCCTCCATTTATAGCATTACGCAATGAAACGTTGACACCGGTTCCTCCTAAGTCTCTTACGGTAGTAAATCCTGCCATTAAGGTAATTTTGGCAAATTTTTGAGCATCATAAGCCACATCAGCCTCATTCAAAACAAATTTTTCAATATAGGATTTAGCATTGAGTTGGGATTCTATATGTACATGCATATCAATTAAACCGGGCATTACGGTTTTTGATTTCAAATTGATAGCTTGATCATTTAAATCGGTTGGACTTATATATCCTTTTAACACATCAACAATTTTATGATCTTTAACCACTACGGTCATTTCGTTAAGAACTTTTCCGTTTTTTGTATCAATTAGTTTCCCACAATGTAAATAAGTACTTTGAGCAGATAGGAGTATTGAGTAGGATAGTGTGATAAGGGTAATAATAATCTTCATTTTGGTGTATGGATTCATTAATAATTTTAATTTTGAAGCATTAAAAGTATCAAAAAAAACATTAGATTTCTGAAACGATTGAATTTATCGAAGTATGAGTAGTAAAAAAATTATTATAACAGGTGCTAGTAGAGGCATCGGATTTGAACTCGTAAGATTATTTTTAAAACAAGGCCACCATGTATTAGGCATTTCGCGTAATATAAAAACTTTGAAGGAACTACTAGTCAAGAATAAAAATTTGAATGTTCTAAAATTAGATATTTCTGAAGAATCCGAAAATTCTAAAATTTCTAATTTTCTTACAGATAAGTGGGGCGGAGTTGATATTTTGATCCATAATGCGGGTAAATTGATACTTAAACCATTTGATAAAACAAATACCCAAGATTTTCTAGAAGTTTATAAAGTAAATGTATTCGCCGTCGCGGCATTGACGAAGACAGTATTGCCATTTCTTACATCTGGGAGTCATGTAATTGCTATCAGTAGTATGGGTGGTATTCAAGGGAGTATGAAGTTCGCTGGTCTCGCGGCATATAGTTCGTCTAAAGGTGCTGTTATTACATTGATTGAACTGTTAGCAGAGGAGTATAAAGAAAAGAATATTGCATTCAATGCCCTGGCTTTAGGGGCGGTTCAAACGGAGATGTTGGCTGAAGCTTTTCCTGATTATAAAGCTCCCGTATCAGCTTCGGAAATGGCCGAGTACATTTCCGAATTTGCTTTGACTGGAAATAAGTACTACAATGGAAAGGTGTTACAAGTTTCTGCCTCAACGCCTTAATGAATTTATGAAAGAATCACTAAAAAAATATATTCCATTATCAGCTGTTGATTTGGTTATGACATTGCTGAATGATTACCCTTGTAAACTTAAGATCGTTAATAATAGAAAGACCAAGCATGGTGATTTCAGAAAATTGAAATCTGGGCAATATCAGATCACTATAAATAATGATCTCAATCATTACCGCTTTTTATTGACCCTTATCCATGAAATAGCCCATTTGGTAGCACACCAAAAATATGGCCGTGTAAAGCCTCATGGAAAGCAATGGAAGCAATGTTTTCAACACTTAATGTTACCATTTGTTAATCCAGACATTTATCCGATGGATGTATTACCCGTTTTGGCAAATTATTTAAAAAACCCAAAGGCTAGTACAGATACAGATATTAAGTTGTCCTTAGCATTAAAACAATTTGATGAGAAGAACGGTATGAATTATATTTTTGAAATAGCGGTGAATAGTAAATTTATTCACAATAAACGTATCTTTGAAAGAGGAGTAAAAAAACGTACACGATATGAATGTGTCGAAATAAAAACCAAAAAGAGATATCTATTTCATCAGAATGCAGAAATAGAATTAATAGAAGAATATCATGCAGAATAATTATTATGCCGTTATCATGGCAGGTGGGGTAGGATCGCGGTTTTGGCCTGTGAGTACAAGAAAATTCCCAAAGCAATTTCATGACATGTTAGGTAAGGGTGATTCTTTATTACAACGAACTTTTAAAAGATTGTCTAAACTAATTCCTGAAGAAAATATATTAATAGCAACCAATAAAAATTATAAATCTTTGGTGCTAGACCAACTTAAGGGTTTAAATGAACGACAGTTATTATTGGAACCTGCAATGAGAAATACAGCACCCTGTATTTTATATGCAGCACGTAAAATTCAACAAAAAGACCCAAATGGTGTGATGATTGTCGCTCCATCCGATCATTGGATAGAAAATGAAACTGAATTTATTGAAAATATTAAAAAGTCGTTCGAAAAATGTACTAAGAATGACATCCTTATGACATTGGGAATACAACCGACAAATCCTAATACGGGATATGGTTACATTAAATATGAAGAAAGCGCTTCAGAATTTAAAAAGGTTGAAAGATTTACCGAAAAACCTGATTTAGAAAAAGCTACTAAATTTTTAAAAAGTGGAAATTACGTTTGGAATGCGGGAATATTTATATGGAGCACACAAAGTATTATTGCTGCTTTCGAAAAATATTTGCCCGAAATGAACACCATATTCTGTGGAGGTGATCATGTATATAATACAGACTTTGAAGACGATTTCATTGAGGATAATTATGCAAATGCAGAAAATATTTCAATTGACTATGGGATCATGCAAAAGGCTTTAAATATTTATACACTCCCTGTTAATTTCGGATGGAATGATTTAGGAACCTGGAATTCCTTATATGAAAAGCTAGAAAAAGATAATGATAAAAATGCTGTAGTAAATGCCAAGACTATTTTTAGAAATGCCTCTAATAATATGGTGAGCACCTCTAAAAACAAACATGTTATTATACAAGGTTTAGATGATTTTATAGTAGTTGAAAAGGAAAATGTCTTATTAATCTGTCCAAAAAAGAATGAACAGGAGATAAAGAGCATTGTGGCAGCTGTTAAAAATAAATTTGGTGGTGATCTAACATAAAGTAAATTTTGATTTGAAGTCTTATTCTCATGGAAGAAAATAATAAAACAGAAAACGAACTCAATAAAAAAAAGAGGAAGTTAAAAAGGAAGTAAGGGGTCTCTTAGGAGGTATAAAGGGGTTCTTAGTAGAACTTCTAAATATTAAAAGGAGATACCAATAAGGAAGGTACTTTAGAGGATATTAAAAGTACCATTTCTATGAAAGGGCATACCGCTTGGATTTTGGTATTTTCTATCACCATATGTTCCATTGGCCTTAACGCTAATTCTACAGCGGTAGTTATTGGTGCCATGTTAATATCCCCTTTAATGGGACCCATTTTAGGTGTTGGCTTATCTATAGGGATTAATGACATAGATACCCTAAGAAGATCTATGATCAATTTGGGTGTGATGGTTGGATTAAGTCTGTTAACTTCATTTCTTTTTTTTAGTATTCCCATATTTCATGAAGCAACAACTGAGATACTAGCCAGAACGAGACCGGATGTACGTGATGTATTTATTGCCTTGGCAGGTGGATTGGCTTTAATAGTTGCGATAAGCCGTCCTTCAGCGCAGACCAATACGGTGGCAGGTGTTGCCATAGCCACAGCACTGATGCCTCCCTTATGTACTGCGGGTTATGGTTTAGCTACATTTAATATGCCTTACTTTTTAGGTGCTATGTTCTTATTTACGATCAATACTATTTTTATTGCATTGGCAACTTTTATGATAATTAAATATCTAAAGTTCCCAATGGTAAAATATATAAATTCTATGAAGCGCAAACGTATTGCTCGATTTGCATCCTTCGTGGCATTTTTTATCTTAGTAGTAAGTGTTTATCAGTTTTATTTGCTATTTAAAGAGAAACAATTTAAGCAGACTGCCCATTCTTTTATTGTCGAGCTAAAAGATCAAGGTATTCCAATCGTTAATGATGATGAGAAAAATATAAACTATCTAAATAAATCAATTGATTTAGCCATAATAGGCAGAATTGTTTCCGAAAAGGAAATAAAAGAATGGGAGCAAAAATTAAAAGAATTGGGATTAGGAAATGTTGAACTTAATATACAACAAGAGGATGATTCAGAAATTCGTAAGCAAGTTGAAAATTTACAGGAATTATATTCGCAAAAAATAAGTATAATCAACAGACGAGATGAAATCATAGAGGTTAGAGAAGACCAAATTCGATTGCTTGAAAATGAATTGGCCAAATTTTACAAAGACCAGGTGCCTTTTAAAAATATTAGTGAAGAAGCCAGAATTATTTATGAAGACATGGTAAAAATGAGCTATTATAACCGCATAGAAACCGATTTCACTAAAATTGACTCCATTCCTGTTTTTAGTATACAGTGGAAAGATGGAATCGATTCACAGACTATTCAAGAACAAGAATTGAAATTGAACTTATGGTTAAAAACCAGGTTAAAATTAGATACTTTAACAATAGTTAGGGAATAGTAATTTTACTAAAGTTATTTATTTTCTTTTAGTTGCGCTTCGCGAACTTTTTTAAATAAATTAGATGAATAAACAAAATCAGTAATGGCTTTATTATCAGTTCTGAATATATCATTACTTGTGCCTTCCCATTCCTTAACGCCATTTTTCAGGAAAATAATTTTTTCTCCAATTTCCATTACCGAATTCATATCATGAGAATTTATGATCGTGGTAATATTATACTCCTGGGTTATTTCTTGAATGAGATTATCGATTATGATTGCCGTATTCGGGTCTAAGCCCGAATTTGGCTCATCACAGAACAAATATTTCGGGTTCATTACGATTGCTCTGGCAATGGCTACCCTTTTCTGCATACCACCTGAAAGTTCATCAGGATATTTTTTGTTCACATTTTCTAAATTCACCCTTTGCAATACAAAATTTACACGTTCTAACATTTCGCTATAGGGATTGTTCGTAAACATTTTAAGCGGAAACATAACATTTTCTTCAACAGTCGAAGAATCAAATAATGCCCCTCCTTGGAAGACCATACCTATTTCTTTTCGCAAGTCGCGTTTCTCATCACCGGTCATATCTTCATAATGCCGTCCGTCATAACAAATATCTCCCTTTTCCGGACTTAATAAGCCCAACATGCATTTTAACAATACGGTTTTACCTGATCCGCTTTGTCCAATAACCAAACTGGTTTTTCCATTTTCAAAAGTTGCATTGATGCCTTTCAAAACAGGTGTATCGTCAAACTCCTTGTATATATTTGTTATTTCGATCATTTACCTAATAACATTTGAGTTAGAAAATAATTTAATACAATAATGACAATGCTTGTCCAAACAACCGATCTGGTACTTGCCTTGCCAACCTCAATTGCACCACCTTTAACATAAAACCCATGATATGCAGGTATCGTAGCGATCACAAAAGCAAAAACAGCAGTTTTAATAAGCGAATAGGTAACGTGAAATGGTTCAAAATCACTTCTAATTCCAATTAAATAATCGTTACTGGTAACAAGTTCTGTAATAATTCCGGCAGTCCAGCCTCCTAAGATTCCTAAAGTAATACTTAAAATGATCACAAAAGGATAAAAGAATACATTGGCAATTATTTTTGGTAATACCAAGTGATTTAAGGAATTTATACCCATAACTTCAAGGGCGTCTATCTGCTCCGTTACCCTCATAGTACCGATACTCGATGTTATGTAAGATCCAACTTTACCGGCCAAGATAATAGAAATCAGCGTAGGAGAGAATTCAAGTATTAGGGATTCCCGAGAGGCATATCCAATCAAATATTTGGGTGTTAACGGACTTTCTAGATTTAATGCTGTTTGTATTACAACCACACCCCCTACAAAAAAAGAAATAAAGGCAACAATACCAATTGAGCTTATTCCCAGATCTTCAATTTCTTTAAAGATTAATTCTCTAAAAACCGATTTTTTTTGCGGGCTTTTAAATACTTGTTGAAGCATTAAAAAATACTTTCCAATATGTTTAAAATAATTTATCAAAGGTTATAATTAACTGGATTTTCTTAAAATTTTGTTATATCTGGATATGAAAACTCAAAAATATAATATTAAATGTAAAAAAGCTTTATTTTTGAACTTAGTTTCCAAATATAATTAAATGAAAAGGATATTAGTATTTTGTGTAACATGGATGTTTATAGCTACATGCTTTGCGCAAGCAGACCAAATAAAACAAGATGTAGATGATAAAATCCTATCGAACGATCAACGACCAAAATTGGTAGTTGGAATTGTTGTCGATCAGATGCGATATGATTACTTAACAAGGTTTTACGATAAGTTTGGAAATGGTGGCTTTAAAAGGTTAGTTGCTGACGGTTATAATTGCAAAAATAATCAATTCAACTATGTACCTACTTATACCGCGCCTGGTCATACTTCTATTTATACTGGAACTACTCCAAAATATCATGGCATTATTGGTAACGGTTGGTTTGATAA
Source organism: uncultured Flavobacteriaceae bacterium (assembly GCA_963835675.1). Taxonomy (GTDB): domain Bacteria; phylum Bacteroidota; class Bacteroidia; order Flavobacteriales; family Flavobacteriaceae; genus Aureibaculum. The sequence continues at coordinate 389,414 of CAWIGH010000004.1, read as the reverse complement.
GGAAACCAAAAAAGCAGTCTATTGTGCTGAAGATAATTCGGTTCAATCTGTTGGAACGGAGAGTGCAGCTGGCCAGATGTCACCCCGAAGACTAAAAAGCACCACGTTTGCTGATGAAAATAAGTTATTTACACAAATGCGTGGTAAGACCATTGGTATTAGTTTAAAAGACAGAGCGGCAATTTTGCCCGTAGGATTCTCAGCAGATGCAGCCTATTGGTTTCATGGAGACTTAGAAGGTAATTGGATTACTAGCACTTATTATATGGACGACTTGCCAAAATGGGTAGAGTCATTTAATAAATCCGATAAGGCAAAATCCTATTTAAAAATTTGGGATACCCGCTATGATATAAATACTTATATAGAAAGTGGGAGTGATCTTAATGAGTTTGAAGGTGGGTTTAATGGAAAAGCAACAGCTACTTTTCCGTATGATCTAGCATCCTTAAATGAAAGGAATGGTGGATTTGATATTTTGAAATCTACGCCATATGGTAATAATCTTACTACTGATTTTGCAATTGCTGCAATTCAAGGAGAGGATTTAGGAAGCGATAATATCACTGATATTTTGACTATAAGTTATTCAAGCACTGATTATATTGGCCATAATTTTGGAGTAAATTCAAAAGAAGTAGAAGATACATATATCCGATTGGATGAAGATATTGAAAAACTTCTTAGATATTTAGATCAAAAAGTTGGTATAGGTGAGTATACATTGTTTTTAACTTCTGATCATGGGGCAATTCATGTTCCGTCATACCTCCAATCAGTAAAAATTGCAAGTGGTTATATTGATGCTCCTGCGATGAATAAAACATTTCTGGCTTTTATGAATAAGAAATATGGTGCTGTTAACCTCGTTGAAAATGTTAGTAATAATCAGATTTTTTTGAATCATGAAAAAATAGAATCCTTGAAATTAGATCTAGAGGATGTTCAGGAAGCAATAGTCGACGAGTTGATTAAATATGAATTTATCGATAAGGTCTATACCGCAAAATCTATGGTGGAAGGAGCTTTTACAGAAGGAATAGAAGAGTTAATTCAAAATGGTTATAATCAAAAAAGATCCGGTGACATTATTATGGTATACGATCCGGCAGTAATTTCTTATGCCAAAACAGGTTCAACACATGGTTCCGGACAAAATTATGATACACATGTGCCACTCTTATTTTACGGAAAAGGTATAATGAAGGGCAGCACTACAGAAGAGACTAAAGTAGTTGATATTGCTCCTACGATTTCAGCACTATTAGATATTAGCTTTCCTAATGCAAATACAGGTAAAGTAATTTCAAAGGCACTTGAAAAATAAACATCTTATGCTTGCTGGTAGAATAGATTAATCTCCTCTTAGCCTTTTTTTCTCTGTAATTTTACGCTTTTCGCGTTGTGTATTAAAAGCTTGAACTGCAATAAGAAAAACAAAAAGGAGAAGTGATAATAGTATTTTTGCTGTCATTATTTAAAGGCTTTATATGCATTTATAACGACAGACGAAAAATTTTATTATTTAAAAAAGTTAATATTTGTAAATAACTGCGTTGATATTCATTCCGGCTCCAACCGATGCAAAAATTATAACATCTCCTTTATGCAAAGTATGATTTTCTAATTCTCCCTTTATAACAAGATCGAGTAAAGTTGGTACGGTCGCAACAGAGCTATTTCCTAATTTATGAATGCTCATTGGCATAAAATCTTCAGGAATCTCAGTTTTATAAAGACGGAAAAATCTTTTTATAATTTGTTCATCCATTTTTTCGTTTGCCTGATGAATAAAAACTTTTTTAACATCTTTAATATGAACACCACTTTTATCTAAGGCCGATTTCATTGCCAAGGGTACATTGTTCAAGGCATATTCATAAATCTTACGGCCATGCATTTTAATATAGCGAACATTGGGATCTGTATCCGGCTTAAAAGATTTACCCATGAATAAATAATGAGCTTCATCGTAAGTATGGGTTTGAGAGGCATAACTCAATATGCCTGCATCACCTTTTTCTTTTGCTTCAATAACACAGGCTCCTGCACCGTCAGAATAGATCATAGAATCTCTATCATGCATATCCAATACTCTTGATAAAGTTTCAGTTCCAATAACCAAACATTTTTTTGCCACACCGGCCTTAATAAAAGTATCCGCCTGAATTAAGCCTTGTATCCAACCCGGGCAACCAAAAATAATATCATAAGCCACGCAATTTGGATTTTTAATTCTCAAATTATGTTTAACCCTGGACGCCAGACTTGGCAAAATATCAGTTTGTATGGTTCCTTTTTTAATATCACCAAAATTTTGTGCCAATATGATATAATCTAATTCTTCCTTATCAATATTGGCATCTTTAATGGCTTTATCGGCCGCTTTTGTGGCGATAGTGGAAGAATCCATTTCATCATTTACGTAACGTCTTTCTTCGATCCCGGTAATTGCCTTGAATTTTTCGATGATAACATCATTTGAAGGCTCGAAAGGTTCGTTTTTATCATTGTAAAAACGCTCTTTCATGAAATCGACATTTTTTTTAATTATTTTGGGAATATAACTTCCTGTTCCTGTAATAACTGCATTCATTGTTGATAAACCTAATGATTAATATGCGAAGGTAAAATATTTTTTATAGATAAATAGTATTAGGGTATTTATACTTTGTTTAATCTGAATATTTTTATTTTTAATTAAATTTTCATTGAGATTTTTACGAATTCGTCATTTTTATTTCCATAACGGTGGCAATAGATAATGCCCTTGTTTTAGCCATTTCTGTTTTTTCTCCTTCAAAATTTTCATCCATTGTTGTATTAAAATGGCTTAACCAAATTTTAAAATGATGTTTTTTAAATTGTTTGATCTTATTTAGATCTAAATGGGGTTGCATGGCATTTCTTTGATAATCTAAAGTGTTGAATAGAATACTATTCCAGAAATCTGTAATTATTTCTAAATGTTGGGCTATATGGTCTTGTTGAACTAGATGCTCAAAAAAAGGCTTCAGCTCATTATCCGTCAAGAGCTTTTCATAAAATTTTGTTACAAATTTGTGAAGGTCATTCCTGTTTTTGATGTCTGTTTTAAAATCCGACATGGTTTATAAAAAACTCCTATCGAAACCCAGAGGTAATAGGTCTTTTAGAGAATTAACCTTTATAATTGAACCCGTTTCTCCCATAAAAAAAATTTCTATTGGCGAATTTTGTTTTACTTCATATTCAGCAATACTTTGCCTGCAGGCGCCACAAGGAGCAACAGGTTCTTTAACTTTTTTGCGCGATGAACTTGCAGAAATAGCTAATTTTAAAATAGTATTTTTTGGATATTGGGCGTTGGCACTAAATATGGCCACTCTTTCAGCACATAACCCTGAAGGATAGGCAGCATTTTCTTGATTACTCCCTATCACCACACTACCATTATCGAGTAGAATAGAGGTGCCTACACTGAATTTAGAGTAAGGAGAATAGGCCGTTTTCCTTGTTTGGATCGCCAATTTCATTAATTCTTGATCCTGGGGACTGAGTTCTTCCATTTTTTCAAATAAAGTATACTCAGTTGTTAGTTGCAGTTTTTTCATCTGTCTTACGATCTTATTTCAGAAGGTGATTTAGATCTTTTATAAAATAAACAATCATTTTAGCTAAAGTACTAAAATGATTGTTTGTTATGGGTTGATTTGTTAAGTTTTTAAAAATCTTCAAATACGTCTCCAAAATCAAATGATAACGAAAAACGTAATGTGTTTTCTAATGGATTATTTACATCGGCTGAATTGATAAGATATGACATATCCAATTTTGCACTTCTAAATCTGAAGCCTGCACCTAAGGTAAAATATTTACGGGCCCCTTTAAGATCACTCTCATTAAAATATCCGGCGCGTAATGCAAGGGTTTGGTCATAAGTATATTCTGCACCTAATGCCCAGGTAAACTCCTTTAATTCTTCGCTAAAGCCATTTGGAGCATCTCCAAAAGATCGAAACATTCCACTTACAAATCCTACATCATCATCTTTACCTGAAATTATTTCACCCGTTTGTTCATCTCTTATCGGTGGTGTTGGTACTAATAATTTATTGAGTTCTAAATTGGTACTAATTGAATTCATATCATCTAAGATAAAATCAAATCCACCGCCAACACGTAAATTTGTAGGTATAAAACTTTCTCTTCCACCATCTGTAAGACTTACTTTTGGCCCGATATTAGAAATATTAAAACCACCTCTCCATTTACCATTTATATTTCCATAATTTTTTTCTTCTGATTGAAAATAACCAGCCACATCTACTGCGAAAGTATTAACTGTTTTTAGATCAGAATTCTCAACTCTCAGTGCAAAGTCTGAACGAATATATCTTACACCAACACCCATCGAAAAAGATTCACTAAGTTTAAGTGAATAAGACCCGTCTAAAGAAAACTCGTTTGGATTTTCAGATCCAATAGGATTTCCAGAGCTATCAGTTAAATCTATTGTACCTAATGAAAAGAATTTTAAACTGGCCGCCCATGCACTGCGCTCATCAATTCTATTGGCAAATGTTAAACTACTTATAAAAACATCATTTGTCAAATTCCTTAACCAAGGCGTATAATTTATTCCTATACTATATTCAGAACTGGCAAAAGCATATTTTGCCGGATTAAAATGTTGAGAATTAGCATCTGGTGAAGTAGCGACCCCAATATCTCCCATACCACCGGATCTGGCGTCAGGGGCTATTAATAAAAATGGCGCTGCAGTTGTAATTGGATTTGGTTCTTCTTGAGCCTGAATTTTACCTAGACTAATAATTAAAATGGTAAGGATTAAAAAAAGCTTTTTCATTATCGTAAATTGAATTAGTTTGTTTATGCTCTACGTTGCTATTGCAAGATGACTAGTTTTTCGAATTTTTCTGTTTTGGTATTTGATATCATAGATTTTACATTTAATTTATAAATATAAACACCTTTTCCAATTTTGTTCCCAAAGTCATCTAAGCCATTCCAAGAAATTGAGCGCGATAAATTTTCAGATTGAACAGTTCGATTGATCGTTTTAATTAGTTTACCTGAAACTGTAAATATCTGAACCTGAACTTCAAGGGGCTCATTTGGCTTATTATGATTAAACCAGAACTCAGTATAATTGATAAATGGATTCGGATAATTTAGCACATTACTTAATACCAAATCACTATCATCTACTACAACAAAGTTTAACGTAGCTTCTGACGGATTATTGTAGGTATCCCAACATTTAAAACTAAGAGTATGCATACCCGGTTCTAAATTTCTAAAAGGAAACTTAACCTTGCCTTTGGTAAAATCGTCTAATTCAGTTTGATAAAAGTCATTTAATATAAATGGGTTGGCCTGATCACCATCTAAAATTGCCACAATATCATGGTCAACTGCTGTTATCGATGTATTAATTCCAGATTCATCTTCTAATATCGCAATAAAATGAGGCGATTCACTTGTATTTCCTCCATCGGTAAATGATTCATCATCCATAAATAATTTAATCGTAGGGCCAATAGTATCTTCTGGAGCATTTTCATCGATACCTCCTATAACGATATCTTGATTTACACCGCCCTTATCTATGGATAGATTATCGGCATATAAGCTCACTTTCGATTTACCATAAGCGATACGGATATCTTTAGGCACAATAAAACTAAAGTTAAAAACACCATTCTTTACTGAAGCGCGACCTCTGAATATTTTACTTTCTGTTGCATCGAAAGTTAATTTGTTTCCAAAATTATTATTGTCTAATGTAATTCGGTCAACCGATTTATCGAATACTGTAGTAGAAAGGGTGCCGTTAAAATCAGTAATAATATTATCAACATCATCTGTTATCATTCCTTCCAAGGTAACTTTAGATAGGGCTTTTAAGGTATCAATGGATTGCGTAACATCAATACCATTCATTTTGGTAATTTTTATATTTGGTTTGGGTTGGGCTAACTTCATGGCAGGATCACCTAAATAAAAAACAAATAAGCGTTGGCTTGTATTCGGTGCTGCTGGGTCCTTTTTCATTTCCATTAAAGCTTCTGCAATAGTATAATCTTCACCATTAAATCCGAATAATTTTTTAATCAATATTTCATTGAATCGTTGACCAACACTTATAAAAATTTCCCTAGTTGTAGTGATCATACTTGTCGTGCCTCCGGTCGGACTTAAAAAAACAAATTCCCCAGCCGGAGTTCTCAATGGATTATCAAATCTAGAAAACTCACAGGTCACCGTGATCATCAAGGGTAGGGTATTTAGATTATTCCATTTTTGAATTTGAGGCACTTCTAAAATTCGTTCACCGGCCCAACCATCTTCACCGCCATGTCCAAAATAATCTAGAACCAAGGTGCCTGTTTCTAAAGCATTATTAATGGCTTCATTTACCTCGGGATATCTTTCTCCCCCGGCCGAAGTTTCTTGTACATAAGCATCGGCATATATTTTTGTTAAGTTAAAAATTGGCCTTCTATCTTTTATGGTATCTGCGAGCCGTTCTACTGTCTGTTCAAGCACAAATTCACTAGCGGTGTCTGGATCATCCGCAATAACAGTAATTCTATTTCGCCAATCACCGAATGAGCTTGTAGCATAATAATTTAAAGTTTTATCAACAGTAGTTTTTGCTTCGGCAACGGTCGTTACAAGAAATCTTCCTGTTGCAACGTCTTGATCATCATCGGTGTCCAAATCTCCTTCATTATCATCCATCATTCCATAATAATCATCTGTTACATAAGATCTTGCCAAATCAAAGCTTTCATAAGATTGAAAAGCAGGCACTATATTATTATTGTTATTTATTCGATCTTTAAAATCATAAGATGAATCTCCAAACAGGCATACATATTTTATTTTGGATTCATTAGATGAAGCATTTTGGTATAAATGCCGTATAAAATCTCTGATCGCTGTCAGATCCCGTGATCCTGAAGCAAATTCATTATAAATTTCATCGATATCAACAACCCTGACATTTAATCCAGAATTCTCTCTATGATGAACTGCTAGTCGTTCGGACTCATTCATTAAATAATCCTGAGTAATTATAACATAATCGATATCCCTCAGACTATGCAGATTCTGATTATCAACTTTGCTATTTGATAATAAAACGGGCGTAAAATAATCGTTATCATTTAATACTATGTACTCCTTTAATGTTCCTCCATTTATTTTAAAAGTAAAATTATTTCCAGTTGATTGATTCGTAATAATTTTTGGATTGATATGATCGGTTACATTCCATAGCTGTGAAATATTTGCACTATTTTGAATATTGTATTCTAAAATAGCGGACCCTAATTCTGTTGCTGCGCTAAAACTTCTAAAAGAGAATTGTTTATTTAGGGCTATTAGGTTTTTTTCACCAATTAATTCAATATAATCCAAATATGCCTTGGCAGAAGGGTTACCATTATTATTATAAGTAACCTCTACTTGTATTTGATCGGTATTTACATTTATATTTTTAATAGCTTCCCTTGGAATGGCAAGCGTTAAACTATTTGGTGTTGAGGGTAATGCAGGGAAGTTAATGGTGGTAAGGTTTTGGCCATTCACTTTAACATCCATCTGGGAAGGTGTTGAAGAAACGATAACACCTCTTACCCTTATATAGATATCTTTTGAAGTGTCGAGATTCTTAAAGTTAAAATTAACCTGAGTTGTATTTTCAAATGAAAGATCCTTACCAAACCATTGTTGTCCATTGGCGAATAGATTAGTTTTTTCTTCTTCGAAATAAACAAAATCGTTGAAAGTGCTTATCTGTTGACCTGCAGGTGATGAATTTTCTATTTCATTTGTGATGCGTTTTCCAGCGCCATTATCAGTTGTGATAAAATAATACGCATTGTCATCATAAATATTGGTTACGTGCCTGGAAAGATCAGGTTGCGTAATATCTAGATTCCATTGATGAGGTCCTTTAGCATAAAAAAGTATATAGTCATTGGCATCAAATGAATTGTCGTCTTCACCTTTTATATATATAGCATTTTCTTGAAGCCCATCATATCTAAAATCACCATTTAGCACTGGGAGTAATTGACCGCCATTACCATATATTCTAATGTTTTTCGGATTTAATTCCGTCGTATTGATACCCAAATTTTGTAAAAACTGCCGGTCAATTTTAAAAACGCCAGTAGTATCTATGGCAAATTTATACCATGTGCCTTCTGCCAATACTGAATTCTTAACGCTTGATTTGAAGTTGTTTTGGGAAAAGTTGTTTTCTTCTATTTTTTGACCAAAAATAAAAGTGGTGATAGCAAAAACTATTAGTAATGAGGTGTACTTCTTATACATCATAAAACTAAACGCAAGTTACACATAGTTATTTTAATATTTTGCAAGGTTAGATATAATAAAGAAAAAAAACAATCGTTATACAAGCATTGAAAGGCAATTTATGTCTAAAAATATATTGTTTTTTAAATCCTTACAACCCTAAATTTAATTAATAGAAGTGTAAATATGAAAAGGTATATTGGAAACAAAATTTTATTAGCGTTACTAGTAGCAACTACTTTAATTAGTTGTAATAAGAACTCTAGAACACATTCAGAACTAACTGGTTGGAAATTTAATGATCCTACCTATGGCGGATTTACAGCTAATACGAATTATCAAGGTCAAAAGGTACCACCTGGTATGGTGCTGATCGAAGGAGGTACATTTACCATGGGTAGTGTACAAGACGATGTGATGTTCGATTGGAATACCACACCAACCAAGCAACAAGTTCGTTCATTTTATATGGATGAAGCGGAGGTGACCAATTTAGAATATTTGTTCTATTTACAATATCTAGAAAAAGTATATCCTCCAAATGACGATAATTATAGAAAAATATATCAAGGCGCTTTGCCAGATACATTAGTTTGGAGAGACGCTTTAGGATTTAATGAATTATTGGCAGAAAGTTATTTGCGCCATCCTTCTTACAGCGATTATCCGGTTGTGGGTGTTTCTTGGAGACAGGCAACTGAGTACTGTAAATGGAGAACTGATCGTGTTAACGAAAAAATATTAATGGATAAAGGTGTTTTAAATCCTTTGTTCGACATGGACTCTGTTAAAGTAGAAGGTAAAAATCGTTTTGATACGGGTACTTACCTTGCTAATCCTGCATTATTATATGACGGTGATGAAAGTATTTATAATAAAGGATTGCCAGATTATTCTCAACGAGCAAACAAAAAAACGAAGAAAGATAGAAATGCAGATGCAGCTGCTGGATGTTGATGTAGATGATCCAAATCCAGACGATGGCGCCAAGCAGTCGAGAAGGGACAGGAAATCAAAATCAAAAAAATCTTCTCAAGGTTTTACTGGTAGGCATGTGAAAACATCCGATGGTTTATTAACCCAAAGATTTAGATTACCTACAGAAGCAGAATGGGAGTATGCAGCAAAAGCTGAAATAGAAAATAGAGAGTATAATAGTATAAGAGGAAGAAAAAAATATGCTTGGAATGGTAGAGGTACAAGAGACCAATCAAGACGAAGAGCAGGTGATCAACTAGCGAACTTTAAACAAGGTAAAGGTGATTATAGTGGGCTTGCAGGCTGGAGTAATGATGGTGCTGATATAACCATTAAAATTAGGTCTTACGACCCAAATGCATTTGGCCTTTATGACATGTCTGGAAATGTTGCAGAATGGGTAGCCGATGTTTATCGACCAATTATCGATAATGATGCGAATGATTTCAACTACTTTAGAGGAAATGTGTTTAAAAAACCAATGATCGATAAGGAAGGTAAAGTTGTAGTAGTAGATTATAACAGTATAGAATTTGATACATTAGATAATGGAAAAATAGTTCCAAGAGATCTGCCTGGAAGTATTAAATATATTCCAATTACAAAGCGTGATGCTTTTATGAGACCTAATTATGAAAAGGCTGATAATATAGGAATTAACGATGGTGATTTAGCTTCTACAAAGCAATATTACCAAGATGAAGAAGACTTGGACATAAAACCAAGGATGTATAATTCGCCAAAAACTCCAAGACAAATTGGAGAAAGTGGATTGATCATTCAGCAATATGATACTAAAAAGAGAAATACTTTAATTAGTGATCAATCTAGAGTTTATAAAGGCGGTTCTTGGAAAGACAGAGAATATTGGCTAGACCCTGCACAACGTAGATACTTGCCAGAGTATATGGCTACTAACTATATAGGCTTTAGATGTGCAACCGATAAATTGGGAGCAATGTCTTACAAACGCAGACGTAAAACACCTACGAGATAAGCAATTAAAAAAATCATTATAAAAATCGAAACTCAATACACTTTGTATTGAGTTTTTTTTTAGCTTTAACTAATGAATATTGAACAACTCTACGAATTATATAAACGATCTTATAAAGTTTCTACAGACACGAGAAAAATCACCAAAGGATGTATCTTTTTTGCGCTAAAAGGCGATAAATTTAATGGAAATAAATTTGCTAATGAAGCCTTAAAAAAAGGCGCATCATACGCTGTCGTAGACGAAGAAGAATTTAAGACAAGTGACGCAACGATTCTATTCGATGATGTTTTAACAACCTTACAATTACTAGCTACTTATCATCGGGAACAACTAGGAATTCCTATAATTTCACTTACCGGAAGTAATGGTAAAACCACGACAAAAGAACTGATAAATGCAGTACTATCAACTTCTCATAAAACGACAGCCACAGTAGGTAATTTAAATAATCACATTGGTGTACCCTTAACCATACTTTCTATGACGCCAGATACTGAAATTGGAATTGTAGAAATGGGAGCCAACCACTTGAAAGAAATTGAGTTTCTATGCAATATAGCCTTACCGGATTATGGTTACATTACGAATTTCGGAAAGGCCCATTTAGAAGGTTTTGGAAGTATACAAGGTGTTATAAAAGGAAAAACAGAATTATATCGTCATTTAGAAAAAAGGAATAAGAAGGTATTTGTCAATGCCAATGATCAAATTCAAATGGATAAAACCCAGGGTTTATATCGATTTACATTTGGAAATGAAACAGCGAATTTAAATATCCAATTGGTTGAAGCAAATCCGTTTGTTATTTTAAAATTCGACAACATTCAAATTAAAAGTAATTTAATAGGTTCGTATAATTACAATAATATAGCCGCCGCGATTGCAATAGGTCATTATTTTAAAGTTGACAAAAGCAATATAAAAACTGGTATTGAAAATTATTTTCCTGAGAATAATCGATCACAAATACTAAATAGAAAAAGTAATAGAATAATATTAGATGCTTATAATGCCAATCCCACAAGCATGCAAGCTGCATTAGACAATTTCTCTCACTTAAAAGATGAAAATAAGATAGTGATATTAGGCGATATGTTTGAATTGGGTAAAGATGCAGCAGATGAGCATCAGCACATTAGTGATCTGGTCGCGAAAATGCAACTACATAAGGCATATTTGATTGGGGAAAATTTTTATAAGACCAAGGTTAAAAATGAAAATATCGTCACTTTTAAATCGTTTAATGAGTTCAAGGAATATTTTACGAACGATAAAATAAAGGATACTATTTTTTTAATAAAAGCTTCAAGAGGGATGGCACTTGAAAGGGTCGTTGAATTGATATAAATTATCTATTCTCATTTAAGAATGTTTTAAAAGCCTTCCAGTAATTTTCGTGCCCCATGGTTGTATCCCAAAGTACTCTGGATCCATGAATTCCTTTAACTTTAGGTTTAAAATGCGTCAGGTATTGTGGTTTTACATTCCGCAATAATTTTTCAACCGGCGCGGTTTCTCTTTTAGATGATGTGACAAAAACCGGGATTGACAACGGACTTATGGTTTCAGCTAGGTCAAGATTTTTTAAATATTCACCCGGACTAAAAGCTGCAACTGCCTTAATTTTATCATTCTCACTACCAATCCATAATGCCAGAGAAGCAGAGTAGGAGCTACCCACTAAAATTATGGGCTGATTTCCATTGTTCTCGTAAAGATAATCTATAGCGGCTTCCAAGTCTTGCTTAGCTCCGCTATATCCAACATTTTTGATTTTGGAGTTTGCATCTATTACCGTTTGGTTGATGATGCCGTTTACTTCTTTGCCCGATCTTTGGTCTATAGCCATGCAAGAAAATCCTAAATCGTTTAACTTCTTGGCTGTATCAATATACTCACCTCTGCTAAAACCCGCTTGATGGCATAGTAAAACGGTTGGTGGTACATTTTCTAAAAAGTAAGTATCTGCGGTGATTATCACAGAATCTTTGGCATAAAAATTTATAGTACCTGCCTTAGGCCTGATATCAAACACAGGATCAGCTGGTGGAGCAGTTTGAGAAAATGTAGTATTAAATGAAATAAAAAATATGATAAAAATTATAAAACGCATCCCTTATATTTTTGCGATTTCAATATAAGAAATAATGGAATATTTACAGAATTGAAGCCAATATTTTAACAATGGTTTAAGAATTTCGTCTTCTCGAATCAGGTCGACGGCGGCCTCTGTTTCTATTTTTATTAGCGTTATTTCTTGAACTTTCTGATCTTTTATGACTTGAACGAGGTGAATCTTGCCCTTTTATTGTAGTATCTTCATTTAAATCATTAATGAAGGGGTGCTCCTTAACAACCGGTATTTTTTGCTTTATTAGTTTCTCGATATCCTTTAGGTAAGCGCGTTCTTCCTGATCACAAAAGGAAATGGCCATTCCGCTTGCTTTTGCCCGGCCTGTCCTTCCAATACGGTGGACATAAGTTTCTGAGATATTGGGCAGATCGTAATTTACCACAAGTGACAATTCATCAATATCGATTCCGCGAGCTGCAATATCGGTGGCAACAAGTACATTTGTCGTGCCATTTTTAAAATTTCCAAGAGCCTTTTGCCGTGCCACTTGAGATTTATTTCCATGAATGGCTTCGGCTTTGATACCTTCCCTATCTAATAATTTTACTATTTTATTGGCACCATGTTTCGTCCTGGAAAAGACCAATGTAGAATCCACATTCTTAGTTTGTATTAAATGGGCAAGTAATTTAATTTTGGATTTCTTGCTCACAAAATAAACGGCTTGGTCTATCCTTTCAGCAGTTGCTTGCTCAGGCTTTACGGAAACTTTTTCAGGATTTCCTAATATCTTTCGGGACAGATCAATAATATCATTTGGCATCGTAGCCGAAAAGAATAAAGATTGCCTTTCTCTCGGTAATTTGGCAATGATCTTTCTAATGTCATGTATAAAACCCATATCGAGCATCTGATCTGCCTCGTCGAGTACAAAATATTCAATATCTTTTAATGATATAATACCTTGTTGCATCAGGTCTAATAATCGGCCCGGTGTCGCTACGAGAATATCAACACCTCTTCTTAAGGCAACAGTTTGGGCATGTTGTTTAACGCCTCCAAAAATGACATTATTCTTTATACCGGTAAATTTTCCATAGGCGGTAAAACTATCTGCAATTTGAATCGCGAGTTCCCGTGTTGGGGTTACGATCAAAGCTTTGATCTTTCGATCGCCTTTACCGAATTTAATATTATTATAGATGTGTTGTAGGATGGGTACCGCAAAAGCGGCTGTTTTGCCAGTTCCTGTTTGGGCGCATCCGAGTAAATCCTTTCCTCGTAGTAAAATTGGAATAGATTGTTCTTGTATAGGTGTTGGGTGTGTATAACCTTCAGCTTTTAATGCCTTCAGTATAGGTTCAATAATGTTTAGATCTTCAAATGTCATGGTCTCTTTATAAAAGCGGCAAAGGTAAACTAATTAAATGGATACCGAGAATTACTTACATTTTATGATCTGATCAGACTAATTAAAATATAATTATACAAACTAATATCCTGCGGCTTGTCCATCTTTACGGCTTTCGGAAGCACCTTTATAGACCTTATTGCCCTTATCCCACATAATGGCCTGATAACCTCCAAAAATACCTCTGGCGAAGCTAACCTTATGCCTTTTATCCATTAACCCTCTTATGGTTTCGTAGGAAATGCCTGATTCTAATCTTATTTCTCCCGTGCCCTCGGCTGGTGATCCTGTAGGTTCTGAAGTTCCTGTATGATCCCAACGAGGAGCATCTCCAGCCTCTTGTAAATTCATACCAAAATCAATTAGATTCATTACTATTTGTGCGTGTCCTTGTGGTTGAAAATCTCCGCCCATCACTCCAAAACTTACAAATGGTATACCATCCTTGGTAATAAATGCAGGTATAATGGTATGAAATGGTCTTTTACCGGGTTCATAGGTATTCGCCTGTCCTCTTTTTAAACTGAATAGTTCACCACGATCCTGAAGCATAAAGCCTAATTTGGGAGGTACCATGCCAGAACCCATCCCGCGGTAATTGCTCTGAATCAAAGAGATCATATTCCCTTCTTTATCTGCAACGGTCATATATATGGTTTCACCTGCACTTATTTCACCGGCTTCATATTTTGAAGCGCTATCGCCAATAAGCTTTCTTCTTTTTTCTGCATAATCATCGGCTAATAATTCTGCTACCGGAACTTTGACAAAATCCATATCGGCATAATACTTCGCCCTGTCTTCGAAAGCCAGTTTTTTGGCTTCGGTAAATAAATGTAAATGTTCTGTACTGCCAAATTCGATATTAGAAAAATCATATCCTTCAAGAATCTGTAACATTTGCAATGCTGCTATCCCTTGTCCGTTTGGAGGTAATTCCCATACATCATAGCCTCTATAGTTTACCGATACCGGTTCTACCCATTCTGATCTATGCGTTGCCAGGTCTTTTTCTGATAAGAATCCGCCTTGTTCTTTGATAAATTTAGCAATGGTCTTTGCTATTTCTCCTTTATAAAAGGCATCCCGTCCACCTTGTGCGATTTTTTTATAAGTATTTGCCAAATAAGGATTTTTATATATTTCACCTTCACCGGGCAGTTTACCATTATTTTGTAGAATATATGTTTCCTCTATGTTTGGGAATCCGGACTGATTGAAAACCGGGTACAGAACGTTGTATATACCAGGCGATCAATTCTGTTAATGGAAATCCAGATTCAGCATAAGAAATAGCCGGTGCTAAAATTTTTTCCATTTTCATTGATCCAAATTTCTTATGTAATTCAAACCAACCGTCGACAGTGCCTGGCACACTTACAGGAAGTGGCCCATAAGCCGGTATTTTATCCATTCCTTTTTGCTCAAAATATTCAAGGGTCAGTGATTTAGGTGATCTTCCACTGGCATTTAGTCCATAAAGTTTGTTGGTTTTCGCATCCCAAATGATGGCAAATAGATCACCACCGATGCCATTACCGGTGGGTTCCATTAAACCTAATGCTGCATTTGCAGCGATGGCTGCGTCTATGGCATTACCACCACCTTTAAGGATATCCAGCCCTATTTGTGTAGCTAAAGGGTGACTGGTAGCAACCATCCCATTTTGGGCCAGCACTTCAGATCTTGTTGAAAAAGTGGCACCTGTAATTCTATCCTGGGCAGACACTAATTGAATTGAAAGAAAACTAACTACTAGTATTATAATAAATGTTCTCATAAGTATAAATTATAGATATAATTAAACGAAGCTTGTCTTTTACTCGAAGTATGTATTTTATTCTGCAAATCATACGAATTTAAACTTTTTAGATGATTATCCCAAGCAAAATTTCCCTGCTATTTTTAATATAGTGCTTTAGGTCAAAAGTCAATAATTTTCTAAGTCCGATTTATTTTGATTCCATATGAGTTCATTGCATTATCTTTGGATCCTTACTGTCTAATTGTCACAAATTAAAAATTGGCTTGATATTGGCCACTAACTATTCTATGAATAAAAATAAAGTTTCGTTTGCATGGGCATTTAAAGAATTTATTTGGCCTAGAAGAAAAATTGTTGCTCTTGGCTTAGTATTAATTATTTTAAAAAGTTTAGCAGGTTTAATCATACCCCTTCAAACAAAAACATTAATAGATGATATAGTTCCTAACAAAGACATGAATGGGCTGTATACACTTGTATTAATAGTTGTAGGGGCCTTATTAATTCAGGCCCTAACGTCATTTTCATTAACGCGGTTATTGAGTGTAGAAGCACAACATTTAATTTCTGTATTACGCGCAAAAGTTCAACGAAAATTGTTAAAATTACCAATTAATTTTTTTGATAATAACAAATCTGGAGCCTTGGTTTCACGAGTTATGTCAGACGTTGAAGGGGTTCGTAATTTAGTCGGCACAGGCTTAGTTCAGCTTATAGGCGGCTCAATAACTGCCATTATATCATTTTTATGGCTAATTAAAATCAATGCTACCATGACATTTGTAGTGTTAGTGCCAGTGCTAATTTTTGCCTTTGTTATGTTAAAAGCATTTAGTGTTATACGGCCCATTTTTAAAATGAGAGGTAAAATAAATGCAGAGGTTACCGGTCGATTAACAGAAACACTCAATGGTGTGCGGGTTATCAAAGGTTTTAATGCCGAAGAACAAGAAAACAAAACATTTGAAGAAGGCGTTGAGCGTTTGTTCTTAAATGTAAAAAAGAGCTTAACAGCAACAGCGTTGATTACGAGTTCTTCCACGTTCCTAATTGGTTTAGCATCAGCCGGAATTATGGGTATTGGGGGGTATTATATTATGAATGACTCTATGACCCTGGGTGATTTTGTTCAATTTACGTTACTGTTGGGTTTTATGGTAGCACCAATCGTTCAGATGAGTAATATAGGGAGTCAGTTAACAGAAGCCATGGCTGGCTTAGACAGAACTGAAGAGTTAATGAATATGACGGAGGAGGATAATCCTGATCAACGGACGATTAAACTTGACAATATTAAAGGAGATATCGTTTTCGATAATGTATCATTTAGTTATGAAGAAGACAAAGAGGTGTTGCATAATATTTCTTTTAAAGCACCTTCCGGTAGTGTAACTGCCTTGGTAGGATCATCAGGTTCTGGAAAATCTACCATTGCCGGTTTGGCTGCAACTTTCCTAAATCCTGTTGAAGGAAAAGTTACGCTTAGACGGCATTGATCTATCGACCGTTAATCTTAGTAGTTTCAGAAGTAGATTGGGGGTTGTACTACAGGATGATTTTCTTTATGAAGGTACCATACGTGAAAATATACTCTTTGCACGCGCTAACGCCAGTGAAGAAGAAGTAATAGACGCAGTAAAAGGAGCTTATGTAAATGAGTTTACGGATAGGTTTGAAGAAGGGTTGGATACGGTAATAGGAGAGAGAGGGGTGAAGCTTTCAGGAGGTCAGCGGCAACGAATATCTATCGCACGGGCTTTATTAGCCGATCCTAAGATCATAATTTTAGATGAGGCAACTTCCAATTTAGACACAGAAAGCGAATCTTATATTCAGAAAAGTTTACGAAAGTTAATGCAAGATCGAACTACCTTTGTAATTGCGCACAGGCTAAGTACAATTCAACAGGCAGATCAAATTTTAGTTATAGAAGATGGTAATATTGTTGAGCGTGGCAAGCATACTGAACTGATAGCTAAAAAAGGAAGATATTACGATTTATATACTTATCAAAGTAGAATATAAGTACTACAACCATATTAGAAAAAACCTCGATAACGCTTATCAAGAATTATCGAGGTTTTAATTTTTAACCGAAATTAAAATAACTGACTAACCAGCTAATTTCGCTTCTAATTCGATCTTCGCAGTTCCACCAGCATACAATCTCGAGATTGGACACTTTTCTTTGGCAGCTAACGATAATTCTTTAAATTTTGCTTGAGTTAAACCATCACATACCACATTACATATTAAAGTAATATTAGTGATACATGGCCCCGAATCGTCTTTACCAAGAGTTACATTGGCTTGTGTTTCTATACTTTTAGGGTTGAGTCCTTCTCCACTAATAAGTGCAGAAAGGAACATCGAATAACATCCTGCCTGAGCAGCCCCTACCAATTCTTCAGGATTGGTACCTTTTCCTGTCTCAAAACGAGAGGCAAAAGTAAAAGGCCCACTATAGTTACTAAAATTCATTACTCCTTTACCCTCTTTTAAAGTACCATTCCAAAGAGCTTTTGCATTTCTGATTGTCATAATATATTTATTTTGTTGATTAATTATTATTGATTATTCCCAATGAAGGAATTTAAAAAAATCATATGTACAAAGATAACAAAGTTCAACTTTTTAAATTGATAATTGCTTTTATTCTTTTTGGTATTATTTGTTATACGTATCAATATAGATTAAAACAAAATATATATTGATACTGTTGCTTACAGGACTATTATTTACTATTAAATTTTAAGATAAGGTAACCTATAATTCCTGATATCAAAGAGCCGATGATTATGCCTATTTTGGCAGAATCAATAAAAACAAGATTTTCGGTAAATGCCAAATTAGCTATGAATATTGACATGGTAAAACCTACGCCGGCTAAAATTGATATTCCAACTATTTGCCAATAATTTACGTTATCCGGTAACTGGGCAATTTTTAATTTAACGCTCAGTAATGACAGTAATGTAATACCAATAAATTTTCCTATAAATAAGGCTATGGCAATGTTGATAATTAAGGGCATATTTAAATCCATATCCGCATTAAAAACTACCCCCGAGTTGGCAAGTGCAAACACGGGCATAATAAAATATGCTACCCAATTGTGTAACTTGTGTTCAAGGTGCTGTAAAGGGGAATGGAATTTTTCTGTCAGTTCTTCTAAATTGTCGATCTGCTCCATTTGATCTTTGGAAAGTAATAATTGTTCACTACTTTTTTTATCTATAATATTTTTGGAAATACTTTTGAGATTCTCTACAAAGGTATTTATGTCTATTTTTTGCCTTATGGGAATTGTAAATGCCAGAAGTACGCCCGCAATCGTAGGATGAATCCCTGATTTTAGGAACAAGAACCAGATAATAATCCCAACAAATAATGTGAAATATTTTAAAAAGTATCCTTTCTTTGATAATACAAAGAGCATAATTAGGGCAATTATTGCATATAATATCAACATCCAATT
The DNA here is from genome assembly GCA_963835675.1 of uncultured Flavobacteriaceae bacterium. Taxonomy (GTDB): domain Bacteria; phylum Bacteroidota; class Bacteroidia; order Flavobacteriales; family Flavobacteriaceae; genus Aureibaculum. Next base: position 370,377 of record CAWIGH010000004.1, on the reverse strand, counting down.
AACACCAGAACTATAAAATATGGCTATTACAAGAACAGCTCCTAAATCGTCTACTATTGCAAAGGCAGTAAGGAATATTTTTAAACTTAAGGGAACTTTATCTCCTAAGAGTTTGAGAATTGCTAAAGAGAATGCAATATCAGTAGCCATAGGTATGCCCCAACCATCAGCTGTGTCAGGGTTTTGATTTAGAAAAAGAAATATACCCAATGGAATGAACATACCCCCGACCGCAGCAAATAAAGGAAATGTTGCTTTCCTTACAGAATTTAATTCTCCAATTAATAATTCTCTTTTAATTTCGAGACCTATTAAAAAGAAAAATATGGCCATTAAACCATCATTGACCCATAAAATTAGAGGCTTGGTTAATTCAAAATTTTGAGAACTAATACCAATTTTGTATTGCCATAAAGATTGATAGGTATCACCAAAACCAGAATTTGCCCAAATCATCGCAACAATGGTTGCGCTGAATAGCAAAATCCCACTCAAGCTCTCAATTTTTACAAATTTTTGAAATGGTGTTAGTAGTACTTTCTGGATCATGCCTTATAACTAAATGAAGGTGATATTTTTTTATATACATTACAAAATTACATTCTTTCGGGAACATTTATGCCTAGCAATTTAAAAGCAGATTTAATTATGATACCTACTTTATTAGAGAGCTGGATTCTGAATATTTTTTGCTGTTCATTTTCTGAACCTAAAATAGGAATACTCTGGTAAAAGGAATTATATTCCTTAACAAGATCGTATGTATAATTAGCAATAAGTGCCGGGCTATAGCTATCGGCTGCTTGCTGAACTATATCGGGATATAAAGCCAATTGTTTTAGAACTAATTTTTCTTTTTCGTCTAAGTTGATCTCCTCTACAAAAGAACCATAAAAAAAATCAGCCTTACGCAAAATAGATTGTATCCGTGCATAGGTGTATTGAATAAAAGGGCCGGTATTACCGTTAAAATCAATAGATGCTGCAGGGTCAAAAAGGATCCTTTTTTTAGGATCAACCTTTAAAATATAATATTTTAATGCTCCAAGACCTATGGTTTTATATAAGGCTTCTTTTTCAGAAGCTGTATAGCCTTCTAATTTCCCCAGTTCCTCCGAAATTTCACGTGCTGTATCGGTCATATCTTCAAGCAGATCATCCGCATCAACGACCGTCCCCTCACGAGACTTCATTTTTCCTTCTGGAAAATCTACCATTCCATAACTTAAATGATATAAGTTATCAGCCCAATCAAACCCTAATTTTTTAAGGATCAAGAACAACACTTTAAAATGATAATCCTGTTCATTACCAACCGTGTAAACAAGTCCGCCAACATCTGGATGATCATTAATCCGCATAATAGCGGTACCGATGTCTTGTGTCATATAAACGGCAGTGCCATCTGAACGCAATACTATTTTTTCATCAAGACCTTCATCAGTTAGATCTATCCAAACCGATCCATCCTCTTTTTTAAAGAATACTCCTTTTTTAATGCCATCGGCAACAATATCTTTTCCGAGCAAATACGTTTCGCTCTCATAGTAAAGGTTATCAAAGTCAACGCCAAGATTTTTATATGTTTGCTCAAACCCCTTGTATACCCATTGATTCATTTTTTTCCAAAGCGCAACAACTTCTTTATCACCTGCTTCCCATTTAACGAGCATTTCTTGTGCCTCTAATAGTATAGGTGCTTGCTTTTTGGCTTCCTCTTCAGAAACGCCTTTTGCGACTAAAACTTTAATCTCTTTTTTGTATTCCTGGTCGAACTTTACATAATAATTACCTACGAGTTTATCACCTTTTAAGCCGGTACTTTCTGGAGTTTCACCATTACCATAGCGTTGCCATGCCAACATGCTTTTGCAGATATGAATACCACGGTCGTTTATAATTTGAGTTTTATATACCTTTTTACCCGATGCCTTTAAAATTTCGGATACCGAATACCCCAATAAGTTATTCCTTATATGTCCTAAGTGAAGTGGTTTATTTGTATTGGGAGAAGAATATTCTACCATTACCGATTTGGTATTTTTTAATAAAGGTGAATGGCCAAAATGTGATGTGGAATAGATCTCCTTGAAATTATTTAGAAAATAAGAATCACTCAATACCAGATTAAGAAATCCTTGAACAACGTTAAAATCTTTTATTTCGTTAATATTATCTTTTATATACTTCCCAATACTTGTTGCCAATTGAACAGGATTGGTTTTGATCACTTTTAAAAATGGAAATACGACAATAGTGATATCCCCTTCAAAATCTTTACGAGTGGCTTGAAACTCCACAGTATCGATTTCAACATTATACATGTTTCGTAATCCCTTCTGTATGGTTGATTTTAAAGTTTCTTGGATATTCATTCTAGAAAAAAATTAAAGGGGCAAAATTAATTAAATAATAAAGGAATTGCTATTTTTAATGAATGTAATTATTTTAAGATGAAAACAAATAAGACCAAAGTTAAAAGGGCTCCGAAGCGGGGATATTACGATACTAAAACTATTTATAGCATTTTAGATAATGATTTTATTTGCCAGATTGGTTTTGTTTATAATGGTTATCCGGTGGTGATACCGACCATATATGGAAGGAAAGATGATATATTATATTTTCATGGTGCTAGTGTGAGTCGTCTTTTAGTCACCTTAGAAAAAGGTAGTGCCTATTTCATTAAATGTGACACAAACAAATGGTATCGTATTGGCGCGTTCTGCATTTCATCATTCTCTAAACTATCATTCTGTAACAATATTTGGTGAAGCAGCATTGGTTACTGACGAAAAAGAAAGATTGGATGCCTTAAAAGTTGTGTCAGATCAGATAATCCCATTGCGTTGGGAAGAAGCCAGATTGCCAAATAAAAAAGAATTAAAAGCAACTAAAGTTTTAAAATTAAGAATTAAGGAGGCTTCTGCTAAAATTAGAACCGGGCCACCTAAAGATGAAAAAGAGGATTATGATCTCGATATTTGGGCAGGAGTAATACCCATGAAGACAACGTATGGAAGTCCAGTAGCTGATCCCGAATTAAAATCAGGAATTCCTGTTGCAAAAAGTGCTATTGCTTTTGTACAGAATAAAAAGTAATTTATTCTAAGAAATATTCCTTATTCATTTTAGCAACCGTACAATTCCAATGAAGATCAGTTTTAATCTTAGTTTTTAAAGCTTGACTCTGATGAGGTTCGCCATGGTTTATAAATGTGAGCTTTGGAGCTGATTTTAAAATGCTTAAGCCAATCTAACAATTCACTCTGATCGGCATGGCCCGAAAATTCGTTAATTTTGAATATGTCGGCTTTAATTTTATGGTATTTTCCAAAGAATTTTATTTCTGTATCTCCGGCAAGCATGGCCCTACCTCTTGTGCCTTCTGCTTGAAATCCCACGATCAATACACTATTTTTTTCGTCTGAAATACATTTATCTAAATAATGCAATACCCTCCCTCCAGTGATCATTCCACTACCCGCCAACACAATTTTTGGATGATCACTCTGCACTATTGCCTTTGAATCGGCTACATCGCTTATCATTTTAACCGTTGAGAGCATACTTATTTTATCATCAGGGGTTAATAAGTGATCGTTTTTATGTTTAAAATATACTTCGGTGGCATTCACACCCATCGGACTATCTAGATATATGGGAATTTGCGGTAGTTGGCCATTTCGTTTAAGTATGCTCAGTAAGTATATGATCTCCTGGGCCCTTTCAACAGAGAAAGTAGGGATAATGAGTATTCCCCCTTTGGCATAAGTAATATTGATATATTTAAGTAAGGCATCCTTAATGTCAATATTCTTGTGAATTCTATTTCCATAAGTCGATTCAATTACCACATAATCCGCCTTATCTATATAGTCATATCTTGGTAAAATGATGGGTTCTTTTCTACCAATATCTCCGGAAAAAACGAAGATCTTTTCATTCACGTTAAGTACAATAAAAGCACTTCCTAAAATATGTCCACTATTGAGAAATTTGAATTTTATATTATCATCAATCCTATGCCATTGACCAGTTTCGATAATTTCAAAATGTGACCCATTGCCATTTTGCGTCATTAACGTCATATAAGGGTTTGGCCGGTTTATGTCTGGTATAACTGTATTTGTTGGCCCTACTGGCATCTTCCTCTTGAATTTTACCACTATCCAATAAGAATTATTTCAGTCAGGTCTCGAGTAGCCCTTGTGCAATAAACTTTTCCTTTATAACCATTTTTTATGAGTACTGGTAAATAACCGGAATGATCTAGATGAGCATGAGTTAAAAGTACGGCGTCTAGTTCATTTAAATTAAGAGGAAGCGGAACCCAATTTTTTAATCGTAGTTCTTTTAACCCTTGAAATAGACCACAGTCGATTAATATTTTTTTGTAATTCGCTTCAAGTAATATTTTAGAACCAGTAACGGTACCTGCTCCACCAAAAAATGTAAGTTTCATCTTATTATGTAAATTAATTGATACTCGTAAAATTAATTAATACTTATAAATTTTAACATGACCATGGTCAGTTCTTACGGTATGATTTTTTAGTAATTTTAATTGTTACTTTTAAGATATTAGGTTCATGAATTATATAAAATCTATTAAAACCTTTTTATTCCTGTTCATTTTTATTTCATTTTTGGTCGTTTTAAATTCTTGTAGAAATGGCACTGAAAAAATTTTACCGCAGAAAAGGAATTTAACAGAGTCTGTTTATTCATCTGTTATTATTCAACCGGATAGTCTATATCAGGTGTACGCTGCTGTCGGGGGAATATTAGACCGTAATTTAGTCGAAGAAGGAGATCTTGTTTCGATGAATGACCCTTTGATTCAAATTATAAATAGCACGCCAAAATTGAATACACATAATGCCAGGTTGGCTTTAAATCTGGCCAAAGAGAATTACGAAGGAAGCGCCGCAATATTAAGCGGGATAGAAGAAGAAATTTTGGCAGCAAGACTTAGATTTCAAAACGACTCTATTAATTATGTCAGGCAGAAAAATTTATGGTATCAAAATATCGGTTCAAAAGTCGAGTTTGAAAATAAAAAATTAAATTATCGACTATCTGCCAATAATTTACAGCTTCTTCAAAGCAAGTACAACAGGACAAAAAATGAATTGTTAACTGCCTTAAAACAAGCTGAAAATAATTATAAGACCTCCATAATTACAACAAAAGATTTTACAGTAAAAAGTGCAATGAATGGAAAAGTATATGCCTTATATAAAAATCCTGGAGAGATCATCACTACACTCGAACCTCTTGCCGCTATTGGTAGCGCGACTGTTTTCAAAATAGAGATGCTGGTCGATGAAATCGATATTGTTAGCATACGAACAAATCAACACATATTGATTACGCTTGATGCCTATCCGGGCAAAGTTTATTCAGGTAAAGTATCAAAGATATATCCGCAAAAAGATCAGCGGAACCAGACTTTTAAAGTAGATGCTTTATTTGATGAGGCCCCGGATGTGCTTTATCCCGGACTTTCGGGAGAGGCCAATATAATTATTAGAAAGAAGGAAAACGTGCTTACCATACCTAAAGAGTACCTAATTGGAGAAAATAAGATTCAGACCGAAGATGGCATAGTAGCCATAACGGTCGGTTTGCAGAGTATGGAATATGTTGAAGTACTTTCGGGAGTTTCAGAGGAAACTTATATTATAAAACCGAAATGACAAACTGGAAAGTCATATTGACCATTGCGAAAACACATTTGTTGACAAAAATTAAGCAATCATCAACCGCTGCCTTAGGCGTAACTTTTGGTATAGGTGCTTATATTACCTTAGTGTGTTTTATGACCGGATTAAATAAAATGCTCGATGATCTCATTCTTAACCAAACACCTCATATACATATTTATAACGAAATAGAACCCTCTAAGAAACAACCAATAGCGCTTTATGATGAACTTAAAAATAGTATGAATGTAGTACGCTCGATAAAGCCAAAATTAAGTCAAAAAAAAATTCATAATGCTTTGCCAATAATTCATTATTTAAAGGAGGATAATAATGTACGTGGTGCTTTACCACAAATAAAAGCTACCATATTTTATATTGCAGGTTCAATTGAAATTGGTGGTTATCTAACCGGAATCAACGCTATAGAAGAAGCTAAATTATTTAATCTTGACGATTATATTATTAAAGGGTCTTCGGAAAGCCTGCACAATAGCAATAACGGTATTTTATTAGGTGCCGGAATCGCAAAAAAAATGTCACTGGATATTGGAGACAGAATACAAGTAAGTACTATTAAGGGCGATGTCTTTCCATTAAAAATAGTTGGTTTATATCAAAGTGGTATCGCAGATATCGATGCCATTCAAAGTTTTGCGAATCTAAAAACGGTTCAAAGAATTTTAGGCGAAGCCGAGAACTATATTACAGATGTTAATGTAAAACTTCATGATATTGATCTGGCCTATCCATTGTCTCAAAAAATAGAGCAACAATTTGATTTAAAAGCAATTGACATTAAAACAGCAAATGCCCAATTTGAAACGGGAACTACCATTAGAAACCTTATTACTTATGCGGTGTCAATTACGCTTTTAATTGTTGCCGGTTTTGGAATTTATAATATATTAAACATGCTTATTTATGAAAAGATGAATGACATCGCCATTTTAAAAGCAACGGGATTTTCAGGAAAGGATGTGGAACTTATTTTTATGAGCCAGGCAATCATCATCGGATTTGTAGGAGGGTTGCTGGGCTTGTTGATAGGTTACGGATTGTCTCGTGTTATAGACAATATACCCTTTGCCACTGAAGCATTGCCTACGGTTGAAACGTTTCCGGTAAATTATAATCCCTGGTTTTATGTTATTGGTATTACATTCGCAATGATATCAACCTTTTTAGCAGGTTATTTGCCTTCACAAAAAGCAAAAAAAATTGATCCTGTAACGATTATTAGAGGCCAATAAGATGAGTATAGTTCTGGAAGCCCAACATATAAATAAGTATTTTAAAAAGCCCGTACTTTTTCATGTTTTAAAAGACATTAATTTTAAAGTTAATAAGGGTGAATTTGTATCCATTATGGGTAAATCCGGGTGCGGTAAATCAACACTCCTGTATATTCTTTCTACCATGGATACTGAATATGATGGAAACTTATTATTGAATACTGAAATGGTGACCGGTAAAAACCGGAAAATTTTATCTCATATTAGAAATAAACATATCGGTTTTGTATTTCAGTTTCATTACTTATTGAGCGAATTCACTGTTTTGGAAAATGTAATGTTGCCGGCCAAAAAATTAGGGGAGAAATCTTTCGAAGAAATTGAATACGATGCCATGTATAAGCTCAAAATATTAGATATAGAAAAGCTGGCAAAAAAACGCGCTTCGCAGATTTCAGGTGGTGAGAAACAACGGGTGGCCATTGCAAGGGCTTTGATCAATAATCCATCCATAATAATGGGAGATGAACCAACCGGAAACCTCGATAGCCATAATTCTGAAAATGTATTTAATATCTTTAAACAATTGAGTGACGACCATGGACTCTCACTATTGGTAGTAACCCATGACGAAGATTTTGCTATTCGTACAAATCGGATTATTCAAATGGAAGATGGGAGAATCATAAGTTAAGATTTATCTTTTTTATCTATATGAGATATTCTTCCTATAATTTTAAAAATTAATTTGTAAATTGTCGTAAATTATTTAATATAAAAATGTTGTAGTTTAATGACATTTGTCATTTAAATCACAACAAATAATTTTTACTTTTAGCATTATAACCATAAAATCTTTTATATATGAGCGAGCCAGTGATTAACAATTCAGATTTACAATTAGAACATGTTCGATGGAATAAAGAATTAAAATCTTTAAGAGAAGAAATTAATACATTTCAAGATAAACTAGGTGAAATTGTAAATTTGAGAACAGATAAAGAATTTTTAATTGAAATTGCAGAATTTGAAAACAAATTTATAATTCACAAAGAAAAAATTAATAAACTTCAGGATCAGATCAAAGTTCATGCATTAAGTGTTGGTAGACAATTCGAAGACAATATGGACCCAGAAAAAATGAACCTAAAATCTCACGATACTTACCGGGAAAAAATAGAAACTGAAAAAAGAATGTTCGAAGATTTAAGAGCTGAATTCAATGGCTTTTTATCTACTTATGTAAAAAATTAAATAATAATTTATTACAGACCTTTGCCTGACAATAATATTTACTATTGCCTCAACTTGTATTGTTATATGGCTAAAAACTAATTAGAATTTCATGGATAAGTATATTATTCAAAGATCCCCATTCGTGGTGCCTACAAATGACGGAAAATTAATTGAAGAGCATTTTGGCTTAACTACTGATGGTAATATCGAAATTAGCATAGCACATATGATAGCTCCCCCGCATTGGAGTGAACCTTTCCAAGTTCCCGAATTTGATGAATATACTTATATTATCAGCGGTAAAAAACAGTTCAATATTGATGGAGAAATAGTTGTTTTAAATAGTGGTCAATCTATTAAAATACTAAAGAATACCAGGGTACAATACTCTAACCCATTCGACGAAAAATGTGAGTATTTATCAGTATGTAATCCGCCATTTTCAATGCAAAAAGTAAATAGAGAATAATGAACAATATCCAACCCTTTCATATTGCTATTCCGGTGCATAATTTAGCAGAATGTCGCACATTCTATAATGATATAATAGGTTGTAAAGAGGGCAGAAGCAGTGACCATTGGGTTGATTTTAACCTTTTCGGTCATCAATTGGTTATTCATTATAAACCAAGTCCAAAAGATAATAACTTACATACGAATCCTGTGGATGGCAAGAATGTGCCTGTTCCGCATTATGGCGTCGTACTTGATTGGAAGACTTTTCATGATTTTGCCGAAAATCTTCGTTCTAAAGATGTTAAATTTATCATTGAGCCATATATTCGATTTGAAGGAAAAGTAGGTGAACAAGCCACTATGTTTTTCTTAGACCCTGCAGGGAATGCTTTAGAGTTCAAAGCATTTAAAGATATCAGTCAGCTTTTTGCAAAGTAAATTAATGAAGATCCTTAATTGCAATCAAACATTCCTATTTTTTTTTCAGTAGATAAAAGGGTAAATAAATAAGAAAGAAATAGGGAAGAAGTATTAATTCTGCTATTAAAATATAATAAGGCCAATCTCCAAAATAGTCGAGTGCTGTTGCTCCCTCGGGTTTATTATTTATATAAAAATAATTTGCTCCGGTTAATTTATTGATGAATAGCATGAGTAAAAAATAACCCTGCAGCGCAAAAAACGATTTGAATACGCTTTTTCTGGTTGGCTTCATTTTATAAATAATGGTGGCGTATAAAATGTAAATCAATAGTCCGGCATGCACATACCAATATTTCAAAAAATGATAATGGGGAAATCCATTTTTGATATCTGGTGTTATAATAGCCTGAAAGGTTCCTGCAAGAATCCAAAATAATAAGATCTCATAATATATTAGCTTTCGGGAAACAGAAAAAATTGGTAATAAAAGGGCAACAAAATTACAAAGATGAAAAGGCAGATCATCCTTTATATCAAAACCCCTGTCGTAAATTTTTAGAAATGTCCAGACAATTATGGTAATCGATAATGAGTAGGCAAAAATATTTCCAATTTTATATTGCTGTACTTCAGGTAATTTTTTTGCCCATTGAATAAGAATAAATCCTGCAATAGCATAAAGCATGATGGCTATCATGTGCTGATAGCCAAACATTTCGAAACTATAATTATTGTTAAAAAAAATTGATTTATTCAATAGTAGCTCATTTGACACGAATATAAGAAAAGAATTAAATAAGTACATTTTATTGTTCGATACAAAATATAATTCTTGGTAGTAGAGCAGGTAAGGGCTAATGTAAAGTTATCATTATCGAAAGGTTAAAGTTTTACTAAATATATATTAAAGAAGTATTCACTTCAATTTTTTCTTAACTTTAAGGTGTAAAATTTCAAGATCATGTTAGTCAAGATAATTTTAACAATTATACTTTTAGTTATTTCTTTGTTAGTATAATTGACTTTTTCGATCATATTGCTATGAACCTACGAATTAAAAGCATTTATTTCTTTTTGTTTTTGAGTGTATCTATATATGCTCAGGAATATTCTGGCTCTGGAGAAGATATCAATAAAATTTTAACCAATATTAAAAATTTCTCAAGGGCTTATGTCGGGGCTGATTATGATAAATTAACTGATTTCTATAGCCATGATGGAAAAATATTTCCCACAGGGGCAGATATTATCGAAGGTCATTTGGCAATAAAGAAAAGGTGGGCCTTAGCCAAAGGAACTAAGATTTTATCTCATAAAATTACACCTATAGAAATAAGTGTGGTCGACAATATAGCTTATGACTTTGGGTATTATCAAGGAACATCATCAAAAAATGAATTGATAGATTCTTGGAAAGGCAAATACGTAATTATTTGGAAAAAAGTTGAAAACGATTGGAAGATCTATCTCGATATTTGGAATCGTGTAGATCCAGTTAAATAAACTTTTACCCTTTATTTTGACAGGCCAACAAGGTGTTCTTCAAAAGCATTGCTATGGTCATAGGCCCTACACCTCCGGGTACCGGAGTTATATAACTTGATTTTTTACTCACACTTTCGAAATGTACATCTCCGGCTAATCGATAGCCTCTTGTTCTTGTTTTATCTTCTACGCGGGTAATTCCTACATCAATTATAACTACACCTTCTTTAACCATATCGCCTGTTAAAAATTCGGGCATTCCCAGGGCAGCAACAATTATATCGGCATCCAACGTAAGTTCTTTAAGGTTTTTAGTTCTGCTGTGAGCTACGGTTACCGTGGCATTTCCCACTTTTCTTTTCTGACTTAATAAAATACTCATAGGTCTTCCAACAATGTGACTTCTTCCTATAACTACTACATGTTTTCCCGAAACTTCCACATTATACCGGTCTAATAATTCTAATATCCCGTAAGGCGTAGCAGAAATAAATGATGGGAGGTCTAGCGTCATTTTGCCGACATTTATCGGATGAAAACCATCAACATCCTTATCGGGATGAACAGCCATTATTACCTTTTGTTCGTCAATATGCTTGGGTAAGGGTAATTGAACAATAAACCCGTCTATATCTTCATTGGTATTTAAATTATCGATTTCCTTTAATAAGGTCTCTTCTGATATTGTTGCTTCGAATTTTAATAAAGTGGATTTGAATCCAACGAGTTCACAAGCTTTCACTTTACTGTTTACATAAGTCATGCTTGCCCCGTCACTTCCAACCAAAATAGCTGCCAGATGAGGTGTTTTTTTTCCTTCAGTTTTTAGTTTCTTAACTGTTTGGGCAATTTCATCTTTTACTTCTTTTGATGTCGTTTTTCCGTCTAATAGAATCATAATTATTATTTAATTCAATGCTTTCAAGAATATATTCACTTATTGAAAATTCTTAAAATAAAGATGAGATAACAAATGCTTTATAAATTTCCTATTTGCTAATTCATGCCTTTCATCATTTGCATCATGCGTTTTCCACCACCACCTTGCATCATTTTCATCATTTTACTCATTTGATCAAATTGTTTCATCAATTGATTTACTTCCTGGACTGAAGTTCCAGATCCCTTTGCAATTCGTTTTTTTCTACTTGCATTGATTAAATCAGGTTTACTTCTTTCTGATGGTGTCATGGAGTGAATAATTGCCTCGATCCCTTTAAAGGCATCATCATCAATGTCAACATCTTTCATTGCCTTACCAACACCTGGAATCATACCCACCAGGTCTTTCATATTTCCCATTTTTTTGATCTGTTGTATTTGCTTTAGGAAATCATCAAAACCAAATTGGTTCTTGGCTATTTTCTTTTGGATCTTTCTAGCTTCTTCTTCATCATATTGATCTTGTGCCCGTTCTACCAAGGAAACAACATCACCCATTCCTAAGATCCTGTCGGCCATACGATCGGGATGGAAAACATCAATTGCTTCCATTTTTTCGCCGGTACCAATAAATTTTATGGGTTTATCAACGACAGACTTTATAGATAGTGCCGCACCACCTCGCGTATCACCATCTAATTTGGTTAATATTACGCCTTCAAAATTTAAAATATCATTAAACGCTTTGGCCGTATTTACCGCATCTTGCCCTGTCATAGAATCGACTACAAACAACGTTTCTTGTGGTTTTACAGCTTTATGTATGTTTGATATTTCGGCCATCATTTGGTCATCTACTGCTAAACGACCTGCGGTATCAATAATAACTGTATTCTTGCCACTGGCTTTTGCGTGTTTAAGTGCATTCAAGGCTATTTCAACCGGATTTTTATTATCCTCTTCAGCATAAACCTCTACGTCAATTTGTTCACCAACAACTTTTAACTGATTGATTGCAGCAGGTCTGTAAACGTCACCACCAACAAGTAAAACTTTTTTGTTCTTCTTGGTTTTTAAGTAATTGGCTAATTTTCCAGAAAAAGTGGTTTTACCAGATCCTTGTAACCCGGCCATTAAAATAATCGTTGGTGAACCGCCAAGATTTAATCCTACAGTTTCACCACCCATTAATTCGGTTAGTTCATCTTTAACGATTTTAACAAGTAATTGCCCCGGATTCAATGTAGTCAATACATTTTGCCCTAGTGCTTTTTCTTTTACCCGAGAAGTAAATTCTTTGGCAATCTTATAGTTAACATCGGCGTCTAATAAGGCCCTGCGGACCTCTTTAAGCGTTTCAGCAACATTAATTTCGGTAATTTTTCCATGGCCTTTTAGTATATGAAAGGCCTTATCTAATTTATCACTTAAATTATTGAACATATTTTCTTACGACATTTTTAATAAGTTGCAAAATTACTAAGAATTTTTGAGTTTAAAGAATGCTTCGGTTGCATTTAAACAATTGTAAAATATTATAATTTATATGACCAAAATCATTGCCTTTTTTATAGTTAATTATGATATTTGAAAATACAATCCATTAAAATCATATCAAAATGAAAGCATCAGTCATAGGAATTAAAAGTACTTATTTGCATTCGGCTTCTTGGGATGAATTATACACCATTACAAAGCATTGGCAATCGGAAAATGATTTTTACAATTATGAGATAACTTTTTTAAAAAAGTTGATTGATAAATATTTTATTTGGATGACCAAAAAAGAAAATATAGCACAAGTGAGAAAATTGGTGATTCAATTGGGCAAACTCGAGCATGAGCATAAAGATATTGGTAATGCTATTTTAAAACACCTTAACCATATTACAGAATATCTGGAGAATGCCTTTAGTCATGACGAACAATTATTTAGATTTGAACATTCCGTATTACTTCAAAGAAAAGATGAATTTACCAATGAATTTAGAAAAGTAAAAAAAGAAGTTTTTGAAATTTCTGAAGAAGTGTTAGATCACAAAAAATTACAGTTACTGTTAGAAAAGAATTAAAATTAATTGATTTTAAAATTTTATTAAACTTTATTTTCTAAATATTCTTTTAGTCTATTCTTTATAAAATAGGTCCATCCTGCGTCGCAGCTCTCGTGAGTGAACTCAGGGATATCATTGGGGAAAGTTTCTAAGCCAACACAAGTTACCTTTAATTTGGTTAGATTGTTTATTGAAGTTAATTCAAAGTGTGCCGTTGATTCTCCTGTATATTCTTCATATTGCCATGTATAACTTATTTTTTTATAGGGTATTACTTCAGTAATCGTCCAGAGATGCGTGAAATATCTGTTATCTGATTTTACTGTGAATTTGGTTTTAAACCCTATTTGTGGCTCAAAATCCGGTATATTATTAAAGTACCAAAGCTTCATTTCATTAATATCCGTAATGGCTTTCCAGACATCGTCTATTGTTGCCTTAAATAGTTGATCCACAACAACCGGTTTAATAGTAATCCCCATAATTTTTAATGATTTAATTTCATAGAAATATATTCAAAATTAGGACTCCTATGAGGCCCATAATACCTACCGTTGTTTCCATGACGGTCCAGGTTGAAAGCGTTTCCTTAACACTGAGATTAAAATATTCTTTAAACAGCCAAAACCCACCATCATTTACATGAGAGAGCATCAGGCTCCCGGCACCGATGGAAAGAACCATTAATTCTGCATTAACCCCAGTGCTCACCGTTAAAGGTAATACGATGCCTGCTGCTGTTAATCCAGCTACGGTTGCAGAACCTACACAAACTCGTATAATAGTGGCTATCAACCATGCCAGAATTAAGGGTGAAATACTGGAGTTGCTTAAAAGTTCACCTATATAATCACTTACACCACTATCAATAAGAATTTGTTTTAAACCGCCCGCACCAGCTATGATCAACAGCACCATGGTGATACTTGAAATTGAATTCGCCAAAGGACCCATGATTTCATTCATTTTTTTTCCTCTTGCTAAACCTAATGTATAAATAGCGACCAGCACTGAAATCAACATGGCAATTACCGGATTGCCAATAAAAATGATCACTTCTTTTAACATAAAATCGTTGGGAAGGAAATTTACCACCAGGGTCGAGAATACAATTAAAATAACTGGTAATAAGGCACTAAATATACTTATCGCCATACCGGGCATTTCTTCATCTTTTAGAATAATAGGATTATAAAATTCTTTTAAGGGGGTGGCTTTTATATTTTTAATGGTCCTCGAAAATAAAGGTCCGGCAACGATAATAGCCGGAATAGCAATCACAATACCATAAAGCAAGGTTTTGCCAATATCTGCTTTAAACATATCCGCAATCGCAGTAGGAGCGGGGTGCGGTGGCAGAAATCCGTGTGTTACAGAAAGGGAAGCAAGCATAGGTAAACCGACATATATTAATGGTAAACCTGTTGAAGCCGCGACCGTAAAAACCAACGGAATTAAAATAACAAATCCAACCGTGTAGAACATAGGAATGCCTACTATAAAGCCGGCTAACACCAATGCCCATTGTATATATTTCAATCCAAATTTGGCAACGAGCTTAGAGGTAATACGCTGTGCGGCTCCGCTATCTGCGACAAGTTTTCCAAGCATAGCCCCAAAACCTAATATCATTACTAAAAAGCCAAGGGTGCTTCCAATACCGGTTTGAATAGATTGGACGATACTTTCTAATGCCATTCCTTGAAAGATCCCCACTAAAAGGCAAACAATTACAAATGAAATAAATGCATTAAGCTTTAAAACGGCAATAAGGATGAATAACAATAATATTCCGGAAATAACGATTAGTAAGGGCATAATAGAACAGGTATAACGATAGTAAGGATATCAGAATTTACCAACACCGTATTTATTCCGAAAATAAGAAAAATTTGACTATTGCTTATTTAAGATCAAAGATTTCATCCCGTTATTTAAGTGTGTCTTCTAACCATTTATAGAATTCCCTTTGCCAGATAATACCATTTTGTGCTTGGAGTATCCAATGATTTTCATCGGGGAAATATAAAAGCTTACTTTTAATACCCTTTAATTGTGCAGCCTGAAAT
The DNA here is from genome assembly GCA_963835675.1 of uncultured Flavobacteriaceae bacterium. Taxonomy (GTDB): domain Bacteria; phylum Bacteroidota; class Bacteroidia; order Flavobacteriales; family Flavobacteriaceae; genus Aureibaculum. Next base: position 354,829 of record CAWIGH010000004.1, on the reverse strand, counting down.
GCTTCCAGGCCCTGCCCAATAGGAACCCGGTAATCTTTACCTCCCTGGATGATCAGGATTGGGGTATTCCATTTGTCAACCATATTAATTGGGTTAAAATCTGTATATGCCTTAGGTGTAGGTTGCTGCCAGTAATTACCTTCAAAGTCTTTGTTCACGAAGAAAAGTTCTTCAGTGGTACCAAACATACTACGCGTATTAAAAATACCATCATGTGCAATGAACGATTTAAATCGGTTATTATGCATCCCGGCAAGGTAGAAAACCGAATATCCACCATAACTCGCACCTATACATCCAAGGCGGTCATTATCTACATAAGACTCTTTACTCAATGCATCGATGGCTGATAAATAATCTTTAATATTCTGACCACCCCAATCACCACTTATTTGCTCATTCCATGCAACACCATATCCGGGCATGCCCCTTCGGTTTGGTGCCACAATAATATAACCATTGGCAGCCATCAACTGAAAATTCCATCGGAAGGAGTAAAATTGGGTCAAGGCAGATTGGGGTCCGCCCTGACAATAAAGTAAGGTGGGATACTTTTTCGACGGATCGAAATCTGGAGGATAAATTACCCAAGTAAGCATCTCTTTTCCATCTGTTGTGGGTACCATTCTTTTTTCAACCTTACTTAATGTAATATCCTCATAAGCCTTATCGTTCACATGACTTAGCTGGGCAATTTCGCCGCTTTTGAGGTTTACGGTAAAGATCTCGGCAGCATGGTTCATGTCGGTTCTGGTAACTACCATGGTATTCTCAGATTGCCCAATCAAGCCTGTTATATCAAAATCTCCATAACTAATTTGCCGGATCTCTGAAATGCCCTTTTTAGGGATCTTAATTTCAAAAAGATGCTTTGTTCCTTTAACCGGGGCGATGAAATATATTTTCTTTCCATCATTGCTCCATAAAAAACTATTCACGGTACCATCCCAGTGTTCGGTTAGATTTATTTTTTTGCCCTCCTTATGAATTATGAGATCATTCTTATCTGCCTCGTTTCCCGGTTCATCCATTTGCAGCCAGGCGAGGATTCCGTTTTTGGAAAACGCCGGATTTTTATCATAACCCTTATTAGTTTGGGTTAAATTATTTGTTGTTTTTGATGCCAGATCGTATTCATAAATATCTGTATTGGTGCTACCAGCATATGCTGTACCAAATTCCTTTAAGGCAACATAAAGTATTTTGGTGCCGTCGTTATTCCAAATAAAATCTTCTGGCCCGCCAAAAGGTTTAATAGGGCTATGGTAAGGTTCGCCTTCCATAATGTCTAGTTCAACAGTAGAACCTTCGGTCAGGTCCTTTAAGAATAAATGATCAAAAGTACCATCCTCCCAGGTATCCCAATGCCTGTAATTTAGATTTTCATAAATATAAACATTCGATTTTTCCATCTCGGGATAATGATCTTTCCCTGAAACCTTCTTAAGTTTTACTTTTTTGTCGATTATTTTATAGTTGCCCGATGGAGAGATCTTTGGATCATTATAAATATCATTATAATGATCTATTTCGGTGACAATCCCGCCACTAATGGAAATTTTATAGGTTTTAGAAGCACTGTTATTGGAAGCAATGTCATAAGATTTACTCGTGAAAATAACCTCTTTGCCATCTTCTGTTAATCCTACGGCAGAAATTCGCTCAAGTTCCCATAATTTCTCGGGGGTCAGCACCTGGGCGATTGAATTAATGGAAAATGCCAAAAATAGGATAATGACGAGTGATAATTTTATAAAATACTGGTTCATAAGACTATATATTTTTATTTATAGAAAAGTATATTAATAACATGTTCATGTTTTGGAAGTCTCCCTAAGTAAGAAAAACTGATTTTTAAAATTACACAAAATTTAGAAAATTAGCGCTGATCGACACTGTTTTTATGCGGTATATTTAGCAAAAAACAGTTGGTATAAGTTAATACCAGACTAAGTTGAACAAATGTTAAACAATTATATCTGCTACAACCTGGCTTCCCTTAAGTGATGGATGAAAATTATCAAAACTATAATAATCGAAATTATTGGTATTTTCTATATAGGCTTTCCATACTTTACCCACAGGACACAGAATAGAATTATTCTTAGTTGCTGCTTCCCTGTAATTTTTTATAACACTCCCGAAAGTATGAAAGCTATCAAGAGCTTGCCAGACCATAAATAGAACAAGTTTTGAATTATGATTTTTACAGAGTTGGCTAAATTTTTCGGCATATTCAAGTAATAATTGCCGGCCTTCTTTTTGGGAAGACGGACCCTGCTTAACAATAACAAAATCGTATTTCTTGAGCGAAATTAATTTTTGAACCTTGCCATCATTCCAATGATCAATGAGTGCATAGTTTGGATTGGCAAGGATTGTTGTATTCAGTTTAATTCCTTGTAGTTTGGCCTTATTCTTAACAAGTAGTGGCATGTTATTGATATAAGTAAGGCTATTACCAACGAATAAAATAGTATAAACCCTATTTGAAAGTTTAAGGGTATCATGAGTTTGACCAGGGGCATTTCCTATCGTAAATACCAATAAAAGGTTTATTAAAAAGCCCTTGACTTGATTCATTCAATTTGATAAGGTAAAACATTGAATATAGTGTATTTTTTTGAGTGACTTAGGGGTATTTATATATGTTTTTTCGTCATGATTCTATCAAAGCTATGACTTAATTTTTCATATATGATCACGGCAAACAGTGTTATAAATGCATTTGACCTTCAATATTCTAACCCATTATTCTTTTAAGCAATTCAATAAAAAACTATTATAGGCAAAGGTTAATTGCGTTAAGATTTAAATTTAATGTTTAATAAAACTATATTATTAATAAACAATAATTATAAATTTATAAGCTACTTATATTTGAAGTAAAATGATCTAAAAATTAATATTTTGTTTGTTAAAATATAGTTAAAATATGTATTTCAATGATGTGTTTATAGAAAAAATATTTTTATTTGTGTAATGAAAATATTAAAAAGTTAAACAATAAATTTTAGTCTAACTTTTCTTCTGATTCATTTAGTGCAATCAATTATTTTAACTTAATCACAAACAAAAATGAAAGAACTAATCAAAAACAATGCAATGAGAGTGCTCATGTTACTTACAATCCTTTTTGCTATGGGATCATGTAGCGATGACGTAATTGAACTACCGGAAACTTCTTTAAATGAAGGAGTTTTTGAAGAATCTGAAATTATAAGTTTTGAGGAAATTGAAAAAATGACCGAACAGATCTTGCCAGATGAATTGATTGATAATCAGTCGAATGTTGCATCATCTAGTTTCAATAAAACATCTTTCGAGCAGAAAAACTTCAAAGGGATTTCCGTTGAAAGAAGATATTTTGAATTTAACGGTGAAGTTACTGAGGGAACACAAAAAGGGGCGGTAATTGAAGGAGAATTACAATTGAAATTTACTTTATTTCATGCCTCGTTTGCCATAATAAGAGGAGAATTGTTGTTTCCTGATCAAAGTAAAGCCTCTGTTCGAGGTGCATGGATCAGCGACGGTTATGTGTATTTGATCATCAAAACAGACGATGGTTATATAAGAGGTTATGGTATGGCTGATGATGAAGGAAATATGAGAGGAAGGTTCAGATTAAATGATAGTACGGGTAAAAGTGTTGGAAATTGGACAGCTAATTTAATAAGTGTTACGACACCTGACCAAACCATTGTAGACATTGTAGTGGCCGATGAAAGATTTACATCTCTGGTAGGGGCACTTAGTGCGGCTGAATTGGTTGATGCCTTAAACGGAGAAGGTCCATTTACTGTTTTTGCTCCTACAAATGATGCTTTTGCGGCACTAGAATCAGTGCCTCAGGGAGAAATGCTGAAACAAGTATTGTTATATCATGTAGTCAGCGGTAAATATAGAACACAAAAACTTTTGAAGAAAGAGATGGTTGAAACTCTTCAAGGAGAAAATATTAAAATTAGTTTGAACGAAAATAACGAAATAGTTATTAACGATACCGTTAAATTACTACAATCGAATATTCGGGCAAAAAATGGGATAATTCATGTTATAGAAAGTGTATTGATTCCACCTAGTTTCCAGTCATTACCATCAATAGTTGAAATAGCCACCAGTGATGATGATTTTTCAACTTTAGTTGGTGCTTTACAAGCTGCTGACCTGGTAACTACTTTAGAAGGTGATGGGCCATTTACCGTATTTGCACCGACCAATGATGCTTTTGCAGCTTTAGATGCTATTCCAGAAGGAGATGATTTAAAAGAAGTATTGTTATATCATGTTGTATCAGGTAAATATACCGGAGCCGAATTATTGGAAAAACAAACAGTTACCACCGTACAAGGTGAAGAGGTGACGATAGAATGGATGGATGGCAAGGTTGTTTTGAATGGAACAGTTACAGTTGTCATTGCTGATATCATGGCATCAAATGGCATTGTTCATGTAATAGACGGCGTTTTAATTCCACCCAGTATGCAATTACCATCAATAGTTGAAATAGCCACCAGTGATGATGATTTTTCAACTTTAGTTGGTGCTTTACAAGCTGCTGACCTGGTAACTACTTTAGAAGGTGATGGGCCATTTACCGTATTTGCACCGACCAATGATGCTTTTGCGGCTTTAGATGCTATTCCAGAAGGAGATGATTTAAAAGAAGTATTGTTATATCATGTTGTATCAGGTAAATATACCGGAGCCGAATTATTGGAAAAACAAACAGTTACCACCGTACAAGGTGAAGAGGTGACGATAGAATGGATGGATGGCAAGGTTGTTTTGAATGGAACAGTTACAGTTGTCATTGCTGATATCATGGCATCAAATGGCATTGTTCATGTAATAGACGGCGTTTTAATTCCACCCAGTATGCAATTACCATCAATAGTTGAAATAGCCACCAGTGATGATGATTTTTCAACTTTAGTTGGTGCTTTACAAGCTGCTGACCTGGTAACTACTTTAGAAGGTGATGGGCCATTTACCGTATTTGCACCGACCAATGATGCTTTTGCAGCTTTAGATGCTATTCCAGAAGGAGATGATTTAAAAGAAGTATTGTTATATCATGTTGTATCAGGTAAATATACCGGAGCCGAATTATTGGAAAAACAAACAGTTACCACCGTACAAGGTGAAGAGGTGACGATAGAATGGATGGATGGCAAGGTTGTTTTGAATGGAACAGTTACAGTTGTCATTGCTGATATCATGGCATCAAATGGCATTGTTCATGTAATAGACGGCGTTTTAATTCCACCCAGTATGCAATTACCATCAATAGTTGAAATAGCCACCAGTGATGATGATTTTTCAACTTTAGTTGGTGCTTTACAAGCTGCTGACCTGGTAACTACTTTAGAAGGTGATGGGCCATTTACCGTATTTGCACCAACTAACTACGCTTTTGAAGGATTAGATGATATTCCAGAAGGAGATGATCTTAAAGAAGTATTGTTATATCATGTTTTAGCGGGTAAATATACAGCTGAAGATTTATTAGAAGAGCAAACAGTTACAACGCTGCAAGGATCAGATATTACTATTCAGATGGAAGATGATAAAATAATTTTAAATGGATGTGTTACATTATCTGTTGCCAATATCGAGGCATCAAATGGTATAGTACATGTTATTAAAAGAGTATTAATTCCTACTGATACGCACTAATATGATGTATTAAATTTAATAAAAAATCCCAGCTTTTAGCTGGGATTTTTTATTGATATTTATACAACCAGTAAGTAATCTTAAGAAGCTCAACGATAGTAGTTTTTCTATGATTTACATTAATCTCCGGCAAACGGAGTTTCAAAACACTCTGTTTTCTATGTTATAGGTTAATAGATATTAATATGGTACAATAATGGGTTTTAAAAAAGTATCTTTGCCAAAATATTAATTACTTGTTGATTTTAAGTTTCCTTTCGCAGCACTTCGGAGAATTGCTGAGGCTTTCTTCTTAGCCATTATATTATTAATAAATACACTGATGGCCAATTTAATGCCTGATTGCTAGAAAAAAACTATCAAATAGTAATTTTAATCTTACGTTTTGCTAAATTCAATACGCTGCAATTCGTTTTAATTCAAAAAAAATATGGCTTTATTAAAAATGGGTGTTATCGGAACTTCAAAAAAAGAAGATGAAAGGCGTGTGCCTATTCATCCCGAACATTTAAAAAGACTTCCGGAACATATACGAAGACAACTTATTTTTGAGAAAGGTTACGGCACACCTTTCAATATCAAAGACGAAGAAATTAGCAACTTAACTGGTGGAATGGCCACACGAAGTGAAATATTATCCGACATTGGTTCGGCCATTATTGCCAAACCTGTTTTATCTGATCTAGAAGAGCTAAAATATGGTGGTCTTATTTGGGGATATCCTCATTGTGCCCAACAAATGGAAATTACTCAAACAGCTATCGATAAAAAATTAACCTTGATAGCTTTTGAAGATATGTATGCCTGGTATCCTAGCGGACAAATGGGAAGACATACTTTTTATAAGAATAATGAAATGGCTGGATATAGTGCGGTCATACATGCGCTTCAATTAAAGGGAATAGACGGTCATTATGGAAATCAACGAAAGGTGATCATTTTTAGTTTTGGCGCTGTGAGCAGAGGTGCTATTTATGCATTGAAAGCCCATGGTTTTAGAGACATCACTATTTGTATTCAAAGACCAGACCATGAGGTGAGAGAAGAAGTTTTAAATGTTCACTATGTTAGGGTTAGAAAAGGAAACAAAAATGAGCCACGACTTATTGTTGTTGAACACGATGGTTCAGAACGACCATTGATAAATCTCATAAATGAATCTGAAATAATAATTAATGGAACATATCAGGATACAGATGATCCTATTGATTATGTAATAGAGGATGAAAAATCTATGCTGAAACCTGGTACACTAATTATAGATGTGAGTTGTGATGAAGGTATGGGATTTTATTTTGCAAAACCTACAACTTTTAAAAACCCAATTGTAGCAATAGATAACATTGATTATTATGCAGTAGATCATACGCCGAGTTATTTTTGGGAAAGTGCCTCCAGATCCATTTCTGCCGCATTATTGGTGCATTTGCCATCTGTAATATCTGGTCGCGAAGGTTGGAACGAAAATATGACCATTAAAAATGCCATAAATGTTGATAAAGGAGTGATTGTGAAAGACACTATTCTTAGATTTCAGAATCGTCATCCGGACTATCCACATAAAGTAATGGGATAGTGAACTAAATAGGTTTATTCAATTTTGTTTTTTATAAACCACATAAGTCGCATAATAAGTTGAAAAGATCCTGACTCCTTTAGGCGAAAGTAAAATCAATCGATGATTACAGATATAAAAGTAAACAAGCCGGAACCTATTGTGTCTGGAAAACAATTAGCGTTGTTCAATCGAGCTTCAGATATTAAGCTTACGATTAATACATTAGAAGCCGGTAAACCTATATTAATAACGTCGTTCTATAGCAATGGATTGTTACTTCTTAATGAGTTGCACAAACATCTCAAAAGAAAATTACCTAATACTTCTTTTCAGGAGCAGCGTGAGTATCGGTCAGAATATCATAAGCTGTCAAATCTTATTTTAATAGAGATTGTAGATCACAAACTGAAAGTAAAAAAATCGCCTTCAATTGGTTGGTTAGAAAAGCTATATCCAGAAACCAGCGATTTTTTATTACCCTTTCCTCAAGTTCAAGGACTTAATAGTTCTTGGCAGTGGTATCAAAAAGGAATTTCCATACCTGTATTGCGAAATAAAATACATCCATATTACGGCACTTATTTTCCTACACGTTTTGATCATATAAAACTTTTCGATAATTGGCTGAAACGTTATGAAGGGCCTAAAAAGTCTGCCATAGATGTTGGCATTGGCAGTGGCGTACTTTCTTTTCAAATGATAAAATATGGATTTCAGAAGGTTTTTGGTACAGACACTAATCCTAATGCGATTGTAGGACTCACGGAGTTTATGGGCAATACAAAGTTGTCTAGAAAGATAGAATTAGACTATGGACATCTTTTTGGTAATTGGGATAAGCAGACTGAATTGATTGTGTTTAATCCGCCTTGGTTACCAAAACCTCATGATCAAGATGGTTTTGACGAATCTATTTATTATAATGAAAATCTATTCCCTGATTTTTTTGAAGGCGCAACAAAAAGGCTAATACCTGAAGGAAAGCTGGTAATTATATTCTCAAATTTGGCTCAAATAACGAATGTAGCTAAAGACCATCCGATAAAGAAGGAACTAGCCGAAGGTGGGCGATTTTTATTGGAAAGTTGTTTTAAGAAAAAAGTGAAAGCTGCTTCAAATAAAACTAAACGAGATCAATACTGGCGTTCTTCTGAAGAAGTAGAGCTTTGGGTACTGGCAAATAAGTAAGTTTTAAAAATACTAATTTTCAATCTTAAATTTAGTTTAAATTCAGATAGGTATATAAACTAAATAATACCAAAAAAACACTAAAAACAATTATATTAATTAAATATACTAGCGTGCTTTTGGTAAAAGAAAGGAAAAATTTATCTCCATAGAAACGACGGTGGGCAGGAAAAAAATAATATAACATAAATAGAATTCCTATCGATTTTAAACTAAAATGAATCCAACCTATAACGGGAGACATATTTAATAATGGCTTTAATTTATCTATAAAGAAGAGCGCTAATATCATTAAAAGCAGAAAAGAAAAATAGTGAAGTGTAAATATTCCGTGATCAAAATAATACCATCTTTTTTTATCGTGAAAAAGCCATAAAATAAAAGCAAATATGGGCATATAAATAAACAATACCTTAGGTAAATTACGACTAAAAGAAGCTGAAAATTCTTTAAATATTTCTTCTTCTGTACGTTCCTCTTCTATGGTAAGCCATTTTTTAAGAAAATAATTTTTTGTTGAGTTAACTTTTATATTGTCAGCACCACTTTTTTGCAAAGAATCTAAGGCATTTTTATTTTTAAAACCCAAATTTATTATCCCTTTAGAATTAATTCCTTTGGTTTCCTTAAGTAGCTTTTTAATAGAGTCATTGTTATCTTGAGAAATCACACCAATTTTTGTTAGACCATCAATACCTCTTTCTTCAATATGCAATGAATCTATGGAAGGAACATTGGTCTGATTTGTTGATTTTTCTATAGACGAGGCTTTCATTTCATCGGTATCATTTGTAAAAACTGAGACTATAAAAAAAGTAATGAAGCTAATAAAAATATAAAGTCGGATGGGATTCAAATAATATAATCGTTTCCCAGACATATAAGCTTTAGATAAAGCGGCTGGTTTGAATAATAAATTATAGATGGTTCTCCAAAATGCATTATCATAATGAGTTAGATCTTTTAAAAAATGACTAAATATATGATAAAAACTTTTACGTGTTTCTGTGTTTTCTTGTCCACAATTTGGGCAAAAGCGTTGCTCAACAGCTTCATTGCAGTTAAGGCAGGTCTTATCTTTTCGTAAAGGTTCTTTCCCCATGAGCTCAAACAGTAGTCAATTTCATTTTTGGTAAATGTATCGAACTTTTTCCTGTTAAAGCATATTTACTTGGGGAGTGGGAGTGCTTAGCACAAAACAAAACAAATTGGTTTAAGCTGAATGTGCTTTAACAGTGCGTCTATGCTACGGTTGCGTAAGTTTAGCGTTAAAGTTAGTAAAAAATCACTGTCAATGAATCTCTTGCGAGTGATTTTCCGAGAGGAAAATCCGAAGTAATGGAGTATAGAGAATATTGTACACAGTATTATTCAATTATTTTTCTATACTTGCTACCAGCGCCTTCAATAAATTTCCACCAAAGAGTTAAATATTCTGAATTTAAAAGCCTAATTTGAGCTGGGTCGTTTGGATCCCCGTTTGGATAAAAGAAAATATTATTATCATCTGATACAATAAAAGTACAATCATCGCACTGAACATCTGCTCCTTGAAAAGTTCCATCTGATTTAAACCAAATGTCGTAAACTTTACCGGAATCGTATTCTACCCAATTCATATCATCAATACTACCAGATGTATAATAAACTTCAAATATTTTCCATTTTCCAATGAGGTCAGGTGGAATATAGTTTTGGGGCCCTTCCTCATTATTTTTTGTGCAACTTGCAATTAAAATTACTGGAATGAGTATTGAAAGAAATATTTTCATTTTCATACAATGATTAAAATGATTAATTGTGTACACTAAGGTAAGAGAATTAAGTTTTGGGAAGTTGTTATCAACTAGATTTTTTAAATTCGTCATACCATTGTTATTATGCATTTCTCAAAAAGAAAGCAACACGTTTTATGGAGGTATAAATCAGAAAACGATGAGCACCAATAATTAATCTTTTTCTGACTTAACAAAAGTGATAGAACTGGTATTCACGCAGTAACGCTTGCCTGTGGTTTCTTTAGGTCCATCGTCAAAGATATGGCCCAAATGTCCATCACACTTGGTACAGGTAATTTCAGTTCTTATCATGCCAAGGCTTAGGTCTTTGGTAAGATCTATGGTGCCTGGAATGGCATCGTCAAAAGAGGGCCATCCGCAATCGGATTGATACTTACTGTTCGACTCAAATAATTGCGCACCGCAAGCTGCACAAACATAGGTGCCTTTTTCAAAATGGTTGGTATACCCATAATCACCGGGCCTGTCTGTACCCTTTTCGCGGAGTACGTAATATTGTTGCGGAGTTAAGGATTGTTTCCATTCAGCCTCCGTCTTAACTACTTTATCAGTCTTATCTGTCATTTTCTTAGTGTCTGTTTTTTTTTGCTGAGCATTACCATTGCAACTTAACAAGATAACAGTCAACAAAAAAATTAATAATGCTTTCATATTACTTTATTTATCTTTAATAAAATCGATGATCTTACTAATTACTTGTTGGTCTCTAAAAATTCTTCTGTGGCCAAGGCCATTGGTAACAAGCAATTCACCTTTTGCTAAATTTTGTCGTATTCTATACGCAGAACTTACATCTACATCCACATCCTGGGTATCATGCAGCACCAATGTTGGAATACTTACTTTTTTAGCATTTTCTGCCGCTGAAGAGGTTTCGATATCTCGTTTTAGTATGGATCGCATTCTCCCTTTTAACTTCGTAGCCACGACGGGCTTTAATTCTAATCTCTTTACAAATTCATCCACAATACCATTAATAGAGCTGGCTATTCCAATAGTGATGAGCTTTTTAATAAATGGTCTTTTTGCCTGGACATCAAACAAGGCAATACCTCCAAAAGAATGCCCAATAGCGGCCTCAAAGGGTCCATATATTTCATTAATATAATTAATAGCTGCCACATATTCGAGTAGGTCGGTTGATTTACCGGTTGAAAGCCCATGAGCTGGAGCATCGAAACTAATGACCATCATACCATTTTCCAGAAGTCTATCGGCAATATCGAACAACTGTGTTCCCCGGCCAGACCATCCATGGGTTAATAGTATTTTTGTTTTAGAATATCCATAAACATATACCATTACCTCCTTTTGAATTTCTGGTATAAGCACCAATTCACTTTTGGCACTTTCGCGCATCATTAATTCCCTTTCAGGAATTTTAAACTTTGGCGGTGTACCAAATAATTTCATCACATAACTGGCAGCAGCCGAATTTGAAAAGAATTGCAGAAACTTTCCCGTTCGAATAATATGAGCCGGCACTTCGAAAGTTGGTTTTTTTGGTATGGAATTTGACTTACCTTTCATGAGACGAAATTAAACAAAATTTGTATATTTACTTTTATAACAATAACAATAATATAGTATGAAAAGGGTAATTTCTTTAATGTTGGTTTTTTTATTTTTAGTAAGTTGTAGTACGGTACCAATTACGGGCCGAAAGAGGGTTAACCTCGTGAGCGATGCACAAATTTTACCGGCCAGTTTTGCACAATATTCGGGCTTTTTAGCTGAAAATAAACTTTCTGATGATGGCTCTAAAACCAAGGAGATAAAAGACGTAGGAGCGAGAATATCTGGTGCCGTCGATAGATATATGCGGGCCAATGGAATGATCGCTGAAGCCGAAAGCTATCGCTGGGAATTCAATTTAATAGATGATAAAACGGTAAATGCCTGGTGTATGCCGGGAGGTAAGGTTGTTTTTTATACCGGAATTTTACCCATTTGTGCAAATACAGATGGTATTGCTGCCGTAATGGGTCATGAAGTAGCACATGCTTTCGCTAAACATGGTCAGGAAAGAATGACAAGTTCCTATGGTCAGCAACTTGGTGGTGTAGCTGTAGCTATCGGTACTGGAAATAAAGATCCCAGAACACAGCAACTTTGGAATACTATCTATGGGGTAGGGTCTCAGGTAGGCATGCTTGCTTATAGCCGAACTCATGAAACAGAAGCTGATAAATTGGGGGTTGTATTTATGATCATGGCAGGTTATAATCCCGCCGAAGCTGTTAATGTATGGATAAGAATGAGCCAACGGGCAGATGCTCAAAATGCGCCACCTGAATTTTTAAGTACGCACCCATCTAATCAGACAAGAATAAAGAATTTAAGAGATTGGATACCTCAAGCCAAGGTCATTGCTAAAAAATTAAATGCACAAAATCTGGCAAATTAGTTTCGAAAATAAATTAGTACATTGTGAGCCATTCTTAGATAAGAATGGCTCTTAATATTTTTGAATGTTACAAAAAGGAAGTAAAAAACTTATCAATGCCTGGGCGTTTTATGATTGGGCAAATTCTGTTTATTCACTAGTTATTTCTACTGCAGTTTTCCCTATTTATTATAGCACTTTAACGGAATCATTTTCTAATGTTGAGGGAAAAATAAATTTTATAGGAACACAATGGACGCCAACAACGCTTTATAACTATACCTTAGCGCTTTCATTTTTAATGGTGGCGTTTATATCTCCATTTTTATCAGGAATAGCAGATTATACGGGTAACAAATTAAAATTTTTAAAGACATTTTGTTTAATTGGCTCATTATCAGTAATGAGTTTGTTTTTTTTTGTTGGTAAAGATACGCTTTGGGTTGGACTGTTATTTACAATTTTTGCGAGTATTGGTTTTTGGGGTAGCATCGTTTTTTACAATTCTTATTTACCTGAAGTTGCTTTTCCTGAACAACAAGATAAGGTGAGCGCTAAGGGATTTATTTATGGCTATACAGGCTCTATTTTATTGTTATTATTCAATTTGGTAATGATTATGAAGCCTGAATGGTTTGGTTTTGCGGATTCATCAATGCCAACAAGATTAACCTTTCTCTTGGTTGGTATTTGGTGGTTGGGATTTGCACAGATCACTTTTAAAAGACTACCAAACAATGTTTATAATAAAAAACCTGAAAAGGATTATATATGGAAGGGCTTTAGGGAGTTAAAAATTGTTTACCATGATCTGGTGAACTATCCTCAATTAAAAATATTTCTATCATCATTTTTCCTATTCAGTTTAGGTGTCCAAACAATTATTTTAATGGCAGCTGTTTTTGGTAGTAAAGAGTTAGGACTGCCAACCACCAATCTTATAGCTACTATTTTATTAGTACAGATAGTTGCCATTTTTGGAGCATATATCTTTTCTAGATTATCTCATAAAGTTGGTAATCTGCCTACACTTAAAATTACCATTGCCGTTTGGTGTATAGTCTGTTTTATAGCATATTCGCTTGATAAAGATCAAAAAAATATTGAAATCTATTTTTACACTTTAGGTGGTTTAATCGGTTTGGTTATGGGGGCTATACAATCACTTTCCCGTTCAACATATTCTAAATTACTTCCCGAAACTGAAGACCACGCAACCTATTTTAGTTTTTATGATGTTACCGAAAAAATGGCAATTGTATTCGGGATGATCGTGTTCGGGTTTTTAAATTCTGTTACGAATTCTATGCAATTGAGCGTATTGTTTTTGGCAATTTTCTTTTTTACTTCATTTATTGTACTAAGCTATGTGAAAAAGACAAAATATGTTCACTAATAAATTTGATTATATCGTTGTTGGAGGAGGTATTGTTGGCTTGGCTACCGCCTATAAATTACAATTGAAATTTCCGGAAAGATCCATAGCTATTCTGGAAAAGGAAGATAGGATAGGCAAACATCAAACAGGTAGAAATTCCGGTGTTATACACTCTGGGATCTATTATGCCCCGGGTTCGTATAAAGCGAATAACTGTAGGAATGGTAGGAACCAGCTTGAGGCTTTTGCTAAGAAATATAATATTTCACATGATATCTGTGGAAAGATCATTGTAGCTACCAATCAAGCTGAATTACCAATTCTTGAAAATATTTACCAAAGGGGATTGGAAAACAAGACCGATGGTATACGATATTTGATTAGGGAAGAAATAAAGGAAAAAGAACCTTTTATAGAGGGTATTAAGGCTATATGGGTACCCACAGCAGGAATTATAGATTATGTTGAGGTAGGCACTAAATTGGCCGATTTGATCTCTACCATAAACAAAAATAGCAAAGTAATAACCAATTGTGAATTTCGAAGTTCAACGTTGGTTGCTACAGAAAACCTGGTTGAAACAAGTATGGGAACTTTCAAAGCCAATAGCATTATTTTTTGCGGGGGCTTGCAAGCGGATAGATTGGCAAAAAAATCAAACATCGATCTTGATTTTCAAATCGTGGGTTTCCGAGGTGATTACTATGAACTTACCGATAAGGCAAAGCATAAAATTAATAATTTGGTGTATCCGGTACCCGATCCAAATTTTCCATTCTTAGGGGTACATTTTACCCGAATGATCGACGGTAGTATAGAATGTGGTCCGAATGCTGTTTTTTCATTTAAGCGGGAAGGGTATACCACAACGAGTTTTAGTTTAAGGGATACACTTCAAGCGCTGACTTTTGCTGGTACCTGGAAATTATTTAAAAAACACTGGCGCAAAGGTCTTGATGAGTACAAACGCGCATTTTCAAAAAACTTGTTCGTGAAGGCCCTGCAGAACCTAATGCCTTCAATTACGGTAGAGGATGTTCAACCCTCTAGAGCAGGGGTTAGGGCACAAGCATTAGACTATGACGGAAATATGGTTGATGATTTTAAGATCATTGAGGATGGTAAGAATATACATGTAATAAACGCACCATCACCGGCTGCAACCTCTTGCTTGGCTATTGCAGACGAAATAGTAAAAAAAATTAACTGACTTTTTAATTATTTAACATCGCGTACCGAGATTCCTTTTTCGGCAAAATTCTTAAAATCTATAGCAAATTTCATAGATTGCTTTTTAAAGACCCCCGGCATTAAAACCCCCATCATCTTCATCATAAAGCCTTGAAATTGAAATTCACTTTTTGAGATCCACTTGGTATGACCTTCGGCCGTATCTTCAAAAAAGTTCTCCTGTATATTATGCACACCCTTTGCATCATAATGTGCATGAAATTCATCAGGGAAATTACTTTTTGTAATAGTTTCGATCATTTCCATCTCCCGTTTTCCCATTTTATATTTTAAATTCATTTTGGCACCTGTTTCCCCTGGTTTGCCCGACAAATGTTCTGCACTAATTAGTCCGCGTTGCCAATGTTTCATATTCTCTGTACTATCAAGTTTTTTGATCACATCTTTCCTGGGAAGTTCTATAACGATCTCGGTGGTATACTTCATAACTAGCCGCTTTTATTGCTTAAAGTTAATAAAAAAAGTGGATGCAAGGCATCCACTTTTTTTTGTTATTCTGCATATGCGTCTTTTATGACGCTATATGTTAAGCATTAACCTAATATCGTTTCGATTTTTTTTTGCCTCTTTTAGGTTTGCTGAATTTTGATTCTGTAAAAGATGATCCGAACTTCTTTTTGCCATCAGAGCGCCTTCTCTTACCGCTTCTGCCGCGTTGTTTTGGTTTGGTTGTAACTTCTACAATAAGAGAGCGGCCACCAAATTCAGTATTTTTAAAAGCCTTTATAATGGCTTCTTCATAAGCTTTATCAATTTCAAAGAACGAAAAACTCTTTAAAATTTCTATTTGGCCAATTTCAACGTCATTCTTATTTAAATTTTCATTGATCAACCCCATCAATTTCGCAGGGTTAATTTTATCCATTTTACCAAGATTGATATAAAAACGGGTAAAATTTTCATCACCACTTCGAGTGGTACGCTCACGGGAATCATCACCATTAAGATCATCAGCATCTTCGTAATAGGATAAAAATTGATTGAACTCGATCGAAACAAATCGTCTTATCAATTCTTCTCTGCTAATTCCTTCTAACTGAGCATATATACTTTCTAAATAACTCGCGATTTGTTCGTCATTAACTTCTACATCCTTTACCTTTTCAATAAGTTTAAATAATTGTTTTTCACAAATATCCCTGCCATTGGGTACTTGCATCTGGACAAATTTTTTGCCTATTTTATTTTCTATAGGCTTTAATTTGTTTTTCTCCCTGTTGTTAATGATAGCAATCGAAATTCCCAGTTTTCCGGCCCTGCCTGTCCTTCCACTTCTATGGGTATATGACTCAGCCTGGTCTGGTAATTTATAATTAATAATATGGGTAAGATCATCAACGTCTAAACCTCTTGCCGCCACATCTGTGGCAACTAAGATCTGTAAATGCTTAGATCTGAATTTTTCCATAACTATATCGCGTTGGGCCTGAGATAGATCGCCATGTAAAGCATCAGCATCATAACCATCTTTTATTAATTTGGCCGCCACGTCTTTCGTTTCTCTACGTGTTCTGCAAAAAACAATGCCATATATATCTGGGTTGATATCTGCAAGTCTTTTCAAAGTAGGATAACGATTTCTTTCGGAAGCTAAATAAAATTCATGTGTTACATTTTCTGCTCCTATATTGCGTTTACCAGCACTTATTTCAACTGGTTTATTCATATATTTCTTAGCGATGGCATCTACTTCCTTCGGAAAGGTAGCTGAAAAGAGCAAGGTTTGTTTGTCGCGTGGTGTAACTTCTAATATTTGATCGAGATCCTCCTTAAATCCCATATTGAGCATTTCGTCTGCTTCATCTAATACTACATATTGTATATGTGAAAGTTTGAGTTGCTTACGTTTTATAAGATCGACTGTTCTTCCGGGTGTACCAACTACTATTTGTGCTCCCTTTTTTAAACCTCGAATTTGATCATCGATATTAGCACCGCCATAAACGGTAACCACGTTTAATTTTTTGAGGTATTTAGCATATTCTTCAATATTCTTACCGATCTGAATGGCTAATTCCCTGGTAGGGGATAAAATAATGGCTTGCGTAGTACCACTTTCTATATCTAATTGCTCCAGAATGGGTAAGCTGAAAGCTGCAGTTTTACCTGTACCCGTTTGTGCAAATGCTTTTAAATCACTTGCAGAATTTAGGATTTGCGGAATAGCTTTTTCTTGAATTGGCGTAGGCGCTTCATACCCTAAATCCGTCAGGGCATTGACAATAGCTTGACTTAGGCCAAGCTCCTTAAATAAAGACATATAATAAATTTATCAAACTAAGGCTCCAAATTAAAATGCACGTTAGCAGATAAATAAGCCTTCTGTTTATGAGTTTGCAAAGGTAATTTAATTTTAGTCAACAGAACTATAAATCAGTTTTTATTGAGGTTTTTGATTTGAAGTTCGAAATTTCTGCTCGACAAATGTGTCATATTGTTCATAACAATACCATTTTTATTAACGATGATCGCTCTGGCAAAGTTAATATCTAACCATTCATTACCTTTATCAACGCAATATTGATTATTGGGATTCATTTTCTTGGAAGAAATATATTTTTTCCAATTGTATTCGTTGTTTTTTGAATTGATCCCAATAAATAGGAATTCTGGATACTTTTGCTCCAGATAATTAACCCGTTTTGCCAAGTTTTCAATCTGTCTCAGATCGTTAGGCCAGGTATATAATATGGTATTATTATTTTTAATGATGCTGCCTAACATGGCATCTTTTTTATTAAAATCATAAACGCTAATTTCGGGCAATTTCTGTCCTGCAGGAGCCATTTCGGCTGCTCGTATTAAATGCGATATTTCTGCAACACTTTTTTCATCTGTACAATGATCGAAAAATAAGCGTTGCGCCATCTCTTTCTCTTCTTGGGTAGAATTTTCATCTAATAAGGTTAGCCACATGCCTTCATGCAAAAACTTATTTTTTACCTCATCTAATTTTATGTTTTCTACAGCTGCTTTCATAAAATTAAGTTCCATAGTACTCTTATGATCATCGATTATTTGCTTTTCATAGGCCAAATGATATAAATAAGTACGCACATAGTCTCTGTGTGTATAAAAATTGGCCAACTCCTTGTCGTTGATATCTATATTTTTTCGGAACTTATAGAAAGCAGGGCTTATTTGAGGATACTGCTCTGATTTTACGGCGCGTTTGTGGCGATAAGGATAGGCTTCTTTCTTGCGGTATAATGGAAAATAAATAACTTCTTCGGCAATTTTTTCAAAGAGGGGTGAATTATCAGTGATTTCTTGCTTAAATTGATCATAAAACAATTTTTTCCGTTTCTGTACAGAATCAATTTTAGCCTCGAAAAGGGTATCACTGAGATGATAATAGTCGAAAAATAATTTATCTTCTTTTTCATTTTCTAAAAAAAGATTGATCAAAAAATTATTTCTTTCGGCACCTTTACCACTAAATACCAAAGATTCATCAAAATCCCAAGTATTTAACCTGATCAACAAGCTATCCTTTGGTTCTAAATAAATAAACTGCAATTCGGGTCCGTGTGAAAAAGTGTATAATCCTATTTTAATGGAATCCAATTCCATCAAGAATTTGTTATTATCACCTAATTTCGCAGAATCTATAACTTTATCATCTTTAGAAATAAAAACCTTATCAGATTTCGGATTGATAATTTGCCCGCCAAAATAAGTAGTATAGTTTTCTTTATGATCGTCATTGCATCCAAAAAATAATACAACAGAAAACAGCAAAGAAAAATACTTCATTGAGCTTTTTAAAATTAAAAATGGTGACAATATTATGATATTAACTATATAACGATCCAAAATTAGCCATAAGCCTTGAGCAAATTAGTTAATTAGATGTTAAATTATAAGCTCGATTTGCTCGTTATTTAGGGACTATTTTCCTACTTTTGCCAAAATTTTAAAATTACATTAATGTTAACAGTTTCTAACTTATCCGTTCAATTCGGTAAGCGTATTTTATTCGATGAAGTAAATGCCAAATTTACACAGGGTAATTGCTACGGTATCATTGGCGCCAATGGAGCAGGAAAATCTACTTTTTTAAAAATATTATCAGGCGAATTCGATCCAACGGCCGGACATGTAATTCTAGATAAAGGGAAACGGATGTCTGTGCTTTCGCAAGATCATTACGCATTTGATGAATTTCCGGTATTAGAAACTGTATTAAAAGGTAATAAGCCATTATTCGATATTAAAACTGAAATTGATGCCTTGTATGCCGATTATTCTGATGAAAATGCAGATAGAATAGGGGAACTTCAGGTAAAATTTGAAGAAATGAACGGGTGGAATGCAGAAAGTGATGCAGCAGCCTTATTGTCAAGTTTAGGTATTAAGGAAGAGTATCATTATACTTTAATGAAAGATCTTGATAGCAAGGCCAAGGTAAGGGTCTTATTGGCACAAGCCTTATTTGGAAATCCTGATGTACTGGTCATGGATGAGCCCACGAACGATCTTGATTTCGAAACTATAGGTTGGTTAGAGAATTTTCTGGCTAATTATGAGAATACCGTAATAGTAGTTTCACATGACAGGCACTTTTTGGATGCAGTTTGTACACATATTTCGGATATTGACTTTAGTAAGATGAACCACTATTCTGGTAATTATACTTTCTGGTATGAATCTAGTCAATTAGCTGCTCGTCAAAGGTCACAACAAAATAAAAAAGCAGAAGAAAAGAAAAAGGAACTGGAAGAATTTATTAGAAGATTCTCTGCCAATGTTGCGAAATCTAAGCAGGCAACGAGCAGGAAAAAGATGATCGATAAATTGAATATCGAAGATATTAAACCTTCAAGCAGGCGTTATCCTGCCATTATTTTTGAACAGGAACGCGAGGCTGGTGATCAGATCTTACATATCGAAAATTTAAAAAAATCTATAGATGGTGAAATATTGTTTGATAATGTTCATATTAATTTAGCCAAAGGTGATAAGGTAGTTGTACTGTCTAAAGATTCGAGGGCTGTTTCTACTTTTTTCGAGATTATTAGTGGTAATCTAAAAGCGGATGCCGGGAAATTTCATTGGGGAGTTACTACAAGTCAGGCATATTTGCCGGTAGAAAATTCAAGTTTTTTCGAAAATGACCTTTCTTTGGTCGATTGGTTAAGACAATGGGCAACCACAGAGGAGGAGCGTGAAGAAGTATACATCAGGGGATTTTTAGGAAAGATGATCTTTAGTGGAGAGGAAGCGTTAAAAAAATGTAACGTGCTGTCGGGAGGAGAAAAGGTTCGCTGTATGCTTTCGAGAATGATGATGTTACGAGCAAATGTTTTATTAATAGATGAGCCTACCAACCACCT
Organism: uncultured Flavobacteriaceae bacterium; assembly: GCA_963835675.1. Lineage (GTDB taxonomy): Bacteria > Bacteroidota > Bacteroidia > Flavobacteriales > Flavobacteriaceae > Aureibaculum. The sequence goes on along the minus strand of CAWIGH010000004.1, from coordinate 334,251 downwards.
TGATCTGGAATCCATTCAGGCATTCAATAATTCGTTAAAGAACTTTAAAGGAACCGTGTTGTTTTCTACGCATGACCATGAATTTGCCCAGACAGTTGCCAACAGGATCATTGAAATAACACCAGATGGTGTGATTGACAGGCATATGAGTTTTGATGAATATTTAGAAGATAAAAAAATAAAAGGGTTAAGAGAAAAGATGTATATTTAATATATTATCTTTTTATGAACAGAATAAAGCATTATTTTCCACTATTCTTACTTATACTTTATTGGTTACTATTTATTATTTGTGCTATTGACCCCTTTAACAGGGAAGTTTGGTGGGCCGAGAATATTCCGGTCATATTACCGGTTTTATTACTAATGGTTACCTTCGGTAAATTTAGATTTTCCAATATTTCCTACTTTTTGATGTGGTTTTTTATATCGATACACACCATTGGCGGTCATTATACTTTTGAGCTGGTGCCTTTTGATTTTTTTAATGAACAATTATCAAAATTGAATCTAGATTTCTTATTTCCAACCGGAAGGAACAACTTCGACCGCGTTGGTCATTTTTTCGTAGGCGTATTTGCTTATCCATTGGCAGAATTTACCTATAGGAAAAAATATATTACTTCCATATTTACAGCTATATTATTTGGGGTATTTGCCTTGGGCTTTTGGGGAGCCTTATATGAGGTTATTGAAATGGTTTATGCTATCAAAGAGGGAGGAGACGCAGGAGCAGCATTTTTAGGATCTCAGGGAGATATTTGGGATGCGCAAAAAGATATGTTGTTAGATATATTAGGCGCCTTAGCAGTTTCTGTACTATTCTACTTCGTTTGGAGAAAAAAATAAAAAGAGGAAGCATTGCTTCCTCTTTTATGATCTATATATAAGATAGATTAATCGTCTTTGCCATTTTTAGTATAGGCCAATCGGCGTGATGCTTTTCGCATTAAAATATTAATAAGATCTTCAGAGCTACTACCTAAACTACCGGCAACTTTCTTGTTATAATTCCAAAGAAGAACACCATCTGCTGCATTATGAACACTCATATTGATAACGGCACTATTAGTCGCACCCCAAAAACCAACAAGTATTCCTAAAACAGCACCTGCACCTTCAGACATGGGCTTATTTGTTTGAAATTCACCCGAGATAACAGCATCCACTTCTAATAACTTCGCGAGTTCCTGAGGGGTGTATTCTGTAATATTATCATAATCAATATCATTTCTTTTTAACAGGGCGGTGGTTGTTTTTGGATCTTGTACCTCAATGGTTTGAAGGTCGCCGCGTTTTTTTCTTTTTAAGAACCATGAGTGCATAGCAGTTTGAATACCTTCTCCTTCGGCTTTCTCAAGACGATGTAACTGCTCTTCTGTCATATCCTTCATTTGCTTGGGTCTTAATTCAACCTGTGTTTTAAACGGTACTACGGCAATAATTTTATGTGTTTTGGCTATTTCATCAAAAGCCGGATTTTCATATAAATTTGTCTGCGCATTAATTGTATTTAAACAAAATAAAAATGCAATGGCTGTCAATACTTTTTTCATAGGATTTATATTTTTATAATTCTATAACAAATATATTGTTTTCCTGAATGAAATCATCGAAATTAAGGACTAATTAATTGTAAATTTTTCTTGAATTTTGGATATAAAAAAACCGTCATTCGACGGTTTTTTTATTTTGATATCTAGTTGTTATTTAAGGTCTTACGATCTCATAAACACCACTTTTATTTGTTTTTTTATAAAAAACACCTTTACATTTATAGTAGTTTACACCACCCATAGTTACCATTTTACCACCAGCTGGAATAAAGTTGGTCTTTGCTCCCTTAGGAGCTTGGCGTAATACATATTTACTTTTGAATTTTGTATACCAAATACCATCAATTACATAGTATTCAATTCCATCATATTTTACTTTTTGTGATTTTTTATCAGAACTATTAATGGTACCCTTTCCATTGTCTTTATTTGGATCACTTTTAGCTTCTTTTGCGTTCTTTTCTGCCAAGGTCATATCTTCTTTTGGAGTATGATTCTCCATGTTTTCAATCTTCTCTTGTGCGTTTAAATTATTAAATGCAACAAAGGCAAAGAGAATAAATAAACTGGTTTTTAAAAATTTCATAAAAATATTTTTGTTTTTAATATTGTCAAATGTACTTACATAACGAATGAATGTATCAATTCTTATACCATTAATTACGATTGGGTGAATTTATTTTTCGTCTTTCTCGAAATTGTTTTAGTAATTCTTTATTAAAATTTTGCTCCGCCCGTATTAATTTGATCATTTTTTTTGACGAAATAATACCGGCTAAATTTTTATGAAGCTTCTTTTTTTCATTCGCCATATTAAAGTCTATATCTAAAAACTCCTTTAGAACTTCTTCAGAATCAGCTTCCGTTAAGTTATCTATACCGCCTGCTAATTTAATTTTACGCGCAATTTGCTGCATTTTAACCGACCTTATTTCATGGATCTTCTTATCATAATTATTATAGATGGGCCAAAATTTTTCAGCTTCCTTGGAAGTTAATTCTAAGGCATTTGTTATGAAAGCAGTTTTTAAAGCTTTAATTCTATTTCTTTCATTATTTTGAGCAACTAGAGAAATAGTTGTAAATAATAATAAGATGATGATCAATACTATTTTTTTCATTTCTTATTAATTTTCTAAGATTATATTTTCTACATTCATATCATCTAGATAATCCATTATTTCTTCGTCTGCAAAAATATCTTGATTATCTAATTCAACATCACTATAAACTTCAGCGATCTCATACGAATCTAAGGCAATTAGATCGTTATCTATCCATTGTTCTATTTCGGTCGTAGCTACATTGTCTAAGCTTATATCTTCATGATTGCTATTTAGTACTAAGAATAATAGTAAAGATGCAGCAGCGGCAAAAGGAATAATGCGTTTTAATAATATCGACCTAAAATCAATGACCTTGGCTACTGGTTTTTCATCCTTTAATTTAGCAATAACCCTATCTTCAATCGTCTCAAAATATGCCTCGGGAACCTTATGACCAGTTTCTTTTTGAATTTTTTCTTGGTCTAATTTTTTTAGAACATTATTTTCCACTTCATTAAAATAGGAGGGCGGTACAGTAAAGCCTTCCTTTTCGGGAAATTTTTCCGAGGCTAATTGGGCAAATATAGCATCTTCAACAGTATCGAAATACCCATCTGGAGCTTTAAAGCCCGTTTCTTTAAGATTTTTATGTTCTAATCCTCTTTTTTTCATTATGCCTATTTGACTATAAAACAGGGAAAAGGTTTAATATTATTGTGTTAAAAATAATTCAATTTTTTTCACAGCATGATGATATGAGGCCTTTAGGGCACCAACCGATGTTTCAAGTATCTCAGAGATCTCCTGATATTTCAAATCGTCAAAATATTTCATATTAAAGACCAACTGTTGTTTTTGGGGTAATTTGGCAATGGCTTTTTGTAAAAGGAGTTGCATTTCATCTCCGTCAAAATGAGCATCAGCTTCTAAATTTTCTGCCATTTTATATTGCATGTCGTTAAGATCCAATTTATTTTGTTTCGCTCTTTTATTAATGAAAGTTATTGATTCATTAGTTGCAATTCTGTACATCCAGGAATACAATTTGCTCTCAGCCTTAAAGTTATTAATATTTCGGTAAACTTTTATAAAAGTATTTTGCAAAACATCATCGGTGTCATCATGAGAAATCACAATTTTACGGATATGCCAATATAATCGCTCTTTGTACTGTGACATAAGCGTTCGAAATGCCTGATCTTGGGTCAGGGGATCTTTAAGTTGTGCTATCAGCGTGGTTTCTGCAATCAAAAAATTTGATTTTAACTTTAGACTATAAACGTTACAAAAGGTTTAATATTTCTAAGAAATCTTCATGATATCAATATTATAATTGATGATCGTAATTACTAAAATCTCATATTCAATTTTATATTCAATACCCTTCTCGACAAAAAATTAGGAATTGCAACAGATTGTTGTGAAGAGATATCTCTTACCCACGTATTTGTTATGGAGTTCTGTACATCGAACATATTAAATAGTTCAATTCCAAAAGAAAGTTCTTTAAATTTTTGTAACCAGCCACTTTCTGCCACTTTATTACGATCAACAAAAACATAAGAAAGGCCAATATCAGACCTAAAATAATCTTTAAGTCTATTCTGGAATATATAAGGATCGGCGTATGAAGGAGAACCACCGGGAACGCCTGTATTATAAACTAAATTTAAATACATTTTCAAACTTGGATAATTTGGTACATAATCTTGAAATAGAATTGCAAATTTTAACCGTTGATCTGTAGGGCGTGATATATAACCTCTATCTTCAATATTTTCTTTGGTGTTGAGATACCCGAAACTAAACCAGGATTCGGTACCGGGAACAAATTCGCCATTGATGCGGGCATCAAATCCTGTGGCGTAGGCTTTGGCATTATTTTTTGCCCGGTAACGTATCTGTACATTATCAACAGTAAACGGATTCACATCTGTTAAAGATTTATAATAAAGCTCAGTTACCAATTTAAAAGGCCTGTCCCACATTTCGAAGCTATGATCGTTGCCTAGGACAATATGTACAGAGCGTTGCGCCTTCACTTCTGGGTGAACACTACCCAATGAATCTCTCAATTCCCTGTAGAAGGGTGGTTGATAATAATATCCTCCAGAAATTCTGAAGAGCATATCTTTTTCCCAATTGGGCTTAATTGCAATTTGAGCCCTCGGACTTATCACTAAATGATCCTTAGCTTCCAAACCAGGTCCCATGACCTTCCAATGTTGCGCTCTCACACCTAAAGTATGCCACAGCTGGTGTTTATTGATATAACTTGTTTTACTCCATTGGGCAAAACCCGAGATCCTATTAATTTGAACATCATTCGTTGCCCTAATACTTGAAAAAGGCACTAAGGGTCCCGTAAAAGGTGTGTATGGTTCATCATTTCTTGGCAATAAATAAGGAGGCCTTAAAGAAAAGCCCGCCGAATCGATCACTTCCCATTCAATAATCCTGTCTTTTATATCCTCAATTTGATATTTAACACCAAATTCGAAAAGATGATCGTCTTTTTGAAATGTTGCCTTGGCTTCTATATTAGAGATCAAAGCATCCAAATCGTTCCGGGCATGGTCTAATTGAGAACCAATAGCTTGTGAAAATTGAACATCGCCAAAGTTATCGCTGCCAAAATCGGCATTTACATCTCCAATTCCGTAGAAAGCCAATATGTCATAATGCTCTTCTTCCTGGGCATTATAAGTAGAGGTAATGAATTCTAATTTTAGCTGCTCATTTACCAAATAGCTTGCCTTAAAGGCGCCAAAAAGCGTTAAGTATTGATCGTCTTCTTTACCTTCATAATTTACTATTAACGCCTGGGGATTGGCAATGGTACCGAAATTTGTCCGCCTGCTAATAGGAATATAATCGTAATTATTTAATGAAAAGTTACCTAGAAAATCTAAAGAAAAACGCTCATTAAACGCATAGGATAGAAAAGTTTGAACATCCGTAAAATTCGGTTTGAAATTGGTTTCGATATCTCTACTATTGGCGAATAAACCGTTATTTCGGTAGCGCACACCTAATAAGGTAGATAGTTTTGTGTTCTTAGATAAATTTTCGATCGTAGCACTTCCTCCCAGAAAACTTGCTTCAATACCAAGCCTAAACTCTTGTGGTTTTTTATAAGTTATATCAAGTACCGATGATAGTTTATCACCATATTTTGCTTGAAACCCACCTGCCGAAAATTTCACATTTCTAGTTAATTCAGGATTTACAAAACTCAATCCTTCCTGCTGTCCAGACCGTACCAAAAAAGGTCGATATACCTCAATACCATTTACATAAACCAGGTTTTCATCATAATTGCCGCCTCTTACATTGTATTGTGTGCTTAACTCATTGGTTCCGCTTACACCTAGTCCTATATTTTTAAGTGTACTCTCTATACCTGCATTGGCACTAGGTAAATTTTTTATTGTTTCAATAGGAACCTTCTCAATACCTTGGGCTTTTTCTTTATTATTCTTAACGATAACTTCTTCAATCTCTTCCGTTTTAGCGATGAGCTTTGGCGAAAAGTTTAAAGTTCGATTTCTGGGTATTCGAATCCTCTTGATGAGTGTGTTGAATGAAACATGACTGAATGTGATATTTATGAATTTTCCAGAAGGTACTTCGAGAGAATATACTCCTTCACTATTTGTTACAGAACCAGTTTGATTATAAGTAACTGCAACATTTTCAATAGGATTACCCGATTCATCTTTAACGATACCTTGAACAAAGGCACTTTGCCCTAAAAGTGAATTGGTAAAAAAAAATAAGATAATAATGATGGGAATTGACGCTTTCAAATAAATAACACTTAAATGGAATCTAAATTTTATTCTTTTCTGTAAAACGTTGCAATATACACATTAGTATTGTTAACGTTGTCTAAGGCAGTTACTTTTAAAGTGTGTTTATCACCTTTCAATTGTTTGTCGTTAAAATCGTAGGTGAGTAGTCCTTTCTTTGCGTCGTATTCTAATAAAATCCATTCCCCGTCAATCTCACCCCTATATTTGTCAATTCCCGATAAATCGTCTGATAATTTCAACCTTAAATACCTGTACTTCGTAAGCCATTGATTGTTTTTAAAGTTAACAGGGCTAATTTTCGGCTTTATGGTATCTAATGCTATTTTATAATCACCCAAGGTTCGGCTTAGCGTGTATAGCTTGTTTTCTTTGCGCCTTGTCTGGGTAAAATAAAGAGCTCCATTATTTTTACGGGCAATAAAAAGTTGGCCTCGATTTTCTTCTGGAAAGTTCGAAATATCAAAAGTTAAAGTAAAATTCTTATGAACGGGTACACTGGCATTATGCAAACTTACCGTGTTGTTATCATATTTAAAATCGAAATAGAAATCATTATAAAAACTATTTTTTGGAAAGGCAACTGTTACATTGTCCTTTGTAATTTTATTAAACTCAGATGCTTTGAAATAGTAGGGCGTTTCTTTAGTGACTGCTTTAACATAAATTGAATCCTTTTTCCCTTTAATAGGTATTATTAAGGAATTAAGATTGCCTTTGAAATCTTTTGCTGTTATTTTAACGGAATATGAAAATCCATCTTCAATATTGAGATAGCCTTTATTCACTAAATTATTATAAATACTTAGTTTATTAGCATCTTCAACAAAACACTTTTGTATTTGCTGCCTTTTATGGTAATACCTTTCAAAATCTATCAAAGCATTGATATACCTTGTTTCGCTAAAGGCATAAGTATCGACTATATGTTCGTATACTTTTTTTCCATTCACTTCCATTTCCAGGCTAAAGATGCCATTATTATTAAGTGCACCGTCCTGTTTGTCAATGGTATTTACCCCGATGCCTATAGTGCCGTAGGCTTCTATCTGATCGGCCATTAGTACTCCATTCGTATTCCTGGTAATTTTAAGGTCTTTAATCCGGTTAGACCGATCGACATGTGAAGAATCACCAAAGGTATATACAACCGCAGCTCTTATTTCCGGGTTTTTGCTATCGGGAATTTCAATGCCAAAAAACATGGGATTGATAGGTTTAGATCTCGCATCGCGTATTTCATAATGTAGATGTGGCCCACCTGAACCACCGGTATTACCACTAAATGCTACAATTTCACTCTTATTAACGGTTAATTCGTGGGGTTTAGGAAAAAGCTCGATGGTAAAAGATTCTTTTTCATATTGTCGTTTTTTAATATAATCTTCGATTTTAGGAGAAAACTTTTTTAAATGGCCATAGACCGTAGTATATCCATTGGGATGTGTAATATATAATGCCTTACCATAGCCCCAATGCGATATCTTAATACGCGAAACGTATCCATCGGCTGATGAAAAAACATTTAACCCTTCTCTTTTTTGCGTTTTTATGTCTAAGCCCGAATGAAAATGATTGCTGCGAAGTTCGCCGAAGGTACCAGATAAAATGAGTGGAATTTCTAATGGTTTAACAAAATAATCTTCAGGATAAGATGCCTGTGAGAACAACCTACCTAAACAAAAAAACAGTGCTAAAAATAAATGTATTCTCCCCATAATTTGGGCAAAAATAATGATTAGAATTTGAATTTAAAAATTTAAAATTAAGCCTTTAAATATCAAATAATTATAAGTTTTTTTGATATTAATACTAAAAACAGTTGCTTAATTCTAGCAAGAACACTAAATTTGTTCATAAGGTTTAGAATCTTTGTAATTGATGAGTAACGTATTGGAAATAGTTGATTCTTTGCAAAGTAAACTTGACAGATTACTTTCGAAATATGAATTGCTAGAAATAGAAAATAAACAACTTTTAGAAAAAAGTGAAAAGTTGGTTAAAGAAGTTCATAAACAACAAGAATCTCTCAATGCTATTGAAAATAATTATGAATCATTAAAGATCGCGAATGCGATCGTAGGCAGCAAAGAAGATAAACATACAACAAAGCTTAAAATAAATACATTAATACGAGAGATCGATAAATGCATAGTTCAGTTAAGTGAATAAACTCAATAATGAACGAGAAACTTAAAATAAAAGTTACTATAGGAGATCGAGTTTATCCGCTAACCATTAAAGGTGAAGGTGAAGAAGAGGGTGTTAGAAAGGCCGTTAAAAAAATAAATGACCTTATCAAGAAGTTTGAAGAAAATTATGAGGTAAGAGATAAGCAAGATGTTCTGGCGATGTGCGCTTTACAGTTTGCCTCCTTACAAGAAGTAAGAAGTATTTATAACGAGAAGGATGCCGAACAGATAGAAAATAAATTAAAACAAATGAGTATATTATTAGATACCCACTTGTAATACGTTCTTTAAAATAAAACAATTACTGCCTACATTAGTTACTTGTTTAATAAACTCAACACTATATATTTAAAAAGGGTGAGTCTTAGCTAGTAAAGCGTGCCGTGCCGATTCTATCGGCCTAACGGATACTTGATCAGCTTGTTAACCCTAAACTTGTCATACAAGGAGTTTATAAAACCCTTTCTTAATGTAGGCTTTTTTTATACTTAAAATTAACAAAATGGAAGGAATGATTATACCAATTTTAGTTGGTACTGTAGGGTTGATAATTGGCTTTGTTATCGCAAAAGCGCTTGAAAAGAATAAAGCATCATTAATTTTAAAAAATGCCAGAAAACAAGCCAGTTCAATTTTAAAAGAAGCTAAAATCGATGCCGAGGCATTAAAAAAAGATAAAATTTTACAGGCGAAAGAAAAGTTTATCGAATTAAAATCGGAACATGAAAAAGTTATCTTTAGCAGGGATAAAAAGGTTTCTGATGCCGAACAGAGAATTCGGGAAAAAGAATCGAAAGTATCTTTAGAACTCGATAAAAACACCAAACTTAATAAATCTTTAGAGGATAAAATTTCCGACTATAATCATAGATTGGAATTCTTAGAAAAGAAAAAGATTGAATCTGATAAAATGCATAAAAGGCAAGTAGAGCAGTTAGAGGTCATTTCTGCACTGTCTGCCGATGAAGCTAAAAAGGAATTGGTAGAATCTCTAAGAGCAGAGGCCAAGACCGATGCCATGGCATTTATTCAAGATACTTTAGAAGAAGCAAAACTAACAGCGCAACAAGAAGCTAAAAAAGTGGTATTGACAACCATTCAAAGAATTGGTGTTGAACAAACTGTTGAAAACTGTGTTTCTGTTTTCAATTTAGAATCTGACGATGTTAAGGGCAGGATCATTGGTAGGGAAGGACGGAATATTAGGGCGATAGAATCGGCCACTGGCGTCGAAATAATAGTTGATGATACACCTGAAGCCATTATTCTATCTTGTTTTGATCCGGTAAGAAGAGAAATCGCCAGATTATCTTTACATAAATTAGTCACCGATGGCAGAATCCATCCAGCCCGGATAGAGGAAATAGTAGCAAAAACTAAAAAAGAAATTGACGAAGAAATTATAGATGTTGGTAAACGTACCGTAATTGATCTTGGTATTCATGGATTGCATCCTGAATTGATAAAAGTAGTGGGTAGAATGAAATACCGATCGTCTTATGGTCAAAATTTATTACAACACTCTCGTGAAGTAGCTAATTTATGTGCTTTAATGGCAGCAGAACTCGGCCTCAATCCAAAAGTTGCGAAAAGGGCAGGGCTATTGCATGATATAGGTAAGGTGCCTGAAAATGAAAGTGAATTACCGCATGCTTTATTAGGTATGGAATGGGCTGAAAAATATGGCGAAAAACCAGATGTATGTAACGCCATCGGGGCTCATCACGACGAAATAGAAATGAAATCATTAATTGCGCCAATTGTGCAAGTATGTGATGGTATTTCGGGCGCACGCCCAGGTGCACGTCGTCAAGTATTAGATTCTTATATCCAACGGTTAAAAGATCTTGAAGATGTTGCCTTCGGGTTTACAGGTGTACAAAAAGCATATGCGATCCAAGCCGGAAGAGAACTTAGAGTAATTGTTGAAAGCGAAAAAATTGATGATATAAAAGCGTCAGAACTTTCTTTTAATATTTCTCAAAAAATTCAAAACGATATGACCTATCCCGGTCAGGTTCGTGTAACTGTCATTAGAGAAACCCGGGCAGTGAGTATTGCAAAATAAACTTTCTTAATTTATACAATGGAAAACCTTCTCGAATTTATGAGAAGGTTTTTTTATTTTCTGGGATGGTATTTTTCTACCACCTCCTTAAGAAAGGTCTTATCAACATGCATATAAATTTCGGTAGTAGTAATACTTTCGTGGCCTAACATTTGTTGTATAGAGCGCAGATCTGCCCCGTTTTCTAATAAATGGGTGGCAAAGGAATGTCTGAAAGTATGCGGGCTTATTTTCTTTTTGATACCGGCTTTTTCGGCAAGGTCTTTAATGATCATAAAGATCATATTCCGGGTGAGCTGTTTACCTCTTCTATTAAGAAAAAGGGTATCTTCATAGCCTTTTTGGATCTTTATATGATTGCGAATATGATTCATATAAATGGTCATATACTTCTGCGTTTCTACGTTGATAGGTACGAATCGTTGTTTATCGCCTTTACCAATTACTTTTATAAACCCTTCTTCGAAATACAGATCCGAAATTTGTAAAGTTATCAATTCCGTTACCCTTAACCCACAACTGTATAAGGTCTCTAATAAGGCCCTGTTGCGTTCTCCTTGGGGATGACTTAGGTCAATCTGATTTAAAATAGAATCTATTTCATGCATTGATAAGGTATCTGGAAGCCTCCGGCCAATTTTAGGCGTTTCTAATAAAGAGGTCGGATTATCCTTTCTGTAATTTTCAAAGATCAAATAATTAAAGAAACTTCGTAATCCAGAAATAATACGCGATTGACTTCTCGCATTTACTCTTTTAGAAACCTCATAAATAAATTGTTGAATAGTAATTTCTGAAACAGCAAGAGGGGATTCCTTAATTTCATTTTCTTCCAAAAAAAGGATCAATTTTTTTATATCCCTTGTATAATTTTCTACAGAGTTTTTAGCAAGACCCCGCTCAATTTTGAGGTACATATTAAAATCAATGAGTGCGTTCTGCCAGTTCATAAGGTGTAAAAATAGTTTAAAATAATCAGTTCTTTTTAAAAATAATAAATACGCATTGTATAGGACTAATTTCTAAAGTGCTCTAAAACTGATGGATATCATTGCGTTCGATCTCTTCATTATATAATTTTGACCTGTCACAATATAATATTGGATATAAATCAATAATCAATTTAAACTAATCTACTATGAAAAAAATTTTAATTATTACCGCAATTTTTTTATTTGGGTTTACCAGTGTGAAAGCCCAAGAAGTAAGTTTTGGAGCCAAAGCGGGTGTCAATTTTGCCACAATTAATAGTGATAATTTTGATAGTTTTGATGGAAGAACATGTTTTCATATCGGCTTTGTTTCTGAAATCATGATCTCCGACAATTTTGCTTTCCAGCCAGAGTTATTATACTCATGTCAAGGTTCTGACTATAGCGAAACCTTCTCAAATGGTATAGAAAGTACTTTTTCAAAAGCTCTCGCTACCTATGAAGGTTCAATTAAATTAGATTATCTTAATATTCCTTTAATGGCGAAATATTTTGTAGCCGAAGGTTTTAGTTTAGAAGCAGGACCTCAAGTAGGTTTTTTATTATCTGCCAAAGACGAATATGATTTTGATGGAGATACAGGAGAAGATGATATCAAAGAATATGTTAAAGGTATTGACTTTGGTATTAACTTTGGTATAGGTTATAAACTCGAAGGAGGTTTAAATTTAGGAGCCCGATATAATTTAGGGTTAACAGATATAAATGATGAATATGAAGAAGGCGGTACCTATAAAAATGGCGTCTTTCAAGTTTATTTAGGTTATTTCTTTTAATTAAAAAAAATTATGTTTAAAAAAAGGAAGCATTTCGCTTCCTTTTTTTTTGAAGAGCATAAAAATTCTTAACTTAGTTTATTAATCAACGAAAAATAAACGTATTATGAAAAAATTATGTTGGGTTGCCATGATTGCAATTTTTAGTGTAACAACGCTTAAGGCACAGGTTAATGTGAGTTTTGGCGCTACTGGAGGATTGTTCTATGGTACGGCAGATCTAACTGCCGGTGGATTTGACCTGGGTGCGCTTTCAGATGATCTTGATGTGCTCGATGGGGGTGGATTTTTCCTGGGCTTATTGGCTGATATTGAGATCTTAAATAGTTTTAGTGTGCAGCCTGAAGTATTATATGCTACTATAGGGGATGAAAGTGCCATCTTTATCCCAATCATGGCAAAATATTATGTAGCTGAATCATTTAACCTACAAGCAGGACCACAATTTGACCTTGTTTTAGATGTTCCTGCAATTGCTGAAGATCTGGTGAATAAATTTGGTTTAAGCATGGCGATTGGCGCAGGTTTTGATTTTACAGAGAAATTAGGTGTTCAGGCGAAATACTCGTTTGGCTTAAATAATAGACTAAATGATAAGGTGAGTGAGCTCTTTGAAGATTTTGTAGTGATTAGTCCAAGTTTAAAAACCAATATATTACAAGCCGGAATAGTGTATAAATTTTAACAGAATATTTCCAAATGTTAGTTTAAAATTTACTTTGATTTTTTTTTAAAATGTAAATCATGTTCAAAAATGACATACATTTACTGTACTAACTTTAAAAAATTTTATTATGAAAAAAGTATTGTTTTTTACCGCTTTGCTATTATTTAGTATGGTCACAATTAATGCTCAAGATGTAAAATTTGGAGCTAAAGTCGGTGTCAATTTTGCAAGTATAACCGGAGATGACACAGATGATCTTGATGGAAGAACAGCTTTTCATTTAGGGGTTGTAGCCGAAATTCCTATCTCAGAAAAGTTTTCTTTTCAACCTGAATTATTGTATTCCGCTCAAGGAGCATCACAAAAGAGCTCTTTCGATGAATTCAATTATGAAGCAGAAATAAACTTAGACTATTTAAATCTTCCCTTAATGGCAAAATATTATGTTGCCGAAGGATTTAGTTTGGAAGCCGGTCCTCAGGTAGGATTCTTAATGTCAGCTAAAGCTAAAGTATCAGGAGGAGGAGAGTCAGAAGAAGAAGATATTAAAGATTCTGTGAAAGGAATTAATTTTGGCGTCAACTTTGGAGTGGGCTATAAACTAGACAGTGGGCTAAATTTTGGTGCTCGTTATAATTTAGGTTTATCTAATGACAATGACGATTCTGAATTCCCTGATGATACTTATAAAAATAGTGTTATCCAGTTAAGTGTTGGATATTTTTTTTAAAAAAGGTAAAATAATTATGAAAGGAAGCTTTTAGCTTCCTTTTTTTTTGCGTTTTAATTTGATAACTTCGCTTTATGAAAATCATCATCATCAATGGCCCTAATTTAAACCTGTTAGGTAAACGGGAACCTACAATTTATGGGCATGATTCTTTTGAGGAATATTTTAAAAACCTACAGAAGAATTATCCAAAAGTGGCCTTGAGTTATTTTCAATCAAATATTGAAGGTGAATTGATTGATAAACTTCAAGAAGTTGGTTTTGACCATGATGGTATCATTTTAAACGCCGCTGCCTATACGCATACTTCCGTCGGGATCGGAGATGCCATTAAAGCCATTGAAACACCTGTGATAGAAGTACATATATCCAATGTGCATGCACGTGAAAAGTTTAGGCACGAATCTTTTATTGCCCCTAATGCTAAAGGAATTATTATAGGTTTAGGTTTAAAAGGGTATGAACTCGCCTTACAGGCTTTTTTACCATAAATTTTTAACACCATCTTTATGTTAATCTTTGGTAATGTTATTATTTTATAGTTCTACATCCTTAAACCCAAATTTTCTATAGATATAAAATATCAATTACAAGGGGTATTTGTTACATTTTACTATCCATAAATGCCATAACTTCTTTTTCTTTTTTTATAGCTGAGGTATATATCTTGGCTGCTTTCGCTAGAATGGAATCTGCAAATTTCCGATCCTTGATATCCTTCGCATTGATACGGACATTAAAATAGGCGCCTATTACTGCTGATCTGGCACAAAGAACACCCACGCCTGCATCTGAAAGGGAACTGGGCAATCCTTCTTTAACCATGGCCTGCATTACTTCCATAGAATCATGGGCGGTTTCCATCACTTGGAATGGAATTTCGGTTGCGTATTTTGTTGCTTCTTCAATAGCCGACCTTCTTAACTCTTTTTCTTCATCAGTGCCTTTAGGCATCCTAAAACCTTCTATGATCTTATTAAAAGCCTTGGTATCCTCATCAACCAAATGCAATAGCCTATTCTTGTATAATTCCCCTTTTACGGCCCATTTCGAATAATATTCCCATTTTTCATCCCAACCTGCTTTATGGGAAGATAAGTTGGCTACCATAGTTCCCAATGAAACACCAAGGACGCCAACATAGGCAGCTATAGATCCACCACCAGGTGCTACCGACTCACTCGCCGTTACATCTGCAAAATTGCTTAAAGTAAGGTCTACTAATTTATTTTCACCATCACCGAGCATATATTCGATAATTTTTTCCTTGGGATTGAAAGGTCTTAGATCATCTAGGCCCAATGATTTTATGGCTATCTTGATCTTTTCACTTTCTGAGATTCCCAATGATCTTTGTTGTTTGGTCAGGAAATAATCTGCCGCATCTAACATCGCTTTCAAAGGGACCAAACCTACCAATTCAGATCCTGTAACTCTAAGTCCGC
Source organism: uncultured Flavobacteriaceae bacterium (assembly GCA_963835675.1). Taxonomy (GTDB): domain Bacteria; phylum Bacteroidota; class Bacteroidia; order Flavobacteriales; family Flavobacteriaceae; genus Aureibaculum. Next base: position 318,967 of record CAWIGH010000004.1, on the reverse strand, counting down.
GTTCATCTGCGGCTTTGCAACTCTCATCAAATGCTATGTGCATTGGGGTGATTGAAATGTTGGTCAAATTATACGATATCTGTGCAATACCATATTCTTCTATATACCAGCCAATACCTTTAACTGCTTTTAACTTCCCAGGAATTCTAATAGGTTCACCGTTTTTATCGAGTACCTTTTTTCCGGTAATAGGATCACCATCACGTTTTATTCTGCCTGCTTCCCTAATGTCAAAAGCAATGGCATTGGCTCTACGGGTAGATGTAGTGTTTAAATTAACATTATATGCTATTAAAAAATCGCGTGCAGAAATGGCTATAGCGCCTGTTTTGGCAACGTGCTCGTTAAATTTATCAGGTCCAAAATCTGGTTTCCACTGAGGGTCGGATAATTTTTTAGCCAATCCTTCATATTCACCGGAACGACAATGGGCAAGATTTTTTCGTTTGACTTCCTTTGCCGCATTTTCATAATAATAGCCTGGTATACCCAATTCTTTACCAACACGTTCTCCAAGTTTATGTGCAAAAACAGCAGTTTCTTCAAGTGTAATTCCCGATATAGGTACCAAAGGACAAACATCTGTAGCTCCAAACCTTGGATGCTCACCGGTATGTTTGCTCATATCAATCAGTTCTGAAGCTTTTTTTATGAGTTTGAAGGCAGCCTCAATAACAGGTTCTGGTTCACCGACAAATGTGATTACTGTCCTGTTCGTTGCCTTTCCAGGGTCTATATCCAGCAGTTTAACGCCTTCTACGGTTTCTACGATATGAGCGATCGAATCAATTTTAGAAGTATCACGTCCTTCACTAATATTCGGCACGCATTCAATAAGTTTTCTTTGCATTTTAAAGGGCGAATAAATTAATAGTCAAAGTTAGTTGTTCTTTTTATAAAACAAAACTAGATGTTTAAAAAGAACAATGAAATAATTTAATGAGAAGAATGATTGAATGATGTTCTGTCTAGCCCTTATTTTCTTTTATGTCTACATTAAGATCTGGCAGCCCAACAATTTCGAAAGTAGCGGATGCAAGTTCTATTTTTCCTTTTGTTTTATTGAACTCATTAAAGATCTCAGTAAAAAGTTTATGCTTGGTTATTCTTCTTTTTTTGAAGTCTACTACATACCTAAGGTTGAATTCTATCCAGTTATCGGTAAGTTTTAAAGTGATGGTCGGTTCTATAATGGCATTTTCGATGAGATAGTTATTCACCATATTTTTCCAATGCTTTTTGGCAAAGCCGGCATAATCAGCTAATGAGTTCTTAGCGATATCTATAACAATTTGATTGGCAAGGTTTATATCAGAACCATATTTGATTGGAAGATCAATTTCATCCCAAACAAAAGGGAAATCGGTAGAATAATTATGAATGGCACCTTTGAATACAAAAGCATTGCTAATTTTTACAATTCTACCGCTGTAGTTATCACTTTTTACCCATTGGCCAATTTCCATTAATGTTGTTTTTGTGATACTGATATCAATAACATCTCCTTTGATACCATTTATTTCAATACGGTCACCGGGCTTATAAAGGTTAGAACCAAAAATGGCAAACCAACCTGCTACACTTAAGATAACTTCCTGCAAGGTAAAGGCTATTCCCGCACTTATGAGCCCAATTGATATGGTAAAGTATTGTACTTTGCCAGAGAAGGAGATGATCATTAAGAGAATAATAAGAATATAGCTTGAAAGGCTCACTATTTTTTTAATACTGTATCGAGCGGAGTTATCAGAAACACTTTTATTAATAGCTTTTCTGATCAACCAGGAAAGTAGGAGAATTAAAAAGGTCCAAAGTAAGAATTGGGCAAGTTGCATAAGGAACCCGCTGGATTCCAAATTTTTAAAATCGCTTATAAATTTATCGAACTCGATCATTTTTTAAATAGCTTACATTAGTTAATAAAGCAGACTAAATAATCAAAATTGAAAGCTTAACGAAGTTACTCTTTTATTTCGTTATTATCAATGATTTAACCATGGTGGGTCAAATTATTTTTCCATTGATCAAAACCTTATCTATTAAATTATTACCGAAGGCATAAGGCAAATAACTATAGGATGGAATTTGTTTAGTAATGATGAGATTGGCTTTTTTTCCTTTGGTGATACTTCCATGGGTTTCCAATAAATTCATAGCATAAGCGCCATTTATTGTTGCCGCGTTGATGGCCTCTTCTGGGGTCATATTCATTTTGATACAGGCTGTACTAACAACGAAATTCATATTTCCACTTGGTGATGAACCCGGGTTATAATCGGTTGCCAACGCTATAGGCAAACCGGCATCAATAATTTGCCGCGCCGGAGTATATGGTAAACTTAAAAAATAGGAGCAGGCAGGCAATGCCACAGGCATGGTCTTTTTATTTTTTAAAGCAAAGATATCATTTGTATCCATGAGTTCCAGATGATCAACAGACAAGGCTTTATGTTTCACACCGATTTCCACACCACCAATAATGGTAAACTGGTTTACATGGATTTTAGGAATTAATCCATATTTACTTCCGGCAGTCAAGATCCTATCGGTTTGAGACTCTGAAAAATAGCCTGTTTCACAAAAAACATCTATAAATTCTGCGAGTTTTTCCTCAGCTATTTTAGGGAGCATTTCATTAATTATCAAATCGATATATGCTTCCTTATTATTTTTAAATGCTACAGGGAAGGCATGTGCACCTAAAAAAGTAGCTTTAATTTCAACCGGATACGAATTTGATAAGCGCTTAATAACCCTGAGCATTTTTAATTCGGCCTCAAGGTTTAATCCGTAACCCGATTTTATTTCTATAGCACCTGTTCCCAGTTTCATTACTTCTTCCAGTCGTTTTGAAGACTGATTGTATAAATCGTCTTCGGAAGTTTGGTGAAGTTTTTTTGCTGAATTTAGTATACCACCACCTTTTAATGCAATTTCTTCATAACTAAGACCATTAATACGATCGACAAATTCATTTTCACGATTTCCCGCATAAACAATATGTGTATGACTATCGCACCATGCGGGTAAAACGATTTTACCACTGGCATCAATAATATTTTCAACAATAATTCCATTAAGATCCTCCATCTTACCAAAATCACTTATAATATCATCTTCCAATAGGAGATAGGCATTTTTTACTGTTGGCAATTGTTTCATATCACTGCCTGCAACGAAAGATTTCAATGAGTTTCTAACTTGGAGTAATTCTTTGATGTTAGTTATGAGCGTCCGCATTAACTTATATTATTTTTTATGTAAATTTAAAACAAATTATAAGCTTAAAGATAATTTAAATGTATTAGATATGTTAGCGCTAGAAGAAAACGAATTTGCACCTTTTTATAAACCTTATATCAAGGCTTTACTTGTAAACCAAAAAAGTTTGTTAGATAATTTAGCTGATACTTCATCAGGATCACTTTCTTTTTTGGAAAAACTTCCACCGGAAAAATTCTTATTTGCTTATTCGGAAGGTAAATGGACGATCAAGGAAATAATACAGCACCTCATTGACACGGAGCGGATCATGGCATATCGGGCATTACGTTTTGCAAGAAAGGATAGGAATGAGCTTTCGGGTTTTGATGAAAATGATTATGTATTAAACTCGAAGGGAAATCAAAGGGATGTTGGAGAACTATTGGAAGAGATGAAATTGCTGAGAAAAACCACCATTTTGATGTTTAAAAATTTTGATGAGTCTGATCTATTGAATATTGGCGTTGCCAATGGCAGTAACATGTCTGTTAGGGCATTAGGATATATCATTGCGGGACATCAATCGCATCACATGAATATTATTAAGGAAAGATATTTATAATAAATTGAGAATTGTTTACGTTATTTTATGTAAATATCGCTAAACATGAAAAATAAAAAAGACCCTGAAAATGAGCCCTCATTTTCAAATAAAAAAAGAAAAAAACACTTTAGTCCTTACAAAAAAGAAAAATATTCCCTATCAAAATTTGAAGAATACGAAAATTATCTTAATAACATAGAATTATTGAGTAAAGGGGGTAATTTAGAAACTTAATAAGATTTTTTATCGTCTTTTTCTTCCCATTTACGAAACGCCTCAAGGGCAATTTCTCTACCACATTGTTCGAAAGGAATATTTCGATTATCGTTAGATAAGGCAATTTCTTTGTAGATAAAGCTGTCGTCAAAACCTATGTTGGCGGCATCGGAATGGTTGCTCCCATAATATACTTTATCGGGTCTTGCCCAATATATGGCACCCAGGCACATTGGGCAAGGTTCGCTTGAGGCATAAACAATACAACCTTCTAATTGAAAGGTGTTTAAGCCCTTACAGGCTTCTCTAATGGCCATAATTTCGGCATGGGCCGTAGGGTCGTTTGTAGACGTTACCCTGTTATTCCCTCGCCCAACAACTTTTCCGTTTTTAACAATAACACAACCAAATGGCCCGCCTTCATCTGCTTCCATTCCTTTAATGGCGATCTTAACCGCCTCGGTCATAAAATCAATATTGTCGGAATTTGAGATCTCAGTCAATTCATTCGCTTGCGCTTTTGCAGCTTCGTCTAAAAATTTCTTATTAAAACTATTACACATATTAAATATTTACCCTCTTGGTATAAGTTATTGGTGCTGTGGTATGATGCCAAAGATATAAATAATTTCGTGTATGATACGAATGGCTGTTAAAGGTGATTATTGTTACCATTTTTACAATTATTTTACTACAATTCATAAGGTTATTTTATAAGTTTAAAGTACTTTTGCAAAAATTTTTTTAGAATGAATAAAGCCATATATATAGCAACAAGTGAAGCCAATAGTGGAAAATCAATTGTTGCACTTGGATTGATGAGGATGTTGTTGGGGAAAACAGCAAAAGTAGGATATTTTAGACCGATTATAGATAATATAAATGATGATGAAAAAGACAATCATATCAATACCATTATTTCCCATTTTGGGTTAAATATTGATTGTAATGACGCTTATGCTTTTACACGTAAGCAATTCATAAAAAAAAGAAATAAAGGAAAAGAAAGTGAAATATTTGATGTAATTATTTCTAAATACAAAGCCTTAGAAGAGAAAAATGACTTTATGCTGGTGGAAGGTACCGACTTTTCAGGAGAAGGTACTGCTATAGAGTTGGATGCAAATATTTTAATTGCTAAGAATTTGGGCATACCGGCGATCATTGTGTCAAGTGGAATTGGCAAAACATTAGATGAATTTATTAGTGGTCTTCATTTGGCTTATGATTCATTTAAAGAAAAAGAGGTAGATGTCGTTGCTGTTATTGCCAATAAAGTGCAGGAGAAAAACATGGAAATTGTAAAGGAAGGCGTAGAATTAAATTTACCTAAAGATGTTTTAGTGAATGTGATACCCCTAATTCCATCATTAAAGAATCCAACAATAAAAGAAATTGCCAAGGCCATTGATGCGAAAATATTATTTGGTGAAGAATATATCAATAACCAAACTGCGAGCTTTAAAGTTGGAGCCATGCAATTAAGGAATTATCTAACCTATTTAGATCAAAATTGTTTAATCATTACACCTGGTGATAGGGCTGATATTATTTTGGGAGGTCTTCAAGCACATATCTCGTCAAATTATCCCTCTATTTCGGGGATCATGTTAACAGGGGGATTGATCCCGGAGGATTCCATCATTAAGCTTATTGAAGGACTATCTCAAATAGTACCCATATTATCAGTTGAAGGCGGCACTTTCGAGGTGGCCAATAAAATTGGTGCCGTAAGGTCACATATGTACGCCGATAATAAAGAAAAAATCATTACTTCCTTAAACACGTTTGAAAAATATATTGAAATTGATAAACTGAATGAAAAATTAATAACCTTTACAAGTAATAGGATCACACCTAGAATGTTTCAGTATAATCTGTTAAAACGTGCCAGAAAAGTTAGAAAACATATTGTTTTACCTGAAGGCAATGATGATAGAATTATTACAGCAGCTACAAGATTGGTTGAAATGGATATGATCGATCTAACTATTTTAGGACATGAAGATAAAATTTTAGAGATACTAAACAGGCTTGGATTAAGTTTAGACCTAAATAAAATTAACATCATTAATCCGATCGAATCTGAATACTTTGAAGATTTTGCAAAGACTTTGTACGAATTGAGAAAAAACAAAGGGGTTACGCAAGAAATGGCAGAAGACCTTATGGGAGATGTCTCCTATTTTGGAACCATGATGGTTTATAAAGGTCTCGCCGATGGAATGGTTTCAGGTGCTGCGCATACTACCCAACATACCATTCGTCCTGCATTACAATTTATAAAAACGAAACCCGGGGTTTCGGTGGTATCGAGTATATTTTTCATGTGCCTGGAAGATAGGGTATCTGTTTTTGGTGATTGTGCTATTAATCCTAATCCTACGGCAGAACAATTGGCAGAGATCGCTATTTCATCTGCAGAATCTAGTATTAATTTTGGCATGGAACCAAAAATAGCCATGCTGTCTTATTCTTCCGGTACGTCAGGGCAAGGTGCAGATGTCGATATAGTGAAGGAAGCTACAAAAATCGTAAAAGAAAAGCGACCTGACCTTAAAGTTGAGGGGCCTATTCAATATGACGCAGCAGTAGATGCAGCCATAGGTAAAAGTAAATTGCCTGATTCCGAAGTAGCAGGCCAGGCTAATGTTTTAATTTTTCCGGATCTGAATACTGGAAATAACACTTATAAAGCTGTACAACGTGAAACCGGGGCACTGGCTATTGGTCCAATGTTGCAAGGGCTTAATAAACCTGTAAACGACCTTAGCAGAGGCTGTACAGTAGACGATATTTTTAACACCGTTATTTTAACGGCCATACAAGCTCAAGATAAATAGATGAAAATTTTAGTTATAAATTCGGGTAGTTCATCCATTAAATATCAATTATTCAAAATGCCTGGAGAGGAGGTTATTTGCTCGGGTCTGGTAGAAAGGATTGGTGAGAAAAATGCCGCACTTCATTATAAATCGGCCAACAATAAGTTTGACGAAACCCTATATATATCAAATCATAAAGAGGGTCTTGAGAAAGTTGTAAAACTTTTACTGGATAAAAAAATTGGAGTTCTTAAGTCAACTTCCGAAATTGAAGCAGTGGGACATAGGGTAGTGCATGGTGGTAGTACTTTTTCAAATACTACTATTGTTAATCAACAAGTTAAGGATAAAATCAAACGATTATTCGAACTAGCCCCTCAACATAATCCGGCGAATTATGAAGGGATAGAGGTTGCAGAAACTATTTTCCCAAAAGCCAAGCAAATTGCTGTTTTTGACACTGCTTTTCATCAATCAATACCTGTTGAAGCTTATAAATATGCCATTCCAAATAAATTTCTTGATCAAAATCATATTAGATTATATGGTTTTCATGGTACAAGTCATAAATATGTTTCCGAAAAAACAAATGAGTTTTTAGATAAAAACGAATCAAAGCTCATTACCATTCATTTAGGAAATGGTTGTAGTATGACGGCTATTAAAAACGGTAAAAGTATCGACCATACACTTGGATTCGGACCTGTAACCGGGCTTATTATGGGTACTAGAAGTGGAGATATAGATCACGCTATTATATTCCACTTGGTGAATAAATTGGGCTATGCCCTTAATGACGTAAATAACATGCTCCAGAAAGAAAGCGGTATGCTTGGTTTAACCGGGTACAGTGATTTACGTGATATTGAGGCGGAAGCAGAAAAAGGCAATAAGGAATGCCAGCTGGCACTAGAAATGAATGCTTACCGAATTAAAAAATATATTGGTGCGTATGCGGCAGCCATGAATGGTTTAGATGCTATCGTATTCACGGCAGGGATTGGTGAAAATTCAATGGTACTAAGGAAATTGATTTGTACAAATATGGAATTCTTAGGAATTAAATTAGATGTCGATAAAAATAATATTAGGGCGAAGAAATTAACAGAAATTCAGGCTGAAAATTCCAACATCAAAATCTTGATTGTTCCTACCAATGAAGAGGTAGAAATTGCTAAACAATCTTACGATCTTATAAAATAAAAAAGCATTGAATTCTCAATGCTTTTTTTTAAGTTTCTTTATTTTAAAGAACCCGTCATATCTTCGGGTTTAACCCATTCATCATATTGTTCAGCAGTTACATAGCCCAGGCGAATTGCTTCTACTTTTAAGGTAGTACCATTTTTATGGGCGGTATTGGCAATTTCTGCAGCTTTATAATAACCTATTTTAGTATTTAAAGCAGTTACCAACATTAATGAGTTATTCAATAATTCCTTAATTTTTGGATGATTAGGTTCTATACCAACAGCACAATTGTCGTTAAAAGACACACAGGCATCTCCTATCAAACGTGCTGATTGTAAGACATTTGCCGCCATCATTGGCTTAAAAACATTCAATTCATAATGTCCTTGGGTACCCCCAACAGTTACAGCAACGTCGTTTCCAATAACCTGAGCGCATACCATCGTTAACGCTTCGGCCTGAGTTGGATTAACCTTACCGGGCATAATAGAACTACCTGGTTCATTGGCAGGAATTATCAATTCTCCAATCCCTGATCTTGGCCCTGATGCCATCATTCTGATGTCATTTGCAATTTTATTCAAAGAGACAGCCAATTGTTTTAATGCTCCATGCGATTCTACCAAGGCATCATGAGAAGCCAAGGCTTCAAATTTATTTTCCGCTGTAATAAAAGGCAAACCTGTAAATTCAGCGATCTTTTTTGCTACTAGTACATCATAACCTTTGGGAGTATTTAAACCTGTACCAACGGCAGTCCCACCAAGTGCCATTTCAGATAAATGTGGCAAGGTGTTTTTTAATGCTTTTAAGCCATGATCTAACTGAGAGACATAACCTGAAAATTCCTGACCAACGGTTAAAGGGGTAGCATCCATCAAGTGGGTACGGCCTATTTTAACGACATCTTTAAATTTTTTTGACTTCTTATCAAGGGTATCGCGTAATTTCTTAACGCCTGTAATTGTATTTTCCACAATCATTTTATAGCAAGCAATATGCATTCCTGTTGGGAAGGTATCATTGGAAGACTGCGATTTATTCACATCATCATTGGGCTGAATAGTTTTATCTCCCTTACCAATAACATTTCCGGCAATTTCATGCGCGCGATTCGCAATAACCTCATTAACATTCATGTTACTTTGGGTACCAGAACCTGTCTGCCAAATTACCAATGGGAATTGGTCATCAAGCTTACCCGCAAGAATTTCATCGCAAACAGATGATATTAGATCGCGTTTGTCCTTGGCCAATACACCTAGATCACAATTGGCATGCGCAGCAGCTTTTTTAAGATAAGCAAAACCGTAGACCACTTCTAAGGGCATAGAAGCCGGAGGGCCTATTTTAAAGTTATTTCTTGATCGTTCGGTTTGTGCACCCCAATATTTATCGGCAGGTACTTTTACCTCACCCATCGTGTCTTTTTCTATTCTGTATTTCATGTTACTTGTATATTTTAAAGCTACACAAAGTTACAAAATAGCATATAAGGGTATGATGATTTATATCACTTTTTTAGGAACTAACTTCCAAACCCTTCGCCATCATCGTCATCTCCATTTCCTTGACGGTCTTGCCTTTTTTTCTTTTGATTAAACCTATAAGTAAAAGACAGGTTAAAAGTACGTTCTCTCCATTGAAAGGCACTTTCACTCGCATAGATAGGTACACCATCGACTGTGACTAAAGATTCGGTTTCTCTTTTTCTCGTATTAAAAACATCACTTATACTAAAAGCTATAGATGCTTTATCTTTGAATAGATCTTTGCTAAAGGCCAGATCTGTAGATAATATGCCTTTATTTTTATTTTGAGCATCCTCACTAGGGCCTCTGTAGAATAATCTTGTTTGCCAATCGATTTTTCCGGGCAGTGTATATTTATTATTTAATCTTATGAACCAACTGGTATTATCGGCATCAAAAATTTGTCCATTATAATCGCCTTTTACCGAAGATCTAAATAAGTTAAAATTACCGTTTAGATTCCATTTTCTACTCGGATTATACGTAAGCGTAAATTCGAATCCAAATCGATCATCACTTGCCAAATTTATTGGGGTTCTTCTTATTACTTGTACTTCCTGATCATTCAAAATTACAGTTTCACCAGTAGGCTCGCTAATGAAATTAAAAACGTCTGTAGCATGTTGGTAATAGATCGATGTATTCAAGGTAAGTTTACCAAAACGGTTTAAATATCCAAGATCAACACCATCAGAAAGACTTGGATCTATATCAGGATTACCTTGAAACAAATTGGTCGCACTGGATCGGGAAGGGAACGGATTTATAAATCGGGAACGAGGCCTTCTTATTCGCCTGTTGTAACCGAGTGTTAAACTTTGTTTTTCGTTCAATTCATATCCTAAATTAACCGTTGGAAAAAGGCTCGCATAACTTTTAACATCGCGATCTCCTGTAGTTATCTGATTAATTGTAATTCTTGATGCTTCCATTCTTAAGCCTAATAAATAGGAGAATTTTTTGATTTTACTACCATATTGAGAATAAACAGCATTGATGTTTTCTTTATAAATTAAATTATTACTTAGATCAGTATCTAATTCATATTCCCCGTCTATATAATTTTCTAAGGTGTAATCAGTATCCAATACATTAAAATTCCCTCTGTATCCGAATTCAAACTGGCTATTTTCTCCAATTGGTAAAACATAATCTGTTTTTAATAATATTTCTTCCTGGTTTTCTAAAGTTCTTACTTTTTCCTTATCGATTCCGTCCTGAGAAATAAGTGAATTTTCATCCTCAGAACTATCTTCATATTGAAAGTCAAACGTTAATTTATGCCCATCAGTTTTAAAATTTTTATCATAATTAATGGAGTACTGGATGGTCTTATCATCTTCTAGCTCAGGATCAAATCTAAAACTTCGACTCTCAATACCATTTTGATTGATCTGAAAAATGTCATTGGAATTATTGCTTTCATTATCACTATCCCTGTAGAATACGGCTGCAGTAATAGAAGAAGTTTTGTTAACATACCACTCTACACCAAAATTTGTATTTAATCCTTTACGGATCCTTTCAAAATTTCTGGTTTCCTCTAAAAATGAGCTCGGTTCATCATCGTTGAAATACTCAGTAAAAGAATAGGCATTACCCGGCCCTTCTCTATAACTGTAGCCAGACGTTGTAAAGAAATTAAAATCTCCGGTTCTGAAATTTAAATTCCCAGAAATACCGGCAGAAGTAGGATAGCCTACATTAGTGGTGATCGCACCATTTAATCCTTGTAATTTACTTCGTCTAAGAATGATATTTAAGATACCTGCAGTTCCCTCTGCATCGTATCGTGCGGAAGGAGAAGTAATTACTTCTACTTTTTCTATTGCGTCTGCAGGGAGTTGCCTCAAGGCATCAGTAGAGCTCAAGCCAACTAGCCCTGAAGGCTTGCCATTAATTAAAATACGTACATTATCATTACCTCTTAATGCTACATTACCTTCAACGTCTACCGAAACCGACGGTACGTTGTCTAAAACATCACTTACGGTACCGCCTCTAACTGTCAAGTCTTTCCCAACATTATATATCTTTTTATCCAGCTTAATTTCTACTGTAGTTTTCTCTGCTATAATATTAACTTCATCTAATGTTTCACTACCGAATTCTAGATAGATAGTTCCTAAATTTAGGTTGCTTGAAATTTCTTTTTGAGGAATTTTATAAGTTTTAAAACCAATAAATTCTATTGAGATATTGTAAATACCTCCTGTAGCCTCAAAATTAAAATCTCCTTTATTATCGGTTAACCCACCGGTAATATTTTTACCATTTAAAGGATTTAAAACAATAGTTGCATACTCTAGAGGAGCATTTGTTTCTTTATCTATGATGTGACCGGATATTTCATATTTTGGCATGTCAGGTCGTTCACCGTTTGGCATATTTGGTCGCTGCGCATTCATGCATAGTGAAACAAGTAACAGAATTAAACTTAAAAGGATTCTTACCATCTAGATATCAGTATTTTAAATCAGATTGATTTGGTTATATTTTATTTTTTTATCAAAGGTAATTAAAATGTTTAATCTTTTTACATAAAAATTCAACAAGAGATATTATTTAACTATCTTTTAACGATTATTTAGACCTCCGAAAAGTAGTTAGGTTTAAACGGATTTTAGTTAAAAATAAGTTAAAAAAGAGCGTTATTTAAGTAGAAAAATATAGATCAATCCTATATGAAAAAAGGAAGTATTATCGAGATTATTCTCAAATTCTAATTTCTTTATTGGATATAATAGTTAGTTGAACTTTCGTCAAATTATCTCTAAAAATGGTTTTGTGTTTTCGATTAATTCTTGTTGCTCTTATGATAATTGTTTTTACACAATTGATAAATGTTGAATATAGGTTTCTATAACATCATCTTTTTCTTGCCCATAAGCCTATATACCTACAGTATATACAATAAGTGAAATGGCCCATATAAAAATACTTTTTCTTAAACCCATACTTTTAATTTTTTGTGAAATACATCTGTAAAAGCTAATATTTGACTCATTAAACATTAAAAGATTTAATTTTTATCTGAAATATGTTAAAATAAATTAATAAAATTGTGGGATACCGCTTTAAAAATAAAAAATATATATTATTTTTGACACAGAATTAAAACGATATTATATATGGAATTCCAACAATTTGTAGGCTTTATGATCTTTTTAACCGTATTCACGATGGGATTTTGGTTAATGATTTTTCTGATTACGTTTGTAATTCCGTATTGGATTGTTGGTTATTTTAAGGAAGAAAGTAAATTAAAAAAGGAAGCGAAGAAGCTTAAACAATAAGTTTTTCGCTATATAAAAATATAAAGGGTTGAAATTTCAACCCTTTTTTTATTACATTTTTTTATCTTGTTTGTCTTCTAATTCATCAGAATTTATATCAACACTTCGATCTTTCGCACTTTTTCTTTTTTGATTGAACCGATATGTAAAAGATAAAGAATATTGTTGATTATATCTAACCTTTCTTAATGTACTAGCGCTCGCTTCATAAGATTGCGTCGTAAACCACTTTGAATTAAAAATATCGATGATTTTAAATGTGAGTGTTGCATTTTTTTTAAAAATATCTTTACTTAATGTGGCATTTGTAAAATGAATAGTTCTCAGCTCTGTGAGTCCATTTTTTATAGGAGATTGGTATTTATGACTGACCTGAAATCGCAAATCATCATTTACTGTAAAGAGTGCTGAGGCCTCCGCATACAATACCCAACTATGATAATCGTAGTTTTTATCGATCGTGTTTATGATATCCAGTTTATAAGGGGTAATATAGGCACCCAATCTGATTGATTTTACAGGCCTATAGGTTATATCAACATCGAAACCCATAATATTTTTATCTCCACTATTAATGGGTATTCTTCTGAAAATATCCAATCCATCTGAATTCTGACCGATATTTTCTATAACCGTTAAAAAATGATCTTTAGAATTATTAAGGAAAATGGCAGAGGCCAGCGATAGTTTGTCAAAACTCATATCGAATAAAAGCTCAAAATAATGTTGGTAGTATGGATTTAAATCAGGATTACCTAAAGATTGAAAACGCTCATCATTTATTGAAATAAAAGGATTTAATTGTGCAATGCTAGGTCTTTCTATGGATCTGCTATAGTGTAATGATAAATATTTACCATCCTTAAATTCATATCCCAAAGAAAGGGAAGGGAAAAAATCGGTATAATTCTTCGAAATATTATTTCCTGTCAATTTTTCATTAATACCTATATGAGAAAATTCTGTTCTAACACCTAAAGAATAGGAAAGATTACCTTTTGAAGCAGCATACTGTCCATATATAGCATGTATTTTTTCATCATAATTAATGATATCGTTAAATCCACCTATTGTGATAAAATCAGCTAAAGTTTCATCGAATTGACTTAATTTATAATTATTTTCATAAAATCGTAAATCAGATTTATATCCCAATTCAATTTTATTAGTTTCATTTGTAGGTATCACATAATCTAATTGAAATAAAAAATTGTCTAAAGTTTGATTTTTATCGACATTCTGCCTAATGGTATCTTCAACCGGCATCACTTTACGCTCAATTATTTTGGCTTTATTTTCTGAAATCGTATTGTCATATTTAAAATCAAACGATAGCTGATGGCCATCTTCGTTGAATTTAGTAGTATAGTTAAAAAAGGTCTCTATTTTAGAAACATCATCAAAATCACCTGTACTTCGAATAGCAGACTGTAATAAGTTTCCATCAGGATCCTTGTCATTTAGATCAATATTTGAAATATCATTTTTATTATTGGTATTGATGAGAACAGATGAGGTTATTGTGTTTTTATCATTTATATAAAAATCACTACCAAGGTTAAATAAAAAACTGTTTCGCTGATTTTCATCTTTTCTGAATTGTTCAAAAACACTTAATGGAACATTGGTCATATCAAAGCCAATCTGATCAATTTTTGTTTTCTTTATTTTCTTTTCGTTATTAAAACTTATGGTTGAGAAAATATTGATCTTATCGGTATTTTCATTTAAAAATGAAGATATTCCGTTGTCATCTGGACTTCCCAAATGCGCATCTAGGGATCCGCTCAAACCATTACTTTTTCTTTTTTTAGTAACGATATTTAAGATACCGCCCCCTCCTTCAGCACTATATTTCGCCGACCGAGAAATAATCTCAACTTTATCAATCGAATTTGAAGGTATTGTACCTAAAATATCCATACCGCTATCGAGTCCAAGAAGTGGTTTACCATCGATTAATACAGTTGCTCCAGAGCCACGCAGACTCACGTTCCCTTCATCATCTACTCTAACAGCAGGAGTATTGTTCAGAACAGTAATTGCATTGCCACCAAAATTGGCTATGTCTTTGGATGCGTTATATATTTTTTTATCAACTTTAAATTCTATCAAGTCTCGCTGACTTATTAGCGTTATTTCTTCTAAATTGTTTGAACTGAAAAATAAATGAATTATGCCTAGATTAGTATCAAATCTCACTTCCTTATTAGAAATTACTATTGGTTCGTAAGAAAGAAATTCTATTTTAATTTTATATTTTCCGGGTAGAATATTGAACGAAAAATGCCCGTCTTTGTCAGAAGTTGTTCCTAGAAGTTTATTTTCTTTTTCAAAGGAGATCGTGGCAAATTCTATGGGTTGTTTAGATATAGAATCGATGATTTTACCAGAGACCGTAACTTTATTTGAGGGAATCTGCTGACCATATATAAGCAGAATATGAAATAAAAAGCCAACAAATAAGATTATCTTTTTCAAACGCTTGTGCTTATACCCTACAAAAATACATGTTTTAAGATTATTAAAAAATAGTGGTTACTGGGTAGTTGGTTCTACCCAGAAACCACTAGTTAATAATTAAAGAAGATTTTTAATATTTTCTGGTGGTCGACCTAAGACTGCCTTATTGCCTTTAATCACAATAGGTCTTTCTATAAGTTTTGGATGATCTATCATCGCTTTAATGATCTCATCATCTGTCAAATTTTTGTTCCTGTAGTTCTCCTTCCAAATAGGCTCCTTAAGCCTCACAAGATCAATTGGAGATATCTTTAACTTAGAGAGAATTTCTCTTAATTCTTTTTCTATTGGAGGGTTTTTTAGGTATTCTATAATTTCAAATTGCTGTTTGGCCTCTTCTAAAATAGCCAGGCCTTCTCTGCTTTTCCTACATCGCGGATTATGATAAATTTTCATTTCTAAAATTTAAAGATGAATGCTAATCTATTAAAAATCTATAAAAGATGATAATATAATTATCTTTACCAAAGATATTTAAATATGATCATTACCGATACGCATACCCATCTTTATTCTGAACAATTTGACGATGACCGGGCGGACATGATGCAAAGAGCAATAGATAATGGTATTTCACGATTTTTTGTTCCTGCTATTGATTCTAGTTATTCAGAGGCCATGTTTAATCTGGAAAAGGAATATCCTTCCCTTGTATATTTAATGATGGGATTGCATCCTACAAGTGTTAAAGAAAACTATTTAGAAGAATTACAATTAGTAAAGAATTGGTTAGATAAGCGAAAATTTTATGGGATAGGAGAAATTGGTATTGATCTTTATTGGGATAAGTCTTTTCTGGTACAACAGCAAGATGCTTTTAAAACTCAAATTGAATGGGCTAAAGAAAGGAAGTTACCCATTATAATTCATTGCCGGGAATCTTTCAATGAAATTTTTGAAGTACTTGAAGATGTAAATGATGAACGGCTATTTGGTATTTTTCATTGTTTTACCGGGAATTTTGAGCAAGCCAAACGGGCTTTGTCATTTAATATGAAATTAGGCATTGGTGGTGTTGTTACTTTTAAAAATGGAGGAATAGATAAGTTTCTACACAAAATTCCGATAAAAAATATTGTATTAGAGACCGACTCACCTTATTTGGCACCTGTGCCATTTCGCGGAAAAAGAAATGAGAGCAGTTATATGATAAAAATATTGGATAAATTAGTAGATATTTATAATTTAACACCTCAGGAAATTGCGAAAATAACAACGCAAAATTCAATCGATATTTTTGGAATTTGATAAAGTAACATATTATAAAACACCTATCGGAACTGCCAGAATTGTGGGTGATGATGACGGCATATCTTCTATTACGGTATTGGATAGTGAAGGTGATAATTCAACTAAAATTCCTAAATGTTTAGAAGATTGTGTTCAGCAGTTGGATGAATATTTTCAAAAAAAAAGAAAGGTTTTCAATTTAAAACTAAACCCAAAAGGAACTGATTTTCAAAAGGACGTTTGGAGATCGCTTCAACAAATCCCTTATGGAGAAACTAAGACCTATTTAAAACAAAGTGAGGAAATGGGAGACCCTAAAGCCATTAGGGCGATCGCCTCAGCCAATGGTAAGAATCCTTTGTGGATAGTTGTTCCCTGTCATCGTGTAATTGGTAGTAATGGCTCACTTACAGGATATTCAGGGGGTTTATGGCGCAAGCGTTGGTTGTTAGAGCATGAGAATCCTCCCGAACAACAATCGCTTTTTTAAATCAGATATTTGATAAGACTTCTACTCAAGTTAAATTATAAACTATTTTTACCTTCAAATCGTTGTAGAGTTGATGAAGAAAATTATTTGCATATTTCTGGTTTTGATAGGTTTTTCATCTCACGCACAAAAGGTTACAGATAATTCACGAATTAAACAGGTAAAAGTTGTTACTGATACTATAAGAATTGACTCTATTAGTATTAGCCCATATAATTTCAAGGTCTATGATCATTTACATCAATCAATAGATACTTCTAAATATAAAGTTGACTTCGCGAAGGCATTACTATTTATAGATAAAAATGAATACGCTGAATTGATCATAGAATATAATGCTTTACCTGAATTTTTAACAAAGACTTATAATAGATTTGATGAAAATTTGATTGTTCCCCAAGCAACTGACCTTTCAAGGCTGCTTAGTGTAAAAGCTAAGAACCAAGACAAAAATTTCACACCGTTTGACGGATTAAATACAAGTGGTAGTATCTCTAGAGGAATTACTGTGGGTAACAATCAAGATGCTGTATTGAATTCTAACCTTGATTTGCAGATTTCAGGAAATATATCTGATGATGTACAATTAAGAGCCTCTATTACAGATAGTAATATTCCATTACAGGAAAATGGATTTACACAACGGCTGGATGAATTCGATCGTGTTTTTATTGAATTATTCAGTAAAAACTGGAGTATCAAGGCCGGTGACGTCGATTTTTCGAATACAACCAATCATTTTTTGAGATTTAATAAAAAAGTGGCTGGAGTTATGGTTGATGCGATCATAGATAATGATGATGATAAGACGCGTTTTTTTGCTTCGGGGGCACTTGTAAGAGGGCAGTTTGCAAGAAATACTTTTAACGGTCAAGAAGGAAACCAGGGACCCTATAAAATTACGGGTTCAAATATTGAGACTTTTATTTTACTCATATCAGGCAGTGAATCGGTCTTTGTAAACGGAATCCTGCTGAAGCGTGGCGAGAATTATGATTATACTATAGACTATAATACAGCCGAAATTACATTTAATACCACTTATCCGATAACAGCCAATATGAGAATAAACGTCGAATATCAATTCTCAGACAGAAATTATACAAGGTTTGTAACCTATAATGGCGCGGAGTATACATCAGACAAACTGAAATTGGGCATAAATTTTTACAATGAAAATGATGCTAAAAATCAAACGTTACAGCAAGATCTGAGTAATAATCAAAAAGAAATACTTTCTCTTGCGGGAGATGATATCAATCAAATGATCGTTCCTTCTGCATTTGCAGATGTTTTTGAGGAAAATAAAATATTATATAAAAAAGAAATCCAGAATGGTATAGAAGTTTTTTTGTCTTCTAATAATCCGGAGGATGATCTTTTTAACGTTAAGTTTACCTATGTCGGAAAAAATAATGGTAACTATAAAATTCAATCTACGATTGCTTCAGGGAGGATATATGAATATGTTCCGGAGTTCAACGGTACAAAACAAGGAGAATATGAACCTATTATTCAATTAATTGCACCAAATAAGTTACAAATAGCGGTATTTAATGCCACATATAACCCAAATCCGAAAACGGTAATAAATTCAGAATTAGCTTTTAGTGCAAATGATAATAATCTATTCTCGGCAATAGACGATGCCGACAACCGAGGATATGCAGGAAAGATCGATTGGCAACAAGTGCTGATCGATAAGCAATGGCAACTTACAAGCAACTTAAATTTCGAACTGATCAATAGGGATTTTAAAACCATAGAAAGATTCAGAAATATTGAATTTAATAGGGATTGGGATCTGATCAATCCATTAGGAAACCAACAACTTTATACCACTTCATTAAACTTGAGCAAGGCTGATAAAGGGTCTATTTCGTATCGGTTTGACTATCTGGAATTTAGCGAAAATTTTAAGGGAAACAAACATAATATTTTAGCCGATCTTAAACTGAAGAAGTCAAGGATCAAGGTAGATGGTAATTTTTTAATCAATGATGCAGAACTTTATAAAACCAATTTTTTTCGATGGTATTCAAAAGCAGATCACCATTTTACAAAAAATTGGATCGGAATCAAATTTAATGCTGAACAGAATAAACGGGAGGAAAAAAGTACCGGATCCCTATCTCAAGTAAGCCATAAATTTATAGAGTATGAGGCTTATGCAGGCGTAGGAGATACGGCGAAGGTATATATAGAATTTGGGTACAATTATAGTACTACAGATAGTTTGCAAATTAACAGGTTGGCAGAAGTAAACACTGCAAATACTTACTTTTTACGGTCGAAATTAGTTCAGAATAAAAATAGTGATCTATCCGTTTTTTTAAATTATAGAACTGTTCAAAATGTGAATTTTAATGATGAAGAATCTTTCAATTCCCGAATTACCTATCGGCAACAGCTTTTAAATAATGCAGTTTCCTTGCAGACTGTTTATGAAACGAATTCTGGAACCTTACCACAACAGGAGTTTAGTTATATCGAAGTTGACACCGGTTTAGGATTTTATACCTGGAACGACTATAATAACAATGAAATTCAGGAACTCGATGAATTTGAGGTAGCCCAGTTCCAAGACGAGGCAAATTTTGTTCGTGTTCTTTTACCCAATATTAATTTTATTAAAACCTACCGGAATAAATTTAGCCAGGCACTAACAATAAATGGATCACAGTGGAGTAATCAACAAGGGTTTAAAAAAATATTGTCGCATTTCACGAACCAATCCTTTGTTTTGATCGATAGTAGAAAGAGAAGAATTGGCGATCAATTTGATTTTAATCCGTTTGCCATAAATGACGATGTGCTGGCCTTAAATATGAACTTGAAGAATAGTTTATTTTATAATAGAGGAAAACAAAACTTCTCGACCACCTATACTTACTTAAATGCTATAAATAAGAATTCATATTCAGTTGGTGACCAGGAAAATAATATTACATCACATCAGTTATTATTCAGTCATAAATTGGGTAAATTTTGGTTATTAGATTTTTCAGGAATTATTTCGGAAAATAAAAGTGAATCTCAAAATTTTAGCAATCGAAACTTCCTTTTAGACAATTATGATGTTCATCCTAAATTATCTTATTTATACAGTACTAATTCAAGGTTCGAAATGCTGTATTATTTTAAGAATAAAGAAAACCAGATCAATGGTTTAGAATCTTTAAACTCTCATAAATTTGGCGCTAATTTTATTTATGCAAAAGACAGAAAGTTATCGTTAAATGCTTCTTTAAATCTGGTCTTCAATGAATTTCAAGGTAATTTAAATACCCCAGTGGCATATCAAATGCTTGAGGGACTTCAGTCTGGAACAAATTATACCTGGAATGTGAACTTCCAAAAACAAATAACATCTTATTTAGATATTAATTTTAATTATTTAGGAAGGAAATCTGAATCGGCAAATGCCATTCATACTGGAACGGTTCAATTGCGTGCTAGTTTTTAACTTAGGAATGTAAGTATTATTACAATAGTTTATTTTAAAAAATATTACTTTTGTTATTCAAAATGTATAAAATTATATCTATCATATTAACTTTTTTGATATTATCTCAAACTTCTGAGGTAAGTATTGTTGATGTGTTAAAAGTTAAAAACCTTTATGAACATGCCAAATTTCATCAAGAGAATTATGGCGATACAATATTAGATTTTTTGGCAGAACATTATGGTGATGGCGATATGGATCATAAAAATGACCATCAAGATCATGATAATTTACCTTTTAAACATACTAGTCAGACTTGTTCACATAATATTCTCTTATTCACCATAGATCTTATACATCAAGAACTAGAAATAAATACTTCTTTGGATATGAGTGTGAACTTTTTTTATAAAGAATCAACTTCTGATTTTGAAAAAAATTCTATTTTCCAACCTCCTCGATTAGCATAGTTCCTTATTGATTTAAATCATTGTTTTACAATCTATTTGACCATAGCTTGTCACACTTTTTAATTATGAAATATGTTAGAGAACATTATTAAATTTAGCCTGAAGAATAAGCTTATTATTCTGCTTTTTATTGCATTTATTATTGGATTTGGAATTTTTTCACTGACTAAAATTCCAATTGGGGCTGTACCGGACATCACTAATAATCAAGTTCAGGTCATAACAACTTCCAGAAACCTTTCAACACAAGATATCGAGCAATTCATAACTTACCCGATTGAGCTCGAAATGGCCAATTTACCCGGAGTAACTGAAATTAGATCAATATCTAAATTCGGACTTTCGGTAGTTACCATTGTATTTGAAGATAAAATGGGGACCTACTTACCCAGGCAATTAATCGCTGAAAAAATAAAATCGGCTTCAGAAAAAATTCCTGAAGAATTCGGCACTCCCGAAATGGGACCAATAACCACAGGTTTGGGAGAGATATACCAGTATATTTTAGATGTAAAACCTGGTTACGAAAACCGTTATGATGTAACCGAACTTCGTACCATCCAAGACTGGATTGTAAAACGTCAGCTTTCGGGAATACCCGGTGTTGTTGAGATCAATACCTGGGGAGGATATTTAAAACAATATGAGGTAGCCGGAAATCCGCAGAAATTAGTATCAATGAATATTACCATAGCTGATATTTATAAGGCTCTGGAAAATAATAATAGCGTTGCTGGAGGAGGTTATATTGAAAAAACAAATCAAGCCTATTTTGTAAGAGGTGAAGGCTTGGTGTCGTCATTAGAAGACATCGAGAATATTGTTGTTAGAACCAATAACGGTTTACCTATCTATATAAAAGATATAGCCAAAGTTGGCTTTGGAAGCGCCACCAGGTTTGGTGCCATTACTGGTAACGGAAAAGGTGAAAAGGTTCTGGGACAGGTAATGATGTTGAAAGACGGAAATTCTAAACAAATTATTGATGCCGTTAAAGAACGTGTTGCCGAAATTCAAAAGACCCTACCCGAGGGAGTCTATATCAATGGGTTTCTCGAAAGAAGCGAATTAATCAATAAAACAACATTTACAGTAGCCGAAAACCTCATTCTCGGTTCATTAATAGTCATTTTTGTAGTTGTGCTCTTGCTTGGTAATTTGCGTTCAGGACTTGTTGTTGCTTCGGTTATTCCATTAAGCTTATTGTTCGCCTTATCACTTATGTACCTCTTCGGAATTGATGCCAACCTAATGAGTTTAGGAGCTATAGATTTTGGAATCATAATCGATGGGGCGGTTATCATAGTTGAATTTATTGCCTTTCAAATAACGAGTAAAAGTTCAGAAATGCTGTCTTTTTCTAAGGAAAACAGGCAAATGGAAATCGATAAGATGGTTCTTAAAAGTGCTTCTAAAATGATGAATTCGGCTATTTTTGGACAGCTCATCATCTTAATTGTTTTTATACCAATATTATCTTTAAGTAGTGTAGAAGGAAAAATGTTTAAGCCTATGGCACTTACTTTTAGTTTTGCTTTAGTTGGGGCTATGATTTTTTGCTTAACCTATGTACCTGTGGTTTCTTCCATATTCTTAAAGCCTGTTATACAATCTCCTAGAAATATATCTGTTAGATTATTAAAGGTATTAAGTAAATGGTATAATCCTGCTATTAACTGGGCACTTAACCATAAGAAAATTGTTGTAGCTCTTTCAGTAGTGTTATTGGCATCAAGTATGTTAATTTTTAACAAAATGGGAGGAGAGTTCGTGCCTACCTTAGATGAAGGTGATTTTGTAATTCAACCGGTATTAAAAACGGGTACTTCACTTAAAAAAACTATAGAAATAACCACTAAAATTGAAAATATATTATTGGATAATTTTCCAGAAGTAGATCAGGTAGTTAGCAGGATCGGAGCCGCTGAAGTACCTACAGATCCCATGTCTATGGAAGAGAGTGATGTGATCATCAAGTTGAAACCAAAAAAAACCTGGACATCCGCCTCCAGTAAGGATGAACTTGCCGATAAATTTAAGGAGGCCTTAGCTATTATCCCGGGTATGGAGGTCGAATTCACGCAGCCCATAGAAATGAGGTTTAATGAATTAATAACTGGTGTTCGCGCGGATGTTGCTATTAAAGTTTTTGGTGAGGATCTCAATACTTTGAGCAACAAGGCTAATGAAATTCGAGATCTTATTAAAAATATTGAGGGAGCTTCTGATATCACGGTCGAAAAGATCGAGGGATTACCTCAAATGAGTGTAAAATACGATCGAAGTAAGATAGCCCGTTATGGCTTGAACATTGCAGATCTTAACCAGATGGTTTCCATGGGGTTTGCGGGCCAGAAAGTGGGTAGTGTATTTGAAGGCGAAAAGCGATTCGATCTTGTAATGAGATTGGATGAGAATAGTCGTAAAAATATTGATAACCTTAAAAACCTGTATGTTGATGGTCTCAACGGAATGAAAATACCTTTAAATGAACTTGCTGAAATAACTTATACCACAGGCCCTGCAAAAATTTCACGCGATGATACGAAACGCAGAATAGTGGTAGGCATAAATGTTAGAAATAGAGACCTGCAATCTGTAGTTGATGATGCGAGTGAACTTATAGAAAAAAATGTTAAACTGCCACCAGGTTATACCATAACCTATGGCGGTCAGTTCGAAAATTTACAAAGTGCACAGGCCCGCTTAAAAGTAGCAGTACCCATCGCTTTATTACTCATTTTTATTATGTTACATTTCGCCTTTGGATCGATTAAAGAAGCAATGATCGTCTATTCTGCGATTCCGTTAGCGGCTGTAGGAGGGGTGCTTTTATTGTGGATTCGAGGTTTGCCTTTCAGTATTTCGGCCGGGGTAGGGTTTATAGCACTATTCGGTATTGCTGTTCTTAACGGTATAGTGCTCATAGAGCATTTTAAAGAACTTAAAGAGCAAGGAATTATGGATATAAAAGAACGGATAATTAGGGGAACGAACGAACGAATGAGGCCGGTATTATTAACGGCAGCAGCAGCAGCTCTTGGGTTTTTACCAATGGCCGTTTCAACCAATGCAGGAGCAGAAGTTCAAAGACCACTAGCAACAGTGGTTATTGGTGGGTTGATAACTGCCACTTTCTTAACTTTGATCGTTTTACCTGTTCTGTACGCATGGTATGAAGAAAGAAAAGAGATAAATTTTCATAAAAAAAGTATCATTACAACAGTATTGTTAATGCTATCTCTATCATCATACACCCAACAACTTGATCTTTCCATCGATGAAACCTTATCCTTGGCCATAGAAAATAATACAACGTTAAAAGGGGCTTCCTTACGAGTAGATAAAGCAAAAGCGTTGATTCCTAGTGCCTTTAGTTTTAATAAGACGAGTTTATATTATAATTATGATGAAAATAATTTAACCGTAAATGATAGACCGTTGAAAGTATATGGTGTACAGCAAGATTTTAGTTTTCCTACAGTTTATTTTGCCGATAAAAAAGTAAACAAGGCGTTTTTTGAATCACAAAAATCTAATTATCAGATTACCTTGGAAAAACTTAAAAAGGATGTTTATTTGGCATATTCTAATTTAAACTTTGCTACGATTAAAGCTAACAGGTACGAATATTTAGATAGTTTATATCAGAATTTTTCGTCGGTTGCCAAGCGAAGATTTGAATTGGGAGAAACCAATTATCTCGAGATGCTCACGGCCCAATCGAAACATAGGCAATTGCGATTGCTTTATAGACAGGCCTTACAAGATATAGCTATTAAAAAAGAACAATTAAAAGCTGTAATACAGGTAGATAGTTTTACCATTAGACATAATCCAGTATTAAAGTTCCCGTTGCAAATCTTTAGCTTAGAAAACAACCCCGGTATAGCGTTTCAGAACAATTCAATCAATTATTATAAAGCCCTTTCACAACGAGAAAAACAGCATTTGTTACCAGATTTAAGCCTGGAATATTTTCAGGGCCATGCAAGTTTATTATCAGATAACATTTCGGGATATCAGTTCGGAGTAAAAATTCCTTTGTTTTTTAATGGAAATGCTTCAAAAATTAAAGCGGCCAAAATATCGCAAAAAATTGCAGAGCAAGAATATGAAGATTATAAAATAAAATTAAAGACCAGATATTTCGAGTTACTGGCCGAAATGCAACAATATACTGATGTCGTTCTTTATTATGAAACTCAAGGGGAGGCATTATCGAAAGAGATTATCAAAACCACTGAAAGTAGTTTTAAGAACGGTGAAATAGATTTTTTTCAATACATCCAGAGTATGGAAAACGCCATTGAAATTGAATTAAATTTTATAGAAAATCTGAATAACTATAATCGCACTGTTACAGAAATTAATCATTTAACCTTATAGCAAATAAACCAATGAAATACGTATATATATTTTTATTAATTCTTGCCATATCGGCATGTAATAAAGGAATAAAAGATAATCAATCTGAGCAAGTAAATCTGGCTCAGGAGGCACTTATTGAGATCACTAAAGCGCAATTTACCGGGGAACAAATGCAACTTGGACAGATTGAAGAGCAGACATTTAACGAATCGATAACAACGAACGGTTTTATAGATGTTCCTCCCCAAAATAGGGCGAGTGTATCTTCTTATGTTGGAGGTTATATAAAAAACACCCCCTTGCTTATTGGAGATAAAGTAAGGAAGGGTCAACGGTTGGTAACGATCCAAAATACCGAGTTTATAGAAATGCAGCAAGAATTTGTCGAGTTGACCGCCCAATTGAACTATCTGAAATCCGAATTCGAAAGACAACAAACATTATATAATGAAAAAATAACATCTCAAAAAAACTATTTGAAGGCGGAAAGTACCTATAAAAGCACACTTGCAATGCAAGAGGGATTGAGAAAAAAGTTAGAAATGTTAAATATCAACACAGCAGATGTTTTACAAGGAAAGATAGCTTCATCAATTAATATTTATGCGCCGATAGAGGGATTTATAACTAAAATTAATATCAGTAATGGTTCTTTCGTTTCCCCAGCAGACATGATCATGGAGATTATAGATACTGATCATGTGCATTTAGAATTGGCAGTTTTCGAGAAAGATGTCTTGAAAGTTAAGAAAGGCCAGCGAATAATTTTTACTATCCCAGAGGCTTCAGATGAAGTTTTTGAAGCCGAAGTCCATTTAGTAGGCACCGCAGTTAATGAATCTGATAGAACTATTAAAGTTCATGGACATATTAAAAACGACGAAAACACAAATTTTGTAACAGGAATGTTTGTAGAAGCCAAGATCATTGCATCTTCAAAAAAGAGTCTTGCCTTACCGAAAGACGCAACAGCAGAGTCAAATGGACATTTTTATGCCTTGAAACTGGAAGATATTAAAAATGATGTTTATTACTTCAAAAAAATCATATTAGTTGTTGGTGAGCAATCTGAAGATTTTGTAGAGGTAAAAAATTTCAAAGATTTTGACAACAAAGAAGTACTTACTAAAGGGGCTTTTATGTTGATTAACGAATAGTGCTTATAAATCATTATATGTTAAAATGACTATCAATTATATTATGCATCTTTACAACTTAATTACTTTTAATATTATTGTATAATAAAAGATATCAGCCTATGAAAAAATATATTTTATCATTAGCTTTTTTATGCTCACTTACAGGGTTTGCGCAAGAGACAGAAGAAATTACCTTGAAACAAAACGAAATTAAGCTTAACGGCCTGTATTTAGTGCTTGGCGCTTTTGAAGCTACTTATGAAAGGTTGTTAAATGATGAGTCTGCAGCTGGTGTATCATTGTTTGTACCATTCGATGCTGATATTAATGAAGAAGTAAATTATTATATATCACCATATTATAGATTCTATTTCGGAAATGAATATGCCAAGGGATTTTTTCTAGAAGGTTTCGGCATGTTAAATTCAACCAATGAATATGTATACGATTTTGGCAGTGAAAATTCTGATAAAAATTCAGTAACCGATTTTGCCCTTGGTATTGGGTTAGGGGGGAAATGGTTAACAAAAAGAGGACTGTTAGGAGAGATCAACTTTGGAATTGGGAGGAATCTTTTTAACGGGAGCAACTCTGACAATGAATTTATTGGAAAACTAGGTATTACGGTTGGCTATAGGTTTTAAAAAATAAAAAAAGCTTCAATGATTCATTGATGCTTTTTTTTATTGAAATATATAGTATTCTTAAAAGTATGGTTACATCTTCATTAACCAAGAACGCATATCAACTGCTTCTAAAATAATATTTCTTAAAGCTGAAATCTGAACACGTTTTTGCTCCATGCTATCCCTGTAACGTATTGTTACAGTATTGTCTTCAAGGGTCTGATGATCAACTGTAATACAAAAAGGTGTGCCAACGGCATCTTGTCTTCTATATCTGCGACCGACGGCATCTTTTTCATCATAAATAACATTAAAATCAAATTTTAGATCTTCTATGATTTCCCGGGCTATTTCCGGCAATCCATCCTTTTTAACCAATGGTAATACCGCTGCTTTCGTTGGAGCTAAAACAGCTGGTAATCTTAATACCGTGCGTGTCGTGTTATTCTCTAATTCTTCTTCTTGCAAGGCATGAGAGAAAACTGACAAGAACATTCTATCGAGTCCGATAGAAGTTTCTATAACATAAGGCACATAACTTTTGTTCTCTTCCGGGTCAAAATATTGTAATTTTTTATTTGAAAATTTTTCATGTTGACTCAGATCAAAATCTGTACGCGAGTGTATGCCTTCCAATTCTTTAAACCCAAAAGGAAAATTAAATTCTATATCGGCTGCAGCATCTGCATAATGTGCTAATTTTTCATGATCATGAAAACGATAGTTTTCTGCACCCATTCCCAAAGAAAGATGCCATTTTAAACGTGCTTCTTTCCATTTTTCATACCATTCTTTTTGTGTACCCGGTTTGATAAAGAATTGCATTTCCATCTGTTCGAACTCTCGCATTCTGAAGATAAACTGCCGTGCAACGATCTCATTTCTAAATGCTTTACCGGTTTGAGCAATTCCAAAAGGGATCTTCATCCGGCTAGTTTTTTGAACATTCAAGAAATTAACAAAAATGCCTTGCGCCGTCTCGGGACGTAAATAAAGATCCATGGCACTGTCAGCAGAAGCACCTAGTTTAGTGCCGAACATTAAGTTAAACTGCTTAACATCTGTCCAGTTCTTGGAGCCTGTTTCTGGATCTGCAATTTCAAGTTCTTCAATAAGCGATTTAACATCTTCCAGGTCTTCATTTTCCAATGATTTGGCCATACGAGATAAAACTTCATCCTTTTTTTGTAAATAACCAACTACACGAGGATTGGTAGTCTTAAATTGTTCTTCATCAAAAGCATCTCCAAATCTTTTTGCGGCCTTGTCGATCTCTTTTTGCGCTTTTTGTAACAATTTTTCGGCATAATCTTCAATGAGAACATCTGCCCGGTATCTTTTTTTAGAATCTTTATTGTCAATTAAAGGGTCATTAAAGGCATCGACATGCCCCGAAGCTTTCCAGGTTGTAGGATGCATAAAAATGGCTGCATCTAAGCCAACAATATTATCATGCATTTGCACCATGGCCTTCCACCAGTACATCCGAATGTTATTTTTAAGCTCAACACCATTTTGAGCATAATCATATACGGCACTTAAACCGTCATATATTTCACTAGAAGGGAATATGTAACCATATTCTTTAGCGTGAGAAACTACCTTCTTAAATTGATCATCTTGATTTGCCATGCTGCAAAAATAGATAAATTACTAAGATCGGAAAACAAAAAAGGTGCAAATACTAAAGTATTTACACCTTTTTAAATTGGTTAATTTCTGTTTTTATTTTATAAGCCTAAGAAAGCGTCTTTTAACTCTAATTTAGAGGCTCCGACTAATTTACCTTCAACGTATACTTTTACAGTATAAACTCCTTTTACAAATTTTTGAGTAATATTTTCAACAAACATTACTACATCAAGATCTGCGTTGTTATAAGTAGCAACCGTTTGATCTGTATAAGCTTGTTCTTCTCCTTCTTTTAAAGTGAAAGTACCTTTTTCGCTAATAACAGTTCCTGCTGGATTTTGAATTACGATATAAGCTTGTTTTTCGCCAGGCGTTGCTATTTCATTTTTCTCTAATCTGAAATTAACACGGATAGCCTGCGCTTTTTGAGCCTTATTGGTTTCCATATATTTTCCATTAGTTCTTAATCTCATAGCTGTGGCATTTACCGTGCTTACTCGTAACGCACCGCCAATTTCAACTTTTTTAGATAGATCCATATTCTGAGCAACTAAAGTATCGTTAAAGCTGGTTTGTTCAATAAGTTTACCGGTTATACTGTCTTTTTCAACTACCAATAAGTTATTAACAATGGTTAATGAATCATTTACGAAGAACAAACGTTCGTTCTTAGCTTCTAACTGGGAAATTTGGTTTCTGTAACGTCTAATTAAAGACCAATTCGCATTTTTAAGATTTTTAACAGAATCTTTAAAAGCTACGATTTTGTCTTTTTCATAAATTAACTCCTCAGAAAGGCCATTATTTTGTGCAATAGCGGCGTCGTATTTTTCTTCCATAGCCGTTAAGTTGCCTAAAATTTGCTCTTTTTCTTGTTTAAGAAATTCTTCTGAAGCTTTAAATTTGGAATTGTTTCTTAGTGTATAGGCGCCTAGGGCAACAACTAAAGCAATTAAAATTCCAATGATAATTTTTTTGTTTGAAGATGATTTTTGTTCTTCCATAGTTTAAGTTTTAATTTAGAGATTTTGAATTCTATGTGCACTAACGTAAATTTAAAGATTTATTGCACAAATGAATATAACTCCTGTTGATTGTTAATAAATTATTGATGTATAATTAAAAGTTTTAAAATACTCAACCTTCCGTAAAAAAAATAAGCCTTGGAAATGATCCATATGACTTAAGCTAACAAAAGTAGTATATGAATCTAAAGAAATTCTGAAGAAAAAAATGCATTTCACTATTTATCAGTCAGGTGATGATATTTTTGTTTATTGAAAATATATTTATTTTAGTTGCGCAATTTATAGGAATTCATTTAAAATCTATTAATGCAATTTTTAAAAGACGTTTTTAATTTATTCTTTCCAAGAACTTGTGCTTGCTGTGATGAAGAATTGGTTAGAAATGAGCATATAGTTTGTTTAAAATGCAGATTCGAATTACCTCTTACAAATTTCACCAATGAAAAAAACAATGTCGTTGAACAAATTTTTTATGGACGTGTAAAAATAGAATTTGCAACATCTTTATTTTTTTTTAGGAACAAAGGAAAATCTCAAAAACTAATTTCTCAGCTTAAATACAATGGAAAACAAGAGATCGGATATGTCCTGGGAAAATGGCTTGGCCATGAATTAAAAACATCGGAACGATTTTCGGGTGTTGATTATATCATCCCAGTACCACTACATCCAAAAAAATTGAAAAAAAGGGGATATAATCAGTTAACATTATTTGGCAAAGCCCTTGCTGAAATTTTGGAAACACCATATCTTGAAAATATTTTAATAAAGAAATCTGATTCAGGCACACAAACCATAAAACAAAGGCTAGATCGTTGGAAAAATGTTAGCGAGATATTTTATCTAACTAATAACTCTATTTTCGAAAATAAACACATATTAATTATAGATGATGTGATTACAACAGGGGCAACTTTAGAAGCCTGCGCTTTGGCCTTATCAAAAACCAACAATATAAAATATAGTATTGCTACAATGGCCTACACAGATTAATATTGCCTGATTGGTGTGTATTAAGATTAAAAATAGTTGTTAATTTGTAAACAAATTCCAAGAATGTTCAAACACTTTTCATCGATTATAATATTGCTTCTCATTACCTTATTGATTACTGATTGTGCCAGAAAGGGACGTCCGGAAGGTGGCCCAAAAGATGAAGCATCTCCAATTATGGTAAGTGCCAAACCTCCACATTTAACGACCAATTTTGACGAAAAAGAAATTAGAATTTATTTTGATGAGTATATTAAGCTTAAGGATCTATATAATCAATTAATCGTATCACCACCGTTGAAATTCCAACCGATCATAAAACCTTTAGGAACACCCAGCAAATATATTTCGATAAAAATACTGGATACATTAAAAGAAAATACGACCTATACTTTTAACTTCGGGCAAAGTGTTATAGACAATACAGAAGGGAACATTTTACGCAGCTTTAAGTATGTTTTTTCAACAGGAGATGTTATAGATTCATTAAAAATATCGGGAAGTGTAAAAGACGCTTTTCAAAAAGAACCGGGAAAAAATATATCTGTGATGCTTTATGAGATCAATAAAGAATATACAGATTCTATCATTTATAATGAAAAGCCTTATTATTTAGGAAATACGCTCGATACTGCGGTTTGGGAAATTACCAATATCAAAGCTGGTCATTATTTACTTATAGGATTAAAAGATGTAGCTAAAAATTACAAATTCGACCCGAAAGTAGATAAGATTGGTTTTATTGACGATAAAATATTTGTACCTAATGATAGTACACATATCCTTAACTTATTTAAGGAAGAATTACCATTTAAGCTGGTTAGGCCTTCTGAAATAAAAAAGGGTCATATTCAATTGGGCTTTGAAGGCAAACCTGATAGTTTGAAAATAATTGCGCTGGATGAATCGGAAAATTTTAAATATTATTCGATTTTAGAGAAGGATAAAGACACTTTAAATTACTGGTTTAAAGAGAATAGTAAGGACTCATTGCAATTAGTGGTATTGAACCGTGATTATAGGGATACCGTTGTGGTGAAATTGAGGAATAAAGAAATAGATTCACTAGAACTAAAAAGTTCTACACGATCAATTCTGCACTTGAGAGACAAATTTAAGATTACCAGCAATATTCCGATTCAATCAATAGATACTTCAAAGGTTAGTTTAACTACGAGTGATAGTATTTCGGTAGCGCACACTTTTACCTTAATGAAAGATAAAACCGAACTCGAACTTGATTTTAACAAGGAATTCAGCAAGAGGTATGCGCTGCAGTTGTTGCCAGAAGCGATCATCGATTTTTATGGTAATGTTAATGACACGCTAAAATTTCAGATGAATATTAAAAAACCGGCTGATTATGGTAATCTCTACCTTACTTTACAGAATATTAAGAGATATCCTGTCATTGTTCAGCTAATAACCTTAAAAGGTGACTTGGTTGAGGAAAAATATGCAGAGAATGAACAAGAATATATTTTTCTTAACCTTGTCCCTGCTAAATATCTGATCAGAGTAATTTTTGACGATAATAAAAATAAAAAATGGGATACAGGAAATTATTTATTAAAAAGGCAACCTGAAGAAGTCGAATATATTGAGACAGTATTAGATATAAGAGCCAATTGGGAAATGACAGAAACTTTCATTCTTAAGTAATTAAATAGGTTTTCTGAAACTTCATGCCATGTTATAATTGTTCCATTAATTCCTTTCATAAATTAAATTGTAAGCAGTATCTTTGTAATTTAGAATCAATATAAAAAAGGATGAAGATAAATAAACAAGATATATATAAAGCTTTAGAAACGATCACAGCCCCGGGAGAGGGTAAAAGTCTTATAGAAAGCAATTCAGTAAAAAACGTGGTAACTTTTGGAAAAGAAGTTATTGTTGATGTAACTATTTCTAATCCAACTTTACAAGCAAAGAAAAGAGTAGAAGTAGATATTATGAAGGTTATTCATGATAAAGTTTATCAAAAAGCGGATGTTAAGGTAAATGTGAAAGTTGAGGTGCCTGAAACAACAACTACCAGTACCATAAGTGGCAAAAAAATTGACGGGATCCAAAATATAATAGCTATTG
Source organism: uncultured Flavobacteriaceae bacterium (assembly GCA_963835675.1). Taxonomy (GTDB): domain Bacteria; phylum Bacteroidota; class Bacteroidia; order Flavobacteriales; family Flavobacteriaceae; genus Aureibaculum. Next base: position 286,058 of record CAWIGH010000004.1, on the reverse strand, counting down.
CCTCTGGTAAAGGTGGTGTGGGTAAATCTACAATTACAGCGAATTTGGCTATAACCTTATCAAAAATGGGTTTTAAAGTGGGGATTTTAGATGCTGATGTTTATGGTCCATCCATGCCTATGATGTTCGATATGGCCGACGCTAAACCATTAGCTGTTGATATCGATGGTAGATCAAAAATGAAACCAATAGAAAATTATGGCGTTAAACTACTTTCTCTAGGATTTTTTACGCAACCAAATCAGGCTGTCATATGGCGAGGAGCAATGGCTTCTAAAGCATTGAATCAAATGATCTTTGATGCCGATTGGGGAGAATTGGATTTCATGTTAATAGACTTGCCTCCTGGAACCGGAGATATTCATTTGTCGATTGTTCAGGCAGTTCCGATTACAGGAGCGGTAATAGTCAGTACGCCTCAGAATATTGCCTTAGCCGATGCTAAAAAAGGTGTTGCAATGTTCCAACAAGAGAACATAAATGTGCCTGTATTGGGTATTGTAGAGAACATGAGCTATTTTACACCTGCTGAATTACCTGATAATAAATATTATATCTTTGGTAAGGATGGCGCAAAGAATCTATCTACTGATATAGATACAGCGTTTTTAGGAGAAGTTCCATTAGTACAGAGTATCCGTGAAGCTGGAGATGTTGGTCACCCCGTAGCCTTACAAAACGATACTGTATTGGAGGAGTCTTTTATCAATATTACCAAAAATATGATCACGCAATTGGTGAAGCGCAATAAGGATTTACCACCAACCGAAATAGTTAAAATAACTACGATGGCAGGTTGTAGTGCAGTTAAAAGTTAAGCTCATGGAAAACCAAAATTTGACAAATATTGTTGAGCATGCCTTGACAGAAATAAGACCATTTTTACAAGCTGATGGCGGTGATATTTCATTAGTTTCTATTAATGATGATATAGTCACGGTTCAACTTCAAGGTACTTGTAATGGCTGTTCTGTGAACCAAATGACTTTAAAGAATGGTGTAGAAGCGACAATAAAAAAGTATGCTCCACAGATCAAAGAAGTGGTAGAAGTAGGCGCTTAACCAACTCCTATTTGTCAATAATAAAGTACTGATATTTTACTTATCTTTGTTAAGATCAGAAATGTTAGTGTTATTATGAATACTCCATTTAAAGAATTGAAATTACTTCTCAAATTCTTAATTAAGAGGAATCCCGAGTAATTAAATGTACTCTTAGATTAATTAACTTTTTATTCATTAAATAAAACATTTTTAATATGCCTAGATATCATAAATTAGGTAAGATACCTTCAAAACGACATACTATATTTAAGAGTCCGGAAGGGAAATATTATTATGAAGAATTATTTGGTACCATAGGTTTTGATGGGATGTCATCACTGCTTTATCATACGCATAGGCCTACCCAAGTAAAAGAAGTTCTGAGGTCTTATGATGTTTCACCTAAGATTGCAGTTACAAAAAATATGAAATCACTTAGTTTAAATGGTTTCGATGTTCCTGCAACAAACGATTTTTTAGAAAGCAGAAAAATAATATTAGCAAATAGTGATTGTCATATAGTATTGGCGGCACCGAAAAAATCATTGAAAGACTATTTTTATAAAAATACCGATTCTGATGAAGTGATATTTATTCATAAAGGCAAAGGTAAATTAAGGACCTTTCTTGGCAATATTGATTTTGAATATGGTGATTACTTAGTAATTCCAAGAGGCATGATCTATCAAATCGATTTTGATTCACAGGATAACAGGTTGTTTATAGTTGAATCTAAACATCCCATTTATACTCCCAAGCGATACCGAAATTGGTTCGGACAACATTTAGAACATAGTCCGTTTTGTGAACGCGATATGCATCCGCCAAATATATTAGAAACTTTTACCGATAAAGGAGATTTTATTTTAAAAGTTAAAAAACAAGATATGATCCATGAATACGTTTATGCGTATCATCCTTTTAGTGTTGTAGGTTGGGATGGATATAATTATCCCTATAAATTCTCCATTCATGATTTTGAGCCTATCACGGGAAGGGTGCATCAGCCGCCACCAGTACATCAGACTTTTGAGACAAGTGCTTTTGTGATTTGTTCTTTTGTACCACGGCTATATGATTATCACCCACAATCCATTCCCGCACCATATAATCATAGCAATATTGATTCTGATGAGGTATTGTATTATGTCGATGGAGATTTTATGAGCAGAAATAATATAGGAATCGGTCAAATTACACTTCATCCAGCTGGTATACCACACGGACCGCATCCGGGTGCTATGGAACGAAGTATAGGGCAAACAGAAACCAAAGAATTAGCAGTTATGGTAGATACTTTTAAACCCTTAATGGTTACAGAAGATGCCCTAAAAATTGATACTGGCGACTATTATCAATCATGGTTAGAAAATAACCATTAAAAGAAAATATTATGGCAGAAATAAAAAATTTAAAAGATTTACAAAATACCGAGTATGGTATTAAAAAAATATTTGAAGAAGCCGAAGATTTTCTTCCCTTATTAGGTACAGATTATGTGGAACTATATGTTGGTAATGCAAAACAATCGGCTCATTTCTACAAAACCGCATTCGGATTTCAATCCGAAGCTTTTGCAGGTTTAGAAACAGGAATGAAAGACAAGGTTTCTTATGTGTTAAGGCAGGATAAGATTCGATTGGTGTTAACTACCTCTTTAGAGGAAGGAGGCCCGATAAATGAACATATCAATAAGCATGGCGATGGCGTAAAAGTAGTGGCCCTTTGGGTTGATGACGCCACGAAGGCATTTGAAGAAACAACCAAAAGAGGGGCAAAACCTTTTATGAAACCTACCAAGGAAGAAGATAAAGACGGACATGTAATACGCTCAGGAATATATACTTATGGCGAGACAGTTCATATTTTTGTCGAACGAAAAAATTACAAGGGTATTTTCTTACCGGGTTATCGAAAATGGGAATCGCATTACAATCCGAGCCCTGTAGGTTTAAAGTTTATAGACCATATGGTTGGCAATGTAGGTTGGGGCGAAATGAAAAAATGGTGTGAGTTTTATGCTAAAACAATGGGCTTTGCACAAATAATATCCTTTACCGATGATGATATCTCTACCGATTATACTGCTTTGATGAGCAAAGTGATGAGCAATGGGAACGGTAGAATAAAATTTCCTATAAACGAACCAGCCAAGGGTAAAAAGAAATCTCAAATAGAAGAATATTTGGACTTCTATAACGGTCCGGGAGTTCAACATATAGCTGTGGCCACTAATGATATTGTCAAAACCGTCTCTGCGATGCGAGATAGAGGAGTAGAATTTTTATATGTACCCGAAGAATATTACGACGACCTCTTAGAACGTGTAGGTAAAATTGATGAAAAAGTAGAAGTCTTGAAAGAACACGGCATATTGATCGACCGCGATGAAGAAGGTTATTTATTACAACTCTTTACAAAACCGGTGGTTGACAGGCCTACCATGTTCTTTGAAGTCATCCAGCGAAAAGGAGCACAATCTTTTGGCGTTGGAAATTTTAAAGCTTTATTCGAAGCAATAGAGCGTGAACAAGCCAATCGAGGAACGCTTTGATCTTTAAATCACAAAACGAAAAAGCCTCAATTTCAACTGAGGCTTTTTTCATTGATTAAAATTTTATCAATTAATTTTTGCTTAGATGAAGCATCATCACCAAAAAGCCATTGCAATACATTATCTTCCCAGATAGCATCATATTCATTTTGATCAATGATATTTCTTTCCTTAGCCAAATCTAATATTTTACCCGGATAGGATGATTGTTTTGCACTTTCCATTTCACCTAGAGGATAAGGATCATCTAATCCCATTAGAACCTGTTTGTATCCTTGATTTTCTATCAATAGTTTTAATGAGCCCGTATCATGAACCAAGGTATCGAAGAAAATATTTTTGTGACCTACAGCCTTTCGAGGATGTACTTTACCTTCAAAAAGGTCGGGACGTCCATCAAAACCTTGAATACGTCTTCCTAGATTAATTTGGGCTAGTTGTCCTCCATGAGCAAAGCAAACCCGCATATTTGGAAATTTTTCCTGATAACCATTCAGCGTAAAAAAATGATAAGCATCAGCACATTGTGCTAACATCCAAATTAAGTGAAATCGCCAGGATGTATTTTCGAGTTTAATAAATTTCTCACCATCATAAGGATGGATCTCCACGGCCAGATTGTATTTGCTAGCCAATTCGAATAAGGGTTCATTTTCTTCATCAAAAATACTGCGCCATGTACCTATGGTATCCATATAATGTGTTGGTAAACATAAAAGGCGCATTCCTAACTGCTCAACACATCTTTCTATTTCCCAACATGCTCCTCTTACAAAACCCGGATGAACAACAAAACCACAGGTAAATTTACTCGGATTTTCATGTTGTATCTTGGCATTAAAGTCGTTTTGAAAGCGCAAGGCTTGTTTCATTTCTTCAACCCTTAGGCCGTTTCCATATAATTGCGATAAATTTAAGACTACAGCATGATCTATATTAAAACGTTCCATCCATTCAAGCTTTTCATTTAGAAAAAAACTCGAATCGGTTACCGGGCGACTCCAGTCTTTCTGCAACATGAATTTTCTATCCTTATCTACCCAAAAAATACCCTTATCTTTCATGAATTGAGGGATTTCTTCCGGATAAGGTAGTAAGTGCGAGTGTCCGTTTATTCTTAATTTACGCTTCATATTAAAACAGAAATCTTATTATTCTTAAAAATTATAATTTTTTTGGAGGTTGCATCGTGGTACTACATTTTTTGCAGGTACGCTTTTCTTTATCTCCATAATATTTATCAAATATGACGGGCATATCTTTTTCTATATCTTTTAATGGAAACTCTTCCCTGTACAATTGATTTCCACATTTTTCGCAGTACCATTCTAAAGCATCCATCATCCCTTTCGAACGGGGATACTCAATTACCAAACCTACAGTATTGGCCTTTCGCTGTGGTGAATGCGGCACTTTTGGGGGTAACAGATATATGTCGCCTTCATTGATATGTACGTCTTTTTGAACACCTTTGTCAATTATTTTAAGGATCATGTCGCCCTCTATCTGATAGAAAAACTCTGGTGTTTCATTATAGTGATAATCTTTTCTACTATTAGGACCTCCAACGACCATCACTATATAATCTCCATCATCCCATACACATTTGTTTCCAACAGGTGGTTTTAACAAGTGTCGATTTTCATCTATCCAAGCTTTGAAATTTAAGGGACTAACTAATTTACTCATTGTATTAATTCTTTGTGGTTCGATCTAAAGTTACAAACTTTTTGTTCTTCCGCCATCAACAGGCACATTTATTCCGTTTATATAAGATGCTGCCTCACTTGCTAAGAAAGCAACAGCATTGGCAATTTCTCCGGGTTGTGCGAAGCGTTTGGCAGGAATACTATTTTTCATTGCTTTTGTAATACTTTCTACCGTTTTGCCTGTTTTAAGCGCTTTATTATTTATGATCTCAGACAATCTTTCCGTTGAGGTGGCCCCTGGTAGCACATTATTAACAGTAATACCATATTGGCCCAATTCCGTGGCTAAGGTCTTACTCCAATTAGCCACGGCTCCACGTATAGTATTTGAAACACCCAAACCTTCTAAAGGCTGTTTCACTGAAGTCGAAATAATATTAATGATCCTTCCAAAATCAACTTCTTTCATACCCGGTACAACAGCTTGAACGAGTATATGATTAGATTTTAAATGTTGCGTAAAAGCATTTTCAAATTCACTTAGGGTCGCCGAAAATACAGGTCCAGCATTTGGTCCACCGGTATTGTTTACCAAAATATGAAATGTACCGACATTTGACAATCTCTCTTTTACTTTTTTGCCCAATTCTTCTGGATACATAAAATCAGCAACGATATAATTATGATTTTGATAATTATTGGGCAATTCGGCCAGTACGAGCTTTAGTTTTTCTTCATTTCGAGCGATCAAAGTAACATTTGCGCCCAATTCTGCCAAGGCAATAGCAGTGGCCTTACCAATTCCTTGTGTACTACCGCATACTAAGGCGTTTTTCTTTTTTAGATTTAAATTCATTTTCCCTTATTATAATTTTTATTAGGTAATTGCAGTGAAAGCTAAATATTAATACTTTATACAAACATTTTTTGCTTCTGTAAAAAACCTTAAGGCTTCAAATCCGCCTTCACGTCCAACCCCCGAGTCTTTCATACCTCCAAAAGGTGTTCGCAGATCTCGCATCATCCAGGTATTTACCCAGACAATACCAGCCTGCAATTCTTTGGTCATTCTCATTGTTCGGCCCAGATCATTTGTCCAGAGTGTAGCAGATAAACCATATTTTACATTATTAGCCATTGCTAATACTTCGTCTTCTGTTGTAAAAGGCATTATGGTAACCACCGGGCCAAAAATCTCCTCTTGATTTACCCTGCATTGATCATTCTGAACTTCTATGACTGTAGGCTCCATATAATAACCATGTTCATAGCCGTTTACAGTTAACTTATTACCTCCACACAATATGTTACCTCCTTCTTCTTTAGCGATTTCTATATAACTCAACACTTTTTCGAGATGTGGTTTAGAAACCAATGCACCAATTTTAGTATCAGCCTCTGAAGGATGTCCTACTTTTTGTTTTCTAATGATGCTAACGAAGTCTTTTTTAAATTGCTCATAGATAGGTTTTTCTACAAAAATGCGACTCCCGCAAAGGCAAATCTGACCTTGGTTTCCAAAAGAAGAACGAATAGTTGTGTTTAACATATCCTCATAATCACAGTCTGCAAAAATGATATTCGGATTTTTACCACCTAATTCCAAGGACAACTTTTTAAACATGGGCGCCGCAATCCTGGCAATATGTGCCCCTGTCGCTGTGCCGCCCGTAAATGAAATGGCTTTAATGTCTGGATGTTCTATGATGGCTTGACCAGTTGTTGTGCCTAAACCATGAACAATATTCAATACGCCTTTTGGTAGCCCTGCTTCATTGCAAATTTCCCCTAACAAATAAGCTGTCATTGGTGTGACTTCACTTGGTTTAGCGACCACACAGTTTCCTGCAGCTAGGGCAGGGGCAATCTTCCAAGTAAATAAATAGAGTGGGAGGTTCCATGGTGAAATACAGGCGACGACACCTAAAGGATGGCGTAAGGTATAGTTAATGGCATTTTGACCAACACTTTCGTGGCTTTCGCTGGCAAATTGTGTGATGGCGTTTCCAAAAAACCGAAAATTACTTGCTGCTCTTGGTATATCCACTTCTTTGGCTAACCAAATAGGCTTACCGTTGTCTTTACTTTCGGCTTCTGCAAAGGGTTGCAGCTTTGTTTCAAGCAATTCTGAAATCTTGATTAAGATTCTACTGCGTTCATCTAAAGTAGTTTGTGACCATTTTGGAAAGGCATTTTTTGCAGCTTGATAAGCTAGATCAACATCTTCTTTTGTTGAGTTTGGTAGTTGTCCGTAAATTTCACCGGTAGCAGGGCAATAGTTGTCTAACCAATTATTTTGAATTGGATCGACATATTTTCCATTGATAAAATTTTGAACTTTACCCATTATTGCTTTTTATAGGCCATAACTTTAATTTCAACTACAAGATCTGGATGCGGCAACTGGTGAACCGCCACGGTGGTTCTTGCAGGTCCTGTTTCGGCATTAAAATACTCAGCGTAAGCTTCATTATAACCGGCAAAATCATTCATATTTACCAAAAAGGAAGTTACATCAACCACATCATTCAGCGTAGCGCCTTCTTTAGCTAAATTTTTAGCGATATTCTCTATTACAGCACGGGTTTGTGCTTTAATATCCAGTCGTTTTGTTCCCATTTCGTCTACCCGTTCTACACCGGCAAATGTATTATCCGCCCGACGTGAACTCGTGCCGGAAACAAAAATAAAATCACCTACGCGTTTGGTATGTGGATAGGCGCCTCTTGGTGTTACTTTGTCATTCTTCATACTATAATTAATTTAATGCTTCATTGTTCTGGCTATTCGGTCTTCGTCTATAATTTCCTTAGTTTCAGCCTTCACTTTTAATAATATTTTTCTTAATTCCTCTTTTGTCAAATCAATTGTTGATGGAATATCATTGTCGGCCAACATATTCAAGATAGCTTTGTCCTGTGCACGTCCTTGTGATAATGCTTCATGATATCCAATATGCTCGTTAAAGGTTACCAAAGAATATTTCGATGAATATTCATCGGGAAAATTCTTTTCTAATGCCATTTCCAATTTACGCTTTTCTTGGAAGATAGGATTTGCTATGTGATCTTTCATTTCATGAAAATTATCAATGGCCAGATCTGCAATTGCATCAGTATCTAATTTACGGTTTTTTTCGTAAGCCTTAAATACCTTTTCCCAATCTCCTTCGTGCTTGTCTAAGATCTTGTCGAATTCAACGACATCTTCGAATGACGCATTCATTCCTTGACCATAAAACGGTACAATGGCATGAGCTGCATCTCCCATTAACAAGGTGTTTCCTCTATAATGCCAAGGCGCACATTTTACCGTTCCTAAAGGAGAGGTGGGGTTATCAAAAAAATCTTGCGTCAAATTAGGCATTAGTTCCAAAGCATCAGGAAATTCTTTTTTAAAGAATTCTTTAACAATTTTCGGATTATTTAAATTGTTAAAATTATACCTCCCTTCATCATAACTTAAAAATAAGGTAACCGTAAAGCTCCCATCTAAATTTGGGAGGGCGATCAACATAAAATCTCCTCTTGGCCAAATATGCAGTGCATTTTTAAAGGTTTTGTATGCGCCATTTTTCCCCGGTAGTATGCTTAATTCTTTATACCCATGCGTTAGATAATTTTGAGAAAAACTAAAAAGGAATTTTTTTGCCAAATAATAACTTTTTCTGAGAATTGATCCGGCACCATCGGTACCTATGATAATATCAGCCTGTTTAGTAAACTCCTCCCGCGTATGATAATGTTGAAAAGTTGCTGTTGTCTTCTCAAAATCGACTTCTTTACATTTATTATTAAATAAAAAATTAACATTATCCAGTGCCTCTGCCTCGTCTAATAATAAAGCATTCAAGCCACCACGTGAAATAGAATTGATGTATTCAAAATCTCGACCGCTATAGGGCGATAAAAATGTTTTTCCGTTCGAATCGTGAATCATCCTGCCATTCATCGGAATACATAAGGATTTAACTTTTTCTTCTATGCCTACTAATTTCATTCCTTTATTACCCCTATCCGAAAAAGCCAGGTTAATAGAGCGACCGGCGCTAATATCGACCTTACGCAGGTCCGATCGTTTTTCATAAACTTGAACATTATATCCACGTTGCCCCAGTCGTAAAGCTAACAATGAACCACAAAGTCCGGCACCTATGATCAATATATTGTCTTTTTTATCCATTTAAAATATTCTTCAATTTCTCAACCATATGATATACATCTTGATACGAATTGTATAAAGGTACTGGTGCAATCCTGATAACATCAGGCTCCCTCCAATCGCATATAACACCAGCTCTGGTGAGTTTATCATGCAATGACCTGTCGCTATTTTTAACTTGAATTGATAACTGACAGCCCCGTTCATCAGGGTTTTTTGGGGTAATGATCTTAATTCGTTGATCTTCTAATTCATTGATTAAAAATTCGAGATAGCCCGTCAATTTTTTTGATTTTTTTATAAGTTTTTGTAAGCCAACTTCATCAAACATATCCAAAGAAGCTTTTATAGCAGCCATTGACAGAATAGGAGGATTGCTCATTTGCCATCCTTCGGCACCTGGTATCACATCAAATTCATCCCGCATTTTAAATCGAGTTTGCTTATTATGGCTCCACCAACCTGTAAATCTGTTAAGGTCTTTATTATTAGCGTGTCTTTCATGCACGAAACAGCCAGCTAAACTACCAGGACCGGAATTCAAGTATTTATAAGTACACCAAATGGCAAAATCTGCACCGCTTTCATGTAATTCCAGCGAAACATTTCCTGCGCCATGTGCACAGTCAAACCCAACCATACATCCATTTTTATGGCCTAATTCCGTTATTCTTTTTAGATCAAAAAATTGTCCGGTATAATAATTCACACCACCTATCATTATAAGTGCGATTTCATTCCCTGAGGCTTTTAATATGGCCTCCAGATCTTCAATGCGCGCTAATTCTTCCCCTTCGCGTGAAGACCACAATATGAGTCCATCCTTATCATCAAAGCCATGATGGCGTAACTGAGACTCGACAGCATATTTATCTGAAGGAAAAGCATCTCCTTCGATAAGGATTTTATAACGCGATTTGGTTGGCTTGTAAAACGAAACCATCATAAAATGAAGATTAGCCGTTAAGGTATTCATAACGATCACTTCAATCGGCTTAGCGCCTACTAGTTTTGCCATTTTAGGCGTAAGCATTTCGTTATAATTTAACCATGGATTTTTGGCATGGGTATGACCTTCAACGCCTAAATTGGCCCAATCTAAAAGTTCTTGTTCTAGGTATGATTTTGTCGTTTTGGGCTGTAAGCCCAAGGAATTCCCACATAGATAAATCAATTCATCTCCTTTTTTGTCTTTTGGAATATGAAATTTATCACGATAACCAGAAAGCTGGTCTAATTCATCTTCATATTTAGCAAAGCTAAGCGTAGGTTTATAAGTTAACAATCTCTAAAATTTAGGTTACTCACAAAAATAGGAATTTAAATAGTTTTAATTAGTTAATTGAATAGTTAGTATAAAATATTATTTTCGAAATCTATTTTTTATCAAATGAAGGCACTACAATTGATCTTTTCTAAAGGTAAGTATTTTGCACCCGCATTAGTATTTGCATCAATAAATGTGTTGTTTGGCACCTGGGCAATTTACATACCTAGAATAAAATCTACTTTACAAATAGATGAAGGACAATTAGGTATTGCTATTTTTTTTATGGCATTAGGTACTTTAACAATGTTGTTTTTAGCCCCAAGGATTATTAGAAGATTTGGTGTGGGGAAAGTGACAGGCTATGGAATTATATTCTTTCTATTTTCTTTTATAATTCCTTTTATAGCTGACCAATACCTATGGTTATGTGCAGGAATGTATTTAGTTGGTGCTACTTCTGGAATTACGGATATCGCTATGAACACCCTTGTAACCGAAATTGAAAAGGAGGATCAAATTCATATCATGTCTTCCAATCATGGGTTTTTTAGTATTGGCGGGTTTTTAGGAGCTGGCATAGGGAGTTTTTTCTTATCTGATGCGACGTCGCCATTAAACCATTTGCTTGTAGTGATAGGCTTATTGCTTATTTTAAATATGATATTCTTGAAATATTATTTTTCTTCTTCATCTAAAAGTTTGGAAGAGAATACCTTTCAGATAGCCAATTTTAAGCCCTTATTTATACTGGCAATGATAGGATTCTTTGTGATGGCCAGTGAAGGTGCTATCGTAGACTGGAGTGCATTATATTTAGAAAATATTTCTTTAGCAAAAGCTTCTTGGGTTGGCTTAGGTTACACAGCTTTTTCGGCAACAATGGCAATAGGTAGATTTTTAGGCGATGGTATTAGTTCAAAATTTGGTTCCAAATCATTAATCATAGGTGGAACCATTATAGGTGCTATTGGTTTTGGTTGTGTTTTATTAATACAACCATTCATTGTAATTATTGGTTTTTCGCTGGTCGGTTTAGGTTTATCTGTAATTGTCCCTGAACTGTTTCGATTAAGTGGAAAAAGAGAAGGTATAGAACCATCACAAGGAATATCATTTATTGCGGGATCGGGATTTATCGGATTTTTAATTGGCCCTGTTTTTCTAGGCTTTTTAGCTGATTATGCCAACTTAAAATTAAGTTTTTGGGCCTTATTTGGCTTTATCATACTTGCCTTGTTAATGTCACTTAAATTGAAATAAGTTAAGTTTTTAATATCTAAAAAGTTCTTTAGTTTTGTAATTAATAAAATTGAAAAAATGCTTGTAAAAGTATATGGCAGCGCTGTATTTGGTGTTGAAGCTACTACGATAACTGTTGAGGTTAATATTGATAAAGGTATTGGATACCATTTAGTTGGATTGCCTGATAACGCCATCAAAGAAAGTAATTATCGTATTGCCGCGGCTTTGCAAAATAACGGGTATAAAATTCCGGGTAAAAAAATTACCATCAATATGGCTCCTGCTGATCTGCGGAAGGAAGGCTCTGCTTATGACCTAACCCTGGCTATTGGAATCCTAGAGGCCTCTTCACAAATCAAAAGCGACAGTATTAAAGATTATCTCATCATGGGCGAACTTTCTTTGGATGGTAGCCTGCAACCTATAAAGGGAGCATTGCCTATTTCCATAAAGGCCAGAGAAGAGGGTTTTAAAGGATTTATTTTACCTAAGCAAAATGCCAAGGAAGCCGCTATTGTAGATAATCTTAACGTGTATGGTGTTGAAAACATTAAGGAAGTGATAGATTTTTTTGAAGGCAATTCTACATTATCACCCACCATTGTTGATACAAGAAAGGAGTTTTATGAGAATTTAGAAAACCCGGAATTTGATTTTTCAGATGTAAAAGGCCAGGAATCTATCAAGCGTTGTATGGAAATTGCAGCGGCAGGCGGACACAATATTATTTTAATTGGCCCTCCCGGTTCGGGTAAAACGATGCTGGCAAAGCGATTGCCAAGTATTTTACCACCAATGACCTTACAAGAGGCTTTAGAGACTACAAAAATCCATAGCGTAGTAGGTAGAATAAAAGAAAATTCAGGTTTAATGGGACAGCGGCCATTCAGATCGCCACATCACACGATAAGCGATGTAGCCTTGGTCGGTGGCGGAACATATCCGCAACCCGGTGAAATATCACTATCGCATAATGGTGTTTTATTTTTAGATGAATTACCGGAATTTAAGAGAACAGTATTAGAAGTTATGCGTCAACCCTTGGAAGATAGGGAAGTAACCATATCTCGTGCTAAATTTACAATTACCTATCCAAGTAGTTTTATGTTAGTGGCAAGTATGAATCCGAGTCCTAGTGGTTATTTTAACGACACCGAAGGTCATGTAACCTCTTCTCCTGCAGAAATGCAGCGATACTTGAGTAAAGTGTCAGGTCCATTATTAGACAGGATAGATATTCATATAGAAGTACAACCGGTTCCATTTGATAAATTATCTGAAGAAAGAAAAGGAGAGTCCAGTAATGTTATTAGAGAACGCGTAACAAAAGCAAGGCAGATTCAAACCAATAGATTTAAAAAAAATGAAAATATCCATTATAATGCACAGATGAACGTAAAGCAGATAAGAAAGTTCTGTGCCTTGGATGAAGGATCAAAAAAATTGTTAAAAAATGCCATGGAGCGCCTAAATCTGTCTGCAAGGGCTTATGATAGAATACTAAAGGTATCAAGAACAATTGCTGATCTAAGTGCATCAGAAACTATTACATCAGACCATATTTCGGAAGCTATTCAATACAGAAGTTTAGATAGAGAAGGCTGGTTAGGATAATTTTATTAACTTTGGTAGGTTAACTGTGTACTCCCCTGAATGAATAAAATTATTGTCATACTTTTTTTATGTGCTACTTTAAGTGGGCATACACAATCTAAGCTTGATTCATTGCTACTGACCGAAACTGAATGGGTTAATAGTGACCTGACCTATTTGAGATTCTTTAAGGATTCTGTTGTGTATAATATAGATAATGCAAAGCATGCATTGATCTTCGATTTTAAAAACAGAAAATTGACATTTAAGGAAAAATATTTTGTTGGAGGCACGGATTCCCGCGAGGAAAATATTGATTTTAAGATAAAATATTTAAATAAAAATAAATTAATAATTGTTCCGGTTACAAAAAAAGAAGATTTAGCAGAAAAGAATTATAAAAAATTAAATTCTGACCCATTTTTTAAAGAAGAACAATATATATTTTATAATAGAGGTCAGTTAATATCTAAAATAGATTTTAACAAAATTACCTTTCATGCTTCAACTTGTTTCGGAACCTGTAAGTCGATGTCGGTTGAGGTCAATAATGACGGATCGGTTTATTACCAAGGAAGGATATACACCAAAGAATTTACGGGCAACTTCGAAGGTAAATTAACTTCAAAAGATCTTAATCAATTGAAAAATATTGTAAATAGAAGTCAACTAAAAGTTCTAGATCAACAATGGAAACAATTGTCAAGGCCTAACGACACACCCAGATATAATTATATCGTTGAATTAACCGATGGTAAGCTCATAGAAATCAACACCAACGATCAACATCCAATATTAGATAGACTTTCTGAATATTTCCTTAATATTCATGAAACAGCCGAGTTGACCAAAGTACCAAAGAAGCATCAATATGCCGAGTCTAATATTGACAATTATAAAGTTACCCAAAATTAAAACAATATTTTATTGAATAGGTTACCGTTAATGATAATGCTAGTGATTTATGCTATTATATTAATGGCTTATAATTAGTACATTTACGTATCTAAACCTATTTAAACACTACCAATAAATGATCAAATATTCCTATGCGATTATAATTATTTGCTTGGCCTTATCGTGTAATTCAAAAGATAACCAAGAAGAACAAGTCGTTAAAAAAGTTGAAATTGCCAATATCCCGGAGCTGAATTTAACAGAAGCTGGCAGGTTAATGAAGTTGCCATTACATTGTATGGATATAGAATATCCAAATAAATTAGGGCAGACTTTAGGCAGTAACGAAGATCTGAAAGCACCAAAAGTATTGCATCCGGCTTTTTATGGATGTTTTGATTGGCATTCTGCCGTTCACGGACATTGGAGCTTAGTGAGTTTATTAAAAAAGTATCCCTCAATAGAGAACGCAGATATCATAAAAGAAAAATTACTTCTTAATATTACTAAAGAGAATATATTAGAAGAAGTTCGCTATTTTGAAGGAGAGCATAACAAGTCATATGAAAGAACTTACGGATGGGCTTGGTTGCTTAAGTTGGCCGAAGAATTACATGCCTGGGATGACCCTATTGCCGGGCAACTACAAGATAATTTAATGCCTTTAACCAACCTCATTGTAGAAAAATATATTGAATTTTTACCGAAGTTAAATTATCCAATCCGTGTAGGAGAGCATCCTAATACAGCATTCGGACTCTCGTTTGCATATGATTTTGCGCTTGCTTTAAATCATGAAGAATTAAAAGCACTTATTGAAAAACGAGCCAGGGATTTTTACATGCCAGATCAAAATTGTCCGATTTCTTGGGAGCCCAGCGGATTTGATTTTCTATCGCCATGCTTGGAAGAGGCAGCAATTATGAAACGTGTACTTACTATGGATCAATTCAGATCATGGATAGACGCTTTTTTACCTCAATTAAAAGACCCGTATTTTGAACTCGCTCCTGGAATTGTATCAGACAGAACTGATGGTAAACTGGTGCACCTTGATGGTGTTAATTTTTCCCGGGCATGGAGCTTAAATAAAATAGCTGAGGATATGCCAGAGTTCGATCATTTAAAGAATATTGCCAATCAGCATATCAATTATTCTTTACCAAGTATCATAGATGATAACTATGAAGGTGGGCATTGGTTAGGTAGCTTTGCTATTTATGCCTTGAATTCTATTAAGAATGATTAAAAAATGGTTTAAGAATATTGGGCCGGGAACCTTAGTGGCAGCAGCCTTTATTGGCCCGGGAACAGTTACCTTATGCACGCTGGCAGGTGTAAATTTCGGATTTACATTGTTGTGGGCGATGGTTTTATCCATTATTGCAACCATAGTATTGCAAGAAATGGCAGCGCGATTAGGGATTATTTCCCAAAAAGGCCTCTCAGAAGTAATTCGAGGTGAAATTAAAAACCCCTTGGCCAGAAAAGTGACCATTATTTTAATTCTTTCAGCAATTGTAATTGGAAATGCAGCTTATGAAGCAGGAAATATCAGTGGGGGCATTCTGGGATTAGAAACCATTTTTACCAATAATAAAATAGATATTGGAGGCTATTCTCTGAACATTTTAAGCCTTGTCATTGGTATTATTGCTTTTATTTTATTGTATATAGGAAATTATAAATTCCTAGAAACGGCGTTAATCGGCTTGGTACTCTTGATGAGTTTGTCCTTCTTAATAACGGCTATTATGACAAAACCAGATATACTTGCCGTCTTAAAAGGTTCTTTTGTGCCAAGTTTCCCCAAGAGCAGCCTGTTAATTATTGTTGGGTTAATTGGAACTACCGTAGTGCCTTATAACCTATTTCTACATGCATCCCTGGTAAAAGAGCGATGGAGTTCGTCAGACGATCTGGAAAAGGCTAGAAAGGATACTTTTATATCTATCATACTGGGCGGTATAGTATCGATGGCTATTATAGTATCGGCTTCTGCAATTCAAGCAACGGAAGTTTCAGATGCTTCAGATCTCGCAAAAGGATTAGCACCCTTATATGGCGACTTTTCAAAATATTTTCTAGCCATGGGCTTATTTGCCGCAGGGATTACGTCGGCCATCACTGCGCCTTTGGCAGCGGCTTATGTAGCAACTGGATGTTTGGGTTGGGAGGGGAATTTAAGGTCAAAAAGGTTTCGAGCCGTTTGGATTATCATTTTAATATTAGGCGTTTTCTTTTCTTCATTAGGCATCAAACCTATCGAGATCATCAAATTTGCTCAAGTGGCTAATGGGATATTATTACCCATTATTGCCGGCTTTTTGATTTGGATCATGAATAAAGAATCGATCTTAGGTAAATTTAAAAACTCTACTACTCAAAACAGTTTGGGTATTATCATTTTGGTAATAACTATATTTTTAGGATTAAAAAGTATATTTAAGGTGTTTAATATTTGGCAATGAGCTATTCTGTAGACATTAATTGTGATGTTGGTGAAGGTCTGGGTAATGAATCGGCGTTGATGCCCTTTATTTCATCCTGCAGTATCGCCTGTGGGGGACACGCCGGCGACGATCTCACCATAAATGAAACCATCAAATTAGCTTTAAAAAATAATGTCAATATAGGCGCCCATCCCTCATTTCCTGATCGGAAGAATTTTGGCCGAAAAGTAATGGATCTTGATGAGAAGTATTTACAACAAAGTTTAGAAGATCAAATTAACTTGGTGGATACACATGCTAAACGGTTGGGGGCTACATTATATCATGTGAAGGCCCATGGTGCGCTTTATAACCAGGCTGCAAGAGATCCTAAGACCGCTCAAATTATTCTCCATGCAGTAAAAAATACCGTAAAGAATACCGTTTTATTTGTTCCATATAACTCAATTATAGAAAAATTAGCTTTAAAGAATAAAATAGAGACCAAAGTAGAGGCTTTCGCGGATAGAAATTATAATGAAAACCTGACCTTGGTTTCAAGAACAAATGAAAATGCCATCATTACAGATCGCGATCTTTTATTGGAACATTTATTAAAAATGATCATTCGAAAAAAAGTGAAGACCATTAGTGGAGTAGAAGTGGACATTTTTGCCGATACATATTGTATCCATGGAGACAATCCGAATGCTGTAGAAATTTTAAAATATGTCTCTAAAAAATTTATCGAAAAAGGAATAAAAATTGAATAATTGGGTCACTTTGATATAACATATAAACCTTACGGAAATCAGGCAATTTTAGTAGAATGGCCTGCCAAAATTGATGAAAATATTCTTAAAGACATCATTATTTTTAAAAATAAAATCGAAAAAAATAGGATTGAAGTAATAGTTGATATAATCAACACATATAACTCATTAACAATTATATATAATACTACTATAGAAAATATCTATGATGAAATTTTAACTCTAAAATCAATAAAAAACCAAAAAAATATTGCATCAAGTGAGCAGAATTATCTTTGGAATATTCCTGTGTGTTACGATGAGAAATTTGGTATTGATTTACAAAAAATATCAGAAATTAAAAAGTTAACAATTGATGAATTAATTCACTTACATTCCTCTGCTATCTACACTGTTTATTTTATTGGTTTTCTGCCGGGATTTTTATACTTAGGCGGAATGGACAAACGATTGCATTTTCCCAGAAAAGGGAGCCCTAGATTAAATGTAGCGAAAGGATCAGTGGGTATTGGAGGCTCGCAAACCGGTATTTATCCATCTCAAAGTGCCGGTGGCTGGAATATTATAGGAAATTCTCCCATCACTTTTTTTAATGTGACCTCCGATAACCCTTGTTTTGCCAAGGCTGGGGATAAAATAAAATTTTCGAGTATTGATTTTCATGAATATCAACATATTGAATTGCAGGTGGCGAATGGTATGTATAAATTAAAAAAAGAAAGGCTTCATGATTAAAGTTTTGTCACCGGGTTTTTATACTTCTATTCAGGATCTTGGAAGATTCGGGTATGGAGAATTTGGGGTGCCTGTATCCGGAGCCATGGATCAGTTTACTGCTAAATTAGCTAATCAACTATTAGGTAATAATACAAAGGAAGCTTTATTAGAAATAACTTTAGGTAACTGTAAGTTATTATTTGAAAAACAATTAGATATATGTATTAGCGGAGCTGATTTTTTACCAAAAATAAATGGTGCCACAGTCATATTAAATAAGGTTCTTACTGTAGAGAAGGATGACATCTTGACTTTTGATCGACCTGTATTTGGTGCCAGATGTTATCTAGCTATAAGCGGTGGATTTCAAACGGAGATGGTTTTAAAAAGCAGGAGTTATTATAAAGGCATTACGAATGTAGAGCGTGTGCAAAAAAATGATATGTTACCTATATTTGAAAAGTCTCGGCCAAATCCAAGATCCTTATCCGTCGTAAAAGTAAATGCCGAACATTTTACTACCAACATCATAAAGGTTTATGAAGGTCCGGAATATAATTATCTAAATGATGAACAGCAAAAAAGGTTGGTCAATACAACGTTTACCATTTCTAAGGAAAATAATAGAATGGGTTATAGGTTAAATGAGCTTATTGTTAATGATTTAGGCGCCATCATAACATCTTCGGTTTTACCAGGTACCGTTCAGTTAACTCCTTCAGGTGAATTAATTGTTTTAATGCGAGATTGCCAGGTTACTGGTGGTTATCCTCGTATACTACAATTAACGGAAAATGCTATAAATATATTAGCTCAA
Source organism: uncultured Flavobacteriaceae bacterium (assembly GCA_963835675.1). GTDB lineage: Bacteria > Bacteroidota > Bacteroidia > Flavobacteriales > Flavobacteriaceae > Aureibaculum. Next base: position 266,909 of record CAWIGH010000004.1, on the reverse strand, counting down.
AAATCTACCGGAGATAGTTTTAATTTTAGAATTCAACCCCTAAATTGATCAAGGCATCTTTTAATTGGCGTGTGTTTTTATAGTGAATACCTTTCATATGTGCCTTTTCGGCCGCTATAATATTCTCGTAATTATCGTCGATAAAGACACTTTTAACGGGGTTTATTTGATAACGGTTAAGTAAAATATCATATATCTTTCCAAACGGTTTTCTTGTTTTCTCTTCACCCGAAACCAATATACCTTCGAAATGTTTTAAAAAGTCATACCGTTGTAAGGCTACCGGAAAAGTCTCTGAACTCCAATTAGTTAAGGCGTACAAACGATGTTTATTGTTGTCTTTTAATTGATCTAATAGTGTAACGGTCTCATGAATAGGGCCACCAAGCATATCTTCCCATCTATCATAAAATATCCTGATCCAGGTTTCATATTGTGGATATTTATTGACCAATAGCTCGGTTGCTTCCTTAATTGTCCGTCCGGCATCTTGTTCCACATTCCAATCATGCGTGCAGATATTGTTTAGAAACCAATCCACTTTTTGCCGGTCACCATCAAACACTTCTAAATAGACGTATGCCGGGTTCCAGTCTACTAAAACACCCCCAAGGTCAAACACAATTGTTTCTATCTTATTCATAAGCTCAATAAACTATTAACTTTCTTTTTGTCCGGAGGCCATGAGAAAAGCCTTTAAAAACCCATCCAGATCTCCATTCATTACGGCATCTACATTACCTGTTTCATAACCTGTTCGTACATCTTTAACCAGTTTATATGGATGCATTACATAATTTCTGATTTGAGACCCAAAATCAATTTTCATTTTACCTGCTTCGATCTCATCCCTTTTTTCACGCTGTTTTTGTAATTCCAATTCATATAATTGAGATTTGAGCATTACCATGGCTTTTTCTCTATTTTCTAATTGTGAACGTGTTTCTGAATTATGGATAATAATCCCTGTGGGGTGATGGGTCAAAATAGCCTTGGTTTCAACTTTATTTACATTTTGACCACCTGCGCCACTGGATCTCGCAAAATCCCATGAAATTTCAGAAGGATTTATATCAATTTCAATACTATCATCTGCCAAAGGATAAACATAAACAGAAGCAAAAGAAGTATGTCTTTTGGCATTACTATCAAAAGGAGAGATACGTACCAGCCTGTGTACACCGTTTTCTCCCTTTAAATAACCAAAGGCAAATTCACCATCTATTTCTAAGGTTACCGTTTTTATGCCGGCTACGTCACCCGATTGATGATTTAGTTCTTTTATTTTATATCCCTGCTTTTCACTCCACATTAAATACATCCTCATAAGCATTTCTGCCCAATCACAGCTTTCGGTACCCCCGGCACCGGCAGTAATCTGAAGTACAGCACTTAGATTATCTCCTTCATCAGAAAGCATATTTTTAAATTCTAAACCTTCTAGCAGTGTCAGCGTTTTATTATAACGATTCATGACCTCCGTTTCCGAACCTTCTCCATCTTTTAAGAAATCATACATGATTTGCAATTCCTCATTATTTGTTTTAATTGTATTATAATCTTCAACCCATTTTTTCTTGAGTCTCAATGAACGCATTAATACTTCAGCTTCTCTCGGGTTATTCCAGAATTCAGGATTAGAAGCTTTTTCTTCTTCATTACTTATTTCTATCAATTTTTGTTCAATATTGAGATATTCTCTTAGTTTTTCAACGCGATCATCAATATCTTTTATGTCTTCTTGTGTAATCATAGTTCGTGACAAAAATAAACTAAAAAATAAGATTGGATATTGTTATGCTTATTGAATTTGTCAATGTTATTTTATAGCTTTATCGAAAATAAAATAAATATGAGAAAAATTGTTTTGCTAATCCTGATAATGTTATTTTTTCAAAATAGTTTTTCCCAATTTTTTAAGGAAAAGCAGGGTGTTACAAAATATGAAGGATTTGTAAATTTTTATTATGATGAAAATGAAGATAAGATATTTCTCGAAGTTGATAAATTAGATGATGAGTTTTTATATGTTCATGCCTTATCAGAAGGTATTGGATCCAATGATATAGGTCTTGACCGTGGCCAACTTGGTGATGGCATCGTCGTTAAGTTCCATAAAGCAGGGAATAAGTTATTGTTAATTCAGCCAAATCAAATCTATAGAGCCATAACAACCAATGAAGATGAAAGAAAATCTGTTGAAGAGGCATTTGCAAAATCTGTATTACATGGATTTGTTATCAAAGAAAAAAAGAACGGATCTTATTTAATAGATGCTACAGATTTTTTCGTGAGGGATGCTCATGGCGTCGCTAACCGATTAGCGCAGAATAAACAGGGGAGTTATAGTTTAGATAAAACGAAGAGTGCCTTTAATATAAAGCGAACCAAAGCTTTTCCTAAGAATGTTGAGTTTGATGTGATCTTGACATTTTCAGGAAAACCAAAAGATTATAATATACGTAGCGTTACGCCAGAAGCATCTTTGGTTACTGTACATCAGCACCATTCTTTTGTAGAATTACCTGATGGGAATTATAAACCTCGAATTTTTGATGCCAGGTCGGGCTCTTATCCTATGACTTATTTAGACTATGCTACACCCGTAAATCAATCGATTACAAAACGATTTATTTATAGGCATAGACTTGAAAAGAAAAACCCCGCTGCTGCCATTAGCGAGGCTGTAGAGCCTATAACTTATTATTTAGATAGAGGTGCGCCCGAACCGGTTAGATCAGCCTTATTGGAAGGGGCCAGTTGGTGGAATCAGGCATTCGAATCTATTGGTTATAAGGACGCATTTCAAGTGAAGCTTTTACCGGAAGGGGTTGATCCCCTCGATTTGCGTTATAATGTTATTCAATGGGTACACAGGTCTACGAGGGGCTGGAGCTACGGAGGCAGTATTTCTGATCCGAGAACAGGTGAAATAATCAAAGGACATGTGAGTTTGGGATCACTACGTATTCGCCAGGATGTTTTGATAGCGCAGGCATTAAAGGCTCCTTATACCAATAATGATATCGATGATCAATTTGCGCTGGAAATGGCACTGGCAAGGATCAGGCAGTTATCGGCCCATGAAGTAGGTCATACAATAGGGTTTACCCATAATTTTGCAGCGAGCACAAATGACAGGGCATCAGTAATGGATTATCCACATCCGAAAATAAGCTTAAAAGACGGCATTATAGATTTCTCTGAGGCTTACACTACAAGTATCGGAGAATGGGATAAGGTTACTGTAGCTTATTCGTATCAGGATTTTCAAAGCGATGAAGAAAATCAATTAACAAAAATATTAAATGATGCATTTGCAAAAGGTCTAAGATTTATTTCCGATCAGGATGCAAGGCCTAAAGGAGGCGCACATGCCTATGGACATTTGTGGGATAATGGTTCTGATATAGCTGAAGAATTGAACAATGTGTTGGCCATTAGAAATAAGGCTATTGAGAATTTTTCTGTCGATAATATAAAATCAAATGAACCTTATACTGTCTTGGAGGATGTTTTTGTTCCTCTGTATTTTTTTCATAGATATCAAACCGAGGCAGTTAGTAAATTGATCGGAGGATTGGATTATAATTATGCTGTTAAAGGTGATGGGCAGACCATTGTTAAAAGGGTTGATGGAACTACCGAACGCAAGGCACTGCAAGTATTGTTGAAGACGATCGATGTGGCTAATCTTGCTATTCCAGAAAGCTTATTAGAACAATTCCCACCCCGCGCCTTTGGCTATGCACGAAGTCGTGAATCTTTTAAAAGTAAAAATGGCGTATCATTCGATCCGTTTGGGGCAGTAGCTACTGCGTCCGAAATGACCTTGGAGTTGCTTTTCCATCCGGAGCGAGCATCGCGATTGGTACAACATAAAAGTATGGATAATGATCAGTTGGGTTTAGATGAACTCATTGATGAGGTTATTGAAAAATCAATAAAAAAGCATCATAAGAATAAATACCATCAGGAATTACAAAATGTAATCAATGATCAGGTGCTGAATTTTTTGTTTCAGCTTTCCGCTCATGAAAATTCATATTCTCAGATAAGAGCGATAGTGAATAATAGATTGGATGGGATTTCCCAATTGTTTAGGTCAAATAAAACAGGTGGTCTCCAAAAATTGTATGAAACAGAATTCTTGAAGCGTATTGAAAATTTTAAAAAGGATCCGTCTTCATATAAGAAAAGTACAGCCCCAATAATACCGGATGGATCACCTATAGGAATGGAATAATTTAAACTATGCAAATAAATTTATTAAGTGATACCGTAACAAAGCCAACAAAAGGAATGTTGGAGGCCATGTTCAATGCTGAGGTTGGTGATGATGTTTTTAAAGCAGATCCTACTGTAAATAAACTTCAGAAAAAAGTGGCAAAAATGTTTGGTAAGGAGGATGCCTTGTTCTTTCCTTCAGGAACAATGGCAAATCAGGTAGCTATAAAATTACAAACCCAGCCCGGCGATCAGATCATATGCGATAAATGGGCCCATGTTTATAATTATGAAGGAGGTGGTGCATCTTTTAATTCGGGTGCGTCATGCAGGTTATTAGATGGCAATCGAGGCATGTTTACGGCCCAAATGGTTAAAGATAATATAAGTAATAGAGCAGATATTCATCAAGCAATCACCAGGTTAGTAACCATAGAAAACACCACAAATAAAGGGGGTGGTGCCTGTTGGGATCTAGAAGAGATCAAAAAGATCAGTAAAGTATGCAAAGAATATGATCTTTCATTTCATCTCGATGGTGCAAGGCTTTTCAATGCTTTGGTTGTAAAGAATGAAAACCCCGTTCAATATGGAAAAGAGTTTGATACAATATCTATTTGTTTGTCGAAAGGCTTAGGATGCCCGGTTGGATCCTTATTAATAAGTTCTCATGACCTTATTGAAAAAGCGCTGCGTATTCGTAAATTGTTTGGAGGAGGTATGCGACAAATAGGATATTTAGCGGCAGCCGGAATTTATTCATTGGATAACCACATAGAACGTTTATCTGAAGATCATACCAGAGCGAAAAAAATTGCGGATGCTTTAAAGGCATCATCAGCCATTAAAAAAGTAGAGCCTGTAGAAACCAATATCATTATTTTTTATACTTCCGATCATATCGAAGACTCGGATTTTGTTAATGAATTAGCAGCTAAAAATATTTTAATTACCGGGATGGGACAGGGTAAATTAAGAATGGTAACACATATTGATTTTACAGATGAAATGTTAGAAATTCTACTTAAAGAAATACAGAATTTTCACTAAAAATAAAATCTTACAATAGGACTTAAAGCAGATGCATAAACACTCTTATTCGAGTCGTAAAGCACATCATATCGCAAACCACCGGCAAACCAACCCGACCTGTAAGCAATTCCCAAATAGAGGGCCGGAAAGCTGAAATTGTATTTTTCCAACCCTAACTTTTGACGGGCAAAGGATTGTTCAAATTCAGCAGATAACTGGATAACATTTAATGGGTTATATAATCCTATTATACCAGCACCAAATACATTGGTGTTCAGGTCGAAGTTTTTATTATATAAGTAACTGGTAGATAAACCTAATGCAAATTTATTGTCAAAAGTATAAATGGCACTTGGTGAGATGGCGATAGTGGTATTATTATTGCCAAATCCTAATCCAAAACCACCTCCAAATCTAACATTATCCCAAAATTTTGGTTGATTGTCAATTTGAGCATAACTAATAGACGACATTAATAGTAAGCAAAATATACCAATTCTTTTCATAAGAAAACACATTAAAATTTTTCTAATTTAATGATTTATGACGAATTATTTCGATTAATCTCATTTGTGTTAAATTTTTCTTAACAGTGTAATTTAATTACAAGTCAGACGTCTTATAAATAAAACAAAATTAATGGTAAAAAAAAGTATGCTATTTGTTTTTATATTTTCTTTTTTATCGTGTAATTTATCAACCGAAAAAAAAATAGAAAATAAAGACTTAGCACAAAATATAGAAACGATGAAGGGATTAGAATTGGCCACTTTTGGTAATGGTTGTTTTTGGTGTACAGAAGCGATATTCGAACAATTAAAAGGAGTAAGCAAAGTAGAATCAGGATATGCCGGCGGTAAAGTTAAAAACCCGACTTATAAGGAAGTTTGTACAGGAAATACCGGCCATGCCGAAGTAATACAACTTACTTATGATCCTAAAGTGATAAATTACCGTGAAATTCTGGATGTGTTTTTTAATACGCATGACCCAACAACCCTGAATAGGCAAGGTGCAGATGTTGGAACCCAATATAGATCGGTTATTTTCTATCATAATGATAGTCAAAAAGAAGAGGCCGAAAACATGATCGCGGCTCTGGAAAAGGAAAAAGTTTTTGACTCAAAAATAGTAACAGAAGTAACTGCCATTAATAATTATTATGTAGCTGAGAGTTACCATCAAGATTATTATAATAATAATAAAAATCAAGGGTATTGCAGAATGGTTATTAACCCGAAACTAGAAAAGTTTACTAAGAAATATAAGAGTAAACTAAAAAAGGATTAAAAATTTGGTTGATTTTTGGTTTTGAAGATTTGTTGGAGTTCATTTTCAGCAAATCTTCTTTATTTATTTATTATCTTTCCATTTCAAAATTGTAAAAAATGTCATATCAAAAATTCGAAGAATTTAATATAGAAATTACCGACGATATTAAAGAAAAATATATTTCAATAATTGATAGTATAGGAGAGGATGCCAAACGACAAGGACTGCGTAATACTCCAGAAAGAGCTGCTAAAGCGATGCAGTTTTTAACCCATGGTTACCATTTAGATGCTGAAGAAGTTTTAAGATCGGCCCTCTTTGATGAAGATTACAGTGAAATGGTCATTGTAAAAGACATTGAGCTTTATTCTCTTTGCGAACATCATATGTTACCTTTTTTCGGAAAAGCTCATATTGCCTATATACCAAACGGACAAATTGTTGGATTAAGTAAGATACCTCGGATTGTTGATATTTTTGCCCGACGTTTACAGGTACAAGAAAGACTTACCGATCAAATAGTGAATACCATTAATAAAGTTTTAAAACCCCAAGGAGTTGCAGTGGTGATTGAGGCGGCACATATGTGTATGATGATGCGAGGTGTTCAAAAGCAAAATTCTGTTACTACAACTTCTGCATTTCGCGGTACTTTTAAAAATAATGAAACCCGCAATGAGTTTTTAAAATTAATAAGTGCAAAACTTTCTTAATTTTTGGCATTTTTATTGCTTTGTTTTTAAAAAAGTAGGTCCAATTGAATATTATAAAAAATAAATACAAGCTTTTAGCACTCGGTATTATATTAGATGCTATGGGTTATGCTTCCTTCCTATTACCAGCGATTGATATTGTTTGGGCACCGCTCTCAGCTTATTTAATGACTAAAATGTATGCTGGAAAAAAAGGTAAAATTGCGGCAGTGATCACCTTTATAGAAGAAGCATTACCATTTTTGGATGTAATACCTACATTTACATTGATGTGGCTTTATACCTTTGTATTCGATAAAAATAAAGTTGAAACTTTCGTAGAAGTTAAATAAGTTTATTATTCTTCTTTAAAAAAACGTTTAAATCCAATTCGTTTTAGCATTTTCTTTTCAAAATTCCAGAAGAACTTAAACTGCCCTAAGAAAAAACCAACGACAGGTAATGTTATTTGATAGATAATAAATATGAGTACAATTCTAACAGGCCAAAACAACCATGGGCTTGTAGTCTCTGCGTCTAATCCTATAAAATGAGTGGCAGGTTTTGCTATCCAGGTTGCAAAAGAACCGTTAATAGAAAATGCGATAATAATCAAAAGCACTTGCCAATTTGATGTGAGACCCCATCGCTTTTTTAATTTTTCCATTAAAATATTTTCAGGCACAAAAATACCTTTTAAAAGTGAAGTATAAAAACAAAAAAAGCCAAACTACTGTTTGGCTTTTTACATTATAAAAAGTTATTTTTTTCCGAACAATCCACCTAGCAGTCCACCGAGTCCGCCTTTCTTTTTACCACCACTTCCTAAGATCATTCCAGCAACGTCATCAATAATACTTCCATCACCATCTGCATCTAACAATCGCTCAACCATACTTTGTTGTTGTTGACTTTCATTCCCTAATAATCCTCCTAAAAGATCACCAATACCACTTTCATTCGACACGTTTTTCTGACGTTTTTCTTTACCAAGATATCCCATGATAAATGGAGCCGCTACTTTTAATATGTTCATTGCAGATCCGGCATCCAGGCCACTTGATTTACTCACTGCATTGGCAACATTTTGTTCTCGCCCACCAAACACATGACCTAAAATGCCAGCACCGTCCTTTAAGACATTATCGTCAATACCACCGCCACCAAGAATACTTCCTAGATTATCAAGGATACTACCACTATGTTTGTCATTTCCTAAGGCATTAAGCAAGCCCGAAGCACCTTCTGGTGTTTTTGCATTGTTTTTCATCGCTCCTAATATCAATGGAAGTGCAGCACTTAAGGCCGTGCTTGTCTTATTTTTATCTTGCCCTAATTGCTTACTGGTTCCTTCGATCAGGGTTTTCCCCATATCACTATTTAATAGATCTAAAATACTTGCCATTTTACTTTTTTAATTGGTTTATAATAAGTGTTGCAATATACAATTTTCTGTTCTATGATTAAATGGATTGGAATAGCATTTTTTTGGTGGATAATAGAGAAATGTCATTATTTTTTATTTGGGCTTATTTTTTTATCTTTCAACGAATTTAAAAATATACTTAATGAAAAAATTAGCACTTCATTGGCAAATACTATTGGGAATGCTTGTGGGCGTTGTTGTTGGTTTGTTGATGTCGAATATGGAAGGTGGTAAGGAAATCATTAGAGATTGGATCAAACCTTTTGGTAGTATATTTATAAATGCCCTCAAATTAATAGCTGTACCATTGATCTTAGCTTCTTTAATTAAAGGAGTTTCAGATTTAAAAGATATCTCTAAACTCTCTAAAATGGGTGGCCGAACAATTTTCATTTATATATTAACAACAATAATGGCAGTTTCTATCGGACTCTTGTTGGTTAACGTTATAAAACCTGGAAATTCAATTTCGGAAACTACCAGGTTGGAAATGGTTGAAAATTATAGTGGCGATACGGCTAAATATAAAGAAGATGCCAAAAAACAAAAGGAAAGCGGGCCTTTACAGGCATTGGAAGATCTGGTACCCGAGAATATTTTTGGTGCAGCAAGCGATAATCGGAATATGCTACAAGTAATATTTTTTGCAATATTTTTTGGAATTGGATTGATTCTAATTCCAGAAAAAAAATCAAAAGCTGTAAAAAATTTCTTCGATGGTTTTAATGAAGTGATTTTAAAAATGATCGATCTCATAATGTTGGCTGCGCCTTATGGAGTTTTTGCTTTGTTAGCGTCACTAGTTGCCGAATCTCCGAGCCTGGATCTATTTAAAGCTTTAGGATGGTATGCTTTTACAGTGGTCTTAGGATTGGCATTAATGGTTGTTTTGTATAATTCAATTGTATTTGTATTTACAGGGAAGAAACCTAATTTTTTTATGAAAGGAATTGCACCCGCACAGTTATTGGCATTTTCGACAAGCTCAAGTGCTGCCACTTTACCAGTAACCATGGAAAGGGTTACCGAGCATTTGGGTGTTGAAGAAGAAGTTTCAAGTTTTGTATTACCTATAGGCGCCACCATCAATATGGATGGAACCAGCCTTTATCAAGCCGTAGCAGCCGTATTTATTGCACAGGCATTCGGTATGGATCTGGACTTTGGTACACAATTAGGAATTATCGCCACCGCCACATTGGCTTCCATTGGGAGTGCTGCTGTACCCGGAGCAGGAATGGTAATGCTCGTCATTGTTTTGGCCCAGGCTGGAATACCGGAAGCGGGATTGGCATTGATATTTGCGGTAGATAGACCACTAGATATGTGTAGAACCGTTGTAAATGTAACAGGTGATGCTACCGTTTCTATGATAGTCGCAAAATCGGTTGATAAATTAGGAGAACCCCATGTAAAAGATTGGGATGACGACTATCCTAAAAAAGCGTAAGGCTATTTTACTTTTAAACTATTAGACCTATGAATATTTGTTTTTTAATGTATCCTTGGGAAAACATAAAACCCGAAAATGATACCAGCCTCGCTCTTATTAAAGAATGTGTTAAAAGAAAACATGGTGTAGCCATATGTACACCTGCAAATTTAACAATACGAAATAGTGTCACGAATGCTTTTTGTACAGTGGTGGGAAGGATGGACAAAGTACCTAATAGCCTTAAAACCTTCTATAATAAATCCAAATTAAGAGAAGAAATGTTACCATTGGCGGGTTTTGATGTTATTTTTATGAGGGCCGAACCTCCATTAGATCCTATAATGCTTAATTTTTTAGATTCTGTTAAGGAAGATGTGTTTATCATAAATTCCTTGGAAGGTATGCGTGAAGCAAATAATAAACTTTATACGGCGGCTTTCGGAGATTCTCATAGCAATATCATCCCTGCAACCCATGTTTCTAAAAACAAAGATTATCTAATTCAACAGATAAAAGAAGCCAAGTCAGATAAAATGATCTTGAAACCATTGAACGGTTTCGGAGGCTCAGGTGTTATATTAATAGAAAAATCTGCGATGTCTAATATTAAATCTTTATTGGATTTTTATATTACAACTTCCGATGGCTCTTCTAATTATGTGATTTTACAAGATTATATTGAAGGCGCAGAACAAGGTGATGTAAGAATTTTACTTCTTAATGGAGAACCTATAGGAGCTATGAGGAGGGTTCCTGGTAGCGATGATCACCGATCAAATGTTTCAGCTGGCGGTTCTATTATGAAACATTCCTTAACTAAAGAAGAATTGGCCTTATGTAAGCAAATAGGACCTAAATTGGTAAATGACGGACTCTTTTTTGTTGGTATTGATGTTATCGGGGGTAAATTGGTTGAGGTGAATGTGATGAGTCCCGGTGGGATCACTTATATGAATAAAGCTTATAAAACCAAATTGGAAGAAAAAGTCATTGATTTTGTTGAGGCAAAGGTTTTAGATAAACTCGAAGCTTTTAATCGGCGTTCAAGATTGAGAAAAACGGTTGAAGATGCTTAGAAATGTCTGAGAATATTATCATATCAGAACCCTTAGTTTCTGTAGCATGGTTATGGCAACATTTTGATGCTGACAACCTTATTGTCCTCGATGCCAGTATACCTAAAGTTACTACAGAAAATAGTGCTTCAGATAATACTATCAAAGGTCAGATAAAAAATGCAAGATTTATGGATCTTGAAAATGAATTTTCTGATACCGATGCCAGGTTTCCTAATACCATGCTTACACCTGAAAATTTCTCGATAGCCGCCAGAAAATTAGGGATTAACAATAATAGTGCATTGGTTGTTTACGATAACCTTGGTATTTATTCGAGTCCCCGTGCATGGTGGATGTTTAAAACCATGGGCTACGATAATATTGCAGTGTTGGATGGTGGATTGCCGGAATGGGAAAAGAAGAGCTTACCTTTAGAAGATCGAAAGAAATATGATGGACAACAAGGAGATTTTGTTGCGCAATATAAAGATTCAATGATTTGTGATTATCACGAAGTCCTTAAATCATTAAGCGATGATAAAATTTTGGTATTAGATTCAAGATCGGAAAATAGGTTTTTTGGAATAGACCCTGAACCAAGAGAAGGAGTTAGAAGCGGCCATATTCCGAAATCTAAAAATATTCCATTTTCACTATTGATCGATGAAAATAAAATGGTTCCAAGAGAAAGAATTAAAGAGATATTCGATCAATTACCAAAACAGGGTGAAAAGTTTATATTTTCTTGTGGTTCAGGAATTACAGCCTGTTTATTGGCATTAGGCTCAGAAATGATAGGATTGAGAGATAAAAGCGTTTATGATGGATCTTGGACAGAATGGGGCAGCTTAGATCAATTACCTTTAGAAAAATAATACTTTATTGATTATGCTAAGACTTTCGATAGATGAAATACTCGAGAAGATATATGCTCAAGAGACTTTTGAAGCAGTCGCTGAGGATTATTCATTTACTTTAAAAATTGATAATTATGTTCATTATGTATGCGGTGCCGTTCATGATGGACATCATTTCAGACGTGAATTATGGGATAACTGCCTGCATTCTGAATATGATCGCTGGTTTGAAGAAGATCCGGCTACGAAAGATATGGTACGATCACATCCCATTGTGATAGCCGGACTCGATTCCCGATTTGAGTATGATTTAAATAGGACTCCAGAAACTGCCATTTATACAGATGCGTGGGGTAAAAAGCTTTGGCGTGAACCATTATCCGATGAAATGATCAACAAAAGTTTAACCAAACATGCTAATTTTTATAAAGTAACTCACGCACTGATTAATAAATTGGAAGAATTGTTTGGTATTTGTATCGTATACGATATGCATTCTTATAATTGGAGAAGATGGGATCGGGAAGTACCTACTTGGAATTTAGGCACCTCAAACATAGATAATCAACGATTCGGAGAGACTGTTAATCGTTGGAAGGAAATGCTAGGTAAAATGATGCTTCCAAATGGCTTGGTTTCTATCTGTGAAATAAATAATACCTTTCAGGGTAATGGATATTTCTTGAAATACATTACCCAGAATTTTAAAAATACCTTAGTTTTGGCGACTGAAGTTAAAAAGATCTACTGCGATGAAGTAAATCAGATCATGTATCCTGAAGTGGTGAATGCCATTAAAGTATCCTTAAAAAAGGATCTGGAATCTCATGCCAAGTCTTTTTATAAGCAATATTCATAATATATTAGCCAGAATGCAGCAAGCAAAAGTAGCCAATAAGGAGCTCATAGAGATTGACACTTATTTAGATAGTTTAGTTCAAAAAATTGAATTATTAAGTTATATAAATCCAACAAATATTGAAGTACAAAAAAAGAAATTCTTTGCTTCAAAATATTTATCAGAACCTCTATTTACCTATCCTCAAATAGATTTTGACAAGTTTAAGTTGCATCGGGAAATGTTTACTTTGCCGATCGAAAAGATCGAAGATGATGTTCTTAAACATCTTTATGAAGATATTATTTATTTCTATTCTGGGTTAATACAATGTATCGAAACCATTGGTGAAGGAAGAAAATTCTACTATAACAGCTTACGATCTTTTGGTACACCAACTGAGCAGGATGTCGAAAACGCTAAATTCATATTGCATTTTGATGATGATAAACCGTCTGAAAATGATATACCTAAATACTCACCTCTCGAGGCTGAAGAAAAATTTAGATCTTATTCAAAGCGCTATGACTTTACTTATGCTATAAAATATTCAGATAAAATGTCTGCCATAGCTATGGTTTTAAATAATATTCAAACTTTAGTTCTTAGTACACAACATGTTTTTTCGGAAGGTGATTTGGCAATCCTTACAAATCATGAAATAGGTGTTCATATGGTCACAACTATGAATGGCTTATTGCAACCTCTAAAGATTTTTTCTCATGGGCTACCAAATAATGTAGAAACACAAGAGGGTTTAGCTGTATATTCAGAATATATGTCAGGAAGTTTAACGGTTAAAAGGTTAAAAAAATTGGCCTACAGGGTAATTGCCGTTGACAGTTTAGCTAAAGGATATACTTTTTCGAGAACATTTAGATTACTACATAATGTATACGACCTGGATTTAGAAACGGCGTTCTACATTACCTTAAGAGTGCATAGGGGAGGTGGTTTTACCAAAGATTACCTTTATTTAACCGGTCTTAAAAAGATAATTGATTTTAAAAATGCCGGTAATGACCTTGGTTTATTACTAACAGGTAAGGCCTCATTGGAATATGTTGATCAAATAGCCTATTTAACTAATAAGAAATATGCTGTTCCTTCTAAATATATTACGGATTCATATGCCCAGAATAACAACCATAATGAAACCATCGACTTCATCATTAAGAGTTTAAAGTAAAAAACATTCAGGATTTTTTAGCCAGTAATTGTTTTTATCATAAGGGAAGGAGGATTTTCGCCATATGATAAGACAATGTGAATTAGGAAGATAAAAAGCGATGATAGGCATCTTTTTTATTAAATCAATTAAACTCATTGAAAACCATGAATTTTATAAATCATTAATTTCTCTATTGCTTTGTATTATCTAATTATATAAGTTTGAGTTGTATTTCGTATTAATTCTCGAATGCTTTGCACACTTTACCACCTCGTGCACGGTATTTAAAAATCACAGTAGTAAAATCATTTTGTAAAACATTTGTTAAAATGTTTGTTTAACTAAAAATTTATTTGCCTATGGTATTATAAAAAATTACATTTATTTCACATTTTTGTATCGCTTATTTCTAAGCATTATACACTCACTATTTAAGTCTTGAAGCACACTAGTAAGATGTTATTTTCTACAAAAAAATAACATAGGAAAATTGCATCTCAAGTTAAATTCAAAAAATTGATTTATATAATTGATAATGAGATAGTTATGTGAAAAAAATAACAAAAAATCGCTTATTTCCTTTCTTCCCTAAGAAGGAATTCTTTAACCGGGAATTCTAAATAAAATAGATAATAATAATTAAAAATTTAGAATCATGAAAAAATTAGTTTTAACATCAGTAGTAGTATTATTAGGGATAGTAGGATTTGCACAAACAAGTACAAATGCACCACAACGATTAAAATATGTAACCACAGGTCCTGATGGGTCAGTCGCCATGACTGTAGTAGACGATTCCGTAGCGGATAACATTAAATTAGAATCAGCAGACAATTTTTATAAATATGAGATATTGGAGCCAAGTACCAGCGAGGCCATTTATAGGTCTGATAATAAAGGTAAAAAAGCCATCATAGATAAAGATAAGTTAGCTGCCGGAACCTATAACTTGCGACTGTATACTTCAAGTTTTGTAATTACTTCAAAGATCACCATTACAGCTTCAAGAAAGATGCGTTCATTATTACAAGCCAATGAAGATATCATTGCATCAAGAGATTAATTTATCGTATAAAAAAAATATGCAAATATCAGTTCTTCCCTAAGCATGAATTCTCTAACCAGGAATTCTTAGAATTAAATAATAATAATTTAAAAATTTAACATCATGAAAAAATTAGTTTTAACATCAGTAGTAGTATTATTAGGGATAGTAGGATTTGCACAAACAAGTACAAATGCACCACAACGATTAAAATATGTAACCACAGGTCCTGATGGGTCAGTCGCCATGACTGTAGTAGACGATTCCGTAGCGGATAACATTAAATTAGAATCAGCAGACAATTTTTATAAATATGAGATATTGGAGCCAAGTACCAGCGAGGCCATTTATAGGTCTGATAATAAAGGTAAAAAAGCCATCATAGATAAAGATAAGTTAGCTGCCGGAACCTATAACTTGCGACTGTATACTTCAAGTTTTGTAATTACTTCAAAGATCACCATTACAGCTTCAAGAAAGATGCGTTCATTATTACAGGCCAATGAAGATATCATTGCATCAAGAGATTAATTTATCGTATGAAAAAAATATGCAAATATCAGTTCTTCCCTAAGCATGAATTCTCTAACCAGGAATTCTTAGAATTAAATAATAATAATTTAAAATTTAACATCATGAAAAAATTAGTTTTAACATCAGTAATAGTATTATTAGGGATAGTAGGATTTGCACAAACAAGTACAAATGCACCACAACGATTAAAATATGTAACCACAGGTCCTGATGGGTCAGTCGCCATGACTGTAGTAGACGATTCCGTAGCGGATAACATTAAATTAGAATCAGCAGACAATTTTTATAAATATGAGATATTGGAGCCAAGTACCAGCGAGGCCATTTATAGGTCTGATAATAAAGGTAAAAAAGCCATCATAGATAAAGATAAGTTAGCTGCCGGAACCTATAACTTGCGACTGTATACTTCAAGTTTTGTAATTACTTCAAAGATCACCATTACAGCTTCAAGAAAGATGCGTTCATTATTACAGGCCAATGAAGAAATCATAGCATCCAGAGATTAAATAACTTATGATAATTTCATTTCGCCTATAGAAATGTCTGTTCAACGAATTAAATGTATGTAGGCGAAAGTAACGAGTATTTTCGACTCGTAATTAGAAAAGCGATCATCCTTTCTTCCCTGAAAAGGATTCTCTAACCAGGAATTCTAAAGATTAAATAATAATAATTTAAAAATTTAGAATCATGAAAAAATTAGTTTTAACATCAGTAATAGTATTATTAGGGATAATAGGATTTGCACAAACAAGTACAAATGCACCACAACGATTAAAATATGTAACCACAGGGCCAGATGGATCTATAGCCATGACGATATATGATGATACCCGTGAGGACAGCATGAAATTAGAATCTGCAGATAATTTTTATAAGTATGAGATATTAGAGCCTTCTACAAGTGAGGCCATTTACTCATCCCATAATAATGGTAAAGAGTGTACCATAGACAAGAGTAAACTGGCAGAAGGTACATACGACTTGAGATTATACACTTCAAGTTTTGTGATTACTTCTAAGATCACTATCACAGCCACAAGAAAGATGCGTTCAACATTGCAAGCAAAGGGAGACATCATCGCATCAATAGAATAAGAAGAAAAAGTTTACAACGTCTAAAAAAATATTTGTCATGAAAAAATCATATAATACAACAATTATCGTTTTAATATTGTTCGCAATTTTATTTATTTCAGAAAGCTATGCACAAAGCTTTAAGAAAGTAGATGAAATACCCTTAGACATATCATACTATCGAACAAACAGAGTTTCACAACCAGTAGTAAAGGTAATTTACGGAAGGCCAACTTTAAAAAAGAAGAAAGCCTTTGGCGATCAAGTACCGTTAAATAAGCTTTGGAGAACCGGAGCGAATGAAGCTACTGAGGTTAAATTTTATCAAGATATTATGTTCGGTGATCAGAAAATACCAGCTGGCACCTATGTACTATTGACCATTCCTGGAGAAAAAGAATGGCAGATCATATTAAATACAAAATTAGATGTCTGGGGGGCATTTCAATATGACCCCGATGCAGATATTGCAAGGATTAGAGTACCTGTAAGTAAAGCAGAAAGACTGGAAGTGTTTTCCATAGCCTTTAAGAGAATTAAAAACGAAATACAAATGGTTCTGGGCTGGGATTCAACAAGAGTCAAAATTCCTTTAAAAATTGAGGATATAGTGGTTGCTAAACTATAGGTATTTAAAACCAAACCATCAATTTTCTTCGATGGTTTGGTTCCTTCTATTATTATTCTAAAAATCTTAATTTCATATCACCCGTCGGTATCATACAAACTGACCGCTTGCCAAACCATTTATACCTATTTTTAGCGATAATACCATACACATAATCCCGAATTGATTTTGGTATAATGATAAAACCATAATTCAAGTGCCAGAACCCATTTAATTCCTTGGCAATCTTTAAAATAGCGGTTGATTTTTGATATAATTTTCCATTTTCTACCAAAATAATCGAATCTAGATAAGAATTTTTAATTTTAAACTGTAACAAAATATCCCGCGCTGCGTCAGATTGTAGTGAGGCATATAAAAAGCGTTTATATTTGTCTCTTTTAATGATAAATTGAACCGAGTTATTGCACAGATTGCAAACTCCATCAAAAAATATAATAGATTTATTTTCAATATTTATCATCGCACAAAGTTACAAATTAGCCGACGAGTCGTCTTTTAACATATTATTAGGATTATCTGAGTAAGTCAATTCCTAAATTCGTACCATAAAACTAACTAAATGATTGAAATAAAAAACCTGCACAAATCGTACCCAATAGGTAAAGATAAACTTCACGTTCTTAAAGGGTTAAATTTACATATTAAAGAAGGCGAATTTGTATCAATTATGGGCTCCTCGGGCTCAGGTAAATCAACATTATTAAATATAGTTGGATTGTTGGATGTACATGATGAAGGCGAATTCTATTTAAATAAACAACTTATTGAAAAATTAGACGAAAAAAAAGCAGCTATTTTAAGAAATAAATTCTTGGGTTTTATTTTTCAGTCATTTAATTTAATAACCTATAAAACAGCTTTAGAGAATGTTGCATTGCCTTTATACTACAAAGGCATAGGCAGAAAAGAACGCCAAAAAATAGCTTTAGAATATTTAGATAAGGTAGGATTAAAGGATAGGGCAAACCATATTCCGAGTGAACTATCAGGTGGTGAAAAACAACGTGTTGCTGTGGCCAGGGCTTTGGTAACAGAACCAAAAGTGATCTTGGCAGATGAACCAACCGGAGCCTTGGATTCGGTAACCTCTAAATCTGTGATGGACTTATTAAAGAAAATAAACCGTGAAGGAATGACCGTATTTGTAATAACCCATGAAGAAGATATCGCGGCAGAGACAGATAGAATTGTAAGATTAAAAGATGGTATTATTATGAGTGATGAAAAAGTTAAGAAAAAAGTAGAAGCCTAGATTATGTTCGATTTTGATCGCTGGATAGAAATTTTCCAAACCATTAGCAAAAACAAACTTAGAACTGTCTTATCCGGTTTTACGATCGCTTTTGCTATACTGTTATTTACCTTATTATTTGGTATTGGGAATGGTTTAAAACACACTTTCGAAAAACAATTTGCCGGAGATTCGCAGAATTCTATTTATGTGAACTCGGGTAGTACTACAAAACCCTATAAGGGACTTCAGAGCGGTAGAAAAATCCAGTTCAGGAATGATGATACCAAATTCATGAATGAAAAATTTGAAGATGAAATTCAATTTTTCAGTCCGAATATACAACGTAATGCCCAAGCTATTTATAAAGGCGAACAAAATCGATATAATATAAGAGGCGTTTATCCAGATTACCAGCCATTGGAAGAGGCAGTTATGCAAGAAGGCAGGTTTATCAGTGCCCTTGACATCAAGAGAAAAGCGAAGGTAATTGCTATTGGCCGATTGGTTGAAAAAGATCTGTTTGGCAATTTAAGCGCCATGGATAAAAATATTAATCTAGATGGACTTTCTTATAAGGTAATAGGTGTATTTAGTGATCCGGGTGGAGATAATGATGAGCGATATATCTATACACCGTTTTCAACAATGCAAAGCATTTATAAAGAGAACGACGAGGTAGATTATTTTGGGCTGACGTTTAACCCTAAATTAAAAGTAGACGATGCTATTGCTTTTAGTAATTTACTAACGAAAGTGCTAAAAGAAAAGCATAATGTAGATCCAAGAGACCAGGCAGCGATACGGGTTTTTAATTACGCAGAAGGCACCAAGAATGTTCAGCAATTTATGACTGTCCTAAATGTGATCATACTATTTATAGGCATTGGAACCTTAATTGCCGGGATCATTGGCATCAGTAATATAATGGTATATATTGTTAAAGAACGCACCAAAGAATTAGGAATTCGTAAAGCCTTGGGTGCTACACCTAAATCGATTATCGGAATGATTTTGATGGAATCTATATTTATAACTGCCGTTGCGGGGTATTCTGGTTTATTAATTGGTGTATTTACATTAAGGGCCATAGGTGACAGTTTAGAAGAAGCATATTTTATAATGAACCCAAGTGTTGAAACATATGTGGTTACCGGCGCTACAATTATATTGATCATTGCAGGTACTATTGCAGGTTATATACCGGCAAAAAGAGCGGCTAGTATTAAACCCATCGTTGCATTAAATGACGAATAATTATGAAATTTATATTTGATTCAGATACCTGGCAAGAAATTTACAGTAGCATTCGCAAAAATAAAATGCGTACTGCTATCACCATTATTGGAGTTATGTGGGGTATATTTCTTTTGGTGGTTCTCTTAGGTCTCGCCAAGGGTGTTGAAAATAATTTCAATAGATTATTCGGAAACTTTGCAACCAACAGCGTATTTGTTTGGGCACAAGCTACTAGCCAACCATTTAAAGGATTTCAAGAAGGAAGATCTTTAACCCTAAAGATGTCGGATCTCGAAAATATAAGAAGTGAGATCAAGGGACTCGAATTTGTGGTACCAAGACATCAAGGTCAGGCTCTGGCAGTAAACAATTTTAAAACCGGAAATTTTGGTGTTTTTGGCGATTATCCTGAATTAGATAAGGTACAAAAGAAAGATCTGGTATATGGTCGCTTTATAAACGATAATGATATATTAGAAAAGAAAAAAGTTTGTGTGATTGAAGAAGAAATATATAAGCAACTCTTTGATAAGGATGAATATCCAATAGGTGTTTATATAAAATTAAACGACATTAATTATAAGGTTGTTGGTATGTATAAACAAGGCCAAATAGGTTCTGGAGGGCCTCAGGGCAATATTCATATCCCTTTTACTACTTTTCAGCAAGTATATAATCGAGGTGATAGCATAGGCTGGTTTATGATCACTGGTAAACCAGAATTCGATATTGTACAAATTGAAGCCGATGTTAAATTATTATTGCGCAATCTACACAAAGTGCATCCTGAAGATGAAAGGGCTTTCGGTAGTTTTAATTTGGGGGAAGCATTCGGAAAGTTTATGGGCTTTTTGATAGGAATGCAATTTCTTACTTGGTTTGTGGGTATTGCTACTTTAATAGCTGGTGTATTTGCCATCGGGAACATACTATTAATTACAGTGAAAGAGCGTACCAAAGAAATTGGTATAAGAAGAGCATTGGGCGCCAAACCATGGGAAATTAAACGTCAAATAATTTTAGAATCGGTTTTTTTAACAAGTATTGCCGGTGCATTAGGTATCATTTTAGGAGGGTTAGTTCTTATGATCATAGATAACACCTTAGGCAAAGGTGACGATCCAACATTAACAAACCCAACAGTAGATATTCCGGTTATTATCATTGCTGCGATTACATTAGTAGTATTAGGAACCTTGATCGGATTGATTCCTGCACAAACAGCAGTGAGTATAAGGCCCATTGAAGCATTAAGAGAAGAATAATAATAAAGATCAACAATCAACAAAAATAAATTATAAACTAATGAAGAAAAAAATAATATTTGGAACAATAATTATTGCACTGTTAGCAGTATTAATTTGGTTTGGTAAGAAAAACAGTGCCTCACCTATATCTTATGAAACTGAAAAACCTTTTAAAACAAATATTGTAAACAAAACGGTCGCTACTGGTAAGGTAACACCGCTGGAAGAAATCGAGATCAAGCCACAAATCTCAGGGATCATAGATAAGATCTTTTTAGAAGAAGGGGCACAGGTTAAAAAAGGAGATCTTATCGCGAAGGTGAGGGTAGTACCTAATGAGCAGGCTTTAAGCAGCGCACGTGGCCGTGTGAACAGTGCTCAAATTCAATTGGGCAATGCAGAAATTTCTTTTAACAGAAATAAGGCCTTATTCGATAAAGGGGTTATTTCCCGTTCTGAATTTGAAGCGATTGAATTATCTTTTAACCAGGCAAAACAAGATCTACAGAATGCACAGAATGATTATCAAATCATTAGAAAAGGATCAGCTGGTTCCGGTGGGGCAGCCAATACCAATATCAGGGCTCAAATATCAGGTACTATTTTAGAGATTCCGGTGAAGGAAGGAGACCAGGTGATCGAGAGTAATAACTTCAATGCCGGTACTACCATTGCTTCTATTGCAGACATGACGAAGATGATTTTTGAAGGTAAGGTAGATGAGGCGGAAGTAGGTAAAATAAAGAACGGAACGGTTTTAGAAGTGTCATTAGGAGCCATTGAAAAGAAAAAATATCCAGCGAAATTAAATTTTATAGCGCCGAAAGGAACGGAAGAGAATGGTGCAGTTCAATTTAAGATAAAAGGTGATCTTACCTTAGATGATGAGTTCTTTGTAAGGGCTGGGTATAGTGCTAATGCCGATATTGTATTGGAAAAAAAAGATAGTGTATTATCTATAAAAGAGGGTTTATTGCAATTTGATAAAAAAACAGAGAAACCTTATGTAGAAGTTAAAACAGGAGATGATACTTATGAAAGACGTGATGTAGAACTTGGTATTTCTGATGGAGTAAATGTTGAAATTATTTCAGGAGTAACAGACAAAGACGAAATTAAAATTTGGAATAAGACTTCTAAAAAAGATAAAGAAGAAGAGACAGATAATTAGAAAAATTTAGAGATAGTTTTAGTTTTAAATGCCTCGTTCTATTTAATGAACGAGGCATTTTTTTGTTCGAAACTTATTATGATAAAAATTGTTTTGCGATTTTTTCAGCTTTTCGACTTTCGCTATAATCGTAAAATCCTTCACCCGACTTAATCCCTAATTTTCCTGCAGTGACCATATTGACAAGAAGGGGACATGGTGCATATTTTGGATTTCCAAAGCCATCATAAAGAACATTTAAGATAGATAAACAAACATCAAGCCCAATGAAATCAGATAATTGCAGCGGCCCCATGGGATGTGCCATCCCTAATTTCATTACAGTGTCGATCTCAAAAACACCGGCCACATCTTCATGCAGTGCATAGATCGCCTCATTTAACATGGGCATCAATATTCTATTTGCTATGAAACCCGGATAATCATTCACCTCAACAGGTACTTTCTTTAGTTCCCTGGAAAGATCCATAACGGTTTTGGTTACTTCATCCGATGTAGAATATCCTTTTATAACTTCTACTAATTTCATAATTGGTACCGGATTCATAAAATGCATCCCTATTACCTTTTCAGGCCTTGAGGTAACTGAGGCAATTTTCGTAATTGAGATAGAAGAGGTATTTGTGGCTAAAATAGTTTCAGCATGACAAAGCTGGTCTAATTCTTTAAATATCTTAAGTTTTAGGTCCTTATTTTCAGTGGCAGCTTCAATTACCAAATTTGCATTTTTAACGCCTTCTTTTATTGAAGAAAAGGTTTGAATATTACTGATCGTTTTTTGTTTATCTTTTTCAGTAATACTTTCTTTGGCAACCATTCTATCCAGGTTTTTGCCAATTGTTGCCAATCCCTTCTTTAAAGCCTCCTTTGAAACATCTATCAATTGTACCTTATAGCCAAATTGCGCAAATGTATGTGCAATACCATTTCCCATGGTTCCTGCTCCTATTACTGCTATGTACTTCATATTATATGATAATTTATTTATGAATGATACTCAATCTTATTTCATTAAAATCGATCAATGATCTCTTGTGCTACCCGCAAAGCTTTGGCTCCGTGTTTCAATGTAACAACAGGTTTTGAATCGTTAACTATTGCGTCTGCAAAGGTCTCTAATTCGTCTAATATGGCATTGTTTGGCTCTATATTAGGATTTTCGAAATATATCTGTTTCCGCACACCTTCGGCATTCTGCAAGATCATGGCAAACTCATCGGGATCATCAGGAACGTCCTTCATTCTTACCACTTCACTTTTTTTGGTTAGAAAATCAACAGAGATATAAGCATCTTTTTGAAAGAAACGAGATTTTCTCATATTCTTTAAGGATATTCTACTTGCTGTTAAATTTGCAACGCAGCCATTTTCAAACTGAATTCGTGCATTCGCAATATCGGGGGTTTCACTGATCACCGAAACACCACTCGCATGAATTTTTTTAATTTTTGATTTCACAACACTCAATATAATATCAATATCATGGATCATTAGATCGAGCACTACAGGAACATCTGTCCCTCTCGGGTTAAATTCAGCCAACCTATGTGTCTCAATAAACATGGGTTCATTGATCATATGTTTTACGGCAGTAAAAGCAGGATTAAAGCGTTCTACATGTCCAACCTGTCCTTTTACATGATGAACACTTGCCAGTGTTTTCAATGCCTCTGCTTCGGTTACCGTATTTGTAATGGGTTTTTCAATAAAAATATGACGTCCTTTTTCAATAGCTTCTTTAGCACAATCGAAATGGGAAAGTGTAGGAGTAACGATATCGACAACTTCAACGGCATCAATAAGTTCTGAGACTGATTCAAAATATCTGTAACCAAACTCTTCTGCAACTTTTTTGGCGTTTTCGTTATCTTGATCATAGAAACCTATTAAATCATATTTTGTCGATTGCTGCAATAATTTTAAATGGATTTTCCCCAGATGACCGGCACCTAAAACACCTACTTTTAACATAAAGAAAGATTTTAGGCAAATGTAACAAATAACCCTTTTTTAATTGTTTTTTTACTGAAATATTTAATTACTTTGGATTTCAGAAGATGAGAGATCTACCAAAACATAAAGGGCTTCGAAATCAGTTGGTTAAAATAATTAAAGCCAAAGGAATTAAAAATAAAAAAGTACTCGATGCTATCTCAAAAGTACCGAGGCATTTGTTTATGGATTCGGGATTTATAGATTTTGCATATAAGGATCAGGCTTTTCCCATTGCCGCCAATCAAACTATTTCCCAACCTTATACAGTAGCCTTTCAAACGGAATTGTTAGAGATAGAAGAAGGCGATAAAGTATTGGAAATTGGCACCGGATCGGGTTACCAAACCGCTGTATTAATTACCTTAAAAGCAGAAGTTTATAGCGTAGAACGCCAAAAAGAATTGTATGAGAAAGCCAAAAAATACTTACCCAAAATAGGATATGTTGCAAAAAAATTAAGTTTTGGCGATGGATATAAGGGATGGCCTACTTATGCGCCCTTCGATAAAATTTTGGTTACTGCCGGGGCTCCCGAGGTTCCTAAAGCCTTATTAAGTCAGTTAAAAATAGGGGGCAGGCTGGTAATTCCTGTTGGCGATGACATACAGATCATGACAGTTTATATCAGAACAAGTGAAAAAGAATTCGAAAAACACGAATATGGTGAATTCCGCTTTGTTCCGATGCTAAAAGAGAGTGAGAAATAGTTTTTAAGTGGTCCCATCTCGAGAAAGGAAGGCTTTCTGTGTCACCCAGTTGCAGTCGGGAGGAATTTACAATTTAAAGTTCTTGATTTTATTGATGATCAAACCGCTTTCAAGCTTAAATCCATATTGTGAACCGAGTGTGTTAAAGCACCCGAAGAAATAAAATCTACACCACATTCTGCATAAGCCCTCAATGTTTGTTCATTGATACCACCAGACGATTCTGTGAGGCATTTATCACCAATCATAGCGACGGCTTTTTTGGTGTCTTCAAAATTAAAATTATCGATCAATACCCTATACACACCTTCTGACTGCAGTATTTCTTCTATCTCCTCAAGGTTGCGGGCTTCTACTATGATCTTAAGATCCCGATGGGTGGCTTTCAAGTATTTTTTAGTTTTTTGAATGGCCTTGGTAATGCCACCTGCAAAATCAATATGGTTGTCTTTTAACATGATCATATCATAGAGTGCAAACCGGTGATTTTCACCACCTCCTATTTTAACAGCCCATTTTTCCAAAGCTCTAATTCCGGGAGTTGTCTTCCGCGTATCTAGGATTTTTGTTTTGGTGCCTTCTAATAGATCTGCAAATGATCTCGTTTTAGTTGCAATGGCACTCATTCGCTGCATAGCATTCAATACAAGACGTTCGGCTTTTAATATTGATTGAGAATTTCCTTCAATGTAAAAAACGATATCGCCATGTTTTACTTTTTCACCATCATGTATACGTATGTCTATTTTTAAGTCCTTGTCGACTTCCGCAAAGACAAGCTTGGCAAATGCAACACCAGCAATAATACCTTTATCTTTTACTAATAATTTGGCCTTTCCGGTGGCTGATGTTGGAATACAAGCTAATGAACTGTGGTCTCCATCGCCTACATCTTCCCGAAGTGCATTGTTAATAATGATATCAAGTTCAGTTTTAAATTGTGCTTCGCTGATCATATATAAACTATTTGTGGAGCAAAAATAAGTTTTATATTTACTGTGTGAAAATAAAATTGCTAGCCATAGGAAAAACAGATGATAAGCGTTTGCAAGAGCTCATTGTAGAATTTCAAAAGCGTTTAAAACATTATATAAAATTTGAGATTGAGATCATTCCCGACCTTAAAAGAGTTAAAAATATAACTGTAGATCAGCGAAAACAAAAGGAGGGAATGCTTATCTTAAATAAAATAGATGCAACCGACCAGCTCATCTTGTTAGATGAAAAAGGGCATCAATTCCGGTCAATAGAATTTTCGAGATTTTTGCAAAAAAAAATGAATTCTGGCATTAAACAACTTGTTTTTACTATCGGTGGGCCATATGGGTTTTCTGATGAAGTATATCAAAAGGCACAGGGTAAAGTGTCATTATCTAAAATGACCTTTTCACATCAAATGATACGACTTTTTTTGGTGGAACAGTTATATAGGGCATTTACCATCATAAAGAACGAACCCTATCATAATGAATAGTGTTTAAATTTTAGCAAGTGCCTGTTCTATATCCCAGATAATGTCTTTGGCATTTTCTACCCCAATAGACAACCTTATTAGCTTAGGGGTTATTCCCATTCTTTTTCTGTGTTCAGGGTCAACACCGGCGTGTGTCATAGTGATTGGATGTTCTACCAAGCTTTCGGTACTTCCAAGGCTAACCGCCAGTTTAAACAGTTTTAAATTATTTAAAAATATAAATGCCTCTTTTTCTCCACCTTTAATATCAAAAGATACCATAGCCCCCGGCTTTTTACATTGCTTTTTATAAATATCGTATTCCCTGGTTCCTTCTTTTAATAAACCCAAAAAGTTCACTTTTTCGACTTTGGGATGACCATCCAAAAAAGCAGCTACCTTTTTAGCATTCCTCGTTTGTTGAGCCAGTCTTACTTTTAAGGTTTCCAAACTTCTTAATAGTAACCAGGCAGTGTTTGGACTTAACATATTACCCAAGAATGTGCGAAGGGTTTTCACCCGTGCAATAACATCATTATTACCTAATACGGCACCTGCAATCAGATCACTATGGCCACCTATATATTTCGTAGCAGAATACATTACGATATCAGCGCCAAACTTTAGAGGATGTTGCCAAATCGGACCCATGTATGTATTATCGACAGCAAGCAGTACTTCTTTTTCTTTAGTACTAAAATGCCTTGCGATATTTTTATAACTTTCAATGTCTACAATATCATTGGTAGGATTGGCAGGAGTTTCAATAAATAGCATTGCTAACTTATCGGCTTTACCGGTTTTTGTGATCATTTTTATAATTTCTTCTTCACTTTCATCGGGGTGCACACTTAAAACATGAACACCAATTTTTGTTAAAAAATGTTCAATAAAATGATCGGTGCCGCCATATAATGGATTACCATGCACGAGCAAGTCACCAGGATTCAAAAACTCTAATAGTACAGTACTGATAGCCGACATACCACTTTCGAAAACTGCACATTTTTCTGCCTTATCCCATAAACATAACCTGTTCTCTAAGATCTCAAGATTTGGGTTGTTGATACGGCTATAGATCAAGCCTAATTCTTCAGATGGTCCCTGATCTCTTAATCCATAAGCAATTTCAAAAAATGCCTTACCTTCTTCTGCCGTTTTAAAGGCAAAGGTTGATGTTTGAAAAATGGGACACTTAACAGCACCTTCAGATAATTCGGGTTTATATCCAAAGCTCATCATCAAACTTTCTGGCTTATATCTATGTTTGCTCATAATTTATTATTTATCATATAAAAATAATCATTTTAGTTATATATTCCTAAATAAGTTAAAATAACAGATAATAAATCTTTATATAATAAAAAAATAGAATATAATTCTTTTTTATTTATATTTAACCTTTAATTATAGAATAAAATTCTGCCATATGATCGACGCTATCGACAGATCTATTTTACGGATGCTTCAGCAACATAGTAAAATGACCATCAAAGAAATTGCAGGTAAATTAAATTTAACCGCCAGTCCTGTATTCGAACGAATTAAACGATTGGAAAAGGAAGAATATATCACCTCATACAGAGCGGTTATTGACCGGAAAAAGATTGGATTATCTTTATTGGTCTTTTGTAATATTTCACTCATCCAGCATGAAGCTACTTCTATTAAAAAATTTGAAAAAGATATTCAACAATTTCCAGAAGTTATAGAATGCTATCATATCGGAGGTATGTCTGATTATTTGATAAAGGTTGTTGCGAATGACATGGACACCTATCAGCATTTCGTGGCCAAAAAATTAGCTTCTGTCGAAAATATAAGGCAAGTTCAAAGTTCTTTTGTGATGACTGAAGTAAAATCTACGGCAGATCTTCCTATTTCTTAATATTGGTGAGTTTCACTCAAAAAGCTGCACCATAG
The DNA here is from genome assembly GCA_963835675.1 of uncultured Flavobacteriaceae bacterium. Taxonomy (GTDB): domain Bacteria; phylum Bacteroidota; class Bacteroidia; order Flavobacteriales; family Flavobacteriaceae; genus Aureibaculum. The sequence continues at coordinate 238,645 of CAWIGH010000004.1, read as the reverse complement.
ATCCATAAGATTCAATCCTTGCAGCTTCCTTAGAAATATAGAAATGAATTTCTTCGTTACGCTCATCCTTGTGAATAAAGAGTAAGAAGGTATTTCCATTATTGGCAGAAATAGGCCCTTTAATAATTATATGTTCAAAAATGGCTGTCTCTTCAACGCCATTTATTTTAAAGAGTATTCGTTTTTTTTGATCGTCTATGGTAAGCGATGTTCTAACCTTGTCCTTCGTATCCAAGACCATCAACTTTTTTGCTTCATTGTAGGTATAATATTCCCGGCTTCTATAGTTATAGACCGTCTGTGCCATGGTTTGTACGCCATAACAAAATAAGATGATCAAAATAAGTCTTGCTCTCATAATCCCCCTTTTTAGATTAATGATGTATAAAGTTATTAAATTATTTTAAAACAGCATATTTTAAGCTTAAATGAGTTCATCCTCTTAAACTAAAAAAGACTCAATATTGAGTCTTTTTTAGTTTGTTAATCGAAAAAAAGTTTATTTATTATTCACAGTCTACGTCTTCGCCCGCACCATTCCAGCAGTGCCAGTTGGTGTCATTAAAAAAATCTGGAGCCATTACTTGGCCGTTAAAGCTTGTCCTGTTCCATTCAATATTAACATCAACGAATTTATTTAAATTCTGATCAAAGGCATGGATATCATAAAAAGCATCCAATTCTCCCGTTTGTAATCCATAGTTAATATAACTGTTCTTAAAAGTATCTGTATTTCTATTATCATCTAGATCTCTTACATATGTATATTTAATGTCACCTATTTCTTCATTATCAATTGACCAATCAATTCTCAACATATTTTCCTGAAAGGCAGCACTGTGATTTAAAACCCAATTTCCCCTTTGTCCGTCAATTTGTGACGCTCCTGTAAACCATAAGAATTCATCAAAGGAATCTATACCGTTCTTAGTGACATACATTTCCCAAATCACCTCATCTCCCGCCAATTCTCCGGTAAGTCTTGCTGTATACTGGCTAGTAAAGCCTGCAACGGTATAAGCCCATTGCCATTTTGCATTACCCAGATATACAGGTTTATGCGAAAAAGCTGTTTTAAAAGAGGCAACCGGCACGGCTAAGGTGGTAAACAACGCTGTATTCCAAACACCTACTACAACTCGCGAATACAGCCAATGATTGTTAGCTTGACCCGTCGCGGATTTGCCATAAATGGCATTCGCCTGATTGTCGTCAAAATCTTCAAAATCCATTGCCATAGAAGAATAGGGTGGTAGGTCTGGGGCAGTCTCACCCTCATTAGAATTATCGCATGCAGCGGTAGATATTAATATTACAGTAAGTAATAGCCAAAAATTTTTCATTTTTAAATCCATATGAATAACTTGCTTAAATTGAACGTATAACAATAAGTGCTAAACGATTAATCGGATACTTTAGTATAGCTATGTATGATATTTCAAATTAATATGTATACCGAAGATTCATCAAGAATCATAAAAAACAATCATATAAATGATCTCAATTAATTTTTATTCGAAAAGTTCCTAATTAGGGATATTATTATTTTATCTTTAGACTTATCGCTACTCCACCACCTTCTGCCAATATAAACGATGCATTCGACTCTTTAGTGATCACCGTTTTTTCTATACCATAACTGGTCGGATTATTTTTATAATGTGCATTGGGTGCATCTCGATAAATAATGGCGTCATAGGCTTTGCCTTCTTCTAAAAAATCAAAATTAACGAATATTTCTCTACGCTTTTCGTCAGTAATTCCACCTATAAACCAGTTTCCGGTTCCTTTTTCTTCCCTGGCAATGGTCACAAAATCACCAACTTCACCATTAAGCACCACCGTTTGTTCCCAATCAACCCCAACATCCCTGATAAATTGTAATGCCGGATGGTTTTCGTAATTTTCAGGCAGGTCGCATGCCATCTGTATTGGGCTATAAATAACCACATACAAGGCAAGTTGTTGGGCAAGCGTTGTATTAACCTGATTATTCGGTTTTCCTTTAATTTTAATATCAAATACGCCTGGCGTAAAATCAATGGGACCTGCTAACATCCGTGTAAAAGCAACTATTGGTAAATGTTCTGGCGGATTACCACCGTCTGTGGCCCACGCATTGAATTCCTGTCCTCGCAATCCTTCCCTTGAGATCTCATTGGGCAAAGTACGTCTTAAACCGGTTGCTTTAATAGGTTCGTGCGCATTGATCGCTATATTTCTTTTCGCCGCTGATTCTACCACTTTTCTGTAATGATTCACCATCCATTGACCATGATGATATTCACCTTGAGGAATTATTTTGCCTACGTATCCAGTTTTTACTGAACGAATCCCTAAATGATCCATTAGCGCCTGTGCCGTATCTAATTGCTGCTCATAGGTTCTTGGTGCCGCAGAGGTTTCATGATGCATGATCATTTCTACGCCTTTATCCTTGGCATATTGTACTACCTTTTGCAGATCATAATCAGGGTAAGGCGTAACAAAATCAAAAACGCCTTCACGGTCGTCAAAACCAATCCAATGTTCCCAACCAGTATTCCATCCTTCAACCAGCACCCCTCCAAAACCATTGGCAGCAGCAAAATCTATATAGCGCATGGTGTTTTCTGTGGTGGCCCCGTGTTTTCCGTGCGGATTTCCATCATTCGTCCAGGTACCCATATCTTGTGTCATTCCGTAATCCCAGGTAGATTTGCCTACGTGCATTTCCCACCAAATTCCTACATATTTTTTAGGTTTGAACCAGCTTACATCACCGAGTTTATTGGGCTCATTTAAGTTCAATATCAATTTAGAATCTAAGAGTTCCGTTGCTTTATCGCTAATTTGAATAGTTCGCCAGGGGGTTTTAAATGGTAAGGCACGTTTCACCTTGTGTTGAAAACGATCAGAACCTACCAATCCACTGATCATTCTCAATTGAGTTGTGTCTATCTTTAAGGTCATATCTGCATAATCAGTAAGGTTAGCCTCATGAAAACTTAGGTGCAATCCCTCTGAGGTTCGCATAGTGACAGGGGTGTTTACTGCATTTTCAGGAATGTATGATTGTGCTAAATTTGGATGATTTCGTTTCGCAATGGCATTGATCTCAGAAAAAGGGGTAGTGCTATATAAATGTTCATAAATATCCCAATCACCGGGTATCCAAAAGGTAGTATGATCTCCGGTCAATACAAACTCAGTGTTTTCATCTGTAATCGTTATGCTATCTCTACCTTCCTGAACTAAAAATTCATAACGAAAACCTATCCCGTCGTCATAAGCTTTAAAATGTACATTCATTTTACGGTGGGGAGCCTTCTCTTCTTGTAAATTTATGATGAGCTCATTATAGTTATTATGTACTTCGCGCTGCTCGCCCCAAGGCATTTCCCAGGTTTCATTATAAGCTTTACTTGTTTTACCAATGATCTTTAAATCTTTTTGAAGTGATGCCTGATCTTTAAAATCAAAACTCATGGCCGAAGTATCTATGACCATAGTTTCGTTATGTTTTACCATATAATTAGCCGAACCATCCTCAGCTAAGAAAAAGGTAATCGAATTGATCTCGGAAGGTGAACTGATACTATGGCTTTCGTTTTTTTTGCTTGTTGTGCAGTTTGTAAAAGCTGCTAAAAATATTAGGGTAACAAATAAATGATATAAGGTCTTCATAATTACAAATGACTTGGATAGAAAATAAAAAGTAAAGGTACTTATTTTGTATGATTTTTGAAGGGTATATCGCGAAATCGATTTGGAGTATTAAAACTTACCGTGTTGTTATGGCGGCTTATTTATCAAAGGCATTTTGATATACATCTTGAGTCTTAGGCAGGTTTTTATTCATAAGACGCTGCGACTGTTTTACTGTTAAAGTACTACCGTCTGGACTCCAACCCGGAGGGCCAAAAACATACATAAATCTATCCCTATAATTTTTCGCATTTTTAACATCTTTCCAGATATTTGAGTATTCGTGGGTTAATATTTTTATTGGATTATAAGAATCAGGGGGGTGTATTACGCCGTATTCAATATCGATTTCATCATCGAGTTCTTTCCATGTGCCGAAGATCTTATCGAAAATATTAAGATAACCTCCATGGTTCTTATCGAGGTATTCAATATTTCTGGAATGATGCACCTGGTGTTGTGTATGTGTATTGATAAATTTTTCAATAAAACCTAATTTAGGAATGTACTTGGTATGCAACTGAAACTGCCATAAGGCTTCAATACCCATACAAATTACCAACATCTCATATGGGAAACCGATAGCGACTATCCATAAATAAAGGAACGGTTTGTAAACAATGGTGAACCATCCATTTCGGATAGCGGTACCCAAATTATAATTATCGGAAGAGTGATGAACAATGTGGGCTGCCCAAAAAAGGCGTACTTCATGGTTCATTCTATGGAACCAATAATAACTAAAATCATCGAGGATTTGACAGATCAACCAAACATACCATACATATCCGAACGATTCGTAGCCCAGGAAATTGATCCTGACACCATCTACCATTGGGTTACAAAATTCGTAAACTACCTTAAAAATAACGATAGCTGAAACAAGCTTCATTAAAGGAGCGACAAAGATAGAGCCAACTCCCATAGTACTACTAGCGAACAGGTCTTTCCATTCATAAAGTTCGTCATCGCCATGTGTTTTGCTGTAAACAAGCTCTAATAAAATAAAGGCTATAAAACAGGGTACTCCGAAAACCAAAGGGTTTGTAAAATCCAAATTAAGGTATATCTGCTAAGATGCAGTTTTAAAGTTAGAGGAAAGCAGCAATTAAATTCTATATAAAGCCTTACTTATAGTTGAATAGGTTCCTTGTCTAAATGTAGGTCATCTAACATTTCACGTGTGAATTTAAAATGACCGCGGCGTGTAATGATTTTAAACCGATGATCTTTCATTTTAGTAAAAGTATCTAAGAATTGCCATTTAGATTTTAATAGGGTAGGCTCCTCAGATTTAAGGCTTATCTCAAAATAATGTTTAGTACCATTACGTTCGGCTACAATGTTGGGAGTAATGCTTATATCACTTCCCACTTTGAGATATGATTTAGGTGTTTCGTATCCGTCAACTTCGGCTTTGATGTTCTCAAATCCTTTTTTTTCAAGGTAAGTTACGGAGTCTTTTAATAGGGAATCGTTTGTTTTGTCTATAGTAGTCATAAGGGCTCAAATTACAACAAATAACTGAATTGGACTAATATTAAGATTTTTTTATTATTTAGTTTATTGTAAATCAATAAATAAACTAATTCGAGGCGCCCCAATAAAGGCCGGGCCTTAGATTACATAATTTTTCAAAGACACATATAACAATCTAACTGCAGTCTGAAAATATAATTAGACGCAGATAAATGAATACTAATAACAGGCTATTTTTCCGAGACTTTATAAACGAATAGGGTGTTGATCCATGTGCATATCAGTCATCATCTCTTGTGTAAACTTAAAATGCCCTCGCCTGGTAATAATTTTAAACCTGTAATCTTTCATTTTTGAAACCGTAGCTAAAAATTTCCATTTAGATTTTAATTGTTGCCGGGCATCCGATTTTACACAAATCTCAAAATAGTGTTTTGCACCATTATTTTCGGCCTCGATATCTGGGCCTAAATGAATGTCACTTCCTACTTTGTGATATGATTTGGGATGCTCATACCCGGCCAAATCTGCCTTGATATTTTTATAGCCACTTCTTTCTAAATAATCTACCGATTCTTTTAGTATTGCCTCGTTATTTATTTTATCTAGAGTTAACATAACCGCTAAATATACAACATAAAGCGTCTCTTGTCAAGAAAAATTATGTTAATCTTTTTGTTAAACTATTGAAAAACAGTAACTAATGTTACTTAATGTCCTTGTGCTATAAAGAGCTTATTTGCGCAACAGGTCGAAACGGTGGGTATATTTTAAAGTAATACTTTGATTATTCAAGCCATCTAGAAGATCCTTATCCTTTACGATATTCAGTACAACGAACAAGCCATTGTTGGCATTTTGCAACCATCCAAATCTGGCATTTACTGAGGTAATATTAGAAATACTATTATATTGCACCAGGCTCTGTACAAACATTCGAGGCGTAAACGAATATGACAACCGTGCCCCACTAACAATAGCCGTAAAATTGCCATTTGGCAACCTGATATCATTATGGTTTAAGGAGAATGACGAATTGAATTTATCACCCAAACGTAATTTTAAGGTTCCACTATTCGCAATGCGGTCACCTCCAAAATAACCACCTATGTAAGTACTGGTACTTAGTGATACCGCCTTATTCTGGTTGGTCATTACGATAAGTTGCAATTCCTTATGATGATAAGTTCCTACGGGGACGACCACACCCGACAGTTCAAATGCCTCTTGAACTCCTTCTGTAGTAAAATTAATGCCTGTATGTACTTCAAATCCACTTTTCCATTCCCAGTGATTGTCTATATGCAAAAAACTTGTCACCAATTCGTCATCAAAATCCCAATAACTCCTATAGCTAACATGCGGCCTTAATTCCAATAGATTACCCATATTCTTTGGGCGCCATGCTTTAAAAATTAAAAATTCGGGTTTACGAAAAGCTGTTCTTTGCAGGAAACCAACTTCAGGGTTAAATCCTTCCCCAACTTCTGTATAACCGGCATTCAAATTCCAGCCATCCCAATTATAGTTAGCATTTAATTTAAATGCTAAGTCCTTATCGTCGATGCCTGGAGTAACGCTTTTCGCGATAAAACCTGTTAGTTGCGCTTTTTTACCCAATCCCCATTTTCCGTCGGCAGCAAATACATGGTTATAGTCATCAGGAGTATCTCCTAAGCCGGTCCTGTTTATAAAAACAGCCCCAAGAGAGGATCTACTCTTTGAAAAATCGTGATTTACCCTTGCAACATTAAAACTATTCTTATCAATACTTAGGTCGGATACGTCGTCGGTAAACATACTTAACAGCCCTATATTGGTTTGTCCAACTTTTCCTGAAAGCCTTGCGCCTCCTATTATAGGCACAAGATCGCCATCATCTCCTATACCGATTCGACGGCTGAAAAACAGGTCAACTTCTCCCGGACTACCAACAGTAAACTGCCCGGCATTCTCCAAAAAGAAGGGCCGTTTTTCTGGAAAGAACAGGTTGAAGCGATCCAGATTCACTTGCTCATCATCAACTTCTACCTGGGCAAAATCGGTATTGTAGCTGAGATCAAGTGTCAAACCCGGGGTTATGCTATATTTAACATCTATACCGGCCTCAAAATCCGTACTGGTTTGGTTGGGGTCAACAGACTTATCATTTACGAATTGTGTTAACACATAAGGCATCACCTTTAAATTTCCAGGATTTTTTAGCAGTAAGCCGTGCATTTTTCCTGCCAGTGATAATCGTTTCATATCAAACCCGATAGGTAAAGAAGCCCAATAAGCAGTTTCACTATTCTTACTTATATTACGTTGAAAATTAATGCCCCAGGTTTGGTTGTTACCTGCTGCGAAACGCAAGGAGCGAAGGGGAATGGCAAATTCGGCACTCCAACCATAATCTCCTTTTTGAGCTTTTACTTCCCAGGAGGCATCCCAGTTGATATTAGTACCACCAATTACCCCGCCTTGCTGCCGGTTTGCATTTGAATTTCCCTGCCCTTCATTATCTATCTGCGCATCGTATTCCATACCATTGGCATTTGTCCCGAATAAAAAACCGTTTTGTTGATCATTATATGTATCAACAATAAATAAAAAACTATCTTCATCACTTAGATCGGCATCGCGCCGAGAGTCGGATACAACAATATTTTGTGGATTATTATGATAACAGACAACAGCTACATAAAACATATTTTTAGTGTAAGCTACCTTGATCATAGTTTTTTCGGTAGCCTCGACCCCAAATTGTGGTTTTATCTGCGTGAGTTGTTCGATTGGCATGATGAGTTTCCAGGCATCATCTTCGAGAACGTTCCCATCAATTAATGGGTCTTCCGGTAACATCGCAGCTATGAAAGAAGGCCGTTCATCTGACTGATTTGAATTATAAGTAACCTGTGATTTGGTCTCATGATGAAATATAAGCAGTATAAACAAACTGCAAATGGATATCCTAAAGTTATTCATTGATCTGATTGGTAATCTTAGTAGCCCAGGTGAATATAAAAAGTAAAGTTACTTTATATAAATAAATTATTGCTGTATTAAAGATAATAATTTATCAGCTTAATCCAGACAATCTAATCTTGATTTGGCACTAATGTATGTCATTATTGTTCATTATTTACCCTATGTTTATTTTCATATGAAATCTGTCTTTAACTAGTTTCCTTACTATTCTTGGGCCTATTATATATTTACGGTTCAGATAGGTAGTAGGGAATGTCGACCATTGTAAAAAATAATGGTATGGAAGGGTTGATACCCATTATTTTTAAACATGCCTACAGCTAGTTATATCGAAACTGTATTGTTGATTTTTAGGTACCAAAAATGTTGGATTAGCAAGTCAATGGCACAACAATCTGATACTATTCTTTGTAAATTTGATAAATAGATATAAGGTAAAATTCTACTATTTAAGCTTATCAAAGGTCCATATTACAAAAATCGCCCATAGAGCAACGCAAATCGTTACGAATATGGAAAAATAGATGAGTATATCATTTGCTTCCATGCTCGACAAGTTTAAAGAATATCATTATACCTATGAGCATAGGAGCCCAAAGGCCAATAAACAGGCCGTGCATTTGATCTCCGTTAATAAATATATACTCTGCGAAGCCAATGATAATAACGCATAGTAGGAGCATCAGAAAATATCCTAGCCCCATTTTTTTAATAAAGTTCATATTTAATTATTCAATTGGTTATGGCGTCTAAGTTACTTTTTTTCTGATATTATTAGTTGAAAACAAAAAACTTCTATTTTTTTTAGGATATTTTAAAAGTTAGTTGTTTTATATGTAGAAGCACACATAAAAACATACTTTTTTTTAAATGTGCTCAAAGAAAAAACATTTAAAATATTTTTTTTATAGCTAAATACAACAAGCATCTCTGGGGGGAGATGCTTTTTTCTGTTTTTCACACAAAGTATAATAATTGGGCCATTTCTGGACACTATATAGCCTGATGAGCATCATTAACAATGCTAAGCCTAAAGATCATCTTTAAATTATTGTTTAGATCTGCCTACTGACCGATATCATTGCTTTTAGATTTGCGATTGTTTAACTTATACCATCGATCTCAGAAATACTTGTTTGCCGTATTTTATTGAGTGAATTGATATGTTATAACCCGCCTTATGATTTCATTAAGCCGAGATCCATAAAATAATTATTAACTAAAAATTATGTGCTATGAAACGATTGCTTTTATTAATGGTTACCACACTTATTGTTGGGGCCACAGCATTGTCTGCACAGCAAGCAGAGAAGTATGATGCAGACAAAAAGGAAATTAAACAGTATATGGAGCAATTTGCTCAGCTCGTTCTGATCAACCAAAACGTTGATGCCATTACAAATTTTTATCCTAAACAAGGAAAGACCAATTATATTTACAATCAGAAATTGGAAGAATCTACTCTCGAAGAAGCTATAAAAAGCGTTGAAGAACAATTTAAGAATATAAGATATACAGGCTATGAGATCTTGAGTGAACCATTTATCCATTTTACCGATGACGGGCGAACTGCCCTTGTCTTTTCATCAGAAAAGTATGATTTTGTGACCCTAAAAGATAATAAACCAGGTACAGTTTCTTATTCTGGGCTAAGCGTATATATAAAAGAAAACGGTAAATGGTATAGTATACTAGATTCTTTTGAACCTAAAAAAGCAAACCGTCAGGTTGCTGTTTTAGAACAAGCTTTATTAGATGAATATAGTGGCATGTATGTATCTGAAGAGAACGGCGCCATATTTAAAGTATCTAATAATGGTAGGAATTTAATATTTACATCTCAAGGCGGACTTAAACACACCTATATACCACAAACAGATTGTGCTTTTTATATGAAAGACCAGCCACAAACCATTGTTTTTGGACGAGATCGGAACGGGAAGGTTAGCTATTATACTACGATCAATGAAAATGTTTGTACTGTAGCTGTTAAAATAGAGGATGTAGAATAATGTCTTTATTCAATTAACCATCCATAAAGCCTAATGCTGCATTTCCATTTGCGATGTTAGGTTTTTTATTTAGGAGGCCAGCTGTGCAGGGCCCATGCTATCTAATTTATATTGGATGAGCGTTTCGGTAAAACGCAGAATTCTGCAATTAAGGTGGTTATTATAATTGCGGATAACAGCCAGGGTTGTCTCTGTAGCTTGCCGAACTCTTTTGGTGCCTTTTTCGTCGGGCATGGAAGTTTTATATAGGTTGTCGAAATAATCTACCAAGGTGTCGAAATGCACCTTGTCTTCGGGTTTTACCATTCTGGCACAAAATTTTAATCTGTTGATCAGTTTTTTTCGTCCAACCTGGTCTATTTGGGTGATCATGTCTATCTGTAGGCTCATAATGGGCTAAGGTTTGGTTGATAATTACCTATATATAACCCTTAATTTTCGGTTTTATTGTTTTGTATATCAGTTAGATAGAGCATGAATGAGAAATGAAAGTATACGAATGTGAGATATAACAAGGTTTTTGAACTATAAATAATCTTGGCTTTTTTTGTACCTTATTTATCTGATGCCGGTATCGATTTCGATGTTGAGGATGAGGGTTTTTGCCGGACTGATATCTACAATAGCCGGTAAATTTTTATCGAAACGGTGCTCGGTTTCAAGGTCGACAATATAGCGTCCTTCAGGAAGGTCGACAATATAATTACCTTCAGCATCGGGAATGATATTCAACATTTTTCTGGTGTCTGTTGCCCTATAAACAGCTATAGGCCAGGCTTTATAGGTATCCTCATCGGGCTGGCAATCGGGATTTGGTGGGTCGGTTTCTACCGGGCAAAGCGGACCAATGCTTACTTTACCTTCCATAAAACCAATCTCAAGGTCAGGCGACTCGCTGCTGCAGCTCGAGAATAATGCCGATATAAAAATGATAAAAAAAAGTGTATGCTTGTTGCCCATTAGTTTGCCTTGTTGCTCTTTAGATGCAACAATAGTAAAACGATGTGTTGGCCACTAAATTGTATGTTTAGTAATTGTCATTTTGTCTATTTTCAATTTCTGTTTTAAAGTATTGATTAATAGACAATTTAGCGCCTTTTAATAAATATACCCGGGTTCCTTTTTCACGGGCATAAGGGTCGGTGATCTCACCAATCACGGTTATTTCTTCAAAAAGCGGCCTTTCTTGCTCCCTGTTTGGATCGTCATCTATACGGTATTTTACCAAAATGATATGTTTGTATTCCGTGTTGTCGAGATCATACCAGTTAATATAATCAGCATTAAATGAAAGCGCTTCGGTATATTTCTGGGTACCGTAAAAATTGATAGCTCCGGCCTGCCCGTAATTATCACAATGGATCAGGGTTTGTTCTTTTTCGACAATACTGTCGAAAGCATTATCAACGATTCCTGCCAATTCTTTCCAGCCACGCATATCAGCAAAATCTTGCGGAATGTCGTGGTCAATGCCGTCTTCCCATCGCAGCAATCCGAATTTCTGAAAAACCTCCTTTTTTGTAATGATCTCCGTAGGAGATAAGATGGGTAGCATAATTCGCGACATGGGTATCATCAATAAAACGGGAACAAGTATAAAAACGGGCCGAAGCATACGCCACCAGCCTTTATTAAGTAATTTCTCGAGATAAACAGCACCAAATGCCAACAAGATAGGATAAAGTCCAATAGCATAATAGCCTTTTGCCTTTAAGTAAAAATAAATAGCTATGGTAAAAATATACGACCAAAAGAACAGCCTGTATTTCTTAAAAGGTGTATGTCTAAAAAATGAAATAAAGGCGATGATGATCACAAATAATGACCCCGAAAAGAAAAGTGATTGCTCCTTTAAAAAATCAAAACGGTTAACATTGATCAGTTGGGTATTGGCGAGCGTTTCTAAATGATGCACTACCGGAAGCTCATTTTGATATTGCCAAACGAGATTAGGACTAATAAGCACTAAGGCTGCCAAAAAAGCCAAATAAAAATGTTTATTTAAAAATATTTTTCTGTGCTCACTAAAAAGTAATGCAGGTATCAAACCGGCAAGTAAGAAGGATATATTATACTTATTCAAAAAACCAAATGCAAAGGTGAAGGCTGCTAGCCAAATCCATTTTACGTTTTCGGTATTGATATATTTTACCACAGTAAAGAAAAGTAGGGTCCAGCAAAGAAATTCTAGCGAATTTGGCTGATATAGAGTATTGATACGCAATAAAACGGAAAAGGTCACCGCTACGGCGCTTAAAATCAAGGCAAACCAATTGCCACCAAGGGTTTCGACGGTTTTCCATACCATCACCATCGTTAAAGCACCAAACAAGGCTGGGAAAAATTTCACCCAAAACACCGAATTTCCGAGTAGGAGAATAATATAGGAAATCCAACCAGTAACGGGTGGTACCGATTGGTATCCCCAAGCCAGATGTTTGCCGAGGTCTAGATGTAAAAATTCATCACGGTGCAAGTCATAACCCGAATCAATGGCGAAATATTGAAGTATGAATTTAAGGATGACAAAAAAGAGGAGAAGTCCGGTTTTTTTTGACATAATATAAGATTTATGATTTCATTACTTTTTTCATCAAATTCTTGCCGGTCATAGCAGATGCTGTTAAAAGACCTGCAAATAAAGCTCCTCCAATGCCTGCGGTAACGATATCCTGCCCCGTAAGATAAAAATTTTTGATCGGTGTTTTTGGAATAAGGAAGTCGTGTGTAAACCGTTCCGGACTATGATCTATACCATAAATTTCACCTTCTTTATAATTAATAAAATGCTGAGTAGTAAGTGGTGTAGATAGCTCATAATGGTCTATATGCTCTTTAACCTGAGGCTGTTGCTCGTAAAGATGGGCTAATAAGCGTTGGGTTATTTTTTCTTTTAAAGCATTATAATCCTCCCCGCGTTTCATCCATTTACTACCTTGCCAGGGCGCAAAAGTTTCGTAGGGTACCAAGGTAATAATGTCAATGGTGCTATGGCCGGGATAACGGTTAGGCCAGTCGGGATCTTTGGCTGAAGGAAAAGAGATATATACCACAGGGAAAGGAGCATTCATATCTTTTAGATAATGGTCTACACAGCTATCATGGTCGCCTTTTTCAGGGTAGATCCACAAGTTGGTCTTTGGTAATTTAAGGTCTTTTGGAGAACCCTTTAAACCTATATACAAACAGGCATGTGAGACTGATGGTTGTAGTTTTTTTAATTGGTTTTGTAAGTCATGTTGTTGACTTACCTCTGTGGGAAGCAGCTTTTCGTAAGTATTAAAAATACCCGTATTACTAATGATATTAGTTGCATAGAATTCAGTATCATCTTGCATTCGCACCCCTATAGCCTTGTTATTCTCGACAATTACCTTATCAACATCGGCATTGATCAAAATCGTACCACCGGATTTTTCTATCACAGGTTCTATCGTTGCGACTATTTGGGATGAACCTCCTATAGGGAAATTACCACCGTTAAAATAGTGTTTTACGACCGAAGCATGCATGGCAAAACTGCTTTGTTTGGGTGGAAGGCCGTAATCGCCATATTGACCTGTTAAAACTTTGATAAGCGTTTCATTCTGTGTTAGCGATCGGAGTACTTCGTAGGTAGTTTTTCCTGCATATGTAAGGTAGCCTTTACGCAACCATTTCCCTATAAGTTTTCGTAAAAATGAAGGTAGGGCTTTTTGCATATAGAATCGCCCCATGGCTTTATTAGATTTAAATATAAGATCTACATACTTATCGATAGCTTCTTGATCTTTAGGGAAATGCCCTTTTATAGAATTTTTAAAATTTTCAACGCCCTTTACAAAATCGTAATGTTTTTTGCCGATTATAATACGGTCGTAAACATCACCCATATCAGCCCATTTTATTTTCCCATTGCTAATATAATCGAATAGTTTTTTCATTGGACTCTCGCGTTGCATATCACCAATATAATGTATACCTACATCCCATTCGTAACCTTTGCGTTTAAACACATGAGTAAATCCACCTGCTGTATAATGCCGTTCTAAGATCAATACTTTTTGGCCTTCCTTCGCAAGGATGGCACCGGCCGATAAGCCGCCCATACCCGATCCAATGATGATGGTATCATAATTATCTCGGACGTCATATTGTTGCTTATAAGACTGGATCATGTGGTATTGGTGCTTTTTTAATTACTATTGATTTAAAAGTACATAAAATTATTGAAAAGGCACTCGAGGAATGGCTTTTTAAGGTCGTGGCAGCGATATCAAAGAAAACAGCTTTTAGGTATTATTATACTATCTTTAACACTCTGTTGATAATTAATTATAATTCAGGGAATTGATCGTCAATTCCCTGACAAAAGTCATACTTATTAGAATTACAGTCAACTAGCTTTGTATAATAAACATCATAACCATGAACGAAAACAAAAAATTTTGGGAACTAAAAGACAGTGTAGTTCTCATGCGTATTTTGATAGGCTGGCACTTTTTATATGAAGGGATCATCAAGATCTATAATCCCGACTGGACCTCTTTTGGCTACCTGGCCTCAGCCCAAGGCCCTTTAAAACCTGTTTTTACAGCACTTACCGGTGAGGCTTTCATAGGTTGGGTAGATGGCTTGAATATGGCCGCACTCATTGTTGTGGGCATTACGCTAATACTTGGCATTTTTGAGAAAAAAGGCGCATTCATAGGGATTGGACTGCTGGCCCTATATTATCTGGCGCATCCTTCTTTTCCATGGCTTACCCAGGTTAATGTAGAGGGTAGTTATTGGTTTGTTAACAAGAATCTCATAGAATTGGCCGCCTGCTTGGTAATTTATCAAATGCCTACAGGTAATTACTTCGGATTGGGACGTATTTTAAATAGGAAAAAAGCAATTAAAACATAAACTTATGAAATGGACAAGACGTGATATGATAAAAGGCTTGGGTAGTTTACCGATCCTTGGTAGCATTTGGTGGGCAGGAGCTGCCAATAGCATCATGACAAGCCAAAAGCGTTCAGAAATATTAGAACAATTAAATATAGAACCTACCTTACCGTCAGCCGTACCAAGTATAGGTGGTGACCCGATACGGGTGGGCATTATTGGTTTCGGTATAAGAGGAGAACAATTATGCCGGGCTCTTGGATTTGCTACCAAAGAATGGCTGGAATCGATGAAAAAGGCAGCGGAAGAAAATCCTAAACACAGCGCCCTAAAAGATTTTATGGCTCAGGATGCCTTAAATGTAAAACTTGTAGGAGTTTGCGATGTTTTTGATGTAAGGGCTCAAAATGTTGTGGATTCTTTCACAACTTCTGATAATCCTGTAGTACGTTACCGTACATACCAAGAAATGATAAGAAGTGGCAAGGTAGATGCCGTTATCATCGCAACGCCCGACCACTGGCATGCCCCAATGGCAATAGAAGCACTCGAAAATGGGGTACATGCCTATGTAGAAAAACCTATGACACATACGGTAGAAGAAACCTATAGGTTGCGGGAAGCTGCGCAAAAATCTAAGGCCAAATTAATGGTAGGGCATCAGCATAGACAAACATTGAGTTTTAAAACTGCCCAGGATGTGGTTAAAAAAGGTACATTAGGACATGTGTCTGTTATACAGACCAATACGAATCGGAATGATGACAATGGTGCATGGAACTATGATATACATGAAAAAGCCAGCGAACAAACCATCGATTGGCAACAATTTTTAGGTAATGCTCCTCAAATTCCTTTTAATAAGAATCATTTTTTTAGATGGCGTAAATGGTGGGCATATGGATCAGGATTATCAGGTGATCTTTTAAGTCATGATTATGACCGTTTAAATTGTGTTATGAATATGGGTATTCCGGAATCGATAAGCTCTTCTGGAGGCATCTATACGCATCGTGATGGACGTAATGTACCCGATGTGTTACAGGTAAATATGGAATTTCCTGAATTTAGTTTAGGAAGCAGCCAAAACCAAGGTAAAGAAAAAGGAATGACTTTTATTTACAGCGCCACTCTAGGTAACGGATTTAACAGGCCGACCTACCTCATGGGACATGATGGTACCATGGAACTGGGGAACCGCCTGACCATTTGGCCCGACGGACAGTCAACCAAATACAGTGAGATGATCAAAGCAGGTAAAATGCGACCCTCAACACCGATATTTCAATATGACCCGGGTGCTAATTTACCTGATGCTATTTCGTCGGCTACTTCTCAATATTTTGCTGATAAAGGCTTGATGTGGACTTATATTGACGGTATGCGCGTAGATTCTACTTTTTTACATTTGCGTGAATGGTTAAGTGTTATAAAAAATGGAGGTGTATTAAGCTGTGGAATTAAGGAAGGCTTTGAAGAAGCCATTACCTCACATATGGCCGGATTATCCTGGAAATTGGGTAGAAAGATCGAATGGGATGCTTCTCAGGAGATTCTAAAACCAATAGAAGGTGTTGATTTTGATGCTGTTTTATTGGATAGCCCAGCAGTATAAAGAGTTGAAGTCAGCACGGATAATAGTGTAATAATGACTAATTTGTTATAATAAAAAGGTCCTAAGAAAATATACGATCTCTTAGGACTTTTTTTATGATTGGTTTTGTTGAGTTTCTCTATTTTTCTTCCCCCGGATGATATTTTTGTCGCGCTCTTTTTTCAACATCTTCACGGTAATAGGCTACATTTTTAAATTGTACATCGGCGTAACGCTGTGCCTGATCATTAAAATGTGGAGAAGACGGATCACCACTTTGTCCTCCCGCCAACAAGGATTTTGCCTTTACAGTATCGCCAAATTCAACTACCGCAATAAAGCTATTGCCACGAGTGCCATATATTCGTTTGGTGGTTTGCTTGCTTCGCATGCCAAAGGCAGCCAAGGCACCCCAACGTCCCGAGGCCATACCAACCGGAATACTTGGCAGGTCGTCATTAAAGATGAGGTTTATATCACCATTCAAGCGTTGGTAGCGGTTTATTTCGCCCCAAGGGGTTTGCCAGCTACCAAAATCCTCATTTAATTGGGTCAGGGTCTTTTGTAAATATTCCAGACGCTCGGCCGGAGGTGACTTGGTAGCGATATAGTTTATTTTTTCCATGTCGTTGAGGCCTTCCGGTAAGGTTCCATCGATCAGGTAATTGAGTGTGTAATAATGAGCCAAAGTCATTCCAACGGATCCTGTAGATACGGCGAAATCCCATTGCCTTAATACCTCGATCGCTTCTTTTAATTGCGGATTGGGTAAGGCGTCATAGGCAGCCACCAATCCTGGAATAACGATCTCAAAGGCCGGCAGATAAGGATCGTATGCCAGGTCAATAAGCTTATCGAGAGTAAGATCTGAAGCTTTTTCTAACAAGCGGATAGCATGTACCCCTCTAAAATTCTCAATATTTTTAGACATGTAATATGGGTAGTCTTCGACTTTCGGACTATACTTACCCGCAGCAGTATAAGGGGTTGAATTACAATTCTGGATCCAGCCGTTGGCTGGATTTATTAAGGTAATATTCTCATCAACCGAATGTAAGCCTTGCCAGTCGGTAGCAGGATCACTGCCATCTACAGGTTTTGAATAGTCAAAGCGGATATCGCGTTTGGGAATAAAATTACCATGGTAATAAGCAATATTTCCTTCCGCATCAGCGTAAACCGTATTATTAGACGAATTGGTACGCATGTTCATCATTTCTCTGAACTGTTGGTGCCCATTCATTTTGGTACGTGTAAAAGACTGTATGAGGGCGTTGACAGGATCCCACATCATCGATGTGGCTACCCATTTATCATCGATAGCTTGGGTAATTGGGCCATGATGGGTATGGTACATCGTAAAGGACTTTTCTTTAAGTTCGTCACCGTCCAGAAAGGCCAAAGTGACATTTTTGCTTAATACAGGCCTTTGTTCATTACCATATTGGTATTTATAACCACTATCGGTTTCGATAATGGTTTCTTTAAAATCATCCATAAAATCGGTATAGGTAGAGGTATGCATCCATCCTGTTTTTTCATTGAAACCCTGGTAAACAAAAAATTGACCCCAGGTAACGGCACCATAGGCATTCAAACCTTCTTCACTCACCACATGCACTTCTCCACGAAAGAAAAAGGAAGTATGTGGATTGATGAGCAGCATCGCCTTACCTGATTCTGTGAGTTTACCCGAAATGGCAAATCCGTTAGAACCCGCAGGTTCAGTAAAAGCCAATTCCCTTTGATCATTTTTAACATCTTTTGCACTTGCAAGTTCCGGCTCTTTGTCTTTATAAAAATTTTTGATCTTTTCGATTGAAATATATTCAATATCACCACCTATGGAACCTTCACTGAAATACATAGGCATCCAGGGTTCAAAATGGGTGAGAAGTCTGGGCTTTACCTCAGGGTGCGTATGCAGGTAATAATTGATTCCATCTGCAAAAGCGTTGCACAATTTTTGTAACCATTCAGGACTTGTGTCATAATTGTAAATAGCTTCTTCTTTGGTCATAAATAACCTTGCCCGCAGATCGCTGTACAATGCTTCTTCTCCTTCCACTTCGGCCAGTCGACCAATTGCCCATATATAATTTTGTTCTACGCGATTAAAATCATCTTCGCATTGTGCATAAAGCAAACCGAAAACGGCATCGGCATCCGTTTTACCGTAAATATGTGGTACACCAAAATCATCCCTTATTATTTCAACATTTTCGGCATGAGACTTCCATCGGGTCTCTTCGGGTGATAAGCTTGGACGAAAACACGAAGTAGTAATGAGGAATAGAGTAGATAGGCATGTTTCATGAGAGTTGATTTTAATGCAAGATACGATTCATGGCGATGTTATAAAAGAGGTTTAATGGTAAATTTATAAATTTATTAATGATAGGTCAATCATTGTATAAGGCTGATAATTAGATATATAATTAATAAATTAAAATTAATTAATTTTTGTCAGGATATTCTTCGATTAAATTTTAAATTATTTTCATAACAATTTTGCTATGCATCACCAATGGTGATGCATGTTTTTTTATACTACATTTCCACTTTTATTATAAAAATATTATTATCTTATCATTAAGGCATAATAAATTAAAGGGTATCATTTGATCTTACATGAAGATCCATTTGTGGGAAGGGTATGGTAATATTATTTTCGTTGAATTTTCGATTGATGATCCGTCTTATATCGCTTTTTGCTTTACTTATCCTGAAAATATTCTTGCTAAAGAACAGTAGTTGAAAATCTAAGGAGGAATTGCCAAAATTTACCAGGCGGCCTTCAACCAGTTGACGGTCTGATACTTCGGGGTGTTCAAAAGCACTTTCTTCCAAAATTTTGATCACCAGATCTACATCACTGCCATAAGCAACCCCTACATCAATACGGAAACGGGTTTTTTTCGATTGGTGGCTCCAGTTGATCACCTTACTGGTGGTAATTAATGAATTTGGAATGATGATAGAAATATCGTCCCTGTTAAGGCCTTTGGAGGTTCGCAATCCAATAGTCTGTATCATCACAATATCCCCATCTATCTCTAGCACATCACCAATCTTGATTGACCTTTCAGTGAGTAAAATAATGCCCGAGATCACATCGTTAAAAGTTTGCTGTAAGCCCAAGCCAACGCCTACTAATAATGCCGCCGACCCTGCAATTAACAAGGTTACCTTGACACCAATGGTCTCTAGGAGTAATCCTATAGCTATAATCCAGACCATATATCTGATGATCTGAAAGATTGCGAATGTCGTACCTAAGTCTAATTTCTTATTTTTATTGCTGCGATACAAGGCTTTCTTAATGAGCCATAGGATGAATTTAGTTATTACAATAATAGCTAAAATAAGGACCAGCATATCCACCTTTAATTGATGCTTTCCATAACTCAGCAGTTCAAAGTCTAATATATTTTGAATGGTTTCCATAAGTGTCATTTAATTTTGATACAACAGTATCTACTATTTTATTCGGCAAAAGTATCCTTAATTTATGAATGATAGGCCACTTTCTCTATTCCTTGGGTTCCATAAGACCATTGGTGGTTGCCAGGTGATCTTATCTCCTAAAATACCCCGGGAAGTACTTAAAATTTCCATCCATTCTGGAATCACTTTTATTAATAAATAACCTTTCGGTTTGTTAGGGTAAAAATCATCCCAACCGTCCTTCCATCGGTTTTCTTTTTCTGTGGGATCATCAACCAAATGAGCCGTTGCCATGTATCATGACATATCCCGATGCATCATTATCTAAATAATATAAAGTTACCCTTGGATCATTCTTAATTTGAGCTACTTTTCTACTGTTAGGATTCGTTCCAAACCAAACGATAAGATCTCCTTCTGGCTTAAAAGGGTCCATTACTCTAACCCTGGGCCGCCCTTCTTCATCCAACGTAATAAGGGCACAGTATGTTGCAGCATTCATTATCTCTTTTGCTGCCTTTATTAAATTAATCCTAATCGTGTCTTGCAAATCATTTGACTGACCAACAACATTGTAATTTATAAAAAGGAAAAAGGAGATTATTATAACGCAAGATGTTATTTCTGATTTCATAGCAAAAATGCTGTATTTTTATCTATTCTTTACGGACAGAATAGATCAACTCATCTAAATAATGTCCGTTTTTGTAGATTGCATCAATGAACTTACCTTCTTGAATAAATCCGGCTTTTTCTAAAACTCGTTGTGAACCTTTATTTGTTCCAAATGGCCTTGCATAGATGCGGTTGATCGGAAAAGTTTTAAAGCCATATGCTACGATTTCCTTAACGGCCCCCGACATAATACCTTTTCCCCAATGAATATCTGCTAACCAATAACCTAACTCCATATTTTTTTTATGCAAGTCAGTTTGTTGATGTAAGCCAATACCTCCCGAAGCCACACCATCTACTTCAATGGCAAAAATAAGTGTAGGATTATCGTTTGCATGCCATCTTGATAAATTTTTTTCCATGTTGCTCTAGATAAGGATGGGGAAATTCATCAGTTAGATTATTGGCAATTTTCGGATTATTCGCAAAGGTTACCAAGTCGTTTAGATCGCTGGTTTTCCAAGGTCTGAGTTTGAAATTCATACTTCTTTTTTTACACTTTGCAATTTACAATTCTAAGCCTAATAAAAAAAGGGGATTTTCCCTCTTTTTTTATTTCATCTTTTGTGCATAATAACCATGAACTTTGTAATTGATGATCTTGCCACTCTTATCCCGCTCAAAAATGACCGTTTCACCAAGTTCATCATCATCCCTAATCCTTCTGAAGGTATCACCTTCTATATACTTAAAAAAGGTCATAGCATCTGCCGGATTATCGGTAGGCAGATCAAGCATAACGAGTTTGTCGTTCCAGCTGCCAATATAAACTTCACTCGACCATGGCTGTTGAGAATAATAACCTACATAGTCCTGTAAGGATTTGTTATATACTGTTTTGCTGTTAAAATCTGTTTCTGCCTTATTCAATATATGATGCATTCCACGTGCATATTTTGACGGATTGGTACCATTGGCATTGATCATGACAACGTAAGCTCTTTTGCTTTTGGGATTTAACATAAAGGACGAACGATATCCCGGACAACTACCACCATGACTTACCCATTTACTACCATCTGATCCTTTATACACTGCAAATCCCAGTCCCCAGGTCGTATTCCAATCAGGATCAGTAAAATGAACACGCTGCATATTTTTTAATGTTGATGGCCTTAGGATCTCACTGGCCGTAGTATCTAAAAGGCGTAATTGCCAGGAAGCGAATTTAGCAAGATCAGATACATTAGAAGAAAAGCCTGCTGCTGGTTTTATCCCTTTTGCCTGAAAAAGATTGATCTTGTCTCGTTTTCCGTTCCGATTTACCGAACCATAGCCTATGGCCAATTTTGAACCATACAGATCTTCTGGTAATGATGTTCTTGTATTGTTAAGGCCAAGAGGAGTTAAGATATATTGTTGAATAAAATCATCATAAGGAACACCAGAAATTTCCTGAACAATCTCACCTAAAAGTGTTAGGGCGAGATTGCTATATTGATAATAGGTAGATGCCGGATATAATGTCTCCTGTTCGGCTAATTTGGCTTTGACCTGCGCTCGTGAAGGGAAAGGATAATCAGGGCCATTCCAGTAAGCAAAATCAGATTCTCTAGGTAATCCTGAAGAATGGGTTAATAACGATCTGATCGTTATGGGTCCGCTATCGGGATATTTTTGTGGGAGATTATACCAGGGTAAAAGATCGCTAACTTCGTCATCGAGCCGCAATTTACCCTCGTCATACAATTTCATAATAGCTACTGCTGTAAATAGTTTCGAGATAGAACAGATACTACAAATGGTACCGGGATCCATCTTTGTATTCTTATCTATATTAGACAAACCAAAGCCACCTGTCCATAACACATCTTGATCTTCAACCGCAATAGCAGTTATGCCCGGAAATTGCTCGAAATCTTTCTGAGCTTCCAGCCAAACTTCAATGAGTGTAAAAGCTTCGGAATAATCCTTTTTTGCAGGTTGTGCATAGATTGTAATCATTAAGAAAGATAGGAGGAAGGTGCTAAAAATTCTCTTCTTGGAAATTAAGTTTTGTGATAGTTGGTAGGTCATAAGCTTCAATATCTAATGAAATAATTTAAAATACTAATTTAACAAAAACCTTGATCATAGGTTAGTTTATAGATCCATATATAGGTTTTATAAAATTACCTTCTAAAAAATGATCCGGATCTAACTGACTTTGGAGGATGACACCTTTTGGGGATGTTTCTAATAGCCATTGGGCAGATTGTAATAATGGTACTGCCGTCGTTGTTTGAATAGCTCTCAAAGTGTATTTGCCAACTTTTTGTGGTTTTATTTGTTTGGCGATTTCATGCCGTCGCAAGGTGCCACCGGCATCTTTACCTTGTACTGCGGCATATAATATGATCTGGTCCTCCTCTATATGCGGGACGACATTTTGCATAATTTTTTGTAATTCGGTGATCGGATCCTTTGTTTTTGTCAAACTGTTAAGTTGTTGTTGTACCCATCCATAATGTCCGGGATGACGCAAGGTCTTATAATCAAGATTACCTACTTTTCCAGAAAGGCTATCTGGCAGATCTGCTGCCCCGCCTGAAGTAAGGTCTTCTTCATAAGTAATCCCATCAATAATGATCGTAGCTCGTTCTGATAAAGCTGGAAGGCTTGTTTTTTGAAAATTCCGGATCACAATGGCATCTTTCAGATATTCTGTTGCCACTCCTATCGGACTCCAGGTAAATCCATAAAAATGTGGTGCGACGGCATGTTCGGTCAATGCACCTACCTTGAATTCTAGTTTATCAACGGTACTTACTTTATGGTCTTTACAAAAATCTAAAAACAATTTATGTGCCAATACATCGATATAACCGGGTGCTAATCCTGTTTGTAATACAAACCCTGTCTTGGCATTTTTTGCCAAAGCAATGATCTCGTTGGTTTCTGCAACATATTCTGTGAGATTGGCATAATGCAGGTGAAAGTCCTTTGCTATCTGTGCCATTTTTGGCGCTATACTACCGGGAAGGCAGTCGAGCAAAATATCGCCGTTTTCAAGGATATCTTTCATTTCATCAGGAAGACCCTCTTCAGGCAAAAGAAATCCTATTGCCCGGCAATTCTTGGTGTTTCCGTCTTCAATCCATTTTGCAACCCTTTGGGCTTTAGAAAGCCTGCGATTGCCAATGAATAAGGTGGGTGTAACTTTGCTCCATTCGGCGAGAATAAGTCCGGCAGCTTCTGCAATACCGCCTGCACCCGCGATAATGATATTAAAATGTTTGTTCATAATTTAAATATCTTAACCACTAATATTTTAACGCTTCAAACAATAGGCCATCAAAGTTCTAATTCATTCTATTTAATTCGTATTTTTTGAATTTTAAGGTATCTTTAAATAATTCATTAAACTTTAACTGATTTTTTTCTATATATTTTTTAAACTTTTTTGACGAAGTAAATTCTTGATCAAAATCAGCATCTAAGGTCGAGAAAAACAAACTGTCTCCTTCGATCTCGTATCTTATAAAGTAAAATTTACCAATATCTTCACCTTCTAGAATCCTTAAATTAACGTAATCGAAATTCTTAACTCTTGAATGGTATGCCGCAAAATTTTCAAGGAGACTAATATTATTATCATCATGATCAAGCTCAACATATGATATTATATAATTTTTATCGTCATATGCTTCTATATCTATTGCTGCCATTAATGAGTCATTTTCAACTATAGCCCAACCTCCCAATGCCTTTGAATCAATATGTGACCCTTTATCACTGGAAATTGGTACCGTAGAAGTGTACCAATTACAGCCACTTAAAATCATTAATAGCATTATTAAGTATGGCTTGATTAATTTGTTGAGTGTTGGCTTAATAGTATTCATACCCTTTGTGTTCAGTTAATAATGATTATTTCTCGATAGCCAAATTTAAAGAGGCGTTGCCATCACCAATCATTACCGTAACGACCATATTATCTTTTTCTGCAGTGAGCAATCCTCCTTTATTATAGGAGGTAACACTGTTGATAGTAAAATTTTTTGCTTCGAGGTCTGCTTGATAGCTTTTTAGATCAGATTCTTTTACATTTTCAAACATGACTATCCATCCCATCATTTCTTCCGCCTCTTGTGAAGTTACATTGATGATGTTACCATATTTAAATTTAGGAATTTCATTCGGAACAGCTGTAGGCCAGGTTCTGGCGGACGCATCGGAAGTAAAAGTGCCTTCTTCAGTCTTAATGGTCACTTTTTCATCGTCAATATCTACATCGGCATCATTGCCAATGGATTTTTCGATCATTTTTTCGCTTGCTTTCTCGGAGGCTTTTTTGCAGGAAGTAAAGGTTGTCACAGTAACAAATACCATCGAAATTAGTAATACGCACTTACCAATGTGCATCATTAAATGTTTCATAGCGTTAGATTTTAAATTGAAATTTAATACTTTTTATATTATTGATTTCTAAACTATTAAAAGTACAATATCTAACTGAACTGTGCAATGTTATGCATCATGGAAATTAGGAGATAATTGGCTTATTATTTTGCCAATAAGGCAGCACCTACAATACCGGCTTCATTTTCAAATTGGGAAGGGATCACAGGCACATCGACGGTGATATATTTTTCAAAATTCCGCATCTTTTTACTCACACCACCACCTAAAATAATGAGATCTGGTGAAAAGATACGTTCAACGAATTTCAGAAATTTATTAAAACGTTTACCCCATTCTTCAAAGCTGAGATTATCGCGTTTACGGGCGGAATCGGCAGCAAAGTGTTCGAATCGCCTGTACTCTTTATACGGTACCACACCCAATTCAAAATTCGGAATTAAATTACCATCATAGAACACACCCGAACCTAGA
Source organism: uncultured Flavobacteriaceae bacterium (assembly GCA_963835675.1). Classification (GTDB taxonomy): domain Bacteria; phylum Bacteroidota; class Bacteroidia; order Flavobacteriales; family Flavobacteriaceae; genus Aureibaculum. The sequence continues at coordinate 213,094 of CAWIGH010000004.1, read as the reverse complement.
CCGGTACCTATGGTTATCATTATTACCAAACCCATTTTTCCTTTTCCGGCACCGAAGGTCATAGCAGCCATCCCCGCAACATCAGCGTCATTAGCAACGAAAAAATCCAGTCCAGTATGTTTTTTAAAAAGTTCGTCTACTTGTACGCCTTTCCAACTCTTGTGTATATTGCTGGCAGACAGTGCTTTGCCGTGAGATATTATGGTTGGAAAACCACAGCCGACTTTGCCCTTCCAATTAAAATGTTCGACCATTTTAGCCACCTTTTTCGCGATTGCCTCAGGTTTTGCACTCTTGGGGGTAGGAATGCGATGTTTTTTAGAGACGAGAATTCCTTTTTCAATATCGACTATAGCGCCTTTAATACCTGAACCACCTACGTCTATTCCTAATATTTCCATATATAATGAGTACTTATATTAAAATTCCGAAAGCCTAAATTTCTAAATAATAGTTGGAATACCCAAGTGAATCAACAAGTAGATATTAAATTTTTATAAATAAAAAAACATTAATCTTTTACTTGAACGATCATTTCTATTTCACAGGCGATATTGCGCGGTAAGGATGCCATTCCGACTGCTGCACGGGCATGTTTACCTCTTTCTCCAAAAACTTCCACCATCACATCGGAGAATCCGTTGATAACTTCGGGATGATCTGTAAATTCAGGACCAGCGTTAACCATGCCTAGAACTTTTACGATCTGTACTACATTATTCAGATCGCCAATTTGTTCTTTGAGAGCCGATAATTGGGCTATAGCTACCAATTTTGCTGCCTCGTAACCTTGTTCGACAGTAAGGTCAATACCTATTTTTCCGGTAACCAGGGTTCCGTCGGATGTGCGTGGACCTTTACCTGCCATAAATACTAAATTTCCGGTTTTAACAGCATGTAAATAATTGGCCACTGGTTTAGTGGTTACCGGTAGTTCAATTTTCAATTCTTGGATCCTCGTTTCAACATCATAAGTATATAGTTGTTCATTCATAGTTGTCTCGGGACCTGTTGTATTGCAGGCTATAAAAAATAGCAGAATTAACATAATACTTGATTTCATGATCTTAGATTTTACGGATTATTTTAAATTATTTTATTTATTTCAAATGGCAGCTGAATTCATTTTTCTAAAATAATCAATTCTTTGCGATATGCGAGCAAGGAAGGCTTCTTATGTCGTTTTACATAAAACTTTATTGAAATAATAAACACGATCGTTTTTATCTGAGATTTACTATTTTTGTATACCATGCAACAACTCGTTTTCGCAACCCATAATATCCACAAATTAAAGGAAGTTCAGGCTCTAATGCCATCCCATATTAACTTATTAAGCCTCACAGATATAGGTTGTAATGAAGAGATAGAAGAATCGGCTTTAACGCTGGAAGGGAATGCCATACTCAAGGCTAATTATATCACTAAGCATTACGGTTATGACTGTTTTGCAGATGATACCGGGCTGGAAGTTAAAACTATTAAATGGCGCACCCGGAGTCTATTCAGCGCGTTATGCCGGAGATGCATGCAATCCTGAGGCCAATATAAGAAAGTTATTGGCAGACTTGGAGTATTCTGAAGACAGAAGTGCCCAATTTAGAACAGTAATAGCATTGAATATTGAAGGTTCGCAATATCTTTTTGAAGGCGTTTGCCATGGAGTAATCTTAAAAGAAAAACAAGGAAAGGGTGGTTTTGGTTATGATCCTATTTTTAAGCCCTCGGGTCATGACTTGTCATTTGCTGAGATGTCACAACAAGCCAAGGGAGCCATCAGTCATAGGGGTGATGCGATAAGGAAGCTTATGAATATTTTTAGCCTCCTTATCTTAATATTATCGTTAATCTTTAATTTCGAACCATATCTATAATGAAAATTACAAATTCACCATACCTTCATTAATCGAATTCAAACTCTGAATTGGCTCCGATATGTAATTTGGCTTTTCCATCGGTGAGGTCAATATCATAATATTCCCACTACCCAGGGTTAGTGTCTTTCTACCGCCAACCACTCTTATCAAATCCAAATTGACCGGTAAATACCATATCGATTCATTCCCTGACGCTTAATAGTAAATATTAAATACGCTCACGGAAATATCTTGAATCGATAAGTTACCAGAACCTCCATCGGCAGACAACATCTGTCCCGTTAAAGGTGGCTGATGTAGCAATCCAGAGTTCCGGCGATATCAGCCATACTCATTTCATTACTTTGCAGTGACGGATCGTCATCGCCACTACATGCCATAAAAAATGTTAAACAAGCCAAGATGGCTTTCATTAAAATCACCCATCTCGATTTTTTAAGAAGGGCCTTAAAATATAGCGTTTTCATTTTAATAGATTTAAATGATTAGTAATTATAAATTTTTTCAATAAAAAGTCGGTTCGTTGATGTATTTTTCATCGCATATTTAATGAATAATTTGACTTTCATAAGTTACGGAAAAGTCGACTTTTTGTCAATGATAAAAATCATTTCAGGATCGACATTATTTTGGTTGGATCTACCACAACATGTATAGTTCGTTGCCAGAAATAATTTGCGGATTTCATTGACGGTAACTCTTTGTTTTTAATTCTAGACCCTGATATCCTAACAAGAACCTACATTGCACATAGCATGATCAATCTTTAAAAAAGTGATGTTTGCGATTCGTCATCTTCTTTATTCTTTTTATTACCTTTCTTAACGGTACCAGAAACATTATTTTGCGATTTATCTTCTTTTTTATCAATACTATTATCTTCTTGTATATCTGTTTTTTCGGCAGTGACCTCTTCTTCATCTACGACATCAACCGTATTTACTTCAGGCTCTTCATAAGGTAACGGATCTAATAAATTGATCTGTTTTATTTTTTCTTTAGTTAATTGATTGCCAATAGCTTTAATACCTTTTATTGCAATAAATTCTTCAAAATTTACAATTTCGTTTTCTGCATCTCTTTTTGAGAAGATTACTTCGGCCATGGGCCTGAAATCGGTGGAGACTATTTCTAGTTGAGATTTAGGATGTTCTGTGATAAATAACTCTTCCTTATTAGGATTGTCGATCATAAATCTTTTGACAAAATACCGTTCTTTTTCACCGTCATAATGGATCGCAGAAATGGGTTTATTAGGGATCCATTTTTCGAGAACGATCATGTCATCATCAAAATGAGCTGAAAGATTTGGGATTATGGTCTTTATATTACCTGATTGACTTATGATAAGTAATCTGTCTTCAGCTGTAAATTCGCCTAGTAATTCACCCCTGCCATCAACATTGAGGCGTTGCACGGTATCATCAAACCATATTTTGCGTGGTTTTAGGGTCGAAATACCTTTTTCTTTTAATTCAATTCGTTTTACGGTATTTTTGGTAACGGTATTTCCTTTTACACCGCGTCCTTTGATAGCCAGATCAGCGAAATCAATATCCCATTTCAATTTTTTAATTTTTCCAACGGCTCGTAAATTTACAGTTACGACTTCTGCTTCGCCATTTGGATTGGCTGAGAAATAAAGCACTTTAGATCCCTTATTTCCACCCGTTAGGTCATATTCCTTATCGCGGGTAATACCGGTAACTGCAAAGCGCTTCATATAGGTAGATCCCGATTTACCATCGCGATAGATCATATTATATATTGTTCTCTTGTCATTCTTTTTAAATACCGCTACATGGATAATGTTTTTACCAACAAAAGTTTTCGCATCCAGTTTGGTGATCATCATAATACCATCTTCTCTGAACACAATAATATCATCAATATCAGAGCAATCAGTTACGAACTCATCTCTGCGCATCGATGTCCCTACAAAGCCCTCTTCACGGTTCACATAGAGTTTGGCATTTTTCATAGCTACTTTGGCGGCTACTATGTCCTCAAAAATCCTGATCTCAGTTTTACGCTCTTTACCTTTGCCATATTTGGTTTTGAGATTTTTGAAATAGTCGACCGCATAATCGATGAGGTTGGCAAGGTTCTTTTTAACTTCGGCAATCTTATCTTCAAGACCTTCGATATATTGCTTGGCCTTGTCAATATCGAATTTCGAGATCCTTTTAATTCGTATTTCGGTTAATCGTATGATATCTTCTTCCGTCACCGGCCTTTTAAGGTGCTTGGTATATGGTTTTAATCCTTTATCGATAGCATTGATAACGCCTTCCCAAGTCTCTTCCTCTTCAATATCCCGGTAGATCCTATTCTCTATGAAAATTCGTTCGAGAGAGGCAAAATGCCATTGTTCTTCAAGTTCATTCAGCTGAATCTCCAATTCCATTTTCAGCAATTCAACCGTATGATCGGTTGATCTCCTAAGCATCTCAGAAACGCCTATAAAAATGGGTTTATTCTCTTCTATGATACAACTTAAAGGAGATATAGACTGTTCACAATTGGTAAAAGCATATAATGCATCGATCATTTTATCGGGAGAAACACCACCCGGTAAATAAATGAGAATTTCTACTTCTGCAGCCGTATTGTCTTCTATACGCTTAATCTTGATCTTGCCTTTTTCGTTTGCCTTTAAGATACTATCTATTAAGCTCGTTGTAGTTGTACCAAAGGGTATTTCATTGATGATAAGTGTATTCTTATCAAGTTGGGAAATTTTTGCCCTAACTCTCACCTTTCCGCCACGTTTTCCCTCTTTATAATTGGTAAAATCGGCAATACCGCCGGTTAGAAAGTCAGGCACCAAGGTAAAACTACGCCCTTTAAGATGCTTAATAGAGGCGTCTATCAATTCATTAAAATTATGAGGAAGTATTTTAGTTGATAGTCCAACCGCAATCCCTTCAGCACCTTGCGCCAATAAAAGTGGAAATTTAACAGGTAAATTTACAGGCTCTTTTCTTCTACCATCATAAGATGCTTGCCATTTGGTAGTTTTTGGGTTAAAAACGACTTCTAGTGCAAATTTTGACAACCGAGCTTCTATATATCTCGAGGCTGCGGCACCATCGCCGGTTAGAATATTACCCCAGTTACCTTGCATGTCTATAAGGAGCTCCTTTTGCCCTAATTGTACCATTGCATCACCAATACTGGCATCACCATGTGGATGGTATTGCATAGTATGGCCTACAAGGTTGGCCACTTTATTATAACGACCATCATCCAGGTCTTTCATCGACTGCATAATGCGTCGTTGAACAGGTTTAAAGCCATCATCAATAGCTGGTACTGCGCGCTCTAATATTACATAGGAGGCGTAATCGAGGAACCAATCTTTATACATACCGGTAACCTTCGTAATGGTTTCCTCGGAACGATTTTCGTTTTGATTATCTAGGCCGTTGTTTTCTTCTTCTTCTATCATGTATCTTCTACCAGATCAAGTTCAACTTTTAAATTATTGATGATGAATTTTTGTCTATCGGGCGTATTTTTACCCATATAGAATGTAAGCAGCTGATCAATAGATATTTCTTTATCAAGCATTACCGGGTCCAATCGAATACTATCACCAATAAAATGTGCGAATTCATTTGGTGAGATCTCTCCCAAGCCTTTAAAACGTGTAATTTCAGGCTTACCTTTTAATTTTTGAATGGCTTCTTGCTTTTCAGTTTCGGAATAACAATAATGTGTATCTTTTTTGTCCCTTACCCTAAAAAGCGGTGTATCTAAAATATATAAATGTCCTTCTTTGATCAATTCAGGAAAAAATTGCAAAAAGAAAGTGATCAATAATAACCTTATGTGCATTCCATCAACATCGGCATCTGTAGCAATGACTATATTATTATATCTCAAATTTTCAATACCATCTTCTATATCCAGTGCTGCTTGAAGCAAATTGAATTCTTCATTTTCATACACAATTTTTTTGCTCATACCGTATGAATTCAAGGGCTTTCCGCGTAAACTAAATACAGCCTGTGTATTTACATTCCGGGATTTGGTGATAGATCCACTGGCAGAATCTCCTTCGGTAATAAATAAGGTGCTATCAAGCCGGTTGTCTTTTTTCATTTCGTTGAGATGTACCCGGCAATCGCGTAATTTTTTGTTATGAAGACTCGCTTTTTTAGCCCTTTCGCGTGCTAATTTACGTATGCCCGAAAGGTCCTTACGCTCGCGCTCTGCCTGCATGATCTTGCGTTGTATTTGCTCTGCAGTATCCGGGTTTTTATGGAGATAATTATCGAGATTTGTCTTTATAAAATCATTAATAAAGGTACGCACTGTTGGTAAATCCCCGCCCATTTCGGTAGATCCTAACTTTGTTTTTGTCTGACTTTCAAAAACAGGTTCCATCACTTTTATACTGATAGCTGAAACGATAGATTTACGGATATCAGAAGGTTCATAATTCTTACCAAAAAATTCCCTTATCGTTTTAACAATGGTTTCTCTGAACGCATTTTGATGTGTACCTCCTTGGGTTGTATGTTGTCCGTTTACAAACGAATGAAATTCTTCGCTGTACTGAGTTTTACTATGTGTGAGTGCCACTTCTATATCTTCTCCTTTTAGGTGAATGATAGGGTAGAGCATATCCTCTTCGGAAATATTCTCTTCTAATAGATCTTTTAATCCATTTTCCGAATAATATTTTTCTCCGTTAAATATTATAGTAAGACCGGTATTGAGATATACATAATTTTTGATCATTTTTATGATATACTCATTTCGGTATTTATAATGGCTAAAAATTGCTTCATCGGGTGTAAAGCTAACCTTGGTACCTTTTCGGAGTGATGAAGGGAGGATTTTCTCATCTATTACCAGATTTCCTTGCTCGAATTCTGCAATTTTTGATTGGTCTTCTCTTATAGATTGCACCTTGAAATGTGAAGAAAGGGCATTTACCGCTTTGGTACCCACCCCGTTTAGACCTACAGATTTTTTAAAGGCCCTGGAGTCGTATTTACCTCCGGTATTCATTTTAGAAACCACATCAACCACCTTGCCCAATGGAATACCCCGACCGTAATCACGAACAGTAATAGTCTTATCTTTAAGGAATATCTCGATGGTTTTACCGGCACCCATCACATATTCGTCAATAGAATTATCGATAACTTCCTTAATGAGGATATAGATTCCATCGTCTGGGGAAGAACCATCTCCCAGTTTCCCAATATACATGCCGGGCCGCATTCTGATGTGTTCTTTCCAGTCTAAGGACCGTATATTATCTTCTGTGTATGTTGTTCCTGACATTAAAATTCATGATATTTAGCACGATTGCTAAAGTAATACATCGTGGTAAAATATAAAAAAGTATGTTAATTTTTTATTAACATAACAATTAAAAAGAAAATATAGTTTATTTCTTTAAATTTACCACAATTAAAAATAAGCAAGCGATCAAAAAGTTTATCCCCAATATCCTCACATTATTAAATCTTCTAGCCGGTACCATCGCCGTTATGCTAGCTGTATCTGATCGATTGGTGGAAGCCGCTTTCTTTGTCTTGTTAGGAATATTATTCGATTTTTTTGATGGTTATGTAGCCAGGCTGCTCAAAGTAACCGGGGAGCTAGGCAAGCAATTAGATTCTTTGGCTGATGTAGTTACATCGGGTGTAGTCCCCGGAATTGTCATGTTTCAGTTATTTATGAGGTCCATTCATAAAGATTGGATGGAAGGCCTTTCCTGTGAAATAGGTAACTGGCTCACCTTCGAAGAAACGGCTAACTTGACACTTGAAGGTACTAAAATACATCTATTACCTTTTGTAGGCATATTGCTAACCTTGGCTGCAGCATACAGGCTTGCCAAATTTAATATTGATATTCGTCAGACGAATTCATTTATAGGGTTACCAACACCTGCCATGGCATTATTTGTTTTATCACTTCCTTTAATTTTGAAATATAATGATAATGAGAGTATTAATATACTTATATTAAATAAATACTTTCTTATTTTTATTACCATAGTACTCAGTTTATTAATGCATGCCAACATGAAATTATTTTCATTGAAAATGAAAAATTTCACGTTAAAAAAGAATATGGTTGAAGTTGTATTTTTAGTAGTGTCTTTTATAGCATTACTCGTATTCAAATTTGTTGCGATTCCTTTGATTATTATACTTTATTTAGCCCTTTCTCTGGTTTCTAAACTTGTCCGTAAAGTATAGTTTTGAGTTCTTTTTTATAATCCATAAAATTTTCTATTTTCTATTTTTTTGATATTAATAGGTGTATTGTGTAATAAAACCGTAACAATGAGCGTTTAATGTTTTCGAATCGCTAAACACTTATATACATGAAATCAACCCAGACTTCTCAGAAGTTCATTTTTGTATATCTTACAATTTTGTTATTTCTGGCATTGCTATTCTTCCCTTTATTTTCAAAAGCTCAAACTACCGTGCCTTTTGCTAAAAGGTACGAAACCACCGGTATTAATGGTGACTTAGACATCATTGGTAATTCTATTTTAGGACCTACCAGTAATACACCATACAACGGAACAACACAGAATAATTTTATAAATATGGTCTTTGTAGATATAGATGGAGACCCAAGCACATTTAATTCAAGTAGCGCCAATTTCTCAACCAATGCTTGTAATAGAGTAGTGTATGCAGGATTATATTGGGGCGCAGATACGGCACCTACAACACCAGCGCCAAACCAGATTAAATTTAAAATACCTGGTGGCACATATCAGGATCTGGTTGCTGACGTCAATCTTGATAAAATTTATTATAAAGATGTCACGAGTATAGTAACAATGATTACCAATCCGAACGGAAATTATTTTGTTGCCAATATTAGTACTTCACAAGGAACAAGTGCAGCGGCAGGATGGTCGTTAGTACTTGTTTATGAAGATGCCACTGAATCCAGAAAATTTATTTCAACTTTTGATGGATTTTCTGCAGTGAGAGACTCACCTTATAATCAGGTAGACTTTAACTATTCTGGCTTTGTAACGCCACCATCAGGACCTGTCGAAGGTAGGGTGGGTGTTGCGGCTCTTGAAGGAGATCTAGGATGGGTAGGAGACCAAATGCTATTTAGAGCGGATGGCAATGCAGGTTTTACAGCCCTTTCAGATGCTGAAAACCCTTCTAACAACTTCTTTAACAGTAAAATTACGAAAGACGGGGCTCAAGTAACCGCCCGTAATCTAAACAGTTCGAACACCTTAGGGTGGGATCAAAAATTATTGGATCTTACCGCGTTAAACCCCGGTAACAATTTAATAGGCAATAATGAAACAGGAGCTACTGTAAGAGTTAGAAATAACGTTGGAGGCGACTGGATCTATACTTTTTTAAACACATTTGCCATTAATATTATAGAACCTGTAGTACAGGTTATTACCAGTGTAGAAGATACTTCGGGAAATGTGATTACCAACCAATCACCGGTACCTTTAGGGGCCACAGTATGGTATGATATTAACTTTCAAAACATAGGTACAGACAATGCACAGAACACTTACATTCTAAATTCATTACCCATTAACGTAACGTTAGATGAGAGCTCATTTGTGCTTCCAGCCGGTGTTACATATACATTTAACGCTGCAACAAGAGAATTACGATTTGATATCGATGATTCATTGGTAGTAAGAGAATCAGATCCTAATAACGCTGCATATGACATTAGATATCAGGTGACAGCTTCTAGTAATTGTTTTGACTATACAGATGCCTGTACCAACTTATTGGTCAACAGCATTATGTCATATTACGATGGTGAAACTTCAGGAGAGAACGTATCCGGGCAACCCGGTTTAAATGGTATCAATGGCTGTGGATTGCCAAGTGTTGGTTCCATGGACCTATTTGTAGATACCAGCTCTTGTCAATATGACAGTACGGAAACATTCTGTAATAATACCATTACCATTTCAGGTCATGATGGCTATAACCAATACGAATGGGTAGATGAAAACGGAACACCTATAGGAAATACCCAATCTATACAGGTTGATGGTCCTGGTGTTTATACCGTTACCCAAACAAAAACAGGTTGTACAGTTACAACAAGGGAAATAACCGTTTTAGGGTTGGATGTAACTTTTACTTCTAATGATGCTTTGTGTAAAGACAGTGAAGATGGTTGGATCAATGTTCAGGTAAATGAAGCCTCCGCTAATTTTACCTATGAACTATTCCTTAATGGAAATTTACAAGCCTCGCAAGGGCCGACAACTGCAGATAATTACCAGTTTACTGGATTGGATATCGGAACTTATAATGTTAGGGTTACAAACGCAGATAGTTGTTATGACACACAGATAGTTATCATCGGAGAACCTACTTTGTTGCAGGCTAGTAATACCGTATTAGATAATATTATGCCGTGTAATGGAAACGTCTTAAGTGGACGAATAGAAGTTTCTGCAACTGGTGGTACACCTCCTTATGAATACAGTATTAACAACGGTACCAATTACCAAACAGAAAATATATTTGAAGTAACTACCGAAGGCGATCATGTGATCACGGTTCGTGATGCCCAAAATTGTATAACTACAACCACGGCGAATATTGATTTCGACGAAGAGATAGACTATAATATGACGAAAGAAGATGTTGTTTGTTATGGAGATTCAGATGGTAGTATAACGGTAAATGTTACCCAAAATAATGCAGGAAACACCTTGTCATATAGTATAAACGGTGGAACTTCTTACCAGTCTTCCTCTACGTTTAGCGGATTGGTTATAGGAGATTATGAGATCATTATCCGTAAACAGAAAGGGGTTAATACTTGTGAAACAATCCAAGCGATGACCATAGATCAATTGGTCGAGCTGGAATTTGAAGCTACTGTTGGTTTTCAATGTGAAGGATACGAAAATCAGGTTATTGCAAGTGTGGCATCCCAATATGAAAATGAAGTTGAGTTCAGGCTAGATGGAGGATCACCTCAAAGTTCCGGCCTTTTTGAAGACGTTTCTAATGGCGAACACACTGTGACGGTGAGAAATACTACAAATGGATGTACTTCTGAGCCCATAACAGTATTTGTAGATGCATATACGCCGATAAGTTTTGAAGTAGTTGAAGGTAATGTAATTAGGGAATATGTTGTAAATGCTTCTTATGGTATACCCGACTACGAATATGCAATGATTAAAACGGTAGAAGGTAATCCTACTCCGGTTCCGGAGGACAGTGATTTTAGCAGTAATAATGTATTTAGGATTACAGGATCTGGCTTCTATGCATTTTTTGTAAGAGATGCAAACGGATGTATAGTTGAAGAAATCATTGAATTTAAAGATGTAGAAATTCCAAATTTCTTTACACCTGATGGAGATGGTAACAATGATGAATGGTATCCAAGAAATATTACTTTATACCCTAACATAACTGTAGACATTTTTGATCGTTACCAACGGTTAATAATAAGTTATAAAGGTAATCAGACCTCATGGAATGGTGGCTATAACAATAAACTACTGCCATCTGGTGATTATTGGTACCTCGTTAAGTTAAACGATCCAAACGATGATAGAGTGTTTAAAGGCAATTTCACTTTATATAGATAATAAAAAAAATCAACCCAAAGCAATGAAAAAAGTATTCATCATATTTGTATTTGCCTTTACAGCAATAACAAGTTCACAGGAGCTAAATTTAACGCCCTATTCACAGTATTTGGTAGAAAATCCATTTGTAATATCACCTGCATATGCGGGAGAATTTGAGATGGGTCGATTACGCGTAAGTGGAGTGGCACAATGGTTGGGGCTCGAAAATGCACCAAATACACAAACCATATCTTATGATACACGGTTCGATGAAAGATCTGGTGCGGGTATCATTTTATACAATGATAAAAATGGTAATACCAAACAAATAGGAGCACAGCTTACCTATGCGCACCATCTTACGATAGACGAATCCAATAACCAATATATTTCTTTTGGATTATCTTATAAGTTTAACCATTTTAAAATAGATGTTTCAAATTTTGATGATGGTAGTGGTAATGGTTTCGACGATCCAAATATAGGTGCCAGCCAAGGCACGTCAAATCACAACTTTGAATTTGGAGTATTATATAGATTAGATCGTTATTTTGTAAGTATTAATGCGACCAATATTCTAAATAAGAGTATTAAAATATTTGATGATACCGAACCTATTAAATTGAGGAACTATTATCTGTACACAGGTTATACTTTTATTAGTAATAGTCAGGAATATGAATACGAACCTAGTATTTATTTTAAATATTTTGAGGGTGATGGACGTTCTGTTACTGATATCAATTTCAAAACACGAAAGGTAACTATGGATGGATATATGTGGGCCGGCATAAATGCCAGGTTTATCAACGACCAGAGTTTTCAACCCTTATCTATAGCGCCGCTAATTGGTATTAAAAAAGACCAGTTCTATGTGGGTTATGGCTTTCAGTTGAATATCAATGAAGCCAGCGAATTCAATAGTAGCGGGACACATATGATAACTTTAGGATATGATTTTGAAACCGGCAGAAGCGGTTCAAGCTGGAGTATGAGAGATTAAAAAATAAATAATAAAAAATTAATTATATGAAAATTTATAAATTGTTAATGATCGTAATTTGTATGGCTTTCTTAGGCACAGCAACTAGCTATGCACAAAATGAACAAGCCGTCCAAGAGAAAGTGTATAAAACAACCACTTCTGAAGTACCCGTGGCGGTAAAAGAGGCCCTAAATAATTATTCGGGTTATGAAATCTCAAAGGAAGCAAGTTTTACGAAAAAAAGTACAGGTACAGTATATACTTTTAAGCTTCAAAAAGGTCCTTGGACGCATCTATTGTTAATTGATGATAAAGGAAAAATACTAGGAACCAGATCAGCAGAAGGTAGTAGATAAGTATGGATCGAACTTAATTGATAAATTCAAAACTAATGTGAAGGCAGTCAATTAAATATTTGACTGCCTTTTTTTTAATCGTTATAAATAAGCTATTTACATCCAAAAAAGAATATATTTAATTATATTAGCTTATATTATTAGAAAATTGCTAAACACTGTTATAATGAAAATCAAAAAGACTTCACAAAAGTTCTTTTTAGGATATATTATTTATTTAATATCCCTTTCATTTTTTTTATTTCCAATATTATCAAATGCCCAAAACACCGTCCCTTTTGAAAAAAGGCATGAAACTTTAGGCGTATATGGCGACTTAACCATTATTGGCAACGCGAATTTGGGTCCTACGATCGATACACCGTATAATGGTACCGACATGAACGATAATATAACAATGACCTATGTCGATATTGATAATGATAACAGTACTTTTAATTCAAGTAGCGCCCGTTTTACAACAGGAGCCTGCAACAGGGTAATTTATGCCGGCTTATATTGGGGATCAGTGTTTGCGCCAACGAATCTAGCTCCTAATCAGGTAAAGTTTAAAATACCAGGAGGCAACTATCAGGATTTGGTGGCCGATGCTAATATTGATAAAATTTATTATAAAGACGTTACAAGTATCGTGGGTTCAAATTTACATCCTGATGGTGATTATTTTGTGGCCAATATTGTAACTACTGTTGGAAGAGGTCAATCGGCCGGGTGGTCGCTGGTATTAATTTATGAAGACCCTGCGGAATCCCGTAAATACATATCTACTTTTGACGGTTTATCTGCGGTTACCAGTCTCCCTTACAACGTCGTAGATTTTAATTATTCAGGTTTTGTTACACCACCAACAGGTCCTGTACGTGGTAAGATTGGTGTCGCTTCCATGGAAGGCGATCTGGGTTTGGTAGGAGATCAAATGCTATTTAAGGCCGATGGGAATGCTACTTTTACCGCGCTCTATGATGCTGAGAATCCCGTAAATAATTTCTTTAACAGTAAAATAACTAAAAACGGAGCACAGGTATTAGACCGTAATTTAAACAGTACAAATACCTTAGGTTGGGACATAAAATTATTGAATTTAACCGATCTAAATCCGGGTAATAGCCTTATTGGAAACAATGAATCCGGGGCTACCGTACGGGTAACGAATAATATTGGGGGAGACCATATATATACTTATTTAAATACATTTTCTATTGAAATTATAGAACCAGTATTAAATGTTGTTACAAGCGTAGAAGATAATTCGGGTAATGAAATTCTTTATCAGTCTCCTGTCCCATTAGGTGCAACTGTTTGGTATAACCTTAATTTTCAAAATGTAGGCACAGATAGTGCACAAAATACCTATATATTAAATATTTTGCCTATTAATGTCACTTTAAATGAGAGTTCGATTGAACTCCCAGCCGGAGTTACTTATACTTATAATCCAGCGGCAAGGGAATTACGATTCGATATCGATGATTCATTGGTACAAGAGGGTAATTTAGCAACTTCCTATGATATCAGGTATCAAGTAACAGCTTCAACAGACTGCTTTGACTATACAGATGCCTGTACCAATATTTTAGTCAACAGTGTAAGTTCATATTACGATGGCGAAACTTCCGGCCAGAATGTTTCCGGATATCCTGGACTCATTGGTATTGATGATTGCGGATTTGGAACCGTTAACACCATGGATCTTTTTGTCGATACAAGCTCATGTTCTTTAGACAGTAACGAATATTTTTGTAATGATACATTAACGATTTCAGGCCATGATGGTTACGATACCTATGAGTGGGTCGATTCGGGTGGAAATGTTGTTGGTAATACACAATCTATTGATGTATCGGGCCCGGGTATTTATACCGCCACACAGACAAGAACAGGATGTACGCAAACAACAAGAGTGATCACCGTTTTTGGGTTGGATGTGGATGCGTCCTATACCGATGTGCAATGTTTTAATGCATCAGATGGTAAGATTTCAGTATCGGTGAATGACGCTTCGACAAATTACACTTATGAATTGTTTCAAGGAGCAAGCTTAGTGGCCTCTGAAGGCCCAACAAGCGCTCAGAGTTATGAGTTTTCCGGATTGGATATTGGCGATTATGATCTTAAAGTTACGAATGTAGATGGATGTTATTATACAGAAAGTTTTACCATACAAGAACCAACTGTTTTAAGGGCGAGTGGCATTGTTAAAGATCATATTATGCCTTGTAATGGCGGTGTTCTAGCCGGAAGAATAGAGGTAGACCAGAAAGGAGGGACCCCTGGTTATGAATATAGTATCGACAATGGTACCACATACCAAGCCGAGAATGTTTTTGAAGTGTTTACAGCAGGTACTTATACATTATCAGTAAGAGATGCCCAGGGTTGTGTTGCTACCTCAATGGCAATCGTTAATCTGGAAAATGAAATCGAATATAATATTATCAAAGATGACGTAGTATGTTTAGGAGATACAGACGGAAGTATTACTGTTAATATAAGCAACAATTCCGCAGGGAATACGCTAACTTATAGTATTGATGGCGGGACTTCGTTTCAATCAGTACCCACCTTTAATGGATTAGCCAAAGGAGATTATGAAATTATCATAAGAAAAATTAAAGGAGGCTAATACCTGTGAAATTATAGAGCCAATAACTATTGATCAATTGGTGTATCTTGAACTTACAGCAAGTGCCGGTTTTTCTTGTGAAGGATCCTTTGCCCGTGTAATAGCAAGTGTTGATCCTATTTATTCAGATGAAGTAATGTATACTCTTGATGGTACGATTACCCAGGCTTCGGGAGTTTTTGAAAATGTACCTGATGGAGAACATACCATCACCGTTGAACACATGCCTACCGGATGTACTGATGAACCTGTAACAGTCACAGTGGAAGCCTATCAGCCGATTACATTTGAACTGATCGAGTCTGGACTTAATGAATACACTATTATGGCCATTGGGGGTAAACCGCAATATGAGTATGCAATGAATGATGAAAATGACCTGAGTAGCACAAATGTATTTAACATTTTAAGTTCTGGCAATTATACTTTTTATGTTCAGGATACTAAAGGATGTGTGGTACAACAAACCCTTTATATAGAATTCTTGGAACTTGAGATACCCAATTTTTTCACGCCTGATGGAGACGGTAATAACGATACCTGGTACCCAAGAAATATAACTTTTTATCCGAATATTTCTGTAGCTATTTTCGACAGATACCAGCGACTGATCGTAAATTATCAAGGAAATCAATTTGCCTGGGATGGTACCTATAAAAATAAATTATTACCATCTGGTGATTACTGGTATATTGTAAAAATTAACGACAAGAACGACAATAGAGAATTTAAGGGGAATTTCACTTTATACAGGTAAGAAATATCCTCCTATTTAAAGTACAAGGTTTTGTTATTTTTCCTTGATCTTCCTGGCTTTTTTTAACTCAAAACTTTCTCCTAAATAGACCTTTCTTACCATTTCATCTTCGGCAAGTTCTTGAGGTGTGCCTTCTTTTAAGATCCCACCTTCAAACATTAAATAGGTTTTGTCGGTTATAGCAAGTGTTTCCTGCACATTATGATCGGTAATAAGTATACCTATATTCCTGTCCTTTAAATGGGCAACAATACTTTGAATATCTTCAACCGCAATAGGATCTACACCGGCAAAAGGCTCATCTAATAAAATAAATTTAGGATCCGATGCAAGGGCACGTGCGATCTCGGTACGCCTGCGTTCACCACCGGAAAGTAGATCTCCCCTGTTTTTGCGCACATGACCCAGTCCAAATTCTTCAATAAGGGATTCTAATCTTTCTTTTTGCTGCTTTTTTGAAAGATCTGTATATTGTAATACTGCCAATATATTGTCTTCTACTGATAATTTTCGAAACACCGATGCTTCCTGTGCCAGATAACCAACACCCTTTTGAGCACGTTTATACATCGAATCGTCTGTAATATCCTCATCATTTAGAAATATTTTACCCTCATTAGGATTGATCATGCCAACGATCATATAAAATGAAGTGGTTTTTCCGGCACCATTTGGCCCCAATAAACCTATAATTTCTCCTTGTTCAACTTGTAACGAAATGCCTTTTACGACTTTCCTGTTACCGTATAATTTTACTATATTTTCTGCTCTTAATATCATAAATGCTTATTATGCTTTTTTATAGGCCTCGTTTAATCCGATTCGGTTGATGATCATCGGAATGATCTTTTCTAATCGTTTTTCTTTGGTGCTTTCTCTTTTTGCCTCAATAATATAATCGGCGAATTCTCTTTTTTTAGCCAAAGTTAATGCCTTAAATGAATTTTCAACATCTTTATTTGACTTTAAGATATTTTCTAATCGAGAAGGTATAACCAAAGGTTTATTTATTCTTTTGACTATTAGGCCTTTTTTTTCATTTTCAATTGCCTCTGACAGATACTTAAGAACTAGCTTAATATTTATTTTTGAATCATGTACGAAATGCCATTGCCTCATGGCATTCGTTTTACCTTCCTGGGCATTGATCAAAACACCCTCTACATCTTTTAATAAGGCACCTTGAAAGAACCAAATACCACAGTGAGACTTAAAAGCACTCATACCCACAATGTTTTTATTATTTAAGGTATAGGTTGGCATACCCCATTTTATGGTTTCAATGAGTCCAGTAGCAAGTATAATGTCCCTTAATTTATTCAATATGTGGGAAAAGTCTTTGTGTTTAGCTATATAAACATCTACCTTTTCGTTCATAAGGGTAAATTTAATTAAACTTTTTTACTAAGCGCTTCGGCTTTTTTTTCTCTGCGTATGATAATTTTAGAAATGGTGATACTCACTTCATATAAGATCATCATTGGTACTGCCACAATTACCTGGCTTATAACATCGGGTGGTGTGATAAGTGCAGCTAAAATAAGAACCAAGACCAGGGCATATTTTCTATATTTCCGCAAAAATTCTGGTGTTACTAAGCCCATTCTGGTTAGAAAATATATGATGATCGGCATTTCAAAAATAAGACCGGCAGAAAGAACTGAGGCTCTTAAAAGACCTATATAAGAACTAAGATCTATATTGTTCTGGACTTCATTAGCCACTCTATAAGCCCCTAAAAAGTTAACTGAAAGCGGTGTGATTACATAATAGCCAAATAAGATCCCCAAAAAGAATAAAAACGAAGATATAATAATAAAACTTTTGGCATTCTTTCTTTCTTTTGGGTATAAACCGGGTTTTATAAATTTCCATATTTCCCATAAGATATAAGGGAATGCTACGATAAATCCGGCGGTAATAGATGTCCATATATGGGCAGAGAATTGACCGGCCATCGTTCTGCTTTGTACAATAAATGGTATCTCATCAATACATAATCCTTGGGTACCGAACTTTTGCGATACAGAACATAAAAATCTATAGGTAAAGAACGCAGGATCTTTGGGAAGTAAGATGATCTTATTAAAAATAAAATCCTTCATCATAAAGGCGAAAATAGACACTAAGAAAACGGCAGCTGAAGAACGAACAAGCGTCCATCTTAATACCTCCAGATGGTCCAGAAAGGACATTTCATTTTGTTCTTTTGCCATATTAAATTATTCCTTCTTTTAATAAATCGTGTAAGTGGACTACCCCTTTGTATGTTCCATTTTCGGTAACCAATAACTGGGTAATATTATTTTGTTCCATAATATCAAGTGCTTCAATGGCCATAGCATCTGCATCTATGGACTTTGGATTTTTACTCATGATATCTTTGGCTCTTAATTCAGTCAAATTTAAGTGGTTTTTAAGCATTCTTCTAATATCACCATCGGTAATGATCCCTACTATAATATTGTTTGTATCCAAGACAGCTGTGGCTCCAAGTCTTTTTTCAGAAATTTCAATAATCACATCTGTCACATTTTCATTCAACCCAACACGTGGCACTTCATTTTTTTCTACTAAATCATTTACACGAAGATATAATCGTTTTCCCAATGAACCACCCGGATGATATTTAGCAAAATCTTTACTTGTAAAATCTTTCATTTCTAACAGGCAGATCGCTAATGCATCTCCCATTACTAATTGGGCAGTGGTACTCGTAGTTGGCGCCAAATTATTCGGACAAGCCTCTTGTTCAATAAATGTATTCAAAACAAAATCGGCTTGTTGCGCTAAATAAGAATCTATATTTCCTGTCATGGCAATGATCTTATTTTTAGAGTCTTTTATCAGCGGAATTAAAACCTTGATTTCTGGTGTGCTACCACTTTTTGAAATACAAATAACAACATCATCTTTTTGTACGATACCCAGATCACCATGTATGGCATCTGCTGCATGCATAAAAACGGCTGGCGTTCCGGTTGAATTTAATGTAGCCACAATCTTAGAAGCGATATTGGCACTTTTCCCTATTCCCGTAACGATCACCCTGCCTTTAGATTTTAGAATAAATTTAACAGCATTTTCAAAATCTTTATCTAATAAATTTATTAAATTAGCTATTGCCTTGCTTTCAATCGAAATGGTATGTTTCGCAATTTTTAAAATGTTTTTTTTGGTATTCAATCTGAAAAATTTAAAAAATAAAGTAGTATCTTTAGTTGCAAATGTATCTAAAAAAATATAGATAAATTAGAATTCGTAGTGACAAATTTAGACATTAAAGAAGCCTTAAAGAAATATTTTGGTTTCAGTCAATTCAAAGGTTTACAAGAACAAGTTATTAGGAGTGTGATAGATAAGCATAATACATTTGCTATTATGCCTACCGGCGGCGGTAAATCTTTATGCTACCAACTCCCTGCTTTGGTTCAAGAAGGTACGGCCATTGTCGTTTCACCCTTAATAGCCCTGATGAAAAATCAAGTGGACGCCCTGAGGGGCATTTCTACAGATGATGGTATTGCCCATGTACTTAACTCATCCCTTAACAAAGGTGAAATTGCCTTGGTGATGAATGATATTAAAAAAGGAATTACTAAACTTTTATATGTAGCACCCGAATCGCTTACCAAAGAAGATTATATAGAATTTTTAAAAGCCCAAAAGATTTCATTTGTAGCGATAGATGAGGCACATTGTATCTCTGAATGGGGACACGATTTCAGGCCAGAATATCGAAACCTTAAGAATATCATCCAAAAAATTGGCGATGTACCAATCATAGGACTTACTGCTACGGCCACACCAAAGGTTCAGGAAGACGTTTTAAAGAATTTAGGAATATCTGATGCAAAAACGTTTAAAGCTTCATTTAACAGGCCCAATTTATTTTATGAGGTTCGGCCGAAAACAAAAGATATTGAAAAGGACATTATAAGATTTGTAAGAAAATATCCGGGAAAATCGGGAATCATATATTGTTTGAGTCGAAAAAAAGTAGAAGAAATCGCACAGGTGTTAAAGGTCAACGGTATCAAAGTGGTTCCATATCACGCAGGCCTCGATGCAAAGACCAGGTCTAGACATCAGGATATGTTCTTAATGGAGGATGTTGATGTTGTGGTCGCTACCATAGCCTTTGGCATGGGCATAGATAAACCCGATGTCCGTTTTGTGATCCATCATGATATCCCAAAGAGTTTAGAAAGTTATTACCAAGAGACAGGTCGTGCTGGTCGTGACGGAGGAGAAGGTTATTGCCTGGCTTTTTATTCGTATAAGGATATAGAAAAACTAGAAAAATTTCTTTCGGGTAAACCGGTAGCAGAACAGGATATTGGCCATGCATTATTGCAGGAGGTTGTTTCTTATGCAGAGACTTCTATGTCTAGGCGTAAATTCCTTTTACATTATTTTGGTGAGGAATTTGACGAGGTGAATGGCGATGGCGCCGATATGGATGATAATGTTAGAAACCCTAAAAAGAAAATTGAAGCAAAAGATCAGGTTAAAACCTTATTAGAGGTTATAAGGGATACCAATGAAGAGTATAAATCTAAAGGCATTGTCAATACCTTAATAGGTAAATCTAATGCCCTATTAAAGGCCAGAAAAACAGATATTAAACCATTCTTTGGGATTGGCAAGGAAAAAGATGCGAATTATTGGATGGCACTGATCCGGCAAGTTTTAGTAGCTGGGTTCCTTGCAAAGGAAATTGAGCAATACGGTGTATTAAAACTTACGCCAAAAGGATTGTTGTTCATCAAAAAACCTGAATCTTTTATGATGACCGAAGACCATGTTTATGATGCGGTGGATGATGGTAGTATCGTTACGGCAGGTAAAAGCTCCGGAGGAGGTACAGATGAGAAATTAATGATGATGTTAAGAGACCTTAGAAAAAGTGTAGGTAAAAAATTGAAGGTGCCACCTTTTGCTGTATTTCAAGATCCCTCTTTAGAAGATATGACCATTAAGTACCCTATAACCATCGAAGAACTTTCTAATGTGCATGGCGTAGGTGATGGTAAAGCAAAAAAATACGGAAAGGCTTTTGTTGATTTGATAAATACTTATGTAGAAGAAAATGACATCATCAGGCCCGATGATCTGGTGGTAAAAAGCACTGGCTTGAACTCAGCCTTAAAGCTTTATATCATTCAGAATACCGATAGAAAAATACCATTGATAGATATTGCCAAATCGAAAGGGTTATCTATGGAAGAACTTACAAAAGAAATGGAGCGCATCGTTTATTCGGGTACCAAGCTAAATATTGATTATTGCTTAAACGATCTATTGGATGAAGACCAACAAGAAGAGATCTATGATTATTTTATGGAGGCCGATAAAGATAAAATTAAACTTGCACTCGATGAATTCGAGGGAGATTTTGATGAGGAAGAATTGCGATTAATGCGTATTAAATTTATGAGCGACGTGGCAAACTAATGCACTACCGCAAATTGAGTACTTGCAAAGGCAACTGCAAAGCCTAATAAAACGGCCATAAACTTTTTGATATTAAACTGATGATTTTGTGTGCTTTCAAATAATATGGCGGTCGCTATATGCAGAAAAACACCAATAATAACACCGGTAACTTCTGCATGATGTTCATTAAAAAATGTGATCTGATTGCTCAACAATAATCCCAAAGGACTCATGAAAGCAAAGGAAAGTATAAAAATATATACTACTTTTTTTGGAAGGCTAGATTGTAATAAAAAAATATAAAGCACCAAAGTTATGGGTATTTTATGTATTACGATCGCCCATAATAATAATCCGTTAGATCCATTTCCCAATGGTATACCCTCTAAAAACGCATGTGCGCTTAAACTAATAAACAATAACCAAGGCACTCCTTTTGTATACGGATGAATATGTATATGCCCGTGCTCGGCACCCTTCGAAAAATATTCCAGTACCGTTTGTAATAAAATACCGATCAGAATATAAATTCCAATATTTTTCTGATGTGATTCAAATACCTCTGGCAATAAATGTAAAACTGTAATTGATAGTAGGTAAGCGCCACTAAATGAAAGCAATAATTGTATAAGTTTGGTAGTCGGTTTTAAAATAAAAACCAAGAGTACACCAATGGCAACCGACGCTATTAAAAAAAATAAATTCATTCTAAAATAAGTATCAATCGGCTTGAGTTATTAGGGTCAAATTCTGTGAGATCATACTCCCCAAAGGTATGTTTTAAATTTAAATCGGCGGCTTTTAAGTATTCTTTTAAAATGGGTAAGGGTAAACATTTAATTCGTTCGATATAATGGTAGTTTTTACCTTCTGCGGTAAACCGAATATCCTTTACAATAAAATTATCTTTGATAGATCTGCTAATGTTGAAATCAATATTGTTCTTTACAATTACCTCATGATCTATAAAATGTTTTTTTACATATTCAACATTCATAAAATCAATTACCAATACCCCATCTTTCTTTAAGCCTTGTTTTAAATTTTGCAATACCTTAATGTTCGTTTCTGCATCATCAAAATATCCAAAACTTGTAAATAAGTTGAAAATAGCATCAAATTTTGTTTTAAATGGATGACGCATGTCATGAACTTCAAATTTTAGGGTATCATTTTCAAATCGTTTGGCATATTTAATACTATTCTTAGAAAGATCGGCCCCAATGACATTATAACCTAATGAATTTAGAAATATCGAATGCCTTCCTTTACCGCATGGAAGGTCGAGTATATGGGTGCTTTTTTTAAGTTTTAATAAAGAAGTAAGATTACGCATGAATAAATGTGCTTCATCATCATTGCGATCTTGATACAAAATGTGGTAATATTTAGTATCAAACCAATCTTTAAACCATTCTTGTTTCTTCGTCATAAATTAAAATTGACGACAAAAATAAGAAATCAAACAATAGCAATTATAATTAGATTATTTTTGCTAGGAAATATTATTGTGATGAACGAAAATTTTAAAATGATGGCCAAGACCTTATTTGGTTTTGAAGAGTTGTTGGCTAATGAATTAAGGAATCTTGGCGCTAAGGATGTTAAAATAGGGGTAAGGAACGTGTCTTTTTCTGGAGACAAGGGATTTATGTACAAGGCCAATCTTGCTTTAAGGACTTCGGTTAGAATTTTAAAGCCCATAAAATCGTTTAAGGTAGAAACAGAAGATGTTTTATATAAACAACTTCAAAGTATACCATGGGATCAATATTTGAATATAGATGGTACTTTTTCGATTGATGGCGTTACCAATTCTGAGATTTTCACGAATTCATATTATGTGGCACTGAAATCCAAAGATGCGATTGCCGATTATTTTAGAGATAAATTCGGCAGACGTCCAAATGTTGATATTAAACATCCCGATCTAAAGGTTAACGTGCATATTCAAAATGATTATTGTAATGTTTCCCTGGATAGTTCTGGTGACTCATTGCATAAGCGCGGATACAGAAGTGCTACAAATATAGCGCCCATCAATGAAGTATTAGCAGCAGGTTTGGTTTTAATGTCGGGATATGACGGCACTCAACATTTTATTGACCCAATGTGCGGAAGTGGAACTATTTTAATTGAGGCAGCTATGATAGCTAATAATATTCCGCCAAATATCAACAGGAGGGAATTTGGTTTCGAAAAATGGCATGATTTTGATGAGGAGTTATTTACAACTATAAGAAATTCGCTACTTAAGAAAGTAAGAGAATCGCATAGGGAGATCATTGGTTACGACAAGGCGCCTTCGGCCATTAGAAAAGCAGAAGATAATATCAAAAATGCGCATCTTGAAGATTTTATTAAGGTGGATCAGTTAGATTTTTTTAAAACGGAAAAAGAGGTAGAAGGAAAAACTATTTTATTATTTAATCCACCATACGGGGAACGATTGGAAATTGATGTCCCGGTTTTTTATAAGGAAATTGGTGATACTTTAAAGAAAGGCTACCCTGATACTAATGCATGGCTTATCACTTCTGATTTTTCTGATGGTTTAAAGAATGTGGGTCTTAGAACTTCAAGAAAAATAAAGGTTTTTAATGGTAAATTAGAATGTAGATTGGTTAAATACGAAATGTATGAAGGCAGTAAAAAATCAAAATTCAATAAGGAACTCTGAGCCAATATTCGTTTTTTTGATGATTGTCTAACTGAAAAAAAAGTTAATAAACTAAGGTTTTAAACAATTTTTGTTAATTAATATTTTGTACTTTTTATGTGATTATTCTATTATAATATACTGATTATTAGAAAATAAAAGAATTTGAAATCAGCACATTAAAAACTTCAGCAACACTTCTGATCATTTATAAAATTGTTAATAACAATGGTTGCTATTTATTTTAGCACCAAAATTATTCACTTATTTTTATTTTGTAAACTAATGGCAATTTTCTCCCTGCCTTAGGATAAAATAAAGAAACAATTAATTATCATTTTTAATTCTTTGTGAATAATAACTATGAATTCAAGAAGAAAATTTTTAAAAACTTCAACTTTCGCAGGTATAGCAATCATCACAAGCCCTGGCTTCGCTCTAAATACAACTACCAATAATTATTCGGATAACTATTTAATAGGTAAGAGTACCCCGAAGCTTTACGGGAATGGTTATAGGCTGCTTAAAAGAGCCCATGATGCATTTTTAGATATGAATAGTGCTGCGCAAAAAAGTGGTATGAGCATTCGTGTGGTATCAAGTTACAGGAGTTTTAATCATCAAAACTTGATTTGGACGAGAAAATACAACAGGTATAGATCGCGTAATCTATCTTCAAAAACAGCGGTCGATTACAATATAAGATATACTGCAATCCCCGGGAGTTCACGTCATCATTGGGGTACAGAAATCGACGTAGTAGATGGAACCGTTAAAACATCTCAATATCCATTAAATACAAAGTTATTTCATGGTTATGGAATTTATAAGGATTTTAGGGAATGGATGGATGATAATGCCCATAAATATGGCTTTGTAAGGGTATATACAAATGATCATACCAGAAGAGGATTTCGGTATGAACCATGGCACTATAGTTTCGCCGAATTGGCCAAACCTATGTTAAAAGAATATGCAGACAGGAATGTACAAGGCATATTAAAAAATCAGGAATTACTAGGAAAGAAGAATTTTACAGATTCGTTTATAAAAGAATATACCCAAAATAATATCCTGGGAATCAATAAATACCTACTTTATTAAATTTTAAGCACCTTATTTTTATAAAAAATCCAAGCAAATTGCCTGGATCTTTTTAGTAGCGAGGAGCAGAATTGAACTGCCGACCTCAGGGTTATGAATCCTGCGCTCTAACCGACTGAGCTACCTCGCCATTTTTAAGGTTGCAAATATAAAAACAAATTTAGTTGAGACAAGAGTTCTCACTCAATTTTTTTGTAAAAAAGTTTTTTTACATATGAGAATATATATATATTGTCGGACCAAGATAAATAATACAATTAATGCCAGATAAAATAAAATTTGAATTAGAATTTCCAATGCATTCATCGCCTGCATTTTTATATCAGTACCTATCAACTCCAGATGGTCTAAGTGAGTGGTTTGCAGATAATGTAAATTCTAGAAGTGATGTTTTTACATTTATTTGGAATGATAGTCAGGAACAAGCAAAAAGATTATCTTATAAGACAAATGAAAAAATAAGATATAAATGGTTGGAAGAAGAATTTGAGGGGGCATATTTTGAATTTAAGATTTTGGTGGATGAACTGACAAAAGATGTCTCATTAATCGTTACAGATTTTGCAGATGAAGACGAAGTGGAGGAGTCGAAGATGTTTTGGGAAAATCAGATTTCAGAATTGAAACATACTATAGGTGCCTAAAAATTATTATACTTAATAGAAGCCTTGATTTCCTCAAGGCTTTTTTTATACATTTACTTTTTTATTTTACTATGGTAAATTTTAATGGAAAAATTATAGCGGAAAATAGTATTTCATTAAGCGTTCATAACAGGGCATTTAAATATGGCGATGCACTTTTCGAAACGATAAAAGTTGAGGGCGGAAAAGTCAATTTTATAGAAGATCATTATTTTAGATTAATGGCCTCTATGCGAATGCTACGCATGTCGATCTCGATGGAATTCACATTAGAATTTTTTGAAAATGAAATATTAAAAACGGTAAATGCCAATAATTTAAATTTGGCCAGAGTGAGATTTTCGGTAAACAGAAAAGACGGGGGGTTATATTCACCGATTACCAATACTATAGATTTCTTGATTGAAGCGAATGAACTCAAAACAATATCCAGGTCAACTTATGAAATTGATGTCTTTAAGGATTATTATGTGTACTCGGGTATCTTGTCAACCTTGAAAACAAATAATAAGATATTAAATGTACTTGCAGGTATTTATGCTGAAGAAAATGGATTGGATAATTGTATTTTATTAAACGAAAAAAAACAGGTGGTAGAAGCCTTAAATGCAAATATTTTCTTGATAAAGGGAAATCAAATAATAACACCATCCCTTTCAGAAGGATGCCTAAAAGGAGTCATGCGCAAGAATATTATTAAATTGATTCAAAAAGATACAAAATATGAGATTATTGAAACTGAAATTTCACCTTTTGAAATGCAAAAAGTAGACGAAGTTTTTATAAGTAATGCTATTGTAGGTATCCAAGCTATAACAAAATACAGAAAGAAACATTATAGTACTGAGGCCTCAGACTATTTAAAATCAATATTAAAAATTTCTTAAGTAATTGCTAATTTAAACTCGGATTTTCCGGGGCATTCGCCCAAATGCGATATTCTCCACCAAATTTCATTAGTTGGTCTTTCCAAAATGATTGTACCGCAATATCAAATATATTTTGATAATTGTTTTCTATTACTATCCATGAAGTTGTTTGTAATTCATCCTGAAGTTGATCTTTACTCCAACCCGAGTAACCTAGAAAAAAACGAATATCGTCGTTATTAAGCGAATTGCTGGATAGTAATTCCTGAACGGCATCAAAATCCCCACCCCAATAAATATCATCGGTAATTTCTAAACTATCAGGTATAAGCTCCGGTACTCGATGAATAAAATATAAATTTTCTTTAGAAACGGGGCCTCCATTATAAATAATGAGATCGGATTCTATCTCCGGTATCAAATCATTTAAAGTATATTTAGACGGTTTATTCATAATAAAACCAATCGAACCTTCATCGTTGTGTTCAGATAATAAAATAACAGACCTATTAAATGAGCTATCATTTAATATAGAAGGTTCTGCGACTAATAATTTACCTTTTGACGGTTTTGTAATATCCATAACGTTTTAATACTGAACTAATATAGTGCTTTTTCTCAAAAAAAAAACTTCCAATTATTTGGAAGTTTTTTTTTAAATTGAGATGAACTTTATTCACTTAGTTCACAGCACCTCTTAATTCAGCACCTGGTTTAAATTTAACTACTTTTTTAGCAGCAATTTTAATAGTTTTTCCTGTTTGAGGATTTCTTCCTTCTCTTGCAGCTCTTTTAGAAACTGACCATGATCCAAAACCTACTAAAGAAACTCTTCCACCTTTCTTTAAAGATTTTTGAACATTTTTCATCATAGAATCTAAAGCTTTTTTTGCAGCAGCTTTTGTAATCCCTGCATCACCGGCCATTGATTCTATTAAATCTGATTTGTTCATAATTAAATAATTTAAATTGGTTAAAAATTTTTTCGCTTGTTAAAAGCACCACAAATATAGGTTTTATGGGGGTTCAAGCCATATATGCAGACTTTAATTTCTATTTTTGTTAATAAATTGATCGGTTTTGTTAATAACACAAAGTTTTTTAATAGAAAATTTTGTGAAAGCCTATCAATAAAGGCCTTAGAGCATTTTCGCATTTTGATGAAATGAGAATCCGTTTAAGAGATCGGCGCTATTCATTTTTCTTTTTCCGGGCAGTTGAAGTTCATCTAAAATAATAAAACCATCCTTCACAGAAACCTTTATTTCTTTTTTGGTAAAATGTAAGCTTCCGATCTTATGATTGTGTTGTATTATTTCTTTTCTCGCCTTATGAATTTTAACTTCCAGTGTTTCAGTTATATTGTCTATCAGTGACCAGGCAGTAGGGTATGGGCTTAATCCCCTTATTTTGTTGTATATATCGACGATATTGTGAACCCAGTTAATTTTACAGGTTTCCTTATAAATCTTAGGAGCCATTTTTAAGGCCTTACCCGTGGAAAGTTTTTCGTTCTTAAGTTGTTTTGTTGTTTTAAGATTACCACTTTGAATTAGCTTAACAGTTCTGATAACCAGATCACCACCGATATCCATTAATTTATCATGGAGATCACCTGCGGTATCCGTTTCAGTAATTTCGATTTCTTCCTGTAAAATGATCTCTCCCGTATCAATTTGTTCATCGATAAAAAAGGTGGTTACACCCGATTTGGTTTCTCCGTTTATTATAGACCAGTTAATGGGTGCAGCACCTCTATAGTCTGGTAACAGGGAAGCATGCAGGTTAAATGTCCCCAACTTAGGTAACTTCCAAACAGTTTTTGGTAACATTCTAAAGGCCACTACGATCTGTAAATCAGGTTGAAGATCTTTAAGCTCTTTTAAAAAATCCTCGCTTTTTAGATTTGTTGGTTGCAGAATTGGAATTTTATGTTCTAATGCATATTTTTTTACGGCTGATTCATTTATTTTTCTACCCCTTCCCGAAGGTTTATCAGCAGCCGTTATAACGCCTACAATGTTAAACCCATTTTTGACCAAGGCTTTTAATACACCAACTGCAAAGTCAGGTGTGCCCATAAATACAATGCGGGGATCATTCATTTTTTACCTTTTCTAATTTATTTTGCGAAGTTATATTTATTTTATTTGTATCCAATAATAATTGCAGAACTCTGAGCACGATTGTGCTATCTAATTTGAGTTTATTTATTATTTCTTTGGTTGATAGTTGTTCATTCTTAATAAATAATTTTATTATTTTTTCTGATACCTGACGCTCATCTATCTTAACTTTTTTATTATTGCTTTGTTTGCAAACATCGCAAATACCACAATTTTCTATCGGCTTTTCACCAAAGTAGTTTAACAAATATCGTGATCTGCATACTGAAGTATTTTTGGCATACTGAATTACCGCATTAATTTTTTCAGTTCTTATTTTATTTTGCTTTATGATATTAGAAGAAATGTTATTTATAGTAAAATTATCTTCTCTTGGCACTAAAAAATGCAATCGGGTAATATTTTTTTGGTAGTTATAGTTTACCAAACCATCTTTATTCCAAGTGATTAGTATGTTTTTTATCTCATCCCTTGTAAGATTTGTTTTGCCAGCTAAATCCGATTCATTGATGGTTACAGCTTGATCGAAAATACCGCCATAACTTCTTAAGATCGTTTTAATTAATTGAGAATTATTCCTTTCTGAATATTGCAAAACCACTTCTGGCGACACGATGAATTTTAACGACGACCTTTTATTCAGGTTTTCATCAAACAATAAAATATTTTCTCGCTCGAACAGTTTCAATGCATTATAAGTCGGCAGCAATTGAATTTTATAATGTAAGCAAAAATCGTTTAGATTGAAATCAAAAGACGCATCGGTTAATTCGCCATAGCTGATATTTAAATAACTATTTAGGCTGTTATAGATATTTCTGGCATATTCAACAGAAACTAAACCTTTTAAAAATCGTTTTTCTAATTCTGAAATGGCATTTTCATTTGAGAATAAATAAGAAAAGGCAAGTTCACCATCTCTTCCGGCCCGACCGGATTCTTGCATATAATTCTCAAGACTGAATGGCAGATCTAAATGAATGATACCAGCTACATTTTTTTTGTCGATACCCATTCCAAAGGCATTGGTAGCAACCATTATAGGCGTTTTTTCCTCCATCCAACTGTTAAAAGCGGTGCTTTTTTCTTCGGTTGACAATCCGCCGTGATAGAAAGTGCTTTTAAAATTATGTCTGTTTAAATAGTTACTTACAGTCCTTACTTTTTTTCTGCTATTAGCATACAAAATTGAAGGTTTTGTAGATTTTTGAAGAATATTTATTATTTGATAATAAATATCTTCACTATGATCAATTCTCAATGACAAATTCTTTCTAGCTAATGATTGTTTTATAATCGTGGCCCCATCAATTTCAAGGTTATGGATAATGTCTTCCAGTACTTTGGTAGTCGCTGTAGCTGTTAAAGCAATAATAGGTGCATTCTGGGCCAATTCTTTAACGATGGGTATTTTCAAATAAGCAGGCCTAAAATCGTGACCCCATTCTGAAATACAATGCGCTTCATCAATAGCTATAAGATTTATCTGAAGTTGTTTTATTTTTTGTTGTATAAAAGGCGACTGTAATTTTTCGGGCGATAGATATAAGAACTTATAATTTCCAAATTGTAAATTATCAAAAGCATTGATTATGTCATCTTGCTTTAATGCAGAGGTTACCGATAATGCTTTTATTCCTCTGTTCTTTAAATTATTGATTTGGTCGGTCATCAATGCAATAAGTGGTGATATAACCAGGCAAACACCTTCATTTAATAATGCAGGGACCTGATAACAGATCGATTTTCCACCGCCGGTTGGTAAAATAACAACAGTATCATTTTGTGCCAAGACACTACTTATTATTTTATCTTGAGGCTCTATAAAAGAATCATGATGCCAATATTTGCGTAAAACTTCAAGAGGTTTTACCATTACAAAAAGTTTAGGTAATCTAATATAAAATCCGTTCTTTCTTGTACTTTTCCGTAAGGTACTTCAATGATGTCATAGTCAAGCATTGAATAGGCTTCTTTTAAATGATTATAGATTGAAACTGATGATTGATAGGTTTCAAACCTTTCCTGATCATTTTTATAGATATCCTTCCATGGGGGCAGTATAAATATACCATCATAACGATAAAGGCTACTTTTTTTAAGATACACATCAGGATATGCAGTTTTAAAATGATTTAAGTAAGCATGTACATCGGGAATGCCTCTATCGAAAAACACAATTGGGGCATCGCTATTAACGGCTTCTAAGTATTGTTTTTCTCTCCCTTCTAATAATAACTTGCTAAATAATAAAGGATCTTTTAAAAAAAGATAATCAATGCCTTTTTTTCTTGCCATTAAAGTGACCTGTCTTGATATTTCGGGGGTACATTTATAATTACGTTTTTCTAACTCTTGTATAAGTGTGGTTTTTCCTGTTCCAGGCCCCCCGGTAATGACATATTTTAATTGCATTTAATATATTTGTATTCTTAGTTAACAAAGAAAAAAAATAATTTTAATTAACCTAAATAATATCTGTATTTTTGTTGACTATTGTGATTTTACAAACCTTGGTATAGAATTTGAATTTACGAATTAGAAAAGGGAAAATTGAAAAAACAAGAAGAATTTTACAGCAAATTAAAAATTAGTTTAGAAGAAACTACCGTTTTTCCTTCTAAATATATGTTTAAATTTATTATACCTGCCAATGATGAGAAAGAAAAAGAAATTGAAGATGTATTTAACCATACAGGTGCAGTAATTAATACAAAATTGTCTAAGACTGGGAAATATAAAAGTTTGACAGTACTTGTTACTATGTTAAATGCTGATCAAATAATAATAAAATATAAAGAGGTTGGTAAGGTTGAGGGAGTAATTTCTTTGTGATTTATTTAACAAATGAAGATAGAAATATAAAATATTTTTGCACGTTCTATGTGTATATTCTTTAATAACTGCCCCTGCGACTTTATTTAATTAAATTTTTATGAGATTTAAGAATTTTCTAGGTTACTTTTTTTTGTGTTTTATAAGTATAACTTATGCGCAACAACAAAAAGATATATTATTTACCATCGAAGACCAATCTGTGTCTACCGAAGAATTTCTGAAGGTTTTTAACAAAAACCGGGATATAGTTGCCGAAGAGAATAAGAAATCTATAGAAGAGTATTTAGAGCTATATATTAACTATAAGTTGAAGCTGAAACAGGCTTATGATCTCAAATATGACACCGTAAGTACTTATAAAAAGGAGCTTGCCCAGTACAGGGAACAATTACTAACTCCTTATCTTAAAGATAGCAAAATAACGAGGTCACTGGTTAAAGAAGCCTACGACCGGACAAAGGTCGAAGTAAATGCTAGTCACATATTAGTAAGATTACTACCGAAAGCATCAGCTGCAGATACTTTAAACGCATTCAATAAAATAATTGAAGCCAGGAATAAAATTTTGAAAGGGGCCTCTTTTGAAGAGATCGCCAAAGAATATTCCGAAGATCCATCCGCTATCGATAATGGAGGTAATTTAGGATATTTTTCTGCTTTTTCAATGGTATACCCTTTTGAAAATGCCGCATATAATACTAAAATAAATGATATTTCGATGCCTTTTAAAACCCAGTTTGGTTATCATATTGTGAAGGTAAACGAATTCAAAGATTCTGAAGGGGAAGTAGAAGTTGCCCATATTATGATCAAGGAAAACCCTCAGGATTCATTATATGCAAAAACGAAGATTAATGAATTGTATTCAAAATTACTTCAGAATGAAAATTTTGAGTTGTTGGCGAAGTTGCATTCAGACGATAAAAATTCGGCAATACAAGGAGGTTTACTGCCACTTTTTAATGCAAATAGAATGATACAGCCCTTTGCAGATGTGGCTTTTTCGTTGAAAGGAGAAAATGAAATATCGAAGCCATTCGCGACACCTTATGGCTGGCATATTGTGAAGTTAATAAAGAAGCATCCTGTTAAAGAATTTAACGAGATGAAAGAGGAATTGACGAAAAAGATTGAAAAAAGTGAACGAGCAAAGATTGCCGGTAAATCTGTTGTGGATAAGTTGATAAATGAATATAGCATTACCAAAGATGATAATATCTTACAACTATATTTTAAAAACGACTCCGCTGCCATCGCCAGGAATCTTGGAAATATGATTTTCACCATAAATGGCGATAAAACAATACTTAAAGATCTGGTAACTTTTAATGCTCAACAACGTAATAAAAGCTTAAAAGAATCGTATAATGAATTTTTCGATTCTAAAATATTAAAATACTATAAGGATAATTTGGAAAAAACCAATAAAGAGTTTGCATTTACCTTACAAGAATACAAAGATGGACTATTGTTATTTGACGTGCTTCAAGATAAGGTTTGGAAGCGTGCAGACACCGATACGATTGGTTTAAAATCATTTTTCGAAAAGAACAGCACAAATTATCAATGGCCAAAACGAGGTGATGTGATTTTAGCTTCATGTACTAAAAATGAGAAGGCCAAATTGGTTAAAAAGTATTTGGAAGAAGACAAAGGCATAGACGAAATTAAAAAATTGGTGAATGAAGGCGCCACAATACATGTTATATTTACCTCTGGCATCTTAGAGGAGAATCATAAAAAGCTGCCAAAAGGATTTATTTTCGATGAAGAAAGAGTATCAGATGTTTTTGATCTTGGTGATAATAATTTTACAGTTGTAAAAGTTAAGCAGATTATACCACCAAAACCGATGTTATTTAAAGAAGCGAGGGGTAGGGTTGTTAATGATTTTCAAGAATATTTAGAGCAACAATGGATAGACGACTTACGTCAAAGATATACAGTAAAAGTACATCAGAAAGTATTAAAAAGATTACTAAAGCAAAATTTAAACTAGGTTGTTAAAACGGTTATTTTATATAGTTCTATTTACCTTAATCACTTATTCTTGCATAAACCATCAGGATGATAAAACACCTATCGCTAAAGTGTATGATAAGGTTCTTTTTTTAGATGATGTTAAAGAAATTATGCCTGGGCAGCTAAGCAAAGAAGATAGTGTTTTGTTTGTAAATAGTTATATAAATAAATGGGCTAAGGAACAACTATTACTTCAAAAAGCAAAAATCAATCTTCAAGAAGAAAACGAGAACATCAATGCCCTTGTTAATCAATACAGGCAGGATCTCCTCATCAATAAATATAAAGAAGCTGTTGTTGAACAAGAATTAGATACACTGGTAACGGAGGTGAATATTGAAAATTTTTATACTACCAATAAAGATATCTTTAGATTAAATGAGGAGTTGGTCAAATTCAGATATATTTATTTTGGAAATGATGTATTAAATCCAAAAGAGTTTATTTCGCTTTTTAAATCTGATAACGCCGAGTCTAATGCGAAGATATTGGAGAATGAATTAAAGTTAAAATCATATAACCTTAATGACTCTATTTGGATCAAATATGATGACGTAATTAAAATTGCTTCTTTTATTAAAGATTATGACAAGGATAAATTTTTAAGAAAAAATAACTTTTCGCAAAAAGAAGACTCTACAGGAGTATATTTAGTTAAAGTAAAAGATGTATTATTGCGCAATGATATAGCCCCAATGAGTTACGCCATTCCTACTATAAAGCAAATGATTTTGCACAAAAGAAAATTAGAATTATTAAGAAAGATTGAAAAAACAATAACTGAAGATGCCATTAAAAATAAAGAATTTCAAATTTATTAAAATGATTAAAGAATATATATTGTTAACCCTGTTACTGGTTTCTTTTAACTTGAATGCTCAGGAACAAGTAGCTCAAGACAGTATGAAACAAGAAAAGGTAAAGTTAGATGGGGTCGCGACCGTTGTTGGAAAAAATATTGTTTTAGATTCTGAAATAGCGGCTTATAAACTAGATTTAGAAAGACAAAGCGAAGGAAAAGTTGATATTTCAGATTGTGATATGCTCGAGCAAATTATGAATAGAAAATTGTTAGCACATCACGCCGTGGTGGATAGCCTTGTTGTTACAGACCCAGAAATAAACAGTAGAGTAGAAAGAAATATAGCCTATTTTTTACGTCAATTGGGGTCGGAAGAAAAGTTGGTAAATTTTTACGGATTTGATAATATCGGTGATCTTAGGAAAGAATTTATTGAAATAGAAAGAGAAGCGCTGCTGATACAAAAAATGCAGGAAAAATTAACGAGTGAAGTTGATGTGACCCCAGAGGAGGTAAGGAGTTATTATCAAAGTCTTGAAAAGGAAAATAATTTACCCGACTTTGGCGCGGAAATAGAATTAGCACAAATAGTGGCGTATGCGAAACCGCCAGAAGCGGAGGTTGAGCGGGTAATAAACAGACTGAATGAAATTAAGAAAGAAGTTGAAGGAGGAGAGAGCTTTAAAATGAAAGCTATATTATATTCAGACGATCCCGGAGTAACCGAAAATAGTGGGGAATATGTGCTTTCAAGAGAAAGTGATTTTGTCAAAGAATTTAAAGAGGCGGCCTTTAGTTTAAACGAAGGTGAAGTTTCAGAACCTTTTAAATCAGATTTCGGATATCATATTTTGACCTTGGAAAAAATTATGGGTAAGCAACGCGTTGCCAGGCATTTATTAATGCAACCCGAAGTAACTGACGAACAATTACAAAAAGTAAAAGATTCTGTTACTAAGATCAGACAGGATATTTTAACCTTAAAAATTTCCTTTGAAGAGGCCGTTAATAAATACTCTGGGGATAAGGTCACAAAATCGAATAAAGGCTTGATCATCAATCCCGAAACGAGCGATACCAAATTTGATTTAACCAGAATGGATCCTACCCTATATGCAAGAATAAGCACCTTAAAGGAGGGCGAAATTACAGATGTATTTTATGACGAAACCCGTGAAGGAGAAAAAATGTATAAGATAATCTTGATGAAATCAAAATCACCAGCCCATACGGCCGATTTGGTTAAAGATTATGTAAAAATCCAGAATCTTGCTTTGCAAAAAAAACGAGAAGAAACGATCGCTAAATGGGCTAAAGAAAAAATAGTCGATACTTATATAAAAATTAATAAGGACTACAAAAATTGTAATTTCAAAAATAACTGGAACAAAAATTAATCAGATATGTCTGACGTCGCTGAAGTTGAAAAATTAGTTAAGAAGTATAAAGACCTTAAAGACGAGGTAGGTAAAATAATAATTGGTCAAAAAGATGCCATTGACCATGTTCTATTGTCCATTTTGTGTGGCGGTCATTCTCTCTTAATTGGAGTGCCAGGGCTTGCAAAAACATTATTGGTAAACACGATTTCAAGGACCTTAGGATTAGATTTTAAGCGTATTCAATTTACGCCTGACTTGATGCCTTCTGATATCATTGGGAGCGAAATTCTTGATGAAGACCGGCATTTTAAATTTATTAAGGGTCCCATATTTGCCAACATAATTTTAGCCGATGAAATAAATAGAACACCTCCGAAGACACAAGCTGCATTGTTGGAAGCTATGCAAGAAAAGTCAGTAACTGTAGCCGGTCATCCTTATATGTTAGACGCACCATTCTTTGTGTTGGCTACACAAAACCCTATAGAACAAGAGGGAACCTATCCATTACCTGAAGCCCAGCTCGACAGGTTTATGTTTTCAATACATTTAGAGTACCCAACATTTGAAGAAGAAATGGAAGTAGTTAGAAGTACGACTACCGATGTGGTTAAAAAAATTAACTCCATATTTTCAGCTGAAGAAATTTTAAATTTACAGCATCTTATCAAAAGAATTCCAGTAGCTGATAATGTTGTTGAATATGCTGTTTCATTGGTATCAAAGACAAGGCCTAATTCGGAAAGAGCCGCCCAGATCGTGAATGATTATATCGATTGGGGTGCAGGCCCAAGAGCTTCCCAAAATTTAATTATGGCAGCAAAAGGGCATGCCGCGATTCACGGAAAATTTTCTCCGGATATTGAAGACGTCAAGGCAGTTGCCTACGCCATATTACGTCACAGAATAGTAAAAAATTATAAAGCTGAAGCTGAAGGTATCACCGAAGAACAGATCATAAAATCTTTACTGTAAAATCTTTGCCCATCTTTCTTTATTAAATATTTGATTTTCTAATTGTTAGATTAAAAAAATATCCATAAATTTGCACTCCTTTTTACGAGAGCAGATTTAAAAGGGACGTTTATAGTTTAAAATAAGTTAAATTCTTTTGTTGGAATTATCGTTAAAAATCTGAATGACAATAAAATACAAATATTACAGACAATATGTCTAAACTTCAAGAAAAAATAGAATTATACACTGGTGAAGTAGAAAAATTAGGAATTAAAATTGATGCCAATTTATTAGCAAGTGTAACAAAAGGTTTAGGGCCTTCCATTTATAAGGTTGATGCCGAAAAAGTTTCAAGCTCTGATCCTAAAGAGTTAGAAACAATTAAAAAGAATTTTTTGATCAAAAAATTTGGATTAGAAGACTCACCAAAATTAGATGAGGCCATTAGTAAAGCAGTTGAAACGCTAGGATCATCTAACAGAAATAAATACAGAGCGATTTTTTATACAATCTTAGTTCAAGAATTAGGTTTAGAATCTAATTATACAACTGAAGAAGCGGTAGAGAAAAAAGCAAAAAAAGAAAAATCTGAGAAAAAAGCAGCGCCTAAAAAAGAAGAAAAAGAGGTACCAGTAGCAGTTAAGGAGGAAGCTAAAAAAGAAGAAAAGAAGGAAAAGGTTAAAGCTAAAAAAGCAGTAGTTGTAGAAGATGAAACTGAAGATGAGGGAGATATAGATCAACCAATAAAGCTTACCGATGATGCTCCAATTAACCAGAATACTCAGGAATTTTTAGATAATTTCGACTGGCATAAATACGAACAAGGTATTGAAGCCGTTGATGAAAAAAAATTAAAAGAATTTAACAGTGCTTTAGAAGGTACGGTTGGATTTGTAGACGAACGTCAGGTAATAGACGGTACTGTTGTGAGAATGACAGAACGTGAAGCTATTATTGATATAAATTCTAAATCTGAAGGCGTAATTTCATTAAATGAATTCAGATATAACCCAACATTAGCTGTTGGCGATACGGTTGAAGTATTAGTAGATAAACGCGAAGATAGCACCGGCCAATTAGTTCTTTCACATAAGAAAGCGAGAGTCATTAAAGCTTGGGAAAGAGTTAACAAGGCTCATGAGACCCAAGAAGTTGTGAATGGATACGTAAAATGTAGAACTAAAGGTGGTATGATCGTAGATGTATTCGGAATTGAGGCATTCTTACCTGGTTCACAAATCGATGTAAAACCAATTAGAGATTACGATCAATATGTAGATAAGACTATGGAATTCAAGGTGGTTAAAGTAAATCATGAATTCAAGAACGTTGTGGTATCGCATAAAGCGCTTATCGAAGCAGATATCGAATTACAAAAGAAAGAGATCATTAGTCAATTAGAGAAAGGTCAAGTTTTAGAAGGGGTGGTTAAAAATATCACTTCTTATGGAGTATTTGTTGATCTTGGTGGAGTTGACGGATTAGTGCATATTACCGATCTTTCATGGAGTAGAATCAACCATCCAAGTGAGGTAGTTGAGTTAGATCAGAAATTAAATGTTGTGATCCTTGACTTTGATGATAATAAATCTAGAATTCAATTAGGTTTAAAACAGTTGAACAAACACCCTTGGGATGCTTTAGATGAAAATCTAAAAATTGGTGATAAAGTCAAAGGTAAAGTTGCGATTATTGCTGATTATGGTGCTTTTATTGAAGTTAGCCAAGGCGTTGAAGGACTGATACATGTTTCTGAAATGTCATGGTCTACACATTTAAGATCGGCACAGGATTTTGTTAATGTTGGTGATGAAGTAGAAGCAGTGATCTTAACATTAGACCGTGAGGATCGTAAAATGTCATTAGGGATGAAACAATTACACCCTGATCCATGGACCGATATTGCAACTAAATATCCTGTAGGAACTAAACATACCGGGATTGTAAGAAATTACACTAATTTTGGTGTTTTTGTAGAATTAGAAGAAGGTATTGACGGTTTAGTTTATATTTCAGATCTTTCTTGGACAACCAAAGTAAAACATCCTTCAGATTTTGTTAAAGTAGGAGATAAGTTAGATGTTCAGGTGTTGGAATTAGATATTGAAGGGCGTAAATTAAATTTAGGTCACAAACAAACTACAGAAAATCCTTGGGATGCATATGAAGATAAATATGCTTTAGATTCTGTGCATAATGGAACTGTAACTCAAAAAACTGATAAGGGTGCCTTGGTATCTTTTGGTGATGACGATGTTGAAGCATTTGTTCCATCTCGTCATATGGAAAAAGAAGATGGAAAGATGCTTGATAAAGGGGATATAACAGACTTTAAGGTGTTAGAGTTTAGTAAGGAGTATAGAAGATTAGTTGTATCACATACGGCGATATTTAAAGCTCAAGAAGAGAAAATTATCAAAAAAGCGAAAAAGAGAATGGAAGATACTGTAGAAAAATCTACACTTGGTGATATTTCTGCTTTGGCTGATTTGAAAGATAAAATGGACGCAAAGAAAAAATAATTTTCTTACCATTATAAATTTATAAAACCGCTGAATTTTCAGCGGTTTTTTTTATTATAAATTTTATTAAACTTATCTTTGTTAG
Organism: uncultured Flavobacteriaceae bacterium; assembly: GCA_963835675.1. GTDB lineage: Bacteria > Bacteroidota > Bacteroidia > Flavobacteriales > Flavobacteriaceae > Aureibaculum. The sequence continues at coordinate 173,461 of CAWIGH010000004.1, read as the reverse complement.
CATTAAAAATTATAGCGTGAGTTTAATAAAATCTATTTCTGGAATAAGAGGAACCATAGGAGGTAAAGTAAATGATAATTTAACACCTGTAGATACGGTAAAATTTGCAGCTGCTTACGGGAGCTGGCTAATTAACAGAAACAGTAATAAAGAAAATCTTAAGGTCGTTATTGGTAGAGATGCACGAATTTCTGGTAAGATGATCAGTAGTTTGGTTGCTAACACCTTGGTAGGAATGGGGATCAATGTAATAGACTTAGGTCTTTCCACGACACCAACCGTAGAAATTGCTGTTCCGATCGAAAAGGCAGATGGCGGAATTATTTTAACGGCATCACATAATCCGAAACAATGGAATGCTTTAAAATTATTGAACGAAAAAGGTGAGTTTTTAAATGGTAAAGACGGTGAAGAGATTTTAATGATTGCAGAAAATGATTCTTACATATTTGCGGAAGTTGATGACCTCGGAATTTATAGCAAGGAGAAAGGGTATTTTGATAAACACATAAATGAGGTGCTTAGCCTTGATCTTGTAAATGTTGACGCAATAAAAAATGCAAAATTTAAGGTGGTTGTCGATGCCGTGAATTCAACAGGTGGCATTGTAATACCTCAATTATTAGAAAGACTAGGCGTTGAATGTATTAAATTATATTGTGAGCCCAATGGTCATTTTCCTCATAATCCAGAACCTCTGAAAGAACATCTAACAGATATTTCCGAATTGGTTGTAAAAGAAAAAGCAGATCTGGGAATTGTGGTAGATCCCGACGTAGATCGATTGGCATTAGTATGCGAAGATGGTAGCATGTTTGGTGAAGAATACACATTGGTCGCTTGTGCTGATTATGTATTAAAAAATGCCAAAGGTAATACAGTATCGAATTTATCTTCTTCCCGGGCATTGCATGATATTACTGTTAAACATGGTGGTAAATATCAGGCGAGTGCCGTAGGTGAAGTGAACGTGGTTCAGTTAATGAAAGATAATAAAGCTATTATCGGAGGAGAAGGAAATGGTGGAATCATTTACCCTGCGTCGCATTATGGGAGAGACTCCCTAGTTGGCATAGCTTTATTTTTGTCTCATTTGGCGACCTCAGATATGAGTTGTAGAAAATTAAGAAATAGTTATCCAGCGTATTTTATGAGTAAGAATAAGATACAATTAACACCAAGTTTAAATGTAGATAATATATTAAAAGAAGTAGGTTTTAGGTATAAAAACGAAAAGGTGAATACCATCGATGGGGTTAAAATTGATTTTGCAGACCAATGGGTACATCTAAGAAAATCTAATACAGAACCTATTATTAGGATTTATACCGAAAGCACATCACAAACAAAAGCAGATAAGTTGGCCGAACAAATGATGGGCGAAATTGCGACTATTGCAGGAATATAATTATTATGAAAGAAAGATCTTCCTTAGAGACCTATTTTAACCAATTTAGAAAGCACATTATCGGTATAGATCAGACCTTTCAATCTCCCTATGGAGAAAAAAAAATAATTTATACAGATTGGACGGCAAGTGGCAGGTTATATAGACCAATAGAGGAAAAGATCATCAATGAATTTGGCCCTTTTGTAGCAAATACACATACCGAGACTTCAATTACAGGTTCTGCAATGACATTGGCCTATCATAAGGCCCGCGATATTATTAAAAAACATGTCAACGCCAATGATAAAGATTGTCTGATTACCCAAGGTTCAGGAATGACCGGCGTTATTAATAAATTTCAAAGGATCTTAGGATTACGGGTGCCTGAAAGTATGAAGGACTTTACTGCCGTTCCCGATAATTTAAAACCAATCGTCTTTATAACACATATGGAGCACCATTCTAATCATACTTCTTGGTTAGAGACCATAGCAGATGTTGAAGTAATACCATGTGAAGAAACAGGATTGGTATGTTTCGATAGCTTTGCAACACTTTTAAAGAAATACGAAAAAAGAAAAATTAAGATTGCCTCTGTAACTGCCTGTTCGAATGTTACCGGTATTAAAACAGATTACCATAGAATAGCAAAAATGGTTCATGCCTATAATGGATTTTGCTTTGTAGATTTTGCATGTTCTGCACCTTATGTGCCTATAAATATGCATCCCGAAGATAAAGATGCCTATTTAGATGCCATTTTCTTTTCTCCACATAAGTTTCTTGGCGGACCCGGAACTTCTGGTGTACTCATTTTTAGTGATCAGTTATACCATAATTCAGTTCCCGATAATCCTGGCGGAGGTACGGTTACCTATACAAATCCTTGGGGAGATCATCGTTATGTTGAAGATATAGAGTTACGAGAAGATGGAGGAACCCCCGGATTTTTACAAACTATTAAAATTGCCTTGGCAATTAAGTTAAAAGAAAAAATGGATCCTGAGAAAATCCTCCAACGTGAACATGAAATCAATTCTTACATATTTTCCCAATTAAAAGGTATTGATAATTTACATTTATTGGCAGAAGAACATGAAGACAGAATTGGTGTTTTCTCTTTTTTTATTGATGATCTGCATTATAATTTAGCGGTAAGGTTATTGAATGACAGATTTGGGATTCAAACACGAGGTGGTTGTTCTTGTGCAGGCACCTATGGTCATTATTTGTTACATATCGATTTGAATACATCGGAAGAATATAAGCATAAAATTGAGGATGGATGTTTAAAAGAAAGGCCGGGATGGATAAGAATGTCGATACATCCAACAATTACAAATGATGAGGTTGTATATATCTGTGAAAGTATTCGAAGTTTGGCTAAAGATTTTAAGAAATGGGAAGATGATTATGTTTACAATCCGGTAACCAACGAATTCGACCACACACAAAATTCTTCTATAGAAAAGAAAATGGTCGATCAATGGTTTAATTCTTAATTGGGCTTTTTCTTCATATGCTTAAAGCGTTTGTGAGACCAGAAATAATGTTCTGGATTTTCCCTAATTTGTTTTTCGACTTCCAATAAAAAGAGATCCGTTATTTCATAGTCTTTGTATTTTTTAGGATTATCAACCAGCAGTTTTAATGTACATTCATAATAACCGCGTTTGATTTTTCTGGTCGCGAAGAAAACAATAGGTAAATCATATTTTTTTGAAAGTACTTCAGCCCCAACATGGGCAGGAACACTAATCCCCAGAAAATTCGTATAATGGTCAGCCCTGCTTAGTTTGGGCGATTGGTCTCCTAAGAACCCGTAAATAGACAAAATATCTTTTTTTGAATTATTTTCAATCAATGAAAAGATTTCTTTCGTAGATACTAAGGTAGTATTAAGTTTGCCTCTTGTTTTTTGAACTTGTTTGTCAAAAAAAGGATTTTTTATCCTTTTATAGACGGCATAGCCATGAGATTTTATCAATAAATTTAAGGCAAATATCCATTCCCAATTTGCAAAATGTGCTCCTAGTAAAATAGAACTTCTATTATCGGATTCAAGTTTGTGAAAAACGTCAAGATTATCGAATTTATAACGTTTAGCCATTTCATTTTTAGAAATGGTAAATGATTTTAAGATTTCGGTAAAAATATCTACAAAATGTCGATAGAATTTTTTTGAGATCGTCTTTATTTCATGTTCGGATTTATCAGGGAAGGCCAATCTTAAATTACCCATTACTGTTTTTTTTCTATAGCCAATTATAAAATATAATAAGTAATAAATTCCATCAGAAATAAAATACAATACTTTAAGTGGTAAGTTAGATAATAGCCATATAAATGGATAAATAATAATAAAAACTAAAAATTGCACTTTTTTAAATTTTGAGCAAATATCGTTATATAATTTTATCTTTGAAAAAATTAACTTCTTAAATGAATAAAGTCTTACTACTTATCATTATTGCGAATGTTTTAGTCTCCATAAAGGGGTTTTCTGACAGATTATTTTTAGAACGTTATAAGTTTCAGGTCGGCCCAGTACTGAGAGGGGAGCAGATAAGGATGTTTACTTCAGGATTCTTACATGTTGACCAGGCTCATTTGTTTTTCAATATGTTCGCCTTATATATTTTTGCAGATCCTGTTATTAATAATTTGGGCGAATTAAAATTTGTAATTATATATTTAGGAAGTCTTTTGGCAGGAAGTACTATTGCTTTAAGTTTTCATAAGAAAGAGCCTTATTACAGTGCAGTAGGGGCATCAGGTGCGGTGATGGGAATCGTATACGCTGCGATTATGCTCAATCCTGAAATGAAACTATCCTTTATATTTTTTCCGTTTTTCAGTTTTCCCGGATATGTTTTTGGTGTTGGTTATTTACTGTACTCTATGTATGGAATGAAAACGCAATTGGGGAATATAGGGCATAGTGCGCATTTGGGAGGTGCGGTTGGAGGCTTTGTCCTTACACTGGTATTGTATCCCCAGGTATTTTTAGAAAATAAGCTCATGACAGTTATTCTGGCAATACCCATTATTTTGCTGTTTTTATTTAAGGATAAGCTAGAAAAAAGATAAATTCAAAAAAAAATAAATATTTGCCTTTTATTTTAATTTTTTTCTACATTTGCTTCGCTTTTAACAATCAATTGAATGGTTTTATTTTTTTCGGTTACCATCTAATAAAGAAGAAGTTAGATAGTAAAATGTATAAGATACAAAACGAAAAAATCAAGGTTTTTTCTTCATATTTTGGGCCTTTTTTTTATAATCAAACTCAGATTATCAAATTGCATTGCTTTTCTGCAAGACTACGTGTATAGTTGTTTCCAATTATGATTTTATTTTAAATCTTTTAATGCCTTATCTTTAATTTTTAAATTTAAACATGAATACCAAATACGTAGATCTAATTGAACAAACTTTTGATTTTCCACAAGAGGAGTTCAAAATTGAAAAAGACCAATTACTTTTTCATAATATCAATTTAATGGAATTGGTCGAAAAGTATGGTTCCCCATTAAAGTTCACATATCTTCCTAAAATATCAGAAAATATAATTAAAGCCAAAAATTGGTTTTCACAAGCTTTCGAAAAAAATAATTATAAGGGTAAATACCATTACTGTTACTGTACAAAAAGTTCTCATTTTAAATATGTTTTAAATGAAGCATTAAAGAATGATATCCATATTGAAACATCATCGGCCTTTGATATCAATATTGTTGAAAAATTAAAGGAAGAAGGAAAGATAAAAAATGATGATTTCATACTTTGTAATGGGTTTAAACGCGACGCCTATATCAATAATATTGCAAGGTTAATTAATAATGGCCATAAAAATTGTATTCCAATAATTGATAATTACGAAGAGTTGGATTTATTGGAAGAACGAATAGATAAAAAGTTTAAGGTTGGTATTCGAATAGCTTCAGAAGAAGAACCGAAGTTTGAATTTTATACAAGCAGGTTGGGCCTTGGATATAAAGATATTGTACCTTTTTATAGAAAAATGATACTCGATAATCCAAAGGTTGAACTTAAGATGTTGCATTTTTTTATTAATACAGGAATTAAAGATAATGCCTATTATTGGAATGAATTGGTAAAATGCTTAACCGTTTACGTTAACCTGAAAAAAATATGTCCTACTTTAGATAGCCTGAATATTGGAGGTGGATTTCCAATTAAGAACTCCTTGGCCTTTGAATTTGACTATCAATATATGATAGATGAGATTATAAATCAAATCAATCAGGCCTGTATGGGTGCTGAAGTTGATGTGCCTGATATATTTACAGAATTTGGTAGTTTTACAGTAGGCGAAAGTGGTGGGGCGATCTATAAGGTACTTTACCAAAAAAAGCAAAATGACCGGGAAAAATGGAATATGATAGACTCATCGTTTATCACCACATTACCCGATTCATGGTCAATTAATAAACGTTTTGTAATGTTAGCTGTGAACAGGTGGAACTCAACTTATGAAAGGGTCTTGTTGGGCGGCCTCACTTGCGACAGCGATGATTATTATAATTCTGAGCAACATATTAATGCCATATATTTACCGGTCTATAGAGATGATAAGCCGCTATATATTGGTTTTTTTAATACTGGAGCTTATCAGGAAACTATTGGTGGATTTGCAGGGTTACAACATTGCTTAATTCCACAACCAAAACACATATTGATCGATTTGGATAAAAATAATAAAATAACAACAAGAGTATTTTCTGAACAACAAAATCATACAGATTTTTTAAAAATTTTAGGTTATTATGAGTGATAGAACTTATGCGGGAATACCGCAAGAGTATTCAAAATTAGAAAAGGCCAAAGTCGTTCTAATACCGGTTCCTTATGACGGAACAAGTACTTGGCAAAAAGGTGCCGATAAAGGCCCGGAAGCGTTTTTACAGGCTTCTGAAAATATGGAACTTTACGATATTGAAACAGATTCTGAAGTTTATAAGGAAGGTGTTTTTTTAGCGGAGGCTGTTAACGGTGGAAGTTCACCGAAAGAAATGGTGAAAGCCGTACATGAGTCGGTAAAAAAATATATTAATAAAAATAAATTTGTTACTATTTTTGGCGGAGAGCATTCCATTTCTATAGGAACAATTCGGGCATTTAATGAGTGTTTCGATAATTTAACTGTCTTGCATATTGATGCACATGCAGATCTGCGTCCGGAATATGAAGGCACAAAATTCAATCATGCTTGCGCGGTATATGAGGCCAGCCAAAATACAAATTTAATACAAGTAGGAATTAGAAGTATGGACATCATTGAAAAAAGTGTAATGGATTATGATAAGACTTTTTTCGCTCATGAAATGTTATTGAATGAATATTGGATCGAAAACGTAATCGATCTAATGACCGATAATGTTTTTATCACTTTTGATCTGGATGTCTTAGATCCTTCGATTATGCCTTCGACGGGTACACCAGAACCAGGAGGACTCCTATGGTATGAGACTTTGGATCTATTAAAAAAAGTGTTTACTGAAAAGAATGTCGTGGGATTTGATATAGTAGAATTGTGTCCAAATGAAAAGGATAAATCATCAGATTTTTTAGCGGCAAAACTATATTATAAGATGTTAAGTTATAAATTCTCTGAATATGAAGAAGATGAATTTGAGCAAGAAATGGATGATGCTGCGCAATTAAGAAATAATATTGCTAGCTTTACAGAAGAAGATGATGAATAAAACGCCCATATCAAATTTTATTGAAAAGTATTATTTACACTTTAATGCGGCTTCTTTAGTTGATGCAGCGAAGGCCTATGAAGACCAGCTCAATAAAGGTGCAAAAATGCTTGTGTCTTTGGCTGGCGCTATGAGTACAGCAGAAATAGGTAAAATTTTTGCGGAAGTTATCAGACAAGACAAGGTTCAAATCATATCTTGTACAGGGGCCAATCTTGAAGAAGATATTATGAATTTAGTGGCACATTCCCACTATGTAAGAATTCCCGACTATAGAGACCTTACACCGAAAGATGAGTGGGCTTTGTTAGAAAAGGGCTTAAATCGGGTGACGGATACTTGTATTCCTGAAGAAGAGGCATTTAGAAGATTACAAGAACATATATTTAAGATCTGGAAAGATGCCGAAAATGCCGGAGAACGTTATTTTCCTCATGAGTATATGTATAAAATGCTATTATCCGGGGTTTTAGAAGAGTATTACGAAATAGATTTGAAAGATTCCTGGATGTATGCTGCAGCTGAAAAGAATTTACCAATTATTGTACCCGGTTGGGAAGATAGTACCATGGGCAATATTTTTGCCTCTTATGTGTTAAAAGGAGAATTAAAAGCAAGCACCATGAAATCTGGAATAGAATATATGACGTTTCTGGCTGATTGGTATACCGATAATTCTAAGAATGGAATTGGGTTTTTTCAAATAGGGGGTGGTATCGCAGGCGATTTCCCCATTTGTGTAGTACCCATGTTATATCAGGATATGGAAAGACCAGACACACCATTTTGGAGTTATTTTTGTCAAATATCAGATTCAACCACAAGTTATGGTTCGTATTCAGGAGCCGTACCAAATGAAAAAATTACCTGGGGAAAACTAGATATTGATACCCCAAAATTTATAATTGAAAGTGACGCTACTATTGTGGCGCCCTTAATTTTTGCTTATTTATTAAAAATGTAAAAAATGAATAGAGTAATTGTAGATTTTAAGAAATTAACAGAAAATATATTAAACCTTCTTGTAGAAAAATATCCTGACGGCTATAATGATTCTGATATCATTACATTTAAAAATGCCCAGGGAGAAACCATTGAAGCTGTTGAGGTAAATACTGAGGACACGAAATATCTAGTCAAGGTAAGTGTTAAGTTGGAACAAAGAATGGAAGATTTTGCGGATGATGACACTGATGATGATGATACGGATATCGTTGAAGAAAAAGAAATTGAATTTGAAGATGCAGATATTGACGACGAGCTGGATGAAGAAATAGATGAAATGGATGATATAGATGAAATGGATGATATGGATGAAGAGTCTGAGTAAATATAGAATATTTAAATAGGTAGTTATTTATTAAATGTGCTATGAGGTATTATAGTTTAAAGGAAACTAGAACTGAAAGCGCCTCTTTTGAAGCGTTTCATGATGGTTACTTTACTTTTATTTTAGATACAAATGAGACCGTTGTTTTTGAAGAAGTAAATCAATCAATTTTAGAGAAATACAATTTAAAGGATGTTGAATTTCGAGGCAAAATATTCGAGCTCACATTTTCAGAAAATATTGAAGATTTAGATGATGAAGATTTTGTGATTTATAGGTTAGAAAAACTTAATCAAATTTAATATATGAATGCTCCTTTCCATTTGTCGTTACCTTGTTTAAATGTAGAAACTACGAAAGATTTTTATGTTAATAAACTTGGTGCTGTTTTAGGCAGAAATAATAATAATTGGGTAGATGTAAATCTATATGGTAATCAAATTACATTTACGAAATCGGGCAAATTCGATTTTCACTATCAGAATTATAGCTTTGAAGGAAAGATCTTACCTTCATTCCATTTTGGAGCGATTGTCGATATTACCGTCTGGGGAAAATTATACGCTAAAGTAAATTCAGAAAATATAGAAGTTTTTGATGAAATCACTTTTCTAAAAAATAAAAAAGGAGAACATATATCTTTTTTTGTAAAAGACCCTAATGGATACATGGTAGAATTTAAAAGCTTCAGTAAAGAAGACGAAATGTTTTCCAAATAAAATAAAAAAAGCCTTACAATTATTGTAAGGCTTTTTCATTCTCAACATTCATTTTACTTACTTCTCTTTCTTGTATTGTTATTTCTTTCCGAAGTTCTTTTTACCGTTGCAGTTTTGTTTCTAGAATTACCATTTTGACTAGTAATTGTTCTAGATTTATTCGAGGTACTGCGTTGTGGTGTCTTTCTTGATTCTGTTTTTCTCGCTTGTACAGGCGCTTTTCTGGTCTGAGTATTTGAATTTTGAACAGCGCGTCTTTGTACATTTCTATTTTGTTCAAGATTTCTATTTTGAACCGAATTGGCTCTTTCTTTCCTTACGTTCTGAGCAACTCTGCGGTCTGTATTGGCCGTTCTATTTCTTTGCACTTGTGCATTATTTTGAGAAACCGACCTTCTAACATTATTAGTGCCTCTTTCAACACGGTTATTTTGGCTCTGACGTCTGTTTTCTATATTCCGTTGGGTCGCCTGTCTGCTATTGGTGCCTGAATTTCTTGTAACACGGGTATCTGACGTATTTCTTCTCTGATAATTTCTATCTGAATCAGAAGTGCGGATCCTTGAGTCTATATTCCTGAAATTTCTGTTTGGCTTATAATTCCTGTTATGGTTATTACTACCATAATAATATCTGTTTCTTACAGGCTTATAATAACTTCTGTATGGTTTATAACTTACGATACATCTGTTATAGTATGGCCTAACAAAATAATTATGATATGGATGATATACGTAATGTCTGTTATATATGTTGATATAGCCAGAATAGTGTGAATAAGATCCATAAGCATTATAAAATACTCTTAAACCGCCTACTCTTACCAATCTACCGGAATTATAGTAAATATTCACATTCCCGGCCTGAGAAATTCTTCCATAATGATCATAATAAATGGGAACATTCTCGATCTGAATGATCGCGCCATAATCGTCATATTGAACATAGGCATCATAGTTATAACCAGAATTATAGTTAATGCTTACCCTTCCAAGATCGATATTCGCATGAATTCCGTTTCTCGGATTGATATAAAAATCAAATTCTCCATTTTGAAATATTGAAAAAGTAATCCCTTTTTCAACAAAAGTGAAAGTTTCACCATAATTATTATAAGTGTAAATATTGCTGGTTTCTTTTTCTGAATTTGCAAATGCAAGAGGAGAAAGGATTAGGGCGGTAGCTGTGACGAGTATTAACGCTATTTTTTTCATAATTACTTATTTATAAGTTCGTAATAGCGCTATTTTTAACACTATTACTAATACTTTTACAAACAACGTGCCAAAAAATATTTGAAGCGTTAGATAGGTTGACCAAGATTCGATATTTTTACAATTCCAAATAAACGTATACTGTACTATATAAACGTCATATTACCCATTCCGCTCCTGCAATTATTTACTTATAAGATAACGGAGGCAGAAGCAACTTTTTTAGAGCCCGGGATGCGTGTTGCCGTCCCTTTTGGAAAATCCAAGATATTTACAGCACTCGTTTCAAAAATTCATCAAAACCCACCAACAGCATATAAAGCAAAAGAAATTGATCAAATACTAGAAGATAAACCTTTAGTTAACCCAAAACAATTAGAACATTGGAAATGGATATCCGATTATTATATGTGCTCATTAGGAGAGGTAATGCGTTCGGCTTTGCCTTCCAGTTTTTTACTTGAAAGTGAAACGCAAATATTAAAGAATAGTCAATTTAAGGATGATCATTTATTATCGAATGATGAGTTTTTAATTATTGAAGCTCTCGAACACCAGGCCTCCCTGTCGATTCAGAAGATCAGTGATATACTAGATAAAAAGAAAGTGCTTCCCATTATTAAGGGTTTATTAGAAAAGAAGGCCATTTTTATCAAAGAGGAAATTATAGAATTATATAAACCAAAATTGATAAAATATCTGAGGCTGCATGAAAAATATACCTGCGAAAAAGAATTAAATTTGCTGCTTGAGGACCTTTCGAGGGCCAAGCAACAACGGAATGCTATCTTAACATATTTTTCTTTAAAAGCATCGACAAACAAACCCGTAAAATATAAAACCCTAAAGGAACAAAGTAAGGTATCGGCAGCTGTATTAAAGGCATTGGTGGATAAGAATATCTTTGAAATTTATCATATTCAAACAGATAGGATAAATTTTGATCAGCCAACTGAAAGCATCAAAGAATTAACAGAAGATCAAGAAGATACTTACACCAAATTAAACCAATTATTTCTTACCAAGGATATTGTATTGTTACATGGAATAACATCCAGCGGTAAGACAGAGATCTATGTAAAACTAATTGATGAGGTATTAAAAAAGGGACAGCAGGTATTGTATTTAGTGCCTGAAATAGCATTAACTACACAATTAATACAGCGACTGCAACGGTATTTTGGTAATAAAATATCAGTATTTCATTCGAAATACTCGTTGAATGAACGTGTAGAAGTCTGGAATAATACCCTTACTAATTCTCCAAAGGCCCAACTGCTTTTAGGTGCAAGGTCATCACTTTTTTTACCATTCTCCGACCTTGGTTTGGTTATCGTTGACGAAGAACATGAAACCTCGTATAAGCAATTTGATCCCGCACCTCGTTACCATGCCAGAGATGCAGTAACCATATTGGCTAAATTACATGGGGCGAAAGTGATATTGGGGAGCGCCACACCATCGATAGAAACTTATTATAATGCCCGCGAAGAAAAATACGGACTGGTAACGCTTAATAGGAGATATGGTAATTTATTATTACCCGAAATAGAATTGGTAGATATTAAAGAAGCCTATAGAAAAAAAAGAATGACAGGTCATTTTTCTGAGCGATTATTATTGTTAATTCAGGAGGCCTTAAAAGAAAAGGAACAAATTATATTATTTCAAAACCGCAGGGGATTTTCGCCTATAGTGGAATGCCATACCTGTGGAATTGCCCCGCAATGCCCCAATTGCGATGTAAGTTTGACCTTCCATAAATTTAAAAATGAATTGCGCTGTCATTATTGCGGTTATCATCGGGAAATGCCGCAAGCTTGCGGCGCCTGCGGAAGTCCAGATCTGGATACAAAAGGATTTGGCACCGAGCAAATCGAATTGGAATTACATGAGCTATTTCCTGATGCAAAAGTAGGCAGAATGGACCTCGATACAACACGGGGCAAACATGGTTATCAAAAGATAATAAATGCGTTTACAGCCCATGAAATTGATATTTTGGTAGGCACACAAATGTTATCTAAAGGACTTGATTTTGCAAATGTCTCATTGGTAGGGGTTTTGAATGCTGATAATATGTTGAATTTTCCGGATTTTAGGGCCCATGAAAAAAGTTATCAATTATTAGTTCAAGTATCGGGGAGGGCAGGCAGGGCTAAAAAAAGAGGAAAGGTAGCGATACAAACTTTCAATCCCTATCATCAGATATTACAACAGGTTACTACCAATGATTACCAAACAATGTTTAAGGAACAATTAAACGAGCGTCATCAATATCATTATCCACCTTTGGTTAGAATGGTTAAGATCACCTTAAAACATAAAGATTTTATAAAAGTTGGTAATGCTGCCGATTGGCTATATAAGTCACTTTTTAATTCATTTAGGGAAAATGTGTTAGGGCCATCAAGCCCTGCAATTGCGAGGATCAGAAATCAACATATCAAAACATTACTTATAAAATTACCTAAAGATCGATCGATCAAACAATCTAAAGTCGTTATTCAAAAGATAAAGAATAGCTTTCAATCAATTGCTGATTTTAGATCTGTGCGGATAAATATTGATGTCGATAATTATTGATGTAACCAGATTACTAGCCTAGCGAAGTAATTTTTTTATCAAATTTATTGAATTAGTAGATTGCCATGCCTTTTGAAAAGACTCATAATAATGTTTCTTATTTACTTTCTATTGATTTCCCATTCATGACGAATTTTATTCGCCACCTTACCTGAGCCATCATGCTTCCAGCCTGGTGGTTTGATAAAATAAAGCATCTTTTTTATTAGCGTTGTTTTCGAGGTAAATACATCATTAAACAAGGCTATCCATTCATGAAAAGCAACATAAAGCGGGTTGAAAGAACTTATATTCTTGGTCAATCCATAAATTGGCTTCTCAACTTCAGGTTCATAGGAGCCGAACCATTTATCCCAAATAATAAAAATTCCTGCATGGTTTCTATCGAGATATTGTGGGTTTGTTGCATGATGTACCCTGTGGTGAGAAGGTGTATTAAAAATGGCCTCGAACCAATTTGGCATTTTTCTAATGAGTTCGGTATGGATCCAATATTGGTAAATCAAACTAATAGACATCTGTGCCAATATCATCACCGGATGAAAGCCCAATAAGGGTAACCATAGCCAAAAAACAAAAGACAAAAAGCTTCCAGTCCAGGTTTGTCTCAAGGCTGTGCTCAAATTATATTTTTGAGAAGAATGATGTACAACATGTGATGCCCAAAAAAATCTGCTCTCATGACTAATTCTATGAAACCAATAGTATGTAAAATCCTCCAAAACTATAATAAGTACCCAGGCCCACCATACAAATGGGATAGTAAAGAATCTAAACTTTTCATAGATTATGATCAATATGGCGAAGACCAATCCCTTACTGATTAGGCCCAATAATACATTACCCAGACCCATGGTAATAGAAGTAATGGCATCTTTGGTTTCGTAAGCATTGGCCTTTTCTCTGGTATTAACTACTATTTCTATTATTAATGTTATGATAAAAAAAGGAATAGCATAATGAATAAGATTAGGTATTTGGGGAACTTCCATGCTTTTATCTAATTATTGGAACAGGTAATTTACAAAATATTATTACTTTTTAAAACAAAGAAAAGTAAAATAAAATCGTATATTTGCACGCTTAAAAATAAACATTAAATATTAACATTATGAATCATTACGAAACTGTTTTCATTTTGAATCCCGTTTTATCTGATGTTCAGGTAAAGGAAACAGTAAAGAAGTTTGAAGACTACTTGGTTTCTAAAGGTGCCGAAATGACTCACAAAGAAGATTGGGGCTTAAAAAAATTAGCTTACCCAATACAAAACAAAAAGACCGGTTTTTATCACCTGTTTGAATTCAACGTAGATGGAGAGGCTATTTCTCCTTTTGAATTAGAATTTAGAAGAGATGATAGTGTTATGCGATATCTTACAGTACGATTAGATAAGCATGCTACAGCTTGGGCAGAGATAAGAAAAGAACGTGTAAAAGCACCAAAAAAATAAGTTATGTCATCAATAGATCAACAAGCAAAAGGTGGAAATAAGGCAGATATCAGATATCTAACACCTCTAGACATAGAAACGAAGCAAAAAGTTAAATACTGTCGTTTTAAGAAAAACGGAATTAAGTATATCGATTATAAAGATGCAGATTTTTTAATGTATCTGGTAAATGAGCAAGGTAAGATCTTACCTCGTCGTCTAACAGGTACTTCGTTAAAATATCAGCGTAAGGTATCCCAAGCAATTAAAAGAGCGCGTCATTTGGCATTATTGCCTTATGTAGGTGATTTGTTAAAATAATTAAATTTAAGAACTAGTATGGAACTTATATTAAAGAAAGACGTCGCAAATTTAGGATTTCAAGATGATCTTGTATCAGTTAAGAATGGTTATGGGAGAAATTTTTTGATACCACAAGGTTATGCGATTTTAGCAACTTCTTCAGCCAAAAAAGTATTGGCAGAAACTTTAAAGCAACGCGCTTTTAAAGATGCAAAAATAATTAAGGAAGCACAAAAAATTGCTGATGCGATTAAAGATCTTGAGATTAAAATTGCCGCTAAGGTTGGTGCCGGAGATAAGCTTTTTGGCTCAGTGAGTAACGCTGATCTGGCAGACGCCATAGCAAAAGAAGGAAGTGAAATAGAAAAGAAATATATCACTATTTCGGGTGGATTGGTTAAAAGGTTAGGTAAATACGATGCTAAAGTGCGTTTGCACAGAGATGTTATTGTAGAAATGTCTTTTGACGTTATCGCTGAAAGCAAATAGTAAATAAATTTGTTAAAACTTAATATGCTCATCTGTTTAGATGAGCATTTTTTTTTATACTTTAGTTGGAGAAACTAATTCAAATAATTCGAAACATTATGAAAAAAATTTATTTTTTTGCAGCGCTTTTCTTAGGCCTTGCAATAAGTTCATTTGCTCAAGTAACGACTTCAGACATAAGAGGTTTAGTAGTAGATGATCAGAACGCTCCTTTACCCGGTGCCAATGTGGTGGCAATTCATACACCAACGGGCACGAAGTATGGTGGTACTACAAACTTAGACGGAAGGTTCAATTTATTGAACATGAGGGTTGGTGGACCCTACACTGTAACAGTGAGTTTTATTGGCTTTCAAAGCCAAGAAGTGAATGAAGTCTTCCTTACTTTGGGTAAAACATTTTCATTAGACCTTAAATTAGAACCCGATTCCCAGGAATTGGAAGAGGTTGTTATATCTGGTGCCGGCGTAAGTAATGTGTTTGGTAACGACCGTACAGGAGCTCAGACCAGTGTTGGAAGAAGAGAACTTGCTACCTTACCTACAATTGCCAGATCTCAGGCAGATTTTACAAGATTAGAACCATCCTCGAGTAATGGGTCTTTTGGTGGAAGAAATGACCAATTCAACAACTTTTCATTAGATGGCGCTATTTTTAATAATCCTTTTGGATTGGATGCAGCTACGCCCGGTGGGCAAACAGATGCACAGCCAGTATCTTTGGATGCTATCGATCAGATACAAGTGTCTACAGCTCCTTATGATGTAACTGAATCTGGTTTTACCGGGGCTTCTGTAAATGCGGTAACAAAAAGTGGTACCAATGAGTTTCACGGCACTGTTTATGGGTTTTGGAGAAATCAAGATTTAACAGGTAGCAAGGTTAAAGGTGAAAAAATTGCGGTACCAGACCTAACACAAGCACAATTTGGTGCAAGTGTAGGAGGACCCATAGTTAAGAACAAGTTATTCTTCTTTGCGAACTTTGAAAAGGATGATAGAGAAGATCTTGGTCAGAACTGGTTACCTAATAGAGGAACGGGTGCGATAAACGAATCACGGGTACTTTTAAGTGATCTGAATAATGTGAGAGATGGATTACTCGCAATAGGCTATGATCCTGGTGCATATGAGGGATTTATTCATCAATCGAATTCAACAAAAGGAATTTTTAAATTAGATTGGAACATTAATGACAATAACCGTTTGGCAGTTATTTATAACTTTTTAGATGCCTCAAAAGAAAAACCTGCTCATCCAACAGCGATTGCTATCCGAGGCCCAAGTGCCAATACCTTACAATTTGAGAATTCAGGATACCAGATCAATAACAAGTTACAGTCGGTTCAAGTGGAATTAAACTCGACTTTGTCTGACAATGCTTCTAATAAGCTTCAGGTGGGATATACGCATTTTGATGATTTTAGAAATCCGTTTTCAACGCCGGCACCTTCAATTAATATTACAAGAGACGGATCACCTTATATTATTGTGGGTCATGAACCGTTTTCTGTAAATAATAGATTAGATCAAAAAGTGTTACAATTTTCTGATAATATGAATTTCTTTAAAGGAGATCATACCTTCACTTTAGGTTTCTCTTTTGAAAAATTCCAATTTGAAAATTCATTTAACTTAACGGCTTATGGCTTTGATCTTTTTGGTAGTGTTGATATTAATAGCTTTGATGCGAATAATTATATTGGGGCCATTCAAAATGCTCAAAATGTATTCGCCGCCAATAATGCAGTACCCGAAGGCACACCAGGAGGATGGACACTGTCTGAAACTAATGTAGGTCAGATGGCTTTTTATGTGCAAGATGAATGGAATGCATCTGACAGGTTTAAATTGACTTACGGTGTGCGTATTGATAAACCATTGTTTTTTGATTCTGCAGAAAAAGCACAAGAAGTTATCGACAGGGGATTTGTATTACCTGGGATACCTTATAACAATCCAAATACAGGTGAAACCGTATTCATTGATAATACACAAATGCCTAGCAATGACTGGTTAATTTCCCCAAGACTTGGGTTTAACTACGATGTGAACGGAGATGATACTTTCCAACTTCGAGGCGGCTCTGGTCTATTTACAGGACGTTTTCCATTTGTTTGGTTAGGTAATCAGATTGCAAATCCAGATGTATTCTTTTTGCAGGCCGTTGATCCGGATTATAAATTCCCACAGGTATGGAGAACGAATATCGGTGCTGATAAAAAACTTGAAAATGGAATTATACTAACAGGTGATGTTTCTTATACCAAAGATATCAATGGACCACATGTACAGAATTGGGCATTATTACCTCCTACAGGAACCTTACAAGGTGTTGATAATAGACCAATTTATACCTCTGCTAATTATGGTGGTGCCATTGCAGATTTTGGAATAGGAGCAGGCCCATTTGTATTTACAAACTCTGACAAAGGTCGTATCTGGAATGCTTCTTTCAAGGCTCAAAAAACGTTTGACACCGGATTATACGCAATGGTTGCCTATAATTATTTGAATGCTAAAGATGTGAATTCCATCGAAGCAGAAATTACCAGCGATGCTTTTGCAGGTAACCCAGTTGTTGGAAACGTTAATACTGATGTACTCGGCTTTTCTAAATATGGTGATACCCATAGGATTATTGGGGTAGCAAGCAAAAAATGGACTTATGCTAATGATAAAATGAGTACTACCTTATCTACATTCTTTGAATATGCGCAAGGTGGCCGTTTTAATTATACTTATGGAGGTGATATCAATGGTGACGGTTCAGGTATTAACGATTTACTATATGTGCCAACATCAAGTGAAATAAGTTCCATGCAATTCTCAGGTGCTGGACAAGGAGCAGCTTTTGATGCATTTATTCAACAAGACGAATATCTAAGTAGTAGAAGAGGGCAATATGCAGAACGCTATGCCGCCTTAGCACCTTGGAGAGGGAAATGGGATATGAAATTTATTCAAGAATTAAAAGTATCTGAAGACAATGCTTTACAATTTAGTGTAGATATTTTAAATCTTAGTAACCTTATCAGTTCTGAATGGGGATTAGTGCAACAGCCTAACGCAGTGCAGCCCGTTGGTGTTTCTGTAGATAGTAGTAATGTACCTACATATACCTTTAATCCCGATCTAACTGAGACCTTTGGGTATGATGCCAGTCTTCTTTCAAGATGGCAGATTCAATTAGGTCTAAGATATATTTTCTAAAAAAATATAAATTAATTATAAAAAACCGCTCCGAAATAGAGCGGTTTTTTAATTTTACAAAATGAAGTATAAGAAATTAACAAAAGAACAATTTGAAGCCTTGCATCAGGAATTTGCTGCTTTTTTAGCAACACAGCAAATCGATGTGGATGAATGGAATAAGATAAAGAAAGAAAATCCTGAAATGGTAGAAGAAGAGCTGGAATTGTTCAGTGATATGGTTTGGGACAATGTCTTACATAAGACTCATTATTTAGAACATTTTTCTGAACAGAATATGAACTTGTTTAAGTGCGAAAAGCTTCAGATATCGCGGGTAGTTGTACAGGTAAACAAAACGGATTTTAATTTTTTTACTGATAAAGATTTTAAATGGTTTATAGATAATACAAAAGATGAATCGATTGAGTTTTTTAAGGGCCTTAAGGCATATGAAAAAGATAGAAATTTAGAACTATTCGATCTAATTCAGAAGGGTAGTATCATTTCAGACGGGAAGCTATATGAAAACATATTTACATTAATTTCTTAGTTGGAGATTTGATTGAGAAACAGACGGTTTCATTCACTAAAGTCTTAATGGAGTATTCGTTTTGATTGCCTTAATAATTTTCCGGCCTCTATTTTTGTATCCGGTACTCCCAATCGGTATATTTTTTTCAATAATTAATACCAATTCATGATGTATCCAATCATATTTTATCCCCAGGAAATACAATGTTCGCATGGTATATGCTTGAACCGCAATTTTTTGATCTGTGATCATCCAATTAAAACCGGCTTCGACCATCTTATCGAAATGAACGTTTTTTAATGATCGATCAAAATAAATATTGTTTTTTATAAAAACAGAGATCATCATTAATTCACATATTTTTGAACAAGCTCGAACCACCCCATTTAATTTTACCTTGGTAAGGAGGTCGCAATAGGTATCTAAATAGGGAATGATAATTTCTAAATTAATTTTACAGGCAAGCTCGAGTATCCTGGCCGAATAATTTGAATCTTCATCATCAAACTTGGCCATATTATCAAGTAATATTGAAACATAATTATTTTCCAAACAGGCATCTACAAGCGTATCCCTATATTTTAATTTTTCTTGATTATTAACCAATAACTGGATGAAGGTCGATCTATCCATTCAAATACTTTTCAATTAAAATATTTACACCTTTTGAGGCTATTTCTGATATGATCGTTAAATTATTAAAATCGCTAGCTTGAATAGTAGGTTTAGGATCAATAAAAAATATAGGCGTTTCAGGCTTTATATAATGCACAAGACTAGCTGCCGGGTAAACTTGCATCGAAGTACCAATAATGATCAGTATATCAGCTTGTAATGTAATTTCAATGGCATGATCGAGCATCGGAACAGGCTCTCCGTACCAAACAATATAAGGTCGTAGTTGCGAATCTAGTTCACAATGATCACCTACAACTATATCTTTCTTCCAATTGTAAATAAGCCGTTCATTTTTTGTGCTTCTGGCTTTTAATAATTCCCCATGAAGATGCACCACATTTGTACTGCCTGCACGTTCGTGCAGATCGTCAATATTTTGTGTAATGACAGTTACATTATACAGATCTTCCAATTGGGCGATTCCATAATGAGCCGGGTTCGGAGATACTTCCAGCAATTGCCGTCTACGCTGATTATAAAAATCTAATACAAGATGCGGATTATTTTCAAAACCTTGTGGAGAAGCTACTTCCATAATATCATGGCCTTCCCATAAGCCGCCGGCATCCCTAAAGGTTTTTATGCCGCTTTCGGCACTCATTCCCGCTCCGGTAAGAACCACAATATTTTTCATCTTTTTAAAATTTACACTAAATTAGAAGTAATTTATTAATAAATAAAACTAAATGATTGATCAAGATCTATTTACCTTTTTGCAAACTTTTTTAACAGATCATCGCAAAGCCATATTTGAAGAAGTATTGGCGCAGAGAACCAGGCATTTTACTGTGGTACTTGAGGATTTTTATCTAAAGCATAATACCAGTGCCGTGGTGCGCAGTTGTGACGTATTTGGTATTCAAGATGTACATATCATTGAAAATAAATACCGAAGTTATGTGTCAAATCAGGTTTCTAAAGGTTCACAGAAATGGATCGATTTTTATGAATATAATTCAATTGAAAATAATACTAAAAATTGTTTAGAAACATTGCGGTCTAATGGGTATCAAATTATTGCCACCACGCCAGGAACAAATGCGTGCTTGTTGGAAGATTTTGATATTTCTAAAAAATCGGCTTTTGTATTTGGTGTAGAGAAAGAAGGGATCTCAGATTATATAATGAATGAAGCCGATGGCTATTTAAAAATTCCCATGGCAGGATTTACAGAAAGTTTAAATGTCTCGGTAGCAGCAGCCATTATTTTACAGTCATTAACACATAGATTAAAACAAACTTCTATAACCTGGCAATTATCAAGGCAAGAAAAAGATGAGCTACGACTAAAATGGACTAAAAAAACAATTAATAATGTAGATAAGATTATAGAAAGGTACTATACTGATAAAAAAGATATTATCTAATATTTTGAATTAAAACCCTTGTGCTATTTTTATGAGTTCAGCCTCATTGGTTATTTTAACTTTTTTTCCTTCGAAGGAAATTAGTTGTTTCTTTTTGAATTCTGATAAAAGGCGTATCGCCGACTCTGTTGCTGTACCGATAACACTGGAATATTCTTCCCTGGTAAGTATAATATTTAAAAATCCTTCCTTATCTTGACCAAAAGTATCTTTTAAAAACACGAGTGTATCAGCCAATCTTTCACGAACGCTTTTTTGTGCCATATTGGTAATAGACATATTTGCATCCTTAAGATCGTTACATACGGTCTTCATAATGTCGAGAGAAAATTTTGGATTTTCTTTGAGAGAATCGAAAATGTCCTTTTTAGGAATAAAACAGGCCTTCATGTCCTGTAAGGCGGTAACTGTTAAGGTAACGGGTTCTTCACTTAATACCGATCGGTAGCCTAACATATCTCCACCCTTAACAAATTTCACTATTTGTTCTTTACCATTCGGGCTTAAACGCGATAATTTACAAACACCTTCTTTTATACAAAATACACCATTTAACACATTGCCCTCAGTGAATAAAACATCGCCTTTAGCGAATGATAACGAGTCCTTATGGTCCGAAATATCTTTTAATTCTTCTTTCGTTAACGATTTTAATGTACTAAATTCACGAATAATACATTGTTGGCATTTGCTCATATAAAAATGATGAATTTTAAGGTGCAAATATATTGAAAAAATATGACAATTATCATATAATGACCAACCTTAACATTAGAGATTTGCTCCGAAAAGAAAAATAATTATGCTTAAAAATAGTTGCTACCACTGTGGTAACGATTGCGATTCAAATCCCATTTACAAAGAAGATAAACCGTTCTGTTGCAATGGTTGCAAAACGGTTTATGAAATTTTGCATGAAAATGATCTGGCATGTTATTATGATTTTGAACAATCACCTGGAAAAATCCCTGAAGAAATCAAAGGCAAATATAATTACCTAAATGATGTAAAAATTGTTGAAAAGTTATATGATTTTGTTGATAATGAAATAAGTGTTATTACCTTTTACATACCTCATATACATTGCAGTTCTTGCATTTGGGTATTGGAAAATCTGGATCGACTAAACAAATCAATTATTTCATCACAGGTAAATTTCCCAAAAAAAGAAGTCAGAATTACTTTTAATAATAGTAAGGTAAATTTAAAGCAGGTTGTAGAGTTATTGAGTTCTATTGGTTATGAACCATTTATAAGCTTAGATGATACTGTAAATAAAGGCAAAGTTGATCGATCGCTCATTTATAAAGTGGGAGTAGCGGGATTTGCATTTGGTAATATTATGCTGCTGTCTTTTCCGGAATATTTTCAATCGAATGAATTCTGGTTAGAGCGTTACAAACCATTGTTCAGAGTCATTATATTTATCATGTCATTGCCAGTGGTTTTTTATGCCGCTACCGATTATTTTGTTTCAGCCTATAAAGGGTTGAAGCATAAAATATTAAATATTGATGTGCCTATTGTTTTGGGGATCATAGTACTTTTTTTAAGAAGCACTTACGAAATTGCTTTTGATGTAGGGCAAGGATATTTCGATAGTTTGTCAGGCTTTGTCTTTTTCTTATTATTAGGTAAATTATTCCAGGAGCAAACGTATAGTTTCTTATCATTTGAGCGCGATTATAAATCGTACTTCCCAATAGCTGTAACAAAAATTATAGAGAATAAAAGTGAAAAAAGTATCTCCGTTTATGATATCGAAAAAGGGGACAGGCTGCTCATAAGGAACAATGAATTGATACCTGTTGATGGCATATTAATTACGGGCTTTGGTCAGATAGATTATAGTTTTGTTACGGGCGAGTCTATGCCTGTTTCAAAAGAATCTGGCGATAAACTATTTGCCGGAGGCAAACAACTATCGGGGGCCATTGAAATGGAAGTGCTGCAAACCGTTTCACAGAGTTATTTAACACAATTGTGGAGCAACGATATTTTCAAAAAGGAATCGAGTTATGGAATAAAGAATTTAACAGATTCTATAAGCAAGAGGTTTACGATCATTGTTCTATTGATAGCATTTATTTCTGGTATTTACTGGTATTTTATCGATGTTGGTATGGTAGCTAATGTAGTTACAGCGGTTTTAATTATCGCTTGTCCCTGTGCATTGGCATTGTCAGCACCCTTTGCATTAGGTAATATGCTCAGGATATTAGGCAAACAGAAATTATATCTTAAAAACACGGGTGTTATTGAAGATTTGTCAAAAATCGATCAGGTTATTTTTGATAAGACAGGAACCATTACCACGAACAAAACCAAAATAACCTTTAAAGGGTCTGCGTTGACCAAGCTCGATAATACATTAATAAAGAGTGTTTTAAGAGCGTCTAACCACCCATTGAGCAGGATGTTATATGAGCATCTCGTTGAAGATCCCATCCTTAAGGTTACGAATTTTAAAGAGGAATTAGGTAAAGGTATCGAAGGTGATATCGAAGGGAATTATATAAAATTAGGATCATCTTATTATGTAGGGGGTATCGAGAAAAACACTTTGCAAACTGTAATATTTGTAAGTATAAATCATGATATCAAAGGGAAGTTCGTTTTTGATAATACTTATCGTGAGGGAGTAACATCTCTTTTTTCTGATTTACAAAAATCTTTTGAATTGAGTATTTTAACAGGAGATAATGAAGGAGAGAAAAAATATCTCGAATCTCATTTACCAAAAGGCACGCACTTTATTTTTAATCAAAAACCAGAAGATAAGTTAAATTATATTAAACAATTACAGCGTGCAGGTAAAAAGGTTTTAATGATTGGTGATGGACTGAATGATGCAGGGGCACTTGCTCAGAGCGATGTAGGGATAGCGCTTTCAGAGAATATTAATGTTTTTTCCCCCGCTTCCGATGGTATCATTGATGCGCGTCAATTTACGCTTATTCCCCGTTTTATAAAGTTATCCCAACAAACGATGACTGTGATAAAGATAAGTTTTGTTTTATCATTTTTGTACAATTTTATTGGGATGCTATTCGCCGTTACCGGAAATTTATCACCTATCGTAGCGGCAATTCTAATGCCATTAAGCTCAATATCTATAGTTATTTTTGTAACAATTATGACCAATATATTGGCAAATAAAAAATAAAAATGTTTATATTTAATCCCTGTTAAAAATATGAGAAAAGTCATTTTTTTAGATAAAAATTGTCTCTTTCTTTATAAATTATATTTTCATCAATGAATATTATTTTTTTAATGATCTCAGTAAGTATAATAATTGCTATTGTTTTCTTTATCCTTTTTATTAAATCAGTGAGATCAGGCCAATATGATGACCTTCATACACCCGCTGTACGTATGTTGTTTGATGATGAATTTATAACGAAAGAATCCCAAAAAACACCTAAGTCAAAATCAATTAAACCAATTCAGAATAAATAATATATTAATATGGAAAAAGAACAATTTTATTACGATAACAAAATTGTAAAAATGTTTTTAATAGCCACCATCGTGTGGGGTGTTGTGGGTATGTTGGTAGGATTGCTCGTTGCTTTTCTCTTTATTTTTCCAAACTACATGGAAGGAATCTCATGGTTGAGTTTTGGGAGGTTAAGGCCCTTACATACAAATGCTGTGATTTTTGCTTTCGTAGGCAACAGTATTTTTATGGGTATTTATTACTCCATGCAACGCTTACTTAAAGCTAGGATGTTTAGTGATCTACTAAGTAAAATACATTTCTGGGGTTGGCAACTTATCATTGTTGCCGCCGCGATAACTTTACCATTGGGCTTAACATCATCTAAGGAATATGCAGAACTAGAATGGCCTATAGATATTGCAATTACCCTTATTTGGGTAGTTATGGGAATCAATATGATAGGTACAATTCTTAAGCGACGTCAACGTCATATTTATGTTGCCATCTGGTTTTATTTAGCAACCTTAATAACGGTTGCTGTATTGCATATTTTTAATAATTTAGAAATTCCCGTAAGTGCTTTTAAAAGCTATTCTATTTATGCCGGGGTTCAAGATGCGATGGTTCAATGGTGGTATGGGCATAATGCGGTGGCCTTCTTCTTAACAACGCCTGTATTGGGTTTGATGTATTATTTTGTACCTAAAGTCGCTAACAGGCCCGTTTATTCTTATAGGCTATCTATCGTTCACTTTTGGTCGTTGATATTTATCTATATCTGGGCAGGGCCTCATCATTTATTATATACTGCCTTACCCGAATGGGCTCAAAATTTAGGTACTGTATTCTCAATAATGCTGATCTTTCCTTCATGGGGAGGTATGATCAATGGTTTATTAACCTTGAGAGGGGCCTGGGATAAAGTTAGGGAAAGCCCTGTATTAAAATTCTTCGTTGTTGCGATAACAGGTTATGGGATGAGTACTTTTGAGGGGCCGATGCTTTCTTTTAAAACGTTAAATGCCATAGGACATTATACAGACTGGATTATTGCTCATGTACATATTGGGGCCTTGGCTTGGAACGGTTTTATGGCCGCAGGTATTATCTATTGGCTTGCCAGTAAATTATGGAAAACAGAGCTATTTTCAAAAAAACTAGCCAATATTCATTTTTGGATGGGCACCATGGGAATATTATTCTATGCCATACCATTATATGTTGCAGGATTTACCCAGGCATCGATGTGGAAGCAGTTTAATCCGGATGGAACGCTTGTTTATGGTAACTTTTTAGAAACAGTTACCCAAATTTTACCAATGTATGCCATGCGTGCATTTGGAGGTACTTTGTATTTAACAGGTTTTATTTTATTAGCTTATAATGTTTATAAAACTGCTAAAGCTGGTTCTGTTGTTCAAGATGAATTGGTTGAAGCTGCTCCGTTAAAACAAATTAGCCCGTCAAGAGCTCCTAATGAAAAATGGCATTCTTGGTTAGAACGCAGAACGGTTTTATTTACTATCCTTACAACTGTTGCTGTCTTAATTGGTGGCGCTGTTGAGATCGTTCCTTTGTTAATAGTACCATCCAATATTCCTGAAATAACTAGTGTCAAACCTTATACCCCATTAGAATTGGAAGGCAGGGATATTTATATAAGGGAAGGTTGTAATAACTGTCATTCCCAAATGATACGCCCTTTCCGCTCTGAAGTTGAACGGTACGGCGAATATTCAAAGGCAGGAGAGTTTGTGTATGATCATCCGTTCCTTTGGGGCTCACGTAGAACGGGTCCTGATGTACATAGGATTGGAGGTAAGTATAATGATAACTGGCATTTTAACCATATGTATGACCCTAGATTAACGTCACCAGGATCCATTATGCCTAGTTACCCTTGGTTATTAACCAGTGATTTAGATGTGTCAGATACTGAGGCGAAAATGAATGCCATGGTTACTTTAGGGGTACCTTATACTCAATTTGAAATTGACAAAGCATTATTCTTATTGCGTAATCAAGCAGAGGGCATTGAGAAAAATCTAAGACAAGATCCGGAATTTGTTAAGAATTACGGTGATAGTAATATGCAAAATAAAGAGATCGTTGCTTTAATAGCCTATTTACAACGATTAGGTACTGATATTAAGAAAGGTGAAACCGCACAAAATTAGAAGGGATGATTAGATTTGTTAAACATTATTTCGAAGGTATATCGGATATAGAATTATATCCCATCATATCCTTAATATTATTTTTTACCGTATTCATTACCATGCTTATTTATGTAATGAAAATACCTAAAACAAGTATTGAAAAAATTAGTAATCTCCCTCTTGAAGAGGACGAAAATCTAAACGATTATGAGTAAATCAGAATTATCATTTTGGAAACGGTTAGCCAAAAAGCTAACCAAGGCAAATGAATTAGGCCATGAAGAAGAAGTAATGACCGATCATGATTATGATGGTATACGGGAGTTAGACAACGTATTGCCGCCTTGGTGGCTAGCAGGATTTTATATTACCATTGCCATAGGGGTATTTTATTATATCATGGTGCTGGCCTTTGGTAAATATAAACAAGCAGATGAATATAATGCCGCTGTTGCCGAAGGTAAGGCAGCCATTGAGCAATATAGAAAAGACAACCCAGAGTTATTTGATGACGCCAACTTAGTTGCACTTACCGACGCAGCAAGTATTAAAAAAGGAGGGGAATTATTTGCCACTAAAACCTGTACTGCCTGTCATTTGGCCGATGGTGGCGGAAGTATTGGTCCAAATCTTACCGATGAATACTGGATTCTTGGTGGTGGATTTAAAAATATCATGAATACACTTGCGAAAGGAGGGAGACCGGGTAAAGGAATGATTGCCTGGGAGAGTACCCTAAGTCAATTAGAAAGACAACAATTAGCAAGTTATATTCTTTCCATACAAGGTTCAACTCCGGCAACTCCAAAAGCACCCGAAGGGGAAATCTGGACAGGCGAAGAATAATGCTATTCATTATGTCATAATTGTTTCCTTATAGGTTGAATAAACACTTTAATATTGCAGTAGAGAAGATTAGGCCGTTAGCACTTAAATAATTTATGACGTCACCGGATAAAGAAAGATTTAGAGATTCTATAGGTACAATTACCGATGAAGGTAAACGAAATTTTATATTTCCTAAAAAACCAAAAGGGAAATTTACCAATTATCGCACTTACGTAAGTTGGTTATTACTCGCCATTTTGGTGATCTCTCCTTTTATTAAAATTAATGGGAATCAATTTTTACTTTTTAATATATTAAAAGGTAAATATAATATTTTCGGACAGCCCTTTTGGCCTCAAGATTTTCATTTACTAGTGTTATCCCTGCTTGTAGGTATCGTTTTTATAATACTTTTTACCGTAATCTTTGGTAGGATCTTTTGCGGATGGATGTGCCCTCAAACCATTTTTATGGAAATGGTATTCCGTAAAATTGAATACTGGATAGAAGGAGATCGCGGAAAACAAATACGTCTGGAAAAGCAACCTTGGAATGCTGAAAAGATAAAAAAAAGATTGTTCAAATGGTTTGTTTTCTTTTTGATATCTTTTTTGATAGCCAACGTTTTCCTGGCTTATTTTATAGGGAGTGATGTGTTGATCAAGTATATTACAGATGGCCCTTTAAATCACATGGGAACATTAATTAATCTATTGGTTTTCACGCTGGTATTTTATTTCGTTTTTGCCTGGTTTAGAGAACAAGTATGTATTATAGTATGCCCCTACGGAAGGTTACAAGGGGTATTACTTGATAGGAAATCCATTGTGGTGGCTTATGATCATAAAAGAGGAGAAGGTGAACAAGGTAGAAAGAAAATAAGAAAAAATGAGGACCGTAGTCAATTAGGACATGGCGATTGTATTGATTGTAAACAATGTGTTGTTGTTTGTCCTACGGGAATAGATATACGAAATGGAACGCAACTGGAATGTGTGAATTGTACTGCATGTATTGATGCTTGCGACGAAATAATGGACAATGTTGGTTTTGACCGCGGACTCATCAGATACGCCTCAGAAGATAATATTGTAAATGGTGAAAAATTTGATTTTAATGCTAGAATTAAATCATATACACTTGTCCTAACTTTGTTAGTTGGTTTCTTGATAACACTATTGCTTTTAAGAACAGATATAGAAGCAACAATTCTAAGATTACCCGGACAGATGTTCAGTACCAATAATGACGTTATTAGCAATGTTTATACTTTTAAATTAATTAATAAAACTGTAAATGACCTTGATAAAGTTGATATTAGGCTTATATCTCATAATGGAGAAGTTAAAATAGTTGGTGGAAGCAGCAAGGTGCCCAATGGTGGTTTAACCGAAGGAACACTGTTTATCGAAATAAATAAAAAAGACTTAACTTCATCCAAAGAAAAACTAAAAATAGGAATCTATGCCGATGGTGAGTTGATTGAGACCACATCTACTAATTTTCCGGGACCCATCAATATAAAATAATCACTTGAAATTAAATATAATGAAGATTAAAATCAATTGGGGTACAGCAATGGTCATTGTAATGGTGCTTTTTATGGTATTTATACTTCAATTTCTTTATAGATCGATGGTAATAGATAAATATGAACATCATTTAGTTTCTGAAGATTACTATAAAGATGAATTATATTACCAGAACGAGATCGATAAAGTTAACAATGCTAGTAAGTTGGTTCAAAATGTAAAGGCCGTAAGGGTTAAGGAGGGTATTTTGGTGACTTTTCCGGATGATATGGATGAGACCAAAATAACAGGAAAAATCTATCTTCAAAGACCGTCTGATAAACGATTGGATTTTGTTAAAGAAATTGAACTTACGAATCACGAAATGCTTATTCGTGAGGACAAATTGATCAATGGTAAATGGAATCTTAAGATTGATTGGATTCATGATAGTCATGAATATTTACTTAAAGAAAGTTTTTTTTATTGATCATTTTAGTTTGCCGATCTTAAAAGCATAAATATTCTATATACAGCATTCATATTAGGTTTATTAGGCAGTTTTCACTGCATTGGCATGTGTGGCCCAATAGCATTTGCATTGCCGGTGGACAGAGAAAATAAAGCTTCCATGATTTTTCAAACGACTTTGTATCATTTTGGAAGATTATTGAGCTATGCACTTATTGGATTATTTTTTGGCCTCTTAGGTAAAGGACTATATTTGGCCGGTTTTCAACAACGATTATCAATTATTGCCGGTGTACTAATGATTGCCGGGGTATTAATTCCCACCCAACTTTTAAGTAAATACACTTTTACAAAGCCACTTTATAAATTTGTTGGTTATGTAAAATCAAAATTAGGCTACTATCTCAAGCGCAGAACCCATAGCACTTTTTTTACTATAGGATTTTTCAATGGATTTTTACCCTGTGGATTGGTTTATATGGCTTTAATCGGAGCGATCGCAGCATCAAATGCTTTTGATGGAAGTTTGTATATGTTCTTGTTTGGATTAGGAACTGTACCCATGATGAGTATAGCAGTACTGGCTGGAAATTTTATTAAAAGTTCTGTCCGTAATAAAATTCAAAAAGCCATCCCTATTTTTGTTATTATTATCGGTATACTGTTTATTTTAAGAGGATTAGGTCTTGGAATACCTTATATTTCACCATCAGACGCTAAACTTCAGATATCAAATAATGCCGAAGCTTGTGAATAATAAATGTTGGTTTAGTTGATGAATTCCTGCTTTGCTATTATTATTGAATCGTTCTCCATATTAAATAGCAGTGCTTTTAAATGAATATAATTTTGAAAGCTAAGATCCTTATCAAAACTTAGATGGATTTTTAAATTAGTTTTATTGAGGCTTTTTTCTAATTGGCTTTTTAAATTGCTCATTTCTATTTTATGGCCGTCAACATAAACGCCTTTTTTATTATAATTAATAATCAGATGATCAAATAGTGAATCTTTCGAAATCTGTGCTAATTTTAACTGATTATCAGTGATATATTTAACGGAATCGAAAAGCACCAATGATAACTTATTGGCTACCGTATCGACATAAGTATAATAGGAGTGCATTAATTTCCCGTTATCATGCATCGAAGGTTTGGCTTTTTTTAACTGCAATTGTTGAATTTTTGGAATCACATGCTTAAGAGATAATCGTTTATCGATGTTAAAGATCCAATGCGTATTAGCTACCGAATTATTTTTGTTAAGTTCTGCAATGGTGTCATTATTTTCTATTTTAAAAAAGATCCAGACTTTACTATTATCGTAAATAGTTTCTTGGATACCAGTGATGCCCAATGTTGGAAGCTTTACGCTTTTATTTTCACAACTTGCGGTGATGAACAGTACTATAATAAGTAAAAATTGAGCACTTTTCATTTTAAAAATTCTATATTATTTTATTTTCTATCTCCAAAGTTATTAGTTGTAGTTTATTTTTGCTTTCGGCCAATTCTTCCATGGAGACAGATTTCGTATATGCAAAAGTATCTTTAATAGTACTAAATAAATTTTGATAATAGCAAATACCTTCATTTAAATTTTCAGCGAAAGTTAATAAATACCTTCCTTGTCTGTTATCCATAGAAACTTTTACTTCATCTATCTTGCTTTTAAGATAATCGATATAAATATGTAATTCCTTAATGAACATATTTGGCCGGTCAGTTCGGGAAATCATATTTGATCTTCCATAAATATGACTTGTAATTTCTTTTAAGCTCATAATGCTTGAAAAATAGGCCATATTTGGCCCTGGACAGATAGCAACCCCATTACCTTCTTTTATTGTTTCTAAATCATGAGCAAGCAAGGCAGAAGTGCCCAAACCAACACAGATACAAGCTTTTTCTACAATTTTATCATATTTATCCTGATAATCTTCATCTGGCAAATTTTCGGCATGCAATTCTTTAATTTTTAAGTGCTGATACTGCCTGGAAGAAGAACAAATACTCTTTTCAGTAAATTCCTTATTTAATGCTACATATTTTTTAGGGCAGGAACTACCAGGCCTATTTTTATCAATCAACATATGTTTTTCTTCATCTTTTGTATTTCCTTTAAGATTATTAAATGGAACACCCAATGGAGAAATATTGCTTAAATATAAATCATCTTCTTTAGCCTTGGCTAATTTATTTAGAGTTGCCTTATCAACGGTGGTTGCTTCCGGTACTAATAAAAAAGGGCTACCCCAACCTACAGAATCCACTTGATAGTGGTTTATTAAAAACTCATGTTCTTCAGCCGTACCGACACCACCCTGAGCTGATATTTTAAGTGTAAGTCCTGTTTTGGGTATGATACGGTTTTTATCAGAAAGTGCTTTTATTAATATTTCTTGAATAGTTTGAGACATTTCATGTTTATGATCTCTAAATTCGGCAAGTATAGGGCCTATAAGATACCCATCAGTGGCAAAGGCATGGCCGCCACAATTAAGCCCCGATTCAATTCTATATTCTGAGACCCAGATACCTTTTTTCGCCAAAAATTTACCTTGAATTAAAGCAGACCTGAAATCACTAACTTTTAAAATTATTTTCTTTCTTATTATTCCGTTTTCATTAGGAAAAAAATCATCAAAATTCTCCAAATATCCATATAATCTTGGGTTCATACCTGCTGAAAGAATTAGAGAAGAAGTTAAATTACTATTTGCATATCCTCTTAGGGCAGCATGCCCATCATTAAATTCAACGGGAAGCTTTTTATTTTTAACGTAATTATCCTTATCAATTTTAGTCATAATATTTACATCAATACTACCCTTTGATATATTCTTATTTACCCATGATTTTATCACATTTAAATTAAAATGATGTGCCGTTAATTTAATGAAGTCAGCTTTTAAAATAGAGCTATTAGGAAGCAGATTAAAATATTCTATTATTCCATTCCCTTTTTCGGTGGTTATATTTTTTAATTCCTCAAATTTTTTATCAACTATATCATTAATTAAATTCAAATATGAAGTAATCCTTTTTGCTCTAAAGTCAACTACTTTGTCTGAGATTTCCTTGTACGGTACCTCAAATTTATAACTGTACATTTTTCTTAATTTTTCGAGAAGTATATCATCAACTAAAGAAATCACTGAATCCATGCCGTATTGAGCAACTTTCAGTGGTGTATCAATAGTAAATCCAATTCCCATGACAGGAATATGGAATGTGTGATTTTTTATCATTTTAAATATTTTTTTAATTGCCCAATAATAGAGTTAATTAACAGATAAAAAGATGACTTATCTCATATAAGATCTATATTTAACTAAACCTTATGACTCATTCTTAAATCCTGGATCATATATAATATAATTGGTATTTACTATTATTTCTTTGCGAATTTTACTGTGAAATGCCGCATGATAGGGGCTTCGTCTATGATCGTATAACCAGATTTTGCCTGATCACGGGAGTCATATATATTTTTTAATACCGCAGCAATATAATCCATGTGATTTAAAGAATAGGTCCGTCTTGGGATCGCCAGGCGCACCAATTCTAATTCCGGATACCTGTTTTTTCGTGTGAATGGATCACGGTCAGCCAATACGGTGCCAATTTCTACACCTCTTATGCCACCAATAATGTATAATTCAATGGCCAATGCCTGGGCCCTATATTCATCTCGAGGAATGGTAGGCACAAATTTATTGGCATCTATAAATATGGCATGGCCACCAAAGGGTTGTAATACCGGAACTCCGTATGCTGTTAATTTTTTTCCTAAGTAAGAAACCTGTTCGATACGGCTTTCCAGGTAATCGAATTCAGTTGCTTCATCCAATCCAACGGCCAATGCGGCCATATCTCTGCCATTCATACCACCATAGGTTATAAAACCTTCATACATGATATTATATACGGTTGCTTGCTTATATATTTCTTCATTATTTAGTGCTATAAATCCACCCATGTTAACCAATCCATCTTTTTTGGCGCTCATGGTCATACCATCACCATATGAAAATAGTTCCCTGGCAATTTCTTTAATAGATTTTTCTTGATAACCTTTTTCACGTATCTTAATAAAATAGGCATTTTCAGCAAAACGGGCAGCATCAAAAATCAAGGGGATATTATATGATCTACATAATTTAGAAACCTCTTTTATGTTTTTCATAGAAACAGGCTGACCTCCCGAAGTATTACATGTAATGGTGAGTACTACAAAAGGAATTTTTTCTCTGGGATTTTCATCAAAAACCTTTTTTAGTTTTTTTAGGTCAATATTACCTTTAAAGGGATGATCGATAACTGTATCAAAAGCCTCATCTATACTGCAATCTAATGCGGAGGCTTTTCTAAATTCAATATGACCTTTTGTTGTATCGAAATGGGAGTTTCCGGGAACAATGTTTCCTTTTTTCACCAAAACAGAAAATAGCACATTTTCGGCTGCTCTTCCTTGATGCGTTGGAAGAAAATAGGGGTAACCCGTTATTTTTTTAACTACTTTTTTGAGCTGTAAGAATGAAGTGGAACCCGCATAGCTTTCATCACCGCTCATCATAGCCGACCATTGTTTATCGCTCATAGCCCCCGTTCCGGAATCGGTTAGCAGATCAATAAAAACCTTATCGGAAGACAAATTAAACAAATTATAATGGGCCTTTTTGATCCATTTTTTTCTTTCTTGCGGGGTTGATCTTTTAATAGATTCAACCATTTTAATTTTATAGGGAGCTGCATAGGGTAATTCCATGATAATATATTTTATTGAAGTGTTGATAACAGTAAATAAGTAGGATAACTTAAAAAGGAATGAAACTATTTAATTAAAGACTCGGGACGCTTTTTATTCAAATAATTATTGAAATAAATTTTATGAAAACTAAGACCTTTCATTGTACATTTTCTAATATACAAAATTACAAAATTTTGGTCGTTTTTCAGGGCTATTAAACTATTTTTTAGCCTTGTAAGATTCTCTTAAAAATCTTTCCTTTTTGCTTTACGAATAATTTTTAATACCGGAAAAACAACCCATAATATCAAGACAGAAAAGGAGGTAAGCATGCCCATATTGGTACCAAAGAATTTCTGGAATATCGCTCCGGTATATCCAAGTAAAGCACTTATATCCAGTTTTAAAAGAATTAAAATTCTCGAAAGATCTATGGGGTTGAACATGGTTGCGATCAAGGTGAATTTATCCAAGGGATATTCTTGTAAAAGTACCAATGAAATTAAGAATAGGCCATCATAAATAACGGCAAGGAATAACCATAATAGAATGGCATAACCAAAGCCCTTTATCTTATTCTCATTAGACAAAGCGATATTAAAAGCCAATGCCACAAAAATAAAGGTGAGAAATGCGCCCACTATGAGCAGTGAGAAAAAATTAAAGATCGCTTCTGATTGAATAACACCATAGGCTAAAAACGGGATACCCAAACCTATAACAAGGCTTAATGACAATGAAAGTGAAACCCCCACATATTGCCCACCAAAAATGGTTGATCTTTTTAATGGCTGCGCCAATAACAATTCTGTAAATTCACGCGAATTATAGTAATACATCACCCCAAAAATGGTACCTATTAAAGGTGTAAGTACCACGATAATATTCATTAAGGTAATTACAGCTTTAGAGACATCGTTGTTTAAGAATAATAATACAAAACCCAGCACTAAATAAAATAAAAAATAGACATAGCTCCAACGACTACGCATAAGATCATAAAAACTGTATTTTAAAATTTTAAACATCTTCTTTTAATAATATGGTGGCTATAGCCTGTTCTAAATTCTTTTGATTGGTATCTTCCTTTAATTTTTTAATAGTGCCTTTGAAATATATTTTTCCATCCAGTAAAAAAACTATTTCATCAGCAACTTCTTCAACAAAGCTCATAATGTGAGAAGTGATCAAGATCGTTTTCCCTTTTTGTTTTTCTTTATTAATGATTTCCTTCAATTTGATCAAAGAAATAGGATCAAGGCCCGTAGTAGGTTCGTCTAGTATTACCAGCTCACTGTCGAACATAAAAGCCAATACCAGATTTACTTTTTGACGCGTACCACCGGATAAGTTTCCTAATTTCTTATCTAAAAAATTTTCAAGTCTAAATACTTTAATAAGTTCAGTATCATACGTTGATTTAGGCCGCAAATTCTTTATCATTTCTATTAACTCAGTCACTGAAAGATTACTAGGAAAATTTGCAATTTGTGGCAAATAATCTATATCGTTTCTATACTGATGTTTTTTAATGATACTTTCATTATTTATTTCGATGATGCCTTTATTCGGAATAACCATTCCCAAAATACATTTGATAAGGGTCGTTTTTCCGGAGCCATTAGGTCCTAAGACCGCGAAAATACCGCCTTTTTTAATGGATAAATCCAAGCCTTTTAAGACCTCAACTTTACCAAATGTTTTATATAGATCCTTTACTTCTATCATTTTACAGGTTTCATTAGTGGATTACTATCCATAAGATTATCCGGTGTAAAAACCGGTGATACTTTTTCTGAAAAATTAATAATATCAACAAATAAACTTCTCAATAAAACAATGGTCTCAGGTGTTTTGTTGACTATGTATGAAAAGAGTTTTACCGGTCTATAAGGTATATCTCCGAACCCATTTTTATCGAGATCATATCCGGTATAAGAACTCCAATAGTTATTATTAAATAAATTATCGTTTATATTGCTATTGTATGAAATATCAAAAGAATTATTTAGAAAATTATTTTGATAAAACTTATTAGTATAACATGCGCCAGCAATTTTAACAGCCCAACCATTACTGCTAAAATTATTCTTTACATAATTTATCCTGGTTGATCCTTCGACGTTAATACCTATGGTATTTTCCTGGAAAGTATTGTTTTCAATTTCTGCATCATATATCTCCTTTAATAAAAGTCCGTAAGAAGCTGTTCCCCAGTTTTTTACAAAAGTGTTTCCAGTCATTTTTATAAACTTAGAAAACATTACGGCTACACCAGCTCCGTTATTTTTGAAAATATTGTTATGGTATTCATTATTATTTGAAAACATAAAATGTAAACCGTAACGCATATTATTATGACTATAATTATTTATTATTTCACTTTCTTTTACAAATTCAAGATAAATACCATCACGTAGATTAAACACTTCATTATCAATAATAGTATTATTTGAACAACTCCATAAATGGATGCCATTACCTGAGGAAGATTGATCTATGGCATTGCTGGAGATCTTATTATTAGCGATAATCCCATAATGTGATTTTTCAATTAAAAACCCGAAAAACACATTTTCTAACGTATTGTTTTCAAATTTAAAATTGTTGCTTTGCGAAATATAAATTGCAGCGTAATCTTTGGTATAGCTTTGTCCTGGGTTTCTTACGATTAAACCGGAAACGGAAACACTATCCGATTTTATTATAAGTACATAACTTTTCTTTTCGCCATCAATTATGGGATTATCTTTGCCAATAATATGCAAAGGCTTATCAATAATAATATCGTGCTCTTTATAAACCCCTTTTAGAATTGTTATCGTGTCATGTGGTTTTACCAGTACAATAGCATCCGATAAGGTTTTTACTTCACAAGTATTACAAACTTCTATCGACTGAGAATAACCCTTTACCACCAATAAAAAGAAACACAAAAATTGAACTATTCTTTTCACCATATTATCTAATAATCAAAAATTTAGAGTTTTGATTAGCTGTGACATGAAGCTCCAATTCTTTATCAAAAGTTATTTGTTTTGTTGAAGATTGGTAAACCCAAATAGAAATAAAAGGAAATTAAGTTTTTTCATTAATATTTATCGGAAAATTTTGTTTTAAACAATAGATGTATGTAGTTTTCATTTTGTATTATCTAAAAAAATGTTTTTGTAAATCTGCCCAATCAAAAACTTTATCTTCCTCATTTTTAGCATATTCTTCTATTTCATTTCTATTTTCAAAAGCAGAAAGATTTGCACCCATCGGACTCTGAATCGATTTGCTAATTAAAAAAGTTGCTGTTTTAGCATCAATTAATTTTTGTGGAGTGAGATAATCGGTTACCAAATATAAAGCGATATCTTCTTTTTCATGATTTTCCAAATCATTTAACAGACATTCGATGGCATCATATTTAAAAGCCTTTCCTTTTTTGGTAACTATTTGTGCTGCATGTGTTTCTTCTACAATAGTCATTTTGCAAAAATGGCAAGCATCTTGTCCATAAACAATTTTAGAAGGTTCTATCGAGCAGGAAATAAAAACCAACACAAGAGAAAAATATAATAGAATAAAAACTTTTTTCATGTTTTTAAATTTTAATAAGAAATAGTAAAACTTCAAATATAGGGATAAAAAAAGTTATCATTTAACCTCAAATTATGAAACTAAATGATAACTCTATTTTCTTGTGTATTAAGCCTTTTTAGACTCTTTTTTACCAACAAAAAATGCAACAATCGTGAGCATCATTCCCACAAACATCATATAAGCACCCGTATGTGGATAAGAATAGGCATCAAAATTTAATAATACTTTATGCCCAATAAGAGGCGGATTGTATTTCATTGGATTTCCCTCTTCATCTACCATTTTCAAAATGGCATGTGGATCTAAATTACTTCCATAATCTACTAACCATAAATTAAAATCATACATTCCAAGAACACCCAATACAGACATTAGGATAAACCAAGCTATAAACCATTTATAGGAAACTTTACCCATAAAACCTAATATACCTATTAACAGACCTAAGGCAATCATACCACCGATTACTTTCGGAAAAACCGAAAACTCCCACATATCTTCTGGTTTGGGAATGGTTTTCATACCGATGTAATGGTTTAATCCGTCAATATTTTGTAAATCAAATTCTGAGGCACCCTGTATGCCGTTAATATAAATATCCAAGCCTAATGGTTCAGGGTATTGCGGAGCTCCTAACATAATATTCCACAATGGAAATTTAAATAATCCTAATAATAATAAGGAGCCAATAATCATTATTAAACCGGCTTTTTTCATTTTAAACTATTTTATAATTAATCAAAAAAGCTATATATAATTAAAGGATTCAAAATTTATATACAGCTTTTTCTAACTAAAAAATCAAAAAATCATTACAATTATTCTCCGTCTAACGTCCAAGAAAGTTTTATGTTAGAATCTTTTGGAGATACTCTAACATACCCTTGCATTTCTTGATGCAATGCGGAACAGAAATCAGTACAATAAAATGGCCAAACACCTACTTGTTTAGGCTCCCATGTAAGGGTTTTTGTTTGTCCTGGCATGATTAACAATTCGGCATTATTAGCACCTATCATGGCAAATCCGTGAGGTACATCAAAATCTTGTTCGTGGTTTGTGATGTGAAAATATACTTTATCACCAACCTTAACACCTTCAATATTATCTGGTGTAAAGTGAGATCTAATCATTGCCATAGAAATATGTACTTCATTACCGTTTCTGGTTACTTTCGCTTGATCTGGACTTGTAATCGCATACGGATGTTTATTTTCATCTAACCTATAGATTTTTTGCGATTTATCTTTTAATATACTCGCTGGAATTCCTGCTGCATAGTGAGGCTCACCATGTGTTGGAAAATCATAAATCAATTCCATTTTTTCACCAGTAATATCATACAACTGAGCAGAGTGCTCTAATTCAGGTCCTGTTGGTAAATAACGGTCTTTAGTAATCTTGTTCATGGCAACTACGTACTTACCAAAAGGCTTACGAGAATTTCCACCAGGAATCATTAAGTGACCTACTGAATAGTACGTTGGTTTTCTGTCAATAACTTCCCATGTTCCCACTTTCCATTTTACAACTTCAGAAGAGATAAAGAAAGTAGTATAGGCATTACCTTTATCGTCAAATTCTGTATGTAATGGACCTAAACCACCAGATTTAACAGAACCGGCTAGGATATCATCATAATTTAAGATTGGAATACCATAAGCATCACCATCAAATTTTTTGTTTTCGATGGCATCTAGCATTTTAGTAAAAGAGTGTACGGTTAAATCAGCAGATAATTTACCATTACCAATAATATACTCTCCTGTTGGATCAACATCACAACCGTGAGGAGATTTTGGAGTAGGCAAGAAATATATCGCTCCCGGCACATCAGCTGGGTTTACAGTCAATACTTCTTTTACCATAGTAGAAGTAGCCGTATGTGTATGCTCATCATACACGTTATGTGCATAATTAGCTGGCATTTTAGTACCACCACCATTATTTACAAATTCTTCAATTTTTTTCCAGTTAACGGCTGCAATAAAATCCTTATCATTTTGAGAAGCATTTACTTCTAATAAAGAGTTTGCTTCTTCTGTATTATATGTAGTAAAGAAGAACCATCCGTGAGATTTATCTCTACCGGGATGTGATAGATCGTAGTTAAATCCAGGCATTAATAATTGGAATTTAATATTCATTCTACCTGTTTCCTGGTCAACTTTAATAAAAGATAAAGCTCCTTTAAAGTTACCTTTATACTCGTTAATAGGCATATCTACTTGAGGAACAGGAACTGAGAAACGAGTACCGGCCACAACATATTCTGTATTTTCAGTAATGAAAGATGAACTATGGTTACCTGCACTATTTGGAACTTCAATAATTTCTTCGGTTTCAAATGTTTTTAGGCTAATTCTAGCAATACGTGGTGTATTATTTCCATTGATAAATATCCAACGTCCGTCTAATTCTCCATTTGTTTGAGAGATATCAGGGTGGTGAGAATCATCCCAAGGCACCATACCAAAAGATGTATTCAACATCGGTTTAGTCTCTTCTGAGTATCCGTAACCTGTAGTTGGGAATTGAGAAAAAACAGGAATTTCTTTAAACATTCTACCAGAAGGTAAGCCGTAAACAGTTAAGTTACCACTATAACCACCAGACATAAATGCGTAAAATTCGTCATATTCACCCGGGGCAACATATACTTTTTCAGCATTACTGCTGTTTAAAGCCCCATTACTCCCAGATGATTTGCCATTGTTATTTCCACAACTACCTAATAAAAAAGTAGCTGATAATAATAACATTGTAAATTTAAAAGTTGTTTTCATATTATATTATTTTTAATTTAAAGTTTGGTTTATTGTAAAGTTCTAAAATATTCTAAGACAGCTCTTGCCTGTTCTTCAGTTAGGTTTTGATTGGCCATTGGTGATAGATACTCAGCCAATAATGCTTTAGCTATAGGGTCTTTTTGAACCATTTCATCAGGATTCAAGATCATATTCATAATCCATTCTGGTGATCTTCTTTCCATGATACCTTTAGGTGCAGGACCTACAAACCTTTTATCCGGCTTGTGGCATGCAGAACACATTTTAACATATACTTCTTCTCCCGTCTTTGCAAGATCCATATCGATCTCGTCGGCCAAGGTTACACTTGTAATTGGGCCTATGCCCTTGTTTTTCATAGGATCTGCGTCAGCAACTTCTTCTATGACTTCCTGTTTTACTTCAGGATTCTCTTTCTTTGACTTATCACCACAACTTGTCATAAAAGTGAGTGATAAAGCCAATATACTTAACATTATTTTTTTCATTAATTATTGTTTAGCTGTTATTTTAGTTTTATTTAAATTTATTCTACAGGTACCAATACATCACCAATAACGTGTATCCAACCATTACTAACTTTTACTGTTTTTAATATTTTTGTTCCTCCTACATAAAGACCATCCTCTTTTTTTATTACATCTAAATATTTACCCGAGGCCATATATAATTTACGCCCTTTTTTTGCATCTTTTTCTAATTGAGTATCCGGATAATTTGCAGGGGCTACATGATTGACTAAAATAAAAGCCAATTGCTCTTTATTTTCAGGTTTTAATAATGTTTCTACGGTTCCTTCTGGTAGTTTTCCAAAAGCATCATTGGTTGGAGCAAAAATGGTTAGTGGACCAACGTTTACTACAGCATTTTCTACGCCGGCAGCTTCAATAGCTGTTACCAGCGTTGAAAAATCATCTATAGATTTTGCTACTTGTAATGCATTTGCTGCAGATACATCATCAACAACGGAAGCTTGGCCTTCGTTTACTTGTTCTTCGGTTGAGGTACTTGTGTCATTCTGGTTATTTGTTTCGGCTGTTTTTTTACAAGCAAAAAATAACAAAAGCGACATCATAATAATGATAGTTTGCTTTGATTTCATTGTAATTAGTTTAGATTATTAATTTTTTAAGTTTAATTTGTGCAAAATTATAGACGGGTAACCTTTATAAATATGATTTATGTCATATAAAAAGATAATTTTATCTTTTTATTTTGCTCGCCTCGTAAAGGTAATTAAATATGTTATCAAAATCAAGTAAATATGCTATTAGGGCGGTAATATTTTTATCCATTCATTCTGATGAAAATAACAAGCTTAGTCCGATTGAAATTGCCCGGGCCATAGAGATTCCAGCACCGTTTATTGCCAAGATATTGCAAGAGTTGACTAAAAGAGGATTAATTTCTTCACTCAAGGGCAGAGGAGGGGGTTTTTATTTAACGAAAAAAAATAAAAAGAATTCCCTAATATCCGTTGTCGAAAGTATTGATGGTGTTGATAAATTTCAGGAATGTATGTTGGGCTTACCCGTTTGCAGCGATATAAATCCTTGTCCGATACATCATGCCATAACTCCTTTGAGAAAAAATTTAATAGCGCAGCTTACTTACAAGACCATTGATGAATTAGCTTCTGAGGTTAAAGTGGGTAAAACTAACCTTATTTGATTGGAGTACTTACCTTCATTAGATACTTTGATGAATTTTTGATTTATGACTACAAATCCATTATGACAGATAGTATCTATCTCGACAAGATCAATGTTATTATGAATTTCACAAAAGCACTAAACCGTCATAGAAAATAAATGGGTGT
The DNA here is from genome assembly GCA_963835675.1 of uncultured Flavobacteriaceae bacterium. Lineage (GTDB taxonomy): Bacteria > Bacteroidota > Bacteroidia > Flavobacteriales > Flavobacteriaceae > Aureibaculum. Next base: position 131,133 of record CAWIGH010000004.1, on the reverse strand, counting down.
CTGGTTTATTTCTAACCAGCCTAAGATCAAAGGCCATACAAATGTTTCTAACAAATGCTCTTGCAGCTTTTGGTACGATTAATTTATTACCATTAATTAGAACCAATCCGTCTTTTTCTAATTCCTTCAATCGTTCTAAGGTCTGAGGTAATTCTTTGAATTTTAAGTCGTCGTCTTTCCATGAAGTTTCAAAATGACACATAATATTTAAAATGTGTCTTCTTATGATCAGGTCTTCAGCGTTCAATAAGTGTCCTTTAATAATGGGCAATTCTTTGCGATCTACACGTTCTTGATATTCTTTTATTGTTTTCTCATTCTGTGCAAAACTATACCACGAATCACTTATAGCCGACATGCCTAAACCAATCATTAACTGTGTATTATTGGTAGTATAACCCATAAAGTTTCGATGCATACTGGCTTGCTCAAATGCCTTACAAAGGGCATCAGTAGGTAGAGAGAAATGATCCATGCCCGTTTCGACATATCCTAGATTTGAAAGCATATGTTTACCTACCTCATAAAGTTTTCTTTTAAAATCATCTTTTGGGATATCTTTATCTTCAAATCCGCGTTGCCCAACACCTTTTATCCATGGTACGTGGGCATAGCTATAGAATGAAATTCGATCCGGTTTAAGATCGATGGTTTTTTGAATTGTATCAATAATATCACCCACCGTCTGAAAGGGTAATCCAAAAATAAGATCATGACTTATTGATTTGTAACCTATTTCTCTAGCCCATTCGGTAACTTTTTGTACATTCTCAAAAGGTTGTACTCGATTAATTGCTTTCTGAACTTTTTCTGCATAGCATTGCACGCCAAAACTTACCCTGCTGAATCCTAAGTTCGCAAGGGTTTGCAAATGTTCTTTGGTCGTGTTATTAGGATGGCCTTCAAAACTAAACTCGTATTCGGGATGCAGGTCAACTTTTTCTAAAATGCCTTTGATTAAGACATTTAAATTTTCTGTACTAAAAAAAGTAGGGGTACCACCGCCTAAATGCAATTCCCTTAGTATTGGTTTTTCGGGTAATAAGTCAACATAAAGTTGCCATTCTTTTAAAAGCGTTTCGATATAAGGCGTTTCGACATCATGCCGTTTTGTAATATATTTATGACATGCACAGAAAGTACAGAGGCTTTCACAAAAAGGCAAGTGAATATAGATGCTAATTCCTTTGGTGGCGTTACTTTCGCTAAATGAATATTGAAAAGTATCGATCCAATTTTTTGTACTTATACCCTTATCATCCCAAAACGGTACAGTTGGATAACTGGTATAACGAGGTCCCGGAACATTATACTTCTGAATTAAAGAACTGCTTATCATATTAAATCTTTTAACATTCAAATGTAAAATGCTCTACCTTTTTAATCTATGATTTTTATCATATCAGTTTTATTAGTTTTTAGTAAATTTGAGATACTATTGATTTTGTGATGAAAAATATTCTCTTATTGACCGATTTTTCAAGTAATTCTAAGAATGCATTAGATTATGCACTGAAGTTTTTTAAAGGGGGTGATTACCATTTTTTTATCCTGAATGTTCACAGAACATCAAATTATGCAACAGGTGAGCTTTGGTCGGCGACGCCATCTTCTTCTGTTTATGATTCCATTTTAAAAACCCCCAAAGATAAACTGGCGATAATGGTTGCTAAATTTGAAAAAGAATTTAGCAATGAATCCTATACTTTTGAGGTAATTTGTGATTATGACACGTTCATTAGTGCTGTTAACCAAACAGTAAAAATAAAAAGTATCGACCTAATTGTAATGGGTACGAATGGGGCTACCGGGGCAAAAGAAGTGATATTCGGGAGTAATACCATAAGTGTTATCAGGAATGTTGACCGTCCGGTACTGGTGGTACCTCAAAAATATAAGTTTAGTAGACCGACACGGATTTTGTTTGCTACCGAAATGGATGAATTATTTATTGAAAAATCATTACTACCTTTGTCCTATATCTTGTCTAAATATAATGCCGAGCTTGAAATACTTACGATCGGAAACGAAAAATCCACAGAACAAATTAGCGACAAAAAATCAAAAATAAATACGTTCTTCAAAGGCACAAAGCATAATTTTTATACGATAACCGATGTCGCAGCCGATATAGCTATTGACAGCTTTGTTCAAATTAATAAAGTTGACCTTGTAGCCAAGATCATTAATAAAGAATCTTTTCTTAAGCGTTTATTATCTAAGTCCTCAATGTCTGAATTAACTTATAAAACCAAGGTTCCGCTGCTCATTATGCATTCTTAATCATTTCTTATAAAAATCTTTTACCAATGCGATGAATTGATTATTTGTCATACTATCAGATTTTTCTACTTTCTTTATTTTTTTAGCAAGGTCCTTATGATTTTTTATAATTTCTTTTTCTAATTTCAAGTTCGTTTTTGCTGGTCCGAAAATGACGAGTTCATCGGCTTTATTAATTTTTTTAATGATATCGTTAAAGTAATTTTTAAGCTGATGTTTTTCCCTATCAGTATATTTACTATCATGAACTACTTGCTGCGGTCCCCAAGGCGTTTTTGATTTAGAACCACCGACAACATGGTAGTTTTCAACGTCGGAGGTGACAGTAATTAATTTTTCTCTTTCGTTTTCTATGGTCACAATATGTGCCTTTTCTTTATCGATCCAAATGCCTATTTTTTTCATTTTCTAAGAATTTATTTATTTTTATTAAACGGGTAAAATCATAAGGGGAACACTGCTGTGAAAACTCACTTTTTTAATGATGGGTTCGTGGGTGAGTTGCTCTATGAAACTATGTTCGTAATTAAGCAAACAAACCAATTGCGTGTTTAATTTTTCGGTATAATTATTTATCGCAGATGAAACGTTCGAATCACTTTGAACATCTTCAAACACGATATTCTCGTTATTAAAACATTTAATTAAAGCATCTTTATTTAATTGTTGCGTTTTATTTAATTCCGATTCCTGTTTTACATGTATTACCCTTAAATTAAAGTTGTGAATTATTTGTAATTCGATAAGACAGTTTAATTCAACGGCACTAAAATGTCTTTTAAAATCTGTCGCGAAGACCACCACTTCCGGCTCTTCATATTTATAATCCTTCGGTACAGATATGATAGGGCAGATGTCAATGTTTTTGATCATTTTCACAGTATTACTACCCATAAATATCTCCTTTGCGCCTGATGCGCCGGTGGTGCCCATAATGATCATGTCAATATTTTCAGACGATACAAAATGCTTTATAATAGAAAATAAAGAACCTGATCTTGAGATTGTTTCGAATTTGTGTTTTTCATTTAATAAATTGTCATTTAAATAGGTGCTAATTTTTTTCAGTTCCTTCTCAGATTCTTCCTTTGCATATTGATATATATGCGTATTCCTGGCCTTATTTTTAATATTAGAAACTCGCGATGCCCCAACTAAATATGTATTTAAAATATAAAAATGCGTAGGAATATCGTCATATAGTCGAATGGCATACATTAAGGCATCCCATGCATTATCTGAAAAATCGGTTGGAACCAGTATTTTTTTCATCCGTTCTATAAATTTTATTAAACCTCATTCATATCTTTAAAATGCTCAAAACTTACATTTTTGAAGGGATCACCAAAAACGGTACTGTTAAATGAAAACCTATTTGATTGATAACAGGTTTAAAGAATAGGTTTTCGAAAAATGAATGTTTATTGTTGATCATCATTAGTAAATGAACATAAGTCGATTTTTGAAATTCATTAATAGCTTGAGGTATCTCTTGATCGTCAACTCTATAAGAAGCATGTTTTACCTTAGATAACAATTTTTCTAGTTTTTCTTTATTTGCGTTTTCTTTTTCATTTAAGTCCCTGCCATGAGATACGTTTAATATATGCACTCTTGATTTGTAAAGATTTGTTATAGTTTTTAAGATATTTAACTGTTTCTCAGTATAATCTATTTTATAATCTGTGGGGAATAATATTTCCAAAGGTTTTTCAAAGAAATAGCCATCAGGGACAGCAAATACGGGGCATTTAGATTTTTTGATAACATGTATCGTATTACTGCCAAATAAGATCTCTTTGGCGCCTGAGGCACCTTTGGTACCCATAACAATGAGATCTAATTTAAACTTGTCAATCAGGTCTTTAATTTCATCGGTTAATAAGTTAAACGACGAAATGTTTACAATTTTATGATGCTCATTTTTATATTTTTTCTTTAGTTCTTTTTTAAGTTTTTCGAGCTTGTCGGTAGAATTTTTTTTAACAACATCAACCACTTCACCCAAATAACCTGCAGTACTCATTTGATAATCGTAGCTATATATTACAGGGGTATAGGTATTTAATAAATAAAATGTGCATTTATCGCCCTTAAATAATTGCATAGCATAGTTAATAGCGTTCAGTGCATTGTCTGAAAAATCGGTAGGCAACAATATTTTTTTCATGATTAGGCCATTTTTAGGTTACTAATACCTAAATATATGCACTTTACAGAAAATAATAAATGATATATATCAGTCGGAAACTGAATTTTTAAGAGGCCAACAAACTGCTTATTTATTAAAATAGATATGTTGAATGGTTATTACGGTGTCGCAATTCTGAACAAATAAGGAGGTTTCATTTTTGTCTAAATAACCGTCAATCCAATAGTCTCTGCAAGGCTCTTGCCTTACATTGCTTTTAGAGAAGTCTACTTCTCCGTTAATTAATATCTTTTCAATAGAGGCGGTGTCAATATTTTTATCAAGCATAACCTGTTGTACCTCTTCAGAATAGACCTTGTGCTTATTTCTTAGAATATCTAAGATCCTTTCGTTGGGAAAGAAATTACAGGATGCATTTTTTCCATTTAGAAAAAATAATAGAAGTATTATTCCAAGTGCAAAACCAAATCCGAATAAGGTAAACCTCCTGCGCAATATCTTTTTTCTTTAAAAGATTAATAAATTAATATCCCTGTACGGTAAACTAAACCAATCGGCCACTGCTTTATTCGTTAAGATACCATGATAAAAATACATGCCTTTTTGCAGGCTTTTATCAAACCTTGAAGCTTCCTCAATGCCGCCTTCTTCCCCTATATTAAGCAAATAGGGTGTAAAAATATTACTTATCGATAAGGAGGCAGTTCTAGCATACCTTGATGGGATATTAGGAACACAATAGTGAATAACCCCGTGTTTTACGAAAGTGGGTTTGTTATGGGTTGTAATTTCTGATGTTTCAAAACAACCACCACTATCTATGCTTACATCTACAATGATGGCACCTTCTTTCATAAGCTGAACTAATTCTTCACTAACAATAATGGGTGTTCTTGTTTTACCTCTAACTGCACCAATAGCTACATCACAGCGCATTAAGGCTTTTTGTAAGGTTTTAGGTTGTATAGTAGATGTATATACCATGGTGCCCAAGTTGTCTTGTAATCGCCGAAGTTTAGTAATAGAATTGTCGAATACTTTTACTTGAGCTCCTAATCCAACGGCAGATCTTGCGGCATATTCTCCAACAGTACCTGCTCCTAAAATGACAACATCAGGTGGCGGAACGCCACCAATATTTCCTAATAGGAGGCCATTACCTTCACTACAGTTATTCATTAATTCTGCAGCAATCAAAATGGATGATATTCCGGCAATTTCACTCAGAGACTTCACCACCGGGTAACTGCCGTGTTCGTCTGAAATAAAATCGAAGGCAATAGCAGTAATACGTTTTTTGGCCAGGGCCTCAAAATATTTTTTATTTTGGGTCTTAAGTTGCAATGCCGAGAACAATGCACTTTGTGGGTTGATATATTCAATTTCTTTGAGAGAGGGAGGTTCTACTTTTAGAATGAGGTTACAACCGAATGCTTCTTCTGTGCTATATGAAATTTTAGCCCCTGCTTCAGAATATTCGTTATCGGTATAATTGGCGCCTTCACCGGCACCCGATTCTATAATGATGCGATGCCCGTGGTTTGTAAGTGCAGCCACGGCATCTGGGGTTAAACAAATACGCTTTTCTTGTAAATGCGTTTCTTTGGGTACCCCAATAAATAATTCACCTTTTTGCCTTTTAACTTCAAGCATTTCAGGCTTTGGCATTAATTCCTCTTTACTAAAGGGCGAATATTTTTTGCTCATAAGGTTCGTTATTTGATCGATATATTTCTGCTTTCATCATTATTCATCGAAAGATGAATTTCTACAGCATTTAAAGGTAGTAAATTTTTAACTTTTTCGGGCCATTCGACCAAACACCATTCATTATTATAAAAATAATCATCTATTCCAATATCTAGTGCTTCTTCTTCTTTTTCAATTCGATAAAAATCAAAATGATAGATAGTTTTTCCTTCACTGGTCTGATATTCATTTACCAACGAGAAAGTAGGTGAGCTTACCAGATCTTCAACTTTTAACTGTTTTACGATTTCCTTGATAAGTGTTGTTTTACCGACCCCCATTTTACCGTAAAATAAAAGAACCTTATTTGGTACATTATTGATGATCTTTTGTGCAATTTCCGGTAGATCCGACAAGTTGAAGTTTGTATTCATTCTTGCATTTCCATAGAGTGATACACATTTTGAACATCATCGTCTTCCTCCAGTTTTTCAAGTAATTTATCAACATCAGCCTGCTCTTCTTCCGATAAGGCTTTGGTAGTCGTAGGAATCCGTTCAAAATCGGAAGATAATATTTCAATGTCATTTTCCTCTAAATATTTTTGAATAGCACCATATTGCTCAAAAGGAGCGTAGATCAATAATCCATCTTCATCTTCAAAAACTTCCTCAACGTCATAATCAATTAATTCTAATTCGAATTCTTCGAGATCGATCTTAATATCCTCTCTTTTCACCCTAAAATTGCAAGTATGATCGAACATGAATACTACAGAACCAGAAGTTCCTAGAGTGCCATCATACTTTGTAAAAGCAGCCCTCACATTGGCAACTGTTCTATTATTATTATCGGTGGCTGTTTCTACCAATACGGCAATGCCATGGGGTGCATAACCTTCGAATAATACTTCTTTGAAGTCGGCCGTATCTTTTTCTGATGCTTTTTTGATGGCGCGTTCGACATTGTCTTTTGGCATGTTTGCCGCCTTAGCATTTTGAATAACCACCCTTAATCTGGAATTGGTTTCTGGACTCGGACCCCCTTCTTTTACAGCCATCACAATATCTTTACCGATACGTGTAAAGGTTTTAGACATGGCTGACCATCTTTTCATTTTCCTGGCTTTCCTAAATTCGAATGCTCTTCCCATTTGGTTGGTATTAATTAAAAATTGAGTTATTATTTTTATTTTTTTATAACCTCAAAATCAAAATGTTCTTTTAATTTGCTGTTAATTATATTTTTAGAATCAATAGAATTTTCTTTTCTCTTAAAGGTTAAATTTATTTGCCCCTTTTCATTAAAGACTAAAGAATCATTTAGGTTTATCTCTTGTAAAACAGATTTAATGTCGGCATTTATCACTTTAACTGAATCAATTTTTTCATTCGTTCGGTAAAATTTTGATACTAATTCATCATCTTTCTTAATTTGATAATGTTCAATTTTAAGATAATAATCATTATTTTCTATATTAATCAATGGTTCTACATTAAAGAATAAAAATCCGGTTGTAAAAATAATAGAATTAAATAAAGAATGTTGTAAAATACTCCAAATTAATCCGAGTTTTAATCTGGTATAACCTAAAGTTAACCCACCTACAAATTGTGACAAAACTATAAAGGGAGTGAGAAGAAAGAATTCGAGAGAATTATTATTGTAATTTGTTAAATGGATTAATGCGAAAATAAGAGCAAAAGAATAAAAGATAAATTTATAGTATTTGTTCCATACTATTTTACCTTTTGTTTTGAAAAGAAAGAAAATGGCTCGGAAGAAATAGTTCCGTTGGTATGTTAATGGAAATCTAAATATAAGCTCTTCAAATATCGGGATTATAATTCCGGCGAGTATTAAAATAAATAGAAAACTTTTATCAATAAAAATATCGACATAATCTAATTTTAAAATTTTATATTCTTCAAAAAGATTAATTATTATTATTGAAGAAAAAGCAATTGCAAAATCTAATAGTAGAATTAAAAATATGATTCTCCATTTATCTTTTAACGTTAAATCACTTTTATCTTCATCTGGATTTTTTAAAAAATGAAATAAATCAGAATAGATTTTTGAAATTCGAATAAGCATTAATGAAAGGAATTATAAAGCTGACTAAAGAATGAATAAACTATTAATTATATAAAAGGATAAATTGATTGACAAAAATTATTTCAAACTTGTAAAATTCCCAAATTAAATGGTTTTTCGATAGGGGCGTGGTTGGCAGCCTCTATACCCATACTGATCCATGTTCTTGTATTTAGGGGATCTATTACGGCATCTGTCCATATTCTTGATGCTGCGAAATATGGCGATACCTGGTTATCATATCGCGTTTTTATCCTGTCAAACAATTCCTTCTCCTTTGCAGCAGTAATTTTCTCACCGCGCTTTTCGAGAGATGCTTTTTCTATTTGTAATAATACTTTGGCAGCAGAATTACCACTCATAACAGCTAGCTCTGCACTGGGCCATGAGATGATCAGTCTTGGGTCATACGCTTTTCCACACATGGCATAATTCCCCGCTCCGTAAGAGTTACCAACAATGACCGTAAATTTTGGAACTACCGAATTACTTACGGCATTCACCATTTTTGCCCCGTCTTTAATGATACCGCCCTGTTCTGATTTACTTCCAACCATAAAGCCTGTTACATCTTGTATAAATACCAGTGGTATTTTCTTTTGGTTACAATTGGCAATAAACCGAGTGGCCTTATCGGCACTGTCAGAATAAATAACACCTCCAAATTGCATTTCGCCTTTTTTGGTCTTTACCACTTTACGCTGGTTAGCCACGATGCCAACTGCCCAACCGTCTATCCTGGCATAGGCTGTGATGAGGGTTTTACCATATCCGGCTTTGTATTCGTCAAATTCGGAATTATCTACCAATCGTTCAATGATATCATGCATATCATATTGATCTGCCCTGGATTGTGGTATAATGCCATAAATTTCTTTTGGATCGGCTTTTGGCAGCACAGGTTCGTTTCTATTGAATCCTGCTTTATCGTAATCGCCTATTTTATCAATAATATTTTTTATGGTGTCTAAAGCATCCTTGTCATCTTTTGCCTTATAATCGGTAACACCCGATATTTCACAATGGGTTGTTGCCCCTCCAAGGGTTTCATTATCCACCGTTTCTCCAATGGCAGCTTTTACCAAATAACTACCGGCGAGAAAAATACTACCTGTTTTATCTACAATTAAAGCTTCATCACTCATGATCGGTAAATAGGCACCGCCCGCAACACAGCTTCCCATGACCGCCGATATTTGCGTTATTCCCATACTACTCATAATGGCGTTATTACGAAAAATACGCCCAAAATCATCTTTATCGGGAAATATTTCATCCTGCATAGGTAAATATACCCCTGCGCTGTCTACCAAATAAATGATCGGAATTTTATTTTCTATGGCAATTTCCTGAGCGCGTAAATTCTTCTTACAGGTTATCGGAAACCAGGCCCCGGCCTTTACCGTGGCATCATTGGCCACTACGATACATTGTTTGCCTTTGATATATCCAATTTTTACAACGACTCCGCCGGAAGGACAACCCCCGTGTTCCTCATACATACCTTCTCCGGCAAAAGCAGCGATCTCAATAACATTTTTTTTCGGGTCGAGTAAATAATCTATTCTTTCACGAGCCGTTAATTTACCTTTGGCATGATGTTTTTCAATACGTTTATCGCCACCGCCCTTATAAACTTTTAGTAGTTTTTTCTTTAATTCTCCGACTTTTAACTTGTTGTAATCTTCGTTCTTATTGAAGTTGATATCCATGAAAATCTTTTTCTGTATAGAGCTGCTAAAGTACAAAATTGCTTCATACTTTATAAATTATTTACCTTGTAAATATATTCCTAGGAAAATAAAAATAATTTATATATATTTGTATCTAAATTAATAAGATATGAAGCATGTCATTGCATTAGGAGGAAGTAATAGCAAAAATTCGATCAATAAGAAATTATCGGTATTGGCAGCTAATAAGTTGAAGAATGCGTCATTTACTATTCTAGATTTAAATGACTTCGAAATACCGCTTTATGGTATTGATCATGAAATCGATAAGGGCATTCCCGAAGATGTTTCGAAATTCAATGCCTTGATATTTGCCGCAGACGGCATTATTCTCTCCTTGGCTGAACATAATGGATCTTATACGGCAGCTTTCAAATCTTTATTGGACTGGTTGTCGCGAATCGATAAAAACGTTTGGAAAAACAAACCTATGTTATTGATGTCGACATCACCGGGTGCTAGAGGCGGAGCCTCTGTTTTTGATACGGCGAGCAACATGTTACCGCGTTTAGGTGCTCAAATTGTGGGTAGCTTTTCTTTACCGCTTTTTGCTGAAAATTATTCCGACAAGAAACTTGTAGACAATGAGCTCAACCAAGATTTTCTAAAGGAGATCGAGAAATTTGAAGCATCATTATGAAATTTAATAAATAGCAGCCATGAGTAATAAAAAGGAGTTGATAAAAGAATATAAAGCAGATGAACTGACCGTTCTTTGGAAGCCCGATCAATGTATCCACTCAAAAAATTGCTGGAAAGGATTGATTCAGGTCTTTAATCCGCAAAACAGGCCATGGATCAATTTAGAAGCTGCATCATCAGAACGAATCATTAAACAGATAGATCAATGCCCTTCGGGAGCACTATCTTATCATATACATAATCATAATCAAAACAAAAAAATGGAAAATCAAATTAAAGTGAATGCCATGGAAAACGGTCCCTTACTTATAGACGGGATCATTGAAGTTACCAAACCAGACGGAACTGTTGAAACAAAAGAGAAAACAACTGCTTTTTGCAGATGTGGATCTTCGGCCAATAAACCATATTGTGATGGTCAACATCGAAAAATAGATTTTAAAGGGTAAACGATCATTATGAAAATTACTATTTATGGTAAAAAAGGTCATGCTTATACGGTTGCCTTTAAGAATTTCTTAAGGATGGCTGAAATAGATTTCGTTTATAAGGATATTGAAAAGGATAAGGAAGCCAGAGATCATACAAAAAAATTGTATGATGGCGCCATTAAATATCCAACTTTGATCGTTGATGATGAAATATATAAAACACCTTCATCAGATACTTTCAACAAGGTCATGAAAGATTTGAAACTAAGAGGTTAATTTTATTGGTATGGGAAATATATCTAAGGACATCAATTCAAGTTTTCCTAATGAAAGGATCAAAGCAATGATCAATATAAAATATACGGCTAATTGGTTAACAAGTAAGGAAATAAGATTTTTAAAACCTTTTGGTATTTCACCACAGCAATATAATATTTTAAGGATCTTAAAAGGTGCCGGTGAACAGGTAAAAGTACAGGTCGTTAAAGAAAGGATGATAGAAAGGTCACCGAATGCAACACGGTTGATGGATAAATTATGCGAAAAGGGATTGATCGAGCGAGTACGCTGCGAAGAGGATAGACGCGTTGTTTTCGTAGAGATCAATAAAAATGGCTTAGGTCTATTGAATAAGGTTAAAGAATTTAGAGAAAACGATTTTTTAAACAAGGTTTCCGTTGAGGAAGCTAAAACGTTGAATGAACTTTTAGATAAGATCAGATAATAGAATTATAATTTTAATAATAAATAAAAAATGAAAAAAGTAGTACATAGGGCCGATAGCCGCGGGTTTGCCAACCATGGTTGGTTGCAAGCCGCCCATTCATTTAGCTTTGCAAATTTTCATGATGCAGAAAAGGTTCATTTTGGAGCTTTAAGGGTATTAAATGATGATCTGATCGCTCCTAAAATGGGATTCGGAACACATCCTCACGACAATATGGAGATCATTACCATTCCGTTAAAAGGTGTGCTAAAACATCGTGATTCTATGCATAACGAATGGCAGGCGGTTAATGCAGGGGAAGTGCAGGTAATGTCTGCCGGCACAGGAGTTTCACATTCAGAAATTAACGGTTCTCAAGATGAACATCTCAGCCTTTTTCAAATCTGGATCATTCCTAATGAAAAGGATATAAAACCACGGTATGATCAGAAAATGTTTGATGAAGCTGGCAGGAAGAATAAATTACAAATTTTGGTTAGTTCTGTTGATTATAAAGACATTGATAGCTTAAAAATACATCAAAATGCCCTTATTTCAAGGATCGATCTTGATAAGGATAAAACTTTTGAATATGCCTTAAAAAGGAAATATCATGGCGTTTATATAATGAATATTCATGGTAAAATAAGTATTGATAACGAAAATCTAGCTACACGCGATGCTATGGGTATTTCTGAGACCTCGAATTTTGTAATAAAAGCTCAAGAAAGTTCGGCCTTGCTCTTAATTGAAGTACCAATGCTATAATATCTTTATAGTGTTTTCTACTCGTAATCGGTATTATATGCGCTGTATACAGGAGCTGAGCATATTGTAAAAATACTTCTGCTTAATTTTCAATAATAATTTACGATATTTGCCATCTATCATTATAAAACCACTTACTCTAAAAATACTGTAACATGATGATGAATAAAAATACTGTTTTAGGTTATGCTACGCTAATAATGATTATTGTTGGCTTGATTTTAATAGGGCTTGGAGCATTTCGTTATGATGATGTAGCAGGTTGGGGATTTGCCGCCGTAGGTATTGGTTTCTTTGCAATTGCCTGGGTTTTCAATGCACTTAAAGGGCGGGTTTAAGTCGTAAATTTTTTTTATTTCACTTTCTAATTAATTAACCATGTCAGACGATAAGAAGGTTATTTTTTCAATGAATAGGGTTTCAAAAACCTATAAAAGCAATAATAAACAAGTATTAAAAGATATTTATTTAAGTTTTTTCTATGGTGCCAAGATTGGTATTTTAGGACTAAACGGTTCTGGTAAATCTACACTACTAAGAATTATTGCCGGTGTGGAAAAGGATTACCAGGGCGATGTGGTATTTGCACCAGGATATAAAGTGGGCTTTTTAGAACAGGAACCAAAACTCGATGAATCCAAAACGGTCATAGATATCGTGAAGGAAGGCGTAGCAGATGTTGTTGCTATTCTTGATGAATATAATAAGATCAACGATATGTTTGGTCTTGAAGAAGTGTATTCCAATGCAGATAAGATGCAGCAATTAATGGATAAACAGGCCGAGCTGCAAGATAAAATAGATGCTTCCAATGCCTGGGAATTGGATACGAAGCTGGAAATAGCTATGGACGCCCTCAGAACGCCCGAACCCGATAAGCTTATCAAAGTATTATCAGGCGGTGAACGCCGCAGGGTTGCTTTGTGCCGACTTTTATTACAAGAACCCGATGTGCTGTTGTTAGATGAGCCCACCAACCATTTAGATGCCGAATCTGTGCATTGGTTAGAGCATCATTTGGCACAATACAAAGGAACTGTCATTGCCGTAACGCACGATCGATATTTTTTAGATAATGTTGCAGGATGGATATTAGAATTAGATAGAGGAGAAGGTATACCATGGAAAGGTAATTATTCATCTTGGCTAGAACAAAAATCGAAGCGATTGGCCGTTGAACAAAAGCAAGCCTCTAAACGCCAGAAAACTTTAGAGCGGGAGTTGGAATGGGTTCGGATGTCACCAAAAGGACGGCAGTCGAAATCTAAGGCAAGATTGGCCAGTTATGATAAGTTGATGAGCCAGGATCAGAAGCAGTTAGATGAAAAACTGGAGATCTATATACCAAACGGCCCTCGTCTCGGTACAAATGTTATTGACGCGAAAGGAGTTAGCAAGGCTTATGGAGATAAACTTTTATATGAGAATTTAGAATTTAAATTACCACAGGCAGGTATTGTGGGTATTATTGGACCGAATGGGGCTGGTAAGACCACCATCTTCAAAATGATCATGGGTGAAGAAACACCCGATCAGGGAGAATTTATTGTGGGCGATACCGCTAAGATTGCCTATGTAGACCAGGCGCATTCTAATATAGACTCAGAAAAGACCATTTGGCAAAATTTTAGTGACGAACAGGAATTGATCATGATGGGTGGCAGACAGGTCAATTCTCGTGCATATTTAAGCCGATTTAATTTTTCGGGTAGTGAACAAAATAAGAAAGTTTCGGCACTGTCCGGTGGTGAAAGAAACCGTTTGCATTTGGCCATGACCTTAAAAGAGGAAGGTAATGTGTTGCTTTTAGATGAGCCAACTAATGATTTAGATATTAATACTTTACGTGCTTTAGAGGAAGGGCTTGATAATTTCGCAGGTTGCGCTGTTGTGATCAGCCACGACCGTTGGTTTCTAGATAGGGTATGTACGCATATTTTAGCCTTTGAAGGTGATAGTCAGGTATATTTCTTTGAGGGCAGTTTCTCTGATTACGAAGAAAATAAAAAGAAACGTTTGGGCGGAGATCTTATGCCTAAACGCCTCAAATATAAAAAACTGATCAGGTAATCATTTTTTATTAAATTTTTAAAAGATTGTTCTACAAATATTTCCATATTTTTAGCATTATTTCATAAGGAACTTAAATAGATGATCTAATGGTATTTTATTCATAATGAACACAAAAGATATCAAAAATAAGGTCTTAGGAAAAATTAAAAGTGTATTTAGCTATATAAAGCGTCATCCTTTTAAATCTTTTTTTTATGCCTTTGTTGCGAGTATATTAAGTTTAATAATACTTGTATCCCTTATTTATCTTGGGGTTTTTGGTAAGATTCCGACAAAAACCTATTTAAAAAGTTTAAAAAACCCGATCACTTCCACCATTTTCGCTTCGAATAAGGAGGTCATCGGCCATTACTTTTTACAAAACAGATCTAATGTAGATACTTCCCAAATTTCTAAAGTCCTAAAACAGGCTTTAATAGCCACTGAAGACAAACGTTTCTATGAACATAGCGGCATTGATTATAAAAGCTATGCCAGGGTTTTTGTTAAATCGATCCTGATGCAGCAAAATGCCGGGGGAGGCAGTACCATCACCCAACAAGTAGCAAAAAATATTTTTGGCAGGGAAAAACAGTTTTTTCTATCGACCCCTATCAATAAAATACGAGAGATTTTTATAGCTAAAAGGCTGGAAAATATTTATGATAAAGACGATATCTTATTATTATATTTTAATACCGTTTCCTTCGGTGAAAACCTTTATGGTATTGAGAAAGCCGCACATCGATTTTTTAATAAGAACCCCGAATCATTAACTTTAACAGAATGTGCTACCCTGGTTGGATTGTTGAAAGCACCTTCTTATTATAATCCAAGAACAAATCCCGAACGGGCAGAAAAAAGGCGCAATACGGTTTTGGGTCAAATGCTTAAATATAATTATTTGACCAAGGAAGAGATGGAAGCCGCTATGATTCCATTACAGTTAGATTATCAACCCCCTAAAAAGGTATCTTCTTTTTCGACGTATTTTAAGAATTATGTAGCCGAAGAATTTAAGCAATGGGCAGAAAAAAATCCTGCGAAAGATGGGCATATCTACGATTTAGAAAGCGATGGCCTTAATATTTATACAACCTTGAATGTTTCGATACAAAATTACGCAGAAAGCGCCTTACAGCGTCAGGTTGATCAGCTGCAGAAATTAATGGACAAATATTGGGCCGCGGCTACCACCGAAGGGGGAAAAGAGGCCCTCTTAAAGAAATTAGTGGATAATAACAAAACGGTCATTCAGTGGCGAAATAAAGGGAAGACCGAGTCTGAGATCCAGGAATTCTTGAAACTTAAAAAGAATAGAAAATATTGGCAGATCGGTAAAGGGTATGAAGACCAATTACAGTCTCTGGAAGATTCCATAGTAAAAAGTATCAATAGATTGCATGCAGGTGTTTTGGCGGTAAGCAGTAATTCCGGGAGGATCATGGCTTATTTGGGTGGTATAGACTACGGATTTAGTCAAATCGATAATGTAACCACCCCCCGGCAAGTAGGATCTACCTTCAAACCAATTACATATCTGGCAGCCTTGGAATCGGGCGAACAACCTTGTGATTATTATGATAATACGCTCATTACCTACCCAAAATATGAGAACTGGCAACCAAGAAATTCAAATAATACTTATGGCGGAAGCTATAGTATGCATGGGGCTTTGGCGAATTCTATAAATACGGTATCCGTCAAACTTCAACTTAAAACAGGCACAGAAAAGGTCATTAGACTTGCCCAAAAAATGGGTATTGAAAAAGAACTACCTAACGTTCCTTCCATTGTTTTAGGCACTGCTGATATCAGCTTATTAGAAATGGTGAGGGCTTATGCCAGTATTTCGAATGGCGGCAATAAGATCACACCCTATGCTATTGATCGTATAGAAGACGAACAGGGGAATATCTTATATCAGGCGCAACCTAAGTTTGAAGGAAATGTCGCGAATGCTGAAAATATCAAGTTATTGCAGAAAATGTTAGAAGGTGTGATAAACGAAGGTACCGGGGCTCGTTTATTAGGTTATGAAATCCCATTTAATATTATCGGTAAAACGGGCACTACACAAAATAATGGTGATGGATGGTTTATTGGTTGTTCTCCAGAACTTGTTATAGGAACCTGGGTGGGTACTTTTGACAAAAGGGTGCAATTCGCTTCAACAAGCATGGGATCTGGTGCGAACACCGCTTTACCAATCGTGGCCTCCATATTTAAAAATATAAGTTATTGGAAACGGCCTCTTTTGACCAATTTTGAGTACGATATTGATTATTTCCCTTGTAGGGCATTCATAGATCTTAATGCCGAAGAATCGCAAGCATTTTCTTTGTCAGATACTATTTATTTACAGCAATTACGCATGAAGGATTCTATTACTACCGAACAATTATGGCCCAATGAAAAAGATTCGATCATAAAATTGTTACCAGTACTAATGCAACAAGATTCTATAAGGTTAGATAGTATGCAATAACCTTAGATATTTTTATAAGAGTTGTGTTAAAAGACAACGATTACCCTTTTTTAATAAGATATTTTTCAAAACAAATACTGTTCTCAATTCCGGCATATTGTCCGTAATTCGCTATTATTTTATACCCGTTCTTTTTATATAATGTGATGGCTTCGGGTTGCTTTTTACCTGTTTCTAAGATACATTTTTTATAAGATAATTCTAAAGCCCACTTTTCTAATGCTGATAAGATCTTCGTAGCCATTCCTTTTCCCCGATGGTTGGGCAATGTAAACATTCGCTTTATTTCCATGATGCCGGGAGCAAATTGTTTCATAGCGCCACAAGATATAGGTATATCATTATCATAGGCTATAATGGCATGTCGTATGCGATCGATTTTATTAAATTGATCGTAAAAGGTATGGTCTTCACCGTCTCTTATTTCGAGGTCAGCATCAAGCAGTTTTACGAGTGCAATAAAATCCGGATTCTCAGAGCTCGTTCTACTTATTTTAATCATATTACATCCAGAAGTTTCAAGGTGAAGTATTATTTTTTTAAATTCCTCAAGTCTTCGTCCATGCCGGTCATTTCCCAGCGTCCGAGTGAAATCGGAATATTACCAATGGCATTCAACTGGTCAAAAAATTCCTTCAAAACAAAGGGTTCATTGTGAGACTCCTTCATTTTGGCAAAATCGGCCATGGCATTTTCCACCAGGTATTTTCCGGTTATATAACTGGTTCCATAGCCCGGCTGGCGCAGGTAAAGCTGTTGTTCAAATAACAATAATTCTTTCTCGGTTTTCATCCATCCCCGAGGCGTATATTCTGAATGAATGCCACCTGCTTCCTCCATGGTCATTTCATTCGCATGGGCATACAGCGAACCGAGGCCACGTGCAGCACGTTGGGCGATCATGATATAAACGATCTCTTTTACTCTCGGATTATCATCATACAGGCCTGCCTGCATAAACATTTCTTCAACGGCTGTTGCCATGCCCTCATTTCGTGAGTCGAAAATATTGTACAATAGTGGCTCCCGGCGAATTTCGCTCTGATGAGGTTCGAGGTCCATCCTGGCCAATTCAAACCAATGATAGAAATGAGAATAGAGTGGCCTTTGATCGTAATGGGCGGTGATCCAAAAGAAGTTGCGTTTTTCTTTGGGCACAAAGCCTCCAAGATGTTCCCGCAAGGCAGGTTCAAAATAGTCTTTTACAGTAACGATCTCATTTTTATCTAAGAAGGTCATCAGGCTTTTGGCTGATGCTTCGGCCATTTTATCGTAGGCTTCCTTTGTATCGGCTTCAATAAGCTGGGGTAGTTTCCGGTTTCTATGCTCTTCCAGTTTTAGTGATGACCAGGCCCTGGCAAGCTCCCGTTTTAATATCATTACTTCATCCTCCCAGGTTAAGGGCACCAGATGAACGTTTTGCAAATACCATGTATATTGTTCTTTACCAATGCCCGAAGGCCCTGTTTTAGATCTCGATTCGGTCTCCAACCATAAAACCAGATCATCAGTAGAAGCAATGGCATCTTGAATACTGTTTACCAATGCTTTATCTTTTTTTACACCAGGTTGATCTAGTATTTTATTTAGGTTATAACTTTGTCCTTTAATATCACGGATGCCCGCGATCCAAAGATCTTTGGCATTACCCGTTAGATTTATTTTTGCCTGCGCATTAAGGGGAGGTATAACACTTAGGTCGCTTAATAATTGTTTTCTTCTCTCTTTTGTTAGTGGAAATGTATAGGTCCAGATCTCAGTGGTCATATGATGGGTAGGGCCTTCATGAGCCGGCACATCACTTCGATAATTCCATAACGATTTGTAAAAGGCAGGATCTCGCTGCCATGGTTTTAACACACGATGGTTAAAATCATAACCATTCATTTCTGCCCAGACGATGTACCAGTCTACCTGTTGGTTAACAGGCCAAGAAACGGTGTCTATAGCTTGTAACTTTGCCTGCAGTGCTTTGAACTGGGGCCAGCGTTTTTCGAAGGTTTCGGCGGTATAATCGGGTGCACCATCACGAAGCGGTGGTTTTTCAAAAGTCCGCCATTCTTTAAATAATGAGACAAGTTCGTTATAGTTTTCTTGTTGTGCTTGTAAGGGCTGAATAAGAAAAATCAATAAAAAAGTGACTAAAGTAAAGTGTAATTTATGCATCATGTTTATGAGTTAATAATCAATGTTTGAGATAAAAAGTCCTAATAAATTCATTTATGTTAGTTCATAGCTGGTTTATGGTTGCTTTCGAGCTGGTTTCAGGAATCGCATAGCGACTACTTAATGGATATTTTAATCTTTTTAGAAATATTGTCGGCGGCATTGCCTATATAGCATATATATTCACCTTTTTCCAAATTCCAATCCGAAATAGATTCATCATAAAAGGCCAAAGAACTCACAGGAATATCAATTTGTACCGTTTTGTTTTTTCCGCTATCGACAAAAACCTTTTGAAATCCTTTTAATTCTTTTAAAGCCCTTTTGACCTTAGATTTTGATTTACCAATGTACACTTGTACCACTTCCGATCCGTTCATATTTCCTACATTATCAACTGTGCACGAAATCACTATGTTGTCATTATTAGTATATGTTTTTTTGTCTGCTTTAACATCGGTAAAGTTAAAGGTTGTGTACGACAGGCCATAGCCAAATGCGAACAGTGGTTTGATCTTTTTAGTATCGTGCCAGCGGTATCCCACTAAAATATCTTCTTTATAATATTGGTTAATACCATCTCCCGGGTATGACGATTCTCCAAAATAATGTGCAGCATTATCATTTAATTTTGCCGGAAATGTAAAAGGTAGTTTTCCTGATGGGTTAACATCGCCACTGATGACATCGGCGATGGCATGCCCGGCCATACTTCCCAGATACCATGTTTCCATAAGTCCGTTCACCTTATCGAGCCACGGCATTTCAACAGCATTTCCGGAAAGTAAAATAAAGCCGATATTCTTATTTACCTTATAAATTTCATTTAGCAATTCTTCCTGGCCGAAAGGTAATCCGAATTGTTGTCGGTCGTCGCCTTCACAATCCTGCAAATGGCTTTTGTTCAAACCGCCCACAAATAGAACGATATCGGCTTTTTTGGCTGTTTCGATAGCGTTGACTTTAAGAGAATCAAGGTCTAAAGTAGGGGCTAAGACCTGCGCATATACAGACGGGCCTGTTTCGTAACCCATCGCATGTAAAATCGTTGCATTTTTAAACCTGGCTCTTATGCCTTCCAGGGGCGATATTTCAAATTTTGGTTTTAACTCAGACGAGCCTCCACCGGCTGTCATAGACCGGGTGGCGTTTTCGCCAATAACAGCTATGGTTAGATCCTTATCATCTTTTATAGGGAAAAAGCCATCTTTATTTTTTAATAATACAATGCCTTCAGTAGCTACTTTTCTGGCCACCTCTTGATGATCTTTTGTATTCATCTTCCCTAAAGGCCTGTTCGTACTCATATTGGTACGAAACATCAGTCTTAAGATCCTTCTCACCTTATCGTCTACCACAGATTCAGGTATTTCTCCTTTTTTGAGGATCTCTAAAAAAGGGTTTGCCAGGTAATAATTATCATAATAAGAGTCTGTAGTGGTTCCGAGGCCATCTGTTCCGGTACCCATTTCCATATCCAAGCCATATAAAGCAGATTCCATGGTGGTATGTGCACCGCTCCAATCACTAATGACAACGCCGTCGAAATTCCAGTCCGTTTTTAAAATCTTATTTAATAACAGCTCATTATGACAACAATATTGGCCTCTAAATTTATTATAGGCTCCCATCATGGCCCAGGCACCGCCGTCATGCACCGCGGCTTTAAATGCGGGTAAGTAAATTTCGTACAAGGCCCTGTCGCTTACTTCTACATTAATGATGTCTCGCCAGTGTTCCTGATTATTTAAGGCAAAGTGTTTTACACAAGCCGCGACCCCATTTTTCTGAACCCCGTGAATATAGGGAACTACGAGTGTAGATGCCAGGAACGGGTCTTCACCCATATATTCGAAATTACGACCGTTTAAGGGGGTTCTGTAAATATTTACGCCGGGTCCTAATAAGACATCTTTCTTTCTATACCTGGCTTCCTCACCCAGACTAAAACCATATTTACCCGATATTTCAGGGTTAAAGGTCGCTGCTAAACAAGTTAAAGCGGGAAAAGCGGTAATATAATCATTTGTCCAGCCTGCGTAGGCCCAATCATCCCAGCTTATTTCTGCTCTTACGCCATGCGGACCATCAGCCATCCATATTTCGGGAATACCCAACCTTTCAACGCCTTTGGTACTAAATTTTGATTGCGCGTGGCACATGGCCACCTTTTCTTCTAAGGTCAATAATGGTAAAATGCTGTCAATTTTTTGTTCGATGGTTTTATGGGCAGTATTTTCCTGTGACCTGATCTCAGTATTAAAAAATAAGATAAAAAGAAAGCTAATGACAGCTATGGATAAAAAAGTACGGGTATTTTTCATGTGAATTGTTTAAAAATGCAGGTGATGATGTATGATTATATGTATTCCAAAGATATGAACATTAAGAACTAGAAACAACAGGTTTATTTGTCTGACCAAACCGCCAATTCGTTCCCTGCCGGATCTATAAAATGAAATCTATGCCCGCCGGGAAAAGAAAAGATATCTTTTGAGATCGTACCACCGGCTTCGATGATATTGGCCTTCACCTTATTAAGGTCTTTATGGTATAAAATGACAAGGGCGCCGTTAACAATGGGGGCCTCAGACCTTTCAAATCCGCCTTCAATACCACTGTCGGTAAATGACACATAAGTAGGGCCGTAGTCTATAAACTTCCATCCAAAAGATTGGATATAAAATTTCTTTATTTTTTCAAGATCATGTGCCTTGAACTCGATATAATTAATATGGTTATTTTTTTGTTTCATGACGATATAGATTTAAAATCGGGGCGGCTCGATCATAGCCAACCGGTGCCGGCATTTTTTAAATGGTCTTCTTTGCCAATATCGAACAGCTATTACATATCATTATTTTCAATGAGGCATTAATAATAGCATACATTATTTATATTGTTTTGAGTCGACAGCTGTGGGCGACCAATGCTTTAGAAACTGTAATATTTTAGCCGAACTATGGCCTTTACCTTCTTCGAGGTATTCAGAATTTTGAGTATGCAGCCTGTTTCCCTTTCCATCGAGAATTACAAAAACGGGAAAACCAAAGCGTTGTGGATAGTCCAGCGAACTTAAAACTTCCCAATTCCAATTTTCCTTGCTATGATTCACATGGTAAACTATATAATTCTGGTCTATCTCCTTTTTTAAGGTTTCTTCTGTACTTGTTTTTTTATCAAAGGCCAAACACCATCGGCACCAATTGCCGCCTATCTGTAAAAGGACATGTTTCCCTTCACGGGCGGCCTGACTAACGGCCTTGGCAATAGCTACTTCGGCATTGTCTGCAGGATCATAAACCTTTTTTTCATTATCTGAAGTGGTATTTTGTGCCAGACTTCCTGTAGAGATGATCACAAGGGTTAAAAAGGTGAAGCAAATTTTTTTCATCATTGTTTTAAATATTTATGATTTTAATTACCGCTGATACTTTAATTATGGTTCGCGATGAACACTATTTTTAGTTATACATCCTGATGATCTCGCCGTTCTTATTCCCCAGCACACTCCGCACATAAGCGTTCACTACTTTAGTCATAGGTATTGGGTTATACCCCGGAAAATAATCCTTGTATTTCTCATAAGCATCCTGCACCACACCTAAGGAGACCACATTTACCCGTATACCATTTTCAATCTCTAAGGCAACGGCCTTTACAAAGCTGTGGATACCACCGTTCACCATGGCAGCGCTGGTGGTTTTTACCACCGGATCGTCGGCTAAAATTCCGGTAGATAAGGTAATCGAACCATTTGGGTTCAAATATTCCTTTCCGATGCGCACCAGGTTTACCTGGCCCATAAGTTTACTTTTAAGGCCAATATAGTAATCTTCTTCGCTTAGCTCATTAAAAGGGGCCCATTTGGCTTCACCGGCGATACAAATGATTGCATCCAGTTTACCAATGGTGTCCAATGCCTTTTTTATCGATGTGCTGTCGGCGATATCTATTTTCACATCACCACGGCTTCTTCCGGCTACGATCACTTTATGGTCTTTTGCAAAGTGACTGCTTATGGTTTTTCCTATAGTGCCGTGACCACCTATGATCAATATTTTCATGTTCGTATTTTCTAACTATTTTCAAATGGTATCAATACTAAGGCTTACGGTTCGGCTAACACTAACCAATCATTCAAAGTTAGCGAATTTCAGCTAGTCTCCCGATAGTTATCTTATTTCGCAGCTTCGATTTCCACTTTTTTTAGGATCGAGTCGAGTGCTGCGCGCTCAAAATAATCACCTTGGGCCATCACAGCGGATATTCGTTGTGTGTTTTTAATATTATCTAAGGGATTGGCTTCTAATAAGATCAGGTCTGCCAGCATGCCTTTTTTAATATTCCCTAAAGAATCAGCACGATCTGCATAAGTAGCCGCATTGATAGTCGCGGTTTGCAAGGCTTCCAATTCAGTAAGTCCTGCCTCTACCAACAATGCCAATTCATCATGCAAGCCCGAACCATAAAAAACGCCATAGATACCGCAATCAGACCCTGCCAATAAATTCACACCTGCTTTATTCATAGCCTGTACAATTTCAAATCTTTTCTTTCTGATCTCAGGATAAGAGGGACCAAATAAAGTATTCGTATTCATCTCATCATCAGGCCACCATTCGCGCTCTGTTCTTGGAATATATTTCAAGCGTTCATCGGTACGCCATGCTGCCCGGATAGGTTGGTCGGTTTCGGCAGCCAACAAATTGGGTACATACCAGGTACCATTTTCTAAAAATGTACGGAAGACTTCCTGGCATTTGGCCTCATCGTAGGTTTTAACCAGTTCTAATACCAATTTGTACATATCTTTTGGCTCTCTTGATTGGATGAGGGTCGCAATTTGTTTGCGCAGTTGCTCCTCCTGTGTACTGCATTCTTCAAAAAGGCTGCCTTCACAACAATGTTCAATACTTTTTTGCCCTGCATCTGATGCTTCTGATGCCTTAATTGATACGGGCACATGGCCGGCAAATGGCATACCTTGTTTAGTAGCTTCTTCTGCAATTCCGAAGTAGGCTTCCCGGGGAAGTTCGTCGTATACCTTTATAAAATCGACCCCTCTTTCCATCAATAAATGCACTAGTTCTTTACCATGTTCTTTGGTACCGGGGGCTTGTACTGTAGAAGGTTCACCGGGCTTTGCGCCATGTATGAAGGTACTGGCAAGCAGTGCCCTGGGACCTATAAGTTTTTTTTCATTGATATCATGCTGTATCTTTCTGGACTGGTCGATATTTAGGGTGAGTTCCCAGCAGGGTTCAAAACAATCTGCACTCATCACACGAATGCCGGTAACACCATTACTGATAAAAGTAGGATACAAAATATTACGGGTATTAAAATCTGAAGAAGTATGTGCATGCATATCCCAAAGCCCCGGAATGGCAAACTTTCCATTTGCGTTTACAACCTTCATTTGTTTAGGTATATTAAACTCATCGGTAGCACCGATTTCTGAGATGATATCATCTTTAAAAATAATGGTCATATTGCTAGAAACGGTTCCATCGACCATATCAATAATATTCACATTGGTGATCATTAGATCACCAGAAATTTCTTTCTTTTTACATCCTGCAACAGATAAAAGCAAGATTGAAGCTAGTATTCCAACAATTATTTTTCGCATCATAACATATTATCTATTATAACTAAATTCGTTTCTCTTTATCCACTCGTTGGTATTTTCAAATTGCACTTCTTTTCTCATAATAAATTGTTCTTCGCCCAAAATATAAATGTTCCTGATCAAAGCTTTCTTCTTATTGTCTTTGCCTACATATTCAGTGGTAATTTCAATTTGTCCATTAGATAATATTTGTTTTGATCTAAGGTTATTTTTATTCAATTGCCTGCCATTTTTGGAAATGATAATTTTATCTGTACTATTTGCATTCGGCTCGTTTGGAAAAATGTTAAGGAGCAACAGCTGATTCTCATTTTTACCTTTTTTAACGATCAAATTTGCAGGCATGGTATAAGGTTTATTGGAGCTATAATCTATGTACGTTAAAGACCCGGTCCATTCTCCTACTATAATTTCCAGATCTTTTGTTGTAATTGTTTTTTCGGAAAGTTCGGTCATCGTATTTTGCCCAAAACTTATGAAGGTTAATAACAGTGTAAATACGGTTAAAATTTTAGTCAAGATGTTTTTCATAATAAATTTTTTATGGCAGATAAAGGTTCGTTATGATTTTTATGTTGTAGCAATCAATCCTGTTAAAGATATAAATTTTTAAATAGGGTAGAAGCCATGTTGAAACTGCCTGTTGATTTACCCACCTCTGGCTGGCAAGTGGGGTATTGGCAGGTTTTATTCTATTTTTTTAATACTATCATCATATAAATAGATCATAATTTCCTCTTGTCCTGTTAGCTCCCTAAAACGCAATTGAAATTGAATCAAGTGTTTGGTCTAAATTATCCAAATTATGCGTTTCGGTGTCGAAATAAAAATTTAATAATTCGCCAATGGTTTTCTCGGTTATTAAGTCTTGTAAAGAATAAACCTGAGTAAGTATTTCAATGGTTTTGAAATCAAATTCGGCAATAATACCCGTCGATTTGGCAGATTCCCAGGCTGTTTTTGTAAGCGTATTATCTATAAGGGTTTCTTGATTGGTTAATATCCCCAGATCAAAGAATTTATTTTTTAATAACTCATTTTTGATACTATCGTTGTTGCCGTTATTTATCGATACAATTCTATCTCTGATAATGATGTGTCTGGCTTTCCAGTCTTTTACAATTAAGGCGTTTCTATTTAATTCTTTTTTAATGCTTTCTATGGCCACTTCTTTTTTTTGCATCGTTTTGTAATCATCAAATAGTTTATTGATAAACAGTGCAAATAATACGCTAAAGACGATCAGAAAGCCTTCGGCTAAATATTTTTTTATGTTCGTATTTTTCATCAAATTTTAAATTTGTATACAAGGGTTAAGCTAAGATGCTGCGATACTAATCCATAGTTTAAAGATATTAATTTTTTAAATAGGGCAGAAGCCATGTTTATCCAGTTGTGGCAGGTAAATAGAGAGGGTATTAACACAAGTATATTTATTGCGATTAAACGATTGATGTTTTAATTCCTTATGGTGTTTGTAAATAGCACCGCTTTATTCTTTTGAATCTTGGTCGATCCATTTATGAATAATTACTCTCATTGATTCAATTTTAATGAAACATACTACAAAATGGATCACGAGCAGTCCGAACAAAACAAAAATTCCTTTATTTAAAGAAGTCCATTGAAACCATGCTAAAACATATAATATGGCTGCGTAAATCAAAAAGTTAAATTCAAGTGGTAAGAAGTCAAATCCGAATCTTAGATGTGAAGTCATTTTAACACCTTTATCAGAGAATTTAATTTTGAGATAACAAAGCATTGGTAAGTAGATCTTTAATGTCGAGTCATTGAGCGTAAAGTTATATTTATAGAACTGTAATCTTGATTTGATCTTCCCGGGATGAAATATCAGTTTGTCCATGATTTTTTGTGATTAATTTTTGTTATAATGCATTTGAAACTTGGCCATTACGGATTGACTAGTTTATCTTCGAGATCATATCTCAAGTTCGTAGGTTAGTCTGCATTTTAAAAAATGCGGGTAAAATATCTCCCTTTTTCGCAGAGAAATTAAGCGGATAAAGATATACATTTTTAAATAGGGTAGAAGCTATGCTGAAACTAACTACCGGTTTAGCCGTCTAGGGATGGCAGGCAGGTTAATTATTCATGGTATTAGCAGTAGTTTTTACATTTAGTTACTTTTTACCCGTTAACAAAAAAACAGGATATTTAGCCCGTTGGTTTATCAATAATGCTTGCCGTTTGAATCTTCAAGTCTTTAAACCCGGCATTTTTTGCCATATATAAGAATTCATTTCTATTAAATCCGTTATGAAAAATTCCTGTGTCTACTGTATGAAAAGAACCATCTTCCTTGTCAAGGTCAGCGATGGCAATGGTTCCATTATCATTTAGTAATGAATAAAACTTATTGAATATCTCCTGAACATTCTCTATGTGATGAATAGTCATTGACGAAATAATCGCATCAAATTTTGTGTCTAATGTTTCTTTTGTTAAATCCAGTTTCAATATTTGAAGTTTACAATCTATGGAATCCATTTTTGACTGCAAAACTCCAATCATAGATGCAGAAATATCGACTGCTGTAATTTCATTCACGAATGGCGCAATTTGAGACAACAACAATCCAGTGCCTGAACCAAAATCCATGATATGCATCTTATTTGAAAAGGAAAGTTCTTTTAAAATTAATTGGCCAATATTACCTACATTATGAGTTATGGATTTTTGTCCATCAAAGCCTTCTGCTTTTTCTGAAAAATAATCTTTTTGTTTAGCTTCCATTTTTATTTTTTGGCTTATGAGTGTTGAAATTACTGCTAACGTTTAGGCTATGATTCTGTTGTGGAGTAAAATCCGACCTGCCACCCTCTGCGAGGGAGGACTATTCCGTTAAGAAATCAAGCCGGTTAAAGATATACATTTTTAAACAGGTTAGAAGCTATACTTTATCTGGCTATGGCAGGCAGATTATAGCTGATATGAATACAAGTATATTCTTTATGTTCATGTTTGCAAGAAATACAAATCATTTAATTCGTTTTAAATTCGGGACTTATATAGGATGTTCTAGCCATGATTAACAAGCTCTTTTTCATTTAAGCAAGCAAATTAACTTATTCTAATTTAATTCTTGACCAATGGAATTGTAATTCCGAAAGCAAAGGCTCCTGAAAACTGTTCTACACTGGGATGTTCATAATAGGTAAAGCCAATATCAAAATTTCGTTTAGGGCCTAATTCCAAGCCAATAGACCAGGGAATATGTAAGACCAATCCGCTTTTATCTATATTCGTAAATGGCGTTAAGGTTTCAAACGAGCCTATCGAAGCACCAATACCAATTTCTATATAGGGCGCCACCCATGGTATTGGGGCCGTAATTCTTGTTTTTCCGCCTATGAGAAAGGCGTTGGCAGTTGACTTATAAGCGGCTTCGTCTTCTAGTACATCTTCTGTATTCGATTTCGTTAGAATGAATCCGGCATAAGGTCGAATATCGATCCATTTGGCAAGGGTTAGTACATATTCTCCCTGTAGATAGAAACCATCACCGGAGATATCTACATCGTCATAAGGGGTGCTCAACCCATAACCAATAGCAATATCAATAGACTGTTCTTTAATTAATTGGGCATTGGCCTGGGCAAAGGCAAATATTGCCAAAATTAAAATAAGCGTTTTTCTCATTGTGAGCTTTTACGATTTGTGTATGATAAGTTGCGTTTGTTAGGCAACTAAAATAGGAAAAGGAAACCAAACCTTTGTTGTGCTTTCGTTATTTTTTGAGTTTATTCTTGTGATATCCGCAAGGACTTTTGATCTACCATTATTAACTTTGACACAATGAAATACACCTTTTATTTTAATCAGACATTAAAGTGTATCGGTAGTCCATATCTCAGCTAAGATATGATATGGTTACTGATTCATTTGGCAGGTGGGAACGCCCTAAGCCCTCAGGAACGAACAAAGATGAAATGAACCGAACATGCTTCCATATCCCCATCATTGTTAAAGTCGTATTCCCCGGTATCGGCGCCTCCATTAAGGGATAAGGTTGTCCCGTCAAAGGTGTCGCCGTAGGTATCCCAATCATTAGGGTAATCATCCCATACAATGGCAAAGTAGAATGTTTTCTGCCACTCCTCCCAGAACATTTCTCCACTTACAGTATAAGCATTCCGATTTACCGGATCCAGTGTCAGGGTAAATCGGCCATTGGATTGCACGGACATATTGGCGGTTCCCCCGTCCTCGACCACGTCTACGGAGACGGTGTTTACACTAAATTGGGCTTTGGTGGCCTCCCAGGTTCCGGTGAGTTCGCTGATCTGGAATGGACCGTCTTTAATAAGTACGTTTACATCATCATTTCATCCGTATTACAGGAGAAAGTCAGAGAAATCAACAAGATCAAAAAGATATATGTGAACGATTTCATAGCGATAAATTTTGGAAGAAAGGGAGCATATCACCTTCTGATTACACCAATAAATGTATTGAGATCTTCTGCTGTCAGCAATGATATTGATCAGTTTGCCGGGATTATTATTCCTAGATTCTGTGAAAAACGTTCTGTACTTCTTTGTCCTTTTCTATCTTTTCCAGCAATAATATAATGGGCCGCAATTTATTATTTTTTCTTTCTAAAATATTAATTTGAAGGTGGCATATAACCTTTTACGATTCTTCCATTTAGAGGTTGCTCATTCCTGTAATTGTTTATGGGCATTAATGCTTGCAATTGTTTTACCTGATCTACCGAAACCGTAATAGGTTCCTTAAAAATATACCAACGTACGTTCTCGGTACAAGGCGGTGTGGTTAATGAACCGCTATAGGTATAATAGGCCTTATGTTGAGGTAGATTTAGGTTCAAGTCAAAATTAGCATTGATGGGTTTTGTCTCTCCAGTGTTTACAGGCAGATAATTTTCTAAAAAGGTAAAGGGTTCACTGCTTTCTCCTTCTTGTGCCATGACACCCAACACGGCAATCTTATTATCCCCGCTAACATGCACCATATGCATCTCTAAGGGATAGCGAATGCCGTTGATGGTATGCTCTGAGCTTCGTGAAAGTGGATCTGCTGTAATTCGTATTTTTCATTATCTAAGCTATATAATCGCCTTTTTCAAAATTATACTGTATGGAATGGCCATTATTTGTAACGTCGTGAATCTTAATACTATCGGCATAGAAGATCTGTATGGGCGTTAACGAATTATCGTTTACCACCTCTATATCAATAATATTAATAGGCGATTGTTTTATGCCATCGCAGTCTGATTGTTTTTCGATCTCGGCCCAATGTGTTGGCCCGGTCTCACCTTCGTAGGTCCAGTGGGTACTCTCTTTTTGATGGTCTAATTCGTGTGTATCTTCGTTGGTCGTGTCTTGGGGCTTGTTTTCTGTGTTGTGCTTGCAAGAAAATATGGCCAGCGCCATAAGGACGAATAGGGTGTTTTTGATTTTCATTTTATTTTTTATATAATTTTTAAAAATGCATTCGGCCGCAATTAATTATATATGTTGTTATGTAAAGTTTATTCAAATTTTATTCCTATTTTTTCTGCTTTAGTGACTAAATAATTGATAAAGGCACTGCAAGATATAAGCATATATTTGGCGTCGGCAAAGTCAGGTTCAATTGGAGCAATTACAATTGCGTGTCTGATTCCATTGGCCTTATCATTTGTGTAGGCATAAATTTTATCAAAACCAGATTTCAATTGCTTATTTAAATTAAGCCCTTTCGATTCTAACTTATTAAGTGCCTTACCTAAAGTACTTTCTCCTGTAATAATACGACAAGCTGATTCCACGGCTAAAATTGATTCCTTTACGGAATTTCTATAATTAGGATTCTTTTTGTCAGAAATTAATTCAAGGGCATTTGTTAAGTGTATGTTAGCCCCTTCTAAAGCGGTTAAAAATTTTGTCTTTCAAGAGCTGATGTGACTTCTTCAAATTCTATCTGATTTGAAATTGGGGCAACTTTTTCATTTATGATTCTATAGCCTGAAAACTCACGTTCTAAAATTCCATTTATAGAATTTATTAATACATTTCTTATTGATTGATTTGATTCTATTTCAATTATAAATTCAACAAAATCATATACTTCATACCAAGAGAAATTAAAAAACTTAGCTCTAATAAGTTGTTCCTGATTATATTCTGAATGGGGAATTTGGTCGATTGGCTCTTTGAAAAAATCATGCCAAAGTGTTTTGGAAAATTTATAGAATTCAGTGCCGCCAGAATAATAAACAGTACCTAACTCATCAATGATTAACATTTTTATCACGTTCCATAAACCATTCATTAATTCGTCATCAATATATTCAATTTGGAAATCTTTTTTTGCTGGAGTTTCTCCAATTATGAAAATCTCATTTTAATTTTAATTATGCATAACGATTTTGTCTATTAAAAGTAGTAAATTTTAAACACTAACTTTTCAGTCTAAAACTGATTTTTATTTTATGTTTACACTCTTTCAACACCAAATTCTCTATTTCTAAAATAAATTATATGGAATTGATTTATGTATCTAATAATTCAATTAATTTCTTCCCTAAAGAAACCATATCAGGTGCATCTTTTTCTAATAAATCTTTATTATCATAATCATTTAAAAACTGCAATGATAGTTCAGTTTTAAGTTTAGTCTGCTTTTCTTTATTTTTAAAGGATTCATCTAGGATTTTAATAGCTTCTATAATTGGTTTGTCAGCATATTTATCTATATCAATGGCATGTTTATCGTTAACTAAATTTTTTACCATTAATCTAGGATACAAATCTTCTATTGATGCTTTGGCAGTGCGGGAATAACCAAGGTCATTAATTGTTCTTACTGAGTTCGTATTATAGTAATCTTTTAAGTTCTTAAGAATGTCTTTTTTCGCTTTAAGTCCTTCATCATCAGAGTCTAAAAAAACAATTGGTCTAAATTGTTCTGCCGCGAGGATAGACGCAACAGAATATACTTTAGAACAACCTCCAGCATTTTTTATAGAGTAACTTATTTTCTCTCCAAAATGATTCAATAACATCTCAAGAACTATTTTATCACATTTTCCTTCTACTATCAAGATGTTTTTCGGAAGTAATTCCTTCATAATTTCAACACCAAAAACTCTAGAAACCACTTCTTCATCATGTAATGACTTATATTCGTCTACTTGAAACATATTACTCTCTGTTTCTTTTTCCATTATCCAATGCCTTTCCATTGTGGAAGTATCTATCATAAAGTTGCTATGAGTTGAAACTAAAACTTGATTCTTTTTACCAATCCTTAGTAACTCCTTTCTCATGTATTGAATTCCACTTGGATGCAGGTGAGTTTCAGGCTCATCAATAAGTATTACATTATTAGCTAAAAGATTACCCGTGTTTTTGGCGGATAAACTTAATATTAATGAAGTAAATTGTTTAAAACCTTCACTTCTTTGTTTCATATTAAAATAACGATATTTTATTTGTTTATCTTCAATCACTGTATTCAATAAATCCCCATCTATTGTAAATTTGAAATTTATTTTATGCTCTTTCCAAATTCGGTTTACATGTTTGGTTACATTTTCACTAAGAGTATCTTGCAGTTCTGCTTTTTTCTTCTGGTGACTTTAAAGCACTAGTAATTGTTTTGGTTATATCTGTATTTTCAATTTTTCCATAAATATGAAATATATTTTTTAATGGAATAGAAATGTTCGGGTTCTGACTAAAAGCCTTTAGTGAAATTTGTTCCATAATAGGTGAGTTGAATCAGGTCTCCAAAGTGTAATTTCGGAAAAAAATGTATCTAAATGCTCTGAAATATTTTTAAAAATAATGCTTTTTAATTTTTTTGTGTCTAAAAATTTATAATCATCCTCTAATTTCTTATCTATTATTATGATATTATTTGCCGAATTTACTTGATAGGTTTTAGGTTTTAATTCATTTATGTAAATTGCAAATGCTTCACTTACACTACCGTCAGCACTTAGTATATATTCTCTATCAATTGATTTGATTTTTACAATAGAACTTAGCGAATCTGGTAGAAAATCTAATTCTTTGATTAATTTTTCGAAAGGGATTTGATTTATTACTTCAAATGAACCATCAATTAAAACATCCTCTCCATCTTCCTGGGCTCCTTTGAAACATGCTTCTTCATAGTTCTCAACAAAACCTCCATTCAGAGCTGCTATTGCGTTTAAAAGATTTGATTTACCACTTTCATTTATACCTAGTAAGAAGTTCGTGTAACTTTTATTAGGGCCTTTGCCATATGAATTAAATTCAAATTCGAGTTTCCTAATGCTTTTGTAGTTTTGAATAAGGATTTTATTAAGTTTCATTTTTTTTGTTAAGTTATGCTTGAGTTACGGGTATCGTTATTATTTACACTACCCACATGATGTCGAGAGTCTTATCTATCATAGGTTATAAAATTAAACTATAAACCCCAACTACAAAAGGGGATTTTTCCCCTTTTCTCGGTTAAAAAAATCCCCCCCTTAACTGCATTTAATTATAATTGACAAATCAAATATAATAGCTAAACAATACATATTTTATGACAAATGTCATGCGCAGGTATTTTTGAGGTTTGGCCGTAAATTCTTGTGGTTTTGCCGTAAGGGTTTGTTGCGGTTTTGAGGTGCGGCATCTCGTTTTTTTAATTGTAAACAACGAATGCAATAGATGATATTACCTATAATAGTTGTTCATATTTAATTTGCTTTAAGTCAATATTTTATATGTAGATTTACCTATATATAAGCTATCGCCCTATGGAAAATGCAGATCAATTACTAACATTTACACAAGTTGCCATTGCCGTTGCAGGTTTTGCAGGTATCATTGGCACATTTCAGTTTAAAGATGGAGAAAAAATTAGGAGAGGAGACGCCGTTGGATTGGCAGTCGTTGTAAACACAGGATTAATGAGTGCCTTTTATTCAACCTTGCCCTTATTATTAATAAATTTCGGTATAGACGATGCAACAGTATGGGCGGTAAGTAGCGGTATGACTTGTATTATCTATGCCTATTTCTCTGTTGACATTGCCATGCGACTTAAGAATTTCAAGACCTATAGAACTTTTAATAAATTATTGATCTATGTATTATTCATCGTTGGTTTTGCAGTGATCGTAATAAATATTTTGAACGCTTTTAATATTGTGTTCAAAAGAGAATTCGGGCCATATTATATTTCTTTGATCTATTCACTGGGATTGGTTTGTTATATGTTTTCGCGCCTGTTGCTTCGCCCCATCTGGAGAACCTTACGCAAACAAGAGGCCGAAAAATTAGACAACGATAATTCTTAATGTGCTTTTTGTATTTCACATAAGCTTATATGGTAGCATAAATAAGTGTAGTACCAAATAGCATGGATAAAGGGGAGATCAACCTAAGATAGAAGGGTGTAAGTATCTCGGCACTATCGTAAGGAATAATGATGGTGCATGCTGCGGGGAACCACATAAAGTACCAAGGAAGTGGCCAGCATAAACCAACCCAATACACTAAAAAAGGCCGGAAATTTTGAGAAGTCGGCATATAATACCAAGGCCGCTGCGGGAATCATTCTAATGGTTATTTCGGTATAATTAATGACATTGGTACTGCCTGCTTTTCTTAATATCTCCCTGGCTTTTTGCGGCGCAAAGAGCATTAGAAAACCAACAAGGATGAGAAATATGCCGAAAATAATGACGGTCCATTTTGCGATGATGGTCATCATAGGCTTTCGGTATTCATATGTGTTACAAGCTTAGTCATTTACAAATGTATCAAAAGCATCATTATAGTAGATGGTAATTTCATCGCCTTTGCGAATGGCTGTTTTGGCGGCAAATGTTTGAATAAGGTTGGTGAAATCGCGACGGATAATTTCGGCATTCGGCCGGCTGGCATGGTTAAAAAAACTACCTGCATCGCTCAGGCAGATCGCTTCGTACTCATCTGTCCATGGAAACTGAAGCGTAGCCAGCACTTCGGGCAAGTTTTCGTTTATATGGATCAAGGCCATATCGCTCTCTACAATAATTTCTCCTTTTTTAATGTCTTGCTTGGCAAAAACGCCTTTTCCGTGCAGGGGAGATCGTTTGACTTCAACCAGTGTTATCATAGATTTTCTAATGGAATTTTTAGTTTATATTATTTCTGCATCATGTTGAGATAAAGCTGTTCTACCTTATCTCTTGCCCAGGGCGTTTTCCTTAAAAAGGTAAGACTCGATTTAATAGAAGGGTCTTTTTTAAAGCAATTGATATTGATCTTAGCGCCGAGTTTTTCCCATCCATAGGTGGCCACCAGGGCTTCGAGTATATCTTTCAACTTAACACCATGCAATGGATTATTCGACTTGTTTGTTGCCGGCATGGTTCTTATCAGTCATATAGGGTGATTATGCTTGTTTTTTTAAAGTGGATTCTTTATTTCTTGAGCACCTTGTTTAAATTATCAAAAAACATCTTCCAACCATCAACATTGCCCGATTTAAGCACCTTCATCTTTTTGTTTTTCGGTAGCAAAACTTGAATATAATTTGATGTTTGTTTTATCTCCCGCGGCTTCAAAAACAACTTCGGCGATGGTAGGATCGTTTTGCGGCCTGTCATCATCCCAGGAATCTTTATAAACGATGCGATGTGGTTTGTCTAATAGTATATATTCACCTTTGGTGGGATAGATCTCACCTTCGGGCGATCTCATATGAATTCTAAAATAACCACCGGGCTTTGCATCCAATTCTGCCCGTGCAATGGTAAATCCGGTTGGGCAAAACCATTTTTTAAAAATTTCGAGATCTGTCCATGCTTTATAAACAGACCGGGTATCTGCATCTATGGTATATTCGAGTAACAGGATAGGGTCGAGGTAATTCTCGGTTTTAAACAGTTCTTTCATGGCTTTAGTTTAGATACGTTGTCCAAATGTAAGCAAATTGTTGTCCGGATCTAAGACCGAAAATTCTTTTTGCCCCCATGGTTTTACCTGTAAAGGTCCATTGGGGTGGATGGCGGTCTTTTTAGCTACTAATGATTGATAGAATGCTTCAATATGATCGGTTCTTATATAGACCTGCCCGTAATTTTCTTTAGGGTCGAGCGCTTTAAATTCAAAAAAATGTATCTGAATATGATCTTTTTGAAGCATGAGATAATCTTTATGATCGTCGCTGCCGAATTGCTCAAAACCCAATTGGTTTATATAATAGTCTCTCGTAAGTGCCTTATTACGCATGGGCAGTTTAGGATGAATATCGGTAAGCATGCCTACTTCTTTTCACTAAATCCATTCTCGCCAAGCAGCTCAATTCTTACCGTATTGGCCTCTACCTGGGCTTTTGTAAACCAGGCATCGCGCAATTCTTTGTTGGAAAATAATACCAACTGATCGCCATTATGTGGGGAATCTTTTTGTGTGGCATTGCCATAGCTTAACAGCACCTTTGCTTTTATTTCATCGCCAAATTCTATGACACCTACCCATGAATCGCCACCACCAACAAACATATTGTTATCATCAGCGCCACCGGGCCAGGCTACGCGAAAGACACCCATAGCGCCGTCTATGCCATTGGCGGGCAGGTTCTTGCCATTATATTTTATTCTGTAATAATCGCCCCAGGGCGTATCTAAACTGCCAAATTTGGTTTCGATCTCTATGGCTGTTTCTTCTAATAATTGCACGGCACGGTCTGGATCTGCCAATCCATCCGGGGTTGTGTTGGGCTTCGCCATCGACCATTGCTCGGTATAATTGGCAGTTTTCCAAACATTAAATTTTCTTGCCCAACTGTAAAATAACAACATGCCTTTACTGTCGGCGTCGGCCTCGCGATCCCAATTTTCTAATACCTTTTTTGCCTCCTTGGCTTTTTCGGAACTTGAAGCATCGACAGCAGCGAAGAGATCGTCTAAAATCCTGTCGGCAAATTCAAGGTGTGTAGAGAGTTTATAATCTACCAACTCATCAAAAGTGATCGATTCGTCTTCAATAAGCATTCTTGCCGAACGTTGGGGCCTAAAATACATGCTCTGAGGTGCCATATACGATGGAAAATCTGCAGGATCTAAGGTCATGGGTATGGTACTTGTCCATGGCGGATCGTTGGCATTTTGAAGCCAGCCCACCGTTGGGTTTTTTACTTTAGGCAGATCTGCATAAGCATGTACTTCGGTCCATACATCAGCCGATCTTCCACCGGGAATCACCCGGTCCCAATAAGCCCAGTCACCCGAACTACGTTTGGGCACCAATCCGTTAAACAAATAGAAAATATCACCTTGCTTATCGGCATACATCACATTCCAAAAGGGTATTTGTGCCATTTTTAAGGCACTCTCAAATTCATCAAAGGTCGCGCTGTTGATCATACGCCACCACTGTAAGAACATATCAGGCCTGTCTAAACCAACCATACGCAATGCCAGCACTTTGTCGTCGGTTTTATTCACCACCGGGCCATGAACGGTATGCATGATTGGAATTTCTTTGTCGACCATGGTACCATCTTCTTGCTTTATTTTAATGATTGTTGAAGATGCTTTAAATTCTTTTCGAAGGCCATCTAATAAATAACCACCATCCTTCAGTTCTAATTCATAGGTATCGGCATTGTCTATGGTATTGTCGGTATGGCTCCAGCCAAGGTTCTCATTAAAACCAATGGCAATACCCGGAAAGCCAACTAGTGTTGCACCATACATGTTTTTGCCTTGTAGATTTAAATGCGATTCAAAGAATAAAAACTCTTGCCACCAGGGCAAATGCGGATTTTGAACCAGCATGGCCTTACCCGAAGCTGAACGTTGTGGCGAAATGGCATAGGTATTCGAACCCATATCCGGCCATTGTTGCACGCGGCCAAGATCGTTACCGGCAATAAAACGGGTAAAAATAACATACATACTATGCATATTCATGTCTTTGGTCGTTAATGGCAGTACGATGTTGTTTTTTTCGTCTATCGCCTCTGGATGGGCTGCGGCATAGGCATTCATACCTTTGATAAAAGCCGTGTAGATAGTTTTAATTTCGGGGTCCTGCTTTGTTTCCCATTCATCAGCCAATGCATCAAAACCAAGGGTATGAATAAGCATATCGTTCTCGAATTTGGATTGTCCCCAATATTCGGCACCTTTTCCTCTGGAGCTTCCGTAAAGTTCCAGGATAAGATTCGCATGATTATGCATTTGTGCCCAACCCTGGGCATAGAACAGATCTTCTATGTTATCTGCGCTAATATGCGGTACGCCCCAGGTATCCCAGGCAATTTGCGTTTGGGTATTTTGTGATTGCGCCCAAGCGGTTGTTAAAATAGATAAGGTAATAAGCGTTAGAAGTAGCTGCTTTTTCATTTATTTTTATTTGTTTAATAATTGGTACTTGAGTTATTTTTTATGATTGATTGTTTTGTTGTCATAATAGTTCTTTAATACAAAAAAGGCTTTTTTCTTCTTACCGTCTTCTGATATGAGGCCTTTTCGGTTCCAGCCATCTTGTATGTCGGGCAAGACCCTTCTCGGCGACCTGAAATCGACCAGTATCCAGGGAGAAAATCCTTGTACCTGGTCTATTTTATCGATCATTTTAAGGTCTCAATATACAGGTTTTCCTGGAATTCTTCTGTCCACCGTGTGTCTTTATCACCAAACAAGCCTTGTTTTGCACCGGCACCAAATTCTGAGATCAGCACTGGTTTATCGTAGTCTATCTTCCAGCTGATGGTACTGCATTTTTCGGGCAGGCCATCGTACCAGCCGATATATTGGTTAAAGCTTAAAATATCGACTATTTCGGCAAAAGGATCGTGTATCGTTCTAACCAGCGGGTTATTTTGATAGTTACTTTGCTCGAGGGCAGCGCTGATAAGCCTTGTAGGGTCTTTTTCTCTGTGTGAATTTTGCCAGTCGGGTTAAAAATGC
The DNA here is from genome assembly GCA_963835675.1 of uncultured Flavobacteriaceae bacterium. Taxonomy (GTDB): domain Bacteria; phylum Bacteroidota; class Bacteroidia; order Flavobacteriales; family Flavobacteriaceae; genus Aureibaculum. Next base: position 92,370 of record CAWIGH010000004.1, on the reverse strand, counting down.
TAGTCTGGCTTCACTGGTGGGTGTTTCATTGGCCATAGACCAGATAATAACACTCGCCCGGTTCTTATCCCTGTTGATCAGTTCAGATAACTGGTTCTCGGCATTGCTATAGGTTTGTTCGTTTTCCCAGGCGATGGTCCAATATACAGGATTCTCTTCCCATACCAGGATGCCCATTTTATCGGCCAGCCGAACCATATGTTCATTATGTGGATAATGGGCCAGCCTTACGTAATTACAGCCGAGTTCCTGCGCCCATTGCAGCAATTGCTTTGCATCTTCAAGGGAGTGTGCCCTGCCGCCGTGTATGGGACTTTCTTCATGGATGGAAATTCCTTTTAGAAAGACCTTTTTACCATTTAAAAGGATCTGCGAACCCTTGGTTTCGATGGTTCGGAAGCCTATTTGATCTGTAATGGTATCTTCTTCCGTTTGTATGATAACATCGTATAAAAAAGGATCGTCAACAGACCAATAGCGAATCTTGTTGGATGTCATTTCGATAGCAAACGATCCCGATGCGTCAGTCATAAATGTTTTTTGAAGTTTTAAGGCGGGAATGTTGATCTGTACCTGTTTTTCACCAATATTGTTGCCATTTAAGGCAAGATATCCTTTGATCTTTTTATTATTTGTTGGATCTAAGTGAATAAAATAATCAGCTATAAAATTTCCGCCTGTTTCGATGAGTTTTACATCGCGTGTGAGTCCGCCATAATTCCACCAATCGGTATTAAGGGTAGGTACCCCTTCCTTTTTTCTTTTGTTATCGACCTTCACCACGAGAAAATTGTCCTTCTCTTTTAGCAGATGCGTTATTTCGAAATTAAAAGGCGTAAAACCACCAATATGGGCACCCAGTTTGGTACCATTTAAATAAACATCTGTTTGGTAGTTGGAAGCTTCAAAATATACAAATACCCGGTTATTTTTTTTAGAAAGGGAATAATCAAAAGACTTCTTGAGCCAGATAGTGCCTTCGTAGTAAAATAGTTTTTCTTTTTGCGTATTCCAGTCGCCGGGTACCAAGAGGCTATCCATGTTGTCGAAGTCATATTCTATCAGGTCGGACTTGCTTTCGGGCTTTGCATTGGTAAAAAAAGCACCTTTTCCGGGATCTTTTTGATCCTCAAATGGTTCATAGCGATAATTGTAAAATCCGTTCTCATACGGATCTACAATATATTGCCAGTATCCGTTAAGGGAAGTGCTTTCGCGGTTATAGGCGTTGGTAATTAATTTTTCCTGAGCAACCGAAAAGCTTGAGCCAACGAATAATAGGATGAAAAAGAAGGTGTGTAATTTCATGGGTGCTATTAATTGTATTGAATGGTCCTTTCTAATTTTATATTGAAAACCTTTTTTTTATCACAATGTACGTTCTAATCTCCGGCGAAGGGAGTGCCGAAAATACCGACTGCAAATTCTGCCCAGATAAGGAATAGGATGATCACAAGAATTACGCATACGATAATTCGGAATGTGTTATTTTTTATCTTCCGCATGGCCAATTCGCACAATAGTCCGATGCCAAGCAGTAGCGTTCCGGCGACCACAAAATCAGACACGGTCCAATTTACTTCGTCGGTAAAATTCATGGCAATAATTGGGATGAGCAACAGCATGATTACCGTGAGCACGATAATCATAAGTCTTTTGTTTTCCATAATCTTAAATAGATTATAATTTAAGTATAGCCTAGGACGCTTTGGTATACATCAGACAATAAATATAATAAGATATATTGATTTATGGCAAGGATCATCACTTAAATATCTTGATGTCAGCCGCTAAGAAAGCTCTTAATTTTTATTTAAGATATTTAATTGTTATATGATATTCACATTAAAAAGATAGCCGACGAGGGCGGTCAATCCCATGGCGATCGTACCCCAAAATGTAATTCTAAAGATGGCTTTACCGATACTCGATCCGCCTGTTTTTGCAGCGAGGGCTCCCAAAATAATTAAGAATAAAAGTGCAAAACCATACAGGGAATACTCCAAGGTTTCTAGTGGCATAAATAGGGTAACAAGAAGGGGTAATAATCCTCCGATGGTAAATGCCGCACCTGAAGAAAATGCCGCCTGAATGGGTTTGGCCTGGCTTATTTCGTTGATGCCTAATTCATCACGAACGTGCGCTCCCAATGCATCTTTTTCTGTTAATTCTTTGGCTACCGTTAATGCTGTTTCTTTCTTGAGGCCTCTTTTCTCGTATATATCGGCTAATAGTTGTAGCTCCATTTCGGGTGTTTCTTTTAACTCTTGCCTTTCACGTTCTATATCCGCATTTTCCACATCTGTTTGTGAACTTACAGAAACGTATTCGCCCGCTGCCATCGATAAAGCACCGGCAACCAAACCCGCTAAGGTTGCTAATATAACAGGCTCTCTAAATTCACTGGCAGCAGCAACACCAATAGCAAGACTGGCAGTTGACAGAATACCATCATTTGCGCCCAGCACAGCTGCCCGCAACCAATTACTTCGGTGTATATAATGGTTGTCTAAATAATTGTCTAAGGTCTTAATTTTTTCTTCCATCGTTATCGTTGCTATTTGAGTAAATGTATGTTTGAGAGCTATATGTAAAGTCTTGATTCATGGGTGCTGATTATATACCGATCAAACATTCAATGAACCACGAAAGCCTCTGGCGGCATAGTAAGATTCGGCACCATTATGATATACAAAGACCGTATTGAATCGGAAATCGGCAAATAGTGCGCCGCCAAGTGCTCTGATCTCTTTTGGCGTTGCTATCCAACTGGATGTTTTGGAATCAAAATTTCCAAGTTTTTGTAATTCCCGATATTGTTTTTCTGTTAAAATAGTAATGCCGATGGCATCGGCCATATCGAGGGCATTATTTTTTGGTTTGAATTTTTTTCTCGATTCTAATGCTGCCCGGTCGTAACAAATACTTCTGCGGCCTGCAGGGCTCTCGGCTGAACAATCGTAAAAGATATATTCGTTCTTGTCCTTATCAAAACCAACAACATCGGGTTCCCCGCCGGTATTTTCCATTTCATTGAGTGACCATAGCTTATCGGTATCACTAAGCAATTTTGATTCTAATTTAGTCCAATCAAGATCCGGATGACGATGCATATTTTTCTCAAAACGGGCCTTTAATATTTTGATAAGTTCATCCCCTTGTTTTGATGATAATTCCTTATTTATTTCTTTTGCCATAAAATGATAATTTCATATTCCTAATGTTGGCAATTGCTTTACCTTATGATAGGTTAATGCCGCTTTTATACAGTTCTTCAAGGCCTTTGTTGGAATCTCATCTTCAAGCCCAAAAACGATGGCCCTGTTACCTTCGAAGTCAAAATCGTTCTTAAATAGCTTTTTAAAAGTCTCTACCAACCGGCTTGTACATTTGAAGTACATGGCATATTGTTCAGGTTTTTTTGATTTCCAATCCATCCTGATCGTACTTCCATTTTTTGTCAAATAACTGGGCTCTCCCCATTTTAAAGTTTCCTCCAGCGCTGATATTCCCTCGATCTCTGTTGCTGTTTCAATAACCAATTTTCGAAGGACTAACATTTTATTCTTAACCGGATCTGGATAATTGTCAAAAACCGTTTTCACCGCCGGGTCGACCTTTATTTGTAGCTTATTCATAGGTTTTCGTTTTGCTTTATAGCCAACGGATTGTCTGTGATTTTCCAATCTGGTACTAAGATAATAATTGTCAGCGAATTTATGATTTGGAAATTTTCTGTCTATGGCCGAGTGGTGCTGCAATTCAATACCTAAAATGATGAATATCATTGACTTTCATTTAAGTAAGCCATACTTTTATATTATTAAGTATCTGATTTAGTGCAGGTACTTTCATGGAATTTCTCTTAAATAAATATTAATCATCAAATATGAACGGTGCAGTTTTTTTCTCCAGCAAGTATGGCAGCACGGCGCAATATGCCCATTGGATCGGCGAAGCGACGGGTTTGCCTGTCTTTAATGTGAAAGATAAGACTATTGATCCAGAGAAGTATGATTTTTTGATCTTAGGCAGCCCGGTAATCTACTATAAGCTCTCCATCCGCAAATGGGTGAAAAGGCATTTAGCGAGTATTGAGAATAAACCGATCATCTTCTTTTCGGTTTCCGGTGCTCCGGCGGGCGAAAAGCTTAACAAGTGGATAGCCGATAGCTTACCCGATAGTTTTATTTCCAATATGCATCATGTGGCGCTGCGCGGTAGACAAATTCCAAAAGAACTTACCTACTTTGACTGGATCATGTTGAAAATTGGGGCCTTGGTAAATAGGGATCCCGAAGCCCGAAAAGAAGAATTTGAAGGGTTCGACTTTATGGACAAGTCAAGCATTGAACCGGTTCTAAAACTGGCTGATGAATACCAAGTAAGTGAAGTGAACTCATAATTCCTGTTGTTCGTAGGCTTAAATTCGATTTAATCATTTTTAATGAAATAGCCTTCATTAGACAGGGCAGAATCACTTACATATATGCTTGCTGATTTAAACCAAACTTCCGTGTAGTTTCCGGTTTCATATTGTTTTTTAATATCACCGTCTTGCGTTTCAGCACCAGTAGTTATTCCATTAGTTTGATTGTAAGAACCTAGCTTAAAAAAAAGGCCTTCATCGGCGTAAGCATTTTCACGCTCTATGCCGTCTTTACCTATAGGAATATCAGCAGTTGTTGTATATTCTGATACGATTAAGTTTTTTGTAAATGATTTGGTTTCATGGCCTTCACTGGTAAATTTTATATTCATAACACCATCTTTGACCTCGATCTCATAACTAAATTCTTCTCCTAATGCAATACCATCCTTAGGTTCTTTCGGGTGGGTATTATCTTCGGTTCCAACAGCAGATACATCGCCCCAAACAGCTGTAGAATAATCCCATCTTCCAGAATTGTCATCACCTTTTGTATTAATTTCATAATTCCAATAAACCGAACCTTTGGCATGTCCGGGGAATTTCTTGTAAAAAATTTTTAGTGGTTCGTTTTCATGACCATCGGCACTATGGATCTGACCAATGACTACAGAGTAGGCAGACGATTTCCTGGGGTCACCCGAAATTGACACATTCATTACTTTGAGCGTAGCTGTCAATTTCGCATCGGTTAAAGGAGACCATTTTTTCGTTTGAGCCAATTCGGTCCTTGTATTTTTTGAAGTTCCATGGGTATCCCCTGCATTGGGAGCTTTAAAAACTACCCAATTGCTTATACCATCATTTGTAGTATAAAAGAAATCTTTATGCTCAAAATTATTTGCATGACCAGCATTTGATCCATCACCTAAAATCAAGTTCCAATGATTAAAAAATGGGATAACCTCACTTGCATAAACGGTTTTTTCGCCTTCATTTTTACTTGTGCTGAGTGTAGTCGAAGTATTAGGATTTTTAGCAGTATTAGAACAGCTATGTAGTGTTAGTAAAATACCAAGGATTAAGAACGTTGATATTGATGTGACTATTATTTTATTCATAATGCTATATTTCGATTTAAAACCAAACTTCCGTGTAGTTTCCGGTTTCATATTGTTTTTTAGTATCAAAGCCATGCGTTTCAGCACCGGTAGTTATTCCATTTTTGAGTACATGATCTCAATTTTTAAATTTGTCCAATTCTGTATTGAAAAATCGTAATAATCTTTTGAGATCATTGAACTAATTTTCCCATTTTCAAGTAATTCTATTTTATCAATGCTAACAAACTCATTATTGGATCCATCTAATAAAAATCGGTTATCCTTAAACTCATATGTAAATCCGACACCACTTTTGCCATATTCAACAAATCCATTTGGATGACTTGGATATTCGTACGAAAGATATGGTTCAGGAAAGTATAAAGAAATTAATTTAGTTTTAGTGTCATTGGTGTAATTAGGTCTAATTTCTAAATCATATGCTAAGTCATTGAAATAATCATTAATTTCTGATTTTAAATCATAGGATTTTTGTGTATCTCCATTTAAATCCACCAGTTTGTCCGAACTCATGGTTTCAATTTTATAAAATCCGGTTATTAAACTTTCTTCAATTTCTGTATCATTCTGATTGCAAGAAGATAAAGTTATCAGCAAAATAAAAACGAAGTAGTACTTTAAATTTTTCATAGGTTATCGTTTTAGAATTTAGACAACTTCTAATATCCCTTTATTTAATTGGTCTATCACTAAAAAATTCTAGATAAAAGAAGATTCTTTATCATAATAAAATTACAAAAAAAAGGGACAAGCTTTTTAACTTATCCCTTTTATCTTAATGATTTATTCTGTGGTTACAGGAAAACCTCTATCTCTCATGAGTGCTTCTATTTTTGCGTCCCGCCCTCTAAACATTCTATAGGCTTCTGCAGGATCTACAGAATTTCTGGGAGCAAACAGGTACTTCACAAGTTTCTCTGCCATTTCCTTATCATAAAAACCTCCCGGAGCCTCAGCAAAGGCCTCAGAAGCATCTGATGTCAATACATCTGCCCACATATACCCATAATATGCTGTTGCATACCCTTCACCAGAGAATACATGTCCAAAATGAGGTGTTCTGTGACGCATCGGTAATTCTTTAGGCATTTTTAAAGCAGCCAGGGTTTCGCGTTCGAATTTGTCTACATCTATATCTGCAGGATCGGCAAGGTGGAATTTCATATCCATAATAGCTGAAGCTAAATACTCTGTAGTAGAGAACCCTTGATTGAAAGTTGCTGCTTTTTTAATTTTTGTAACCAAAGCATCAGGCATAGGTTCACCTGTTTTATTATGTACTAAAAATTGATTGATCACCTCGTCTGTAGATAACCAACGCTCTAACAACTGCGATTGGAACTCTGTATAATCTCTTACGCCACCATTTAAGGTTGGGTATTTTACATTTGAAGAAAAGAAGTGTAAGGCATGTCCGAATTCATGGAAGAAGGTTGTCGCATCATCCCAGGACACTAACAATGCTTCGCCGGGAGCAGGTTTTACAAAATTCGAATTGTTGGATGCCAGGACATTTTTCTTACCATCAAAAGTAGTATGGCTTCTATAGGTTGTTGCCCATGCTCCCGAACGTTTGCCTTGTCTTGCATAAGGATCGAGATACCAAAGGCCAATATTTTCGCCTGTGTCTTTATCGGTTACTTCCCATACTTTTACATCTTCATGAAAAACAGGCACTGAACCTTCAGGTACCGGGGTGAATTTATAATTAAATAAGCGGCCTGCCACATAATGCATGGCATCGGTTAGTTTATCGAGCTGAAGGTATTGTTTTACCTCGTCTGAGTCGAGATCATATTTTACTTTCCTTACTTTTTCTGCATAGAAGCGATAATCCCAAGGCTCGATAGTTATTTTGTCACCATTTTTATCAGCAACAGCTTGCATATCTGCTACTTCTTCGGCAACCCTTGCAATGGCGGCCGGCCAAACAGCTTCCATCAAGGCCATGGCATTTTCAGGGGTTTTGGCCATTCTGTCTTGCAAACGCCATTCTGCATAATTTTTATATCCCAATAACTCAACGCGTTCTCTTCTTAATTTAAGGATATCGGCAATAAGTTGATTATTGTCGTACTCATCACCATTGTCGCCTCTGGAATAATAATTTTTCCAAACTTGCTCGCGAAGTTTTCGTTCAGTAGAGTAGGTTAGGAAAGGATCCATAGAGGAGCGTGTGTTGGTAATGGCATATTTTCCTTCCTGACCTTTATCGGCTGCAATTTTTGCGGCAGATTTAATAAATCCATCGGATAAACCGCCTAATTGATCTTTTGTTAGATAGGTTATATAGTTTTCCTCATCGTGTAAAACATTATTAGAAAACTTGGTGTATAAACTAGATAATTCTTTGTTGATAGCTGCATAGCGCTCTTTTTTCTCCTTATCGAGTTCTGCGCCGTTCATGGCAAATCCTTTATAAGTTAATTCAACAACGCGTTGCTGGTCGGCATCAAGCGGTTTTTCTAGGGAATTATCATAAACCGTTTTTACACGTTGAAATAATTTTTCGTTTTGTGTGATCTTAGATTGGTATTCAGAAAATAAAGGGGCTAATTCTGTTTGAATGTCCCTGAATTCTGGTGTAGACATATTAGCGCTTAAAATACCGTAATAGGCAAATCCTCTATCTAGTGCTTCTCCTGCGCGTTCCATTTCTTCAATGGTATTTTCAAATGTTGGGGCATCAGGATTGTTTGCAATGGCATCAATATCCTTCAGGCTTAATTCCATACCCAGTAGCATGGCATCTTTAACATCTTCAACTTTCATTTGGTCGAAAGCAGGGACACCTCCATAAGGCCCGGTCCATTCTTTTAGTAATAAATTATCGACCATGGGGGCTTCTTCTTTTTCTTGTTTACAACCGAATAATACGATTGTAGTTAAAAGTAAGAGCATCAATTTTTTTGTTCGTAAATGGTTTATCATCGTGTAAAATTTTAATTATAAAATACCTACCAAAATTTGGCAATGCAATTTACAAAAAAGTGATGCAATACCTGTTTAAAAATCGATTAAATACTAAAGAAGTTTAAGGTTATATTAAAAGCGATTTATTGAGGATAGGTTGAATACATCAACCTGAGTGGCATATGAAAAATTCTTACTTTATCAAATGGTAGGCGTCTTAATAATACGCATTGCAACTAGGGGCTCTTATTTATAGTTATTTGATAAATTAGTTAAAACTTTAACGGTTCTTTCGGCATCTTTAATATCAACAAAAATGTGGTCGTGATAATATCCGGCAACAATATTACTACTTATACCATTTCTTGCTAATTCGGATGAAAATATAGCCGTTAAACCTACTGCTTCCAACGATGAGTGGATCGTTAAGGATATCCATGCAGCAACATATTCATAATTAAGATCTAACTCGTCTGCTTTTTCTCTTTCAATTATGATGGTTACGCCTTCTTTTTCCTTAAACTCACATAGGGTATGTTTCCGATCAATCAAGCTTATATCTTTAACTGTAGTGAAGACATATTCTCCTTCGTTCAGTATGGGTTTCATTCCTTTGATCATTTTTAACAGATCTGTTTCTCCTTTCATTATTTTATTCTTAGGTAATTTATAAGGGCAATGAGAGATACCAATGTCCAAACTCCTTCTAATATTATAAATGGAAGATAATCCATGAGTATAGAAGCCAAACAAGCCAAACTTGCGCCAATTAGATTTAATAAAATAAAAGTTAGGTCTTTACTTTTTAGTTTTCCTAGTACATTTAATATGTAAGCTAAGAGTATTAAAAAGACGCCGATAAAACCAATCCAATCTATAGTATTCATTTATGTTTAAAACGCAATGTTCTATTGTTTTTTATGCTATATTTTACCAACTACCAACTACCAACTACCAACTACCAACTACCAACTACCAACTACCAACTATACCACCGCCGCCGCCGCCAAAGCCACCGCCTGAAGAACCACCCCCACCACCGGAACTTCCACTTCTTGAGGGTGAACTTACCATATTAGATTTTACACTGGTCATGGCACTGGAGAATGATTTTGAAAAATTATGCATCGATAAGTGATGTGCTGTAGCTGAATTATACCAATCGGGTGGAGGGATATTCAAGGCATCAAATTTTTTGGCCCATTTTTCAAATAATCCAAATGCCAGGGCATAGCCCATGGTATTTTCGAAATAACCGGGATCATCCTGTAATAACATTTTTAATTTATTTTCTTCTGCCACTTTAATAAATTTCTTAAAGCCTTTTAACTCAGAAAAGATTCGATTGCCTTTGGCATTCTTTTTAACCATATAGGTATTTAAAAAGATCAATACCACACAGGTGATCACAATGGCTGCCGCAGCTATTGGCCCCCAAAAGAATAGGCCGATGGCCGACAGCAGTATGGCTGAAGCGATGAGGACACCCATGGTAATACCTTTTACTTTTCTCGATTTGGCTTCGTAGTAAGGTTGCGCTTGTTTTTTCAGCAATCCTTGGGCGCTGATCATAGTGGTGTAAAAAGAATTCTCGAGGCTGCTCACCAGTACTTCACCGGGTTTTACTTCGGTTTGATCGCCACCAAAAAGCTTGTTTAATACCCCTTTTGTTTTGCCTTTTTTACTCAGCAGGATGCTTTCCCCAAAAATAGTACTCGTGTTGTCGTCAAACAGTCCGTTAAATATTTCACGTTCATAACCCGGTGCATCAGCGGGTAGGGGCTTAACCCTGATGAGCTTGGTGTCGGCCTTGCTAAACAATCCTTTTTTAGGGATCTCTTCGATCTTTAAATAGCCTTTTGAACCCCAATAGGGTAGTAAGGCAATGAGGTCAGAGCTATCATCACTATCATTAATTAAAAAGCCCGCCATGGCCGGATCTATATTTTCGGGAGCATAATAACTGGTGGTACTCACCACGCTTTCATCTTTTCCATATTTATTCCAAACGGCATAGAATGCTGTTATAAGCCCAACAACGATGAATGTCCAACCATAATCGATCCAAAATGGCCAGAAGGGTTTAACCTCTTTTATTGAATTTATAGGGAGTTTTATGAGCAAGGTTACATTTTGATTGGGCCGTGATATAAAATTATCAAAACTCTTACCGGTAATAACATTGTAATTATAGCTTAGGTCAAATTCCTGGCTGAGATCAGTAGTACCCCGGTTACCCGAGTAAACAAAACTATTGTCTTTGTTTAGCACTATATTTTCGGGTGCGTGTACCCTGAAATTGATCTGATGGAAATCGGCAAACCAGCCGTCGGGTTTGATATTCCAGTAAAAACTGATCTGTGCATCTTCAAAAAGAAAGGCATTATGAACCCGGTATTTAATTTCATAATGTTGTGGCCCAATAATGGTCTTATCTTTATCGCCAATTTTGATATTTATTTGATCACTTAACTTTTGTTCAAAATCAAAAGGGGATTCAAACTTATGACCCGGTACTTTAATATTCGAAATTTTGATCTTACGTTTTTCCTGTGTCCCATCTGCATTGGCAAGATCATAATTCGTTTGTATGGTTCTAAAAATACCATGCTTATAGCTTTCAAAAGTAAGGTCGTAATTTTCTACAACATCAAAGTAACCTTCTTGTTGGATGTATATATCTACCTCGTATTTATTTACCGTAAAATCTTGTGTATAGCCAATAGTGAATACAAGGATAGCAAATAGAAACGAAAATAACTTTTTCATCAATTTAATTTTGATTTAAACATTACGAACAGGTAATGGCAGTACGACAAAACTCGGTCTATTATGAGAAATCTACCTTTACATTTTCCCTGCTGGCCTCGTCGGTTTCGAAATAGTCAAAATGCTGATATTTGAACATGCCTGCGAACAATACTCCCGGAAAACTTTCACCATAGGTATTATTTTCTCTAACGGTACCATTATAATAACGGCGGCTTCTTTCGAGGTTCTCTTCTATCAAATTCAATTTAGATTGGAGGTCGAGAAAATTAACATTGGCTTTCAGATCGGGGTAGGCTTCACCTAAGGCAAAAATACTTCGCAAGGTCTGTTGCAATTGATTTTCGGCCTTTATTTGGGCATTGATATCACCTTTAGGAACATTCATGGCTGCATTTCGTGCCTTGATCACATCTTCTAAGGTCGATTTTTCGTGTTTTGCATAACCTTTAACGGTTTCTACGAGATTAGGAATGAGGTCATAACGTCGTTTTAAGGCGACATCTATATTACTCCAGGCATCATTGACAACATTTCGATTTTTAACAAATTTGTTAAAGATGCCAATGAGTAAAATTGCGATAAGGATAATTAATCCAATAGTGATAAGCATAGCAATAGGGTTTTAAGTTGATAAACTATTTAAATAGGTATACTAAATTACATATTTTTATGACCAATGAGTAATATTCGCCAAATATTTTGGTGAATTGTCAACAGGTAATAAAAATAAAATAAAATAACATCAATTTTTAAAAGGTCAAACGACGGCACTATCAGGCATGGCAGCCAGTAATTTATCGGCATGCTTGTGTTGATTGACTGCTTTTAAAAGCGCCTTATTATCTAAATAATGGGTCTGATCTATCCATGATGCCAAGGCATTTAGAGCTGCACCTTTTTTACCGCCATTTTTAACGTAGGCTCCTTTAAAAACCTGATCGGCATCGAAGCTCATACGGTCATCAATATAAACTTTTGTATTTGGAGAAATTCTATTTTTAACCTTGAGTAATCCGTCATTGCTCACCACGAATATAATATCAGGATGTTCTAATCCTGTATAATGGATAGGTTTCCTCGACAATATTACTTCGGCAACCGAAAATCCCGTACCCACCGTCACCGGGTATTCACCTTTCATAGTAGCGTAAAGTCCCGACATCATACCTGCCTGGGCCAGTAATTTTGCCGCTGATTGCACGCCGCCACCGGCTGATCCGGCCAGTACAAATCCCATTTTATCGGTAATATTAGATTCAAATTCATGATCGATAGCCTTCAGGTTGTCGAAAAGGGATCCGGTGTTTTTATATTGGATCTTAGGCAAGATCCTTTCGTTCGTTAATATTGCGGCTTCTTCGGCAAAATCTTCGAGTTCTTTTAATTTTTTTATTCCATAAGACGGGCATACACTTGCCAGTTCTAATACAGAAAATCCTTTGGTTTGAATGGCATTCTTGATACTTTCATTAAAATTTTTTGGTGATATAACCCTTGCGCTGCTGGCAGCACCTGCCTGATGCGCCAATTTGATGATATCAAAAGGAGGGATGCCTTCTTCAAAATGTTTAAGTTCCTTGAATTTACCGGTAGACAGACCACTGATCTGACCTCCTGTCATTCCATATAATAGATTATTAAATACCAATAAGGTGATATCTACATTTCTTCTGGCAGCTTCCATTAAATGTTGAAGGCCAATGGTAGCACCACCATCACCCTGCACAACTATAATTTTTTTATTTTCATCGGCAAGGCCCATAGAAACACCCATGCCCAAGGCGGGCGACCTGCCATGTAACCCATGAACGGTATGGGTTGTAAATAATGGGTCGACCAATCCGCTACATCCAATATCGCTCACAATAACAATATCTAAAGGATCATAGCCCAATTCTATCAAAGCTTTTGATAAATGGTTGACAGCCACTCCATGTCCGCATCCGGGACAAAAAGGCATTTTATTATCGGTTAAAATTTGTGTTGTCATAAGGCGAGTACTTTTTCTATTTCGGTCGGACTGATCAAACTACCGATTTTATTTACATTTTTAACATTTGCTTTAGAGGCGGCTCCATAAATAATTTTTTCATATTGTCCTGATATATTTTCTTCAACAAATGTTACTTGTTCATAGCTGTTAATAATTTCGAGGATTTTCTTAGGTACCGGCAATAATGTCTTTACAACCAGTAAGGAAACTTTTTTTCCTTCGCCCCTTAATTTTATCACAATATCTTTGGCTGCTTCTGTTGAAATGCCATAGGTAACAATAAGATCTTTACTTTCTTTGTCTTCATCCAATTCGTAGAAAGTGATCTTGTCCATTCTTTTTTCGAATTTTTCTTTCAGGCGTTTGGTATTTGCGAGAGATTCAGGATTTCCTTTTCTTATCAAGCCTTCATTATCATGCGTTGAAGCATTGATCCTTACCTGGTGTTGATCATTTCCCACGGGTAAAAAAGGAGGTATGAGATCGTCATTCGCTTTATACGATTTGTAGGGTAATTCTATACCTTTTGGTTCCCTGTTTACGGGTGATATTTTGGCTAACCGGGACAGATCGAAACTCTTTTGTGTCATTACCATTTCCTTGGAAGTGAGCAATACCACGGGTGTTCTGAAATCGACAGCTGTCTTGATACTTTCATTGGCCAGTTGCCAGGCATCTTCAAAGTTTGAAGGGCAAAATACCGGTACCGGATAACCTCCCGAAATGCATCCGTTTAAAAGGCTCAGATCGCCTTGGGCACCCGTTGTTGCCGACCCTGTGCTTGGCCCCAATCGCTGTGTAAGTATGATCACCATGGGTAATTCCATCATATAGGCCATATTAAAGCCTTCGAGCATAAGCGCAAACCCCGGAAAAGCGGTGGCTGTTACAGGCAGTTTTCCTGCTGAAGATAAGCCGGACATCCATTGTAAGACTGTAATTTCATCAGGTGCCGCTAAGAATAAGGGATAACGTTTTGTACCGTAGGCATAGAATCTATTCGAAGGTGTAATGGGATAACCTATAAATGCATCAGCACCAGCTTGTACACAGGCTTCGGTGATCAATAACGAAGCATCGGTCAATACTTTTTTTTGATGGATATTTTCCAGCATGATGAATGTTTTAAGACATCCCAAAATTAATCGGAAATAAATTCACCAAAACTGATAAATGTCAACTTTATAATATTTTTAATGAAAAGAGAAAAGTTTCATTAAAACGATCATAAAAGCCTTAGTTGGGATACCAATTTCTCAAGCGGACTTCGATTTTCGGATTTTTGGCATTGACCAATTTTTTAAAAGCTTCCGTGTCGCTCATATCGGGATTGCCTCGATAGTGGTAAGGATATACAATTTTAGGTTTGAAATCCAATACGGCATCTGCTGCCTGGTTGATATCCATGGTAAAGGGTAAATTCATGCATATAAATGCAACATCAATACCTCTTAATTCTCTCATCTCTTTAATATCTTCTGTATCACCACTGATGTAAATGCCTTTTCCGGCCATGTTTATAAAATAACCATTACCTCGGCCCCTGGGATGTTTAGAGTCTAGTTCTTCAGGCAGATTATACATAGGCAAGGCGTTGATAAATATATCGCCCTGTACCGACATGCCCCCATTTTTTATAATGGTTAATTGCTTTTCATAATCTTTTTTCAAAAGGTCGGCCACAGCTTCGGGTACTATAAATGTAGCTTTTTCGGTATTTAGTCCTTTTAGCGTTTCCATATTTGTATGGTCGCCATGCACATCTGTTATTAATATGATATCGGGAGCGTCGATACCTTTAAATGCATCCGCACCGCCATAGGGATCGACATAGATCGTATTGCCATTCCATTGCAACACAAAGGTTCCGTGTACAATAGGTTGGATGATGATAGGACCTTCATTGCTTTCAATGATATCAGGCTCGGCCCTTTGGGCGAATAATTGTGTAAAGCCGAGGCACATTATGATAAATAGTAGTTTTGTATTCATAGCTAAGGGTTTTTAAAATATCTTACTCACTTCTTTTTTAATATATTCTAAAGCAATCTTTGTTGGGGGTTCTTCTTCGGCCATTTTTCGCAGTATAGCCTCACGCATTTGAATGGCTTCTTTAATTTCACCATCAAGCATCACATCTTTCATCATATTCAGAGTCGAATTTTTCGATGTTACAATAACATGCCAACATTCACTGGTCATATAGATCTGTTGTGCCAGGTTATGTTCAAATTCTTTTTCGACCGTAGCCAACAATTTTCTAAAATACTCTGGTTTTTCTTTACCGGTAGGACTTACACGTACCACCAGGTTATTTGGCGATATGCGCTCCAAAAATAATGCCATACGCTCATACGCCTGCAAACGCAAGGGCAGGGCAACCGACTGTTTTTCTTTTCTCAACATAAAAATACGCCGGCTATTTTCATTATTGGTATGCAACTTAAAGAAATATAAGGCCACGGCACCGGTAACCAAGGCAGGAAGTGTGTAACTAACAAGTTCTATGATCTTTGTAGTATCCATTTATGATCTTATTGTTTTTTCAAAGTTAAGTTTTTTATTTAAGATGATAAATATCATAATTTTAAAAAATATCGGTAGATATCTTTGTGCCATAATTAATAATTGTTGATCGTAATTATCAAAAAATGAACACCTTATGTAACAAATGATACATAACTACGTAAGAGATTCAAAAATTTTATTATTACTTAAAAATCAACTTAAATATATAATAATATGAAAACCAATTTATTAAAATTATTTGTTTTACTTTTTTCAACAGCTGTGTTCTCACAAGCCGGGCATATCATGCAAGGGGTGGGTGCTGTTAATATGTCTATGGGTGGTGCTGCAACAGGCCAGCCTCTTGATATTTCGGGAGCATTACAATGGAACCCGGCTGCCATTTCAACTTTTGACAGTAATGTCTTTAAGTTCGATATTGGAGCATTCTTTTCATCACCGGAATTATCATCATCATTACCAGCGGGTATGCTAGGTGCAGGAGCACCCGGTGTAAGCGGAACAACAGAAGATGATAGAGGTGTTTCACCTATGCCAGCATTGGCTTTTGTATGGGGAAATGGAGACAGCAAACATACTTTTGGAGCGTCAGCTTTTGGTATTAGTGGATTTGGAGTTACTTTTCCGGAAGAAGCTAATAATCCATTAAGTGGTAGTTTTAATCCAACTGTAAATTCTAATCCAATAAATTATCCTCAACAAGCCATGGGATTTGGTCGCGTTGAATCGGATTATATGTTATTACAAGTTGGATTTACCTGGGCTTATGAAATTTCAGACCAGTTCTCATTTGGTGTAGAACCAACATTTAACTACGCTGCATTAGAATTAATGCCTAATCCATTAGCAAATCCTAATGAAGCAGGATATCCTTCTTCAGATAAGGCTTCTGCACTAGGATTTGGAGCACAATTTGGTGTATTCTATGATTCAGGATCAGGATTTAAAGCAGGTGCTTCTTACAAAACAACACAAAAATTTGGTGAATTTGATTTTGAAAACACCTACTTAAATAATTCAACTGGTACAAATAGTTTCCAAATGGATTATCCAGCTATCTTATCGTTTGGTTTAGGTTATTCTACGGATGATATCGACTTAGCGCTGGATTATAGAATGGTAAATTATGAAAATACCGATGGTTTCGAAGCAAGTGGTTGGACACCTACAGCTTCTGTTGCAGGTTTTGGATGGGAAAATATCAATATTATCTCAGCAGGTTTGCAATATAAAGGGATCGACAAGCTTCCTTTAAGAGTTGGGTATACATATAGTAGTAACCCTATCACTGAAGAATTAGCATTTTTCTCAGTTCCTGCAACAGCAGTTATTAAAAATGCATTCCAATTCGGATTTAGTTATGAAGCTAGTGACAATTTATCATTAGATGCGGTTTATCATTATGGTACCAGTGGTGGATCTACAGAAGGTCTTATTTTAAGTCCTCTGGCAGTTACTCCAAGTAATCCACTTGGCGCCTTACCTGGAACGTCTGTTTCATATGATATGACAACTTCCATGATCATGGTTGGATTTAGTTATACATTTAACAAAAAAGAAGTAATAACTAACTAACATCGGGACATTGTTAGTTGGTTATAAGCGATCTCATTCATTTGAGATCGCTTTTTTTTGTGAAAAAAATAAGACAACTTTTATTGCTTCAAGTTACGAATGATTGTACTTTTGGAGGAATTAATATTCCATAGTGACTGATTACCTCAAGGATTTAAATGAAGCTCAAAAAGAGGCCGTTTTGCATAAAGACGGTGCCATGATCATTATTGCCGGCGCCGGTTCCGGCAAGACCAGGGTGCTTACTTACCGTATTGCCCATCTTATGAATCTTGGGGTTGATGCCTTTAGCATTCTGGCATTAACTTTTACCAACAAAGCAGCCCGTGAAATGAAAAACAGGATCGCTAAGATGGTGGGTGAAAGCGAAGCTAAGAATTTATGGATGGGCACTTTTCACTCCGTATTTGCAAGAATATTACGCTCTGAGGCCGACAAATTAGGATATCCAAAAAATTTCACCATTTACGATACCCAGGATTCCGTAAGGTTACTTAGCGCTATCATTAAGGAATTAAATCTTGATAAAGAGCGATATAAACCTAAACAGGTGTTGGGCAGAATATCTTCCTTTAAAAATAGCTTGATCACGGTAAAAGCTTATTATCAGAATTCCGACCTTCAGGAAGCTGATGTTATGGCAAGCAGACCTAAGATGGGCGACATATATCATCATTATGTTGAGCGTTGCTTTAAAGCCGGGGCCATGGACTTTGACGACCTTTTATTGAGAACCAATGAGTTATTGACACGTTTTCCCGATGTATTGGCAAAATATCAGGATCGGTTTAGGTATATTTTGGTAGATGAGTACCAGGATACAAACCATTCTCAATATTTGATCGTAAGGGCATTGGCAGACAGGTTTCAAAACATATGTGTGGTGGGTGATGACTCTCAAAGTATCTATGCTTTTCGAGGGGCCAATATCCAGAATATATTGAATTTCCAGCGAGATTATGAAGAGGTGAAGATCTTTAAATTAGAACAGAATTACCGCTCTACCAGCAATATCGTCGAGGCGGCGAATAGTGTTATTGAAAAGAATAAGACCAAGCTCGATAAGGAGATATGGACGGCCAATGATAAGGGCGATCAGGTAAAAATTATGCGTACCGTTTCCGATGGTGAAGAAGGCCGCTTCGTAGCAAGTTCCATATTCGAAAATAAAATGAATTTGCAATTGCCCAATGCAGATTTTGCCATTCTTTACAGAACCAATGCGCAGTCAAGGGCTATGGAAGATGCCTTGCGCAAAAAAGACATACCATACAGGATCTATGGTGGCTTATCTTTTTACCAGCGTAAAGAAATTAAAGATATCCTTTCCTATTTGCGATTATTGGTGAATCCTAATGATGAAGAAGCACTCAAGCGGGTCATTAATTATCCTGCCAGGGGAATAGGTCAAACTACGATCGATAAATTAACCGTTGCAGCCAATCATTATAAGAAATCAATTTTCGAGGTTTTAGAGAATCTGGATAAAATAGATCTTAAGATCAATAGTGGTACAAAAATAAAGCTCAGTGATTTTGTAAACATGATCAAGAGCTTTCAGATCGAAGCACAAACTAAAAATGCCTTCGAAGTAGCAGATCATGTTATAAAGAAAACATTTATAATTAAGGATCTTGAAAAAGATGCAGCACCTGAGGCCATTAGCAGGGTGGAGAATGTACAGGAATTGTTAAACGGGATAAAAGATTTTATTGAAGAACAAAAGATCAAAGGAGAAGATGCCTCATTATCTTTTTTCTTGGAAGATGTTGCCCTGGCCACTGATTTTGATAACGAAAAGAAATCCAATGTTGATAGCGTATCTTTAATGACCATACACTTAGCTAAAGGGTTAGAATTCAAGTATGTATATATCGTTGGATTAGAAGAAAACCTGTTTCCTTCGGCCATGAGCATGAGTACACGAAGTGAATTGGAAGAAGAACGCCGTTTATTTTACGTTGCCTTAACACGTGCCGAAAAACAAGCGTATTTAAGCTATGCAGAATCGCGATATCGATGGGGAAAATTAATCGATTGTGAACCCAGTAGGTTTTTAGAAGAAATCGATGAAAAGTTTGTAGAATATATGGCACCTAAAGCATCTCGCCAGATGAACAGGTTTATTGATGAAGATATATTCGGTAGTGTACCAAAAAATCTGGTGCGGTTTAAAAGGCCTAAAGCCTCAGGAAGCTCGACTGCAAAACAGAAACCAAAAACCATACAGATAAGCACACCAAAAAATCTAAAGAAGGTTAGTGCAGTAACTACAAATCTATTCGATAGTGATATTGCGGTTGGAAATGTGGTAGAGCATGCAAAATTTGGTAAAGGAGAAGTCATTCAGCTGGAAGGAACGGGCTCTAATAAAAAGGCCGAAATTAAATTTGAAAGCGGTTGGCTCTAAAAAACTACTTTTGCAATTTGCAAAACTTAAAATTTTGGGCTAAACCATTATGTTTTCGATAAATATAATCGTTTCTTTGCCTAGTAATAAAATTTAAAATATTTATGATGGAGTATGATTTAGAATACAATTCAGACAGGGAGCATTTAATCATACCGGAATACGGCCGGCACGTGCAAAAATTAGTGAATCATTGTATACAATTGCCTACCAAAGAAGAACGCAATGAAATGGCCAATGCCATTATAGACGTAATGGGTAATTTACAGCCCCATTTGCGCGATGTACCCGATTTTAAACATAAATTATGGGATCAGATATTCATAATGTCTGATTTTAGGTTAGATGCAGATAGTCCTTACCCAACACCTTCAAAAGAAGAATTAACGGCTAAGCCGGAGTCTTTGGCATATCCGAGATCTGCTTCTAAATATAAGTTTTATGGTAACAATATCCAGATAATGATCGATACTGCATTGACCTGGGAAGAAGGGGACCTTAAAGAAGCACTTATCTATACCATTGCAAATCATATGAAGAAGTGCTATTTAAACTGGAATAAGGATACAGTAGAAGATAGGGTTATTTTTAAACACCTTACAGAGTTATCTGATGGCAAGATTAATCTTAGTCCAACAGATGAAACATTATCAGAAAGCAAGGATCTGTTGAGAAAGAAACCGGCGGGTAAAAAACAAAACATCAAATCAAATAAGGGTCGAAGAAAAAGATAATTTATAAATATTTATTCCAGATATGGCTACATTTAAAATAGAAGGCGGTCATCAACTTAGCGGCGAAATAACACCACAAGGAGCCAAAAACGAATCACTACAAATATTATGTGCTGTCTTATTGACACCAGAAAAAGTAACAATCTCGAACATTCCTGATATTCGTGATGTTGTTAAACTGATAAGTTTACTCGAAAATTTGGGGGTTAAAATTCAGAAGAATGGTCCCGGATCTTATACTTTCCAGGCGGATGATATTAATTTAAAATATTTAGAATCACCTCAATTTAAGGAAGAAGGGAAGGGTTTACGTGGCTCTATAATGATCGTTGGTCCTTTGTTGGCACGTTTTGGAAAAGGTTATATTCCTAAACCCGGAGGTGATAAAATAGGCAGAAGAAGATTAGACACGCATTTTGAAGGTTTTATGAAGTTGGGAGCTAAATTCCGCTTTAATAAAGAAGATCATTTTTATGGTGTTGAGGCAGATAAATTAGTAGGTACTTATATGTTGCTCGATGAAGCCTCTGTTACAGGTACTGCGAATATTGTCATGACAGCCGTGCTTGCCGAGGGAAAGACAACCATATATAATGCAGCCTGCGAACCTTATTTGCAACAATTGTGTAAAATGCTCAATAGGATGGGCGCCAAAATTTCTGGTATAGGGTCTAATATGTTGCATATAGACGGCGTAAAATCACTTAAAGGCACAACACACAAAATGCTACCGGATATGGTAGAAATTGGAAGTTGGATCGGTTTGGCAGCTATGACCAAAAGCGAACTTACTATAAAAAATGTAAGTTGGGATGACCTTGGGCAAATACCAAATGTATTTAGAAAATTAGGGATAACAGTAGAGAGAAAAGGAGATGACATCTATATACCAGAACACAAAAAAGGATACACCATCCAAAGCTTTATAGATGGCTCAATTCTAACCATTGCTGATGCGCCATGGCCTGGATTTACACCAGACCTTTTAAGTGTGATCATTGTGGTTGCTACCCAAGCAAACGGTAGTGTTTTGGTACATCAGAAAATGTTTGAAAGCCGCTTGTTCTTTGTCGATAAATTAATCGATATGGGGGCGAAGATCATATTATGCGATCCCCACAGGGCGACTGTAATTGGACATAATTTCAAAGCTAATCTTACGGCTACAACCATGACATCACCTGATATCAGGGCAGGAATCTCTTTATTGATTGCTGCGCTTTCTGCCAAAGGAACTTCAACGATTCATAATATAGAACAGATCGATAGGGGCTATGAACGAATTGATGAAAGATTAAGGTCTATTGGAGCAAAAATTATTAGGGTAGATTAGTTCAAATAGTAAAATTAAAATATCAAAATTCCTGCTTAAGCGGGAATTTTGGTATTTATTGGTGACATTTTGGCATTTTAATATTAATGGCAACACTTTTGTTACATCAATTGTGACGTAAAATATTCATGATCATGAGTAAAAAGGAAAAGAACAAAAAAGTAAATATGGAAGAAACCAACAAGGCTGAATCGACTGAACAAGTGGAGCAGGAAGTCGTAGATATTTCTGCAGAAGATGTATTGCAGCAAGAGAAAGATAAATTTTTAAGACTGTTTGCTGAGTTCGAAAATTATAAAAAACGAACTACCAAAGAGCGAATAGAACTATTCAAAACAGCCAATCAGGAATTAATGACAGTTTTACTGCCAATTTTAGATGATTTTGATAGGGGCCTGACAGAAATAAAAAAGGCAAAAGATAAAAATTTATTGAAGGGTATGGAGCTCATCAATGGAAAATTAAGAACGATCTTAAATCAAAAAGGACTTACTCAAATAAAAATTAAGCAGGGAGATGTATTTGATGCAGAAATTCATGAAGCAATTACACAGATCCCGGCGCCTTCAGAAAAACTTAAAGGTAAAATAGTTGATGTTGTAGAACAAGGATATAAATTGGGTGATAAGATAATTCGTTTTCCAAAAGTAATTATTGGGCAATAATACCGTATAGATGAAACAAGATTATTATGAAATATTAGGCATTTCAAAAAATGCTACCTCAGCCGAAATAAAGAAAGCGTATCGCAAAATGGCCATTAAATACCATCCTGATAAAAATCCGGATGATAAAGTAGCCGAAGAGAATTTTAAAAAAGCTGCTGAGGCTTATGAGGTGCTAAGTAATGCTGACAAAAAAGCAAAATATGATCAATTTGGTCATGCTGCTTTTGAAGGAGGAGGCGCCGGTGGTTTTGGCGGCGGTATGAATATGGAAGATATCTTTAGCCAGTTTGGCGATATCTTTGGCGGTGCTTTTGGTGGTGGATTCTCAGGTTTTGGCGGAGGTGGAGGCCGTTCAAGAGCGAGGATAAAAGGTAGTAATCTAAGGATAAGAGTAAAGCTTACACTCGAAGAAATTCTAAATGGGGTCGAGAAGAAAGTAAAAGTAAAACGTCATGTAAAAGCCAAAGGAGTGACGTATAAAACGTGTACTTCTTGTAACGGTCAAGGTCAAGTCACCAGAATCACCAACACTATTTTAGGCCGAATGCAAACGGCCACAACATGTCCCACATGCCATGGTGCAGGGGAGATGTTAGATAAAAGACCATCAGACGCAAACGCACAGGGTCTTGATCATTAAAGAAGAAAGTGTATCTATTAAGATTCCACCAGGGGTTGTCGATGGGGTGCAATTAAAAGTGACAGGAAAAGGTAATGAGGCTCCCGGAAATGGTATATCAGGAGATCTTTTGGTAGTTATCCAGGAGATTCCGCACGAAAAGTTAACCCGCGAAGGTAATAACCTGCATTATGATATGTATATAAGTATTCCAGAGGCGGTTCTAGGTGTAAGTAAGGATATTGATACCTCTACTGGAATTGTAAGGATCAAAATTGATGCGGGCACCCAGTCTGGTAAAATATTGCGTTTACGCGGAAAAGGCTTACCAAGTTTGGAAGGTTATGGCAAAGGAGATCTATTGGTCCATATAAATGTTTGGACGCCGCAAGAACTGTCTAAAGAACAAAAAGCGTATTTTGAAAAAATGATGGACGATGAGAATTTTAAGCCATTACCATCAAATTTAGATAAATCATTTTTTGAGAAGGTAAAAGATATGTTTTCTTAAATTAAATGTATAATAAAATGTTAAATCTACATTTTGTTTTCATTATATGGAATTTTTACAAATAATATTTATATATTTGTACGGTTGGGCCACTGGCTCAACAACTTTTTCTTTTTCATAGCAATTTTCCCACTCTAGTTTTAGAGTGGGTTTTTTTATTTTTTATCAACATTTTTATATTTATAAATAGCTAATATTCAGAGATATACATCTTAATTTTATTTTTATTTAAACAATTTATAAATAGTGGCAATAAATCATTTTATGTTGCGTTATATTTATTGTATTACTGGATTTAATAGTGCAGTAATATTTCTTTTTCATAGCAATTTTCCCACTCCCTTTTAGGTGAGTGGGATTTTTTTATGATATATTTAAAATACTTTCCCAACATTTTATTTTATTTTTGCCACTGCAGACCACCTTATCGTTCCGATAATAATCGGAAAGGAAAGTCCGGACACCAAAGAGTATTGTAGCGGATAACATCCGTCCAGCGAAAGCTGAGGACCAGTGCAACAGAAAGAATGTACAGTTAGGCTGTAGTGAAACCAGGTAAACTCTACGAGGTGAAATGTTACGTATATTGGAGTCCCGATAATTATCGGGTAAGGGCTACTCGCTCGATTCCAAGGGGTAAACAGCTAAAGTTATATAGTAATATATAACGTAGATAAATGATAAGGGCTTCTTTTAGAAGAACAGAATCCGGCTTATGGTCTGCTTTTTTATTTTCTACATACATGTGGTGTTACCAATGTTACATGATATTTTAAGTTATTTTTGTAAGCTTGCAGGCCTTTAAGCAACTATTAAGGCATAAAATAACCTACATGAAAATCACAAAAAATACCATTTATAATATCTTATTCTTTATTCTTCTGGCACTTATCATTTATCCCAATACAAGAGCATGGTTTATGCGGCAAATTGCATTTTCCCCATCTGTAGAGAGTGTAGACGACAGGGAAGTAGTGGCTAATTATGCATGGATGTTAAAAGGATTAACAACTCAAGATCTTAATTTTGAAGAGACAAAAGGTAAGGTGGTTTTTGTAAATTTTTGGGCTACATGGTGTCCTCCTTGCCGGGCCGAAATGCCCATGATTCAGAAGTTATATAACGACTATAAGGACAAAATCGAATTTGTTTTTGTTACGAATGAAAGTAAAGAGATCGTAGAAAAATTCTATCAAAAGAACAATTACGATCTGCCTACCTATACCATGTTGAGTAAAGAGCCCTCACAATTTACAACGAATAGTATACCTACTTCTTATCTATTGGATAAACAAGGCAATATTGTTATTTCTAAAACGGGTGCAGCAGATTGGAATAGTAAAAAAGTGAGAGCCTTATTAGATGATCTTATAAAACAATAAAAGCCCCATCGGGGCTTTTAGATTGTATTATAAAAATAACTATGATTCTTTCACAATGCGAATGGGTATTGTATAAATTTTTCCTTGAACAGAATTCAACATAGTTTTGACTTTCTTGTGATCTAAGTTTGTCCTCAACAAATAATCAGCTTTTTCGTCATTTGTGTTTACATCTATTATAATAAGCTCATTTTTTTTATTCAATATAAATATAACTTCTGCGATCAATTCATGGGTATCGATCTCTATTTCGGCATTATTTAAGAGCTCAACAATTTGTTCACGAAGTTCACTGTTAGGATTATCTTCTAAAGTTGAGGCAAAGGAAAATGAGGTAGTGAAAATTGCAAAGGCAAAAGCAACCGCAATTAATTTTAGATTTTTCATAATAAAAAGATTTAGATTAAACTTAATATTATAAAGACGGTGCTGTATCAACCACTGTTACGTATAATCTGCCGGTTTAACTTTTAATTAATATATGTTAACATTAATTAACTTTTAAAAAGGAATGCTTATGCTAACTACGGTTGGTTAAAGACCGAGGTCATTCATAACTTCTAATAAAATATCGACCCCTTTTTTAATTTCGTCGTTTGTTATGGTAAGTGGAGGAGTAATTCTAATGGCTTTTCCTTCGTACAGCAGCCAGAATAACAACAGGCCTTTATCAAGGGATTTGAGAATTATATCAGAAGCAATTTCGGGTGTTTCCATAATGAGCGAGAGCATCAAACCTTTACCTCTTATTTCTTTGATCTTATCATGAATTAACAACTTTCGAAATAATTTTTCTTTTTCCAGCGCTTCTTTCATTAAATGGCTGCTTACTATTTCATTAACTGTTGCATGGGCAGCAGCTGCAATAACCGGGTGCCCGCCAAAAGTAGTGATATGGCCAAGTTTCGGGTGCTCTTTAAGCACGTCCATTATTTCTTTCGAAGCTATAAAAGCACCAATAGGCATACCACCACCTAAACCTTTACCAGAAATAATAATATCGGGAATCACCTTATAGTTTTCAAATCCAAAAAATCTTCCCGTTCTTCCAATTCCAGTCTGAATTTCATCTAATATTAAAAGGGCACCTACCTGGGTACATTTATTTTTAACTTTAAGTAAATAATCATTTTTGGGAACTATAAATCCCGCGCCACCTTGAATAGTTTCTAAAATGACAGCGGCTGTGCGATCGGTAATCTTATGAAGATCACTCTCTTTATTAAATTCGATGAATTTAATGCCAGGGATCAAAGGCCTATATGCCCTGTTTTGGTCTTCATTACCACAAACACTCATGGCACCTTGTGTATTGCCATGATAGGCATTATTAGCAGAGATAATTTCACTACGGCCTGTAAATCTTTTTGCTAATTTTAAAGCGCCTTCTGTTGCTTCTGTGCCTGAGTTAGTAAGATAAACAGACTGCAACGGTGAAGGTAACTGCTCACAAAGTAATTTGCATAATGCCACCTGCGGTTCCTGAATGAACTCCCCGTATACCATCACATGTGTATACTTATCTAATTGATCAATGATAGCCTTTTTTACTTTAGGATGATTATGTCCGAGGCTATTCGCAGAAACGCCCGCAATAAAATCTAAATATGTTTTTCCATTCTTGTCATAAAGAAAACAACCTTCGGCATGGGAAATTTCTAAACCTATGGGGTGAGGTGAGGTCTGAGCTTGATATTTATAAAAATCGGGTTTCATAAAAACTAATTTTCTTTTTTCTTCTTGTCTTCTTTCAAGATCTTGGCGAATTTAGCTTTCATCGCTGCTTCCTCATCTATCATTTTCTGATTCGGATCTGCAGCGGCAGGCTCGATGATCGTGTCATCCTTAATAAAAATATCGTCTTTGGTTAAAGGTTTTTCTTTTTCGCGCCAAACAAACCCTCTCAATAATCTCACATTATCGGGAAATTGGGAAGGCGGGTATGTCGCTCCCTCAGGCATCGTGAGAAAAGTGGTCGTTTGTAATTCGCCATTTTTTAAGGTGAAATTTATAGAACTGCAAGTGGTCTTGTTAATACCGATCAATGAGTTATCAGTATCGTTCCTAACATATTGTATGACCTCACCATTTCCAACAACATTAACATCTTGGAGATCATTATCAACAAATTTTCCTAAGATATCCCTACCTTTTATTTGATTATAACCAGCGGAGTCTTTCTGAATGATAAAGGCATTACGCAATACTTTTAAACTGTCTAACTTCTCTGTTTTTTTGTTTGATATTAGATGTATAGTATCTCCTGTGATCTGGCTATCTTCAGACCATAGTACAGGGTTTTTTAATAGTTGTGTTAATCCGGTTTCCTGGTTCGAATGAATAGAATCACATTTTCCCCTTAAGTTGGTTTTAAAGATCTTTACACGGTGATAGGCTCTCAGAATTCGTTTATCTTTCTTACCGGTTACCAATAGCGTGTCGCCATGAATATACATAGAATCTTTTTCAACTTCGGTTATGGCCACAGCTCTATCTACTACAAAAGCAGAATCTAAATTCTGAAAAAACTCGGCGTAATTTCCTCTAATAACCATATCGTTAATGGTATCTTTCATCTGGATATTTTTCGTGGCAGATGCAAAGCCGGTTTTCCTGTTATAATACAAACTGTCAGCTTTCAGAACTCTGTCTTCATGTTCTATTCTCGAATTTTTTGTAAAGTGGGAAATATTATTTTTCGTATCGTAAAAGCCCTTTTCTGTATATATAAAATTGTCTTT
The DNA here is from genome assembly GCA_963835675.1 of uncultured Flavobacteriaceae bacterium. GTDB lineage: Bacteria > Bacteroidota > Bacteroidia > Flavobacteriales > Flavobacteriaceae > Aureibaculum. The sequence continues at coordinate 64,697 of CAWIGH010000004.1, read as the reverse complement.
ACCTGTTATGGTAGAGGGTCCGTAAATATATGCTTGTCCGTTATTCGTAAAATAATCTAAATGTTCTGAATTCAATACATAGTCGGGATTTGTTAAAACGACATTAGAAAGTGCCTCAAATTTGGTAGTTTCCAAATAGTAATTCCCGATCTTACTTACAAGTACGTTTGCTGTGTCTTTAATAGTAGCCCCGTTTTTGTAATATAAGAGTTGTTTGGTTCGGTCGAAATCCAACGTGTCTGTAGTTAAAGTGATCAATGGGTCTTTAAGTACGACATTGCCCCAAGAACGGGCTTTTTTTAAATTACCATTATATTCAACATAATTACTTGTTTGCGATATGGTATCTCCCTGATTTAGCACTACATCGCCAAAAGCCTTTAAAAAATTATCATTTTTGTAGTGAATGGCTTTTTTGCTACGCATCGAGATACCATCATGTTCTACATAAACATTACCCAATAATACTGTTGCTCCGGGGTATTTTTTTTCGTCTATGGTAGAATTATCAGCATGTACAATTTGTATACGTTTTTGCTGGGAAATTCCAGAAAAGGTAGTTGATAGAAATACTAGAATGAGTATTTTTTGTAACATCATTTTTATTTGCTACAAAACTAATGAAAAAGAGCCAAGCGAGATGATATCAAATTTTAATTTAATGTTAAAGCCAGTAAAAAGAATTATCTGAAAACCGTTTGTTTTCTATCGGGACCTACAGAAACTATTTTAATGGGCACATCGACTTCCTTCTCAATAAATTTAATATAAGCGAGTAAATTTGGTGGTAATTGGTCTGCCGTACCCATTTTCGTTAAGTCGGCTTGCCATCCTTTGAACTCAGTATAATTTACAGTTACATTTTCGGGCTCGATATTATATGGCAAATGCGTAATTTTTTTGCCTTTATAATTATATGATGTACAAATTTTTATCTTGTCAAAACCTGATAAAACATCTCCCTTCATCATCATTAGCTGTGTAACGCCATTTATTTGTATGGCATATTTTAAGGCTACCAGATCTAACCAGCCGCAACGTCGTGGCCTACCTGTGGTGGCACCGAACTCCTGGCCTACTTTTGACATTGTCTTACCTGCTTTATCAAAAAGCTCTGTAGGAAATGGACCTGAACCAACACGTGTGGTGTATGCTTTAAAGATACCAAATACATCACCTATTTTACTTGGTGCTACCCCTAAACCGGTACATGCGCCGGCAGCAGTCGTATTAGAAGATGTTACATAGGGATATGTTCCAAAATCAATATCTAATAATGAGCCCTGAGCACCTTCGGCCAGGATCGTTTTATTATTTTTAATAGCGTTGTTTAAATATTCTTCACTGTCAATAAAAGTCAGTTTTTTTAATACCTCTACGGCAGCACAAAATTCATTCTCTAATTCTTTGAGGTCAAATTGAATATCAACTTCAAAAAAATCGAGCATTTTAAGGTGCTTTTCTGTCAATGCATTGTATTTGTCTTTCCAGTTCACAAGTTCCAGGTCACCAACCCTAATGCCGTTACGCCCTGTTTTATCCATATACGTCGGACCAATACCTTTTAATGTTGATCCTATTTTAGCTTTGCCTTTAGAAGTTTCTGAAGCAGCATCTAACAATCTGTGTGTAGGTAAGATTAAATGTGCTTTTCTCGATATTAATAGTTTACGCTTAAAGTCTATATTATAGCTGCTAAGGTTTTCTAGTTCTTTTTGGAAAATAACCGGGTCGATCACTACACCATTTCCAACAATATTTATTGATTTTTCATGAAATATTCCCGAAGGGATCGTATGTAAAACATGCTTATTTCCATCAAAGATAAGTGTATGTCCTGCATTAGGACCGCCTTGAAAACGTGCTATGATGTCATAGTTTTTTGTGAGAACATCGACTATTTTTCCTTTTCCTTCATCTCCCCATTGTAAGCCTAGTAATAGATCAACCATTATATATATTAGATTTTAATACGTTAAATTGTTTAGGATTGTTTGTTTTTATGACCGTAGAAGTATAATGAATGATTCTGAACGGTAATATCAAAAACCTCTTCGATCGTCTTTTTGATAACCTGTATTCTGGGATCACAAAATTCGATAACTTCGCCGGTATCGGTCATAATAATATGGTCATGTTGTTTATCAAAATATGACTTCTCGTAATGTGCCTGATTTTGCCCAAACTGATGCCTTCTTACAAGACCACATTCCAATAATAATTCGATCGTATTATACAACGTTGCCCGACTAACCCGATAATTTTTATTCTTCATATCTATGTATAATGATTCAATATCGAAATGATCATCATGCTCATAAATTTCCTGAAGAATAGCGTAGCGTTCCGGTGTTTTTCTATGGTTATTTTTTTCTAAAAAAACAGTAAAAACATTTTTTACGATTTCTTGATTTTTAGAAGTATCCATCAATTAATTATCTAAAAGATTATGAACAAATTTACGTTATAAATGGTAGTATTTTAGGTTGCCGAACGAAAAAGATTAACAACTTTTAAACAACTTATTTATTTAAACGTTCGACCTTTTCAATTCCATCAATTTTTTTAAGCTTTTCTATTAATTTTTTAAGCTGGTCATTATTTTTAATTCCAACAGTTATTTGACCCTCAAATATGCCATCTTCTCCTGAGATATTTAGCCTATGAATGTTCACTTGCATGGTACTTGAAATAACCTTTGTAACTTCATTTACCAAGCCCACATTATCCATACCTGTGAGTTTTAACAGCACTTTATGTGCCTGTTGAGATGAATCTATCCATTTGGCTGACATTATCCTATAAGCATACTGTGATTGCATACTAATGGCATTCGGGCAATTCTGCTTATGGACTTTAAGCCCTTCGGTAACGGTGACAAAACCAAAAACCTTGTCACCCGGAATGGGATTACAACAGGGTGCTAATTTGTAATCTAATTTTTCTTCACCTTTTCCAAAAACCAAAAGATCATATTTATTGGTGATCTCATCAGATTTATTATCTATAACAGTTTTTTGCGACCTTCTAATCTTATCACGAAAAAAACTATAGACTACATTGCTTCGCTGGCCGACAAAATTTTTAAGCTGTTGATTATCGATAGATCCGGTACCAAATCTATAAAAAAGGTCTAAACTTGTTTTGAGTTTAAAATATCTTACTAGCTCATTAATGGTCTTCTCATTAAATGGTACTTTTATATGCCTTAGCTTTCGCTCGAGCACCTCTTTTCCGTCTTCTGCGATCTGTTTTTGTTCTTCCTTTAAAGCCGTTTTTATTCTTGATTTTGCTCGTGCAGTTTGAACGATATCAAGCCAACTAGATTTAGGTTTTTGAGTATTGGATGTAATTATTTCAACCTGGTCTCCACTTTTAAGCTCATAACTTAACGGTACCAATTTACCATTTACCCTGGCTCCTCTACATTTACTACCAACTTCTGTATGGATGGCAAAAGCAAAATCTATAGGAGTAGATCCTTTTGGTAAAGATTTTATATCGCCATTAGGTGTAAAAATATAGATCTCTTTTGCATAAAGGTTAAGCTTAAACTGCTCAACAAAATCTACAGCATTCACTTCCGGATTTTCTAAAGTTTCCTTAAGTTTATTTAGCCAATTTTCTAAGCCACTTTCTTTTTCGTCATTATTCTTGTATTTAAAGTGGGCAGCATATCCTTTTTCTGCAATTTCATCCATGCGTTTAGATCGTATCTGTATCTCAACCCAACGGCCTTTAGGTCCCATAACGGTGATATGAAGCGATTCATAACCTGTAGACTTGGGCTGCGAAATCCAATCTCGTAATCTATTGGGGTTTGGATTGAAATGATCGGTAACTATAGAATAAATTTTCCAGGCGTTGAACTTTTCCTGAGAGAGGTCGGAAGTATAGATGATCCTGATAGCGAATTTGTCATATACTTCATCAAAAGTAACACCTTGGTTTAACATCTTCTTCCTTATGGAGTAGATTGATTTCGGCCTTCCTTTAATAACGTATTCAAAATTCTCTTTATCCAGGGAATTCTTTATGATATCAGAAAATTCAGCGATATAATTATTTTGCTGTTCTTTACTTTCTTTTATCCTGGCCAGAATATCATCATATACATCAGGTTCCGTGTATTTTAAACCGAGATCTTCCAATTCGGTTTTAATATTATATAAGCCTAGTCTATGAGCCAGAGGCGCATAAATATATAAGGTTTCAGAAGAAATTTTGATCTGTTTGTCGGGCGACATAGAATCCATCGTTTGCATATTGTGCAAACGGTCGGCTATTTTTATTAAAATTACCCTTACATCATCATTCAATGTTAAGAGCATTTTTCTAAAATTTTCCGCTTGTATGGATGCTCCCTGGTCTTTTTTTAATCTTGATATTTTTGTTAATCCATTAACAATTTTTGCAACTGTCGTTCCAAAAAGCCGCTCGATATCTTCAAAAGTATAATCGTCTGAATCTTCAACAACATCGTGAATTAGCGCACACATTATCGATGTTGCACCTAAACCAATTTCGTTTGCTACAATTTTTGCAACAGCAATAGGGTGGAAGATATATGGTTCGCCCGTTTTTCTACGCTGGTCCTTATGTGCATCCAAGGCAATATCAAAGGCTTTACGAATCAATACTTTATCTTCTTTAGACAAAGTTTGATACGTAACACTAAGCATATCTTTATAGCGCTTAGCGATCTCCTTATTTTCTTCTTCTATGGTTGCAACGTATAACATACTTTAAAAATAACGCAAAGATATTTATTGAACAAACCCTACATTCTAATTTTATAAAACTAAATTTTGAACTCTCTGCAATAAGGTAGGATGTGAATAATTCATAACCACATATGCCTTATGGGGTGTGAGATTGCTCAAACTATTTTTAGATAATTTTTTTAACGATGAAACTAATGCTTGTGCATTATATTTATTTTTAGCATAGTTGTCTGCCTGGTATTCAAACTTTCTGGAAATATAGTTCATTACCAAACCGGTAATATCAGAAATAGGACTGTATAGCACTCCAAATGCTATTAGACCGATATGAAAACTCGGCTCTGAAACCGATAATGCGTTTGCAAGTAATTTACTGTCTATAAAAAAAGATAAAATGAATAAGGTAACACCTGTGAGTAATATGGATGCTATCATATTAAAAATGACATGATTCTTTTTGTAATGCCCTACTTCGTGAGCAAGCACCGCAACTATTTCGTCAGTCTCCAGGTCATCAATTAAGGTATCATAAAGTACAATTCTTTTCTTTTTACCGAATCCTGTAAAATAAGCATTGGCCTTTGTCGACCTTTTAGACCCGTCAATCACAAAGATCTTATCAAGGGTAAATCCAACTTTTTTGGCAAATTTTTCAAGTTCATTTTTTAGTTCTCCTTCTTCCAAAAGTGTTTGTTTATTAAAAAGTGGCACAATAAGGGTTGAATAGAACAGGGTCATAAAAATCGAAAAAATAGCTATAAAAACCCATGTATAGATCCAAAAATCTGTTCCCGTCAGTTGGTAGAACCACACCACTAATGCCAAAATACCGCCTCCCAGAACGATCATTAATAACCAACCTTTTAACTTGTCAAGAAAGAATAATTTCTTTGATGATTTATTGAAACCGTACTTTTCTTCGATAACAAAAGTTTGGTAATAGGACAATGGTGTTGTAATGATATCGCTACCCAGCATAATGATACCAAAGAAAACCAAGGTTATTACGATAGGATTATCACTAATTTGATGAGCTATTTTATCAACAAACGCAAAACCATCAAAGAAGAAAAAAGCAATGGTAAGTACGAAGGAAACTGTAGAAATAATGCTGGAAAATTTAAAATTTTCTTTTTTATATTGTTGCGATTTGTAATATTCTTCTTCATTATAGACATCACTCAACGGCACCGGAATTTTGTCATCAAAATGCCTGGCATTTAAATAATCCAACACCTTGTCTATTATAAAATTAATGGCAAGGATCAATATTATTATGGCAAAAATTACCTTTGGTGTCATTATTTTGATTTAAAGATTCGTTTTGCAAATCTATATTTCTTTTTCCAATATGGGTTATCTAATTTAGATTTGATTACGCCCTTGGAAGTTGAACTATGCATGAATATATGATCATCAATAAATATACCAACGTGATCATATTTTCTTGATGGTCTGAAAAAAACCAGATCTCCCGGTTTTAGTTTATTTTTCGAAACTTTTGTACCAACCTTAGACATGGCGTCCGTAGTTCTGGGAAGTTGTATACCAAAAGCATTGCTGTATACCTTATGTACAAAGCCTGAACAGTCAAAACCCCTTTCATCAGTCCCGCCGTATTTATATTTGGTATTTTTATATATCTCAAATTGGGCTTGGAGATCTGTTGCAACGGTATTGCTTGCTGTTCGTTTGGAAGTACCACAACTGGATAAAAGAATGACGAAAAATACAATTAAAATTATTTTTATACCCCTCATTATAACTTAAAAATTCTTTGTCTTTGTGCTTCAAAAATAATAATTGAAGCCGAAACGGATACATTTAATGAATCTATTTGTCCTTGCATGGGAATGATACAATTTTTATCGGCGTTTTTTAGCCATTCGCTACTTAGACCGGTTGCTTCTGTACCCACCACGATAGCTGAAGCACCAGCGTAGTCAATATTATAATATGGTTCGGCGGACTTAAGATCGGCACAATATATTTTGATATGTTGCCCTTTTAAAAAATTCAGGATATCTGCAGTTGTGCCTGTCGCTATCTGATTTGTAAAAAGGCATCCCACGCTCGATCTTATGATATTAGGGTTGTACATATCTGTTTTCGGATTGGCAATAAGCACAGCGTCTAAGTTGGCGGCATCCGCTGTGCGTAAAAGCGCACCTATATTACCCGGTTTTTCAGGGGCTTCGGCAACGAGAATAAGAGGCGCTTTACTTTTAAATACAATATGCTGTAAATCTAGATCTTTCCAATTGGCCACCGCTATAATTCCTTCTGTAGAACTGCGATGTGCTATTTTTTGATAAACATCCTTACTGATTTTTATGATTTTAGTTATATCAAAATCAAATATATTTAACGATGAAATATCAAAAATAGATTCGCATATCAGCACATGAATTAATTCATAATTTCCCTTGAGGGCCAGTGATATTTCCCGCTTCCCCTCAATAATGAAGGTAGCCGACCTTTTTCTTGCCCTGGATTTTTCCTGAAGCAATAAAATTTCTTTGATCAGAGGGTTTTGTACGCTTGTAATCTCTTTATTCACCATATTAGTTTGTCAAAAATAAAAAAAGCTCCCGACAAGGAGATCTTTATTATGATCTATCTTATTTTATTTACAATTTCACTATTTCCAATTATGATCGTTTACTCTAATCCGTTTTTTTGATGATAGGCCGCTAATAGATTTACCATCCGACTATAGCCTTTTAATCCATCTTTTTGTTGATTCGCCTTTAGATAATTATCGTAAAATAATTTAAAAAAAGGCTCTAGATCGTTCTGGTATGACTGCCAAAATTCCTGCGATTCTTCAATATTTTTCATTATGCCAGTCGGAATCTTATTGATGATCTCCCTAGAAGAAACAGAATCTTTATAATATACCGCTGCGACGGAATATTTAAAAGCCGTTAAATAACCCGAATAATTAAAATATTTATCATCGCTGTTCGTGGCTGCTAAAAAACCAATGAAATTGGCTTCACTCTCTGAAGCCACACCTAATTGATGGGCAACTTCATGACAGCTTATCATGGGAAGACTTGCTTTAGGCACTAAATGATCTACCTGAGCTTCTCCAGACAGGGGATTATAATAACCTGAGAATCCCATATAGGTAAGCGGCAAGCTATACAAGGATTTTTTTAAGGAATGCTTTTGATATTGGTATTGGGGATATTTTTTAGATAATGATTGATAGGCAAATGTTGTCGATGCTAGAATTTCCTCTTTAGAATAGGGTAGGGTTACTTTTATAGAGTCGTTTTCGACTATTTGCAAGTGAATAGATGTTAGCTTGTTTAAAAGATCATTCGTTAAACCGGTTAATTCTTCGGTTGAATATTCCCTTTCTTCAAGGGCAAGATTTGTGTATAATGAATTTCTATGATAGTTCATTCCCCATAAAAAATGGAATAAAAAATAAAAGATAGATAGATACGCCCCAAATTTAAAAAGCTGATACTTGGCATCCTTAAATTTTGTCTTTATAAATTTAAATAGTCCGGTAACCAAGAGCAATCCTAAGAGAAAATAGTATATATCTCCAATAGAGAATGGGATCCACCCGAAAAATATTCTGAATATCTTAGAAATATGCAGATATAATCCGTTAGAATAATAATGTTCAACAAAATCGGGAAACTGAGAAATCAACTTTACTAAAAGTATTTGTACAAATAACAAAAGGGTAAGTAATTGATATATTGATAGTTTCTTCATAGGTCAAATTTAATTAAATTTCCGAGCTAGATTTATGAATATAGACTTATTAACAAATCTTTCACTTGTTAACATAATATGTGTACAATTTTAATTATATTACGGTAAAGTTTTATTAGAAAAAATTACATTTGCTTGATGGAAAATTTACAACCAATTCGGTCTAAAAATATTAAAAAAGGTACCTTGATCAGCCTTGAAAAAGGTAAGTTACCACCTCAAGCAGTTGATTTAGAGGAAGCTGTACTTGGTGCCATGATGATCGATAGAAAGGGAGTTGATGATGTTATTGATATTTTACATGCCGATGCGTTCTATAAACAGGCCCATCAGCATATCTATCATGCGATGATAGTTCTTTTTAATGAGTCTGAGCCTATTGATTTATTGACCGTATCTAACCAATTAAGGAAGGAAGGTAAATTAGATATTGTGGGTGGTGATTTTTATTTGGTAGGCTTAACGCAAAAAGTGTCTTCTTCGGCGCATATTGAATTCCATGCGAGAATTATCATTCAAAAATATATTCAACGAAGGCTCATAAGTATTTCCAGTGAAATTATTGATGAAGCCTACGACGAAACCTCTGATGTATTCGATCTGTTGGATTCTGCCGAGACCAAATTATTTGAAGTTACACAAGGCAACCTCAAAAAAAGTTCTGAAGCTGCCGAAGGATTAGTTTCCCAGGCACTTAAAAAGATAGAAGAAATTGCCAATAAAGAAGGAATGAGTGGTGTGCCTTCAGGCTTTTCTAAAATTGACGCATTAACTTCGGGTTGGCAACCGTCTGATCTAGTGATTATTGCAGCAAGGCCAGGTATGGGTAAAACGGCTTTTGTAATGTCAATGGCAAAAAATGTATCCATAGATTTTAATGTTCCTGTTGCCATATTTTCACTTGAAATGTCGTCGGTACAATTAATTACCAGAATGATCTCCAGTGAAACAGGGATCTCCTCAGGTAAACTAAGAAAGGGTGACCTGATGCCACATGAATGGGAACAATTGAATGTAAAAGTTAAAAATTTATCCAAAGCACCCATTTTTATCGATGATACACCTTCTCTGTCCATATTTGATCTTCGTGCCAAAGCGAGACGTTTGGCCTCACAGCATGGTGTTAAAATGATCATTATTGATTATTTGCAGTTGATGACAGCCGGCACATCGGTAAAGAGCAGTGGAAATAGAGAACAAGAAATTTCAACGATTTCCCGAAACTTAAAAGCATTGGCAAAAGAATTGAATCTACCGGTCATTGCTTTATCTCAACTTTCGAGGGCTGTAGAAACCCGTGGTGGAAGTAAACGACCATTATTATCAGATCTACGTGAATCTGGGGCTATTGAGCAAGATGCCGATATTGTTTCTTTTATATATCGACCCGAATATTACGGTCAAACCGAATGGGATGACGAAGAAAGGACTCCTTGTGAAGGCCAGGCAGAATTTATTGTGGCCAAACATCGTAATGGCGGTTTAGATAATATTAAACTTAAATTTACAGGTCATTTAGCGCAATTCTCCGACTTAGAAGAAGCATTCGCTACTGAATTTGAATCGAAAATGAACGAATTTATCACTCCAAAAAATTTACCCAGAGCTGAAGATGTATTTGGTGATGATGATATAGAGGAGGATGGCGATGTTCCATTTTAAAATGAAAACTTTCACTGGTAAATATCAACTAAAAAAAGGAATACTTTTCTTACTATTTCTTTTTATTACTCAAATTTCTTTGGCGTCCTACATTTTATTACCCATGGACGATGTTAGTCAGGAAAACCATTTAAAAGCCTATGGTATTACCTTTTATTCTTTACAAAAAGGGAATAATGTAAATTGGCTATTAAATTACCGGGGCGGCTCTTTTTTACTGGAAGATCTTCAAGATTTTAGGAATGAATGTAAAATTAGGGGTGTTTCCTATGAAATTATTTCATCAACAGAAGCATTACGGATCTTAGAAGAGATCGCAAGCCCATCTCAAAATATGGAATCGGTCATTTTAGAGAAAGCACCGAAAATTGCGGTATATTCTCCTAAAGACAATGTGCCTTGGGATGATGCGGTTACCATGGTATTAAATTATGCAGAAATACCTTATGATGTGATCTATGATGAGGAAGTCTTGCAGGATAAATTATTGTTATACGAATGGCTGCACTTACATCATGAAGATTTTACCGGTCAATTTGGTAAATTTTACGGCGCTTACAGAACTGCTCCCTGGTATATAGAAGGTAAACGCGATGCTGAAAATCTGGCAAAAAAATTGGGCTATGATAAGGTTTCTCAGGAAAAATTGGCAGTAGCATTAAGGATAAGGGATTATGTAATTGGGGGCGGTTTTATGTTTGCCATGTGTTCAGCTACAGATAGTTTCGATATCGCCCTGGCAGCTGAAGGTATAGATATTTGCGAGCCCATGTTCGATGGAGACCCTTCCGAAACTAATTATCAGAATAAAATAGATTTTTCAAAAACATTTGCATTTAAAGATTTTGAGTTGGTACGAAATCCCATGGAATATGAATTTTCATCTATTGATATGACCAGTAAAAGGCAGATCGCTAGAACAGAGGACTATTTCTCTCTACAAGAATTTTCTGCCAAATGGGATCCGGTGCCTACTATGTTGTGCCAGAATCATACGCTTTTGGTAAAGGGTTTTATGGGACAAACGACGAGTTTTGATCCGAATACCGTGAAATCAACCGTTCTCGTCATGGGTGAGAATAAAACAAATGGCGAAGCGCGTTATATTCATGGCGTTACGGGTAAAGGCATGTGGACCTTTTATGGTGGCCATGACCCCGAAGATTATACCCATAGGGTAGGAGACCCAAAAACAGAATTAGATCTGCATCCGAACTCACCCGGTTACCGCTTGATATTAAATAATGTTTTGTTTCCTGCTGCGAAGAAGAAAAAGCAAAAAACCTAAGATATGAGAACTATTTTACCTATTATTTTTATTAGTATTTTGACCTTGTTTTCATGTGTAAAAACGGGAAAACCATCAAAAAAAGAGACGACCAAGACTACTGTTGAAACTGATAAAAAGAAGATAGACCACTATACTTGCCCCAAGGGACATAAAGGTTCTGATAAACAAGGTGTATGTCCTGTTTGTAAATCGCTCTATGAGCATAATCAAGCTTTTCATGGCAAACCGATATTAACGCTTCCACCGGTAGTAAGTGATGCTGACAAGAATAAACCGGCACCTCCACAAAATGCCTATGGAGATTACCATTATATTTGTTCAAGTGGACATAATGAAGGTGGTTCGGGGGCTTCAGGTAATTGCGTTGTCTGTGGTACCAAACTAACACATAATCAAGCATACCATAGATAAAATTATAGTATAATTGGATTTTTTGTAAAAATAAAGAAACCCTTAATTCCGACCAGAACTAAGGGTTATACGATTGTCTCGATTTTATGAAAACAATGTTATCTAATCTAAAAATCCTAACCATTTAAGAGCAACCGTGAGAAGAATGAGAACCACACCAGAGACAAACAAAATGCGCACCAGTTTATCTAAAAGATGGCTGTCAAATTGAGTAATACCTTTTCTTTTTCTATTATTTTTATGATCGTTTAATTCAAGCATTATTATTTATTTCTTACTCATACCAAATATAGAACAAGACGCTATTTTAAAAAAGCACTTTTGTCAATTTGGGGAAAAATCCTATGTAAAATAGGGGAAAAATCCCCTTTGTTTTATTCGCAATAAATTTGTAAGTATCTTTGTAATAAGCATAATTAAATTATAAAAATGCCTGAAACAATTTTTAGCATATTATTGGGTATAGGTTTAGCGGCTTCGGTGGGCTTTAGGGTTTTTGTACCTCTATTTGCCTTGAGTATTGCTTCTTTTTATGGTATTATTCCGTTAAATGAAAATTGGCAATGGGTTGGCAGTACCCCAGCCATGATGGCATTAGGCATTGCGACGCTGGTAGAAATTGGTGCTTATTTAATACCCTGGTTAGATAATTTATTAGATACCATTGCCGTACCATTAGCGGCTGTTGCCGGTACGGCTGTTATGCTGTCTACCATGGCCGATCTGGATCCTATTATCACCTGGTCATTAGCCATTATTGCGGGTGGCGGCACCGCAACAGCTATAAAATCATCAACAAGTACAGCACGATTAGCGTCTACCGCAACTACAGGAGGGATTGCCAACCCCATAATTTCTTCAGTAGAATCCGGTACATCCATTGTTTTATCGATTCTGGCATTTATTGCCCCGGTATTAGCCATCATATTTGTTGTAATTATTCTTTGGTTGATGTTTAAGGTTTTTAAATGGTTTAAACCTTCTAAAAAAGTAAACGCATGGTAAAATTATTATTTTAGATATTTGCAAACATTTTAAATCATAATGGCACAAAAACCAAGTATACCTAAAGGGACGCGAGATTTTTCATCAACAGAAGTAGCTAAACGCAATTATATTTTTGATACGATTAAAAGGTCATTTGAGACTTTTGGATTTCAACCTATTGAAACCCCTAGTTTTGAAAATTCTGAAACTTTAATGGGTAAATATGGTGATGAAGGAGACCGCTTGATCTTTAAGATCTTGAATTCTGGTGATTATTTGGCCAAGGTTGATGATAAGACCCTAAAAAATAAAGATTCAAACATTTTAACTTCAAAAATATCTGAAAAAGCATTGCGCTATGATCTAACCGTTCCTTTTGCCCGGTATGTGGTACAACACCAAAATGAATTGGAGTTTCCGTTTAAGCGTTACCAGATGCAACCTGTCTGGCGTGCCGACCGGCCACAAAAAGGGAGGTTCAGAGAGTTTTACCAGTGCGATGCAGATGTTGTTGGGAGTACTTCTTTATGGCAGGAGATCGAGTTTGTTCAATTATATGATGATGTTTTTTCCAAACTAGGTTTAACAAATACGATCATAAAAATTAATAATAGGAAGATCTTATCGGGCATTGCCGAAATCATAGGAGCCAAAGATAAATTAATTGATTTTACAGTGGCTTTAGATAAGTTGGATAAGATAGGTAAGGAAGGTGTTGTGAACGAAATGCTTTCTAAAGGGATCTCAAAAAACGCTATCGAAAAATTAAATCCTTTATTTGACCTTAGCGGAACCAATGAAGTAATGCTTTCTCAGCTGAAAGGAATATTGAAGAATTCCGACGAAGGAACTCAAGGTGTCTTAGATTTACAATTTGTAATAGAAAATGTTGAAAAATTGGGATTACAATCCTCAATATTGAAGCTTGATATAACCCTGGCAAGAGGATTGAACTATTATACCGGAGCCATTTTGGAAGTAGAAGCCGACAAGGTTGAAATGGGTTCTGTTGGAGGTGGTGGCAGATATGATGACCTTACCGGAGTATTCGGATTAAAGAATATGAGTGGTATGGGTATATCCTTTGGTTTGGATAGGATTTACCTCGTTTTGGAAGAATTAGGTTTGTTCAAAAAAGTATCATTACCCAAACCCCAAGTGCTGTTCCTGAATTTTGGTGAGAATGAGGCCTTGTTTTGTATGCAAGCTATTAAAAAACTACGCCGGGCAGATATTAAGACAGAAATTTATCCCGATAATGCCAAGCTAAAGAAACAAATGAATTATGCGAATAAACGTGAAATTCCCTTTGTCGTTCTGGTTGGAGATAACGAATTAAAGAATAAAAATTATACCTTAAAAAATATGAATTCAGGTGAACAGAGCACTTTAAATATGGAAGAATTGCTCCAGACAATGAAGAATTTGTAGTTTTGTAAAAAATTAGGATCATGTTTGATGGAAAAAACGGTAAGTCGGCTAAAATAATAGAACAAATCGGTGATGACCACATAGGTACATCGGCTGAAACCCCTTTGCGTGAAGACGCTTTTGAGATTTCTGACGATAAGAAGATTCAAGTAATTGAAGAAGATGTGGCACATATACTGCATACACTGGGAATGGATCTAACAGACGACAGCCTGAAAGGCACACCCAGAAGGGTAGCTAAAATGTTTGTGAAAGAAATTTTCGGAGGCCTAAATCCTGCCAAAAAACCAAGTCCCTCAACATTTGACAATAACTATAAATATGGTGAAATGCTGGTGGAAAAGAATATCACAGTGTATTCTACCTGCGAACATCATTTATTACCTATTATAGGGAAAGCCCATGTTGCCTATATATCTAACGGTAATGTTATTGGGCTTTCTAAAATGAACCGCATAGTTGATTACTATGCAAAGAGACCACAAGTGCAAGAACGATTAACGATGCAAGTGGTACAAGAATTACAAAAGGCACTGAAAACCGAAGATGTGGCATGTGTTATTGATGCCAAACATCTATGTGTGAATTCACGTGGGATAAGAGATGTGGCCAGCAGTACCATTACAGCTGAATATGGCGGTGTATTTAAAGACAAAGCGGTAAAACGCGAGTTTTTAGATTATATTAAGCTGGATACCGATTTCGAAGATCTATAAATTAGATAAGAAGGCCAGGGTATCAATACCGTCGGCATAATCTGATAAGCCGGGCTCCTGGGTCTTTCCAAAATCTACAGCATTTTCAATGGCATTGCTTACAACGCATTGGATCATTTCAGCATCATTTCGCAATCGTTGTTTAATGTGATCGAGATCATCATAAAATTCATAAAATACGGTAGCAATGGGGGAGGTATAACTAGCATCTTCCTTGAGCATCAAAAACCCATTTTCAACCAATTTAAATTCACTCATTAAATAAACGGCTTTATTATAATCGTAATTATTTTGATATTTTTTATAATGTATGATGTCACCATAAGGATAGATTGCTTTGAATAATTGATCAAAATCATAATTTTTTGGAACGTATATCTTTGAAACACTACGGCAACCCAAGCCAAAATACCGCAACATATCTTCAGCAAGTCCTAACAATTCATCTTTAGTTTCGTTTCCGGTAAGCACGGCAACACTATTTCTGTTCTTTCTGATGATGTTTGGATATTTACCAAAATAGTATTCAAAATAACGAGCCGTATTATTACTGCCTGTTGCTATAGTAGCGTGAAAACCGGTTAATTTATCTTCAGTAAATTGAACAGACCCTTTGAATTCCGGAGCGATATATTCTAAGTATTTAGCTATTAAAGGCAAGAAATGTTTGTCATTAGAAGACTGCTTTACAAGCACCTTATTTCCGGACAATAATACCGATAAAAAATCATGGAATCCTACCAATGGTATATTACCGGCCATGATAACAGCAATGGTTTTAGGCGTCTTATTATCTAAATTATAAATTGAGGTCCAATTATCTAATTTATTTTTAGTCAACTGATTACTCCATTTTTCGAAGGCAAATAATATATTTTCTTCGGTAAACCAACCGTTAAATTCTTTAGCCCTTTTAATTTGTAATGTAAATGCTTCAAAAAATAGGTCATTATATAAAACAGCACTGTTTTTTTTAATTTTTTGACGCGAGAATTGTCGCATAAAATTACCCAATTCGACAAATGCATTGATTCTTTTTTCTAATGACATGTACCGGTTTTTTTTACGTATTGTTTTTATTAGCTTTGCCCTGCAAATTTAATTGAAAAAAAAGAATGGCCATTATAATAACCGATGAATGTATAAACTGTGGAGCTTGTGAGCCTGAATGTCCAAATACAGCTATTTATGAAGGCGCTGAAGAC
Source organism: uncultured Flavobacteriaceae bacterium (assembly GCA_963835675.1). Taxonomy (GTDB): domain Bacteria; phylum Bacteroidota; class Bacteroidia; order Flavobacteriales; family Flavobacteriaceae; genus Aureibaculum. The sequence goes on along the minus strand of CAWIGH010000004.1, from coordinate 48,532 downwards.
TGGAAGTATAAAGACGGTACATCGCTTGAGGGGAATGTGATTTTACCGAATGGTAAAGCAGTAGATTCTGATGAAGACCAGGAACCAATAAGTGATGAGTATTATTATATAGTACCGGATAAATGTACGGAATGTAAAGGATTTCACGATGAGCCACAATGTGCGGCAGTATGCCCGGTAGACTGCTGCGTCCCTGATGAGGATCATGTAGAATCGGAGGAGGAATTACTGAGTAAGCAACGCTTTATGCACAAAGAATAGCTTAATTAGGGTATTTTCATTTAAAACCACAGTATCCGGTGCTATTTTATTTTTTAAATCGAAAACTTCTTGTAAAGGCATAAATTGACATTATAAAACCGTCTGTATAAATTAATAATAGTCCATTGTAAATACTATATTTGCACCGCTAAAATTAATTCATTGATCAGATCTCTTAATATCTTCAGAATCACTAATTATTTTAAATAAATAAAATCGAAATAACTTTAGTTATGAGATTATATAAAACAAAGCTTTAAAACAGAAAATATCAAATGAAAGCCGGAATTGTAGGATTACCAAATGTTGGAAAGTCAACTTTATTTAATTGTTTATCAAACGCCAAGGCGCAAAGTGCCAATTTTCCATTTTGTACGATAGAACCGAATATTGGGGTAGTAAATGTTCCGGATAAACGGATCGAAAAATTAGAAGAACTTGTAAAACCCGAGCGCGTTATTCCTGCAACTGTAGATATTGTTGATATCGCAGGCCTGGTAAAAGGGGCAAGCAAAGGAGAAGGCTTGGGGAATCAATTTTTAGGGAATATTAGAGAAACAGATGCCATAATTCATGTATTGCGTTGTTTTGATAATGATAATATCGTTCATGTTGATCTAACTATAGATCCCGTTAGAGACAAAGAAACCATCGATATAGAATTACAATTAAAAGATCTTGAGGCGGTCGACAAGAAACTGGAAAAGGTAAAAAAGGCCGCTAGAACGGGGAATAAAGAGGCACAAAAAGAAGAAGCAGCTCTCATAAAAGCGAAAAGTGGTTTGGAAAGCGCCGTTTCTGTTAGAGCCATTGAATTTACACCTTCAGAACGTGAAGAATATATTAAGCCTTTACAATTACTCACCGATAAGCCTGTTCTCTATGTTTGCAATGTTGATGAAGCATCTGCTAAAACAGGTAATGCTTATGTTGAAAAGGTTAAAAAAGCTGTGGCGGATGAAAATGCCGAAGTAATAGTATTGGCAGTAGGAACAGAAGCGGATATTATGGAATTAGAAACTTATGAAGAGCGCCAAATGTTCCTTGAAGATCTAGGATTGGATGAACCGGGTGCATCAGTACTTATTAGGGCCGCTTATAAACTTTTGAACTTACAAACATATTTTACAGCCGGGGTTAAAGAGGTTCGAGCATGGACCATGCATGTTGGTGAAACAGCACCACAAGCGGCCGGGGTAATCCATACCGATTTTGAAAAAGGCTTCATCAGGGCAGAAGTGATGAAATACGATGATTTTGTTCATTATGGTAGTGAAGCAAAGGTAAAGGAAGCCGGTAAACTCGCCATTGAGGGTAAAGAATATATCGTAAAAGATGGCGATATCATGCACTTTAGGTTTAATGTTTAAATAAAGAAATGAAATTTCAGCTTAAACGATCAGACCCCGAAAGTAAAGCAAGAGCAGGTGTAATTACTACCGAACATGGCAGTATAGAAACCCCAATCTTTATGCCTGTCGGTACGGTAGCTTCTGTTAAGGGCGTTCATCAACACGAACTAAAAGATGATATCAACGCTGAAATTATTTTAGGAAATACCTATCATTTATATCTTCGACCACAAACTGATATATTAGAAAAGGCGGGGGGATTGCATAAGTTCATGAATTGGGATCGGCCATTGCTTACCGATAGTGGCGGATATCAGGTATATTCGCTTTCTGCGAATAGAAAGATCAATGAGGAAGGGGTGAAATTCAAATCGCATATTGATGGTTCTACACATTTTTTTTCACCCGAATTTTCAATGGATATACAGCGTAGTATAGGTGCCGATATTATTATGGCCTTTGATGAATGTACGCCATACCCATGTGATTATAACTATGCTAAAAGATCCATGCATATGACACATCGATGGTTAGAACGATGTGTAGCACATGTTGAAAAAACACCGGTTAAATATGGCTTTCAACAAACCCTTTTTCCTATAGTGCAAGGTAGCACATACAAAGATCTGCGTAAGCAATCGGCAGAATACATAAGTTCAGTCGAAGCGGAAGGGAATGCCATCGGAGGGCTATCGGTTGGTGAGCCGGCTGAGGAAATGTATGAAATGACAGAAATTGTTTGTGATATTCTACCCAAAGACAAGCCTAGATATCTGATGGGTGTAGGTACTCCTATCAATATATTGGAAAATATTGCATTAGGAATAGACATGTTTGATTGTGTAATGCCTACTAGAAATGCCAGAAATGGAATGCTTTTTACAGCGCATGGCACCATAAATATCAAAAATAAGAAATGGGCTGATGATTTTTCTCCTATTGACACCATGAATATAAGTTCTGTCGATTCACAGTACTCGAAAGCTTATTTACGGCATTTGTTTATCGCTAAGGAATATTTAGCAAAACAGATCGCAACCATTCATAATCTTGGTTTTTATATGTGGTTGGTTCGTGAGGCAAGAAAGCATATCTTAGCGGGAGATTTTACCGTTTGGAAAAATAAAATGGTAAAACAAATGGATAAAAGACTGTAAACTTGCTGGTTTTAGATAAATACATATTAAAGAAATATTTTACTTCTTTTATTTTTACCTTACTTATTCTTGTACCTGTTGCCATTGCTATAAATGTCTCAGAAAAGATCGGTAGATTTTTAGAACATGCAGACCTGGGTATTACCGAAATCATAAATGATTATTACGTACCGTTTATTATAAATTATGGGAATACATTTATGCCGCTGGCATTGTTTATCTCTACCATTTTATTCACATCAAAACTTGCTGCTAATTCTGAGATCGTAGCCATACATAGTGCGGGTATTTCATTTAAACGATTATTAAGACCATATCTTATTGGGGCAGTTATTATCGGAATTATTTCCTTGTTGGCCAATCACTTTATCGTACCGCATTCTAATAAGACCTTCGAGGAATTTGAGGAAGCTTATCTTAGAAAAATTCCAAAGTCAAAGACCAACGTAATGAACGTGAGTTTGCAATTAACAGAGAATGATTTTGTTTACTTTAGAAACTTTAATTTTAAAAGTAACCTGGGCTTCGATTTTTCTTATGAGCATTTTGATGGTTTGCAGTTAAAGTATAAAATAATTGGTCAGAATGTGAGATGGAATGAAAAGGATAGTACTTTTTCAATTAATAATTACAGAAAGCGTAAAATTTATGCACAGATTGACAGTATAGAAACAGGCAGAAAATTAGATACTACTTTTAATTTTTTCCCAAAAGATCTACTATATGTCGATTATTTGGCAAAAGAAATGCCCTCAAACGAATTGGCCAAACATATTAAGGAATCTGAAAAACGTGGTGTTAAAAGTCTTAATAAATATAAAGTGGAATTGTATAAACGTACAAGTATTCCCGTTTCTTCTATAATTTTAACTTTAATTGCTTTTTCTTTGGCATCTAAAAAAAGAAGAGGCGGTATCGGAATTAACTTGGCGCTTGGTATTAGTTTGATGTTCGTGTATGTATTTTTTATGAAAGTTTCTGAAGTACTTGGCGCTGGTGTAACTTATAACCCATTATTTATGGTTTGGTTGCCTAATATTTTATTTGGATTACTAGCAGTTTATCTCTACTTCAATGCTAAACGATAGGATTACCAATTATCTACATCTTCATTTAATAGTATTTATTTGGGGGTTCACAGCAATACTCGGTGCTTTAATAAGCATAGATGCGATTCCGTTGGTTTGGTTTAGAATATTACTCGCTGTTATTTTTATTTTTATTTTCATTATTCTAAGAAAAATTAGCTTTAAAAAGACATCGAAAGAGCTATTTAGGTTTTTTATCGGTGGAATTCTAATTGCCGTACATTGGATCACTTTTTTTTATGCAATAAAAATTTCTAATGTTTCGGTTACATTGGCTACCATGTCGACAGGAGCTTTTTTTGTTACACTTATCCAGCTGGCGGTTTTTCGAAAAAAAATAATTATTTATGAGGTCATTTTTTCATTATTGGCAATCGTAGGATTGGTCATTATGTTCAATGCGGAAACTGAATATATGTTAGGAATTATTTTTGCTTTGATCTCGGCCTTTTTATCTGCAAGTTTTTCTATTTTGAACGCCGATCTTATTAAATTCCATAATGCTACCATCATATCCTTTTATGAATTGTTTTTTGCTGTAATTTTTATAACCATGCTGTTATTCTTTAATGGAACTATTGACGCTCATTTTTTTATATTAAGTAAAGCCGATTGGGTGTATCTCATAATATTAGCCTCGATTTGTACTGCTTATGCCTTTGTTGCATCTACCAAGGTTTTAAAAAGTGTGAGTCCTTTCACGATGATGTTAACCATTAATTTAGAACCGGTATACGGCATTATTCTAGCCATCATTATTTTTGGTCAAAAAGAAATTATGACGCCTAATTTCTACTATGGAGCTTTGATCATATTAGTTACCGTAATTTTAAATGGCTTAATAAAATATAGACCCGGCTTATTTAGAATTAAAAGTAAATAGAGTATACAAACAAAGTTCATATATTTGTATAACCTAACTAAAACTACCCTAATGGAATATTTAGATTTTGAAAAACCAATACAAGAGTTAGAAGAACAGCTAACAAAATGTTTGGCGATTGGCGAGGAGAGTGATGTAGATGTTTCTGAAACATGTGAGCAGATCGAGAAAAAACTTGAAAAAGCACGTAAGGATATTTATAAGAATCTTACCGCCTGGCAGCGAGTTCAATTGTCGAGGCACCCTTCAAGACCATATACCTTGGACTTTATGAGGGCATTGACCAAAGGTACTTTTATGGAACTCCACGGTGATAGGAATTTTGCTGATGACAAAGCAATGGTTGGAGGTTTAGGGAAAATAGGTAACCAATCCTATATGTTTATAGGTCAGCAAAAAGGATTTAATACAAAAACACGTCAGTATAGGAATTTCGGTATGGCCAACCCGGAAGGATATCGCAAAGCGCTGCGATTAATGCGAATGGCAGAAAAATTCGGTATTCCGGTAGTGACCCTCTTAGATACTCCCGGTGCTTATCCCGGTTTAGAAGCAGAAGAACGTGGTCAAGGAGAAGCAATTGCCAGGAATATTTATGAAATGACTATTTTAAAGACGCCTATCATTACAGTTGTGATTGGGGAAGGCGCTTCGGGAGGAGCATTGGGTATTGGTGTGGGAGACCGTGTTTATATGATGGAAAACACATGGTATACAGTGATTTCACCTGAGTCGTGTTCATCGATCCTATGGCGTAGCTGGGACTACAAGGAGCAGGCAGCTGAAGCGTTAAAACTGACAGCTAAAGACATGAAAAAGCTAGAACTGATAGACGGTATTATTAAAGAACCTTTTGGAGGTGCCCATAGCAATAGGGAAGAGGCATTTAAAATCGTTGAAAGACAAATTGTAAAGGCATATAACGAGTTAAAGAAGTTAACAAAACCGGCTTTAGTCAAAAAAAGAATGGCTAAATATGCGGCTATGGGAGAGTATAAATAAAATTAATTATTTTAATCTAGTTCTAGATTACCGATTTTTTCTAAAAGAATCACTTATCATAAAAGGTTAGATCTATGAAAATATTATCTGCTCAACAACTGTACGAAGCAGACCGTATTACCATTAAAAATGGAAATCTCACAGAGATAGATTTAATGGAAAGAGCAGCAACCTTATGTTTTCAATGGATAAATAACAGGCTTCAGGGAAATAATGTTCCGATTCATATATTTTGTGGTACAGGAAATAATGGTGGTGATGGATTGGTGATCGCCAGGCACCTCGGGCAACATGGATATCATGTAAAAACATATATCGTAAATTGTGGCAATAAACGCTCTGATGCATTTTTAGTCAATTATGAAAGATTAAAGGAAATTGGGGTCTGGGCCGAGATGATCACTTGTCGTTCTGAATTCCCTTCGATTACCGAAAATGACATGATAATTGATGCTATTTTCGGATTAGGTCTAAAACGGAGTCCTGAAGGCGTTCTTAAAGAAACGATCCAATTCATCAATGCAACTAATGCTTATATACTGTCAATCGATTTTCCTTCGGGGCTTTTTGCAGATAAAAGGATTAGCGACAAAGAATCTGTAATTAGATCTAACTTTACCTTAACTTTTCAAACGCCTAAATTGGCATTTATTTTACCCGAAAATCAAGAATACATCGATGCCTGGGCAGTGATCGATATCGGTTTGGACGAAGTATATTTGGAAAAGGTAAAGACCAATTTTCACCTAACTTATAAAAGAGAAGTACAACCTATCTATAAATTCAGAAAGAAATTTTCGCATAAAGGCGATTTTGGCCATGCCCTTATGCTGGGTGGTAGTTTTGGTAAAATGGGAGCTGTAACCTTATCAGCTAAAGCCGCATTGACTATAGGTAGCGGTCTTGTGACTGCTTATATACCAAAATGTGGTTATCAAATAGTGCAAACATCCTTACCGGAAGTGATGGTTGAAGTAGATGCCGAAAATGAAATTCAATATTTCAATTCTAAAATAAAACCATCGGTCATAGGTATTGGAATGGGGATGGGTACAAGTGCCAAAACGGCCGAAGGATTTGAACAGTTTTTAAAGACAAATAAAATACCGCTGGTGATCGATGCAGACGCTATTAACTTATTATCAAAAAAGAAAAGTTTGCTCAAATTGTTACCAAAGGATTCTGTTTTAACACCACATCCGAAAGAATTTGAGCGTTTAGCCGGTAAATGGAAGAATGATTATGAAAAGTTAGACAAACTCGTTTCATTATCAAAAAAGCATAAAATAATTATTGTGCTTAAAGGGGCTTATACCGCTATAGCCTATCAGGGAATGGTTCATTTCAATACTACAGGTAATCCTGCTTTGGCTACCGCCGGCAGTGGAGATGTACTTACGGGGATTATTACCGGCTTAATTGCTCAGCAATATAAAGCCCTGGAAGCAGCAATTTTGGGGGTTTATTTGCATGGATCTACAGCAGAAATGGCTATGAATAAAAAGGTCTTTGAAACGTTTACGGCTTCTGATTGTATAGATTATTTGTCGGAAGCATTCATGGATCTGTTTAAAAAGGAAGAAACAGCAGCATTGCAGGAGTCAGAACCCGAACCAAAAGAAGATCCTGAAAAAGATGAAAAGCTTTATATATAAAAAAAAGCGGCCTTAAGCCGCTTTTTCTATATTTTCAATTCCCTATATGTTCAAATCATTAAGGAGTTCCTTTAATTTCGGATTTGAAGGTCTTGGAGCATCAGCATTGACAATATTTCCTTTATCATCCACCAATATAAACCTTGGAATGCCTTCTATTTCGTAGTCTCGAATAAATTGAGAATTCCAGTCATTATCAGCAAAAAGTTGCATCCCCGATAATTCTTTTTCCACGATCATTTGTTTCCACGCATCATAGGCATCTTTTTTATCGATTGAGATACTTACGAATACAATATTATTATCATGAAATTCTTTCTCGATCGCTTTTAAAAAAGGTATTTCGGCTTTACATGGTCCACACCAGGTTGCCCAAATGTCTAAATAGACATATTTGCCTTTAAGGTCATCTAAAGATGTTGTACCGCCTTTATAATTTTCATAGTCGCTAAACTTTGGAGATGGAGTTCCTTTTAATTTAGATAATTTTGAGACCTTATCATATCGATTGCTTAAAAATTGAAAAAGCATTTCGGTATCAGTTTGATCCATAGCAACTAATGTAGAATCCAATCCGTTAAATTCATCCTTCAATTTTAGAAAATCAGCTTTCCGCTCATTTAAAGTGGTTATAAATACATCCTTTTCCAAGGCATACAATTCGTCCATATTATTAAAGGTTTTTTCTTGTAATAATACTTTTTTAACCAGATAACTACTACCATCACTTCCCAATCCAGAGAAAGTCAAAGTTTCGTCAAATTCCTTGGCATCCAGCGTGATATTGATATCATAGTTATTATCTAAATATAAAGCGGCAAATTCTGAACCGTCTGACAATGTGTAAATGCCTTTGGTAACCTTTAAGGTATCTTTAAAGGTATTATCTTCATTTAAGGTAATTGTTTTTATTAATTCATTTCTATTATTAAGAATCTTTATTTCTTCACTATTCGGATTGGTAATTTTTCCGGAAATAGTTGCATAATCTTTTGGTGCCTGCTCTTTATTACAAGCCATTAATAGTAATAGGGTAGTAAATGTGATAAATATTTTTTTCATGTTAAATAAATTTGTCGGCAAAAATACAGTTTTTGACTGATTATTTTTTCTTAAAATTAAGTTAATTGACTTGTTTTGGTTTTATCATTTGATTTCGAAATTTGTAATTATATTCTTTTCTATTTTATTTGGAAATATTGATGTGAATGTTGACTTTTGAGGAACCTTAACGGCAACATGAAAAATATCCACTATATAGATAGTACTTACTTAGATTTGGCCAGGATAAATGACATTATTTATACCAGAAAAAAATTGGCTTTATCAGAAGATGCTAAAAGCAAAATAGTGGCATGCCGCATATATTTAACGGAAACTTTGGCCAAGAGTGAGAAACCCATATACGGTATTAATACTGGGTTTGGTGCACTTCATAATGTAAAAATATCGAATGAAAACCTCACCATACTTCAGGCCAATTTAGTAATGTCACATGCTTGTGGTACTGGTGAACGCGTACCTGATGAGATTGTTAGACTCATGCTATTTTTAAAGATCCAGTCTTTAAGTTATGGCCATTCGGGTGTACAGTTGGAAACAGTAAACAGATTGATAGATTTCTATAATAATGATATTTTACCGGTTATTTATACGCAGGGATCTCTAGGAGCATCAGGCGATCTGGCTCCATTAGCACATTTGGCTTTGCCCCTCATTGCAAAAGGAAAGGTTAGATATAAAGGTAAGGAATACGGTGGACAGGAAATTCTTGATAAGTTTAACTGGGAAAAAATAGAATTACAATCGAAAGAAGGATTGGCATTGCTTAATGGCACACAATTTATGAGTGCTTATGGGGTTTTTATACTTCTAAAAAGCTTTAAATTATCTTATTTGTCAGATCTTTTCGGGGCACTTTCTTTGGATGCTTTTGATGGCAGGATAGAACCTTTTAATGAGTTGATACAGTTGGTGCGTCCGCATAATGGCCAGATAAAAACGGCAAAAAGAATACAAGAGTTTTTAATCGATAGTGAAATCATTAATCGAGAAAAAAAACACTTACAAGATCCATATTCGTTCAGATGTATACCTCAAGTTCATGGAGCTAGTCTGGATGCTTTGAATTTTGCAAAAAAAACCATAGAGACCGAAATTAATTCCGTGACCGATAACCCTAACATTTTTGTAAAAGCCGATGAAATTATATCGGGAGGCAATTTCCATGGGCAACCCTTGGCCTTAGCCTTGGACTTTTTAGGAATTGCACTTGCCGAATGGGGAAGTATTTCTGAAAGACGTACATTTCAATTAATATCTGGTTCAAGGAATTTACCTGCCTTTTTAGTATCAAATCCCGGCTTAAATTCGGGCTTAATGATCCCTCAGTATACTGCTGCCAGTATTGTTAGTCAGAATAAACAGCTAGCTACACCCGCTGCTGTTGATTCTATTGTATCGAGTAACGGCCAGGAAGACCATGTAAGCATGGGTGCCAATGCTGCTACAAAAACAAAACGGATCGTCGATAATTTAGAAACCATCTTGGCCATAGAATTGCTAAGCGCGGCTCAGGCCCTGGATTTTAGAAGGCCTTTAAAGACATCACCTTTCCTGGAATCTTTAGTTCAAATTTACCGGACTGAAGTCTCGTTCGTTGAAGAGGATAAAGTGCTACACGATGAAATAGAAAAGACGATCAACTTCATCAGATCCCTAACTGTGGATATAGACGAGTTATTAAATTAATTTGTTGGCTTAGTGGTATACCCGATAGCATCCTTATCACTAATCTTAGAAGGTAATATTTCGACAAAGTAATAAACTATCGAAGTAATGGTACCAACCAGCACTAATAGCACAATCCACATAATTTTAGTGTTCGTTTCGTTTTTCGGATTGTTAGTTGCATGGACGATATAATAGATCGTGACACCAAGCTTTATGGTAATGGCAAGCACTATGAGGATGATCATAATCGAAATAGATTCAAAGAGTTCTACAGGGACTTCTTGATTGCTATTCTCTAATCTGATAGCCGTTGGAATGAAACCCGTAAAAATATATACTACATAGGTCAAGATCAACAGCATTGGTAAAAATGTAAGTATACCTAAAAGTATTTTAGATGAATTTTTCATGATAATGAATTTAGAAAGTATTAAAGTTACAAAAAAGTAAATACTCTATAATAAAAAACCCTCCTGATCGGAGGGTCTTACATATTAATCCTTTTCTTCTATTGGCTTTTTCGCCTTTTTGATCTTTATGGTCAATTCATCCTTCTCTTCATCAAGATCCATAAAAATAGTATCATTTTCCTTTAATTTCGAATTGACGATCTCTTCTGCCAATGCATCTTCAATATACTTTTGAATGGCTCTTTTAAGTGGGCGAGCTCCATATTGTCTATCAAATCCTTTATCGGCAATATAATCTTTGGCCTTTTCACTAAGGACCAGTTTATAACCCAATCCGTCAATTCTATCTAATAATTTTTCAAGTTCGATATCAATAATGGCATGAATATCTTCCTTTTCCAGGGCATTGAATACAATCACATCATCGATTCGATTTAAGAATTCAGGCGCAAAACTTTTCTTTAAAGCGTTTTCAATCACACTCTTAGCGTTAGCGTCTGCCTGTTTTTTCTTTGATTCAGTACCAAATCCAACACCGGTACCGAAATCTTTTAATTGCCGTGAACCAATATTAGAGGTCATGATGATAATGGTATGTCTAAAATCAATTTTTCTCCCTAAACTATCAGTTATGTATCCGTCATCCAATATTTGCAATAACATATTAAATACATCTGGATGGGCTTTTTCAATTTCATCAAGCAGCACTACGGCATATGGTTTACGACGTATCTTTTCAGTAAGTTGACCACCTTCTTCATATCCAACATATCCCGGAGGTGCGCCTACCAGCCGTGAAATGGCAAATTTTTCCATGTATTCACTCATATCAATACGCACCAATGCATCGGGAGAATCAAATAATTCTCTTGCCAATACTTTTGCCAATTGGGTTTTACCTACCCCTGTTTGGCCCAGGAATATAAACGAACCAATGGGTTTATTCGGGTCTTTTAACCCAACACGGTTACGCTGAATAGCTTTAACTACTTTACTCACCGCTTCATCCTGACCGATAACTTTACCTTTTATAAGGTTATGAAGATCTGCTAACCGCGCACTTTCAGCTTCTGCGATCCTGTTCACAGGAATTCCTGTCATCATAGAAACAACTTCGGCTACATTATCTTCAGTTACAATTTCTTTGTGAAGTTTAGATTGTTCTTCCCAAGTTTGTTGGGCCACTGCTAATTCTTTTTCTATACGTTTCTCATCATCTCTCAAGCGGGCAGCTTCTTCATATTTTTGACTCTTTACCACGCTGTTTTTCAGCTCTCTAACATCTTCTAATTGCTTTTCTAATTGAAGTACTTGCTTAGGAACTACAATATTGGTTATATGAATTCTCGAACCCGATTCGTCTAAGGCATCGATAGCCTTATCAGGAAGAAAACGATCGGTCATATATCTGTTCGTGAGTTTTACACATGCTTCAATGGCATCATCGGTATATTCTACATTGTGATGATTTTCATATTTATCTTTAATATTATTAAGAATTTCAATGGATTCTTCAACGGAGGTAGGTTCTACCATTACCTTTTGAAAACGTCGCTCAAGTGCACCGTCCTTTTCAATATTTTGTCTGAATTCATCTAAGGTAGTGGCTCCAATACATTGTATTTCACCTCTTGCCAGTGCGGGTTTGAACATATTAGATGCATCCAATGATCCGGTGGCACCTCCGGCGCCGACAATGGTGTGAATTTCGTCTATAAATAGAATAATATCCTCATTTTTTTCCAATTCATTCATTAAGGCTTTCATTCGTTCTTCAAACTGGCCACGATATTTTGTGCCCGCTACCAAACTTGCAAGATCGAGTGAAACGATTCGCTTATTAAATAAAATTCGAGAAACTTTTCGTTGTATGATCCTTAGTGCCAATCCTTCAGCAATGGCAGATTTACCAACGCCTGGTTCACCGATCAAAATTGGGTTGTTCTTTTTTCTTCTGCTGAGTATCTGTGAAATACGTTCTATTTCTTTCTGACGGCCCACTACAGGGTCTAATTTTCCTTCTTCGGCCAATCGTGTCAGATCTCTACCAAAGTTATCTAAAACGGGCGTTTTAGACTTTGCGCTTGATTTACTTTGTTTTGATCCTTCAAACGGATTCTGTTTCGGCTCGTCGAATTCTTCATCTCTCGGTGTTTCCGCCTGAGGACTCGGTGTAATATCTTCATCGACAAATAACTGACTAAAAATAGACTTAACCTCGTTATAATCTATATCGAATTTATTGAGCAATTTGGTCGTTGGGTCATTTTCATTACGTAAAACACATAATAACAAATGGGCCGTACTTACAGATTTGCTCTTAAATAACTTGGCCTCTAAAAATGTTGTTTTAAGTGCCTTTTCTGCTTGTTTTGTAAGATGTAAGCTCTTTTTATCATTACCTAAGGAGGTATCAGAATTCGCCGGACTCAATCCTTCAATTTTCTTTCGAAGCAGTGGCAGATCTACATCCAAGGCATTTAAAATATCAATCGCTTCTCCATTGGCTTTGCGCAGTAAGCCAAGCATCAAATGTTCTGTACCAATAAAATCATGCCCCAAGCGTAAAGCCTCTTCTTTACTATACGCAATTACATCTTTTACTTTTGGTGAAAAATTATCATCCATAATATCGATTTATACTGTAAAATTAGTAGATTTTTTTCATATAATATTACAAAAGTTATGCCCAACTTTTATTAACAGGTTAAAACAGTGAAAAACAGCGTGTTTATTGGGGTTTATTGTTAATAAATAATAATAATAAATCCGCTTTGAAATAACTCAAAAAAAACATAATTGTCGTATATTGCCAGCTTAATAAAATTCCAAAATAAATAGTAAAAATATATGGCAGAAAGTGAAAGATTGATTCCTATCAATATTGAAGATGAAATGAAATCATCATACATCGATTATTCGATGTCTGTGATCGTATCAAGAGCGCTTCCTGATGTACGTGACGGTTTAAAACCGGTTCACAGAAGAGTACTTTTTGGTATGCATGAATTAGGGATTAGAGCGACAGGAGCACATAAAAAATCGGCGAGGGTAGTTGGTGAGGTTTTAGGTAAGTATCACCCACATGGAGATACTTCCGTCTACGATGCTATGGTGAGGATGGCACAAGATTGGAGCATGCGCTACCAGATGGTAGATGGGCAAGGTAACTTTGGCTCTCCAGATGGTGATAGTCCGGCGGCGATGCGTTATACGGAAGTAAGAATGCATAAAATATCAGAAGAAATGTTATCTGATATTGATAAGAATACCGTTGATCATAGATTGAATTTTGATGACACCCTTGAAGAACCTACAGTATTACCAACAAGAATTCCTAGTTTATTGGTAAACGGTGCTTCGGGTATTGCCGTAGGGATGGCTACCAATATGGCGCCACATAACCTTACAGAGGTTATTGACGGCACTGTAGCTTATATAGAGAATAATGATATAGAGATTGATGAATTAATGCAGCACATTAAGGCTCCTGATTTTCCAACAGGGGGAACTATCTACGGATATGAAGGTGTTAAGGACGCTTTTCATACAGGAAGGGGTCGAATTGTGATGCGCGCGAAAACAGTATTCGAAGAGATCAATGGCAGGGAATGTATTGTAGTCACAGAATTACCTTATCAGGTGAATGGGGCAGACCTCATGAAGAAAACTGCCGATTTGGTGAATGACAAAAAAATTGAAGGTATTTCTACGCTTCGTGATGAAACCAGTAGAAAAGGCCGCCGTTTGGTTTATGTATTAAAAAGAGATGCCATACCGAACATTGTACTTAACAAATTATACAAATACACGGCTTTACAAACTTCGTTCAGTGTAAATAATATTGCCTTGGTTAACGGAAGGCCAGAGATGTTAAATTTAAAACAACTCATAAAGCATTTTGTGAATCACAGGCATGATGTTGTTGTTCGCAGAACCAAGTTTGAACTTGAAAAAGCAGAGGCGAGAGCCCATATTCTTGAAGGATTAATTATCGCTTCAGATAATATAGATGAAGTTATCAAATTAATTAGAGCGTCTAGTAATGCCGATGAGGCAAGGGAGGCTTTAATAAAACGATTTGAACTTTCAGAAATTCAGGCTAAAGCAATTGTTGAAATGCGATTGCGCCAGCTTACTGGTTTAGAGCAAGATAAATTACGTTCAGAATATGAAGATTTGATGAAATTGATCATTGATCTGAAGGATATATTAGCCGACGAATCCAGACGAATGATCATCATAAAAGAAGAATTATTAGAGATCAAGGAGAAGTATGGAGATGAACGTCGCTCGATTATTGAATATGCAGGTGGAGATGTTAGTATAGAAGACATGATACCCGATTCGCAAGTGGTCGTTACCATCTCTCATGCGGGATATGTAAAAAGAACAAATCTTGATGAATACAAGGTCCAAAATAGGGGTGGAAGAGGTCAAAAAGGAGTAGCAACGCGTACTGAAGATTTCTTAGAACACCTTTATGTGGCCACAAATCATCAATACATGTTATTCTTTACGCAGAAAGGTAAAGTATTTTGGTTAAGGGTTTACGAAATTCCAGAAGGCAGCAAAGCATCGAAGGGTAGAGCCATCCAGAATCTTGTGAATATTGAACCCGATGATAAAGTAAAAGCTTTTATATGTACACAAGATCTTAAAGATGAAGATTATGTGAATAGCAACTATGTATTAATGGTGACTAAAATGGGTCAAACGAAAAAGACATCTTTAGAGCAATATTCAAGACCCAGGACAAATGGTATCAATGCTATTACTATTAGGGATAATGATGAATTGCTAGAGGCTAAATTGACGGACGGCAATAGTCAGATCATGATTGGTTTAAAATCAGGTAAAGCGATTCGCTTTGAAGAAGGAAAAACGCGGCCGATGGGCAGAAACGCTTCAGGTGTACGCGGAATCACATTGGCGAATGATAAGGATGAAGTAATTGGTATGCTTTCGGTAAATGATATGGATAGCGACATTCTCGTGGTTTCCGAAAAAGGATATGGTAAAAGGTCTAGTTTAGAAGACTACAGGATCACCAATAGAGGTGGGAAAGGTGTTAAAACTATAAATGTCACTGAGAAAACAGGGAATTTAGTGGCCATTAAAAATGTGTCTGACGAAGATGATCTGATGATCATCAATAAATCAGGAATTACTATTAGGATGGCCGTATCTGATTTGCGAGTTATGGGCAGGGCAACCCAAGGGGTTAAATTGATCAATATTAAGAATGAAGACTCAATTGCCGCCGTCGCCAAAGTAATGCATGAAGATGATGAGGAAATAAACGACGAAAATGAACTTGGCACGGAAATTGAAAATAATGAATCCGATGAAACAACAAATAATCAAGAATAATTAATTAGTAAAAAAATGAAAAAACAATTTATCACGCTTTTGGCAATATTTATGGGATTGTCAATGTATGCTCAAAAAGACCAAATTAAGGATGCTGAAAAAGCCTTAAAAAGTGGTGACGTTGCAGCTGCCAAATCTTCAGTAGATCAAGCTGAAAGTTTAATTGCAAATGCCGATGACAAAATTAAAGCGAACTTTTATTTTGTAAAGGCCAAAACTTATTATGATGTTGCTAAAAAGAACCCTGCATTAGACCCTGATGCTTATGAAACTGCTGCCAAAACATTTCAAAAACTCTTAAGTTTTGAAAAAGAAATTGGTAAAAATAAGTATACTGATGAGGCTCAGCCATTATTAAATGCTTTGGTATCTGATGTATCACAAAAAGGGATCAAGGAGTATCAGGACAAAAATTATTCTGCTGCCTCAAAATCTATGTATCAGACTTATGAACTGAGCCAGAAAGATACTTTATTCCTTGAATATGCAGCCAATGCGGCATATCTGGATGAAAATTATGATACAGCATTAGATTATTTTAAAAGATTAAAAGAGATGGGTTATACCGGTATTACCACGGTGTATTCTGCTACTAATATTGAAAGTGGAGAGGTAGAAAATTTTGGGTCTAAATCCCAAATGGATATTATGGTGAAGTCCAATCAGTATAAAGATCCGAAAGTGGAAATTTCAGAATCTAAAAGAGCTACTGTAATTAAAAATATTGCATATATTTTAGTTGAAAAAGGAGAAGTTGAAAATGCAATTACAGCCGTTCAGGAAGCAAGAAAAGTTGCTCCCGGTGATATCAATATTCTGCTCACAGAAGCTAACTTATTATTAAAACTAGATAAGAAAGATGAGTTCGCAGCCCTTATGAAAGAAGCTATTAAGCAAGATCCGAATAACCCTAACTTACATTTTAATGTTGGTGTTATTAATCAGGAACAAGGTAATGTTGAAGAAGCTAAGAGCTATTATAATAGGGCTATTGAATTAGATCCAAACTATGCCGATGCTTATGTCAATTTGGGCGCTCTAACTTTAGACAAGGATAAAGAATATGTAGATGAAATGAATAAAAACTTAAGTAATTTCTCAAAGTATGACGCCATAAAAGCTAAACAAAAAGTTTTGTACAAAGAAGTTTTACCATTTTATGAAAAAGCATACGCAATTAAGAAAAAAGATATAGAAATTGTTAGAACTTTAATGAGTTTGTATGAAAATCTTGAAATGGACGACAAGTTTAAAGAAATGAAGGCTATTTGGGATGCTCGTGATAAATAATAATTAGATTTCACAATTAATTAAAAAAGCTTCTTAGGTACTAAGAAGCTTTTTTAATTAATATATTTTCTTTATCACCCGTAATTTATGGGTGTGCTTTTTTTGATCTGGATTATAGATACCGCTTTGATCGAGCCTATCGACCCGAACCATACCACTTGCATGAATAATATAATTGTTGGCCAAAATAATACCTACATGTATAATGTTTCCTTCTTCATCATCAAAAAATGCAAGATCACCAGGTTCTGATTCTTCAATAAAACTTAATACCTCACCTTGAGAGGCTTGTTGTGCTGCGTCTCTTAATAGCTTTTGGCCATTTATTTTATAGACCATTTGTGTAAACCCAGAACAATCAAGGCCAAAAAGTGTTTTGCCACCCCATAAATAAGGAGCATTTAAAAACTTAAACGCCGTATTTATTAATTCTGATTTAGGTTTGGCTTGCTTGGTTATATCACCTTCGAAAGTAAAATGTTTTCCGTTTATGTCAATAGTTTTATTTTTATAAAATGGTAATCTAGTGCCCAATAATATGGGTATTAAATTCCCGTTTTCATCCTCGATCAAGTCGACGAGTTCATTCGATAAAATTAAAGGGGCTTTCGTGAGTTTCTTAAAATAATCTTCGCTAATACTTATGGATTGCTTTTTATCTATCCAACCTTCATAACCATCAAAAGATAGCTTGATCTTCAGCCATTGTTTCGATTTTTCGATTACTTCAAAATGATCACCAAACAGCACTTCAGAGACCATTTCACTTCTATCGTTGGCTTCAATACGTAATGGGATTTTACTTAAATTACAAATACCGTACTTCATTCAATAGATATTAATTATTCTGAATTACAATAGCACTCGCGCCACCGCCACCATTACATATCGCAGCCGCTCCTAAGCTGCCATTATTTTGTTTCAGCACATTTATCAAAGTAACAATTATTCTGGCACCCGAGCACCCTAATGGATGACCTAATGATACGGCACCGCCGTTTACATTGACTTTTTCTGAAGACAAGCCAAGTAATTTTGTGTTGGCTAAGCCTACGACCGAAAAAGCTTCATTAAATTCAAAATAATCTATATCTTTAATTTCAAGCTTAGCTTTGGCAAGTGCTTTAGGCAGTGCTTTAGCAGGTGCAATTGTAAACCATTCTGGTTCTAGTGCTGCATCGGCATAAGCCTTTATGGTCGCCAATGGTTTTAGATTCAATTCTTTCGCCTTTTCACGACTCATTAATACAAGTGCTGCTGCACCATCATTTAGCGTTGATGCATTGGCCGCAGTTACGGTTCCATCTTTCGAGAAAACGGGTCTTAATGATGGAATTTTTTCCATTTTCACGTTTTTATATTCCTCATCTTCATTTACGATTATAGGATCTCCCTTTCGTTGTGGAACTTCTACAGGTATAACTTCCTCTTTGAAATTTCCAGCGCTCCATGCTTTGGCAGATCGACGATAAGACTCCATTGCAAATTCATCCTGCGCTTCCCTAGAAAATTTATGTTCAGTTGCACAAAGATCACCACAGGTTCCCATGTGTTTACCATCGTACACATTTGTTAAACCATCCTTTAACAAGCCATCGGTCAATTCTATATTACCCATTTTTTGTCCTGATCTACCATTTAGATAGTGGGGTACCAAGGACATATTCTCCATGCCTCCCGCTACCACAATATCAGCATCTCCACATTGTATAGCTTGGGCACCTTGCATTACGGCCTTCATACCAGAAGCACAAACTTTATTGACCGTTGTACAGGGTACGGTATCGGGTATTCCGGCAAAAATAGCCGCTTGCCGCGCCGGTGCTTGTCCCAAATCGGCTTGTAAGACACTACCCATCAAAACTTCATCTACTTTTTTTGGATCTAAATTAATTTTCTTTAAGGCGGCTTTAATGGCAGCAGCCCCTAATTGGGTGGCTGGTACACTGGATAAACTTCCTAAAAAACTACCAATAGGAGTTCTTACTGCAGAAACTATGACGACTTCTTTCATTTGAATATAATTTGCTTATGCGAATTTAAAGAATTTTAATCAATCATATGGCTAAATAAAAAGAGTATTAGATTGTCATAAATGTTACATAAACTAACTTTCTGTTTTATATTTTGCTTAAATTTCCAAAAAATGATTTTATGAGTTTGAACGAAGTAGACAAAAAGCACTATATAGCAGTTATTGGCGGTTCGATTTCCGGATCGGAAGCGGCCAGTATATTGGCACAAAATGGATTTCGAGTAGTAGTTTTCGAAATGAATAAATTGCCTTATGGAAAAATCGAAGACGGATTGCCTAATTGGCATATCAATTTACGGAACCGACAAATTAATGAAATTGATAATAAATTAGACCATCCTAACATTAGATTTGTACCGCATACAAAAATTGGTAAAAACATCGCGTTTTTAGACATCGTTAAACATTGGGGATTTTCTGCAATCATTTTGGCAAATGGGGCCTGGAAAGACCGTGAATTACCTGTCGATAATATTGAAAAATTTAAAGACAGCCAATTGATCTACCAGAATGCCTTCATTAATTGGTTTAACCATAAACATGAAGAAGACTATACAGGGAAGAATTATATATTAAAGAATAATACCGTAGTCTTTGGGGGAGGACTTTCTTCGCTCGATGTTATAAAGGTAGTAATGATCGAACTTGTAAAAGAACGGTTAAAAATTGAAAAAGGCATAGATGTAGATGTATTTACTTTAGAGAAATTAGGGATAGATAAAGTACTCGAAGATCATCAAGTTACGCTCGAAGATCTAAACATACAAAAGGCAAAACTAGTATATAGGAGGCAGGCGAGAGATATGCCGTTGAAGAGCCCCAAAGATGATACTCCAGAAAGCAAAGAAGCCGCTAAAGAAGTTTCAGAAAAATTATTGAATAAGTATTTAGAAAAATATCTATTTGAATTTATACCCTTAAGTATCCCTATTGGATTTAAGGAAACCAATCAAAAATTGTCGGCCATGGTGCTACAAAAGGTCATGCTTGATCAAGGCAAGATCAAACCTGTTAAAAACGGCGATTATGATATTGAAACAGAATTGGTCATATCTTCTATTGGTAGTGTTCCAGAAAAAATAAAAGGGCTTCAATATGATTATTCAGCCTTAAAAATGCGTGATGAAGCTGATTATCATGTTTATGGTTATGAAAATGTATTTGCAGTAGGTAATGCTGTTACGGGCAAAGGAAATATACTGGAGTCTAAAAAGCACGGGAAACAAATGACGGAATTGATCATTGACAAACATTTAACGGAAGATGCGTTTGAAAAATGGCTAACCAGTCACAATAATAGGATAAAGCGAGCTGTTAATGACCAATTAAATTCTATTGTAAAAGAGATCTCTGAACGTGAATTACAGCCTGAGTCTATCATTCAGGGAATTTTGGATAAAACAACTACTATTCATCAACAGCTGGAGTATTCGAATTACAGGAATTGGGTTGGTAAACATCTCCCTGTTAGATTAGAAGAATTGATCAAAAAATAAAGGAACCAACGAAAGTTATTTTTTTGATTTTTAAAAATTCTAAATATTCATAAACTAAATACCCTCACTTTATAGTTATTATGAAGTGTAATCTACTATTTTTTTTTACATTGCGCTAACGTTATGCTAATGCGGAACTCATGAAGAAATTCAACACGAAAAATTTTATCAATACCCTATATCAAAACCATGCCCTGATATATAAAATTTTTCTTTTCATTCTTATCACTTTCGCTATTGTTTATTTATTTCCGAAGGGAGGTCATTTTAAATATGAATTTCAAAAAGGGAAGCCATGGCAATACGATAACCTATATGCGCCATTTGATTTCGCTATTCAAAAACCCCTGGAGAATATTGATAAAGAAAAGGAACAAATAGAGTTAAATAAAACACTTTATTTTACTTATAATGAAGGTGTTATAGATAGAGCAAAAAATAATTTTAGGGATAAGGTTTCCAAGACATTACAGGATACCATTCTTCGGGGCTTTAATAGGAGGGGAGCCATTAATTTTGCCGAAAAAGTTATTGATAAAATTTATGATACCGGGTATTTGGAAAAAGATGATCGGAATAAGGCCTCCCCAAAGCAAATTATTACATTAAGAAAGGGTAATACGATTTCAGAAATTGTTTTTGATAAATTAATAACGGCTAACAATTTACAGGCCAGTATTAAAGATCATTTTAAAAATTCTAGCTATAGGTTCTTAGAAAATTATTTTATAACTGTTTTTTTGGATGTATTAGAACCGAATGTATATTACGACGAAGAATTAACACAAAAATTATTAGAAGAAGAATTCAATAAAATATCGTACACAGAAGGCCTAATTACTGAAAATGAAAGGATTATATCCAAGGGGGATGTGGTAGAAGGAAAAAAATATGAGATATTAAATTCATTGAAAAGTGAGTATAAATCTCAGTTATGGAGCGAATCGAATTATAATTGGATAGTTGTAGGTTATACATTGCTGGTCGCACTTGCCATGTTGATGTTACTTTTGTTTTTAAAGAAATATAGGCAGGAGGTATTTGAAAATAATACGAAGGTGACCTTTATTTTCTTTAACATTTTCCTCATGGTATTGTTGGTGACTTTGGTCGTTAAATATCGGGTAGAATATCTTTATGTAGTGCCTCTAATAATCCTTCCTATCTTGCTAAAAGCCTTTTTCGATGCACGATTAGGTTTATTCACACATGTGCTTACGGTACTATTATTAGGATTTATCGTTCCTAACAGTTTTGAGTTTATCTTCTTACAGATCATTGCAGGTATAGTAACCATATTAACGGTATCAGAACTGTATAAACGGGCCAATCTTTTTGTATCTATAAGTCAGATTACCTTTATCTATATGATCGCTTATTTCGCCTTTTCTATTATTCAAGAGGGTAATACCCAACAACTAAACTGGCAATATTTTGGTCTTTTCGCTTTGAATGGTGTGCTTTCATTCTTATCATTATTCTTAATATTGATCTATGAAAAAGTTTTTGGATTGGTGTCTGA
Source organism: uncultured Flavobacteriaceae bacterium (assembly GCA_963835675.1). GTDB lineage: Bacteria > Bacteroidota > Bacteroidia > Flavobacteriales > Flavobacteriaceae > Aureibaculum. Next base: position 26,275 of record CAWIGH010000004.1, on the reverse strand, counting down.
TGTCTCATTATTAGAATTATCGAATACGAATTCAAAATTATTAAGAGAATTAGCCGAGAAAGCACCCGGTACTTTTCAACATTCTATGCAAGTTGCAAACCTGGCCGAAGCTTCTGCCAACGAAATAGGAGCAAACGCCATGCTGGTTAGAACAGGAGCCTTGTATCATGATATTGGTAAAATGTTAAATCCAATGTACTTTACCGAAAACCAAACGACCAGTGTAAATCCACATAATGAATTAACGCCCAGGGATAGTGCCAAAATTATTATTGATCATGTTATAGAAGGTATAGAATTGGCAAAAAAAAATAGATTACCCGATAGAATTATTGATTTTATAAGGACGCATCACGGTACAACATTGGTATATTATTTTTATAAAAAACAGCAACAGCAAGATATAGACGATTTGGATATAGAAGAGTTTACTTATGGCGGACCAATACCATTTTCGAAAGAAACGGCCATACTCATGATGTGTGATGCCTCAGAAGCGGCTTCGAAGAGTTTAAAGGAACCAAGTGCACAACTGATCGATGACTTAATAGAAAAAATAGTTGATGGTCAGATGGAAAGTGGGCAATTTATGAATGCCGATATTACTTTTAAAGAAATAGAAACAACCAAGAAAATAATAAAAAAGAAATTGAATAATATTTATCACTTACGTGTTGAATATCCCGAATAAAAAAAGAGGAGACCTACATGTAGATCCCCTCTTTCAACTTAAAAAATAATAATCAACTAAATTTCTTTTTTAGCCAGATAGAAATCTACCTTTTCTAAAGATTTGTCATCTATCCTGTTTTGCATTTCAGCCAATGTTTTTGGTGGTGGCACGATAACTTTATCACCTTTTTTCCAATCCAACGGCATGGCGACTTTATATTTATCGGATGTCTGTAGTGCCAATAATACCCTTAAAATTTCGTCCATATTTCTACCTACATTTAGCGGGTAGTACATGATAAGGCGAATTTTTTTTGCAGGATCTATAAAGAATACAGCTCTTACGGCAGCAGTTTCGCTTTCGTTGGGTTGCAGCATGCCATAAAGTTTAGATACTTTCATATCGATATCGGCAATGATAGGGAAGTCAAAATATACACCGGTATTTTGTCTCACATTATTCACCCATCCTAAATGCGCATGGATACTATCGATACTCAATCCTAATAATTCGGTGTTTAATTTGTCAAATTCTCCCTTCCTGAGGGCGAAGCCACTCATTTCTGTAGTACAAACCGGTGTAAAATCGGCAGGATGTGAAAACATCACGATCCATTTATCTTTTGCAAAATCTGAAAATTTTATCGGTCCTTTGGTGGTGACAGCCTGAAAATCAGGCGCTGTATCACCAATTCTTGGCATGGCATAAACGATACTTTGATCTGTATTTTCCATTATTATATTACAATTAACTTAGTTCGTTATTTAGGGTATAAAATTACCCATTAATTATCAATTAATTCGTAACCTAAGTTACATGATAAGCACTTAATTAATGTGGTAATTTACTCCTTAGTACGCCGTATAGAAATGTACCTAGAATAGCACCGATGATAACAATTAAAAAGGAAATATATCCTGCACCAATTAAAGTAAACATGGGTCCGGGACAGGCACCAGCAAGGGCCCAGCCTATACCAAAAATAATGCCACCAAACATGTATCTTGGGATACTCATGTCTTTCGGATTAAATATTATTTCATGTCCATAAAAGGATTTGATATTAAACTTTTTTATAAGGAAAACAACGATTATTCCCAAAATAACAGAAGAGCCTATGATACCATACATATGAAATGCTTTGAACTGAAACATTTCGTAAATGCGAAACCATGATGCCGCTTCTGATTTGTACATTGTAATGCCGAATGTAGCACCGATCAATAAATATATTATACTTCTCATTTTTTTCTTTTTATAAATTGTTGATTAAAAAATTAGTGGGAATAATAAGTGTATAGTAATGAGTCCACCAACGAAGAATCCTATAACCGTGATCAGCGAAGGGAGTTGTAAATTACTAAGACCCGATATTGCGTGCCCTGAAGTACAACCTCCGGCATATCGAGATCCAAAACCAACTAAAAGTCCACCAATAAATATGACGGCTACGCTTTTAATATCGGTTAAAGCTTCTATGCTATAAAGTTCTGTAGGAATATACGCTTTATTAGCACTTTCAAAACCTAATCCCTGAAGGTTTGCAACAACGCTTTCTTCTATGATCACCACGTTATTTGGCGATAAAAAATGCGAGGCTATATAACCACCCATCGCAGCTCCTAATGCAATGAGTAGATTCCATTTCTGCGCTTTCCAATCAAATTTAAAAAAGTCGGCTGCTTTATCTGCACCAGTAATGGTACACATTGTTCTAAGGTTATTGGAAATGCCAAATTCTTTTTCTAGCATTAACAATAAAACCATCACTAAGGTTATCATGGGGCCGGCAACATACCAGGGCCATGTTTCAAAGATCCAATCCATATTATTTATTTTAGTTAATATTATAATTTAAGTTTACGGGGCAAAATTAGTGCGAAAAGAAGGGGCTTTTAATGACTTTTGTCATATTTAGATAATTAATAATCAGTACAGTAACAATTGTTACATAAATTTTTACTAACCAACTAAATAATCTTACTCAATAATAGTTTTATAGGAAAATCTGAAAGCAGAATTTATGATATCATTTGATTGATTCTTAATTTATTTAATTCTAATTTATGATAAGATTTTAAATGTTATATAATTTTTTGCATTATAAAACGTTTAATTTTAATTCAGGATTACCCTAAAGAATTGATATAATTGAAGAAATTAATCCACAGCATATTTATCATTGTTATGGTAGCAATCGTAATAATTGTAACCATTTACTTGAGCTACACGGGTTATTCTTATTATAATACCTCTTTAGAAGAAAGATTTTATCACCCCCATCATAATTGGTTCAAACCTAGCGGAATTTATGGTCAAGGGCTGGGAATTCTTGGAACAGCCATGATCTTTTTTGGAGTAACCATCTATATTGCGAGAAAACGATATAACTTTTTATCAAAATATATTCGATTAAAATATCTTTTGGAGTTTCATATTTTTTTATGCACTCTAGGCCCCATACTTATTCTTTTTCATACAGCATTTAAATTTGGTGGTATCGTTTCTATAGCATTCTGGAGTATGGTCGCTGTTGTATTAAGTGGTGTTATCGGGAGGTTTATTTATATCCAAATTCCTAGAACCATTGAAGGACGGGCTCTAAGTTTAAGAGAAGTTCAAGATATGAAAACGGATGTCGCAGGTATTTTAAATGATAGATATACGCTTGAATCCAATACAATACAAATTGTTACAAGTTTAATTTCGGGTGAAACTACTAACGGTGATAAGAAAACCCTGGGTCATTTAAGAAAAGTTTTAAATCGCAAAGATCTACCTAAAAAGGATAGAAAAATGATCATTAAAATGGTGAAAGATGAAATATCACTCACCGGTAGAATCGCCAGGCTACAAAAAATGCAGGAACTTTTTAAATATTGGCACGTTGTGCATATGCCTTTTGCCCTTATCATGCTTATTATAGTAGTCATTCATGTAGGGGTAACGTTGGCGTTTGGTTATACATGGATATTCTAATGGGAGAAGTTTTAATAGAACAGATATTGATATATGGTACCGTATTTATAATATGTGCGGTAACTATATATTTTCATTTAAAAAAAAAGAAGAACACTTCAAAAGAAACCATTAAAAAAGTAGCGATTGCCAAAGAGGAAGGCTTATTCGAACCGGTTTCCTTATATCCTCACATCGACCTTAATACTTGTATCGGTAGTGCCGCGTGTGTGGCAGAATGCCCCGAAAAAGATATACTTGGTATAGTGAATGGGGTTGCCACAGTTATTAATACATCTAACTGTATTGGACATGGTGCATGCTTTCATGCCTGCCCTGTTGAGGCAATTTCGCTTCGTATTGGTACTGAATCAAGAGGAGTAGATTTACCACATGTTAACCAAAATTTTGAGACAAATACCAAAGGTATCTACATTGCAGGTGAGCTAGGAGGGATGGGGCTTATTAAAAATAGTGTAGAACAAGGGCAACAAGCTATCGAGAGTATCGTAAAGAATAATAAATCTTCAAAAGGCAAGGTTCTAGACGTGGTAATTATAGGTGCAGGGCCTGCAGGGATCTCAGCAACATTAGCGGCTAAAAAGAATGGCCTGTCGAGTATAACGTTAGAGCAGGACTCTTTGGGAGGAACAGTATTTACTTTTCCGCGAACTAAGATCGTAATGACCTCTCCTATGGATTTGCCTTTGTACGGCAAGGTAAAATTGTATGAAACCTCAAAGGATGAATTACTTGATCTCTGGAAGAAAGTAATAGCAGAGCATGAATTAACGATCAATGAAAATACGAAGGTTGAAAGTATTATTCCAATAGAAAATGGTAATTTTAAGGTAATTACAAAAACAGGAGGAGAATATATCTGTAATAATGTTCTTCTTTCAACAGGAAGAAGAGGAAGTCCCAGGAAGTTAAATATCCCCGGTGAAGATTTGCAAAAAGTAGCTTATCGCTTATTAGAGCCAGAAAGGATAAGTAAACAGAAAATCATTGTTGTTGGAGGAGGCGATTCTGCCATAGAATCTGCACTGCTATTAAAAGATTATAATGAGGTTATACTGTCCTATCGAAAAGATAAATTTGCCCGGTTAAAGCCCAAAAACAAAGATAAGATATTAGAGGCTACTAATGATAGATCTATAAAGGTTTTATATAATTCAAATCTGATATCTATTGATGAAAAGTATGCCACCCTTAAGACGGATGATGATGGTCAAGTTAGTAAAATAGCCAATGACCTGGTCTATATTTTTGCTGGTGGTGAATTACCTACTGCCTTTTTGCAAAAAGCCGGTGTTCAGATCACGAAAAGATTTGGACATGTAGTTAAACAATATTAGAGCATAGCTTGAAAAAATATTTTAAATATCAAATCTTTCTATTTTTTACATTTTCATTCATGTGCTATGGTCAAATTTCTCCAGGCGATCTTTCTAAAGCCCATGCAGAATTTGAAGGGATGAGCAAATGTACTTTATGCCATGAATTAGGAGAGAAAGTAACCGATGCAAAATGTCTAGATTGCCATAAGGATATTCAAACACTTTTAACAAACAAGACAGGTTTTCATGCCAGCCCTGAGGTAAATAAAAAGGATTGTATCGTTTGTCATAGCGATCACCATGGAAGGAATTTTGATATGGTACGATTTGATGAAGATAACTTCAAACATGATCTTACCGGATATGTTTTGGAAGGGAAGCATGAGGTGGTAGATTGTCGAAAATGCCATGCACCCGATAATATTCAGGATACAGAAATTAAAAAGCGACCAAATACCTTTTTGGGTTTAGATCGCAAATGCCTTTCCTGCCATGACGATTTTCATCAGGAAACCTTGTCTACCGACTGTCTTTCCTGCCACAATATGGAGGCTTTTAATCCGGCGCCTAATTTTGATCATAATGAAGCTGACTTTAACCTTCTTGGAAAACATCTCGAAGTAGATTGTATAGAGTGCCATGAAACAACCACAAAAAACGGTAAGGATTTTCAAGTCTTTAAAGATATCCCATTCAATGACTGTAAGTCTTGTCATGATGATCCTCATAATGATCAAATAGACGGGAAATGTCTACAATGTCATACTGAGACCTCATTTTCTGATTTTAAAGGGAAAGGAAGATTTGATCATAATATAACCAAATTCAATCTAAAAGGTAAGCATAATAAGATCGATTGTTTTAGTTGTCATGCAAAAACGAGTAATCCATTAACCGTATTCCAAGATAAAATAACGACCAACGAAAATAATTGTGTTAAATGCCATAATGATATTCACGAAGGAAAATATGGAAATGAATGTGCTAAATGCCATAAGGAAAGTAGTTTTTTATCATTAAGGTCTATGAACTTTTTTGATCATACCATTACAGATTATCCTTTGGAAGGCAAACATTTGGAGGTGGATTGTAAACAATGTCATAAAAAAAGATATGCTACACCTATTGATTTTTCTGCATGTAACAAATGCCACAACGATTATCATAAGGGCGAGTTCAAAGAAAATGGCATAACTCCTGATTGCGTATCTTGTCATTCACTTGAAAACGGTTTTGATTATAGTCTTTTTACCGTTGAACAGCATCAACAAACATCATTTCCACTTGAAGGAGCACATGATGCAACACCTTGCTATGCTTGTCATGTGAGTGAGAAAGAAAAGCGATGGACTTTTGTAGATCTAGGATCAGAATGTATAGATTGCCATCAAGATCTACATGAAGGTTATATCAGTGAAAAATATTATCCAAAAAATGATTGTGCTGTATGTCATTTGAATGATTCATGGTCGTTGGTAAATTTTGATCACGGCCTTACAGCAATGGCCCTTGGATGGAAAGCATTTGGAGGTGGACTGCAGGGATTGCCATTTTGAAATGGCTGATAATAAAATGGTAAAACAATCGTTTAATAACTTGGCTAGTAACTGTATACAGTGTCATGAGAACATTCATAATGATACCTTTGCCATTAATGGTAAAACAGACTGCATCAGATGCCATGTGACAGATAGTTGGTTTCCAAAAAAGTTCAACCATAACAATACATCCTTCCCACTAAAAGGACGCCACGAACAAATAGAATGTAGACTGTGCCATACCACGACCCTTGTGGATGGAAAAAATAAAGTTGAATACAAAATTGGTAAATTCGAATGTATAGACTGTCATCAATAGTACTCGCATTTTTTGGTATAATCTCTATGCTTGCCCAAACGCCGCATGGAGACAAGCTAAATATTAAATGTGCTGAATGCCATAATTCTGAAGGATGGGAAATGGATTATGAAACCATTCGATTTGATCATGCTGTTACTGATTTTCAGTTAGAGGGAACACATAAAAAAACGGATTGTAAAGAATGCCATCAGACTTTGATATTTGAGGAAGCCTCCGATCAATGTGCTTCTTGCCATAATGATATACATAGCATGTCGGTGGGTAATGATTGTGTGAGATGCCATAGCACACAAAATTGGCTCGTTGATAATATTCCCGAATTACATGAAGAAAGCGGTTTCCCATTAATAGGCGCACACAGTAATTTGAGTTGTATAGAATGCCATATATCTGATACAAATATAAGATTCAACAATTTAGGTAACGAATGTATTGGTTGCCATAATACAGATTATGCAGCAACTCAAAATCCGAATCATGAAAGTGCCGGATTCTCTACGAATTGTTTAGAATGTCACGACCCCTTTGGTATCGGTTGGGAAACAGCCAATATTAACCACAATTTTTTTCCTCTTACTTTGGGACATGATATACAAGATTGTAAAGAATGCCATACGACGGGAAATTATGCTGATACCTCTCCTGATTGTGTTAGTTGCCATCAAAGTGATTTTGCAGGGACTCAAAATCCGAATCATCAAAATGGTGGTTTTTCTACTAATTGCATAGCATGCCATACCACGAATCCCGGTTGGACACCCGCAGATTTTAGCAACCATGATTTTTTCCCACTCACCTTGGGTCATAATATTCAAGATTGTAATGAATGCCATACCACAGCTAATTATTCTGACGTTTCTCCTGATTGTGTAAGCTGCCACCAGAATGATTATGCCAATACCCAAAATCCTGATCATGCGGCTACAGGATATTCTACAGATTGTGTTTCCTGTCATACCACAAACCCTGGTTGGACACCAGCCACCGTTAATCATGACTTTTTCCCACTCACATTAGGCCATGACATACAAGATTGTAATGAATGCCATACGACGGCTAACTATGCTGACACCTCTCCTGATTGTGTGAGTTGCCATCAAACAGATTATGCCGGAACACAAAACCCAAATCATAATAGTGCAGGCTATTCAACAGACTGTGTATCTTGTCATACAACCAACCCTGGATGGACACCAGCAACCGTTAATCATGACTTTTTCCCGCTTACCTTAGGCCATGACATACAAGATTGTAATGAATGTCATACGACGGCTAATTATGCTGATGCTACACCGGATTGTGTGAGTTGTCATCAAACAGATTATGCCGGTACACAAAACCCGAATCATAATAGTGCTGGATATTCAACAGATTGTGTGTCTTGTCATACAACCAATCCTGGATGGACGCCAGCAACGATAAACCATGACTTTTTCCCACTTACATTAGGGCATAATATTCAGGATTGTAACCAATGCCATACAACGGCCAATTATGCCGACGCTTCACCAGATTGTATTACTTGTCACCAAATTGATTATGATCAAACCAACGATCCAAATCATTTAGCTGCTCATTTCCCAACGGATTGTATCGATTGCCATACAACCAACCCGGGTTGGACACCAGCCACCTTTGACCATGATGCCACCTATTTCCCTATTTATACAGGCAAACATAGGGAAGGAGAAGCATGGGATAGTTGCACAGAGTGTCATACGAACCCTAACGATTATTCAGATTATTCTTGTTTTCAGTGCCATAGGCAGAACGAAATGGATGACAAGCATAAGGATGAGAATGGTTATGCATATATAAGCACTTTATGTTTGCAATGCCACCCAGATGGTACGAAATAGGCATATATGAAATATAAATTCATTTTCATATTGTTATTTGGTCTAATAGGCACTATGGTTTACGGACAGGAAGAAGTCCAATTACTTAAAGGAACCATTACATTTATTACCTCAAATAATGTATATGTAAAATTTGATCAAACGACTGTCATCAATGTGGGAGATACATTGCAAAATTCATCCCGAAATGCGGCTTGTCTATTGGTTACAAATAAATCATCGAGCTCTGTGGTTTGTTCAATACTTAATCATTGTGAGATCAATAAGGGTGATGAAGTATATTTTAGGATAAAAAGTACGAAGCAAGAAATTAATGAAGAAAAACCTAAAAAGGTTCCATTAAATGAAGAGGAAGCGGAAATAGTAGAAAAACCATCATTATATTCTGAACATATTACTGGTAAAATATCTGCATCGACTTATAGCACATTATCGAATCTTAGAGACGACAGGCATAGCGTAATGTCTCGATTTTCATTATATGCTGAACATATTGCCGATTCAAAATTTTCTTTAGAGACCTATGTAAATTATCGCCAAAATTTTCTTTCTGTAGCACCTATTAATGATCTAAAAACTAAATTTTTAAGGGTATATGATCTCTCTATGCGCTTTGATGCTGATCCAACCCTCTCTTTTATTGTAGGAAGAAAAATAAACCCCAAAACATCTTCACTAGGCGCCATTGACGGACTGCAAGTTGAAAAACGATTAGGAAATTATTATGTAGGGGCCATTGCAGGTTTTCGACCGGATATTTATGATTATAATTTTAATTCAGACCTTTTTGAATATGGGGCTTATTTTGGGAGAACTACAGCTGATAAAAATTTCTATTCTCAAACCACATTAGGATTTCTTGAACAGCAAAATGCCGGAGAGATCGATCGACGATATACCTATTTCCAGCATTCAAGCACAATCTTTAAAAAGCTTTATCTTTTTTCTACCCTTGAGTTAGACATTTATAATAAGATAAATGGCGAAACGAATAATGACCTAAGACTCACAAATTTATATGCATCGGCCAGGTACCGGTTTAACAAATATTTTGATGCAACCTTGTCATATGATTCCAGAAAAAGAATACTCTACTATGAAACCTTTCAAACAGAGATTGAACGACTTCTTGATGATGACATCGCAAGACAGGGAGCCAGGATAAGAATTAACGGAAGACCAACAGAAAATGTGGTTGCCGGTGTTAGTTATAGTAAAAGATTTCAAAGCAATGATCAGAATAAATCAGATAATATTTATGTATACTTTGGCTTGTCTAAAATTCCTGGCATAGGAGGTAGGGTATCTGTAAATTATAATGTGAATTCATCAAATTATTTAGAAACCAGTGCCATATCTTTGAGGCATTCAAGATCCTTGCTAAAAAATAAGTTAAATGCTGATTTTTATTATAGATTTGTGAACTATACGTATTTAAACAGTAATACCGTAAATTCGACGGTAAAACAAAATTATTATGGAGCAAATATTTCACTTTATATTACAAGACGATTCATGTTAAGTGTTTCAGGGGAGCTCTCAAAAAGCAATGAAGAAAATAGTTATAGAATATATACTAAACTTATAAAACGATTTAAAAGCAAAAGAAAAAAATAAATATTATGATTTTAAAATATAAAATATCATTAGTTATTGTAATGGCAATGCTAACAATTTCAGCTTGTAAAAAGGAGCCACAACTTGTACCAATGAATGCAAAAAGTAATGGCACTGAAAGTAGTGCCGGTGCAGGTTATAATGAATCCTTAAGTGAAGAATTACACACCGTTGTTATAAAGGAAATATTACCAACTTCGAAATATGTTTATCTTAATGTAGACGAAGGTCCAGAAAATTTTTGGATTGCGGTTATAAAACAAGATATTAAATTAGGAGAAACCTATTATTATAAACGAGCTTTGCTGAAAACGAATTTCGAAAGTAAAGAACATAATAAGGTTTTTGATAAAATCTATTTAGTCACAAATCTAGTGTCTTCTATACATGGAAATGATGCTAGTGAGGAAATGAGTAATGTGACTACTAATAACGAAGTTACCAATGAAGGGTTGCAGGCATCAACAAAAAGAAATATTGAACAAAAAGGTTCTATGAAGATTGCTGAATTGGTGAAAGACCCTAAGAAGTATGAAGGAAAAACAGTGCAAATAAGTGGTGAATGTGTTAAGGTAAATGCAGGGATCATGGATAGGAACTGGATACATTTAAAAGATGGCAGTAAAGATGATTATGACCTGGTTATTACTTCAGACACATTCGTGCCGGTAGGTACGGTGGTGACTATGAAAGCGCTGGTTACTTTAAATAAAGATTTCGGAGCAGGTTATAAATACGATCTTATTTTAGAGGATGGTATTGTTCTAAAATAATTAATAATCATATTTTAAATTACGAATCCGATGTTTGCGCATCGGATTTTTTTATATCTTCAATTTTATCAGAAATATATTTTGTTCTCAAGATAAGATCAAAAAGATCCATGAATAAAAAAATAAAATGGGGCATTGTTGGGTTGGGCCGTATTGCTCATAAATTTGCCAATGACCTTAAGTTGGTTGAAAATGCGGAGCTTGTTGCCGTTGCTTCGAGTGATATAGATCGCTCAAAGGCATTTGCGCAACAGCATGAAGTTTCGAATTATTATGGCAATTATGATTCCCTTTATAAAGATAAAGAGGTTGATGTGGTCTATATAGCCACCATGCATCATACCCATGCTCAGGAAAGCATAGCCGCCATGAACCATAAAAAGCATGTGTTATGCGAAAAACCTGTCGCTGTTAACAGCAAGGATGCCAAAAAGATGATAGAGGCTTCCCAAAGAAACGAGGTGTTCTTTATGGAGGCATTTTGGAGCCGGTTTAATCCATCGATCGTTAAAATAAAAGCGCTCATTGATTCAGGAGAAATAGGTAAGGTAAGGTATATCAATGCCGATTTTACTTTTTATAATTTAGAAGCTGATGTTAAAGGACGCATTTTAAACACAAATTATGCCGGGGGATCTTTGTTGGATGTCGGTATTTACCCCTTGTTCTTGTCGTATCTTATCCTTGGAAAGCCCAATGAGATCTTAGCAAGGTCTAAGTTCTTTCATACCGGAGCAGAAATTCAAACTTCCATGATCTTAGATTATCCAAATGCACAGGCCATTCTTTATAGCGGATTTGCCAGCAATACAGAAATGCAGGCCAAAATTTGTGGTGAAAAAGGGGAGATATATATTCATCCTGTTTGGCACGAAACACAAGGATTTACAATTGTTAAAAACCGAAATCAAAAAACACATTCATTACCTACAACCGGTAAGGGATATGCTCATGAAATTCTTGAAGTTCATTCTTGCATTGCAAAGAATCAATTAGAAAGTAAAATGTGGAGCCATCAAAATTCTTTAGATCTTATTAAAATGGCCGATGATGTCAGAGCACAATCGGGTATTAAATTTCCTTTTGAGCTTGGCAAGGAATAAAACAAAATCCCGTTACTGATGTAATAAACTCTCTCTGCTTTAGGGCTACGGTTAACTTTATTTAAATTGAAGGGAACTTTTATGAGGCTGTAAATGACGGTGTCAAAAAAGTTTTATTCTCCTGTTTTTATTTTTGCAAAATGCCATTCACTCAATTGCTTTAATCGGTATAATATATTGGATGTGACACGGTTATGGATAGACTCCCAAACTCGGTTAACCGGGCTTCTTTTAGACCATGACTCCTTGCCATAGAAGTTAAAGCCCACAATTAAAAAAAGTTGAGATTGCTCTGTTTCTTGTTGATGCGCAATCGAAGATCGTACGTATAAAGAGAATATTCCAATCGGATAGCCTCCGCTGCTTTTGTACAATAAAAAACGGGCATTATCCGAATCGGACGGATGAGGTGTTTTCTGAAAGCGTATGGCATCCAAGTTAAATAAAGGAATAAAGCTTCGGCCTACAATGCTATTTTTGAACCAATTCGGGAAATGGACCCATCCAAATAGGTAGATATAAAGATTTTCCAGTCGATCTTTATTCTTTACAACTTTTGCTAAGTGATTGGGCCAACAGGTAGAATCTCCATTCCATCTAAGCAATTCTTCAAAGATGTATTTAGCCGGCGCATTGACACCAATACTATGAACATTTAAAATTCTATACCCAGTGACCTCGCAACCGAGTCTCTGTAATATGCGGAAAGTATAGTTTTCTCTTTCAGTATTGGATTTGAAACTTATTAATGTAGGTATCTTGGGTTTATTAAGTATAAAATGATTGATATCGCTAAAGAATCCTGTACTGCTTGAAGGTGGTTCTAACGCTTTGTGTTTAGACCCTTCAATTTCCATCTTTGGAGAAGAATCATGCCTGCTGTTAAAAATACTTTGCTGGGACTCACGCGAAATAGCCCTTTCTAATGCCTCAGAATGACCTATCAAATGTATCGGGATTAGATCTTTAATGGATGAATTCCTGCAAATTACATCGTTCTTACAACTCTCAAATAATACTCTAATTAATGTAGATGATATTGGAGTGAATAAAGAAGCGATTTTTGCATAAAGACCTACGGAGGAAATTGAGGAATTTATAAATAATCTTTTTTTTCCGATAGTTTGCGTTTGAAGTTTAAACATTTCTGAGTAGGTGAGAATATCCGGTCCACCTATGTCGTAAGTATTTCCTATGGTTTCTTTTGTTTCTAAACATCCCACGAGGTAGTTAATGGTGTCTCTGATCGCAATGGGTTGACATTTAGATTTTGCCCAGGAAGGGAAAATAAAAAGGGGACAATTGGATACGAGATGTTTGATGATCTGGTAGGACGAACTACCCGAACCGATGACAACGGCTGCTCTCAAAAAGGTTACAGGTGTCTTGCCGTCACTTAGTACTTCACCAACCATGAGCCGGCTTCTGAGATGGTCGGAAAGATCTTTCTCTTTTTCTCCTAGTCCTCCCAAATAAATTATTCTTTCCAAATGATTTGTATCGGCCGCCTTCCGAAAATTACGGGCAGCCTTCAAATCATTTTCTTCAAAGCAATCCCTATCATAAAATGAATGGATTAAGTAATATGCCGATTGAATACCGACCAATGCATGTACTAGTTGTTCATAGTTTAGCACATCCGCGACACATATCTCAACAGAAGGCCATCTTTCTTTATACTCCGGTCGCATCGACCGAACCATGATTTTAACATCATATCCCCTGGCTATAAGCTCCGGTATTAGTTCTCCACCAATATATCCAGTTGCACCGGTGACCAGAATCTTATGATTCTTTAACGGGCGACTAGGTAAATCGAGACAGAATCGGTCTAGAATGGTTTCCATTTTATAATGAATGAGGCTCCTTATTTTAACCAAAAATACTCTTTTATTCTTGGAGTAGTACCAATCCTAGATGACAGATATTAGTTGGGCCTATTACTGTTGTAATGGATGCTTTACTTTAAGTGATCGCGACAGGGTTATTCGATGCGCTCATGATTATTGGCATTCCATGTTGAAAATCAACAAAAGGAAGAAATATGTAAGATGAACTTCGTTGATCCTGATAATAGCCCCTTAGCAAATACAAAACCTAACGCTACGCGTTCTTGTTTTTATATTATTTCTGCGCCTTAAAGCGAGCTTCAGGCTTGTCATAAAATAAAAAACCCGCATAGAACATGCGGGTTATGTGCTTGTAGTGATCGCGACAGGATTATTCGCTGTGTTCATGATCATGTGCATTCCATATTGAAAATCAACAAAAGAAACGTACGCCTCACTAAAAATAAAAAAGCAAGCTATTTATTTTTAGCTTGCTTGTTTCACCTTTTTGTTGATTTATCTGTGATCGCGACAGGATTTAATTTCCTGACAGCACTCCGTGCTGAAAATAGTCCAAACAAAAAAACGCTCAAGTTAACTTGGCGTTTTTCCATTTGAACAATTTATTCGTGATCGCGACAGGATTCGAACCTGTGACCGTCTGCTTAGAAGGCAGATGCTCTATCCAGCTGAGCTACGCGACCCAAACTACACCCTCTCGGGTAAAGCGGTGCAAATATAAAAGGGTATGTATTATAAAACAAGCTAATTTATAATAATTTTAGGGAAGTATTTTATATTGAATAATAAATGAAAACTAAGAATAGCCGTGGCAGATTGTAAGGAATTGAAATCTGGCAGGATTTTTATAAATTTTAGTTTGAGAGGATTGTTATTATTTGATCAATTCTTTCCGTTTCCAATATGCTTTGGCTTCTTTTTCTAACTTTTCTAATCTGGTATAATAATCGGGAAATTCTTTAAGGTGTGCCCAAGCAATTTTACCTGTCAATATCCTGTCATCATTGGTAATATTCGTTTCGGTAAACATGGTACCATGTTCCATTTCGACATCTATCCCTTTGGTAAATTCGTTTAAACTTATTTTATCCCAGTTAATGCCAAGTTCATCTCCAATTATTTTTGCATCTTTCTTAGTTAACTTTTTCATTTTTTTCAATGATATTATAGGATTTAGGGGCTATTTTTTTTTGATGTTTGATTCGTATAATATTTTCTACAATATCAAAAACCTCTTTTTTAAGCGCTTTATATTTTCTTAAAAAAATATTTATTTCCCTTTCAAATTTTTTGTGTGTTTCCAGATAATTCTTATTGCTCAAAACACTCTCTGATTTTATAAGGTCTGATAATACTTTTCCGTGCTTAAACATAAGATTTTTAAGCGTTTTTCCCGCACCTTTTTCGTCGGAAATTTTTGTAACAATATTATTGATCTTATCAAGATAACCTTGCTCTAAAAAATCGATATAAGAAGAACTCAGTAAATGCTCTAGAAACCGCATCTCATCATGAATAAAATCAATTTCTGTGATCCAATTTCGAGAATCATTATGTAATTCTTCTACACTTTTTTGTCTTCCAAACCAATCTTTTTTCAACTTAGCTTCCATAATTAAAATGAATTAAATCAATACATAAAAACAGGAAGCTCGATAAGCTTCCTGTTCATTAAAGAGTTAGCTAATTTCTATTACTTTTTTTGGTAATTTCTTAGCTGTTTCTTTTTTCAATAATTTAAATTTCAAGATTCCATCTTCATAAGTGGCTTTCACTTTTTTATCAACATCGATACTATCTGGCAATCTCATTGATCTTTTGAAGGAATTATAACTAAATTCTTTTCGAAGGAAATCTTCTTCTTTTTCTTCTACTTTTTTAGTTTTTTCAGCTTCTATGTGAAGTCCATTATTATCCATGCTAATATTAAAATCTTTCTTGGTAAAACCTGGGGCTGCCAGTTCAATTTCCAAGTCATTATTGTGTTCTTTGATGTTCATGGCAGGCATTAAATCGTCTTTGCCAAAGAAATCATCATTAAAAAAGTCTCCTGCATCTAAAAAATTAGAGAATACAGATTTGTTCCAGGGGAACCTTAACGGGTCATTAAATTTAATAAGTGACATAGCATTTAATTTTAGAGTTAATATTAAATTATTTTAACACCTCAAAAGTAATTATAGCTATCGGATAACGCAATGATATATATCAGTCAGCGAACTTAAATTAATGTTAATAAATGTTAAGAAGAACTAATTTTTACTGCTAAGTAAATAGTTGTAAATTTTTATTTTTATAGCCCTATAATCCGAATTAAAATTGTGAATTTCTTCAGCTAAATGATCATGTTCCAGCAAAAAATAATGATCACAACTCAGTTCATTACATTCGACCATGCCATCTAATTGTTTATTATGAATCTCAATTTTTTTTAAAATGTCATTTTTTTTAGTTGTGTATTCATCTAAATTTTTTATAAATAGTTGAATCTGCTCAAACAAATTTGGTATGATATTCTTGAACGGAAATGCTTTTACCATGCGTTTTAAAAAGGGCAGTTCGAATGATACAAAGTCAAATTCATCAAGCCACCTTGTAATATTAAAACGCAATTCGTCAATACTTTTATCGCGATTGAATGGTTTAAATTCTATCATTGATTTCATCTTTTTAAATTTTATTGATGCTTTAAATTATGTCTTATTTTTTTTATATAAAATGATATTCATCAGCTCTTTAAATGTGTGCTCATAATTTCTAATTGATATAGAATTAATAAATCGTTTTGTATGATATCTCAAAGAATTACATGATGAATATCATTGTGTGTTTTTTAAACAAATTATAAATTCAAGCAACAGAATTCTTAAAGATATATGTTATGAAATCCTTAGTTATTTTTATCAGTTTACTCATTTTTTATACAAGTGGTTTTTCACAAATATTAACGAATGTTGAATTTATAACACCATTTCATGAAGGGCTTGCAGCGGTTAAAAAAAATACCAAATGGGGTTTTATGAATGAAAAAGGAAAGATGGTGATAAATTTTAGAGATGACCTGGTAAGCAGTGATCAAGCAAATGAATTAATTGCTCATTCGAGGGTTTCACAGAAATACCCTTTTTTTCGTGAAGGGAAATGCCTGGTCAAAAGAAAAATAGACGGTGTTTATTATTATGGGTATATAGATAAATCAGGTAAAGATGTTATAGCTCCCCAATTTCTAAATGCAACCAATTTTGAAGATGGTTTTGCGATCATCATAAAATTTGAAACCAAGTTATTGGGAGAAAATAAAGTATTGAATAAACGCATGGTATCCTATAAATTAGAAGAGTATATTCTTGATGCATCAGGTAATCTTCTAAAATACCTTGATAATGCAAGAAATATCACACCATCTAATTTGGGTTCAAATGAACCCCCTCCAATTTTTGAATCTAAATTTATAGCACCACATATAATCGCTGTAAAAAACAAGGATCAAAAATGGGATTTATATGAATTTTAATTTTAAAATATAAGATCATGGCACTAAATTTCAATCAATTCGCAATTGAAGCCAATGGGTTTCTAAAAGAGTATACTCAAAAATTAAATTTGGGAAAAGATACCGAGAAAGGCGGTCGTATTTTATCTTCTATTCTGCACGGGCTTCGAGAAATAATTTCCATGGAAGAATCACTTCAATTAATGGCACAGTTTCCGATGTTTTTGAAAGCAGTTTATGTAAATGGCTGGTCCTCCAAAAAAAAGGTAAGGGTAAAAAATATGACCGATTTTATAGATCTGATAAGGGATTATGATGGAAATACATCCGTACACGATTTTGAATCTGATGAAGTAGCAGAGAGCTATATTCATACCACTTTTATCATGTTACGTAAATACGTTTCTTTAGGCGAACTCGAAGATATTAGAACTGAACTTCCTAAAGATTTGAAATATATGGTCTATGATAATATCATGTTCAAATAAATAAAGAAGTTAAAATGAATCCTACCATTATTTATAAGGAAATAGTAATTCTCGTTGATAATATCAACATTAAAGGAAATTTAAGAATGTGCCCCAATAGTAAAGGTATGGTTATATTTTCTCATGGTAGTGGCAGCAGCCGAATGAGTACCAGAAATAATTTTGTAGCAGATCTTTTGTACGAAAATGGATTTTCGAGTTTACTTTTTGACCTGCTTACAGAAAAGGAAGACCTTATTTATGAAAATAGGTTTAATATAGAACTTCTTACTGACAGACTTTTAAAAGTGACGAAATGGGTCGATAAAAATAAAGAAACAAAAAACTTACCTATAGGTTTATTTGGTGCCAGTACCGGTGCGGCATCGGCCTTATATGCGGCCGCAATATCAAATCGACCAATAAGAGCAGTAGTGTCTAGAGGGGGCAGGCCCGACCTTGCATTGCCTATTTTAAAAAAGGTTAAAGTACCTACACTTTTGTTGGTGGGCGGAGATGATGGTGTGGTTATTGAATTAAATAAAAAAGCACAGGAAGAAATACTTGGCACTTGTGAATTGAAAATAATAGAAGGGGCTTCTCATTTATTTTCAGAACCCGGAAAATTAGAAATGGTTGCCCAATTAACAGGTGAGTGGTTTGATAAATATTTGCCAAAATCATAAAAATTAAGAGGATGTTCACCAATCGTAAACAGGCCGGTATATTACTGGCCAAAGAATTGAAACAATATCAGAATAAAGTTGATGTTGTAGTGGTTACAATTCCTAGAGGTGGGGTTCCCGTTGGATTTGAGATCTCGCAAGCGTTACATCTACCGTTGGAGCTCGTATTATCTAAAAAGATCGGACACCCATTTAATAAAGAATACGCCATAGGTGCTGTAACATTAAAAAGCAGCGTTTTAAGTGAGGCTGCAGAAGAAGTTTCTCATGAATATATAGAAGATGAAATCGAACGAATAAGAGACCTGTTACAACAACGTTATGATTGGTATTACGACGGGAAAAAGCCTTTAGAACTAGAAAATATGATCGTGATTCTTGTTGATGATGGTATTGCAACAGGGAATACATTACTTTCCAGTATTCAACTTATCGAACAAGAAGAACCAAAGGAGATCATTATAGCCTTACCCGTGGCTCCGCCATCGGCGCTGAATAAAATAAGGGAGCTTCGATCGGTTTCCAGAGTAATTTGCATACTCGAAACTCGAAATTTTCATGCAGTTGGGCAATTCTATGAAGAATTTAACCAGGTTAGTGATGAAGAGGTAATTGCCTTATTAAAGAAAGCAAATAATAAACTTCCATTAAAAACAATAGAAGACTAAAATTTATTGACAATCGTTTACAGTATTGTAATTGCATTTTTGAAGTACCTGTTCATCACGACTGCCATTTCGATAAATAGTGATCCCTTTTAATTGATATGTCCACGCCGTTTGATAAATATCAGAAATTTCTTTCTCTGTTGCTTCTTCAGGCAGATTTATGGTTTTAGATACGGCATTATCCGTATATTTTTGAAAGACTCTTTGATGTTCTAAGTGATACTTCCAAGGTATCTCTAAACTGGTTTCAAACAGCTTTTTAATTTCCTTAGGTATAATATCGACTGTTTTTATTGATCCTTTTTCAAGAACCCTATTTTTAAGATCTTGATCCCAGAAGCCAAGGCTTTTCATTTTCTGTTGGAACAATTTATTCACCTCAATTTGCGTTTTTCCGCCAAGGATACCAATGCGCCGGTAGGCTAGTGCATATAAAGGCTCAATAGAGTAGGAAGTGTCTGCAATTACAGAAATGCTTCCAGTTGGGGCAATACTGTTACAGGTAGCATTCCGAAGTGGTATAGCATGCTTTATGTGACTATTTGGCCATGACGGAAAAGTTCCTTTTACTTTAGCAATCTTAGCTGATGTTTCATAACTTTTTTCTTTTATAAATTTCATCAATTTATCTCCCAAATCAATAGCCGGTTGTGAGGCATATGGAATATTGAGTTCAATAAGCATTTCAGCCCAACCCATCACGCCTAATCCAATTTTACGGTTGGTTTTAGCGATCGAAGCCGTACTTTCTAATAAATAATGATTGACGGTGATGATATTATCTAAAAAGTGAATAGCGATCTCAATCGTATTGGCTAGCTTAATCCAATCGATATCCTTGCCTGTTCCTTTTATAGTAACCATATGCGATAGGTTTAAAGAACCAAGGTTGCAACTTTCATAGTCTAATAACGGCACTTCACCACAAGGATTCGTACTTTCAATCTGTCCAAGATGGGGTGTGGGATTATATTTATTGATCGTATCCAAAAAAATGAGACCAGGATCACCTGTTTTCCAGGCTTCTTTAACGATCTGATTCCATAAATGAGTCGCTTTAACGATGCTTTCCATTTTTTTTGTTCGGGGATTTATAAGTTTCCAATCTCGGTCCTCTTGAACGGCCAGCATAAAATCATCTGTGATACCGACAGAAATGTTAAAATTTTGCAGTTCGTTTTTATCAGATTTAGAAGTGATGAATTCTTCAATATCAGGATGGTTTATGTTGAGAATTCCCATATTGGCGCCCCTCCTTTTACCGCCTTGCTTTACGTACTCGGTGGCTGAATTAAAGATTTTTATAAATGCAACAGGACCTGAAGAAGTTCCTCCAGACGAAGTGATCCTATCGTTTTTGGGCCTAAGTCTTGAAAAGTTAAATCCGGTACCGCCACCGCTTTGATGAATTAAGGCTGCATTTTTAAGGGTAATAAATATATTTTCTAAACTGTCATCTACCGGAAGTACAAAACAGGCACTTAATTGACCATTAGTTGTTCCGGCATTCATTAAGGTAGGCGAATTCGGCAGGAAATCAAGGTCTTGCATCACCTTTAAAAATTGCTTTTCGAAGTTTAATATTTGACCGGTGTCTGCAGAAGCTACAAATTTGGCAACACGTGCGAATAACTGATTGGCCGTTTCAACAATGATTCCTTTATTATTTCTTAAAAGGTAGCGATCGTTTAAAATTTCTATCGCATTTTTTGTCAAAACGGCCATTTCTATTGCATTATAGATGGGGTTTCATGTCTTTTTTGCGTTTTTTAAGTTGCTTTTCCAGATCATTGATAGTTTCATCTGTGGCAACTTCAAAATTTTCTTCATTAGATCTGGCAAAAATTCTAGGTCCAGGAAGACTGAGTTGGATATCGCAAATCTTACCTTTCTTTTTAGGATCGTTATCTAATTTATAAAAGACTTCTGCTTTTATGATCCATTCATATCTTTTTTCTAATCTTTCTAATTTTTTTATTGCAAATGCCTCCAGAGATTCACTAGTGGGCATTTTTACAAATTGCACGTTTATTTCCATTAAATTTTTTATTTATATCAGTAACAATATAAATATAATTATTTAAGCTTGGTTTACAAATGATATTTATCAGTCAGTTTTAAAGAGGCAATAAAAATCTAAAGGTGAATTAGTATAAAATTGCTGAACCCTTAAATATCCATTCAAAAAAATGAAGAATGGATTATTTATAACGGATATAAATTTTAAAATCCGTTTTTTATTAGAAACATATTTTGTTAACTTTATTGTAAGTTTTAGAATTGATTTTATTAATTATATAAACTAAAAGCTATGAAAAATGAAAAAATTAAACACAAAAAAGATGGTATTTACTTAGAATATCATAAAAATGGTAAATTAAAAGAAACAGTGAATTTTAAAGACGATAAAAGAGAAGGAATCATTGAAGTTTATCATGATAACGGTAGGTTATTACAAAGAATTACCTATAAAAACGACCATGTCGTTGGTTACAAAAGATATTAGATATATGTCTTGAATCATTGGTGGATTTACAACCAATAATATATCCAAATTTTTAAGCTCTTATACCTGATTAAATAATATAAATTATTTAAGCTAGCCATCAAAAACCGAACGAAATACATTTATGTAATTCGTTCGGTCAAGGGGAGAAAACATATAATTAATGCTCTTCATTAAAAGCATTAAAGATCTTGTATTACTTTTTTTAGTTTATCTCTAACTTCTATAGCAATTGACCCTAAGGATTCGTTCTGAACAGCTTGCATTGAAGCCATCGGATCTACTGCGGATACTTCCACAATTCCCGGTTGTTTTTCTTGAACGATCACGTTACATGGTAGCATGGTGCCAATCTTATCTTCAGCCTGTAAAGCTTTATATGCAAAAGGAGCATTACATGCACCTAAGATCTTATAGTTATAAAAATCGACGTCAAGTTTCTTTTTTAATGTTGACTTCAAATCAATTTCAGTAAGTACGCCAAAACCCTCTTTTTGAAGTGCCAATGTTACTTTTTCAATGGCCTTTTCAAAGGGCATATCCTTTAATGTTGATGTAAAATAATAATTCATTCTTTATGGTTATAATTAAATATTAAAGATAAACTTTTATTTAGAATTTGACTAAAAACAGAAACAGGAAAGCTTTACGTTTTCCTGTTTCCTTTTTGAAGAGTTTAAGCTACCATCTAACTTCGTATCATTGAATTATATATATTTAACTACATACTTTTCTTTTAATTACCAGGTTAGATATCATCTTAACGCACTTCGGTTAGATAGATTCTTTGTAAAGAACCCGTCTAGTTCTTATTTCATAGCAACAAATATTCGCTCTCATAGCATTTGGTTGAAAACAGAAACAGGAAGTGGAACTTCCTGTTTCCTGAAGAGATTAATTTCGTTCTTATTTCAAATAATTTTTCATAAAACCTTATCACTAAAATCGTACTTATACTATTTGAACTTTAACATCATTTTAAACCCTTCTGTATTTTTGAAGCTTTTGTTGATTTTATAATTTCAAGGAACTAAGTAATAAATTAATGGTGTAAATGTATATCTGTACTATTTAAAAAACAATGATTTGAATCATCAGTGGAACTGATATATATCATTGCTTAATTATTTTAATTATTGTATATAAGTTTTAGTTTTTTTAACCGCTAAAAATCAATATAGTACGACACCATAGGCCATATTCAATAAGAATATACCCAGCAAGAAAAGAAGTAAATAAAGTACTTGAAAAAATTTAACATTGATAATATTCATCCAGTTTATAGTTCTTTCAGGAAATATAAAAAGTGATAATCCGATAAAAAGTGATATCCATCCCATAAAAGTGATGATCAATGTCCAATCATCTTCCCATTCATTGTGCAATAGAATATTGATCAGGCCAATAATGATGGCTATAAAAGATGTAATGATCACAAATTTTTGATCTTTCAAATCTTCAAAGATTTGTATGATCCTTTTAGGATTAAGGCTTAGGATCAAGAAAAATATGATTAAATACCATCCCCAGAACTTGGCTAAAAATATAGATATATCTTCCATAATATTAATTTTTTATTCGTGTAGCACTAAAAAAGGTATTTCGGTATGGTAACTAATCTCTTCTACAGTTGGTTTAAATAATATTTGTTGAAAAAGATTAAGGTTTTTAGCAACCATTACGATAAGATCGATATCCCTGCTTTCTACAAAACATTGTAAACCGGATTCGATCTTCTTACTCGTGATACGATGAAAACTATGTTGTTCATCCATAAAATAATCACTTAAATATTCTTGATTCTCTCTCTGAAATACTGATAAATTTTCATTCCTTTTTGAGACATGTAATACCCTAATGGCCGATCTATACATCCTTGCTATTTCGGAGATTTCGCTTAAGATTTTAGTATGATAAAATATATTATAATCGGTTGGAAAGGCGATTTCTTTCGGCATTTTAAAAACGGCATCTTCGGGAATTACTAAGACCGGGCATTGAACTTTTGTTATAAGATCTCCGGTATTACTACCTACCATGGCTTCTTTAAAACCAGTGGCGCCCTTAGTGCCCATTACCACTAGATCGATTTTCTTTTCGATAATCTGGTTTCTAACTGCATCAATAAAATAATCTATGCTTGTAAGGGTTATATAATTATTATTATCCTTACCATTTAATTGCTTGATTTTCTGTAGGAGTTTTTGTAATTCGGTTTTACTTTCTTTAATAAGTGCATTTTCGATACTTTCAATATCAGTTAGTAATGGAGCATCGGCATCAATATAGTTAGTTAGAGAAGTGACATGGAGCAAATAAAAGTTACACTTTTTCTTTTTAAAGAATTGCATGGCATATTTTATGGCATTCCATGAATTATCAGAGAAATCAGTCGGTACTAAAATATTTTTCATTAGGTCGATTTGATAACATTCTGTATCAAAATTAAATTTCAATATAGATTTTTCAAATGATATTTATCATGAAGACATATGTTTTATATCATAAAAAGAAAATTAATGGACCATTTTTAATTTATTCAGGTCTTTTATTTTAATATTTCTACCTTCAATATCAATCAGTCCTTCTCTTTTGAGCTCAGATAAAGTTCTAATAAAGGTTTCGGTAGCTACACCTGCAACACTGGCAAGGTCACTTCTGGAGATTTTAATATTTTCCTTAGGATTTATTTTTATCTTTTCTGTAAATTTAATAATGGTATTGGCTGTTTTTTTTCGCACCGAACTGTAAGCCATTTGAAGCAACTGATCTTTAATTTCAGAGACATTATCAGTAAAATAATCAACCAGATCCAGGGCCACCAAGTGATTATTTTGTAGTAAATTCTTAAGTTCTTTTTTAGAGATCCGGTAAACAATGGTATTTTCTATGGCAGCAGCCGATTCCTGATAAGGCATATTGAGCTGGAAATGATGTAAAACCAAAAAAATCATCCTCTTTATTTAGTGCAGTAATAAGTTCCTTGCCTTGTTCATCTAGCTTAAATGTTTTAACAACACCTTTATATATTAAGTAAACAAAATTAGAATTATCACCTTCATGATAAATGGTTTCCCCAAATTTGAATGAATATTCTTCGGTATTATCTATAAAATAATTCTTCAGGTGGTCTATTGTTTTAATTTCAGATTCTATAATTTCTGTAGGTAAATCCGATTGTTTTTTAATTTTATCCTCTTCCTTAAGTATTTCCATTTTTGCCAAGCGACTTTCTATGGCACTTATTAACTCATTTTCGTCAAATGGTTTGGTTATATAATCGTCGGCACCTAAATCCATTCCTTTTCTGATGTCTTTGTGTTCTATTTTTGCAGAAAGGAAAATAAAGGGGATGTGTTTTGTTGTTAATTCTTTGGATAATATTTTTAGAACTTCATAACCATCTAACTCTGGCATCATAATATCACAAATGATCACATCTGGCAATTGTTTTTTCGCTTGTACAACGCCAATATTGCCATTCGGAGCGGTAATCACTGTATATTTGGCCATTTCTAAAAGCTCTGCTGTGTTTTCCCTAACGACGGTATCATCTTCTATTAATAGGACTTTTTTCATATTTCTTTGTTTAAAGGTAATTCAATTATAAATGTAGATCCTGTATTTTCCTCACTTTTAAAAGTTATTTTACCACCTAAATTCTCTATGTGTACTTTGGCAATATTCAACCCAATTCCGGTACCCTGATAAGTGAGCACGTTCTCTGCCCTAAAATATCTGTCGAAGATGTATTTCTGGTCTTTTTTTGGTATTCCAATGCCTTCATCAATTATTTTAAAAAATATTTTATTTTTCCTTTGTGTTACCTTGATATCAATTTCGGTATTTTCATGTGAATATTTTATAGCATTAAGCAGTAAATTTGAAAGGGCAAGCTCTAAAATTTTTTCATCCTGATAAAGTATAAACTCGTCAATATTACTTGGGATATTAATATTTTGCCCACTTTTTAAAAGCATATTGGCACTATAAACAACTTCATTTATCACTTTACTTAGATTAAAAGTAGTGAGCCTGTAATTAATTTTACCCGAATCTAAACGGTCTATTGATAAAAAATCATTTAATATGTTATTTAAATGAAGCACCTTATTAGAGATGGTTTTTATGTGTTTATCCCTTTTATCCTGCTCTTCTGTTAATTTATACTTTTCTAATAAGATGGCAGATGTCAATATTCCGCTCAAAGGTGTTTTGAATTCATGGGAAACCAGGGATAGAAATTTAGACTTAAGATCACTTAATTCTATTTCTTTTTTTAGGGCGGCAGTGAGCCTATTTTCTGCCTCAACCCGCCTATCTATTTCTTTAAGAAAATTTTGGTTTAGATCTTTTAACTGTTCGACCTTATTATTTAATTCAACGGTTCTTTCCTTTATTTTACTTTCTAGTTGAGTATTG
>CAWIGH010000003.1:0-503906 GCA_963835675.1 uncultured Flavobacteriaceae bacterium | reverse complement strand
AGCCTTTCAATTTCAAGGTCATTTTTTTTTCGCTCGGTAATATCAATAACCAGTGCCATCACATAAGTTACGTTATCTAAGTTAAAAGGATTAAGACCAACTTCTAAAGGGAATTCATCATCATTTTTTTTTACACCAGATAATTCACGGCCTTGCCCGATCTTCCTGGTATCTCTTTTTTTCATGAAATCAGCAACATGGGATTTATGATTTACATGATATTTTCTCGGGATCAATACATTTATTTTTTGATTGATCAACTCTCTATTATCATAACCAAAAATTCTTTCAGCCGAAGAATTTATGGCCACAATTTTCTGATTTTTATCCACTACAATGACCCCTTCTGAAACAGCTTCAAAAAGGATATTAAATATCTCTTGATTTTGTTCGAACATGAATACAATGTCTTAGAAATAGAAAACTCTAATTTCGGAAATATTTCGCTAAAAGCATGTTATTATTTACATAAAGTTTATGTCATGAGAACGATACTGATAATTATCATTATTATTTATAATTCTTCTTATTATCTTTATGAATCAAATCATCTAAAAGGGTACATGGTATAACACATTATTTATAGTAAGGTATGCTGACTTTTAAAAATTATAATATTGCCGATTGGTTCTCTTTTTATAGAATTTTTGCGGCACCATTTCTATTGATTTTGTTATGGTTAGAAGCGCGGGAATTTTTTACCTGGCTGTTGCTCATCAGTTATTGTACGGACATGATCGACGGTTTTTTAGCCCGAAAACTTAAGATAGCAAGTGCAAGGGGTTCTCAATTAGACTCTATAGGAGATCAAATAACCTTTGTTATTGGTTTATTAGGACTCTTGAGTTTCGAATTCGATTTTATCAAATCTAATTTGTTACTCATATTAATAGCTTTGATCCCTTATATCATTCAAATGCTGATTGCTTACGCTAAATATGGTAAGTCGACCTCATTCCATACCTATCTGGCCAAGTTATCTGCTATTGTACAAGGTATATTTATTCTTTGGGCTTTATTCTTAAGCCCGAATTATATATTGTTTTACGCCATGATCATTTTAGGCTTTTTAGAGACTATCGAAGAGATCATTATGATATTTATGTATGATGTGTGGGTATCAGATATCAAAGGAATATATTGGGCTTTAAAGGATAATAGAATTCAGATTAATAAAGAAAAGGCCGACCATATTAGTTAGTTTGCATTATGCGTTCTTATTCGTTTTTTACAATTGTACTGTTATGTCTGGCCATTTTATTGGTAGATATTCTAACTTTTTATTGGTTATTTTCGATATCACAAATTATTAATGAGCCATTTATAAAGATCTCTATTTATGTTGCGTTTTGGTTCTTTACTATAGGACTTATTGCATCTATCATGATCTTAAAAGTTAGGTTAGACGATATTGGCCCCCGTCAAAAGCAACTATTAGTATCATCATTGTATGGGCTAACCATTTCTTCTTTTATTCCCAAGATCATATTTATCATTATCGTTTCTATTCTCTATTTTACCAATTATGTTATTTCAGAAGAAGAATCTTTACTTTTTGTACCACTCTTAGGTGTATTATCCGGATTATTGCCTTTTGCTGTGATCCTCTATGCCATTTTCAGATCGCTATATAGATTTAAAGTGCATCATATTAGAATTAAACAAATGGTTATCCCCGAAAATTTTAAGGGACTAAAAATTGTTCATATTTCTGACCTCCATTTAGGCAGTTTTAATTTTCGATACCATATTCTTGATAGAGCAGTTAAAATGATCAATCATTTAGAACCTGATTTTATATTTTTTACCGGAGATCTTGTAAATAATCATGCATGGGAATTAAAGGGCTGGGATAATATTCTTAAAAAATTAAATGCGAAAAAAGGAAAATATGCAGTATTAGGAAATCATGATTATGGTGATTACAGCGAATGGCGTACTAAAAAAGCCAAAAAAGCGAACCATGAATTGATAAAACATTTTTATAAAAGAATAGATTTTAGATTATTGCTGAATGAAGCCGAGATCGTTGAGATAGAAGGTAAAAAAATGGCCATTATCGGGGTAGAAAATTGGGGAAAACCACCTTTTAAACAATATGGAGATCTAAATAAGGCCATCGCCAAAGTTATTGATGTTCCATTTAAAGTATTACTATCTCATGACCCGTCACATTGGACAGAGGAAATCGTAAATCATACAGATATTGCCTTAACCATGTCTGGCCATACCCATGGCATGCAGGCAGGAGTTGCTATCAAGAGTAAAAAATGGAGTCCGATAAAGTATAAATACGAACAATGGGCAGGCCTGTATAATAAAGAAGATCAATACCTAAATGTAAATAGGGGCCTGGGATGGTTAGGTTTTCCGGGTAGGCTAGGGATGAGGCCCGAAATATCTTTTATAGAACTTGGAAAGTAAATTTATTTATACTTTTCGGGGATATCATATGCTATTTCTGTTAATTTAAAATTGGCATAGTTATGATCGCCGGTATCTAACTTCCAGGTTGCACTAATAACAGTAGGGATCATAATTCCATTCATTTTTTTGTATTCTGAACAATTTCCTATCCATGTTACCAGATTTTGACCATTATAATATCTTTCGGTTTGTAATTGAATGATCTCTCCTTTATTGTTAAAAGAGACGATAAAATAAATTAAAATGCCCTGATGATCATAAATTAATTTAGCAGATGTATCATTTATGGATTCCCATTTTAATTGATCACCAGGCAATAAATTAGTAGGAAACCAGACAGATTCACCCAACCATCTCAATAATTCTCCCTGATCGACTTTTTCTCCTTCAGATTTCATGATGGTAAAAGTGTCAAATAAGCTCACCATTAGTTTCCCTTTATCAGTTATATACATGTCTTGGGCTGCGACCGGTCCGATCTTACCTTTCCATATAAATCCCGGAGTGGTGGTTATGAAGTATTGTTCCCCTATAATATCCTTCCAGGGCTTATTAGGTGCTGTTTTAAATTGTCCTACATGTTTTAACCTTACACACCTTATATATGGCTGGTTTGCAGGAATAGCGTATTTAAAATACGTTTGAACAGGTTGGGGTAATTGCTCCAGTTGAGCATAGCTAAAAATATTTTCAGGAACATTTTCAATGCTGGAAAATAATATTTGAATTTTTTCTTCGAAATTCCTGGAAGAATTGATTTTTAAAATAATTATAACAATTACTACCAAAGCCAGTGTGACAAATGCAATGACCATTCTTTTAGAAATCATTTAAAATTAAATTAATTTAGCCTTTTTAAATTCAATAAGACTTTTTTGAGTAGCCTGGTATCCCATTTGAAAGATTTCATCCATATGGTTCCGATCAAATAAACTGAACTTGTTCAATGCATCGGGATATACTAATATATCGCATACCGAAAACTTTGAGACCAAGCCGCTCGAGAAATTTATCTTAATAGCCCTGTCAAGCACACTTAAGGAATTTCTAAGCTTATCGGCCTTAATTATTTGAATAGGAGATGTATAAACTCCAATGATTTGGTCACATATTCCGTTTAAGGGTGTGACGGGAAAATTATCCAAAATACCACCATCAGAATACAACCCATCTCCAAGTGTAACAGGAGAGAAAATTCCGGGAAATGCGGCAGATGCCAAAAATGCCCTTATTAATTCGCCTTTATCAAAAATTTTAATTTTTCCGTTCAGCATATCAACTGTGGTGATAAAAAGTTTTTTCTGCAAAGCATCAAAATTATCAATAGGAAAATATTTTTTAAAATCCTTATAAAAATTATCGGTATCAATAAAACCCGGTTTTCTGAATGAGAACCTACTCAAATTAAATAGCGGGGTGATCTTAAAAAAGGCAAGCATTTCTTCGGGTGTATAATTTGCTGAATAAAAGGCACCAATAACGGCTCCTGCACTGCTACCCGAAATATGAGTAGGGTAGATGCCATGTTCTTCCATGGCTTTAATTGCACCAATATGGGCAACACCTTTTATGCCTCCTCCTGAAAGGACCAATCCTATATTCATTCGTATAAAGTATTATTAACTAATTATTTCTTCTAGATGAGCTAGTCCTTCTATTCGTATTATTTTCTTTATGATATCTTCTAATATCATCACCGTGATAATCTCTTATCCTAACCGTTCGGCTTCGCCTTAAATTGACACTATTGAACTGCCGTGGTAAAACGGTAGCGCTTATCCAGACACCATTATCAAGATATATATAGGTTCTTAAGGAGAGATCATAATATATCATATGTTCCGGAAAATAAACATATCTAACACTTTCAACCCTATGCGGATAAAACCAGGGTGGTGGAGGGCGTATGTGGTCTAGACGTGAAAACCACAGGTCCACAACTGCTAAGCGTTAAACCTATAATTATGATGATACTTACTAAGAGTTTATAAATGCCTTTCATAACTAAAAATTAGATTATATAAAGTAAATCACTAACTTTAGTTAATGCAATGATATATATCATTAGAAGCTATAAGTCTTTCTAAAATTTGAGGCTTGTAAATTTAGAATTATGGATGAATTGAAAAGCATACAAAAAGAAATTACCCAACTTACTTTTACTATTGAAAGCAAGTACCCTGAACTCTATCGATTTTTAGATGAAGAGCCCAGTACTATACCTAATAAGGCAAGACCTGAAATCGATATTGAGATCATGCAAGGTTATTTAGAAAGCTTACAGCAAATACTCGAACATTATAAAGAAACACGTGGAAAATAGATGAATAAAAGCTTTTATTTTAATCTTTATTCTTTTTTAGTTTCCTTCAACTTTTTTCTTTCTAATTTCTTAAAATACCCTCTAAATAGAAAATTATGTTTTAGGGCTTCAAGATTTTCATTTAATTTTACACTTCCTTCCTTAATATTCTGCATTGTTTCGTCGATATTTTTAACAAGGAGGGTATCTTTTACCATATAATTTAATGTACCCTTACCGTTTTTTATTTCCAGAATCACAACGTTTAGATTGTTAAGCACCGAATCTATCCCCTTACTCGATCGATTCAAATTTTCTATGGTATTTTTTATTTGCTGAGCCGATATAGAATCGCTTAAAAATACGGATGCCAAGCTTTCATCATAGTTCACCTTGCTTATAATTTTTTGAAGTTCCTGCAAAGTTGTAGTCGCACTTGCACTTGCACTTCTTAGATTATTAACTGTATTTTTAACATTTGAGGCCATTTCAGGATCCTTGATCAGAAGGCCCAAGGTGCCTTCTCCATCGTTGATGGCAGTTGTTATCTCTAGAAGATCGGACATAAGGATCGCGGCATTTTCATTCGTAGTATTCAAGGTGGTTAACATGTCATTGGTAGAAATTTTGCTGAACGACCTTATGGTATCACCCGGCATTAGAGGTATCCGAAATCTCTTTATCCGGTAAAATATTAATAACCATGCTTCCTACCAGGCCATCTGAGCCAATCGTAGCAACGGCATTCTTTTTTAAGTGTTGTAGAATTTTCTCTTCAATGATCATATCTACGCAAATGGTAGTATCATTGACCATGGTAATATGTTTAACCGTACCCACATTAATTCCCGAATATCTAACATTATTCCCTAGAATTAACCCATTTACATTATTAAACACAGCACTTATCCTAAAAGTTTTACCAAAAAGATTTTGCCTGTTACCAATAAAATAAAGGGCTATTATTAAGATAATCGTGCTTACAACGATTAATAAACCGAGATTAAATTTTTGCATGTTCGATTTTTTCATAACCATATCTATTTAAAAAATTCTTGAATTTTCTTATCTGATGAAGTAGACAATTCTTCAAAAGTTCCTTCGGCATAATTTATACCGTCTATTAATAATATCATCCTGTTAGAGATTACCCTGGCGCAGTCTACATCGTGGGTAATAATGAGAGATGATGTGCCATATTTTTCTTGAATTTCTCTCATTAAATTGATGATCTCCTTAGCAGTAATGGGGTCTAGACCAGTGGTAGGTTCGTCATAAATAATTATTTTGGGTCGCATGATGATCGCCCTTGCCAGGGCCACTCTGCGTTTCATTCCGCCCGACAATTCCTCTGGAACAGATCTATGGCTTCGACCAGCCCAACACTTTCTAATGATTCGATTACCATAGCATTCTATGTCTTCATTTTTGAATTTATGTTTATGCTTTCGCAGTGGAAATTCTAAATTCTCACGAACGGTCATAGAATCATACAAAGCACTTCCCTGAAATAAGAAACCTATCTCGGTGCGCAGATCATTCAAATCATTTTGCGTAAGTTGAGAGATGTCTTTCCCCATGATCTCAATGATGCCTCTATCGGGTTGCATAAGCCCCACCAAACATTTGATCATAACCGATTTACCCGAACCCGATTTTCCCATGATCACCAAGTTTTCACTTTGAAATAGTTCCATGGAAAAACCATTTAAGACTTGATTATCACCGAAGCTTTTCCTTAGGTCTTGTATCTTTAGAATTGGCGATATGTTATTTATTGTACTCATGATCATATTTCAAAAAAGATATCAGAAACAAATACAGCAATAAAATCTATAATAAAAAGTAACATAGAAGTATAGACAACGGCAGAATTCGAGGCCTCACCAACGCCTACAGTACCTTTTTTACAATTATAACCTTTAAAACAGCCTACCAATCCAATCGCAAATCCGAAGAAGAAAGATTTAACGGTAGCCGGAATGAGATCTGAGAACTTTAATGAATTAAAAACTTTATTAAAATAGAGTTGGAAAGAAACATCTCCTTTTAAATTTTCTACCAGGGCAGAACCAAATAATGCGATAGCATCTCCGAAAATAATGAGTAAAGGGATCATTAGGGTCGCAGCCATAATACGTGTAACGACCAAATATTTAAATGGATTAGTTCCCGATACTTCCATAGCATCAATTTGCTCGGTCACACGCATAGATCCTAATTCGGCTCCTATGCCCGAACTGATGCGGCCTGCACATATTAAGGCTATGATCACCGGTCCAATTTCTCGAACAATAGATATACTCACCATAGAAGGCATCCACGATACTGCTCCAAATTCCATTAATGTTGGCCGAGATTGTAGGGTAAATACGAGTCCTAGAATAAAACCGGTAACACTTACCAACAGTAAGGAACGATTACCCATATTATACATTTGCCTGAGCAATTCCTTAAATTCGAAAGGCCTGGTAAAGACTTCCTTAAAAAATCTACCTGCAAAAAGTGATAACTCTCCCGTTTCTATAAAAAAGTTCTTGAGGCTATTGGGTATTTTAATCAGTTTTATCATCTTAATTATTTAAGTGATAACCAACCAAAGCTATTGTATTTAGTTATAAAATAAAATGATTAATATCATTGTCTAGAATGGTATCTAATCATAGCCCTTTAATGATGTTAAGCATTAAAGAATGGACTTGATAAAACTTTTTAATTTTCACAGAACAAATAGTTAGGAATTTCCAAGGTTGAGTTGTTTTATATGTATAGGCGCAAAAGAAGCGACGTTTTACTATTAAATTATAAGAAATTAAATGCAAAAAAGGAATTTCTAATTTTAAAAAAATAAACTGTGGGAACAAAAACAAAGCAAATCGTCAAGAATATTTTTAGATCGCTATTATTCCTTCCATTTATGTTTCTAACTTCCTGTCAAATGGATGATGAAGATATTATGACCAAGCGGGAAGCATTGTATAATATAGATTCAAATATATCCAAATTAATGCTTCAGGTGATCGATAACAACAATGTAATTACCAAAAGTTCTGGTACTTCAGATGTAGCATGTACAGGTTTCATTTATCCAATTACTTTTTACGCATATTTTGGAGATGATCCAACCGCACGTAAGGTAGAGGTTAATAGCGACCAGGAATTGCTCGATTTTTTTTATACAATTGGAACTACCAACCAATACTATATATTCTTCCCAGTTATATTAACCGATTTTGAAGGCGAACAAACAACAATTCGTAGCATACAAGAATTAGAAGGAACTTTGCAAATGGCTCTTGATGCTTGTAATGAAGGTGGTGATGATGATAATTCTGATGATGACACTGGAGGATCTGATGGAGATGACAGTACAGGAGGCACTGATGGAGATAATATGAGAGAAGGTGGAGATGAGAGTACAGGAGGCACTGATGGAGATAATGCGGGAGATGAAAACTCTAATGGAGATGATACTAATGGCGTTTGTCATCCAAACAGTAAGAAAGTAACCATTTGCCATAAAGGTATAAATATATGCGTAAGTGTAAATGCCATATGGGGCCACTTAAATCAACATCAAGAAGATTATTTAGGATCTTGTATTGAATAAATAAAGCACACCAACAGGATTAACCATAAAGAAAAAAAGCCGACAATGATTAATTGCCGGCTTTTTTTGTGGTGGGAAATAATTATCCGTTGAGCATTTTACCTAATTTCGTTATGTTAGGTATCCGTATTTGCTCATGACAAGCCAGAACACTGTAAAGTTCATTCGCTTTTTTATGTTAATATTATGAATAATTCGTACCTATAATTATCTGGACTGACGATCCTGAAGTTCCAACCTTGCTAAAAAGAAAACCTTATAAAACAACATCGTAGTTTGGTGAATTTTCTTAAAATACAATGCCTTTGAAATGATAAATATCATTTGGTTTGAATGAGAAGTTCCATAAATTAGCATATGCAGCAAGTGTTCATTATCACGTCTGAAAAGTATTAATTAAATAATAATAAGAAAATGAGCTTACTTACAGAAAATATAATACCGGGAAGTCATGGTAAAATATTTGGTACCAATGCGGTTCATAAAGAAGATTTGTTAGAAATTAAGAATGCATTACTTAAAATGCACGGAATTAAAGATGTTATTATTAATTTGAATGTTTTTCCTAAAGAATTTACCATATATACAACAACATTGGTTAAGGTTGAAAATATTCAAAATGTAGTTGAACATTTAGGTTTTCATGCCATTCCCCAAGGTCTTTTCAAATTATAATTTTTTAGACTAGCTTCCGATTTAGTTTAGTTTTTGGTCAAAGGACGGTTAGTCAATTTGGATACCTTTAATACAGCCATTTTTGGTGATATCATTTATTAATGTAGTAAAGAGGAGTCGTTTTTTTAACTTCAAGGATATAGGTTTGTATCATGGGTAAGGAGAAAATAAACTTAGAAAGTTCTTTATTTAAGACGGAATAAATTGATTTGAGTTACAGGTGTAATTTCTTTATATACGATCATAATTGCTTATGTAATCTTCAAAAATCGTTATATCTGAATTGCACTTATTCCTTGGGCTATGCATAGCTTAAAAGTACTATTTTTATATAAAAAATGAACCAATTCAATATAATTTGCCTTCAAAAATTCCTAATAGTATAATTTTTTAACTGAATTATATTCGTTTATATAAATAGAATGGACGTAAATTAGACCAGTTCTTAATTTTCTTATCTCAATTGTTTGAACTAGCCTCATGTGTTAACCACATTCTAAAGGTAATTTTATGATAAATAAACGACACATAATTTTAGTATTGCTGGTAATGATCTTCTTGTCGTGCAACAAATCAACACAAGAAAACGACCATGGACTTTTATTTTGGTCATCAAATAATATAAGTGAAATTGAATTCACCAAACATTTTATTAACCAATGGAATAAGGGAAGTACTTCTAAAATTAGATTTCAGCCAATACCTGAAGGACAATCTAGCGAAGAAGTAATATTGGCTTCTGTTGTAGGAAAGACTACCCCAGACATCTATGCTAATATGTGGCAAGGAAGTGTAGAGATGTATGCCAGGGCAGGTGTCTTGGTCCCTTTGGATACATTAGATGGTTTTCTCACCTTTATTAAAGAAAGATGCAGTCAGGAAACTATTGACGAAATCACTTCTAGCTGATGGTCATATATACCAAGTTCCTTGGAAAATTAATCCAATCATGACCATTTACAATAAAAGGTTAAATACCGATTTTGGGTTCACCGAATTACCAAACACCTATGATGCCTATTTAAAAGCTGGAAAAGCCATTAAAAAAGATAGGGATAATGACGGATATGTAGATAGATGGATTGGATATACCGAAGTAAAAGTATTATGGTATCAACGCTTTTTTAATTTTTATCCTTTGTATCTGGCAGCTTCTAAAGGAGGATCTCTCGTAAAAGATAACAAGGCGGCTTTTAATAATGAATATGCTGTTGGCGTATTTCGATTTTTGCAGGAACTTTATAATAAAGAGTATTATTCCAAGGAAAGATTATCTGCAGGGCAAGATCGGTTTATTACGGAAGATATTTTTACCAAATGGACAGGGCCTTGGGAGATAAGGCACGTTAATAAATTTAAAAAACGAAATGATTTTGAGTTTGATTTTTTTCCAATGCAGGTCCCCGAAAATCATAAGGGACCCATTTATACCTATTCAGACCCTAAAAATATTGTAATTTTTAATACTTGTAAACATCCACAAGAAGCCTGGAACTTTATCAAAACCTTGATAAATAAAGAGGGAGATAAAAAGTTTTTAGAAATGACAGGTCAATTGCCTAATAGAAAGAATTTAGAATCCGAAGAATTGTTTTTAGATTATTTTGATAAAAATCCAAAAGTGAAAATTTTCGCTCAACAGGCAAACCATATTAAAGGAGTTGATAATTGCGAAATAATTGTAGAAGTATTCGATATTATATCGCAAGAATATGAAGCTTGTGTTATTTATAATAAAAAAACACCCGAAAAAGCAATCGAAGATGCAGCAAAAGCTGTGGATAATTTGTTAAAAAACTGATAATCATATGTCATTGTTATTTAAAATAAGAACTCTTAAAATAATAAGCCGATGAAAAAAAAATGGCTTCCGTATATTTTGGTATCTCCATATATCTTGCATTTTATTGTTTTTGTGGCATTTCCCGTAATATTTTCGTTTGTCCTTACTTTTCATGAATGGAATATCATTTCTCCAATGGAATTTAATGGGTTCGGCAATTATATTAAAATGTTTAATGACCGAATGTTCTGGAAATCACTTATAAATACATTTAAATTTTTAATTATTCATATTCCGTTACAAATCATTATTTCATTGGCTTTAGCAGAATTTTTAAATCAAAATATTAAACTCAAAGGTTTTTTTAGAGCAGCATTTTTTCTGCCGGTAATTGTATCCGGCGTAGTAGTTACTATATTATGGCAGCAATTATTTGGCTTTGATTCCGGATTGTTCAATAGGATGTTGGTCTCTATTGGATTAGGAAAAGTTGGTTGGTTAATAGACCCTAATATTGCTATGGGATCAATCGCACTTATGGCAACATGGAAAAATGTGGGACTTTACGTTATTTTATTTTTAGTTGGCTTGCAAACAGTACCTACTCATTATTACGAAGCTGCATCGATTGAAGGAGCATCACATTGGCAAAAATTTCAAAAGATAACATTGCCAATGATTAACCCAACCATATTTATGGTTGTGATCTTATCAACTATAGGCGGTTTTTCTTTGTTTATTGAGCCTTATATTATGACAGGAGGCGGACCATTGAGTAGCACAATGTCTTCGGTGTTATATGTATATAAACAAGCTTTTGAATATTTCCATATGGGTTATTCAGTGACATTAGGATTCTTCTTTGCGATATTAATTCTAGGCGTCGTAGTTATCCAAAAAAAGTATATAGAACGGGCAGAGGATTAAACAAAATATAATAGTGGCATCATGAAAAAAAAGATACTAATATATACCTTATTGATTGTAGCATCAATAACTTTTTTATATCCATTTTATTGGATGATCGTAGCATCATTAGCACCTGAGAGTGAAATAGGAGGTTTAACGTTTCTACCTTCCAGTTTTTCTTGGGACAGTTATACCCAAATGTTTTCAAAAATACCAATTGGCAGGGCTTTTTTGAATAGTATAATTACCGCTACAATAACAACAGCGGGAGTTATTACATTCTGTTCCATGGTAGGATATGCGCTTGCTAAAATGGAATTTAAAGGGCGTCAAGCTATTTTTTACATCATCATTTTTACCATGACCTTACCTTTCCAAATTACTTTGATTCCTAATTATATTACCATGGTGAAATTAGGATTGGTTGATACTTATGCAGCTTTAATACTTCCTTTTATGCTAAATGCTTTTGCGATTTTAATGTTTAGACAGGCTTTTATGACCATTCCACAAGCATTAATTGATGCTGCTCGAATAGATGGCTGTAGTGAACTAAGAATTATTTTTCAGGTGTTATTTCCTAATATCATCCCTACTATCGTAACAGTAGGCATTTTATCGTTTATGAACTCCTGGAACGAAGTTCTTTGGCCATTAATTGTTATAAGAGATGAAAGCCTGATGACGATGCCGCAAATGGTTACCTTATTTTCTGTTGGTGGAAGATCAGAAAGCCAGTTGGGAGTGAAATTGGCGGCAGCAGTGGTTTTAGCCTTACCTATTATGATAGCCTATGCATTTTTTCAAAAATATTTTATACAAAGTATGGCCAGTTCAGGAATTAAAGAATAATTATTTTAACAGGATTACTAAAATTAATAATGAGAGTAAATAGATCAAAAATTCAGATCCAAGCGAACCCTAAAAGAGTAATCATAAACTTTTTAGACTTAGCAATTAATACGAATAATACCGGTAGAGGAAATCGTTTATTAGATAGTGTCTTATCAATTCCGGAAGATGAATTAATAGACCTTTATGAAGAAATTAAAAAGAACTTTGAATCCCGGCATAGAAATTTTAAGCATTATTTAGAAATAAATTTCAAAAAAATGCAGGTTATAATTCCGAGTAATGTTGTTATCTCTCCATTAAGGAGATTGGTAATCGGAGCTTATTTTTCTAAAGAATATTCTATACAATCTGCAGCACTTTTTAATCCCTCTATGGTAGCGCATCCAAATCAAAATGGATTAAAAGAAGGGGAAAAACGTTTTATCTTAAGCTTAAGAGCCGTAGGGGAAGGGCATATTTCTTCTATTGAATTCAGAAGTGGAATTGTAAGTAGCGCCGGAGAAATAAAGTTAGATAAAGAAACAGGTTTTGCATCGTGTTCAGAAAAAGATCAGAAGAAAATTTATAATAAAGAGAACATTTTAAAGAACACAACTGTTCTTAAGGACTTTGATAAATCCATTATGAATGTTTTCGAAGAAACATTCACCTTGGATGACTATTTGAAAAAAGCGAGCGCAAATGAATTTTCAAATTATGATGAAGTGACTCAAGCAGCGTTGTTTCATATTTTAGATACCAATTATGATGTTTTCACAGATAGCAATGCACCAGTTTGTGAGCGAGTGATTTTTCCAAATGCCGCCGGGGAATCTATGGGAATGGAAGATGTTCGTTTTGTGGCATTTAAAGAAAATGACAAAACCCAATATATTGGGACATACACAGCTTACAATGGTCATAAAATTTCACCACAATTAATTATTACAGATGATTTTGTTCATTTTAAAGCGCGATCCATGTATGGTAGTGCCGTAAGTGATAAGGGTATGGCACTTTTTCCTGAAAAAATCGACGGGAAATATGTGATGATTGGAAGGCAAGGAGGCGAAAATATAACCATCATGTATTCTGATGATCTATTTATATGGGATCATTATAAAGTGATAATGAAACCACAAGATACTTGGGGTTATGTTCAATTAGGCAATTGTGGTGCACCAATAAAAACAAAAGAAGGTTGGCTGCTTATTACGCATGCCGTAGGCCCAATACGGAAATATGTATTAGGAGCCATTTTACTCGATTTAGATGACCCTTCAAAAATCATTAAGAAACTCAACAAACCACTTTTATCTCCAAATGAAGAAGAACGGGAAGGTTATGTTCCTAATGTAGTGTATTCCTGTGGTTCGATGACTCACGAAGGAAACTTAATATTGCCTTATGCAATGTCAGATTCTGCTTCAACTTTTGCTACGATTAATATTAAAGAATTAATAAGTGAAATGTCTGTGTATAAATCAGCAAATAAGGAGGATCATGGTATTTAAAAATAATAGAAACATATTATTTATAGTCATCATTCTCTTAAGCTTTGTTTCATGTACAGCAAAAAAGGAATCAAAACCAATTGCCTCAGATAATATCAACTTTGATCATTTTAATCATTTATATAAAGAAATAAATTTTAATGGTAAAAAAGCCGGAATAGTTCATATATACAGTGAATATCCCGATTATGAGTTTGAAATAGAACCAAAAGAAGGCTTTACTTGTGTTGATGATGTTGCCAGAGCAATAGTGATGCTATCAAAATATTTAGAAGAGAATGCGAAGGATGAGGAGGCTTTAGATAAATTAATAAAGCTTACAGAGTTCGTGCTGCAAATGCAGCATGAAAACGGGTATTTCAATAATTTCATTTGGAATGATCTATCTATTAATACAACGTATAAAACCTCTGTTGCAGAACTTAATTGGTGGTCTTTTAGAGCATTATGGGGTTTAGAATCGGCATATCCTTTGCTTAGATCAAATAAGGATTTAGTGAATAGGATACAATTGGCTTCACAACAATTATTAAATAATATAAAAAGAGATCTTCCGATAACTAATTCCCAAACGGAAATGGTGGAGACCATAGAAGTTCCAACCTGGCTACCTCAAAAATATGCAGCTGATCAATCAGCTTTATTGATTTTGGGCTTGTTAAAGAATTATGAGAGAACAGGAGATAGTGATATTAAATTATTGATAGATGCTTTAGCAAAAGGTATTATGCTCATGCAGAAAGGTGATGCTAACGCGTATCCATATGGTGCTTTTATGAGCTGGCAAAATTTATGGCATGCCTGGGGCAATAATCAAGCCTATGCATTATTACTGGCGGGGCAAAAGTTTAATAATCAAAATTATATAGATAGTGCACTTAAAGAAATTGATAATTTTTACCCGTACTTGTTAGAAATTGGTTTTGCAGAAGCTTTTTGGATACAAAAGACCAGCGATAATAACTTTTCTGAGGTTAAAAGAAATAAATATCCTCAAATTACTTATGGTTTACGCCCTATGATTATGGCTACAGCTGAAGCCTATGCCTATTCAAAAAATAAAAAATACTTAAACCTCGCAAAAGAGATAGAATTATGGTTGTATGGTAATAATGATGCTAAAGGTATAATGTATGATCCTGTAACCGGAATTTGTTTTGACGGGATTAAAAGTAAAGAAGAAATTAGTAAAAATTCAGGAGCAGAATCAACAATTGAAACCTTGATGATCCTGTTAGAAATGAAAAAATTAAAACAAAAATGAGTGCTATAAATTTAAGTAATCCCTTACAACGCTACACAGGAAACCCTATTTTAAATGCAGTGGAAGTCAATAAAGTTTGGACAGATCCTAAATTACAAGTAATAACGGTTCATAATGCTGGAATAACGGAGTATCATGATGAAATTATTATG
Source organism: uncultured Flavobacteriaceae bacterium (assembly GCA_963835675.1). Classification (GTDB taxonomy): domain Bacteria; phylum Bacteroidota; class Bacteroidia; order Flavobacteriales; family Flavobacteriaceae; genus Aureibaculum. The sequence continues at coordinate 488,436 of CAWIGH010000003.1, read as the reverse complement.
CTGTTTCGTTCACACCTTCGTAATGGCATTTCTATACTCGGTATTGCAAGAAGTAAAAATGGGTTGGATAATTGGAGCATAGATAAAAAGCCTGCCATGATACCCTGTACCGAACGTGATGAATTTGCAGACGGAGTTGATAAAGATGAATTAATCATAAATGAACAAGGAGGCGTTGAAGATCCACGAATCAGTAAAATTGGGGACGTTTATTATATAACATACAGTGCCTATCACGCATCTATTGCCCATAGGGTAAGAGTTTCATTAGCTACAACCAAAGATTTCAAATCGTTTAAGCGCCATGGGCCGCTTTTAAAAACTGATATGAGGAATGTCGTCTTATTTCCAGAAAAAATAAATAATAAATATTATGGTATGTTCCGCCCTAATGATAATTCTCAGGACCATACGGGAGGGATTTATAAACAAATAAAAATTGGATGGACGGCGAACATTGAAAAAGGAGCATGGACGATTTTAGAGCAACCAATAATGCAACAAAATGATGGACCAAGTAGTTTTTCTGATAAAATTGGTCCGGGCGCAACTCCACTAAAAACAAAACATGGTTGGATAAATATTTTTCATGGGGTTAGAAGTACCATGGATGGGAACCCCTATGTTTTAGGGGTTGCTTTGCATGACCTTAAAGATCCAAAAACAATTAAAGTTTCAAATATTCCAATATTATTTCCTACTAAAGCTGATTGTATTGTAGCAAATGATAGTTATGTACATGTTCCGAATGTTGTTTTTTGTTGCGGAGCAATTAGAAGAGATAATGGCGATATTTTTATCTATTATGGCGGCAATGATACGGTTATGAATGTCGCGATAACTCATGAAGATATTTTGGCTGAGTTATGTAATAAATACCCTCAAAATCCTATTTCAGGAAGACCATTATATCAGCTTACTTAAAAAATATTCTTAATAACCGTTTAACATTTTATTATGGGAGAAGTAAAACTATCAAACATTAAAAAAATATATAAAGGAGGAGATGAAGCTGTAAAAGATATTAGTTGTGTTATAAATGATAAAGAATTTGTGGTATTGGTTGGACCTTCAGGTTGTGGTAAATCAACTACCTTGAGAATGATAGCCGGGCTGGAAGAAATTTCGGGAGGGGAGCTTTTTATTGGGGGTAAAAAAGTAAATGATGTGGCAGCAAGTGAGCGCGGAATAGCAATGGTCTTCCAAAATTACGCCTTATATCCACATATGAATGCCTATGAAAATATGGCATTTGGATTAAAAATACAGAAATTACCTAAAGATGAGATAAAGGAACGGGTGATGGCTGCTGCAGAAATATTAAATATTGAACCACTTCTATATAAAAAACCAGGTCAAATGTCTGGAGGACAAAGGCAGAGGATTGCAATAGGCAGAGCTATTGTAAGACGACCCGAAGTTTTTTTATTTGATGAGCCCTTAAGTAATTTAGACGCAAAATTACGTGGTAAAATGCGTATTGAGTTGGCAAAATTGCACAAAAAACTTAATACTACAATGATCTATGTGACGCATGATCAAGTAGAAGCAATGACATTGGGTGAAAGGATCATCGTAATGAATGAGGGAAATATAATGCAAATTGCTTCTCCAATAGAATTATTTAATAATCCTGAGAATAAATTTGTAGCCGGATTTATTGGATCTCCACAAATGAATTTTATTGAGGGGAAAATTGAAAGCTCAAAGGACAAGTTTTCTTTTGTTGGAAAAGATGGAATTTCATTCGATATATCTAAACTAAAATTAAACAATCTTAAGGAGGAGTATTGGAAAAGAAGTTTCTTTAGGAGTTAGATCTGAGAATTTAAGGCATTCACCAGAGAATCTAAAAAACTACGCAGAGTTCAATACAAAGGTAACGGCTATAGAGCTTTTGGGAAGTCATAAACATATTTATGCAGACTTTAAAGACGAAGAATTCGTTGCCACGTTTACATCTGAAATTGATGTTATTGCCAACACTACAATACCAATGTTTTTGAATTTAGATATGGCATATTTTTTTGATAGTGATACAGGACAAAGAATTTATTAAATATTCGAGTTATTACTTTATTTGTACACCTTGCTAATCTTAATTATAAATTACCAAAAGCGTTTAAAATTTAATTATTACCTCTACAATAACTAATAACGGAATAGATCTAACACTACATTTATTTATATATTATTAATAATCAAATATTTATAATAATTAATTACACTACACTCATGTGAGTAAACTTAAGGCATGATATTTATCATGTTAATTGATGCTTAATGACACTTAACTTTACACTAATAAAAATAGGTGTCATGATAAATATTTTTAAGACTTCAAAATCAATAGCCTTTAGTATTGATGAATTTTTTGATAAAATTGATTTAGGCATTTTAAATTTCAAAAAAGGCACAAGTAATTATATTAATGGTAATACCATTGAATTTAATCAAAATATAAAGGCGATCACTATTTTAGAGCAAGAGGCTGATGCGATAAAGAGAAAAATTGAGAACGAATTTTATCTGCATTCTTTAATGCCTAATTATGCCAGTGATATTTTAAATTTATTAGAAGGTATAGACGATATTATTGATAGGTCAAAGGATTTGCTCAGTCAATTTGATGTTGAAACGCCACTGATACCAGAAAAGATCAAAAAAGATTATTTAGAGTTGGTATCATTATCCGCAAAATCGGCTGAAAATGTACTTCCTGCAGCGAGAATATTTTTTAGATCGCCAGATGAAGTTAAGGATAAGATCCAAAAAGTACTTTTTTATCATAGAGAAACGGATATATTATCTAATAATATCAAGCGTAAACTATTCCAGGAATTTGATTCTCTCAGATTAAGTGAAAAGATCCATTTACGTTATTTCGCATTACATATTGAACAAGTTTCTGATGCTGCCAAACGGGTCGCACATCAGTTATCATCATTAGTAATTAAAATTAAAATGTAAAATTTAACTAAGGCCTATATGTTTTTAGTGCTACTATCTAGCGGACTTTTTTTAGGGTGGACTTTGGGAGCTAATGATGCTTCTAATGTCTTTGGGTCGGCCGTAGGTTCTAAATTAATACGATTTAAACAAGCCGCTATCATAGCGTCGATTTTTGTTATTCTAGGTGCGGTTATTCAGGGATCTGGTGGTACCGAAACCTTAGGTAAATTAGGTGCTGTTGACGCATTAGGAGGAGCATTTACAGTAGCTTTAGCAGCTGGGATTTCTGTTTTTTGGATGACCAAATCAAACTTACCGGTATCAACATCGCAGGCTATTGTAGGGGCCATTATAGGATGGAATCTTTTCACCGGTAATCCTACCGATTATAATGCACTTACTAAAATTGTAATCACTTGGGTATCAGGACCTATATTGGGTGGTATTTTTGCTATTATACTATTTTTACTTTTAAAATCTATTCTTAAAAAAAGCAAGATTCATCTTGTAAAATTAGATGCTTATATCAAATTCGGTTTGCTTATTGTAGGTGCCTTTGGGGCCTATAGCCTCGGAGCCAATAATATTGCCAATGTGGTAGGGGTATTTGTACCTTCAATGCCAAATATATCTTTAGATGCAGGCCTGTTTAGCTTGAATGGTATTCAATTATTATTTTTGGTGGGTGGTATTTCTATTGCTGTCGGAATTTTTACCTATTCAAAAAGGGTAATGATGACTGTTGGAAATTCATTAATGAGATTAAATGCTGAGACTGCATTGGTAGCGGTGCTGGCACACTCATTGGTACTGTTTGTATTTTCTTCTCAAAGTTTATCTAACTTTTTTGTGAATATGGGTTTACCGGCAATACCGCTAGTTCCGGTATCGAGTTCGCAGGCTATCATAGGTTCTATTTTAGGGATCGGTATTTTAAAAGGAGGTAGAACTATTCAATTAAATGTTGTCGGAAAAATTGCCTTAGGATGGTTAATCACACCTATAATCGCAGGCTTAATAGCGTTTTTTGCCCTGTTTTTCATGAGCAATGTATTTAACTTAAAGGTTTCTGAAAATCCCTCACAATTTGTAAAAGGAGATATTGTCATTACCAATGATGCTAATCCTACCATGGATCAAAAAACCAAAACGATACAAAAATTCGATGTGCCAGATCAGCAACCTACTAAAATCAATATCTATAAGCCCGTTGTTATTATTTTGATTGTTTTATTGGTAGCAATCGTATTATATCAAATATATGTGATAAATAAATTAAGAGAGAAAAATAAACTTGAAGAATATCAAGATAACATCGAAAAATATAATACACAACAAATAATGCTGGCAAATGAACTAAAAATGGCAAGTAATGCCAATATTAAATTAGGGAAGGAAATTGAAGCCAAAGAAATTGAACAAAAGAAAATTGCGTTGAGCATCATTAGAAAGAATGAAATTTTATCTAAGCTAAAAGCAGAAATAGAAACATTAAAATTAAAACCTGAAGGCAAATTTAAATATAGCGATCTAAATAATATAAAACTCTTAATACATGATAATCTAAATATAGAAAACGAACGAAAATCATTCAATAATTATATTAAAGAATTGAACAATAGTTTTTTAAATAATCTTGTGAATAAATACCCGACATTAACGGAAAATGATAAGAAACTATGCTCTTTATTGCGTTTGAACCTGTCTACAAAAGAAATGGCTTCCATATTGGATATAACGCCAAAGAGCGTAGAAGTTAACAGGTCTAGATTGCGTAAAAAAATGAATATTAAAAAGAAGGAAAATCTTAATAAAATTATAAGAAAACTTTAAAATTAAAATAAATAAGTATAATTAAATTAATTCATAATGAAAAACAAATTAAAAACAATGTTAGTGGCATTACTCCTTTATAGTATCGGAAGTTATGCCCAGGATGTTACAAAAGATTCCATTACACTAAATCAATACGGACAAATGGTAGAGTCTGAAGATTTAGATGCACAAGCCAGAAATGCAATTATAACATTCGAATCAAAAGATGGCAACTATAAGTTTTGGATGGATAATCGTGTTTTATTTGATGGCGCTTACTTTTTTGACAATGACACGTATAATGAAATAGGCAATGGCGTTGTAATTAGAAGAGCACGTCTTGCCATTAAAACCAAGTTACATAAAAATTGGTATGGGGAAATTGATATGGATTTTGCAGGTTCTCAACTAGAATTAAAAGATGCATATATTAAATACACTAATGATGCAGGTGATTTAAACGTAAAGGCAGGTCATTTTAGAGAAAGTTTTTCTATGGAGACTACTACAACATCAAGATACGTAACTTTTATAGAACGTTCTTTACCTTCTAAATTTTCTCCTTCACGTCATTTAGGGTTTCAGGCTAATTATATGAAAGATAAGTATTTATTATCTGGTGGTCTCCATTTTAATACTATAGGAGATCCAGAAGAAACAGAATTCTCTCAAGCTGCTAACAAAGATAATAGTACCGACGAAGGATATTCACTTACAGGTAGATTTGTTTATAGACCAATAATGGATAATGAAAAAGTTTTACATATTGGTACAGCAGCATCTTATAGAACTCCGAAAACGGATTTAGAAGTGCCTAACAGCTATCGATTTAGTACACGATCAATTTCCAATATCAACAGAAAAAAATACTTAGATACTGATGATATTTTAAATGTTGATAGTAATACGCTATTTAATGTTGAATTAGCTGGAGCTCATAAAAATATTTTCTTCCAATCAGAATATTTCAATAACAACATAAAACGAATAGAAGGTTTATCAGGTGTGAACCTAAATGGTCTTTATGCCCAAGTGGGATATTTGCTAGGAGATGGAAAATATAGATATAATAAAAATGAGGGTGAATTTACTCAACCAGGTTTAGGTAAAAAAGGTGAATTTGAGGCAGCATTTAGATTTGATTACATTGATTTGAATGACGAAAAAGCCGCTATATACGGTGGAGCTGCTAATGCATATACCCTTGGTTTAAACTATTACGCTAATACTAACATCAAATTTATGCTGAACTATTCATACTTAGATCATGATAGATATGCTAATGGTAAAGCTAAATTGTTTGTTGGTACTGATATAAATGGCAATCTAACCAAAGATCCAGCAGATGTAGTTGAAGCAGAAGGTAAAGCAGGAGAGGATTACGGACAATTACAATTTAGAATTGAGATAGACTTTTAGAAACAAAACGTAAAAATTATTAAAAATGAAAAATTATAAATATTTAGTACTCAGTTTAATGATCGTACTTTTTAGTGCAACAAGCTGTGTAAAAGACGAAGTCTTTGAAGAAGAAGGACCAGACGTTGCAACGTCTACGGTAAAATTAAATGAAATTATGTCCACAGGTTCTCCTGACTGGATTGAGCTTTATAATAGTAGTTCAGAATCTGTTGATTTATCTGGTTATAAATTAACAGATACAAGCCAGGAATGGACTATAGCTAGTCTAACAATTGCTGGTGGAGGATATGTAACTTTTGATTGTGACGATTCTGACGTGCCTAATGTATCAACAAACTTTAAAATATCTTCAGGAGGAGAGGAAATCACACTTTATAATGCTGCAGGCGAATTAATAGATCAGATTACTACTCCAGACATGTCATCACAAGTTGGACTAACTTATGGTCGAGAAAACGATGGATCAGATAATTGGTTAGTTATGGGAGCTTCTAAAGGAACTGCCAATAGCAATGTGAGCACAGGACCTTTATTAACAGCCGATTTAATAACCGCTGTTAATGATAATTCATATTTTGATTTTACTGTTTCTGCTTCAGATCCAGACGGTATTAGAGATGTAAAATTATTTTTAGAAATTAATGGCAGTGCATCAATTGTTGAAATGGCTCCAATCGGAGATGGAGAATTCTCCTATAGAATTCCTGCTTTAGATGCTGATGATGTTGTAAACTATTATGTTGTAGCTACAGATGAAACCGCAGATAAAAGCTATTTTCCAGTATCAGCACCAGAAACTAAGGCTAGCTTTACAGTAGTAAATGGAAATCCTCTATTCGTTTCTGTTGAATTATCTAATGAAAATCCGCCGGAAGCCGAAGATATTATCTTTACAGTAACTGCTTATGATGTAACCGGAGTAGATGAAATTAGACTTTATTATGTGCTGGATGATGCGGATGCGGAAAACAAAGAGAGAATTGACCTTGACACATCTGATAATATTGTCTTTACAGGAACTATTCCCGGACAAGTAGACGGAACTAAAATTTCTTATTATTTAAGAGCAGAAGATAATTCAGGATTAAGAACATACTATCCGAATGAAGTTGTTGAAGATGATGTAGTTGTAAGTGATTTTGATCATGATGTTGCTTCAACCTGGCCATATTTTGAAGTAGCACCGCTAGTTATTTTAGATCAATTAGTAATTAATGAGATAAATGGTTCCGGCGATCCTTATGATTACATTGAGTTGTACAATTCAACCAATGCTTCAATAGATATAAGTGGTTACAAAGTCTATGACTCAAATGGTATTGCCGAAGCATATATCATTCCAAATGGAACAACTATTGATTCTCAAGGTTTCTATTTGATTGAGACTGGTGGAGGTTCCCCTCAAGGACAATTTGGTATTTCTGGATCAGGTGAAGATATTACTTTGGTAAACGCCAGTGATGAAGTTGTTGATCAATTATTGAAAGATAATTGGCCTGGAGTTCCTTTAGTTGCACGTAAGTTAGATGGTGCTGAATTATGGGCTGTTCCTGATAGTGAAACACCGGGTACATCAAATAATTAAAGCTTATTCTTTGAGTTAAATAATAAAACCGCAATTATTTTAATTGCGGTTTTATAACTAATCTTTAAACAAAAGATCATAAGCTTATGCGATAGAAAATAGGTGGTAAGTGATGCAGGAGGGAAATTATATACCTATTAAAACAAATAGACTAAAAAATAGAAAAAATATATTATGGCAAAACCAGCAATGAAAATCGGCGAAATATCTAAACCTAGATTTGAGTTTAGAACCTTCGGTCAACATTTTGAAGCATCCGCAAAAAGGATGGCAAGATTATCGGTTCCAATTCCGGAAAAAGTCTGGGAAAGAGAATCTGAAGAAATTTATATATTATCTAAAACAAATGATATTAATAATACCAAAATACGTGATGGTAAAATGGATATCAAAACCTATGTGCAAACTATTGATGGTTTAGAGCAATGGAATCCTTTAATGAAAGGTGAATTCCCTATCGACAAAGAAGTGCTTGAAAAGGAAGTTTTCCCCGCATTCAAAGTTAAAATGCCATCATTAACGAAAGATTCATACACTTTTAATGAGTTTATGGCTATGATCGATAAACATCCTGATCTACAAGGGGTACGTGTTCATAAACAACGTTTTGGCTATATGGTAAATAATACCTTATGCGAGGTTGGAAATGTACTCATTAATGGCGCAAAAGTGGTTACCATTAATTCAGAATCAACAGAAGTAGAGGATATTAAAAAAACCATTGCCGATGTAGGTCTAGAAGGTGTTGAGAATATTAACTACCTGCAAGCGATTAAAAGAGTAATAGGCTGGATCAATAAACCATTAGCAAATTAAAATATTATGGCACAAGAAATAGAGAGAAAATTTTTAGTAAAAAATGACGCTTTTAAAGCTGAATCCGTAAGTAAAACAAAAATTACACAAGGATTTTTATCAACAGTCCCCGAAAGGACGGTACGTATTCGAATTAAAGGAGATCAGGGTTTTATTACCGTTAAAGGTATTGGTAATGCTTCTGGAGCATCGCGTTTTGAATGGGAAAAAGAAATATCTGTTCAAGATGCTGAAGATTTATTAAAAATTAGCGAACCCGGAGTGATTGACAAAACAAGATTTAATGTTAGATCTGGTGGTCATACCTTTGAAGTTGATGAGTTTTACGGAGAAAATGATGGTTTAATAGTAGCTGAAGTGGAATTAGATTCTGAAGATGAGGATTTTAAGAAACCTAATTGGTTAGGAGAAGAAGTAACAGGACAAGTAAAGTATTACAACTCTATGTTAATGAAAAATCCTTTTAAAAATTGGTAAGATCTGAGAGATCTTTAACAGCATAGGAAAATATAAAAAATAGTAAAATGAGTGCATTACTACAAAACGGATTTGATGTATTAGATATGAAAAACTATCGAATGGAGAAACTTCCTAAAAGGGAAAAATCAAAATTTGAAAAAGGCTTAATGTTTATTGGAGGCCCATTAGCGATCATCTCATTTGTACTCATACTGTTCGTTCTAAATATTCCTTTTTTAGACAATTTAGAAACATCCTCTTTAAGTACAAGCGCTAAAGCCAATTTTGAGACTATTGGCTTGCAGAATTTTATCTATTCTAACAAAGCCATGCTTGCTATTTTTGTAGCTTCATTAATTCTATGGATTACAGAGGCTATTCCTAACTATTTAACATCTTTGATCTTGATAATTGCATTGGTTTTAACACAGGTATTGCCGGAAAAGGAAGCCTATGCACAACTTGGTCATCCGGTAATGTGGCTAAACATTATGTCGTTTGTACTGGCGAGTATGCTGGTTGCCACAGGTGTTGCCAAACGGTTTGCACTTTGGTTCATTATTAAGTTTGGTAAAAGCGCTTCTTCAGTTATTTTAAGCTTTATGGTCATCAATATTGTTTTGTCTTTATTCATTTCGGCTACAACCGCAAAGGCAGCTATATTATTACCTGTTTTTATGGTAGTTGCCGCTATCTATGGAGCTTCCAATGGTAAAAAAAATAACGTGGGACGTAATGTATTGCTTCAAAATTTATTTCAAAATAATATGGGAGCCAGTTCCTTTTTAACGGGATCAGGCGCTAATTTATTAGCAGCATCATTAATTGCAGGAGCGATCGGTACCGATATATTTTTCTCTGAATGGATGATCGCTTCTTTTCCAGTCGCTCTAGGATTAATGATCATTGGATGGATCATTGGTATTAAAATTATTTTCCCTATAAAAAAAGAAGATCGCAGACCACACATTCCCGGTGGCATGGATAGTCTTAAAAAAGATCTTAAGGATCTTGGTAAAATTTCCTTTAATGAAGTGAAATCCATTTTTATTTTTGTTAGTATTCTGGCTTTGTGGGTAACTGACAGATGGCATGGAATAAGCCCAACGGCAGTAGCTTTTGTTGGTGCCATTGTAGCTTTAATGCCTAAAATAGGTATTGTAAAATGGAACGAAGTTGATATCCCTTGGCACTTACTATTATTCTCCGCTGGGGCTTATACTTTAGGTGCAGGCTTTAAAATAACAGACCTTCCTTCAATATCTGTAAATGCATCTTTTGATGCTTTAGGTTTTGGTGCCGACACCCCTTTTTGGATTTTATATGTTGTCCTTACCGCATCTATGGTTTTTAGTGCCTTATTTATGCAATCAAAGACAATGAGAGCCATGATCTTTATTCCAATAGCCATAGGTATTGCGATGCGTTACGATTATCCTATTATGAGTTTAGCATTTCCAGTGGCATTGCTTATAGAGCATGTCTATACCTTGCCTTTTAATAGTAAGCCTGCATTACTACTGTACTCAACAGATCAATATAGTATGACCGATGGTTTTAAATTTGGATTTACCATGATGATAATTGCCTGGATAGCTTCTATAGTTATGGCAATGACCTATTTTAAATGGTTGGGGATTACACCTAATGGATTATTTTAATTAGCGTTGAAAAACTAAAAGTTTAATCGAGACAGTTTATTAATGTGTCTAAGTTTTATATTAAAAAATAAATAAACTATAAATTCAAAATTAAGAACCCTACTATTCCTGCAATAAAAATAAGACCATAACCAATAAGCACATACTTTTTAAGGTTATTGCTTCCTGCATAAAGGGCGATCCCAATTTTCACAATAGTATTTGCCAATGTAGCTAACAAAATTGCATTTTGTGCAGTTAAATAATTAATTGATGTCCCACCTAATTTTGATACCGAAATAGCGATAGCATCAATATCTGTTAAAGCACTTATGGCACTCGACAGGTAAATACCTTTCGAACCATATTCACTGCTTGCATAGCTGACTAAGATCAATATTCCTGTATAGAAAACACCAAAAAACACAGCATTTTTTATGTTAAGTGGATCGCCTAAATGCATTTTTTCTTTAAATGCTTCTTTTGCCTGTTTCTTTTTATATAAGTAAAAGGTTACACCCAAAGCTGTAATAAAAATAACAGATAAAGGAAGTAACAACCCAACCAGCAGCGGTTTGTTAAAAATAAAAACCCATAAGAAAACCCTGACTACCATAATAGTCGCTGCGGCAAATATACCTACAGCATAATTTGAAGAAAGGCCTGGGGTTTCTTTACTTTTTTTAGAAAAAGTCCAGGTAACGATAGTACTAGATACTAAACCACCAAAAATACCGGTTAATAAAATACCCTTGTAAGCGCCCAAAAATTTCATTAAAACATATCCCAAAAATCCAATACCCGAAGTCAGTACTATTACCCAACCTACTTCTCTTGGATTGATCACATCATATGGCCCAAAATTCTCATCGGGTAAAAAAGGTAAAATCAATAGGGCAATGACCACAAAACGAACAAAAGCATAGAGCTCTACTTGGGTTATTTGCCCAACAATACTTTTTAGCTTTGGTTTAAGAGATAGTAAGACCACTAAAACTACCGTTAGTGCTAAACTTTCGTTGATATGACCGATAAGCACTAAACCCCCAAGTAAAAACGTGAAGATAGTAGCAAATTCTGTAGTACCGCCAATGTTTCCCTTATGTGCACTAACCCAATAGGAGATGCCCACCATGACTAACAACGCTCAAAAAACCTGCTATAAAAATCCATTGATAAAAAATAAAACTTAACAAAGCAGCAAGAAATCCCATCAAAGCAACAAGTGTAAAAGTGCGTATTCCGGCAAAAATTTCCTCTTTTTCAGAATACTGAGAAAACTCTCTTTCCAAGCCTAATACCAATCCAATGCCAACAGTAATAAGCATTCTAATCAAAAAATCTGATTGATTGAGTTGAAAACTTTCAGTTTGTATGATAAAAATGTCATTCATAATAGCTAAATAAAGTTAGCTAAAAATTCCGATAACAACCAGGTATGGTTGAATTAATCCTGAAAGGATTTGGTGCTCATTACCATCTGGAAAACTGGGAGTTCGTTACCTTTTTTTCATGTGAACATTATGGCAGCTCCTCGCTAATTGATAATATACTTATGATCGCTGCATTTTAATAAACTTAAGCTTTTGACAGCAATTTAGAATTTCTTTAAAAAGATAAAATTATGTAAGATTATTTGCAAATTATATAACATATATCAACTGCGATATATTAGTTTTGTTTCGAAGTGCAAGATCTTCTTGCTTTAAAATTAACCAAACACACTAATTTATGAACAAGACAATCAAAATGATTTTATTAATCGCAGGCGTTGGACTTTTGGCATATGGAATTTATCTACTTGTGATGCCGGAAACATCGTTGGATCTAGGTATTGTAGATATCGAAACACAAGATAATAAGAATGCTTATATAACTATAGGTTTAGGTTTAGCCTCGTTATTTGCTGGGCTATTAGGAGGTAAAAAAGCTTAAAATCATCAATTTATTAAATCAAATAAAACATTGATGTTTGAATAGATACTTGTAATGATTTTCATATTATAAAAAATACACTGACTAAATTTAATGAAACACTTAATTAAGTTTAGTTCGTTAGTGAAAAATATGTTGATTATTAATCTTTAGTCAGTTTTTTAATATTTAAAATATGAATTCAAAAAATCACGTCAGTCATGGTGCTTTAAGTTTATTGTCACTAATTGCTGTGGTTTTTATTTTATTTATATTAAAACCTTTTATAATTCCCATAATATTCGCTATTATTTTTAGCGTTATCGTATTTCCTATTCAAAGATTTCTTGAAAAAAAGTGGCGTTACAATAGATTGTTAGCAACTCTTTGGCACAATAACCCTCTTGCTTTTTTTAACCACTTTGGTTGTGTTTTTAATAAGCACTCGGTTAATACATTTTATGGATAATAGTGAAGTATATTCACAAAAGTTAACCGTGCTGTTTCACAAATCTTTGAACTATTTTGAACAAGCATTTGGTATTGGAAATAATAGGATTTTCTCACAAGGCGACCTGAAAACCGAAAACATCATCAAAAACAATTTCGACAAAATTGGTGATGTAATAATAGAGTCTGGTAGTATAATTAGTAATCTAGTTTTAGTACCTATTTATATATTTTTCTTTTTGTACTATAGAGTTTTTTTTAGAACCTTTATTTACAAAGTATTTAAATCAAAATCAAAATTATTTATCAATAATATTTTAAAGAAAATTTACTTAATTCTTCAAAATTATTTACTTGGATTGATTAAGGTCATTTTAATTGTTGGGATTTTAAATAGTTTTGCTCTTGTTTTATTAGGTGTAGGTAACCCATTCTTCTTTGGCTTTTTGGCGGCACTCTTATTACTAATACCATATATAGGAATAGTTATAGGGTCATTATTACCTGCAATTATAGCCCTGGCAACCCAAGATTCTGCTTGGTATGCCGTTGGTGTCGTTGGGGCTTTTGGTTTTATACAATTCTTGGAAGGCAACTTTATAACACCTAAAATTACTGGTTCTAAAGTGAGTTTGAATTCATTCATAGTCATAACATCACTTGTATTGTTCTCTATGCTTTGGGGTATAACAGGAATGATTTTAGCTTTACCGATAACAGCTACTCTAAAAATTCTATTTGATCATACCCCTGGTTATGAGGCTTATGGCTTTTTAATGGGAGAATCTTTGGATAAGTATTTACAAGGTAGAGCGATGCATAGGTTAAAAAAATGGAAAAAAATTAGAAAAGCCAAATATAAATTGGTTTATAATAATTAAGCGATTGGGAAATAAATAGTGTTTAACAAAATGCTTTCCTAACTTTACCTGGTTAATATATTGTAGGATGAAACTATTCATAAAATTTGATTTCAAAACGGTTTGTAACAGAGTTTTAGAATCTAAACTTGATGAACTTAATATTAAATATAAAATATTGGGTTTTGGTGAAGTTGAGTTTTTAGAAAAAATTACTACCGAGCGATATGTGAAGATACAACATTCGTTAAATGAATATGGTATTGAAATAGTTGAAAATCAAAAAAGTATTTTGGTGGAAAAAGTAAAAGACGCTATCAGAGAAATAGTATTTAATACTGATGAAGCTTTAAATATTAAAACATCCGTGTACTTAGCAGAAAAATTGGGTCATAGTTACGGTTATCTGTCGAATTTATTTTCTGAAATTACCTATACTTCGATTGAAAATTTTATCATTCTTCAAAAAATAGAATATGCTAAACAACTTATTCTAACAACAAATTTAAGTTTAACCGAAATAGCTTTTAATCTTAATTATTCTAGTGTAGCCCATTTAAGTACTCAGTTTAAAAATACGACTGGTATAACACCTTCTACATTTCAGCGCATCATTAGTAAAAGAAAGGAAATTGCTCAACAAAATGATTAATTTTTAAAATGTAAGTAATGGATAATGAATTAATGCATATAGTTCTAGCTGACGATGATGAAGATGACAGGTTATTTTTTACGGATGCTTTTGATGAATTAAAAATGGATACAAAAGTAAGTACCTATAACGATGGGGTGGAGCTTATGAAATATTTAAATCAAGAAGATGCCTTATTACCAAATGTTTTATTTTTAGATTTAAACATGCCTAAAAAATCTGGATTAGAATGCTTAAAAGAAATTAAGAATAATAAAAGAATGGCAAATATTGCCATCGCGATATACTCAACTTCGGCCTCAGAAGAAGATATAGAAGAAACCTTTGTGTTAGGAGCCAATATTTATATAAAGAAACCTAGCGATTTTAAAGCGCTTAAAAAAGTGCTTTCAGAAGTTATTTCAATCAATTGGCAATACCATACAAATAGTTTAAATAAAGATAATTTTTTATTAAGGATACAATGAAAATTAAAAAATTATTTAAATCGTCATTATTTATAAGAATTATTCTTTTAACGAGTTTATTCGTAATTCTTTTAATAGGAGGGTTTACTTATAAGCACATTTCTAATTTAACTAATTCTACAAGAATAGTTGTTTATACCTATGAAGTTAATGTCGAATTAGAGCATATAAATTCTTATATAAACGATGCTGAAAGTGTACATAGAAATTATACACAAACAAAAGATACTTTGTATTTAAAGTCTTATTTAATTGCCAGAGAAAAAATTAATAATTCATTTGTTCAACTAAAAGAATTAAACATAGTAAATGTAAAACAACAGGAAAACTTAACGAACTTAAAAAAAATAATAGACAAACTTTTCTTAAACTTTTCTAAAACCGATGCTCTGGTTAAAACCGATGAAATAAACACCGGAACATTTAGATTGTTTTCTTTTGAAGAAAAGGTAATATTAGATAGTATTAGGCGTCAAATTAAGGAAATAATAGATCTCGAAAATAAATTACTTAATGAACGGCAAAAGGAATATCAAAGTGATTTACGTTTTACTCCATTATTTTTTTATTTTGTTTTACTCATAACACTTGTTATAATAATTATATCATTTAATAAAATCAACACCGATTTAATAAATATAAAGGCAAAAAATGACCAGTTATTAATTTTTAAAGAATCTACAAATCAATCTGAAATTATTGGTAAACATGGTAACTGGGTTTGGCATATCGATTCTAATTTATTTGCCTATTCAGATAACCTGTATCGTCTTTTAGGAGAAGAGCCTCAATCTTTTGAAGCCAACTTTGATAATTTTTTAAAATTTGTTCATCCGGAAGATGTGGATAGATTAAAGAATGAGTTAGATAAAATGATAGTGGATGAAGAATTACCTTTTGTAAGTTATAGAATAGTTCAAAAAAATGGTAAAATAAAATATTTAAAGGCTTATGCAAAAGCTTTTTATGGTATCGACGATCAAAAACGATTGCTAGGGATCACTAGTGATATTACAGATGAAATTGAAAGTTTTTTAGTTCTTGAAGAGCGTAATTTAGAATTAGAACGTAATAACAAAGAACTGTCTGCCTTTAACTATGCGGCCAGCCATGATCTGCAAGAACCTTTACGAAAAATACAGACCTTTATTTCAAGATTAGAAGAAAAAGAATCAGAAAAATTTTCTGAACCAGGACGTCAATACTTAAAGCGTATTAATTCAGCAATCGCACGAATACGATTATTAATAGACGATTTACTTCAGTTTTCAAGAACCAACAAACCTGATAAAGAATTTGTTATGGCTGATTTTAATGAGCTTTTTGAAAATGCAAAGCAAGATGTAGCGGTTGCTATAATAGAAAAAAAGGCACAAATTACAAGTGATTTATTACCGAAGGGTTCTGTAATAGCCTTTCAGATCCAGCAATTATTTTTTAACTTATTAAGTAACTCCTTAAAATATAGCAAAAAAGAAACAACACCAATTATCAAGATAAATTATTCAAAAATTAAAGCGAAGGATGAACCTAAGTTAGTTAAGGCTACTAAAAGCAATTACCACAAAATTACCTTTACAGATAATGGTATAGGTTTTGACCAGAAATATTCAGAACAAATATTTGATTTATTTAATAGGCTGCATAACAAAAGGGATTATTCCGGAACAGGAATTGGGCTTTCTATTTGTAAAAAAATTATTGAAAATCATAAAGGCTTTATTTTCGCATATGGCGAGCCCAACGTAGGTGCAATATTTGTTATATACCTTCCTGTCGACACTATCTAATTCTTATCGTTTTTCTGAGCATAGTTAGATTAAATACTAAGTATAAAAACAAAACCAACTTCATTAATTAAAAAGTATGATGTACAGTTTAGTTCTCATCTAAGCTTCAGTCGAAGCTACTTTTATAGCTGATTCTAATTAACAATTTCTTCAATTTAAAAGCTATAACATTATTAAGAAATGGCAATTCTATAAATATTAGAAAAAATGCTGTAATGCATAAGATCGATAAGGGTTGCATCTTTGTAGTATAAGAATTAATAATAATTTAAATCAGAATAAAATGAAAATATTAAAACAAATGTTAACAGTAGTAGTAATGTTGGTTATGTATGCTGGATTTGCTCAGAATCAATCAAATGAAATTATGGAAACTACCACTACAAAGAAGTATATATTTGAAAAAGAGGGTAAAAAAATACCATATGAGCTTAAGATTTTTGAAAAAAGAAATTATGTTCTAAAATTTAAAGAGGAAGATGAAGGAAAGTTAAATCAAGGAAGGGTCAATACGCCCGCATATGTTACAAAACTAATACTAGTTAATAATGATATGGATAAGAGTTATGACCGTTATATCGTATTGAGATACAAAAAATCACCAGGAGATTCGTTTGAACTGGTACCAACGACTAAGGGATTTGCAGTTAAAGTTGATGATAATCATTTAGAGTACATTATGGGCGAGGGTGTTTATAGAGTTAACAATATGGATCAAGATTATTTTATCGTAGATGAGTTTGATAAAATTGACTAAAAAAATATATGAATTAGAATAGTGAAGTACGTTAATGGGGTTTTAGTTTAAACTAAAGCCCTTTTTTTATTTTGTAGATTTTGACTGGGTATTATAAAATAAATAGTAAGGTATAAAAAATCATTAATCTTTTAAATACACTTCTTCTTTGTGCTATTAGTTAATTGATTAAATGGAAATTCTATAAGGATAAGAAAAAATGCTATAACATAAAAGGTCAAATAGGGTCGCACCTTTGTAGTGTAAAAATTAGTATTAACCTTAAAACAACAATATTATGAGAAGTATATTTTATCTAATAGCAGTCGTGCTTGTGATAGGATGGGCACTAGGATTTTTTGTATACAGCGCAGGATCAATAATCCATATTTTATTAGTAATAGCAATAATAGTTGTGTTACTAAGAATAATTGGTGGTAAAAGAATTTAATTAAGAATTAAAAAAAACAATAATAAAACAATAATTTAAAACGTAAGAAAATGAAAACATTAAAATTAACATTAGCAATTGTTGCAATTGCAGCCATATTTACATCTTGTA
Organism: uncultured Flavobacteriaceae bacterium; assembly: GCA_963835675.1. Classification (GTDB taxonomy): domain Bacteria; phylum Bacteroidota; class Bacteroidia; order Flavobacteriales; family Flavobacteriaceae; genus Aureibaculum. The sequence continues at coordinate 470,316 of CAWIGH010000003.1, read as the reverse complement.
AAGATGATCAAAAGGATATAGCACAAAAAAAAGTAGATATGTATAGTACGTATGTAGATTCTGTAAGTAATGTTACAGCCAATGATATTGCTATGAACTGGGAAGTTATAGAGAGTGATTATCAAATAAATAAAACGCAAGCCAATAATGCCATAGTATCAATTAAAGAAAATTCTGAAATGCAAGCGTCTATTGATGCCTCTACAGAGCAATATGAAGGTTTTAAAGTAGAAGTTAAAGCTGAAATCGCTGCGAAAGAAGTGGCCAATTCAAAATTAAAGATGCGACAATCGTTATTGGGAAATGGTTTTGCTGGTGGTGATATGAAATTTACCTGGATCAATAAAGACAATATTTTAAGTGTTTATGACAATTTTGTAACAACAGTTGAAAAAAATAAAGATTCATATTCAAGAGAAGATTGGGATGAAATCAAGTTATTGTATGAAGCTATTGATACAAGAAAAAACACTGTAGAAAACGAAGGTTTAACTAGTGCCGACAATAGAAAAATAGCAGGTTTAAAATTAAAATTTGCTCCAATGTATACATTCAACAGAATGGGAGCAAAATCTGACGAAAACGCTAAAGCAAAACAATAATAGAACAATCAAAAATTAGCAACAAATAAAATATATAAGATGAAAAAAATAATGATAACTGTAATTGCACTTTTTATTCTTAGTGCAATTACAACAGACATAAAGGCACAAACAATTGCAAAGAATGCATTAGGCCTAAGGTTAGGTGATAATGATGGCTTTGGAGGAGAAATATCATATCAAGCACGATTAGGCACTACCAATAGATTAGAATTGGATCTAGGCTGGAGAGATGGAAAAAATTATGATGGATTTAAGCTTGCGGGTTTATACCAATGGGTTTGGAATATTGATGCCGGTTTTAATTGGTATGCTGGTCTTGGTGGTGGTGTAGGTTCATATAGCTTTAACGACGATAACTTTAATAATGGTAATGACTATAATGATACTTTTGTGTTCGCCGCAGGTGATATAGGTATTGAATATAATTTTGATATCCCACTATTAATATCTTTGGACTTTAGACCAGAATTAGGTTTTGGTGATGAACGTTATAACAATAACGATTTAGGTTTAGATATAGCATTGGGTTTAAGATATCAGTTTTAAATATTTAAAGCTGTATAGACATAAATAACCGTTACAGGTTTATATAGAGTTAGAATTAAATCTCCGGGAGCTACAACTCTCGGAGATTTTTTGTTATATATGTTATAATTTATACATTTTTTCTTGACGTATTCGGCTCGTAGTGAACATATCTAAAGATCAATGAGGTCAACCAAATTACTGATATTTAATGTCAATTAAAGAACCTCTTTATATGCTTTCTGCGGTAATCCGAAGATAGATAGACAATATACTAGCATTAGTTCAAGATTTTCTAGTAAAGTAGATGATTGAATATACAGTTTATCTGTATTTTATATAGCTTTAGTTAAACAAATAAATTTGTGAAGACCAACTGATATCATACATCTTAACGACAAAATTTTATTACTTCTAAAATAAAATTAGAACAATTGTAAAAATAGTATTGATTATCACAGTAATAGGCACATTGGTTAGCGGTAAGTCAACCTTTAATGCTTCTGATAACAATGAAAGTTCAAGACAATCAAAATGCGCTCTATTAGGAGTTTATTTCAAATCTGAGTCAATTCAATGAATTTATAGACTTGGCACAACAGGATGAAGGGATAAGAAAGCTAATGATGCAGAGCCATATGTATATGATTGAACCTGGAAATGAAACTGAAGATGAAATCGCATATGCACAAAATGATGGAGGAGGATCATGAAATGAAAGAAAAAATGATACAAATAATAAAGGAATGCTCGTATAATTAATAATCACCTCCTCTGGAATGAATATCATACTTGCTTTCATATGAACCTCTGCTTGACTTTTAAAGGTGCGGCAGAACTCCAATTTGCCTTCCTGCTATAATTAAATGATCAAATAAATAAGAATAAAAAAAGGACAGGGTTAATTCCGTGTCCTTTTTTTATTCAAATAATATTCTATAATTCAATAAGGTTTTAATCCATTAAAATTGATAACATACCTATTTATGATTATAGTAAAATGATCAAAAGTAAAATGATAATAATGGCTCCAGCTGAAATATATATACCGTTTCCTGAAGATCTAATTTCGGAATTGATGGCACGAACTTCTTTTCGTAACGCTTTTTTCTCAGAACGATGTAATTCTGATTTGTCTATGCTTTTAATTTCTTCCAAACGATTAAGCATTACTTGAATTACTGCAGGAATTTCTGTAGGAGTGGTTGTAGGTTTTTTTTCTGAAGCATTAACTGTTGTAAATGCACCTAATGATAACATCATTATCATTAAATAAAGTCTTGATTTTTTCATTTTATTACTGTTTAAAATTGTTAAATATATATTGAGAATAGTTAATTTCCCGCTTGTCTTTTAGCGTCATCAATCATTTTCTGATTAGGCAAAATGGCCACGTTTACTCGCCTGTTTTTTGCACGACCAGAGGCTGTTGAGTTGTCATGCATTGGTTGAGATTCGCCAAACCAATTGGTTGTGAAACGTCCAGAACTTAATCCTTTTCCAGTTAAATAGTTAGTTACAGCATATGCTCTATTTTTTGACAGCGTCATATTATAATCTTCAACGCCAACATTATCTGTATGCCCAACAACAAGAATATTAGTATCTTGATATTCTCTAAATACATTCACCAATTTATTTAGCGTTTCTTGTGATTTACTATTGATATTGTATTTGGCAGTATCGAAATAAACACCACTATTTTCGTCGAAAGTGACTACAATGCCATCGTCGATGCGTTCAACTTTTGCGCCTGGAATTTCTTCTTCAATTTTTTGTGCTTGTTTGTCCATTTTGTTCCCAATAAGGACACCTGCAGTTCCTCCAACCACTCCGCCAATGACAGCACCTAACTCTCCATTTCCACCTTTTCCAACATTATTTCCTATAATAGCGCCTAAAATAGCGCCTCCTGTGGCACCTATGACGGCACCTTTTTGTTTGTTGTTTGCATTTTTAACTGCTTTACAGCTAGATATACTGGCAGTAATTCCTAATGCCAATATTATAATGCCTATTTTGTTTATTATCGTTTTCATATTTTAAAGTTTTGTGAAATTCATATTTATTATAAAGGGTATTCCATCTACAGAAACCGTTTGTTGCCATTGCATATCTGTTTCAGACATAGCAGATAGTTTTAACCTGAATCCTTGATTGTTTTCAGATTTGTTTTTTTGGTTAGTAGGTTTTAATAAAAAGTCATATAAACCAGTTTCAGCATTTACTTCTTGAATGGTAAACACAAAGTTTCTAACACCTGTAGAACACGAAGATTCATTGATTGAGTAAGTTCCGGTATTGTTATTTGGAATAAACTCCCAAGTACTTCCTTCAAAACAATCTTTAGAGGTGTCGTTAAGCAATGTGACATTATATTTTCCTGTTTTACTATAAGTTATTGTACTTAATGTCCAATCGCCTTTAATCGATTTTTTGGAATCACTTACGGTTTTTGACGCACCACAACTTACGATGCCAATTGCTAAAAATATTAATATTATTTTTTTCATAATTAAAGTGTGTTATTATATGTTACAAAAGTGCAATGACTTTGATTATTTTATATTATAAGATTATTTGAAATGCTTATATGATTACCATATTAGGAAATGAAAGAATGAATTATGTGGCGAACTTTTAGGGTAAGTCGTCTGTGTTTTTTTACTTTTTTTGTTTTCATACTGTCGGTTTTAAAATGAGATTTAACCTTGTTTAAATAGGATTACCTCAGTTTCACTCGTGATCCTGATTAGGGGAGTGTTGCTTATTAGGACCGAACGATTTGATAAACTACCGGTGGCAGTTTATAGTGAGGAGCCGGCTTGCGCAAGGCTTATCAAGCTACGCTCATTGTTCTTTTTTCTTCTTCATTTCGGTTTTTCAGCAAGCTTAAACCTTATTCAAACAGGATTACCTCGTTGGCACTCGGAGATCCTTTAGGGATAAGTTGCTAAAAGAAAACTTTAATGGGCTCTGCCCATTGTTTTTTCTTCTTAAAATCGGTTTATGAGCGAGCTCAAACCTCTTTAAAAAGAAAAAACTTTTCATTTTCATGAAAAGTTTTCTTTTGTCGGGGTGGCAGGATTCGAACCTGCGACCTCCGCGTCCCAAACGCGGCGCGATAACCGGGCTACGCTACACCCCGAGATGGTTATCTAAAAATCGTTTTGCTCCTCTTTTCTTAATTTTTTTCTCTAAAATCAAGGCTTCAGACCTATTAGCAACTTCAATTTGCAAAACTAGACGCCAAGGTCTTCCATACTTTGTTGATGGAACCAAACCCATTTGGTGTCTTTTTAATCTTTTATCAATATTAGCAGTTTGACCTACATAATACTTAGAACTTTTTTCACTAAAAAGAATATATACTATCATTTATTCTTTTTTTGGGTGGTCACGCTTTAGGCGTGACGACCTCCGCTTTCTCCCGAAACCTCGGGACGGCGCGATAACAATGCCTTTGGCTTTGCAAGCCGGGCGAGACCTGCCAAGTCTTTAGCGTGGTACACCCCGAAATGGCTATCAATAAATCGTTTTGCTCCTCTTTTCTTAATCTTCTTTTCTAAAATCAATGCTTCAGACCTATTAGAAACTTCAATTTGCAAAACTAGACGCCAAGGTCTTCCATACTTTGTTGATGGAACTAAACCCATTTGGTGTCTTTTCAATCTTTTATCAATATTAGCAGTTTGACCTACATAATATTTAGAACTTTTTTCACTAAAAAGAATATATACTATCATTTATTCTTTTTTTGGGTGGTCACGCTTCGGCGTGACGACCTCCGCGTCCCAAACGCGGCGCGATAACAATGCCTATGGCTTTGCAAGCCGGGCGAGACCTGCCACGCAAATAGCGTGGTACACCCCGAGATGGTTATCTTTAATAGATTACTATCATTTTCAATATTTCAAAACGACTAAAATTAATAGTCCGGTTCCGGGCGGAGTTCTACTGCCGCAGGCAGGTATCTCAAGCGAAGTCGAGAGGCTACACCCCGAAATGGCTATCAATATTACCATCCATCGTTGGCTTAATATATCCTGAATTAACTCCTATCGTAATCCAAGCTGCAAATATGACCTTCAGTACTATGCCTGCCAATTTGCTCATCGCAAATTGAAATCTTTAAAAACCCTAAATTCATTCAAGCAAGCTTGATGAATTTATTTCTTTTAAAGATTTACAGGTCTAATTGATTGCGGAGAGACAGGGATTCGAACCCTGGCGACAGTTACCCGTCGACAGATTAGCAATCTGCTCCATTACCACTCTGGCACCTCTCCTAAATTTAAATGAACTGCACTCCTAAAAGTGCGGGCCTGCCCATACGAAATATCCTCTGTATGCAAGCGGGTGCAAATGTAATAAATTTGAACATTTACAGCCTAATATTTCATAAAAAATTTAGTAATTAAATCATTAAAATGAGATGTAATTTTGAAAACATATAAGATTTAACACCTTATACAAATATTATATTCAAAATATTTCTAAATTTATTGATAATTAATCCTCTATTATTTCAAATAATGAATCTATGGTAACACTTACAATTAATAATAAAATTTATGAGATCGAAGCAGATGGCAATATGCCCTTGCTTTGGGCGATTCGTGATTTAGTGGGATTAACAGGAACTAAATATGGCTGTGGAAATGGCGTATGTGGTTCATGTACCATACTATTAGATGGAGACCCAATCCGTTCATGTCTAACGCCGGTCTCTGTAGCAGAAGGCAAAAGCATCCTTACCATAGAGGGTGTTGAAAATGAAAATAAAGTATTGCAAGAGGTATGGGAAGACTTGAATGTTCCACAGTGTGGTTATTGTCAATCAGGACAAATTATTTCAGCCGTTTCCTTGTTGAAAAAAAATTCAAAGCCCACAGATGAGGATATAGATGCTGCCATGAGTGGTAATATATGCAGGTGTGGTACTTATCATCGTATAAGAAAGGCGATTCACGAAACGGCATCATTAAATAATCCTAAATCTAAATCCTCATGAATTCTAAACACAAAATAAGCAGAAGATACTTTATACGTAGTGTTGGAATGGCCTCAGGGGGATTGATATTGGCATGTAATTTACCTGCTTCGAAAGAAAAGAGTTTTAAAATGAAACCTTTTAATGGCTCAACTTTCGAACCTAGTTTATTTGTTCAACTAAAAGACAATGGTGAACTTATATTAATTGCTTCCCGCTCTGAAATGGGCCAGGGAGTGCGGACCTCATTAACATCGGTAATTGCAGATGAAATGGATGCAGATTGGAATATGGTAAGTGTTGAGCAAGCCATTGGCCACCCTAAATATGGAGACCAAAATACGGATGGTTCCAGAAGTGTCCGTTATTTATTTGAAACAATGCGCCTTATGGGCGCCACGGCTAAAGCCATGTTAATGACCGCGGCTGCCGCAAGATGGCAGGTCGATGTTTCTACATTAAAAGCTGAAAATCATTATGTTATAAATACCGCAAATAATAAAAAATTATTTTATGGTGACCTTGTTAAAGAAGCAGCAGCCCTTGAAATTCCTCAAAATCCACCATTAAAAGATCCGAAAAACTTTAAATACATTGGCTCAGATCTTAAAAGTATAGACGGAGCCGGATTTGCATCAGGTAAACCGAAATATGGCTTGGATATTAAAATTCCAGGAATGAAATACGTAGCGATTGCCAGATGTCCGGTTACCTTTGGAACGGTCAAAAGTTTTGATAAAAGTGATACCATGGCCATTGCGGGAGTGGAAGATGTTATTGAAATTTCAAGAATTGCAAAACCTTTCGGAGCCTTGGGCGGAATTGCGGTGGTTGCCGATAATACCTGGGCAGCATTAAAGGGCAAAGATGCACTTAAAATTGAATGGAATAAGGGTGGTAATCAAACGTATAATAGTGATGATTACAATAAAATGATCACTGATAATGTCCATAAAAAAGGCAAAGAGGTCCGTAATGATGGTAATGTTGATAAAGCTTTTAAAAATGGGAATCATATCATAGAAAGTACCTATTATTTACCTCATTTGGTCCATGCGCCAATGGAGCCGCCAAATGCAACTGCTTGGGTTAAAGAAGATGGTACTTGTGAGGTTTGGGCGCCCACCCAAGATCCTCAGACGGCCAGAAAAGAGGTAGCAGATTACTTGGGCATTGATGAAGAAAAGGTTATTATCAATGTTACATTCTTAGGAGGAGGATTTGGAAGAAAATCCAAGCCAGATTATATCGTAGAAGCAGCGATGGCTTCAAAAGCAATAAATGCACCGGCTCAAGTTATCTGGACAAGAGAGGATGATATTCAACATAGTTATTATCATGCCGTAAGTGCACAATATATGAAGGGCTCTTTAGATGCTGATGGTAATGTAACAGGCTGGTTACACCGTGTTGCATATCCTTCGATCACATCTACTTTTGCTCCAGACACCGGCTATGGTGCCGGATTTGAATTTGGTATGGGAATGACAAATATTCCTTATCAAATTGACAATGTTAGATGTGAAAATGGAAAAGCCCCTGCGCATGTTCGAATTGGCTGGTTCCGTTCTGTGTATAATGTCATTCAAGGATTTTCGGTAAATGTATTTGTTGATGAATTGGCAGCGAAAGCCGGCAAGGATCCGTTGCAATTTAGGCTGGATCTTATCGGGGAAGATCGAATTGAAGAGCATGAATCGGGAAATCATTTTAATAGTGCCAAACTTAAAAATGTATTAAATACCGTAGCTAAAAATGCCAATTATGATAAAAAATTACCTGAAGGACATGGCATTGGTATTGGCATACATTATAGTTTTTTCTCCTATGTGGCAACGATGGTAGAAGTATCTGTTAAAAATGGAAAATTAAAGGTGCACAAAGTTTATACGGTTATCGATTGTGGTACTGCGGTCAATACAGATACTATTAAATCTCAAATGGAAGGGTCGGCGATTTTCGGCATGTCCTTGGCATTTTATGGTAAAATAACAGCTAAAGATGGAGCCATTGTACAGAGTGGTTATCATGACTATCAAATGACACGAATTAATCAAGCGCCTGAAGAAATACATATAGAAATTATAAAAAATAATGATAAACCCACTGGTGTTGGTGAGCCGGGAGTGCCACCCATCGCGCCGGCCATCATTAATGCTATTTATAATGCAACAGGTAAGAGATATTATTCTTTACCTCTGATGGACCATGGTTTGATTTGATCTTTGTATAAAACTTTGATATTTTTTACGCTCCACTGGTTTGTTAACAGAGGGCAAAATGGTTATAACCATTTTCTTCTTCTAAAATAAAATACCAAACCTAAAACAATTAGAATAGAAAGGCCCCAAAAATAATAATATCCTTTAGTCCAGTGTAGTTCCGGAATATTATCGAAGTTCATACCATATATACCCGCCAGAAAGGTCAAGGGAATAAAAATGGTAGCCATGATCGTAAGTACCTGCATGATCTGGTTCATTTTAAGACTTAAACTCGATAAATAACTGTCTTTTAACCCAGAAATAATATCCCGGTATGATTCGAGTATATCTATAATTTGGATGGTATGATCATAAACATCGTTAAAGTATTTGATCGTTTTCGGATGAATCATCTTGTAATTATCTCTTAAAACTTTATTTATTGATTCTCTAAATGGATAAATAGATCTTCTCAATATTAATAGTACATTTTTATTTTTTTGAATTTTTTCCAACAGATCATTTGTGGGGTTACTAAAGATCTCTTCCTCCAGGTCTTCCAGGTTATTCCCTACATTTTCTATCACTGTAAAGTAGTTGTCAGTAATGGTATCAATCAATGAGTAGAATAGAAAATCTGCGCTATTAAGGCGTATCTGTCCCTTCCCATTTTCAATTCTATCCCTTATATTACCAAAAACATCACCCGTTTTTTCCTGGAATGATATGACATAGTTTTTATTTAATACCAAACTTATTTGTTCACTATCAACATCCTGTTCATTTTCGTCATAGTGAAGCATTTTAAGGGTCATAAATACTTTTCCATCATATTCATCAACTTTTGGCCTCTGATTTGTATTCGCAACGTCTTCCAGCAATAAATGATCTAAACCGAATATTTTTTCAAATTGATTGATCAATTCTTGATTATGAACACCATCTACATTGATCCAGTTGACTGAATTGGCATCCATATTTTTGCTTAATTCTTCACAATTATCGAATCTGTGTTTAGAAAGCGTTGTGGCATTAAAACGAATCAACTCCAAGGTTGCATTTTCATCTCTTTTTTTACCAACATAAACGATACTTCCGGGAGGTAATCCGGCTTTTTTTGAAACCGTAGATTTCCTTTTTTTGGATTTTATTTTTTTCAAGAGAAAAATTTTAGATTATCATCTCAAATATAGTGAAGATAATTAAGAATTATTTGTCTTCACACTCGTGTTAATAACTAGGCAATAATTTTATAATTCCAAATTTAAGATGTTGGGCAGGTTTTGTATTTTTACCGGGATTAAAAAAATTTATTTTGATGCCAAGAATACAAGACTTAAAAGACTTTTCTACACAAGTAAGACGCGACATAATAAGAATGGTTCATGCCGTAAATTCTGGTCACCCCGGCGGCTCATTGGGCTGTACAGAATTCTTGACCGTGATGTATCAAGAAATTATGAACTATAATACCGAGTTTACCATGGATGGAAAAGGGGAGGACTTGTTCTTTCTGTCTAATGGTCATATCTCACCTGCCTATTATAGTGTATTGGCAAGAAGTGGTTTTTTTCCCGTTAAGGAGCTAGCCACCTTTAGAAAAATAAATACCAGATTACAAGGTCATCCTACTACCCATGAGAAATTACCGGGAATAAGAATTGCTTCCGGTTCATTGGGCCAGGGAATGTCTGTGGCATTAGGGGCTGCGCAAGCCAAAAAATTAAATAATGATAAGGCATTGGTTTATAGTTTACACGGTGATGGTGAATTACAGGAAGGTCAAGTATGGGAGGCTATCATGTATGCTGCCGGAAAGAAAGTAGATAATTTGATCTCAACGGTTGATTATAACGGTCAGCAAATCGATGGGGCCACCGATGATGTAATGCCTCTAGGTAATTTAAAGGCAAAATTTGAAGCCTTCGGATGGGATGTATTAGAGGTGAAAGAGGGCAATTCTATTGAGGCCATAATAAAAGGTATGAATGAAGCCAAATCTAGAACCGGAAAAGGCAAACCGGTGTGTGTATTGTTGCACACCGTAATGGGTCATGGTGTTGATTTTATGATGCACACGCATGCATGGCATGGCAAAGCACCAAATGATGAGCAATTAGCCATAGGATTGGCGCAAAACGCGGAAACCTTGGGAGATTACTAGATCTTCTTTTCAGTGATCAAAGTTGGCAACGACAACTTAAATTTTACCGCTAGCAATCTGATAATTATTACTATAAGTGTTGTAATTATATAATTTGTATTCGTATTGATCTCCATATTGCTTAATACAATAAACACTATTGATCCGGCAATACAAGCCATGGCATATATTTCTTTCTTAAAGATCACAGGAATTTCGTTACATAAAATATCACGAAGCACACCCCCGAAAGTAGCAGTTAATGTGCCAAGAATAATAGTTATGAGAGGATGTAATTGTTGTTGAATACCAATTTCAGTTCCAATGATGGTGAAAATACCCAATCCGATTGTATCAAATAAAAACAAAGAGGTTCTCAAATAGGTTATTTTTTTTCTTATAATAATAGCAAAGATGGTAGCAACAACTATGGCATACACATAATTTAAATCTTGCATCCAACTCACAAGGGCTCTATCTATTAAAATATCGCGTAAAGTTCCGCCACCAACGGCCGTTACAAAAGCAATAATAAATACGCCAAAAAGATCCAACCTCTTATGCATTGCTGCTAATGTACCTGAAATGGCGAAGGCAATAGTTCCTAAAATATCTAGGGCATAAAAAATACTCATAAGGTGTTAATAAGTTTGCTTTTTGCATGTTCAATCCCTAAATCAATCCAATAAGGTAAATTTTTGATATCTTCAACTTCAACATAAATAAACTCTTTCATAGGCTTATTTGTAAAATCCATAGGCCTAACATTATGTTTTTCCAGTTCATGCTCCATTTTAGAAGTAATAACCCTTACTGCCAGATCATTTTTAAGCACTCCAATGGCCATTTTACCTCTATATAGAAAACTTATACCACCAAACATTTTCTTTTCTGTGATATCGTCTTCAAATTTTAGAAGCTGATCTCTCGCCGCATTAGCTAATTTTTCATCATAGGCCATGTTCATTATTTTTCAGAAATATCCTCATTCCAAAGAGGAGGATTTTTAGTTATAAAATCAGACATCATCTTTATGCTTTCTTTATCATTCAATAACTCAATTTGAACCCCGTTTTCTTCTAAAAATGGTATGTTTCCTTTAAAGTTGCTGTTTTCTCCTATAACAACTTTACTTATTTTGAATTGAACAATTGTTCCAGAACACATCATACATGGGCTCAGTGTAGTATATAATATTGCATCAGAATAATCTTTAACTCTCCCTGCATTTTGTAGGCAATCCATTTCTCCGTGAAGAATAGGGTTCGATTTTTGAACCCTTTGATTATGGCCCCTGCCGATAATTGTATTATTTTTTACCAATACAGACCCTATGGGTATTCCTCCTTCAGAAAGGCTCTTTTTTGCCTGATCTAATGCTTCTTTATAATGTGATAAATTAGACATACGGAGTTTTTTTTTATGCTTTTTATTATAATTAATTATTATCTAATGACAGTTATATGACTTCTCCCTTAATTTCTTTAAAGGTTTTTCTTCCTAATACAAAATGCTGCCAGACAATACTTTTACTGTGGTGATAAGAGGTTCTTTTGAAGGATATTTTTGTTCGTTTTTTTAACATTACAGGCAGATAACGATAAAAACTTATATGAGCTCTGATGACGGCCCATGTATGAATAGCCCTGAATTCTACCAAGAATTTTAAACCCGCAATACCATCTAAGATCATCCTTAAAAACAGCACTAAAAATAAATATCTCTTGGGAACATTTTTTATTACAGAAAACATGCTGTTCCTAAAATTCAAGAATGTTTTGCGAGGATTTGCTTCTTTTAGGGTAGCACCACCAATATGATATACGGTGGAAGCACCAACATATTTAATTTTGTATCCCTCGTTTTGCACACGCCAACATAGATCTATTTCTTCCTGATGTGCAAAGTAATGTTCATCGAAACCTCCAAGTTTATGATAAATTTCTGCTCGTATAAAAAAACAAGCCCCTGAAGCCCAAAATATATCGGCAGTGTCATTGTATTGACCTTCATCCTTTTCAAGTTCTAAAAATATACGGCCCCTGCAATAGGGATAGCCAAAAAAGTCAATAAACCCTCCGGCAGCACCGGCATATTCAAATTTCACCCTATCCTTGAAATCTAATAATTTTGGTTGAATAATGGCAGTATTTTGAGATCTTTTAAATTCTGCTATGATTGGTTTGATCCAATCTTTTGTCACTTCAATATCAGAATTTACCAAAGCATAAATATCAGCCTTTATCAATTGCAAGGCGTCGTTATAGCCTTTGGCATAACCGCCATTCTTGTGGTTTTGAATTATCTTTACTTCAGGATAGTTAGATTTGATAAATTGTATGGAGTTGTCTGTAGAGGCGTTGTCGGCTACGTAAATAACCGCATCATTTTTGCTAGAGGCAAGCATAGAAGGAAGAAATTGTTCTAACAATTTTTTCCCATTCCAATTAAGTATAACGACGGCTACTTTCAATCTAAGAGTTATTGTTTACAAACATAGTTTAATTGCTCGAAAAAGAAAGAATTCCGATCACTAAAAGTTTCTTAACTTTTTTTAAAGGCAGATATATCTTCCAGAAAGACATATCGTTCATTAATGGTATCCAGTTTACAAAAATAATGCTTTAAGCCATTGCTAACCATAAGATATTCGGCATTTAGCTTTAGATTATAACGTGCAATCTGATCAAAAACATCTTGTGTAATATGGGTGTCGGGAGCTTTACATTCTACTATGATTTCTGGCAAGCCTTTATTGTTAAAGACTAAAATATCAAATCTCTTTTTTAAATTGTTGACGGTCATTTGTTTTTCGACGGCTATTAAAGATTTGGGATAGTTTTTATTTGTCGTTAGGTAATGTAAAATATGCTGGCGAACCCATTCTTCAGGATTCAAGGTCACATATTTTTTACGGATAATATCAAAAATAAACTGCTTATTTTCGTTACTTTTGATCTTAAATTCAACCTGTGGAAGATTTAATGAAATCATATTACAAAAATGACTATTTTTTCTCATAAATGGAACGTATAAACCAATTAGTTGCCGATATAAAAAATGGTCATATAAAACCTATTTATTTTTTGATGGGTGATGAGCCTTATTATATTGATAAAATTGCCGATTATATTGAGGCTAACGTACTTACCCAAGAAGAAAAGGGCTTTAACCAGGTTGTTCTGTATGGCAGGGACGTAAGCATAGATGATATTATTTCGAACGCCAAACGTTACCCGATGATGTCTGAGAGGCAAGTGGTTATTGTAAAAGAAGCTCAGGATCTTTCACGTAACATAGAAGATTTGGTAAGCTATGTCGAAAACCCACAGCCATCTACTATTCTTGTCATCTGTTATAAATATAAAACGTTGGATAAACGTAAAAAGCTTGGTAAAATAGTAGCCAAAACCGGATTGTTATTCGAAAGTAAAAAGCTATATGATAATCAAATAGGCGAATGGATTAGAAGGGTACTGGCAGGTAAAGATTATAAGATAGAACCAAAAGCTACGGTCATGCTTGGGGAGTATTTAGGAACCGACCTATCGAAGATCAGTAATGAACTTGATAAATTAATGATCATTTTACCCAAAGGAGCTACCATTACAGCCTCGCATATCGAAGAAAATATTGGAATAAGTAAGGACTTTAATAATTTCGAGTTGCGAAAAGCAGTAGGTGAGAAGCAGATTGTTAAAGCAAACCAAATCATACAATATTTTGGAAGCAATCCAAAAAACAACCCTTTGGTAGTAACCATTTCTCTATTGAATAGTTTTTTTACCCAATTATTAATATTTCATGGCCTTGCCGATAAATCGAAAATGAATGTATCTAAGGCATTGCGAATAAATCCTTTTTTTGTTAGCGATTATCAAAGCGCTGCTAGAAACTATCCTATGCGTAAAGTATCGAATATCATTTCATTATTAAGAGAAGCAGACATCAAGAGTAAAGGGGTTGGCGCTCAAAATTTACCTCCGGAGGATATTCTAAAAGAGTTGTTGTTCAAAATTATGCACTGATCAGTTTCTGGAGCCAAAAATAGCACTTCCTATACGTACCATATTGCTTCCGCTGTCTATAGCTATGGGATAATCACCACTCATACCAATCGACAAGATAGAAATGTTGCTGTCTGTTAATTTTAATTCCTGAAACAAGTTATTTAAACTGGTAAATTCCTCCTTCACTTGTACCATATTTTCAGTAAAACTGGCCATTCCCATAAGTCCTACGATATTGACATTAGAAAGGTCTTTCAACTCATTTGATGATAGTAATTCTTTAATTTGTTCGAAGGTCATTCCAAATTTCGTTTCTTCTTTTGCAATTCTTGCCTGTAACAAACAATCAATGACCCTTTTATTTTTCTTAGCCTGTTTGTCGATTTCCTCCAAGGTCTTTAGACTATCGACACCATGAATTAAACTCACAAAAGAAGCCATATACTTTACCTTATTTCTTTGTAGATGGCCAATCATATGCCATTTGATATCTTTAGGCAGCTCCTTGTGTTTATCCACCATTTCCTGAACCTTATTTTCTCCAAAAATGGTCTGTCCGGCATTATAAGCTTCCAGAATTGTTTTTACGGGTTTTGTCTTAGAAACGGCTACCAGCGTAACATTTTCCGGAAGATCATCTTTGATATGTTTCAAATTATCTGCAATGCTCATCTTCAAAATTCATAAATTGTTAGTCCGCTTCTTAGTTTAGGCAAAATATAGGTGCTTTTCGGTGGCATTTTTAATCCGGCATCAGCAACTTTCTTCAATTGTTCTATTGAGATCGGAAATAAACCAAAGGCCACCTCGAAATTTCCAGAATCGACACTGTTCTTTAAGTTGACAGGCCCTTGCTCACTATGTGAATAACTTATACGTTTGTCATTACATAGATCTTTTATTCCAAGAATCGGATCCAGAACTGTTGTAAAAAGTATATGCGTGTCAAGGTCGCTTAGCGGATTATCTATTTCAAACTCATCTTTCTTAAGATATAAAGAATAGAACTCCCCATCTAGATACATACTAAAATGATGCTTCTTTGATGGTTTGTACAATGCAGCACCTTTATTTTGTATGCGATACCAAACCGACAATTTATTTAAAAATTGTTCTTTTGTTAATCCGTTTAAATCCTGGATCAATCTGTTGAATTCTAAGATTACTAGATCAGATTCCGAAATTAAATAACTCATAAAGAAATTATAATTTTCTTTTCCTGTATGGTTTGGATTTTCTTTTTTTAAATTTTTGGCCAATAAATATGAAGAAGCACACCTATGATGGCCATCGGCAATATATAAGGCGTCTACTTGCTCAAATTCTCTCTGGATTAATTCGATATCACTCACATCCATTACGGGCCATAGGTAATGCGTTTTATAATTACCCGTTGTAAATTCGTATTCTGCGCGTTGAGATATATATCTGTCTATAATGGTCCTTATTGTCTTATTTTCAGGATGGGTTAGGAGTACAGGTTCTGCATTAAAACCGACAGCTTTTAAATATTTTTCAAATAATATTTCCCTGCTATCTATTGTTTTTTCATGCTTTTTGATGATATTATTTTCATAATCCATGGCACTTGTGGCAGCTATAATACCACAACAAGAATAACTCTCAGTAACTTTTTTATAGATATAAAATGCCGGAACCTCATCTTTTTGTAAATGATTCAGTTTTTTAAATTCGTCAAATTTATCACGAATCATTTCAAAACGATGTTCCATGGTTAATTCTTGATGAATATTATAACTAGGGCTAATAATATGCAAGAAAGAAAAAGGATTAAAACTTAGTTGTGCACCTAATTCTGCAGGAGAGTAGGCTTCATAAGAACGCGATGAAACCAGAGCTACCTTATCTCGAGGCGCTCTAACCGCACAAAATGGATTTACTATAGCCATTTAGCCCAGTATTTCAATGATCTGATCGGCTAATTCACTTCCAATTCTGTTCTGTGCTTCTCCTGTAGCCGCTCCTATATGCGGTGTTAATGAAATATTAGGATTCATTAAAAGTTGAATCTCAGGTGAAGGTTCGTTTTCAAATACGTCGAGCGCAGCATTAGCTATTTTGCCGCTTTCTAAAGCTGCTACCAGGGCAACCTCATCGATTACGCCACCACGTGCTGCATTCACAATACGCGCTCCATCTTTCATCATTTCAAATTCTTTAGTGGATATTACATATTTATCTTGTGCAGGAACATGTAAAGTTAAAAAGTCAGCCTGTTT
Source organism: uncultured Flavobacteriaceae bacterium (assembly GCA_963835675.1). Lineage (GTDB taxonomy): Bacteria > Bacteroidota > Bacteroidia > Flavobacteriales > Flavobacteriaceae > Aureibaculum. Next base: position 453,596 of record CAWIGH010000003.1, on the reverse strand, counting down.
TAATACTTCCTCCTTTGTAATTGTATCTATTTTAAATTTTATTTTTTGTCCATCAAAAAAATCCAATTCCACTTCGGCACCTTTAAGATAAGGATCATAAGCTACGACTTTCATACCCACACCCAATGCCACTTTCGCAGTGGCCTGCCCAATTCGTCCAAATCCGAAAATACCCAATGTTTTTCCCTTTAACTCAACACCTTTAGCATAGGCTTTTTTAAGGTCTTTAAATCTTAAGTCTCCTTCCAAAGGCATGATCCTGTTAGAATCATGAAGAAAACGCACCATTCCGAAAAGGTGGGCAAATACCAATTCAGCTACAGAATGTGAAGAGGCAGCAGGCGTATTTATCACTTTAATTCCTTTAGAACGCGCATATTCAACATCAATATTATCCATACCAACTCCACCACGCCCTATAATTTTTATAGAGGGACAATTATCAATAATATCTTTACGCACTTTTGTGGCACTTCTCACTAAAAGCACATCAATCTTGTTTTTATTTATGTAATCTACTAATTGTTCTTGTGCAACGGTAGTTAAAATCACTTCAAAACCCGCATTTTCTAAGGCTATTGTACCACTGGTTGCGATACCATCATTGGCTAATACTTTCATTTTTATATATTGTTTAAGATAGAAATATAAATATCTTTCCTTTTAATTAACTATTTAGTTTTTTCATAATATCCACCAATACCTGAACACTTTCTAATGGCAAGGCATTGTACATACTCGCTCTATAACCTCCAACAGATCGATGTCCGTTTAGTCCATTGATACCGGCACTTTTCCACATCGCATCAAACTTTTCTTTTAAGCTATCATCGGTTAATAAAAAAGTAGCGTTCATAGTAGAACGGTCTTCTTTTTCGGCAGCAGCTCTGAAAAGTGGGTTTCTGTCAATTTCATTATAAAGCAATTCGGCTTTGGCATTATTTATTTTTTCTATAGCCTTAATTCCTCCAAGGTCTTTTAACCATTGCAAAGTTAACATAGAAACATAGACTGCAAATACAGACGGCGTGTTATACATACTATCTTTTGATATATGCACCTTGTAGTCGAGCATAGAAGGAATTTGTCTTCCATTCTTTCCTAAAATATCTTCTTTAACGATCACTACAGTAGTACCTGCCGGACCCATATTTTTTTGAGCTCCTGCGTATATAAGGTCAAATTGGGAGAAATCCAGTTGACGTGAAAAAATATCAGAGCTCATATCACAGACCATTAATCCTTCGGTTTTAGGAAAGGATTTCATTTGGGTACCAAATATGGTATTATTGCTTGTACAGTGAAAATAATCGGCGTCAGCAGGAACTTTATAATCTTTTGGTATATAGTTATAATTTTTATCCTTTGAAGATGCTACAACATCGATATTTCCTAATAATTTGGCTTCTTTAATAGCTTTAGAACTCCATGTTCCCGTATCGAGGTAGGCAGCTTTTCCATTCACCGTAAGTAGATTATATGGAACCATTAAAAATTCTAAACTTGCACCACCTTGCAAGAATAATACAGAATATCCTTTATCATTAAGATCTAACAATTCAAGAACTAAACTTCTCGCTTTTTCCATCACGTCTACAAAAGGAGCGCTTCTGTGTGATATCTCTATGAGGGATAAATTGTCATTATTAAAATTAAGAACTGCCTCAGATGCTTTCTTTAAAACATCCTGTGGTAAAATACATGGGCCTGCACTAAAATTATGCTTTTTCATTGTTAAGAATTTAAGAAGCAAATTTGGGCATTTTATACTTAATAACCGCAATGAATTCGCTAAAATTTCTTAACAGTAAGCATGAATTTATTAAATATAAATCCGCCAGTATACTAAAATTGTTGTTCCCCTTATTTAGGATCCATTATAACGCAAGGTATGATCATTTCTTCTAATGAAATACCCCCGTGCTGATAGGTATTTTTATAATAATTCACATAATGATTATAGTTATTAGGATATGCGAAAAAGAAATCTTCTTTTGCAAATACAAAAGAACTACTCATATGAATGGATGGTAACTGAATATCATGAGGATTTTTCACTGCAAAAACATCTTTATCATTATAGGTTAAGCTTCTGCCGGTCTTATAACGCAAATTGGCACTGATACTTTTTTCGCCAACAATTTTGGTGGGTCTTTTTGTATTAATAGTACCATGATCTGTGGTGATGATCAATTTAAGTCCATATTCTTGAGCTTTTTGGATCATTTCTAATAATGGTGAATTTTTAAACCAACTTAATGTTAACGAACGATACGCCTTATCATCACTTGCCAGTTCTTTGATCATTTCCATCTCGGTTCTTGAATGCGACAACATATCAACAAAATTATACACGATAACGGTAAGGTCATTGTCTTTTATAGACTTAAAATTTGCTGCAAGTTCTCTGCCTTTTGGCATACTGGTGATCTTATGGTATTCGTGCTTAATATTTAAATTAAGACGTTTTAATTGGGCTGTTAGAAACTCATTCTCAAACAAATTTTTTCCACCATCCTCTATATCGTTTTTCCAATAATCAGGATGTTTTTTCTCCATTTCTAATGGTGTTAATCCCGAAAAAATGGCATTCCGTGCATATTGCGTTGCTGTCGGAAGTATGCTATAATAAGATAACTCTTCTTCCTTTTTATAATAGTTATTAATGATAGGTTCTAAAATTCGAAGTTGATCGTATCTTAAATTATCAATAACAACCAATAATGTACCTTTATTTTTAGTGACTATGGGTGCAATTACTTCCTTAAATAAGTTATGCGATAACAATGGTTTATCATCACTTTCGAACCAGTTCTGATAGTTCTTTTGGATGAATTTATAAAATTGGGAATTTGCCTCTTGTTTCTGACTTTCCAGAATTTCTATCATCCCCGGGTCTGCGATAGATTCCAGTTCTATTTCCCAGTGCACTAATTTTTTATACAATTCTGCCCACTCCTCAAATGTATTGACCATGGCGAGGTCCATAGTTATTTTTCTGAACTCTTGTTGATAATTAGATGTGGTTTTTTCTGAAACCAATCGTGAATGGTCAAGGTTTTTCTTAAGGCTTAATAATATTTGATTTGGGTTTACAGGCTTTATTAGATAATCAGCGATTTTTGCACCTATGGCTTCCTCCATAATATACTCCTCCTCACTTTTTGTGATCATTACAATCGGTAGGTTAGGAAGCTTTGATTTTATTTGCGCCAAGGTTTCAATACCAGATAATCCCGGCATATTTTCATCTAAAAATACAATATCGTACTTGCCTTCATCAACTATTTCAATGGCTTCAGCACCATTATTACAGGTGCTAACATCGTAATTTTTCTTTTCTAAAAATAAGAGATGTGGTTTTAATAATTCAATTTCATCATCTACCCATAATATTTTTATTGCATTCATTCTCTTGAAGTTATATAGTAATTAAAAATTAATCGTCTATTTTTGTATTCTTAATTTTAAATCATTTTTGATTGAACAAATTTAAAATTTTTAATGACCCAATTTACGGATTTATTAATATTCCGAGTGCTTTAATATTTGATATTATAGAACACCCTTATTTTCAGAGGTTAAGGCGTATATCTCAGATGGGATTATCTCATTTTGTATACCCGGGAGCACATCATACAAGGTTCGAACATGCCATAGGAGCCATGTATTTAATGCAAAAAACGATAAGAACACTAAAATCGAAAGATATTATAATTAGTGGCCATGAAGAGGAAGCTCTTTTAATTTCAATCCTTTTGCACGATATTGGTCATGGTCCGTTTTCACATACCTTGGAGCATAGTTTGGTAACCAATATTAGGCATGAAGAAATTTCATTGTTGTTCATGAAAGAACTAAACAAGGTATTTAAAGGCAAACTTAATTTAGCAATAGAGATCTTTCAGGGTAAATATAAGCGTCAGTTCTTTAACCAATTGGTTTCAGGACAGTTAGATATTGACAGATTAGATTATTTAAAAAGGGATAGTTTTTATACGGGTGTAACAGAAGGGAACATCAATGCCGAACGCATTATCTCCATGTTAAATGTTGTTGATGAGCAATTGGTAGTGGAAGAAAAGGGCATTTACTCTGTCGAAAAATTTATTGTAGCAAGACGGCTCATGTATTGGATGGTCTATTTGCATAAGACGAGTTTAGTGGCCGATCATATTTTAGTAAATATTCTTCAAAGGGCTAAGGAATTGATTATTAGCGGAGATGCATTAGAAAGTAGTGCACCATTAAAATTATTCTTGTCGTATGATAATAATAGAAATTTCGACAATACTTTGCTTAAGAACTTTGCTAATATAGACGATCACGATATTTTAATGGCCGTTAAATTATGGGTAAATCATTCAGACTATGTGTTGTCTAATTTATGCAAATCATTATTAAATAGAAAGTTACCAAAGATCATTATCCAGGATAAAAAGTTTACAAAAGATTTGATCTCATCAATTAAATTAGATACGCTTAAAAAGCTCGATTTAGACGCTAAACATATAGAATATTTTGTCAAAACGGGTGTCATAGAAAACCAGGCCTACGATTTAAATGAAAACTCAATTAATATCCTTTATAAATCAGGTGAATTGATTGATATTACTGAGGCATCAGACCATTTAAATTTACTCGCCCTTACTAAAACCGTAGTTAAACACTTTATATATTACCCCAAGTGAATAAAAGGTTATCATTGCCTTAGTTTTTTTTTATACTTTTGCAGGAATGAAATTTACAGCTTTACAGATCTCAGAAATTCTTCAAGGAGAAGTTGTAGGAAATCCCAATGAGGAAGTTTTTAAACTCTCGAAGATTGAAGAAGGAGAAAAAGGGTCGTTGACCTTTCTTTCCAATCCGAAATACACATCATATTTGTATTCTACAAATGCTTCGATAGCTATTGTAAATAAGAGTTTTATTCCCGAGAAAATTGTTTCAGCTACCCTCATAAAGGTTGAAGATTCATATAAAGCATTCTCAACTTTGTTGGAATATTATAATCAGGTAAAATTAAATAAGAGAGGCGTTGAAAAGCCTAATTTTATAAGTGAAACCGCCGTAATAGGTAATAACCATTATATCGGCGCATTTTCTTATATAGGGAATAATGTTATTATAGGTGAGAATGTAAAAATATATCCAAACGTATATATAGGTGATAATGTTGAAATTGGCGATGGGACGATGCTCTTTGCCGGAGCGAAAATATATTCTGAATCTATTATCGGTAAAAATTGTGTGATACATTCTGGTGTAATTATCGGTTCTGATGGTTTCGGATTTGTTCCTGATGATGAAGGCAGGTATAATAAAGTACCACAAACCGGCAATGTGGTCATAGGAGATCATGTAGATATAGGTTCGGGAACAACGATAGACAGGGCGACATTAGGGTCTACAGTTATTAAGAACGGCGTTAAATTGGATAATCAAATTCAAATTGCGCATAATGTAGAAATTAATGAAAATACGGTTATTGCTGCCCAAACCGGTATTGCCGGCTCTACTAAAATTGGTAAGAATTGTCAGATTGGAGGTCAGGTAGGAATTGTTGGTCATCTCACTATTGGAAATAATGTAAGAATTCAGGCACAGTCTGGCATTTCCAGAAACCTAAAAGATAATGAAATTGTTCAGGGAAGCCCGGCATTGACTTATGCCGATTATAATAAATCTTATGTCCATTTTAAGAATTTATCAAAATTAGTTAATAGGGTTAATGAATTAGAAAAGATGTTAATTACCGCTAAAAATACCAATGAGCACTAAACAAAAAACAATAAAAAGAGAAGTATCTCTATCTGGAGTAGGCTTACATACTGGGAAGGAAGTTAATATTACTTTTAAACAAGCTCCTGAGAATTATGGGTATGCTTTTACCAGAACTGACTTAGAAGGTTTTCCTATTATAGAGGCTAAAGCAGAATATGTTGTAGATACACAACGTGGCACCAATTTAGAGAAGAATGGTGTTAAAATTAACACTTCAGAGCATGTGTTGGCCGCTATTGTTGGCCTCGGAATTGACAATATTTGTATTGAACTTGATTCACAGGAGCCTCCTATTATGGACGGTTCTTCTAAATTTTTTGTTGAAGCTTTAGAAAAAGCCGGAATTCAAGAACAAAATGCAGAAGTTGAAGAATATGTAGTAAAAGAAGTTATCTCGTATAAAGATGAAAGCTCCGGAAGTGAGATCATAGTAATGCCTGCTGATGCATATGAGGTTACTGCTATGGTTGATTTTGGAACCAAAGTCTTAGGAACCCAAAATGCCTATCTTAAGAATATATCCGATTTTAAAAAGGAAATTGCTGCGGCAAGAACATTTAGCTTTTTGCACGAAATAGAGATGTTATTAGATAATGATCTTATTAAAGGTGGCGATTTAAATAATGCCATCGTATATGTTGATGAACCCTTGTCTCCAGAATCAATGGAGAAGTTACGTGCTGCTTTTAAAAAGGACATAGTAAAGGTAAAGCCAAACGGAATACTTGACAATTTGACATTACACTGGCCTAATGAAGCTGCACGCCATAAGTTATTAGATGTCATTGGTGATTTAGCACTCGTAGGCACTAAGATTAGGGGTAAAGTAATCGCTAATAAACCCGGACATAATGTAAATACCCAATTTGCTAAGAAATTATCTAAGATAATAAAGATAGAAAAGAGGAATAATGTTCCTCAATACGATCTAAATGAACCCCCATTGATGGATATTCATAAGATCATGAGTATATTGCCACATAGACCACCATTCCTATTGATTGACAGGATCATTGAATTAACAGATAAAAGTGTGGTAGGTATGAAAAATGTAACCATGAATGAGTCTTTTTTTATGGGACATTTTCCAGGAGCACCTGTGATGCCAGGTGTATTGCAAGTTGAAGCAATGGCACAAACAGGAGGTATATTAGTATTGAGTACCGTTCCTGATCCTGAAAATTATTTGACCTATTTTATGAAAATGGACAAGGTTAAATTTAAGAGAAAAGTATTACCCGGTGACACCTTGATTTTTAAGGCTGAATTAATAGAGCCTATAAGAAGGGGAATTTGTCATATGCAAGCTTATGGCTATGCGAATAATAAATTAGTGGTTGAAGCCGAATTAATGGCCCAAATTGTAAAAAGAACAGAATAATTATGAATCAACCGTTGGCATATGTACATCCCGGAGCTAAAATAGCAACCAACGTTGTTGTTGAACCTTTTACAACCATACATAATAATGTTACAATTGGCTCAGGCACTTGGATCGGGTCTAATGTAACCATCATGGAAGGTGCCCGAATAGGGAAAAATTGCCGGATATTTCCCGGCGCAGTAATTTCTGCAATACCACAGGATCTAAAATTTGAAGGTGAAGATTCACTCACTATTATTGGCGATAATTCTACAGTGAGGGAGTGTGCAACCATCAATAGAGGTACGAAAGCCTATGGTAAAACAGAAATTGGTGAAAATTGTTTGATCATGGCAACAGCGCATATTGCACATGACTGTATCTTAGGAAATAATTCGATCGTGGTGAACGGCGTTGCCTTGGCAGGTCATGTTGTTGTGGGCGAACATGCCATTATTGGAGGATTAGCTGCTGTTCATCAATTTATTCATATTGGTGACCATGCTATGATCTCAGGAGGTTCATTGGTGCGTAAAGACGTTCCTCCATTTACAAAGGCGGCAAAAGAACCATTATCTTATGTGGGTATCAATTCTATTGGCTTACGTAGGCGTGGTTTTACTTCAGACAAAATAAAGGAAATTCAATATATATATAGAATACTATACCAGTTAAACAATAACACTACACAAGCTTTAGAAATAATAGAAGCTGAATTAGAAGCAACTCCGGAAAGGGATCAAATAATAACGTTTATTAGAAATTCCCAACGTGGAATTATGAAGGGTTATATAAGCGGAATATAAAAACTTGTACTAAAACATTACATGGCAACATCATCAGATATTAAGAAAGGTTTATGTATCATTTATAATAATGATACTTTTAAAGTTGTTGAATTTCAGCATGTTAAACCCGGTAAAGGACCGGCCTTTGTAAGGACAAAATTAAAAAGCCTAACGACAGGACGCGTATTAGATAACACCTTTAGTGCCGGTCATAAAATAGATGAGGTTAGGGTAGAAACGCGCAAATATCAATATTTATATGGTGACGGCGATACCTATCATTTTATGAATAATGATGATTATACTCAAATTACCTTACAAAAAGACTTTTTAGATTCACCGGAATTAATGAAAGAAGGTGAAGTTGTTACAGTAATTGTGAGGGCCGAAGACGAGCTGCCGTTATCTATTGAAATGCCATCAAGTGTGGTCTTGGAAGTAACACATACAGAACCCGGTATTAAAGGGAATACCGCTACCAATGCAACCAAACCGGCAGTGGTAGAAACTGGTGCTACTGTAAATGTACCTTTATTTATAAATGAAGGTGATAAAATCAAAATCGAAACCGATAAAGGGACTTATCAGGAGCGGGTTAAAGAATAATACTTATGAAATTCCCTAGAACTTATACATTAAAAGAGATATCAGAATTAATTGATTCTGAATATATTGGATCGGATAATTTTCCTGTAACGGGTATGAATGAGATCCATGTTGTTGAAAAAGGTGATATTGTATTTGTCGATCACCCAAAGTATTATGAAAAGGCATTAAATTCTGCAGCAAGTATTAGTATTGATCAACAAAAAAGTAGATTGTCCTAAGGGCAAAGCATTATTAATATCCGATGATCCTTTTTCTGATTTTAATAAACTTTCGATTCATTTCAAACCATTTCAATCTGCTAATAAAAGCATATCCGATTCTGCGAAAATTGGAAAAGGCACAATCATACAACCCAATGTTTTTATTGGAAATAATGTAGTGATAGGCAAGGATTGTTTGATTCATCCGAATGTGACCATTTATGATGATACTGTAATCGGTAACAATGTAACCATCCATGCCGGAACCATTCTGGGTTCTGATGCTTTTTACTATAAAAAAAGACCAGAAGGATTTGATCAGTTGAAATCCTGCGGAAAGGTTGTTATTGAAAATAATGTTGATATTGGAGCTTCCTGTACCATTGACAGAGGCGTAACAGGAAATACAACCATTAAAGAGGGGACTAAAATAGATAATCAGGTTCAGATCGCTCACGATACCGTAATTGGTGAGCGTTGTTTAATCGCATCACACGTAGGCATCGCAGGATGCACAGTAATTGAAGATGAAGTTACACTATGGGGTCAAGTGGGCGTGATAAGCGGAATAACAATAGGTAAAGGAGCGGTTGTTTATGCCCAATCTGGGGTAGGTCGAAATCTGGAAGGTGGTAAGGCCTATTTTGGTTCACCTTGTGATGATGCCAGAAAAAAATATAGGGAATTGGCAGGAATAAAATTGATTCCCGAACTTATAGAAAAAGTAAATAATATTTAATTGTAAATATTTCTTTTTGTAAATATTACAATTTACTTTTACCATATTCATTGATTAACCGAAAAAACAATTAAAAACATGAGTGTTTTAGTAAATAAAAATTCAAAAATAATAGTTCAAGGATTTACAGGTAGCGAAGGTACTTTTCATGCATCTCAAATGATCGAATATGGTACAAATGTTGTTGGTGGGGTAACTCCTGGAAAAGGTGGGCAAACCCATTTGGAAAGACCTGTTTTCAATACCGTTTCAGAAGCCGTTGAAAAAGCGCATGCCGATACGAGTATTATTTTTGTTCCGCCTGCATTTGCAGCTGATGCCATAATGGAGGCTGCTGCTGCTGGAATAAAGGTGATCATTTGTATCACAGAAGGAATACCGGTAGCTGATATGGTTAAAGTAAAGGCTTACTTGAATGATAAGGATTGTAGATTGGTTGGACCTAACTGTCCGGGAGTGATAACACCTGAAGAAGCTAAAGTAGGTATCATGCCCGGGTTTGTATTTAAAAAGGGCAGCGTAGGTATTGTATCCAAATCAGGAACATTAACGTATGAAGCCGCAGATCAGGTTGTAAAACAAGGATTGGGTATTACCACCGCTATTGGAATAGGAGGTGACCCTATTATAGGAACCACTACCAAAGATGCAGTTGAATTATTAATGAATGATAAAGATACCAAGTGTATTGTGATGATCGGAGAGATTGGTGGGCAGTTGGAAGCTGATGCTGCGAAATGGATCAAAGCAGATGGAAATAGAAAACCTGTGGTTGGTTTTATCGCAGGACAAACAGCACCTAAGGGAAGAACCATGGGGCATGCCGGAGCTATTGTTGGTGGTAAAGATGATACAGCACAAGCCAAAATGAAGATTTTAGCGGCTAACGGAATTTACGTGGTAAACTCTCCTGCAGAAATAGGTAAAAAAGTTGCCGAAGTATTAAAATAGATTAATTTTTCTATACAATTATTATAAGGCCTGTCTCAGTATTGCGACAGGCTTTTATATTGGTATGAATGTTTTTAATGGCTTTATACCTTAATCGATCTAAGAAAATAAAGTAATTTGCTATCTTTGATTTCAATTAAATCCAAACAACTTGTTTATGAAATTACTAGAAAATAAAACAGCTATTATTACAGGAGCAACACGGGGAATTGGAAGAGGCATTGCCGAAGTTTTTGCTAAAAATGGTGCAAATGTAGCTTTTACATATAGTTCATCTTCAGAGGCAGCAAAAGCCTTGGAAAAAGATCTCGAACTACACGGTGTTAAAGCGAAAGGATTCCAATCTAACGCTGCAAATTTTGATGCCGCCCAGGAATTGGCCGATAAGGTTATAGAAGAATTTGGTGGGATAGATATATTGATCAATAATGCAGGAATTACCAAGGATAATCTGTTGATGCGCATATCAGAAGAAGATTTTGACAAGGTTATAGAAGTGAATTTAAAATCTGTCTTCAATTTAACCAAAGCCGTCATTCGACCTATGATGAAACAAAGATCGGGTTCAATTATAAATATGAGTTCTGTAGTGGGAGTTAAAGGAAATGCGGGTCAGGCGAATTACGCCGCTTCCAAGGCAGGTATCTTGGGCTTTACCAAATCAGTTGCTTTAGAATTGGGATCTAGAAATATTAGATGTAATGCAATAGCACCGGGCTTTATAGAAACAGAAATGACAGCGGTGTTACCGGAAGAAACTGTGAAAACATGGAGAGATGCCATTCCTCTGAAACGTGGCGGAACTCCCGAAGATGTTGCCAATGCCTGCGTATTCTTGGCCTCAGAACTTTCATCTTATATTACAGGTCAGACGCTGCATGTTGATGGGGGAATGCTCACATAAGGAATTAACAGCTTAACAATAAGAATGTCTACTCTTACTATTTTATTTATTGTACTGGCAGCCATCATAGCATTTATGATGGTTTTTTTTCAATATTATTATAAGGAAAATCAAAAAAGCAAGTATCATTTACTACTTGCTGTATTGCGGTATTTTTCGATCTTTTTACTTTTGGTTTTATTTATAAATCCCAAAACAAATATCAAACGGTTTGAAAATATTAAACCGAAATTAAATATTTTAGTCGATAATTCTTCATCTATTCAATATACTGGCCAAGAGGAGCAAGTTAAAAGTTTAGTAAATAAATTTAAACTTAATAAAGATCTGAATGAAAGGTTTGCAATTGATTATTACGCATTTTCTGAACAGATCACAAAACAGGATTCTTTTCCTTTTAACCAGCCGGAAACGAATATTTTAAAATCTCTACAGTCCATTGCGACTTTGAATAGTGAAAATATAGCACCAGTGGTACTAATAACCGACGGTAACCAAACGCAGGGCTCTAGCTATGAATTCTATAGATCGAAGCAACAGATCTTTCCTGTTATTGCCGGGGATACTGTACAATATGATGATTTACAAATAAGCCAGGTAAATGTGAATAGGTATACCACTTTAAATAATAAATTTCCTGTGGAAGTCTTTATGCTATATGATGGCAATGAACCTGTTGATAGCAGACTTACAGTTCGACAGAATAATAATATCTTATTTACCCGCACAGTATCTTTTACACAAGATAAAAATTCCCAGAATATTCAATTTTATTTACCGGCCACCACTGTAGGTATACATAATTATAATATTTCTATAACACCGCTTCCTAATGAGAAAGATATATTGAATAATACGCATAATTTCAGTATCGAGGTGATTGATGAACAGGCAAAGATTTTAATATTAAGCGCAATCAATCATCCTGATATAAGTATGTTGAAGCGATCTATTGAGATGAACAAACAACGTAAGGTTGAAATTATTAATAATTTAAATTCAAAAATTAAATATAAAGATTATCAATTGGTTATATTGTATCAGCCTAATAATAACTTTAATAAAATATTTAATGAGATCTTAATTTCTGATACGAATTTATTTGTTATAACCGGTACAAAAACAGATTGGAAATCTTTAAACCAATCACAACCTTTTTTTACCAGGAGCAGTATTAATAAAACCGAAGATTATGCTGCGGTTTTTAATTTAAATTTTGATGAGTTCATTATTAAAGATATAGATTTTAACGATTTTCCACCTTTAGAAGACTACTTTGGACAGGTTCAATTTTCGGTACCTATGAAACCCATTCTTTTTCAGAAAATTGTTAATTATGAAACAAAAGATCCATTATTAGCGACATTTTCTGTTCAGAATAGGAGAGGTGCTGTCCTTTTTGGTGAAAATATTTGGAAATGGCGTATGTACAGTAGGGTTTCCAAACAGTCTTTCATTGAATTCGATACCTTTTTCGATCAGTTAATCCAATATTTATCTTCCGCTAAACGCACTAGTCAATTAGAAATAAATTATAAGCCATTTGAATATGCGAACAGTAAAGTTATGATTACATCACAATTTTTTGATGCGAATTATAATTTTGATAAGGATGCCTTGATAGAACTTACCATAACGAATGTCGATACAAAAGCATCCAAAAGATTACCCTTTACCTTAAATAATAATAATTTTAAAGTTTCATTAAGCGATTTAATACCGGGCAACTACGATTTTATCGTCAAGGTTCAGAATCAAAATATTTCAAAAAAAGGATCATTAACGGTGCTTCCTTACGAGGTTGAGCAGCAATTTACAACTGCCAATGTTAAAGATCTAAAAGGAATTGCAGAAGCCTCAGGAGGATCTTATTTTTTCATCGATAAAACCAATGACCTCATAGAAACTTTGTTATCCGATAAAAGATATACAACTGTACAGAAAAGCACTGAAAAAACTGTATCTTTGATCGATTGGAAATTACTCTTGGGTATAGTACTATTCCTTTTAAGTTTAGAGTGGTTTTTACGCAAATATAGAGGACTTATATAATTAATTATAAATTAGTAAACAAATGAATAACAATCAATTAAATTTTCCAAAATTAGGATTGCCAATAATTTTTGCAGTCATTATTGTGATTATATTTTTTTCAAAATCTTTTGTAACCGTTGATGCCGGTGAAGCTGGTGTCTTATGGAAACGCTTTTCAGGAGGTGTTGTAATCGATGAGCCTGCATTGGGAGAAGGATTCCATGTGGTAGCACCATGGAATAAAGTTTATATCTACGAAGTGAGACAACAAGAATTATTTGAAAAAATGAAAGTTCTTTCTAAGAACGGATTAGAAATTCAAATTGACGCTTCTGCTTGGTATGAGCCAGTATATAAAGATTTAGGAAATTTACATCAATCACTTGGTGAAAACTATTTAGATCGTGTTATTAAACCTGCTATTAGAAGTGCAGCGCGTAGTGTTGTTGGCCGTTATCTACCAGACGAATTGTATTCAACCAAACGTGATGCGATTCAGGTTGAAATTTTTGAAGAAACTAAAAAAATTCTAGAAAAGCAATATGTTCAGCTGAATGAAATTTTGGTACGTGACGTAACGTTACCAAATACTATTAAAGATGCTATTGAACGTAAATTAAAACAAGAGCAGGAATCATTGGAGTATGAATTCAGATTGGTAACTGCTGCAAAAGAAGCTGAAAAAGTAATTATTGAGGCACAGGGTAAGGCTGATGCCAACCGTATTCTAAGCGCGTCTTTAACAGATAAGATATTAAAAGATAAAGGTATTGAGGCCACATTAGAACTGGCAAAATCGCCTAATTCAAAGGTGGTTGTAATAGGTAGTGGCAAGGATGGTATGCCACTTATACTCGGAGGTAACCAATAATAAAAAAAGCCGGTTTTAACCGGCTTTTTTTTTAATTATCATCTTTGTTATTGATCCTGATCTTGTCTTTTGTGACGGTGCCTTTTTTGATGGCCCTGTAGTTCTCATAACATTCTAAAACGGCTTCTATTACCTGTAAGTCACTGGCTTTTCTTATAAAGTTATCAGAATAGTTACATTCATTTAAGAGATCATTGAGTTCTTTTCTACTCATGTCCATATAATCCATAAGGATCTCGCGGCTAAATTTTTCTTCCATTATATCCCTTAACTGATCTTCGTCTTTTAATTTCTTTAATTTCTGAAGTTCCTTGGGTTTTTTTCCAAACTTGTTATACCAGAAATCTACCGGATTAAATAAAGCACCTGCCAAAGAAGTATATTCCTTTGCTTTGGGCCTTCCAATTTCGTATGCTTGCGGGAGTCCGTCGATATGGATTCTCGTAAATTCATCGCTTGGTACATTTTTGGCATCTATCTCTAAAACGCCGATCAAATCGTGAATTTTAACAGTAACTTCGTCTATATCTACCGTTTTTTCATGAATAGCGATTTCCAGCTCATTTCCTTTTAATAGGTCTTTTGTGACTTTTAATTTGATAGATTGAAATCCAACATAAGAAATAAATAAGGTGTCGTTTGGTCTGGCCGTAATAACAAAAAGGCCTTGACGTGTAGTTGTGGTACCAACAACAGAGTTTAAATTGACAATATGGGCACTTTGCAGTGGTTTTTTATCGGTAACACTTATGATTCTACCCCTTAGTTTTCTTACGGAATCTGTTTCCTGCGTATTGTTATTCTTTTCTTGTGAATACGATAGATTCACAAAAGCGAGCAGGAATAAAGCAATGCATAGATGTTTTTGCATGAGGCAATGATACTAAATATTCAATTAAATTTCGTTAAATTATTTACAAAAAGGATACCAAATTAGTAATTATTCAACAGGTTATCAATTAAGTGCACATGACAGGACTTGAACCTGCACATCCAAAAAGGATACTAGCCCCTCAAGCTAGCGCGTCTACCAATTCCGCCACATGTGCATTATGAAAGGGTTTAAAATTAAAAAAAGTTAAGCTAAAAAGCTTAACTTTAATTAATAAAAGTGACCGGGCTGGGGCTCGAACCCAGGACCCTCTCCTTAAAAGGGAGATGCTCTACCAACTGAGCTACCAGGTCAATCAAATTGCGGTTGCAAATATAATATCTATAATTTATTTCACAAGTTATTTTTTAATATTTTTTCCACGATATTTGCCCTTTAATTAATATGCTACAAATCACAATTTTATGAAAATAGTATTATTAGGTTATATGGCGAGCGGCAAGTCCACTATAGGCAAGAAACTAGCCAAAAAACTTAATCTGCCATTTAAGGACCTAGATGAACTTATCTCAGAAAAGGAAGTATCAAGTATTCCCGAAATCTTTAAGAATAAAGGAGAAATATATTTTAGAAAAATAGAGGCGGAAATTCTTCACAGTTTTTTACAAACTGAAAACAAATTTGTATTGGCAGTCGGAGGGGGAACACCTTGTTATGGCGATAATATGGATCTTATTAATGAAAATTCAATATCGGTATATTTAAATGCTTCAATTAAAACTATTTACAACAATTTATCTAAAGTTAAAAATAAAGACAAAAGACCATTGGTTTCTAAGGTGAATCCCGAAGATTTACAAGAATTTATTGCAAAACACCTGTTCGAGCGTCGACCTTTTTATGAAAAGGCTAGTTTGATAGTCAAAATTGATCAAAAATCCCAAAAAGAAATAGCCCAGGAGATTAGTTTAAATATGCGGTAATGCTATTTTTATTTACTTCTATAGAAATGTGTTCTTGTAAAGAAGTTGACAGGGAAATACCCTTAAAATCGGCTTTTATCGGATATTTTTTATGATTCCGATTTACTAATACCGCCGTATGAAATTGCTTTAATGGAACATCCAGGAAATGCTTAACCGCATACATCAGCGTAGTACCAGAATTTAAAACATCGTCGACAAGCAACAGTGATTTATTCTTATAATGATCTTTCGAAAGGGAAGTTTCAATTCCGCTCAAAGGATTTTTTTTGTCCATAATAACTTCACATAGGATCACTTTTATGGGTGAGATCTGTTCTAATATCACTTTTAATTTCTTGGCCAATAAAAAACCATTTGCAGCAATTCCGGCGAGCACGACTTCCTTCTGACCCGTATTGCTCTCATATATTTGAAATGCTATTCTTCTTAATTTATGCTGAATTTCTGTATTGGTAAGTATCACAGACCGCTCCATATATACAATTTTATAAAATTAAAATTTTTTAATTGTCCTTTTCAAAGATAATAAATAGTTCCTTGCCTTGACGCTCGGGTATAGAGTTATAACACCGCTCTAAGATCTTGATGTCAAACACTTTCGAGAAAGTCTTTGTGTATTCCTCAAGGCTACCGCCGAAAGGAGGCCCTTGATCGGTTAATGGAAAATCAAACAATACGCCAACTAATCTGCCTTTATCGTTCAATAACTCCAATATTTTATTCGTGTATTTAACCCTTAGACTCGGATCCAGGGCACAGAAGAAGGTCTGTTCAATGATCAGGTCATAGTTGGCATTATGCTCAAAGAAGTCAATATTTAATAAATGCTCCTTTGGGAACTCAGGTACCCTTTGGCTAAAATTATTCAATGGTTGCGCTACGATATCCAACAGATAAACGTTCTTAAATCCCGATCTAAATAGATATTCGGCTTCATATCCGTTTCCGCCACCGGGAATAAGGATCTTGATATCCTTGTTCTTCAGGGATTCAAAATAGGTGAGCAAAGGTGTCGAAATTTGTCCGAGATCCCAACCAGTTGATTGGATTTGATATTTATTTTCCCAAAAGGCTGCGTTGAACTTATTCATATTCGTCGGTATAGTCTTCCAGATCTCTTCTGTCTTTTTTAGTGGGCCTTCCGGCACCTTTTTTATGGTAATAATCTCTTGAATATTTTAAAATGTCCTGGTTTTCAAAAGCCTCTTTAGGTGTTATATCCCTTCGATAAAGATCTACTAATTTTGCACCAACACGGCTAGGAGGGATGTCTAATACTTCAAGTTCATAATTGATCTGGTTTTTCCGAACCAACACCTTTTCGCCTATAAAAACTTCTTTCGAAGGTTTCACATTGTGATTATTAATCTTGATCTTACCCTTTTTACATGCATCCGTAGCAATACTGCGCGTTTTAAAATAGCGTGTTACCCAAAGATATTTATCAATTCTCATGTGTTTCTAATTATGTCAAAAATAAAATAAAAAATCGCCTTATTGAATTCAAAAGACGATTTTTAATGAGAAATATATTTTCTGACTTAGATTTTTATTCTTTTTGGAAATGATCTTGTTCCAGATACATTTCTTTATCGAATTTATTTTCGAGAGACTTAACTTCTAACACCTTCATATTTTTATATTTAGAAGTTGGCCAGCTTTTTGCAGAGACCCCTCTAATATTGTCAAGCGCTGCCTTTAAAACCACTTCATTTTCATCACCAAAGGGTAAGATGTTATTCCAGAATTGGTATTCTTTTACTTCTATATCAGGTGTAAAACCTTGTGTATAATCACTTTGTCCCAATTTATTAAATATTTGGAATACAATGGGTTGCATGGCATATAAATGTGAAGCATTTGCCGTTGATTCTTTTGTGTAATCTGACGAAGGTGAGTCATATAAGGTTATAGATCCCACATTTTTTCCATAAGTAGTTGTTCCTATTACTATAACTGGGATAAAGGCCTTTAAGCCATTGATGATCATTTCACTCGCCGAGGCTGTACTTCCTGAGGCTAAGACATATAATCTGTCTATCATATTTAATCTATTAATAGGTTCTTCTCCTGTTTTGTTACCACTAACATTATATATGTTTAATGTATTTTCAAAATTATAATTGTCATTTTCGTTTGAATGTTTTTGATTAAAATTTAGCTGGGCAAACACCTCATTGCCCGCATTGGCATAGATCATACTGGCTAAATATGCAGAAGTAAGTACAGAACCGCCACCGTTTAACCTTAGATCGAGAACCAGTTCATTCACGCCTTCCGCTTGAAAAAAGGCAAAGGCTTCGTTTAACTCATCGTTATAGGATGATCTGAATCCGTTATACACCAAATAACCCACTTTTTTACCATTAATATCATCGAAAACCTTTTTAAAATGGACAGGGTCTTCGTTTAACTCTATGGCAGTGATCGTTTTATCTTCAATTGGGGTAAGAATACCCCCATCTTCTGAAACGAATGAAAAAGTAACGGTTTCATTATCCAATTTAGAAACGGTTGTACTATAAGTACTATTATTTAGTATAACACCATCCAACGCATTAATGATATCTCCTCTTTTAATACCTGCATCGCTCGCAGGTGAATCAGGTGCTACATATCTTACATAAAAAATGATATCGTCATTTGCGTTAATGATAACCGCTTGCAGTCTCATTCCAAAGGAGACAGATATACCTTGAAATGCGTTATTCAAAACTATATAATCATCTACTATCCATGAAAAACGGTCAGTATTTCCCTTATCATAAAGTAGGGCATCGAAGAGGTCCTCAGGTTCAGAATAACCATTTAAAAAAGCATTATACTCAAATTGGTTATCATCTTTGGTATCGGCAAGATCTGTAACATTGGATTGCCAATTATACCATGAATTCATGCCCTGCCAAACAAAATCATTAATTTCATTTTCGGGAGTTACAGGTGTTTCTAACACATCATTAATACAGCCCATCATCAATACAGATATTAATGATACCGCATATAAAAGAATTTTATTCATACATTTAGATTTCTTAGTAACAATCAAAAACTTTGCCATAAAATTGCAAACAAAAATAAGAATTAGTTGAGTAATTTTTTAAAATATAATTACATTTTACACATTTGAAATAGTATACTATCAAGAACAGTCGTGTTTTTATTATAAAGATTACGTTTCTTCATCGATTGTAACATAATCGTTACTTATTCGTCGAAGGGATGTAGAGCAATAGAAGCATTACCAAACCGATCAAACCAGATGCAACAAAGTAAGTTTTTAGAAACGGTTTTACCTTTAAAGGATAAAGTCTATAGACTGGCAAAGCGATTATTGGTTTCTACAGATGAAGCAGAAGATGCGACGC
Organism: uncultured Flavobacteriaceae bacterium; assembly: GCA_963835675.1. GTDB lineage: Bacteria > Bacteroidota > Bacteroidia > Flavobacteriales > Flavobacteriaceae > Aureibaculum. Next base: position 434,170 of record CAWIGH010000003.1, on the reverse strand, counting down.
AAGAAATGTATTTGAAATTTTGGAAGAATAAAGAAAAACTTGATCAATATATAAATATAGAAGCTTTTGCGATGACGATGACAAAAAATTATTGTCTCGATCAGTTAAAAGCTAAACGATCAAATAATCTGAAATTAGTTCATAGTAACTATAAAGATAAGGACATCTCCTTAGACAAGGATCTGGAGTTGAAAGATAGTGTTAGTAAAGTGCATGAATTGATAGAGAAATTGCCGGAAAAACAAAAACTGGTTATACAGCTAAGAGATATAGAGAATTATGAGTACGAAGAAATTGGCAAGATTCTTGACTTACAACCCACAGCGGTGAGGGTTACTTTATCTCGAGCCAGAAAAAAAATTAGAGAACAACTTATACAACAACATAATTATGGAATTGTCTAACATAGAAAAACTGTTAAAAAAATACGATAATGCTGAAACTTCTTTACAGGAAGAGCAAGTGCTAAAGAATTATTTTAATAATAATGATGATGTACCTACACACTTATTGGAATACAAATCATTATTTAATTATTTTAATGAAAGTAGCGAAGAACAGTTTACTAAAACCATCCAATTAAAACCTAGAAGATCGAATTGGGCATGGTTATCAGTAGCAGCAGCCATCGTATTAACCATCAGTATTTATACATTCAAAAATGATGATGGTATAAGTGATTCTGATAGGAGAGAAGCCGAATTGGCCTATATCGAAACTCAAAAAGCTTTCCAACTTATTTCTCAAAATCTAAACAAAGGGGAAAATATTGCAATGGCCGGATTACAAGAGTTCGAAAAAGCACAGAATAAAGTATTTAAAACAAAAAATAGAAAAGTTCAGTACTAAGAGAAGCTGATCAATTAAAACAATTAAAACAAAAAAAGATGAAAACAATATATAAAAACAGAAAAATGAAAACTAAAAAATTATTGATAGTAATGGCATTGGCGGTATTACCATTATTCACATTCGGACAATCAACATTTGATAAATTCGAGGAAATGGATGATGTGACCGTTGTAAATGTCAATAAAAAAATGTTCACCTTAATGGGTAAAATGTCAGGTGAGTCTCCAGAGGCGAAAGAGTATTTAAGTTTGGTGAATAGTTTGGATAACTTAAGGGTCCTGGCCACCGAAAACGCATCTGTAGCGGCAGAAATGAAAGCTAAAGTAACAAGTTATTTAAAGTCTGCTAACTTATCTGAATTAATGCGAGTTAAGGATAAAGAAGGTAATGTGAAGATCTATATAAAAGAAGGAAAAGATGCCGATCATGTTAAAGAATTATTCATGTTCATTGATGGTATAAGTGCCCATATGGGAGGCGAAGAACGCAAGCCGGAAGCGGTGATCATTTCTATCACTGGAGATATCGATCTGAATAAGATATCCGAATTGACTAAGGAGATGAATATACCTGGTGGCGAACACTTAGAAAAAGCGAAAAAGAAACAATAATCTTAAAAGAATCCAGACATGAAAATTATCAACAAGATTATAACCATTCTTACTGTTACCTTGCTTTTAGTGGCCTGTGCCAGTGCACCGTCTTTGCAGAAATATTATATAGATAACCAGGATAATGAGAACTTTATCTCATTAGATATCCCGGCAAGTGTGCTGAGTTTGAAAGAAGATGTACCTGCTGAAGCAAGAGAAGCTTTAGCGTCACTAAAAAAGTTCAATATATTGGCTTTTAAGAAAGACGGTAATAATGATGCAGAATTTAGAAGCGAAGAGCAAAAGGTAAAAGCCATATTAAAGAATGATAAGTTTAAAGAATTGATGACTGTAAAGGATAAAGGCCGAAACATCATTTTAAAATATGAAGGGAATGATGATAGCATGGATGAAGTCATTGTTTATGCATCAGATAAGACCATGGGCTTTGCCCTTATCAGGGTGTTAGGTGATAATATGGAACCCGCTAAAATCATGAAATTGGTGAATAGTATAGGTAACGTAGATTCTGATAGTTTTAAGTCATTAGAAGGATTCTTTAAAACAAAAGTTGAATAGAAATCAATTACAGCATATATTTATAACCGCTCCTGATATTCTCTGGAGCGGTTTTTTTTAACCATACCTTAACAATATATCCTTTTCATAAAAGTTTATATTTGCCATCATTATCCTATTTTAAATTAAAAGAATGAAGAACTTAATTCTAGCTATTTTATTTTTAGCATTTTCAATACATCCAAGTATTGCCCAGCCACCCGTAACGCCAACTTTAGAACCTGCTGCCGAACAGGTATATAGGGCCGAATATGAGAAAGTAAATAATATTGTCCACACAAAATTGAAGGTAAAATTCGATTTTTCCAAGCGTGAGTTGATTGGAGAAGAATGGATCACCTTAAAACCCCATTTTTATAATACCCAAACCGTAACACTGGATGCCAAAGCCATGCTTATTCATAAAGTATCAAGAAATGGAAAGGCCTTGAAATATGATTATGACGGACTTAAACTCACTATCCACTTAGACAATATTTTTGTAAAAGATGAAGAATATACACTTCATATTTCTTATACCGCCAGGCCCGAAGAAGTAGCACAAGTGGGGAGTGATGCGATTAAAGATGCCAAAGGACTTTATTTTGTAGATCCTGACGAATCAGACCCTGTTAAGCCAACACAAATTTGGACACAGGGTGAAACCGAATCCAATAGTTGCTGGTTTCCTACCATCGATAGCCCGAATCAAAAAACAAGCCAGGAGATCTATATCACCGTACCTCAGAAATATGTGACCTTATCTAATGGGTTATTGATAAGTCAGTCAGAGAATAGCGACGGCACCAGAACCGATTATTGGAAACTTGATCAAAAACATGCGCCGTATTTATTTTTTATGGGCGTAGGAGAATTTAGTATTGTAAAAGATACTTGGAATAACATTCCTGTTGATTATTATGTAGAAAAAGAATATGAACCTTTTGCAAAGGAAATATTTGGTGAAACCATTGAAATGATGACCTTCTTTTCTGATATCACCGGAATAAAATATCCATGGCCAAAGTATGCCCAGATCGTTTGCAGGGATTATATAAGTGGCGCTATGGAGAATACTACTGCCGTAATTCACGCCGAAAACGCCTACCAAACCAGTGGTCAACTTATCGACGAGAATACTTGGGAAGACACCATTGCACATGAACTTTTTCATCATTGGTTTGGCGATCTCGTCACCGCAGAAAGCTGGAGTAATTTAACGGTAAATGAATCGTTTGCCAATTATAGCGAATATCTGTGGAGAGAGTATAAATACGGTAAAGACCATGCAGAGGCCCATCGTTATGCAGATGTACAGGGCTATTTAAATGGGGCTAATGAATCTAAACACCTGGTGCGTTTTAATTATGAAAGCCGTGAAGATATGTTCGATGCTGTGTCTTATAATAAGGGCGGTTATATCTTACATATGCTGCGCGAATATTTGGGTGATAAGGCTTTTTATGCCGGAATGAAGGAATTTTTAAGCGCTAATCAATACCAAACTGGTGAAGCTCATCAATTGCGATTGGCATTTGAAAAAATTAGTGGAAAGGATCTTAACTGGTTCTTTAACCAATGGTATTTTGGTGCCGGGCATCCAAAATTAGATATTAGTTATAAATACGATGATGCTTCAAAATCCGTGACGGTTTCCATAAAACAACAAACCGATAAAGCATTTCAATTTCCGCTTGCCATTGATGTATATGAAGCCAACACGCCAAAGCGTTATAATATTTGGGTTAAAAATAAAGATGAAGAATTTACGGTCAAATACGATAAAAAACCTCGTTTTATAAATATAGATGCCAATAAAACTTTACTGGCTGAAATTAAAGACGATAAGACAATAGAAAATTATATTTTTCAATATGAACATCAAAATGCACATTATTTAGATAGGAGAGAAGCCGTAATAGCACTTGCTGCCGACCAAAGTAATAAAGAGGCAGTTCAGGTATTGATTAAGGCGCTGAATGATCCATATTTTGGTATTCGCCTATTGGCATTAGAAAATATAAAAATTGATTCCGACCCGAAAGTAATTGAGATCATAGAAAAATTGGCCGCAAGCGACAAGAAAACGCTGGTTCGGGCAGAGGCACTTAAAATATTGAGCACCTTGAATGATGTTAAATATGTTCCACTCTTTAAGGAGGCTTTAAAAAGCAAATCTTATGCCGTGCAGTCTAATGCCCTAAAAGCTTTGTTTGTTTTAGATAAGGAATCGGCTATGGCCAAAGTTGCTACCATTACCGAGCCGCTCGACAGGGAAGGAATGAGCGAAATTTTGATGGAAATATTTATTAGGGAACAAAACATTAGTGAGATGCCTTTTGTTGCCGGCAAACTCAATAGCGGTATGTTGTATAGCAGAGACGAATCACTTCAGCAATTATATGCCCAGGCATGGAGATGGATAGTACTAAGTGATAATGTAAAAGCTACCGAGATTATGGTAAATGATTTCGTTTCTAAAGGAAAGAGATACAAGAAATACGGAATTGATAAGATTAATGTGCAGCTTTTAGAGCAGGTATTAGAAGTTAAGATACAACAATCCTCACCTTATCAGAAAGAACTCATTGATATTGTGAAAAGGGGCATTGACGCTATTAAATAATATATTGAAAAAATGATATTCAAAACCTCGTAAGATTTAATTATGAGGTTTTTTTATGAATGATAGTGCTGAAAAGTACCATCCTTATAAAAAATAATGATCTTATCGATTTCTTTAGGGCTTGTTTGCTGACTACCTTCAGATTTTATTATAATGCTATCTTGATGCTCTGAAGGCGGTAGGGGGTCAACTTGTGGTTTTTTAGGAAAACTACCTTTTCCATTTAGCAACCAATATAGTTCAACCTCTTTAAATTTATCCAAAACTTTTACTACAAAATCCAAACTGGGTTTGTTTCTTCCCGATAGCAAATGAGAAATACTGGAGCGTTGAACATTAATGGTATCAGCGAATGAGGCCGCCGATAACTGGTAATGATCCATTACCTTTTTTAACCTTTCTGCGAATTCTAAATTGTTGATCATATGCCCTTATATTAATGTTACAAATGTAACTAATATAAGTGTGATCTCAAAGTATTTTTAATTCTCATATAAATTAAAATTGATACTATTACTTTATATAGTACATTTCAATATACTGATATACAATTATATATATAAATATTATCATATTATGATTACATTTGTAACATTCGCGATAAATTATTATGTATTTGTTTAAAATACATCTTGTATATTGATTACATATGTAAACTATTCTTTAATTACATTTGTAAAGTGAATCAGTTCAATATCCAACATTTAGCAGAATGGCATTCCCTTCATAAAGAGAAATCAGTTTATGGAAGAAGGATCATTTTTGATATGATCTTGCCTATTTTAAAAAAACTTCCGGGTGCGTTTAAAGTCGATCAGGTTGGACAATCTTTTCATCAAATTCCAATTTATAAAGTTTCCATTGGTAAAGGAAAGACCAAAGTGCTCTTTTGGTCACAGATGCATGGAAATGAAAGTACAGGCACGAAAGCCTTGCTCGATCTTTTTAATTTGTTTACATCTCCCGGTGAACATGAGGTCCTAGTCAATCAGATATTAAACAATTGTACGCTAGTATTTATTCCAATACTAAACCCCGACGGGGCGGTAGCATATACCAGAGTCAATGCCCAAGAAATTGACCTGAACAGGGACGCGGTAGATCTGGTAGCTCCTGAAAGCAAAACTTTAAATAAGGTTTTAAAAGAAGTGAATCCTACATTTTGCTTCAATATACACGACCAGCGTACTATATATAGTGTTGGTGAACATAATTTACCGGCAACTTTATCTTTTCTAGCGCCGTCTGAAGATGAAAATAGAACGGTTACCGAAGGACGAAAAATTACCATGTCGGTCATTGCATCTATCTATCAGGAGCTCAATACATTGATTCCCGGACAAATAGGAAGATATACCGACGAATTTTATCCCAAGGCTACCGGTGATAACTTCCAAAAAGCCGGACATCATACTATTCTGGTAGAATCCGGACATTTCAAGGATGATTATGATAGGGAAGAAGTACGTAAATATACTTTTATAGCCTTTGTTGTTGGACTCTACGCAATAGCAAATGATCGCAAATTTGATAATTATAAACTATATTTTGATATCCCTAATAATGAAAAGAAATACCTGGATATTATCTATAAAAATGTCTTTTTAGCTGATCTTAATAAAAAAGTAGACATCGGTATTGTGTTTAAAGAGAAATTAGAAGATGATAAAATCTTGTTCCTCCCTCATATAGAAGAGATTAACGATTTATCTGGTTTTAATGCCAACAAGATTATTGACTTGGACAGGGAAAGTTTTTCAAAACAAGGAAGATTTTAGCCATAAATAGAAAAATAATACTTTTTTACTAGTAATTTTGAGAAAAAAGTATGAATTTTGCATTATATTTAAATATAATACAATATGGCAAAGTTTAAACTTGATGAAATAGACCACCAAATTCTAGATATGTTAATCGAGAATGCCAGAACACCCTTTACTGATATTGCCAAAAAATTATTGGTTTCTGCAGGTACCATTCACGTACGTGTTAAGAAAATGGAAGATGAAGGTGTGATCAAAGGCTCAACCTTAACGGTCGATTACGATAAAATGAACTATATGTTCATCGCTTATATTGGTTTGTATCTGGAAAATTCCTCATTTACACAGAGAATCATTGATGAATTGCATAAAATTCCGGAAGTTACAGTCGCACATTTAACGACAGGTAAATTTGCTGTTTTTTGCAAAATAAGAGCCAGGGATACAAAGCATGCAAAAGATGTAATCTTTCAAATAGATGATATACCAGGTGTTTTAAGAACAGAAACTTCTATTTCCCTTGAAGAAGTTATCAATGATAAAAAAAGATTGATGCATGCCATTTTTAAAGATTTTAAAATTTAAAGGGCAACCTATAAAATATATAAAACTCTTTCAATACTTTTGAAGGAGTTTTTTTTTAAATAAACCCAGACCATGTATATTGATCTCATATTCTATTCATAATGAACTTCGATAAGAAAAATATCTCTCATAAAAAGTTGCTTGCCTTATATAAAGCGATGCTCAAACCTCGATTAATAGAAGAGAAAATGCTTATTTTACTTCGTCAGGGTAAGATCTCAAAATGGTTTAGTGGTATTGGTCAAGAAGCCATCGCTATAGGAGTGACACATTCGCTGAAAGACGATGAATATATATTGCCGATGCACAGAAACTTAGGTGTGTTTACCTCAAGAAATATTCCATTAAATAGATTGTTTTCTCAATGGCAGGGAAAAGCAAGTGGATTTACAAAAGGTAGAGACAGAAGCTTTCACTTTGGCACTCAAGATTATAATATTGTAGGTATGATCTCCCATTTAGGGCCTCAATTTGGCATAGCCGATGGGATTGCCTTGGGAAATCTTTTAAAAAAGAACAAACAAGTATGCGCCGTATTTACAGGTGAAGGAGGAACAAGTGAAGGTGATATTCACGAAGCCCTAAATGTAGCTTCCGTTTGGAGCTTACCGGTACTATTCTGTGTAGAAAATAATGGTTATGGCCTGTCAACGCCGACCAATGAACAATATAAATGTGAAAATATTGCCAGCAGGGGTATCGGTTATGGCATGGAAACCCATATTATTGAGGGTAATAATGTAATAGAGGTTTATCAAAAAGTATCTGGTTTGGTTAAAAGCATGCGAAAAAAGCCTAGACCGGTGCTTATAGAATTCAATACTTTCAGAATGCGGGGCCATGAAGAGGCGAGTGGCACCAAATATGTACCCCAGGAAATACTGGATACCTGGGCAGCCAAGGACCCTATCGAAAATTATCAGGAATATTTACGAAATGAAAAGATCCTGACTGAAGTCCTAGAGGTTGAATATAAAAAGGAGATCATTCATGAAATTAATGAAAATCTTGAAATCGCTTTTAATGAAGAAAAAATTAAAGGTGATATAAGTATTGAGTTAGGTGATGTTTATAAAGAATTTGAATATCAAGAAGTTAATTCGAATTCAGATCATGAAAATATTCGCTTGATAGACGCCATAAGTCAGGGATTAAAACAGTCTATGGAAAAGCATGATGATCTAATTATTATGGGTCAGGACATCGCAGAATATGGCGGTGTATTTAAAATTACAGAAGGTTTTGTTGAGCAATTTGGAAAGGACCGTGTACGTAATACACCTATTTGTGAATCCGCCATTGTGGGTGCTGCTTATGGATTGTCGATTAACGGCATAAAATCCGTAGTTGAAATGCAATTTGCAGATTTTGTGAGTTCAGGTTTTAATCCCGTTGTGAATTTACTGGCAAAGTCGCATTACAGGTGGAATCAAAATGCTGATGTTGTGATTCGCATGCCCTGTGGTGCCGGTGTTGCTGCGGGCCCCTTTCACAGCCAGACCAACGAGGCTTGGTTTACAAAGACACCCGGACTCAAGGTAGTGTATCCGGCATTTCCATATGATGCCAAGGGATTACTGGCAATGGCGATCAATGATCCGAATCCTGTATTATTTTTTGAGCATAAAGCCCTGTACCGAAGTATCAGACAAGATGTCCCTACCGATTACTATACATTGCCTTTTGGGAAGGCGAGTTTATTACAAGAGGGTAGTGATATTACCATTATTGCTTTTGGAGCCGCCGTGCATTGGGCATTAAATACCCTTGAGAAATTACAGCACATATCTGCAGATTTGATAGATCTCAGAACTTTACAACCACTGGATACCGAAACTATTTTTAATTCTGTTAAAAAGACCGGCAAAGCCATTATCGTGCAGGAAGATTCATTATTTGGCGGTATGGCAAGTGATATTTCGGCATTAATTCATGAAAACTGTTTTGAATTTTTAGATGCTCCTGTAAAAAGAGTGGCTAGTTTAGAAACACCCATACCATTTATATCACAATTGGAAGATCAGTACCTCCCAAAAGCACGTCTGGAAAAAGAAATACAGCTATTACTACAATATTGATCGGCTGTTTTATAATATTTGATTGATAACATTGGAAAAACTAACAAAAGTCATATTTTTGGTAATATATTGTTTTTAGATTTAGACACTCAAATAAAAATGTACAGATATGAAAGTTTACGACGATAAATTCATTAAGAATGTAGTCTTTGTTGGTGCACATGGTAGCGGCAAAACCACTTTAGCAGAAACCATGCTCTTTGAAGCCGGTTTGATCAAGAGACGCGGCACGGTAGAAGCGAAAAATACGATTTCCGATTACCATGACATAGAACATGATAGAGGAACTTCTGTTTTTGCAACCCCACTACATACCGAATGGCGCAATTATAAAATAAATATAATCGATACCCCGGGTTTAGATGATTTTATTGGTGAGATCATTTCATCGATTCGCGTTTCTGATACCATAGTGAATGTTATAAACGCCCAATATGGTGTTGAGATAGGGACGGAAATTATCTGGAATTATGTAGATAAGTATTTGAAGCCTACCATTTTTGTGATCAATCAGATCGACCATCCCAATGCGAATTTTGAAGATAGCTTCAAGAGCCTAAAGGCTATGGTTGGAAATAGTGCTGTAAAAATCCAGTATCCTATTAAGATCGATGGAGCGCAATGTATTATTGATGTTTTGAAGATGAAACTTTATAAGTTTGGACCTGAAGGCGGTAAACCTGAAAAATTACCTATACCAGACGATCAAAAAGCATTGGCAGAGGAGTTGCAGAATGAATTGGTTGAAAAAGCGGCCGAAAATGATGAAGAATTATTAGAATTATTCTTTGAAAAAGGCACTTTGAATGAAGATGAAATGCGCAAAGGGATCAAAGCAGGGATGTTAAATCACGACCTTTTTCCGGTATTTTGCATGTCGGCACTTAACGATATGGGCTCAGGAAGATTAATGGGCTTTATTGACAATGTAGCACCAGCAGCAGCCGACCTTAAAGTCGAACAAAGTGTAGAAGGAGATGATGTAATTCCGAGTGTAGATGCGCCGACGTCTTTATTCGTATTTAAGACTGTGTATCAGCCAAATTTAGGCCAGATCACCTTTTTTAAGGTGAAATCAGGGGAAATTAAACTGAATGATAAATTGGTCAATGCAAGAAATGAAGAAACCGAAATATTGAACCAGCTTTTTATCATGGATGGAAAGAATAGGGAGACGGTGTCTAAATTAACAGTGGGTGATATTGGGGCTACTTTAAAATTAAAGTATACCGAGACCAACGATACCTTGCATACACCGGGAAAAAAGATAACCATAAAGCCAATCAAGTATCCAGAACCTCGTATTAAAAAAGTGGTAACGGCTGCCGATAAGAAAAACGAAGAAAAACTTAATGAATCACTTAAAAGGATCCATAGTCAAGATCCCACAGTGATCGTAACCTATTCTAAAGAATCAAAACAGCTCATTTTGGGATGTCAAGGTGAATTACATTTAGCAACTATCGATTGGACCTTAAAAAATATTTATGGTATTGAAGCTAAATTCTCAAAACCAAAAATTACTTATCGGGAAACGATACAACGCTCGGCAACATCAAATTACCGACATAAAAAACAATCAGGTGGTGCAGGTCAGTTCGCAGAAGTTCATATGAAAATTGAGCCATGGCATGAGGGTATGGATGAGCCGGATGGGTTTAATGTGAGAGGTAAACAGGAAGTAGATCTTCCTTGGGGCGGAAAATTAATATTCTATAATTGTATTGTTGGTGGTGTTATTGATCTTCGTTATTTACCGTCTGTTATGAAAGGAATTTTAGAGGTCATGGAAAGCGGTCCGCTTACCGGATCTTATATACGCGACGTAAGGGTGATGGTTTATGACGGAAAGATGCACTCGGTAGATTCAAATGATATTTCATTTAAAATTGCGGGCGCACATGCCTTTAAGGCTGCCTTCTTACATGCCAATCCTAAATTATTAGAACCTATTCAGGAATTGACAGTAAAAGTACCTGAAGATATGGTAGGGAATGTAATGACAGATCTGCAATCAAGAAGGTCTATTATTCTTGGTATCAGCAGTAGTGATAGCAACCAGATATTAAAATGTACTACGCCTGCTGCAGAACTGTATGGCTATTCAACCGACCTGCGTTCATTAACTCAAGGAAGAGGCACCTATAGCGCTACATTTTCATCTTTTCAACCCGTACCACACAGTGTGCAGGAAGAATTGATCAAGCAGAACGATTAAATACAAATTATGTATTAAGAAAAAGACATCTAAACCAATTAGATGTCTTTTTTTATTGAATTATGTAAAATTCCTATTGAGAATACCTCAAAATTAACTTATAATTTTTCCTTACTTTTCGATTAAAACATTATTTGGGCATCACAATTATCAATTACGTAAAAATTTAATAATCAGGCATCTTAAGTAGCAAATGTGTTCCTGGAAAAGGTAGATTTATTTAAATTTGTCGCTTTTACGAATAATAAATTGTCTAATTTCGGCAGTTATTAAAAATCAATCTATAAAATGCAATTTTTACTATGAGCAAAACATTGTTTGATAAGGTTTGGGATGCACATGTTGTTCGAAAAATAGAGAATGGGCCTGATGTATTTTTTATTGACCGCCATTTGATCCATGAAGTTACGAGTCCGGTGGCTTTTCTTGGCCTAAAGAATAGAGGAATCAAAGTATTATATCCCGAGCGGACTTTCGCGACGGCTGACCATAATACACCTACTATAAATCAGCATTTACCAGTTGCCGATCCTTTATCGGCCAAACAGTTAAAGGCATTAGAAGATAATTCGAAAGAACATGGTATTGTTCATTGGGGATTAGGACATCGAAATAATGGTATTGTACACGTTATTGGCCCCGAAAATGGTATTACCCTACCGGGAGCTACCATCGTTTGTGGTGATTCGCATACATCTACCCATGGTGCCTTTGGTGCCATTGCTTTTGGTATTGGTACTTCTGAAGTAGAAATGGTACTTTCTACACAATGTATCATGCAGCCAAAGCCAAAAAAAATGAGGATCAATGTTACGGGTTCATTGAATAAGGCGGTAACGCCAAAAGATGTGGCCTTATTTATCATTTCAAAATTATCGACTTCGGGTGCTACCGGTTATTTTGTAGAATATGCCGGTGAAGTATTTGAAAATATGACGATGGAAGGCCGTATGACCGTCTGTAATCTCAGTATAGAGATGGGAGCCCGTGGTGGAATGATCGCACCTGATAAAACTACTTTTGAGTATATCAAAGGGCGTCCTTTAGCTCCAAAAGGTGAAGATTGGGATAAAGCCATGGCTTACTGGAAAACCTTAAAGACAGATGCTGATGCGCAATTTGATAAAGAGATCACTTTCGATGGCAGTGCTATTGAGCCTATGATCACATATGGAACGAACCCCGGTATGGGCATGGGTATTTCACAAAATATACCTACAGCTGACGAAGTGGGTGGTGGTAAATCTACCTATGAAAAATCATTGGCTTATATGGGCTATGCCGAAAATGAGCCTATGATCGGTAAAAAAGTAGATTATGTATTTGTGGGTAGCTGTACGAACGGTAGAATTGAAGATTTCAGGGCTTTTGCCTCCATTGTTAAAGGAAAAAAGAAAGCCGATGATGTTACGGTTTGGTTAGTACCAGGATCACACATCGTTGAAGATAAGATCATCGAAGAAGGGATACTGGATATATTGACCAAAGCTGGTTTTTCATTACGACAACCCGGTTGTTCGGCTTGTTTGGCAATGAATGATGATAAGATCCCTGCGGGTAAATATGCAGTGAGTACATCGAACAGGAATTTTGAAGGCCGACAGGGTCCAGGAGCAAGAACCATGCTCGCTAGTCCGTTAGTGGCCGCAGCAGCAGCAATTACAGGGAAGGTAACAGATCCGAGAACGTTGATTTAATAGCTAATGGCAATTAGCCAAAAGCCAAAAGCCCAAAGCAAATATATGGCATACGATAAATTCAAAATATTAAAAAGTACCGCGGTACCACTACCATTGGAAAATGTGGATACCGATCAGATCATTCCGGCACGTTTTTTAAAAGCAACCGAAAGGGTAGGCTTTGGTGATAACCTATTTCGTGATTGGAGATATAATAATGATAATTCCCCTAAAAAAGATTTTGTGTTGAACAATCCTATCTACAAAGGAAAGATACTGGTAGGAGGTAAGAACTTTGGTTCGGGTTCCTCAAGAGAACATGCTGCCTGGGCGGTATATGACTACGGTTTCAGATGTGTAGTATCGAGTTTCTTTGCAGATATCTTTAAGAATAACTGCCTGAATATAGGTGTATTACCTGTACAGGTGAGTCCGGAATTCTCAGAAAAATTATTTAATGCTATTTATGATGATCCCAATACAGAAATAGAAGTAAATCTGCCTGAACAAAGGATCAAAATCGTTTCAACTGGCGATTTTGACACATTTGATATCAACGACTATAAAAAGCAAAACATGCTAAACGGCTTTGATGATATCGATTATTTACAAAATATAAAAGGTGAAATACAAGAGTTCGCTAAAGGACTTCCCCTATAAATGGCTGTCAGAAAGATAGAAATCATGGATACTACACTGCGCGATGGTGAACAAACCTCGAGCGTGTCATTCTCTGCCTCAGAAAAATTATCCATTGCCCAGCTTTTACTTGAAGAATTAAAGGTCGACAGGATCGAAATTGCCTCTGCCAGGGTATCAGAAGGGGAGTTCCAGGCCGTAAAGAACGTCACGAAATGGGCAGCTGAAAATGGCTATATCAATGCGGTTGAAGTACTGACCTTTGTCGACAATGGTGTTTCTATTAAGTGGATGAAAGCAGCCGGAGCAAAGGTGCAAAACTTATTAACAAAGGGTTCATTAAACCATTTAACTCATCAGCTTAAAAAGACTCCTACACAGCATTTTAAAGAAATTTCAAAAGTTGTTATGCTTGCTAAAAAGGAAGGCATAGAAACCAATGTATATTTGGAAGACTGGAGTAATGGCATGCGTAATTCTAAGGATTATGTCTTCGAATATCTGGCTTTTTTAGCTACACAGCCCATCAAAAGAATTATGCTTCCCGATACTTTGGGCGTATTAACCCCATCAGAATCCTTTGCATTTGTATCAGAGATCAGAAAAAAATATCCCGATCTGCATTTTGATTTTCATGCCCATAACGATTATGACCTGGGTGTGGCCAACGTGTTAGAAGCTTTAAAGGCAGGGGTAGACGGACTCCATCTCACCGTAAATGGTATGGGTGAACGTGCCGGAAATGCACCTATGGCCAGTACGATTGCGGTGATCAACGATTTTTTACCTTCGGTAAAGGTAAATGTAAACGAAAAATCATTGTATTCTGTAAGCAAGCTTGTTGAAACCTTCTCTGGTTTTATGATTCCGGCCAATAAACCAGTGGTTGGGGCGAATGTCTTTACCCAAACGGCCGGTATTCATGCCGATGGCGACAATAAGAAGAATCTTTATTTTAATGATCTGTTGCCAGAACGATTTAACAGAAAACGCCAGTATGCCCTCGGTAAATCATCTGGTAAAGCCAACATACAAAAGAATTTACAGGAATTAGGCCTGCATTTAAACGATAATGACCTTAAAAAAGTTACCCAGCGGATCATAGAATTGGGAGATAAAAAACAAGTGGTCACCAAAGAGGAATTACCTTATATCATTTCTGATGTACTCGACAGTAATTCATATGAAGAAAAGGTAAAGGTAGAATCGTATGTATTGACGCACGCTAAGGGATTGAAACCATCAACAACCATATCAATGGTCATCGATGGTGAAAAGTTTGAGGAAAATGCCACAGGAGACGGACAATTTGATGCGTTTATGAATGCCATCCGCGGTATTTACAAAAAGAAAAAACGGGACTTGCCGGAATTGATAGATTATGCAGTTCGGATACCACCAGGAAGTCATTCTGATGCTTTATGTGAAACGATCATCACCTGGAAAAGTCCGAATAAGGAGTTTAAAACCAGAGGTTTAGATTCCGATCAAACCGTATCGGCCATTCAGGCGACTCAGAAAATGTTGAATATTATTTGAATGGTAGTTAGTACTTGGTATCTGGTAGCTGGTAGATGGTATTGAAAAGAACGTATATTATTATTAGAAAAATAAATTATAAAAATGAAATTAAAAATTGCACTATTAGCGGGAGACGGTATAGGTCCGGAAGTGATCGAGCAGGCAGTAAAAGTGAGTGATGCCATTGCTAAAAAATTCAATCATGAGATCACATGGACGCCGGCACTCACAGGTGCAGCAGCCATAGATGCTGTTGGTGAGCCTTATCCGGATGCTACACATGATATTTGTATGCAGGCAGATGCCGTATTATTCGGTGCTATCGGCCATCCGAAATATGATAATGACCCTAGTGCCAAGGTAAGACCCGAACAAGGACTTCTTAAAATGCGTAAAAAATTAGGTTTATTCGCTAATGTACGCCCTACTTTCACATTTCCTTCATTAATAGACAATTCCCCCTTAAAAAGGGAACGTATCGAAGGTACCGACCTCGTTTTTTTACGTGAATTGACAGGAGGTATTTATTTCGGAGAGAAAGGCAGAAGAGATGGTGGTGAAACCGCTTTTGATAACTGTGTTTATACCAGGGCAGAAGTTCAGCGCCTTGCAAAGAAAGGTTTCGAAATGGCCATGACCCGCTCTAAGAAATTATGTTGTGTAGATAAAGCCAATGTGTTGGAAACATCAAGATTATGGCGCGAAACCGTTCAGGCGATGGAAAAAGACTATCCCGAAGTGGATGTGACTTATGAATTTGTAGATGCTGTTGCCATGCGTTTGGTACAATGGCCAAATTCTTATGATGTCTTGATCACCGAAAATCTATTTGGCGATATCCTTACCGATGAAGCTTCGGTAATTTCCGGATCTATGGGATTGATGCCCTCAGCGTCCATAGGAGAGCACACATCGCTTTTTGAGCCCATTCACGGTTCTTATCCTCAGGCTACCGGAAAAGACATCGCAAACCCTTTAGCAACGGTTTTATCGGCCGCTATGATGTTTGAAGATGCTTTCGGATTAAAAGCTGAAGCTGAAGCGATACGTAATGTCGTGAACAAATCTTTGGCAAAAGGCGTGGTTACCGAAGACCTTTCAGGTAAGGAAAAATCTTATAAAACAAGTGAAGTAGGCGATTGGCTTGCTGCTCATATCTAAGCGGTGAATGACGTCTATGTTGGCTAGATCTTAATGACTTTTTTTGTTAAAATGGGTTCGTTCAGATCATTATTGATCTTCGCAATATATACCCCTTTGGCTATATAAGGCAGTGCGAGTGTCGAATCTTCTGAATTCTTAGGAATGTTGGTGCGATACACAAGTTTTCCATCCAATCCATATAATTCAAGGGTTATATTAGCATCATAATGATTTTCTATGTGGATGTTATCTTGAAATGGGATGGGATATAGGCTAACGACATCTTGACCGTTAGCTGCCGTGCCATCAAAATAACGCATCGCTAAATGAAAGGCCTCGACACCTATTTTTTCTCCGATAATACGACCCCGGATATCATCCATCGGCGGATGAATGCCACCCCAAATTCTCGACAAGGCTCGTTTGATCTGAGGCATCGCGGTAAGTCGCCCATTGCAAGGTGAGGCTTTCTGTTGGGCCTTGCTCAAAAACTAAAAAATCGTTTTGTAAAACATCAAAAGTTCCCATACCTCCCGGAAAATAGGCATTACCTGTAAGCATGGTTAAAACTTCGGAGGCTGCTCTGGAGAAGGTGGAATGTCCGGAAACGTATCCCGCAAATGGCGGCGTAACAAAAGTCCCTCTCTGATAGGGCCACCAATGCGTTCCTAATATCCAGCCAACACCGGCAACACTTGTTTCAGGATCTGGGATAAAATCGGGACCCCTCCAGGCATATATTTTTATTTTACCTACATTTTCATTATTTGGTCCTGCCAAGGGGTCACCAAGCTCAATAATTTCTATTAAACCATTTATAAGGGGCATTCCATGCGGATCATAATTTGGTAAGGCTGCATTGCTGCTTTGCCCTTTGCCAGCCATATATCGGATGGCAGAAATGGGCCTCACATAATCGTAATACCCTTTAATTCCCCAGGTATCTACAGCGCAATCATGCATAGCGCCACCCATAGCCAAATATGACTTAACATCCCATTCGAGATCACTTACCACCGCATCTTTTCCGCCGATCTTCTTTTCAACTAGGGGATGATCGCTTACATAATTCAAAATGGTAAACCAATGTCCCGGAGGTGTTTCAGAATCTGGCCCGTCTGCCCAAAATTCGGCCAATACCCTCGCATAATCAGCACGTTTCACCAGCTGTTGTGTATATGGCGCATTGGTATATGGATTCAAAGCGTGACCGGTACCGTTATCTCCACCATTGGTAAAGTCATAAAAGTTTTTATAGCCATCGAAGGTATCTTGAAAATCATGTAAATTTGCATTGCCAATGGCTCCTGGAGATATATCTATAATGGTTGGATCATTAGGGTCTAAATGTGCTGACCAGGAAGCTACCAATGCAAAATGCCATTTATATGGGTCGGCTATGCCGTCTTCATTTGAATTTTGAATATATGCAGGAGCTCCGGGATCATTATACACATATGATTCAAAGCCATTATTCATTTTTTTCAAGTCTTGCTGTTGTAAGCAAAAAGAGGTTACTTGTCCCCATTCCGGACCCAAAAAATCAGGTGTTTTAGATGGAAATAAATTACCGCTCTGATCAATAAATACATCAAATGCCAAGGGTTGCCAGCGATTTGGGTCTATATTGCTACTTTCTGTATATGCCTCTAAGATCAATGGATCATTTACTGGAGTGTAGTATTGATTCGCATAATCATTTTGTTCATTCGCTCCATCCTGCATTCCAAAAGCAATGATCTCACTTGCCAAATAGTTTCCTAATGCGGCATAAGAACCCGAGCTATAATCGGTTGAAGTGAAATTTTCATCATAACCATAAGCGTTAAAAAGATCGGAGAATGATTGTTGTGAGATCGCTGCGCCGGGTGAATTGAGAAACCGATGGTTCAGCAACCTAAACATGGCATAACTCATCACTTCGTGTATGGCAGCATCTACATTTGAAGGTTGTGGAATTGCGCTCAAAGGCGTGGTATAATTTCCGAATGTTTTTCCCAGAAACACGGTTTCGGCCTGTTCGTCGAATAGGGCCCAGGCATCATACATCACAACAGAACTATGGAATAAATTTCTGGCATGCACTGTAGGCCTTGCAAAATCATTACGGACCGCCTCCAATAGTTGTTCATTCCAATCCCTGGCTACAGAATGCTGTGCACAGCATATGATTGGAACTACTGCTAAAAGCAGTACCATTAAAGAAGTTAATTTTTTCATCCCCCTTTTTTGATCTAACAATTGTTACCTTATTTAAACATAAAATAGCGCTATTTATTACCCCAATTAGTAAACTATGCTTAAAAATGCGGTCAATTTTTGTGAGATGGACAAAAAATTTGTCAAATTTCTCCCGGGTATTCGGGATTGGATTTACTATGTAGGTTATTAGGATTTCCCCAGGTTTTTTATAAAACTTGTATTTGACGGAAATTCAAAGATCTCCAACTTAAAATAAGGCACCGCTGCTATAAGATGGTCGAAGATATCGGCCATGATATACTCGTAATTTTGCCACCGTTTATCACTGCTAAAAGCATAAACCTCCAAGGGAACACCCTCTGAGGTTGGGGCGAGTTGACGAGCCATGATCATCATGTCCTTATTGATAGCCGGGTGCTTCTCAATATAGGTCTCTATATACTTTCTAAAAACCCCAAGGTTGGTTAAATTCCGCCCATTTAAGGGTATTTCTTTGTTAATTTTATGAGATTCGTTAAAGTTTTCTATATCCGATTGGCGCTTTGCTAAATAGGCAGAGATTAGCTCTATTTTTTGTAAGCTATCTATTTCATCTTTAGTCAGATACTTAACACTATCTAACTTAATGTTTAAAGCTCTTTTGATACGCCGGCCATCAGAATTTACCATCCCGCGCCAGTTCTTAAAAGAATCGGATATCAGGGCATAGGTAGGTATCGTAGTAATGGTCTTATCAAAGTTCTGCACTTTTACCGTAGAGAGGTTGATCTCGATCACATCACCATCGGCACCATATTTATCAAAGGTTACCCAATCGCCGATCTTAACGATATTATTGATAGAAACCTGTATACTGGCTACAAATCCCAGGATGGTATCCTTAAAGATCAAGAGAAATACGGCAGAGGCTGCACCCATACCGGCCAAAAATGTCAGTAAAGGTATCTTGGTAAGGATGACAAAGGCAAAGAGAAAGCCAGATACCCAGGCCAGGATCATAAATACCTGAATATAACTGTCTATGGGTTTATCTTTTAATCGTGGTAAGGTTTTAAAATAGTCCCGTAAGGTATGCAATACACTTCTTACAATCCACAGTGCCAGTACGATACTGAATATTTTAAGTCCGGTTTCAATGAATTTCTCAAATTTTGGAAAATCGGTAAATACCACAGGTACTAGTTCCAGAGCTACCAATAGGGGAATAATATGGGCAACATTACGAGGTGCCTTGTTGATCACCAGCAAGTTATCAAAATTGGTTTTCGACTTGCGGGCGTATTGTACAAATAGACCCAGTAGTATTTTCCGGACGATAAAATCGATCAGAAATACCAATAGTAAAGTGATAATTCCCAAAGCGACCATATTGCCATATTTGGCAACACTTTCGGTAAAGCCTGCAGAGACCAGGTAATTATAAATAAGATGTTGTAAATTTTCCATAATGAAATCTTCTCAAATCGGGTGCAAAATTACGTCAATGTATGAGAATAAATGGGGTCTAAACCATTTTTTTTGCCAGTTTTCGTTGGATCTTGATATAAAGCAGGATAAAGATCGATAACAATCCGCAAATAAGGAATCCCACAAAAAGCGGCAGGGCAGTGGTGTCTATAAATTTACCGATATAGGTGCTTATCGGCACTGCCATAAGGGTAGAGATAAATCCGGTAATAGCCGCTGCGATCCCTGCAATATGCCCCACAGGTTGCATGGCAAGGGCGCGTAAATTGCCAAAGAGGAAGCCTACGGCAAAGAATTGCGTCGCAAAGAAGGCGAGCAAAACGATGATATTCGGATTGGCAGCATTGTAAAACAAGATGATATATAATAACGGAATCACGAAAAAGCCGAGTAGTGCGATGGTGACCAGTTTTTCCATCCCGAATCTTAATACCAGGGTACCATTCATAAAGGTGGCAGCACCTACAGAAATGGCAAGGCCGGCAAAAATATAAGGAAACTCCTCGGCCAGACCGTATTGCTGATCAAAGATCTGTTGCGATCCGCTTAAATAGACAATAAAGGATCCTGTGATAAATCCCGAAATAAGGGTAAAGCCCAGCGTACTTTTATATTTTATTAGTTCTTTTAAGCCATCCAGAAAAATATGACGTGTAAATGGGATGCGGTTGGGTAAAGAGAGGGTTTCGGGTTGCCGTTTCCAGAACCAGAACGATACTAATAAACTGAATAACAGCTGAATATAAAA
This sequence comes from uncultured Flavobacteriaceae bacterium, assembly GCA_963835675.1. Taxonomy (GTDB): domain Bacteria; phylum Bacteroidota; class Bacteroidia; order Flavobacteriales; family Flavobacteriaceae; genus Aureibaculum. Next base: position 413,498 of record CAWIGH010000003.1, on the reverse strand, counting down.
TATTCCCTGCCAATTATAATGGTCGAGTACAAATTTACCCATGGCAGGTGCTACGATGGGTACCAAAAGGAAAACAACGGTGATAAACGACATGATACGTGCCATATGGTCGCCGCTGTAGGAGTCTCGTACCATAGCAATGCTGATGGTTCGGGGTGCTGAGAGTCCGACACCTTGCAGAATACGTCCGGCGACCATCATTTCGAGGCTATCGGCATAGACACAGATAAAACTGGCAACGATAAAAATGGCGAATCCCATATATACAATGGGTTTCCGGCCAAGGCTGTCGGATATCGGTCCAAATAGGAGCGGACCCACACCCAAACCCAGAAATATCATAATGATAATGAGCTGGTTGTCGGAAGCTTCAACGGTACCGATGGAAAAACCGATCAATTCCAAGGCGGGCAAGAGCGCGTCAATCGCCAATGCCACCACAGACATGAGGGATGCCATCAAGGCAATAAATTCGAATTGCGCTAGCCGTTTTTTTACCATGGGGCAAAAGTAGTGGAATTATTTATCAAAAGATACCTAAGAGCACCATTTGCCATTTTTGGCAGGAGGGAAGCCTTATTCCTTTTGGATGCTATACGATACCAGCATCAACATCAAAAACCATGAAATACAAGCGAGAAAGGTGATCTTTTGTATAAAAGGAAGCTTATCAATGGCAAAACCCGTGGTATAAATGATATAATTTAAGCTGATAAGTACAAAACAGCAGATGCCAAAGCCTAAAAAATGGAAAAAACGATGTTTAAAGAGTTCTACAAAGGTGAGTAATAGAGCCAGGAGACCGAAAATACCGGCTATATAGACAATGGTATCGTGAATTCCCGCTGCCAGAAATAGGGCTATAACCATCGATAATACACCTAATATCTTGATAATAAGATGATTAATATGTTTTTTAGTGAATAAACGTGGAATTTGAATCCATATATAGATCATCGTAAAACATAATATGCCGAAGGCAATCCGTGCCATGGTGCTGGCGATATTGAGCTCACCATTGATGGCGTAAGTATCCAGCAAATCGCATAAATAATTGTTGGCAAAACTAAAAACGGTGCTATTTGGATCTTTATAAGAACCACCGGGATATAAGAAAGCCGACAAGATATAGAAGCCTATAAACAAGAACATTCCGGCAAACGGAATTAGAAGTTGTATATGTGGTGGCTGTTTTTTGATCGATACCATACCATAAAGGTAGTATATAGTTTAGAAGATCTTAAAAACGTATCCCAATAGCCAATACAGGATGATAAAAACGATAACGGTGCCAATGCAACCACAGCGGCCACCGCCAATTTTTTTAGCGCCTATGAAGGCAAGAACGGCTCTAATAAATTTTTCCATAATGAATGAGTGTCTGAAATATAAAAATACAAATAAAAATGTTTGGGTCGGGTATGCAATGGCTTGTATTTAGCATAGTGCCATGTGTATGTTGACCTCAAAATTTATCATGGTAAAAGGGTAGCTTGGCAAAGAATTTGTGGGTATTAGGCGGAATCTTATTTGTATGATCCGGGATTTTAGACTACCTTAATAGTGCTGATATATAATATGTTAAACTAAAAATAGGCATGATGAAAACACTTATACAAGCTGTTATAATGCTGCTGTTCATGATGAGTTGCAGTACTTATAAACCGCTTACCGAAGCACAAAAACTAGCATTACAGGCCTGGGGCACAGAAAAGGCCTTTGTGATCGAATCTGATTGGGCAAAACCTTTGCCAACAGCTGCTTTAAATGCTATGGCGAATACGGGTATTTTAGGTTTGGGGAATAGCGCAGGCAGTATTAGTATTCTTGGAAATGTGAATTATTTTAAGATGAAAGGAGATACCATCACGGCGCATTTGCCATATTATGGTGAGCGATATATGGGTGGCGGTTATAATACTAAGATCGCCATTGAATTTGATGGTATTCCGCGTAGCAAGGAGATCACGTGGAATGAACAGAAGCAACGCGCTGAAATGCGTTTTAGCATTCATCAGAAGGATGATAATGAGCTGTACGATATATTTATCATGATCTTTTCGAATAATACCACACGTATCGATGTAAATAGTGCAGAAAGGTCATTGATTACTTATGAAGGTAAAATTAAGGCCTTAGTACCTCAGGAATAATATAATCTGGGGGATGCCTTATACAATGCTTAAAACCAAGTAGGGTGTATTCCTATATATTCTATTTAACATAATATAAATTATAGGACATTTAATACATATATAATTCCTGTATAGCTTTGCTATTCGTAGAATTGGTGTTATTTATTACAACAACGTACCATTATCTAACCAACGTTGCAAAAGGGCATCGTTATGTGATATAGCTACAATATGAAATGTAGTAAAACGCTTAAAAACTTGTGATTCTTTGAGAGTTTCCATACATACCGACACTGGAGAAAGATAGTTGGAATGGATTAGAAATAATTCGCCCTCACGTTTTAAAAGATAGCCCACATGCCCCTTGTCAAAACCTATAAAATAGAGTCCCTCTTTCGTTAAGCGATCGATCTTTTCTAAAGCTTTTTCTGGTGTATCCTGAACAACCTTGTTAATTACTGAGCCACAACTAATCATTTTAGCCTCGTCTATAGGTGATTTTTGAGCCAATGTATACCGGTTGAGATTTATACCCATATCGCGCAAGGTGGTTGATATAAAATAACCACATGCAATTTTACCTTGGTTTGGTATTGCTGTATGGCCCCCATAACTCCAAGGAGTACCGTACCAGTGCGGTATAATCTTATCTACTAATTGATTGGTAAATGCTGTTTTAATATTCTCAAAAGAAATAATGCCCAGCCGAAGGTCTTCTTTTAAACGCAAACGAAGTTGACCAGTTTCTACTTTGGTGCTGGCATAAGAAACAGCAATACTATCTAAATCTGTTTTAAACTCAAAGGGCACTCCCTCTTTAAAACTCATGTTTTCCACTATAGGCAAGGGCTTTTCAACAGCATAGCTATGGACTGCCACCTGGTCTATTTTTGGTGGTATTTCGTTTATAAATCCTAACGAGAGTAGTAAGGAAACAAATAACATAGACGTTTTTTATAATTGATTTGAGATCTAATCTCTTTGTTTGTAACGTATTATGTAAGAAGTAATTTCATTGAAAATGTTAAAATTTGATTTTACTACATATGTATCTTTTAGATACTAAGATTTACTGCCCACCATACTTCATAATCACTCGGTATTAAAGGCCTGTAGCTTTGAAAACCTTGATCGGCTATTTTAAGCCCAATAATTTCATTTTTTTCGTTGCGCACATAGCTTATGAATATAAACGAATGTCCGTAGGGATCAAGTTTTTTAACATCTACACCTTGCACTACCTTTTCATAATCGTCTTTAAACCGCCAAACTTGCATGAGTGCTCCGGGTTTTAATTGGCCACTCCAAATTCCTGATGTATCTACCAAAGTACCCATACCAGCATAGGCAATAGCACCAGCATTGCCCTTACCCCTATATTCTTCCGGAAGGCTTCGCCATCCCTCGTTTGTGTCTGATGCGGAAGTGTAAAGTAAATTAAACACTTGTTTAGGAGTATATAACTTTGAGCCCATGCTAGCCGGTAGATCTTGATAGACCACATGACCGTGAACCTCTTTATACGCTTTTTCAAAACGGCCTTTACTTACGGAAAGACAATGACCACTAGGCTCCTTATTTTCACTATTTAGATAATTTTCAACTATCTTATCAGCCACCGGACTTTTAATGACTGGAATATTAGGATCTGTAAATTCTTCTTCTAAAATAGCCTGTGATACAATTTCATTTTCTTCTATACTTGTAACGATTTGTATCAATGAATCTTTACATTAGATAGGATAGGTAATTTTAGCGCTGGTAATTGACTAATAAAGTCATGATTATCAAAATCATAATCTTGTGAAGCAGTTGACCTATTGTCAATACTACTATTTACTTGTGAAGCATTTTGATATGAACCCAAAAGGATTGTTTTCTGCTTATTTTTTTTGATCGACTTACAACCCAAAAGCATAAGGCCTATAAGAACAATATATGCCGAGTAGGTAATAGACTTCTTTTGCAATAATTTTGACAGGATGCTCTTCATTTCTCAAACTTATATTCTCGTTTTTTTAGATTGGCTTAGCCAAACTTTGTAATTGCTATAGTACGGTGTTATTCAATCTACTAGGGAAATTACAAAGGTAACATTAAACATTAGGAAGAAAAAACTTGAAAATACATCAGATAAGCCAATGAGAGAAAATATAGAAAGAATAATTAATTGGATAGCTCATGAATTGGCCACAAATTTTAAAAAGGAAACTTTACTTTTAACAAATAACATTAATTAGGCTAAATCCCATTCCATACATATTTACTCACCTTACCAATTTTATAAATAGGTGTTCGTGAACCTAAAGGTTTTGCTTCCCTCCTATGCTTCGACTGCGCTCAGCACAGGCTTGTCACATAAAAGGTGTTTAGCTCGCTCCACTCCTATTTTTTTTAAAGGAGCTCGTGAATCAAAGATATTTGCCTTCGGCTAACCTTTGATTTCATTGCAATCGTAGAAAAAAGTTTTTAAATGAAAAAAATCAATAAATGGTATTTGTAAACCTTCACTTTTACCAAATAGATTTTACGAGATTCATAAACTCAAATAAAAAAAATGGATTTGCGGTTTTCTAGTTAGAAACTCATAAATATAAATACGATTAATAATACATTCTAAAATCAAGCATTTTACAGAGATTATAATGTCTTTGATGTAATTCTTCTACAACTTCAAACATATCATCTTCTTCTTTAAATAGACTAAAGAATGCTTTATCAAGGTTTAAACTTGGTATTTCATTAAAGTCAACTCCATAACCAGAAATTCCTCGTGCTCCGGTAACAGCCAAAAAATATTGTGCCTCTTCTTCGTCTAAATCTAATACTTTTGCATTCGAAAAATGTAAGATTTTACCTGCTAACTTTCCTTCAAAAAGTTCTGCTATCTCTTGTAAACTATACATATAGTCATTTATACAAATATTATTTTCTTCACCATTTAGAACAAAGTAAATTATTTCATAGTTTTTAAAATTATGGTCATCGTGCACCAAAGCATTTAAACTATCTTCGAGACCTTCAATGGTGTCACAAGTTTTATAAATACTATTTACTCCATATTCCATTGCCAATTGTTCTAGATTTTCTAGTACCTCGGTAACGTTGTTGGTTTCTACATCTGGAACCGCTTCTAAACAGAAAATAAATTTATCTGAATCCATGAAGTTTTCTTGTGGTAATTGTTGTTTTGCTAACAAATTTTAGGTTTTTTTGAAAGTATATAAAACATATTAACTAACATGACTTAGTTTAAAACTATAGAATCAATTTCTAGATGAAAGTCCTCTTCTTTTTTATTTCCAATTAAAAATGCTATTTCTTCGATACTTTCATTATCATAATTTGATATATTGAGTTTGCGACCTCTAAATGCTGGATACATATCTGATAAAGATAACTCGATCGTTTCCCAATTTTTTGTGGTATTAAAATAATGTGATATAAGAGTAATAATCAGATGACTTACTTTTTATTCTGAATTGATAGGTTTTTCCATCGCCTTTTACTTTCAACATAATTTTTGTATACGGTTTTGTGCTTATTTTATTAAAACGATATCTTAAGGAAGAGAACCCACCATTGTTTTCTAAGTGAAACACGACCTTTAAAAACGCCATTTCCTTCTTTATTTAAATGAAATGTTCCTGAAGACCTACCTCCCATCACAACGTCATCTACAATTTTCCAATTGCTCATGTCGCTTTTTTTACTAAAGTCAAAAATAGTGGATGTTTGCATCGTAATTAGTATTATCGTGAGTAAAATTATATTTTTCATAATCGTTTTTTTAAATAGCATTAACCATCATAATATCCCAAATTCAAAAATTTAATTTTTAAATCAATCATCTTATCTATAAACTTTTTATTGTCTGAGATAGTTCTTATTTTTTTTAAACTTTATAAAATGGCCGTTTGAGTGAATACTGAATGTTCGAGTACTGTAAATAACGAGACGGTAATAGGGTATTATCCAAGAATATCGGTCTAGCCTATTGCTGAAATGTATGATAATGCCTTTAGGTCTTAATTCGATGTTTGCATAGTTAATGGCTGATTGATTGCATATTTTTTGGTTGTAGTTTAGTGCTTAGTTCTTCAATCACTAATCTACTGGAACCAATACCACCAATCTTTATCTTTTCGAAAAAAGAAAAAGATTTACCTAATATATGGATGCTCTCTTTTGTATACTCTTTATTTGTATAACTTGTATTAAATACCATTTTCGTGATTTTAGTTTACCATTTTTAATACTTCAATATAAACAACAAATTTATTTTGTTTACTTATTTTACAAATATACTAAACAAAATTTGTATTTTTGTAAGAGAAATTTTATTTATTTAATCTTTTTTATGGAATAGGGTTCAATAAACTAACCCATCAAACGTAGCATATGAATTATTTAATTATTACTTTTCAGGTTATTGTAGGTATCAGTATTTTAAATGTGTGGCTCTTACAGGCCAAGAAACCAACTAAATGGCGTGGTGGAAACGCTACTTCAATTTTAGAAGAATTTAAGGAATACGGATTATCTGCTACTCTTTGTTATATTATAGGTTTTATAAAAGTAGCACTTGCTATTTTACTAATCGCTGCTATATGGTATCCTATTTTAAAACAACCCTCAGCATTAGGCTTGGCAGTTCTTTTATCAGGTTCTATAATTATGCATATCAAAATAAAAGACCCTTTGCTTAAATCTTTTCCGGCAGCACTATTTTTAGTGATGTGTTTGTTTATTGCGTTCGTTTAAATTTTATAGAAAAGAAAGTTTACTGTAATAGTTAACACAGATATATAAGTTAATTATTGCAAATACTAATGATGGTAATGATTGTAAAAGGCTGTCTTTAATTTTTATTCTAACTGCAAACCCCAAAAGCATAAGAAGTGTCAATCCTGCTGAAGAAATAAAAACCAAATCAGGTAAAAGGAAGTAACCCACCACCAAACCTAGACCACCTAATAATTGCAAGTACCCTGTTAGTATTCTTCTTGGTTTGTCAATACCAAATCGAATAAACTCATCAGCCATTTTCTGAGAACTTAAACAATCAATTCCGTAGTAAAAGAACGCACTACTTGATAATAACATGGCTATACTTAATATACTCATATTGTATAATTTTTAACGGGACTATATAGATAGCCGTTATTAGTTTAGATTTTGTAAATAGGTTTCTCCATTCTCCAAATGCTTTTGTTTTTTCTCATCAGGCATTTTATCAAACATACGTACCAACATTCCTAATCTTGGGTTTGACAAAAAGAAGTCACGATGTGTATGCATAAATCTCCAAAAAAGACCGTCCCAAGTCTCTTGCCACTCTCCTTTTTTATAGTTGCTCATTTTCATGATATAGTTACTGCCACTTATATAAGGTTTGGTAGCCATTAAACCACCATCTGCAAATTGACTCATTCCGTAAACATTGGGAACCATAACCCAATCGTAGGCATCAATAAAGAGTTCCATAAACCATTTGTACACTTCGTCTGGGTCAAACTCGCAGAGCATCATAAAATTACCTAATACCATTAAACGTTCGATATGATTGCAATACCCTGTTTGTCACTACTTTTTTAATAGTTTGGTCAATGGGCAGAATACCAGTAGTACCGTTATAAAACGAAGCAGGTATCTTCTTTTTAAATTTCCAGAAATTAGTGGTACGTTCTTCACTTCCTCTAGATTCATAAACACCTCTTATGAACTCTCGCCACCCTATAATTTGACGTACAAAACCTTCCGTAGAATTAATGGGTACATTGTTTTGTGCTGCATAAAGCAAACACGCCTCAATAATTTCTTTAGGTGTTATTAACCCCACATTTAGCATAGGTGTTAATACGCTATGGTTTAGAATGGAATTTTCAGCAACAATGGCATCTTCATATACTCCAAATTCCATAAAACGCTGTTCAAAAAATTGATGAAGCCAACGTTTTGTCGTTTCAAAATTTGTTGGATATAGAGAATGCTCCGTAAGGCTTCCTAAATGATTGGAGAAGTGCCTTGACACATACTGTGTTGCTTCTTTATAATACGCATCAACATCAGGAAATTGAATAGATGGAGGTGTCTTTTTAGCGGGATATTTCTTTCTGTTTTCACTGTCAAATGTCCATTTACCACCTGTAGGACTTACCATCAGCATCTATCAAGATATTTCGCTTTTTACGTTGCTCTGTGTAAAAAGTGGTTTGATGGTATTTCTTCTTATCCTTTTTAAAAAAAGTAGCTAGGTCTTCTTTAGAATTTAAAAATAAAAGCGATTTATATTGTGTTGCTGTGATGCCGCTTTCACGAAAGCCATTATCTAATCTTTTTTGAAGCCAATTATCTGTTGGGTCTATATAGTTGATATGGGTTATACCCTTACGTTTTAATTCGGGAATGAACAATCTAATATCTGAAATGTCTTCTGTAGATTCTACATAACATACTTCCCTGTTTTTATCATTCTGAAGAAAATCTGCATAGCGTTTCATTGTTGCTCTATGAAAGGCTATTTTCTGCTTATGGAATGAATACTGCTTAAAGAACAAGTATTCTTCTACTAAATATATAGGTGCATCCGTCTCCAACAGTGGCGACTTTTTAAATAATTGATGTGGAAATAGTATATTTATTTGTTTCATTTATTTGATCTACAACGTTTACTACAATATTTAACTTCAGCCCAATTCTTTTCCCATTTTTTACGCCATTCAAAAGGTCGTTTACAAACCAAACATATTTTTTCAGGAAGGTGTTGTTTTTTCATGGTCTCGCAACGTATTATTTATCTTTTCTTTTCAATAGCGAAGCTGTTTTTTACATTTTTTCCAAAAGGCAAAGAATGACGGATAATAGCCTTGTACATCAAACATCCAATCTCTCGATTCTTCAATACCGCTATAGTGTGAGTTTAGTGGATGTTCTTTGTAATAGATCTCTCCTAAAGGATGACTTGCAATAAGGTCATTAAATTCTCCTACGTAGATTTGAATGTTTGTTATGTTTTCTTTGGCGATCGTAATCATAAAATCAATTGCCTTTTGAGATACAGGATATTGCTTAAAATGCGAGGGCTCTATTAGTAGAATTCTATTTACGGAATTCTCCTTTTTCCAAAGCGGATCTAGATTGTAAAAATTATAAATACAAGTTGGTAGTGTTTCGTTAATTGCAATGGCTTCCGGTTTAGGTAACGGTGTTTTAAGTACTAGAGGTGGCGTGTCTTTTAAAATTTCAGGAGTTTGCATATTGGCAAAATCTTCATAGGGCACATCTAAAAAAGTGCCTTTTTGTTGTGTGAAACAGTATTTATTAATGTTGTCTTGATTGGCATAATACTTTTTATTGCTATTGGCTCCTGCAACCCACTGCCAACTTAACGCATTGCTTGCCCAATCTGCATCTAATAAATAATAGTACATCCATTGAGCTGGCATTTTCCAATGACTTTGTGCAATATTGCAGGCTATAGAAGCAATATACATTCTTAAATGGTTGTGTATATAACCCGTTTTATAAAAATCTCTAATACTTTTGTCAACAGCCTCAATTCCTGTTTTGGCATCTCTAATTGCCATAGATATAGAAGTGTTAGAAACTAGGCTTTTGTTGGTGTTTTACATCTTGATTTATAGCCTCTTTTTTGGCTATCCATATTTGCTGCCAGTAATCTCTCCAAGCCAGTTCTTGAATAAATTTTTCAATTTGAACCGGTTCATAACCACGGTTTAGGATTTCAGAAAGTATAAATTTTGTAGAAATGATACCTCTAGAAATATAAGGGGATAAATAGGTAACCGAACCATTTATATAGTTACGTGTAAAACCATATGTAACAGGATCGATATTACGAACACGCTGAAGGATTTCTGCATAAGCAGTTGGGAATATGGTATCTTGATGTTCAGATAGTTCCATTTATCGTTTACTTATTTTATTTCCTGATATGGCTCTTTGGCGTGTACATTTAAAACGTGTAATTTCTGAACTTCGTTTTTTTAAATGTTTTTGGCTAACACCACTATTAACGCGTTTACGCCAGCTTTTAAAACTGGATGCTTTAAGAGAGCCACGCATCACTTTAATAACCTCTTTTTCCGGTATTCCAAATTGAAACAATATGGCTTCAAAAGGGGTACGGTCTTCCCAAGCCATTTCAATAATACGGTCTAACTTCCTTTCTGTAAACTGTTTTACATCTGCCATACTAAAGCTCTATTTTTTCCCAAATTAGGTCTGCGTTTAAATAAAAACTACCAAGCCAATCAAAGTTACATTCGCCTGGAGCAATCATGGAAAGAAAAGAGACTCCGTTTTCTCTTTTGTATAAATGATATACTTCGCCAATAATGGGCTCAAAATTAAATGTTGCCTGAAAAATGAGCTTGTTGTACTCAAACTCTTGCAGCATCCTATCATATTCGTCTTTTAGCTCTAAATATTTGGCTGCTACCTTGTGATTTATTTTATGTAATACTCCTGTTTTTCCAAGCAATCGTATCGGTGGTCGTTATTACCGGTGCACCAACATTAGTAGCATAGGGTTTCAATGCCGCATCATATTTTTGAGTGGTGGTATTAAAAACTACATTATCTGGTTTTTTATCTTTTTTCATTTTATAATAACGTGTATGATACATTTAAATACAAATATATAAAATGTTTAACAATATACATAAAAGAATAAACAAAATAATTGCTATGTGTTTTGATCTAAGACACTTTGAGTCTCTGAATTATTTAAAAATATTGATGAATTTGACTTTCAATTAGCTCCAGAGGGTCGGGGTCATTTATTCATTTCTTTCTATTATTTGAATAGGAATCATGAACTTTAGATTACCTCGGTTACATTTTTAGATTTCGTGAAAAGAGTGTTTATTCACCAGTTTTTTATTGTTTTAGAGAAGTTCATGAATCTCATTGAGATTATTTAGCTTCGCATTACTCAACCTATTCTCATTCTTCGGTTTCATTAACATTGTAGAAGAAACTTTTAGAATTAATATTTTAAAGAAGCTATAGTAATAACTTTGCCTGCACTACACCTCGCTCCTACTTCATAAGGTTTACCTGTCCTTTTTTGGTCAGACGTAACTAAAGCTCAAGTTATCCTTCGACGAAGTTTATATTGAGCGAAATCGAAATATTCGAGACAGGCGCCACGCGGTACATTATAGGACAAATATAAGTTTAATAACACTTCAGTGTTTTATATCGATACAGCCGCATCAATTGTCTCAAAAACATTATGGTCTACCAGACCATCCTGTTTTATGAAATATGTTAAAGAAAATTACGGCGAACTATCCGAAACTCCCGCCACAATAACCCACAATTTTTATAAATCTAAATTCTAATTTACATAATAATTTCATTGGCTATGTTAGTATTCCCGTAAAAATTAAAACATAATACATTCCAGTCAATATAAAAACAACACCTGCAACGATTCTCATAACCTTTTCTATTTTCGTAATTCTATTATAGAATAGGCCTACTTTTCCTGCTGTAAAAGCCAATAAATAGGTAAAAAGAATTACAGGTAATCCTGTTCCGAATGCAAATACAATGGGTAAATAAAGTCCATCTGCCGATGCAATTGTCATTGGAATCAACACCCCAAAAAACAAGGCGCCGCTATATGGACAAAATGCCAAAGCAAAAACCACACCTATTAAAAAAGAGCCTAACAAATCCTTTATCCTTAAATTTTTCTGATAGTTTTTCTTGAAAATTCGATTTGCCTAAAAAATTGAGTTTGATAACATTAAGCATTACCAAACCAATGAGTATCAATAAAGGGCCTAAATATTTTTCTCCATTCTGATTGAAAAATCAATGCTATATGAAATTTACTTGCTCCTAGAAATAAGATCAGACCTATAGTAGTGTAACTAAATGCCTCTACCGAAAGAATATAATAAGCCGCTAAAAAATACTTTCTTTTTACTTGCAATATTTTTAGAAATATATGCCGTAGCTGTAATGTTAGTTGCAAGCGGACAAGGACTAATGGCTGTCATTAAGCCCAAGTACAAATGCAGAAATGAATGGGATATTATTATTCTCTAAAAGAGATTGTAAAAAATCCATTTACAGTTTTTCAAGCTGTTTTTCCAACTTGTTTTTTAGTCTATTTGAAAAATCATCCTTCTTTTTTCCATAAGTAAATGCAAATGCAGTTAAGTCTATATGTTTTTCTTTTTTGTTTCCAATGATGTTTAAAAATAAAGAGGTTCCTGAAGCTTTGAATTTTTTAGCTAATTCGTAATTCTCTTCCTCTGGAAATATCCACTACCTGAAAGGTAATTTTTCCATTTTTTAATTCATCGGCAAAATAAGTTTCTAAAGTATATTTTGTATTGGCCTCAATAGCTTTACAAGTTATACATCTGTTGGTTGTATGAAAATCAAGAACTTCTATTTTTGAAACAGATTGATCTAAAGAAGTTGCTTGGTTCTTATCTTGAGCATTACAAGATGTAATTATTAGACTAAATGCTAAAACTGTGAAAAATGTGATTGTTTTATTCATTGCTGTAAATTTATTTTTGTTTAAGTGATTCTTCGATTTCATTTTTATTGATTTATGGTTTATAATATGATGTTGAATAAATATCCTGAAATAATGATACAAAGTGTAACGACACCAAAAAAGATGGCAATTAGTTTTAAGGTCATTACTTTTTTTAAGAGCATAGCTTCTGGTAGTGACAGACCCACTACTCCCATCATAAAGGCTATGGCAGTTCCTAACGGAATTCCTTTAGCCACCAATACCTGAACTACTGGAAGTATGCCTGATGCATTTGAGTACATTGGTACAGCCAAAATCGTTGCAATAGGAACAGCAAAGAGATTTTCCTTGTCCATATACTTTTCAAAAAATCCTTCTGGTATATAACCGTGCATTAAACCGCCAATGGCGATGCCTACTAAAACATATGGAATGATACCTTTAAGGATCTTTATGACTTCTGCCCAAATAACTGGCAAGCGTTGTTTAAAAGTTTGTTTTTCTGCTTGAAATTTATCTTGATCTCTTTGAGCGTTTTCCAACACTTCTTTTACCCAAGGGGTTAGATAGCCTTCCAGTTTTAGATGTTGAAGTATGATACCAGATATTGTTCCCAATAACACACCGCTAATCACATAAATGATGGTTGTTTTTAAACCAAACAAGCCAACAAAAAGTCCGATGGCCACTTCATTGACCAAAGGCGAAGTAATTAAAAAAGAAAAGGTTACTCCTAATGGGATTCCTCCTCTTACAAAACCTATAAATAAAGGAACAGATGAACAAGAACAAAAAGGTGTTACCACACCAAAAAGACTTGCCATAAGGTACTCGAGTCCGAATAATTTATTTCTTGATAGGTAGTTCTTCACCTTGTCTATAGGAAAGTAACTATTGACGATTCCCATAAAAAAGATAACAACAAAAAGCAGGATTAGAATCTTTGTAGTGTCATAAATAAAGAAGTTTAGGGCTTCTGCTAAATGTTGCCCTTGGTTCATATTCAAAACATCATAAACGAACCAATCTGCTATGTTTTGTACCCAATCAAACATTTTCTATCGTGCTAATAGTTCCTGAAACGGATGAAGCTTTCATATGGTAATTTATAGTAGGCTTGACTTAGTTTAAAAGAGCCAATACTTCATCTTTTGAAGGCACTCTACCTTTTATAGTGATAACACCATCTATTACCAAAGCCGGTGTGGTCATTACGTTATACTTCATAATTTCCATGATATCTTCGACTTTTTCAATAGTGGCATCGATGTTATTTGCGGTAACTACATCTTTAACAATACCTGTCATTGCTTGGCATTTTGGACAACCTGTTCCTAATATTTTAATTTCTTTAGACATACTACTAATGTTTGTTTATCGCCAATAGACGATATATTTATTAAAAAAATATCAATCAAAAAATTGTTGAAATAAGGTTTTTGCTATTTTCCAATTTTCTTGATGTATACAATATTTTATTTTTGGTGGCTTTAATTCTCCTTGAATAAGCCCTGCATTTTTTAATTCCTTTAAATGCTGTGATACAGTTGATTGAGAAATAGGCAATACGTCTACCAAATCCCCGGTATAACAACACGATTGATTTTCAAGATGTTTTAAAATGGCAATACGCGTAGGATGTCGCTAAAGCTTTAGCAAATGTTGCCAATGCTTCGGTATTTTCCTTATATGCTATCTGTTCTAAACTTCTTTTCATCAGATATTGTGTATTGTTTTTTTTGTCAAATGTATTTTGCTATAAATCTTTATAGTTGCCTTCAACTTAATGTTCATAGCTTATTTCATATTTCTTATCGCAAATAAACGATAGGTCTTTCATATATAATATGATATTTGTCACATTTGTCTTTATATTTTTACACAGAGGAGATCTGACGAAGTTTATATCGAGCGAAGTCGAAATTCTCAAGGCAGGCAGTTATTTGTATGTGATTTTTCTAATGTTCTTTTATTGGATTTTGTGAGCTCATCATTACTCACGGAAATATTTTTTGCTCAATTCATCCACATGCATCATATAGGTAGCTATGGCATTTAATTCTTCATCGGTAATTTCTTTTAAAAAACCATCAATATTCGCTTGCATAATAGCTACCTGGCTGGCTGTAGTGTCTACGATAGGTTTTGAGTGACCTTTTAAAAATGCCACGATATCGGCATTATTTTCTTTATAAACATGCATGATATCATTAACCGATGGCCCTATTTTCTTTTTGTTTACGGCATGGCAAGTGACACATGTTTTTTCTGAAAACAACCTATTGCCAAGAAATATTTTTGAATCCTGACTTAATTCTCCACGCTCCGGCATCACTTTTTCACCATCTATTTTTGTTTTTTTATCTGTATTACAGCTATTTAATACCAGAATTACAATAAGAAATATAAATAAACGCATGATGATGTTGTATTTGTTAATTTTCTTCTTTAATAGAAGATTTGACTAAAATAAATAATATTGCGATTAGTTGAGCAATTTAATGATTAATGTTTTTTATTAGGAATAAAATATAGAAAATAGGAGATGTTCCATGGTACAAAATCGTTCTATTTAAATTAACAGATAATTAGTAACTTCATCACCAGAATTAACTAAATCAAACTCATGAGTAATCCTAATAAGACCTTTAAAAAGTTTGGCACCTTTGGAGGTGTTTTTACGCCAACCTTATTGACGATACTTGGTGTTATTATGTATTTGCGTTTGGGTTGGGTTGTTGGTAATGCAGGCCTGTTAGGAGCATGGCTTATTATTATTATTTCATTCATCATTACCCTATGTACAGCATTATCCATGTCTGCCATTACTACGAATATTCGTATTGGCGCCGGTGGTGCATACGCTATTGTTTCCCAGGCATTAGGTCTGGAAGTTGGTGGTAGTTTAGGGATACCAAGATACATTTCTCAAGGCCTGGCAGTAACGATGTATATCTTCGGTTTTAGAGAAGGTTGGTTAGGTATTTTTCCGGAACACAATGCCTTTTTGGTAGATATTATCGTTTTTGGATCATTGTTTACCATTGCTTATATAAGTGCAAATTTGGCGATCAAGGCGCAGTTTATCATTATGGGCATAATTGTACTGTCGTTTATTTCTATTGTTGTTGCTGCTTATGAAGGTTCTATGGTACAACCCATGAGTGAATCTTTAAGTTGGGGCTCGTTTAAAGGTTCAGAAGAAAATGGTTTTAGTGGTAGCAGCTTTTGGATAGTTTTTGCCGTGTTTTTTCCTGCTGCGACCGGTATTATGGCGGGTGCTAATATGTCTGGTGAACTTAAAGACCCAAAACAAAGCATACCTACCGGCACACTTTGGGCTATTGGGGTGAGTTTTGTAATTTATATGCTCCTCGCCTTTTGGATATCGCGCAGTGCTACAGAACAAGAGCTACTTACCAATTACTATGTGATGGTAGATAAGGCCTATTTTGGGCCACTCATTATTGCGGGAATTTTGGGTGCCACCTTCTCTTCGGCATTAGCATCTATTGTGGGATCATCGCGTATTTTATTTGCCATGGGAGAACATAAGGTACTACCCTACTCTAATATATTGGCCGGTACAAGCAACAATGGGCAACCAAGAAATGCCATGATGGTTACGGGTGTCTTAATTTTCTTCACCTTATTGCTACGTAATCTGAATGCTGTCGCTCCTTTAGTAACGCTCTTTTTTCTCATTACCTATGCCATGATCAATATCGTCGTTATTATAGAACAACGTTTGGGACTCATTAGTTATCGTCCTGTTTTTAAGATCCATAAATGGGTGCCTTGGTTTGGCTTGATTTCGTCGATTTTTGCCATGTTTATTATTAACCCGACGATAAGTTTAATCTCCATTGCCATTGTGTTGATGGTCTATTGGTATTTATCGCGTCAAAATCTGGAAACGCCATTTGAAGATGTGCGTTCCGGGCTTTTTGTATCTTTTGCAGAGTGGGCAGCAAAGCATACCTGGGGCATGAAAAAAATGCAACAGCGCGCATGGAAAGCTAATCTAATGGTTCCTGTTCGGGATATCAACGGATTAAGAGGCACTTTTGAATTTTTACGGAATATTGCCAAACCAAAAGGGTCTATAAAGCTTTTAGGTATTGAACCCTTTACAGAACACAGTAAATTGATTAAGCAATTAGATGATATTTCGGCATCGTTTAGAACAAAAGGGGTGTTCTCATCCTCCACGGTAATTCACACCGATCAATTTGCAAATGGTATTAATTATGGTAGTCAGGCTTTACAAGGTGCGTTTTTTAGACCTAATATTATGTTCTTAAATTTACAGGATCATGATGATTATGATAAAGAACTCATGCCGGTGATGACCGAATCTATACGTTTAGAAATTGGTATTCTCCTGTTTAATCTGCACACTACAGCCTTATTAGGAGAACGGAACACCATTAACGTTTGGGTGAGCGATCGAAAAGGACACTGGGAATTTGGAGGTTTGGATATTGGCAATTTAGACCTTTCTATATTAGTCGCTTATAAACTAAAAATGAACTGGGAAGGAAGGATTCGACTCATTACTGTAATAAGTAACCCGGAGGAAGAAGACAAAGCGAATGCATTTTTAAAATCCTTAACGCAACTGGCCCGTTTACCGGAAACCTTAACCGAAGTTTATGTTGGTAGTTTTGAAAACTTCGTAACAAAGGCACCGGGAGCTGATCTAAATATTTTTGGGATGCAAGACACCTTGCCTTATGATTTCATTAAAGACATGTCGCAAAAGACCAACAGTAGTTGTTTATTTGTTAAAGATTCCGGGCATGAAAGTATATTGGCTTAATCATTGAACGCTGCCCTGCTCAGGGGCCTCGTGGTGCAACTGCCTGCCTTCCGAAATTGGCACTGTGTACTTGGCTTGCTTTCGTAATTATGAGTTCTTTTCTACTATTGCATCCGTTTAAAATTATCTTTGCAAGATGCATAAAGAGAACAAACACGCGGAATCCTATCATTTTGATGCATTGATTCAAGCTCATAGCCCATTGGCCAGCTTTGTTTTTACGAATGCCTATGACCATAAAACCTTAGATTTTTCTGACAGTGAAGCGGTATTTCATCTGAATAAAGCCTTGCTAAAAACATATTATAATATCACCGATTGGCACATCCCAAAGGGCTATCTCTGTCCTCCAATTCCGGGACGAGCCGATTACATCCATCATATGAAGGATCTGCTTTCGGAGCATTCAACTGATACCGTAAAAAAAGGATTGGATGTTGGCGTTGGTGCCAATTGTATTTACCCCATTTTAGGGGCTCAAATTTACAAATGGAACATGGTAGGCTGCGATATTAGCATTGATTCCGTTCATGCTGCTAAGCATAATGTGGGTTTAACAGCAGCTCTTGATAAGCGTATAGAGATCAGACATCAGGACGATCGTGCTCATATATTCGAAGGTATTATTAAAAAGGGCGAATACTTCGATTTTACTATGTGTAATCCTCCTTTTCATAGCTCTGAGGCTGAAGCCATAAAGGGCACCGAGCGCAAGCTAAAGAACCTTAACATAGGCGGACCTACCGCACTTAACTTTGGTGGACAGGCCCATGAATTATGGTGTAATGGTGGTGAAGCCTTATTTATCAAACGCATGATTAAACAAAGTGTGGCTTTTAGATCGCAGGTGGGGTGGTTTACGACATTGGTATCCAAAAAGGAACATTTACCAAAAATTTATAAGCAATTGGATAAGTTGAAGGCAAAGCACAAAACGATTCTTATGGCTCAAGGCAATAAACAAAGCCGGTTTGTGGCTTGGACGTTTTAAATAACGGAATTAAACTTTCTGAACGCTGACCTTGTTACACTTCTTTTCTTAATACTTCTAAAGGCGGACTTTTTAAAACACTTCTAATA
The DNA here is from genome assembly GCA_963835675.1 of uncultured Flavobacteriaceae bacterium. Taxonomy (GTDB): domain Bacteria; phylum Bacteroidota; class Bacteroidia; order Flavobacteriales; family Flavobacteriaceae; genus Aureibaculum. The sequence goes on along the minus strand of CAWIGH010000003.1, from coordinate 394,930 downwards.
TTACTTAAACCGATTAATAAAACCAATAGTGTAATACCCGGAAGAAACACTAAAAATGGCACGGCAGATGGAATAAAAGGCTCCTTAAATAAAAACACGGCTAATAATTGACTACTGATAAGAGACAATAAAATGCCCACCAAACTACCTAACATGCCTAAATAGATATATTCCAGCGCTGTAATTTGTAAAATTTGTTTGCTCTTGGCGCCTAAGGTTCTTAATAATACACTTTCTTTAATTCGCTGATATTTACTGTTTCTAACAGAGCCTATTAAAACAATAATCCCTGTAAGAATACTGAAGAATGCCATAAAATTAATGATCCATGATATTTTATCTAAAATATCTTCTATGATCGTGTAAACTTGCCTTAGATCTAAGACGGATATATTAGGGAATTTTTTTACCAGATCTCTTTGTAAGTCGGCAGAACTGGCTTCATTGGGCACATAGGTTGTTAAAACACTAAACTGAGGAGCATTTTCTAAAACACCCAAGGGAAATACCACAGAAAAATTTAATTGCATACGGCCCCAGTCTACTTTTCTAATACTGCCGATGGTCGTTTCCATTAAAACGCCTTGCACATTAAAAATGAGCTTGTCGCCAATCTCTAAAGCTGCATCTCGGGCAATATTATCTGATATTGAAATTAAAATAGGTTCCCCCTGCTCTATTTCTCCGGTCCAGGTGCCTTCTAAGAGTTCTTCTGAGGGCAATAATGCATCGCGATAGGTAACCCTGAATTCATGGTTTAAGATCCATTGATTCATCGTTGACGTGCTGTCCATTCTAATATCATTCACCAAATCGTCTTTAATTTGATGCAATCGCATTGTTACAATTGGAATATTATCTATAACCTCCAGATCTTTTGGAAGTACCGTATTTATAACCGCTTCTTTTTGTGCATTTTGCACATCCATTAAAATGATATTTGCATTTTCAGCATTATTTTCAATGGATGTTTTGGCTAAGAGAATATCCTTGGTAAAGTATAAGGTACTAATTAAAAAAGTACCCAAACCGATCGCTAAGATCAATACCATGGTTTGATTGTTAGGGCGAAATAAATTTAACAGACTTTGACGTTTTGTAAAACCCCAATGGCTTGGAAAATACTTTTTTATAAGTTTCATAAACAGGCTTGCTATGCCTGCCATAATGGAAAAGGTAATTAAAATACCAACTGTAAAGACCAATCCGAATAAGGCATCTTTTAGCAACCAGAATGAAAATAAGAACACAAAAAGTAAAATAGCCGCTAAGGTAAAAAGCCGTGCTTTTCTTGGTTTTACCAAATTTTCATCTGTTCCTCTCAACACTTCCAACGGAGATACATACCAGGTGCCTAACAAGGGCAGCAATGCAAATAATACGGACATTAAAATACCCAAGGTGATTCCCATGATCAATGGCTGTGCGGTGATGGCTATTTGAACATCAAAAGGCAAAAACCCTTTTAAAATATAAGGAAAGGCATATTGTAATCCAATACCAATAGCAGCACCTAAAACACCACCGGTGAAACCAATGCCAACAACTTGTGTTAGGTAAATTAAAAATGTTTGCTTTCTTGTGGCCCCTAAACATTTCAGCACCGCTACATTTTTCAATTTTTCTTTAATATAAATATGAACAGAACTTGCAATGCCTACGCAACCTAATAAGAGCGCAATAAATGCTGCTAAATTTAAAAATCTACTTACGTTATCATATCTTCTGCCTAAACGCGCACTTGTACTGGTATGTGTGTCCAGATCGGCATTTTCGGCATCTAAGATCGGATCTAAATTTTTATCTAATAAATCCAAATCCATGGTTGGAGGCGCAATAAAAAAGTACTGGTATTCTTTTCTGCTGCCTAATTGCAACAATTCTGTATCGTCTATAAAACGAAAAGGAATAAGTACAGTTGGTGCCACTGACGTAGAAAATGCGGTACTGCCCGGAATAGATTTTAAAATTCCGGTAATTGGAAAAGTCAGTTTTCCTAATTTAATAGAATCTCCGGTTTTTATATTGTATTGCAAGCATTAAGGTCGCATCTACCAAGGCGCCACCCAATTCTTGATATGTTGTGGCTGCGTTCGCCGGTTCGGTATCCAAGGTTCCGTAAAAAGGAAATTTACCTTCTATGGCGCGGACTTTCACCAATTTTGTGCCGTCATTTTTCGGAAATGCTGCCATTGAAACGAAATTAACTTCTGAAGCTGCCACATTTAAAGAATCTATGATCCTTTGCACTTTTGCATTAGGGAGTTGCCTGCTGTCAATAATAAAATCGGCACCCATTAAAGCTTTGGACTGATCTTTAATATTTTGTTTTAAATTATCACTAAACAATTGAATGGAAACCACAGCCGCAATACCAAGAATGATAGATGCCATAAAAAGCATTAATCTGGAAATGCTTGCTTTTCCATCTCTCCATGCCATTTTAAACAGCCATTGTACCGAAGCTTTTGAAGGTAAATTGCCCATTAACCTGCCATTGTTTTTTCGTTAGACGCTATTTTCCCTCCTTTTAATCTCAGTATTTGTTGGGTTCTATTCGCCAGATCCAAATCGTGGGTGATGATCACTAAAGTAGTGCCAGCTTCTTTATTCAATTGAAACAATAATTGAATAACCTTTTCGCCGGTTTCTTCATCTAAATTCCCGGTAGGTTCGTCGGCAAATAAAATACTGGGTTTGTTAGAAAAAGCCCTGGCCAAGGCCACGCGTTGCTGCTCACCCCCTGATAATTGAGATGGATAATGATGAAAACGATCTGCCAATCCTACTTTCTGTAACAATTCCATACCTACTTTGGCTGCATTCCTTTCGCCTTGCAACTCAAGTGGTACAATGACATTTTCTAAAGCCGTAAGTGTAGGTAATAATTGAAAATTCTGAAATATAAAACCTACTTCTTTATTTCGTAATTGGGCCCGTTCATCTTCATCCAGGTTTTCTAAATTGCTTCCACATAATTCTATAGTACCGGCGCTTGGGTAATCCAAACCGGCACATAAACCCAGCAAGGTGGTTTTACCACTACCGGACGGACCTACAATAGAAAAAATACTTCCTTTTTCGACTTCAAAAGAAATATTGGATAATACAGTTAATTCTTTCGAACCACTGGTGTATACTTTCTCCAGTTCATGAATCTTTAATATCTTTGTCATAGTACTCATTTAATATATATGCTGCCAAAAAATGCAAAAATTGAAAAATAGACAATTGATTTTAAATATGAATAAAAGTGCAATGAAGATTTTCTTAAAATTTTGTTATTTTTCATTTGTCCTCATCCTACTCTCCTGCAAGTCAGACAGCTCTAAAAAGGAAGAAACCATTGAAAAATCAACTACCCAAACTGAAAATAAGATCGAGGAAAATAGTAGTTCGAAAACTATTTTAATTTTTGGAGATAGTTTAACCGCGGGTTATGGTCTGGAAGATGTAAATGATGCTTTTCCTGCTATTCTCCAGACTAAAGTAGACTCGCTTTCATTGGATTATACCATTATTAACTCAGGAGTGAGCGGGGAAACGACTGCCGGTGGAAAAAGTAGAATAGATTGGGTACTTAACCAACCCATTGATGTTTTTATTTTGGAATTAGGCGCTAATGATGGTTTACGCGGTATTCCTTTAACAGAAACACGCGAAAATTTACAAGCCATCATAGATGCTGTATTGAAAAAAAATGCGGAAACTAAAATTATATTAGCCGGCATGCAACTTCCTCCTAATATGGGACCGGAATATATTACTGAGTTTAAAACTATTTTTCCTGACTTAGCTAAAAAAAATGAACTCTATTTAATTCCGTTTTTATTGAAAGATGTTGGCGGTATAGCCGAATTAAACCAAGAAGATGGTATTCACCCAACAGTTGAAGGTCATAAAGTATTGGCAAAAAATGTGTGGACTGTTTTAGAGTCTATCATTAATTAAGAGCGCTTATTTTATTGTTGTAAACCCTATGCTGCTTTATAATTAAAATTATTTGAACCTATTGGTTAAACTTCCCTCCTACACTTCGATCTCATGCAATATGAGCTTGTCTAAAAAAATTGTTATTAGTAAAGATTCTATTGATTTATAGGGATTATTAAGCTCCTTAACCTGGGTTTATTACATGGGTTATAACAGCCAAAAATTTTTATTTTAAGTAACCTCAAAACTGATAATAATCATTTTTGGAAATGTTTTTCTCGATTAATTTTGTTTAAAATTTAATAAAAATCATGAAAAATTCTAAAATTGCAATTTTTACGCTTTCAATGATATTGATGAGCGCAACACTTTTTTCTCAGGAAAAATGGTCTGTAGAGTTACGACCAGGAATTAATTTTCCAACTTCAGAATTTGATACCGCTGATATAAAAACGGGTTTCGGTTTTGAAGTTGCTGTAGGTTATCGCTTCATGGAGCATTTAGGTGCTTATGCGGGTTGGGGATATAACAATTTTAAACTTAAAGATTCTGATGTAGATTTTGATGAAACGGGTTACACATTTGGTCTTCAATTTATCCACCCAATAGCATCCTCAGAATCTTTATCGCTTCTTTTAAGAGCCGGTGCCATTTATAATCATATTGAGGTAGAGGATAATGACGGGAATTTGATTGATGATACAGGTCATGGACTTGGCTGGGAAGTTGGCGCAGGTTTAAATTATAATATTGGCGCTAACTGGAGTTTACGCCCTCAAATAGGATATCGTGCTTTTTCGAGAGATTTAGATATTGAAGGAACAAAAATAGACATTGATGTTAATTATATTGCCGTTGGTATAGGTATTGCCAAAATATTCTAAGTTACCATGAGATTGGCTTTTACGTTTCTGGTTTTAATTCACGGGCTCATACACATTATGGGCTTTGCAAAAGCGTTTAGACTCGCAGACATTTATCAATTAAGCCAAAACATTTCAAAACCTATTGGAATGTTTTGGCTTTTGGTTTCTGTACTTTTTATACTTTCTACTGTACTTTACTTATTTAAGAATGAATGGTGGTTTGTTTTTGCCCTCTTTGGAGTCGTCATTTCTCAAGTGTTAATTATCATGTATTGGAAAGATGCCAAATTTGGCACTATTGCCAATTTGATCATTCTCATGGTGATACCAATTTTATACAGTCCCGGGAAACCGGAACCGTTTTTAGATACTCATGGAAAAGAATTAAATGGTAGCATTTCAGAAAAAACCTTTGTCACCATTGGAAGTATTCGGCAGGGAATGTTTATAAAAAGTAAAAACACAAATAATCCTGTGTTACTTTTCCTGCATGGCGGTATGCCGGAGTACTTTCTCACTCAAAAATATCCTACCGGACTTGAAGATTATTTCACCATTGTTTGGTGGGAACAACGTGGTGCTGGACTTTCTTACCATGCCAATATTCCACCGGAAACAATGACCTCTGAGCAAATGATAAATGATGCTGTAGAATTAACGAATTACTTACGCCATCGTTTCAATCAAGAAAAGATATATCTGATGGCACATTCGGGTGGCACTTTTTTCGGGATACAAACAGCCGCACAACACCCTGAATTGTACCATGCCTATATTGGTGTCGCTCAAATAACTGACCAACTCAAATCTGAAAGATTGGCGCATGCATATATGCTGAAGCGGTATACAGCGAGCGGAAACAGGAAGATGGTGCGAAAACTAGAGAACGCATCTCTTATTGATGGTATTCCTGATGCCTATCTTAAAATACGCGACAAGGCCATGCACGAACTTGGTATCGGAACAACCCGTGATATGAAATCGATAATCACAGGAATTTTTGTACCTTCTTTAGCCTGTAAGGAATACACTATACGTGAAAAAATCAATATGTGGCGGGGAAAAGTCCAAATCTGGCGTAAGCTCGTTATGGGATGAGATTCTGGCAACAGATCTGATGGTTAAAGTGCCTAAACTTGATATTCCTGTCTATTTCTTCGCTGGGGTATACGACTACACTGCATCCTATAATTTGACCAAGGAATATTATGATAGGCTGAATGCACCCATCAAAGGATATTACACTTTTGAAAAATCAGCCCACAGTCCAATTTTTGAAGAACCATCGCTAGTAAAAGAAATTATTGAAAAAGATGTGTTGCATGGAAAAATAGATTTATCAGATGCCCAAAAATAGTAGCCTCTGTTAAAAACACACTTACATAAGAATGAAAAAACAATTTTCGATAAAGGTATATTTTTTAGTCGTGATCCTTTTATCATGGCCATTTCAAATTGCCTATTTCTTTTTAGGAGATAAATATAAATGGTTGCTCCTAATATCTATGATTATGGTTGGCGTTTCAACCTTCATTTGTGGTAAATATATATTTAAGGACGGTTTTAAAAATGCCGGTTGGAATTGGGGAAAACCCAAACATTATGTTTCTGTTTTTGCTTTAGCCCTTTTTTTATGGTTTTTACCAAGTATCATAGAAAGGTATGTTGGATTTTATGTGGCAGCAAGTGACAATGAATTAAAAACAATAATTTCTGGATTTCTATTTAGTGCTGCGATTACTATAATTCCGGCTTTTGGAGAAGAATTTGGATGGAGAGGTTATTTGCTGCCAAGATTATTGGTTGCCTATAAATATCGTAAAGCCTTATTGATTCACGGCTTTATAACCTGGATTTGGCATTTACCATTTCTCATTATAATTGGGCTTGAAACCGGTAATAATATTTGGTTTGTTCCCATTGTTTTAATCGTAAGCTTCATTCCTGCAATTATGCATGCTGTGGTATTTGCTTATATATGGTCGCGTACCGCAAGTTTGGCAGTTGTAACACTTTATCATGTGTTTTTTGACGAAGTAAGAGATACCCTGCAAGACACTGTAGGTCTTGGTGCATTAGGTGAAAACTGGCAAATGTTGGTATTAACCATTATGGGAATTCTATTGTTATGGAAAGTTACATGGAGATTTAAAGGAATAAAGATATTAGCATAATTGAATTAACTCATACTTTTATGAATCATAAATCATTAAAACCTTTAGCGACCACCTTTTTTGTTAGTGGTATTTGGGATCTTATTGCCGGTATAATGTACCTGTTTTTTATAGGTATAGGACGCAAAATAGATCATCCGCTTATAGATCCATTTTTCTCTATTTTTTTAGGTTCATTCTTCCTTTGTTTTGCATACCTGCAATTTCTTTCAGCCTTAAATATCAAGCGGTATACCTTTAATGTTGGTTGTTTAATTTTTGGAAGAATATTTTATGTTATTCTACTCTTTAGTTATATGATTTTCGCTGACTATTTTCCGTCAACGTTTTGGTTTACAGGCATTATCGATAGCCTTTTTATAGTATTATATATCATTTTTGCATATCAAGGAGGTTTGGTTCTTCGTGATCTATTTCTTCCTAAAATAGAGCGTAAAACATCAACATCATGAATACCCTATCTGACATTGAAAAAATTATCGAATATGGCACAAAAGCACCATCTGGTCATAATACACAGCCATGGAAATTTCTTTTTAAGGAAAATGAAATACAAATTCACCCCGATTTTCAGAGGGCATTGCCCATTGTGGATGCTGATAATCATGCTTTGTATATCAGTTTAGGATGCGCAACCGAAAACATTGTTTTGGCATTAAAAAATGAAGGCTTTGATTCAAGAATGGAAATACTGAAGAATAAAGAAAGAACAGATTTTATTAAGATCTTAATAATTCCAGATGATTCAATAAAAACAGATGATTTGTTCAACTATATTGAGCGTCGGCAAGTATCAAGAAATGCGTATACAAGCACCAAAATACCATTAGAAGATCTTGATAAATTAATTAAATCCGTCAGTTTTAATGGAATTAATATGATGACCTTTATAACTACTGAAGATATTAAAGAATTAGAACCTTTTATTATTGAAGCCAGTAATCGTCAGTTTCAAAACAAAGACTTTGTAAATGAATTGGTATCGTGGATTCGATTTTCTAAAAAGGAAGTTGAGAAAAAACGCGATGGAATTTGGCATGCCAGTATGGGAATGCCAAGTACCGGAAGATTTATGGGCAACATCATTATGAAACAATTTGTCTCTGCTAAAAGCGAAGCTAAACGTTGGAAACGACTAATTGATGACTCAGCTGGATTTGCCCTATTTAATGTTAAAAAGAATGATGTGGAACATTGGGTAAATCTGGGACGTGCGTTTCAGCGTTTCGGTTTAGCAGCCACAAAACTAAATATCAATCATGCTCATGTAAATATGCCTTGCGAAGAACTAATTGTTCGCAAAAATATAATGGCACATTACAATCTTAAGAATGAACATCCCTTATTGCTTATTCGTTTTGGATACTCTAGCAAAATGCCTTATTCCTTCAGAAGACGTGTAGAAGAAGTATTTCGGATTGAATAATGAATATTTAAGAATCACATTCATTCCGCACACCTGCCTGCCCTCCAAAGACGGATAAACTGGCAGGCTAACATTTACTCACAAATCATCCTTATTTAATAATAGGAGTTGGTGAAAGTAAAGGTTTCACTCATTGTATATTATAGGGCATTCTGCTTGGAATTAGGGTATAGCCCTGGCTAGGGCTATATTACTTAAAATGAAAAAATAGACATCGTTGTTATATATCATTACCAATAGATAATTGCCTTAAGTCTTTACCTGCCTTTACTTTTGCAATTCTAAATCTATGTAAAGCGTTTAAAACTTATTCTATTTTAGAATAAGAAATAAAGGCAATAGCAAGATTAATTACTAAAAATAAGAAGGCAGGAAACGATTTGAATAATTCGTCTTTTACCTTAATATGCATGATTATTGATCCTAATAATAGCATTGCCAATCCTAAACTTCCAATTAATGTTAAAGCCTCAAATTGTATTGAAGCTAGTAATATTAAGGCTAAACTTACTTTTAAAAAGCCAATGAAGTAACATAATTGCTTTGATAAACCATAAACTTTAAATTCTTCAATAATAGTTTTGGCGTTACCACCTCTCCATTTTGTAGCTTTCTTTGGCTGTATTAGCCAGACATTTAAGATACTTAAACTAACAATTAATTTTAATATAATAACGATATAGCCTATTGGTTCCATTGATTTCGATGTTAAGTGATGTCTAATTCTGAACTAATTTATAAAAAATAATCGTAACCCCGTGTCATTCGTATGGGAAGTGTCATTCGGTGCATTATAGAACAAGAAGTTGTGATTCCTTCTATGCAGTTGCTGGTGCATCCTTTCCTTAGGTTCTTTAAAAGCGAATAAAATTTTAGAGGTAGGATTTTATAAAGCTTAGTTGTTATATTACTAAATAGGTGATTTAGAGTTACATATTTTTAAAGCCGTCCTTAATCCTTAATAAAATTAGGTTATATATAGGACGGCTTCTTCTATATCTAAACTTTTTTATTTTTTTAGCAACAAAAAAAAAAGACCACATGCCCTTGCATGCGGTCTTTTTCAATGCTCCAATTAATAAGAGTTTTTACTATATTCTTAAGGCTATTTCCATAACCCAACACGTACCCTAAGGCCCGAGCGTACCAAATGAGATTCGCCATTGTTGTCTAAAAACGTTTGCCATGCTTTTTCATCGGCTTTGTTTGCTGCATCACTGCGTAACTTACCTGCACCGCCCATAGCCGATTTAAAATCTTTAAAGCCATTTACTACCCAACGGTTTTCTCTGTTGGGAGAAACGCCGGCGGTAAAATTGCCCATCATGCTCATCATACCCGGAGCTATGTTGGCCTTCATATAGGTTTCAAAAGCTTTGTCCCATACGCCACCATCATCTGCATGTACAATAAAGTACTTTTGTACGGGGTAGTCCTGACTTAGATCACCGGCACTAAATTGGCGTGTACCCATACGTGAACTATAACCTTCTTTGATATGCTGGTTTAATTGTACCAAAAACAATTTCCAAGTGGCGCCACCATCACTGCCGTACATATTACCCAAATCCTCCAAAGAACCCGAAAATCCTATGGCGTGGGTAAAGTTATGCTCATGGTCGTTAAAATGATTTTCATAGAGGGTAACTGTGACTCCCTTTGGCTGGTTGGCCGTAAAGTAATCGTTCATTAATTTATAGACTATTTCTTCATTCTGTGGTTCTACCACAACATGATAATTTGTCCAGTAGCTCTCTTGGGCATTAAGTGTTAAAGCCATGAATGCAAGTAAGTAAAAAATTCTTTTTTTCATTGTTAATTGATTTTAGTTAATTAAATATGGTTTAGTTAAAAAATGAATGTACTAATTAGACACGGGTTGTCACAGATTTTCAGGACGAACGCTTTTAATAATTGTCCGAATACCCCTTTTTTTTATCGGGCACATTTATAAATACATAGAAATGGCAATTTATACCTAGGAGTCTTGCATCAAAAGTGAAGGCTTCCCTTCTATGCTTCGACATGTATCATCACAAGCCGGTGATGTAAAAAGTGATTGATTTACCATAGCAAAAAGGTGCTTATGCTATATTTAAGGATGTTTAGGAGTGTTGGTTTGTAGATGGTTTATAATTTCTCGAAGACCAATCTATAATGTTCCATAATCTCTTGCTCAAAACATACCTTATTAGGGCTTATTCTAAAAATAGCAACCTGATGTCTGAATTCTTTGTCGGTGATGAATTTAGGCACTAAAGACAGATATAACCAATACTTCTTTAGATTAAACTTTCTAAACTTCTTTCTCCATTGGGCAATGGTTTCAATATAATCTAACCTGCCACTACTCTGAGATATTAATTTAAAATGGGGTTCGGCATTTTTTATGACCATTTCTGGTCCGTACGGGAGCCAAGACCCGGGAAATTCTTTGATCATTAAAGCCATAACGTGTGCTGCCGATCCTTTTTCTGCATTGACATCTATATCATTAAAATTGATCATATTTTTACCAAAAACCATGGTTTGCATATAAAACCTGCCTCCACTCGGCAGCAGATCATAAAGTGTTTTAAAAAAGTCGCTATAGATCTTTTCTTGCTTGCCTTGTTTCCATTCTTCAATAGAACAGAAATGTTCTAATCCGCCAATACATGTGATGGCATCAAAAGTTCCAAAATCCTCGGGTTCTACTGTACGGCAATCCTTTACCCTGACGTCCATTCCGTTATTTTGACAAGCTTCTGCTTGTCCTTCCGATAAGGTTAAACCCATACCTGTCGCAGCCCTTTCCCGGGTAAAGTAGTTGATAAATGGGCCCCATCCACAAGCCATGTCTAATACCTTGCTGCCTTTTTTAATGTGAAGGCTATCGGCAATGAATTTATGTTTTGCTTTTTGGGCTTCTTCTAATGACATTGAAAAATCGCCATCGTATTTGGCGCCACTATAATCTGCGGTTTCACCAATGCTTAAGCGGAAAATTTCGTCTATGGTTGTATATGTAAAATCTAAATCCTTTTTTTCGGCCATCTATCTTTTTATTAACGCATATAAGCGCAAAAAACTCAAAGAAACCACCGTCTGAGATGATTTCTTTAAGCTAATATATTAATTAAGGTTAATTAAGCTAAACGCACATTTACAGCGCTTAAGCCTTTTTCTCCTTTTTCAACGTCAAATGTTACTTGATCGTTCTCTCTAATCTCATCTACAAGATTTGATGAATGTACAAAGACATCATCCTCTGTATCTTTAATGTTTATAAAACCAAATCCTTTGGCATTATTGAAAAATTTTACGGTACCTTCTTTCATGGTGTTTACTTTATTAGTATTCATTAATTTATTTATAAATTGTTTTATCATTATTTCTTTATTGTTTATTAAATATTTGTATTCATTTTTTTATGCCATACTTACTTGTTGCTTTTTTCCTAATGAGCGAAGCATCCTGGTGTGATCGCCTATGGCATGAATGACGGATCTTTTAACATGATATGGCATGCCAAATTCTTTAGCAGTATCTGACACAATTTTAGTTAAACTCTTATAATGTACGTGACATACATCCGGCAGCACATGGTGTTCTACCTGATAATTTAAGCCGCCTATCAGCCAAAATAAAATTTTACTGTTTGGCGAGAAATTGGTTGTGGTCGCAAATTGATGTCCATACCAGTCGTCTTTCATGATGCCCTTTTGATTGGGAAGCGGAAACTCATTGTCTGGCATGATATGGGCTATTTGAAAAACAATACTTACCAAAAGTCCGGTAACCATATGCATACTTAAAAATGCCAATAATATAACCCACCATGATAGCGGAACCATGATCATGGGAAGTACCAGTGCATAAGAATAATAGAGTAGTTTCCAGGCGGTCATGCTCACAAGTGTTTTTTCGTATTCATTTTTCTTGTCTAGAAAACCCATGTCTTTATACCGTTTTAGTCGAACATAGTCCTTGGTTGTTATCCAGGACAAGGTAGATATGCCATAAAAGAACCATATATAGATGTGCTGAAACTGGTGTACCCAATAATGTTTGGCATGTGGAGAAAATCTCAGGAAAAAAGGGGCATTTAAGATCATCGTCGGCATGATCTATATTCGTATAGGTATGATGCAATACATTGTGTTGTATTTTCCAAACAACTGCATTGGCCCCAATGAGGTTGAATGTATAGCCTAAAAGTGTATTGATCTTCTTGTTTTTTGAATATGAACCATGAATGGCGTCATGCATAACTCCCATACCAATGCCTGCCATTCCGAATCCGCTGATAATATAAAGCGGAAAAAGCATCCATGCCTTTGTAACTATACCGGTGGCCAGCAATGTTAAGGGCACAAAAAATAAGGAAAGCATCATGACTGTCTTCACAACCATGGTGGTATTGGCATTTCTACTTGTATTGTTGGTTTTAAAATGCGCATTTACCCGTCTTCTTAAGGTTTTTGAAAAGTCGGAATTTATTTCTCTGGAGAATTTAGGATTATTGATACTGTTGTATATTATGCTACGTATTCAGACTAATAAGACTGCACTATGACTATTAAATTATTGAAGAAAGCGAAGGATTAATTAAAATTGTAAGAAATTAAAAAAAGAAAGGCCATCTAATGATTATCGCCACAAATGTAGGTTAAATTAACATTGGTTTCTTAAAAATTATGTTAAAATGTTGATAATCATATTTATACATCATTAATTATACTCGTTTCTGGTGGCAGGCAGGCACCTATTCATAACAAGTGTTCTATTAAGGTCATATCCTTGGCAATTAAACACAAAATTCAAATTAGGTATAAGCCTTAAAAGAATGCAACTACAATAAATAGATTGGCTATCTTCACGTAGTTTTTTGTGAAAATCATGGAAATAAGATCAAAATAATGGCCGGGAAAAAGAAATATGGAACATTTGAAGGCGTTTTTACACCATCCTTATTAACCATTTTAGGGGTAATCATGTACATGCGTTTAGGTTGGGTTGTTGGTAATGCCGGCTTATTTGGTGCTATCATCATTATTTTAATTGCACATGTCATTACCGTTACAACAGGTTTAAGTATATCATCGGTGGCATCTGATAAAAAAATTGGGGCGGGTGGTATTTATTACGTATTGTCACGAAGTATAGGAATTCCTTTTGGTGGCTCAATTGGTATCGCATTATATGTTGGAACAGCTTTTTCGATTGCCTTATATTTGGTTGGGTTTTCTGAAAGTTTTAATAATTATTTTGGCTTTGGCATGTCAATTAATGATATTAGGTTAACAGGAACCCTTGCATTGATTTCACTTACGGTTTTAGCATTGATAAGTACATCGGTGGCACTTAAGGCACAATTCTTTATTCTAGCCGCAATCGCCATTTCATTAATTTCTATCTTTTTGGGTACCACCGAATACGCACCCCAAACATTACATTTATTTGCTGAGGAAGGCACGGTTCCTTTAGAAATTGTGTTTGCTGTATTTTTTCCCGCTGTTACCGGTTTTACTGCAGGTATTGCCATGAGTGGGGATCTAAAAAATTCCAAAAAGTCTATTCCTTATGGCACTTTAGCTGCCATTGGTGCAGGTTTGGTAATTTATATTGGACTTGCCGTTTTTATTGCCTTTAACGTTGATGCTGAAGTATTAAAGACAGATTATAATTTTTTAATGAAATTTGCCCTATATGCTCCGGCTGTGGTTGCCGGCATCTGGGGAGCTACCTTATCCTCGGCTTTAGGAGGGATTCTGGGCGGCCCAAGAATTTTACAAGCCATGTCTATAGATAAGGTAACGCCAAAAATATTTGGAAAAGGGAGAGGTAAAAACGGAGAACCTGTAAATGCCTTATTTATGGTTTTTATTATTGCGGAGGCTGGTATTTTAATAGGAGAATTAGATGTTATTGCGCGTGTGGTATCCATGTTTTACCTAACCGCCTATGGTTTTATTAATATTTCTTATTTCCTGGAAAGTTGGGCGAATCCAGATTTTCAACCCACATTTAAAATTAAGCGCTGGATTGGTTTATTGGGCTTTATAGCTTGTTTTGCAGTCATGTTTAAACTGGATATGATGGCCATGATTGGTGCCTTTGCTATTGTGGCACTATTATATTTTGGGTTACAGCGCAAAGAAGTGAAGTTACAATCTAATGATGTTTGGCGAAGTGTTTGGGAAAATGTAGTGAACAAAGGTTTAAAAAAGATAAATGCCCAAGTGGATGATGAAAATCCAAATTGGAATCCAAATATTATATTGTTTAGTGGTAGCAGTAAACATCAATCTTACTTACTGGAGTTATGTAAAACGGTATCTGGCCGTACAGGAATTGTTACCAATTTCAAACTCATTGTAGAAAAGGATAATTCTAAGCCCTTAAAAAGAACGGAACAAATAGTGAGGGATGACATGTTTAGCGATCTTGGGATTTTTGCACGGCAAATAAAAGTTGATAATATATATAAAGGGATCATTAATATAGCCACCACTTTTGGGTTTTCGGGTGTTGAACCCAATACGATTATGATGGGATGGCCAAAAGGTTTGGAAAATTCGGAAGAATATTCTCAAATGACACAAACCTTGTTGCATTTAGATTATAATTTATTGTATTTAGATTTTGATAAAAAAACAAAATTCGGCAATTATCAGTCGGTGGATCTATGGTGGCGGGAAACCGATAGCAAAAATGCCGAAATGATGTTGAATATTGCACGATTCATCATTGCCTCTCCTACCTGGCGTGACACTAAAATTAGAGTGTTGTTTGTGAATAATAATAATGTTGATGCTACAATTATCTATTCAAAAATTCATGAACTTGTTGATAATTTACGGGTAATTATTGAAATAGTAATTATTGACAATGCCGTGGAACAAGAACCATTTTATAATATCATCAAACAATATTCTGCAACTACAGATTTAACCTTAATTGGCATTCCTAATTACAAGATTGAAAAGCAAGCGGAATTTGTACTTAAAACCAATGATTTATTTGAAACCATAGGCTCAACTTTATTGGTAAAGGCTGCTAATAATTTTAATGTCCTTGATCTAGATTTTATTAAGAAGTAATAACATTATTTAATACTTCTAAACTATTTTTAATTGCTAATCCCCCTTCTCTCTTCAGCACTCGGGAATTGGCTCCTTTGTGGATTCGATAAAATACCGATTTACAGGCCAATTGGGAAATTGGTTTTTCTTGCTAATTCCTCTTTAAAAACTGTGATAAGTTGTTAAGGCAATTCCAATTTAAAATGTACCTTGGCTCCATCACATTTCAACCTCAAAAACACATGGACTCTAATTACAGGAATATCATTGAAAAAGCATATAAACTCACAAATTCATTGAAAGATGAAGGTAAGTTGGCCACGTATATACCAGAGTTGGCCAATGTAGATCCAGCTATGTTTGGGGTGCATATGACCAAAGTTGATGGCACCCATTTTGGTATTGGCAATCATTTAGAAAAATTCTCCATCCAGAGTATCGCTAAAGTTCTATCACTAACGCTTGCTTACAAAATCTTGGGAGAGAAAATTTGGGATCCGCATTGATGTAGAACCTTCCGGAAGTAAGTTTGACTCCCTCTTATTGCTTGAAACCTATAATGGCATCCCCCGTAATCCATTTGTAAACTCAGGAGCTATAGTGATCTGTGATATACTTATTTCTCAATTAGCGAATGCACGCGAAGAATTCCTTGATTTTGTAAGAGATCTAAGCGATCTGCCTCAACTTAGCTATTCTGATAAAATAGCAGATTCCGAAAAAGCACATGGCTACAGAAATACAGCGCTTATGTAATTTTATCAAATCCTTTGGTAATATTAAAAACGAACCTGCCGAAGTACTCGACTTTTATTTTGATATGTGTTCGCTGGAAATGAATTGCCAGCAACTCTCTCAAACCTTTACCTTTTTAGCCAATGGCGGACGAAAGTTGCTTGACGAAAAAAAAATAATATCAAAAAGCAAGTGTAAACGGATCAATGCCCTCATGCTTACTTGCGGATTTTATGATGAATCGGGTGAATTTGCCTTTAAGGTTGGTTTACCCGGAAAAAGTGGTGTTGGTGGTGGTATTGTGGCATTGTATCCGCATAACTATGCGATTGCTGTCTGGAGTCCACGATTAAACCCAAAAGGAAACTCTTTTAAAGGCATGAAACTTCTTGAGGAAGTCACCACCCACTCTGAGCTCAGTATATTCTAGCAGTGAAATATATTATAACACAACGTACTTATTTACTGACGCTTAGGTAAAAGTAATTGATGTATAAATTTCAATTTATGAACCACCGCTGGTGTAATGACAAAGGGATAAACATCTGGTACTCCCATCGCTCTATTGATACTATTTACAGCAAATGATAAAGGCATACAGGTTTGGATGATGACATCGAAATCTTCTATGGTATATGGGTCGAATGAAACTTTGGTCTTCATATCTTTATCGTGGCCCTTGGGACTCACCTTTAGACCAAAAAAATAAGCCGTCTCTACCATATCCATAATATGCAGATAATGCGCCCAGGTCTCTGCCCAGTCCTCCCAGGGATGTGATGTTGCATACTTACTAATAAATGACTCTTGCCAATTCACCGGCTGCCCCTTCCTTATAATATTTTTGCAAGGCGTCGGCATAATTGGGTTGTTCATCCCCAAAAATGGCTCTAAACGCTATTAATACTTTCGGGTTGGTTTTTACCAACCGGTCCCAGAAATAGTGACCCACCTCATGTCTCAGATGTCCTATTAATGTACGGTAAGGCTCCAAAAATTGCTTTCTCATTTGCTCTCTTTGAACAGAGTCTGCTTCCCGCAACAATATGGTAATCACACCATTGTCGTGCCCTGTCATGAGATTAGCGTTATATTGCTGGGCAACAAAGTCAAAACACAATCCGTCTTCATTTCTCATTTTACTTGATAGTGGCAAGCCAATTTTTTGAAGTTGATAGATCAAACGGTGTTTTGCAATTTCGAGATTTCGCCATTTATCAAAATTTTCTATGTCGGAAAGATTAGGTATGGTCCGATTCAATTGACAAGCATGGCAATATTCATCCGTATCGTTCTTCTCAATGAGCCAATTACAGACGTCGTATTCTTTGTTTTTACAATACTTATATTCGATCTGTTCGCGATCAGAGATCAATGAATCCCTAGTAGGATCAAAGGTAAGCATCTTACGATCTTTATCTCGAAACCCAGAAAGATGTCCGCAATTTTCACAAGTATAGTTTTCAAAAAATACAGCGTGATGGCAATGTCCACATTGAAATATTTTCATATTTTAATCTTTATACTTTTTAATGCCCGGTTCTCCTTAAAAAAAAACCAGCATACATTAGCGTATACCGGTTTTGTATTAAATTCAATTTGTATTTATTTTTTAAGGGATTTCATATCTATAACAAAGCGATAATGTACATCACTCTTCAACATACGCTCATAGGCTTTATTGATATCTTGAATATTAATAACCTCTACGTCTGAGATGATGTTGTGTTTTCCACAGAAATCCAATAATTCTTGTGTTTCGGCGATGCCACCAATTAAAGAACCTGCTACTGACTTACGTCCCATAATCATAGGCACGGTCATTAGCATAGGGTCTAATGGTCCTAAATATCCTACCACAACTAAGGTTCCGTTAGTGTTTAATGTACCCACATAAGGATTTAGATCGTGTGCATAAGGAACCGTGTCAAGAATGAGATCAAAGCGTCCCAAAGCTTTTTGCATTTGAGCCTCATCTGTTGAAATAATGACCTCGTCTGCGCCCAGTGCTTTGGCATCTTTTATTTTATTTGTTGATCTGGAAAATAAAGTTACATGGGCTCCTAATGCATCGGCTAATTTTATGGCCATATGTCCCAAGCCTCCCAATCCAACGACCGCTACTTTGCTGTCTTTTCCTACCTTCCAGTGCCGTAAAGGTGACCAGGTTGTAATACCTGCACATAATACAGGTGCGATACCTGCCTGATCAAGATTTTCCGGAACCCGAAGCACAAATGCTTCATCGACAACAATGCTTTCTGAATATCCGCCATGGGTATTGGTTTCTAAATGTTTATCATATCCTCCATAAGTACCAACCCATTCCGGACAATATTGCTCTAAGTCATTTTTGCAATTCTTGCAGGTTCTACACGAATCAACCAAACAACCTACAGCAACCAAATCGCCTACTTTATACTTACTGACTCCGCCGCCTACTTTGATTACTCTACCCACAATTTCATGACCAGGAACCACAGGATATTGTGTCATTCCCCAATCGTTGCGTGCAAAGTGTAAATCGGAATGACAGACACCGCAGAATAGTATGTCGATTTCCACGTCCATTGTATTTACTGCTCTACGATTAATATTTAACTGCCCTAAAGCAGCATCGGCTGCTTCTGTGCCATATGCTTTGATATTTTTTACATTCATTTTTTTTGATTTTGAGTTATTATTATATTTATACTTATCTGATTTGTTGATGACTCAGATATTGGCTTTTCATAAGGATGCTAAATGTACAAAAAATCCTATTCTATAAAACACCAATTGTTGATCCATTGCAAATGCCAGTCTGGGAAGGGTAAGTAATTATTAAGGACTATTTTTTTATACAAAAATGAGATGTTGAGCCAGAAGTACGGGCTTCCCTCCTATGCTTTTGTGAAGCGTATTTAGGTTCATCTTAACTGCGCTATAAAATGTTATTATTGTCTAAAGCCTTGCCAACACCTCTAATTGTGCTGCGCCTTTGCCAGAATTTCGGCCACTATAAATAAAAAGGACCTGTTTAATAACGCGTCCATGGCCTACTAAGTCTAAATTCCTGCTGGATGCTCCTTTTTTTAGGGGACGTTCTATCAAGTGGCTTTCTGAAGTGTTATCGCTATAGATTATGTCGACATTTCGAATATGTACAGCTGCTTTTGATACTTTTATTTTTAGGCGATTATAGGTCTCCTCAGTTTCGGTAAGGGTCAATACATCATGATCGACACCGGGGCTTACGGTTTGAGTACCTAATTTAATCCAACCCCCTAGTTCGAGCGTTGCGGGCTGATAAAAAGTATTACTTAAAAATGAGGATGAAACTACAATAACGAGAAAAGCCAATAGGCCTAAGATCATCTTATAATTTTTCATAAGAGGCATTGTTGGGTTGGTTGATATAATAAATAAACAACGGCTTGAAGGCTTAAATATTGTTTATCAATGGTTTAGATTATGATTTTTACAATTAATGAGCGCTGTATTGGATGCCTGCAAAAGCCTTTACACTCAATGATTTCATAAAAAGGTTTTACGTCCTAATTTTTCTGTAGTGAGCAATATCATTTATATAAAAAAAATATTTGTTTAATTTTGTGCTTACCAGACATAAATATAATGATGACATGAAGAAATTATTATTAATTATTGGAATCAGCTTTATTACTGTTTGTGGAGTTTTCGCGCAAATAGATACAACATTAGAATCGGCATTAAAATATAACGAATGGCATAAGGTTGATACTAAGGATGAATTTGGTGATATAAGTGGTAGCTATGATGTTTTTATTGAATTGGCAGATTGCACCGATGTAAATGAAAAAGATATTAAAATTGTAGCTAGATTATCAAGAACTCAAGAAAATGACCATATGTTAACCTTCTGGTCAGATATAAAGAAAAATAAACCTTTTGATTTTCCATATGCCTTATTTCCTACTATCAAGGTAAAAAGAGCCAATGGAAATATAGAAACCTATGAGGTTCCTATGATGTCTGAGGGAAAGATCGTTATTTTTCATCATAATCCCTTAGGGCAGCTTTTAAATAATGGAACCGGAGAACAAATTAAAATACTCATCAATTTTTCAGACAAAAAGAGTATGCTAAAAAAATGCCTTGCTCCCATTATCACCCACTGAGCAAACTACATTTTTATCATTCGATACGAGCCAGATACACAATTTTGACACTAGTCATCTATTGCTCTTTTCTGCTTAAAAACAAACCATTAATGATCAGAAATTAATACTTATGCTAGTCAACAAGATAACTATTTATATTAAATAATCAATATAGATAATAGTACTTAATATATTGTTAATTAGTTTATTATAAATTTTAATTTTTATTTTCATGACCACGCCCGGGAGTATAACCCGCACCCGATTTTACTAATTGATCTTCCAACTGCTTTACATCTACATTGTAAATATTTTCTACCTTCTTTTTGATTTCGTCCATAGCTTCTCTCGCAATGTCATAACTCGATGTATGTGTTTTTGTAGGTGTAGAGGTGGTATATTTTTGCTCATAACTCATAATACCTATTCTGGCAGCTGGTGATTTTGGCTGGTCTATATCCAGTTCCTTTTTAACAGGATCGCCATTTAAAGCGATACTCACGGCTTTAAGCTTATCCTCAATGGCAGTTACCATCTTATAGTAATCTGCAAAAGGATTTTCCATACGTTCAATAGCCGCTTTCATATATTTTAATTTGGTATTGGTCTCACCCATCATAGATTTTGTAGCATTCAGGTCGGCTTCCAGTTGTGCCACCTGCTTTTGGAAAGCCACTTTCGCCGCCCTGTCTTCGGCAGGCATTATGGTATTCTCCAATCCTTTTATGGTAAATGAAACTGGTGCTACTAACGTTGTTACCTTGCCATTATCGTATAATTGCATGTCTACTGTATAAACACCCGGCGCTGCCAAAGTACCTTCGTCTTTTGATGCCCATGGATTATAGAATGAGGATTTGCTAAGGTCTATCGGATTTGGCAAGGTATATCTCAGATCCCAATGAAACCGTTGCAGGCCTTTCGCAGGCTTTTTGAATTCTTTTTTAACGACACGTCCATCTTTGTCTTTTATGTTAAAGATCAATTTAGCCTCATCTTCATCTTTTTCAGCTTTTAAGGCTCCATAATCTGGATATGGGGTATCTTTTTTATCCTTAATGAGTGCCTTCTCTTTTTTAGCACGCTTTTCTTTTAAAGATGTATAATCTTCGCTGTAATAATAGGTGATCATAACTTCCGGACCTAAATTAGGAGCTGTAAAGAAATTATCTCCCTGAAAGGATTTTCCGGGTAAGCCTAATGGCAGGCTCGGTTCCCAGCTGAGTGCTTCCCTTATCGGATAAATTACTGCGGTTTCAGAAGGTGTTGTATTTTCTATATTACGCAAGGATGAATAATCGTCTAACACATAAAATCCCCTACCAAAAGTACCCAATACAAGATCGTTTTCACGTTGCTGTATGGTGACATCTCTTACCGCAATGGTAGGTAAGCCGGCAGCTAATTTTTTCCAACGGCCACCCTTGTTTGGTGAAAAGAAAGCGCTAAATTCTGTACCACAGAATATCAATCCACTATCTACATGATCTTCTTCTATGGCGTATACGCTGCCCTTAGGTAAATTACTGCTTATATTTGTCCATGATCTTCCTTTATCATCAGATCGGAAAATATAAGGATTAAAATCGCCGAATTTATGGTGATTAAAGGCGGCATATACCACATTGGCATCATGTTTTGATAAAAACACCGCATTAACGTACGAAAGTGGTCCCGGAGCTCCTGGAATATTGTCTATCTTCCTCCAGGTTCCCCCACCGTTTTCTGTAATGTGGATAAGTCCGTCATCGGTTCCCACAGCGATCAAATTTTCATCGATCGGTGATTCCGACAGGGCCACAATAGCTCCATACAATGAAGTAGATCCGTTTTTAGCCACCGCATCGATACTTACAATGCGATCGTAGACTTTTAACTTATTCCGGTCTAATTGTCGGGTAAGGTCATCGCTGATGGCATCCCAACTATTACCGTAATCATTAGAGCGGAATAACTTATTACCCGCAAAATACAACCTGCCTGAGGCATGATTACTCACGGCTAATGGCGAATCCCAGTTAAAACGATAGGCATTCTCATTTTCACCTTCGGTGGGTTGAATACCTACGATCTCACCACTCTTTTTATCATACCGCACCAAAAATCCATTTTGAGATTGTGCATATACGATATTCGGGTCATTAGGATCGATCTGTGATTCAAATCCGTCACCACCATTGGTAATAAACCAATCAAAATTCGTAATACCATGATCTGTCAACACCCGTGAAGGGCCGCCAATACTAAAGTTATCTTGTGTACCGCCATAAACATTATAGAAGGGCAAATCATTATCAACCGCTACTTTATAGAATTGTGTTACAGGTATATTTTCTTTAAAATCCCAGGTCTTGGCAGCATCGAAAGTCTCATACATACCGCCATCGCAACCTACCAGCCAATGTTTATTATTATGAGGGTTGATCCACATAGAATGGTTGTCTACATGTTTAAAGACCTCTCCTACTTTCTCAAAGGTTTTACCGCCATCGTGCGTTACCGACATCCAGGTATCCATAGAATATACCGTATTCGGCTCTACCGGGTCGGCAATGATCTCCTGATAGTAATTACCACTGGTACTATGGCTACTGCGTTTTTCCCAGGAAGCACCCCTGTTGGTAGATGCATAAAAACCACTTTTATCGTCGGCTGCTTCTACAATAGCATAGATAATTTCAGGATCGGCAGGAGAAATAGCCAATCCTATTCTACCCAATTCAACCTCGGGTAATCCTTTATTGATCTCTTGCCAGGTAAGACCTCCATCGGTACTTTTATGCATGCCCGATCCGGGTCCGCCACCTACATAAGTATAAACATGGCGCCTGCGTTGAAAAGTTGATGCATACAATACATCAGGATCCCGTGGATCCATAACCACATCGTTTACTCCGGTATGCTCATCGACTGTTAATATTGCTTTCCATGTATTACCGCCATCTGTTGTTTTATATAATCCGCGTTCGCCTCCCTTGCTCCAAAGCGGACCAATAGCTGCTACGAAAACTATCTCAGAATTATCGGGATGTACAATGATCTTTCCGATATGTTCAGAAGTTTTTAAGCCCATATTTTTCCAACTGGCACCGCCATCGATCGACTTATAAACGCCATCGCCGTATGATACAGAACGCTGGTTGTTATTTTCACCGGTACCTACCCAAATCACATTGGCATTGGAAGGATCGATCGTAATACAACCAATAGAATAAGAACCCTCTTTATCGAAAATGGGTGTGAATTCTACCCCAGAATTGATAGTTTTCCAAACCCCACCGGCCGAAGCCGCTACATAATATTCGAATGGATTGTTAGGATTTACAGCAACATCAGAAATACGCCCTGATGTTAATGATGGACCAATACTACGCCATGAAAGGCCATTGATGCTCACATCGTCTAAGGGTTGTGCTACTGCTTTTTTTGATTTTTGTGCTTCAAGATTAATTGTGCCTAAAAAAAGTAAAATAATAACGAAAATGGAAAGTTGTTTCATGTGATGGAATTGCTTTTAGAAATATATGTTGTGTAGAATATTTTTATCTATTCAAAGATAAAAATTAAATTGGTTTTTATTCAATGAAGCTAGCTTTTAGGCGAAGAAATTGGATGAATATACTGTAATTCATGCTGGTAGTAGGTGGTTTCACCGATAATTGTACAACAGCACTTTAAATAGTACTTTTATAGCATTCAAAAGCAAATAGTCATTTTACATGATCATAAAACGGAACCGTTTGGTTTATACCTTTTTGGTTATTGCAACTATCATTTTCGGATTGTTTTCGAGGTCAGATTTTATTCCTAAACTGATCTATCCTTATCTGGGCGACATCTTGTATACCTTAATGATCTTTTTTCTTTTAGGATTGTTTTTCCCAACCATGCATTCACTTAAATTAACATTTCTTGCCATTATTATTTGCTTTTTGATCGAGTTAAGTCAGTTATACCAGGCCGATTGGATCAATACCATTAGGAATATGCGCTTGGGCGGATTGCTACTTGGTTTCGGGTTTTTATGGAGCGATATGGCTAGTTATCTTAATAGGCGGATTGTTGGGCTTTACGATTGAAAAACTTATTATTAATAAGTATCCCAAAACTCCCAACAATTAATCATAAAATTGACCGTTTTACAGCCCTAAATATTGTGTTTATCTTAAACATATGTTAAGAGTAGCCAGTTCATGTGGAAGCATAAAGAATATGTATTATATTCGCGCTGAGTAAGAAAAAAAATTGAAAATCGCTATGATGTCGAGCCCCAAACCAAGGGTCAAAAAATCCAGGATCAGATTGTTGCACCAGTATTATTCGTATACTGGCTTTTATGCATTTATTCGGTCTAGTATGGGTAAAGCCATCATACCCATTGTGGTATTTATTGTAGGCTTATGGCTCGTACATGCCCATGTAATTGATTTTAATGACCTATTTACCTCGATCACTACTACTTATAACCCGCTTGTTATTTTATCGGTTTTTTTGGCTACCGAATCCTTGTTGGGATTGGTACCTCCCGAAATATTTATTGCCTGGGCCGGTAAGACCACGATGCCAATTTTCTATTTATCGATGCTGGCAGCCTTGTCTTATTTGGGCGGCATCATTTCTTATTTTATAGGTAAGACCATATCTAACATGCCTGCAGTGTATGACTATTTAGAGGTGAAGATGCAAAAACATGTAACGATGATCCGTAAATGGGGTGGCTTTCTTATAGTTGTAGGGGCTTTGTTACCTATACCATTTTCGATGACCAGCATTGCTGCCGGACTTATACATTATGAATTTAGAAATTACCTCTTATTTGCACTACTGCGGTTTGTACGTTTCTATCTGTATGCCTTGGTAATTTTTAATATTTTTTAAGGTGGAAATACTTGTATGACTTCAAAAACAGGCAAGCTCCACATTCCTTATTGTTAGACTCCTTTTGAAAATTGATCTATTGCTGTTGTTGTTGTTGCACCATTTCCAGATGTTGGCGGTAGCTATTGCTATCTACAAGAGGTTCTTTACTAACAGGGAATTCCAGACTATCAATATTGCTTTTTATGGTACTTACTTTTACTTTTACAAACAGGTCTTCCTCTACATTGCCTTTAAAGACCCCTTTTACAGGTGTGCAATCACGATAACTACGCCCTACAGCCAGTTTTACATGGTAGGCATTGGCAATAAGATTATTGGTAGGGTCTAAACCTAACCAACCATAAAAGGGTATATAAGCTTCAATCCAGGCATGGGTAGCACCTTCGCCTCGTATCTTATCGTCACTGGGGCAAATATAGCCACTTACATAACGGGCAGGAATGCCCAGCATCCGTACCATCTGTAGTAAAATATGGGTAAAATCCTGGCATACGCCAGCTTTTAATGACCATACCTCGTCTAACTTAGAATTTACATGGGTAAGCCCTTGTATATAGTTGAAGTTCTTATAAATATATTCACATAGTTCTAACACTATCTTATACGGTGATAGACTATTAAAGTCCTTTACTTGAATCATCGCTTTAATTTCTTCTGTGCCGTCAAAACTTTTGTATTGCAAGAAATCCATATAAGGAAGTATCGTTTTTTAACGCTCTTAAGGCTTCCCACTGTTCATTTACCGGCGTAGTATCATCCGGGAATAATTTGGGGTTTTTCTTTACCTCTATTTCTGAAACGATAGATAAATAATTATGGGGTTCGGTGATCATGAATGTACTTACGATATTCTTATACATATCTGTATAAGTAGCGATATTGGGATTGCCACTTACCGTAATTTGCTGCGAGACGATTTCCTGAAATTCATTAGACCTGGGGTGAGCATGAACTGGCTGGCACCATCTATTACCGGACTGCTATAACTATATTTAGTAAGATGTTTTATATAAAAAGTAGGCATTTGTTATGATTAATTAATTTGTGAAAAATAAACAGTATTGACGGTTAATGAGATGTTTTTAATGTCTTCTTTAATTTCTTTTATAAAATTTTCAAGACCTTGTTCATTGATGCTCTCAATGGTAGTATATTTTATGTTGCTTTCGAGCTTACCGAGTAAAAAATCGAGATTGTTCTTCTCGAGCTCATTAGTTTAGATCAATTCATTGATATGCCAGTTGAGTTTATTAATGCAATAATACACCGACCTGGGGAATAAGCTATCCTGAAAGATCATTTTGATTATCATGTTCTTTCTCGAATGACGACTTATTGGTTTTTAAGTAATGCCTGTAACCACCAATACTCAATAACAAATTTTTCCAATAGAACCCCTGTTCTAAACTATCGGTGGTTTTACTAATTTCGATGAGTTTTAGCGCCGTAAAGTCTGAAATTTGTATAACACGTTCTAAATAGCGTCCCTACATTTAAAAAATAATAGGCCGGGCCTCTTCCTTGTGTGATATTTAGCGTACCATAATACATGAGATGATAGGCCTTAAGGTTGTCTAAAAAGACGAGCGGGTCATCCTCCTTTAACCTATTAGGGAGGTCTTTATCGATCAAAAAGAGGTAATAATTATTAATGCTTAACCACATCTCTCTCGAAATATGCTCTTGCACACTACGGGCATTTTCCCGTGCTTTGGTAACGATATTCACTATGGAATTTGAATTAGCTGTATCGAACACCATATACTCAATACATTCGATGGCATCTTCGGTACTAAAATCATTACCGTCGAGATTATAATTTTTGATGATGGGTGTCCATGAAAATAATTCGGGAGAATCCTGGTTGGCATAGAAATTTACTTTTAGCAGACTTAAAATACCATAGCCTCTTTCCATATACCTGTCTAACCAGATCAGATTGTTTGCAACTCTACTTAACATGTTCTTATTTTTAATTATTCAATTACCCAGGTGTCTTTACTTCCCCCACCTTGTGAGCTGTTTACTACCAACGATCCTTTCTTAAGGGCTACCCTTGTAAGTCCGCCGGGAGTAATATGAACACCATCCCTTCCTGAAAGCGCAAATGGCCGGAGGTCGACGCATCGCGGAGTTAGTTGTCCGTTAATACAGCATGGCGCCGTTGACAGCCTTAATATGGGCTGTGCGATAAAACCTGCAGGGTTTTTATTCACCGTGTTGAGGTAGTCTTTAATTTCTGCATCGGTAGCTTCATGTCCCATAAGCATACCATAGCCTCCACTGCCATCAACTTTTTTGATGACCATAGTTCTAATATTATCGACCACATGCTTGTATTCATCGGGCTTTGCCAGTTGATAGGTTTCTATGTTCTTTAAGATGGGCTCTTCGTTTAAATAGTATTTGATCATCGCTGGTACATAAACGTAAATGGCCTTATCGTCGGCAATTCCGGTACCTGGTGCGTTCACAATATTAATATTGCCTTTTCTATAAGCCGCCATGATGCCTGCAACCCCTAAAGTACTGGTTGCATTGAATTCCAAAGGATCTAAAAAATCGTCATCCACACGGCGATATATTACATCGACCCTTTTAAGACCATTGGTAGTTTTCATATAAACAAAATGATCTTTTACAAGCAGGTCGCTCCCTTCAACCAATTCAATACCCATCAACCTTGCCAAGGTAGTATGCTCATAATAAGCAGAATTATAAATGCCTGGTGTTAAAAGCACAACGTTGGGATCATTTTGATCTGAAAGTTCCTTGAGTTTTTTATAAAGTATATCAGGATAGTTGGAAACCGAACGGATACCGTTTTTCGGTATAATACCCGGAAATATACGTTTCGACACTTCCCTGTTCTCCAACATATAGCTTACGCCCGACGGCGTTCTCAGATTATCTTCAAGCACATAGAATTCACCGTCGTTATTCCGTATAAGGTCAACGCCCGCAATATGAACATACACATCGAAAGGCACATTAACACCCATCATTTCGCGTAGGAAATTCGGGCAGGAATAGATAAGATCTGCAGGAACAATGCCATCTTTTAAAATGAATTGATCATGGTAAATATCTTTAATAAATAAATTGAGGGCTTTTAAGCGCTGTTTGATCCCTCGGTCTATTTTCTCCCATTCGGCTGCTGTGATCACTCTTGGCACTATATCGAAAGGAAATATTTTTTCAATGCCTTCATTATCGCTATACACGGTAAAGGTTACCCCCTGACTCATGAATAATTGTTTGGATAGCTCTTCTTTTTGATGCAGTGACTCTGGAGAGATATTGCCTAAATAGGAATTTATGATGTCGTATTGTGAACGTATCTTGCTATCATCCAGATACATTTCATCCCAGGTATTTGGCAATCGTTCATACGATCCAAAGAGTTTTTCGTTAATCATCTTCTTTAGTTTCTTAAGTAAATTGCTATATAATTAAAATAAATTTAACCTTTTAAGTATTTCGGTGAAATATAAATAATTAATTACGGATTTATGCTATAGATAATATAATTATTATCAAAAATAAATATATTTTTTATAAATATAAAATTAGATAGACTAAGTCAGGCAATTTGATTTACAGCTAATTTTATTTGAATTCCTTATTTTACTTCTTTCCACCAATTGCTGTTAGCAGAAGCACTGTCTTTTAATCAAAAATGGCTGGCCTATCTTTGGGATAATGACCGGTATATTTAATTCCTTCGCCTTTTCAACAACACGTTGAACGGGATCTTTCCAGGGATGCATGGCTAATTTAAAAGCACCCCAATGTATGGGCATAATTTGGGCGGCTTTGATGTCTATCCCCGCTTGTGCGGTTTCTTCGGGAAACATATGTACATCTGGCCACATTTTGTTATACTGTCCGCATTCCATCATCGCAAAATCAAAAGGTCCGTATTTTTCACCGATCTCCTTAAAATGAGGCCCATATCCGCTATCACCACTAAAAAAGATATTATCGGAGTCTGAAGATATGATCCATGAACTCCATAATGTACTCTGGCGGTTTGAAAATTTCCTGCCTGAAAAATGCTGTGCTGGCGTACATCGAAAAGTTAGATCTTCGTGCCTGATTTCCTGCCACCAGTCCAACTCAACGATTTTTTCGGCTACTACACCCCAGGCTTTTAGATGTATCCCCACGCCTAAGGGCACATAGAACATCCCGACCTTGTCTTTTAGTTTTTTTATAGATCCATAATCAAGATGATCGTAATGGTCGTGTGAAATGATCACTGCATCTATACTGGGTAATTTATCGACGGCTATGGGCAAGGTGCTGCTAAAACGATTTCCTCCCAGCCAGGGATGCGGAGCGGGCACATCACCAAACATAGGGTCTATAAGGATGGTCTTGTTGTTCATCTGCAACAGAAAGGCAGAATGCCCGAACCATATCAACCGGGTGGGACTATGGTAATTGGCAATGTTGGTGGAGTCGATGTTGTGTACCAAAATATCATCCTGAGGCCTTCCATTAGGAACCTTTTCAAAGAAAAATTTTCTGGAGATCTTTAAAATTTTGCCCATACCAGCGACAAGGTCCACCTTTTGCTTATTGACAAAGATCTCATTCTTAAAATTTTCTGACCGGGCATAGGCCTGTTGTTCCTCTTTAGTGATATCACCACCAAATGCCGGATGAAAGCTTACAAATAAGAAATAGGCCAGGATCAGTATTGCGATGACAGCTGTTAATATTAAAAGCATGTATTTTAAATAGGTGTAGATTCGTTTCAAAAGGTTCTTTTCAGTTATTGGATATAAATTGTATCGTTATTAGACGTTTTCTTATTCAATTGATTTCATGGCAAGATCGTTAATTTCTTTATTATGCAAGATCTTTAAAGATTGCGGGTAGAATAAACTGTTGATCATGGCCTGTCCTAGTTTGGTTGTGGAAGTAATATTTTTAGACTTTTTTAATAGTGGAAATAAAGGTCTCATGATAACATATAAGGCACTATACCAGTTGGGTTTGGGGGTGATCCCTTTTTCGGGGATGATCATACCCGGCCTGAAGGCATATGCATCTTTAAAACCATGATGAAAGACCATGTTTTCTGTCTTCCCTTTCACCCGGGCCCACATAATTCGACCTTTTTCTGTGCTGTCGGTACCTGCACCCGATACGTAATTAAACACCATGGCAGGATTTACTTTAGAAAGGATATCTGCAAAAGCTTTTGTGATATCATAGGTAAGGCTGTGAAACTTTTCTTCTTTCATGCCAACTGACGATACTCCCATGCAGAAAAAACAAGCCTCATACCCTTTGAGTTGATCTTTAAGGGTATTTATAGATTGAAAGTCAGGTAATAATATTTCCTTTAATTTAGGATGTTGCATATTGATCGACGACCTGTTGATGACCAACACGCGTTCAATATTTGAACTATCAAGGCATTCTAATAAGACCCCTTTGCCTACCATACCTGTAGATCCTGTAATGATGACATTTTTCATCGATAATTATTTTAATCGTTTTAAATGAAATAGGATGCGAAATTAAGATTTTATTATGAACATTATCCGCTAAAAAATCTGCATCGGGAGTTTGGTGACTTTAGAATTAACTTAGAATTGTGTATTATTTTTGAATTAAATAAAAAATTGCAATTATGATGTTAAGAAAATTAAGTTTTATAGCAGTGGCTATCGCTACTATTTGGGGATTTCAAAGTTGTAGTTCCAATGAGGAAAATACAGCTAAAGTTCAATTAAAATTAATTGATTCACCCGGAGATTATTTAGAAGTGAATGTTGAAATTGTTGATATTCAATATAATCATTCCGACAGTGATGAGGGATGGAAAAGCTTTACACCTGCAAGTGGATACCCCATCGAAGTTGATCTTACCAAACTTATTGCAGGAAATGACCTTTTATTGACAGATGAAATTATACCTGCCGGTATGTTAAATCAAATTAGACTGGTTTTAAGTGATAATAATAGCCTGGTCATTGAAGGAGAAATGCCTGGAGAAAATATGATGGCACATCTTGATACGCCAAGTGCCATGCAGTCTGGTTTAAAGTTAAAAATGAACACGCTACTAGAACCCGGGTTTTCTTATACCTTTATCCTCGATTGGGATGTGCAGCGTTCTGTTGTCAAAGCCGGGAATTCTGGTAAATATAATTTAAAACCCGTGATAAGGGTAAATGCCGAAGTTAATTCAGGAACCATAAGCGGAAAAGTAATCGGGGAAGTTGAAGGAGATGAGGTTGATGGAGCTGTAGGCTTAAATGCTGTAATCGTTGGCATTTATTCAACTGACGACACCTATATTACCGAATCTCAAACAAATGAGAATGGCCATTTTATGATCGGAGGTCTCAATGCCGGAGATTATAAAATTAAAATAGAACAAGTTGGTTACGACATTTACGAATCGACCCAAGCTATAGAAGTTACCGTTGGTGATATTACAGATGCAGGAACTATAGAATTAATAGTTCCGGAAACACCATAAATATTAAAAAGAACAAACTAGAATTATCAATAAAAACCCACTTTAGAAATAAGGTGGGTTTATTTTTTCAAAATGTTTTAAAGATCCGATTGTTTAATCATCGGTTTCCGGTGCCTTCCTTCTTTTCGGCATCACCAAACTATCAGCGGGATAAGTATCCTTTAAATAGGCCATTTGTCCTTTTGCCCAGTCGATCACAACTTTTCTTTGAGCATCGGTTAATTTTGCTTCGCTATGCAAGCCTAAATAAGTATAAGATGGCAGTGGCATTTCATGTTCTTCTACCATTTCTACCGTTTCTTCTAATTTATGGTTCTGAAAGGCAATAGGCATATTGGTAAATTCAGAAAAATTTAAATGTCTTTTACCATCTTTAACATGATTGTCTAACCACCATGCCGCCGGTTGGATATTTGAATACCATGGATATTTCGTAAGGTTAGAATGGCAATCATTACAGGCCACCTTGAGTATTTCATTTACTTCTGCCGGTACATCATATTTGGTGGCGATGGCATAAGTTTCATCATTCGAAATGTTTTTGTCGGGTCTTATAAATTGTATAACAACAAGTACAACAACGAATCCCATTAGAATTTTCTTGATCATTTTAAAATATTTTAGAGACTATAAAATTAGATGAAATTATTTATTTGAGTCCAATTTTTAATGATTTATTTTATCTGAATCCGCGATGGTATTTATACAAATCCATAAATCTTTTATTTAAGCTTTTCTATTTTCAGGGTATGCCTTACACGCTAAAACATTCACTTAAAAAGACAAGATTTGTGATAGAAATAATTCATTAAAGTTCTTACCTTCGCCAACTAGATATTCAATATAAAATTATCATTATATGTTTAGCAGATTAAAAGGGTTTTCAAGGGCGTTCTGGACAGCCAATATTGTAGAGTTACTCGAAAGAGGGGCTTATTATGGTGTTTTTATTGTGATTACGCTATACCTATCCAGAATTTTAGGTTTTACCGATGTTGAAGCGGGTTTAATTTCGGGTATTTTTTCCGGAGGTCTATTTTTATTGCCCACATTTACAGGGGCATTGGCCGATAAAATTGGTTTTAAATATTCACTCCTCATAGCCTTCTCTCTTTTAAGCATAGGATATTTCGGATTGGCCATTATACCAACAATACTTGAATCCGGTGGACTCGTAGATTATTCGGATGGCATAAAATTTACAGGCTTGCTTGAATCTGCCCAGCAATGGGCTATTGTACCGGTTATGATCATTATTATGATCGGTGGATCGTTTATTAAATCGGTGATCACGGGTACCGTAGCAAAAGAAACAACAGAAGCTACCAGGGCTCAAGGTTTCTCTATTTTCTATATGATGGTAAATATTGGTGCGTTTTCTGGGAAAACCATTGTAAAACCATTAAGAATGGCCATGGGCGACATGGGATTGGTGTATATCAATTATTTTTCGGCAGCTTTAACAGCTATTGCATTATTAATGATCATTTTCTTCTATAAAAGTTCAAAAGTTGAAGGCGAAGGAAAAACACTGAATGAAATATGGCAAGCTTTGGTAAAGGTAATAACGAATGGAAGATTGGTAACCCTTATCTTAATTGTTACAGGATTCTGGATGGTACAGCATCAGCTATATGCAACCATGCCGAAATATGTATTAAGAATGGCGGGTGAAAGTGCTTCTCCGTCATGGTATGCCAATGTAAATCCACTTGTTGTGGTATTAACAGTAACTTTCGTAACACGAATGATGGCAAGCAAAACACCATTATTCTCGATGACTGTTGGGATGTTTATAATGCCATTGTCTGCTTTGGCTATGGCATCCGGAAATTGGTTTGTGGGTAGCGAGATAGACCTTGGTTTTATGACCATGCATCCTATTGCATTTATGATGATCATAGGAATTGCACTTCAAGCCCTGGCAGAATCATTTATTTCACCCAGATATTTGCAATTTTTCTCCTTGCAGGCACCCAAAGGTGAAGAAGGATTGTATCTCGGGTTTAGCCATTTGCATTCATTTCTATCGTCGATCATAGGTTTTGGACTGTCCGGTTATTTATTATCAAAATATTGTCCAGATCCAAGGTTATTCGATTCACATGCAGCTTGGGAAGCAGCATCAAGTAATGCCCATTATATTTGGTATTTCTTTGTGGTCATTGCACTTACTTCTGCCATTGCATTAATTGTATATGGCAAAGTGATCAAAAGATTAGACACCAAAGCAGCCAGTGTTGGTCGCTAGGGTAATTGGGTTTCGTTATAATCATTGATCATTCTTAAAAAGGCGGCTTCGTATTTTTTATTGACGTATTTACCCATTTTTTGCCTTTCGGTAAACTGGTCCCGTAGTCCGTAATGATTGTTATCATAATTTTCTTTAACCGCTGCATTATCGCCTATATAATTCAGCAAATTGATATGCATTACGTTGGTTGGGTTCTTTTTGTCCTTTAATATCAGTAATTGGAAATTATCCTGAATATAATTGATCAGTTCAGACCGGTTTTCAAAGATCATGTCTGCCAGCTCATGGTTTATGCGTCCTGTTGTTCTACTATAGAGTTTATACATTAAGATCTTGCCATCTGAGATCTGTTCAAGGCACATCTTTTTAGGTATCATCTTGATGGCTTTTCCTGTTAGATCGGCATATCTTACGGTTCTAAAAACCATACCATTATCTAGGTTATATCCTTCCACATCTTTGGGGTTGAGCTTGTTTTTCATACTGCCCTTTAACTTCCCGGTTTTCTCGAACTTCGCATAATCCTTAGGCGTGATATAGGTAATATTCTGTTGGAATCGCTGCGGGTATTCGAAATCGATCTGAATATAGGCTTCTTCTGTCTTTCCCTTTTTAAAAACGAGTTCTCCTTTTTGATAAAGGCCCTGTGCGCTGATATTGGCTATAAATAAAAAGATGACTATAAGACCCAACAATGATTTAAGATTTTTCATGATATGTATTTTATGCTGTTTTCTAAACTATTAATAAACAACGTAATGCAGATTTAAATATTGTTTATCAAGGGGTTAGATACAATTACCTCATACAATTATTTGCATAAAACATACCTTTATCAAGCTTTTGAAGTTGATGTTGTAACCACTTTTGGTGTAAAGGCTGTTTTAGCGCTATTCACAAAATACATCTTTAATTTGCCTTTATTCTTGGCTTCTATTTCGCCCCTGTAGGTACACTTAAATTCATTTTTTATAAGTGCATAGGTCTTTTCTGAGATGTTGATCCTGCCGGGTTGTGACATCGATTCCATACGGGAAGCTACATTTACCGTATCGCCCCAAATATCATAAGAGAATTTCTTGCTCCCCACTACTC
Organism: uncultured Flavobacteriaceae bacterium; assembly: GCA_963835675.1. GTDB lineage: Bacteria > Bacteroidota > Bacteroidia > Flavobacteriales > Flavobacteriaceae > Aureibaculum. The sequence continues at coordinate 359,876 of CAWIGH010000003.1, read as the reverse complement.
CTGCCACCACCGGACCTGAATTGATACCAATGCGGATATCAAAATGGGTATGTGTTGCTCCATTGATCTTTTTAGATTCCTCAACGAATGCTATAATTTCAAAGGCGGCATGCACCATCTTTTGGGCATGGTCTTCGGTAGCAAATGGCAGTCCTCCCGCACACATATAAGAATCGCCAATGGTCTTTATTTTTTCGAGATCGTATTTCTCCATGATCTCATCAAATTTCTCGAAATAATGCCCTACACTTTCTACCAGGTCCTCAGGAGACAATTCTTCGGCATAATTTGTAAATCCTTTAAAATCGGTGAACAATACGGTAACCGATTCAAATTTTTTGGCCTTTACCTTCCCATGCTCTTTTAATTCTTCGGCAGTTTCTTCTGGAAGGATATTAAGCAATAAACTGTCTGAGCGGCTTTTCTCTTTTTCGATGATCTCTTTGGTACGCCGTATAAATCTAAATCGCCTGTATAGCCCGAATGCCAATAAGGCAATCAGGAATAAGGCGATAGCGGTGGCATAGACTACAATTTGCTGGTTCTTTTTTTGTTGGTTAAGCAAGTCGACTTCGATCTGCTTCTGGTAAATTTCAGAATCGGTTTGAATTTTAGCCATTTGCTGTACCGAAGCGATATTCTTTACGCTATCCTTAAAGGTAATATGATCTTTATAGAATTTTAGGGATCTGGTGGCATCACCTGTTTTTTCATAGAGTTCTGATAGTTTTAAATTGGCATCACTTATTTGTTCTTTTAAACCATATGCCCGGGCCATCTCAAGACTTTTATGAGCAGATTCGAATGCTGCTTTATAATTACCTCTATTGGCATACATGTCGGCCATATAAGTAAGATATACCGAGATTGGGTAAAAATCGCCTAGTTCTGTTAAGATTTCCGTGGCTTTTAGTATATTCTCTTCAGCTATGGTATTTTTTCCCAGTTGGGCGTAGGCCAGTCCTTTATTCCCCAAATTATAAGCCAAGCCCAATTTAAAGTCCAGAGCTTTAAAAATAGCCCCCGATTCATTAAAAAATATCAAGGCAGAATCGGGTTTTGCCATATTCAAATTATATTGATCCCCTATATTTTCTATGGTTGAGGCATAAGTTATAGAATCACCTCTATTCTTAGCATCCTTTAAAATATCGGTTGCGTTTTTATAATATTTAATTGTATTCTGATGATTGCCCATCATGGCATAAACTGAAGCAATGTTTGAATATATAATACCCAGCTCGGCAGTTCTCTCATTGTTGTTCGAAATTTTTATACTTTCAAAATAGGGTTCTAAAGCAGCTGTGAGATCTCCCTTTAGCCTATAGGCAGTACCTTTTTGTATTAATGCACGTATAATATAACGGGTGGAATCCAGTGATTTCGACAATTGTAAAAGCTCCTCACTATATTTAAGTGATATTTCCGGATTTGGATGATTGTTAGCCAATTCCCAGAGCATTTCTAGTTTATCTTCTTCCTGGTACCTACCTTGCGTATAGATCAATTCGATGCTGTCAGCCACGGCTTTATCTTGGCTATAAACGATACTGCTGATCATAAAAAAAAAGCCCAGGATAAAGTGGGCTCTTATTTTAATAATGTTTGATATGTTAAAATTGGCCTTGAACATAAAATTGCAACATTAGAATTTAGTTGCCGCCACCAACTTTAATGATCGGGTCTATGTGAAAGGTTCCATTTCGGCGAGACCCATTATTTAATACTTTAAAGGATACTTTATATTTGTCTTCATCTCCCGGTGCGCCTGTTACCACAGTACCGATCACCAATTCAGGAGTTTGTCCGTTACCATCGAGCCTGTTTTTATCAAAAACATTTTTACCGCCTTCATGATTTATGGCAGTAATGTTTACAACATCTGAAGGAGAACTGGTAGATTCCCCACGCCAAATGATGGTATCGCCAATATTGGCTTCCACGGTAAAATTTTCGTTACTAATTCCTTCAGCCTGGCCAAAATTACAGGTTTGGTCGGTATTTTGACTATCCACTGAGGCTGTGTTTACATAAAGTGTAATAGTAATTACTTTAGCTTGTCCGTATGCCATTCCGGTAACCGAAAATAACAGCATAAGGCATACAATAAAAAGGAGATTTTTTGTTTTCATACTAGTGGTTTTTAAGTTTGGTTAGGTGATGATGCCTTAAATATAGTAAATCTTATTTCAATACGAATTCATTCTGGACGAACAAGCCGAATTATATTCCCTAGCCCTTATATTTTTTATCTAAGGATACTATTTATGATTTGGAATTAATAAAAAATCTTGGTTTTAAGCAGCTTTCTTTTTTGCCTTATTCACAAAATACATCTTTAATTTACCTCGGTTCTTCGCTTCTATTTCACCACGGTATTCGCAGTCAAAATCGTCTTTGATCAAGGCATAGGTATTTTCTGAAATATTTATTTTACCGGGTTCTGACATCGATTCCATACGCGAGGCTACATTCACCGTATCGCCCCAAATATCATAGGCGAATTTCTTGGTGCCCACTACCCCGGCTACGACCGGACCTGTATTGATACCAATTCGAATATCAAAAGTCATTTCGGCAGCTTTTTCATTGTTTTTGGCAGCAGCCACAAATTCGGCAATTTCAAAAGCAGCTTGTATCATTTTATGGGCATGATCTTCCGTAGGGAAAGGCAAACCACCCGCACACATATAGGCATCGCCTATGGTTTTATCTTTTCTAGCCCATGCCTTTCAACGATCTCATCGAATTTAGAAAAGTACGTACCCAAGGTTTCTACCAGTGCCTGTGGAGATAAATTCTCTGAATATTGCGTAAAGCCTTTAAAGTCGGTAAACAACACCGTAACAGCATTGAATTGTTTTGCGGCTACTTTGCCTTTTTCTTTGAGTTCCTGGGCGGTTTCTTCGGGGAGGATATTTAATAATAAGCTATCTGAACGGTGCTTTTCTTCTTCAATGATCTTTTTGGTTCTTTGTATGAATTTATTACGCCTAAATAAACCAATGGCCAACAACCCTATTAAAAATAAGGCAATGGCCGTGGCAATGACCACAATACGTTGGTTCTTTTTTTCCTGGTTTAACAGGTTTACCTCCGTCTGTTTCTGAGACACTTCGTAATTGGTGCGAAGGTCCGCCATCTGTTGCACCGATTCTATGTTCTTTACACTATCTCGATAGGCAATATGATCTTTGTAATATTTATAAGATGTTACTTGGTCTCCTGCTGTTTCATAAAGTTCAGAGAGTTTGAGGTTGGCATCGCTGATCTCTTTTTTAAGCCCATATTTTTTTGCCAGATCTAGACTTTTTTGAGCGTAAGAAAACGCGATATTCATATTGTCTTTCTCTGGCATAAATATCCGCCATGTAGGTTAAATACACTGAAACGGGATAATAATCTTCCAGTTCTTCTAATATACCAATGGCCTCATTGAATGTTTTTCTCGGCTAGCTCATCCTTACCTTGTTCTGCATATACCATACCTAGGTTGCCCAAACTATAGGCTTGACCAATTTGGTAATTGATATTTTTAAAAATAACCTCAGACTCGGTTGTATAGATAAGAGCAGAGTCAAGATTACCAGAATTAAAATATAAATCGCCGGCATTTAGCAATGCTGTACCAATTTTAACGGAATCATTCAATTTTCGTAAGATTTGAATCCCTCGATTGTAATAGTTGTGGGCGTTATTTGTGTTACCCATGATAGCATAAGTGTCTGCGATTGTAATCATAAGAGTACCTATACCCTTGTCATCATTAATGCGATTTGCAAAATTTAGACTCTTAAAAAAAGATTCTAGAGCCATTACATTTTGTCCCTTGAATTGAAGTGCATATCCTTTCTGCAAGTATCCACTGTGCAGGAAATTGAAAGAAGAATCTATAGATGCTTTGTTGATCAATAACTCCGAAAATTCAAGTTTTTTATCAGGATTTGTCTCTTCGAAGGCGATTTCCCTTAATAATTCCAGTTCATGAAAATAGTTTCCAGAATTATATTGCATTATTAGACTATCCGCCAATTTCTGATTTTGCCCGTATGCGCAATAAGTGGTAAACCAAAGAAAGCCTATTAAATAATAGGCTTTTCTTATCAAAGAAATTGTCATAAGATTTTTTTGAAATTATTAATTATTAATAATTAGTCTGGGATCTATTTTAAAATCGTTCCAAGTTCTTACTCCGTTACTGTCTATTTTCCCTACCCTAAAATATATAGAGTATTTGAAGGGAAGCGGGCTTTGGTTGCCTGTCACTCTTCCGTTAACATGAGTAATATTTCCACCTGAAGGAGAAGAGGGCTCTAAGTCTATGTTAATTTTACTTTGATTACCGTTACTTATAGTGACATTTTGGATGACAACATAATCGCTTGGATTATTACGAATATCCTGAACAGCACCAGTCCAGGTAATATTACCATTTTTAGTCACTTCAGTCAAATAATTTTCGACATTACCACCATTATTATTAACGATATCACCATCAGTATCCGCAAACCATACGTTCTCTTCGATATTTGTTGGGGTGAGACTAACAGCAGTATTGACATACATAGTAATTAGGGTATTTGTTAAGGGAGTCGCAGGCATAATTTTAAAATTTTAAGTTTAGTTAATAAAAATCTAAAGTACACTAATACACCATGAGACGAAATTAATTTAGGACGAAACCCTTAAAATTTTGTCCGAAGCATGATTAATTTTTATCCAAGGATCAATTAATGGTTTAAAACGAATAGCCATTCTATACTTAACTAAGCCGCCTTTACTTTAGCTTGTTGAACAAAATACATCTTTAATTTACCCCGGTTCTTTGCTTCTATTTCACCCCGGTATTCACAATCAAAATCATCTTTTATCAAGGCATAGGTATTTTCTGAAATGTTTATTTTACCTGGTTCTGACATCGATTCCATACGCGAGGCCACATTAACCGTATCGCCCCAAATATCATAGGCGAATTTCTTGGTGCCCACTACCCCGGCCACGACCGGACCTGTATTGATGCCAATTCGGATATCAAAAGTCATTTCCCTGGCCACTACATCTTTTTTTGTTTGATCTACAAATTCGGCAATTTCAAAAGCAGCATGTACCATTTTATGGGCATGGTCTTCTGTTGCGAAAGGCAAACCACCGGCACACATATAGGCATCGCCTATGGTCTTTATCTTTTCGAGCCCATGCCTTTCAACGATCTCATCGAATTTAGTAAAGTACGTACCCAAGGTTTCTACCAGTGCCTGTGGAGATAAATTCTCTGAATATTGTGTAAAGCCTTTAAAGTCGGTAAACAACACCGTAACGGCATTGAACTGTTTGGCCTCTACTTTGCCATTTTCTTTGAGTTCCTGTGCGGTTTCTTCAGGCAGTATATTGAGTAATAAGTTGTCAGAACGGCTCTTTTCTTCTTCGATGATCTTTTTGGTTCTTTGTATGAATTTATTCCGCCTAAATAAACCAATGGCCAACAAACCTATCAAAAACAAGGCAATGGCCGTGGCAATAACCACAATACGTTGGTTCTTTTTTTCCTGGTTTAACAGGTTTACCTCCGTCTGTTTTTGAGACACTTCATAATTTGTACGTATATCTGCCAATTGCTGAACCGATTCTATATTCTTTACACTATCTCGGTAGGCAATATGGTCTTTATAATATTTATAAGATGTTACTTGGTCTCCTGCTTTTTCATGGAGTTCAGAAAGTTTAAGGTTGGCATCACCTATCTCTTTTTTAAGTCCATATTTTTTTGCCAGATCTAGACTTCGTTTGGCATAAGTAAATGCAGTATTCATATTATCTTTCCTAGCATAAATATCCGCCATATAGGTAAGATACACCGAAATTGGATAATAATCTTGCATTTCTTCAAGAATTGTTATCGCTTCATTAATATTTTTTTCTGCCAGCTCATCTTTACCTTGCTCTGCATAGACCATACCGACATTACCTAAATTATAGGCAGTTCCGATCAAATAATCAACCTCTTTAAAAATTTGACTTGATTCTTCGAAATTTATTAACGCTTTTTCATATTTCTTGCTGGTAAAATAAGTGTCTCCTGCATTTAATAGTGCCGACGCTAATCCAATTGAATCTCCCTCTTTTCTCAAAATTTCAATAGACTTTGTATAATAATTCTCAGCATTATCGAAGTTTTCCATTATCGCATAAACGTCGGCAATGGCCAAATAGGCATTGCCCTCCCATACATTGGAATTTGCTTTAGTAGCGATTTCAGCAGATAAAAAAAAGTTCGTTAATGCCTTTTCAAGTTCTCCTATCGATTTTAATTTACTCCCTTTATTATAATATCCGCTATATAAATAATAATTCTGTTTAGCTGATTTAGACAGATCTATCAATTCATCGGCATATTTTAATGATAATTCTATATTATTTAACTCATTAAATGACAGGTCTTTAAGTAATTTTAACTTATCTGCCTTATCAAGTTTATCATTTTTATAAATAATTGTTAAACTATCAGCCACTCTTTGATCTTGCGACCAGATGAATTGATTTACAATACAAAATAAGCCTATCAAAAAATAATAGGCCCTCTTTAGAATAAACATTTTAAAAGTTTTTTGTTGCTATGCGGGCGGTGGACTTACAGTAATTCTTGGGTCATGTGAATGTGGTTGGCCGCCTGGAGGGTTACCAGTGATATTGTAATTTTCTTCAATTGATGGTGGTGGGTTAGGAGGATCAAATAGTGATGTGCTTATTTGCCCTTTCCAATTGCCCGAATTACCAACCGGACCTGGTCCGGAACTGAATACCACAGAACCAGAGGCGTAAGAAATACTTTCAATTGTACCCACATTTGGAGGACAGTTCCATTGAACCCAATCTCCCGAATTACAACTGACATTCCCATTGTTATCCATTATAGGAATTCCATTAGAAAAACCTGTAATATTAATAATTCTAGTTGTGTTTGGCATAATGATAAAATTTTTAGATTAGTAAATAAAAATCTAATGTAAACTAATACCTCATGTGACGAAATTAATGTAGGATGAACCCCTTAAAATTTTGTCCGAAGACCCTAATTTTCTTACCGAAGGGTTTTGAAACACAAATTATGAGTTATATTTTGGCTGGGGAAAATGAATTTAAAAACACCTGCCGAATTTTCCATAAAGCTTTCAGACAGGTGTATTCATAATTATTGCAATAGATTACTTCTTAGATAATTCGTTTATTTTAACAATGGGACTTAATAATTTCTGGGTGGTTTTGATCACCTTGGCTTTTAAACGTGTTTTTGAGCTTAATTTTGTTGATTGTGAATCGTTGGCAATTAGAAATTCGTAATTGCCTTGATCTAATTTCCACGAATTGGTAGGTGTATCATAATAGCCCAGATCATCAATACTAATATTAAAGGTGATCTTTTGAGATTCGCCTGCGTTCAATAACTTTGTTTTGGCAAAGGCCTTTAATTCCTTAATGGGTTTTTCAACCTTGCCTTGAGGGCTTTTAACATACAATTGAATAACTTCTTTTCCGGCTGTTTTACCTGTATTTTTAACGATACATGCTATTTGTATTTCGTCATTATTTTGGGTCAGATTCAGATCTGAGTATTCAAATGAGGTGTAAGACAAACCATAACCAAACGGAAAGGAACTGGCCACCTCAAAAGTATCAAAATATCGATAGCCTATATAAATGCCTTCTTCGTAAATTTCTTCTGAAGGTATACCCATAAGCGGGTTCATTGGCTTGGGCATCGTTGGATCTAAAACCTTACCCGGGAAGTTCTTACTCGATGCTACGTCTGAAATGCTTACAGGGAAAGTGATCGGCAATTTCCCCGAAGGATTCACAGCACCCGAAATGATATCAGCCATGGCATTACCACCCTCCTGGCCCGGTTGCCATGCCAATAAAATGCCGTCAGCTAAATGTTTCCAACTTTGGGTTTCTATCACCCCACCAATATTTAAAACAATGATGAATTTTTTGTTTTGAGCATGAAAAACGTCACTTATATTTTTTATCAAGGCCAATTCATCCAAAGTAAGGTTAAAGTCACCATCAATTTCACGGTCTTGAAATTCTCCGGAGGTTCTACCGAAGGTAAATATGGCCACATCAGTTCTTGTGGCAATATCAACTAATGTTTCCTTGGTAAATGTTCTTTCCGGCACTAAAATATCCTTTTCAAAGAACATTTTTTTAGGTGGTAACTTTGCTTTTTCTTCTGCATAATAGGTTTCATATTCAGCTGCCAAGTCAGCATCCAAAGCAAAACCGGCACTTATCAATCCCTCTTTAATAGAAGCCATATAGGCTTTATTTACATCGCCACTACCAGTACCACCGGCTATGGTTTCTACAGATGTTACCCCAAATAAGGCTATTTTTTTATCTTTTTGCAATGGCAAGGCATCATTATTTTTTAATAATACCATGCCTTCAGTGGCCGCATTTCGAGCAATGGTTTTATGTAAATCAAGGTCCGGTTTACCTGTTGGTATATAATTATTAAAGGAATAGGTCTTAAAGTATTGCTTTAATATGTATTTTATATTCCTGTCGAGTACTTTTTCCGGTAAGATACCAGATTTTACTCGCTTCTAAAATACTTTCTGATTGTTTGTTCGTACCCGGCATTAAAAGGTCATTTCCGGCAATCATTTGTGCAACGGCATCCCTGCCACCAAACCAGTCGGTCATTACAAAACCTTCATAGTTCCACTCTTCTCTTAATAACTTTGTCAACAGGTCTTCATTTTCTGAAGCATAAATTCCGTTGATCTTATTATACGATGACATTACCGACCAGGGCTTACTATCTCTAATCGCGATTTCAAAACCTTTAAGGTATATTTCCCGCAAGGCACGTTCGCTTACCACGGTATTTAGATCGGTTCGGTTTGTTTCTGAATTATTGGCCACAAAATGCTTTATAGTAGCACCAACGCCTTCAGATTGCACACCATTTACAAATCCGGCTGTTATTTTACCAGATAGTACCGGGTCTTCAGAATAATATTCAAAATTTCTTCCACCTAAGGGGTTGCGGTGGATATTTAAAGCCGGTGCCAATAGAAAATCTACGCCATAGTCTTTGCCTTCCCTTCCGAAAGCGGCACCAACTTCTTGTGCAAGTGCAACGTTCCATGTTGAGGCGATACTGGTTGCCGTTGGGAATGCCGTAGCATAGAATGTCTGACCGGGAAAATCTTCCCTGGTTGGACTGATTCGTATCCCTGCAGGTCCATCGGCAAATACAACTGCCGGATAGCCTAATTTTTTATTGGTATAACTAGTGCCTGCAGCACCGGGAATCTTATCTTGTGTGGTGCCTACCACAGATTGTGGCGCATTACTTGCTTCAGAAAATCCGGGAACATTCATTCCGGTACCCACCACTATATAGACTTTTTCGGTGATGGAAAGCTGGCCGATAATTTGATCGAGTTTTTCGGGGGTAATTTGGGCATTGAGTTGGAAAGCAAAGGCTATAAAAACAATGGGCAATAATTTTTTCATGATCAGGAATATTAAGTTTCTTCAAAGTTCCTGAAACATTCGACCAATCCATTTGACAATTGTCAAAAAGCTAAAATTATTTTTTTGCCCGTATCCGGCTTAAAGTTTCTTGGGTAATACCTAAAAAACTAGCGATATATTGAAGGGGTACCTTATGTAAAATTTCAGGCTGTTCATCCAATAGCTTATGATATCGTTGCTTCGCAGTTTCAAATTGCAGCGATTCCATGCGCTGTTGAGATAAGATTAACGATATAGAGAAAAACGCGATCATTAAATTGGCAATTTCTATGTTCGATCTTCTTAGTTTCTCTGTTCCTTCTTTAGAGAGCATGATGATCTCACAATCTTCAACCGCTTCTATCACCAACTTACTTGGTGCATTTTCAAAATAACTGGTAATTGAAAAAAAGAAGGTTTTTTCCTTGCCAAACCATTCGGTAATTTCTTTGCCATTTTTATAATAAAAAATACGGATAAAGCCTCTGTTAACATAATAAATATGCCTGCAAGTATCGCCGTTTTTTAATAAAAAATCACTTTGAGCTATTTTTTTTAGGCTTATATGCGGCAACAATTGGGACCTGCTTTCTTCGCTTAGCGGACTAACATTATTTAAGGTCTTAAGATATTCTGCAAACATGATACTCGTTAAACTTAGTAAATATACACACAATTTTACTTCGTTTTATCATTTCGACCTACCCTTATTTATTCGGCGTATTATTCGTTTTGCAAGCTCAAAAGGTTATGCATATTAATTACCTTTGAGCTAACTTTATAATCATCCAGTAATCTTTTCTCTCATGACCGAGCAACAATTTGCATTAAAAGAAGGGCAGCCTTTTATCCCATTAAATAAATTATTGCAGATCTTACAGATAGCACAAACCGGAGGACATGCGAAAATTATGATACAGAACGAGGAAGTGATGGTAAATGAAATGGTCGAGACCAGGGTACGGAAGAAACTGATAAAATCTGATAAGATCAAGGTAGGTGATCAACTTATCATTATAGTTTAACACCAACCTATTAATTTTTTTAAATATTTCTATCCTAAAAGAAAAAGTGTTCGTAAATTTAAGTTAAAATACGCCTTATGCTTTTTCCAAAGAACAAATTGCAAGAAATAGCGGTGGCCATTGATATGGTAATTGATAAGATTGCCGCATTTGAAAAACATTATGACCTCGAAATACATAATGTACATCCCAAGTATAAAAAAAGTGCGAAAAACCTGATCCATTATTTGGCACTGCGAACCATTGATGTAGATATATTACAAGAAAAATTAGAAGAAATTGGTTTGCCCAATGCACCGGGCTACGAAAAGAATATATTATACAATTTACTCATTAGCAAGACCATTGTGAACAGTCTATTGCATGATGAATTACCTGAAGAGCATTCCGGTTATCTTACCCATAAGGAGGCCGACAAGCTATTAAAGCAAAACACCAAAGCTGTTTTTGGAAAAATAAAGCATAATAGAAGAACGGGTATTATGGTTACCCAACCCACAGAAGCGGCCACCGATAAGGAATTTACGAGATCACTACTGCAATTGGGGATGGATTGTGCCAGGATCAATTGTGCCCATGATGATGTTGTGACCTGGAAAAATATCATCGATAATATTAAAAAAGTTGAAAAGGACTGTAAGATCATGATGGATCTTGGTGGACCGAAAATACGAACCGGTAAAATGAAACCGGGCCATAAGGTAATACACATAAAACCTAAAAAAAACAGCCTAGGCCAGGTGAAAAAACCGGCAAGGATATGGTTGGCACCCTTCGGTACAAATCCGCCACCGGGAGAAAAGGCAGATGCCATTATTCCGGTAAATAAAAAATGGTTGCGAAAGACGCGAAAAGGCTCTTATATCGTATTTCGAGATTCGCGTGATAAAAAATGCCGGTTCGATATAGATGAAAAAGTTGATACAGGACGCTGGGCTTTATGCAGCGATTCTGCTTTTGTTACAACGGGAACCCTTCTCAATGTATTTTTAGAGAAAAAAACGTCATCCGAAATTCATTCTGTGCATGAATTATTACCCTTAGAAGAAGTGATCTTTTTGTTTGAAGGTGATTTTTTACGACTCGATAAAAAACCGGTCTTAGGAGAACCTGCCGTCTATGACGAAGACGGAAATATTATTAAAATTGCCCATATATCGTGTACCCTACCCGAAACGTTCGATACTGTAAAAGTAGGAGAACCTATTTATTTCGATGATGGTAAAATTGAAGGTGTCATCAAAGAAATGCACGCTGATCATTTAATGATAGAAATTACAAACGCCAAAAAGAAAGGTGGTAAACTAAAAGCCGACAAGGGTATCAACTTACCGGGGAGTGTTCTGGGCGTAAAAGGGTTGACAGAAAAAGATATAGCCGACCTAAAATTTGTGGCAAAGCATGCGGATGTAGTAAATTTCTCTTTTGTGAACAACAAAGACGATGTACAAGACCTTTTAGATGAAATCAAAAAGCTGGAGGCCAAGCTGGGTATTATTCTAAAAATTGAGACCCAGGAAGCATTTAAAAACCTGCCGAGCATCTTACTAAAAGCCATGGAGAATTATCCTATTGGGGTGATGATCGCCAGGGGCGACCTGGCCATTGAAACAGGATGGAAGAATTTTGCCATTATTCAAAAAGAAATATTAAAAATATGCGATGCAGCACACCTACCGGATGTCTGGGCTACGCAGGTATTGGAAAATCTCACTAAAAAAGGCATCCCAACCCGGGCAGAGATCACCGATGTGGCTGTGGCCCAGCGGGCAGAATGCGTAATGCTGAACAAAGGACCTTATATAGATAGAACCGTTAAAATGCTTGATAAAATACTTACTAAAATGCAACGGATTCAGAAAAGGAAAGGAAAGCTATTCCAGACCTTGGAATTCAATGAAAATTTATCGATCTAATGAAGGTATCCAGCCTCTTATAGGTTAAGATCAGTAAAAAAATTATTTAGATGAGATATTGTTGATTTAGACAAAAAACGAAATAAAAAATACAAAATCATTTTATTTTATAGATCTTAAGATCGTATCCATATTTTTTATGGTGGTGTCATATCCTACTTTATAAAGCTCTTCGGCATTCCTAAAAGCGAACATACTAAAGGTGTAATCTTTATCAATTTCTACAGCCACATCGCATTGTTTTATTCTTTCTTGGATGGTATTCCAAACTGACAAATGCAAACAGCGTTCTGTAATTTGCAGGGCACCTTTAATATCAGCTTTATATTGATGTCCGGTTACACTTATGCCGATGATCTTATCAGATACATTTAAAAGCGGTTCGATGGGTAAATTATTGAGCAAGCCTCCATCAACATATAATTGTCCATCAATTTTTGTTGGCTTAAAAAGCAAGGGTACAGCACAAGAAGCTACCACATAATCGATGAGCTTTCCCGAAGATTTTATTTCAAAATTGCCCAAATTCAAATTGGTAACCGAAATGAATAAGGGTGTTTTTAATTTACTAAAATCGTCTGGGATATGCGATTTGAGAAATGCCTTTAAACGTGTCATCTCGGTAAGTCCTTTGTTCATGAATCCGATTTTAAATATTTTCAAAAAAGATTCACTTTTGGCCATTTCCAGGATTTCTAAGGGTGAATGCCCAGCACAATACAAAGCACCTATCAATGCACCCGCACTGGCACCCGATATGTGAGAAGGATAGATGTTATTTTCATTCAGGGCTTGTAAAGCGCCAATGTGTGCAGCGCCACGTGCTCCGCCTCCCGATAATACAATTCCAATATTTTTCAAGATTTTTTATTTAAGCCGATCTGTTTCATAATATCTTCCATCATTTCTACCTGCACCTGCTGAATATTAAGCAGTTCTTGTTGCTGATGAATAATGAGGTGGTCTATTTTTTCATGAAGCATTCGTATTTCAAGTTCAGACTTCAGATTTACCATATAATCTTGTTTTGAACGCTCCCTGTCCTTTTCTTCCTGTCTGTTCTGGCTCATCATAATAACAGGGGCCTGAAGGGCCGCTAAACAAGATAAGATCAGGTTAAGCAATATAAAAGGATAGGGATCAAAACCCTTGTTGAGAAGAAATATGATGTTAGAAGAGATCCAAACCAATATGAATAAGCCAAAAATGATAATGAATTTCCAACTGCCTCCAAAAGAGGCTATTTTATCTGCTAGTCGTTGCCCAAAAGTGAAATTAGTGGTGTCGCTATCAGCACCTATCTTGGCAGCTAATGACTCTTGATTCTGTATCGTTTTTAATACGTCTTCTTCGAGCGAGCTTAACTCCCCTACTTCATTGATCAAATAGTTGGCGAGGTATTTTTGCCGGTATTGGTTTAGTTCTGTTATTGATATATTACTTTTCCTAGTAAAACCCGGGTTTTCCTTTTGAATTTCATTGAATATTGATTGCCTGATCGTATTGGCGTGAACCTTTTCACTTTCAGGAAATTCCTTTTGAGATATATTGCTTATAAATGTTTTCATTGTTATTAAAATTAATGAAAATAAATTTACAATATTTAAATATGATTTTATTGAATAAAACAAATGACTAACTTTGATTGGTTTTATTCAAAATTATATTTTCTATTCTAATGAAAAAAAAATTAAATGAATTAGAATCTACTGCCATTTGCGGTAATGATATTAGCTCTTCTTGCCTTTATGTTTCTGCATTAGCGATAGTATATGCGGGGCAATATGCTTGGATCTCCTTACTGATTGTCTCTGTGATTTTATTTTTATTTAGAAAGGTCTATGGTGAAGTTGTTGGTGCTTTGCCATTAAATGGTGGGGCTTATAATGCATTGTTAAATACCACCAAAAAGTCGACCGCCTCTTTTGCAGCCACACTTACGATTTTATCTTATATGGCAACAGCTGTTATTTCTGCAAGCGAGGCCATAAAATATGCGCACAGTTTATGGGATGCTATTCCCGTTTTATACACAACAGTATTCTTGTTAATGATATTTATGGGGCTGGTTATTAAAGGAATTGGAGAATCATCGAAAGTAGCTATCGTAATTTTTCTATTTCATTTAACTTCTTTAGTACTCCTATGTGGATTTTGTATTTATTTCTTATTCCATAATGGATTTGAAACACTTATTTCAAATTTCAAAAATCCGGTTGAAGGAGGCATTTTAAATGCTTTGTTTTTTGGTTTTGCAGCAGCCATGCTGGGGATAAGCGGATTCGAAAGTTCAGCTAATTATGTTGAAGAGCAACAAAAAGGCGTATTCCCAAAGACATTAAAAAATATGTGGATGATCGTGACTGTATTTAATCCCTTACTAGCATTTTTAGCGTTGGCTATTATACCACTTTCCACTATCAACATCAATCAAGAAACCCTCTTATCTTTTATGGGTGAACTTACTGGAGGTGAAACCTTATTATATTTAATATCAATTGATGCCGCTTTGGTGTTGAGTGGTGCAGTACTTACTTCCTTCGTGGGTGTTGGAGGTTTGGTTGAACGTATGACCTTAGATCGTATTTTACCAAAATTTTTATTGAAAAAGAACAAAAGGGGTAGTGCATATTTAATTTATATTACCTTCTTTTTACTTTGCACTTCGATTCTCATTCTTACTGAAGGAAATTTGGCTGCCCTAGCCGGTGTTTATACCATTGCATTTTTAAGTGTGATGATATTATTTGGTTTTGGTAATTTATTACTTAAGATCAATAGAAAGAATTTGCCCAGGCCGGAGCGGGTTGGCTGGATATCTTTGGGTATTGCAGTTGCAGGTGTTATGGTTGCATTATTTGGTAATATCATTTTAAATCCGAGTTATCTGGGTATATTTTTAGAATATCTTATTCCAACATCGTTGGTCGTAGTTTTTATGTTATATAAAACCCAAATATTAAAGGCTGTTTTAATGTTTCTAAATTATTTGACTCCAGAAAAACATTCTTTTTTTGAAAATATTAACAAAAGAATTCGTACCGCCATACGAAGGATCAATGCTCAACAGTTTGTATTTTATACCAAGCAAGACGATGTAGCTGTCTTAAATAAGGTATTGCAATATATTTCAGCTAACGAAAATACGAGAAGGTTAAAAATCGTTACTGTTTTGAGCAAAGGAGAACATGTTTCTCCCAATTTGATGAAGGATGTGGAAGTTTTGGATAGGGCTTACCCTGATATCAATATTGAGTTTCTTGAAGAACCGGGTGTTTTTGGTCCAGAAAAAATAAAGGAACTATCGATTCGCTGGAAAATCCCGATCAATTTTATGTTCATTGGGTCACCGGGAGATAAATTTCCATATAGAATCCAGGAATTGGGTGATGTGAGATTGATCATTTAAATATTGAAACGCAAAAGGTTATGCATGAACTTTTTAGGATGATTTTCTTTTATGAAGATCTTTATTATTATCAATAAATTTATAAATTATATAAAAAACAGCAATTACAAGAAGGCTGATAATAAAATAGTATTCAATTTTTTCAATATGTTTTAGATTGTTTATAATTAGTTCTCCAAACGCATAGCCAAGTCCCACCAAAATTAAGCACCAAATAACAGTACTTAAGATACTGTATTTGAAGAATTTAGAAAATTCTAATTTTTGCGTACCTAATACAAATGGTGTGATCATTCTCATACCATAAAGGAACCTGTAAGATAATAACATTTTCGTTCTGTGATTGCGTAATCGTTGATTTACGCTTTCGAATTTAGAAGCGAATTTGCTTTTAGATAGCCATTTGTCTGCTTTATGTTTCCCTAAGTTATAATATAACAAATCAGACGATACGGTTCCTAAAATGGCTATCGGGATCACTAACCAGATATTCACGATGCCTTGATGCGCAGCGATCACAGCAGAAAGCAGTATGAATTCCCCCTCAAGAAATATACCGATGAAAAATACTATATAAACGATTATTAAATGCATTTATATTCTTTGATTAGATAATACTGTTAGGATTTTATGTTGCAGCTATTCATCACTTTCTTTTACATGTAGAAGATGTAATAACCTATGGGCGATCGGTGCAAAAATGATCGCTACTGTACTTAAAAATATAATACCGCTAAAAAGTGCATAAAAAGAGGCAAATAATTTGGCTGCAACCGTTGTCATTTCATCAACCGGCCCCATGCCCGTTAATATCAATGAGGCATTATAAAAAGCATCTATCCATGATATTTGTCCGAAATAGTGATAGCCAAAAGTACCCAAGCCTAACGAAAATGTTAATATGATCATGGAAAATAAAAAATAATTAAACACCCGCCTTATGAATTTCTTCATCGGCAATACCTGGTGTTTTTTATGTTCAAATCGAAAGTGTGTCATTTTCTGTTTTTTTAATCGATTATCTAAATATTTATAGTTAGCATTAAAGATAATAAGACAAATATGGCGGCTCCGTTTGATACCACCATGTTGGTTTTTAATCCGGATGACCTATGGTTTAACTGCCTTTCTTAGCCTATATAAGTCGGGCTGCCAAGGCCGCTAAGCGTCTTAGAAAGAATTCTGTTGTTGTCATAAAAAAATGTTCAAATTATTTCGTTTCTAATTTTTTTTGTCTGATTGTTGTATATAAGATTAAGACACTTAATAAGGCTGCACTCACCAAGGTTGCTGGAATAGTACCCAAATCTAGACCTCCTTTCGCCACCGGTTTTGTTAATAAATCTCCAAAAGTGGCTCCAAATGGTCTCGTGAATATAAAGGCTATCCAAAATAATAATAAGTAGTTTATTTTTGAAAAATAATGTAAAAAGAGAACTATGGCTATAATTCCAGCCGTTACCATGGCGCCCTGCGTATAACTTAAGCCCATAACATCTCCTAAAAAATCTCCGAAAGCCGTGCCAAGGCTGTTAGAAAATAAAATAGCAGTCCAGTAAAAGACCTCTTCTTTTTTAGAGAATATCGGATATACATTAATTTTCTTTAAATTTTTAAACCAAATATAGAGCGTTAATACCAAAGCAGAAAATAGAATTGCGGAACCTAATGCATAACCCAGGCCAAGACTTCTGTCCATATAATCTGAGATCTCAGTACCCACTGTTGTGGTGCCAACAATAACAAGCCAATATAGAATTGCATTGAATTTTGTTGCTTTGAGCTGTACTAATAAAACGATGAGGAAAAAGGCAAATGTAATAAGTAAACTTATGGCATAACCAATATGTAAGGTCATGGATAATAAGTCTCCAAGTGTTTCGCCCAGTGTTGTAGCGATGATCTTCATGATCCAGAAAAAAACAGTAATACTTGCTACCTTATTAAATCTTTCCATAGTGAAAAGATACTATTTTTACTTGATTACGATGAAGATAAATAATGTAAATAACTAACCCCTCGGTTTAACAAGGGGTTAGAATAATTTAATTTTTAATAAGCCCCTGGCCTTCTATCCACGGTGCTCCTGCCTTTTTAAGTTCTTGTTCAAGTGCAGGGATAACACTTCCTGTGATGTTCTCTAACTGCGCCTTAATACCCGATAATTGTTTTTTCGCCCTGTTTAGTGCAGCCTTATGATTGCCGGTAGGACCATAGGTATTAGACAATGCCCCGATACCGATAAAACGGGCGTCGTTTGGTGTAGGATCTGACCGTTCGCCAATTTCATCCTTAATTTTATTACCACTGAGTGATTTTTCTATGGCTAATAAAGTTGTTCTGGCATCGTTTATCTTTTTAAACAGTTCATCGCTTGGATTAGTAGCTTTATCAGCCGCTCTTTGCATGGCATTGACTTGTTTTGATGCATTATCAAGTGTTAAATTGGTGGCTGTAAGATCCTGTTGGAAAGCAAAAACCTCTTCCCTAAATTGAGCAACTTCTTCAAATGGTTTACGTTTTAAAGCGCCTTCGTACATAGGTACGACTTTAAATTCTTTTGGCCCTTGCAAGGTAGTTGTAACACCATCTACACGTTTTACCAAGGTTACCGTATAATTGCCCGGCGTTACCAAGACACCACCATTGCGTCCATAGGAATTTCTACGCTCCTGAACTTCTAATCGTTCACCACTTTTGTTCGGATAATCTAATTCCCAATTCACACGGTTAAACCCTTTCGAATTCGTTCCTTTTACCGTATTTATAAGGTTTCCATTCTGATCTTTAATCATTAAAAGTACTTCGGGACCTTGTTGATTGTGCTCATTTTCCAAGGCATCCCATCCAGGAAAATTAGTGTCGCCTTTTTTCTCCTTTTCTTGTCTCTCATCTTTTAGAGACTGAAATTTTTCGGGTAAAAAATAGGTGAAATTGGCTCCAAAGGGCGGATTCTTAGCAATGAAATTATCATCACCCTGGCTGCCAACCCTATCTGATTGCACATACCACCAAGCCGGTTTAATAGAAAACATAGTTGCCTCTGCCGATAACATTGACGTGTTAAAATCCCGTAAAGGGCTGATATCGTCTAGTACAAAAAATCCTCTTCCAAATGAAGCTCCAACTAGGTCATTTTCTCTTCGCTGAATGGTAATATCCCTGAAAGAAATGGTTGGAATATCCACCTTTTAATTGTAACCAATTGCTGCCGCCATTATTGGTAAAATAAATTCCATCTTCGGCAGCCAAAAATAAGAGATCTTTCTTTACATGGTCTTGTACAAGTCTCCAGGTTAGTAATTTAGAAGGCAGATCGCCATTCATCAAAACCCAGCTTTTACCCTTATCTGTACTTTTGATCAGGTATGGTTTGTAATCACCATATTTATGGTTATCAAGGGCTGCATACACTACATTCTCGTCAAAAAGATCTGCCCTTACGTCGTTTACAAAAGGTGTAGAAGGTATTCCTTTGATATTGCTTAATGTAAATTTTCGCCATGATGCACCACCGTTCTCACTCACCTGAATAATGCCATCATCAGTACCGGCATATAGTAATCCTTCTTTTTTAGGAGATTCTGCCAAAGAAGTAATGGTATTATAATTAGACATGGCGCCAACATCCCAGGCATTATCCCAACTTTGTTGTTTGCCATACATGGGCAGCGTGATTCTATCCTGATTCAAGGTAAGGTCTTGTGAAATAGGTGTCCAATCATCCCCCCTGTTTTCTGATCTCCATACACGTTGAGAAGCAAAATATAACCTGGTGGGATTATGCGGACTCACTAAAATAGGTGCATCCCAATTAAAGCGTTCATAAGGATCGCCCTCTCGACCCTGTGGCTGGATAAATACGGTTTCCTTAGTGGTTTGATCTACACGCCAAAGCGCACCTTGCTGAAATTCACCATAAGTAATATTAGGATTTCCGGGTTCTATGGCAGATTGATGACCATCTGCTCCCAGGGTTTTCCACCAGTCGGCACTGGCAATTCCATCTGAACTTGTAGTTTGTGAAGGTCCGCCATGAGAACCATTATCTTGCGTTCCTCCATAGATAAGATAGAAGGGCTCGGTATCGTCTACTGCTAATTTATAATATTGTGTAATAGGCAGATTTTTAATATATTTCCAACTTTTAGTTAAATCAAAACTTTCATATAATCCACCATCTGTTCCGAACAAAACATAATCGGGATCTGATGCTTTAAAGGCCATGGCATGGCTATCAACATGCTTATTTTTTTCGTTCATACGATTGAATGTCTTCCCGTGGTCATCGGAGATCAATACGTAATTATTCATTAAAAATAATTTTCCTTCATGATGTGGCGATGCATATAACTCCTGGTAATAATGTGGTCCGGTTCCACCAGACACCACATCAGATTGTTTAAACCAAGACTCCCCTCTATTTTTAGACATATATATACCGCCTTTGGTACGGTCTAATTCAATCGCTGCATAAAGCACATCGGCATTAAAAGGCGACATGGCCAGACCAATTTTACCTAAATTAGATTTGGGAATCCCTTCTGTAAGCTTTGTCCATGTTTCACCCCCATCCGTACTTTTATGCAGGCCAGAACCGGGTCCGCCACCCAAATAGGCCGCTACTGTTCTTTGCCGTTGCCAGGTTGCCGCATATAACACATCGGGATTATTAGGATCTATTAAGAGGTCGGTAGCCCCCACCCATTCGCTATCTCCTAATGTTCTATTCCATGATTTACCGCCGTCTGTAGTTTTATAAACACCGCGTTCTCCTCCTTTGGTCCAAAGTGGTCCTTGAGAAGCTACCCAGATAATATTCGAGTCTTCGGGATGTACAATGATCTTCGATAAGTGCTCGGAATTCTTTAATCCCATATTCTTCCATGATTTTCCGTCATCATGGCTCACATAGATACCATCGCCAAAAGCAACATGCCTACCTCCTACATTTTCACCGGTTCCGACCCAAATGGTATGCGGATTATTGGGATCGATCGTAATACAGCCTATGGAATAGGATGGCTGATCATCAAAAATGGGATTCCAGGTAGTTCCTGAATTCTTGGTTTTCCATACACCGCCCGACCCAACGGCAACATACCATATATTTTCATTTTCGGGATGAATGGCAATGTCTGCAATTCGCCCCGATGTCATTGCCGGACCTAAATTTCGAAATGTTAAACCTTTAAATGTGTCGGCATCAATTTTTTTGGATTGTGCCATTACATTAAAATCGCCTGCAATTAGGCATCCTAAAACAGCACAAAGAATGATCGCTTGTTTTTTCATTGTATAAAATTTGATAGTTTAAGTAAAAGAAATAAATATAAGGATTTCTTATAAAAAGCTTTATTATAACGACTTATTGATATTCGTTTTAAATAAGCCATGTTTAAGGAAATATTAACAGAATAAATTTTAATGAAAAACGGTCAATAGCTAACTTTATAATTGATCCTAATGATGTATTTTATATCAATCACCAACAAATAAATTATTCTATCGAATACTTAAATGTCATTCGTGGCTGGATTATTTATTCTAAATTTTATCCGTTAGATCAAAATTATAAGCTTATTTATCATGCGTAAAAATTATCGCTTTTTCTTAGTTTTGCTCTTCACTATCGGATTATTTTTTTCATCATTTTCTTGTGATTCCAGTCCTACGATCATCGTTCCCGAAAATGGATATAATTGGCCAAACAATGAAAGGGCGTATTGGCCAACTGATGGTTGGGAAACAGCAAGTTTAGAGGAGCATCATATCGATCCAACAAAAATGGGCATCGCCAATCAATTTGCCCAAAGTGATGACCTTGCAAGAGCTTTATTGGTTATAAAAGATGGCTATCTGGTCTATGAAAATTATTATGGAACTGGTGGCATTCATAAAAGTACTAATTTATGGTCTGTTACTAAAAGTTTCAGTTCAGCACTTATCGGGGTTTTAATGGATCAGTCCACGATTCGATCTACAGATGAGTTTATGAAAGAACTTATGCCGGCCTATCCCGAATTTAATGACATCACCTTGCAACATGTTTTAACAATGACAACAGGTTTGTCCTGGGACGAACAAGGTCCTCGCTGGGTCGAGTGGGTATTTTCTGATGATTGGGTAGCTTCTGCTTTGGCACGAGGTCAGGTAAATGATCCTGGAGAAAAATTCTATTACAGTTCTGGTAATTCCCATTTTTTAACTTCGCTCGTTTATTATATAACTGGAGAAACGCCTGCTAAGCTAGCTATAGAGCACCTTTTTGATCCTATGGGAATACCTTTCCTAGAGCTGATTGAGCCAATTACTTATTACAATTGGAATGATTACAAAAAACCGTTGTCACAAACCTGGAGGAAAGATCCTAAGGGTATAGAATGCGCAAGTTTTGGACTTTACTTAACGGCGAGGGATATGGCTAAATTCGGATTTTTATATTTAAACAGAGGAAGATGGGATGATAAGCAACTAATTTCTGAGAATTGGGTAAAGACGTCAACCAAAGATCATGAAACCAATATCTATGGCCGATATAGTTATGGATATCAATGGTATATTACTTATGTTGACGGGCATCCTGCATTTTTAGCAAGTGGATTTGGTGGGCAAATTATTGGTGTAGTACCCTCATTAGATCTGGTTGTTGTACTTAAATATGAAGCAGAAGACCCTGTACATCCCGTTCCGGGATCTGAACATGATGATATGGGTTTATTCGAGTTAGTTGTTAAATCTGTTGATAAATAAAAAAGTACTTAACAAAGGGGAGCTTTGTTAAGTACCTGCATAGCAATTAATTCAAAATTCTTTTTTAATAGCAATTGGGTTAATTATTCATAGCAATTAATTTAAATCCTTTCCTTAGCAATATATTCTTTTTCATAGCAATTTGAACAAATTCATCTTCATAGCAAATAATTCAAACAAATGTTATTATCGATCAATTCAAACTTCCGTTGTCATTGACATCTAAAATAATCGTATGCGGTTCTTCCAGTACCCCGGCATTTCTCATAGCTTCTGCCAGTTCAGGTCTTTTCATAAAAGCCTGAAAATCTTCAGTTGATTTCCATTCATTGATCACATATACATTATTGGGCTCTTCAAGCGAGCGTCCAACTGAATAACTCAATTCACCTGCTGACCTTCTAACTTTTGTAAAATCATCGAAGGCTTTTTTCCAGATGGCGAAATCTTTCACTTTGTGATTCATTAAAGTTTTGATCATGATTTCTAATTATTAAAATGATTAGAGAATCAAATGTATGATGAGAATAAAATAAATAAAAACGTTATTGTCCGAAGCCCTTCAAAAATTGTCCGAAAGACCCTATTTATTTACCGAACGATATTTTATGAGAAATGAGAAGTGATGGTTATCTCCTCTTATGAGGTCTGATTATTAATCCCAGTGGTCTGTCATAAGTAAAATAATTGGCCATCCAATCGAAGAATGCTACCAGTTTATTTCTAAAGCCAACCAACGACATAATATGTATGAACATCCAGACAAGCCAGGCAAAAGTACCCTGGAATTTCCATCTTGGCAGATCTACCACGGCCTTTCTACGGCCAATGGTGGCCATGGTACCACGGTCTATATATTCGAATGGTATCATTTCCTTACCATCAATAAGCTTTAAAATATTTTTAGCGAGAAGTTTACCTTGTTGTTTGGCTACGGGAGCTAACATAGGGAGACCTTTTGGATTTTCAGAGCTTATACATGCCGCAACATCACCAATGGCATAAATTGATTCTGTATGCAAAACCCGATTGAATTTGTCGATCGAAATTCGATTGCCGCCAATAATAGCGCCTTCCGGCAAACCGCTGATTGGGGCTCCTTTAACCCCAGCTGTCCAAATAACGGTATCGGTTTTAAAAGTAGAGCCGTCTTTAATGGTAAGCACATCCCCATCATAATTTGTAACCCGGGCATTTAACTTAACATTGATACCCAATTGTTTTAAATATTCCAGTGATTTTTTGGAAGATTCATCAGACATTGCATTTAATAATTTTGGGGACGACTGATATAAATTAATACTCAATTTAGAGGTGTCTAGATCGGGAAAGTCTTTGGGAATTACATGACGCTTCATTTCTGCCAGTGCCCCTGCCAATTCAATACCTGCCGGTCCACCACCAACAATAGCGATGTTTAAGATTTCTTCTATAGACTCCTTGGTTTGTTTTGTAAGTGATTTTTCTAAATTCTGGAAAATAAAACTTCTTAAGTTCAAAGCATCCGGTATCGATTTTAAAGGGAGCAAGGTCTTTTTTATGGATTCGAAATTAAAAAAATTGTTTTTGCTTCCCGTAGCAATAATAAGGAAATCGTATTCTAATAAACCTATGGTAGTCTTGATCCTTTTTTTAGCTGTATCGACCGATTTTACTTTGGCCATCCTAAAGGTTACATTTCTATAGTCCCTAAAAATTCTCCTTACCGGATACGCAATACTATAGGGTTCTAATCCCCCGGTTGCGATCTGATACATCAGGGGTTGGAAATTATGGTAATTATTTTGGTCGATCAATAAAACCTCGACAGCTTTATTTTTAAAGGATTTCGCTATGGAAAGACCCCCGAAACCGGCACCTATAATGATGATCTTTTTTTTTGACTATTCTTTATCATCTGTCGATAAAAGTTCATATCCTTGATGAATTCCCTTTTCTATGGCCGGAACCCCGCGTTCCATCCAAACCGGTTTCGGAGCACCTTTTAAATAATGATCTAAGAATTGTGCCAATCTGATATTAAAATCTTTTCTGTTTTGCCATTTTAAGGGCCAATGTGGTTCATCATTATAATTTAAGAACCACGAAGGTTTTCCTAGCCTACGTAAGCTTACAAATAATTCAATACCTTGATACCATGGTACATGCCCATCGGCATCATTATGCATGATTAATAATGGGGTATTGACCTTATCTACGTTGAATATTGGAGAGTTTTCTATATATCGCGCTGGATATTCCCATGGTGTACCTCCTATCCTACTTTGGGTATGCTCATATTGAAATTGACGGCTAAGACCTGTCCACCAACGTATACCTCCGTAGGCACTGATCATATTCGGAACCGGCGCCCCGGCTTCTGCAGCCTTAAAAATATTGGTTTTAGTCACGAGATATGCTATTTGATAACCACCCCAACTATGTCCCTGAACGCCAATATTATCCTTATCGACAAATCCCTTTTCTATTAAAGAAGTAACTCCCGGAATCACACAATTATAGGCACTTTCACCCGGGTATCCGATCCTGTAGTATACATCCGGATTAAAGATTACGTAGCCTCTGCTCGCATAAAAACTGTAATTAATGGTAGATCTTCCCGGCGACGGAGCCCAATGCCTATGCAAGTTGTCCGAACTTTTCTCATAAAAATTGACGATCATCGGATATTTTTGTTGAGGGTCGAAATTATCTGGTTTTACCAACAATCCTGTTAGTTCTATCCCATCTAAGGAGGTCCATGTCACCAATTCGATGTTGCCCCAATGATAATCTTTTTGCTGAGGATTTGCCAGACTCATTTTAATCGGATTTTTAAAGGAAAGATCCGCATAATGTAAATCTGGAAATTCTGTAAATGACTCACGTGTATAAATAATTTTGTCATTTAAAATTGCCTTTTTCGGATCAGAAAATCGATAAGGACCCTTCAATAATGGCTTTTCCTTTAAATTTTTGGGATTGAATTCGACAAAACCGGCATCTTTAGTCGTTTCATTAAAAATGGTTAACAACCACTTTTTGTTATCCAAAAATCGTTCTTCTTTGTCTAGTTCAACATACCGGTATACTATGTTGTTTTCTCTTCCTTTGGTCAATCTTATACCCGAACCTTTAACCGGGTCAAATTTCCATATATCATATCTGTCGTATATCAAAATAGATCCATCATTCTCCGTCCATCCTGCTGCCCCATATGAGCGAGGATAATCGGGAGAATCGTTCAGTTCATCATAAAAGACCTTTCCTTCGGTAAGCTTTATAAATTTATCCTTGTCAAGGTCGTAGGTAAACCAGGTGCTGTCTATTTCATTATACCCGAATGCATATTTTCCCGCGGGGCTCATCCTGACCCGTCCTGTAATTTTAGAAAGAATACCCTTCGTTTCACCGGTATTGACATCCACCTTGGCATAATCTCGGGCCTGATTACCTGTCCATTGACTTTCTAATTGATATGGAAGTGCCGTATTAACCAGCGCATATTTTGCATTGCCTTCATCTCCTATGCTTTCGTCGGGATATGCTGTTGAAGCCAGTTGTACGAGTTTATTATTTTTCAAGTGAATTGCTGCCAAATAGGACTTTTTTAGGTCGTTCTTTAACTGTAATTCCTGAACGGTATATAACCTGGGCTCATCATAGGTCCAAACTTCTACATTTACAATCTCCTCGTCTAAAAGCGTGGTGTCTTTTACAATAGTTGGCGTGCCCAAACCAAAGAATAGTTTTGTTTCATCCTTGGAGAAACTAATATCGCCGTCGGCAGAGACCCGATAGCCCTTTGGAGCTGAGTTTGGGTCTAGTTGATTTTTAGCCGCGGTTTGTCCCTCTAACCATGTAAATAACTTATGAGGTCTCTCTTGTACTTTGGTGGTGTCTTCATCGGATATAAAAGCTAAATTCTTTCCTGATTCGCTGATACTAAGCTGATAAAATTTGGCTTTCTCGATCTCATATACCGGTGTAAGCAATTCTGTCTCTAAGTCTAATACAAATACCCCCGATTTACCTTGATCATCCTCACCTGTTGTGCTAAAAGCAAGACGCTTCCCCTTTTTTGCAAAAGTATAATTCGTAACAAATTTAAAAGTGTCTTGTTGTTTAGTGCTTAGATTTTGCAGCACAAGATGGTAGCCATTTTCATCGCTCACTTTTTTAACCTTTTTTTTCTTTTCTTTTTCTTTTTTTGGTTCATCCTCCCTTTCTTCCGTTAAAGAATCCTTTTTTTCTGCCTTTATTTCTTCTAGTTGATAGGCTACATAACCAGACCATTTTTCTGGTAATTTATAGGATTTGATATGTGCTATTTTATGTAATGATTTATCTTTTAGATTATAAATACCCAGGGTGTCATGAGGCATTTTATCTTTTTTAACTTTTCTGCGTTTCATTTCTGAAATACTGTCTTTCCAAGCCTTGATAGTAAACAATGCATAATTTGAATCATAAGAAAATTTACCTTTTTGTGATCTTTCATATTCAAAAATAGTTGCGGCCTTGGTATTTTTAATTTTTAGAAAATTGTCAGCTTCCCCTTTTTCTAAAGAATACATGATGTAATCACCATTTGGAGAAATGCTTTCATCTTGAATACTATTCCAGATATCAAAATCCTTATGGTCTAATGCTTTTTTTTGGGCTAAACTTAATGTTGAAACTAATAGCAGTAAGGTGAAAAATATAGCTTTCATGGAAGAGTTTTATTATAGGTTATAAATATATAACTTATATCTAAAATGGACTTGTTTTTTGATACTAGAAAATTATTTTGATCAAAAATTTTTATTATTCAATTTTTTATTTAATTTTGTTAACCAAACGGTTAAACTATATAGTTAAAATGAATAAAACAAAAGATATAAATGCCGAAATAGAAATTTTAGAAGCTGCAAAAAATATATTTCAGCGCAAAGGAATGGATGGCACCAGAATGCAGGAGATTGCGGATAAAGCCGGTATAAATAAAGCCATGCTTCATTATTATTATCGAAGTAAACAACTGTTATTTGAAGCTGTTTTTAAAAACGCATTTGCCTTATTGGCACCTCAATTAAATAAGATCTTAAATGACGATTCTTCGGTTGAAGACAAAATAAAAAACTTTACGTTTAACTATATCTCTTTCATTATAAAGCATCCTTATTTGCCAAATTTTATTTTTAATGAGTTGAATAGAAATCCGGATTTTGTTGTAAAAATCCAACAAAATATAGGGTTTCCCAATATTGAAAAATTCAAAGTGCAATTAGAAACTGAAATTGCAAACGGTTTAATTAAACCAATTAAGGCCGAACAGTTGTTTATCAATATAGTGGCGCTTAATATTTTTCCGTTCGTAGCATCCCCATTGCTTAAAGTAATTACCAATACCGATGAAACCGCTTTTCAACAATTAATGGAGGAAAGAAAAACAGAAGTAGCCGATTTTATTATTAATTCTATAAAAATATCAACATGAGAAAATTAACTTCCCTTCTCGTCATACTTGTATCCCTAAACGTTTTCGGGCAAGAACAAATTACGCTCTATGAGTGCTATCAATTATTAGATAAAAATTATCCATTGGCAAAGCAAACTGCCATATTAGAAAAACAACAATCGATCGATCTCGATGCTATTAAAGCTGAAAGTTTACCACAATTAGATCTAAGCGCGCAAGCTACCTACCAATCTGATGTGATTGAAATTCCCATATCTAATGCCGGTATCGAGCCACTCAATAAAGATCAATATAGGACCTCGCTATCTGCAAGCCAACTCATATATGGAGGAGGACTTATCAATGCAAAAAACGCATTAAATCAGTCAACCCTAAAAACCGGGAAGAAAACGATTGAGGTTAATTTGTATCAGTTGAAAAAACAAGTCAACCAAATCTATTTCACGGTGCTCCTCACACAAGAAAAGCAACAAATATTAACCTTAAAACAAGATCAACTTGATGCAAAATTAAATGAGGTTCGATCGGGTATTAAAAATGGAATTGTTCTTCCCGCATCTGATAAAGTGTTGGAAGCCGAATTACTAAAAGTTAAACAGCAATTTACAGAGCTTGATCAGAATAAACGGTCATTGATAGAGACTTTATCCTCTTTGATCGGTAAACCCTTATCAAACTTTACCAGTTTTCAGGAATCCAATATTTCCATTGCCCCATCAATAGAACTAAATCGACCTGAATTGGAATTATTTGAGCTGAAAAAGGAAGAAATTACGAGTTCAGAAATATTGTTTTCAAAACAAAAGCACCCGAAATTATCCGGATTTGCAGAAGGTGGTTATGGCAACCCGGGATTAAATATGTTAGACAACTCATTTCAGCCTTTTTATATTGCTGGCATTAAACTAAAATGGAATGTATTTGATGGCAATGCCAATAAAAAACATCGTGAATCCATATTGATAAATAGAGACCTCGTTGATAACGAAATGGAAATATTCAAACTGAATACCAATATAGAACTTGATCAGACACAAAATGAAATTGACAAGATCTCTTTACTCATTGAAACTGATAAGGAAATTATAGCGTTAAGGAAAGATGTTTTGATTTCGGCCGAATCACAACTAAAAAACGGCGTGATTACCAGCTCTGCCTACATAACGGAGTTGACCAATCTATATGAAGACCAGAATACATTGGCTACTCATGCCATTCAATTGCAATTGGCCAAAGCAAATTATAATATTACAAAAGGACTTTAAAATTATACCTCATGAATCACTATAAACTTTTAATTGAAATCGTCTTAATCTCTGCAGGGCTTTTATCTTGTAATAGCAATAATAATAAGGCCGATGGTTACGGAAATTTCGAAGCCACAGAGATCACAGTTTCTGCAGAAAATAATGGAAAACTTATGGAATTCAATATCAAAGAAGGCGATATACTCGAAAAGGACGCTTTTTTGGGTTTTATAGATACCATATCCTTGGCTTTAAAAAAAGAACAATTCTTGGTTTCGAAAGATGTTATTAGCTCTAAATCAAGAGGTGTATTATCACAAATTTCGGTGTTAAAAGCCAAACTTAATACGGCTAATATAAATAAAACCCGTATTGAGAATTTAATAAAGGATAATGCCGGAACACAACAGCAATTAGACAATATTACCGGTGAAATAGATGTCTTAAAACAACAGATCAGAAGTATTGAAATACAAAATGCCCCGGTCGTTAATGAATTAAAAAGTATTGATGTACAATTGAAACAGATTGACGATCAGATCAATAAGAGTATGATCATCAACCCGATTAAAGGAACTGTATTAGTAAAATATGCAGAATCTGGCGAAATCAGTTCATTTGGGAAACCTCTATATAAAATAGCAGATCTATCAAACATGCAGTTACGTGTGTATATAAGCGAACCGCAACTAGCCAACATAAAATTAGGCCAGGATGTTACTATAAAGATCGATGATCAAAAGAAAATGAAATCATATAAAGGCATAGTCAGTTGGATTGCATCAGAAGCGGAATTTACGCCTAAGATCATTCAAACCAAAGAAGAACGCGTAGCCTTGGTATATGCCGTTAAAGTGGATGTAATAAACGATGGCAGTTTAAAAATAGGAATGCCGGCCGAAATGTGGATAACAAATTCTAATGAATAATCAATTAAATAACCAAAATTCTAATAAAATGAAAAGAATATTAATCTTAGTCACGCTATTTTCTATTGTATTTACAAGCTGTAATAAAGCAACAAAGAATGAACAAAATATATCATCTCCTCAAATAGAAAATGAGGACTTACAAGAAGAATCTAAAGACAATACACACAATCTAAGCAATGATTGGGTAAACGACATTAAACTGGATAATAATTCAAAATGGAAAGCCAATATCGAAAGTACCCAAGGTGTCAGTGTTATGCTCAATCTCATCAAAAAAAGCAATCTTAAAACTGTTGAAGATTATCATACACTAGGTGCAAAATTAGATGAAGAAAAAAATATGATCATTAAAAAATGCACGATGACGGGACTATCTCATGACAATCTCCATATTTTTTTACTCCCATTGGTTGAAAAAATAGACTATTTGTTAGCAGCCACTACCACAGAAGAAGCATCAAAAATCACGGTAAGTATTGTAGAAAATTTAAACGCTTATAAGAATTATTTTGATTAAGCATGAGTATTTACATTAATAATATATCGAAATCATACCAAGATGTTAAAGCTTTGAATAATATTTCATTTGAAGTTAAGGAAGGGGAATTATTTGGTTTGATTGGTCCGGACGGAGCAGGAAAAACAACCCTGTTTCGCATTTTAACAACCTTATTAATTGCGAATGAAGGCACTGCCACGGTCGCAGGTTTTGATGTATTGAAAGATTATAAATCAATTAGACAAAGTGTAGGCTATATGCCAGGGAGATTTTCCTTATACCAGGATTTGACCGTTGAGGAAAATTTGAATTTTTTTGCCACTATTTTTGGTACTACAATCGAAGAAAACTACGAACTAATTAAGGATATTTATGTTCAAATAGAACCTTTTAAAAACCGCAGGGCGGGCAAACTCTCTGGTGGAATGAAACAAAAACTAGCCTTGTGTTGCGCATTGATACATAAACCCAAAGTATTATTCTTAGACGAACCAACAACCGGTGTAGATGCTGTTTCGCGTAAAGAATTTTGGGAGATGTTAAAACGATTGCAACAAAAAGGTATTACCATGTTGGTTTCTACTCCTTATATGGATGAAGCCGCTTTATGCGATAGAATTGCATTGATCCAGGATGGACAAATACTGGAAATTGACACTCCTGATGCTATTGTAAATCATTACCCTAAAACGATCTTTAATGTGAAGGCTCATAATATGTATCAATTAATCAATAGTTTAAAATCATACGAACATCAGTATAGTGTATATCCTTTTGGCGAATTTGTGCATTATACAGACCTTAGAAATGATTTTAATACAGAAGAATTACAACAGTATTTAGAATCTAAAAACTTATCAGAAATTCATATTGAAAAAACACAAGCTACCATTGAGGATACCTTTATGGAATTGGCAAAATAGATGTCTGTTCGAGCGCCTTCGGGAACTACTAAGACATCTCGACTGCGCTCGATGAGACAATATAAACTAAATGAACAACAACAACGTCATAGAAGCTCAAAACCTCACCAAAATGTTTGGTGATTTTACAGCCGTAAACGCCATTACGTTTGAAGTAAAAAAAGGTGAGATATTTGGATTTTTGGGCGCGAATGGTGCTGGAAAAACTACAGCGATGAAAATGCTGATAGGCATTTCTAAACCTACTTCTGGTAATGCTAAAGTAGCTGGATTTGATGTTTTTACCAATGCCGAAGACATAAAGAAGAATATCGGCTATATGAGTCAGAAATTTGCCTTATATGACGATTTAACGGTTAAAGAAAACATAACTTTTTTTGGTGGTATTTATGGATTATCAAGAGTGAGAATTAAAGAAAAATCCAAAGAATTGATTGATGAATTGGGTTTACAAGATGTGGCAAGTCAATTAGTAGGCTCATTACCATTGGGTTGGAAACAGAAAATATCGTTTTCTGTTGCCTTGTTACACGACCCTAAAATTGTGTTTTTAGATGAACCAACAGGAGGTGTTGATCCAATTACCAGACGCAGTTTTGGGAAATGATCTATAAAGCAGCCAATAAAGGCACCACCATTTTTGTGACCACACATTATATGGATGAAGCCGAATATTGCGATCGGGTTTCCATCATGGTAAATGGAAAAATAGAAGCTTTGGATACACCAAAAAAACTAAAAGCGCAATTTAAGGTTGAAAGTATGAATGATGTGTTTTTAAAATTGGCAAGAAACCCATCCCCGACCCTTCCCGAAGGAAAGGGTGCAGATGACAATATACATTAATAATATAAAACTCCCTTTGGGGAGTTAGAGGCGCGAATGAAACGATTTATAGGTTTTATAAAAAAAGAATTCTACCATATTTTTAGAGATAGACGCTCGTTGTTTATTCTTTTTGGAATGCCTATTGCTCAGATTTTGCTTTTTGGATTTGCCATTACCAATGAAATTAATAATGTGATATTGCCATTTTAGACCATTCGAAAGATGCCAATACACAAGAAATTATCAATAAAATATCAGCTTCTAAATATTTTAGTATTAAACAAATGATTGAGCGCGAGGCTGACATTGATTCTGTATTTCAAAAAGGGCATGTAAAAGCAGTTTTAAATTTTGAAAAAGATTTCAGTAAAAATTGATTATAAGATAAAAAAGCAACCGTTCAAATTATTACTGATGCTACAGATCCAAATACTGCCAATACCATAAGCAATTATGTAAATGCCATTCTTCAACAGTATCAAAAACAATTAAACAAAGACATCACCATTATTTATCAAATTGTTCCAGAAACACGTATGGTCTATAATCCCGAATTAAAAAGCGTCTATATGTTTGTGCCTGGTGTTATGACCATTATTTTAATGCTGGTTTCCGCTATGATGACCTCCATTTCGATTACCAGAGAAAAAGAATTGGGTACCATGGAAATATTGTTAGTATCGCCACTAAAACCATTTCAGGTCATTATTGGCAAAGTGTTTCCATATATTTTTCTATCCATTATTAATGCTATAGTTATCGTACTGTTAAGCATTTTTATCTTTAACATGCCAGTTCAGGGAAGTTTGTTTTTGTTGGCAATGGAAAGTATCCTTTTTATTATAAGCGCATTGGCTTTAGGGATTTTAATTTCAACCATTTCGTCTTCACAACAAACAGCCATGATGATCTCTTTAATGGGATTAATGTTGCCGGTGATAC
This sequence comes from uncultured Flavobacteriaceae bacterium, assembly GCA_963835675.1. Lineage (GTDB taxonomy): Bacteria > Bacteroidota > Bacteroidia > Flavobacteriales > Flavobacteriaceae > Aureibaculum. Next base: position 326,434 of record CAWIGH010000003.1, on the reverse strand, counting down.
TATTGTCAGGGTTTATTTTCCCTATTACGAGCATGCCCTGGATACTCCAAGTAATTAGTAATATAATTCCTGCAAAATGGTTTATTATCATTATTAAAGGCATCATGCTTAAAGGTGTCGGACTCACCATTTATTTGGAAAGAAACCTTGATTTTATTTGGAATGACGGTGTTTTTTATTGGATTAAGTGTGAAGAAATATAAAATTAGATTGGAATAATGAAAATGATCTTTTATATCATACAAAAAGAGTTCAAGCAAATCTTTAGAAATAAAGGTATGTTGCCTATTATTTTTGTCTTGCCTCTCATCCAATTGATCATTCTTTCTAATGCGGCAACTTTTGAAATTAAGAACATCAAATTTGCATATATCGATAATGACCATTCTTCAAATTCTCGTGCTTTGGTCGATGCTTTTGAATGCTTCAACCTATTTTAATGTTTTGAGATATTTTCCTTCGGAAAATCAAGCTAGTGAAGCAATGCTTAATGGTGAAATTGATGTGGTGCTGGAAATTCCGTCTCATTTTGAACGCGATTTACAAAAAGAAAAACAGACAAATTTAGGCATAACTATAAATGCCATTGATGGCGCTGCTGCCGGTGTAGAAAATGTATATATCAATCAAATAGTACAACGTTTCAATAAAAATATAAAAATAGACTTGATGCAATTTTCTGATGCACAAGTACAACCTTCAACCATTGAAACCATTCCTTTATTTTGGTACAACGAAACGCTTAATTATAAAACGTTTATGGTTCCAGGAATATTGGTTTTGCTAGTAACGATGATTACCTTATTTCTTTCTGGAATGAACATTGTACGCGAAAAAGAAATTGGCACTTTAGAGCAAATCAATGTTACACCTATTAAGAAAAGTCAGTTTATTATAGGTAAGCTATTTCCTTTTTGGGTTATAGGATTAGTTTTGTTAACTGTAGGATTAATTATAGCCAAACTCATTTTTAATGTACCAATGATCGGTAGTTTAGTATTGATGTATTTTTATACATCCATCTATATTTTAGTGGTTTTAGGAATTGGTTTATTTATTTCAAACTTTACTGAAACCCAGCAACAAGCCATGTTTATCGCTTGGTTTTTCACGGTTATTTTTATTTTGATGAGTGGTTTGTTTACACCCATTGAAAGTATGCCAAAATGGGCTCAAATGATCACCGAATTCAACCCTATTAAATACTTTGTGGAAGTGATGCGTATGGTGATGTTGAAAGGTTCTGGTTTTATGGACATCCTGCCACAATTATCAAAAACATTGCTCTATGCCATTATCATGAATGGCCTCGCCGTTTGGAGTTATAAGAAGACAACATAAAATATGAGCTATGAAACCAGAAAAAAATGTCAAATTATCAAGAGATGAATCGTTATTTGTAAGAGGGCCATTATCGCGATATAAAGAATTGATCTTTGCATTTAAAGTCTTTTTCAATTTCATAAAAGCATTTCGTAAAATGCACTTTATTGGGCCTTGTGTAACAGTTTTTGGTTCTGCACGATTTACAAAAGAATCCGAACATTATAAAAATGCCGAAAAAATTGGTGCTGCCTTATCAAAAATAGGATTTACTGTTATGACAGGTGGTGGTCCTGGCATTATGGAAGCTGCCAATAAAGGCGCTTTTGAAGCTGGCGGGAATTCGGTTGGGTGCAATATTATTTTGCCTTTTGAACAAAAACCAAATCCGTATCTGCATAAATGGATAAACATCCCCTACTTTTTTCTAAGAAAAGTTATTTTGGTAAAATATTCATATGCTTTTGTGGTCATGCCCGGAGGCATGGGTACGCTCGATGAACTTTTTGAAGCTTTAACCTTAATACAAACAAAAGTCATTCAAGATTTTCCTGTCGTTATTTTTGATTCAGAATATCATAAGGAACTATGCCACCATATCCATATAATGGCCGAAAATGAAAGCATAAGTCCCGAAGACATGAAATTGCTTTTTGTTACAGATTCTGTGGATGATTTGATTGCGCATATTGAATCATATTCCATCAAAAAATTCGGATTGGTTAAAAAACAATATGTGAAAAAATGGTGGTTGGGTGAAGATCATGATAATCGTTTGAACTAAAACTTGAAATAATGCTCAAAAGCAAGGTATTAACGTATTTTTTTACAGTCATCTTAGCCATATTTGGACTATTAACGCTCTTTTTAAGTGGTTCAATCATATTCGATTGCTTTGGTATGCGTGCAAAGCAAGGTAATTATGTTTTGATAGTTGTTTGGGCAAACTTTATTTGCAGTATTTTATATTTGTTTGCTGTTTATGGATTTATACAATTTAGGAAGTGGACGTTTAAAGTTTTAGTGGCATCCCTCATCATTTTAATGATAGCGATGCTTGGTCTATTTGTTCACATGATTTTTGGTGGTCTCTATGAAACAAAGACAATCGGGGCCATTTTATTTAGAATTATGGTAACAATTGCTTTTGCCGTATTTTCATATCTAAAAATTAATAAGGAAGCTAAATAAAAATAAGCGAGTCTATGAATGATAATAATATTAATCTATTTTCACTAAGTTTTATGTCAATAGAGACTATTAAAACTGGGTCGTTTTAAGACTATTTCAACTTATAATTGAAATCCGATTCCCACACTAATATTAGCAGTATATTGTTTGTTATTGTCAGGAGTTTTGCTATCATAATAATAGTTAAACATCGAATTTAGATTTAAATGTTTATTTATCGGAACTTCGATTTTCAATTGTTCCAAAATTCTATGGTTACTAAAACTTTTATATAAAGGTTGGAAATATATCGTATTTAAAATTTTAACGTTGCTTTTTGATATGGTGGCAGTAAATGAGAGATAAGAACTATTTCTAAGATGATAAAATCTTTTATCCAAAGTTTTGCTTTTTTCCTCTTCATACATAGAGGCATTGGCAATATATAAGCTTACATTTTCTTTCGATATAATTTTAAACCGAACCCCTGCCCCTACTAAATTTCTGCGGTTTATATATAACAATTCATTGTGTTGGCTTTGAATAAAGGATTCCAATCTAAAAAGATCGTTCAACTTATAATTAAAACGAAAGTGCAGCATCCATGAATTCCTAAAATCTTGATCTGAAGAACGAATAAGGTCATAATTTCCTATTAAAAAATAGATCTTTTTGAGGTCTTTTGACTTTAATTGTGAAGACAATCCATTGCTTATCTGATATAAATAACTACCGTCATTATTATTATAGCTAAAAGAAAAGTCATTCTTTAACACAAACCTAATCGAATCAGTTTGCATTCTTTGAGATTCTATGTTCACCAATTGAGCGTAAATACTTGAACTCAAGCTATAAAAAGCAAAGAAAAGGAGGCATTTGAGTATTTTTTTCATCGAAAATTGATGTTCGGGCATAAAAATACAATTTTTTTAAATCGCTTAATTATGTATTTTTATTATCCCAACGAGAAAAATCCATGGAAGATAAAAATATCACTTGTCAGAACTGCGAATTAGAATTTAACGAAAGTTTCGAGTTTTGTCCGCATTGTGGCCAAAAGGCAAAGGATAAGCTTACTATAGGTGTTTTGTTTTATAATACCATTAGTAATTACTTTTCTTTCGATGCCAGATTTTTCAGAAGTTTTTTTCCGCTCATGTTTCGACCCGGATATTTGGCGAAAAAATTTGTTGAAGGCAAGCGTTTAAGATATCTCCATCCGGCACAGTATTATCTTTTTGCATCTGTGATATTCTTCTTTATCTTTTCTTTCCAGGCTCGTGAATATACCCAGAAAGCCGATATGGCTTTAAAAAAAGGTTTTGAAAATGATACTGTACTTAAGTTCGATTCTATACCTCAAAAAACATTGGATTCCATTTCGGAAGAAAAAATAATTAAAAATTTAAAAGACAAGCAGATCATAACGGGAATGGATGATGAGGAAATTGAAAAGTTAGACTCCATTATTAAAAACAGTAATAATAATGATAATAATTGGAATTTAAATTTTGATTATGATAAGGAAAAATTAGATTCATTAATTAATGTTAATGCACCCGAAAAAGAAATGTTACGTGCCATGGGCATGAAAGATGATGCCGGGTTTTTTAAACGTAGATTGTATACCCAAATGCTTAAATTTCAAAAAAATAGTGGTGGCGGTATTTTACAAGCTTTTTTTGATAGTATTCCTATCGCACTTTTTATTTTACTGCCAATTTTTGCCTTTATTTTAAAATTATTCTTTTGGAGAAGAGGCAGCTTCGCACATCATTTGGTATTTAGTTTTTATTACTTCTCATTTTTATTTGTACTCTTTGGAATTACCTTATTGGCAAATTATTTTTTAGAAGTATCATCATGGGTCAATGGCACCATAGCATTGGCCATTTATATGTATCTCATTATTGCAATAAAGAAATTTTACGGACAAGGATATTTTGTGTCATTTCTTAAAACAGGTTTCGTAACTTTTATTTATTTCAGTATCGTATTGCCCATTGCATTAGGGATAATGACAGTAGCCTCTTTTTATTTCTATTAGCCTTGAATTATTTTGAAAATCTAGAATAAAGAACCAATTTTTTTCGGGTATTAATAAAATACACACCTGTTAAAAGAACGGCAGCAGCTATTATCGATTGCGTTGTGATCTGTTCATTTAGAAAATACCAACCCAATAGTAGGGCAATGATCGGATTTACATAAGTTGATGTGGCTACTTTCTCGGGAGAAACTACTTTTAGCAAATAATTAAATGAGGTAAAGGCTACGATACTTCCAAAAATAATGAGTATGACCATAGAGAGCTGTACTGGCTCACTCCATTCAATGGGATTTGTCCAAGCTTCACCAAATAAAACGCTGGATATTGCTAACATAATACCCCCCGTTAACATCTGGTATCCCGTATTTACAAAATAATTGGTTGGCAGTTCTGCCTTGGCAACAAATAAACTACCATACGCCCAACTAAGCATACATGCAAAGATCATGATAATGCCTGTAATTGTACCCTCCTGGCTTATGATCTGTTTTTGACTCACTAACAAATAAATTCCAATAATGCCTAAAACAACACCAATTACAGACATTAATTGAATTTTTTTTCCTTCAAAAATTCTCATTAATATTAATACAACCAATGGTTGTGCTGATATTTCTAGGGCGGCAAATCCGCTATCGACATATCTCAACGCCCATACTACTACCCCATTACCAAAAGTGAGAAATAAAAATCCGGCAATGCCGGTATTTAAAAGTTGTTTTCGATTTATTTTTAGGCTAATTCCCAATACTTTAGCGATAATAAATATAAGAACACCCGCACTAACAAAACGAATGGAAGCTAACATAAATGGCGGTAATTCGGTTACTGCAATTTTATTCAGAAGATATGTAGAACCCCATATGACGTAAATGGAAAAAAAAGCAAGAATAATTAAAAGGCCGTTCTGTGGTTTATCCATGAATATATTGAAAAGTTATTGATTTTAAAAGACCAATATTAAGAAAAAGAAATCATAGTAAACTCTTAATAATAGAGAACCTTAAAAGTTTTTGGTTTTAAATAATATAATGGAATAAATGTAGGAATAAAGACCGCTCTGTTGTTATATATAAACAGTTATTAAATATTTTTTATTAAAAGATAGAAGCTGTCATATTATAACGGGGGTTTTATATGACGGCTTTTTATTTATCTGTAAAATACACTAAAACCATATTGCATTGAAGTAAATTATCCACACGATTCCGAAAGATCATAACATGTTACACCGTGCATCCTGTGACTGGTTTTAATAAATAATACGGTTGATGTAATTACACATAAAATTTAAAACTACATCTAAAAGTGATTGATATTTCAAACAGTTGGTCAGCCAGTGCTTTACTTTATCGTATTCGCTTCATGAGCCCTTACCACTTTATATTCTATAAAATGCAAATCTCATGCCAAAATCCGGAATTTTAAAAAATAGTATTCGATTGATTTATAAAGAGATCAACTATGTTGTAGGGTATTATAGTTGAAATAAACAAACTTTTACCTTATATGGCTTCCGGCATTAATATCGATCGTAGCTCCGGTGGCATGATCCATTAAACCACTGCACATAAGTCCAATTAAAGGAGCCAGATCTTTGGGGGTGGTTAATTCGTTCAAGGCAATTTCATTCAGCACTTTTTCTTCCCCATAGCTAGCTATAAAACTTTCAGCCATTTGCGTTTTTGTAAATCCCGGAGAAACAATAAATGATTTGATATTATGCTTACCAAAAGACCTTGCCACACTTCTTGCCAATGATACCATTCCACCCTTTGAGGCTGCATAGGCCAGATACTCTTCGGTTTCGCCTCTAAATACGGCCCTGCTTCCAATATAGATAAAGCTACCAGCACCCATTTTTAAAAAGTGGTCTATACCCAATTTGGTAAGCAAGCCCACGGCATTTAAATTAATATCCATTGTTTTTTTCCATACCGCTAACCAATCCGTAGTTGATTCACGGGTTGAATGCTTAAGAAAAACACCGGCATTTAATATGATCACATCAATTTTTTTAAAATGAGCTGTTACTTCTCTAAAAAGTAAAAACACTTCTTCTTCATTTGCCAGATCTGCTTTAAAAATTTTAGATTCAGAATTTTTAGACTTCGAAATCAATGACTCCGCCGAAGCCCGATCGCTATTGTAATGTATCGCAAGCTGCGCACCATTTTCCAGAAGGAATTCTGCCAAACCCTTGCCAATACCTTTGGATGCCCCGGTAAGTAATATTTTTTTATCCTTTAAATCTAATTTGATCATTAATGCTAAATACTTTTTATCCATCCACCATCTACCGGCAATGAAACACCGGTTATATAACTTGCTCGCTCGCTAGCCAAAAAAGTAACTGCAGCCGCAAATTCGTCCGGATTCCCAAATCGTTTTAAAGGAATTTCATTAATGGCTTCATTAAAATTGGGATTGGCTGCTATCAATTTTTTTAAACGATTGGTTTGTGTATATCCCGGCATAACGTTATTAACGGTAATATTATGGGGTCCCAGCTCGGTTGCCAATGTTTTCATAAGACCCACTACAGATGCCCTTACAGCATTCGATAAAATTAAATTTTCAACCGGCTGCTTGACAGCTTGTGAGGTGATTGTAATAATTCGTCCCCACTCCTTTTCTTTCATACCGGGCAAGACACCCCTTATTATTGAAACAACGCTTCCCAGTAATAATTCATAGGCCTTATTCCAATCTTCCTGATTTAATTCTTCAAATTTTCCGGTTGGCGGCCCACCTGTATTCGTTACCAATATGTCAATATTTTTATAATGCTTTAGTACAGCCTTCATCATTTTATCACGATCGGAGGCTTTCGTTAAGTCACATTCAACCGCAAATACATCTCCAGCACCCATACTATAGATCTGTGCCTTGGCAGTTTCTAATAGTTGCTTATTTCTTGCGCAAATGGCCAGATTAGCACCTTCTTTGGCCAATTCGAGTGCTACACTTTTACCAAGCCCTTGACTTGATGCTGTAACCAAGGCATTTTTTCCTTTTAAACCGAAGTTCATATTATTATTTTCTTAAATAATTATCTGTTCCGTCTAGCCAGTCTTCACGTATAGGTGTCCATGTATCTATTTCTTCTACGTCTCCTATCATCAAGGCTTCATGAGGCATATTTGATGGAATCACAGCGATATCTCCCGCATGTAGATCGAAGGTTTCCTTTTTATCATCCCCAAACCAAAACCTTATGGTTCCCGATATTACTTGCGTAATTTGTTCGTTCACGTGGCTATGTAAAGGTACTAAAAAGCCGTCTTTGAATTTCATTTTAGCGATCATGATCTTATCGCCATAAACTAATTTCCGATGCATTTTTGGCGTTACTTCTTCGGTTGGAATTTCTTCCCAGTTGATTTTTTTTATCATAATTCTAGTTAATATTTAAAAATACAAATTTTAAGAATGTCATCATATCAACTTTAATAATAAAATTGATTACAAGGAATTTAAATATTGAAGCATTCTCTTTTTCTCGGCATCATTGGGCAGTCTTCCAAATCCGGCCTTCATATTATCTATAAGATGTGTTGGATTAGAAGTGCCGGGTATCACGCAATTTATAGCCTCATTGGCCAGAATGAATTTTAAAAAATATTGACCCCAGGATGTTATTTCCATTTCTTTACACCATTCGGGCAAGGCTTTACCCCTAATTTTCCTAAACAATGCTCCACCTGCATAGGGTCTGTTTATAATAACGGCAGTACCATGTTCCTTAGCAACATTTAAAAGTTCTTTTTCGGCATTTCTTTCATTTATCGAATAATTGAATTGAACAAAGTCCGGCCTTTCTGATCTAATTAACTTAACCAATGTATCATGAGACGCATTCGTGTAATGGGTGAATCCAACATATCTAATTTTTCCCTTTTCCTTCCAATCTTTTAAGGTCTTTATATGTGTTTTCCAGTCGACAAGATTATGTATCTGCATGAGGTCCATGGTTTCCCTTTTCATTTTATGGAATGAAGCATTCATCTGGTATATTCCTTGCTGTTTACCCTCTATCCACACTTTTGTAGCATAAAAGAATTTATTTTGGAGGTTTAATTTTGTGGTTAGTTCGCCAACCACAGTTTCAGACCTACCGTACATTGGACTGCTATCGATCATTTTTCCACCTAATTCATTCATATTGATCAAAACTTCAGAAAGTTGTTCTCTTTGATTCAGATCATTACCAATATCAAATGATTGCCAGGTTCCCAAACCTACAATTGGCAACAATTCCCCTGTTGAGGGAATTTTTCGTTCATTCATACGTTTTTGGTTAAAAGACATTAATGAAGGCGTTAGAAAACTGGCAATTGCAGTTCCTGCAATTAGCTTTGAAACTTCACGTCTCGAATACATATTATTATAATTATTCTTTGTCTTCATCTTTTAAAATACCATAAGTCATTTCTATTTTTCTTTTTCCCCAATTTTTGGCCTTTTTTACATCTAAGCCCATATAAATATCAATGCGTTTTTTCCAGCGCGTGTGCATTTTATCCTTTACAATATAAATACCCTCAAAACCATCTATTTTAACAGGCGTATTATGCTTCAAGCCCATACCAATAAGGTCTCTTGATACTGCAATATATTTCTTGCCGGGTAACAGGCTATCGCCCCATGCGGTGATATGAGGGTTTGAAGAAGTTTGGTATTTTAATGAATTGTAAGCCGTAGCAGTAACGGTAATGGAATGCCAATTATATTTATCTATTGTTCTCTTGTTACAACTGTAAAGCAATAGTAGCAACAGAATAAATGGAATTCTTAAATTCATACTATTTTTCCCAAACAATATACTTATTTACAATGTTTTATAAAATAATAATTATTTCTTGATGAATCTAGCCACGGCGTTATCCTTTGCCCTTAAAAAATAGATACCTTTTACTAATTTTCTAATGTCAATCGAATTATTTTGAGCAACCTTAGCGGTAAGTACTGTTTTACCTAAAATATCAAGAAGTATTACTTCTTCACCTCTATAAGAATCATTTAGGAAAACATAATCACTTGAAGGGTTCGGATAAATATTAAGTGAATTTAATTTTTCATCATTTATACCTAGTGCTTGATCGGTTGAACGCTCATATGAAAATCCACCACCTGCACCACCACTTGTCCATGATAAAAATTTCAAATCAATATAAATATCTTCCGTAATCAGATGTACTACAAATTCTTTTCCTGGAAGATCGAGATGTGCTAATTCTGATGGTCTCGTTACAGTTTCCCAATCATCATAGGTTAAAGTGTTATAATTCGCCGTTGTCCCCAATGCCCATTCTGTATCAGCCGGACTCACATCTTCAACATATGCCGACTCCGTAGCTATATTATAAATTCCTTTTGAATTTTTTCTAGTGATCCAAATAGTAGACGTAATTCTGTCTTGATTTGCCGGCAAGTTCCAATCAGCACTATTCGCCTTTGTAAAAGTGATTTTTGAACCAGTCCAAACTGTTTGAGAATTCAAATTATAGCTAGTCAGGACAAGCATTGTAAAAATTAAAGTAATAACTCTTTTCATAATTAAAATTTTTTAATGATTTAAATAAATATTAAAGCAACTGGGTAAATTCCTTTAATTATGAATCTTATTGTTCACATAATTTGTAAAATTTATTTACTAAAGTTAGTTAATTTTATCAATACTTTTTGTTAATTTTTTTAGTTATTTATAATAATCGAAATCAAGTGTGATTAAAAATATTATACTATATCGCTACAAATCAATAATTTACTTTGTTGATCTTTCATAGGCAAAACCTCCGGCGCTACCGCCACCCGAAAATGAAATAAATTTAATATCGATATAAATATCGTCTGTGATAAGATGCAATACTAAATCTTTATTTAATAAACTGGTTGGATTATTACCACTCGTATTGATCCAAGTATTGAAAGTTAATATCCCAATATCAGCAGTTGTGCCTTGGGACCATTCAGTATCAGCCGGACTTAAATCGCCATAACCTGTTTCTGATACAATATTAAAGATACCCTTAGTATTTGCTCTGGTTATCCAAACATTAGAAGTTATTCTATCTTGATTTTCCTCTAATGTCCAATCCGCTCCGTCAGCTTTAGTAAAAATAATCTTTGATCCGGTCCAAATGTTTAAATTATCCGTATCATCATTATTACACGAAATCATTCCAATGCAAGATATTAATAAGACTATTAAACCGTTTTTTAGTTTTTTCATACGTAAAGATTTATCTTAATTAACCATAATATTACGAACTTAATTTTAAACGGTTTTATTTATATGAAATAGCCAACAGTTATATTTGATAAAATGGTACTTAAACTTTTATCATATTAACTGAATTTTTATTTAAGTAACTTCTAATAATGCGCTGTATATCAATATTATCGTTTCTCAATTCAATGAGCTCTTCGTAATTCGAAAATGAAATGAAATTATTCTTTTTTGGAACATAGCTAAATCCTTGATAGATCCCATTTTTGACCATAATAATGGCCTCCTCTCGCTCATCCCTTCCCTTTTCTTTTATGATATAAGAATCATTATTCAATAAATCCTCCAAGGCATTTCTAACCCTTTGGTTATAGGTTTCTACGCTCTCAGTTTTTCTGCAAATACCCCTGCATTTTTTAATATGATAATGAAAACAGCCTCCTGTTATTTGCTGTAAACTACAATATCTTGGACATAACTCATGGATTTCACATAACTCTTCTAAAAATGCCCTGCACTGAGATTGTGTATAAAACCTTTGAACTGGGTTTTGTAAAGTTTTTAATCGATCATAAACGATATGTATCACGCCTCGCCTATCTTGATAAGTTGAAATACCATAACTGGGTGTATTCCTTTTTTGTGAACTATTATATTTAGGATAATATCTTTTGATCTCGTCAGATTCGAGTAATAAAGCAGTTAATTCATTTCCTGTACGTTCAAAGGTAATGTTGGCAGTTTCGTTGCATAACTTTATCTCCTTGTTAGTTTTGTTATAAATATGGCTAAGAACACGTTGTTTGATGTCTATTGCCTTTCCTATATAAATAATATTTCCTTTGGTATCTTTAAAATAATAAACGCCGGTTTCGTTTGGCAATGCATCGAGGACTTTTTTTGGCAATAATGGCGGTAAGGTTGCCTGTCTGGATCGATTATTTAAAAAAGCATCGAAAGTTCCTTTGGTGTCTAATGCTAATAATTTTTCTAATAAAGTAACAGTAGCCTCCGCATCACCTCTGGCACGATGACGCCCGTTGATCTTAATACCTAAGCTTGTACACAAGGCACCTAGACTATAAGACCGTTGACCGGGGATTAATTTTCTTGATAACCGAACCGTGCATAGTTTCTTTCTTTTAAACTCGGCACCTAATTCCTGTAATTCATATTTTATGACATTATAGTCAAAATTAACGCTATGCGCCACAAATATGCAATCCTTGGTATATTCGATCACGTCTTTGGCAATTTCATAAAATTTTGGAGCCGATCTTACCATGTCGTTGGTTATTCCTGTCAATCCTGAGATCCGGTAACTAATAGATGATTCGGGATTCACCAAGGAGGTAAATTCTTTAATTATTTTTTGGCCGTCATGAACAAAAATGGATATCTCTGTAATTTTATTGCCTTGTGCACCTAAGCCGGTTGTTTCTATGTCAACAATAGCATACACTAGACGGTATAACAATGAATAAAAATAAACTTCATTTTATCAATCTTTTAATTATCAAATAATTTTTCGAGGTCATCATCAAATATACAATTATTAAAAATCACTCATTCTGTACATTTCTTTTAAGAGATGCTCAGGTTCCTGATTGGCAGTTAATTCTGTGAGCAATTTTTGTTCCCCGAATAGAATTTGATCATATTTATGAAAATCCGGTGTGTTTAGGTTGTGCTTTTTTATTTTATGTAATACTGAAATGCATCGCTCTACGGCGACGATATTCATCATTCTTTTAAATTGATGATTATTGAATTGCGGCGGACCTAATTCGTTGATCAAATGCTTGAAATGGCTTGAATATCTCACATTTCAAAATTATTAAAAGTCTAGTGAAAAGATTGCTCAAGTATGTAGCATTTCATAAATAAAGAAGCAGGCTGATTGGCCTGCTTTTTTATTTAATTATTACCTTATTGAATTTTAAATTGCCTGAGGAAGTGCCTTAACATGTGCATAAACTTCTACACCATTAAGGATCAACTCAACTTGTTCTTTAAACATTTTGATCCCTTTTACATCATTAAGTTCACCTTCGGGCGAAATCGCTTTTACTCCATAAATTACGCCGTCCTTAGTGATAGCCTTAATATGAATGATATTTCCCGATTGATTAATTCCTTTAATATCAAGTTTTTCACCGTCGGGTGTAATGGCTTTGATTTCATAAAGGGTTCCATCATTTCCAATGGCGTTCATAGGAATAAATTTATCCTTGCTTACTAATAATTTAACCGGTAATTGTTTCATTTCTCCAACAAATGTCTTCACATTTAACAAACTGCGTTGATTAGCATCTTGTATTGCTTTTACATCAAAGGCATTGCCATCTTTATCAAAAGCTTTTACCGGCATGGTATATCCATCAGGATGAATCGATACGATATGCCATAGGAAATTATTACCGATGTCACCTGTTTGCGGTAATGCCTTTACATGGGCATAAATATCATGACCGAGAAATTGATACTCAATGTCTTCATTATTCGTTTTAATTCCTTTTACATCGTTCAATTGCCCTGTAGGACTAATTGCTTGTACAGCATAACTACTGCCATTCGTATCGATCGCCTTGATATAGATAATATTTCCGTCACGTTTTACCCCTTTAACATTTAATCTGTCTCCATTGGGGGCTATGGCTTTAACTCCGTAAAGTGTGCCATCTCCGGCAATTACTTTTACAGGAGCTAAATTGTCTTCGTTCAAAAGTATCTTTACAGGTAATATTTCACCCTTAACAAAAGCTTTAACATCCAAAAGGCTTCTTTGATCTGCGTCTTGAATGGCCTTTATATCATAGGCATTTCCATAACTATCTATTGCTTTGATTGCAAGAAAATTACCATCAGGATAAATAGCTCTGATGTTCCAATAAATAACATCGCTGTTTTTAACCTCAATTTTTGCGAGGGTCTCGTCAATTGTATCTGTTTTTGTTGTGCAGCTAACAAAAAATAATAATAACCCAGCAAAAAGGTATAGAGCCTTAAATGTGGATGAAAATGTTAAGTTAGTCGGATTTCTCATAATACTATTTTTATTGTTAATTGTAATAAATTTATTGATTTAGCAGTTACATTTTTATTAGAATATGTAACTATTTGAAAATCATATAAATTTAATTCTTAAACAATTGAAATAGCATGATAATAATCAGTTTATCAATATTTTTATGTACTTCTGAAGAATCGAAAATGGTTTTATGCCAATTTTCCGTCATAAATATATTTCTGGCTAGTAAAATCATTAGGATATTTCCTTAAAGCCTCCTCTTTTTTCTCATTTTCTTTAGCAGCATTCATATAATTCTTAGCAGTTAATTGTTTATCATATATGTACTTTTGCATCGTATAATTGGAGGGATAATGCTTGCTGACAAATGATTTAATTTGAGGATCTGTAACCTTACTCATATAATTATAGGCGGATAACATTTCACCGTAAATATAATTTTGAGCTTCTATATCATTAGGATATTTATTGTAGGCTTGAGCCCTCAATTCTGATTCAATAGAATTTTTCTTAGAACCATTAAATATTGAAGTAAAAGAGCGTAGAAATTTTTTCATAATTAACAGATTTTGGGTTTAAGGCTAAGTTACGAAAATTTAACAAGTTCTTAACATTACTTTTTTATTAAAATAAAGGTTAAATTAGTGCTATAGAAAAATTAAAGAATCATGAAAAAATATCTATTTATCATTTTATTAATATCGGTATATTCCATCGGTCAGACGCCCCAAGAAAGGCTAGAAAATTCACCGAGACACCATGAATGGGTTGACATTAGCTATGATAACCGTGCCTTACAAAATTTTCTTGTTTTTCCGGAAATTGCAGAAAAAGCAACGGTTGTAATCGTTATACACGAAAATCGCGGATTGAATGATTGGGCGCGAAGTTTGGCAGATCAAATTGCTGAGGAAGGGTATATTGCTATTGCACCTGACCTTCTTTCCGGAGCTGGACCCAATGGCGGCGGAACAGCATCGTTTGAGAATTCTGATGATGCCAGAACCGCAATTTATGCACTGGACCCTGATCAAGTGACTTCAGATCTGAAAGCTGTTATCGATTACAGTAAAAAGATACCGGCAGGAAACGGGAAAGTAGTTGTAATTGGATTTTGTTGGGGAGGCAGTCAGTCATTCCGATTAGCAACCAATAGTGAAGAGATCGAAGCTGCTTTTGTTTGTTATGGAACAGGACCAGACCAAGCCGAAGAAATTGAAAGAATAAAAGTCCCGGTATACGGTTTTTATGGAGGTAATGATAATCGCGTTAATGCCACCATAGATAGAAGTCAGGAGCTTATGAATAAGTATAATAAAACATTTTTACCTGTAATTTACGAAGGTGCGGGACATGGTTTTTTTAGAGCAGGTGAACAACCTGAAACTTCCGAAGCTAATAAAAAAGCGAGAGCGGATGGCTGGCAACGATTGAAAACATTGCTAAGTGAACTATAAATAAACTATTAAACATTAAATTATAGTCCAAATGCTTTCTCTTTGAATGTTAACCAGTTAATAAATTCTATTTAGAAAACATTTGTGACTATAAAACAAGGTAATTTGAGTTAGAGGTTTATGGGATTTAAATTCTTTTTCATAACTATTTTAATAAACCCATATTAAAACTTCTCTAAAAATACTGATGTAAATAAAAATAAATTGTGGTTTAATGGCAATACTCAAATTGAGTAAATTTGGCCGAATAACGAAGTAAATATATTCCCTTTTCTAATTTCAGATCAGGTTTTTATTAATTTTTAACATCCCGATCAGTTCTCCTGTTGAAGAAATATTCAATTTTTTTAATATATTTCTTCTATGCGTATCAACAGTATTTGGGCTAATAAAAAGCCTTTCTCCTATTTCCTTACTCGATTTATTTTGAATTAATAATCTAATAACATCTCGTTCTCTGTTGCTAATATTATCGGATAATAATTTCTGAGAATAGTTATTATAATACTTTGTTTCATATTCATTATTATCATTTAATAATTTACCAGATGCACACACATCCATTTTAATATTCGAATTAAAAACAGTGTAATGAGCTAGTCCGATGATAGGTTTGTTATCTTTATCGAACTCTAAGGGTGTTGTATTCTGAATAATATTTACGTACTCGTCCTTAGCATTCTTAATTCTATAATTCCAGGTATATGACATCCTCTTTCTATCATCGACCGAAATTTCCTTAAGGGTAAAATCCATCAATTCACTTAATGCCTTAAGCCATAATTCGGTATCAGCCGGATGAATTCGTCCCCAAAAAAATCGCATGCCTTGTTCTTTTAATAACTCTGGGTCGATCCCTAAACAGGGTTTCATGTTTTTACTGATGTACTCAAACGATAGATTTTGGGTATTGGTAATGCAAAAAAATGTGGAACTAAACGGTAAATAAACGTCAAGTTCCACTATTTTTTTAATATGTTTCTCTAAACTCGGACTATCATAAGATTCAAAAATATAGCGATAAATTCTTTTAATATTTTCTAAATTCATTCAATAAACCCTTTTAAAGTATATTTTTATTGCACGAAAATACTAAAATTATTGCTTTATAAATCTTTTAGTACCAATGGCTCCATCTACCGTTGTGCGCACAACATATATACCCTGATTTAATTTAGAAATATTAATGGTAGCACGATTATTGACTGAATTTTTATTTATTAATTGTTGTCCTAATAAATTATAAACTTGAATATTTTCTATGCTTTCATCCGCTATAATGGTTAACTGATTATTAGCCGGATTTGGAAAGACCTTATAGCCATTAATAGCTACATCATTTATACCTAAAATGGCTTCCGTAGAAAAATATATATTATCAAAATATACTGTACCATTCCCATCAAATTTCCATTGAAAAATATCATTTAAGTCATAAGTAAAACTTGGGGTAGAATAATCCAGGAAATGTTGTAGCGGTATAAATACACTATTCCATTGTCCTTGCACAAAAGTTTCATCGCCACCGGATGTCGCAAAGGCAAATCTAGGTTCTTCCGAATTTCCTCCAGGAATACCAGCTGTTGCATCAATTAAATAAAAATTAAAAGCAGATGAGGTCGTTGCATAATAATCCAAATGGACATATGTATAAGATGAAATATCTAGAGCATCCCATTGTGCCCCATAAAATGTTAGATTTTCTATTTTACCTGTACTGTTTCCATCGCTTTCAATATCCTCTTGTGAAATTGTTCCAGCACCTTGAAATGCATTAAAATTAAAATTGGAAACAACATTTGTAGCATAGGCATCGCTGTATACAGACATAACATTATCTTCTATAATTGTAGGCGAAGGTGCTGAAACGGTAGGATCTGATATACATGGAGCACAGGTTGATCCTCCACAATCAATACCAGTTTCGTCCCCGTTTTGAACGCCATCAGAGCAAGAAGCGCACTGGTGGATCTGTTAATTTATTCGCTCCCCATGTAATATTATCTACTAATAATTCTATATCTGAAGGCCGTGCTGGTTCACCTGAGCATCTCCAATCAATAAAGACGACTATCTGGTCAATATTTACATTATTGCCGCTGGAAGCACCTTCAGATATGTCCCATGTTAGTGTTTCCCATGTGTTAGCCGATGCAACAGCTCCTTGACTATCCTTAATTTCAAAGAGGGTTCCGTCAGTTGCGTTCGCAAATTTAATTCCGATGTTACCATCTACAATACTTCTGTTTACGTCCATGCTTAATGATAAATTGCTTGTAACGGCACCATCTAAATTCCAAGTTCCTAGTGTTCCATGAAAATTAATAACTCCAGAATAGCATTCCGCACCTTGGGCCAAAGATAGTTTTAGAACTTTGGTAGTAGCAGAAGTATTGGTGCCGTCAGGGTCGGGATTTGTAATAATCTCAAATCCCGGTGAGGGATTTTCAAAAGTTGTCCAAGTAGTTAAAGTACCGTCGTTTGTTCCTGGTTCAAAACCTAAGTTGTATATCTGTTGCTGTGAGTATCCTGTTAAAGAAATTAAAAGGATAATTCGTAAAGTAATTTTTTTCATCATAAGTTAATATTTAGGGATTTATAAAAATTAAATATATTATTTTATTTATTATACAGATCACCTAAATTAAAACTATACGGATTAGTATAATTTTAAAAATATTAACAAAATCGTGCGATATTGATAAGTTGTATTCGAATTACATTGTTAATAAAATTTATTAATTATAATAAAATAATTAGTTTTATTATAATAACAATGTTGTAGTAATGTATAGGTAAAATATGTGGATTATAATTTTGTATAGGTGTTTAATCGTAAATAATTAAAGTAAATAGCTCAATATTATGCGATTAAGAATAACTTGGAAGAATTAAAGTTATACTTTTTTATAAAACTATACAGTAGTGCATTTTAACGATAGCATCGGTTTCTGATCTCGATTTAAACACCTCAAAATCTTTTCCTTGGGTTCTTAATGCCCCTAAAACATTGGCGTATTGAGCGGCAATAACCGCGATCTTTAAATCTGTTAAATCCATATGCCAGACCCCCGGCAAATGAATCGCCACATCCCGTTGTATCTATCACGTCTTTGACCGGTATCGATGGTATAAAATCCTTTTGTATGTTACCATCTTTAGACTTGGTATACAAGGCGCATCCCCTGGAATCTAAAGTTACATAAAGCACCTTAATTCCCTTGTTTAATGAATACTCAGCAAATTCGTCTAAATGGCTTGTATTATTATCATCATATACTGCATTATTAAAATCAACATCGAACCAACAACAGTGTGATTCTTCAAGATTCATTTTTAATACATCTATATAGGCAAACCATTTTTCCTTATCCTTCCAATATTGCCGCAGTCGATCTCCATTTTTATTAATATAAGTTGTTGGACCATGCGCATCAAATACTATGGTTGCTCTGCTATTCTCTTTTATATATCTAAGTGTTTCCAATTGTATTTCGAAATCGGTTATCGGCACAAAAACAAAGCTATCGGCATCTAGAAATGGCTTTACATCTAATGGCGTTATTGGTGCCATATTTGCTGTCTGCTTTTCAATCCTATTATTCTGATCGATAAAATTCAATTCTATGATAGTTCCCTGATCCTGATTGCTATTAATACCATCCTGCGACTATGGCTGGATAACTATTAAAAATAGATCTAATTGCCTGCTCATCTTCTTTATGTACATGAGATATGGGAATAACATTGCTACCAGTATGTTCAAAAAGTTTAGCTAGAGCTATAGTAGGATGACTCACACAACCATATTTCTGTATGACCTCTCCCTTATAGGTTCTAATAGTGTCTCTAGGAATTGGGCCAACGATTGCTATTTTAGACATTTGGGTTAATGATTGCTAATTATATTCTCATTTAAAGAATTATTCAAATTTAATTCAAATTATATGTATAATTAGAATATTTAATTAAACATACTTGGTCCAATAGTTGGGATATCAAGAGTAACTATCTTAGTTAATAAATATACTTCATTAAAATAAAAAATAACCAAGTTTAGATATTTCAAATTTTAGGAGTTTTGATAAACATATTGTAAAAGTTGTTCATCTATTTATTACATTTATATGTACTTTAACTTAAATCAAAAATTAAATTCTCATTGTTATGAAATCAATCAGATCACCAAAATTTCCGTCCCTTACATTTTTTTCTTAAACATAAAAAGTTCACATCAAACCTGTCTTTCCTTTTAATTCTTGCCTTATTAAATCTTACTACAGGGTGTTCTTATTATAAGAATAAAAAAGTAGAAACTCATCCCGATACCATGGCTGAACAGATAAACAAATTTAATCAAGAACAAAAATATGTTGTTATTCATTCAGGATCAAATTCCTGGCATTTAAACAATATTGTTATAGATGAGGATCAGCATTTATTATCAGGTACCATCGATAATATATCTGCATTGCACGAGCATCCAATTGAAATCGATAAAACCTTTAAGTATAATAAGAACAAATCTCAACCTTTAAATGAAGTTCATTTTTTTCTAACCAATAATATTTCACCTGAAAGTGGTAAGAAGTTAACGATTCCTATCACCGATATCAAATCTATTTCTGTGAATGATAAAAACACTGGGCGTTCAATTCTAAATGTTCTTGGTACCACGGTGGGTGTATTTGCGCTCTTGTTAATTATTGTTGCGGTCACAAAAAGTTCCTGTCCTTTTATTTATATAAATAATGGTGAAGAATTTGTTTTTATGGGAGAACTTTATCCTGGTGTGATCACCGCAAATCTTCAACGGGACGATTATTTGCCACTGCCCAACTTTAAGGCATTTAATAATGAATATATTCTTAAAATATCAAATGAATTATTGGAAATTCAGCACACAGATCTCGCACAACTTCTACTAGTTGATCATGATGAAAACGTAGAAATACTGCTGGATAAATCAGGAAACTTACATTCATTTTCATCAATAAGTTCTCCAAGGAATGTATTAGTTGACGGAATTAAAGATAATATTAATCCAAGTCTAGTAAAAGATAATAACAACTATCTGTTTAATACTGATATATTGAATTCTAAAAGTACCAGAGAATTGATACTGGAATTTGATAAACCTATAAATAACAAAACAGCTAAATTGTACCTCACTGCAAAGAATTCAATGTGGCTAGATTATGTTTATGGCAA
The DNA here is from genome assembly GCA_963835675.1 of uncultured Flavobacteriaceae bacterium. GTDB lineage: Bacteria > Bacteroidota > Bacteroidia > Flavobacteriales > Flavobacteriaceae > Aureibaculum. Next base: position 305,960 of record CAWIGH010000003.1, on the reverse strand, counting down.
GTTTAATGAACAATTTGGTAATTATTACCCTAAATTCCAGAAAGATCAACAAAAAGCTCCTGCTGAAAATGGTTTAAAATGGATGATAGATCAGCACATACCTTTGTCGGTTTATATAAAAACAACGACAGGTTGGGAATTGGTAGATTATATTAACCCAGTTGGGCCAATGGCAACAAGAGATATTGTAATACCCATCGATTTGGCAGAGCATTCCGAAGATAAATTAATAGTAAAATTAGAAAGTGGATTTATGTTCTGGGAGGTTGATTATGTGGGTATTGATTATAGTAAAAATTTACCATTAAAGATTACGACTATTTTGCCTTCAAGTGCCATCGATGAAAAAAATAATGATGTAACTGTTTTATTCAAAGAAACCGATAAAAAGTATTTTGTACAGCCTGAAATAGGTAACGAAGTTATTATCACTTATAAGTCCGAGAACACTAAAACTGATCAAAATCAATCTGTTTTTTTAAAAAATCGAGGATATTATAATTATATAAGAGATTACGATGGTATACCTGATTTTGTTAAACTTCAATCCTTTAAGGAAAAAAATGCTTTTACGAATTTTTCAAAAGAACAGTACGAAACAATTGTAGGATTAGATAAAGGGAATACCGTAGCATTACATGATAAATAGTAAAAATATATATTTAGAAAAAAGTCATCAATTGGATTCAAAAAGCGTTAGAATTGAATCAGCGTTAGAAAATCCTATTTCCGAACAGTATATCATTTCGGGTTGGCGAAGATTCTATATTCATACCAAACTAAAATTAACCCTTGTTCACATTGCCATCAACGCTTACAGAAACCCCATCGATTGGGTTAGAGCTTTGTTGTATTTGGTAAAACTTAGAAGACGTTTCTTGGGAGATTTTCGACTCCGGAAAATGGTGAAGGCAGGTAAAAAACACTATATGGGATTATATATTCCAGGATGGAATAGTACCGTTTATCGTGATTTTATTAGATCTGAACTCACTCATTTTAAGCCAATTAAAAAGAAAATCAACCGGTTTAACATGGTAATTATAGCTATTACTAAAAAATGTGCATTACAATGTGACCACTGTTTCGAGTGGGATAATTTGAATAAAAAGGACACGCTTACACCTACAAAAATTATTGATATCGTAAAAACAATACAGGATAAAGGCGTTAGTCAAATTCAGTTTTCGGGTGGTGAACCTCTTTTAAAAATGGATACATTGATTAATGTACTTGATGAGGCGAATAAAAAGATCACTGATTTTTGGGTTGATACTTCGGGTTTTAAATTAACTTCAAATAATGCACAGAAGTTGAAGAACGCGGGGTTAACAGGCGTAATTATTAGTCTCGATCATTTTATTCCTGAAAAACACAACAATTTCAGAGGCTTTGATAAAGCATATTATTGGGTAGAAGAAGCAGTTAAAAACTCTGTTGAAAATGGCTTAGTTACTGCACTATCCCTTTGTGTAACAAAAGATTTTATTTCAAAAGGGAATCTAACTCAATATATGGATCTTGCGAAGAATCTTAAAGTCTCCTTTGTACAGTTGCTTGAACCAAAAGCAGTTGGCCATTATGCTGGAAAAGATGTAGCCTTGAATCAAGATCAAATTCAATTGTTGGAAGAATTTCTTTTGATGATGAATTTCGATCCGAAGTATAAAGCATATCCTTTGATTACTTATCATGGTTTTTATCAAAGACGGCAGGGATGTTTTAGCGCAGGTAATAAATCAATGTATATAGATACCGATGGAGATATGAACCCTTGTCCGTTTTGCCATAAAAAAACGGGTAATGTGCTTGATGATAATTTTGAACATAATTTGGAAGTCCTACAATCTAGTGGATGTGAAAGTTTTAAAATTAATGCTAATTAATATTGATCTCAATAACTTCATAATTAAAAGTCCCTGAGCATTGCTTTCTTATCATTTTTATAGACTAAGTTCCTTGAAATGTATATTCAATTCTTTTTGAATTTCATGAATCTTGGGCAACTCACTAGGTAATATCAAGGCTATAGAATATCCAGATCTACCTGCTCTCGCTGTTCTGCCACTCCTATGAGTGTAGTATTCTAGTTGTTCAGGAAGTTGATGGTGAATTATAAAAGCTAAATTATAAACATCTATTCCACGCGCTGAAACGTCGGTTGAGACGAGTATACGAAGGGTTCCTTTTTTAAATGCTCTCATGACCTTATCACGATCTCGTTGCTGCATATCGCCTTCTAAAGCCTCTACAGAGAATCCTTCTTCTTTTAATTCTTTTGTTAAATTTTGTGCTCCGGCCTTCGTACGACAAAAAATTATTCCCCGATCTTCTCCCCTTCTCTCTAATAAATTTACCAGGACATCTATCTTCTGCTTAATGGTGGTTTTCACATATTGATGTGTAATATTGGCATTTACCAATGCATTTCTGTCAATCTCAACTCTAACAGCTTGGGCAGACATATAAGTTTTAATTATTCGTTTGATCTCGTCTGGCATGGTCGCTGAAAATAACCATGTATTTCTCGTACCGCTTGTATACTTTAAAATTTTATTAAGATCTTGTTTAAAACCCATACTCAACATCTCATCGGCTTCATCTAGAACCAATGTAGAAATTTTCTTTAAGTCAACTTCGCCCCTTTCAATGATATCTAATAACCGCCCGGGTGTGGCTACAATTACATGAGTTGTTCTTTTGAGAGCATTTAGCTGTTTTTCAATCTTTTCACCTCCATAAACGGCTTCAACAAAAATCTTTTCATCTGTATATTTAGTGAATTTGAATAATTGCTTTTTAATTTGTTGAGCCAATTCCCGGGTTGGTGCCAAAACCAATGCCTGCACTTGTGTTGATTTCGTATCTATTTGTTGCAAAATTGGCAACCCAAAAGCAGCCGTTTTACCTGTTCCTGTTTGGGCTAATCCCACAAAATCAATGTTGGAGTTAAGTAATTTCGGAATTGTTTTTAATTGTATTTCGGTGGGAGATACTATGTTAAGCTCTTTAAGTGCTTTTACATATTCCTTTTGAATTCCTAGATCTAAAAAAGTTGACATATCTATCATTTATAAAAGTGCAAAAGTACGCTTAATTAATGGAGATTGGCCTGATTTCTATTAGTCTTAGAAAACCAATAGTAATAGTTGTAGTGAATAAGTATGATTAAACCTTCTTTACTCGTACTGCATTCATTCCTTTTTGTCCTCGTTCAAGTTCAAAACTTACCTTGTCATTTTCCTGAATTTCATCTAATAAACCACTAACATGAACAAAATATTTTTCCTGCGTGTCTTGTTCTTGAATAAATCCAAAACCTTTTGAGGAATCATAAAAGGAAACTTTACCTTTACGTATTGGATCTACTTCTTCACGATCTTCCATTTTAGGAACTCCAATTTCAATACTTGAAGCTTCTACTTTAATTTTTTTGGAAGGATCTGGAGGGGTATCTGTAAGATGACCGTTTTCATCAACATACACAAAAATACTATCTTGAGAACTAGCCTTACGGGCTTCTCTTTTTTTAATCTTATCTTCTTTTTTCTTTAAACGCTTTTTTTCTCTTTCTTTTTTACCAAAGGTTTCCTGCTTTTTAGCCATTCGCTTTTACTGGGGTTTTAAATTAATATATTGTATTTGACCTAAACAACTTAAGGACTGTCATTGTAAGACTTATTGCGTGATTGGAAAATGTCAATTATGAAATTGATTGACCGAATGACGTACAGAAAGGTTGCAATAACTATTTACAGCATTTCTTTAATAAAGTTTAATAGTTATGCTGTAATTCATGCAAATATAAGATTTCTATTCGAATTTATAAAATTCTTTTAAATTCCGTTCCTAATCATTTTACGTTTAAATAACGAATTAATTTGGTTGAATATTATTTGGCTAACATAAAAACAGGCAACATAAATGTTGCCTGTTTTATTTTCAAAAGCTCTAACCTACTTTTATTTCGATAGCTGTTAAGCTATTATTTGTTTTTTAACTCTTCCATTAGAATTTAGAATTAAACCATTTGCATCTGTAAAGATCTTTTTAATCTTATCTCCATTCACTATGGTAATTTTAAATCGCTCATTTTTAACTTCTCCAGTAGCGGTATAAGTAATTAATTTTTTATAACCGTTTATAACATTCCATTCCGGACGTGTATTCGACAGTGTAATTACAATTGGCATAGGCACCTTCTTATTCTTAAAATGCTCTAAAGTACTTATAAGGTTTCCTTCTTTATTGTAGGTTGCAGAGATCAATGAAGTCTTACCTTTAAAGTTTACTATATAAGATTCGTATACTTCACCTCCAACAGGCTTAATAGATTTTTTAACTGAGGCTGTACTCACCAATTCAGTTGGCATAACCATGAAATCAACAATATCCAAATTGGGGTGATTTTTTTCTACTGAATTGATGACCATTTGTGGGACTTCCTTTTTTTGAAGTTTAACTGCTAAAAGCACTTCATCTTTTTGGGCGTAGGATTGGGACATAAATCCTAACATAAATAACCCGATAATTGTTTTTTTCATTTTGTTTACTATTTAATTGTTTAATTAAAATATAGTGTAAATGTAATTTAAGCAAGGAGTGACATGCTACTACTTAAGTAGCACTCCAGTTAAATAATCAAAATAGGAAGAGATTTAAATCTTTCTTTCGAAATGATCTAGAGGTATTCTTTAAGGCCAAGAAATTATGGGATAAATTTATATTCTGCTATAGAAGTTAATACTTCAATATTTTCTATACTAATATTATTGCGTCTTACCGAAATAGCGCCGCAATTTTTTAATTCTTGTATATGCCTATTCACAACAGCTCTGGTTGTACCAATTAGGCTTGCAATTTCTTCATTAGATAAGTTATTGATCAATTCTAATTTTCTTGATTGACCATTAAGATTTTTAAGCAACAAGTTCGAAAGTCGTATCAATGTATTATGCAATGATATATCCGTTGACGCAGCCTCCAGCATTCTAATTCTCGTACCTAAATAATGTAAGATCGTTGGATGAATTTCAGGATGTTGAAGAATCCAATTTCGCATATCTGCAACTGGTATCTTTAAAACTTCGAGAAGATCTATTGATTCACAGTAAACTTTATGAGGTTCTGAATCTAAGAGGCAGAGTATATCAAATACATCCCCTTTAGAAAGAAGAAATATCGTGTGCTGCCGGCCAGTATCCGGATTAATTTGGTAAACTTTTAATCTGCCGGAAACTATAAAATAAAAAGTGGATAATGTGGAATCCCCGCATGATTGGAAAGAATCTTTATTCCAACATTCTCTAGACATTAGCTTTAGAATTGTTTGAAGGGAATTAGAATCCAAATTTTTGAAAAACATCGAATCTTTAAGTGCCTCCAGGCATCTTAAGTAATGACTATTTTCAGGGCTCATCTTATTAGTTCAATAAAAATTGAGAATTCTTAGTTTAAAAGTAAAATTAACGCATTTAACGTAATATTCTATGGATAATTATTTTCGAAATCATAATATTTTCATAATATTTTAATGGATTTGTTAATAGATATCTTAAGGATATGATGGTATTTCTACAAATAATAAAATGGAAAACCTCTCGTTTAATTAAAATGACAAAACTGAAATATTTTTATAGTTTTATACTGCTAATTGCGGGTTTATTGATCTCTTGTTCTAACACAGATGAAACCACTCTAATTAATGAAGAAAACGGTAATCCAACAGAAGTAGATACTTCTCAAAATAAAAAGCCAACCGGTACTTCGGCAAATGATCTACTGGCTGAAAATACATTTACGAAAATTATTGTTGAAATTGTATATATTGCCGGTTTTAAACCAACTACAACAACTATTAATTCATTCAAATCCTTTTTGCAAAACAGATTGCATAAATCTGGTGGGATACAGATACTACAGCGTGAAATACCTTCACCTGGCATGAGCCCCTATTCGGTTAATGATATCATCGCACTAGAAACAACACATAGAACGAAATACAATAATAATAACGAAATTGCTGTTTTTGCTTTCTTCTTGAATGCAGAATATGCAGGGAATTCTGATAATTCTTCTGTTTTGGGAATTGCTTATAGAAATACGTCATTCGTTATTTTCGAAGAAACGATTCGAGATTATAGCTCTGGTGTATTAGCACCTGATCTTTCAGTACTGGAAACAACAGTTATTAATCATGAATTTGGACATATTTTAGGTCTCGTAAATACGGGTAGTACTCCACAATCTGATCATCAGGATACCGCTCATGGCAAACATTGCAATGTAGAAAATTGCCTCATGTATTGGACCGCCGAAACCGGTGAAGGCATTATTAATATGATCTCGGGAGGTACTGTTCCAAGTCTCGATTCAGGCTGCTTAGCAGATCTTCAAGCGAATGGAGGTAAATAATTTTTGATGTTTTTTAAGTGAATTTCTCTAATTTAAATTTTTTCTTAAATTTTTGCTCACTAATTGAATACTCTTTTTTACTTCTTGGGTACTGACATTTTTAATAAATGCAATTTCTTCATAGGTCAATTTACCAAAAACCAACAAGTCCAAAATATTGGAAGTTTCTAACGGTAACCAATTGTATATTTTATTTAGTATGATCCTCTTATCATCGCTAAGATCAATTCGTGTATCGTGGAGGTCTAATACTTGAATTATATTTTGTTCGGCATCACTATAAAGGAAAGCAGGTTTTTTATCATCGTTTTGATGATAAGAAATATCGTCTAATTCGTCAGGCATTAATAGGTCATCATCAAGATCCATTTCGAAGTTACTTTCAAGTTCGTGTAGCTCCCTTTTCAATATTTGACTGGTACTGACCGTATCTTTATGGAATGCTTCCTTTTTAAACAATTCGTCTAATCGCTGGCTAACCAATGAAAATAATTTAAGTTTCAGATCATTATCATTCATTGTTTTACCTGCAATATCTTCGTATAATTTAACAATAGCATCATCGACGATCTCATTACTTTTATACATATTATGAGGTATAATTCCGGAAACTTCAGCTGTGTACAATCTATGTTTTATATAAGGATAAATATAAGGAACAATGGAGAGGACCTTCTTTCCAAAATCTTCATGCTGTTGATCTTTCTTAGTTAAATTTTTCATTTTATCAGACTTTTAATAAGAACTAAAGTTAGAACAAATAATAGTTTATTAAAATGATAATTATCATTATCTGTTTCAAATTAAACGCTGAATAATATAATTGAATCCAATGAACAATCAAGGTTAAGGCACATAAGGCAATGCCGATCATTTTATAAAATTTTAGTCATTCGTTTCCAATTCGAATATGTCGTTTACAGGCTTTTTAAAGACCTCAGATAATTTTAATGCCAACACAGTTGAAGGAACATATCTCTTTTTTTCAATCGAATTTATGGTCTGTCTTGATACACCTATCTTATTAGCAAGATCCTCCTGTGTAATATCGAGTATCGCTCTTTCTATTTTTATACGATTTTTCATTATCTATATTTTTTAAATAAGTAAAAAAAGGTTAGATACATCACCATCATAAACCATAAAATGATAAAATCTTCTAAACCATCAAATACCGCTTTCTCTGGTCTAACGACAAGAGCAACAACATAATTGATCAAAGGTTGAATTAAAGTATAAATTACACCTGCAACGAAAGCAAATGCAAATGCTTGGCCTCTTAACTTTATGATCAATTCATCTTCAATTTTTTCCTTAGACATAGTGATCAGCAATAAAGACAATAGCATTCCTTTTTTGGCAATTTGTCTTACAAGTTCACCATCATCGAGGAGGTATTTTCTTGTAATTAAAGTGAGAAGTGATATAAGTAAGAGAACAACCCCGACTTTTTTATACTTGTTTGGTAATAAATACTGATAATTCTGGATTTTTTTAAGTCGATTGTATTCAGCCTGGCAAAAATTTGTAAAGTTCATAATATTTATGTTTAATTAGTAAATATACTTTCCATATAGGAAAGATAACTGGTCTATATGACAAATATACTTTACTTTTTGTAAAATGCAAATGTTTTTTGGGAAAATTTATAAATCTTATAAACAAAAAAATAGGCTTATCAAAAAAGATAAACCTATTTATAATTTTAAAAATATTTTTTTATCAGTTTTATTTAAATACTGTCAACGTCTTCGCTATTTACTTTCTTGAGTTGTTTTCTAATCTTATGTATGGCAGATTCTATAGATTTTTCAGGTTCTATTACGTTATAAGCGCCCCAAAATTCCGGATCAGAAAAACCTGAAGCCTCATCACTAATAATAACCGAAGGTCTTAACCTATCTCTTCCTTTTACACTCTCACCATCTGTATTTAGCTTCCAATCGGTTACCGCCATTTCGCTCGTTAGCGAATAATAAGAATTGAATAACTTACCTTTCCTATTGATTTTAAATGATAATTGCACATTGCTATATCCATAAAGCCACTGCCCATCCTTTTCTCTATAATCAACCCTGTAAGCTGCTTCTGTTGGATAGACAAAAACGTTCCTAGGTTTTTTCAAAACAAATAATTCACTCGCTTGTTTTCTATCTTCAACATTTAGATTATAAACAGCACTTGTTAAGGCCAATGTTTCTGCATCGATAAATAATTTACCATAATACAAGGGTTTATATATATCTGCCCTTTGCTTAAATCTTACTACGTATACAGTCTTGCCATTTACAGTTGTTGATGGTGCAAAACTAAATAAATAGAGATCCATCACATCTTCTGTAAAGACATATTCAGGATATTTCATCAGGTCAATATAAAGTGCATTAAAAGGACCACCTTGTAATTTTAAAGCTACCGTATCGAGTTTACTGTAATCTGTACTTTTCCTATCTTTATATAGTGTAATATAGTCTCTTTTAGAAGCCGCATACGGTTGCTTATAAATATTAACAATGGCTTCGGCCAATGATACATTTTTTTTACGTTTTTTTATAGTTTCACGATAAAAGGCAGTCATCAAGGCTTCTTTATTTAAATAATTCTCACTCTTCTTCTTAAAAGTCATCCTTACTAGAGCTTTGGCATCTTTGGGAAGTTTTACATTGATTTCAGAGAGCACAGTGACAAGGATATCTAATTTAATTCTATTATTTTCACTGCTCAATTCTGAAATGGGAATGCGCTTTGTTTTGTAGCCTAGGATTGCAATAGAAATTGTTCCTCCAGTTAAGTTTTTAGGAATCTTTATCAGAAATTCACCATCTGTATTCGTTATGGTACTGATATTCGTTTGCTCAACTGAAATGGTTGCAAAAACCAATGCGTTGCCGGTTTGGTTATCTTCAACCGTACCGCTGAATTCAACATATTCATTGTCATCTTGCTGAAGTTGATCTTGAAAGAAAGCGGCCCCAGTAACTGTGTTAGACGAAATAATGACTGCCAAAAATAAGGCTAAAAAGACTATTGTTTTATGTTTTGGATATTGCTGCTTATTTTCCATTAGAAATTATGATTTAAATGCTGTTTTAACATACAATAAAGATACGAATTATTGGATAAACAACCTTATTTGTATTATTCAAATCATAATTTTAACTTTTTTTAACATTTATTAAATTTTGATAAAATTGATCGGGTTACTATTTCTAATTGTATTTTGAATATCTAAATCCTGTCCTGATTAATACCTAAATACTATTTATCCTGATCTGTTGGAGGTGTTATCATAATATGAGCATTCGCCTTACCCGGAAACATGAGCCATGGATGACCCGGTGCATTTGGTTTTAACGACAACCCAGTACTTTCTTGCGTCGCAAAAGGAATATATACCACATAACGATATTTCGCATTTTTAACCTTCATACTATCGATATCAAAATAGCCATTTTCACCATACAAGATATGTAATGTTGAAGGATTTTTTGGCATTATAAGAATACTGTCAATGGCTTCTTTTTCCCTCATATCTCTTCGCTCTGCAAAGGATTTACCTTCAGCTTTTAATGCCCTACCCCTTGCCATATATGGTTCTAAATCATTGTGATAAGCTACCACCTCAAAACCATCTTTGTTTGGATCATCGGCAATGCAGATCATTTTATTGCTGCCTACTTTAAGCGTTGTAAAATTTCCATTATTATCATATCCATATACCTTAGCGCCACTTCTTGACTCTTCAGGAGCCGCCAATAAGGCCGAAGCAATTTGCTGCTCTTTATTAAGCTTTCTTTGCTGTAATTCTTTTAGTATAATATTTTCATTGTCGTTAGCTACTATTGCCGAATCAATATTTACCGCAATTGTATCATTTTTCACTTCGTTCACCTGTGCTTCAGGTTGTATTTTTCTGCAATTGATGGTTAAAACAAGTAACAATAAATAAATAAAATAAACTTTGGAGATTTTCATGATATAGAAGTTTTTATTATAAAGAGATTTTGTTGTCCATAATACTTTAAAGTTATAAAATAATAGGAAATCGTAATTGTTACGATATTTCACGTTTTTTTAGACGAGATTAAAAAAAAGGCCTTGTGTTAAACAAGACCTTATTTATGATAGATCGATTTCTATTTAAAAACATCTAGCCAAACCGCGCTCTTAATAGATGGGGTTATACTTTCCCATTCTTTAAGAAAAGCCGCAAATGTATCCTTACCATTAATGGCTTCATAATCTGCTTTAAAATTAGAATCCTCATCCAGTTCTGCCCACTTATTAAAATCAAATAACATGGCTACATCTCTCCCATCATCTGCATTGAATTGATTAGAATAAATGCGAAATGTATCTCCTGTTCTCTTTTTATAAACAGCCTGAACTTTGGTCATAACTTCTTTAAATGTCTCCCATGATCCACGTTTAAGATCTACTATCCATATATTCGAATATTTAGTATCCAGTGATCCTTCAGGGGAATAAGAAATGGCATCTTCGTATTTCCAATATTCCGTCTTTCCATACTTTTTTACTAACGGATCTATTTTAGCAGTCCAATCACCATCATGATCACCGGTTGGTCTTGTATCGAGATCGGTATAGGTTGTTGGTCCCATATACCATACATACCAGCCTGTTTCCGGGCCGGTCAGCACCAGATTCATACCGGCCTGATGGGGAGCTTTACCATGAAAAGTGTCATTATGTAATTTAACAGCCTTTTCAAATTCTTTTTCTTTACCTTTTTCAGGCATTAAGTAAATAGTTTCTACCAGCACATTTTTTGGAGTGTCCTGCGCTAAGGTAATTGTTGAGCTTAATAAGAATGCAGACAATAGCATTCCTACCAACAAAAGTTTAATTTTTTTCATTGTAATTGGTTTAGTTAATTATTAATTTAAAAGCATGATAAGTTGAATTAGATAAGGTTAGTATTACTAATTCAAATTGACAATTATCAAAGATAATGGCAGTTCAAAAAGCTTTAATGAACCATTGAATAATTAAAATCATGATCACTGAAGCAATCAAATATAGCAATTTTTATGACATCTCATGAGAATTCATATATTTACAAAATTGCTAAAGTATTTTAAAATGAAGTTAATAAATCTAAGTCTATTACTTTTAATTATTAATTCTTGTAACCAAAATAAAAATGTGAATCAGGAAGAAATATATAGAAGCGCAAAAGAAATCCATGAACGTGTCATTACCTTAGATACGCATGATGATATTAATATCAAGAACTTTACAGATTCTGTCAATTATTCGCAGCGGTTAGAAAATCAGGTGAACCTTCCTAAAATGATTGAAGGCGGACTAGATGTTGCTTGGTTTGTTGTTTATACTTCGCAAGATTCACTCTCAGATGATGGATATGAAAAAGCGCATAAGAATGCCATGTCTAAATTTGAAGCCATTCATAGATTGATCAATGACTATTCGAAGAATAAAATAGAGCTGGCATTAAACTCTGATGATGTTCGAAAGATCAATGCTACAGGAAAGAAAATAGCTATGATAGGTGTCGAAAATGCCTATCCAATAGGAACAGACCTTGACAACATCAAAAAATTTCATGAACTTGGGGCAAGGTATATGTCCTTGGCCCATAATGGCCATAGTCAATTTAGTGATTCTCATACCGGAGAAGAAGATAACAATTGGTCTCATAATGGCTTGAGTGAATTAGGTAAGCAAGCTATTGCTGAAATGAACAGGTTAGGAATTATGATAGATATATCTCATCCATCTAGGGAAGCTATAAAACAAATGATCAGTTTATCAAAAGCGCCGGTAATTGCTTCACATTCAGCGTCACGAACATTGAGTGATCAAAGTAGAAACCTCGATGATGAATTACTAAAAATGATCAAAGCGAATAATGGTGTAGTGCAAACCGTGGCATTGGCAAGTTTTGTGCATGCTGATAAATTTGAGGCAAACGATAATGCCCATAAGGAGCTATATCATACTATTGCCAAAGAACTAAATACTGAATTTCTAGAATGGGAAGAGATCGAAGTTTTACCAAAAGATACTCAAGAAGATCTTATGGATATACGTCAAAAGATCATTAAAATAGCACAAACACGAAATGCCGAAATAAATGAGAATTTCCCACCGGTAGATGTCGCCGATTTTGTTGACCATATAGATTATATAGTGGATCTCATTGGAATAGAACATGTAGGGATAAGCTCTGATTTTGATGGCGGAGGAGGTATTGAAGGATGGAAAGATGCTTCTGAAACTTTTAATGTAACACTCGAATTAGTAAAGCGCGGATATACTGAAGATGAAATTAGTATGATATGGAGTGGTAATTTATTAAGAGTGCTTGATGATGTTCAACAAGTAGCTAAAGATATACAAGGCCAACTTTAATTTATTTTATAAATAATTCCATAATTTCTTTAGTGATACGTTTTGGTTTTAATGACTTAGCGTCTAATAAACACCAGGTCGTTCTGGATTTTGCCAGAAGTTTTTCATTACGATAGATATGTACAATACGGATCGATTTCACTCCTTCATTCTTCTCGATCCAGGTATAGCAACTAATTAGATCATTATCATAGGCTTGATTTAGATAATCTATCTCATGTCTTAACACAACCCAAATACAAGATTCTTTTATTTCTTTACTTGCCAAAGTATTCCAATGCATTTCAGAAATATCTTGAACCCATTTTAAATACGCAATATTGTTTACATGGTTCAATGTATCAATATCATTTTTTTCAACCTTAAAAGAATGTTTTAAATAAACTTTATCCTCCGATATTTTACTGTTTACAGGTATCATTTTAATTACTGAAAATTTAAAGTCAATATAATTTGGACATAAATTAATTAAGCAATGTTAAATATATAAAATCTTAAAATAGCTGTTAAAGTTGTCATAAAGTCAATTTACCTATTTTATATTTTATTAAATTTAAGAGATAAAGTGGTTATTATGTTGTTAAGAGCTTATATTTTTTCTATTATATTTTTAATATCTGCTTGTGCCAAATCACAAGACAAGGAAAAAAATGTAAGGCATATAGGAGGGCCGTGTGAAGGTTGTGAAGCCATTTATGAATATGGTAATAATACCTTGCATCCGGTTGATACATTGCCTGATTTTGAAAAGGGTAAAGAAAAGATTAAAATTACAGGTATTATTTATAAAAAAGATGGAAAAACACCTGCTAAAGATGTAATTCTATATGCCTATCAGACAAATGAGAAAGGTATCTATCCCAAAATAAAAACTTCTCTAGGATGGGAAAAACGCCATGGCTACATTCGAGGATGGATAAAAACAGATGCTTCCGGGAAATATACCTTCTACACTTTCAGACCTGGTTCTTATCCGAATAGTTCCATCGCCCAACATATACATTTTACGATTAAAGAACCCGATAAAAATGAATATTATATCGATGATATTCTTTTCGATGATGATCCTTTTCTTACAGAAGCAATGAGAAAAAAATCACATCCAAGATGTGGGAATGGGATTGTAACTCTCATTAAAAAAGATTCTATTTTAGAAGCGAAAAGAGATATTATTTTAGGATTAAATATTCCTGATTATTATTAAAATTAACCCGCTTTTTTCTTAAATCATGCGACAAACCCAGACTAATATAATCTCTTTACTTATATTTTGAAATAGGTCCATATTAAGTTAATAACTTCGTTTAAAACTATTGGTTTTTACGATTGTCTTACTGTAATACAATAGTTATTTTTAAGTCAAACTCCTTATCATGAATTCAAGAAAAACGGACCTGCTAAATGCCAGGCCATTTATTGAATCAGCTCTTATAACATCTAATATGTCTAATGACGAGCGTTTCCAAAACCAAACTTTACGACCTATAATTAAATTACAGAATAACTTATTGATCGCTGTATTTAAAAATTATATTAGAAAATATAAAAATGTTTTCTATGAACTGACTGTAGATCATAAAATGCATTATGTAGAAAATGCCATTCAAAAAGATATGAAGTTTAGAAACTCTTTAAAAGGAATGGTAATTGGACAGTTTACTGTAGAAGAATACGCCATCTATATTCAAAATTCTTCAGCCCTTAATAAACGCATGATGAATTTAGTAATTGAGCGTTTAAAGGACCAAATTCAATTATTTGAACCTGAATTGACTATTCAATAAGAGTAAATCGCATTTGTAGTATCTTATTTGATTAAAGAAACACCGTTTAAATCTGTTGTTAAGATGTCGCTCATATAATCAAAATAGGGCCGAATGGTTTTAAAAGCTTTATCAAGTTTATCTAAAAAATCAGCCGATAGAACTTCTTTATCATCAAATTTTTTAGTGAAAATGTATTGCTTTTTCCTTATTAGGTCAATGGCTGGATGTTCTTTATCAAATCCTTTTGGTGCAGTTTTAAGCTCATCACCAACAAAATCTCCCCATACTTCTTTAAATTCTTTATTAGAAATTATTTTCCTAATTTGAGAATCGTCTATTTCAAATTCTTTTCTAATCCTGAATAGATCTTCTTTGTTGGGCTCCCAAAAGCCCGTCGCTATAAAAGAGTCGCCTGGAGAGATATGCAAATAATAACCACCTCGTAAACTTGGTTTTTTTCGATTAAACGATCCTCCGAAATGTGTTTTATAGGGTGTCTTATCTTTTGAAAATCGTATATCTCTATAAATGCGAAATATTTTTAATGTATCTACATCATCATGTCTTCTTAAATTTTCGAGAACTGCATTGTAAAATTTTTTAATATCTGTTTCCAATGATTTAAATTCATCTTTATGAGTGTTAAACCATTCCCTGTTATTATTTTTTCCTAGACTTTTAAAAAAGTCAAATGTCTTTTGAGGTACAGTAATTGCCATGATCATCTAAAATTAATTACTCAAAGATAGAAAAGTTTTAATATTCACTAATTTGAGTTATTCGGGTAAATTTTATACATTGTAGTCATAAATCCCTATAAACCCGATTTATACTAACTTAAATTTAATTTTATGACAGAAAAATCAACTATGAAACCACCTATGTGGTTTTGGATAATAGGCGTTATTGCGCTTATCTGGAACGGAATGGGAGTAAATGCATATTTACAGCAAGCTTATAATACCGAAAGTTTCCAAGCTATGTACAATGCCGAACAACTGGAATTGATCGCTAATACCCCGGCATGGGCCACAGCAGCCTTCGCCATTGCTGTCTTTGCAGGATTTTTAGGTTGTGTAGGCTTATTACTTAGAAAAAAATGGGCAAAATCAATATTATTGCTGTCACTACTTGGTATTTTAGTTCAGATGATCTATAACTTTTTCATTAGTAAGGATATGGAAGTATATGGTCCGGAGGCATATGTTATGCCTTCCATGGTTATAGTAGTCGGCTTTTTATTGGTTTGGTTTGCCAAGAAAGGAATTGCCAAAGGATGGCTTGTGTAATATTAATTCTAAAAAAAATAAGGGGCATTCAATTATGGATGCCCCTTTTGTTTTGTTTAGCATGATCCTCCCCTATTACAGGTCATTAATAAGGCTTCCATAAAGATCATTAAATTTATATCCTTTTATAAATCTATGCTTATTTAACTTTTTATTTTCTACCAATCCCCATAAAATAAATTCCTTTAAAAAATATTTATCTTCAAGAGGTATATTTAATTGATATTTATTGATAAGCTTATTCAAAGGTGAGATCTTATCTAATTCTTTTTTATATAATTCATCATTCATATCATCTAACAATTCAAAATTGCTTTCATCAAAGAACCATTCTATTATTTCATCATAAGGTGTTCTATCTTCTTTTCGATTCAATTTTTGTATCGCCGGGAAATAATCGATAAACAACGTTTTGATAGCAGCACCTAATAAGGTTTGTGCAACCATAGCTGCTCCTTCCTGCTCGCCTTCGTATACTAATTCTGCTTTACCTGTAATAGCCGGTATTACACCCATAAAATCACTCATACGGATCATAGTTTTATCCTGCTTTAGCAATATATTACGCCTTTCAGCAGTACTCATCAGGTTTTCATACGCGGTAATACTCATACGGGCACTAACACCACTTTTAATATCAATAAAATCGCTATCCCTTGCCTCAAAACTAATTTGTTCGATAAGCTTTTTGGCTAATTCTGGAACATAAATATTCTCTAACTGGCTCTTTTCTATGTTGGCTTCCTGCTCAGTAATTCTTCGAGACACCTCTATATTATTCGGATAATGAGTAAGAATTTGCGAGCCAATTCTATCCTTTAGCGGTGTCACAATGCTACCTCTATTGGTGTAATCTTCCGGATTGGCTGTAAAAATGAATTGTAGATCTAAAGGCAATCTCAATTTAAAGCCTCTAATTTGAATATCTCCCTCCTGTAATATATTAAAAAGTGAAACCTGTATCCTAGCTTGTAAATCGGGTAACTCATTAATGACAAAAATAGATCTATTTGCTCTTGGGATCATGCCAAAATGAATAACCCTGTCGTCTGCATAACTCAATTTTAAGTTAGCGGCCTTTATAGGATCAACATCTCCGATTAGATCGGCTACAGTAACATCGGGCGTCGCCAATTTTTCATAAAATCGTTCATTTCTATGGATCCAACCTATAGGCGTCTTATCACCTTTCTCTTTTATAATCTCCAAGGCATATCGTGATAAGGGCTTCAAAGGGTCATCATTTATTTCAGATCCTTCGACTACGGGAATATACTCATCTAAAAGATTGACCATTAATCTGGCCAATCTGGT
Organism: uncultured Flavobacteriaceae bacterium; assembly: GCA_963835675.1. Lineage (GTDB taxonomy): Bacteria > Bacteroidota > Bacteroidia > Flavobacteriales > Flavobacteriaceae > Aureibaculum. The sequence continues at coordinate 288,781 of CAWIGH010000003.1, read as the reverse complement.
CTTTGCTTGGCCTCTAAGTCCTAATAAATTAATATTATGCCTGGATAAGATAGCAGTTTCAAGTTCTGGAATTACCGAATTTTCATAACCCCATATTCCGTGAAATACTTGTTCTCCTTTCTTTAACTTATCAACCAGATTGTCACGAAGTTCATTTTTTATGGATCTACTTTTATATCCAGATTTCTTTAATTCTCCTAGTGTTTTAATTTGTTCAATATTCATAAATCTTCTTAATTAACCATTTAATTTTTTCCTTCTATTTTTTTCATAATCTTCAAAAACCATTTCTCCCAGTCCTTTAAGTCCGGTATAAAAGGCCTTGCCCTGATTGGCATTTGAAAAATGCCTTACGAATTGCATCAAATAAGGGTCTTCGGCTATCATAAAGGTTGTTATTGGGATATGTAACCTTCTGGCCTGGCTAGCCATGTTATAACATTTTTCTACGATATAATTATCGAGTCCGGCACTATTTTTATAATAACTACCATCCGGCAAGCGCACACAGCTTGGCTTTCCATCGGTAATCATAAAAATTTGCTTATTCGTATTCCTTTTTCTTCGCAACATATCCATGGCAAGTTCTAAACCTGCTACCGTATTTGTATGATATGGACCCACTTTTAAATAGGGTAAGTCCTTTATAGAAATTGGCCATGCATCGTTTCCAAAAACCAAAATATCTAAGGTGTCTTTTGGGTACCTAGTTGTTATCAATTCGGCCAATGCCATAGCCACCTTTTTTGCCGGCGTAATTCTATCTTCGCCATACAGAATCATACTATGGCTAATATCGATCATTAAAACCGTACTCATTTGGGCTTTAAAGGTTGTTTCTTCAACAACCAGATCACTTTCGTTTAGACTAAAATCACCAATACCGTTATTGATCTGGGCATTTTTAATACTCTCGGTCATTGATATCCTTTCCAACGTATCACCAAAATGGTAATTTCGAAACTCACCTGTATGCTCATCGCCTAAACCAATTCCTTTTGTCTTGTGATTTCCAACATTACTCCTTTTAAGGTTTCCAAATATTTGATCTAAGGCCTTCTGCCTTATAGCTCTTTCGGTTTTAGCCGTAATTTTAAGACCATTACCACCCTTTTTAGGGTCTATTTCATCCTTTAAATAACCTTTATTCTTTAAGTCTTCAATAAAATCTTCAATGGTATATTCTGGCGTCGTCAATTGGTATTCTTTATCGAGCTGTCTTAACCAATCTATTGCTTCATCAACATCACCCGAAGTGTAGGTGATCAATTCTTTAAAAATTTCGAATAGCTTTTCAAAAGGTGACTGTTTAGGTACCTCATATTTCTCAAATCTAAACCCTTTTTTAAACCTATATTCCATCATTTTGATTTAAGCCTTAAAAATAAACTATCTAATTGTAAAAAAAATGTTAATTAATGTCTGGCTTCCAAAATACCAACAACATCCTTAAGGTTAAATCCTTTTGCTTCTAGCAAAATCAAATAATGAAATAAAAGATCTGCACTTTCATTTAAGAAGAGTTCGTCATTATTATCTTTCGCCTCTATCACTGTCTCTATAGCTTCTTCACCAACTTTCTGCGCTATTTTATTGATACCTTTTTTAAATAAAGAGGCAACATAGCTTTTTTCAATGTCGGCATTTTCTTTTCTGTCTTTTATGACTCTCTCTAATTCTGAAAGAAATCCAAATGATGGTAAATTCTTTTCATTCCAACAGGTGTCGGTACCTTTATGACAAGTTGGACCGTCAGGTTTTACTTGAATTAATAAGGTATCATTATCACAATCAACCTTTATTTCGATCAAATTTAAAAAATTCCCACTTTCTTCACCTTTTGTCCAAAGACGCCCTTTGCTCCTGCTATAAAAAGTTACTTTTTTCGTTTTGGTCGTCTTTAAATAAGCCTCCTCATTCATATACCCCAGCATTAATACTTTTCTGGTGGTAGCATCTTGAATAATGGCCGGTATCAAGCCATTGTTATTTTTATCGTAATTGATATTCATTTTAAATATTTTTAAGATCCTAAACTGGTTTAGAATTGTGGTTATATTATATCCTCACCGGTATATTGTGCTTTACTAATTCTTTCTTTAATTCGCTAATTTCAATTTCCTTAAAATGAAAAACGCTGGCTGCTAATGCGGCATCGGCTTTCCCTATGGTAAAAGTATCTGCGAAATGCTGCATATTTCCGGCACCTCCTGAAGCAATAATGGGAATATTCAGTTCAGTAGACAATTTAGCCAAAGCTTCATTGGCAAATCCATTTTTAGTACCATCGTGATCCATGGAGGTAAATAGAATTTCGCCGGCACCTCGTTCTTCCACTTCTTTCGCCCATTCAAATAGATCGATCTCTGTGGGTACCTTGCCCCCTACCAAATGTACTTTCCATTGACCATCTACTTGTTTGGCATCAATCGCTATAACAATGCATTGATTTCCAAATTTCGCAGCGAGTTCATTTATCAATGGTGGATTTTTGACAGCTGAAGAATTAATAGAGACTTTATCAGCTCCAGATTTAAGTAAGATATCAACATCTTCAACAGAAGATATTCCTCCTCCTACAGTAAAGGGAATATTAACTTTTTCTGCTACATGCAACACCAGTTCCGATAATGTTTTTCTTCGTTCTTCAGTCGCTGAGATATCCAGAAAAACAAGCTCATCAGCACCGCTTTTCGCATAATAAGCAGCTAGTTCTACCGGATCTCCGGCGTCTTTGAGGTCAATAAAATTGATCCCCTTAACGGTTCTTCCATCTTTAATATCGAGACAAGGTATAATTCGTTTCGTAAGCATTTCTATAAATTATGCAATGATAAATTTTTCCAGTTGTTTTAAAGTAATGCGCCCTTCATAAATGGCTTTGCCAATGATCGTCCCTTCACAACCTGATTCAGCCAATTTTGGCAGTTCCTCAAAAGTCGATATTCCACCTGATGCGATTAATTTTACACCCTTTATTTGATCTAATATTTTCGAATATAATTCAAAAGATGGACCCTGTAGCATTCCATCTTTACTAATATCTGTCGAAATAACATAGCTTATACCTTCATCAATAAATTTTTGAATAAATGGAATAAGCTCCTGATCAGATTCTTCCAACCATCCATTGATGGCAATTTTTTCATTATTTGAATCAGCACCGAGTATTATTTTTTCGTTTCCATATTTTTTGAGCCATCTTTTAAAGATCACCGGGTTTTTGACAGCAATACTCCCTCCGGTAATTTGATGAGCACCACTATTAAAGGCAATATTTAAATCCTCATCCGATTTTAACCCTCCCCCAAAATCAATCTTTAATGTTGTATTTAATGCGATCTCTTCTAAAATTTTATAATTAACAATATGCTTGCTCTTGGCACCATCGAGATCTACCAAATGAAGATATTGAATACCGTGGGCTTCAAATTGTTTCGCGACTTCGAGCGGATTTTCATTATAGATTATTTTGGTAGCATAATCTCCTTTGGATAACCGAACACATTTTCCATCGATGATATCAATTGCAGGAATAATTCTCATAATTCTAAAAAATTTTTTAATAACTGTTCCCCTGCAAGACTGCTCTTTTCCGGATGAAATTGAACACCATAAAAGTTGTCTTTTTGCATGGCCGATGAATAATCTAGGCCATAATCAGTAATGGCTATAGTTTCTTGACAAACAGGCACATAATAACTATGCACCAGATACATATACGTTGACTCTTTTATTTTATTGAAAAGCGGCGTTTTTAGTTGTGTTATTCGATTCCATCCTATTTGTGGAACCTTTAAACCATTGTTGAATTTCTGTACTTCTACATCAAAAATTCCTAAACCACTTGTATTACCCTCTTGGCTATATGAACACATCAGTTGCATGCCCAGGCATATACCTAAAACCGGTTGTTTGAGATTTGGTATAAAGCTATCTAAACCTGTTGATTTTAATTTTTGCATAGCAGTACTGGCTTCTCCAACCCCGGGAAAAATGACCTTATCGGCCGTTTGTATTTCCGAATAATCATGACTTAACTCTGCATCGAATCCCAAACGCTGAAGGGAAAATTTGATGCTCTGAATATTTCCCGCACCATAATCTATTATTACTATTTTCATCTCTTCAAGTCGGTTTCATTATAACATTCCTTTTGTGCTTGGAAGTATCATTTTATCGGGATCTCTTTTAATGGCCGATTTAATGGCTTTCGCAAAGGCCTTAAAAATGGCTTCGATCTTATGATGTTCGTTAGATCCATCTGCTTTGATATTTAAATTTGCCTTTGCACCATCCGTAAAAGATTTAAAAAAATGGAAAAACATTTCGGTTGGCATTTTACCTATCATTTCTCTTTTAAATTCTGCCTCCCAAACAAGCCAATTCCTACCACCAAAATCAATACTTACCTGTGCCAAACAATCATCCATTGGTAAAGAAAATCCATATCTTTCCATACCCAATTTACTGCTTAAAGCATTTGCAAAAACTTCTCCTAAAGCAATGGCCGTATCTTCAATGGTATGATGTTCGTCCACCTCAAGGTCACCAATAACATGGATATTAAGATCCAATTGACCATGACGCGCAATTTGGTCTAGCATATGATCAAAGAAAGGAATTCCTGTATCTATTTCACTTTTACCTGTTCCGTCAAGATTTACTTTAATATAAATTTCTGTTTCATGTGTGATCCTTTTAATTTCAGCAATTCTGTCTTTTAGCTTTAAGTATTTATAAATACGTTTCCAATCGTTGGTTTCAAGAACTATATGCTTCTCTAAATCTTCTCTTTGGATGGTAATTTCGTCAGTACCTAAATTCGTATTGTCATTGATAAATATCCCTTTTGCACCAAGATTTTTTGCCAATTCTATATCGGTCAACCTATCACCTATTACAAAAGAACGATTTAGATCATATTCTTTATTGAAATACTTTGTTAGCAATCCTGTATTGGGCTTTCTTGTCGGTGCATTATCTTTGGCAAAAGTTTTGTCGATAACCACTTCGCTAAATTCAACGCCTTCGTTTTTAAAAGTTTGTAAAATGAAATTTTGAATAGGCCAGAAATTGTCTTCGGGAAAGCTACTTGTACCCAAGCCGTCCTGATTGGTAATCATGACCAATTCATAATTTAATTCTGTAGCAATTTTTGCCAAATATTGAAATACGTTGGGATAAAAAATAAGCTTTTCAAACGAATCGATTTGTTCATCTTTGGCTTCCCTGATGATTGTACCATCCCTGTCAATAAAAAGTACTTTTTGCATTATTATATTTCTTTTAGTGTTGCTATCAGTTTGTTATTTTCGTCCGGTGTCCCAATTGTTATACGTATACAATTATTGCATAAAGGCTGGGTTGATCTATTTCTTATCACAAAACCCTTCGCTATAAACTCTTTACATCTTTTATCAGCATTATCTACTTCTACCATTATGAAATTAGCATCACTAGGATAGACTTTAGACACAAAGTTGACCTCCAGTAATGTTTTTATTAATTTCTTTTTTTCCGCTAATATCGTACTTATTTCCTTTCTAATAGTTTCAGGCTGCAATAACCGTTTTACCGCTCTATTTTGGGTCAATTCGTTTACATTATAAGGTGGCTTGATCTTATTTAATACCGTAATTATATCTTTCGATGCATAACAAATGCCTAACCTAATCCCCGCCAATCCATAGGCTTTAGATAATGTTTGTGTGATAATAAGATTAGGATATTTATCTAATTTTGATAACCAACTTTCCTGATTTGAAAAATCTATATAAGCTTCATCAATGACCACCAACCCATTAAAATTATTCAATATAGATTCGATTTTATCATCATTAAATGAATTTCCTGTAGGATTATTTGGTGAACAGAGAAAAAGAAGTTTTGTCTGCTGGTTTGCTAATTTCAAAATTTCATTAACATCCGGTTGAAAATCGTTCGTTAATAGAACTTCACGGTTATTAATATTATTTGTCTCAGCCAGCACTTTATACATCCCGTAGGTTGGAGGCAATGTGATTATATTATCTTGGGCCGGTTCGCAAAAAGCCCTGTAAATAAGGTCGAGTACTTCATCGCTTCCATTACCGAGTAAAATATTTTCTATTTGTACGCCTCTTTGTTTTGCAAGGACCGATTTCAGGTCTTTTTGTTGAGGATCGGGATATCTATTTACACCATTTTCAAAAGGATTCTCATTGGCATCAAGAAAGATCATACTATTCTTATTCCCCTTGAAATCATCACGTGCAGAGGAATATGGTTTTAACATTTTCACATTTTCTCGCACGAGTCTATTTAGATCGAAATTACGCATCTCTTAAACTATTTAATCGCAAGGTTACTGCATTTTTGTGAGCCAATAAACCTTCTGCTTCTGCCATTAATTCAATGGCATTTCCAATATTTTTTATGCCATCTTTTGAAATCTTCTGGAAAGTTATACTTTTCAAAAAGCTATCTAAATTAACGCCACTATATTGTTTCGCGTAGCCATTGGTGGGTAATGTGTGATTTGTGCCGGAAGCATAATCCCCGGCACTTTCGGGAGTATACTTACCAATAAATACTGAACCCGCATTTTCAATACCCTCAACATAAAGAGCTTCGTTTTTAGTACAAATAATAAAATGTTCGGGAGCATAATTATTTATGAGTTCAAGGGCTAGATCATCATTTTCTAAAAAGATCATTTTTGAATTTTTTAAGGCCTTTTCGATAATAGTCTTTCTGGGTAGTGGTTTTACTTGTTCTTTTAATTCTTTTTCAACCTTATTTAAGAAGTCTTCGGAAGTAGAAACCAATATAACCTGACTATCAGTGCCATGTTCTGCCTGAGAAATAAGGTCGGAAGCAACGAAGGAAGCGTTGGCTGTCTCATCAGCAACAACCAATAACTCTGAAGGCCCGGCAGGCATATCGATGGAAACACCAAATTTAGTAGCAATTTGTTTTGCCACGGTAACATATTGATTTCCGGGACCAAATATCTTAGATACTTTCGGAATATTTTTTGTGCCAAATGTCATGCCTGCTATTGCTTGAATGCCACCAACTTTAATAATTTTCGTGACACCACAAAGCTGTGCCGCATATAATATAGCCGCATTGATGTTTCCTTCTTTATTAGGAGGTGTACATAAAACTATTTCCTTGCACCCGGCTATGTTAGCTGGTATAGCAAGCATGAGAACCGTTGAAAATAAGGGGGCAGTACCTCCCGGTATATAAATTCCAACTTTCTGAATTGGTCGTTTTTCTTGCCAACATTCAACACCTTTACTGGTTTCTATGGCTACCTTATGAGTAATTTGGGCTTTATGGAACTTAGTAATATTAGATTTTGCAAGTTTTATGGCTTCTTTTAAGTCTGAAGGGACTGCTTTAATAGCTTCATCCATTTCCAAGTGAGAGACCAACGGATCGGTTAAGCGAATTCCATCAAAAAAGTTTGTGTATTTAGCAATGGCCTGATCACCTTTAGTCTTGACCTCCTTGAATACTTCATACACCGTAGCTCTATATCTTCTACCGTTAAGGTGGGTCTTTTTAATATTTTCGACCAATCATTTTTTGATGGATTATATATTTTCTTCATTTCTTATTATTTATAAAACCATTTTTTCAATTGGGCAAACCAAAATACCTTCTGCCCCTACTATTTTCAGTTCATCAATTATATCCCAAAATTTATCTTTATTGATAACTGTATGTATAGAACTCCAACCAGCTTCTGCCAAAGGCAGAACAGTTGGGCTTCTCATTCCAGGTAAAATTTTCGTAATGGCATTTATTTTGTCGTTTGGAGCATTCATCAATACATACCTAGAATCTCTTGCCTTTAATACAGACCTCATTCTAAACTGAAGCTTTTGCAAAATCAACTTTTTCTCTTCTGTTAAATTTGGTGTAATCGCCAATACTGCTTCACTTTTAAGTAGTATTTCAACTTCACGTAAATTATTTTTAAAAAGGGTACTTCCGCTAGAAACAATATCGAATATAGCATCAGCCAAGCCAATATTTGGCGCAATTTCTACAGAACCATTAATAATATGCAATTCAGCTTTTATACCTTTTTTGTTCAAATAATCTTGCAAGGTATTTGGATACGAAGTGGCAATCCGTTTATCACTCAAGTCTTCTATAGAGTTGTATTTAAAGCCTTTTGGAACGGCTATTGATACTCGGCATTTAGAAAAACCTAATTTCTCAACGACTTCAAGTTCTTTACCTTTTTCGAATAATAAGTTCTCACCAATGATAGCGGCATCTACTACGCCATCCTTAAGGTATTGAGGTATATCGCTATTTCTAAGATATAAGATCTCTAAGGGGAAATTACGTGCAGCAGCCTTTAACTGATCTCGGCCATTATCAATTGAAATTCCACAATCCTTTAAAATTGACAAGGAATCTTCATTTAATCTTCCCGATTTTTGAATGGCTATTTTTAATTTACTCATTTTAATTTTTTGTTTTGTTTGAGTAAATCTGCGAAGTAATTATTGATTTAAAATCAAAAAACCCGCTTGATTTACTCAAACGGGTTTAAAATATATTTTTAAATTAATCAATACATCTTTAGCTCGTTTGAAAACAAGTACTATAATGATGATGATGTAATTGAATAAAATTCATTTTTAATAAATAATAAGGCAAATTTAAAGGAATAAATAATTATAATACAAACATTTTAACCTTTTTTTTTAAGTTTTTAACTTATTCATTTCTAAATGTTCATTTTTGGCATGTCTAAAACCATATTGCCACCATTTTGCCATTATTTTTTTATCAAATATCAAAGAATTCGTCGTCAACACTGTTGGTGTATAATATAAATTAAGCTTCACATCACTTTGAGCTGCCTGTAATTTTCCAATGTTTACATTTAACCTTTCAACATGGTCAAGCATAAATTCCATAATATTTGTTAATAGGGAAAACGGATTAGTCGATGGCATTCTATTTAACTGTGTTACCTCAGTTTCTAAAATAATGGCATCTACTTCAGTTGCTCCTCTAAGAATCGCTTCCCTTATAGGTACAAGACATCCAAATCCACCATCTGCATATTCACAGCCTTCTTTTCTATAAAGGCTCATAAAAGGTACATAATTACAAGAAGCCCATATCCAATCACAAAAATCAAGATAACTATAATCATTCACAGATTTATATTCAACCTTGTTTTCAGTAATATTAGAAACAGTTATGATCACATCTTTATCAGATTCACGTAATTTATGATAATAACTCTCTGTTACATATTTACGAATGAATTTTCTTAAATTTTTACTTTCACCAAAGGTTTTTCGTCCGTTTATAAAATTCCAGAAGGTGTTGAGGTGATTTATGCTTATAATTTTTTCACCATGCATAGTTCTCACTGCAAATGGATTATTACTAAATATCTTGCGCTGATTTACCGTGGTGTATATTGCTTTGAGTTCATATAATTTATCTAAGGCTAAGTGCGATACCATGAGGCTACCTGTTGAAGTTCCTAAGAACAGGTCATATTTATTGTTTTTTTCATCTATCAAATATTCTGCAACCCCACCTGCAAAAGCTCCTTTACTTCCTCCCCCAGAAATGACCAATGCCTTCATAAATAGCCTTAATTATAACAATTTAACTATCAAGTTTTTAAAAATAAATTACTTTTGTTAAAGCTAATGATTTTGCAATGAAATTTTTACATATTGCTTTCTTATTTTTTTATATACTAGCCTTTGTTTCTTGTAAAAACGAGTATGTTACGCGAAATTTTAATTCCGTAAAAATTGAGGAAATCTCCATGAATAATACAAGTATTAGGGCTATCCATGCATTACCGGATTCTACCTTATATTACGCGGATTCTAATGGAAATATAGGTTTACTTCTTGCAACTAACGAACAAATATTACAAGAGAAAATCGTTTATGATACTATTATACCACATTTTAGATCGATTGCATCTAATGGTAATGAAATATACGCGTTAAGTATCGGGAATCCTGCTTTATTATATCAACTATCGGAGGGAGAGATCAATTTAGTTTATAAAGAAGAAGACCCAAAAGTATTTTATGATGCTATGGATTTTTTTGATGATCGGCATGGTATTGCAATGGGTGATCCAACCGATAGTTGCTTGTCAATTCTTCTTACGAATGATGGCGGCCAGACATGGAATAAATTGGAATGTATTGCATTACCCATAATTCAGGAAGGTGAAGCCGCCTTCGCCGCCAGTAATAGCAATATAGCCATAATAGGTACCAATGCCTGGGTAGTTACGGGAGGGAAACGGGCGCGTGTTTTCTATACGCCCGATATGGGTGCAAGCTGGGATGTTTATAACACCCCAATAACAGAAGGCGGACAAATGACAGGAATTTATAGTATTGATTTTTTTGATGAAAAAAATGGAATTATATTTGGGGGCGATTGGAATAATAAAACAAATAATATTGCCAATAAGGCAATTACTGATGATGGTGGAAAAACCTGGAAATTAGTAGCTGACGGAAAAGAACCTGGTTACAAAAGTTGTGTTCAATATGTACCTGATACTCAAGGTAAAGAAGTATTTGCGGTTGGTACGAATGGCATTTCATATTCAAATGATCAAGGTGAAACCTGGAGAAAAGTAAGTGATGATGCTTATTATACTATTAGATTTGTAAATAAAAATTTTGCATGGCTTGCCGGTGAGGAAAAAATCGGAAAAATGATTTTAAATTAAATTATGAAGAAAATTCTGATATTATTAATTGTCATAAGTATTTATGCTTGTAAAAAGAATGACCTCAAGAGTGAATTTAATTGTGAGAATTCTACCACTTATGCAGAAACTAAAGAAATTAGAGACATCCTAAAAAAGTTTAGAATTACATTACCAACAAACTGGAAAACCCAATTATATTATGACGATTACCAATCCGAAATATATAGTGCCGACACTACTAAGGGCCTGTCAGAGACTTTTATTGTAGATGTCTCCTGGCATCAGGGTGAGTTGTTTCTAGACGAGGCATTCGAACAAAAAGTTCGTGATACCCTTGCCATCAAGGAAAAACTAAGTACTGTTAAAACAAATTATGGAGAATTTAAAAAATATCCTAGTTATTATAACCTTTCAAAAGGTATAAACGCAGGATATCCTTATCACTACTTACAAGTCTATATTAAAACGGAAATTGATGAATATTTTACATTCACAACAAAAGTGTATGGCAGTAATAATATTGAGGAAAGACTTTGTGAGTCAATAGCTCTTTTTGACCAAATCGAGATTATAAATTGAAACATTTAAAAAACGAATAATCATAACAAAAATAGATTTAAACAATGCAACACATAATTGACAGATTTTTTAAATATATAAAAGTAGATACCCAATCAGATCCTAATAATGAAGCATTTCCAAGCACAGAAAAACAATGGGACCTCGCTAAAATATTGGTAGATGACCTAAAGGCCATTGGAATGAAAGATGTTACTTTAGACGACAATTGCTATATTATGGCAACACTGCCAAGTAATGTCAGTCATAAAGTGCCTACCATTGGCTTTATTGCACATATAGATACGAGTCCGGATTATTCAGGTACTAATGTAAATCCTCAAATCCATAAGAATTATGATGGTAAGGATATTGTATTGAACAAAAAAGACAATGTTGTGTTATCTCCTGATTATTTTGAAGATTTGCTGCTTTATAAAGGGCAAACACTTATCACAACCGACGGCAATACCCTGTTAGGAGCAGACGATAAGGCCGGAATAACAGAAATAGTCACGGCCATGGAATATCTTATCCAGCATCCTGAAATTAAACATGGAAAAATTAGAATTGCATTCACTCCTGATGAAGAAGTGGGCAAAGGTGCACATAAGTTTGATGTAGAAAAGTTTGGAGCAGAATGGGCATATACCATGGATGGTAGCCTTGTTGGCGAATTGGAATATGAAAATTTTAATGCCGCGGGAGCAAAAGTAACGGTAAATGGCAAGATCGTACATCCGGGATATGCAAAGGGAAAAATGATCAATTCTATGTTGATAGCCAATGAGTTCATAGCTTCCCTGCCTAAAAACGAAATTCCTCAGGAAACAGAAGGATATGAAGGTTTTTTCCATTTATATGGGATGAAAGGAGCCGTTGAAAAGACAGAGTTGCAGTATATCATCAGAGATCATGATATGAAACTATTTAAAAAGCGTAAAGAGGATTTCCAAAAAGCTGCAAACACAATTAATAAAAAATTGGGTAGCGACCTTATTGAGGTCGAAATAAAAGATCAATATTATAACATGCGTGAAAAAGTAGAGCCCGTTATGCATATTGTTGATATTGCAGAAGAAGCGATGAAAGATCTAGGCATTAAACCTATCATTAAAGCCATACGTGGCGGAACAGATGGTTCTCAATTATCTTATAAAGGATTGCCATGCCCTAATATCTTTGCCGGCGGACTCAATTTTCATGGACGGTATGAATATGTACCTGTTGAATCGATGCAAAAAGCCATAGATGTAATTGTAAAAATCGCCGAAAAAACCGCTCACAAAAAAGTATAGGGAAACCATTCGTATTGGCCTTAAATTTTCACAAATTATTGTAATCTGTTATTATTTGTAAAAAATATAGCTGCTTACTAAAGTCTTATATATTTTAGCGCCTTAAAATTGGAAATTTTATGAATAGAGAATTGTTATTGTCATTAGCTAAAAAATACGACACGCCTTTATATGTTTATGATGCCGGAAAAATTACATCACAGTACAACCGTATTACCGAGGCATTTTCTAAGGTAAAAAATCTAAAGATCAATTACGCTGTTAAAGCTTTGTCTAATGTCAATATTTTAAAGGTATTTAAAGATCTAAATGCCGGACTGGATACCGTTTCTGTTCAAGAAGTGCAATTGGGATTGAAGGCTGGATTTGATCCAAATGAGATCATCTTTACGCCGAATGGGGTTTCATTGGAAGAAATTGAACAAGCGCGAGATCTTGGAGTACATATCAATATTGACAATATTTCCATATTAGAACAATTCGGACAAAAATATCCCGAGACACCGGTTTGTATTCGTATCAATCCGCATATTATGGCAGGTGGAAACAGTAAAATTTCTGTCGGGCATATTGATTCTAAATTTGGAATATCAATTCACCAATTGCCACATATACATAGGGTTATTGAAAATACAGGCATGCATATCAATGGTATTCATATGCACACGGGTTCTGACATATATGATGTTGATGCTTTTTTAAGAGCTACAGAAATTCTCTTTAATGCAGCTACAACTTTTAAGGAATTAGACTATATCGATTTTGGAAGCGGGTTTAAAGTGCCATATAAACAAGGAGACATTGAAACCGATATTGAAGAATTAGGAGAAAAACTCACCATTAGATTTAACGAATTCTGCCAATCATTTGGTAAAGAACTCACCTTAATGTTCGAACCCGGTAAGTTTTTAGTGAGTGAAGCAGGAAATTTTCTGGTTCATGTGAATGTAGTTAAGCAGACAACATCAACTGTTTTTGCAGGAGTCGATAGCGGGATGAACCATTTGATAAGGCCGATGTTCTACGATTCTTACCATCATATTGAAAATATATCTAATCCAGCAGGTAAAGAAAGGTTTTATACTGTTGTGGGGTATATTTGCGAAACCGACACTTTTGGTTCGAACAGGAAGATAAGCGAGATAAAAGAGGGGGATATTTTATGTTTTCATAATGCAGGAGCCTATTGTTTTTCAATGGCTTCTAATTATAATTCAAGATATCGGCCTGCAGAGGTATTGGTTAAGAACGATAAGGATTATCTCATTAGAAAGAGGGAAACCATTGAAGATATTTTACGAAATCAAGATTTAATAGAATCAATCTAATTTTGGTAAGGTAAAATCGTCTAATGCACTCGGCAAAGCCATCATTTTTTCAATTTCTTCTGATTTTCTGGGTGCCACAGCCGATAAGATCTCAGGACCTGTTTCTGTAATAAGTATATCATCCTCAATTCTTACTGCTATTCCCCACCATTTTTTATCACATGGGCTACCTTCAGGTATGTAAATTCCGGGTTCTACGGTAATTACTGTATTTGCCTTAAAAGGACCAAAGGTACCCGCATCATGAACATCCAACCCTAAATAATGTGTCGATCCATGCGGATAATAGTTATGGTCTTCATCAATAGACTTTATTATTCCCAGCTGCAATAGACCATTATTAATGATCTCTCTCGTAGCCTCATTCGGTGCATTGAACGGATTACCAACAATAGCGGCAACAATACCCGCTTCTTGCGATTTATATACAAGGTCATAAATAGCTTTCTGCTCAGGAGTAAATTTACCGTTCGCAGGTATTGTTCTTGTAACATCAGCGGTATACCCTCTATATTCTGCGCCAAGATCCATCAAAACCAATTCATTACCCACTTTGGTTTTATTATTTTCAATATAATGCAATACGCATCCGTTGTTACCGGCACCAACAATAGATGGATAGCCCTCAAATTCGGCCCCATATTTTTTATATACAAATTCATGAATTCCCTGGACTTCTGTCTCAGACATTTCGGGATGCATCGCTTTCATTATTTCTACCTGACCTATGGCAGAAATATTCACCGCTTTCTTAAGCAACGTAAGTTCTTGTTCAGATTTCACTTCTCGTAACGTTCCCATGAGATAAGATAAACTATATATGTCTATATTAGTTTTAGGCTTGGCTGTTAATTCTAAACTTATTTTCTGTTTAAATTCTTTTCTTAGTTCATTGGTATTTGCATTTTGATAACCTACCAATAACTGGTCATCCGTAAACTCAGGATAATACTGAAAATATCTGCCTAATAACTGAGCGACGTTCGCGCTGTTTTCAACTTCTGTAGATTTAATGAGTTTATATAATCGCTCTTTGGCTGGGTTTGGTATTAAGCTTTTATCAAAAGATATCTTTTTCTTAAAATCTTCGGTGAGTTTATAGAGATCGGCATCATTATGCCTTGAACTCCTGTAATCGTCTTTAAAATCGAAGATCAAAATTTTATCGAATTTTTTGAAATCTATCGATAGATCAAAAAAATCTGAACCGTTAAAAACGTGCTCAAAACCAAGTTTTTCGGTTACACCCGAAACACCCAGTCGCTTACCGGTCCATAATTCTTCTTGTTTGTTCCTTTCCTGAATAAAAATAAGTTCGTTAAATGTTTTAGCATCATTTTCAATTTGGTCCTCAGAAAAAATTAACAAAACCGAATGTGGTTCTTTATAACCGGTTAAATAGAAAAAATTAGGATCTTGATGATATACAAATGATACATCATTCGACCTATTGCGCACGGGATTTGCGAAGAATACCGCAACACTATTATGGGGTAATAAAGATCTTAACGCTTCCCTTCTACTCTGGTGAAAATCTTTATTTAAATAATCTTGTGGTGTCTGATCTGCCTGGCATATAGCAGTTGAAGATAATAATATTAAAGTAATTAAGATTAAAAAGCTCCTTAGCATAGGTTCATTTAATAGAGTAAAGTTTCAAAAATACAATTATAATTTTTAACTTATTAATCCATATTTATTAAATATTTCTGAAAATTTTAGCCGCTAACTATTAATTCAATAAAAAGACCAATAAACTAATATAAATTACTTGTTATTAAAACAATATCTCTTACTTTTGAACCGTGCAATTTCGAAAAACACATATGGCCTCTAAAATAACTTCTCTAATAATGAGTGCTATGCACATTACTCGCACTGCTACCACAACCCTTTGGGGTTAAATTTATTATATCATATTATCCAATTATTATATCTATTGAACAAGTAGGATTAAATGTTTTTTAATGATCAATAAATTAAAAGAATGAAAGTATTAAAATTTGGAGGCACCTCGGTTGGTTCCTCAGAGAATATCAAGAAAATAGTTGAAATCATTTCAAAAAATGATTCAGATACTACCCAATTTATAGTTGTTTCAGCATTTGCAACGGTTACCAATTTATTGATAGACGCAGCTCAACTGGCGTCTATTAAGAATTCATCTTATACCACTGTTTTACAGAAAATAAAAGATATTCATTTAACAATTATTAATGAGTTGACTTCCACTCAGGGATCAAAAGAATCTAAACGCCCATATTGAAAATAAATTCGAAGAACTAAAACAGGTACTACAGAGCATTTCACTTATTCATGATCTGTCAGCTAAAAGCGAGGCCAACATCCTAAGTTATGGTGAATTACTTTCATCTTATATCATCGCTGAGATTTTGAATCAACATGGAATCGATGCCGTTCGTAAGGACTCCAGGGAACTGATCGTTACCAATAATACATATACAAATGCATCGGTTGATTTTGAACGGACGAACAAAAAGATCAGGTCATTTTCAAAAGTGAATAAGGCTAAAGTGGTTGTCTTGCCCGGTTTTATTGCTTCGAGCAGTGACGGAGATACTACTGTTTTAGGTAGAGGTGGTTCAGATTTTACAGCTTCTATTGTAGCTGCTGCCTTAAATGCATCCGTTCTTGAGATATGGACAGACGTAAGTGGTATGTATACAGCCAATCCTAAATTGGTAAGCCAAGCCATCCCAATAGAAGAAATATCCTACGAGGAGGCCATGGAATTATCGCATTTTGGTGCTAAGGTTATATATCCACCCACGATTCATCCTGTGTTAAAAAAGGAAATTCCAATACTTATTAAAAACACCCTAAAACCTGATGAAAAAGGCACTTTAATTACAAAAACTAGTAAAGGGAAATCGAATCCTGTTAAAGGGATAAGCCATATTGAGAATGTTACCTTAATAACCCTTGAAGGCTCGGGTATGGTCGGTATTCCGGGTTTTTCTAAACGCCTTTTCGAAACATTGGCGGCCGAGAAGATTAATGTAAAATTAATAACCCAGGCCTCTTCAGAGCATTCCATTTGCATAGGTATAGATGATAGTAATGCCGATAAGGCAAAAGCTGCTATTGATACCGTTTTTGAGTTTGAAATAATTCGAGATAAAATAAAACCGCTAGACGTAGAAAAGCATTTGTCGATCATTGCGATCGTAGGCGAACAAATGAAAAGTCATCAAGGTATTAGCGGTAGAATGTTCAGTACCCTAGGAAAAAACAATGTGAATATCAGGGCGATTGCACAAGGTGCCTCCGAAAAGAACATCTCGGCGGTTATAGCCACTAAAGACGTTAAAAAGGCTTTAAATAGTTTGCACGAAAGCTTTTTTAAGGAGAATTATAAACAATTGAACCTTTTCATTACAGGCGTAGGAAATGTGGGTGAAAAATTGATAGACCAAATAAGGTCACAAGAGAAATTTCTTCGTGATAAGCTAAAAATAAACCTCCGGATCATTGGTCTTTCGAATTCTAAAAAAATGGTTTTTAATGAAACCGGGATCCCCCTAAAATTCTGGAAGATAAACTTGAATAACGGACAAAATGCCTCCTTGCATGGCTTTTTAGAAAATGCCAAAACACTTAATTTAAGGAATAGCATTTTTGTAGATATTACTGCCAACAGAAAGGTTGCAGATATGTATAAAGAATACTTAAAGAACAGTATCGCTGTGGTCGCCTGTAATAAAATAGCTTGTTCTTCCGATTTTGATAAATATCATGAGTTAAAAGAGCTATCGTTGGAATATAATGCCCCATTTTTATTCGAAACTAACGTGGGGGCGGGATTGCCGGTTATAGATACTTTAAATAACCTAATTGCCTCTGGCGATAATGTTATTAATATTCAAGCAGTGCTCTCGGGTAGTTTAAACTTTATTTTTAATAATTTTACCGTCGGAACTAATTTTCATGATATTGTAAAACAAGCACAGCATGAAGGATATACAGAACCGGACCCTAGAATAGATCTGAGCGGTGTAGATGTTGCCCGTAAAATTTTGATATTGGCCAGAGAAAGTGGTGAAAAAATGAACCTAGATGATATCAGGAATGATTCGTTCTTAACCAAAAATAATCATGATGCGGTTTCTGTAGACGACTTTTATAGATCCTTGATCGATGATGCCGACCATTTCAACAAATTATTAGCTTCGGCCAATAAGAATAAATGTCAATTGAAGTATGTTGCCGAGTTTAGTAATGGAAAAGCGAAAGTTGGACTAAAAGAAATCCCTGAAGGCCATCCTTTTTACAATTTAAAGGGAAAAGATAATATTGTAATGTTTTATACAAACCGCTATCCCGAACAACCTATGATCATTAAAGGAGCGGGTGCGGGTGCTGATGTTACTGCATCTGGGCTTTTTGCAGATGTGATTAAAATAGCAAGTAATTAATATGAATAAAATTAAAATATTCTCACCCGCTACCGTAGCTAATGTTTCCTGCGGATTCGATGCCTTGGGATTCGCCATAAAAGAAATTGGTGACGAAATGGTTTTTACTAAAACGAAGAAAAAGGGTGTTAAGATTAAAAAAATAGAAGGCGCAGATCTCACTTATGATGTTAAGCATAATGCTGCAAGTGTTGTTGTTATGGCAATGCTAAATAAATCAAATGCTGATTTCGGGGTAGAAATTGAACTTTATAAAAAAGTAAAACCCGGAAGCGGACTGGGAAGCAGTGCATCAAGTGCAGCCGGTGCAGCCTTTGCCACGAACGAATTGTTGGGAAGTCCATTTTCTAAACTTGAATTAACCCAATTTGCACGTATTGGTGAAAGGGTAGCATGTGGTTCCCCTATTGCTGATAATGTGGCAGCCGTCATCCATGGTGGATTTATCCTGGTTAAAAGTTATGATCCATTAGAAATTTTAAAGTTACCCGTTCCTGCAGACTTATGGGTTACGATCATCCATCCTCAAATTGAAATAAAAACCGAAGACGCTCGCAATGTACTGAATCAACATGTTCCCTTGGCCGATTCTGTAAAACAGAGCGCAAATTTAGCAGGATTAATAAGTGGTTTATATACAGATGATTATGGTTTAATAAGTAGATCATTGATTGATGTCATTGCAGAACCATATAGAAAAAATTTAATACCTCATTTTGAAGAGGTAAAACATATCGGACTTAAAAAAGGGGCACTTGGTATCGGTATTTCAGGATCCGGACCTTCCATATTTGCCCTTTGTAAAGGTAAAACCACCGCGCACAAGGTGGCCGAAGGCATGAGGGAAGTTTATCAGAAATCTGATATAGATTTTAATATTTATACTTCTAAAATAAATAGCCAGGGCATCCAAATCCTAGATTGTATTTAGTATGCAGTATTATAGTTTACAGGGTAAAGCAAAAGATGCAAGCTTTAAAGAAGCTGTAATAAGAGGTCTTGCAGAAGATAAGGGATTGTATTTTCCTAAAACCATCGAAAAACTCCCTAAGGCATTTATAGAAAATCTTCATCAATACTCAGAAAAGGATATTGCCTTTACCGTTATCAAACAATTTATTGGCGATGAAATTCCTGATGCTACTTTAAAACAGATCATTAGCGAAACCCTAAGTTTTGATTTTCCTTTGATCGATATAGAAGAAAATATTAAATGTTTAGAGCTTTTTCATGGGCCTACGATGGCTTTTAAAGATGTTGGAGCCCGTTTTATGGCAAGATGCCTTGGTTATATTAATGCTGATAATAATAATGAAGTTACTGTTTTGGTCGCGACTTCGGGAGATACCGGTGGAGCTGTTGCGAGTGGATTTTTAGGCGTTAAAAATGTAAAGGTCGTTATTCTTTATCCGAGTAAAAAAGTAAGTGAAGTTCAAGAAAAACAGCTCACAACACTTGGCAAAAACATTTATGCTTTAGAAGTTAAAGGTACTTTTGACGATTGTCAGGCGATGGTTAAAAAAGCTTTTTTAGACAAAAGTATCACCGCTGTTAAACAATTAACATCGGCAAATTCTATTAATGTTGCCCGATGGCTGCCACAAATGTTCTATTTCTTCTTTGCTTACAGGCAATTGCAAGGTTATGCTAAAAAGGTCATCTTTTCGGTGCCAAGTGGTAATTTCGGAAATATCTGTGCCGGTATGATGGCAAAAAAATTAGGCTTACCAATCGAGTCGTTTATTGCAGCTACCAATGTGAACGATATTGTACCTAAATTTATGGAAACAGGAGTTTACAAGGCAAAACCCTCTATTCAAACGATATCGAATGCTATGGACGTTGGTGACCCTAGTAATTTTGTTAGAATTCAAAAGATATATGGTGATAATTATGAAAAATTAAAGTCCGACCTTCACTCCTATTCTTTTACTGATGATGAAACCCGAACGGCTATGTTACATTTATATAAGAACTGCAATTATATTGCCGATCCACATGGCGCTGTGGGTTATATGGGCTTAAAAAAACATCATATAGGCAAAGATACGTTGGGTATCTTTTTAGAAACCGCCCACCCCATTAAATTTTTAGATGTCGTTCAACCTGTTATCAATAAAGAATTACCCTATCCTCTTCAAATTAAAGATGTGATTCATAAGACTAAAAAGGCAAAATTAATCACCGATTATCGCGAACTAAAATCTTTTTTACTCAATAATTAATCATTAGATTTGTGTTGAAATATTCAAATAGATTTAATGAAAAATACGGCATTAACCAAAGTACATGAAGCATTAGGAGCTAAACTGGTTCCGTTTGCGGGATATAACATGCCTGTGCAATACGAAGGTGTAAATATCGAACACGAAACCGTAAGAAATGGTGTGGGTGTTTTTGATGTATCTCATATGGGCGAATTTCTAATTACCGGCCCAAATGCCACGGCCTTGATACAAAAGGTATGTTCTAATGATGCTTCAAAATTATTCGACGGTAAAGCACAATATAGCTGTTTGCCAAATGAGAAAGGTGGTATTGTAGACGACCTCATTATTTATCGATTAAATGAAGAAAAATATGTGCTGGTTGTAAATGCTTCGAATATTCAAAAAGACTGGGATTGGATCTCTAAACATAACGATGTTGGTGCTGAAATGAAAAATCTTTCTGATGATTTTTCCCTGCTGGCCATTCAAGGCCCTAATGCTGCTAAAGCTATGCAAACATTGACTTCTGTAGACCTTGAAAATATGAAATACTATACTTTCGAAGTAGCCGATTTCGCCGGTATAGAACATGTTATTATTTCTGCAACCGGGTATACCGGCTCTGGTGGATTTGAGATCTACTGCAAAAATACTGAGGTTGAGCAGGTTTGGAATAAAGTTATGGAGGCCGGCGAATCATATGGTATCAAACCCATAGGTTTGGCAGCGCGAGATACTTTAAGGTTAGAAATGGGTTTTTGCCTCTATGGAAATGATATAGACGATACCACATCACCTATTGAAGCGGGCTTGGGTTGGATCACAAAATTTACCAAAGAATTTACCAATTCAGAAAATTTAAAAAAACAAAAAGAACATGGTACTGAGCGAAAACTGGTTGGTTTTGAGCTAGATGAAAAAGGGGTGCCCAGGCATGGCTATGATATCGTTGATGGTAATGGAAAAAAAATGGGAATTGTTACTTCGGGTACCATGAGTCCGAGTTTAAAAAAGGGTATCGGTCTGGGTTATGTACCTGCTATTTTTGCCGACCCTGGTAGTAAGATACATATACAGATTAGAAAAAATGCCATACCTGCAACGGTAGTGAAATTACCATTTTATAAGGGATAAAATGGCAGACTCGAATGCTGTAATTTGAATAGTATCCATAATCAATTATTTCTATTTTCACTTAAATTATAAAAGATGAAAAAACTAACGAAACAAGAGATCACAAAAAAGTTAAAGGAATTGCCAGATTGGCAATTTCATGATAATGCGCTAGAAACCTCTATGGAATTTGAAACTTTTAAAGATTGTTTTTCTATTATGACCAGAATTGCTTTCGAAATAGAAGTTCAAAATCACCATCCGGAATGGTGTAATGTGTATAATAAATTATCGATCAGGCTTAATACGCATGAGGTAGATGGTGTTACCGAAAAAGATTTTAAGCTGGCAGATACCATTGAAACCATTATTTCGAATAAGTAGTACATTTTGCTCCTATAAAGCTTAATTACTTATGCACAATTAATGGAGATATAGTTATGAATTATATCCCAACATTATTTGTAAGCTGAAAAAGTGGAAATAATTCGAAAACTTGTATTACTATTCAACGGTTCCTTTAGACTTATGATAAGGCAGCCAATATTCTTTCTGGAGTGATTGGCATACGATATACCCTTGCGCCACAAGCATCAAAAATAGCATTGGCAATTGCTGCACCTACACAAATAATCGCGGGCTCCCCACCACCTTCTGGTTTGGCATCCATTTTATCGATGAAGACACATTCTATTTTTGGCGTTTTTGAAAACCGAGTAATCTCATAGCGATTAAAATTCGTGGTTTTCATTTCGCCTCCATTAAACTCTATTTCTTCAGATAAAGCGTACCCTATACCCATAGTTATACCTCCTTCGGTTTGTAAAGTAGCTCCATGTGGATTTACTACCTGACCCATATCCTGAGCACAAACAATCCGAATAGGTTGCACCACTCCTGTAGCCTTATCAACATATACTTCGGCGATCATCGCCACCAAAGTACCCGCATCTTGTCCGAGTGCAATACCATAACCATTTCCCGGGGTTTTTTCTTTGTTATAACCAAAAGTTTGAGCAGCTAATTTTAATGTTTCAATCATTTCTTTATTTTCCAGATTGTTCAATCGGAAATCTAAAGGATCAATTCCGGCCGCATGTGCCACAACATCTATGTGGGATTCCCGTGCAAAAGTTGTGGTATTGTTTCCAGGAGCCCTCCAGGCACCCGTTCCAAATGGATGTACACCTGCTTGATTGAAAGATCTAATTCGTTTATTCGGAATGTCATAAAACAATTCTGTACCCCTCGTTCCTGCGCAGTAAATATCAAAATCCCAAACTTTTAATTTCCCATTGTTATCAGTACCTCCTGCAACTTTTACTACTGCCGCAGTACGGAAATTATCGTACATAAACTCTTCTTTTCTACTCCAGACCAATTGCACTGGTTTACCGCATAATTTGGCTATGGTAGCAGCCTCGATAGATTGTTGGCTATTCGATTTTCCGCCAAAACCACCGCCCAAAAATATTTGTTTGACATGCACTTTCTCTTCAGGCATCTGTAAGGCTTTCGCAACAGAAGATCGGGTACCAAACGGACTTTGTGTGGAGGCCCATATGGTAACTTTATCTCCTTCAAAATAACAGGTAGCCACATGCGTTTCGATGGACGCATGTGCTTTATATCCATCGTGGTAGCTTGCTTCACGGTAAATCGTTGCAGCTTCTTTCCCTAATTGTAGACTACCTTCTTTTTGAAATACTTCATTATCTTGAATGGTATCTTCTAAATATTGAAATATGGTTTCTTGATCTGCCTTTGCTATCGGAGCATCCCAAGTCACTTGAATGCTATTAGCCGCTTGTTTTGACACTTCGGGATCACTATGTACAACAGCTACCAAATCTCCATTTTCCACCAACTGTACTCCGGCAAAATCAGATAATTTTGAAGCATCAACTTTTACTTTTTTCGAACCAAATACTTCCGGTCGCACAATAGTTGCATGTACCATTCCAGGCAAAAGGATATCTCCCGAATATTTCGCTTTTCCAGTAACTTTTGCCTCTGCATCCAAACTCCTTATAGGTTTGCCGATTAACTTAAAATCTTTGGCCTTTTTTATTTCAGGTTTCTTGGTTAAACTTCGAACGATCTTTTTGCCTTTGGTTAATTCTGCATAGGTTATTTTTTTGGAGGAATCATTTTTTACTGAAACTACCCCTTGTATTACCTGAAGTGAAGACTTGTTCAAACCAAAATGTTCTGCGGCAAGATCGAGTAAAACTTCCCGTGCTTCTGCAGCGGCAGCTCTCAACACCGGATCTGTAAAACGTGTCGTTAGAGAACCCCAAGTACCCCTATCATAAGGACACAATTCTGTATCGCCCATGACCATGTCCACATCATAAATTGAAACTTCCAATTCCTCTGCTACTACCTGAGCCAGTGAGGTTATAATTCCTTGTCCCATTTCAATTTTTCCTGTAAAACAGTCTATTCTACCATCTTCTTTTACCCGCAAGTAGGCATTAAAATCAAGTTCTTCAAGAGTCTGACCAGCTTGTGCAAAAAGGGAGCTAAAGGACATTTCACCCAAACAAAACACAACAACCACACCTCCGCCTAAATTTTTTATAAATCTTCTTCTGCTATATGCAGTTTCATTTTTAATCACTGTTTTCATAATTTCACTTTTTAAAGCATTTCTTTTCCTGCTGTTTGAATAGCATCTACGATACGATTGTAAGCACCACATCTGCATAGATTGGCTTCCATTCCTTCTATAATTTTTTCACGACTTGGATTTGGGTTTTGCAACAGAAAACCATAAGCATTCATAATCATTCCAGAAGTACAAAAACCGCATTGTAAGGCATCATGAGAGATAAATGCCATCTGTAGCGGGTGCAGTTCTCCTTCGGTACTTAATCCTTCTATTGATATAATTTCTTTCCCTTCTATATCCTCAGCCTGTATCATACACGATCGCACAGGCTCCTTATCCATCAGTACGGTGCATGCACCACATTCTCCAATACCGCAACCATATTTTGTGCCTGTTTGCTCCAAATATGTTCTAATTACGGTTAGTAAAGACTCTTGGCCTTTCACTTCTAAAGATAAAGCCTTGCCATTTAGCGTAAAATTAATCTGTTTCATCATTTACTATTTTAATTTGTTAGATTGAATAGGCATTTTTCAATCTATAAAAAACCTCTTCAATTTAAGAAATAAATTTTAAATTAGAATTAAAATATCTCCAAATATTCCAAAGAAAGGTAATCCAAAAATCACTTTGGTTTATTTATTATTATTATATTAGATTAAAAAAATAGCAGATTACTAAGTGGAGCAAAAATTCCTATTATCCCGATTTAATTAAACCGTAATGAGACTTATGTTCCAAATGTAACTACTTATAAAACATTTATGAAAAAATTGCTCCTAATTATAATTTCATCTTTTACATTGAATTCTTGCGCTCAAGAAAAGCCAATTGATTTAGTTGAGAGCACCTTAAATAATTTAAATATTAAAAAAGAAAATTGCTTATCGGAATTTATCAAGTATGAAAAAATCACTCAATCTGAATCGATTATTTTAATTCCTGAAATTGCCGAAAAGGGAAACGGATTCATTACCTTGAATGGGCATTTACTAGTTATAAATAACAAAAACGGAAAAATAAAATCTAGATTTTCAGAAAATGACACTTGGTCTAGTGACGCGGTAAGATTGGAAAATATCGAAGTCTCCTACCAACCATATAAAATAGCAAAGAACTCTGAAACTATCGGAATATTAATTGATTATAATGGTAATAGTAGACCAAATCCATTTTCATCAAAAGAACTTTCCTTATTTGTTAGAAATGGTGAAAAATTAGAAAGGATTTTAAAAGATTACTCTATATATAGGCTTAATGGAGAAACGGACGGAATGAATAGCGGAGAATTTGTTGAACACAAAAAAACACTTGAACCAATTATTAGTTCAAAAACAAAATTTTATGATTTAAAAGTTACTGATTCAATTATAGCTACTGAATCGACAAAAGGAATTGAAAAAATTATTGAGAAATCAATAAAAATTGAAAACTTGAAATACTCAAATGGAAAATATAAAAACGTATTATAACACCATATAAATTTAATGCTCGGGTCTGGCCTTTCCTAAAGTTTGTGTATTTTTAGTCAGCGGATTTTCACGCACTAACTTTATACCAACCGTTGTAAAACATTTGAAAAAACTGTGAATGAATAAAATTTCGAGAAGAGCGAATAAAGTTTTTTATTACATATTAGGAATTTCACTTTTGCTCGGAATCGGAATTTTTGGATTTGGAATTTTTAAGAACCTTTATCTTTTAGTTGGCTATTCTTTCATCTATTTAATAATTCCTTTATTAACATTATCGTTATTAATATTGCTCATTTCGAATTTCAAAAAATTTGGATTATTAAGCGGAATTAAGGAATCAAGTATTAATATTTTCGCTTTAATATTATGTTCAGTTCTAATCTGGTTTCTTCAATCCTACGCGTTTGAAAAAAGTAATCGAATTAACGTAGAAATCATTAACAAAACTGAACTCGGAATTTCAAACATTACGCTAATTGGTCGGAACGCATTGACTAAAATTGACACGTTAGCACCTGAAGAAAATAAGACAATAATTTTTAAAGGAAAACGAATTAACTACAAAACGGAAAACGATTATGAAAATGAAATTCGTTTACTTTACTATTTCGACAATAAATGGAGAGAAAATAAAATATTGAGCGATTTTAGCAGATGGAGAGTGATAGACAAAGATTGGGAAATCAAAATCCATAGTGCTGATTCGATTGAATTAAAACAAATATAAAAACGTTTTACAACATCTTGTATAATTAATTGCTTAGGTCTGTCTTATTTGGAAAATTCTCCATGCCTTTGGCGTGGCAGGCCGGATTTTCCTTAAATTTGTTTTCTTTTACTATTTTAGGTGCGAGCTAATACAAAGAACCATTCATAAACAAGCTATACACGATTGATACAGACTTAGATGAATTTATTAGAAATTAAAATACTTGAAACTGCAATATCAATTATTCTATTCTTTCTAATTCGAATAGTAATAATTAAATTAATTAATAGAACTGTAACCAAAAGTTTTTTGCAAAAAACTAGAGGAAAAATTATCAAAAAAATTTTCCATATTTTACTGGTATCAATCACTTTAATCTTTATTCTGACGGTTTGGGGCGTGGATCAATCTGAATTATTCGTATTTATGGCCTCCGCTCTAACAGTTATAGGTATAGCATTATTTGCCCAATGGTCTCATCTATCAAATCTCACAGCAAGTATAATAATCTTTTTTAATCATTCTGTCAATTTAGATGATACTATTTCCATCATTGATAAAGACTATGAAGTGGAAGGCAGAATAAGTGATATCGGACTTTTCTTTGTTAAGTTAAAAACAAAACAAGGTGAAGAGGTGTCACTGCCAAATAATATCTTCTTGCAGAAAATGATAAAAAAGAAAATCATTTAATGATTCTTATATTGTCTTGAATTAGAATATTTTCATGTTAATCAGGAAGGAAATCGAAATGGGAAAAGAAAAATATATTGCTTTTCTAAGGGGAATTAACGTGGGTGGTTATCATAAGGTACCCATGGCAGAACTTCGCAATGAAATGGAAAAAATGAATTTCGACAATGTGAAGACGATCTTAAATTCGGGTAACATAATGTTTGATGCCATAGCCAGTGAATTAGAGCCCATGCAAAAAACAATATCGGAAAATTTGCGAAAAGCCTTTGGTTTTAATATCCCGACGATTATTAGAAAATCAGATATGATTTATGATTTGTTAGACAAAAATCCCTTTAAAAAAATTATTCTTACAAACGAAGTTAGATTGTATGTTTCATTTTTGCCGAAAAATGTAAAGTCTGATTTAGATTTACCTTGGACGAGTGATGATAATTCGTATACTATTATCGATAAAATAGATAATAATGTATTTAGTGTATTGGATGTTTCAATCACCAATACGCCAAAAGCAATGGAAATTTTAGAAAAAACTTTTGGTAAGGATATCACTACAAGAAACTGGAATACTATCAAAAGAATTGAAAAGAAACTTTATTAGAACAGTTAGCTTCGTAAATAATACACATTAGCTTTAATACTTTATTAAAAACTTTTATATTTATTATCAATATAGATCAAAAACCATTATTTATGAAACCAATATTTTGCATATTAATTTATTGCTTGTCACTTACGTCCTCTTACGGACAAAGTAGTACTGTTGAACTTTCCCATTATGTTTTTCCATTATTTATGCAAGGTGAAATTCTCATGAAATCAGGAGATAAATATAAAGCCAGGATCAATTATAATTCATTATCTGAAGAAATGATCTTTGAAGAAATGGGTAAGAAATTAGCAATAAATCAAGACCAACTCGATATGCTGGATACTGTATTTATTGCTGATAGAAAATTTATTAGGCTAAATGATAAATTTTTCGAATTATTATATCATGCAACATCAGAACTTTATGCCGAGTATAAGTGCCAAATAGAATATCCAGGTACAACTGATGGATATGGCACATCATCACAAACCTCATCAAGTGATTCGTACGCTTCAATGAAATCACGCGGTACACTTTATGAACTTTCATTACCAGACGATTTTAAAACAAATCCTTATACTGTTTATTGGATAAAGAAAAACGGGGAATTAAATAAGTTTAGGAATTTAAAACAATTAATGAAAGTATATAAAAATAAAAAGGATCTATTCAAGGCTTATATAAAAAAGCATGATGTGCAAATCAACGATCAGAAAAGTATCGTCCTATTAATCGAATATTTGGAAGCAGGTTGAAGTAATTAAAAAAAGAAGTATCAGAAATCATCCAAGTAAAAATATGTATCGAAAAAGTAATTTAAATAAAATTAGCTGCTTGAAAATTATTATATTTAATATCATATTATCTCAAAAAGATTCCTTTTATCAACAGTTACACAACCAAACATTAACGCTATGAATAATTTCAAAATTATAATGAAAAAAATACTTATCATTTTCATCATGGCATTTTTAACTTACTCATGCAATCATAAAAAGGAAGTAAGCTCTATTAACCCGGTTAACTGGAAGACGAGAACAATAAATTTTACATTGAGCGATTCCTTAATCCAAGGATCAACTTATTTATCGGTTTACTCTCAAATTTACGATCAATCAGAACATAGAACCTTCGATTTGACAGTAACAGTAAGCATGAGAAACACGAACAAGCAAGATACGATCTATATTGATAAAGCAGAATACTTTGATACGAAAGGAAAATCTATTCGAACTTACTTCACTGAGACCATTTATATTGCACCCATGGAAACGATAGAAATTGTTATAGATGAAATTGACCAGGAAGGTGGTACTGGGGCGAACTTCTTATTCGACTGGAGAAGCCATTCAAAGATAAATGAACCACTATTCGAGGGCGTAATGATTTCCACTTCCGGGCAACAAGGACTTTCATTCACAACAATTGGAAAACGCATAAACTAAAACTCAACTAAATAATTATGAGAAGAATAAATTAATTTTAATTTCCATAATTTTATTTAGATGTGATCACCAGGTTTATGAGTTGGTATTAAATGCTTATTAAATATCTAAATTACATTGAAACATATTAGCAAAACCGTTTGGATCTTATCATTGGTGAGTCTCTTTACCGATACTGCGAGTGAAATGTTGTATCCGGTCTTACCTATATATTTAAAAACCATTGGTTTTTCTATAGTTCTGATAGGAATCCTTGAAGGTATCGCAGAGTTTACTGCGGGGCTAAGTAAAGGATATTTCGGTAAGCTTTCAGACAATTCGGGTAAAAGGGTGCCCTTTGTACAGGTAGGCTATATGCTTAGTGCTATATCGAAACCAATGATGGCCTTCTTTATCTACCCATTATGGATCTTTTTTGCTAGAACCATCGACCGGTTGGGTAAAGGTATAAGAACCGGTGCCAGGGATGCCATTCTTTCTGATGAGGCTACTCCTGAAACAAAGGGCAGGGTTTTCGGATTCCACAGATCAATGGATACTTTGGGTGCCGCATTAGGACCTCTATTAGCCCTAATTTATCTCTATTATTTTCCCGAGGATTATATAACGCTATTTTACATTGCCTTTATTCCCGGACTTTTTGCCGTCTTAGCCTCATTCTACCTTAAAGAAAATAAAATTCTTAAGGATAAGCCAACAGTAGCCACGCCCCTATTTTCCTTTCTGAAATATTGGAAATCGAGCCCTGTAATGTATAGAAAAGTAGTCATCGGATTGCTGGTGTTTACACTCTTTAACAGCTCAGATGTATTTCTATTATTAATGGTTAAAGAGGCTGGATTTACAGATACCGTTGTTATTGGCGTTTATATATTTTATAATTTAATCTATGCCCTATTTGCCTATCCGGTAGGGATTATTGCTGATAAACTCGGATTAAAGAGAATTTTCATCGTGGGGTTAAGCTTATTTGCTATTGTTTATTTTGTATTGAGTGCCACTCACAATATATATGTAATTATAACTTTGTTCTTCTTTTATGGTCTTTATGCTGCCGCTACTGAAGGGATTTCTAAAGCATGGATAAGTAATATCACCCATAAAAAAGATCTCGCTACTGCCATTGGTTCGTATTCAGGGTATCAAAGTGTTTGTACCATGTTAGCAAGTACTTTGGCCGGACTCATTTGGTATCAATTTGGTGCTAGTACGACATTTTTAGTAACCGGTATCGCCACTGTGCTGGTTATCTTATATTTTGCATTTTATATTCATTACCCGGTCAAAAAAATATAATTACTCTTAACTTATCAATATTAGCTTAACTCAGGGTGTTTACCTTTAACACCTTCAAAATAACTGTGAAAATGTTTAAAATCCGATTCCATATCATCCGTTACATAATAAGGTTCAGAAATTTTTAGTTGTTTGTTTCCAAAATCAATGGTAGCCATTACAATGGGTATTTTCGCTCCTTTTGCGATATAATAAAAACCGGTTTTCCATTGATCAACTTTTTGCCTTGTCCCTTCGGGTGACATCCCCAAAACAAACCGATCTTTGCTATTATAAATATCTACGATGGCTTGTACCAGATTCGTATTTTTCGAACGGTTTACAGGTGCACCACCCAACCAACGAAATATGAATCCAAAAGGTGGTTTAAATAAAGAATCTTTTCCAATATAATTCGCTTTTAATGAAGTAGCATATTTTGCAAGCAAGGCAATCGGGAAGTCTTGCCAACTTGTATGCGGGGCGGCTATGATCAAGAATTTATCCAGCTTGGGAAAATCATTGATGATCTTCCAACCCATGATTTTATACAATATAAATCTAGACAGGATCTTCATAGTTCAATGATAAGATATTAATAACAAAAGCACAAATTTTAATAAATTCTTATATATATTTTGTAATATTATTTTTTTAAATTTCAAAATATGAAGAGTGTAATGTTTTTGTTGTTAATTAT
Source organism: uncultured Flavobacteriaceae bacterium (assembly GCA_963835675.1). Classification (GTDB taxonomy): domain Bacteria; phylum Bacteroidota; class Bacteroidia; order Flavobacteriales; family Flavobacteriaceae; genus Aureibaculum. The sequence continues at coordinate 257,612 of CAWIGH010000003.1, read as the reverse complement.
GGTTTGTGGTGTTGGTTTTGCGCAACAACAAGGTTTAATTATTGAAGAATACGGTAAGGTGTATAAAGTAGATAATGCAGATCTTGAATTTGATAATGATAAAGTATATAAGGTTATTTTCGATATTTATACCGATAGTCCTGATCTGGACAAGACCAATCCTTTACTTAAAACTGTAGCGCGCTATTTACAGATCCATACACAATATGGGGTGCCTAGAGAAAATTTAAAGATAGCCGTAATTATGCATGGTGTTGCAACTAAAAATGTGTTGACCGATACAGCTTATAAAAAAGAGTTTAAGACTAAAAATCCAAATGCTGAATTGATAAAAGCCTTAAAAGCTGCTAATGTTGAACTTTTTGTTTGTGGCCAGTCGTATGCCGGAAAAGGATACGAAAAAGATCAAAAGTTACCTGAAGTAAAAATGGCCCTATCAGCCATGACGGCATTGGTTTGGTTTCAAACCGGCGGGTATCAATTTATAAATTTTAATTAAAAATGGAACAATATTTACTTATTGGTTTCGTATTTATAGCGGCATTAATTATTGGCGGCTTCATAGGTAAATTATTATCCAAAATTGCTTTCGAAAAAACAAACGCGGGACTTCAGGAGCGAAATGCCGTACTCACCGAATCTAAATTAAATGCCGAAAGAACCATCAATCAACTACAATTAGAACAAAAACAGCAACAAGCTGAAAAAGAAAATATTATCAAGGTAAATATTCAACAAGACGGCGATATTAAATACTTGAATGAGAAACTTAATGAGCAAAAAGAGGAGCTAAATAAGATACAGGAAAAGTTTACCAAGGAGTTTGAAAACCTTGCAAATAAAATATTAGATGAAAAATCGACAAAGTTTACAGAACAGAATAAAGAAAATTTAAAAACCATCTTGAATCCACTTCAGGAAAAGATCAAATTATTTGAAGATAAAGTAGATAAAACCCACAAAGAAAGTATTGATTATCACGCTGCATTAAGACAACAGATCATTGGCTTAAAAGAGTTGAACGAACAAATGAGCAAGGAGACTATTAATCTTACCAAAGCACTTAAAGGAGATAGTAAAACACAAGGAAATTGGGGTGAATTGGTTTTGGAAAAGGTCTTGGAAAAATCAGGCCTCGAGAAAGACAGGGAATATTTTATCGAAAAAAGCTTTAGCACTACCGATGAGAATAAAGTTAGATTAAGACCCGATGTGATCATAAACTTACCGGATAATAAAAAAATGATCGTTGACGCTAAAGTTTCTCTAACTGCCTATGAACAATACGTAAATAGTGAAGACGAAAAGGATAAAAACAAGTACTTAAAAGAGCATATATTATCATTAAACAGACACGTTGATCAATTAAGTGAAAAAAAATATGAGGATATTTACGAGATAGAGTCGCCTGATTTTGTATTGCTATTTGTTCCTATAGAACCGGCGTTTGCTATAGCATTAAATAATGATAATCAACTCTATAACAAAGCATTTGAAAAGAATATAGTCATCGTTACACCCACTACGTTATTAGCAACATTACGCACCATAGATAGCATGTGGCAAAACGAAAAACAGCAACGTAATGCCCTTGAAATTGCGCGGCAGGCTGGTGCTTTATACGATAAGTTTGAAGGTTTTGTGACTGACCTTACCAAAGTGGGTAAAAAAATGGATGAGGCCAAATTAGAATACAAAGGTGCCATGAATAAATTGGTGGAAGGCAGGGGAAATTTGATAACGAGCGTTGAAAAAATTAAGAAATTAGGGGCAAAAGCTAAGAAAACATTACCTCAAAAGATCCTCGAAAGGGCAAAAGAAGAAGATTAATTATTTAAATTCTGTCACTTCCCTATCCCTTTTGATGAAGTGTAATTTATCATCTATAATGACCTGTTTGCGGTAGCCAAACAAGTGAAATATTTCCCTTCTTAAAAACTTTGCTGTTTTCGGATTCACTAAAAGGGTAAAGCTATTATTTGGATCTTTCTTCACACCTGGTAATAATCGTAAAAGATGATGCATTTTTAACTTTCTAAAAATGATAGATGCATTGAGCCAGAATTTAGAGATCTTAGTAATGATAAAAAATCCTTCGTTACCTTTTTTCTGGTAAAGCGGCATTAAAATTCTACCATTCATTGTTGATGTTATTTGAGTAGAATCGCTCTTGGCCAATAATTGATCTTTGGCAATAGGGTCGAAATTCTTAAAACCTTTATTCATTTTAAAATCTTCATTCCCAGAAATTAAATATCTATAGTCTATTTCATAGAATTCCTGCCTTTTGCTATATGCTAATAATCGACTTTTAAATAACTTATAATCTTTTACCTGATCTTTCTTAATACAACCAGTATATACCAATGTTAACCATATAAATGCTTCACAGTTATCAATTGATTTGCTATCATTATGCTGCCCTCCTTCAAACCCCAGGGCCATATGCCCAAATTCGTTAATATAAGTCAGTAAAGGCCCGTCTAAGAACTCCTCAATCCCCAAGACGATAGGCACCGTAAAATTTGAAGAGAACTTTCTATTATTTAAAGAATCACTAATAGTAATAAACGGAATCGTATCAGATGAAGTTGTGTGTAGATCAATAAAATAAAAAGGTCCTTTATCCTTGCTTAAAATGTTTTTTATAAAATTATAAATTCCTATTTGTTCTTTTATATCTTCATTAAATCCATTTTGAACAGTATTGATATTTGCGATATGCTCATGGGTCCAAACTCTGTTTAAATCTACCTTGTCAAAACGTATATTCTTTTCAAGAGCATTCAGATTTCCGCTTATAGCATAAAAGTTTCCGTTAAACTTAATATTCTCATTATCTATTATTTGAATAACTTTTTCTAAAGCATGAATTCCGGCCTTTTCGTTACCGTGGATTCCGGCAATGATAACTATTGTTGGTGAAGCTTTGTGACCGTGAATATTTGCTATAACTCTTTTTGAATCATTTTTTTTCTCAATAGAATCCATCACAATTTCAGTCATTTCCATTTAAATATTTATCAATTTTTTGTAAATCACTTTTTGTAAAAATACCAATGAGCTCCCCGCCATCAATTATAGGTAAGCATCCAATATTATTGATATTCATAATTTCTCTGGCATCTTCAACCAAGGTTTCTGGATCAACAGCAATTACTTTCCTTACCATGACATCTTTAGCAACGATCAACTTATCCCTTTTCTTAAAAAAATCAATGCCCTGTAAGTTTGATTTAGTAATAATACCGATGATTTTGTTAAATTTATTCACCACTGGAAGATGATGAATGTTCTTCCACTCCATTATTTTTGCTACGAGCTCAACCAGATCGTCTTCGTTTACAACAAATAACTCAGTGGTCATCACTTTATAAAGTTTATCAAATTTTTTTGACAGCGAGGTTGTATTGGCATCAGCCAGATCCCATTGATGAACGGGTTTATTCGTTTGTTGATTTTTAAACATATGATAGGTAAGCAAAAGGCACGATACATCTTTTGATACCGATTCCCGCAATTTTCTACTACTTCTCACCATCCATTTACTTCCCGTCACATTTTTATCAATTCGTTTCTCAATGATATTTAAATAATACTTAATATCCTTTGAATTTATATTCGATTTTTTTAACCCCTTTTTCGCCATAGGAATTAATACCTTTTTTACCAACCTTTTCGCCGAAATACCTTCACCAAACCAGTTAAAATAAGTATCAATACCTGTTCTTGCCGCATTTATAAAATTACCCCTGGCATCATTAAATGGTATCTTTTCCCAAATATTTTTATATTCTTCAGGCATGCCCTGCATCACACCTACCCAAAATAAGGCATTGGCCACTTCATCCTTAACACTTGGACCGGAAGGTATATATCTGTTTTCGATACGCAAATGTGCAACATTGTTATGAACACCATAACATAATCTATTCCATTTGTATAAAGTGCCATTATGCAAATTAAGCGCCCTTAATTCCGGTCGTATTCCTTTTTCCAAGGCTTGTAATGAGTCTTCTTCAAAATTAGCAGTAATTAAAGGTGTATATCTAGAAATATCATCGGTAAACAACTCTACTATTGATTTTTTGATCCAGTCATTACCAAAAGATACCCTGGGCTTCTGTTCACGTAATAAATAAGAAGTATTGCGAAGGTCCACGCTTTGCTGAAATAATGCTATTCTCGTTTCGCTCCACAATTCTCGACCCATTAATAAGGGTGAGTTCGACATTACGGAAAGTACAGGTCCTGCAATGGCCTGTGCCCAATTGTACTTATCGATTATTTCATCTAATCCTATCTGTAAATGTACCTGGAAGCTGGTATTACATGCTTCAAAAAGAATGGAATCATGTTTAATGATGAGTTCATCAACGCCACGAATTCTTAATTTAAATTTGCCACCCCTTATATTTTTTAAAATTTCATTTAGAATCGTATATCGTTCTAAAGGGGTCATATTTTCAAAAATGAGGTCCTTTTTTTTTAATGTTGGTAGAATTCCAGACAAAACGATCTTGTCGTTATCGAATTCAGCAGCTGCTGCCTGTGCTTTCTTAATGGAGACACTAAGTTGATCTTCAATTTTCGAAAAGCAATCTTCCTTTAATTCGAAGGGATCTAAATTAACTTCTAAATTAAATAAGGCTAACTCGGTAGTAAAATGAGGGTCATTTAATTTATCGAGGATCTTAAGGGCATTAAATGAAGGCCGGTAATTCTTATTAACGATACAAAGTTCCTGTTCAGCACCCACCCTTTGAATACCTTTCTCAAAAAGATCATCTTGCACCATTTTTTCCAATGCTTTCACATCATTCAATAAATGATACACAAATTTTTTACGTTCTTTTTGGGATGTTATAGCTTTAACGGCGTGTGAACCCATCACATTATTTTGGTTAATAGTTGCTAAGAAACATATTATCCTGTAAAGTTCATATGATAAAAATCATATCAAACCCACTTAATGATTACGGATTCAGTGGTTTAAGCAAATAATGGTCTTTTCGCCATCATCTTATTTACTTTATCCGCAACTGTTTCGAGAATTTTCTCATCTTCGAAATGCGTAATTACTTCGTCTATCAGGGCAACGATCTTTGCCATATCATCTTCAATTAGACCCCTAGTCGTTATAGCCGCTGTACCTACTCTGATTCCAGAAGTTACGAAGGGCGACTTGTCGTCGAAAGGAACCATATTCTTGTTCACAGTTATATCTGCTTTTACCAATGCATTTTCGGCTTCCTTACCCGTTATATTCTTATTTCTTAAATCTATGAGCATCATATGATTATCTGTTCCACCCGAAATGATATGATAATCCCTTTCTACAAAAGCCTTGGCCATGGCCTGGGCATTTTTCTTAACTTGTAATTGATAAAATAAGAATTCATCTGTCAAAGCTTCACCAAAAGCAATTGCTTTAGCAGCAATTATATGTTCCAGTGGTCCACCTTGCATGCCAGGGAAAACGGCTGAATTAAAGATAGATGACATCATTTTAGGTTTACCACTCTTTAAAGTTTCCCCAAATGGATTTTCGAAGTCTTTACCCATTAGGATCATCCCACCTCTTGGTCCGCGTAGTGTCTTATGTGTTGTTGTTGTAACAACATGACAATGAGGTAGTGGGTCGTTCAAAATACCTTTTGCTATTAAACCCGCAGGATGCGATATATCAGCCATCAACAAAGCACCTACGCTGTCCGCAATCTCCCTGAATTTTTTAAAATCTATATCCCTTGAATAGGCAGAGGCACCGGCTATAATGAGTTTAGGTTTTTCTTTCTCGGCAGTTTCTTGAATTTTATTATAATTAAGTACCCCTGTTTCCTTTTCTACACCATAAAAAGATGTTTTATATAATTTACCCGAAAAATTTACCGGAGAACCATGGGTTAAATGCCCTCCATGAGAAAGGTCAAAGCCCAATATCTTATCACCCGGTTTTAACAAGGCAAAAAACACCGCAGCGTTCGCTTGAGATCCCGAATGAGGTTGGACATTGGCATATTCGGCGCCAAATAGTTCTTTAGCCCGATCTATAGCAATCTGCTCAACAATATCTACTACTTCACAACCACCATAATATCGCTTATTTGGGTATCCTTCGGCATATTTATTCGTAAGAACAGTACCCGCAGCTTCCATCACCTGTTTACTTACAAAATTTTCTGAGGCTATCAATTCTAAGCCTGTTAACTGACGTTCTTCTTCTTCCTTTATAAGATCAAAAATTTGATAATCTCTTTGCATTGTTAAATAATCTTTAAAATTGAATAAAATATGGTCAAAAATACTAATTTCATTTTGCAAATAAGGATAAACATCTATATTTACCTAAAAATAATTCTAATATTATGAAGAAGCCCATAACAGCCAATGACCCAAACAGAAAAACTTGGTTAGAAGTAGAAAAAAAATCTGATTTTCCCATTCAAAATATTCCTTTTGGTGTTTTTTTAACGCGAGACGATATTGTAACTATAGGTTCAAGAATTGGTGATTATGCCATTGATCTCGGAGCGCTTCATCAATTGGGTTATTTTAAAGGGATACCACTTACCGATGACATGTTCCTTCAGGATACTTTGAATGATTTTATTGCAGACGGCCGCATTACCTGGCGCTTGGTTAGAAATAGGATTGCCGAAATTTTCGATATTAATAATCCGGTTTTAAGAGATCATAAAGAGCATCGCGATAGAATAATATTTACTATGAATGAAATTGAAATGCAGTTACCCGTAAGTGTGGGTGACTATACCGATTTCTATTCCAGCAAAGAACATGCTACCAATGTGGGTAGTTTATTTAGGGATCCCGAAAATGCCTTATTACCAAACTGGCTTCATATCCCTATAGGTTATCATGGAAGAAGTTCGTCTATTGTAACTTCGGGAACACGCATCAGAAGACCAAAAGGTCAAACCAAGCCTGCGAATGCAAATACGCCGGAATTTGGTCCTTCAAAATTATTGGATTTTGAATTAGAAATGGCTTTTATCACCACGGATGTGAATAATCTTGGAGAATCTATTCCTATTGAAGAAGCTGAAAGCTATATTTTTGGAATGGTCTTACTTAATGATTGGAGTGCACGCGATATACAAGCATGGGAATATGTACCACTCGGACCTTTCTTAGGAAAGAACTTTGCCTCAACAGTGTCTCCATGGATCGTTACTTTAGATGCTTTAGAACCTTTTAGAGTTTCTAGCCCGGTTCAAAGTCCAAAACCTTTACCCTATCTAAAACAAACAGGAGCGCAAAGTTTTGATATTAACTTACAAGCTTATATTAAACCGGAAAACGGTGAAGAAACACTTGTTTCTAATACAAACTTTAAATACATGTACTGGACAATGGCACAGCAACTCACTCACCATACGAGTAATGGTTGTAATGTTAGAGCCGGCGATATGATGGGATCTGGAACAATATCAGGACCTACGCCAGACAGTTATGGTTCAATGCTAGAATTAACCTGGAGAGGCACGAAGCCATTAAAACTAAAAGATGGTACCGAACGTAAATTTATTAATGACGGTGATGTTGTCATGTTGCGAGGCTTTTGCCAAAACGAAAAAATAAGGATCGGTTTTGGTAAATGTAGTGGAAAGGTAATTCCATCATCAAAATAAATATTATTAAAATAGTAACTTTGTTATAATCTTATAATTTTAAGTTCACAATGAAGTATCTATTTAGTTTTACGATGGCTGTACTGCTCCTATCCTGCAGCAGCACCCAAACGGTATCCAATAAAATTGAAACAGGTAATTATGCCGAGGCATTTGATATTTCAATAGCTGAACTCAATAAGGATAAGAACAAAAACTCGAATCAAAAGCATATTCCTTTATTAAAAGAAGCTTTCAGCAAAGCTGCTGATGCCGATATTGCAGAGATTAAACAACTCGAAAAGTTAAAAACAACCGAAAGCCTTAAAAAAGTTTATGGGAATTATTTAAATCTTGATATTAGACAGGACGAAATTCGGGCTCTATTACCCCTCACCTATGAAGGTAAAAATGTAGAATTTAAATTCAGTGATTATTCATCAAAAATTGCACTTTCTAAAAAGAACTATACCGATTATCTCTACAGTTCAGCCTTAGAAGATCTAAATGGAAGTCAGATCGATGCCAGAAATGCCTATAAATATTTAGAAGATCTCATCTATATTGATCCTGTTTATAAGAATAATTTAAATGAACTCTTGAAGAAAGCCAAAGACAAGGGAAGTAGCTTTGTATTGACAACTTTAAAAAACAATATTAGTGCAATATCAAATGACAGCATAATTGATTTAAGCAACATAAATGCATCAAATTTTAATAATCCATGGGTCATTTATCACAATAAGAAAGACCGTAATATAAAATATGATTATGAGGTAGTGATCACCCTTGATAAGCTTACTTTTGAACCCGAAAAGACCTTGCAAGAGACCGTTCCACAGGAGGCAAAGGTTCAAGATGGTTGGCAATACCAATTAGACGGCAATGGCAATGTAATGAAAGATGATAAAGGTAATGACATAAAGGTGCCAAAATACACCACGGTAAATGCTGAAGTTGTTTTATATCAGCAAAATAAGTCCTCTAAGATCGACGGAAATGTCCTTATAAAAAATAGTAAAAATAACACCACCATATCTGAAAGTCCTCAATTTGGCGAAGCTAAGTTCGAACATCTTTATGGCAAATATCGTGGCGACCAAAGAGCCATTGATCAAAAATATTATGAAGCCTTAAAATCCAAAGCCATTCCCTACCCCCATGATTATGAATTCATAAAATATTCACTGCGAAATTTTAAGCAAAAATTAGATGCATTGCTTGAAAATCAAAAATTTTAATATTCGAAGAGTACTTTATTTCATCATATTTGTTTAATTGCCTGAACCTGGTCGATTTGACTAGTAATAAAATATCACAATATCCTTATTAACAAAGCGTTATTCTAGGTGAAGTAACTATTATATTATTTATAATTCAACTAACCCCATGAAAAAATTAATCGCTTTATTAATAATCGCCACTACCTTTTCTTGCAGTAGTGTAAAGAAAGCACAAGAAAATTTAAATACCGGTAATTACGAAAGTACCATAAATATTGCCGTTGAAAAGCTTTCAGAAAATAAAACTAAGAAAGGCAATCAAGATTATATTTACATGCTTGAAGATGCTTTTGTAAAAAATGCTAATAGGGAATTAAAGAACATTAGTTTCCTTAAAAAAGAAGGAAATCCGGCCAATTACGAAAAGATATATAATACATATCTTCGACTGAATGCTATTCAGGAGAGAATTAATCCTTTACTTCCTCTTCGAATAATGGATGAAAATAGGGATGCCAATTTTAATTTCAAAAATTATACAGATCAGATCATCAATTCTAAAAATGACTTATCAGGATACCTATATGATAATGCCTCAAATTTAATGAAGACAGCTAAGTATAAATATGATTACAGAAAAGCTTATGACGATTTTATGTACTTAAGTCAGTTAAGCCCGAATTATAAAGATGTAAATACTAAAATAGAAGAAGCATATCAAAAAGGGCTTGATCATGTTAAGGTGCAATTATATAATGGGTCCGATAAAGTTATACCCAATCGCCTGGAAGCAGATCTATTAAATTTCAATACTTATGGTTTAGATGATCTTTGGACAACCTATCATACCAATCCTCAACCTAATATAAAGTATGATTATGATATGCAATTAGAATTCACGAACATAAATATAAGTCCTGAACATGTTAACGAAAAACAGATCATTAAAGAAAAACAAATAAAAGACGGATGGAAATATTTATTAGATGCTGATGGTAAGGTTGTTAAAGATAGTTTAGGAAACCAGATCAAAGTTGATAAATTTACAACCGTAAGATGTAATTTTTATAAGTTCATTCAACATAAAGATGTTCAAATTACCGGTAATGTTAAATATATTGATCTAAAGACCAAACAACAAATAAATTCATATCCTTTAACTTCTGGCTATGTTTTCGAGCATATCTATGCTAACTATGATGGAGACAAACGCGCCTTGGAAGACGATTTATTAAGTCTAATTACAGCGAGATCTGTGCAATTTCCAAGCAATGAGCAGATGGTCTATGATGCGGGTGAAGATTTAAAAAATAATATTAAAAGTATTATTAGACGCCATAAGTTCAATTAAAATAGATTTTTCTTAATAATCGGCTAACTCTATATCTAATATGCTATAGTGCGAATCGTGCTTGATAACTTCATTATTCTTCACAATTATTATTTGTGGTGATTCGTGTCGTACACTAAAGCGTTTTTCTATTTCATTGGATACATCCCTATGCTTTATCACATTTAAAAAATAGAATAATTTTTTATCTGTTGATGAAGTAGTATTCGTCTTTTTTTCAAACTTTCGCAGTATACTGCTACTAATTCCACAACGTGTGCTATGCTTAAAGATTATTAGCGTACTATTTTTAGATTTATCAATTATTTCAGTCATATTATCGATACCGTCCAGCATTGCCCAGCTTATTAGAGGTTCATTATTTACGGAATTGTTATTAAATATTTTTTTGATAAAACCCATTTTACTTCCAATATTATTCCACTTTAAAGACAAACTGTCTGAATAAATTTCTGTTTACAGCCATTTTGACGTGTAAACTAGTGTTTTATTACACTGGAACACATTTTGCTCAAATATCAATAAAAAAGATATGAATTTTAATAATTTCACAATAAAATCCCAAGAGGCAGTACAACAAGCTCAGCAAATTGCACAAGGCCTTGGTCATCAACAAATTGAGAACGCACATATTTTAAAGGGCATTTTCGAGGTAGATGAAAATGTGACCCCCTTTTTACTATCGAAATTGGGTGTAAACATCGATATATTTAAACAAACATTAGAGAATATAATCTCAAGCTTTCCTAAAGTGTCTGGAGGCGAATTAATGCTTTCGAGAAAGGCAAATAGCATGTTTACCGATGCTGCAAATATTGCAAAAAAAATGAAGGATGAATATGTTTCTATCGAACACATTTTATTAGCAATGCTAAAATCTAAAGATGATACTGCTCAACTTTTGAAAGATAATGGAATTTCAGAAAAAGACCTTACTAAAGCCATAGAGGAACTTAGAAAAGGAAGTAAAGTTACTTCACAAGGAGCCGAAGACACTTATAATGCATTAAATAAATATGCTAAAAATCTAAACCAATTAGCCAACGATGGTAAACTGGATCCTGTCATCGGAAGGGATGAAGAAATACGGAGAATCTTACAGATACTATCACGTAGAACTAAGAATAATCCAATATTAATTGGTGAGCCTGGGGTAGGAAAAACGGCCATTGCGGAAGGCTTAGCGCACCGAATAGTGAAAGGAGATGTTCCCGAAAATTTAACCGATAAAGTGATCTACTCTTTAGATATGGGTGCACTTATTGCTGGAGCCAAATATAAAGGTGAATTCGAAGAGAGGCTAAAATCGGTTATAAAGGAAGTCATCTCTGCAGAAGGTCAAATCGTTCTATTTATTGACGAAATACATACCTTGGTTGGTGCGGGAGGCGGCCAGGGAGCTATGGATGCTGCCAACATTTTAAAACCTGCCTTGGCAAGAGGAGAACTTAGGGCCATTGGTGCCACTACCTTGGATGAATATCAAAAACATTTTGAAAAGGATAAAGCGTTGGAGCGACGTTTTCAAAAAGTTATTGTAAACGAACCCGATGTTGAAAGTGCAATTTCTATTTTACGTGGAATTAAAGATAAATATGAAGCCCATCATAAAGTTCAAATTAAAGATGAAGCTATTATTGCTGCTGTCGAACTATCACAACGGTATATTACAGATCGATTCTTGCCAGATAAGGCTATTGACCTGATGGATGAATCTGCTGCAAAGCTTAGAATGGAAATTAATTCTAAGCCCGAAGAATTAGACGTATTAGATAGGAAAATAATGCAATTGGAAATTGAAATAGAGGCTATCAAACGTGAAAAAGATGAGAAAAAATTAGCAGGACTAAAAAAAGACCTGGCCAATTTAAAAGAAGAACGTGAAAGCATTAATGCCAAATGGAAAAGCGAAAAAGAAGTTGTAGATAAAATACAATCAGCAAAGAAGGCCATTGAAGATTTCAAACTTGAAGCCGAAAGAGCAGAACGTGATGGTGAATATGGTAAAGTTGCAGAGATCCGTTATGGAAAAATTAAGGAACAAGAAGAAAAACTTGCTTCTTGGCAAAAAGACCTTCAAAAAAATCAGGAAACTGCTTTGATCAAAGAGGAAGTTACTGCAGAAGATATCGCTGAAATCGTTGCAAAATGGACTGGTATTCCCGTTCAGAAAATGTTGCAAAGTGATCGTGAAAAACTATTGCATCTTGAAGCAGAATTGCACAAAAGAGTTATCGGACAAGATGAAGCTATTCAGGCTGTATCAGACGCGGTTAGGCGATCGAGAGCCGGTTTACAAGACAGTAAAAGACCCATTGGCACTTTTCTTTTTCTTGGAACTACCGGTGTTGGGAAAACAGAATTGGCAAAAGCCTTGGCTGAGTATTTATTTGATGATGAAGGTGCCATTACCAGAATTGATATGAGTGAATATCAAGAGCGGCATGCGGTAAGCAGACTGGTTGGTGCGCCTCCAGGATATATTGGTTACGAAGAAGGCGGACAACTTACCGAAGCTGTAAGACGTAAACCTTATTCCGTTGTACTGCTAGATGAAATTGAAAAAGCGCATCCAGATACCTTCAATATATTGTTGCAAGTGTTGGATGAAGGAAGACTCACTGATAATAAAGGTAGGGTTGCAGATTTTAGAAATGCTATTATTATTATGACCTCTAATATGGGAGGCCATATCATTCAAGAGAATTTCGAAAATATGGATATGGATCATCGCGAGCAGGTAATTGAAACTACCAAGATTGATGTTTTGGGTTTGTTAAGACAGAATATCAGGCCAGAATTTCTGAATAGAATTGACGAGATCATCATGTTTACACCATTAAATAAAGTTGAAGTAGCTAAAATTGTTCAATTGCAAATGGACCTCTTGACAAAAATGCTTGCTGAAAAAGGCATTACACTATCTGTAAGCGAAGAGGCGCTAGAAAGTTTAGCAAGACAAGGTTTTGATCCGCAATTTGGTGCAAGACCTATAAAAAGAGTGATTCAACGTAAGGTTTTAAATGAACTCTCTAAAGAAATCCTTTCCGGAAAAGTAGCAGCAAACAGCTCCATCTTACTAGATGCATTCGATGATGAATTGGTCTTTAGAAATAAATAAATTCAATAATATATTTTAACCAATACCCTTTTTAAAAGATTTAAAAAGGGTATTTTTTTAGTCTTACATAACATTGTTAATGAAAATAACTTTGATAATTTTATCTATGCTATTTAATAATATAGATTAATTATATTTACTTCTTTTAAGATTATTTTTTTTAACGAATGCTCAAAACCCATTTTCTATTACTTGCAAAAAAATTAAAAATTGCTTTACTTGATTTATTACCAATTATAGTAGTTGTTATATTTTTTCAAAGCGTTGTTATTCAACAACCTTTCCCCCAGATTGGTGAGGTACTAGTTGGTTTTCTTTTTGTAATTATCGGTTTAATGCTATTTGTTGAAGGATTGGAGATGGGCCTATTTCCTATTGGCGAAAGCTTGGCATATGCATTGGCGAGAAAAGGAAGTTTATTTTGGCTGCTAACTTTCGCATTTGCCTTAGGATTTTCTACAACAATTGCGGAGCCTGCCTTATTGGCTATTGCAAAGGAAGCAGCAACTATATCTGCAGGTGCTGGACTAATTGACCAGGATATCGATACATTAAATAAATATGCCTTAGGCTTAAGGTTATCTGTCGCTTTTTCTGTTGGAATTGCCATTGTTATTGGAGTTTTAAGAATTTTGAAAGGTTGGCCTTTATACTATTTGATAATTGGAGGTTACATAATGGTGATGTTAATGACAATTATAGCACCTAGCGAAATTATTGGATTAGCATATGATGCTGGTGGAGTAACAACATCAACCATAACAGTCCCCTTGGTTGCTGCGCTTGGCGTAGGTTTGGCCAATGTCATCAAAGGAAGGAGCCCATTAACTGATGGCTTTGGCTTAATAGCTTTTGCATCATTGCTGCCTATGATTTTTGTAATGGCTTATGGTTTATTTTGGTTTAAATAAAAAAAGGATATGTTAGATTTCTTATTCGATTTTCTAAAAATTTTACTCTATACATTAAGAGATGTTTTTCCCATTTTATCCTTAATTATTTTTTTTCAGGTAGTTGTGTTAAAACAACCTATCCCCCATCTAAAAAGAGTTATTTTAGGAGGAGTATTTGTTGTTCTCGGATTAGCGCTTTTCATTATGGGCTTAGAAAAAGCATTATTTCCGGTTGGAAAAATTATGGCAAATCAGTTATCAGATCCAGCTTTTTTAGTAAATTCAGGAACCGAAATTACCTATTGGGGTAATTATTATTGGATTTATATTTTTGCCGCAGCCATTGGTTTTGCAACTACTATTGCCGAACCATCTTTAATAGCTGTTGCAATTAAGGCGGCAGAAGTTTCGTCCGGAACAATTAGTCCGTTAGGACTTCGAATAACAGTGGCTATTGGCGTTGCTTTTGCACTGGCACTTGGTACTTTTCGAATAGTAACAGGTACGCCCTTATTCATATATATTATGGTAGGCTATATAATTGTGATCATACAAACAATATTCGCACCTAAAAATTTAATAGCTTTAGCATATGATTCTGGAGGTGTTACAACATCTACAGTTACTGTACCTTTGGTAACGGCTTTAGGATTAGAGCTTTCGGGGGCAGTGCCAGGAAGAAATCCCGCTGTCGATGGGTTTGGTTTAATAGCTTTTGCCAGCTTATTTCCAATAATATCCGTGTTAGGATATGCTCAATTTACGGCAATTAAAAAAAGAATGACTAATATTAAAAAATAAAACATGCAATTTAAAATTATAATGGCTTTTGTTAAGCCCAACATTACAGATAAAGTAGTCGATGCAATGAAAAAAGCCGGGGCTACAGGAGCAACGATCATTTCAGCCCGTGGAACTGGAATCCATGAAGCCAAATCTTTCTTTGGATTGAGTATTGAAGATCAAACCGAAATTATTGTTTTTTTAGTTGAAGCGCATGTGGTAGAAGATTTAATGATAGTTATACAAAAGGCAGGAGAATTTGAAAAACCTAGCACCGGTATAGCATTTGTATTGCCAATTGAACATGTTGCCGGATTAGAAAGTCAGATGAAAGAATTTAAAAAACAGGCAAGAGATCAGTACTTTTGATAATTAGTTTACTTTAATCTGTTACAAGTATTAACCAATAAGTTACACACAATATATCATATTATGCAAAAAAGAAATTTTCAATCGGCAAAAGACGTTATGCAAAAAAAAATAGTGTTCATTGATGGTATGGCCTCCGCAAAAGAAGCTGTAGAACTAATGAGAACTGAAAAAGTGGAAGCTCTTATCGTAAAAAAAAGATATCCTCAGGATGCCTTCGGTATTGTATTGGTGCACGATCTGATAAAAGGAGTTATAATTGCTGATAAAACGCCTGATGAAGTGAATGTTTTTGAAATAATGAGTAAACCTGTTATAAGTGTTCCCCACGACATGGATATTAAATATGTATCAAATTTATTAATGAAAGTTGGATTAAGGATTGCCCCGGTACAAGAAAATAAGGAATATATTGGTATGGTTTCTCTTAACGATTTAATTCTACACAATTTACTGTTTTAATCTGCCAATTTGGTTTAAATATTTAACTTAAAATACACTTATTTATAACTATAAAGCCTTTTAATTAATTAAAAGGCTTTTCTTATCTAAAGAACTAACAATCAGTTGTCAAAATGTCATTTTTGTCTTATTTTAAATGCTAAAATGTCATAAAAATTGGTTTGGTATTTATTTTGCTTTTTATCAATTATAAAATTAAAAATAAAGTCTAATTTAAAATTATAAAATTATGTTAGTTAAAAGCACAGGTATTCCAGTATTACCAACCATTTTAGATGATTTTTTCAGAGATTGGTCAAGCACTAATTTTTCCGACACCAACACTTCACTACCAGCAGTAAACATTAAGGAAGACGATAATTCATTTACTGTAGAAGTAGCCGTACCGGGAATGGAAAAAAAAGATTTTCATATAGATCTAGAAGATAATATTCTTACCATCTCATCTGAAAAAACTGTTGAAGATAAAGAAGAAAAAGATAATTATACTCGTAAAGAATATAGCTATCAATCTTTCAAAAGAAGCTTTACACTTCCAAAAAATGTGGTCGACAGCGATAAAATAGCAGCCCAATATAAAAATGGGGAATTGATCATTGCTATTCCAAAACGTGAAGAAGCAAAACCTAAACCTGCAAGATTAATTGAGGTGAAATAACAAATTATTGAGCTACTATTCTGAAGTAGATTGAATTTAGGATAAAATGTAAGAGAATACACCCTGAATATAGGGTGTATTCTCATGAATAATTAAAATCCAAACGATAGGTATCAAATCAATTTAGATCTTATTAAGTTGTAATTAGAATTTTGATAATTTTAAAAACAAACGAAATGAAAAAAGTGATCTTATTTACAATACTCGTATCTTTTTTGTCGACATCTTGTAACGGTCAACAGAAGATGGAAAAAGGTCTTGATAAAAAGGACACCATTAAGCCCAAGATAGATATCAAGGTACAGAAAGACTATGATGAAAATGGTAATTTAATTAGTGTAGATTCAACCTATAGTTATTTTTATTCCAATATTAAAAATGATTCTATATTAGAAAAAGAAATATTCGATAAATTCAGGCTTAATTTCGAAGGTCATTTCAGACCTTTAGATAGTATCTTTATGGGAGACTTTTTTGGTCAAGATCCATTTAATCGAGATAATTTTTACACTGACGAATTCTTTGAGAATAATTTCAAAATGCATCGAAAAAGAATGGATCAAATCATTAAAGAGATGGATTCTTTAAAAAATAATTATTACCGGAAACAAAAACATTTCTATAAAGAAGCGCCAAAAAAAATCTAACTATAGAGATCTATAGAATAAATTTTACTTAAAAAGCACTCAGGACTGAGTGCTTTTTTTGTGTAACTAAAGTCACCTAAATCCAGTATTTACAGCACGCCCTGATGGATATCATTGCCTAAAGAATCTTGTTATGGTAATTTCGATGCCAAATAAATTTAAGTTTTATACAAAGCGTCACTTTTGTTACACATAGACGTAATAATAGTTACTTATAACTCATACCATCACCGCTACTTTTGCATCGTTTAAAACTAGAACATATGAAGAATCCGGCACTTATACTTTTCCTAATTTTATTGTTGACACTAGAAACAATTCATTCTCAAGAGATAAGACCTATTTCCAAAAATGAAGTTTTCGAATTGGTGGCTAAAAATAATGCCTCTATCAAAATTTCAGAACAAGAGTACTATCAGGCTAAAGCTGATTACAGGCAGACAAATGCAGTACTACTCCCAAATATATCGGTATCACATACCGGAATAGCCACCACCAATCCCTTAATGGCTTTTGGCTCAAAATTAAATCAAGAAATATTAACAAACAGCGATTTTGATCCTATCCTTTTAAATAATCCGAATGAGATAAAAAACTTCGCTACTAAAATAGAAGTGTTGCAACCCATTATCAATATGGATGGTATCTATCAACGAAAGGCAGCCAAAAGTAAAATGGAAGCACAGGAATTCCAGATCGAACGTACAAAGGACTATATGTCGTTCGAAGTTGAAAAAGCCTATATGCAGCTACAGCTCGCATATAAAGCCGTAGAGGTTCTAAATAAGGTCTTAGAGTCTGCTTTAGAGAATAAATCACTGGCAGAAAATAGTTTCAAACAGGGCTATTTGCAAAAAGCCGATGTTTTAGCTGTTGAAGTAAGAGTTACTGAAGTTCAAAACCAATTACAAAATGCTAAAAGTAATATAAAGAATAGTTCAGAATATCTGTCCTTTCTAATAAATGATACGGATCATGTTATATACCTACCCTCCGATAGTCTATCGGTTTCAGTATTAGCTTTAAAAGAAAATATCGAGGTTTCTAACGAGCGGGCTGATATCAAAGCAATGAAGCTCGCTTCAACAGCTTATCAAACCATGCATAAGGCTGACAAATTAGCTTTTCTGCCTAGTTTGAATGCATTCGGAAGTTATGAATTGTACGATAATAAAATATTTCAGACCGACGCCAGTGGTTATCTCATTGGTGCCCAATTGAGCTGGAATATTTTTGAAGGTTCAAAACGATTTGGTAAAATGCAAAAAAGTAAGGCTGAATATGAAAAATCAAGATTACAATATGAACAATATATTTCGCAAAGTAATCTTGAATTTAATAAAGCTAAAAGAATGCTATTAGATGCCGAAAACAAACTTAGGCTTACAAAATTAGCATTAGATCAATCTGGAGAATCAATGAGAATTAGGACCAATAGATTCAAACAAGGACTGGAAAAGACATCAGATCTTCTATTAGTTGAAACACAATATTCTCAAAAGCAGTTGGAATATTACCAAACTATTTTTGAATATAATTATGCACAATCATATCTTAATTTTTTAACCAAATAATAAAATTTCTCTCGACGTCTATTAAAAAGGCAAGCTAGATGCTAAGTCTAAGACGGTCGGGATTAAAATGATCATAAATAAAAATAATAATGAAAAAATACACATACCAATTAGCCTTCATCGCATTGTCAATTATAATGACAAATTGCGGATCTAAAGACAAAACAGCATTACAAAACAATACTGCTCCAATAGCTGTAGTTGTTAGTGCAGTTCAATCCAACGAAAACAATCAATTTTTAACGGCAAGTGGTAAAATTGAGGCTACCAACAGTGCCAATTTAAGTACTCGTATGATGGGTTCTGTGAATAAAGTCTATGTTAACGTTGGAGATAAGGTGCGTAAAGGGCAATTATTAATATCAATAAATAATGCAGACCTACAGGCAAAACGAGGACAAATAAATGCCAATATAACTGAGGCAACAGCGGCTTATACTAATGCAGAAAAAGACTATGATCGTTTTAAAAGCTTATTTGCCGAGAATAGTGCATCACAAAAGGAAATGGACGATATAACTGCCCATTATGAAATGGCGAAAGCCCGTTTAGAAGGAGCCAACCAAATGAAAAATGAAATCAATTCACAATTCGCTTATTCCAATATTACTGCCCCTTTTAGTGGTGTGGTGACCAATAAATTTATTGATGCAGGTGACATGGCGAATCCTGGTATGGCTTTAATTGCCATTGAAGCTCCGGGCAAATTTGAAGTAACTGCAATGGTACCAGAAAATGATATATCCCAAATTAAATCTGGAACGAACGTAAATGTTTTAGTAAAATCATTATATCAAACTTTAAAAGGAAAAGTAACTGAAGTAAGTACATCGGCCAAAAATACTGGTGGACAATATTTGGTGAAAGTTCAGTTAGATAGAACCGATGCAAAAATTTTATCCGGAATGTTCACCACGGTACAATTTCCTATTGAAAATAAGACAGATAAAGTTTCGACAATCCTAATTCCTAAATCCGCTATAGTTACCCACGGCGGTTTAAAGGGTGTATATACCATTAGTGAGCAAAATACAGCCTTATTACGTTGGTTACGATTAGGTAAAACATATCGAGATCAAATAGAGGTTCTTTCCGGATTAAGTGCAGGTGAACAATATATCAGTTCTGCAAATGGGAAGCTCGAGAACGGTGTAAAAATATCAGTTCAATAAACATTAAATAAGAAAAGATGAACGACGGAATTTCAGGTAAAATAGCCAATGCATTTATCAACTCAAAGTTGACAATATTGCTAATGGTCGCCCTTATGATTATTGGTGTTTATAGTTCTTTTTTAATTCCAAGAGAAGAAGAACCGCAGATAATCGTTCCTATGGCAGATGTTATGGTAGGTTATCCGGGCGCAAGCCCTAAAGAGGTTGAGAATAGAGTTGTAAAACCATTAGAGAAGATCATTTCAGATATAAAAGGTGTAGAACATGTGCATTCCATGGCCATGAATGGTCAGGCTATGATCATTGTACAATTCTATGTTGGTGAGGATACAGAACGCTCTTATGTTAACTTATATAATGAGTTGATGAAGCATAGAGATATGTTTGTTAATGGTATTTATGAGCCCATGGTAAAAACAAGGGCCATCGATGATGTACCTATGTTGGGCATCACTTTATGGAGTGAAAATTATGATGACTACCAGCTTAGGAGAATCGCTGGAGAACTCAAGAATGAAGTAGAGAAAATTAAGGATGTGTCGATTACGAAGACAATTGGTGGCAGAAATCGCGAATTGAAAGTAGTTCTCGATAAGGATAAAATGGCAGAGAACGGTGTGGATGCCATCGGTATTATGCAAATGATCCAAGCCAATAACCAACAATCTCAATCGGGCAGTTTTGTTAAAAATGATACCGAATATTTGGTGACAACAGGGAAGTTTTTAAGCAATATTGAAGATGTAGAAAATTTAGTTGTTGGTGTTTATAAAAACATGCCTGTTTATTTAAAACAAATCGCCCACATAAAGGATGGTCCAGAAACCCCTAAAAGCTATGTGTCTTTTGGTTATGGCCAATCGAATGATAATTTTGCTGATCATGGCTCAGAGTATGCTGCTGTAACAGTTTCAATTGCCAAGGTAAAAGGAGCTGATGCCATGAAAATATCAGAAAAAATATTAGAGCGGGTTGATCGCTTAAAACTAAATCTTATTCCCGATGATGTTCATGTGGAAGTTTCAAGGAATTATGGGGAAACAGCATCTCATAAGGTAGGCGAATTGTTATTGCATTTGGGGGTTGCAATTTTGGCTGTAACCTTATTAGTAATGTTGGCAATGGGTTGGCGTGGTGGTTTGGTAGTATTCTTTTCCGTGCCCTTAACATTCGCGCTTACACTATTTAGCTACTATATGCTAGATTATACCCTAAATAGAATTACCCTTTTTGCTTTGGTATTTGTTGTGGGAATTGTCGTTGATGACAGTATTATTATTGCCGAAAATATGCACCGGCATTTTAAGATGAAACGTTTACCATTTAAACAAGCCGCTATTTTCGCGATTAACGAAGTTGGTAACCCAACTATATTGGCAACATTTACTGTAATTGCCGCTATTTTACCTATGGCATTCGTGTCGGGTATGATGGGTCCTTATATGAGTCCGATGCCCATTGGTGCATCTATTGCTATGATGTTATCATTATTTGTGGCATTAACCGTAACACCCTACTTAGGCTATCATCTATTGCGAGAAAAAGACAAGCAGAAGCATAAAGAAGAGCAAGGATTTGAAAGCGGTTTCATCTATAAATTCTATAAAAAAATTGAACAACCTTTATTAGATAGTTCAAAAAAGCGCTGGGGTTTTATAGCAATAACCGTCGTTTTATTATTAGGCTCAATGCTTATGTTCTTTACCAAAACGGTGGCTGTAAAAATGTTGCCTTTTGATAATAAGAATGAATTCCAAATAGTTATCGATATGCCTGAGGGTACAACATTGGAAAGAACTGCTTTGGTTACAAAAGAGATTTCACAATATCTATCGACCCAACCGGAGGTGGTGAATTATCAGAATTATATAGGTACATCTGCTCCCATTACTTTTAATGGATTGGTAAGACATTACGATCTAAGAGGTGGTAGTAATATGGCCGATATCCAGGTTAATTTATTACATAAGGAAGATCGATCAGCTCAAAGTC
Organism: uncultured Flavobacteriaceae bacterium; assembly: GCA_963835675.1. Classification (GTDB taxonomy): domain Bacteria; phylum Bacteroidota; class Bacteroidia; order Flavobacteriales; family Flavobacteriaceae; genus Aureibaculum. Next base: position 235,733 of record CAWIGH010000003.1, on the reverse strand, counting down.
ATGATATTGCAAAGATCGTCCGCCCAGAAATTCAAAAAATAGCCACAAAATATGATGCAAATGTAAAAGTAGTTGAAGTCCCGCCAGGGCCTCCGGTATTATCAACAATTGTTGCAGAAGTTTATGGACCTGATTATGATGAACAAATAAATGTTGCGTATCAAGTAAAAGAAATATTAGAAAACACAGACGATATCGTAGATATAGATTGGATGGTAGAAGCCGATCAAATTGAGTATAAGCTTGAGGTTGATAAAGAAAAAGCAATGCTTAATGGTGTCGCTCCTCAACAAATAGTCGGGGCCTTAACAACTATTTTAAAAGAATATCCTGTTTCTAATTTATATGATGAGTTAGATAATGACCGAATTGGAATCGTTTTGTCATTAGCTGATGCAGAAAAAAGTTCTTTACAAGATATTCAAAACATTAAGATTAAATCAAATCAAGGCATGATGATCCCTATTAGTGATCTGGTTGAAGTGAGAACAGATACATTAGAAAAAACAATTTACAGAAAGGATCAAAAACGATTGGTTTACATCACGGCAGATATGGCTGGCGGTTTAGAAAGTCCTGTATACGCTATTCTTGGAATGGAAGAGAAACTTAAAAAAATGAATCTTCCAACAGGATATGAGGTAAATGAATTGTACATGGAACAACCATCAGATGAAAGTGATTTTACAGTAAAATGGGATGGTGAATGGCAAATCACACTAGAGGTATTCAGAGATCTGGGTGTTGCCTTCTTAGTGGTTATAGTAATAATTTATATGCTGATCGTCGGATGGTTCCAGAACTTTAAAACACCCATAGTAATGATGGCTGCAATTCCGCTTTCTTTAATCGGGATCGTATTGGGTCACTGGATGTTTGATGCCTTTTTCACCGCTACTTCATTTATAGGAATGATTGCATTGGCAGGTGTTATGGTTCGTAATTCGGTGTTGATCATAGATTTTATAGAAATCAGATTAAATGATGATGTTCCTTTAAAACAAGCCATAATTGATGCCGGTGCTGTTCGGACCACACCTATTTTATTAACAACCGGAGCGGTTGTAATAGGCGCATCAATTATCTTATTCGATCCTATTTTCCAAGGTTTGGCGATTTCTTTGGTGGCGGGTGCTATTGTGTCGACAATCTTAACTTTAATTGTTGTGCCCTTGCTTTATTATATGATAGAAAAGCATAAATATGAAAATAAAGAAGAAAATAATTCTTAAACAATAAAAATGGATACCATGAAACTACTAATTATCACTGCCGTTTATTCTTTTAAAAAAGATATTAAGAAAATCCTTAAAAAAGCAGATGTAAAAGCATACAGTTATAAGGACGTTATTGGATATAGGGATGCGTCTTTAATGTCAATCCAAGAAAACTGGTTTGCCAATGACATGAATGAAGGAGAAGCTATCTTCTTTTATGCTTTTGTAAAAAAAGAGAACGTAGATCATGTATTTGATATGGTAAAAGATTTTAATGATAAGCAAGAAACAACTTCAACTATACATGTGGCAGTTGTTAATATTGAAAGAACAATTTAAAAAAGAACTATGAAAAATAGAATCGTGAGAGCAATTGCAGGTGCTTTTATTTTAATAAGCTTATTTTTAGCTATTTATGTTAATATAAATTGGTTGTGGTTTACCGCCTTTGTTGGTGTCAATTTATTGCAGTCATCTTTTACAAAATGGTGTCTATTAGAAGATATTTTGAATAAATTTGGTATTAAAGATTGATGTTTAAAATCAACTAAGAAAATTCTTTATACTATTTTTCGCTTCACCTTTAAGTGTGATGACAATATTTAACTGTAATCTGCTAAGATTAACTAAAAATCTTTTATTTATATTTGGCTAAGCACTGTTTACAATAAGTTGTACAATTCTGAACTTAAATTTGATGCAAAAAGACAAAAACGTCATAAAAAGAGGAGAAGTTTCATTTGATAAACGCTTTTTTCAAAGAGGTTCTGATAGTATTAAAGATAAATCAATAGAAGAGCGCTTTAATTATATTTATAGAACCAATCATTGGAGTGGTAAAAAATCCATATCTGGTCAGGGTTCGGATCTTTCACAAACAAAAACGATACGAGAAAATTTACCCAAAATTTTTCTTAAATATAATATTCAAACGATACTCGATTTACCATGTGGTGATTTTAATTGGATGGAAAAAACATCACTAAATTTATCATCTTATATAGGAGCTGATATAGTTCAGGAGATCATAAATATCAATAACCAAAATTACTCCAGTGAAAAAAGAAGGTTTGTAAAACTTGATATAACAAAGGACCCTTTACCTCAGGTTGACCTCATTTTTAGTAGAGATTGTTTCGTGCATTTATCTAATGAAGATATTTTAAAGGCTATTACAAATATCAAAAAAAGCAAGGCTAAGTTACTTATGACTACCACTTTCACAGCCTGCGAATTTAACGAAGATATCTTAACGGGCGATTGGCGTATTTTAAATTTAATGAAGAAACCATTTTATTTTCCAAAAGCTACATTAGTTTTAAATGAGAATTGTACTGAAGGTAATGGAACTTATGCCGATAAAAGTTTGGGTTTATGGAAAGTCAATGATTTATAATCTACAATGATTTAATATTCATTTTTTTTATGGTAAAAAGAATAATTATAATATTCCTGATAATTGCAAACAATAGTGGAATTTTTGCTCAGGAAATTGAGCATTCGAAACTTACAACTTATTATTTGATCAGGCATGCAGAAAAAGACAGAAGTGATCTAACTAACAAAGATCCTGATCTTTCAAAAAAAGGAAGGCAACGTGCTATGAATTGGAGTAAAGTTTTTGATCAATTTAGAATCGATGCCGTTTATTCCACAAACTATAAAAGAACTTTGCATACAGCTAAGTATGTTGCACATGCCAAAAAATTGAATATAAAGACCTATGATCCTATTGAAATTGATTATGATCAATTTTTAGAAGATACCAAGGGCAAAAATGTTTTGATCGTCGGCCATAGTAATACGATTCCAGAATTTACTAATAAGTTGATAGGCAAAGAAATTTACATGGATATTGACGACCAAAACAATGCTAATTTATACATCGTAACATCAGGCGATTCGAAAATCTCATATGTTCTTATTAAAATGGAACAGCACTAGGCTTATTCTTCAAATTTATCTAGTTTTGTGCCAATGCAACCTAATATCAATATAAAAAATAAAAAGGCTCGTTTTGAATACGAGATTTTAGACAAATATGTTGCCGGAATCCAACTAACCGGTACCGAAATTAAGTCTATTAGAGAAAGTAAGGCCCGTATTACCGAAAGCTTCTGTGAGTTTAATGAAAATGGCGAATTATTTGTTATTAATATGTATATCGAAGAGTATATGCATGGTAATGTTTATAACCACAAGCCCAAAAGCGAAAGGAGATTATTATTGAACAAACGGGAACTTAAAAAACTTCAGAAAGAAGTTCAGGATGTCGGACTTACCATCATCCCTTTGAGATTATTTCTTACCGATAAAGGTTGGGCCAAATTGGAGATCGCACTTTGCAGAGGAAAGAAGTTACATGATAAAAGAGAGACATTAAGAGATAAGGACAATAAGCGCAATTTAGATAGAATTAAAAAGAATTTTAAATGATTCTAAGCACGTTCTTAAAACTCATTAGATGGAAGAACCTATTGATGATCGCTTCTATTCAAATTCTTTTTAAATATATATACTTTCCAACGTTTGCCGTAGCCACCAGCTTATCTAATATCAATTTTTTTTTCTTGGTTCTTGCAACAATTACAATTGCTGCAGCTGGCTATATAATCAACGATATTTATGATTTGGAGGCCGATAAAATAAATAAGCCAAAAAAAGTTTTCCTGGTTGAAAATATTAATATAAAACTAGCTCATACCTATTATCATATTTTAAATATCATTGGATTAATATCGGGATTCTATCTGGCCTATACTATTGATAGAATTTCTTTTGTAGCGATCTTTATAATTACAGCATTATTATTAAAGGTTTATAATACCGATTTAAAAAAGTTGCCCCTCATTGGCAATATTATTATATCCTTATTGGTTTCACTCAGCATTCTTATTGTTGGAATATTCGATATTATCCCATCCATAACTTTAGAGAATGTAGAAGATCAATACTATGCTTTTGAAGTCCTAAAAGATTATGCCATTTTTGCATTTATGTTTATGCTCATTCGTGAAATTGTTAAAGATATAGAAGATGTAAAAGGAGATAAAATATTAAATATGAAAACATTACCAATAATTTTAGGAATTAACAAATCTAAATATATTGTTTTCTTTTTAAGTTTTTTTCCATTAATTTTAGTGACCTATTATACTTTTAAAAATTTTATAGAAGTTCCTTTTATTTTAGCCTATATGTTAATAGTAGTACTCCTGCCACTACTCCACTTTATGACCAAAATTTTATATGCTACTACAAAAGAAGATTATACATATGCAGGCAGATTGCTAAAAATAATTATGTTATTAGGTATGTTATCAATAATACTCGTTTCAATTACCATTTATTATGCTGAATAAAAAATTAGAAAAATATAATATTATTTTAGGGTCGGGTTCACCAAGAAGACAACAAATTTTAAAGGATCTGGGAATTCAATTTACGGTCAAACCAATTGATGTGGAAGAAGATTATCCTAAATATCTACATGGTAATGAAATTACCGGCTACTTGGCTGAATTAAAAGCCAAAGCATTTCAAGATAACTTGAAAGAGAATGATATTCTAATCACTGCAGATACCATCGTGAGATTTTCTGGAAAGATACTTGGCAAACCGAAGGATTACGCCGATGCTAAAAAAATGCTCAGTGAATTATCGGGGCATCATCATGAGGTTATCACTTCCCTATGTATTAAAACAATAAAAAAGACAAAAATTATTAATGATACGACCATTGTTTATTTTAATAATATAAATGAAGAAGAAATAGATTTCTATATTTCAAATTATAAGCCTTTTGACAAAGCCGGTAGTTACGGGATACAAGAATGGATAGGTTACGTCGCAGTAAAAAAAATAGATGGAAGTTTCTTTACAGTGATGGGCTTTCCTGTTCATAAGTTCTATAAAGAAATGATGAAATTTTAATTTATAAGAAAAATACAATTTTTATTTTTGTCAATATTGTAAAAGCTCTATGAAAAAATATACGTATACCGAAAAAAAAGATACCCGATCTGGTTTTGGCGCCGGTTTGGCAGAATTAGGTAAAACAAATCCTAATGTAGTTGCATTATGTGCCGATCTCATAGGCTCTCTAAAAATGGATGACTTTATTAAGAATAATCCGGAACGGTTTTTTCAAGTAGGAATTGCTGAGGCTAATATGATGGGAATAGCTGCCGGCTTAACCATTGGTGGTAAAATACCCTTTACCGGAACCTTTGCAAATTTTTCAACTGGAAGGGTATACGATCAAATTCGACAATGTATTGCCTATTCGCATAAAAATGTAAAGATCTGTGCTTCGCATGCAGGCCTTACCCTTGGGGAAGATGGTGCAACACATCAAATATTAGAAGATATAGGGCTAATGAAAATGTTACCGGGAATGACCGTGATAAATACTTGTGACTATAATCAGACAAAGGCAGCTACTATTGCCATTGCAGATCATGTAGGTCCGGTATACTTAAGGTTTGGAAGACCTAAAGTTCCGGTATTTACCGATGCCGATCAAAAATTTGAAATTGGTAAGGCTGTAAAATTTACCGATGGTACTGACGTAACTATTGTGGCAACAGGTCACTTAGTATGGGAAGCATTACAGGCATCAGAAATATTAGCATCGAAAGGGATATCTGCAGAGGTAATTAATATCCACACCATCAAGCCATTAGATAATGATGCTATATTAAGATCAATAACAAAGACCGGATGTATTGTAACTGCCGAGGAACATAACTACTACGGTGGATTAGGTGAAAGTGTATCACGCGTAATGGCACAACATAAGCCTACACCACAGGAATTTGTTGCTACAAACGATACCTTTGGAGAGTCGGGTACTCCTGAAGAATTAATGGCAAAATATAAGCTGAACAGCGCCGCAATCGTAAAAGCCGTTGAAAAAGTGATCAAAAGAAAATAAATTAAATTTTTGCGCAACGTTATATAATTTTTTCATCTTTGAAAATATAGATTCATCATCATGAAAAAATTATTAATTCTCATTATCTTATTTTTTTCTTATGCCATTGCACAAGCCCAGATCGATATTAATTATGGTGTCACAACGGGGATTAACTATAATTCAAATGGCGATTTATCTATTACCGGCACCATTGCCGGTCTCGACGAAAAAATAACCGGTAAGAAGGATGTTGGTTACCATATTGGTTTATATACACAATTCAATTTACCTAAGTTATATATAAGACCTGAGTTATTCTTTAAAAGAACCAAAAATACCTATAACCATATACTTTCTCCTTCTTCAGAATTTAAGTTATCTACCTTGGAGCTTCCTGTCTTAGTTGGTTTTAAAATTATAAAACCAATAAACTTTTATATCGGTCCATCTCTTCAATATATCATCGATAATGATTTTTCCTCCAATTTCGATCTAAGTATTGATAAGGAACTTATTTTAGAATTTAATATCGGCCTTGGGGTACAATTAGATAAATTTGGAATAGACCTACGTTATAAAACGGGATTTTCTGAAAACCTCGCCATATATATTGATAATATTCCAGCCGACGGCGTTGGTTATTCTATTGATTCTAAGTCAGATCAGCTAGTTCTGAGTTTTTCCTATCAGTTAAATTAACATTTATTTTAGAATATTGGCCCGACTTTTGCGTTCCTGATAAATAATTAATTTTAAAACATTTATCATGAAGAAATTAGTATTAACCGTACTAACACTTACCTTAACTACAACTATTTTATTTTCACAAAAAATTGATATCGGTGCAAAAGCCGGTGTGAATTACAATTTCGGTGGTGATCTATCGGAATTGATTACTGAAACTGGTAATGGTTTTCAAGACATATTTACCACAAGGGCAGATAACAAAGCCGGATTTCATGCAGGAATTTGGCTAAAAGCCAAATTTCTTGGTCTTTATATAAGACCTGAGGTTATTTATACTCAATTAAATAATACCTATAACAGTAATTCAATTAATAATTTATCCACTGATTTTAAAACAGAAAAATTGGACATCCCTTTATTAATAGGGACTAAAATTATTGGCCCTTTACATATTTATGGAGGTCCATCATTTCAGTATATTCTGAATTCTGATTTTAGCGTAAGTGAGATTGATAATGTTAAAACCAATGATTTTAGTGTTGGCCTTCAATTAGGTACTGGTCTTGAACTTGGTAGACTTGGCGTCGATGTCCGTTGGGAGAAAGGCCTTAATAACGACTTGGAGGCGACTTTCCCAGGGACGAATATTTCCTTAGATAATAGGCCTAATCAGATCATCTTTGGGATATCGTATAGGTTTAATGAAAGGAATGATTGAAATACTATCATAAAAAAAGCTTCTCGAACATTGAGAAGCTTTTTTTTTATGTATTATCAGGATCCAGATAATCTGGAATACCATCATTATCCGTATCGTCGTTTGTGGGATCTCCATCACCATTTGCATCTTCATCCTTTGTAGGAGTACCATCATTATCATCATCGGGATCAACGTAATTTGGCACCCCATCTTCGTCGGTATCATCATCAGCAACCTCACCATCTCCATCGAGATCTTCATCCTTATTCAAAACACCATCGTTATCATTATCTGCACGTACTACCAGCGCCAATTCTATATGAAATAAAATAGGCGAATTCTCCGATATACTCCCTGTGGCCAAATTACCATAAGCCAACCCGGAAGGAATAAACAATACCCCTTTACCAGTGTCGGTAAATTTAATCGGTTGTCCTGGTTGAGAAATATTAGTACCACTTTTAAAATTAGGAAATCCATATTTCCATCCCTGAATAACACTAGTTAAAGTAAGCCAGGATTTTGAGGTATTATAGGTTGTAACTTCATCAAATTTAACACTGTCTAACCTAAAGCCTCTGTACCTTACGAAAACAGAATCATAACGCGTAGGATTGTCGTTAAGCCCTTCCGCTATCTTTAAATAATATAATTTATAATTAATATCATTATGAGATATGTTTTGAGTAACAACTTGATTATATAAAGAAGTTTCATTATTCTGAATAGTATCAATCGTGCCAAATGGTTCGCCGTCTTGAGCAGGTATGTAGTAATGCGAACTTAAATATTCTATCAAAATCTCATCATCAATAATGGCTTGTCCGGCCGCATCGAACTTTTCATCATCATCTTTATTACAGGCAACAAGGATTATAAATAAACTGAATATTGTAATTATATACTTCAACTTCATACATTAATTTTAAGGCCGCAATTTACAGCAAAATTCTATTAATTTTGTTATAAAGTTTAATTTAACAATTTTTTATTAAAATTACATCCGCCCGCGCATACGTTTCCCTTTTCCCCTGTTATTATGTTCTTGGTTAAAATGAGCTTCGAACCATTCGGGTTGTTCAATTTCATTATCATAAATATATGCCGCAATCTTAAAGAGATCTTCTTCATTGAATTCTTGCTTAGGCATCAATTTAAATTGTTGAACAGCCCCAAACATCAATGCATTCTCTTCACTTGGGTCTTTGGCCCAATTTACCATGGCTTCTATAAATTCTTCGCGTGTTGTATAATTCATTTTATAACGCCGTTTAACTGCTGCCATTGGAGGCGCAATGATATTATCATGATTTTTACTATTAATACTATGACAAGCGTAGCAATTATTTTTAAATAATAAATAACTATCGGATTTGTTTAATGTGTCATTAATTTCTGTCATTAAACTGATTTTTGGAGCATTTTCCTCTTTTATTATATTGCAACTTGCCATGATCAGAATGGCGAAAACGGTTATTAGTAATATAGATCTCATCGTTGGTATTTTATTATTTATATGTTTCTTTTATAAGGTAACCCTTCCACATTGTTCGTTCGTTTGACTTATGATGTCATTAAAATCTTCCGTTGATATGTATTCAGGGAAATATTCTATGTTATTTAAGTCTAACTGATTAATATAACTTCTTAGATGATTTCTCGAGCCACATTGTAATTTTTCATATACATTCAGAATTTCGAATTTGTCTGTTCTTGAAGCGAGTATTTCCAGATCGTTGATATCTAAATCTTCAATAATAGCACCAACTTCCAGGGCATCAATTATAGATATGTTCGATTTAGCGGTGAGCTCGTTATATAATTTTTGTAAATCTTGATCGGTAAATACACCAATTTGTGAAGAAGCCGGATCTTTAATTTGATAGTTATTCAATAACATCAGGATCTGGTCCATATGTTGTTGCTCGCTTTTCGCAATATTATTAAAAATCACATTTCCATATTTTTCATATGAAAATAAGTAGACATCTCTAGCTAGTTTTTCTTCTTCCCTAGAAAATTTCAGGTCACTTTCTTCCTCGATTGAAATACTTGAAGAATTAGTGATGGTTAATTTATCTTCAGAACAGCTACCTAATGTTACCAACATCACAGCTATTGGTATTATGATTAATTTATACATAACTAATAATTTTATTTATGTAGTTATTACATCAAAAATAATACCCTTAATAAGGAATTTCGGTAACTAAAGTTACCCTGTTAAAATAATGTTTATAACAGATAAAAGTTAATATCTGTCGTTATGAGTTTACCTAAAATTAATTTTCCTCATGCGTAAACTTTTAGGCGTAACTTCTAGATATTCATCATCTTTAATATATTCCATACATTCTTCTAAAGAAAAATCGACCTTTGGAAATATCTTAGCGGCATCATCGGTTCCTGAACTACGAACGTTGCTTAATTTTTTTCCTTTAATCAAGTTAACGCCCATATCATCTTGTCGGCTGTTCTCGCCTACTACTTGGCCTTTATATATTTCTTGGTTGGCATCTATAAAGAATTTCCCCCTGTCTTGTAACCTATCAATGGCATAAGCTGTTGCTTTACCCGCTTCAGAAGAAATAATAGCTCCATTAACAACATCATTGAACTCTCCCTTATGAACATCATAACCTCGAAGCCTATGGTTAATAATAGCTTCTCCCTGTGTAGCCGTTAATAATTTATTTCTTAGACCTATCAATCCCCTTGCCGGGATATCAAATTCTAAATGCTGTAAATCGCCTTTGGGCTCCATCACCAATAGATCTCCTTTTCTGAGCGTAACCAGGTTAATAATCTTACTCGCAAGTTCTTCAGGCACATTCACAACCATAGTCTCGTAGGGTTCGCACATTACACCATCTATTTCTTTGATGATTACTTGTGGTCTACCAACCTGTAACTCATACCCTTCCCTTCTCATCGTTTCTATAAGCACTGATAAATGTAAGATCCCTCTTCCAAATACGTTGAACTTATCCTCAGAATCTGTTTCTTCAACGCGTAGTGCTAAATTCTTTTCGGTTTCTTTAAATAACCGGTCTCTCAAATGACGAGATGTTACAAACTTACCTTCTTTGCCGAAAAATGGAGAATTATTAATTGTAAATAACATACTCATCGTAGGTTGATCTACTTGAATTCTAGGCAAGGCCTCAGGATTTTCAAGATCTGCAATAGTATCACCAATTTCAAAGCCTTCAATACCTGTAATAGCGCAAATATCGCCACTACGTACTTTATCAACTTTTACTTTCCCCATGCCTTCAAAAACATGCAGCTCTTTTATTCTAACTTTCTTGGTAGAACCATCAGATTTGATCAGCATATAATCTTTACCTGCCTCTAGATCACCCCTGAATATTCGTCCAATAGCTATTCTTCCCGTAAATGCAGAGAAATCAAGTGAAGTAATCTGCATTTGAGGAGAACCTACCCTGTAAGGTGCTTCTGGTATGGCTTCTAATACAGCATCTAAAAGCGGAATGATATTATCGGTAGGTTTTTTCCAATCTGTACTCATCCATCCGTTTTTTGCCGAACCATAAATCGTTGTAAAATTTAATTGTTCTTCTGTTGCATCTAAGGCAAACATCAGATCGAATACCTTTTCATGAACAAGATCAGGTGTGCAATTCACCTTATCGACCTTATTAACTACTACAATAGGTTGCAAGCCTAATTCTAATGCTTTACTTAACACAAACCTAGTTTGCGGCATTGGCCCTTCGAAGGCATCCACCAATAATAATACCCCGTCGGCCATTTTTAATACCCGTTCTACTTCACCGCCAAAATCGGCATGTCCAGGCGTATCGATTACATTTATTTTAACTTTTTTATAGGTTATTGATACATTTTTAGAAAGGATCGTAATTCCACGTTCTCTTTCGAGATCATTACTATCTAATAATAAATCGGTACGCTCTTTATGAGCATCCAATATTTTAGCCTGGTCAATAATCTTATCAACCAAGGTAGTTTTGCCGTGGTCTACGTGGGCAATAATTGCGATATTTCTGATAGATTGCATAATCGAATTTTCAACGCGCAAAAGTAGTGGTTTTAATTGATAAATAAGTACTTATAAATATCTCTTTTTTTTAATGATAAAATAAATTATTACTTTAGTCAACAATTATTTCAGAAAAAACCTCTTATTTATGAAAAAACCCATTAAGATTTTCATTGTCGAGGATGAGATGATCATAGCCGCAAATATATCCCTACAATTAAGTAAATTAGGGTATGAGATTAGCGGTATTGTTTCAAGAGGTGAAGACGCCATTCTTCATATAAAAGAGAATAAACCGGATATTATATTATTAGACATACAATTAAAAGGTGAGTTAGATGGCATAGAAACTGCAAAGCTCATACTAAAGGAACAAGTTATCCCTATTATTTACCTGACTGCAAATGTTGATGATGCCCATTTTAAAAGGGCTAAAGAAACGAAACCACATGCTTTTATTTCCAAACCTTTTAAGAAATTAGATTTACAGCATGCTATTGAACTGACCATTAATCGAATAAATACAGAAGAAGTCTCTAATGAAATGATTGATGAGAAGAACACTTCTCAATTGGTCCTTAATGATTGTATCTTTGTGCGTGATCATGAAAAAATGGTAAAAGTATATATTAAGGATATATATTATATACAGGCCGACAGGAATTATTCTCGAATTCATGCAAAAAATGGAGAAAGTCTATTAGTAATGACACTTAAGGAGATCGATGAAAAATTACCCAATGAACATTTTCTTAGAATTCATCGCTCTTATATCGTAAATCTAGCTCATGTAGACGAAGTGGCCAATAGCCATGTAGTGGTTATGCGAAAAGCTATTCCTATTACAAAATCATTGCGTGCCGGTTTGTTAAATAGAATTCAAACCATTTAGATTCTCCTTAAATCCCACCCATTGTAAAAGAGTAAGCTAGGACGATTTTTCTATGTTAAATTCAAATGAAACCGATGTTCCTTTGGAATTTTCAACTTTCATTTTACCATCGAGCTGCTGAATTAACAATTCAATTAGTTTGGTGCCAAATCCCGTTCCTTTATTTTCCATATTAGTTTGTCCAACACCATTGTCAGCAACATTGAGTAACAATAAATTTGAATCATTATTTTGTAGACATATAATTATTTGACCTTTTCTATTATTAGGAAATGCATATTTTAAGGCATTTGTCAATAATTCATTTACAATTAAACCAAGCGGTACGGCAGTGTCTACATCAATTTCAATTTGTCCCATAGGATAGGATAATGAGATCCGATCTCCTGCCCCAAATGAATCCAAAATATGATTTCCAAGATTAATAAAATAATCCCTCATTTCAACAGTTGCCAAGTCTTTTCCTATATATAATTTTTGATGGATCATGCTCATGGAATGCACCCTATTTTGACTTTTTTGCATCATATCTATCACATTGGGATCATTAATTCCTTCGGATTGCAGCTCTAATAAACTAGAAACAATACCAAGATTATTTTTAACACGATGGTGAATCTCCTTCAACAAAAACTCTTTTTCTTCATTTTGCTTAATAAGTAAGGCACTTTTCTTTTTATTATTTTGAAACGTTTTATATAAAATAGTTAGCACTATAAGCAGGATAATTAAAAAGGAAGTAATCAATGTTTGCCAGGCACCTTGACGTCTAATTTTAATACCTTGTAATTCTATGGTGTCTTCTTTCTGAGCTAAATCGAACTCCGTTTGAATTAAAGAAATTCGTTGATCGGCCTCAGCATTAAATATTTCATTCTTTAAAGTATCGTATTTTGCAAAGGCTGCATATGCATCTTTGTAATTATGGCTATAGGCATAAGCCTTACCTAACAATTCATATGCCTGACTTAAATAAAAATTATCTCCAAAATCAACCGTCGCTATCTCAATGGATTTTTGCAAACTCACAATGGCACTGGAATATTGTCCCTGTAAATTTTGCAATTTGCCTAAAGAAAGGTATGACCGCATCAGCATAAAATTATTATTAAGTAATTCAGCATATTTAAGGGCATTTTCAGCAGCTATTTCTGCCTCCTCAAACTCATTTAAATAGGCATATAGATCTACCAATGAGATATAAATATCGCTCAAATTATTATAAAACCCATAGCGTTCACCGATGGCAATGGCATGTTTGTAAGCATTCAGCGCTTCTTTATAATTGTTTAATCCTAAATAATTATTTCCCAAGACGTAGAGCGTAAAATCGTAGTCCAAATCATTTATTCCACGTTCTTCAAATAATTTAGTAGACTTTAACGCATATTCAAGCCCTTTTTCAAATTTTGATTGTTTCCAAAAAACATTACTTAAATCGCTTAGGGCCATTGCAATTGCGCGTTTGTCCTTTAGTTTTTCTCCCATTTTCATCGCTTCAAAGGCATAAACTGCTGCATTGTCGAGTTCGCCCTTTCTTTCAAAAACATAACCTATTTGGGTATATAATAATGGTAAGTCAGATTCTCTTACCATTGATGAGGCGTCTTTCAGAACTTGATGGGCACTGTCTAATTTCTCCATACGCAAAAGAATAGCTCCTTGCGTTATTTTAAATCTGCCTTCCCACAATGTATTGCTCTTTTCTCGTGTGAGTTTTAATCCTTTTTCAGTAAAATTTAAAGCTGTGATTAAATTTCTTGAGTGCCAATAATATGCCAGATCATTTAACATTGAGAATTTAATCGTATCATTTTCAACCTTATCAACAGCTTCTCCAAGAATATCCAAATAAGACGCCCCAAAGTTATCCGTATCAACAAATACTTTTTTATAAGGATTCTTGCGATTAAAATCTACGATCTGCCCTAAACATAAAGTAGTATTCGCTATATAAAATAGACCAATTAACAAAGGTATTTTAAGATACTTTTTCACTTATTTTTTAATATCTAAGAAAAGATCATCCATATTTAATTTTCGACTACCAATTTACAATTATTCTATATATGAGTTGCTTCGATAAATAAAAAAGGGCTTTCGGACATAAAATCGTGGGCTTCATCCTAACCCAGTTGCTTTTGTGATAGTAATACGGTTATTTAGATTAAAATTTACGAAGATGCTTAAAATCAAGCATGAAATTTAGAATTTATGAAGGCTAAAATCACTTTCTTCTACTTGATCATTTTTTTTGTTCTTATAGCATGTAAGCAAGAACAAAAACAAAATGATGCATTGAAGATGGAAAATAATATAAGTGCCACGCTTAATATTATGACAACTGAATGTTGGAATAATAAAAATATGGAAAAATTCAGAGAAATAGCATCAGAAGACTTCGTTAGGAATGTTAATGACATTGCAATCGCAAAAAGCCGGAATGAAATGGAGGCTGCGATGAATCTTTTTTTTACCGGTTTTCCTGATCTTAATGTTGCCCTTTCCAATACCGTTGTGCAAGGAAATAGAATATTTACTAATTGGACCGCCAGCGGAACAAATACGGGAGTTTATGGTGAGGTGCAAGCAACGGGTAAAAAAGTAAAATTTAGTGGCTATGCCATCGATTACTATGATGAAAGTGGAAAATTTATTAGAGAAGATATCTACTATAATGAACTTATGCTGCTACAACAATTGGGTTATGGGTTATCTCCACCCATAGTTGAATAAAAAAATGAAATAATTTATGAAAATATCAATTAACCAAACCTAAATATTATACTAAGAAAACTTAATATTAATCAAGCTTTTATAAACTAAAATCAAAAAACAATGAGAAAATTAAAAATCACTTTATTAATGGTATGCATGCTCATGCTATCAACAAATTTCACCCAAGCGCAAGATCAAGCTGAAAGAAAAATTTATCGCGTTCATGAAGACCAGGTAAAACTCTCAATGGTATCTGAATACGAAGCTATTGTGAAGGAATTGGTAGCTTTGGTTCAAAAGCATAAACTTCCGGATTTGCATTGGATTACGCTTGTAAGCAGCGATAGTAGGTACAGCTTTGTCTCTCCTATTAAAAATATGGCAGATCTTGACAAACCTTCTTGGATCAGAGAATTGGCAGAAAAAGAAGGACAAGAAGCTGTATCGGCATTATTCGACAGAATGGATAAATGCTATGATACAGAACTTGACTATATCCTAAGATTAGATAATGAACTTACGTATATGCCTGAAGGTTTTAACCAGACTCCCGAAGGTGAAAATTATCGAAATAATCATATGTTATATGTATCTCCGGGCAATCGCGACGTCGTTAGGGAAAAAATGAAAGCTGTAAAAGATTTCTTCGCAAAGAAAGGTTCTAAAATGCACTATCGTGTTTATAGTAGTGGATTTGGTTCACAAGGAGAGTATTATATGGTTGCCGTTGCTGCAAAAGATGATATTGATCTTGCACAAAAAGGCAAAGCCAATGATGAACTCTTTGGAGATGAAGGCAAAAAGGTCTTTGGTGAGCTCTGGAGTAATTTATTAAAATATGAGGAAGTCACTGGTTGGATCCGTCCAGATCTTGCATATTCATCTAAATAATCATTATAGGCCAAGCCCTAGTTAGTTTTAATACCGGACCGGCGCTTGTGTCTTTTTCTAAATATTATCAATAATCATTTAACTAATTAATAATCTAAAAACGAAAAACATGAAAAAATTAATCTTATTAGGGATTGCCATCATAACACTGGCTGCCTGCCAAAAACAAGAACAACGTTATTTTGCAGAATCTGCAGAAATTAATACGCTGAAATCTGGTATTGAAGCCTATGAAACAGGTGATTGGGATAAATGGAAGGGTCATTTTTCTGATACTGCTAAAATATATGTAAATTCTGCAACTCCTGTTGACGTGAATACAAGAATGGAGGAACTTAAGGGTGCTGCTGAAGTTTTTTCAACATACGGTTTCGATAAGAAAGATGAATTTATAGAAATGGTAATTGATAAGGAAAAAGAAACCTGGGTGTATTATTGGGCACAGTGGAATGGTGTATTGGCCGCAAATTCGAAAAAAATATCTGTACCAGTACATCTAGCCATACAATTTACAGATGGTAAGATAACAAAGGAACATATCTATTTCGATGGCACCGAAATGAATAAAGAACTAGAAGCCTTAGCTAATATGTCTGAAGAAGACGAAACTATACCTGAAGAGTAATAGCAAAATATATTGGGGCATTATTGATGGATATTGTTTAGTGGAAAAAATATATAAAATTTGAAACGTTAGCGTGTTTGATAATTTACATTCCATCGAATAATTATAAAACCGTCAATATGCCCTAATTAATTATGTGGATAATATTAGCACTAAATATATTCATGCAAAAAAAATTACCCATTTGATAATTATTAAAATGTAATAAAATGGCAAAAACAACGAGAAGAAAATTCATATTAACCGCTTTTTCCGCCATTGGATTAGGGGCTATTATACTTTGGTTTACCAAAAATAGTATTCTACGTTGGATTGTCCAAAGAACAGATAATAAGGGCCTTAATATGACCGCTGCAACACCTATTGAAGAAGATATTTGCATTTTAACTTCATCGCAAACAGAAGGGCCATTTTTTATATCCTCACCTATTCGAAAAAATGTTATTGAGGATAGGAAAGGCAAGGAAATGCATTTAAAAATGCAATTGGTAAATTATCCGGTTTGTACACCTATTGAAGGTGCCATCGTAGAAATATGGCATTGTGATGCCGAAGGTATATATAGTGGTTATCCTGAGGATATTTCGCATGACCCCTGGAAAGCTTTTAGATTTATGGGAACCGGTGAAGGTAACGTTAAGCCCGTTACCGAGGCTCGTTTTTTGAGAGGTGCGCAACAGTCAGATGCCGATGGAATCGTTGAATTTAGTACAATTTTCCCTGGTTGGTATGATGGTAGAGCTCCTCATATTCATTTTAAGATAATTATAAACGAAAAAGAGCAATTGACAAGTCAATTCTATTTTAAACATGAATTCTGTAATAAGATTTACCTCAATATGCCTCCTTATAATTTATATGGTGAAAGTCCTTATACCAATGAGAACGATATTGTGATCAATGGCGATATCAATGCTGTAAATGGTCTTTTACTCAATCCTAATTTGAATAAAGATCAACCTATGAGTTCTTCAGTAAAAGTAGGTATCGAAAAAATTGCCTAGGACTTTAATCGATTGAAATTATCAAAAAATAATATCTGCTCTTACCTAAGCTTATAAATTTTTCGTTGAAATTTGAGTATTTTCGCTTTTATGATAAAAGAGATCCAGCTCAGGGTTACACTTCAGGAGGAAAAAGTGGAAGGCTTTTTAAAAAGAAAAGTTTCCCAAGTTTTAAACATTTCTCACAATGACATCTCCTCAATAAAAGTATTGCGTAAATCAATTGATGCACGTAAGTCTATTATCGTTTTCAATTATAAAGTTGCTGTTTATACAGGGAATGATATTCCGGAATCTGTAAACCACTCTTTTCAATATAAAGATGTTACTAAAGCAAAACCCGTTCATATCATTGGTTTTGGTCCGGCCGGTATGTTTGCTGCCCTGAGATGCATCGAACTGGGGTATAAACCCATTGTACTGGAAAGAGGCAAGAAAGTACAGGAACGGAGAAGGGATATCCGCGCCGTTAACCAGGAACATTTTGTAAATGAAGATTCCAACTACTGCTTTGGTGAAGGTGGAGCAGGCACCTATTCAGATGGAAAACTATATACTCGAAGTTTAAAACGCGGTGATGTTCGCAGGATATTCGAAAATTTTGTTTTTCATGGGGCCTCAGAGCAAATATTGATAGATGCACATCCTCATATCGGAACTAATAAGTTACCTAAGATCGTTCAAAACATCAGGGAAACGATTCTAAAATATGGTGGTGAAATTCATTTTGAAAGCAGGGTGGTAAATTTTATCATCAGAAACAATCAATTAAATGCTATTCAATTAGAAAATAATATTGAAATGGTTACCAATGCCGTCATTCTGGCAACTGGTCATTCAGCCAGGGATATCTATTATTTATTGAAGGAAAAGAACGTTGCTTTACTAGCTAAATCTTTTGCTATGGGTGTACGTGTTGAACATCCACAATATATTATTGATTCCATTCAATACCATTGTAAAGACCAAAGAGATGAACTTTTGCCTCCAGCCGCCTATAGCTTAGTGCATCAGGTAAAAGATAGAGGTGTTTATTCTTTTTGTATGTGTCCGGGCGGTTTTATTGTTCCCGCCGCAACAGCAATGGGAGAAGTTGTAGTGAATGGTATGTCACCATCTAAAAGGAATAACCTATATGCAAACTCTGGTATCGTTGTAGAAATAAATGTAGATCAAGATATTCCTAAATATGATCATTTCGGAGTGTTTAAAGGCCTGGAGTTTCAAAAGGATCTCGAAAAAATGGCCTTTCTTGCCGGTGGCCGTTGCCAATCTGCACCGGCACAACGATTGACGGATTTTGTTGAAGGCAAAATATCAAATGACCTTAATGGCACTTCTTACCAGCCAGGGCTTACATCTGCACCCTTGCATTCTTTGTTGCCAAAAATAATTGGCGGCAGATTAAGAACCGGATTTACTGCATTTGGTAAAAAAATGAAAGGGTACTATACTTCAGAAGCCAATGTTGTTGGCGTTGAATCGCGCACTTCCTCACCGGTTAAAATTCCAAGAAATGAAAATTTGGAACATCCGGAAGTTAAGGGTTTATATCCTTGCGGAGAAGGTGGCGGCTACGCCGGTGGTATCGTATCTGCTGCTATGGATGGAGAACGATGTGCTGAAGCGGTAATTAAAGCTATTATTAACAAAAAATAATCAACAATCAAAAAATCAACTATCTTTATCTAATGGGATTAAATAATAATGATATTCTTAAGAAACTACGTGTAGCACACAAATTACGGGATGATGATATTATCAAAATTCTCGCACTGGTTGATTTTAAGGTATCAAAAAGTGAATTGGGAGCCTTATTTAGAAATGAAGACCATCCAAAATATATGGAATGTGGAGACCAGATTTTGCGTAATTTTCTTAATGGTTTGATTATACATCTTAGAGGTCCCATGCCACCGAAAAAAAAATGATCACCAAAATCCCAATTAATTATTTAGGCCATTTAATGGGAAATGAATGATATTGTGTTGGTAATTTTCAATAATTAATTGATATTATTATTATATTTAACAATATATAATCAACTCATATGCCTCATTTTAATACTCCCTTGGAAGCATTTTTGCATTGGGAAAAGAATACCCCGGAAACTATTTTTTTAAAGCAGCCAATTAATAGAAAGATAAATTCTTATTCATATAGCGCTGCGGGTGAAGAGATCAGAAAGATTGCGGCAGGAGTGATTGCCCTTGATTTACCAGAAAAAAGCCATATAGCATTACTTTCAAAGAATTGCGCTCATTGGATCATGGCAGACCTGGCTATTATGATGTCTGGTCATATTTCCATACCTATATACCCTACCCTGAACGATAAATCGATCAATCAAATACTTGTTCATAGTGATGCTAAAGCCATAATTATAGGAAAACTAGACGACTTTCAATCACAAAAAGGTGGCATTCCCAAGATTCATAAGATCAGTATTGGATTATACGGTGAAAATGAAGGTGATAATTGGGAACATTTTGTTGAGAAATATAAACCTTTAAGTAAAGTACATAAGCAAAACAAAGATGATCTTATGACTATCATCTATACCTCAGGAACAACAGGAACACCTAAAGGAGTAATGCATACCGTTGGTAATTTTATGGAAAGTGGTAATACCTTGAATAGCCTTATCCCAATGAAAGATAATCCAAAGTACTTTTCTTATTTGCCATTGGCACATATTGCAGAACGCATAGGGATTGGCACCTGTGCGGTTTTACAGGGAGGTACCATTTCCTTTGCGGAATCATTAGTGACCTTTGCAGAAGATCTGGAAAGAACACAACCTCATGTTTTCTTTGCTGTACCTCGAATATGGACAAAATTTCAGGAGAAGATCTTAGAAAGTATACCTCAAAAGCGTCTTAATATAATTCTTAGAATTCCGATATTGAATACCCTGTTCAAAAAGAAGATAAAACATAAACTCGGTCTAAGCGATGCCGAATTTATATGTTCTGCAGCTGCACCGATATCCATTAGTTCTGTAAAATGGTTCGAAAGTATTGGTATCATCATCGAGCAGGGTTATGGTATGACAGAAGACTGTGTGATTTCACATTTTAACTTACCAGGAAATACCAAAATAGGCACTGTTGGAAAACCATTGCCAAATGTGAAAGTTAAATTATCAGCTGAAGGAGAAATCTGTATTAAGAATAATTGCTTGATGAATGGATATTACAAAGCCCCTGAAATTACAGCCTCTGTTTTTGATAAATATGGATTTTTAAAAACAGGAGATATCGGAGAATATGATCATGATGGATTTTTAACAATTACAGGGAGGGTAAAAGATCAGTTTAAAACCGATAAAGGTAAATATATTTCTCCTGCACCCATCGAGTTGCAACTCTCTAAAAATAACGATATAGAGCAAATTTGTATTGTAGGTACCGGCATACCCCAACCCATTGCTTTGATAACACTATCTTCCCTCGGAAAAGCAAAAAAAAGAGAAGAACTATCTATGGGACTGATCGAAACTATTGGACATATTAATCCGACCCTCGAGAAACATGAAAAAATTGAAAAAGTAGTTATTATGAGTGAAGATTGGACAGTTGACAATGGCCTTACCACACCTACACTAAAAGTTAAACGCAATAGTATTGAAAGAATTCATCAAGCCAAGTACAAATCATGGTTTGAAACAAACGAAAAAGTAATCTTTGAATAATTAGTCTTTCCGCCTTTTACGTTCTGCCTTTAATAAACTCAATTCTCTATTTGTTTGTCCTGCTACCGAAGTATTTTCCTCAGCCCTTCTTATTAAATAGGGCATTACGTCTCGTACAGGTCCATATGGTAAATATTTAGTTACATTATAACCTTCTTTCGCTAAATTAAAGGTAATATGGTCGCTCATACCATATAACTGACCGAACCAAACCATATTATCATTTTTTTTAATGCCCTTCTTTTCTACAATTTCCATTAACTTATAATTGCTATCCTCATTATGCGTTCCTGAATAAAGGGCCATTCTTTCGTTATCCATCATAAACCTAACGGCTGCATCAAAATTATCGTCTGTTTCTTTCTTATTTGGGCATATGGGAGAAGGATATCCCTTTTCCTCAGCTCTTTCTCGTTCTTTTTCCATATAAGCCCCTCTCACAAGCTTCATTCCAACATAAAAACCATTTTTCTTTGCTCTTTCATATAATCCTTTTAAATAGTCCATCCTATCCCACCTATACATCTGTAAAGTACCGAAGACAATCGCCTTTTTTTTATTATACTTGACCATCATAGCTTCAATGAGGTCATCTGCGGCATCTTGCATCCAGCTTTCTTCAGCATCAATTAAAAGGGGTACATCCTTATCATAGGCCGATTTACTTACCTTATCATATCTCGCAACAACTTTATTCCATTCTGCTTGTTCAACCTCATTCAAGGCTTTTTTCTCGGTTATTTTCTGATATAAAGCCAGTTTTCCAAATCCGGTAGGTTTAAAAACCGCAAACGGAATACTTGGTTTTTTATGTGCAAAATCTATATTATTCAATGTTTTTTCTAGAGCCAAATCAAACTGAACTTCTTCTTCTTTGCCTTCAACCGAGTAATCTAATATAGAATGCACATTCTTTGTATACATTTTATCTATAGTTGGCAAACAATCTGTTTCGGTTACTCCACCACAAAAATGATCAAAAACAGAGGCCCTTATTAACTGTTCTACAGGCAAATGTGCTTTTAAGGCAAAATTGGTGACTGCTGTGCCTATTCTTACCAAAGGTTCACTTTTTATCATCTTAAACAAAAAATAAGCTCTATCCAACTCACTAAAGGATTTTAAAGCAAAGGCAACCTCGGTATTATCGAATATTTTTTCCATTTTGTTTGAATCTTTTAACAAAGATACTCAGGTAAACATAATTTTTCAATAAATTCGCCAATAATTTAGACCGTAATAACCAATTTTATGAAGCCTATCTTATCGACAAACTATTCCATTTTTTTTAAGGAGGATACGTATCAAAAATTAGACAATTATTTAATTGATAATAAGACATCTACGGTATTTGTTTTGGTGGATGAAAATACCCGTAAATTTTGCTTGCCTATACTTAGAAAAAAGATAAATGATAACATAAGATTAGAGGTTTTAGAAATTAAAGCCGGGGAAGTTCATAAAAATATAAATACCTGTTCTGAAGTCTGGAAAACCCTAACAAAATTTGAAGCTGACCGTAAGAGTATTTTGATCAATTTAGGTGGTGGTATGGTGTCTGATCTGGGAGGATTTGTCGCATCAACCTATAAAAGAGGTATTCGATTTATCAATATACCAACCACCTTACTAAGCATGGTTGATGCCTCGGTAGGCAGTAAAACTGGTGTAGACTTAGATAATTTAAAAAATTTGATAGGCCTGTTTTCTGACCCCGAAATGGTGCTGATTGATACTACCTATTTGGAAACTCTAACAGACCGGGAAATGCGTTCAGGGATGGCCGAGGTGATAAAATATGGCCTGACGTTTGATAATGAACTTTTAGTTAAGTTAAAACAAGATAAATGGAAGATAAACAACGATTTAAATGATATCATATATAGATCGATTCTTATAAAAAATGATGTCGTATTAAAGGACTTCAAAGAGAAGGATCTGCGCAAAGTTTTAAATTTTGGCCACACCGTAGGGCATGCTATTGAGTCTTATTTTTTAAATCATAGCACCTTGCCAAGTTTGACTCATGGGGAAGCCATCGCCATTGGAATGGTGATTGAAGCATACATTTCCCATAAAAAATATAATTTCCCAATCGAGGAGTTGGAATCCTTAAAATATTATATCCATAAGTCATTTGGTAAAACAATTATTCCACAAGCTAATTATGATGATATTTTAGGGTTAATGAAACATGACAAGAAGAATTCAAATGGAAATATTAACTATATTTTATTAAAAAATGTATCAGATTTTGTTATCGACGGCCGTGCACCTTTGTCATTGGTTATAGATGGCATTAACTATTACAATTCTTAATTAGAGGTAGTTTAATTAACAACAGTCTTCTTTCACAGCTCTATAAACATCTTCATACAACGGTAAAATATTTTCTATCGAGAACTTCTTAGCGAAATTAAATGCATTCATTTTAAATTCTTTCAGCCTGTTATCATCCTCAAGGATATAGATAGCTTTATTTGCCATTTCATCCGTGTCACCAACATTACTTAAATACCCTGTTTTTCCATTCATATTAACTTCGGGCAAACCACCGGAATTCGTTGAAATAACAGGTGTTTTAGCAGCCATGGCTTCTAAGGCCGCTAATCCGAAACTCTCTGTTTCAGAAGGTAATAAAAAGAGATCTGACAGACAAAGTATCTTATTTAATTCACTGGTATTTCCCAAAAACATCACTTTCTCACCAATACCAAGTTCAATTACCTTTTTTTCAGCTTTATCCCGTTCCGGGCCATCACCTACCATTAATAATTTGGCGTCTATCTTTTGTTGTACTTTATAAAATATAGAAATAACATCTGAAATACGTTTTACCGGTCTAAAATTACTGATATGCGTTATTATTTTCTCATTATCCTTAGCCAAGGCACCTCGTTCACATTCGGCATCGCCCAATGATGCATATTTTTCAAAATCAATAAAATTATAAATTACTTTAATGTCCTTTTTAATTTTAAACAAGCGAAGGGTGTCTTTTTTTAAGCTTTCTGAAACGGCCGTAACGCTGTCGGATTTGTTGATGCTGAATTCAACCGCTGTTTTATAATTAGGGTGACTTCCCACCAAAGTAATATCTGTTCCGTGTAATGTAGTAACAATGGGAATATCTATACCATATTCTTTCAGCATTTGTTTAGCCATATAAGCAGCATAAGCGTGTGGAATGGCATAATGCACATGTAATATCTCAATATCGAATAGCTTTACCATGGCTACTAACTTACTGGATAAAGCCAATTCATAAGGCTGATAATGAAACAAAGGATACTCCTCAACAAAAACTTCATGAAAGTGGATGTTCTGTGATAAAGAACTTAAACGAACAGGCTGGTTGTAGGTTATAAAATGTACTTCATGTCCCTTGTCGGCCAATGCCTTACCCAATTCGGTTGCTACAACCCCACTACCCCCGTAAGTTGGATAGCATACAATTCCTATTTTCATAATTTATTTTTTTTCGTAGTCGCAAATTTATGCGTTTACTTTCTAATTTTCGGGTAAATTTTCTAACATAAACCGTTTAACATTCCCGCCCATTACTTTACGTATATTATCTTCAGTAATATTCAATTTAATTAATTCTTCGACAATTAATGGTAATCCGGTAATATCGAATGGTGTTATCACCGATCCATCAAAATCAGAACCTAGCGCAACATATTCAGGTCCCACCAAATCAATTACATATTTAATTGCCTTGGCTGTCGCTTCGGCATCTATACCACAAACGGCCGTTTCGAACATAGCAATAGAGATCAATCCGCCGGTTTTAGCAACTCCCCGAATATGATCATCAGATAAGTTTCGAACACTATTACACGTTCCTTTAACGCCTGTATGAGAACTTATAACCGGTTTGGTTGTTATGGAAAGAATATCATCGATCATTTTTGAAGAACTATGTGCAATGTCTACAATCATATTTTTATGCTGCATCTCCAATATCACTTCTTTACCAAAATTGGTTAATCCTTCCTTAGAAATGCCGTGCGCCGAACCTCCCAATTTATTGTCAAAAAAATGCGTTGGTGCCATCATCCGAACTCCTGCTTTAAATAATTTTTCTACATTCTCTATTTTTCCATCCAGGGCATGTGCTCCTTCAACACCTAAAAAACCAGCTGTTATGTTTTTATTGCTCATCCTTTCATCTAAATATCCCAGCAAGTCCGTTTTTGATCTTATGATTTCAAACTTACCCTCCGATCTATTTGAGAAATCATGTAATTTACTGCATTGGTCTAATGCCCTTTCATTAAGATCGAACCATGTTGAAATATTTCTGCCTTGCGCTATGGACAAAGTCGTAATATTATCGGTTTCTCCTGTATTTTTATCAAAATTTTGACCTTTTGGAGATTTGGTAACAATGGTAAAGGCCTGTAAGGCGATATTCGCTTCTATCATTCTTGGAATATCGACTTGACCGAAATCATTATGCTCCAATAAATTCCTTTTCCACAACAATGCATCACAGTGCATATCGGCAATAAAATCCAAGGATCTATATAATTTATCAGCACTTTCTGACACCTCATATGGGGCATCAGCCCGAACCGGATTATATTTTTTATCTATGATCCCAGGAGCGATCAACGTAAAAACTACATACAAGGCAGCGATCAATATTATGATTTTTAAAAGAATCTTTAGGATTTTTCGCATCACAAAAATATAATTAGTCTTAAATTTGCTGAGTAAAATTATAATTTTTAATGGACTTCGATTCTTTTTTAGCAGATATTTATAAATTAAAAGAAAAACCATTGGGTGGTTTAGAATCTCAATTTAAAATGGCGCCAATGTTACGCAAGCGCTTCTCTTTTGAAGACATTGCCTTACAAAAGCCAAAAGATTCTGCTGTGCTAGCCTTATTTTACCCGGGAATCGATAATATGACCAACCTGTTATTAATGCTAAGAGCGAGTTATAACGGTGTTCATTCATCTCAGATCAGCTTTCCGGGAGGTAAAAGAGATAAGAAAGATCCTTCTCTTCAAGATACGGCTCTTCGAGAAACGGAGGAAGAAATTGGTGTTGGAAAAAATGATATTATGATCTTTAGAGAAATGACCAAAACTTATATCCCACCAAGTAATTTTTTGGTTACTCCGTTTTTAGGCATTATAAATACGACCCCCAGTTTTAAAACTAATGAAGAAGTGGAACGGTTGATCGAAGTTAATGTAAAAGCGCTCTTAGATGAAAGATCTATTTCAAGTAAAAATTTGACGACATCTTATATGAAGAATGTTGATGTACCTTGCTTTAAATTAAACGATTATACAGTTTGGGGTGCGACGGCAATGATGCTAAGTGAAATTAAAGACCTATTAAAATCTATATAATTTACATTTCTTTTGTAAATTTGGATTCTAAGCACCCAACTTAAACCTTCATGAAATTGTTCAGGCAAGATCCTTTTGGCAATGCATTATTTCTTAAAAAATTTTTGATACGAACTTTAGGTATTATATCGCACCAGCGTTATCAAGGTTTTAATAAATTAAATATTGAAGGATCGGAATATCTTAAAGAACTGCCCGAAACCGGCGTATTATTTGTTTCAAACCATCAAACATACTTTGCTGATGTTGCCGCTATGTTACACGTTTTTAATGCAACGCTGCATGGAAGGGTTGATAACATCAAAAATATAGGTTATATATGGCAGCCAAAACTAAATATTTATTATGTAGCTGCCCTAGAAACGATGAAATCGGGTCTACTACCAAAGTTATTTGCTTATACCGGGTCGATTTCTATTGAAAGAACATGGCGAAGTCAAGGCAAAGATGTAAACCGAAGGGTAAAGATGTCTGACATCAGTAATATTGGAAAAGCCTTAGATGATGGTTGGGTGATAACCTTCCCACAGGGTACTACTACCCCATTTAAGCCTATTAGGCGAGGGACAGCTCATATTATCAAAGAATATAAACCCATCGTAATTCCTATCGTAATTGATGGATTTAGAAGAGCTTATGATAAAAAAGGCTTACAAGTAAAAAAACGGGGAGTATTACAATCAATGGTTATCAAGGAACCTCTCGAAATTGATTATGAAAATGATTCGGTTCAAAATATTGTTGAAAAATTACAATTTGCCATTGAACAACATCCGTCTTTTTTAAAGGTTGAGGCTGTCGACGAATATACCAAAGAAGAAGAAGCCCTGAACAAGCAGCGAAAGTTTTGGGATATGTACTAATAAAAATGGTGGCCATTCAGCCACCATTGAGAATTCATATATCTAACCTAACCAAGCTTTCATCATCCAGATAGTTTTTTCCTGTTCTGCAATAAAATCACTCATTAGGGTATTAGTACCCTCATCATTTGCGTCAGCTGATTTATCTAAAATTATTCTTTCAATTTTTATCAATGCATTTAAAGAATGAACAATTAATTTGACTGCTTCTATGTCTTTTGAAATGTTCTTACCAACAGGTACAGAAGCTAAATTCTCATAATCTTTAAAAGTATGCAATGGCACCCCTTCTAAAGTTAAAATTCGTTCTGCAATTAAATCCACTTTTAGTTGGGCATCGGTATATAACTCTTCAAATTTTACATGCAATTCAAAGAAAGATTTTCCTTTGATATTCCAGTGTAAACCTCTTAAATTTTGATAATAAATTTGAAAATTTGCTAATAATTCGTTCAAATCAACTGCTAATTCATTGATTTTCTTTTCATTTAATCCTAATATCATTGTATTCATAAATATTTGATTTTAAATTCATTACAAATTTAATTAAACAAAATACATTTATACTATAAATACTATTGATAGTTTTTATATTTTTATCATCAAAACTTATACTATAATGACCATTACCCAATTAAAATATGTTCTTGCGGTCGCAGAATATCAAAATTTCACCACAGCTTCAGAAAAATGTTTTGTCACGCAGCCAACGCTTAGTATGCAAATCCAAAAACTTGAAGAGGAATTAAATGTGATCATTTTTAACCGTAAAAAGAAACCTATTCAACTAACTCCAATTGGCGAAAAAATAATTCAACAGGCGAAGGTTATAGTAGATGAAAGCAATAGAATAAGTGACATCGTCGATCAACAAAAAGGTTTTATAGGAGGTGAATTCAAACTGGGTATTATTCCAACAGTAATGCCATCATTACTTCCCTTATTTTTAAAGAGCTTTATCAATAAATATAGCAAAGTAAACCTCATCATTGAAGAACTTACTACTGACGAAATGATCAAAAAATTAATTGAAGGTCATTTAGATGCAGGGATTGCTGCTACACCACTCGAAAACAGTGCTATTAAGGAACGTGTCCTTTATTATGAGCCTTTCGTAGGATTCGTTAATGAAAATCACAGATTATATGCCGAAAATAAATTATCTGTTGAAGATCTCATTATTGATGATATATTACTTTTAGAAGATGGCCATTGTTTTAGGGATATCATTTTAAATCTATGCGGGTCTTTTAAAAAAGAGATTCCGAATCATTTTAAATTAGAAAGTGGCAGCTTTAATACCTTGATAAAATTATCGAAAGAAGGATTGGGAATGACCCTGCTACCCTATTTACAGACACTTGATCTTAATCAAGAAGATCAAAAATATTTAAGGAATTTCGAAAGCCCTGTTCCGTCCAGGGAAGTAAGTCTGATTTATCACAAATCACAACTCAAGATCCAGTTAATTGAAGCGTTAAAAAGTACCATTGACGCTACTATAAGAGGCATCATTTCGTTTAATGACGTAAAAATAATTAGTCCACTACAAAAAATAAAAAAGGAGCCATAAAGGCTCCTTTGATTTTATTTTACTATAGCTAAACTTACATAGAGTTCTGGTCTGCTAGCTGTAAACTCTCGCAACCATATTTTCAATTCTTGAATTTCATAAGGTAGCAATCTAATTACGGCTTTTTCTAACTCTTTGCAAAATAATTCTACATTAAAACTTACTTTTTTCAAGACTGTTTTAGTGTATTCGAATATTGCTCTCGCCATGCGAATTGGGTTTAATTGGCTAAAATAGTACAACGTAAATTTACCAAAAAAATTGCAATCAAAATGTTAAAATTACAAAACATTAATAAACCTGTATTTAATAGTCAATTAAAGTTTCTCAATCTTCGACAAAAGAGCATTTGCTTTCTTTTCTAAATCGGCACTTATAGATTTAAAATGTGCCTTTTTATTTTCAACCTTTTTATCATTTACTTTCACAATTAACTCATCAAAAGTTTCAATAGCCTCATCAATAATTTTTTCGGCTTTATCTGCTTTTTTTGAATCTTCTTGTAGCATCTGCCATAGATAACATTCTTCAATAATATCTGATAATACTATATTAATATCTTTTTTTAAGTTTTTAACACTTGCCATAAATTCTGGTTTAAAATTTTTGCAAATTTAAGTTAATTTACGCATATAATATGCTTAAATATTATCTAATAATTTTTGAAATTTTTTAACAAATAATCCGACGTGGTAACCATCAACTAAGGCATGATTGGCAGCGATGGCCACAGGCATCATTAATTTATCATCTTTTTTTACATATTTGCCAAATGCTAATTTTGGTACCGATTCTTTTTTTACGCCAAATAATGGTTCTTTATGGCCTGAAAAATTGAACCATGGCATGGCCGAACAATAAATACAATCTTCTGTATTTTGCTGAGGAAACATTTCGGTAGAATTTAATATTCTGTTTTTCTCTGCTTCTAAATTCTTATTGAATCTCTTAAAATCTTCATCAAAATGGATAAACGAGAAACCAAAGGTATGATCATCTCTTAAAATTGTTGGTGAAGCATGGATAACATCATGTATCATTACTTTTCCATTTTGTATCCTATATTTTAAGTTTTCTACACTATTGATGGCTTTTATACAGGCATGTAAATACAATGCAAAAAACGAAATGTTGTTTTTTTTAGAATACTTATACGTTTTGGTAACGTCAAACTCAACGGTGACTGCAAAATAAGGGTCATCAAATTGATTAAAAAAGTGAAATTGCTGCTTTCTATTCCAGGTTTCTATATCAAGTTCTCTCATTTATAGTAAGAATTTTAATATTTCATCTAGTTTTTCTACCGTTCTGTAACCGTTTCCGTTATGCTCAACAGTCTCATGGGCCCATGTCGTATGAAACGGCACATGAATGGCTTTTGCTCCTATTTCGAGGATCGGTAAAATATCAGACTTTAAGGAGTTTCCTACCATTAAAAACTCATTTGGCTGAATATCCAAATGGGCTAACATCTTTTTATAGTTTTCGGGCTTTTTGTCGCTCAGCACTTCTATATGATGAAAATACTTAATAAGATCTGACTTTTCAAGTTTCCTTTCCTGGTCTAACAGATCGCCTTTGGTAGCTAAAATTAATCTATACTTAGGTTTTAAGGCTTTTAAGGTTTGTTCAACCCCTTCCAACAATTCAATTGGTTTTTCCAGCATCTCCTTACCTAACTTTATTATTTGATGAATATCTTCAGAACTGATCTTGTAATTTGAAAGCTCCAATGCCGATTCAACCATTGATAGCACAAACCCTTTGATGCCATAACCATACATAGGAAGATTATTCATTTCTTTCATAAATAGCTCCTGCTCTAACCTATCCGCCGTTTCATATCCCGATAACAACTTTATAAACTTCTCTTCTGTTTCCCTAAAATAAGTTTCATTAACCCACAAAGTATCGTCGGCATCAAGCGCAATAACTTTAATATTTTTATAATTGGTCATTACTTTATAAAAATTTCTAATAGTTCAGAATAGCCTTTAGACATCATAGATATTTTATCTAATTCGGCCGGAATTAAGACCGTTTCTCCCATCTTTAAATTCTCCTTTTTATCGTGGTGGAATTTTATAGAAACTTTACCATCAACACACATATAAATTACGAAAGAATCTTTATCGGAATGATCGATATTTATTTCACCATTAACAGGAATTATATTTATTGTAAAATATTCACAATCAATAATATTAGATGATTTATTTAAAGTTTTAGTATACCTTGTTTTATATTGATCCCGGGCTTTAAAATCGATAGCATCTAGCGCTAAATCAGTATGTAATTCCCTGGATCTTCCTTTGTCATCAACCCTATCCCAGTCATACACACGATAGGTAATATCACTTGTTTGTTGTATTTCTGCCAGCAAAACACCAGCTCCAATTGAATGAACCCGTCCTGTTGGGATAAAATAAACATCTCCCTTTTTTACAGGGTCAACATTCATTATTTCTAAAAGTGATTTGTTTTCAAGATGTTCTAAATATTGCTCTTTAGTAACATCCTTTTTAAAACCTACAATTAAATTACCTTCCTTGTCGGCATCCATAACATACCACATTTCAGTTTTACCGAATGAATTATGTCGTTCTTTGGCAAGCTTATCATGAGGGTGCAACTGGATACTCAGAGCCTCTCTGGCATCAATAAATTTAATAAGTAATGGGAATTTTTTACCGAATTTCTTATAAACTTTTTTGCCTACCAGCGCACTTTTATAGGTACTTATTAAATACTGTATTGATTTGCCCTTTAGTTTACCATTAACAACAATAGACGTATCTCCTTCAACATCTGACAATTCCCAACTTTCTCCAATATTTCTTTTTTGAGATTTCTTATTTAAGACATTCACCAATTTATCTCCACCCCAGATTCGTTTTTTTAATATAGGGCGAAATTTTATAGGATAATTTGCACTCATTATTGTATCTCTTTTAAAATTGCTAATGATTCTGAAATATGTTTTTCAGCCCCAAATTGATTTTCAAAAATTAACCTAATAATTCCCTTTTTATCAATTACATATGTCACCCTACCCGGCAAAAGGCCGAAAACGGATTTCTTAACACCAAATAATTTTCTTACTTCTTTATGAATATCGGCTAATAAGGTGTAAGGTAATCTGTATTTTTCTGCAAATTTTTTATGTGAAGCTACATCGTCTGAACTAATGCCAATCACTTCTACGTTCATATCTGTAAAGGCTTCAAATTCATCACGAAATGAACATGCTTCTTTTGTGCATCCCGGTGTATCATCTTTTGGATAAAAATAAATGACCATAGCTTTTTTACCTATAAGGTCTTTGACGGCAAAATCTTTCCCGTTTTGATCTTGCAAATTAAATAATGGGACTTTATCACCTACTTTTAAATTCATTTTCTGTGGATATAAGCTTTGAACTACTAAAGCGATTAATATAAATGTTATACTGATCAAGATAACTTTTTTCAAGCTGTTTTCAATTTAATTTATAGTAAATAACAAATATCATCAATTTATTAGTGATTATAAAATTTGATTAACTTTGATATTCAATAATTATTCATAATGAAAGACTTTATCGATAAAATGCCCAAGGCTGAACTTCACTTGCATATAGAGGGTACTTTCGAACCTGAGTTAATGTTCAAAATTGCCAAAAGGAATAAAATTGAAATTAAATATAAATCTGTTAAAGAAATAAAAGAGGCCTATAATTTCGATTGCCTCCAAGATTTTTTAGATATCTATTATCAAGGTGCAAGTGTGTTGATTACAGAACAAGATTTTTATGATCTGACCTATGGCTATCTTGAAAAATGCGCATCACAAAATGTAAGGCATACCGAGATCATGTTCGATCCTCAAACCCATACCCAACGTGGCATCCCATTTAAAACGGTAATTACAGGCATTAACAATGCATGTCGAGATGCGAAAAAAAACCTGGGTGTGTCGTCCTTATTGATCATGAGTTATCTGCGGCATCTATCGGAAGCCGATGCTTTTATAACATTAAAAGAATCCTTACCTTTTAAACATTTAATTACCGCTGTTGGGCTAGATTCATCAGAAAAAGACAATCCGCCTTCAAAATTTCAAAAGGTTTTCGAAGCCTCGGTAAAAGAAGGATATATTCCTTTGGCACATGCGGGTGAAGAAGGCCCTCCAGAATATGTTTGGGAAGCTTTGGATATTTTAAAAATACATCGCATCGACCATGGTAATAACTGTCTTAAAGATGATGATCTGGTAAAAGAAATTGTTAAAAGAGATATTGCCCTAACCGTCTGCCCATTATCAAATACAGCCTTACAAGTAGTTAAAAACATGAAAGATCATCCGTTAAAAAAAATGATGGATCTTGGACTTAAAGTAACGGTAAATTCAGATGACCCGGCTTATTTTGGCGGACAAGTAAATCAAAACTATAACGCAGTACAAAAAGCCTTGAATCTTACAAAAATGGATATCTATACGTTGGCAAAAAATTCGTTTAAGTATTCATTGCTCGACGATGCCTCTAAGCAATTGTACTTAAAAGAATTAAATGATTATAAAGATCAAATTATTGAAAATTAAATTAAACAAGTAGTTAAATTGATAAAATCATGAATCCCTTAGTAAAGAATATATTGGCCGTTATTTTCGGTATAATCATAGGTAGTCTTGTAAATATGGGTATTATTATGATAAGTGGCTCAATCATTCCTCCACCACAAGATGCCGATATTACAACCATGGAAGGTTTAAAATCGACTATGCATTTGTTTGAACCCAAACATTTTATCTTTCCGTTTCTAGCGCATGCCTTAGGGACTTTTGTAGGTGCGATTATAGCAGCAACCATTGCAGCAACTCATAAAATAAAATTTGCGGTAGCCATAGGTGTATTTTTTCTGATTGGTGGTATTGTGAATGTTATGATGTTACCCTCACCAATATGGTTTACAATTTTAGATTTAGGAGGTGCCTATATTCCGATGGGATTTATTGCTGGAAAATTAGTAATTAAAACTTCAAAAAAATAATCAATAAAAATACATTAAACGAAATCTTAGGTATATTCGCCAACGAAACTGATAACAACCTTTTAAATAATTATGAAGACTTTAATGATTTATTCTTCTGTGGACGGACAGACATTGAAAATATGTAATTTTCTAAAAAAAGAGCTGCTGAATTTGAAACAAAAAATTGATCTTTATTCAATAGATGATTTTAATAAAGATCTGAATCAATATGATAAGATCATTATTGGGTCTAGTATCAGATATGGCGTGCATAATGAAAAGATCATTGAATTTATCAATACACATAAAACACTTTTAGATACAAAAAAAACTGCTTTTTTTTCTGTTAATCTTGTTGCGAGAAAACCAGCAAAGAATAAACCCGATACAAACCCTTATGTAATCAAATTCTTTAAAAAAATAGATTGGAAACCTACAATAGTAGAAGTTTTTGCCGGTAAATTAGATTATAAAAAATATGGGCGATTCGATAGGATCATGATCCAATTTATAATGTGGATGACCAAGGGTCCCACAGATACCAATACCGAAATTGAATATACTAATTGGGATCAAGTGAAGGCTTTTGCCTTAAAATTAAAAGATTTCTGAGAAATAAGTGATATACGTCTAATTTGTAATGTGTCAAATTAGTGTTGATCTACTTTTTTCTAATATTAGCGAGGATTTCAGAAGAAATTTCTTCTATTGGTTTATTGGTAACATTCACAATGGTCCATTTCGGATGCAATCTAAATATTTTTTGGGCATAATTTAATTCTTGATGAACGTAAGACCTTTCGGAATAATTACCCGTGAGCCCTCCTAAATGTTTATCTCTTACTTTTCTTAACTCAGCCAAACGGCTCGAGATTGTGGTTAAACAAAATATTTTTTCCGGAGCTAAGTCATAAACAATATCTGGAAGAGGAACATTCAAAATAATAGGAATATTGGCTACCCTCCAGCCCTTATGTGACATATAAACACTTAAAGGCGTTTTAAATGTTCTCGAAACACCCAATAAGACAATGTCAGCATTATTTAGTTCTTCTACACGCTGACCATCATCATGACGAAGCGTAAATTCAACGGCTTCAATCCTCTGAAAATAAGCTTTATTTAATGTGTGATAAATTCCTGGTCTTTCTGATGGTGAATTTTCAAAATAGTGAGACAACTGTGCCAATAAAGGGCCCATCAAATCTATTGTTAGTAGATCATGTAATCTACCTTGTTCTAATATTAAATTTCTTAATTTTTTGGAAACGATGGTATGAATAATGAGTCCTTTAATTTTATACGCCTCATAAATGATATCGAGCACTTGATCTTCACTACGAACATCAGGGCGAAGATGTGTTTCGACTTCTGTCGATTCAAATTGAACCAAGGCTGCTTTTAAGGCCTGTTTGGCCGTACCTCCTGTCCCATCAGAAACAATGAAAATATGCTGAAGCATACAATAAAAGCTTTAAGATATTTTTTTAGATTGGCAATTCAAAAAGTCAACGGATACCAATTACTTTCCATTATAACTCACGAAATTTCGTGGTGTTTCATATAGGGTAACCTTAAGATCATTTTTACTATCAATCTTAGTACGCAATTTATTCCAAATCACTACTACAATATTTTCTGATGTAGGATTTAGATCTTTGAACTCATCAACTTCTTTATTCAAGTTTTTATGATCAAATTTATCTTCTATTTCTATGCGTATCAAGTCTTTTAATTCTTTCATGTCCATAACAAATCCTGTAATTGGATCAATTTCTCCCGTTACACTAACTATCAGATCGTAGTTATGCCCATGAAAATGCGGGTTGTTGCATTTGCCGAAAACTTCGTTGTTCTTTTCATCAGACCATTGCGGACGATATAAGCGGTGCGCAGCGTTAAAATGGGCCTTTCTATTTACGGTTACCCTCATAAAGCAGCTTCTTTTAAATGTGAATAAAATTTATCAAAAATTATCTTAAACCATTCGGTATAAATTTGAGGCTGAATGTCCATGTCTTTTTTTACTTCTTCGAGGGTCATCCATTTAAAAGACTGAACTTCATCTTTGTTAAAATCAGGATTATCGTTATAACTTCCCACCAGCACATGATCGAATTCATGTTCTGTAAGTCCATTAGAGAAAGGCGCCTTATAAATGAAAGAAATAACATCCTTTAGCTCGGTTACAAAACCCATTTCCTCAAACAATCTTCGTTTACCGGCATTGATATTACTTTCACCTACACGTTGATGACTACAACAAGTATTTGTCCATAATAAAGGTGAATGATATTTAGTCGCGGCTCGTTGCTGCAGTAATAACTCACCTTTATCATTTAAAACAAACACTGAAAAAGCCCTATGCAACACACCCTTTACGTGTGCTTCTAATTTGGGCATTGTACCTATTTGCTCATCCCTTTCGTTGACCAATATTACCTGTTCTTCTTCCATATACATCGAATTAACACAAAGTTACAAATATTAACGCTTTTTTAATCAGTTAAAAGTACTTATTGGGATACTTTTGGTTTTTATGATGATTTTATCTTCAAAGATATGATTCCATGCTAAATAGACGGTATCATTCCAATAGTTCCAATTGAGGAAATCCGCTAGCTCTTGATGCTGATATCTCACTAAGTAATACAGCATTATTTTTCTTTCCATTCCTATTGACCTTCAAGGCCATAAAATTGGCATTAGCTTCGGTAGATTCAATCCAACTCACTAAGGCATTCTCTTCGTCTATTAATGCTATATCTACCCTGCCTATTGGACTGCCAAGATCGATTTGAATAGGTTGATCAAAACTTTTTCCATTATTCATTGAAAAGGCAATATTGACTTTTGGAATATTTTTAGCGGCAGTAAACCAGGCAACTACCATGGTATTATTCTTGGATGCTGCTTTCGGACCGTTTACAGGACAACCATTTATAACCCAATGATCATTGAATACCGGTTGGGGTATGGTCCAACTGCCATCAACCATTCTAGAATAATAAATATCCCTGACTTCCTCGTCCGACCTGTCTCTATAGACAACAACTGGTCCTTTTTGCGTAATCACAGCAGTTGTCTGGCAGCAATCACAAGTTTTTTCATCTATCAAAGTATCATCAATGATTTCTCCTGTAGATAATACTTTTGCCGCCCTTAAATTCATGGCCCCTTTACCTAGATGTTGATCATTTTCTCCATGACCTGTTCCCGCTTCGGTATTCCGGCCATCCAGCCATGTTACCATGAAATGAATCTTTTTCATAAGGCAATATCGTTACAAATCCATGTTCGGTTTTGGTACCATCATTATGCAGTATAAAATCTTTATGCCAATTTTCTCCATTGTCATTCGATAACTTCAATCGTATATCATAAGCATAGGTGGTACTATCTGATTTTTGTAAGTAATGTACCAAGAGATTACTACCATTCTTTGCTATGGAAGGAAAGTCGGCCCAGTTTATAAACCAATTGTTTCCAATACCAATCTCTTTGACTTTGCTCCATTTACCTTTCGAAAATGATACAAAATTCAATCCAAAAAGTGAATCACTCTTCTTTTGTGTCCAGGACATTAATACTTGTTCGCCTTTTGTAAATAAAAATGGCTGCATACTTCCTGCTACCACAGGAGAATTATCGAAACTTAATATTTCTTTCGGCTGGATCTTATGCTCCTTTTTACAAGAAAATAATATGAAAAAGGAAATAACAATAGCTATTTTAAATATTTTTATCACGGTATGTCTCTTAATTGAGCTAACATTTCTTCAGCATCCCATTCTGTAACACCATCAATACGCTTAACCATTTCGCCTTTCGAATTATAGATAAAGGTGGCCGGTAAGGCATAAATATTCAATTTATCAAGTGTTCCATTGTACTTTAAAAATTTGAAATTGTAGCTATTATTCTTTTCAAAATTCTTGATTTTATCTATATCGTCTGTAGTAGCAAATAAAAAAACGTAATTTTCATCCTTTAGGGCTTCTTGAGCATTTTCCATTGATGGCATTTCTATTAAGCAAGGCGTGCACCAAGTTGCCCAAAAATTTACGAGCACTCGTTTGCCTTTATAATCTGATATTTTCACATCATTGCCATCTAAGTCGAAGTACATGGAGA
This sequence comes from uncultured Flavobacteriaceae bacterium, assembly GCA_963835675.1. Taxonomy (GTDB): domain Bacteria; phylum Bacteroidota; class Bacteroidia; order Flavobacteriales; family Flavobacteriaceae; genus Aureibaculum. Next base: position 197,409 of record CAWIGH010000003.1, on the reverse strand, counting down.
TCTCTTCATTACTTTTAAATTTCTGATCTGATTTAGATACTTCACCACAATTGAGCAACAAAATAAAGCTTATAAAAAGGAAATTAACCCTGAAAGACATAAGATATTCTAATAAAAGTCGAATTTACGAAGTTTCTTTGAATACTTATATCTTTGCGATGTAAAGCCACCATGTTACTATGAATAGGAAATTATCAATACTCTTAATTGGTTTAATGATCGCAAGCATAAGTTGTAAAAATGAACAAGGTGATCAAAACAATAAACAACAGACCGAAACGAAGCAAAAACCGATAAGAAACAAAAAAAAGAAATCAAAAATAATTGTAAAATCACCCGATTCTATCAATCATAAGAATGCTGTCGATTTCTTAATTGCTTATGGAGATAATGATAAGGCCAATAAAGTTTTATTAAAAACCCGTTTAGGGAATATAACAGTGCAATTATATGAAGACACTCCGCTGCATAGGGCCAATTTTATCTTTTTAAGTGATGTTGGGTATTTTAATACGACTTGTTTTCACAGGGTCGTTCCAGATTTTATAGTTCAAGGAGGTAATTCTGAAAATTCTAAAACATTGAGAATCCGTAACAAATACGAAAACTATACCATTCCTCCGGAATTCAGGTCTCATAGGAAACATAAATATGGTGCGTTGGCTGCCGCAAGAGATTGGGAGGATAATCCCAGTAAAAAATCGAATCCGTTTGAATTTTATATTATTCAAGGAAAACAAGGAGCTTACCATTTAGATGGGGAACACACGGTTTTTGGCGAGGTTATTTCTGGATTTGACGTATTGGATAAAATTGTCAACCTCAAAGCAGGTCGCGACCAATGGCCTTTGAAAGATGTTTTTATTGATGCAAAGGTCATTCATTAATTTATTAACCGGCCACATTTTCAAATTAGCTAATTAAGCATATCTTTGTGCGCCCATTTAAAAACCTCATAGAACACAAATGTCCTTTGTAAAAGAAATACAACGCAGAAGAACCTTCGGAATCATTTCGCATCCGGATGCCGGAAAAACAACACTCACGGAAAAATTATTGTTGTTTGGTGGTGCCATACAGGAAGCCGGTGCCGTGAAAAATAATAAGATCAAGAAGGGTGCTACTTCCGACTTTATGGAGATTGAGAGACAAAGAGGTATTTCAGTAGCTACTTCGGTCTTAGCGTTTAATTATAAAGGCAAAAAAATTAATATTCTTGATACGCCGGGGCATAAAGATTTCGCCGAAGACACCTTTCGTACGCTAACTGCCGTTGATAGTGTTATTGTTGTAATCGATGTCGCCAAAGGTGTGGAAGAACAAACAGAAAAGCTGGTCGAAGTTTGCCGCATGCGTCATATTCCGATCATTGTTTTTATTAATAAATTAGACCGGGAAGGAAAGGATGCCTTTGATCTTTTAGATGAAGTCGAACAAAAATTAGGTTTAAGGGTTACGCCTTTGAGTTTTCCCATCGGCATGGGTTATGATTTTAAAGGAATTTATAATATTTGGGGAAAGAAGCTTAATTTGTTTACTTCGAATAAAAAACAAACTGTTTCCGAAGGTGTTGAATTTAATGATATTACAAATCCCGAACTTGATAAGCATATAGGTGAATCGGCTGCTAACAAGTTACGCGAAGAATTAGAGTTGATTTATGAAGTGTATCCTGGTTTTGATAGAAATGAATATTTAAATAGTGAATTGCAACCGGTATTTTTTGGTTCAGCTTTAAATAATTTTGGTGTTAAGGAGTTACTCGACTGCTTTATAGAAATTGCACCGTCGCCTCAACCAAAAAAATCTGAAGAACGACTAGTGGATTCTAAAGAAAAGACCTTATCTGGATTTGTATTTAAGATCCATGCCAATATGGACCCAAAACACAGGGATAGGCTGGCTTTTGTAAAGATCGTTTCTGGTACTTTTAAGCGCAACGTACCGTATTTACATGTGAGACTTAATAAGAAATTAAAATTCTCTAGTCCGAATGCGTTTTTTGCTGAGAAAAAAGAAATTGTAGATGAATCTTTCCCCGGTGATATCGTCGGACTTCATGATACCGGAAATTTTAAGATTGGCGATTCCTTAACAGAAGGAGAAATTTTGCATTTTAAAGGAATTCCTAATTTTTCACCTGAACATTTTCGTTATGTAAACAATGCTGATCCGCTAAAATCCAAACAGTTAAATAAAGGATTAAATCAACTTATGGATGAAGGTGTGGCACAGCTATTTACCTTAGAATTAAACGGAAGAAAGGTGATTGGAACTGTGGGCGCACTGCAATACGAAGTCATTCAATATCGTTTGGAACATGAATATGGCGCCAAATGTACCTATGAAAATTTAAATGTCCACAAGGCATGTTGGGTAGCACCAAAAGATCCAAAAAACGAAGAATTTTCTGAATTCAAACGTGTAAAACAGCGGTATTTAGCCAAAGATAAACAAGGCCAGTTAGTATTTTTAGCAGATTCGGCCTTTACAGTGCAAATGACCCAGCAAAAATATCCTTCTGTAAAATTGCATTTTACCAGCGAGTTTTAAGTAAGTTTCTTTTTAATAAATCATTATATTTACGCTATGAATTCAAAGACCATAGCCAACGGAATTTTACGTGCTTTCACGATTATCATCGGTGTTGCCCTGCTTCTTTATTTTTTGTTTAAAATTCAATCTGTAATTGTCTATTTAGTGATTGCAGCCGTTGTATCATTGATCGCCAGACCCGTTATCATTTTTTTAAGAAATAAATTAAAATTTGCCAATACCCTGGCCGTTATTGTGACCATGTTTTTATTTATATTGGTCGTTTTTGGTCTTATTTCTATGTTTATTCCTCTAATCATCAAGCAAGGACAAAATCTTTCACTGCTGGATATCAATCAATTAGAGTATAATATCGAAAATATATTAGGACAGGTAAATGCGTACTTCTCAGAAAAAGGCATAAATATTTTTGAACAATTAAAAAGTGTAGATATTTTATCGAGGGTTCAAGCCATACCTAACCTATTGAACTCATTAATTAGTGCGGTAGGAAGCTTTAGTATTGGATTATTTTCAGTTCTTTTTATTTCCTTCTTTTTAATGAGGGACAGCAAACTCTTGAATAAGGCACTACTTATTTTTATACCTGATAAAAATGAGGAGCGTTTTCAAAAGTCCCTTGAGATGATCAAAAATTTGCTGTCTCGTTACTTTTTAGGTCTTTTAATGCAGATTTCCATACTCTTTGTTATTTATACAACGGTGCTTTTAATTTTTGGAGTTCAAAATGCGATCGTTATTGCTTTTTTATGTGCCATATTAAATTTGATTCCCTATATAGGCCCGTTAATAGGTGGTGTATTAATGTTAAATTTAACCATGACTAGCAACCTTTCCTTAGATTTTAGAACCGAAATAATACCTACAACTATTTATGTGATGATCGGTTATATCTTTGCGCAATTGGTAGATAACTTCTTTAGCCAACCCTTTATTTTTTCAAAAAGTGTGAAATCACATCCATTAGAAATATTTTTGGTAATCGTGATTGGAGGGCTTCTTTTTAGTGTCGTTGGAATGATCGTAGCTGTGCCGGTATATACCGCTATTAAAGTTATTTTGAAGGAATTCTTATCAGAGAATAAGATCGTTAAATCGCTTACTAAAGACTTTTAATGGTCATCCTTTACATGTGAAAGCTCTTACATTTAATCAATTACTATTAGAAAAGCAGGTTCAGGATTTTATAGATGAAAATCTTAATACCAATATTGCTAAACTTATTTTTAAAGGCAGTCCGTTTGAAAAGATCACCATCCAGGAAATAGTAGAGCAAATAGAAGCTAAAAAGAAGGCAGAATCTAAATTACCAACCTGGTTTAAAACACCCAATATATACTATCCTAATAAAACAAATATTGAGCAATGCTCCTCTGAAATTACGGCCAATTATAAAGCAAATAATCTTTCAGGTACGAGCATTATTGATATTTCAGGTGGTTTTGGTGTTGATTCGTATTATTTTTCGAAACAGTTTAAGGAAGTTACCCATTGCGAGATTAACACAAGCTTGTCTAAACTGGTTGATCACAATTTTAAATTGCTCAAAACAGCTCAAATTAATACCATTTCGGATGACGGCATTGAATATTTGGCAAAGACCAGGAAGCATTTTGATTGGATCTATGCTGATCCCTCGCGTAGGAATGAGATAAAAGGAAAGGTCTTTATGCTAAAAGATTGTGAACCTAACATTCCCGAAAATTTGGAACTACTATTACAATACAGCAATAATATTCTCATAAAGGCTTCTCCGATGCTTGATATTTCGAAGGCTTTGACGGAATTAAAATTTACGAAGGAAGTACATGTTATCGCAGTTGATAATGAAGTTAAAGAATTGCTTTTCGTACTGGAAAATTCTTATCAGAAAGATATTCTAATTAAGGCCATTAACATTCAAACGGGTATCATAGATTCATTTGAATCGATCTATAAAAATAAAGTGGAAACTAATTATGCCATACCTAAAACCTATCTATACGAGCCAAATGCAGCCATATTAAAAGCGGGATTATTTAATGAAGTATCACATCAATTAAATATATATAAATTACATAATAATAGTCATTTATATACAAATAATAAATTGATAAATTTTCCAGGAAGGAGTTTTAAGATCAATAAAATCATACCATATACAATTAAAGAGATTAAAAAGCATATTCCATTATTAAAAGCCAATGTTACGGTGAGGAATTTTCCGGAGAGTGTTGCCCAAATACGAAAAAAAACAAAATTAAAAGACGGCGGTAGCGACTACCTCTTCTTCACGACGGACATCCATAATAAGCATATCGTACTGGTTTGTCAGAAAGTTTAAGGGAGGTCAATAATAAGTCCTATTATAATTTAGTATTTTAGTGCTAACAATTTTAAAAACCAATGGCTAATAAAAATATAAGATCATTATCATTTAGAAAAGAACTCGATGATAACCTGTTCGAGAATGTCTCAAAACTAGCAAAAAAACCTGCTTCACAAGAGGAGTTTCATGAACTGGCCGAACGTTTTATGATTGACGATTCTGTAGTACTAGGTACAGCTTCTTTCTATGATTTTTTAAAGCCTCATAATCAAGATAAAACTGTTTTTGTTTGCAATGGCACAGCTTGTATGGTGGCAGGAACTCAGGAAAAATTGACTAAAGATCTCGAAAAAATTGTAAATGCAGATAAGATCGGACATGCACCATGCCTTGGGCATTGCCATCATAACAATGCTTTTATGTTCGATGATAAGACCTATTCCAGTTCCGATTTAGATCATTTGAAAAGAATTATTTCTAACAAGGAGTATCAAGAAAATGAATATGAAGTACATTGCAACACTACCCCTATTTTAACCTCAACCATTAATGATATCGCAGAATTTTATGCTTTGGCAAGTTCGTTGAAGAATAATTCTGAAAAGGTTATAAACGAATTGAAATTGTCGAATTTAAGAGGTCGTGGTGGTGCCGGATTCCCATTTTATTTTAAATTGGATGCCGTCCTTAAAGAGAAATCAGAAAAAAAATACATCGTATGTAACGCCGATGAGGGCGATCCCGGTGCTTATTCTGACATGTATTTGATGGAACATCAACCACATAAAGTACTTTTTGGCATGTTGATGGCGGGAATTACTGTGGGCGCCGACACGGGGGTTTTATACATTCGAGGTGAATATCCGGATTCCATTCGAAAGGTAAATAAAGCGATACAAGAATTTAAGGACTTGAACTTATTTAATGATTTTAGATTTAAGATCATTCGCGGACAAGGCTCTTATGTTTGTGGAGAAGAAACTGCGCTGTTGAACTCTATTGAAGGATTAAGGCCCGAAGTGCGCGTTCGACCTCCCTACCCTGCTCAATATGGCCTATATGGAAAGCCTACCGTGTTAAGTAATGTTGAAACATTTGCCAACGTACATTGGATATTACAAAATGGAGGTGCTGCTTACGCAAGCCTGGGTAATGGAAAATCGACGGGCACAAAGTTAGTTTCATTAGATAGTTATTTTAACAGACCCGGAATGTATGAAATAGAAATGGGCACTCCCTTGAAGGTCGTTTTTGAAGAATTCGGCAAGGGATTTAAGGCCGAAGTAAAGGCGGTTCAAATTGGTGGCCCCTTAGGAGGCATAGTACCTGTTCATAAAATAAGTGATCTAAGTCTTGATTTTGAGTCGCTTGCTAGCCATGGATTTTTATTAGGCCATGCAAGTGTGGTTTCCATTCCTGTTCAGTTTCCTATGGTGCAATTTTTAGAGCATTTATTGGAGTTCACTGCTGATGAATCCTGTGGCAAATGTTACCCTTGCCGCATTGGTTCTCATCGGGGCTTTGAAATGCTAAAGAAGGCACAACATGAAGACTATAAAATTGACCGGCAGTTATTTGACGACCTCATAGAAACCCTGGAGATAGGTTCTTTATGCGCCTTGGGAGGTGGAATTCCTTTACCCATTAAAAATGCATTAGAATACTTTGATGATGAATTAAAATCCTATTTTAAATAAGTTTAAGTATTATCTAGATCTAAAAATTCTATATGATCTTTCGTACTATAAGAAATATCAAACGTTAAATTGGTGTAATCCACCGCTAACTTACTCCATTCGTCTCCTTTTTGCCATTTTAATATCAATGAATCTGAATTTGTGGTCTCTAAGGCAAAATCGCCGTTAAATGAGGCATGAGAATTCCTAAACTTTATGAGTTTTATTAATTTCTGAACAACAGGTTTTTTTAAAGCATTAATAACTTCCTCCTGGCTAAAATAATGACGGTTAATGTCCCTTCCAACATTTGTTTTCGAGAGTAATTCCATATCATTGGGCTCTGCTAATAATCCGGTATAATACACCTGTGGTACTCCAGGCATAAAAAATTGTACGGCTCGTGATAATAGGTATTGCGCTTCATTTTTCCCAAGGGCGTCAAAATATGTACAGTTTACCTGATAAAGATCGAGATTGGAAGCGGCAGCACCGGTGGCTGCCTTACTTTGTCCTTGGCTTCGCACATGTATCTCCTCTACCAAACTGTCTATCTCTTCATCCGGTAAAAGCCCCGGCAAATCTCCAGAGCTTCCCACATCCATCACGCCTATCCCATCATGGGTATCGAGAACGGTAATGGTATTTTCGGGTCTTATTTCAATCCATTTTTTTAAATAAGCGGAAGTACCTTTAAAAATGGAATGTAAGACTAAGGGCGGTAAGGCAAAATCATATACCCAATCTACCTGTTTGGCAATTTCAATTTGTTTTTTAAAATATGAATGTATTTCTACCAGCACCTCCATGCCACATGAGGTGGCTTGTTCTCTGAACCAATCGATAAAATCAAAAGTTTCAGGGATCATAAAACAGGAAGTTCCGGCTTTTTTAATAGCATAGCCCGCTGCATCAAGGCGTATCATTTTAATCCCCGATTTATGAAATTGTTCTAAAATGGAAATGAGATAAGCCTTGCCTTGTGCACTTTGTACATCAATATCAATCTGGTTAGAAGTAAATGTTGTCCAAAACATTTTTTTTGAGCCGTCTTTTAAACGAAGTGTGGTAAAAGGCAAGCTGGGGCGCGGTCTATAAATATTTAATAATTCCTTTTCTGTAACCCCATTTGGAAATACAGTATTCAGCGTAAGAAACATATTGGCAAATCTTGACTTTTCACCTTGTTCTAAATAATCCAGAAATTGTGGAGATTGGGCAGAAACATGATTAACAATAACATCTGCCATAACATCTGTCGTCTTACTCAGCACATGAATATCCTCCCAAGAACCAAGTCGGGCGTCAACCTGGGTATGATCAATAGGGTCAAAACCTGCGTCGGTTCCATCTACCGGATAAAAAAAAGGCAGAAGATGTACGCCACCAAAAACATCTTTTAATTCTTTATCCAGTATTATTTGTAATTCTAACAAGCCTCCTTTGGCCAGGCGGTCAACATAGGTGATAAGATGTACCTTGTTCTTCATCTACAATTTGATTATTTTATATTAAATTTATCCCAAAGAAATTATCTGAAATAATTGAAAAATTAATTGCAAGGATATAAAATATATTTAAATATTTAAAATGTATATTATATTTATAACAAGAAAAAAGGGTTAATTTAGAAATATCTTTAAGATTTATAATCTTTTATTATGATTATTAAGGCTGCATCCGATATGAAAGCATATATAAATAACACTCCTTACAACATTAAAAGCAACGAAACAATTCTTGAATTCGTTAGGCGAATAGAAAATAGAGATGCCATCCCAACCATGTGCCAGGACGATCGCTTAGATAATTTTGGTTCATGCCGTGTATGCTCGGTAGAAGTTGCCCGTGAAAAAAATGGTCTGACAAAGACAATGGCATCATGTCATACACCTGTTTCAGAAGGCTTATATATTTATCACAATACCGATAAAATGAAGCGGTTACGCAAGAATATTGTTGAATTGGTATTGACAGATTATCCTAGTGATAAGGTATTTGCTCCATCAAACAAAAATCCGACTGAATTCCAAAAAACCATCGCCCAAATAGGTATCCCTGATGTTCGCTATCCCAAAGGGGCTAACCATCTCGATATTAAACCTGATAGAGCACATCCCTATATTAAATCTGATCTTTCTCAATGTATCAATTGTTATCGCTGTGTGAGAGCTTGTGAAGAGATCCAGGGAGAAATGATCCTTAACATGTCAGGTCGCGGTTTTGCAACAAATATCATCAAAGGATTTGATACAACATTCGATGAATCGGCCTGTGTATCTTGTGGTGCCTGTGTTCAAACTTGCCCAACAGAAGCTCTTACCGACAAATTTGAAACAAAAACGCTCATACCAGATAAAACAATTCGCACTACCTGCACTTATTGCGGGGTTGGCTGTCAACTAGAAGTTGCTGTTATTGATGGAAAGATTAGAGGTATTCAAGCTCCAGTTTCGGCTGAAGTAAATGAAGGACACACCTGTTTAAAGGGGCGGTTCGCATTCCAGTTTTATGATCATCCCGACCGGCTTAGGGAACCGATGATCAAAAAAAATGGAAAATTTGAAGTTGTTACCTGGGAGGAAGCCTATGATTTTATAACTGATAAATTATTAGAAATCAAGCAGAAATATGGTGTCGATGCCATAGGTGGGATTTCGTCTTCCAGGGCTACCAACGAAGAAAATTATTTAATGCAAAAAATGATCCGTGTTGCTTTGGGTACTAACAATATTGATGGTTGCGCCAGGGTCTGCCATGCTCCTACTGCCTACGGCATGCAACAATCTTTCGGAACAGGTGCAGCAACAAATTCTGTTGACGATCTTAAAGATACAGATGCTATCTTTTTATTCGGAGCCAATCCGGTCAAGGGTCACCCTGTCACAGGAGCAAAAATAAAACAGGCCTTTATGAAAGGTGTAACCTCGATCGTTGTAGATCCTATCGAAACCAAATTGGCAGAACTAGCCACTTATTTTTTACAAATACGACCGGGTACTAATGTGGCTATTCTCAATATGATAGCCCATTATATAATCAAAGAGGGCTTAGTTAAAGAAGATTTTATTAATGCTTATACAGAAATGTATGAAGAATTTAAAAATCATGTGATCCATTTGGATATGGATGAGTTAGCTGATTTAACTGGTGTTGATAAAGAACTGGTAAGACAAGCGGCAATTGCTTATGCTTCGGCGGATCGGGCTATGGAATTCCATGGCTTGGGCGTGACTGAGCATTTTCAAGGGAGTAAAACTGTAATGTTATTGTCTAATATTGCCATGATGACTGGAAATATTGGGAAAAGGGGTGTTGGTTTGAACCCCTTACGCGGACAAAACAATGTACAAGGAGCGGCAGATATGGGCGTGCAGCCACATCAAGGTGCAGGGTATTTGGATGTGAACGATCCAAAAATTCAGCAATATTATGCTGAAAAATATGGTGTATTCAAAAATGCCGGAAAAGGAAGGATTGAAAATTCCAAAGATGTTAGATGCAGCTGTGGATGGCAAGATCAAAGCGCTATATATTATGGGTGAAGATACCATTATGACCGACCCCAATTCAAATCATAGTATCAAAGCATTTGAGAATCTGGAACTGATCGTCATTCAGGAGTTATTTATGACGGCTACAGCCGAAATGGCCGATGTTATTTTACCTGCTTCCTCCTATTTTGAGAAAGACGGGACCTTTACGAATGGCGAAAGACGAGTTCAGCGTGTAAATAAAGTTATTGAACCCATTGGAAATACAAAACCAGATGGACAGATCATTATAGACATGATGTACAAATTAGGTTATGAAGCAACCTACTGGCCGCAAATATGATGCTGCAAAGGTAATTGAAGAAATTGCTGATGTCATTCCGTTTATGAAGGGATTGACTTGGGAAGGATTAGGTACTAATGGACTGCAATGGCCCATTAAAGAGGACGGTACCGATACTAAAATGCTACATATAGATGGTGCTTTTAAAAATGGAAAAGGTAAATTTCATTATTACGATTTTGAAGAAACACCCGAAATCGTAGAGCACGGTGCCAGTTATCCCTTTATCTTAACTACGGGACGGGAATTAGAGCACTATAATTCAGGAACAATGACGCGTAGAACCGACAATCAAGTGATTTTAGCAAAAGATTATCTTGAAGTGCATCCTAAAGATGCCGAAGCAAAAGGCATTAAAGACGCTGAGACGGTTCGAATTTTTTCTGATAGAGGAAGTGTTAATATTCTCGATTAAATACTCTAAAAACGTAAAAAGAGGCATTTTAAGGACTACTTTTCATCAACCCGAAGTTTTCATCAATATTATAACCGGTAGTGTTGGTGATAAAGAAACGATGACGCCCGAATACAAAGTTGTGGCAGTTGATTTCGAAAAAATCTAAGGATCCTGTTTATGCAAACAAATAATTATGAAGCCCTTCAAATAAAAGCCGGTATTACAAAAAAGGTCGAAGATAGCTTGGTAGTTGAAGCTGCACTTCAGATAAATATTAACAATGAACCTTATACAGTAGTCATGCGAACACCTGATCATGACGAAGAATTGATACGAGGATTATTGTATGCCGAAGACATTTACAAAAACCAAAAGAAACTAAAATTAGACCTCATAGAATCATCAGAAAATGGATTTTTTGTTGTCAATGCTACTATTCCTAAATCAAAATTAGGGAAAGGATATTTAAATAAACGCACCCTCCTTTCGGTATCCTCTTGTGGTATTTGTGGTAAACAAAAATTAGAAGATATAAAATTGAATGGCAATTTATTAAGTAATAATACCTCAATAGCTACTTTAGATTTAAAAGCAATGTTCAATACCATGAGGCAAGCGCAAACTGTATTTCATAAAACCGGTGGATCGCATGCAGCGGCAATTTTTGATGCCCAAAAAGAAATACTTGTGTTAAGAGAAGATATTGGGAGACATAATGCCGTTGATAAAGCGGTTGGGAGTTTGCTCAACAGTGAAAATTTAAATAATGCAGAAATACTGTTGGTAAGTGGCAGGGTATCTTATGAGATCATATCGAAGGCTTTTATTGCTAAAATTCCAATGATAGCAGCAGTATCCGCCTGTTCGTCATTAGCAGTAGATTTTGCTAAGGAATTTGGAATCCGGTTGATCGGGTTTTCAAGAAATAAAGATGCTATGGTCTATGCCAATCCTTGAGATTTCTATAATTATAGATAATTGATGTTATAAAATTATTCTTGAGATGTAGATTCTTTTATAAGAATTATCTCATTTATAAATAAGACATTATAAAAAATGTATAATTGATCACAACATATTTTATAATGCCCTTTCTTATTAACTAACAAAAACTAATTGTCCATTATTCCAAAACTTACCTTGGTATTTACACGATATTCCTTTATCCTGTTATTGACAACCGTTACTTGCATATCTTGAACATATACTGATTTTATGTTCTTTACAGATTTTGATGCATGATTGATCACATTTTGAACAGCATCTTCAAAACTAGTGGTTGAGTTTCCTAATACTTCGATTACTTTAATTACAGCCATATCAATAATATTTAGAATTAATAATCCTCTAAAGTAGATCTTATTGATAATTAAGGCAATGATATTGATCAGTTGGGACGCAATAATTCAAGTATTTTGTAACTAACTAAATTTTACTTAGGAAAATTCTTATTTATTTATATAAATTTAATTCACACGATTAATTTCGTCTTCGGCACCCGTTTTTCTATCACGTGATGATTTTACTTTGTTATTACCGAAATTCCTTGTATAAGTTAAAATAAACGTTCTGTTGCTGAATCTTAGCTGACTCACTGATTTTAAATTTAACTCCGGAATATTCGTTGTCGATTTCCATGCTCGGCTGTCCAGCAGATCATTAATACTAAATTTAAGTGTACCCCATGAATCATTAAGCTTTTGTTGAAATCCAATATTCATAGCAAAAATAGGTTCAGTTATACTATAACCAAATTGACCGGAACCACGATAATTCATATTAATTTCTGAAGTGAAATTCTCAGTAATTGTAAAGCTATGGGAACTATTAGCCCTGAAGGTACTTTGTTCTGATTTAAAAATAAATTCTCCATTATCGTTTTCTGTAATTGTGTTCAAATAGGTTAAATTATTTTGTGTTTTCCACCAATTGGAAATGGTAACCGGTAAACCTAGGGTTATGCTAAACACCTTCGTTCTATCTAAATTTTCTGCCTGATAGGTGAACAAATTTGTATCGGGATCGATTGTCGGGGTAAATCTTGCTATGGTTCCTTTTTCTATTGAATATTCTACCTTAAGTAAATAAGAAAGATAATTAGTGGTAAAGGCTACATTATTCGACAATGCAGGCTGAACACTAGGATTACCAGATATCAAGGTGGATGGATCAAAAAATATGACAAAGGGAGCCATTTCCCATAATGTCGGCCTGGAAATACGTCTCGAATAGGAAGCTCCAAAACTTAATGAATCATTTATTTTGTGAGATAAATAAGCCGTAGGAAACAACTCTCCGTATGATCTATCGACGAGGGTACCTCTGGTGTCTGAAACAAGCTCCGAAACGGTATGCTCGTATCTTAGCCCTAATTTAAGGTCGGTCTTATCACTTATAGAATACCCCAAAGACGTATAGGCCGCTAAAATACTTTCGTCAAGATCACTATTACTGGTGAGCGTGGGGTTAGGAATGAAATTTTGACCATCAAAAGTTTCTACAGAAACATCGTTTCCAAAAGTTATAAATGCGGCTTTTATACCCGTTTCAAATTTTATTTTATCATTTAATTGATTGCTATAATCTGCATTGCCCACAATTACTTCCATGGGTGTTATCTTATCACTTTTTGTGAACTCCTCTTCAAGAAAGTTATTATCGCCATCAAAATAACTATTTATATAAGTATTCGGGTTTTTAGTATCAAAATATAAATAATCCACATCAAAGTTAACATATCCGTCTTTTTTAAAATCATGCTTTAAATTCATATTAATTCGGATATTTTTTATGGAGTTGATTTCTGTATTTAGAATTTCAATAAAAGAGGTTGGTATATCATTCTCATTTTGTTCACTGGTATTAAAGGCATCCATAGACCATTTGTTGTCATTCGCTGAAATGAGCGTTCCTATAATGGTTTTTTCAGTAGCTTGATAATCAAGACCCAAACGAAGACTATGATTGCGTTGAATGGGATCACGATCGGTAACTGTAGTTAGTTCTGTCTGGATATCGGTTGAGCTTAAGAAACTTCTGGAAAATCGCCAAAGCTGACCCTGATTTCTTCTACTATATCCATAATCACCATAAATATTGATCTTATTTTCTCTATAATTAAAATTTATATTATCAGAGGTTGTTGTACCATTGCCAATACCCCCTGAAAATGAATAGGAACCATTTAAGCCTGTATCTAGATTCTTTTTTAATACTATGTTTATATAACCTGCATTTCCTTCGGCATCAAAATTGGCAGGTGGCGTTGTTATCAGTTCAATACTCTCAATATTATCTGAGCTCATTCCGTCCAATAGCTGCACTAGCGTTGAGGTTGGCATATAACTTAATTTACCGTTCATCATCACTTCAACACCTTCTTTACCAACAATTGATATACTATTATCCTGTCTATTTACCAATACGCCGGGTGATCTTTCTAATACTTCTAAAGCTGTTGTTCCTGCAGACAAGATACTGCTGGAAACATTGATGACCATTCTGTCAATCTTTTGAACATATAATGGCTTGTCTGCCTTAATTTCAACCTCTGCCAAAGCCAAGGTTTCAGAAAGTTTCATCGCGGGTAGCTGTAAAGGTGCAATCCCCTCAAAAATAAATGGTTCTGATGTTGTGGTGGCAAAACCTACCATACTTACTTGGAGTATATATTTCCCTTTTGGAATATTTTTCAAAATAAAATCGCCATTCTCAGACGTAACGGCTCCCTTCATTAGCTCATTATTTACTGAAATTAGCAATAATGCATTTGCGTATGGAAGTGCATTCCCAGCTTCATCAACAGCTTTTCCAATAATATTATTTTGCGAATTCGCTGATTGAGAGAATAAAACAATAATGATGTAGACCAACCATGGTTTAATTATTCTCATGTCTAAGGTTTATCTATTGTATAATAAGTTTTTAAATTATGTAGTTTAAAGTAATACTTTATAATATTATTAATTATAAAAACTATTGTAAATGATGTGTCATTGTAAAAAAGAACCCCTGATTGGGGTTCTTTTTCTATTTTTATTTTCCGCTCAGGTTAGCATTATACTCCCAAACCTCATCCCAGCTATTCGTGAAAGCATTGCCCATATTTTCAAGGAATGGATCCCATGCACTTTCACCATGAACTTTTATAAAAGTCGGTTTAAATGTACCCGGGTCATCCATTTCGGCCCAATTTTTCATAAAACCTACAGTGGCTAAATGACGGCCAATTTTAAGACCTTGTCGCATTTGATTATCATAAACACCCCAAGGGTTATCACCTTCCATTCCTTTAAAGGTTTCACTAATTTGTTTTAACAAACCATCAACGAGATGATCCTGATCAGGATTTACTTCCCAATATCTTACATAAAGTAAGGGGTATTTCGAATTATCACCATCTAACATGCCTGTATTAGAATACTTGGCTTCGTCTTTCCAGTATTCTGCAGTATGCATCTTCTTAATATAAGGCATCACATTATCTCTCCAGTCCTCATCGTGTCCGCCCGCTGAAGGCCTTTTATCTAGATGAGCAAACATTAACGGACCCATTTCCCATATCAATTTACCTGCATTCGGACCGGTGGCAATATTATAAACTGTAGCTTCATAAGCTCCTTCCTTATGGTATTTCTGATTGTGTTTTCTCATGTTTTCACCCAATACCTTTAGTTTGGTGTAATCAGGAGTCATCATAATACTTTCCCACATTTCATATTTGGAATTGTCTTGTGCTTCTGCAGTTGTCATCGCTCCAAATACCATGGCAACTGTCATTAGAAATAATAAAGTTCTTTTAATCATTGTTGTAAGATTTAAGTGGTTAATAATTGTTAATTTTTGTCTAAATAATTGTATTACACTTAAAAATACAAGCGAAGTAGGACGAACGCCTTCAATTATAGTCCGAAAGGGCACTTTTATTTACCGAACGAATTCTAATGATCGAGATTTTCTGCTGTTTACCGAAAAAAATATTAAAATGAGATTATTAAATTTAATATTCAAAATTATTCTAATCGGACACTGATAATTCCTAAACCATGTTTTTTCTCGAGTTCCTTTTCAGGAATACCCGGACCGATAGAAAATTGAAGACTTTCTACACGACTGATGTCAAATGTACTTTGAAGGTTGTGTTCCAGAAAATAGGGTAAAAATCCGGGATATGGCCTTGGCAGGGTAATGGTTTTAACCGGTTTTAAATCTGATAATGAAATTTTATATTCTTGGGAAGCTACACCTATTTCTATCGTAATTCCATAGGAGGCACCATCATCCATCACGAAGGCAATTTGTAATTTACAAGGTTTATCATTTAAAGCCCTGGCTTTAAGGATCAATGCATCTTTCGAATCGAGATCATTCCTTCTGATTCTTGATCTTGTCCAAAATAAAATGCTTAAAACTGTAATCATACAAAGGTTTAGCATGAAGGTTTTCACTATCAATCGAATTAATAATTTTTCTACATTGACCTGATATTCGGCTTCACCCAAATTTTCTGTGGGTACTAATTTTAAGGACCTATTCCATTGTTTAATCAGCAATTCTGAATCTTCAGCTGCATCGAAAAGATAAATAGGATTACTTCCAGGTACAACGCGCACTTTATAGGTACTCCTGTCATAAACGTCCCAATCAAAAGGCCTGCCTTCCAGGCCACTGGGATACGTTAGGTATTCATTTTCCTTATTATTGACAATAATATTATAATGCAGATATCCTTTTGTTAAATTTTCAGCTGGAATGGTAGCTGCATAATTGTAGCCATTGGCCTTTACCATCTCTATTGTAAATCTGTTAAATCCGGCATACCCGACTAATTGTATTTGTTTAGGATTTTCGGGCGAAATAAACTGTGCAGTTACGGTTAATGGCTTGTTTTCTGTTGTTTCCGAAGCAGCTTTATGCCTTAGCCAATTATCTTTAACACTCGTATTTGGTGCATAAAAATCTTTTAAGATGGTTATTACCAAATGAATCTGAAGGCAGCCATTTCTTTTTTATGCCATTTCTGCTTAATATATAGGTTCCCGGTTTTATTGAAAAAGAAGTTTGATCTACTTTAGTGATGAATGTATTTTCTTCATTTATGGGCTCCATTCTAAAATTTGTGCCTAAATCCTTCAATTGAATGTTCATCTTGTGTTCTTCCCATCTGATGACACCAACCGTTTTGTTCGGACTATTTCTGCCAAATGGATTCTCTACCCAAACAGCATCGGGCATCACTTCTAAACGCCATATTCCTTTATCAATTTTATCCAGAAAATAAGCCCCTTGCCCATCGTACTGAACCAATGCAGAATTACCAAATCCTGCTATTTTATGTAAATTCTTTTCATTAACAGGTAAAGCCTTTGTATGATTGGTATAAATAAACTTTTGGTCTGTATTATACTCTGCCAGGTCATTTTTATAGTCAACTTTAAAATTACCGAAAGTTGTATTTTGGGGGTACTTACCATGATTGCTATACATGGGTATTTCACGAAAAACTTCAGCACAGATCATTAAACTCAGTGCTTTTTGGGGCGTATAAGCCAAATTCATATAATGCGTATTGTACTCTGTATTCGCATAGGCCAGATAGGTAGGATCATAAGCAAAATGTGTGGCGATCTGGATGCCTGCTTCCCTAAAACTCCGTGCCATAGCGGGATAAATATAAGAACGGCCTACATCGGCAGCATCAAATTCGTACACCAATTTAGCGCCTTTATATTTTTTAATTGTTTCTTCAAAAGGAATATTATAGTCATTCACATTTGGCAACAAGTTACCCGATAATTCACGCTGGTAACCCAGGCCTGTCGGATACCATTGAAAGGTGCCGCCTTGTATCCCTCCCTTAAAATAAGCTTCAGCAAAATGAACGGCATGACTGATGTTATAGAAAATAGGTTTTTTAGTACCTGTTCGACGCATCGCATCAACCATACCTTTTACAAATGCTGTCACTTCTTTCGCCTCTCCTTTATGATGGGGTTCATTACTTACTTCGAATGCGAGCACATTCGGATCATCCTTATAAGCAACACCTGTATAGGAATTCACATGATTTAAGAATTGATACAGGTAATTTTGTTGTGCTTTAATGGCTTCCGGATCGGTCAAGCAATCTTCTTTACCATATTTATGATGAAAAACCCGGGGTTTCTTCGTCGGGTTCGGGCCATCCATTGCCCCAAAAAGCAATAGGTGTTATTACATAATTTATGTCCTTTTCTCGTAATTTTTTTAATAAATAATCAAACAGTTTAAGATGTTCGTTTTCAATGAGATTTCCTAAGGTATCGCTAATTTCCGTATCCCAAACATGTACACGGTAAAGGTCAAAACCCAAACGTGAAAAGTGATAGACATCGTTGTCAATGGCTTTGTATGGGTCAATCTTCATTCGCTTAGCCGAACGGTAAGCATGGGCAAATGGTACTGTATAATTTACGCCAAAACCTTTGATCTCTTTATTCGTGTTTTCATAACGCATGACCCCATCATTATCGACATACACCTCATTTTTCGCATTTTTAGATTGTGAATAAGAATTTTGAAAAACTATGAAGACAACACTCATAAGGATTATCCTTAAAACCTTCAATCGTTTCATTACTTGAATTTTATTTTCTGCCATCGTTTTGTTGTTTAGATTCCGTGATTCGACATCTAAAAAGGTATTAAACCATGAGATCAAAACAAAAATAAACAATGTATGCTAAAGTTTCTTGTATCAAACTCAATTATATCTATCGAATATTAATAGATATAGCTTAATTTTATAAACTTAATTCAAAACGAATCAAAGAGTTTGACAAACTATTGAAATGATAAGATCAATAAGCATTATATTTATTTTTTTCGCCTTACTGTCCTGCAGTGACAATGGTGTTGACATAGATGTTCCTAATGAAATTGAATCTAAATTTTATTATGGCGCTGATCTTTCCTATGTAAACGAAATGGAAGATTGTGGTGCTTCCTATATGGATATAAATAATGTTGTCAAAGATCCTTATACAATATTTAAGGAAGCCGGAACCAATTTGGTAAGAATACGATTATGGCACAATCCCACCTGGACAAATTATTCCAATTATGAAGATGTGAAAAAATCCATTCAACGCGCCAAATCAAAAGGTATGGACGTGCTGCTTGATTTTCATTATTCTGATACCTGGGCAGATCCATCAAAACAAGAGATACCGGCAGCCTGGTTAAACGAAATAGACAATACGTCGGCCTTGGGTGATCTGTTGTACAATTACACTTAT
Organism: uncultured Flavobacteriaceae bacterium; assembly: GCA_963835675.1. GTDB lineage: Bacteria > Bacteroidota > Bacteroidia > Flavobacteriales > Flavobacteriaceae > Aureibaculum. The sequence continues at coordinate 178,359 of CAWIGH010000003.1, read as the reverse complement.
GAAATATTGAATAATCTGGCCAATGCAAATCTGTTACCTGATATTGTTCAGGTTGGCAATGAGATCAATCCTATGATCCTTCAGCAGGGAAATTTAGAATGGCCCATCGATTGGGTTCGAAATTCATCACTAATCAATAAAGGCATCAAAGCAGTTACGGGATATCTCCTCAGAAAATAACAAGGAAATTGGGGTTATGCTGCATATCGCACAACCGGAAAATGGCTTGTGGTGGTTTGAACAAGCTACACAAAATGGTGTGACCGATTTTGACTGGATAGGACTCTCCTATTATCCGCTTTGGTCTGATTATACTTTAACGAATGTTTCAAATGCTTTTAGCACCCTTATAAACACCTATAACAAAAGATTAATGGTGGTCGAAACCGCTTATCCTTTTACTATGGACAATGCCGATAGTGCTAATAATATTCTGGGTAATGATGCTTTGATAAATGGTTATCCGGCTACCGAACAAGGCCAATTGGATTATCTTAATAAATTGCAGGAAATCATTAAAACTTCCGGCGGGGAAGGTTTGATCTATTGGGAACCGGCCTGGGTTTCTACCGATTGTTTTACCCAATGGGGACAAGGATCTCACTGGGATAATGCTACTCTATTCAACCATAATAATAAAGCCACCCTAGGGATGAAATTTTATAATGGTTCTTTACCCAAATAAGTGTTTATCGCCGTCTATTTGCTAATAAAGGTGGTGGTTCCCCGGTAAAAGGATTCCACCTGCTGATGCTTTTTGCTTCCATCCCGGAGGCACTAACAACAGACCTGTCACCATAACGCTCACGCATATTGTCAATAGCCTGGCTCAAATTAATGAGCTTCTCATTGTCTTCAAATAAGTTGATCTGGTATCCGCCTTCAACCAAATGGCTGAATTTCACCCCTATCAAACGTACCAGCAAACGCCTGTTATACAGTTTACGGAATAGATCGAGTACAACCGGGATAATACTATGGTCCATTGCACTATAGGGAATACGTTGTTGTTGGGTATAGGTCTGAAAATCTGAATAGCGTATTTTAAAAGTCACACAAGCTGTTAGTTTATTGCCGCGCCGCAATTGATAGGCTAAATTCTCAGCCATGGCAATAATGATACTTTTGAGCTTATTCATATCGGTAGTATCTTTATTAAAAGTACGTTCGGTAGAAATAGATTTCCGTTCATGGTATTGTATTACGGGTGAATTATCGATGCCATTGGCTTTTTTCCAAATAGCGAGTCCGTTCTTTCCAAACACCCTGTGCATGAGTTGCAAAGGCATTTCCTGTATGGTGATGATCCGCTTAATACCCAGGTCGCATAGTGATTTATAGGTAACCTCACCCACCATCGGTATTTTACGAACCGATAAAGGGGCTAAAAAAGGTTTTTCGGTACCTTTTAAGATCTGTATTTGGTTATTGGGTTTTGCTTCTCCGGTAGCTACTTTAGAAACCGTTTTATTAACAGACAGGCCAAAAGAAATGGGCAATCCTGTTTCTTTCATAATACGCTGCCGCAATTCGGTAGCTAGTTTATGACACCCGAAGAATTGGTCCATCCCGGTAAGGTCAATATAAAATTCGTCAATAGAAGCCTTCTCATACAAGGGAACGCTTTCTTTGATGACTTCTGTAACGTTATTAGAGAACTTCGTGTAAATACCTGTATTTCCGCGTAAAACAATAGCTTCGGGGCATAGCTGCTTGGCCATTCGCATGGGCATGGCAGAATGGATGCCAAACTTGCGTGCCTCATAACTGCAGGAAGCCACTACTCCCCTGTCTGAAGTACCTCCGATCAATACCGGTTTTCCGTTTAATCGGCTGTCCATCAATCGCTCACAGGATACGAAAAAAGTATCCAGATCCATATGTACAATGGCTCTATTGTTGCGTATCATACGGCAATAGGTTTTGGGTTGTCTGCATATCTGGGGTCTTCTACAATCGCCAAACGATACATGGAGATCACTTCTATATTGATACAATCGAATTCTTCGAGTACCTTACCCGTAATGATATAGATGCCTTTGCCTCGAAAAGGATATTTAATAGCAACAGGCGGAAAATGGACCGTATCTATAAAATCGCCTTCACGATCTAAAAAAGTACCAAAATACATGGGTTTGCCTGTAGAAGTTCTGGTATTTTTAGTCGTTACCAAATAGCCTTCAATGGTAATGACCTTATTCTTATAATGTGGTAATTCTTTGGCTTTTAAAGACCTCCGTAGCGGTTTTAATAATAATTTAAAGGGGCTGCATAAAGGAAAGCCCAGCAATTCTATTTCGTCAAAAGCATTTTCTAAGGCGTTGCAAGAAAGTTCGGGGGTTTGGTAACTGATCTTTTCGGTTTTAAATAGAGTAATGACATGCTCTTCAAAAGATACTTTATTGATCTTCATATGTGCTTCCCATAATAGTTCGCGTTTGTTCCTGCCGGTAAACCGGAAAGCATTGATCTTGATCAAAATAGAGATCTGTTCAACCGAAATAGGCACACGGTCTATAAAATCATCGAGGCTTTCATAAGCGCCATGTGCCAACCGTTCTTTCAGTAATTTTTTAATGATCCTTGATTCTAATGAGCGTAAGAACATAAAACCTAAATAAATGGTCTTGCCTTCTATAAATGCTTCATTAAAACTATGGTTAATACATGGGGCAGCTATGATGCCGCCATGCATTCGGGCTTCGTGTATATAGAGTTCTGTACTATAAAAACCGCCAAAATTATTTAGGGTAGCCACCATATATTCTAATGGATAATAGGCTTTTAGAAACAGGCTTTGATAGCTTTCTACCGCATAAGAGGCAGAATGCCCTTTGGCAAAGGCATAGCCTGCAAAACTCTCTATTTGCCGCCATATCTCTTCCGTTAAGGCTTCTGGCTTCCCGTCTTTTTTACAATTGTCGAAGAATTGCTGTTTTACCTTTAAGAATTCTTCGCGCGACCGGAACTTGCCCGACATCCCTCTGCGCAGCATATCTGCTTCGCCCAGGTTCAATCCGCCAAAATAATGGGCCACCTTAATAACATCTTCCTGATATACCATAACACCATAAGTATCGGGCATAATATCAAGCAATGTTGGATGTGCATCTTTTCTGCGTTCAGGATCTCGATAGCGCAAAATATATTCGCGCATCATGCCCGATTTTGATACCCCGGGGCGTATCACCGAACTGGCCGCCACCAAACCCAAATAATTGTCGACACGTAACTTTTTAAGCAGCATGCGCATGGCAGGAGATTCAACATAAAAACAACCAATGGCCTTGGCATTCTTTAATAGATATTTAATGCGTTCATCTTCTTTAAACCGTTTAATATCATGAATATCTATATTATTGTTTTTTAGATGATTATATTTTATGATCTCAACTGCTTCTTTAATCTTTCCCAGTCCGCGCTGACTTAAAATATCAAACTTATACAGGCCTATATCTTCGGCTACGACCATATCGAATTGGGTGGTCGAAAAGCCTTTGGGTGGTAAAAAAGTAGCGGTATAAAAATGAATGGGTTTTTCTGAGATCAGGATCCCGCCGGCATGAATCCCCAGATAATTCGGAAAGCCTTGAATGTACTTGCTGTACTTCAATACCAATTGCGATAACCTGTCTAATTGATCGTAATGATATTTCCCTCTGCTAAGCATGTCCATTTCGGTTTTAGGCAGGCCGAATACTTTTCCCAGCTCGCGAACAGAAGCCTTGAATTTAAAAGTATTATATACTGCAATCAATGCCGTATTTTTAAACCTCTTAAAGATGAATTGGGTAATATCATCCCGGTCGGTCCATGAAAAATCAATATCGAAATCAGGCGGATTTTTGCGGTATAAGTTTATAAAACGCTCAAAATACAGGTCTAATTCTATAGGATCTACATCCGTAATGCGTAATAGATAAGCCACAATACTATTGGCTCCGCTACCGCGGCCTACATAGAAATAGCCTTTGCTGCGTGCGTATTTTAAAATTTTCCAATTGATCAAAAAATACGACACAAAGCCTTTTTCCTTCACAATATGAAGTTCTTTTTTAATTCGCGAATAAATAGCCTCATTCGGGTTTTGATAGCGATATGCCAATCCTTTATAGGTCAATCTCTCTAATAACCGGTAGTCTAAAGCTTCGTTATTGGTATACGATCTTTGATTGTTGGGGGTAGTTTGCGAAAAGTCAAAACTAATATGGCATTTTGCTAATAATTGTTTTGTGTTTTCGATCAGTTCAGGATACTCTTTATAGATAGCGTATAGTTCGTCAGGCGGAAGCAATCGGTCGGTCTCAAGCCCTTGTTCTTCAAGGGAAAGCTTGCTTAGCAGGGTGTTATTGTCGATAGCCCGCAAGAGCCTGTGGGTATTAAAAGCCTTTCTGTTTTGAAAAGAAACGGGTTGCAGCACCACTAATTTATGGCGCTGCATATTCCATACTGAAAACCTTAATTTATTAAGGTCACAAGGCCTTACACCCAGATATTCATTAGGACATAAATCATATATTTTGTCGTGTACATAAGGATAGATCACAAAAGTATCTTCTATTTGCGGAGCACGACCGGGAACCTTTAAGCTGTTATCATGTAAAAAAGCAGACAGGTAGGTATTGATCTGTTGAAATCCATGATTGCTTTTTGCTAATACTATAAATTGTTGCTCAACACCATTTCTAAAATCTACCCCTATTACCGGTTTTATATTGTGTTTTGCAGATAATCGGACAAAATCCAGGCATGCCGAAGTATTATTGATATCGGTCAGGGCAAGAGTTTCTATACCTGCTTCGGCTGCCATATAGAGCAATTCTATGGGCTTTATAGTACCGTATCGAAGGCTGTAATATGTATGACAATTGATATACAAAATAGAGGTTATAAACTTTTAACAAATTTAGCTATTATTTGTAGCAATTATTGCCTATATTTGTAGCAATATGAAATAAATGTTATAGAATTTTAATACGATATCACCTTTATAATGAAATTTATCCAAACAAACATCCGCCATTTGAGAGTGTTGAAAGAACATTCTCAAGAACATTTTGCCGAAGAACTGGGCTGGACAAGGTCTATGGTAAGTTCGTATGAAGAAGGAAGGTCAGAACCTCCTATCGACAGGCTTATCGATCTGTCTAACTATTTTAGTATCCCGATAGATATATTGATCAAGAATGACCTAAGGATGGCAAAAGATACCTCCTTTATTGAGATCGGAAATAAAAGGGTACTTTTTCCTATTACCGTTAATGAAAATAATGAAGACCTCATCGAGATCATTCCCGCACAAGCCTCTGCGGGTTATCTCAATGGTTATGCTGATCCTGAATATATAGAACAGTTGCAAAAAATTAAATTGCCCTTTTTACCCACAGGCACCCACAGGGCCTTCCCTATCAAAGGGGATTCTATGTTACCCGTAAAAGACGGATCTTTTGTCGTTGCCAAATTCATCGAAGATATTCAAGACGTAAAAGATGGCCGTACCTATATTGTACTCACCAAGGAAGATGGCCTGGTCTATAAAAGGGTATATAACAGAATTAAAGACCGTAAGAGCTTGTTATTATATTCTGATAATAGAAAATATGCCCCTTTTGAAGTTAAAATTGAAGATGTGATCGAACTTTGGCAATTTACCTGCTGTATCAATACTCAGGAATACGATAAAGATGAATTAAAGTTGAGTAGTATCGTCGACATGTTCAGAGAACTGAAAGTGGAATTGCAATCTATTAAAAATGTAGAGATCTAGAAATTAGTCTTATTTTTATACAGAACATCTGTTGCATGTATTATGTGTTATCATACCAAACAAACCAAAACCGTTTCTCAATTAGAACAACGCTATGATGTAACCCGGGAAAAGGACCGGTTTACTATTGAAGATGACCAATTCCGTTATTATCATGCCAATGGTTATGCACATCCCAAATTACTGATCATTCCCCAGGAAGAACCCAGTATTTTACATCCGGCATTATGGGGTATTACGCCTTCTAATATAAAGGGGAACGAACACAATGAATATTATAAAAAAGCGGTTAAATTCGGTGGTGGGTTAAATGCCCAAAGCGAGAAATTATTCGAACATTTTATCTATAAATATGCCGCTTTCGAAAGGAGATGCCTCATTCCGCTCGATGGCTTCTACGAACCGCATATGGCACCCAATAAATTAAAGATCCCATTTCATTTTAAGCGAAAAGATGACGAAAGTTTTGCTGTTGCCGGTATCTATAATATGAGTCCTGATGGCATAGTATCGATGACCCTATTAACAAAATCGGCCAGCCCCCTATTTGCTAAAATTCACAATACCAAATTCAGGCAACCGGTGCTGCTGAGGAGGGAAATTGAAAAAGATTGGTTAAACGATAATTTAACCGAGCATACCATGAAAGAACTGATCAATATGGATTACCCGGAAAACGAATTGGATGCCTATCCTGTTAGCCGGGATCTTTTTAGTCCGAAAATTGATTCTAATTCCCCAGAAATAACAGAAGAAGTTATGTATCCTGATCTTGAATTTTAATTAAACTAATTAATATCCCCCGACTGCCTTTATATAGTTTTATCTCTTTGAAATTTTTATTTTTTCTTTTTAATTGTCATTTGCCAATTGTACGATAGCTTTTCTTCCTGTTTACCATTTACAAGTTCTTTTATATTGGTGCGTTCTCCATTGCCACCAAAGGCATATTTTCCGTCACCTGAACTCACCAAAATATCAGGCTTTATTTCTTTAACAGTTTCTTGGTTTGATATTTTCGGAATTTTCACACCTGGGGGCAACTCAACTCCCTGTTTTTTAATATAATCCTGCATCCAGTTATCTGATTTTTTAATTGTAGGGTCATCAACTTCTTCGCCAACCGGCCCCACCCCGAATGATTTTTCCTTGGTTTTGGTGGTAGTTTTAGATTCTCTTTCAGGCCCATCGTCAGTATACACTACACTATTCAATTTTTCTATTTCGTTAATATCAAAGTCTATGTTATAGCCAGCAGGCAAAATCTTTACTGCTTTCCCTGTGTTATTATCAATGGCAAGTACCCATGGCAATTGCGTAACAGATTCCTTTTCTGTTATTTCATGGTTTGTGGCATTCTTGATAATGTCTACATTGGTATCATATTTAGGGCCTGAACGGTGTTGATTTTCCTTAAAACGGTAGTTAAAACTCGTAATATTGACGCTAAGTGGCGTGTAGTAATGCCAGGTCTGGTTGAATATAGGCATGTCTTGGGTTTCCGTTAATTTTAAATATATATCTATGGTAGCGTTTATGGATTCGTTTATATTGCGTTTATACACGTTTTCACTTTTAGTATCCTCATCGACTGTTCTCAGAACTTTATTATAAGTCTTGGTGATGTTCAATTTTGCTTCAAATTCTTCCGGATTTACCTTGACAAAATTTTTGGCCGTAGCTTTATCCGGATAATCTTCCGGTTGAAAAATGGCAGTTACCGTAATTTTTTCATCATTGCTGCCTGCTTTGTAATCAAGTATTACTTCGCCATCGCTATTGGTAGTATAACCGTTTTTAGGTTTTATAGTACCATTTTCAAGGCCATTTATCTTAATTTCAAGCTCTTTCCCTTCTATGGGGTATTTGGTTCCGTCCGGATCGGTCTCATTAAATGTTATAACAATGTTAGTGCGCTGTCCGACCTCGAGTTCCTTACGATTTGGCTTCACTTTTATTTCGAGTCCTCTAATGATCAACTCACCTTCCTCAAATATTTCCGAAGAACTACCGATCCCACATGTTCCTAGGTTTACTTTTTCTTTGCTGGCTTCAATACCTTCAATCACTTTGTATTTGCCCTTGGCTTCATATTCTTTATTGGTTAAAACAATTTCATGATTTCCGTAATTTCCATAATGAAGACATCCCCTAACTTGCTTATAATCACACCTATTCACATCTTTCGGAAAATAAACAGGCTGGCTCCTTACCCTTCTATAAAGGTATTCCCCTTGGCAATTTTTCACTTTCACCTTCACTTCCATTTCGCGATCTTCCTTCTCCAAGATGGATAGATAATCCTTTTCATATGTTATCTCCATCGATGGTCCTCTGGCCGGAACTGGTCTTTCCTCTTCACTTTCTTCAATGAAGTTTGTCAAACGCCAAAGTCCCTGAGAAAGTTTAGCAATTGCTCCATCAAGCTCCAAATCTGCTTTTAATTCCACTGCAACATAATACCTGAGATTTGGGCGGCATGGTGAATTGATAATTAAAGAGCCAATATTCCAAAAGGCTGTTTCTTCTTTGTAAATCGGATCAGAAAACTCTTTAACTGGCCATCCTGTTATCGGATCTTCATACGAATTTGCAATGGAGGGTACTAATAAGTCTGTTTCAACCACGGTTAAACTAAGTAGGTACCTAAACAAATAATGTGGATCCTTATTCTTGTCTTTCATTCTGGAAAATATCTCCAATTCAGGTGAGTTAGTTTGCAGGGCTTTTACCACCCTATCATCGATATCATCTATCCATTCCAATCGAGATTTTGTACCATATTTTTTATTAAGATGCTCAATTACACCATCACCAAGATCAGTAAAAAAAACACCAACTCTAATCTTTTCACAATTATCAGCTTGACTGTATCCATGGAATAATCCTGGAATCAATAATAACAGAAGAACAATTTTAAACTTAAACATGATCTTATCATTTATAATTACATTTTCACAAATTCAACCCTCCTGTTATTGGCTTTGCCTTCGGGAGTATCATTGGTATCCATTGGCATTGATTCTCCCAAGCCTTTTGTGCTGAGCCGGTCAGTAGAAATTCCAAGTTCAACCATGGTATTTTTAACCGTATTGGCACGCTCTTCGGATAGAGCCAGATTGCTGTTGTCATTTCCATCACTGTCCGTATGTCCTTCTATGCTGAATTTAAGTTCGGGGTGATCCTGCATTAATTGTGTTATTTCATTTATAATACCCATCGACTCTGGTTTTAGCGTTGCTTTGCCCGTATCGAAACGTATTCCGTTGGCTATAATTTTCCCGTCTTGTAAAACACGATCATAGTATTTTACCCCTCCTTCAGCAATCCTTATATTTTTCACATAATAAAGATTATCGTTGCGGGCATGATAACTATGTAATGAAAGTCCTTTAGGATCAAAATCAATTCTTGGTAAATTTATTAAGCGGGTTTCGTCAATATACCCTTTTAATTTTCCATTGGTATAGGCAATAGCCACATGGATCCATCTTCTTTTTTCAAGTTTCTCATCGGGTAGCCTGCTTGAAGATCTCCCCATTTCCATCTGGTTATACTTAATATTAAAATAAGTATATCCGGTTGGACTGCCGGATTTCTGATTTTTCCTATCGAACAAATAGACAACAAAATTGTCCGCTCCACAGTACAAATCAAATTCAATGGTAAATACATCAGGCAAGTAGTCTTCCGAAGCATTTTTCATATATGGCATAATAGTCGGGGCACCATCACGAAACATGATCACAGGTTCCCCCCCGAATTCAGCTACTTCAACATTGCCGCGCATTAAATCCCATCGTGAAGGAAATTCACCATTCTCCTCATAGTTCAAATTATCTTCATAAATTACTTTATCTCCCGGTACAAAATCGTATTTCGACCAATTTAGGGTTAGTTGAGTAGCTTCACCCGATTGTTGTCCATCACCTTTTACCTGCTCTCCTCTTTCATTATCCACCTTTTTATCTCCTTGTATACTGTCAATTTTTTTACTATCCTTATCTTCCTCTTTATTATCGATGGTCTTGTCGATTTCCTTTTCGACTTTTCGTTCTACTTTTCTTTTGAGTTTTTTAAGAATTTGAGCTTCAGCTGTAACAGGTGCATATAGAAATACCCCAAGCAATGTGTATAAAATTAATTTTTTCATGGCGCTTTATTTTAAATGAGCTATTTATTGGAATAAATACCAAGTTAGAAACGTAAAAAATAATACGCAATGATATAAATCAGACCTAATACATTATTTATTAAATTATTATGATTATTATGATACTCAATTTCACAATTAAAACGTTTTCGTTAAATTCATAAAATTAGAAGTGTAATTAGCAGAAGCTTTTGTAAATTTCGCATTTGAAAAAATAACTATGCACAAACAGCCAAAATTAGCCAGGTTTAACGAAAATGTATTGTCTAAATACCAGATCTACAATAGTATTTTTATGACCCTTCCTTTTGATGCGATTACGAAAACCGGGGTACTCCTGCCGCTGTTTCATGAAGTTTGTAAAAATGGTTATGCTGATAAGAAAAACCCGAAAGAAATTGTAGCTGAATTTTTTAAAACATACCAGCAAAATCCCTCAGAAAAAGATAAGATAAATTTACTGTTCAAATTTATACAATATATTGAGCGACAGGTAGTTTTGTTCGATGCCATCGAAGATGCTGCCTTCCCTGTCGTGCATAATATGGACGGTGTAGGTACACTACGAAATAGTAAGGAAACCGCGGCTTTAGAAAACAAGAAAGAAGCATTAAAGGAACATTTGGAGAATTTCAAGGTACGTGTGGTGCTCACCGCCCACCCTACGCAATTTTATCCGGGTACGGTATTGGGAATCATCACCGATCTAACGGAGGCCATACAAAATAACGACCTGTTATTGATCAATCAATTGCTGGCTCAATTAGGCAAAACACCTTTCTTTAAACATGAAAAACCTTCACCCTTCGATGAGGCTGTAAGCTTAATTTGGTATTTAGAAAATGTATTTTACCAATCGATCTCTAAGGTTTATAATTATATTCAAAGTAATATTTTCGATAATCAACCCATCAAAAACGACATTATTAATCTTGGTTTCTGGCCCGGTGGAGATAGGGACGGTAACCCATTTGTAACCACAGAGATCACCTTAAATGTTGCCAAAAGATTAAAGCAAACGATCTTAAAGAATTATTACAGGGATATCCGCTGGTTAAAAAGACGACTCACGTTTAACGGGGTAGAACAGGTAATTTCGGAATTGGAAATGCTTTTGTTCGAAAACAGTGTGAATAGCGATTTGAATACGATGTTGCCGCTTGACACCTTCATCGAGAAACTACAATATATTAAAGATACCATCGAAACTCAACATCAATCGCTTTATATTGAAGAAATAAACGATTTTATCAATAAAGTACACATCTTTGGTTATCATTTTGCTACCCTCGATATACGTCAGGACAGTAGAGTGCATCATAATGTTTTCACCCAAATTGTGGAAATGCTACAAAAGACAGGCAATACCCAATTTCCCGCTCATTATTTAGACCTTTCTGAAGAAGAGCAAATAGATATTCTGTCGAACGTGGAAGATAATATCGATCTGGACCAAGCTAAAGATGAGATGGTCTCTAAGACTTTGGGATCTATCAAGGCTATCAAAACGATCCAGGAAAATAATGGTGAACGTGGGGCCAACAGATATATTATAAGCAATAATCAAACTGCACTCAATGTAATGGAAACTTTTGCCATGTTTAATCTATGTGGTTATAAAGATGATCTGAATGTTGATATCATTCCGCTTTTTGAAACTGTGGATGATCTGACCAATGCAGGGCTTGTAATGGAAAAATTATATAATAACAAGGCTTATAAAAAACACCTTTCCAAAAGAAATAATAAACAAACCATTATGGTTGGTTTTTCAGACGGTACGAAAGACGGGGGTTATTTAATGGCCAACTGGTCTATATTTCGGGCCAAAGAAAACCTAACCGAAATTTCAAGAAAATATGGCATCAAAGTGATATTTTTTGATGGCCGCGGTGGCCCACCAGCACGGGGTGGTGGAAAAACACATCAGTTCTATGCTTCATTGGGTCCAACGATTGAAGATGAAGAAATACAGTTAACCGTGCAGGGCCAAACCATAAGTTCAAATTTCGGTACCCTGGATTCGTCTCAATATAATATTGAGCAATTATTAAGTTCGGGCATTTCGAATGAATTGTTTAGCAATGCTAAAAATATCATGACCAAGGAGGATGCCGAAATTATGAATGATCTGGCCTTAACGAGTTATAAATCATATGTCGATTTTAAAAACCATCCGAAATTCTTACCCTATTTAGAAAGGATGAGTACGCTTAAATACTATTCTAAAACCAATATTGGCAGCCGTCCCTCGAAACGTTCTAAATCGGCCGAATTGAATTTTTCAGACCTCCGGGCTATTCCTTTTGTAGGGTCTTGGAGCCAGTTAAAGCAAAATGTTCCCGGTTTTTATGGTGTGGGTACTGCTTTAAAGAAATATGAAGACGCCGGAGAATTCGACAAGATAAAGCACTTTTATAATAATTCGGCATTCTTTAAAACTTTGATAGGCAACAGCATGATGTCGCTTTCAAAATCGTTCTTTGAATTGACAGAATATATGGCAAAAGATGAGGAATTTGGTGAATTCTGGAAAATTATCTTCACTGAATATGAAACCTCCAAACGTCTGATTTTAAAACTTGCAGGTTATAATGAACTCATGCAAAGTAATAGCGTAGGAAAAGCCTCCATCGATATTCGTGAAAATATTGTATTACCACTTATTACCATTCAACAATACGCCTTAATCAATATTCAGGAATTACAAAAAGATCCCAAGCCAAATAACGAATTGATCAAAGTTTTTGAAAAAATGGTGACACGGTCATTATTTGGAAATATCAATGCGAGCAGAAATTCTGCCTAACTAAAGCGGATGAGCCTACCTCCTATTCTATTCCTTAAAAATTTTGGCATTTTCTTAACAAAATAAATATAGTTGCATATGCAACTATATTGAGTTAATAAGTATCTTCGCCGGATGAAATCTGAAGATACCTTTATTGATTTTGAAAATTCCATTGGCCCTTGGCTGGGTAGAACAGTTAAAGTAGCTGATTACCATATGCAAGAAGCTTTAAGTCGCAATGGTATTGATCTCAGCAAGGAACAGATGGTTGTTTTAAAAAAATTGCACGATCAGGATGGACTGCATCAAAACGATCTGGCATTTTTAACCTTGCGTGACAAATCTTCTTTAACTCGCTTACTTTCCAAAATGGAAAAGAAAAAGTACATCATTAGAAAACAATGTAAAGAAGATAAGCGGGCTAATAATGTTTATTTGACTTCCTTAGGTAAAGATATATTCACAAAAACCAAGCCTGTTATCAAGCAATTATTAGATAAGATGCAGCATAACATATCAAAAGAAGAAAAAGATCAAATCATTAAAATATTAAAAAAAATACAGTTCAATTTTAACGAAAAAGAAACTGCACTTTAATTTAAAAAATATGAGAAAAATTATTATTTCGGCATTAGGCATCGCTCTCTTATTAGGCGCTATCCTCTTAGCCAACTATCTGATAAAAAATAAAAATAAACCGAAGCCAACATTCGAGAAAATTGTCAAGACAGTTTTTGTTGATACCGTTGAAAACAAAGAGATACCAATTATTATCAAGGCCAGTGGAAATTTAACGGCAAAAAACAAAATTGAATTGTATTCTGAAGTTCAAGGTATTTTACGTCCTTCAAGAAAGGAGTTTAAGCCCGGTACATCATACGATAAAGGTGAGTTGTTGCTAAGCATTAATAGTGAAGAATTTTACGCCAGCTTACAATCACAAAAAAGTAATTTGTATAATTTGATCACTGCCATCATGCCTGATATCCGCTTAGATTATCCGGATACCTTTACCAAATGGGAAACCTATCTTAACAGTTTCGATCTAAACAAACCAACACCAAAGTTACCTGAATTCTCATCTGATAAAGAAAAATATTTTATTTCGGGACGCGGTATTACAACAAGTTATTATAATGTTAAAAACTTAGAGGTTAAACTCAATAAATATAATATCAGGGCGCCTTTTAGGGGTATTTTGACAGAGGCTTTGGTATCGCCGGGCACCTTGGTGCGTGTCGGACAACAATTAGGAGAATTTATCGATCCTTCGGTTTATGAAATGGAAGTCGCCGTTAACGCCGCTTTTAGCGAACTTGCTTAAAAATTGGTAATTCTGTAACCTTATATAATTTAGAAAGAACAGCTACATTTAAAGGAACTGTAATAAGGGTGAACGGTAAAGTTGACCAAACATCCCAAACCATCAAGGCATATATACAGGTTTCAGATAAGGCCTTAAAGGAAGGTATGTTTCTGGAGGCCGATCTCATTGCAAAATCTGAGAAAGACGCTATTGAAATTACCAGAAAATTATTGGTACAAAATACGAGTGTTTATGTTGTAAACGATTCGGTCTTAAGTTTGGTAAAAGTAAACCCGGTTTATTTTAATGCTGAAACTGTGGTTATTAAGGGTTTGCCAAATCAATCCTTGATCCTAAAGCAAAGTGTACCGGGAGCCTATGATGGTATGCCTGTAAAAATTAATAAAAGCAACCTATAACAGATGAGAAAAATTATTGCATACTTTATTAAATATCCGGTTGCCGTTAATGTAATGATTATCGCCTTTATAGCTTTTGGGCTTATCGGTGCATTCTCCATGAAATCTTCATTTTTTCCATTAGTTGATTCTGAATTGATCAGTATCAATTTAGCATATCCCGGTGCTTCCCCTCAAGAAATGGAAGAAGGGGTTGTTTTAAAAATTGAAGATAACCTGAAAGGTATCGTAGGGATAGACAGGGTTACTTCGGTATCCAGAGAAAATTCCGCAACGGTCACCGTTGAGATCATCAAAGGAAAAAATATAGATATCGTATTATCCGATGTTAAAAATGCAGTTGACAGGGTTCCCTCCTTTCCCAGTGGGATGGAACCACCGGTAATTGCTAAAATAGAGAATATACGGCCCACCATAAGCTTTACTGTGAGTGGTGATAATTTACCCTTAACAACCCTTAAACAATACGCCCGAACAATAGAAAATGATCTGCGTAATATTGAAGGAATATCTCAAGTGAGTTTATCAGGTTTCCCTCTTGAAGAAATCGAAATAGCAGTTAAAGAAAATGATCTTCGCGCTTTTGATTTATCTTTTACCGAAGTTGCTAATGCCGTAAGAAATTCGAATATCCTAATAACCGGTGGTAATATCAAGACTGATGAAGAGGATTATTTGATCCGTGCCAGTAACCGTTCTTATTATGGAGACGAAATACATAATTTAATTGTTAGAACTGAACCTTCCGGTAATATTATCCGTTTAAAAGATATTGCCGAGGTTAAAGATATTTGGTCCGAAAATCCAGACAGGATTCATTACAATAATAATGTAGCTATAAACATCACGGTCAGTAATACCAATAGTGAAGATCTATTATCCTCTGCCGATAAAATAAAAGAATATATAGATAAATTTAATCAAGAACATGATAATGTTGAAATTAACATTTCAAGTGATGCCTCTATTTCCCTGAATCAGCGGACAGAATTATTATTGAAAAATGGTGCTATGGGTATTTTTCTTGTTCTTTTCTTTTTAGCGCTCTTTTTGAACGTAAGGCTAGCATTTTGGGTAGCTTTTGGTTTGCCAATATCTTTTTTAGGAATGTTCATTTTCGCTGCACAATTGGGTGTAACGATTAATGTTTTGTCCCTTTTTGGAATGATCATCGTTATTGGTATTCTTGTGGACGACGGAATTGTGATTGGAGAAAATATTTATCATCATTATAACGATAAAGGAAAATCACCAATACGAGCCGCCATAGACGGTACCATGGAAGTGATACCTCCGGTAGTATCAGCAATTATCACTACCCTTATTGCATTTTCGACATTCTTTTTCTTAGATGGTAGAATCGGTAACTTTTTTAGCGAAGTGTCACTTATCGTAATGCTTACTTTGTTGGTTTCCTTAATTGAAGCTTTAATTATTTTACCTGCACATATCGCACATTCTTTGGCGGTCGCAAATTCTAAGAAAAAACAAAGCAAGATCAATAAATTTTTTACCAAAGTTAATGCCAAAGCCGATGGATTATTAGTTTATGTTAGAGATCGATTCTATGTGCCTTATTTAACCTTTTTTCTTAAGCATAAAATCTTAGGTTTTGCGATTCCCATAGCTCTACTGATCTTTAGTATAGGTGCTATTGGAGGTGGTATAGTAAGGACATCATTCTTTCCTTCAATTGCCAGCGACAGAATAGATATTGAACTAAAAATGCCACAAGGAACCAACGAGAAAATTACAGATTCTATTATTTCAATTATTGAAGAGGTTGCCTGGCAGGTGAATGAAGAATACACTAAAAAACAAACTGGTAATCAACAGGTCGTTCAAAATATTATTAAAAGAATAGGTCCTGGTACCGCGAATGGTTCTCTTGATATTAATCTGTTGCCCGGTGAATCAAGAGATTTTTCATCACCTGAAATCACAAACACTATTCGTGATAAAGTAGGAAAAGTATATGGTGTTGAAAGCCTAACATTCGGCTCGGGTGGTAATTTTGGCGGCAGCCCTGTAGCAGTTTCCCTTTTAGGAAATAATATTGCAGAACTAAAAGCTGCGAAGATAGAGCTCAAAAACGTGTTGGAAAACAACCCATTATTGAAAGATATTTCCGATAATGATCCCGCTGGTATTAAAGAAGTTAAAATTAAATTAAAGGATAATGCTTATCTGCTTGGCTTGAATTTACAAGAAGTTATGAATCAAGTGAGATATGGATTCTTTGGCTTCCAAGCACAACGTTTCCAGCGAGGTCAGGATGAAATTAAGGTATGGGTAAGATATGTGAAAGATAACCGATCATCGATAAAAGATCTGGACGACATGAGAATAGTGACTCCTTCCGGCGAAAGAGTACCTTTTTCTGAAATAGGGACCTATGAAATTGAAAGAGGCGAAATTGCCATTAATCACCTTAATGGTAAACGTGAAATTCAGATCACCGCCGATATGAAAACTCCTGGTGAAAGCGCCACTGATATTTTAGAGGATATCAAAACCAACCTAATGCCTGAAATTAGATCTAAATATCCAACCGTTTCAGCTTTATACGAGGGTCAAAACAGGGAGGCCAAAAAAACAACAGATTCTGTTAATCTGGTTGGTCCTATAATTTTAATGTTAATTTATATGACCATAGCTTTTACTTTCAGGTCTTATAGTCAGCCCATTTTATTAATACTCATGGTGCCGTTTAGTTTAATTGGGGTTGTTTGGGGGCATTATTTTCACGATTTTCCGATCAACATTTTATCATGGTTGGGTATTATTGCATTGATTGGTATTATGGTCAATGATGGACTTGTATTGATTGGTAAGTTCAACACGTATTTAAAGGAGGGACAGAAATTTGATGAAGCATTAATACATGCGGGTAAATCTCGATTTAGAGCTATATTCTTAACTTCATTGACTACGATTGCCGGTTTAGCACCTTTACTCTTAGAAAAAAGCAGGCAGGCACAATTCTTAAAACCCATGGCAATATCTATATCCTACGGAATTGCGATTGCTACGGTCTTAACATTGGTGATGTTACCCTTATTATTGTCGGTTTCGAATACGATAAAAGTATTTATAAAATGGTTAAAAACAGGGGATAAAATTAATAAGGAGGAAGTAGAAAGAGCAATTATTGAATCAAAATATGAAAATGATGAATTACATTAAATATATTTTATTGATTTTTACGGTTAGTGCGGGATTGCAAGCGCAGGAAAAAATGATCACTAAATCTGAAGCGGTTCAATTGGCTTTAGAAAATAACTACGGTATAAAAATCACAAATAATAATCTTAAAATAGCAGAAAATAATAAGGGACTCATGAATTCCGGCTTTTTACCAACATTAACCGGAAATGCAGGAACCACTTATAATTTAGACAATACCGAAGCCGAATTTTCAAATGGAAATATCACGAATTTAACAGGCGCAGAGAGTAGTCGCTATAATGCTTCTTTAAATTTAAATTATACCCTTTTCGACGGTCTTGGCAGGCATTATAATTATCAACAGTTAAAAGAGCAATATAACCTGTCTGAATTGCAAGCCAGAGAAACGATAGAGAATACCATATTTCAGTTGTTTACAGTGTATTATAATGTTGCTAAATTAACTGAAAATGTAACCTTACTGAAACAGAATTTACATATCTCAAAAGATAGATTGGCCAGAGTTGAATATCAATTCGATTATGGTCAAAATACCAAATTAGATATATTAAATGCAGAAGTTGATGTTAATAATGATAGCATCAACCTATTAAACACAAAACAGGTATTAACAAATGCCAAACGAGACCTTTATGTAGTTCTTGGAAAGAATGGTTTTCCTGATTTTACCGTTGACACCTTGGTTAATTTTTCTTTAGCCCAAAATAAAGAGACCTTAAAAGATTTGGTCAAAAAGAATAACATAACCTTACAACAAATAGAATCGAATATTGCAGTGAGTGATTTCCAATTAAAATCGAATAGATCGGGTTACTTGCCTTCTATTGGTTTAACCGGATCTTATGGATGGAATAAAAATAATAATAATGCAGCTTCTTTTCTATCAACTTCCACAAATACTGGATTATCGGGTGGATTAAATTTGACTTGGAGTTTGTTTGATGGAGGCAGAACCCGAACCCTGGTTCAAAACGCCAAAATAAATTACGAAACCCAACAATTATTTAAAGAACAAACCGAACTTGAAATAGATCGAGATTTTAACAATGCCTGGGAAGACTATCAAAATAAATTATTTGTTTTACAAACGCAAGTAAAGAATGTTCAGACCAATACCAATAATTTTAACAGAACCGAAGAACGTTATAAATTAGGACAGGTCACTTCCATAGAATTCAGGCAGGCTCAGTTAAACCTTATCAATGCGATTGGTGACAAAAATGCAGCGAAATACGATGCTAAACTGGCCGAATTACAATTAATGCAGCTAAGCGGGCAATTGCTAGATATGGAGTTTTAGTAGAATAAGTTCTTAACCATTGATAATCACCTTTTTACTATAATTTTTATTACCCTTCTTAATATTATAAATATAGACGCCTGTTTTTAACTGTGGTAATTTCTCGGTAATGCTAATTTCATGTTGACCTGCTTCTAAGACTTCGTCAATTAATTCGCCAGCTTGCTGCCCTAAAATATTATAGAGGGATATTTTATAGTTATCTTGAAAATTATTATTAATTCTGATAGAGACTGTTTCTCTGTCGTAGATAGGGGTATGCTCAAAATTCTCTCTAATAACATAATCGTGATTCGTAACAGCACTCGTACAACTAAAGCCCAGATCTATTGGAGTATACGGTCGTGGTATAGATTGATTGATAGCACTTGGGTCTACACATAACCATTCTTGCATGATCGTTCCATATACATTAATAAAATCTTGTGTATATCTAAGGTTACCCCGATTCAAATTGGTTAAACTAGGATGCTCTCCTATAAAACCACTACCATTCAGCGATGGGCCAAAAAGCATCATAGGAGCCGCAGTACCATGATCTGTACCATTCGACCCATTTTCATGTACCCTTCTGCCAAATTCAGACATGGTCATCGTCAATACATCATTATCTCTCCCACTGGGTTCCAGATCCCTGTAAAATGCAGTGACCGATTCAGAAATATCAGTCAAGAGTTCCTGATGTCTTAGTGGCTGGTTGGCATGTGTATCAAATCCATTAAGGTTTACCATGTACACACAAGTACCCATTCCGGCTTTTATCGTTTTAGAAATTATGGACAAAGAACGCCCTAAATTGGTATCGGGAAACTCCACCGTATTCGTTTGTGAAGCCGCTGCTTCTTTGATAACGCCCGAATATTTCAAAGTAGCGTTAAGCACCCCTCGTACAAATCTCAATTGTGATCCTTTGGTACAATCGGGTACATCGGCAACATTAAATAGGTTTCCGCTTGAAGCAATTTGCTCTAACTGCCTGGTATTGGCTATAGTAAAGGCATAATTACTTTCGCTTCCTGTAAAAATGATATCTCCTACGCCTCCAATTTGAACGGCAGGAGGTGCTTCGGGTAAATTCAATAAATAGTCTGGATAAAGGTTTTCGAAATATCGGCCATAAACACCTGTTTCAACCAATTCATCATCTGTTCCTTTTGACATATTATCGGTACCGGTAAAATGCGATAAATTCTGATTTTCATAACCGGTACCGTGCACTACTTTCATACATCCGCCCTCCCAAATTGGTTCTATTGACCGCTGTAAATATTTTGGTATGCCAAAATCATAAGATAATTTATGTATATCAGCGAGATCATGCCTTAGTGTAGGCCTTGCGTTGGCGTAATTATCGTAATCATAAATAGGAACAATGGTGTTAAGTCCATCGTTACCTCCTTGCATTCTAATAATCAACAACACCCTACCCGAATCAGCTTTACTTAAGGCCATAGATAAAGGCGTTTGCTGCCCAAAGGCCATCGGAATACCATTTATCATTAATGTTGCCCCTGCCCCACCAAGACCTAAGGTCTGTAAGAAAGAACGTCTGTCCCATTTCTTATGATCATCTGTATTGCAATTTGCATGAAAATCCTTTTCTGTACGCATAAATTTCTATTTAAGTTGATAATCGGGCAGGGAGACTATATACTCAATAAGGTCACGGACTTGAAGTGGAACAACTTCAAAATTCAATGTCCATAAATTATCTTCAAAATAATTGGATGGCACCCTACTTTTAAAAATATCGATACCTGTTTCAAAATCATCCAAGGTATAGGGTACTTCGGCCATTAAGGCCTCAAAAATATCTTTGGCAACAACATCCGGATCATTACTATTACCTGATATATTAATGGCAAACTGCCTAAACTGCTCCTCATTTTGTTCCCAGGCCCAATACAAGACATCTTTACATAAATAAGCCGCTCTAAAAGTAATGGTACCCGAATTGATCCAATTTCTATCGCCATCCCATCCGGCAACGGTAGGCGGATTCAAAATATCCTGATCGAAAAGCCTTGAGACATTTTTAATTGATTCTTTGTTCATCTCATAGTCACCAAAATCAAATCCGGTGGTAGTTATGAATTGTATAATAAGATCAAGTGGACTTTTGATAATGACACTTCTGGCATTTTCATCAAAAAAGTGCTCACTTTTAAATAAAGTTTTAAGCACAGGAGCTATCTCAAAATTATTGGCTATAAAAATAACGGCAAGCGGATTGATAATCGTTAATTTGATCTGATCATCAACTTCGGGACTCACAAAATTAACATAGATCTTTTCGCAGATAAACCGAGCTACCAATTCTGTTTTTTGATCGAACAAAATGTTGATAACATCGTCATATCCCCAATTACCCGTTTGGCCAAAAATGGTTTTATCAGCTGTATCAAAATTAGCTTCATTAAATTGAATCCGGGAATTATCCCCATTTACATATTCATTATATCCTGTTAAGGCACGTGAGGTTTCAACAATATCATCTTCAGTATAGCCATTACCTTCACCGAGTGTGAAAAGTTCATACAATTCCCTGGCATAGTTTTCATTGGGGCTGCCCGCGGTATTTTCAAAGCCGTTTAGAAATTTTAACATGGCCTCGTCTACACCAATTTCACTAATAAAGGTTTTGAAATTACCTAAACAATTTCTTTGTAAAGCTTGAAAGTATCGAAATGCATATCCTGCGAACTCATATTCCACTGCCCGTGTAACTAAAATATTGTGCCAAAAAAGCGTTAATCTCCCTCTTATACCATTATCTAAAAGCTCTTTGATAAAGGTATATTGGGTGTCATCAACAAAGGCATCATTCTCATCTTCACCGTAAGTATAACCATTAGCTGCATAGTCATCTGGATCTAATGGTACCCATCCCGGAGCAACAGTAGGCGCTAAATTAAAGGCCGCATCGATGATCTCATCAATATAAACACTGGGGCTTTTACTTAAAGCATTGGCTATGAGAGACGATTCGATACCAAAACCCAATCGGTTATGCAAATGCCTAACCTTTATCGCATCCCAAGGATTGTCAATACTTGGGACAAAAACTGTTAGTGGGGAGGTATTACATGACAAGTAATTAATAATCATACGTTTACCTTTTTGAACTAGTTATAACGGTTTGAATACCGTTTATAGTATTTTATGAATTTAATTTTTAAATCTAAAGAAAAGCTAAATGATACTTTTCAAAGTATAAAACATAGCTATCATCTACGCCCTAATACACTTCTTTTTCTCTTAAAAAATAATTTATCGATAGGCCAAAGGTTTTATTTTTCCATGTATTTCCTTCTGTATTCACAATATTTGATAATCCATTATAATAATTAAGCCGAACCTTAATTCTTTTTTTAATTAAAAGCCCTGTTCCCACATTGGCACCCATTGCTATTCGATTTATATCTGCGTCACTGCCAATATCTAATCGTATGGTTTCTTCATCATTTTCTATAATTGCCCTCATATTATAACCAATATTAATACCAGCATCCACAAAGAATTGAAAATTTCTATTATTCCAATTCAAATAATATCCGAAATTAATGGGTATCTCAACCCCATCAATTCCCCATTTCTCGTTTGTAGTATTGATCCCTCTCCTGCTAATGGCCTTAAATTCTCTCCTGTTAAATTCAAAACCCAAACGGACATATAAGTTTTCAGAAAGATCTCGTTCTGCTAAATAACCTACATTAAAACCTAATGCACTGCTGGGTTCGGCCGATTCATTAATACGAAAATCTGCATTGGTAAGATTTGCACCTGCAACTAAGCCATGATAGAATTGACCATGTGATATATAGGACACGAAGAATAAGAAAAAAAATATTCCTTTGTTTAACAAATTTTTGGTCTGTTCTCCCATGGCTATTATATTCAAAATCTATTATTTTTTAACCTTGGGGAGTTTATATACTTTTTAAAAACGCTCGATCTTATAGTTTAGTATATCAACAAGCTAACAACTTTGTATAATTAACAATAATGTGAACAGCGTTTTACCCATTTAAACTCATTATATTATTAAAAACTGTTAATTTTTTGGTTTTTAATCAAAAATGTGTATATTAAGAAGGTATAGAATGAACAATATACATCTTTCCATATTGTTATGATCGTTCTAAGATCTGTAATTTCTATAGTGATTTATTGAAAATCATCTACATATTAAAATCCTATCAAAATCTAATGTTCTATTATCATGGAGGTTATTTATTAACCAATAGGATTTGAATAAAAATAAATATTAATCATTAAAAACTTATTAAACATGGAAACAATTAAAAATGAAAAAATGAAAAAACCATTTAGAAAAATGGGTTTTACTTATTTAGAAACCGCAGAAATCGTGGTTGCGTTAAATAAGCTAATGGCCAACTATTATGTTCATTATCATAAATTAAGAAACTTTCACTGGAATGTTGAATCTCAAGATTTTTTTGAGTTACACGTGGAATTTGAAAATGAATACAATACAGTCATAGAAAATATTGATATTATTGCAGAAAGAATTCGCGTGTTTGGCTTGAAACCATCTATGAGTATTAAGGAAATGCAAGGCTTATCTGAAATTAAAGAAGTTAAATCTGATAAAATGTCGCCCATAGCTATGGTAACAGAAGTGTTGAAAGATTTCGATATTTTGCATAACAAAATGTTAGATGTATTGAATGCTGCCCTGGATACAGGTGATAATGTTACAGAACAAATGGTAACAGATTTTATGCGTAAACTCGAAAAAAGAAATTGGATGTTTACATCTTGGTGTAAATAATATCATTTCAGCAATAATCATTTTGTGTGATTAAAAATGTACAAAAATGCAAAACCACGTTGATCAACGTGGTTTTTGTTTTCTCGTAGCGCTTATTTGATACCATATAAATAATTATTACATGATTAAAATAATAAATTATTGTTAATTTTGTTTAACTCTATAATTATTTTATTAAACATTATGTATATTTGTAACATAAAAATATAAAGATGGCAAAAAAGAAAAAAATAACCAGTAATGATATTATTTCGAATTACATGAAATATGTGCTCGATCATGAAAAGAAACCAACTTCTGTGTATAGCTTTGCTAAATCAAATAATTTTGAAGAGGCCACATTTTATGAATACTTTGGGAATTTTGAAGCCTTAGAACAATCTATATTCAAAGCATTTTTTGATAATACCTTGACTGTTCTTGAGAAAAACAATGATTATCAATCGTTTGATGCAAGAAATAAATTGTTGAGTTTTTACTATACATTTTTCGAAGTACTTACAGCAAATAGAAGTTATGTGGTTTCTGTGTTGGATCAGCAAAAAAGCGATCTAAAGAAATTACGTTCATTAGTCAAATTAAAACAAAGTTTTACACAGTATATCGCCAATCTAGATATTACATTGCTTGAAATAAAACAGGAGACCATAGACAAAGCTACAAGATAAAACCCTAAAAGAATCTGCCTGGATACAACTCTTGCTTACGATGAAATTCTGGCTGGAAGACACCTCACCTTCTTTTGAGAAAACCGATATTTTTATTGAAAAAGCAGTGAATACCAGCTTCGATCTCATTGATATTAAACCCTTAAAAAGCATTATCGATCTTGGAAAATTTTTATTCAAAGAGAAAATGCACATGAACTAAATGATCACCATAGACAAAATACCTACCACAAAAATTCAACGTGCTTCAAAGCTTATGCAAACCGGGGCTAAGGTTGGGGTGAATTACCTTAAATATTATGGAGACAAAATGGTGAATTCTAATGAAGAAGCCAAAGAACGTCTGAATCAAAATAATGCTGAAGATATTTATGATGGATTAAAAGATTTAAAAGGTAGTGCTTTAAAAGTAGCACAAATGTTAAGCATGGAGAAAAGTATATTGCCTCAGGCATATGTCGAGAAATTCTCTTTAGCACAATTTTCAGTACCTCCATTATCGCCTCCTTTAGTTATTAAATCATTTAAAAAATATTTTGGTAAACATCCAAATGATCTTTTCGACAAATTTGATGCTACATCGGTGAACGCCGCCAGTATTGGTCAGGTTCACAAAGCATTTAAGGATGGTAAAAAACTCGCAGTTAAAATTCAATATCCGGGAGTTGCTGATAGTATTTCTTCAGATCTTGCTTTGGTAAAACCAATTGCCATAAAAATGTTCAATATCAAGGGCAAAGATTCTGACAAGTACTTTAAAGAGGTTGAAAATAAACTCATTGAAGAAACTAATTATATTTTGGAAGTCGAGCAAAGCAAAGCAATTGTGATGGCCTGCAAGCATATTCCGAATTTGAAGTTTCCAAACTACTATGAAGCGTTGTCGTCAGAGCGAATTATTACTATGGACTGGATGCATGGTGAACATCTTTCTGAATTTGTAGCTCATAATAAAGACCAAGAGCTTTCAAATAAGCTAGGACAAGCTCTTTGGGATTTTTATATGTTTCAAATGCACAATTTGCGTAAAGTTCATGCAGATCCGCATCCCGGTAACTTCCTGGTATCTGAACAAGGTGATCTAATTGCTATAGACTTTGGATGTATGAAAGAAGTTCCGGACGAATTTTATATCCCTTACTTTGAATTAGCCAAAAAGGAAAACATCAACAATACCGAAATTTTTAACCAAAAGCTGTATGAACTTGAAATTTTACGTCAGGATGATTCTCCTGAAGAAATAGAATTTTTTACCGCTATGTTTCATGAAATGCTGACACTATTTACTGAGCCTTTCCATGTCGATACATTCGATTTTTCCAACGCCGAGTTCTTTGGTAAAATAGCAGCACTTGGAGAAAAATATAGCAAAAATACAGAGTTACGTAAAATGAATGGAAATAGAGGTTCTAAGCATTTTATTTATATCAATAGAACATTTTTTGGTCTTTATAATCTTATGTTCGATTTAAAGGCAAAAGGTGTAAAGATCAATAATTTCAAAACATTATAACTTAAAGATGAACAGATTAATATTATTTACACTTATGTTAACATTTTTCACGAAAACCATGTCGCAAACATCACCAACAGCATCTATTTATGATGTACAAATCAATAATTTAAATGGAGAAGCCCTTAATTTGTCTGCCTATAAGAATAAATATATCCTTTTTGTAAATGTAGCCTCAAAATGCGGATTTACAGGACAATATGAAGATCTACAAAAATTATATGATAAGTATAGTGATAACCTTATGATCATAGGTGTACCATGCAATCAATTTGGAGGCCAAGAACCGGGAACAGCCCAGGAAATTCAATCATTTTGTCAAGCCAATTATGGTGTTTCATTTGTTATGACAGAGAAAATTGATGTCAAAGGGAAGAACCAACATCCACTCTATCAATGGCTCACAGACAAGACCAAGAATGGAAAGTCAAATTCATCTGTAAAATGGAATTTTCAAAAATATTTAATAGGACCTAATGGTCAACTGATTGATTATTATTTTTCAATTACCAATCCTTTAAGTGATAAAATCACTAAATATTTACAATAAACAATATCGTAAGGGCCGATCATATGATTGAGTTGTTAATAGCATGAATTGAACCATTATTTTAAGGTTTATCCATAATATATGTATCTAATAATTCAAGGTAAGCCTGATGGGTATCAATATCTTTTAGGAAGTCCCCACCATCAATTAATTTAACGGAATTTCGATATTTTTGAACTATTCGTTTTGCGCCCTCGTCACCCTTCAATTTAAGAAGTTCCTTAAAATATACTTTATCAAATAACACGGGTGATCCCGACCAGCCTTTTTCAGAATAGGAAACAATAATTTCATTGTTTCCGGGTTGAAAAAGATCTGTCATCTTCTTAAAATGAGTCGATTTTATAAGGGGTTGATCGATTAAGGAAATGAGCAGCGCATCAACGTTTGGATGTTTATCTAATAACATCTTCAATCCGTACGAAATTGACGTCCCCATACCATTTTCCCAATCTTTATTGGTATAAATCTCAATTGGGAACTTTTTTATGACCTCTGATATTTTATCAGAATACGCTCCTAAAACTACCGATACCTTATTGTTAGTTTCTAACAACACATGTATTTGGTGCTCAATTAATGTTTCCTTACCCCATGGCTAATAATTGTTTGGGCTTCCCCATGCGTTTAGAAGCCCCAGCTGCCAACAAGAGATGTTGAATATTATTCATGAATATGACCTATTTTATCCCTTAAGGAAATAGGCTGGCTTTTCCGTATAACACTTAAAATTTCAGCTAATATTGACAATGCAATTTCCGAAGCGCTTTCTGCGCCAATATTGATGCCTGCCGGTCCGTGGATCTTTTCAAAAAATTCGATATTGGTATCCGGATGGTATTCCAAAAATTTAGAAAATATGCGCTCCCTTTTGTGAGCTGGACCTAAAAGACCAAAATAAGCCGGTTGCACTTCTCTTAAGGCTATTAAATATCTTACGTCTTTATTAAAACTGTGCGTCATCACCATCACTGCCGTATTCCCATCGAATCCGGATGTTTCAATACCATCGAAAGCTGGCGTTATTAAACTTTTAGCTCCGGTAAAATAATCTATTGTTTTAGCTTCGCCTGGAGGCGCAACAATATGTACCTCCCAACCTATCTGACCTGCCATTTTACAAAGAGCCACAGCATCATGCTCAGCGCCAAAAATATATAATTGAAAAATAGGCGCAAATTCCTGAGAAAAATGGTCCAAATTTTTAAGATGCGCTGGGTCAATTGATGGTGACAGTTTAAATGATTCGTTGTCAATGGTTAGGATTGAACCCATATCAATACTTTGATCGGGATCCATCTGGTAATAGGAATCACAAGTAAAAGGCTTCCTATCCTTAACTGCTTTTTGAAATGATGTATAACATTTTTCTGAAATGCTAAAGGGCTCTAAAAGGATATACAAAATACCTTCACATCCTAGTCTATAACTGCCATCATAACTCATTACTTTGGCTTTTTGTGTATTAAAAACACTTTGGGCTTGTCGATATACTTCTTTTTCAACACATCCACCGCTAACGGCACCTATCCATTTACCATTATCAGCTAACAACATCCTTACTCCTGGTCTCCTATAAGACGATCCTTCCAAAGCTACCACAGTAGCCAGAACCACATTAATCCCTTTTTGCTGCCAAATAATACCAGTCTCTATAAGATTTTTTAACTCGTATGTCATCACCTAATACATTCTAATTAATTAAAAGTAAACCCACCATAACCAAATTTTGATCGTGGTAGGTTCATATATATCCTTCTATTTTTCTAGCCAAGAATTTTCTGATTTGAAACAAATGGTTGATGATAGTAACGCTGTCCTGTTGCTTTATATAAGGCATTTGCCAAGGCCCCAACAGCAGGAGGAAGACCGGGCTCTCCCAAGCCGGTGGGCGCTATTTCGTTCTTAACAAAGAAGACTTCTATTTCTTTGGGAGCTTGAGAATGACGGATCAATCGGTAATTGTCGAAATTCATTTCATTAGGAGCCCCATTATTAAAAGTTAATTGGCTGTACATTGCACTTCCTATACCGTCTATAACTCCTCCCTGGATCATATTGATAGCAGCATCTGGATTTATTACAATACCACAATCAACGGCACACCAAACCTTTTTAACTATCGGCTGGCCATTTACCATTACCATGTCTAAGACTTCTGCAACATAGGTTGAATGACAAAAATAGGCTGCCACCCCACGATGAACACCCGGTTCTGTTTTTCCCCAATTGGCTTTTTCTTTAACCAATTTAAGCACACCGGCGTAACGCTCTGCCTCATACTCATATTTTTCTCCAACAGGATTTTTTATAGCCCGATCAAATAATTCCAATCGGAAGTCAATGGGATCCTTACCTGCCAATTCAGCGACTTCATCGAGAAATGACTGTTCAGCTCCGGCAGTAAAATGCGACCTTGGAGCACGCCATGCCCCTGTTGATATATTGGTATTTGCCTTTATTTTTTCGGCTGAGTAATTCTCAACGGCTCCTGCAGGAAAACGATGTGGAAAAACCGCCCCTTCAGGCAATCCGGCACCCTTAACAGTAAAGGCAATTAGGTTGTTATTTTCATCCAACCCCGCCTTATATTTTTGACGGTATGCAGGGCGATAGGTACCTTGGGTCATGTCATCTTCCCTGGTGTACATAAGCTTAACAGGAGCACCTATTTTTTTAGAAATAGCGGCAGCTTCTACCCCAAAATGTACGTAGAGTCTCCTTCCAAATCCACCACCAATACGTGTCATATTCACGGTTATATTCTCTATGGGCATACCTAGAAATTTAGATACTGATCCCTCAAGTGCTTCCGGGGTTTGTGTCGGACCAATTAATTCAGCCGAATCTTCAGTGACATTCGCAAAAAAGTTCATAGGCTCCAAGGTATTATGAGCCATGAATGGAGAGCTATAAGTTCGCTCAATAACTTTAGCAGCTTTCTTAAACGCGGCCTCCGGATCACCATCTTTTCTATTTTCTTCTACCTCACCCGAAACAAGTGCTTGTTCCAATCGTTGCAGGTGGAGCTCCGAATCTTCCAACTCTCCAATCGTTTCCCAATTGACCTTGAGGGCTTTTTTGGCCTGCATTAATTGCCATGTTGTTTCACCAACAATGGCTATCAACTGGTTAAAGGCGTTCACATCACTCCAGGTAGGTTCTTCTATCGTAGTATCAATTATAAAGGCGTCTGTTACCCCCGCCATACTTTTAATTTCTTCCTCGTTAAAACTCTTGACTTTCATTCCGAATGCAGGTGCATGCTCTACCATCGCCAGTTGCATACCTTCTCTATCGAAATCCAAACCAAACAGGGATTCTCCGGTGACTATTTTCTTTCCAACCACATTTTTTAAGGATGTACCGATAAGTTTAAAATCGCTTATCTCTTTTAGTTCAACTTCTTCAGGTATTTTTATACCTACGGCTTTTGAAGCTATTTCTCCATAAGTTACCTTTCGCTCTCCGTTATTTTCTGTGATTAATCCTTGCGCAGCAGTCAAATCCGAAACATTTAATCCCCATTCCTTAGCTGCGGCTTCCAATAACATTCTTCTACCCGTAGCGCCAGCCATCCGCAAAGCATTCCAACTTAAGCGAATAGAGAGGCTTCCTCCGGCAAATTGATTTTGATAGAATCCGGTATTCAACGGAGCCTGTTCAACAATAACATTTTTCCAATCAACATCCAGTTCTTCGGCTACAATCATGGGCATTGAGGTCATTACATTTTGACCAATCTCCGGATTAGGTGAGTAAATCGTGACCATACCTGTGTCACCAATTTTTATATATCCGTTTATATCAAACCATTCATTTGGGATTTCCAATGCTGCTTCCGGTTTTGAAGCCGGTGTACATCCGGCGAACCAGCTAAAGCCTATCAGCATACCACCACCCGCTGCCGCAGATACCTTCATAAATGAACGTCTGTTGTATTGTGTTTTTATCTTTGTCATGATTACCCGGTTTACATTGATGATGCAGTTTTAATAGCTTCTTTGATCCTTACATAAGTGCCACAGCGGCATATATTAAGGTTCATGGCATTTTCAATTTCCTCATCGGTAGGATTAGGATTGTTTTTCAACAGTGCTGCAGCTGTCATGATCTGACCTGCCTGGCAATAACCGCATTGTGGAACATCATGTTCGAGCCATGCTTTTTGAACTGGATGATCACCATTTTCTGAAAGTCCTTCAATGGTTGTTATCTCTTGTCTGCCGACAGATGATATCGGTAAGAGACATGATTGCATCACTACCCCTGACATATGAATGGTACAAGAACCGCATTGCCCTAAGCCACAACCATATTTGGTGCCCACTAATTTTAAATGATCCCTGAGTACCCATAAGATTGGTGTCGTTGGGTCTACATCAACCTGATGCTCTTTTCCGTTAACTTTTAAATTAAATATTGCCATAACACTAAAATTTTCACCAAGTTAATAATTATTTATCAAAATAAATTAGTGTCTAATAAATTTTATATGTTAAAATAAGGATCAATTTTGAAGGTAATATATGCTATTTTCAAATTATTTTTATTGATGTAAGATCAAATAAATTAATCACTTCATTTCAAGACTCGTGATTCAAAAATGAATGGGTAATCTAATAAATCAAAATTGGAATAAGATGTTTGGTCATGTGGATGGGAATATTTGCTATATAAAATGATCCCATATATTTAGAAGTATCCTGTTTAATACCTCTTAATTAATTCAACAATTCAGAATTATTGAGGATCAATTCTATCTTTTTTATAATTACAGTAATCTGATTCATTTGTGCTTCTATATTTCTAAAATAGATGCTAACATCTCTGTTAACCCAACTTTCAGAAATAACCCTTGCTCCCAAACTAATTCTTAAAACAGCACTTTGAATATCATTTGCATATTTTACATTAACCGCTTGCCCAATATGACATTTTTGAGCAGCAAGCCTAATGATCTCTAAAGAAGATCCTTCAAATTGATAGGATAAATCAGAGTTTAACAATACATAAAGTTTTTTTACATTTTCAATAGTCAATACTTCCTTGTCTTTTAAAATAAAGAAAGGGAAAATTGTACGAATATTTCTAAGTCCGAATTCTTCAGTGTTATAGGTGTTAATTTTTGTTTCATCTCCAAAAAGTGGTTCTAAAAAGGAGGCATCATTAATAGAATCTTCAACAAAATTGCAAAACATTTCAATTCCTAAATTTCTATATAAGATAGGTGTTTTATAATACCTGTCCATTTCAACTATGGCAGCATTCCAACGCATATATGAGCCATAATTAAACCCATCGGATAAATCTTTTGAACAGAACCAAGATGTTGGCCAATCGGAATGATTATAATAATTGTTCAAGCCTTCCGGCAAAGTCTTTTTTACAGAATCAATTGATTTACTAACACTTTTAGGTACAATTAATGCGCCAGAATAGGGAGGGCCTGTAAAGTATTTGCTTCCGGTAATGGTAACAATATAGCCTTTATTTAAATAATTTTGTATGTCTTTTGGGTCTAACCTTAGTTGTGATCCATCAACAATAATTTGTATAGATAAATTGTTAAGTGTTCTTAAACTTTGTATCATTTCTTTACTAGGTGACTGATAACCTAATTTTGATTGATCCATTGCATGTAACACAATATGTCTTCCCAATTCATTGGTTTTTGAAATAGCAGCAAAAACTTCTGTATCTAATAGATCTGAAGATTTTAAGTCACCATTTTCATCTCTTAAAGGAATTTTAATCAAATCAATATCTCTAAATCCTTCAATTTTATCTCCTTTTTTAACCGGATGATTCAAAGCAGTTGTATTTTCAAAATGCCATCCTTTTAAAGCTGCAGCGACACCGCTGCCAGTTTCATCAGAAGCCACTAAAACATGCGTAATTTGCTTATCGGTAATAATTTGAGTAATGGCTGCTATTTGAAGAGAAGAATCAGTACCCGAAGGTGAAAAAATTATTTGACAAGCCTCATTAATTTTAAGTGTTTTTCTAAGGTTATTCTTTAGCAATTCTGAAAATTCAATAGTTGTGTTTTTGAAACCTTTTTTTAAGCTGTTTTGAATTAAAATCGTTCTAACCTTATCTGTTTTATCAAAAGCATAATTTGATACACTCGTTGCTGTTGATGAGGCAAAAGTAAATGCTTCGGGTCTTGGAAATGGACGACATCCATATTTATTTAACAATTCGAATTCGTCAATATTCAATCTAAGATCACCGCCCGACATTAATAAATATTCTGTTGGTTTTGCCAGATTTTCAAGAATGGGTTTCCAAGATTCTTTAAAGACTATGTTTGAATTATTTAATCCATGAAAATTTTGTAGTTCTTTATATTTTGACAAAGATTCCGTATTTAAATCTTTATTTTTTTTGATCATCTCAATTAAAAAATAATCTACATTTTTTAATTTTTCTTTATCCTCTTTTGGTAATAATTTATAAAATATTTGAGTAACTTTAAGAGCTGCCAGATCACATAAAACAATATCAGTTTTTTCTTTGCCTAAAGCTTTATACCATATTTGCCATTCAATACCATACCTTAAATAAATTAAAGCCAAAATAGGTTTATCTAAAAATGACGAACCAATTTTAATTGACTGATTGGGAACAATTTTAAATAGATCAGGCTCTCTGTTAGAAGTAATAATATTTATGCTGTTTATCTTGGGTACAGTATTAAATCTTTTTAAAACTCTAACCAAATAATTCACATTTTCTTTTTCAAATAAACTCGTTCTTTTATATTGATCTTCAATAAGTATACTTTTTTTCATAGGTATTTTAAATATTATTTACAACATGGAATTGTTAAAATAAATCAATTAATCGATTAACAAAAGTAGCGGTTTTTTACAGATAATTTAGCAATGACAATTCGTGTATTGCTCAATTTCCAAAATTTAAGGAATTATTGATGAAATCCACCCCAACCCAATTATAAATAATGAGCATCCCGACGGATATCTCTAAAAGCGTTGATAACTGGTAAAATGAACGAGACAGCCGGCGCCTGGCATCGGGATTATTCACTTTGTTCGTGATCCCAAAAGGTAATCCCGGGCAAGCATAGAAAACCGCATTATTGATCCCAAAAGCGTTAATATCCAGTGTTCTCAATCATAGAAACTCGGACCGAACGCTTAAAAAAGGTCTTCAAGACCTTTTTTAGTGAGGGGCCAGATATTGTGGTGGCAATGGGATTCACTGTGCCCGCGTGCCCCCTAAGCTTCTAGCGGAGGAATAAGACAGGGATTCAGAATACAGGCTTCACTGCGCCTATCGACTTATGCATCCCAAAAGCTAATCCTGGGCAAGCATAGAAACCACAAATAGGCAAAGCGTATTTTGTTTTGTGTTCTCAACCTATACTTACTTGTCATCCCTGCGAAGGCAGGGATCCCATTTTGAAAGGATTATTTGTGGCGCAATTGATCCCTAAAAGTCAATCCCTGGCAAGCATAGAAACCGGACCGAACGCTTAAAAAAGGTCTTGAAGACCTTTTTTAGTGAGGGGCCAGATGGTGTGGTGGCAATCGGATTCACTGTGCCCGCATGCCCCCGAAGCTCTAGCGTAGGAACAAGACAGGGATTCAGAATACAGGCTTCACTGCGCCTATCGACTTATGCATCCCAAAAGCGTAATCCCGAGCAAGCATAGAACCCAAAAGGCAAGCTGCCGCTTGCTTGTTTTTTTGTGTTTCTCAACCTATACTTACTTGTCATCCCTGCGAAGGCAGGGATCCATTTTGAAAGGATTATTTGCGGCGCAATTGATCCCAAATGGGTAATCCTGAGCAAGCATAGAACCCAAAGCAAGCTGCCGCTTGCTTGTTTTTTTTTGTTTCCTCTCTCAAGCTGAAATAAATTTCGCTTGTTCGTGAAAACAAAAAACCCACAACTTTCGTTGTGGGTTTCCTTTTGCGGAGAAAGAGGGGATTGAACTCCATCTATATCTTATTGTTTGTCAACTAATTAACTTTGTGCAATTACAATAGACACCGAATTAGTCACCTAGTAATATTAATATATAAAATTTGAACTCATTTGTTTTTATATAGTTATGAATTGTAGATTCCTTTGATCTGAATCATCTTAAATTTGATTGATATAAAAATAAGCCTTTTACATGAAAAGATATTTCTAACTCAAAATAAGTTACCTAATTACCTAAAGTCTTTGAAGATACTATATATACAGGGATATTCTTAGGTAAGATCTGAAAATTTTATCTTACCTATACCCTACCTAACTTACCTAAATGGTAAGTTAGGTAAGATAAATTTCTTACTTACCTGAGCTCTTAACCCTTATAAATAAAAGCTTAGGTAACTAGGTAGGTTAAAATAGGAAAAAGAAAATATTTAGCTGATGAAAAAAGAAAAAATAAACTGTAAAAACGCTCGCAATATTTTCATTACCGAAGTGCTTGGAAAAAATAAGAGCACTTTCCCAAATTTGAATCGAAAAAAAATTAATAGATGGTATGGCCACTGAAATGGAACGAATGAGAACGAAATATATCAAGTTATTCAATTTTCAGTTGCCCCATACAAAAAGCACCATAATTTCTGGATAAAGATCTTTCATCTTTTTCTTTTCATTAGCAATTGATTCTTACTTAAATTTCACAACACAATCAAGAAACTATTTTGTTGGAAATTAATCATGAATTTAGTCAAAAGAATTCCGTTGAATTGGAATGCAAGATGTGTGCCTGTGGACACAATCTTGTCTACTCCCTACGGTCGTAGAACTAAAAAATATCTTTTAAGTAAAAGACTAAATTTTTGAGAGTACAATATGAAGTATTGTTAATTTGATATTGTGGGTTCAAATACAGTTTTTTTCGCATTTATTGATTGTCACAAATTTAAAATATATCAAAAGAAATTATATAACGAACTGAATCTTTCTTGAAATTTTTCAGGATATTCTTAAGTTCAGTTGTTTTTATAGAAATAAACATATAATATTTAAATTATGAAGCTAAACACAAATTATAAAATTTTAAGTTTTGCAATTGTTTTTTTAACGATTGTTGCTTGTACCAAAGAAGATAATACTGCTAACTTGGTTATTAAAGCATCCGCAAATTATACAAAGTCGAAAGCTGGTTCTAATCTTGCACAAGTAGAATTGTCAAAATTTATAGTGAACATCGAAAAAATTGAATTGGAGTATGATGATGACCAATTTGAAAATGATGGTGAAAATTCAGATCAATATGAAGATCTTTACGAAGATGCTGAATTTTATGGCCCTTTTGAATTAGATTTGTTAGGTAGTACTTCCGAAATTAGAATAACTGATGCAGCTGTCCCATTTGATACTTTTGAAGAAATAGAATTTGACATGGCCAAAGGAAGAGTTGATGGAAGTGAAATGTTTGGCAAATCCATACTCGCAGAAGGTTCAATTGACGGTACTCCATTTATATTTTGGCATGATACTGATGATGAATTCGAAGTAGATTATCCAAATGCAAACCAAGACCTTACAATTACGGGAAATGGTGAAGTAATTGTAATTAATTTTAATTTAGATAGGGTATTTGGCGTTACATCCTCTATAGATCTTTCATCTGCAACAGATGGCAACAATGACGGCTTGATAGAAATTTACCCTGGTGATCCCGATGGAAATAGCCAATTGGCGCACAGTATAAAAGAGCTTATCCATGATCATACCGAATTGGGTGATGATGACTAATAAACTTTAAGGTAAAAGGGAATGAGAAGATGTCTTCAATTAGGACATCTTTTTTTTGTAAAATTATCGAAACAACCTCTTGAAAGTTAAATTATTATAAGATAAAAGCAATACCAGAAAAAGTGAGTACAATAATATCAATTTTCCTTGACTGCTCAATTTATTAAGTTCTTAATAAACTCCGTTTTTAAAGTGATGGATTAAGAGGCTGGGTATCATTGATACTTTCTTGTTTTAATTCTCTTATTAAACTGAGAGAGAATCCTTCACTTTTAAAAATGAACCAAACGAGCCAAGCGCGAGTGCGGTAGTTTTTACTTATTTTTTTTATTAAAATTCACCTTATAAAATTAAAATGAATCATAACAATTCTTGAAATTTGCCGCAAATTTTTGCCTGTTTATGCGGGTTTCAAGACGATTTGCCGCAAAAGTCAATTTTCTAACTTAGGAAAATCAATAATAGATATTTTTTAAAATACTGTAAAACAGTAGTTTGAAATTTCAATAAATCAAGCAACACCGGCTCGCCGTGTTGCCCTCTTGCTATTCCCCCCTTAGTTTTGTAAACACACTTTTTATGGCCATTAGTTAACTGATAAAAAAGACAACCAATGGCTATTATTTTTATTTAGCCAACTTTTAAGAATATACATTGTCGATCACTTCTTTTTCCTGTTCTGGATAGTGCACAGGCAATTCTTTACATTTTGAACTTGTAAGTAAATAGGAACAAAATCTAGCAACTCTATTAATCATCATCATGATCATTTTTTTTATTATGAGAATCTAATTGAATTACATTGGCATCGCTTCTTATTTCAGTATGTCTTATTTCTCCTCCACTTGTTCCTACATATTTTGAGATGATTATAGAACTAACTGAAAGCAGTAAAACCAAAACAAAACCATATTTAGAAAATGTGAGTTTTTTATATTCCAAAAACAAAGTTATCAGCGATACCCCTCCCAAAATCAACATCACAGTCTGAAAAAGCTCTGCATATTTCTTCGTGTTTATGGATTAATGTTTCACTAATCCCTGGTAAATTCTCAACAATTTCTTCAGCGCCTTCTCCTGTTAAAAAAGCCGTAATTGTTGTTAAGCCACTGAAAATAAAAATACCCAATGCTGTGTTCTTTATTTGAGGTTTTTTAAGAATAAAACCTGCTAATAATACTAAAAACCCAATCAATGTTCCTACAATAGGAAGATGATATTACTACCAAATGAAAATGTGCGTCGTTCATAATTTTATTATTTAATTAATTAATATTTATATTAAACATATATCCAACTAAAGCTGTCAATCCCATAGCCACTGTTCCCCAAAAAGTAATTCTTAAAATTGCTTTTCCAATATTTGAACCGCCCGTTTTAGCTGCTAATCCTCCTAAAATGATAAGGAAGAAAAGTGCAAAACCATAAAGAGAATATTCCATACTCTTTAATGGTAGAAAAAGAGTTACTAAAAAAGGAAGTAATCCTCCTATTGTAAATGCCGCTCCTGATGCAAAAGCCGCTTGAATAGGTTTAGCTTGGCTAATTTCATTTATTCCTAACTCATCTCTAATATGTGCTGCCTAAAGCATCATGTTCTGTCAATTCTTTTGCCACTGTTAGTGCTGTTTCTTTTTTCAGACCTCTTTTTTCATAAATTTCTGCTAAGTCGTTGTAATTCTATTTCTGGCATTTCTTTTAGTTCTTGTTTCTCTCGTTCAATATCAGCTTTTTCCACATCCGTTTGAGAACTTACCGAAACATATTCCCCAGCAGCCATGGATAAAGCACCAGCAACCAAGTCCTGCTACGGTTGCTAAAATAATAGGCTCTCTTATATCGCTTGCCGCTGCAACACCTATAGCAAGACTCGCAGTTGATAAAATGCCATCATTAGCACCAAGAACTGCTGCTCTTAACCAATTACTTCTATGGATGTAATGGTTGGCCAAATAATTGTCTAATTCTTCTGTTTTTTCTGTCATCTATTCTGTTATTAAATTAAATGCACCTTCGGTCAAAAATTCAGTGTTCTGATCAAAATCATTAGCATTAAGAATTTGGGTAAATCCATTATTGGTAGTTCCTATTTTAACCAATACTCTTCTAAAAGTTGAGGTATTTTCTTTGACCAAAACAAAATAGTCGTTATCTATATTCGCAATAGCCTCCTGTGGTAAGCAGGATGTTCCGCTGATGTCGTTAGAATTTCTGCTTCTACATACATTCCTGGAGCAAATAGTTTCGCTTCTTCTTCATTCATTAAATCACCGTGAATATCAACTGTTCGTTCTTCTGTGTTTATAGCTTTGTTTATTAAATGTACTCTACCTTTATAAACGTTATCTATATCGTTTTGAAGCTTCACATTTATTTGCTGTCCTTCTTTTACCATAGGAAGGTCTTTTTCAAAAATCTTTAATTCTATATGTAAATCATCGGTATTTGTAACTGTAATGGCTATATCTGAAGGGTTCAAATACATTCCCTTTGTGGCATTAATAGTTGTCGCGTAACCAGATAATGGTGAAAGCACACTTATAACCGACCTAATAGTTTCTCCCGATAAGGTATTCGGATTAATATTCATAAGGCTTAATTTCTTTTTAAGCGATTGATATTGGGCCATTGTTACTGTGTATTCCGATTCCGCTTTAAGAAAGTTCTTTTTTGATGTAACATTATCTGCTAAAAGCTTTTTTTGCCTTTCATAATCAGCTTTCAAATAGTTTAAACGTCCTTTTGCTTCTAAAAAATCTTGCTGTGCCTGAATTTATTCAGGATTTTCAAAAGTGAAAATACTTGCCCTTTTTTAACTATATCACCTGGTAAAAATTTTATATCCTTCACATATCCAGCAAAATAAGTGCTTACATCTGCTTGATTTTGTGGTGGTACAGCAAACATGCCATTTGCTTTAACGTTGGTGTTAAACTCTTGCATTGTTATTTTTCCAACTTTCATTTCTCCTGAATTAAACTGAGATTCTGTAATTGTGATGACATCGACATCCTCAATTGTTTCAGCAGTATCAATATTGGTTGCTTCAGATTTTTCTTTCGAATTACAAGAAGCTAAAACCATTATTGCCACCAAGAAAAGACTCTTGAAGTATATAGAATTTGATGAATTATTACGTGTATTTTTCATTTTTAATTCGTTAAATAGTTTAATTCTAAAACTGTATTGTTGTACTTATTTAGGTTTTGTAAATAGTTTATTTCAATGTTTTTTGCACTCTCTAATAGCTGAACATATTGTAAAAAATCTATCTCGCCATTTTGAAATGCTTTTGAAGCAGTTGTTGTTAATTCTTTTGAAAGGTTTCTTCCACTATTATCATAATAATAAACTGCTTCTTCGTATTTTTTTAAATCAGAAATAAGGCTTTCATATTTTGATTGCAGTTGTATTTTATAGTTTTCATACTCGTTTGCAATAATCATAGTTTCAGTTTTTGCAGCGTTGATTTTAGATTTATTAGCCACAAACCATACCGGTACCGAAACTCCTACTTGAAAACCATTGTATTGCTTCGCGTTTAAACCATTATTTGTGCCCTGAAATACGGAAAACTGTAAGTCTGGTAATAGCCTTTGCCTTTCTAACGAAAGTGTCTATTTAGCTAAATTTTCAGCCGAATTATATAACAAGACCCCCGGATGATTTGCTATCGTAAACTCTTTTATTTGCAATTTTGGTAATGTATTTTCGTTCACTACTATCAAAGTATCACTCTGTACCCATTGATAAAGCATTGTATATGCTTTTGAAACATCTTCTTTAGCTTGCGATAACCCAATGATTACTTCCTTCTGTTTTGTTTCTGCCGTAAGTTTTTCCAATAAATTGGTTTCGCCTACATCATATCTTTTCTTTGCTCCACTAGCAAACTGACCATATAAACTATCTAAAAAAGTGTATTGCTGAACAAGGTTCTTTTGAAAAACTACATTATAGTAGGCTATATATACTTCTTTAGTTAATGCCAGTTCATTCAACTTATATTGCTGTGTTACTAGTGACACTTTTTGTTTTTCCAGTTTACGCTGTGCTCCATATATAGTTGGGAATTGTAAAGATTGACTTATTCCCAATACTTTTAACGGAAGCCCGTTTTCGGCAATATTGTTTTGGTCAGAATTATAATAAACATGAGTCTTATCTATGTTAAGTGCGCTACCTACCAATTGTTTGGATTGTTCAATGCGTTTATTAGAAGCCTGTAACCCTTTGTTATTATTTTTTGCAATTTGTAAAGCTTGCTCCACACTAACAGGACTTTGTTGTGCATTACCCATAAAAGGTGAAAACAGTAATACAATCACACCGAGCGCCTTAAAATTTACTTTGGTTTTTTCTTTAGGATGATGCCCTTTTCTGTCGAACATTGCATATAAAATAGGTAATACCACAAGCGTTAATGCTGTAGCAGTAATTAATCCACCAACCACAACTGTTGCTAAAGGTCTTTGTACTTCTGCACCTGCAGAAGTTGAAATTGCCATTGGTAAAAAGCCCAATGCTGCCGCTGCTGCTGTTAATAGTACAGGTCTTAATCGATTTTTTGTTCCCATTAGAATTCGTCTGTTGATATCGTTAATGCCATGCGCCTTAAGTTCTTTAAATTCTTCAATCAACACAATGCCATTAAGCACAGCTATTCCAAAAAGGGCAATAAAACCAACGCCTGCCGAAATACTAAAAGGCAAATCACGCATATAAAGCAAAATAACTCCACCAACAGCTGACAGCGGAATGGCACTGTAAATCATTAATGCTTCTTTAACAGAATCGAAAGCAAAATAAAGCAAGATAAATATTAGAACAAGGGCAATCGGAACTGCAATCATTAATCGAGCTTTTGCTGTTCGTAAATTTTCAAATTGACCACCATAGCTTATAGTATAACCAGTAGGTAATTTCATATCTCTTTCTATTATTTTCTGAACATCTTTCACTACAGATTCTAAATCTCTGTTTCTAACATTTACGCCAACCACAATTCTTCTTTTCGTATTGTCTCGAGATATTTTTGCAGGTCCTTTTGTGTAGTTAATGTTAGCAAATTCACTTAACGGTAATTTTGAGCCATTGGGAAGTTGAATCTGAGGCAGTTTCAATATTATCAATATCTCTTCTATGTGCTTTGTCAAATCGAACTACCAAATCAAATTGTTTTTCCCCTTCAAATACAGTTCCTGCCGGTATTCCAGCAAATCCCATGGTTATGATGTTATTCAGGTCCTCAACATTTAATCCATATTTTGCAATTTTTTGTCGATCATATTTCACAGACATTTGAGGCAATCCCGCTACTTTTTCCACAGATAATATCAGCTGCACCTTCAATATTTTGAATTGCGTTTTCAACTTCCAATGCTTTTTTAGCAAGTACATCCAAATCTTCTCCAAAAATTTTAATGGCTAAATCGGCACGAACACCTGTAATCAACTCATTAAATCGCATTTCAATAGGTTGGTAAATTCAAAATCAACACCTGGATTTCGGAAAAAGCTTCTTTAAATTTATCGGCCAATTCATCTTTGCTTTCTGCAGAAATCCATTCTCCTTTTGGTTTTAGCTTGATGATCACATCACTTTCTTCCATTGACATTGGGTCAGTCGGTACTTCGGCAGCACCAATTCGACTTACCACTTGTTCTACTTCAGGAAACCGTTTCAAAATTTTTTCAATTCGTGTTGTTGCTCGACAGTTTTACTTAAAGAAGTACCTGTTTTCAATACAGGTTGAATCACAAAATCGCCTTCATCTAAGGTTGGTACAAATTCTCCTCCCATTCGAGAGTAAAAAAACGCAGTGAACACTAACAAGCAAACTGCCATACTCAGTACTAATGTTTTTTTGCGCAAGGCCCAGGCAATTGTTGGTTTATATTGATCTTCTAAAAATGTAATAAGTCGTGAAGAAATAGTTTTCTTATCTGGATCAGATGGTTTGATAAACAAGGAAGCCATTACTGGAACATAGGTAAAACATAATATCATTGCGCCAATAAGTGCGAAGCAAAATACCAATGCCATAGGGCTTGAACATTTTTCCTTCTACACCAACTAATGACAGAATAGGAATAAAAACAATGATGATAATGAGCTGGCCAAACACGGCAGAATGCATCATTTTACTTGCCCCTAGATAGGTGATGTTATCTATAAAATTTTGTCTTTCATCTTTTGGTAATGCCAATAACTTAGAACGTTTGACTTGTGATTTTAAAAGCAATAAACTCTACGATAATTACGGCTCCATCGATGATAATTCCAAAATCAATTGCGCCCAAACTCATCAAATTGGCATCTACTCCAAAAATATACATGAGCGAAAGTGCAAATAACAAACACAGTGGAATTACAGAAGCTACCACTAATCCGGAGCGTATATTTCCGAGAAGCAGTACCACCACAAAAATTACGATCAAACAACCTAAAATTAGATTTTCAGCAATGGTAAAAGTTGTTTTCCCAATCAGTTCACTTCTTTCTAAAAATGGATTTATACTAATCCCTGGAGGTAATGAGGATTGTATTTGTGCAACTCGTTCTTTACTGCATCAATTACTGCTTTAGAATTTGCATCTTTAAGCATCATGACCTGACCCAATACTTTTTCGCCTTCACCATTTCCTGTAATGGCGCCAAAACGAGTAGCATGTCCAAAACCCACTGTAGCGACATCTTTAATAAAAATGGGTACATTGCCTTTAGTGGTTACTACAATGTTTTCAATATCTTCTAAGAAGAAACTAATCCTTCTCCTCTAATAAAATAGCTTTGATTTGTTTTCTCAATATATCCTCCACCAGCAACACTATTGTTTTTTTCAAGAGCAGTAAAAACATCAAAAATGGAAACATCCATGGCTCCTAAGTCGTTCTGGATTAATAGCTACTTCATATTGTTTTAGATAACCACCCCAAGTATTTACTTCTACAACGCCAGGAATACCAGAAAGTTGACGTTTTACTACCCAATCTTGAATGGTTCTTATATCGGATAATGAATAATGATCTCTATGCTCAGAATCTACTTCAATTACATATTGATAGATTTCACCCAAACCCGTAGTAATAGGACCCATAAAAGGTTTTCCAAATCCTGCAGGAATTTTTTCTTCAGCACTTTTTATTTTTTCAGCAATTAGTTGTCGCGGTAAATAGGTGCCTATATTGTCATCAAAAACAACCGTTACCACTGAAAGACCAAATTTAGAAATAGATCGAATTTCTTTTACTCCTGGTAAATTTGCCATTTCCAACTCAACGGGATAGGTTAAAAATTTCTCTACATCTTCTGTAGCTAAATTTCTCGAAGTAGTGATGATTTGAACCTGATTATTGGTTACATCTGGAACCGCACCAATAGGAATATTTGAAAGTGAATACAAGCCAAATCCAATGATGCCTGCGGAAAATAAAAGTACAATAAATTTGTGATGGATACTGTACTGGATGATTCTTTCTAACATTTTTTTGGTGGTTTATTAATATAATAACCAAATGTAGAGTAGGTGTCTAAAAGTATTCTAAGCCGTTTCTTAAGATTGTCTTAAGAATATTTTTTTGCTCTAAAAGCAAAAAGCAAAAGTCTTGATAACTATCAAGACTTTTGCAACTATTAACCAATAAAACCAACCAAAACTTTAAAGATATGGGGAATCTATTTTTCTTTTTCAAGGGTGGAACTCTTAAACTTA
Source organism: uncultured Flavobacteriaceae bacterium (assembly GCA_963835675.1). GTDB lineage: Bacteria > Bacteroidota > Bacteroidia > Flavobacteriales > Flavobacteriaceae > Aureibaculum. The sequence continues at coordinate 134,461 of CAWIGH010000003.1, read as the reverse complement.
AAATAAATATAATATGGAAATATTAAGATTGACTAAGAAACGTCTTAAGATTCACTTAAAATTGAACAGTAAATGTTGTCCCGATACCTAATTCACTTTCTACTTGAACGCTAGCATATATAGCATCGGCAGCCTTTTTAGCTATGGAAAGCCCCAAGCCATTACCAGGAATATTTTTATGGTTCAGTGCATCAGACCTGAAAAAATTATTGAACACGTTGTCTAAATCTAATTTGTTAATTCCTATCCCTTCATCTTTCACTTTACAAATAATTCTAGACTCTAATTGAGAAATAGAAATATGAATCTTAGTATTAGCTTTAGTGTATTTTATGGCATTACTGATAATGTTTTCAAATATAAGGTTACTAAAATATTGAGGAACTAGAGCCTCGTTATCAATATCATTTTTGAAATCTATCGAAAGTTTTTTATCTGCTATTTGGTTTTTACATCTTGAAAGAATTTCATCAATTATGGTAGTTAAAGGAATAAAGGATGTGTCTATTGTTTTTGATTTTGTATCCAATCTAGCCAACAGCAAAAGTTGTTCTATTGTGGCTGTCATTCGGTCTATTTCTGTTAAACTATACTTGACTTTTTCTTCATATTCCGCTCGTTCCCTTGGTTTGCGAATTAGGACTTCTAGTGTGCCTTTTAAGGTTGCCAAAGGGGTGCGTAGTTCGTGAGAAGCATCTGAGGTAAATTGGCGCTCACGTTCTATAGCATTCTCAATTCGTTGGAGTAACTGGTTAATGCCAAAAGATAAATGGTAAAGTTCATCTTTGTTTTGAGGGAGAACGACCCTTTCATTCAAGTTGTTCTTTGTAATCCTATTAGTAGTTTCAGTAATAGCTCGTACCGGAATTATGGCCCTACCTGCAATATACCGTGAAATAAAATATAGTCCTGCTAAAAGAATTAAATATGAAAAAACTAAAACATTTCTTAAATTGAGAAGTACCATTTGTGAAGATTCTAAAGACATTGCAGTGACTATAAAGCCTTTAATTTTTCCATTCTTTTCGATAGGGATTTGAACTTGCCTAATAGCTTTGTTGTTTAGCTTTTCATTGAAGTGTCCACCATAGCTTTGTTTTGAATTGAAAATGAGTATATTTTCTTTAAGGTTAGGTGACTTATCCATAAAGTTCCCGTTTTTATCCAATATTTGGACAAAAACGGGGTTCACTTGAACCTCTCGATGTTCTTTCTCTTCCCATTCTTTTTTGTTATTTACTTTAATACTATCACCTAGAATTACTATTTCTTCAGTGTGTTTTTCGGCTTCAATAGATAGATCATTATCCAAATTTTGATACATAGTTTCCTGTACTACAAAATATACTACTGTAAAAGCCACCGCCATGATTAAGGCAGTTGCAATCATATAGTGCAAGGCAATTCTATTTCTAAAGCTCAAATTCATATTTCCTTAGCTATATAACCGATTCCTCTAACTGTTTGTATATAATTATCATCCTCACTAAGTTTTAATTTTTTTCGCAAGGCATTAATATACACATCAATTACCCCAGTATTATATTCAAAATGTATATCCCAAACACTTTCTATTATTCTAGTCCTTCTGCAAACCATCCCTTTATTCCGAATTAAGTATTCCAATAAAGCAAATTCTTTTTGGGTAAGGTTAACTTCTTCATCCCTTTTTAATACTTGGTGTGTACTCGTATTAAGCGTAATTTCTCCTAATTTAAAAATGGAATGTTCCCCTGATTTTGGGCGAAGCTGGACTTTAATACGTTCCAAAAGCTCTTCAAAATGGAAAGGCTTTTTAATATAATCATTAGCTCCAGATTGCAATCCAAAAATGGTTTCATCGACAGTATCCTTTGCTGTCAAAAATATAATGGGTGTCTCTTTAAATTCTTTTCTGAATTGACGGCAAATTTCAATACCACTAACACCTGGAACCATCCAATCAAGGAGTAATAAATCATATTCTCCAGAAAGTGCAAGTTTTAAGCCTTTGTTTCCATCTTCTGCTATATCCACAGCATACGACTCTTCTTCCAAACCTTGTTTGAGAAAGTTAAAAATGCCTGGTTCGTCTTCTACAATTAAAATTCGCATAGTGCAAAAGTTACACTTTTTAATTAAATTGATATTACATTTTTCTTAAGATTTGCTTAAAACTTGTTTGAGCAATTAAGCCAAAATAGTTTAATTTGCGCAAATATTTAGAATGATAAAGGTTGCTAAAAATTATACAATAATAGTAATCCAATAATACATATTTTTATTAAGAAATTTCAACTTCAATTTTCGGGTTTTATGGTAATCAAAGTGATGTGATTTTTAAAGTTTAGAATCATCAGTGAAATGCTTAATGATATTAATGGAATTCTACAACCATAATTAGCGAAGACAAGTTAATAATTAGACTGACTTGTTTTAATTTTGATAAACTAAAAAATTATCTTCACCCATCAGAAAGTAAAGTATCTTATTTTAAGTTCATTTATAGTACCGTCAACAAATCGGCTAACAGTTTGTTTTTGAAATTTATAAATGATTGATATATAGTTTATTATTGGCTTGAACAGGCTTCCTGCCACATCGATGAATATTCAATTTCTTTAGCAATTTTTGATCTAATTTACATTTTCACTTTTAAATTGAGGATTTAGTTTTGACCTCAGAATTGACATATCATCAGATACTTTCCTATCTATAATTTTCGCATAATGCTGTGTAGTTTTCAAAGATTTATGCCCTAGCATTTTACTTACAGATTCTATCGGAACCCCATTAGTTAGTGTAATTGTAGTCGCAAATGTATGGCGTGCTAAATGAGTAGTTAAGTTTTTATTGATACCACACAAGACCGCAATCTCTTTTAAATACGCATTCATTTTTTGGTTGCTAGATACTGGTAGTAACTTTTCTCCTTTAATAACATCCGAATGTCCTTCATATTTTTTTAGAATAGCTTCCGCCGTAGGAAGAATAGGAATATTACTTCTTGTGTCAGTCTTAGCTTCTTTTTGTTTTAATCCAACGTTCTCCATCAATACCAATCACAACATCATCTTTAGAAAGTTTCGCCACGTCTGCATAAGCCAATCCAGTATAACAACAAAAAATAAAAATATCTTTAACTTGGTCTAGTCGCGGAGTATGCAATTCTTTTTCAATCATCATTTGAATTTCTTCTTTCGATAAAAATTCTCTATCAACAATTTTTAATTTAGCCTTCCAGTTAAAGAAAGGATCTTTATTTATCCAATCGTTCGCATATGCAATACGAATAATCTTTTTAAAATTTGTAATATATTTTATAGCCGTATTATGACTACAATTTCTTTCAGTTTTAAGATAATATTCAAGACCTGTAATAAATTTATGATTTACATCTTTTATAGGGATATCATCTGTATTGTATTCTAACCTGATATAATCGCCAACATGCTTTTTTGCAGTTCTATACCTCTCAGCTGTACTAGAGGCAAAATCTTTGCCAATTAATTTATCAACTTGATAATTATGGTCTTCAAATAACTTTAAAAGCATTTTATGTTTTTCTCCTTTGCCTAAGAAAATATCTTTAATGATTAAAGCAGTAATGTTTCTATCTTCGTCTTGTAACCTCTGCTGAATTTTATAAATTTTATGTTTAATCGTATCCATATAACGATTCATCTCTATAAATTTAGCAGTTGAACCATTAACTTTACCTGCATTACTATTCCAACGATTAATCTCGATTTTCCGTTTTATACTTACTTGGCTTCGCTTCCCATCAACCGTAATTCTTAAGTAAATAGGGGCTTTACCATCAATTGTAGCTTTATTCTTTTGAAGATAGAAAAGTATGGAAAACGTTTGATACATCGGTTACCTATATGAATTGACACTAAATATACAATAAATATTTTAAAAAGTACCATTTCAACCTATTTAATATCAAATACTTATAGCAAATTCGGTTACCTATTGAAAAAAATAAAAAGGTAACCGAATCGGTTACCTTTTTATTGCTAATATTTGCCTTTATTTGGCATTAAATAAAATTAAAAAACCTGTAAACATTTAATTTACAGGTTTTTAGTGAATTTTGATATTCACTCAGCGGAGAAAGAGGGATTCGAACCCCCGGAGGTGTGACCCTCAACAGTTTTCAAGACTGCCGCATTCGACCACTCTGCCATTTCTCCAGTTCAGATTTGAGTTTTTTCCTACCCCAACCTGATTTAAAATATTTTTCCTTCTTTAAAGCATCTTCTTTATTATCGGTCTCTAATAAATAAAATCGATGCCAAGGTCTAAATTTTCTAGTATAAGGACTCTTTCCTAAATTATGTGCCTTTAACCTATCGTCAGGATTTTTACTAAACCCAACATAGATTTTGTCATACTTTTCACTCCAAAGCGCATAAACAAAGAACAAACTCTAATAATTTTAATTTCATTCGATGACGTGATGTCTTCGACAAACGTCACATGCCACTCTTATCACGTTATCCCGAATTCGGGATTCACGTGATCTGCCATTTCTCCTTAGCGGCTGCAAATATAGTAAGCTTTTTTATTTGTTGAAACATTTTTTATATTTATTTATATCCAAAATACTTTTCATTTCTTTGGTATGTTTTACTTTTGCATCATGAGTGAGTGGTATCATTATCTTCTTTTAGCAATTATTGGTTTTATAGTTGGAGTGATAAATACACTTTCAGGTGGAGGCTCACTTCTTACGCTCCCTATTTTAATATTTATTGGCCTGCCTTCTAGTGTTGCCAATGGTACAAATAGAATAGCTATTTTTATACAGACTCTTTTTGCATACTTAGGATTTAAAAGTAAGGGCGCTACCAGTAATTACTCTTCATTTGGATGGTATTTGGCTGTTTCTGCAACGCTGGGTTCTTTAATTGGTGCTAAAATTGCCATTGATATAAGAGATGATATATTTAATAGAATTTTAGCCATAGTCATGATTCTTATCGTAGGGTTTATGGTTATAAGCCCTAAAAAAAACTTACAACAATTAACAGATAGATTAAAAGGTAAATATGCCGTTTGGAGCACAATTGTATTCTTTTTCATTGGTGTTTATGGAGGATTCATTCAAGCAGGTACAGGTATTTTTATATTGTTGGCACTTTCCACTATAAATCACCTTACCTTAATTAGATCTAATGTCATTAAAGCTATGGTTATGCTTATTTATACAGCAGCAACCTTAGTATTATTCGGCATCAATGATAAATTAAATTGGTCAATTGGTTTGACCTTAGCCTCTGGTCAAGCGTTGGGAGGATGGATTGCCAGCCGTTGGTCGGTAAATAAAAGTGACAATATTGTGAAGGTGTTTTTAATTATTATGGTTATACTAATGGCCATAAAACTATGGTTTTTTACCGAATAATTTTAAACTCTTTATACCCTTTTGAACTGTCAATATCGAATATTACTTCTGAAACCTTTGACAATGGAGATCCTTTTTTAAGGGTTTCTATAAACGAATCAATAGCATCAGTAGTCCCTTCTGCCTCAACATAAACGTTACCATTTTCATCATTCTTAACATAACCCTCTATTCCTAAACTATCTGCCTGATCTTTTGCGTATTTTCTGAACCAGACGCCTTGAACTTTACCTTTAACCAATATATTATAATGGGCTTTTTCCATATCTGATGACAGTTTTTTCAAAATTAAACAATACCTAAATACAATGTATCTCTTTTTATTTTATTGTTTTACCTTTGTTCATCAAACTTTTAGAACATTATAATGAGTAATTCCTTTGGTTCTTTATTTAAACTTACCACTTTTGGCGAATCTCACGGCGAAGCTATAGGAGGTATCATCGATGGCTGTCCTGCAGGCTTAAAACTAGATATTAATGCTATTCAATTCGATTTAGATAGACGCAAACCCGGACAATCCAACATTGTAACACAACGTAAAGAACCGGACCAAGTCGAATTTTTATCTGGAATTTTCGAAGGAAGAACCACTGGAACGTCCATTGGTTTTCAGATTAAAAATACGAATCAGAAATCGAAAGATTATAGCGATATTAAAGATACCTTCCGCCCTTCTCATGCAGACTATACATATACCAAAAAATACGGATTAAGAGATTATAGAGGCGGTGGTCGCTCTTCTGCCCGGGAAACGGCGAATTGGATCGTTGCAGGTGCCGTTGCCAAGCAACTGTTGAAAAAAATTAGTATCAACGCCTACACTTCTTCTGTAGGTAATATTTATCTCGAAAAACCCTATCAGGATCTGGATTTTACGAAAACAGAATCAAATATAGTTCGATGTCCTGATGCGGATATGGCGGATAAAATGATCAAACATATTGAAAAAATTAAAAAACAAGGCGATACCATAGGTGGCACCATTACTTGTGTTATTAAAAATGTACCTATCGGACTCGGTGAACCTATATTTGATAAATTACATGCCCGATTAGGCCAAGCTATGCTTTCATTGAATGCCGTGAAAGGTTTTGAATACGGCAGTGGTTTTTGTGGTACAGAAATGAAAGGCTCAGAACATAATGATATTTTTAATGCTGACGGTTCTACCAAAACCAATCTTTCAGGCGGCATACAAGGTGGAATTTCAAATGGAATGGATATTTATTTTCGTGTAGCATTTAAACCGGTGGCAACACTACTTCAAAAATATGAAACGATAGATTCGAAAGGTAAAAAAGTAAAATTACAAGGAAAAGGAAGACATGACCCATGTGTAGTGCCCAGGGCAGTTCCTATCATTGAAGCATTAGCAGCTATGGTCTTGGCCGATTTTTATTTGCTAGATAAAGCAAAAAAATTATAAAGGTCCGAAGATTCGATTCGTTTTGTAATAATCACTAATAATGAACTCAGAATCATCTTAAATTTTAAGTTTTTTGAAAAAAAACTAAATGAAGGGTAGGAATTTTTCAATCATGAGTTGTTATATTATATATGCTATGATTTAGTGAAGGAAAACAGTCTATATTAATTTAAAATTGTAAAATATTTTAAAGCTATTGACGTTATAGTTTTGCCCCTACTGGTTTGTATAATAACCAATAGGGGAGTATTTATATAAAGTAATTAACCTAAAAAAATTAGCATGAAAAAAAGTTACCTTTTGCAAACTTTGTTGTTTGCCATCTTTTTGATGTATTCTTCTATGTATTCAAATGAAGAAAAAAATGCTCCCTCTAATAGAATTCTTGACCTCGATGCCACCAATTCTTTTACAAGTTCGACAGACCCGGGTTGGTCTTATACTTGTAAAGATGGTATTGAAGTCGAATTAATAAGCCTTGGCTTAAAAAATAATATCCCTGCCTCCATAGACATTTCTGGTAGTGCAGAAGATATAGTTCGTATTGTAGTCGAAATAGTTTACAAAGGAAACAATCCCGGTGAAACTATTGAGATTCTAGATGCTGATGGAAATTCTTACACTGCAAACAGGGAGGTACCATCGGGTGGTAGTTCTAGTGTTTGGTATTATAGAACCGAAATACCGGTAACGTCATCAATACATTATAACAATACCTATAAAGAATCGTATGCCCAATCGATGTTGGCCTACGTTTTCCGAAATGTAAATAATGGTATAGGTAGTTCTGGTGTTTTTACTGCCATAGGTGGTTATAACAATATAGAAACTGTTAAAATTCCTATCGTCACCGATTCAGGTCCACGAGGAGTAAGTGTTCAATTGCCTATCTCAGAATTAACGCCGGATGGCAGATATATCCATATTGAAGTTTCAGCTTCTGATGGTAGTTATGCAGAACTTACAGAAACAATTACTGATTTTCCATCAGGTAACTGTTGTATTAAAGTTTTTGAGCTAAATCTTAATGACGTTGCAGGAGATGTTGATGAAATTGAAATTAAAATAGATACTAGAAACAAAAAAAATGGACAAACAGTTAACGGTCAGTCATGGGTGATGGGAGGTGCCGTTAAAACGGATGTGTATTGCAGTTGTGTAGATTTTGACACTACACCACCTATTATTTCATCAGATGGTTTTAGAGATCATATTATCTTAGAAGATATTAGTCAGATACCTAAAGTAAATTTTAGTGATGAATGCTCTGATGTTACAATAGAATATGCCGAATACGATGGTTTAGAATCCTGTTGGATCGATTATGGTCCGGTATTTACTGAATCTAATATTTGGTTCCACAGTTTTCCATTTGATAAATGGCATCATTGGGAAAATGGTTATTTTCAAAAGTTTTTAGATGGATCGGCTAAAATACATGGTCGGGTTGTAAACAATACAGACCCAACCTCAGGATGGATCATCGAAATATTTTTCGAAACTTTGGTCGACTATACTACCTGGATCGCCGCCGGTGGATATATGGATGATGACTCCTTAAGAGATCAAAGATTATATGCCAACCTAGATTTTACAAAACCTTATAAACTTGAAGGTTTCGGAGAATATTCAGGTTCGAATTTAACACTATTAAGTAATACAGACCTTCATCACATGGACATAGGCCCAAGGGATGAATATGGTGAATATGGATAGGTTTTTGGATTTCTTATGAAGGAACGGTGAACGGACAAGCTGTAGGGGGTGAAAGTAAGCAGCATATTGATATGTATGCCTCTTTAGATAAATGTGTAGATTTGCGTGGCAGATTGATCATAAGAGAATGGACAGTGACCGATGCAGCCGGCAACTCACAAGTGTATATTCAACGCGTTGAGTTGGAATAGTAACAAAAACTTATGTTAAATTAAAACTTTAACCCAATGAAAAAATTAAATCTACTATATATATTTATTTGTGCTTCCGTTTTAATGAATGCACAAATACAACAAGAAACTTTTAATGGCGCTACCCTACCCATGGGATGGACGGCGACATCATCACCAACTGGATGTAACTGGCAATTTGGTCATACTGGAACTATGCCCGGAAGTGGTTTTACGAATCCGGCATCTTTTCCAACCGGAGCCGCTATTTTTATAGATGATGGATGTGCCGACGATGGATATTCTGTAGAACTTGAAGGTCCAGCTGTAGATCTTGGCAGCTGAAGGTATCACAAGCGTAGCCGTAGAAATTATCTATAATCATCAGACATTTAGTAATGATGGTGAATTTATGGTTGATGTGTGGGATGGTAGTACTTGGCAAAACATATTAACGGTATCTGGTGATAGCCCGGCATCGAATAGTGGAAACAACCAAACTATAAATATTGACGTTACCGCACATATCAACAATGCGTTTAAGGTAAAATTTATTTATGATGACGAAGATTCGTTAACCTGGGGTATCGGAATAGACGATTATAAATTGCTTGATACTGCAACTGCAGGCATTGAAGATCTTGTAGATCTAGGGTTTAATTATTATCCAAACCCTATTGTAGAAGATGTATTAACCTTACATGCGAACGAAAATATTTCCATTGTTAATATTTATAATACAATTGGTCAAAAAGTAATTGCTAAAAGACCTGTTGCTTTAAAATCTCAAATACAAATGCAACACTTACCGGTTGGTGTTTATATCGTAAATGTCGCCATTGGTCAACGAGAAGGTAGTTTTAAAGTAATTAAAAGATAAATTCTTTAATATATTTAATAAAAAAAGGTTCTCCATAAAGGGAACCTTTTTTTGTACATATTTTTATAATAGTTTTTAATCAAGTACCTTTGCTTTTCTTTAAAAAATATAGAAAATGGATAATGGATTATACGCGAAATTTAACACTACAAAAGGTGAAATAATAGCGAAATTAGAATTTGAGAAAACACCAGGTACAGTTGGTAACTTTGTTGCATTGGCAGAAGGCGAAATGGAAAATAAAGTGTTGCCACAAGGAAAACCTTATTATAACGAATTAAAATTCCATAGGGTTATTGCTGATTTTATGATTCAGGGAGGTTGCCCATTAGGAACAGGGACAGGAAATCCAGGTTACAGCTTTGAAGATGAATTTCATCCTGAATTAAAGCATAATAAACCGGGTATTCTATCTATGGCAAATTCAGGACCTGCCAGTAACGGCAGCCAATTCTTTATAACCCACGTAGCAACACCATGGTTGGATAATAAGCACACTGTTTTTGGAAATGTAATAGAAGGTAAGGATGTTGTAGATGCTATTCAACAAAACGATGTATTAACTTCTTTAGAAATTATTCGTGTTGGTGAGGCTGCTGAAAAATTTAACGCTATAGAAGCCTTTAGAAATTTTGAAGGTTCAAGAGCAGCTCGTGAACTTGCCGAAAAGAAAAAAAATGAAGAAACTTTAAATGCTGTTTCCGCTGGTTTTTCAAAAACTGAAAGTGGACTACGATATAAGATGATCCAGGAAGGTAATGGAAAAAAAGCGACCCAAGGTGCAACGGTTTCTGTGCATTATAAAGGCCAATTATTGGATGGGACGGTTTTCGATTCTTCTTATAAACGCAACGAACCAATAGAATTTGCTATTGGTGTTGGGCAAGTAATTCCCGGCTGGGATGAAGGAATTCAACTATTAAAAGTTGGTGATAAAGCACGAATGGTAATTCCATCTGATCTGGCCTACGGATCCAGCGGTGCAGGTGGGGTCATACCGCCAAATGCTCCTCTGATCTTCGATGTAGAATTGGTAGATGTAAAATAATAAGAACGCTCTGTAAAGGAGCGTTTTTTTTATATAAAATAAGTATATTTGTTAAACGTCGCTAAACTTTATTTTTATATTTTTAACAAGATAAAAATGGAGACCCTAACAGCGACCGAATTAAATCAACTTAAATACCCTATAGGTAAAGTTAATTTACCCAAACCCATTACTTCAGCACATATCACCGATTGGATTACCGTATTGGAAGAATTCCCTAAAAATCTTACCAAATTGGTAATGAATCTTAGCGATGATCAATTGGATACTCCTTACCGTCCCGGAGGCTGGACTGTAAGGCAGGTGGTGCATCATTTGTACGACAGTCATTCAAATAGTTACATAAGATTTAAATGGGCACTTACCGAAGTAAAACCGGTTATAAAACCCTATTTTGAAGAACGTTGGGCGGAATTGAAAGATAGCCGGTCTGCCCCTATCCTACTCTCTTTAAATGCATTAACAGCACTTCATGCCAAATGGGTATATTTATTAAAAGGTTTAAATGCAAATGAATTGCAACATACTTTTATCCATCCCGACGAAAATAAGGAAGTTTCGCTAGTGGAAAACATAGGCATCTATGCATGGCATTGTGTTCATCATTTTGCACATATCAATGATTTAAAGAAAAGAGAAGGTTGGAAGTAATTAGATGTAATCTAATGAATAGTTTATATCAGAACTGTTTCAATTCTTCCATTTGATATTACAGCCTATACTTGGTTTTTGAATTCTATCGTTTGTTTTAAGTTCTAACAGACAATCCAGCGCATATCTGAGGTCACTTCCAGTCAACGGTATACCATTACCGGGCCTAGAATCATCTAATTGTCCTCGATAGACCAATTTTAAATCACGATCATAAACATAAATATCCGGTGTACAAGCTGCATCGTAAGCTCTGGCTACTTTTTGAGTTTCATCATATAAATATGGAAAAGGATATTTTAACTCCTCACCTCTTTTTTTCATTAAATGTGGAGAATCGTCAGGATAATTTTGGGCGTCATTGGAAGAAATGGCTACAAAAGAAATTTTCTTATCAGAATACCGATTCGCAATTTTTATCAATTCATCATTTACATGGATTACGAAAGGACAATGATTACAAATAAACATAACAACGGTTCCTATCTCCCCTTTAATAGTGGATAAGGATAAATTTTGGCCGCTCATGGTATCCTTTAGGGTAAAATCGGGCGCCTGAGTTCCAAGTGGAATCATATTAGAAGGAGTTCTAGACATTTTTATATTTTATTTGTAGATTTATAGCATAAAATTACTAAAATAAATGGCAGATAACATCTCTTTTGAAGAATTTACCAAAGTCGACATTAGAATGGGTACAATTCTAGAAGTCAATGATTTCCTTAAAGCCAAAAAGCCCGCCTATCAGCTTAAAATTGATTTCGGTGATCTTGGTATCAAAAGATCAAGTGCACAGATCACCGATTTATACACAAAAGAGGCGTTGTTAAACCGCCAAGTATCCGCCATCGTAAATTTTAAACCTAAACAAATTGCGAATTTTGTTAGCGAATGTTTGATATTGGGTGTTGCAGACGATAATGGAAATATCGTTTTATTAAAGGCATCGTCTCCAACTAAAAATGGTACTCAAGTAAGCTAATATGCCAAAATCACCAACCAAAAGTCTCTTAAAGGAGCTTTCTGCACAATTAACCGGAGAGCTCTTTTTTGATGACCTTTACAAAAGTATCTATGCAACGGATGCATCAGTTTACAGGATCATTCCATTAGCCGTGGCCTATCCAAAAACGAAAGGTGATTTAAAAATTTTAATAGCTTTTGCTACAAAAAACAACATAACATTAATTCCCAGAGCGGCCGGTACTTCGCTGGCAGGACAATGCGTTGGTGATGGTATTGTGGTTGATGTTTCGAAATATTTTACAAAAATATTGGCTTTTGATGAAAAGGAAAAAACCGTTACTGTCGAACCGGGAGTAATTCGCGACGAACTCAATGATTATTTAAAGCCCTATGGTTTATTTTTTGGACCAAATACCTCTACCAGTAACCGCTGTATGATCGCAGGTATGGTTGGTAATAACTCCTCGGGGACAACTTCCATCAAATATGGTGTGACCCGTGATAAAATAATTGAGTTAAAAACCATATTATCAGATGGTTCTGAGGTAGACTTTAATGAATTAAGCCCAGAAGAATTCAAGCAAAAACTTTCTTTAAACACCTTAGAAGGAACGATCTATAAAACCCTCAACAAGGAGCTATCGAACGAAAATACTCAAAAAGAAATCCTCAAAGAATTTCCTAAAAAATCCATCCATCGGCGTAATACCGGTTATGCGGTAGATACCCTGCTCGATACATCGACATTCGCCAATAATGATCATAAGATCAATATTTCAAAATTATTGTGTGGTAGCGAAGGCACTTTGGCTTTTACAACCGAGATCACACTAAAATTAGACCTTCTTCCACCAAAAGAGCGCATCGTTTTGGCTGTTCATTTTAATTCAGTAAAGGAAAGCCTCGAAGCCGTGTTGATTGCGATGAAGCATAATTTATTTATGTGTGAGCTAATGGATAAAACCATTTTAGATTGTACTATAAATAATCGCGAACAGCTTAAAAATAGATTTTTTATAGAAGGTGATCCCGAGGCGGTTTTATTACTCGAAGTAAATGACCGGGATAAAAAAGAAGTTGAAAGGCAAGCCAACGAACTTATTCAGGATTTAAAAGATCATAATTTTGGCTATGCTTTCCCTAAATTGTATAATGAAGACATTAAAAAAGCAACTGACCTGCGAAGTGCCGGATTGGGCCTATTAGGGTAATATTATAGGCGATTCAAAAGCGGTTGCCTGCATAGAAGATACCGCTGTCGATCTTCAAGATTTACCTTCATATATCAATGAGTTCACCGCTATGATGGATAAATACCATCAGAAGGCGGTATACTATGCCCATGCAGGTGCAGGTGAAATTCATCTCAGGCCACTATTGAATTTAAAGGCAAGGGAAGATGTAGTTCTTTTTAAAACCATTACGCTTGAAACCGCTAAACTTGTAAAAAAATACAAGGGTTCTTTGAGTGGTGAGCATGGAGATGGCATTGTAAGAGGATCTTTCATACCTCTTATGATCGGTGAAAAAAATTATGAATTATTAAAGATCATCAAATATACTTTTGACCCTGAAAATATCTTTAATAAAGGAAAGATCATCGATGCCTTTCCCATGGACGAATCGCTAAGATATGCAGTAGACAGAATTGAGCCTGAAATAGATACCATATTAGATTTTTCTGATTCCTTAGGTATTTTAAGGGCTGCTGAAAAATGTAATGGTTCCGGCGATTGTAGAAAACTTTCTAATGCCGGAGGTACGATGTGCCCTAGTTATCGAGCAACATTAAATGAAAAAGATACGACAAGGGCACGCGCAAATGCCTTACGTGAATTTTTAACGAATACAGAAAAGCCAAATAAATTCGATCAAAAGGAATTAAAAGAAGTATTCGACCTTTGTTTGAGCTGTAAAGCTTGTGCCAGTGAATGCCCTAGTAATGTTGATGTTGCGAGTTTTAAAGCCGAATTTTTATACCAATATCAAAAAGAGCATAAACCTTCACTGCGTACCAAACTGTTTGCCAATAACGTAAAATATAATAAACTGGGAAGCCTTTTCCCTTCACTTACTAACTTTATAGTTGGCAGCACCATAACAAAAAAAATGCTTGGTATTCCTGTGGAAAGGAACATGCCAAAACTCTCAAAAAAAACCTTTAGAAAATGGTATAAGCGGCATAAGGATAACTATGAAAATAGCGATTTTAAAAATGGTGAAGTATATCTTTTTTGTGATGAATTTACCAATTATTATGATGTCCAGATAGGAATTGATGCCATAACACTACTATACAAATTAGGTTATAAAGTAAACGTCATTGACCACGAAGAAAGCGGTCGTAGTCATATTTCAAAAGGGTTTTTAAAAGAAGCTAAAGTATTGGCAAACAAAAATATAGAAAAATTTAAACCTATTATTTCTTCAAGAACTCCTTTGGTAGGTATCGAGCCCTCTGCTATTCTTTCATTCAGGGATGAATACCTACGATTAGCAGATGATAAGGAAGGGTCGCAAAAAATTGCGGCTAACACTTTTACTTTTGAAGAGTTTATTAAAAGAGAAGCAGTAAAGGGCAACATACAGTCAAATCAATTCACAAAAAATAGCAAGACCATTAAAATACATGGTCACTGCCATCAAAAGGCATTATCAACGGTTGAATCTACTTTTTTTATGCTCAATCTTCCTAAGAATTATAAGGTTTCCATTATTAATTCGGGATGTTGTGGTATGGCGGGTTCCTTTGGCTACGAAAAAGAGCATTACGACATTAGTATGCAGGTTGGAGAGCAATCGTTATTCTCAAAGATCAGAAAGTTTGATACTAAAACCTTGATCAGTGCTTCGGGTACCAGTTGCCGGCATCAAATTTATGATGGAACAAAAAAAATTAGTTCCCACCCTATCCAGATACTTTTTAAATCACTTAAATAAATTAACGTAAATGTTAAAAAACCATTGAAAAATGGCTCAAATGATAATTTTTAATTAAATTTAATAACTAATATTAAATATTTATGCAAATGAAACACAAATTACATCTTTTAATAACGCTATTTTTGGCGTTTGTAGTTCAGTTTAGTTTCGGACAAACTAGGAACATTACTGGAAAGGTTACCGATGATACCGGACCTTTACCAGGAGTAAGTATTATTATTAAAGGTACTACTACGGGTGCAGAAACCGATTTTGATGGCAACTATGCAATAAATGCCAATACCGGTGACGTACTGGTATTTAGCTTTGTTGGTATGAAGAGCGAAGAGAGAAGAGTTGGTGCTGCAAATGTGATTAATGTAAAATTAATCGCTGATAACATTTTAGAAGAAGTTATTGTAACTGCTTATGGTACTTCAACAAAAGAGGCATTTACAGGTTCTGCTGATGTTATTGGCGCAAAAGACTTAGCTCTAAGAAATGTTACATCTCCAATTGCTGCCATAGAGGGTAAAGCAACGGGTGTGCAATTCACTTCAGCTTCAGGTCAACCAGGATCTTCACCAGGAATAGTTATTCGTGGTGTAGGAACACTTAATGGTAGCGCAGATCCTCTTTACATCGTTGATGGAATGCAATATGAAGGATCGTTAAATACCATTAATCAAGATGATATTGAGTCATTTACAATTCTTAAAGATGCAGCTTCTACCTCTTTATATGGTTCCAGGGCCGCAAATGGCGTGGTTTTGATAACCACCAAAAGTGGTTCTAAAGGAGACATCAAAGTTTCTGCTTCAACTCAATACGGTTTGGTATCAAGAGGTATTCCTGCCTATGATGAGGTAACTCCCGGTCAATATTATGAAACCATGTGGGAAGCTTTAAGAAATTCAAGTGCCGGTGGGGGCGATCCCGCTTTTGCTTCTGCTAATATCTATAATAGTTTAGGATACAATCCATTTGATGTACCAAATGATCAAATTGTAGGAATAGATGGAAATTTAAATCCAAGTGCTAATCTAATTTATAAGAGTTTAGATTGGTATGAAGTTATGGAACAAACTGGTGTTAGACAGAATTACAGTGTAAGTGTAGCCGGTGGAGGTGAGAAACATAAAGTATTTTTCTCTGCATCCTATTTAGATGAAGAAGGATATGTAGTTAAAACAAATTTTAATCGTTTAACAACACGGTTGAATGCAGATTTTGAGGCAAACGATTGGATCACAATAGGAGGTAGTGCTAATATTTCAGTTTCCGAATCTGAAGGACCAACTTCTTCTGGAACAGGTAGTATCGTTAATCCATTTGGTTTTGCTAAAAATATAGGCTCCATTTATCCGGTTTATCTCAATGACCTGGACGGAAATTTAGTACTTGATGCTGCCGGAGATCCTGTATTTGATAATGGGGAGGGATATCCCCAATATAATATTGGATCAAGACCTGTAAACCAAGGACGTCATGCGCTTCAAGAATTGTTATTAAATGATGAACGTACTAGAAATAACACGTATGGGTTTAGATTTTATGGTGACTTCAAAATATTAGAAGGCCTTCACTTTAGACTTAACTATGGTAGAGATATCAATGAGGGGCTTGCCAAAGAATATGAAAACAATATTATTGGTGATGCACAACCAACAGGAAGATATGCAGAAGAAAGGTTTAGAAGAGAAGTAGAAAATTTCAATCAGATTTTAACTTTTACCAAAAGTTTTAATGATGTACATAATATAGATATCACAGCTGGTCATGAAAGTTTTGATAGAAGCTACTCAGAAAATAACGGATTAGCCATTGAACAAACCGCTGAAGGAATCTACGAATTTGATAACTTTGCAACACCTGTTAGTTTAGGTGGGTATTCTTCAGATAAAAGAATTGAGGGTTATTTTTTAAGAGCAAACTATAATTTCGATAATAAATATTATTTAAGTGCCTCTGCAAGAAGAGATGGCTCGTCAGTTTTTAGTACAGATGCAAGATGGGGTAATTTTTATTCAGTAGGAGCATCTTGGCGAATAGACCAAGAAGATTTTATGACTGATGTTTCTTTTATAGATAGATTAAAATTAAGGGCTTCATTTGGTCAAGTTGGTAATGATAATTTATTTGATTTTTTCTTATCTCAACCTAGATATGGACTAACTTCTAATGCAGGTAGCCCGGCTATTATATGGCAAGAAATAGGTAATGCAGAATTACAATGGGAAACGGTAGAAAGTTTTGATGTAGCCGTAGAATTTGCTTTGTTTAATAATTTCTTAGATGGTACTTTAGAATACTATAAGAAAAATTCTTCAGATCTGCTCTACGACCTTCCAATAGCCCTTAGTAATGGCTTAAACTCCTTTCCAACGAATATAGGAGATATGTTCAATTCTGGTATCGAACTTGGCTTAACCGCGCATTTAGTGAAAAGTGATGATTTTAGATGGGACTTTACATTACAGGCATCAACATTTAAAAATGAAATAACCAGTTTACCAGATCCTTTTGTAAATGGATCTAAAAGATGGGAAGAAGGTAGATCGAGATATGATTTTTACTTACTTCATACGGCAGGAGTTGATCCAGCTACAGGAGACCAGTTATTTCTAATGTTCGAAATAGATGCAGATGGCAATAGTGTCCCAGTTTTAGATGGTAGTGGAGTTCAAGAAACTACCAATGATTGGCAAGATACAGAAAGAGCTTATACAGGAGATTCTACTATCCCTGATGTATTAGGTTCAATTGCTAACAGTTTCAGCTATAAAGGATTTACTTTAGACGTATTGATGACCTATGGTATTGGAGGTTCATTTTTAGATAACGGTTATTCTGCGATGATGCATGAGGGTAATTTTGGACGTTCATATCACCCTGATATTTTAAATGCATGGCGTCAGCCCGGTGACATCACAGATGTACCTAGATTGGAAAATGGCAATACGGATTTAGTACAATCACAATCAACCAGATTTTTAACAGATGCTTCTTTTTGGACGCTAAAGAATATTAACTTTGGGTACTCTTTTAACGATACGATTTCAGAAAAACTGGGAGTGGATAATTTAAGACTTTCAATATCAGGAGAAAACTTGTATTTGAAGAGTAAGAGAACAGGCTTAGACCCTCAATATAATTTAGCGGGAACACCTGAAGGTAACGACTTTAACCCGTCGAGAATTTTTACGTTTGGTTTAAACGTAGCATTTTAATTAATAATTAAAACATAATAATTATGTTAAGAAAAATAAAATTTATGTTATTCGCAATACTGGCTATTGCAATAATGTCGTGTTCAGAAGATTTTCTAGAAACGAAACCAACAGATGCTATTTCATCTGCTGATGCCCTGGCTACGGCTGAAAATATGGCATTGATACTTAATGGGCTACATCGTGGATTGTATTCTCAATCTCAAACCGTCCTCCCTGGTGGTGATTCACAAAGGGCAGGCGAACATTATTGGGTACCGATGGGAGATGCCCTGGCTGGAGGAATCATTCATTCAGCAAATGCTAATAATTTAGGTTGGAGAACCACAATGCAGTGGCTAGATCATACTCAAGAAACATCTTTAACGAATGAAATACTTTGGTATCATCGCTATAATATCATTGCAAGTGCCAATGCCATTATAAATAAAGCTACTGACGGTAGTATTCCGGAAGATGCCAGGCTAAAAGAGATTATCGGTCAAGCCTACACCTATAGAGCTTATGCCTACCTTTCATTGGTTCAGCATTTTGCTAAGGGTTATCTGATTGGAAACCCCTCTACAGATCCTGGAGTTCCGTTATTGTTTTCTTCGGATGCGCCATTTACAAGTGCACCTAGATCTACAGTACAAGAGATCTATGACCAATGTCTAGCGGATGCTAATACAGCCATAAGTTATTTTGATGGTGCGACCACCAGACCAACAGGAACTGCAGATGGTAAATCTCAACTAAACATGGATGTTGCTTATGGCATTAAAGCACGTATCGCATTAAATAGTGGGCAATGGCAAATTGCCGCTGATGCAGCAATTTTAGCACGTCAAAATTATCCTTTAATGGACGAAAGCGATTGGAAATCTGGTTTTAATACAACACTACTTCCAGAAGTCATATGGGGTAGTAATGTAATAGAAACAGAAACCACATTTTTCCGCTCTTACTTTTATCTAATGTGCAACACATTCAATGGAAGTCAGAATAGAAATAATCCTAAAATTGCAGATAGAAGATTGGTTGATCAAATTCCTGATTCCGATTACAGAAAGGATGTATTCTTAATAAATGCTCCAAATACAAATACTTCTGCAGCAAATGGAGAAGGTGGTTGGGCTAATAATACGAACCCTTTATATACTACTGAAGCTGAATTTGATGCTGCAGACCAGTTTTACAGAGATTTATACGGTTGGACATCTGCTCATAACGAACACCCCTACATGCACGTAAAAATGTTACAAAAAAATCCTGGTACCATAGATCCGGATGATATCATTTATATGCGCTCTTCTGAAATGTATTTAATTGAGGCTGAAGCAAAAGCAATGCTAAATGACATTCCCGGAGCACAAGCTGCACTACAAACATTAGGTGGCGCGCGCGATAGTGCTTACGATGCGACTGTTTACGGTAGTCAAGCAGCATTAATGGATCAAATTAAGTTTCAACGTGGCGTAGAATTATGGGGAGAAGGATTTGGTTATACAGATAAAATTCGTTGGGATGAAGGAATTGACCATGCTGCTAATGGCGGTTCTGGAGCCTCTGCAGTGCTTTATCAAGATGCATATTTTCAAGAAAAACCTTCTCTTAATAATGCATGGGTTTTCAAAATTCCTCAAGCAGAAATTGATGCAAATCCGAATATAACTCCAAGTGATCAGAACTAATTGCACTATTTGAATTAGTATATTTAAAGCAGTGTTTATCAAAATTGATAAACACTGCTTTTATTTTAATTTGTTAATTTTAGAATAAATTTTATAAAATTCGTTCGATAATGAAAAAATATCATCTTCTCTTATTTTTGTGCTTTTTAACAACTTATACAACAATAGGGCAAATTAAATTACCTAAAAACAAAGCTATCATTCATCAATCTCTTGAAGAACATAATACAGAACTGATCAAAATTAGCGATGCAATATGGGTCAAAGCTGAAACTGCTTTTGAAGAATATGAATCGTCGAAATTATTGGCTGATTATGCTGAAAAGAATGGATTTAGTGTAGAGCGTGGTGTGGCGGGTATGCCAACTGCCTTTGTGGCTACATATGGCTCAGGAAGCCCTGTGATAAGCGTTTTAGGTGAGTTTGATGCCTTACCGGGCATTTCTCAGAAAACACTGCCTACAAAAGAACCAATAGTAGAAGGAGCCGCAGGGCATGGTTGTGGACATAACCTTTTTGGTACGGCCAGCTTAGGTGCTGCTATTGCCATTAAGGAACTCATGGAAAAAGGTAAGATCAAAGGGACAATAAAATTTTTTGGTACTCCGTCCGAAGAAAAATTCTTTGGTAAGATATGGATGGTGAATGCAGGATTATGGAACGATGTTGATGTTAATATTAGTTGGCATCCGGCAGATAATATAGAAGCTGATGTTCAAAGTTCTTTGGCTTTGGTAGATTTTAAAGTAGAATTTTTTGGACAAGCTGCCCACGCCTCTGCCGATCCATGGAATGGAAGAAGTGCTTCGGATGCATTGGAATTATATACTACGGGAATAAATTATTACCGGGAACATGTGAAGCCAACCGTAAGGATGCATTATCATATTCAGGATGGTGGACAGGTCGTAAATGTAGTCCCTGATTATGCTAAATTATGGATGCGTGTTAGGGATACAAAAAGAGCGGGTTTAATGCCGGTATATGAAAGAGTGATGAAAATGGCTGAGGGTGCAGCTATTATGGCCAATGTCGACTATAAAGTATCTTTAATTTCAGGGATCTATGAAGTTCTTGTAAATAGAACCGGCGGTGAGATCATGCAAAAAAACCTTGAGTTACTAGGCCCGATAAATTATTCTAATGAAGAAATTGCCTTCGGGAAAAAAATACAAGAAGTAACCGGCAAACCTCAAGTAGGAATGGATAGCAAGATAAAACCATTAGAAGCTACTAAGGAAAATCCGGGTGGAGGATCTACAGATGTAGGCGATGTGAGCTGGAATGTTGCCAACATTAATTTAAGTGTTACCACGGCGCCCAAAGATACTCCCTGGCATTCATGGGCCGTTGTTGCATGCGGAGGAATGTCAATAGGACATAAGGGAATGCTGTATGCATCCAAAGCTATGGCCATGACCATGTACGACCTATTTGAAAGTCCGAAGTTGGTAGAAAAAGTAAAGACTGAATATAAAGAAAGAAAAGGTGATGAAGTTTATGAAGCGATCATACCCAAAGGACCACCTCCTATTCCAACTAAATTATAATTTTTATAAATGGACAAGAAAAACAAAATTAAAGTATCTGCCATTCTATTGACCATATTAGGGATTGCCATGATCTATATAGGTGGTTTTTATGGACCAAAATTAATACTACCCCCAATTATCACCGGAGTCGGTTTTTTTATTATTGCCTATGTATTAAATTCGCTTAGAGAATAATCAGATAAACAAGCAATCTATATAGTCGGTTATCAAATGGAAAATTAAACCAATACCAATAAGCCTTGTTTTATTAAAAATCAATAAGATCAAATAGGAAATCCCGGCATAATAAGTATGTAAAGGGTGAAAATTGATGCTGCATCTGTTCGGATCAAAAATTGGATTAGCGAATAAATGATCAAGATCTATCAGCATCGTGAGAACCATTAATAACCATGCCCTTTTCCAGTATTTTCTAAAAAAAACATAGGCAATAATTCCCGGAAAAAGAAAGTGCAAACTAAAGTGAATACCAAATCTAAGAATTTCCATTAAGGGTTTTCTATTTGCTGATTTTGGAGATAATTCAAGGCATTTGTCCCTTCCATAAAAAGCAAGTCTAAGATGCTTAAATTCTCAATAAATCCGAATTTATTTGAAAAGACTTGAGTATAGGCACTTAAACCATATATTTTATTTGATTTAGCATTGGCCAAAAAACGATAATCATTATCCCCGTTAAGGTCTTTTACATATTCAGTTGTTCTGTTATATTGTAAATCCAATTGTAAAAAGTCCATCATTAATTCGTGAACTTTAATATTTAGATCTAATAAAAAGGTGGGGGTATTTTTAAAAAATATGATAAGGTCTTCTTCAAAATATTCAAAAAATGGTGACGATCTATAAGCCGCCTGCATTGCTTTCAAATGTTGTTTTTCCCATGAAAAACTACCATCTATCTTAATATCCTTTGTTTTCCGGCTTTTATTAGTATGCTTAACCGGAATATTTAAAAGCTGCCTTCCATTAGCTCCATAGATATAACAGCGTGTTCTATAGGTTTGTTTTTGATAATTGTCTTCTACTTCAAAAACAACCTTCTTCACTTTTACCAGCGCAATATAATGTGCAATGGGAGAAAAATAAGTTGGATATAATAACAAAGTAATAATTTGATTATGCTAAGCTTTTCGTCGTTTTCGTACAAAATCGTATACAAACCATAAACCTAAAGCTCCTAAAAAGTAATAGAAATAGGAAACTGGTTCTCCATTGCCTCCTACAGTAGTGAAAAGTCTTTCCCAACGTACTTTATTAATACCTTTCTCATCAGAATTCCAGCTAAACCATATAAATACAGGTTTACCAACGACATGATCAAAAGGTACATAGCCCCAATAACGGGCGTCTTCAGAATTATGACGATTATCACCCATCATCCAATAATAATCTTGTTTAAAAGTGTATGAATCGCTTATTTTCCCATTGATCATGATCTCATCTCCATTTACGATCAGGTTATTCTTCTCATACTCTTTAATGATCATTTTATAAAATGGAAATGTTTCTTTAGTAAGCTTCACGGTTTTTCCTTTTTGCGGAATATAGATCGGTCCATAATTATCCATATTCCATCCCAGTGAAGGCACATTCGGAAAAACTCCACCATCATAACCCTTAGGCTCAATTCTTTTTGTAATACTTTTTACAGTTGGATTCTTAGCCAATTTACCTGCATCCTCATCAGTTAGATTTAAAATATAATTACCATCCTGCAATCGTCCTCCTTCTCTCACTTTAAATCTGTTAACCAACATATTAGTACTTAATTGTTGTCCTCCGGTATTCACATCAAATTTATATTGAGGTTTGGCCCTGTCGGGAAGAATCGTCCGCTCACCATTGATATAAATATAGCCATCTATAATTTCTAGTGAATCACCAGCGACCGCCACACATCGTTTTACATAATTCGATTTTTTATCAATAGGCTTTCTGATCTTTTTCGTAGGCCTTTTAAAGAATTGCTCAACAGTATCAACCGGCCAGCTAAATACTACGATATCATTACGTTTAACTTTTTGAAAACCAGGCAACCTAAAATATGGTAATTGCGGTTTATTAAGATAAGAACGAAATTTCTTGGTCAATTTAATTCCTGTAAATGGAATAGGAATAGCCGGGATAGTATCATGTAACATTGGTGCTGCGACTGTTGTCATAGGTGTTCTTGCTCCATAATGGAATTTGCTAACGAAAAGAAAATCACCTATCAACAATGTCTTTTCTAAAGAGGAAGTTGGTATTGTATATGGCTGCATAAAGTAAGTATGGACCAATGTTGCCGCTACTATGGCAAAAACAATGGAGCTTACCCACTCACCCGCCCCGGTTCTGGGTTTAAGACTTCTATCCTTAATATATTCAACATCCAAAAAATAGTTTACGTAATAGGTATAAAAACCTAAGGTTAAAATGGCTAAAATGGTATCAATATTCGAATTTCTTCCGAAACTTCTTATGGTTTCAACCCATATTACCGGAAACATCAATAGGTTAATAACGGGTATAAATAATAATATGATCCACCATTTGGGGCGATTTATTATCTGCATTAAAACAATGCCATTATATATGGGTACTGCCGCTTCCCAAGACTTTCTTCCCGCTTTAACATAGAGCTTCCAGGTACCTAAAAAATGGATGACCTGTACTATTAATAGAAATATAAACCACTGTGTCATTGTCATAATTTGCTTTTTTACTTAACTATTAAAGACCAAGTACATCTTTCATTGTAAATACTCCCTTTTTATCTTTGATCCATTCGGCTGCAATAATGGCTCCTAAAGCAAAACCGTCTCTATTTTTTGCCGTATGTTTTATTTCAATTTCATCAACAGCAGAAGTATAATTTACGATATGAGTCCCGGGCACATTTTCGATACGCCTTGCTACAATAGGTATGGTCTTTTGATTTTCTGTTACATCTAAACTCCAGTTTTCTTTATCTGAATTTGCAATAATACCCTCGGCCAACGTAATGGCTGTACCACTTGGAGCATCCAATTTTTGAGTATGATGGGTTTCTTCGATATTAATATTATAATCATTAAAATTCCGCATCATTTTAGCCAACTGGCTATTTAATTCGAAAAATAAGTTTACACCCAAACTATAATTCGAGGCATAAATAAATGCCCCGTTATATTTTTTACAATTCTCTAAAGCTTTATCATAATTTTTTAACCAACCTGTTGTGCCTGAAATAATTGGAATACCTTTTTTAAAGCAAATATTTATATTATTAAAAGCTTCAGTGGGTACACTAAAATCAATGGCCACATCTGCTTTGCTAATGTCATAATCAGCACTATCAATATCAATTTTTGCAACGATATTATGGCCTCTACTGATGGCAATTCTTTCAATGGTCTTACCCATTTTACCGTAACCAAATAATGCGATGTTCATGTTAAAAGTTAAAGTTAATGGTTGCTCCTATCATGGTTTGATTCGTCAAAGGTTCAGTAAACAAAGTAGGATTAAAAGAAATATTGGTGTCTAATGCCTTATCTGGCAAATGGGCATCAACATTAGCTTCGACAATATTTAAAATATACATGCCTATGGTAACAAATAAAGACAGATCCCGATTCTTTTTAAAAACTTCCTGGGCTCGTTTTAAACCAGCATCACTTACCAATTCAATACCCTCATCGGTAGTGAATTCATCCTGTCTGCCAGATTCCCTTAATTTAAAGGCCGTTCTATACCTATCGTAACCATTATTGTTATCAACATAAAAATAAACTCCGGTTCCTAATGCCGCATATACCAAGGGCACTTTCCAATATTTTTTATTATACATTTGACCAAGTCCGGGTAATACCGCTGAATAAAATGCTGCTTTTGAAGGAGCAAGGATATCCATTTTGGAACTTACATAGCTTGAGTCTTTCTTTTTTATCTTAAGGTCGCCAGGTGTATTTTGAGCCGCCATATTTAAGCAAAATAGGCCAAAGAGAATTATATAAAGCTGCCTTTTCAGCATCTATTGTAATAATTTTTTGATCCTGGCAAAATCTTCTTTAGAATGAAAAGGTATAATTATTTTTCCTTTATGCTCACCTGCCAGTTTAACTTCAATATTATTACCAAAATATTCACTGAATTCTTCAGTGCCTTTTACTATATATTCCGGTAATTTAGAACTGGTTTTGGCTATTTTTAGTGCAGTACTGCCATCTCTCAAAGATTTAACCAATTGTTCTGTCTGCCTGACAGAAAGGTTATTTTTAATGATCTTTTCGTAGATGTCTATTTGATGATCCAGATTTTCAACATTTATCAAAGCCCTCCCATGTCCCATAGATAAAAATCCATCACGCATGCCGGTTTGGATAATGGGATCTAGTTTTAATAATCGTAGATAGTTTGTTACGGTCGATCTATTTTTACCCACGCGCTTACTTAACTCTTCTTGCGTAAGATTGATCTCCTCAATTAACCGTTGATATGATAAAGCTACTTCAATAGGATCTAAGTCTTTTCGTTGAATATTCTCAACCAATGCCATTTCGAGCATTTCCTGATCATTGGCCAATCGAATATAGGCAGGGATGGTTGTTAATCCTATTAATTTGGATGCTCTGAAACGGCGCTCACCAGATACTAATTGGAATTTATTTCCGTCCAATTTGCGAATAGTTATTGGCTGAATAACCCCTAACTCCTTAATAGAACTTGCTAATTCACGCAATGCTTCTTCATTAAAATAAGTTCTGGGTTGATATGGATTTACGTCAATAGACGACATATCTATTTCGACAATATTACCAATTACCTTATCCGCATTTCTATCAGTGATCGACCTAATATCTTCTATGGGGTCTTTCAATAACGCTGATAAACCTCTACCTAATGCTTGCTTTTTTACAGCTTTAGCCATTCTTATTCTTTTTTAATAATTCGTGCGCTAAGTTAATATAATTTACGGCACCTTTACTCGTGGCATCATATGCTATAATACTCTCGCCATAACTTGGCGCTTCTCCCAACCTGGTATTTCTTTGAATGATGGTTTTAAATACCATATTGTGAAAATGCTTTTTAACTTCTGCTACGACCTGGTTCGATAATCTCAATCGTGAGTCATACATTGTCAATAATAAACCTTCAATATCCAAATCAGCATTATGCACTTTTTGCACACTTTTTATCGTATTCAACAACTTCCCTAAGCCTTCTAAGGCATAATATTCACATTGAATTGGTATGATCACCGAATCAGCCGCTGTCAATGCATTTAAGGTTATTAAACCAAGCGATGGTGCACAATCAATAATTACATAATCATATTGTTTCTTTATGTCTTTTAGTGCTTCTTTTAAGAAATATTCCCTGTTGTCTTTATCAACCAATTCTATTTCAATCCCAACTAAGTCAATATGAGAAGGAATTATATCTACATTGGGAGAGTTTGTTTTTAAAATTGCCTCCTTTGCTTCAATGGTATGTTCCAATAATTGATAAGTGCCTTTTTCAACATTATCAACATCTATACCCAAACCTGAAGTCGCATTCGCCTGAGGATCGGCATCGATCAACAACACTTTTTTTTCCAATACGCCTAATGCAGCGGCAAGGTTAACTGTGGTAGTGGTCTTACCTACTCCGCCTTTCTGATTGGCAATTGCTATTATTTTTCCCATTAAAATTCATCGATTTTTGAGGTTATAAAAATACAACTATTTATGACTTTCTAAAATGAAGTTGTGAACAATACATGAACAAAAACTACAATAACTTAAAAGGAAAATAAGGCCTTGTTATAAATTGTTTATCCAATAATTTTGACTGATAATCAGGGTATAATCGACAACCATGCTTTTTATTAGTCACTTCTGGAGAAGTTCTATTTTATTTGTTGGAGGTATTCGAACAAATCATTTTTGTTAATCAAATTATTTTAAGGGCTCTATTTTAAGAAATATGTGCACTATAATATAGATGTCACTTAATTAGCCAACGAATACATAAAAAGATAAATTAACTTTTATTCTTTTTTGCTCTTATCATGCTCTCAAGCATATCCCACATCTCTTGAGGAATAGCCTCTAACATATTGAATTCACCTGCTCCTTGTAACCATTCTCCACCGTCAATTGTTACTACCTCACCATTGATATATGATGAAAAATCTGACATTAAATAAGCCGCTAAATTCGCTAATTCTTGATGTTCACCTACGCGACGTAACGGAATTTTCTTTTTCATATCAAATTTATCTTTAAGATCGCCGGGTAATAATCTATCCCAAGCTCCTTTCGTGGGGAATGGTCCGGGTGCTATGGCATTGAACCTAATACCGTATTTTGCCCATTCTACTGCCAATGAACGGGTCATTGCCAATACGCCTGCTTTAGCCGTAGCCGAGGGCACAACATAACCTGAACCTGTCCAGGCATAAGTGGTAACAATATTAAGTACCGTTGCTTTTTTCTGTTTTGTATTTATCCAATGCTTACCAAAGGCTAAGGTGCAATTTTTGGTTCCTTTTAGAACAATATCTATGATGGTGTCAAAAGCATTTGTTGATAATCTTTCTGTTGGACTTATAAAATTGCCTGCCGCATTATTTAATAAACCATCTACTTTACCGTATTCCGCTAACGTAGCTTTTAGCATGGCTTCAACCTCTTCATAATTCCGCACATCACATTGTACAGGTAAAACTTTGCCACCAGTGTTGGCCTCTAATTCAATTTTTACAGCATTTAACTTATCAATATTTCTTGATGTGATTACAACTTTGGCTCCTAGCTCTAAGAAATAGGTCGTCATTGCCTTACCCAAGCCACTTCCGCCACCAGTGATCACAATAACTCTATCAGATAAACTGCCTTCTTTAAGCATTGGTTTTTGATATTCTTCCATTGGATTTAAATTTTTATAAAAATATCGAATATTTACTTTAATAAATTGGAATTTTTATTTTATTTTTTTCTTTAAAAAACTATTTGTGAAACACAAAAGGATTTGTATATTTGCGCTCGATTTTAGCAATGGCTTATACATAAAGCTTGTTTAACAGATAAAGAAGACATTAAAGATATTTTATAATGAAAAGAACGTATCAACCGTCAAAACGCAAAAGAAAAAATAAGCACGGCTTTATGGAAAGAATGGCTAGTGTTAATGGTAGAAAAGTCTTGGCACGTAGAAGAGCTAAAGGCAGAAAGAGATTAACAGTTTCATCAGAAGCTAGTCCAAAAAAATAATGATTATTCATTTTACAAATCATAAGGTGTTACTTTTTAGTAACACCTTTTTTTATATCTTTTAATAAGTTTTGAAAATTATTTCAAATTCAAAAAAAGAAAATTCAAATCTTTGCATTTATAAAATAAGCTCTCGTAATGCCAAAAAATAAGAATATTAAATCAGTGCTAATCATAGGGTCAGGTCCTATAATTATTGGTCAAGCTTGTGAATTCGATTATTCTGGTAGTCAAGCCATTAGGTCTTTAAAAGAAGAAGGAATTGAAGTTACTCTCATAAATTCTAATCCGGCAACTATAATGACAGATCCGTCACTTGCCGATAATGTTTACCTAAAACCCCTCACTACCAAGTCTATCATAGAAATTTTAAAAAAGCATCCTAATATTGATGCTGTTCTTCCAACCATGGGAGGACAAACTGCTTTAAACCTTTGTATTGAGGCCCAGGATAAAGGCATTTGGGAAGATTTTGATATTGATTTAATTGGTGTTGATATTAACGCGATCAATATTACAGAAGACCGGGAGCAATTTAGGAAACTCATGCTAAAGATTGGTATTGGGCAAGCTCCTTCAACAACCGCCGCTTCCTTTTTAAAAGGTAAAGAGATTGCCCAAGAATATGGCTTTCCATTGGTGATCCGACCTTCATTTACGCTCGGTGGCTTTGGTGCATCTATTGTTTATAATAAAGAGACTTTTGATGAACTGTTAAGTCGCGGATTAGAAGCCTCTCCTATTCATGAGGTAATCATCGATAAAGCCTTACTTGGATGGAAGGAATATGAATTAGAATTACTGCGTGATAGAAATGATAATGTTGTTATCATTTGTACTATTGAAAATATGGACCCCATGGGGATTCATACGGGTGACTCCATTACGGTTGCACCAGCTATGACATTAAGTGATCGAACTTTTCAAAGAATGCGGGATATGGCCATTCATATGATGCGTTCTATTGGGGATTTTGCAGGGGGTTGTAACGTTCAA
Organism: uncultured Flavobacteriaceae bacterium; assembly: GCA_963835675.1. Taxonomy (GTDB): domain Bacteria; phylum Bacteroidota; class Bacteroidia; order Flavobacteriales; family Flavobacteriaceae; genus Aureibaculum. The sequence goes on along the minus strand of CAWIGH010000003.1, from coordinate 104,612 downwards.
TTTGCTGTAAGTCCGGATGAAAAAGAAGATATTATAGCCATCGAAATAAACCCCAGGGTTTCGCGTTCTTCTGCATTGGCTTCAAAAGCTACGGGGTATCCAATTGCTAAAATTGCAGCCAAATTGGCTATCGGTTACCATTTAGATGAACTCGATAATCAAATAACTAAAAGTACTTCTGCCCTGTTCGAACCAACCTTAGACTATGTTATAGTTAAAATTCCCCGATGGAATTTTGATAAATTCGAAGGTTCAGATAGAACGATTGGCTTGCAGATGAAATCGGTAGGAGAAGTAATGGGAATTGGCCGTTCTTTTCAGGAAGCATTGCATAAAGCTACCCAGTCGTTGGAAATAAAACGAAATGGCATTGGTGCAGATGGAAAAGGATATCGCGATTATGATAAAATTGTTGATAAGTTAAAAAATCCAAGTTGGGACAGGGTATTTGTAATTTATGATGCCATTCAGATTGGTATGCCCTTAAGCAGAATACATGAGATCACAAAAATAGACATGTGGTTCTTAAAGCAATATGAAGACCTGCATTTCCTTGAAAAAGAAATTTCTTCTTACAATTTAGAAACATTACCGAAAGATCTATTACTCGAAGCCAAGCAAAAAGGGTATGGGGACAGGCAGATTGCGCATATGTTAGATTGTTATGAGAGCGAAGTTTATAACAAACGTAAAAATTTAAATATAAACAGGGTCTACAAATTAGTAGATACCTGTGCGGCAGAGTTTAAAGCTGAAACACCTTATTACTACTCAACCTTTGAAAACGACAGTATTAAAAATGGGATAACTTCTTCAGAAAATGAATCTGTTGTAACTAAAAATAAAAAAATTGTAGTTCTTGGCTCTGGTCCTAACAGAATTGGCCAGGGAATTGAATTCGATTATTGTTGCGTACATGGGGTGTTGGCTGCCAAAGAATGTGGTTATGAAACAATCATGATCAATTGTAATCCAGAAACGGTATCGACCGATTTTGATATTGCCGATAAACTTTACTTCGAACCTGTTTTTTGGGAACATATCTATGATATTATCCAACATGAGAAACCTGAAGGTGTGATCGTACAGTTGGGCGGGCAAACAGCATTAAAACTAGCTGAAAAGCTCGACAAATATGGTATAAAAATAATCGGTACTTCTTTTGAAGCATTAGACCTTGCTGAAGACAGAGGCCGTTTTTCAAATTTACTTAAAGAACTCGATATACCTTTCCCGCAATTCGGAACTGCCACAACAGCAGATGAAGCATTGGCTGTAGCCGACGAACTAGATTTTCCTATATTGGTTAGACCATCATATGTGCTGGGTGGCCAAGGGATGAAAATTGTGATCAATAAAGAGGAACTGGAAGAACATGTGGTTGATCTACTAAGAAAAATTCCAAATAATGTGCTTTTACTCGATCATTATTTGGATGGTGCCATTGAAGCTGAATCGGATTCGATCTGTGATGGAGAGAATGTTTATACAATTGGTATTATGGAACATATTGAACCTTGCGGTGTTCATTCCGGAGATTCTAATGCCACACTTCCCCCATTTAATTTGGGAGAGTTTGTCATGCAACAGATCAAAGATCATACGGTAAAAATTGCAAAAGCTTTAAAGACAGTTGGGTTGATTAATATCCAATTCGCTATTAAAGATGATGTTGTTTATATTATTGAAGCCAATCCACGGGCATCGAGAACGGTTCCTTTTATTTCTAAGGCTTATGGCGAACCCTATGTGAATTATGCCACCAAGGTAATGTTGGGAGAGAAGAAATTAAAAGATTTTACTTTTAACCCCCAATTAAAGGGATATGCCATAAAACAACCGGTATTTTCATTTAATAAATTCCCTAATGTTGATAAAAAACTAGGACCGGAAATGAAATCGACGGGTGAAAGTATTTTATTTATAGAAAGTCTTAAGGATGATCAGTTTTATGAATTATACTCAAGACGAAAGATGTATTTGAACAAATAAAAAGGCCAAATAACAAACTTGAATAAAATCTCTCAGCCTAAGAAATACGTTTTTATCAATTTCTTTTTTGTTTTTTACCTCCATTCTTGATTGTAAGTTGTGATAATTCATCGATAATAAATGATAATCCAACTGAAGAAATTGAAATCAAGCCTGAAGATAAGTTGCCAAAAATTGTGGTTGATACCAATAATGGTATTATTGTAGATGAACCAAAAATTGCAGCTACCATGATCATTTCCGAAGTAGGAGAGATTACCTACCAAGGAAATATTGGTATTGAATTTAGAGGAGCTTCATCACAAACTTTCCCCAAGAAATCTTATGGTTTAGAAACCTGGGATGTCAATAATGAAGATATTAATGTTTCTTTACTTGGCCTTCCCGAAGAAGAAGATTGGATCTTTTACGGGCCCTATAGTGATAAGTCGCTCATGAGAAATATTTTGATCTATGACCTGTCACGGGATATCAGCATGTACGCAAGTCGATCTATTTTTGTGGATCTTACCATAAATAATGAAAATCTGGGCGTTTATGTTTTTATGGAAAAATTAAAGCGGGATAATAAACAGGATAGATATCAATAAATTAAACGAAGATGAAATTTCTGGTGAAGACCTAACAGGAGGATACATCTTAAAAATTGATAAAACAGCTGGAAATAACCTAGGGGAAGGATATAATGAACTAAATTCCTTTGAATCTAATTATCAGCCACCAAATTCAACCATAGGCCAAAAGATCAACTTTTTATACGAATACCCAGATGCAGAAGATATAACCACAGAGCAAAAAACATATATCTCTTCTTATATAGCCGACTTTGAGGATGCCCTTGCCGGAGATAATTTTACGGATATTAATCTTAGGGTATGCTACTTATATTGACGTTCCGAGCTTTATAGATTTCTTTTTATTGAATGAGTTATCCAATAACGTCGATGGTTATCGCCTAAGCACCTTTATGCACAAGGATAAAAATGGAAAGTTAATAATGGGCCAATTTGGATTTTAATCTTGCCTTCGGAAATGCTAATTATTGTGGTGGTGGTGATACAGATGTATGGGCCTATAAATTCAATGAAAGATGCCCCGAGGATTATTGGCAGATTCCTTTTTGGTGGGAAAGATTAATGCAAGATCCGGCATTTATAAGTCAATTGAAACAACGATGGAGTATGCTTAGATCAAGCGCCTTATCTGAAGCATCTATTTTTTCAAAAATAGAAGGTTATACAACAGTGTTAATCAAAGCAGGCGCCATTGAGGAAAATTTTAAAATTTGGGAAATTCTTGGCATCTACCTTTGGCCAAATAATTTTGTAGGAAATACTTATAACGAAGAAACGGATTATTTAGAAGATTGGGTGACAGCAAGATTAATTTGGATGGATGGCGCCATTAATAACCTTTAAATAATTTAGTTCTCCATAATTCCATTGCTGATATTATTCCATTAACTAATCAAATTTCCATCATTATCCCATGTTGCGATATCTGCCCTTTTTGATTGATCAACACATTTTGCTAACCAGGAAGGATCATAATTAAGTCCGTGAGCTGCAAGAACGTCTTCGGGTACGCCATCCCAAACATTGGGCATATTTCCTTTATATCCCAGGTCTTCAATGCCCATTTTGGATGTATAATAGCCCGTTAATGTTAAATTACGCATTCTTGAAAAAAATTGTTCCCCTTGTTTCAGCGCCGGCTTTGTTTTCCCTGGATAGGCTATTTGTTCACAAATCGCTATTTGTTCAGTATTTGAGCAGGCAATAAATTCTTTATCATATAATTTATTGCTAAAATTATCAAGCCACATAATGCCACCCCGGATGGGTATTTGATGCGAAGGCAAGTCTTTAATAATGAATGCAATAAATTCATGAACGCCGGCATCGGTTGCAGCACCAAATTTCTCATTTGCCGGAAGAATAATATCACATAAGATGGCAATGGTTTCCATTTCATGCTTATTTAAAAACGTACTTTTAAGGATTTCCTGATCTCTTATTAATTCTTTTTCATTTCGTCCGTATAATGGCAGGTCCGTTTTTTCAATAGTTCCGTCAGATGCTTCCGGGGCACAACCTTTTAAAGCAATTCCAGCTGCCACAGAACCAAGTAATAACGATTTGATAGTATCTCTCCTATTCATATGTTGAAAATTTATAATACTAGATATTTTGTTTTTTTAACTGTTCTATAATATAATCGCAGGTCCGCCAAGATAGAGCCAGGATAGTCCAAGTTGGATTTTTGTCTGCCTGAGAAACGAAAGGCCCTCCATCTACGATAAAGACATTATCGGCATCATGAAGTTGTTGAAATTTATTGGTTACCGATGTTACCGGATCATTACCCATTCTTGTTGTACCTACTTCATGGATAATTTGTCCAGGAGCTGCCAAACCATAATCTTGTTCCTTACCCGGAGTTTCGCCCAGTATGGTAGCATTCATTCCATCAAAGATTTCCTCAAAAGTTTTGTGCATATGTTTTGCCTGCATTTTTTCATGATCGGACCATGTATAGTTAAATCGCAACACAGGAATTCCCCATTCGTCTACCATATTTGGGTCTATTTCACAATAATTATCTTCGCGGGCAATACATTCTCCCCTTCCTGAAATCCCAACCACAGAACCATAGAATCGTTTCACATCATCGCGCAGTTTATTACCAAATCCACCAATCTCTCCACCAATATATTTATTAAGATCATTTGGGTTAAATCCAAAACCATAAGAAGGCATTCCCATACCACCCCATACTTCTAAATGGTATCCTCTAGGAAAATTTAGTTTACTATGATCTCCCCACCAAGGTGAGTATACATGCATGCCTCCAACACCATCTTCATTATATATTTTTCGATCCATTAAGGCAGGAATAAAAGCTGCTCTACTCGATCCCGTAGAATCGTGTAAATATTTACCAACCATGCCACTACTGTTTCCTAATCCGTCTTTATGCTGTTTGCTTTTAGAATTCAATAAAATCCTGGCGGAACTACAGGCTGAAGCCGCTAAGACCACCACTTTAGCTGATAATTTATATTCCTTCCGATCCTTTTTGTTTATATAAGATAACCCCTGTTGCTTTTCCCGATTGATCTGTTATCACCTCTCGCACCATTGCATCTGTAAATAGGCTTATTTTACCACCCGATTTCTGAGCAGGAAAAATTAAACATGAACCTGCCGAAAAATCTGCGTAAACACTACAGCCTCTGGAACATTGACTACAATAAAAACAAACACCTCTTTCATTATTTATTCGTTTCGTGAGAATAGAAAGACGTGACGGAATTACGGGTACATTTGCTTTTTTTGCCCCGTTGATATAATATAATTCATGCAGACGGGGTTTTGGTGCTGGTAAAAAGAATCCATCGGGTTCATTAGGTAAATTTTCCTTACTGCCAAAAACGCCAATTAATTTATCAACCTTGTCATAATAAGGCTTAACATCATCATAAGAAATAGGCCAATCATCACCTAAGCCATCAATACTTTTATGTTTAAAATCTTTAGGTCCAAATCGCAATGAAATGCGCCCCCAGTGATTGGTCCTACCTCCCAGCATTCTAGACCGGAACCAATCGAATTTGGTGCCTTTATTTCTTGTATAAGGCTCTCCTTCAATATCCCAACCGCCATATGCCGCATCGAAATCTCCAAAAACACGTGTAGTTCCGGCTCCCCTTCTTGGCGATTCCCATGGCCATTTTAACTGTGTTTGATGTTCCGGTTTTGCCGGATCAAAAAATGGCCCTGCTTCTACAACTGCTATATTTAGACCTGCTTCAGAAAGAATTTTGGTAGCCATCCCACCTCCTGCTCCTGATCCGACTATGATAGCATCATAAGTTTCCGGAGTTTCTTTTATTTGCATATTTAAGTTCGTTTCCTCAAATATAATAAAAACTATTAGTGTTATTCCTTATTAATATATTGTGAGAATAAATGAGTTAACTACCTTTGTTAAAAATTGATCTGAATGAATTATATTTTATTTGATGGCTCGGTGCGTAATTCATTATTACCATTCACTTACACACGGCCTGTAGCTGATATTAGGATCGGTATTTTGACCATTCGCGAAAAATGGGAAAATTATTTGGGTAACACCACAACTACCCTCACTGAAGAATATCTGGAGGAAAAATTCCCTATGGTAGAATTGGAAGAAAATGTCATGTTAAATGCTTCCTTCCTACCGAATAAGAATTTAGTCAAAACCATAAGGAGCCTTAAAGAAAAAGAAGCCATTTATTATGGTGATGAGGTGGTGGCGTTCCATACCAAAAATACGCAGGAAGAAGTTAATTTTGATGAATATTCCAGCCTATCGTATGAAGAAGATATCATTCAGATAAAAAATACCTGGGATATCTTCTCATTTAATGACCAAGCCATTAAGAATGATTTTGCCTTACTAACAGCGGGTAGAAAATCTGCACCTATTCCAAATACAGTTAATTGTGTCAATAAAAAAGCTATCTTTTTTGAAGATGGCGTTGAGATTAGCTTTGCTACTTTAAATGCTTCAACAGGACCTATTTATATAGGAAAAAATGCGCAAGTAATGGAAGGTTCTTTAGTTAGAGGGCCCTTTGCCTTGTGTCAAGATGCTGTTCTAAAAATGGGAGCCAAGATCTATGGCGCTACAACCATTGGACCTTCAAGTAAGGTCGGCGGGGAAGTAAATAACTCGGTGATATTTGGCTATTCGAGTAAAGCCCATGATGGTTTTTTAGGAAATTCGGTAATTGGTGAATGGTGTAACCTAGGAGCAGACACAAATAATTCTAATTTAAAAAATAATTATGCCGAAGTGAAATTATGGGATTATGAAACCGGCCGATTCGCAAAAACCGGTCTTCAGTTTTGTGGTTTGATGATGGGCGATCATTCAAAATCAGGAATTAATACTATGTTTAATACAGGAACGGTTGTAGGTGTGAGTGCAAATATTTACGGTGGTAATTTTCCGAGAAATTTTATTCCTTCATTCTCATGGGGCGGTTCTGCCGGATTCACTACGTTTTTAATGGATAAAGTTGATGAAGTGGCAAGGGTTGTAATGAAGCGGAGAAATGTTGAATACAATGAAGTTGAAAGAAAAATTTTACATCATATTTTTGAAATTACCAAAAAATATAGGCAATAAAAAAAGAGAGCTAAAAAATAGCTCTCTTTCTAATTTACAGTTTATTCTGGGGAAATATATAGTGGGGGAATTTTAACACGTTTCAATGAATGACTTCACTTGATCCTTAAGTCCTGCATACGGATTAAAATTTGCAGGCAGATAAGAATTGATATCAAAATCGAATGAAATTGGTTCGCTAATTAATTCGTTAGGTTCAATGGTGATCATTCCCTTATATGCATCAAAATTAGCCGGTAAATAATCTTGAGGATTAAAGTCAAAATCGATCGGCTCTTCTATAAGTAATGAAGACTCATCAACGATCATTCCTTTATACGCATCGAAATTTTCCGGTAGATATTCAACGGTATTAAAATCAAATACTATTTCTGCTGAAGCTAATAAATAAGACTCATCGATTATTAAGCCTTTATAAGGATCAAAATCCTCAGGTAAAAAATCCTTGGTATTGAAGTCAAATGGAGTTTCTTCAATGCCTGATCCTTCATTGAAAAAGATCTCATCATCTCCAAATAAATTGGAAGTATTAGCGTAACTCAATGATTGCGCCGATAAGCTAAATGCTAATGATAAACTGAGGATATAAATTATTTTTTTCATTTTGGTATGCTTTTTGAATTATATTATTTTTAAGGTTTTTCTTTTATTATATAACGTATAAATCACCTTATCGTTACATGGTTTTTTAATTGTTATGAATACTTTAACAATTAATATATTACTACATTAATTATTTTGTTCAACAAATATACAAAAAGATTAAACAAAAACTAATCTGTTCTTTAAAATGTTATAAAAACATTGATTTTTAACATTTCCTTTAGAGAGATGATGAAGAAATGTTAAAATTTTATGAATTCTTTGATCAGTTTTATGAATAAACGAAAAAAAAGTAAGAAATGATTAGATCTTTATATACTTAAAAAAAAATTGATGTGATAAAAAGATTAATTTAAAGAAATATTTAATTTTTTATTTAAAATACTTTTTAATGTTGGAGTTGTTCTTGGATCAATAAGGTTTAGTGCGGTAACATTGCATAATTTTTCTACTAATTGCGTACCTGCAAATGTATTTGTAGCTATTCCTGTTACAATATCTGGTTTAAAATCGTATGCTTTCATTAGGCCGTAAACCGAGTACGGATCTGATGCACAAAGAATAGAACATCTTATATTATCCTTAAGAGCTTCCATGGCTAAATCTCCATTATAAGGTTCTAACGGAGATGCTCCTAATTCAATAATAGCAATGTCGGCATCAACATGGCTTATGGCATTTTTTAGATAAGTTGCTATTCGTAAATACCGTACTTTAGAGCAAATTGACGACGGTAATCCAGCATCAACAAAATCTAAAATAACATCTGCACCCACATCATGCATGGATAAAATATCTTTGTAACGTCCAGCCCCGGTAAATTTAGCGCCAATAACTTTTAAGCCAGCCTTTTTTAATAAATTAGTAACTATTCTAGCCGATGTGGTCTTGCCTGCAGACATAGAGGTTCCCACTAACAATATTACTGGAATAGTAAACTCTTTCTTTGTTACAGGTTTCACAAAACTACCCATGGTGATCTTTTCTTGATTTCTGGTGACATGACCTAAATAGATAATTTCCATTAAATTTGGTATAAAGATAGATTTTGAAGTAAGTCTACCGAGTAAACCGGCTGCTGTCAATACATGCATTTTTCCATTTTTATCTGCTTTTTTCCATGTACCTGTTGCCTCTAAAGTAGCGAAGCGTTCTCCCAACACACCAATTACCTTTTCACCTCCCATAACACCACGCATTCTTCCACTAGGCAGCTCTAATTTTAATTCGTTGCTACCTCTATCGGTTATCCTACAAACTACATAATCTGCTGTTTCCCAATGTTTCTTTGCTAATTTTCTAACTTTAAAAGGTTTTTCTCTGAAGTCAGTTATTCGGGTTAATGAGGTATGTATATAGTCATGATTCATTATTTTAATTTGAGTTTGCATTCGTAGTTTCTGCTAATAACAATAATGTCAACAATGAAGTTGCTTTCAGATAATTTTTCTTCAAAGATATACTCATGCTTAGCGTGAGCTCCATCTCCTGTTGTTCCTAATCCATCAAGGGTGGGAGTATATAAACTGGTTGTATTTCCATCTGACCCCCCACCTGCAGTTGCCTCTTTTAAATCAAGACCAAGCAATGAACCGCTTATTCTGGCAAGTCGCCACAATGCTCTGTTGCGGCTTGTTTTTTCCATAGGGGGCCTTCCAATACCACCTTCAATTATTATTTCCGTATTCTGAAGTGTAGGTTTCAATCCATAAATTTTCTTTGTTATGAATTCACCATCAGCATCAGTTAATACCCGGACGTCTACAATAGCCTTACTTATGGGTGCTATAACATTAGCAGAAATTCCTCCTTCAATCATTCCAACATTCACACTAATACCATTATCAAGATCATTCATAGCAAACAAATGTTCGATCTGATGTGATAATTCTATAATGGCACTGGCTCCTTTTGTTGGATCTAGTCCTGCATGCGCAGCTTTACCTTTTACTATAATTGAAAAACGACCAACACCTTTTCTAGCCGTTTTTAGTTTACCATCTAATCCTAACGGTGGCTCAAGAATAAAAGACCTGTTTGATATTTTTGCTAATCTTTTTATTACCGTAGTTGATCTTTACTTCCAATTTCTTCATCAGAATTCACTAAAATAACCGGACTTACAGATAATTCTAATGATAACTCTTGTAATGTTTGTATGGCAAAAATCATCTGTGTTAACCCGGCTTTCATATCATATATTCCAGGCCCAGACATCGTTCCATTTTTTTGTAAGACCGGCATATCATTTAATGTATTAATATCCCATACCGTATCACAATGTCCTATTAATAATTGAATTGGATTATTTTTATCCCTTTGTAAGGGACGTGCATATAAATAACCCCCCGTTTCTTTACCCGGCATACGGATTACGTAAAACCCTAAGGCCTCAAGCTTATTTTGTAATAAACTAAGTATGGCATGCTGGCCCTCTAAATTTAAGGAAGGAGATTCTCTCTCTACCAATTGAATCAAAAAATCCTGCATTTCCTTTTGTTTCAACTTTAGATAATCCCATATCATTGTTGCCACTTGCTTATTCATAACATTTACCTTTTAAAATCTTTCGGAAAGGGAAAATTAAAAGTTTGACTGATGGTTGCAAAACGACCATTAGCGATATAAGCTAATAAAGGATTGTTTTTTATTTGCTCTTGTTCGTCAAGTTCTGAAATACGTATATAGTCTTCTTCGGCATAAGCTTTTATGATCTTTCCAGTTATGAAACTATTTTGGTCAAAACCATCAATAATTTTGAATAACTCACATTCCAAATACAAATATGAATTAGTTAATAATAAAGCGTCCAATGTTTCAGCTTTAATCGTTGGTAAAGCTTCAATAATACGCTTCGATTCAGTAAAATCCCCATCGCGTGATGATGCGCTTAATGAGGTAAGTGTAACTTGATCTGGTAAAGGAAAACTTACGGTAAAGTATTTGTGTTTTTTAATATTATGATAGGTGTGATGCCTTGGTGTACACACAAATCCAAAATAGTTACCAAGACCTATAGGCGTAGCCATATGTTTTGGTGCCAGGTTATAATTTTTACCTTCTTTAGTTCCGATAACAACTAAGGGAGCAACTGTAAATACTTGATCCCAAATTGGATAATCGATATTAAGGGATTTAAATTTATCTTCAAGTAGCTTGTCCATCGTAGTAATACTTTAAGCCCCATATTCTCAAATATACATAACCTAATGCAGAAATAAATTGATAATTATCAGTTTTCAATTTATGCTACAAAAGTCGTTTTTAATTATATTATAATAAAAAAGAGCTAATTAATTAGCTCTTTTTTAATTTATCCTGTATTTTCATTTATTGTGAACTAACAGAACCCGACCCGCTAACTTTGACATCCTGTATTTTGGGTTCTCCTTTGTAGTATATATCTCCTGAACCAGCAATTCTACCCTTTAGTTTCTCTGTAACATAAACTTTTACACCACCAGAACCTGCAATGCTAATATCGGCTTCTTTAGTTGTTAATTCATACCCATGAAAATCACCGGATCCGGCTATGGAACATTTAAATTTATTCGTGGTCCCTCCTAATTTTATATCGCCCGATCCGGAAACCGCCGAGGATACCTCATTTGCCTTTAGTCTTAATTTGATATCTCCCGAGCCTGATAAGGCAACTTTAAACATGTCTGTCTCTATAACATCTTCCGAAAATACATCTCCAGAACCTGCCAACGAAACTCCTTCTATTACTTTAAATGGTACAGTTACTAAAACTTCTTTATTCGTGCGAATAGAAACTCCTTTTTTCCATTTAATTTTTAAATTGCCATCATCGACTTCAGTTATTAAGTATTCCAACAGGTTTTCTTCGGCCTTGATCATGAGTTTGCCCTCCTGTCCTGATACTAATTTTACATCGAATGAACCTGCTACGGATATCTTATCATAATCAGATACATTTCTGTTTTCAATAACGACATTACCGTTCCCTTTAATTTTTTTACCATACCACTGTGCGTTTACAGTGCCTGCCAATGAAATAAGCAATATAAATGTTATAAATTTTTTCATGATTAATTATATAGTTTAATTATTGATTTATTTTACTAGTAAAATGAAACACTTCCATAGTCCGAATTAATTTTAATAAAAGAATCTGAATTCGGTTTATTTGCATAGCCTTCATAGTATTTCGAGCTGGACTTAACAATTTGCTTCGTGAGATTAAACATCCCTTCATCTCTTTTAAAACCAGCATAACTTAATTGTAATTCGAAGTTGAAACTGGCATTTTCAGGAATCCCAATTTTTATGCCTGTATAACTGCTGCTAATATCAACAGATTTAAATCCATTCATAAGATTTTCAATACGTATAGATCCATAATCTGCATCAATCTTAACAGAATTTGAAACTGATCCAAGTTTAACAGTCAAATAATCTCCATTTCCCACTACTGATTTCGCATTTTGAACGGTCAAAGATCCATAATCACAATTATAACTTAAGTCGTGAATTTTTTCAAAAGCAGAAGTTGTATAATCTGCATTAAGCTTTACATTCCCCGCCTCCTCAATAGTAAATTTAGAATAATCCGCATTTATTGAACCCCCTTTCATAAATCCTATGGAAGAGTTATTGGTATAATCGATATTAATTTTATTATTATTACTATATAAATCTCCAATAATAATACTGCCGTAATCACAATTTATAGAGGCATCACCTTTTAGTTCATTTAAGGAAATACTACCATAATCATTTATTAAATTGGCATTATTGGTTATGGGTACTTTGATCTTATAATTTATTTCATAATTCACATTGCTTTTGCGTCCCCAATTCCAGGACCAACTGGATTTATTTTTATCAATAATGGTTTTTGCCGACACCAAACTTCTGTTATCCTCAAATTCAACCTCGATCATATCGAGCTGTTTCTCTACTTTTTCTTCGTTATCACCGCTAACAGTTATTTTAACTTCGATAACTATCCTGTTCTCATTCCAAGAAATAACATCAACATTTCCATATCTATTATCTACCTTTAAGGTTGCATCGGCATTTACGGAAAATTCCTTTTTAATTGATTTTGATTTTTCGTGTTTAAATTTTCCCGGGTCATTAGCGTTCATAGCTATTGGAATTAATAGCAGTGCTAATATTAATTTATATAATTGTTTCTTCATCACTTATTGCTTTAATTTGTTTTATTTCATCTAATTGTTGTAATAATGTTTGTAATACCTCTATTCGTTGCTGATAATTAGATATCATCGCATAAATAATGCGTTTATCCTCATTGCTTTTTTCTAATTCAACGGTTAATAAAATGTAATTTTCTTCTAACTTATTCAACTGTTTAAAGGCGTCATCAATAATCTGTCGATTCTCATCGGTCCGTTTTAAATTGATATTTTCAATTTCTTGTTTAATGGTTGATCACGAAAAAGTTTTGAGTTTCTTCCATTTGTGGGGAAACATCGGCCAGCTCTAATCCTTGTTTTGCCGAATATCCTCCAAACCAAATACCTATTAATAATGTAATAGAAGCGGCAATGGCAAGCCATGTCCAAGTTGCTGGATTCCATTTGGTTCTCTTATCAAATTCATTATTAAGTTTTGATTCGAACCTATTTAAATGGCCCAATGCTGGTTCTTCAGTATCAAACTGCTCTTTTAGTTCTTTAAATCGTTGTTCTAATTTATCCTTCATAATTCACAACTAATAATTGTCTTAATTTATTTTTTGCTCTTGAGATCATGGTTCTACTATTCTGGTAACTTATATTCATTATTTCACCAATCTCTTCATAATCATAACCTTCAATCAAATTCAATGTAATAGCCAGCCTGTAATTGTCTTTTAATTGGTTGATACATTCTAGAATATCCTTTGCTTTTAACATCGTATATTCATGATCTTCTTCGTTATTTTCTATTTGATCAGGTATCACATCTCAAGGTTACTTGATCGAATTTATGGCTCTTTCTTATTTGTGTAATACTTTTATTGATCACTATTCTTTTAAGCCAGGCTCCAAAAGCCACATCGCCTTTAAAAGTGCCCAATTTGGTAAATGCAACCAGAAACGATTCTTGCATTACATCTTCAGCTTCAAAGCTGTCCTTTAAAATCCTAAATGATGTATTATACATTGCTTTATAATACAATTTATAGATTTCGAATTGAGCACTTCGTTCTCCATTTTTACACCGGTGTAAAAGTTCGGTTATATGTTGATTGTTACTCTGCAATGTTTCGTTTCTGTTAAAAAGACAATGTGGAAATAATTCTGTTACACTTTTTGATAAATAAATTTACAAATTCTCAAATTTATTATTTGAGCTTAACAAACTTAATTGGCATAACTATTGAACTTTAGATATAGAAATTATCATGTGCAGATATTAACTGTTTGATTACTAAATGATTAAATAAATATCATTTGTATATGATTTTATTATTAAAAACGTTTAATGTCATATTGACCTAAAATAATATATGAGTAGTCCAAAATTTTTAAAAATTGACAGTTTGTCACTTCAACATATGCTCGATGAAGATGCGGAATTAATTCCCTTAATGACGCCTGAAGATGAAGAAGAAATAAAAAAAGAAGATGTTCCAGAGGTATTACCAATATTACCTCTTCGCAATACCGTTTTGTTCCCGGGGGTAGTGATACCTATTACAGCAGGAAGAGATCAATCGATCAAATTAATAAAGGAAGCTAACAGTGGAAATAAAACCATCGGTGTTGTAGCGCAGAAAAATGAATTGGTAGAAAACCCTGATAAAAAAGATATACATAAGATAGGAACTGTTGCGAGAATTTTACGGGTGTTAAAAATGCCAGATGGTAACACTATGGTTGTGATTCAAGGAAAAAAGCGTTTTGAAGTTGGCGAGTTTATTCAAACTGAACCGTATATAAAAGCATCTGCAAAAGAACTGGTAGAAGTAATACCTGAGGCTGATGATACAGAATTTCTGGCAATCATCGACTCTATTCGTGACCTGTCTTTAAAGATCATTAAAGAGAACCCAAATTTACCAACCGAAGCAACTTTTGCTATTAAGAATATTCAAAGCAATTCATTTTTGGTGAATTTTGTATCGTCTAATATGAATTTATCGGTCGATGAAAAACAAGAACTATTAAATATTAATAGTTTAAAAGATAGAGCATTGGCCACTTTAAAGAAAATGGATGCTGAATTACAGCGCCTTGAACTTCGCAATGTGATCCATTCTAAAGTGCGGGAAGACATGGATCAGCAGCAACGTGAATATTATCTTCATCAGCAAATGAAAACCATACAGGAAGAATTAGGCGGTGTTTCTTATGATGAAGAATTAGATGAAATGCGCCAACATGCAAAAAAGAAAAAATGGTCAAAAGAAGTTGCTGATACCTTTTATAAAGAACTTGGAAGGCTACAACGCATGAACCCGCAAGTAGCTGAATATTCGGTTCAACGTAATTATCTAGACCTTTTACTCGATCTTCCCTGGAATAAATTCTCTAAAGACAAATTTGACTTAAAAAGAGCTCAAAAAATACTTGATAGAGATCATTTCGGATTAGAAAAAGTAAAAGAACGTATTATAGAACATTTAGCTGTGCTGAAATTAAAAGGTGATATGAAATCACCAATAATCTGTTTATATGGCCCTCCAGGTGTTGGTAAAACATCCTTGGGTAAATCTGTAGCAGAATCTTTAGGAAGAAAATATGTGAGAATGTCCTTAGGAGGATTGCGTGATGAGGCTGAAATTCGTGGACATAGAAAAACCTATATAGGTGCCATGCCCGGAAGGATCATTCAAAGTATCAAAAAAGCAGGTACATCAAACCCTGTTTTTGTACTTGATGAAATCGATAAACTGGCGAGTAGCCATAATGGAGACCCTTCTTCCGCTATGTTAGAAGTGCTAGATCCTGAACAAAATACAGCATTTTACGATAATTATTTAGAGGTAGATTATGATCTTTCAAAAGTACTATTTATCGCTACGGCAAATAGTTTATCAGATATTCCTTGGGCATTAAGAGATCGTATGGAAGTAATAGATATCACGGGTTATATTATTGAAGAAAAAATTGAAATAGCAAAACGACATTTATTACCAAAACAATTAAAAGCACATGGTCTAACTACTAAAAATGTACAAATTAATAAAAAACAGATTGAGAAGATCGTAGAGGGCTATACCCGGGAATCTGGTGTAAGAGGCCTGGATAAAATGATCGCCAAAATTGTTAGGTATGCGGCCAAATCCATTGCCATGGAAGAGAAGTATAATGTTAGGATAACCAATGAAGACATTGTTAAAATTCTTGGCGCCGCCCGGTTAGAACGTGATAAATATGAAAATAATGAGGTTGCAGGGGTTGTAACAGGATTGGCCTGGACAAGTGTTGGAGGAGATATATTATTTATTGAGTCGATTCTTTCAAAAGGAAAAGGCAACCTTACCATTACCGGAAATTTGGGTAAGGTGATGAAAGAATCTGCCACGATAGCTATGGAGTTTATAAAGGCTAATGCCGAAGAATTTGGTATTAATTTAGATGATCTGGAGAATAAAAATGTGCATATACATGTGCCCGAAGGCGCAACACCAAAAGACGGACCCAGCGCAGGGATAACCATGTTAACGTCCTTAGTATCTGTTTTTACCGAAAGAAAAGTAAAATCGAAATTAGCGATGACCGGTGAAATAACACTGCGTGGAAAGGTATTGCCGGTTGGTGGTATCAAGGAAAAAATATTAGCTGCCAAGAGGGCTAATATCAATGAGATTATTCTTTGTAAAGACAACGAGAAAGATATTGATGAAATTAAACCGGCGTATTTAAAAGGACTTACATTTCACTATGTTGATACGATGAAAGAGGTCATTCAAATTGCCCTGTTAAAACAAAAGGTGAAATAATAGATTTTTAATTATTTATAACTTCATTAAACCTGCTTCTATAGGCAGGTTTTTCTTTTTGAATACCATAGTTAGTTTTTTTTTACATTTGCCTTAACGTTAATTGTATAGTTTGGAAAGTTTCTTGCTCTTTTTTGAACAAATGCCTTCATGGCAAAAATTAATCTGGATCACACTTTGTTTATTGCTAAGCTGGTTTTTAGAAGGAAATTTTCCTTTGGTAAACTTAAAATACAAAAAATGGCATCATGCAGGTGTTAACCTTATTTTTTTAGCTACCAGCTTGACCATAAATGTTCTTTTTGGAATCGCGACGATAGGCGTCTTTAATTATATAACGATCCATGAAATTGGCTTTTTACACCTAATAGAACTACCTATATGGATGGAGTTATTGATCGCTTTGCTTTTTTTAGATCTTGTAGCCCAATATATAGTTCATTATTTATTACATCGGGTTAAATGGATGTGGAAATTTCATATGATCCACCACAGTGATACCAAAGTAGATGCCACTACGGGTACGCGCCATCATCCGGGGGATTATATATTGCGTGAAATTTTTGCCTTATTTGCAGTTGTAATATTAGGCGCACCAATTGCCTTTTATGTCTTATATAAAATTATAACGATCTTTTTTACATACATTACCCATGCAAATATAAATATGCCTGTTTGGATAGATAAATTACTTTGTCTGGTATTTATAACTCCTAATATGCATAAATTCCACCATCATTTCGAACGTCCATGGACAGATACTAATTTCGGTAATATTTTCTCTATATGGGATAGGCTTTTCGGAACCTTTGTATACGACAATCCTAAGAAAATAATATATGGTTTGGATGTACTCGACGGTAAATTAGATGAGGATGTATTATATCAATTCAAAGTACCCTTCGATAATTCGATAAAAACGGATTATTAAAAATAACTATATCTTTTTCTTTTTTTCTTTGAGCTCTTCATTTTTATCAGGAAACTCCAGTCCGGTACTGTTATAAGTTGTACCATAGGTCACCGCAGCGGCATAGACCTGATGTATGGCGCTTAATACTTCATCCTTATGTAATTCCTTTAAAGGATGTATAAAAATGGACCATAATATATCATCTGAAATAGCATATCTTACATCCAAAGCAGTGTGGAAATTCGCTTCCATTAATTTAAGCATATCGCTATAATCTAATGTTTTTTGCTCAACGATGGGAGACATTATTCTCATTCTATTATTCTTTTCATCAGTAATACAAACTAAAATTCTTCCCTTTAACATAAATTGCCAATTTCCGTTATCTCCCCTTATACTGTCAGAAACTACATAAATGATCTTTTCAAGATCACTTGAAGTCATATTTTGAGATTGTGAAGAAAAGCCAAGAAATGCAACAAACACTATAAGAAGGATGAGCTTTTTCATATTATCATTAATTAGATTATATTCAATTTGATCGGTTGCCGGTAGTAACCTTACCAAATATAACTTATTATTTTGCTTTTTATTTTTACTTTCTATTCTCTATTTAATTAGTATTTTTGACAAATCATTCTTGACAATGCAATTTAAGCACCCTGAAATTCTTTACGCTTTATTTTTGCTGATCATACCTATCCTTATTCATTTATTCCAGCTTAGAAGATTTAAAAAAGTTCCATTTACGAACGTTAAGTTTTTAAAACAAGTGGAACTGCAAACGAGAAAAAGTTCCAGATTAAAAAAATTCCTCATACTTTGTTCAAGATTATTACTATTTACCGCTTTAATTATGGCTTTTGCACAGCCATTTATTAGTAATGTAAAAGAAAGCGCGCCAGTTCATAATTATATTTATCTTGATAATTCTTATAGCATGCAAGCTAAAGGGAAGGACGGTGATTTACTAAAAAGAGCAGCCCAGGATATCATCGCAAAAAATGCGCAAACAGATCGCATTTCAATAATTACCAATAATGAGAATTTTGGAAACTTATCAAATAAGGATCTAAAAAACAATCTATTATCTATTGATTATCATCCAATAAAATTAGACATAACTACTGTTTTGTTAAAAATTAAAAATGGTATTAAAGACGAAAAAACTACCAATAATATTATCTTAATATCTGATTTTCAAACTAATAATATAAATGATAAGATCGGTATAGATAGCTTGAACCAGTACTATTTCGCACAATTAAAACCCATACAGTTTGATAATTTGAGTATAGACAGTGTTTATCTGGCGACTCAAAATAATGAATCTTTAGGGCTTAAGGTCATTATTAAAAACTATGGTGAAGAAAAGAAAGATATATCTATTTCTTTATTCGACGACCAAATTCTTTCGGGTAAATCCACTATATCAATAAATGAAAACAGCTTCGCGGAAGTAGACTTTAGCATTCCTAATAAAAATGCTTTCAAAGGCACCATTAAAATCGATGATGGCTACTTAGCTTTTGATAATGAATTGTTCTTTGTTATTAAAAATCCTGAATTCATTAATATTACTGCAGTTGGAGAAAACAATTCCTTTTTGTCAAAAATATATACAAGGGATGAGTTTAATTTTACGAGTTCAACGATAACAAATTTTGACTATAATTCCTTGGGAGATCAACATTTAATTATTTTGAATGAACTTGAAACGATTCCAAATGCTTTCATTAATTCTTTAAAAACATTCACTGATAAAGGAGGAAGTTTAGTGATCATCCCTTCCATGAATTCGAAAATAGACATGTATAATAATTTGTTAAGAGTACTTAAAGTTGGAAGTATAAATGGTATTCTTACTAATCCGTTGGCAATAAACAAAATTAACTTTTCACACCCATTATTGTCTGGTGTGTTTGAGAAAGAGATCAAAAACTTTCAGTATCCTACGGTGCAAAGCAAATATAATAGTAATTTAAGTAGGTCGTCATCCATATTAGATTTTGAAAATGGAACAAGTTTTGTTTCTCAATCTAATATTGAAAATGGGACTATTTACTGGTTTTCGGCATCACTGACTACTGAAAACTCCAATTTTAAGAATTCACCGCTTATAGTTCCTATATTTTATAATTTTGGATTATTTAGTCATAAACCTACTGAACTTTATTATACGATCGGAAGAAATAATAATATTGAAATTGATGCAAGCGTAAAAAAAGATGAAGTATTGCATTTAAAGAATGAAAAGGAAGATTACATTCCATTACAGCAAATATTAAATAAAAAGGTAATCATAAATACTTCGTCAAATCCCTCTATAAGCGGATTTTCAGAAGTCAGAAATAACGATCAGAAAATTGATATTTTAGCCTATAATTATGATAGAACGGAAAGCGATCTAACATATGCAGATCTTAATCAATTTGTGCCTAAAGCTTCGAATGTGAGTTTAAATGATTCTGTTGATCGCGTTTTTACCGCGATATCTGACAAAAATAGAGTTACTCAATTATGGCAGGTTTTTCTGGCATTATCGTTAATGTTTTTACTGATAGAAATTCTTTTACTAAAGTATTTAAAATCATGAAAATAAATATAATAAGAGTTGATCAGATTATTTGCCTGCAAATATCTGCTACATTGAAATCAAAAAATAGAATTAATTTTAATTAAAAATTCATGAACGTACTTATAAAATCTGCCAGAATAATTGATCATGAAGGCCCTTTACATCATAAAAAACAGGATATTTTAATAGAAAACGGAAAGTTCATTAAGATAGCCACTAACATTTCTAACGAAAACAACTATAAAGAGTTAAAGCTTAATAATTTGCATGTTTCTGTGGGATGGTTCGATACCAGCGTTTCTTTTGGTGAGCCCGGCTACGAAGAACGTGAAACGATTCTAAACGGTTTAAAAGTAGCGGCTAAAAGTGGCGTCACAACGGTTGCGTATAATGCGAATACAAATCCAAAAATTGATAATAAATCTGCCGTTGAATTTCTAATTAATAAAGCAAAAGGCAATGCCGTTACCCTTCATCCTATTGCGAATTTAACACAAGACGCAAAAGGTTTTGAATTGGCAGAGCTATATGATATGTACAGTTCTGGTGCTGTTGCTTTTGGCGATTATAATAAGGCTATTAGTAATGCGAATTTGATGAAATTGGCCCTACTCTACTCCCAAAATTTCAACGGATTGGTACTCAGTTTTCCACAAAATGATTCACTGGCTAATCATGGCTATGCAAATGAAGGATTAGTGAGTACAGGTATGGGCTTAAAAGGAAACCCTGCCGTAGCTGAGGAACTCCAAATTGTTAGAGACCTTTTTCTGTTGGAATATACCAATGGTAAATTGCATATTCCAACCATTTCGACAGAAAATTCGGTTAAATTAATTGCTGAAGCAAAGAAAAAGGGACTAGATGTAACCTGCAGTGTAAGTGCACATCATTTATTTTTAACAGACGAGGAAATAGCTGGGTTTGGTACGAATTATAAAGTAATTCCACCTTTAAGAACCAAAAAAGATATCACTGCGCTTATTAAAGGTGTTAAGAATGGTACTATTGATATGATTACTTCAGATCATAACCCTATAGATGTAGAACTTAAAAAAGTAGAATTCGAAAATGCCATGGACGGTACCATTGGTTTAGAAAGCCTTTTCGGAGCTGCAAATAAAGTACTCGGCTTAGAACAAGCCATCCTCAGTTTAACTGTTGGTGCAAGAAAACGATTTGGATTAAAAACACAACATATATCGGTTGGAGAAAATGCCAATCTAACTTTATTTGATCCGGATCTTGAATATGAGTTCAAAGAAGAACATATTTTGTCTACCTCTAAAAATTCGGCTTTCTTAACAAAAAAATTAAAAGGAAAGGCTTATGGTATTTTCTCTAACAATAAACTGGTTCTCGGTTAAAAAATCAATATATTTACCACAACCACTAAAACCGAATCTAATTATGGAAAATCAGACAGTTACAGAAGGAAAAACCACCGCTATCATAGCTTATTTGTATATACCAGGACTAATTATTGCATTTATATTAAACAATTCCAAAAAAAATACATTCGCTTCATTTCATATCAGACAGTCGCTTGGCTTATTGCTTGTTTTAACAATGATGAATATTCTAGAATATTATCTGGGTTTAGGTCTGATTTCATGGATCGTAGAATTAGCATTGGTAGTGCTTTGGGTTATCGCATTTATAGGCGTAATTCAAGGAGAAGAAAAGAAAGTACCATTTTTGGGCGATCAATTTCAGGAATGGTTTAAAAATATAGGTTAAAACAAAATATTATAATATTTTTGAAGTCGCACGTAATGGTGCGACTTTTTATTTATAATCGAAATGAAATTATCCCTCGAATATTTAGTCAGACAACCTAAGATCAGCATTCAGAAACCTCCCCTACTCATTTTGCTTCATGGTTTTGGAAGTAATGAGCAGGATCTTTTTTCTTTTGCCGATGAATTGCCAGATGAATTACTAATTATCAGTGCCAGGGCGCCACTATCATTGAGTTTTGGTAGTTATGCCTGGTATACCATTCATTTTGAAAATGTTGATGGTAAATTCTCTGATATCCCTGAAGCTTTAAAAGCAAGGGATATTATTGCCAATTTTATTGATGAAGTCATTGCCAATTACGAGGTTGACACCAGCAATATTTTCCTATTAGGTTTTAGCCAGGGCACCATTCTAAGCTATGCTGTTGCATTAACTTATCCCGGTAAAGTACAACATGTTATTGCGCTTAGCGGTTATATTAATGGTGAATTGATCCCTAAAAATTTAGATAAATCGAAGTATAAGAATTTAGATGTTTATATATCTCATGGCACCGTAGACCAGGTATTACCTGTCGATTGGGGTCGCAAAGCCTCCCCTTTTTTAAATACATTTGAAATAAAAAATACTTATCATGAATATCCTGTCGGACATGGTGTGTCTCCTCAGAATTTTTTTAGTTTAAAAAAGTGGATTGAAGAACGTCTATAAATTTTATATGGTTATTTGTAAACCATCATAAGCTAAAAATACATTTTTTGGCAATTGTTTTTGAACTTCTTCATGAAATCCCAACCGATGGCTCATATGTGTTAAATAAGCCTTTTTAGGTTTGAGATCATTTATCAATGCTAATGCATCCTCTAAATTCAAATGTGTGGGATGCGGTTCTAATCGCAGCGCACTAATAACCAAAACATCCAAGTTCTTTAGTTTCTCTTTCTCATCCTCTTCAATCGATTTAAAATCGGTTAAATAAGCAAAATTATCTACCCTGTACCCAAAGATCAGGATATTACCATGATAATATTCTATAGGTAAAAATGTTTTTCCATTCAATTGAAATGGCTTATTATAGATCATTTGCATTTTCACGCTTGGGGCGCCGGGATACCTGTTTTCTTTGGTGAAAATATAATGAAAACGCATCTGCAAATTATCTGCAATTCTCTCGGGAACATAAATTGGTACATTACCCATTTTATGGCAAAATGGCCTGATATCATCCATACCTGCCGTATGGTCTGCATGTTCATGTGTAAAAAGAATTCCGTTGATATGATCGACATGTTCCCTCAATAATTGCTGTCTGAAATCCGGCCCACAATCAACAATATATCTGTAGCTTTCCCATTCTAACATAATCGAACTACGTAATCTTTTATCTTTTTCATCTTTAGATAAACATACAGGATGCTTACTGCCAATAATTGGAATTCCCTGAGATGTTCCAGTACCTAAAAAGGTAATTTTCATGCTGTAATATTTTAAACAAATTTACTTTTAATTTTTATGTTGAAAAAATGTGACTTTTATTAGTTCATTAGTGATTTTTTTATCAAAAATTTATTCAATAAAGATGATAAAAGTCAGATTCTACACTGATTAAAATATTTACTTTTACCAATAAATAGAAAATAAATTTGCAAGAATGAAAATAGGCATATTAAAAGAAACACAAAAAGGTGAAAGACGCGTATCGATTTCACCAAAAATTGCCAAATCCTTAATTGAAAAAGGCTTTGAATTATTGGTAGAAGAAGACGCTGGTTCTTCCTCATCTTTTAAAGATTCTGACTATACCGAAATAGGTGCCAGAGTTGAAAAAAGAGGTGTTGTTTTTAAGGAATCTCAAGTTCTGGTAAAAATTAATCCATTTACGGATGAAGATCTTAAACTGGTAGATAAAAGCCATATCCTAATTAGTCAGTTATTCCATAAATCACATCCCGAATTAATGAAAGCTATCGCAGCGAGAGGTGCTTCTGCATTTTCGTTGGATGCCATGCCACGTATTTCGAGAGCTCAGGATATGGACGTTTTGAGTTCACAGAGTAATTTGGCAGGTTATAAAGCGGTTATTCTAGGAGCTTATGAAATGACTAAAATTTTCCCTTAATGATGACTGCTGCAGGCACCATTACACCATCAAGGGTATTGATCTATGGTGTAGGAGTAGCTGGATTACAAGCCATCGCAACTGCTAAAAGATTGGGAGCTGTTGTTGAGGCAACTGATATTAGATTGGAAACCAAAGAACAGACAGAATCATTAGGTGGCAAATTCATAACCGTAGAGGGTGCAGCTGAAGCATCAGAAGGCGGATATGCTAAGGTAGCGTCTGAAGACTATGCTAAAAGACAGAAAGAAGCCGTAAATAAATCATTGTTTGCAGCCGATTTGGTAATTACTACGGCAATGGTGCCAGGTAGAAAATCACCTATTCTTATTACTGCAGATCAAGTTAAGCAGATGAAAAATGGTGCTGTTATTATAGATCTTGCGGCTGCTCAAGGTGGTAACTGTGAATTAAGTAAGATGAATAAAACAGTCTTAAAACATGGTGTGAAAATAATCGGAACTACGATTGCTCCTGAAAGTGTTTCTACAAATGCAAGTGATTTATTTGCAAAAAATATATATAACTTCATCATGCATCTTACAGAGAATTGCGAATTCAAATGGGATGTTAAAGAAGAAATCACAGACGAAACTCTGATAGTCCAACAAGGAAAAATTAGAAAAAACGGTAAAACTGAATAAATATGACTGAATTAATAGATTTTTTAAGTAATAACCTTCAGACAATATACATTGTAATCTTAATGATATTTGTTGGTGTTGAAGTAATTGGCCATGTTCCGGCTGTGCTTCATACGCCCTTAATGTCGGGTGCAAATGCCATACATGGAGTTATTATTGTCGGTGCCATTTTGGTGATGTTGGGAGCAGATCCTGACAATATTTTGGCATTAGCATTAGGATTTGTAGCTGTATTATTAGGAACCTTAAACGTGGTTGGTGGATTTGTAGTAACCGATCGTATGTTAGAAATGTTTAAAAAGAAAAAATAATGGAATATATATTTAGTCTTGAGTTAATTTATTTAATAGCATCCGTAACATATATTTTAGGATTAAAGATGCTTGGGCATCCTGAAACTGCCAGAAAAGGTAATCTTATAGCAGCAGCCGGTATGACCTTGGCGATTTTTGGTACCATATTCCTTTATCAGGGAGAGGTTCCAACAACCATTTACTTTTTAATCGGCTTAGCTATTTTAATTGGAACAATCATTGGATGGCTGGTAGCCAAAAAAGTTGAAATGACAAAAATGCCTGAGCTGGTGTCTATATTTAATGGTATGGGTGGTGCGAGTGCCGCATTAATAGGTTTAATAGAATTTCACCATTATATCGGTGATACTATTTCTATATTAACGATCATCGCTGGAATGATCATCGGTAGTATTTCATTTTCGGGTAGTATGATCGCATGGGCCAAATTAAATGGAACCATGAAGAAACCAATTCGCTTACCAAAGTATAACATGTTAAATAATGTATTTTTACTAGCATTACTTATTCTCGCGGCATATTTTGTAATCAGCGGAACAGACAATGAATTATTCCTATATGTACTTTTCTTTGCAGCCTTACTATATGGAATATTATTTGTAGTTCCCATTGGTGGTGCAGATATGCCTGTTGTGATATCTCTTTTGAATTCTTTTACCGGATTAGCAGCTGCCTTTGCAGGATTCTTATATGGTAATATGGTGTTGCTCACAGGTGGAATTCTAGTAGGATCGGCCGGTACTATTTTAACTTTTGCCATGTGTACAGCCATGAACAGGTCTCTAGGAAATGTAATTTTTGGAGGATTTGGTGATAAGCAACCAGGAACAGAGGGTGAAGCCAGGTCATTAAAAGGTGATATTAAATCAACCACCGTAAGTGATGTTGCCATTTTGATGAATTATGCCAATAAAGTGATTATCGTTCCTGGATATGGTTTAGCAGTAGCGCAAGCACAACATGCTATTCATGAATTGGAACAATTATTAGAAAGCAAAGGAATTGAAGTTAAATATGCCATTCATCCCGTTGCCGGGCGTATGCCGGGACATATGAATGTTCTATTAGCAGAAACCAATGTAGATTATGACAAATTGGTAGAAATGGAGGATGTGAATCCTGAATTTCAAAGTACAGATGTTGTTTTTGTTGTAGGAGCCAATGACGTTGTGAATCCTGCAGCACATAATGATCCTGCCAGTCCAATTTACGGCATGCCCATATTAGATGTAGAAAAAGCCAAGCAGATCATCGTTAATAAAAGAAGTATGAATGCCGGTTATGCCGGAATCGAAAATGAACTGTTTTATAATCAAAAAACATCGATGTTATTTGGTGATGCCAAAAAGATGATTCAAGCCTTACTTTCAGAATTAAAAAGTATGTAAAACCTCATGAATTTATTTGATGGCCATAACTTAAATAGTTATGGCCATTTTTTTATATGACCCTTATTAATTGGCACTCTGCCATTTAAATATTTTTTAAAAGATTTATATTTCATTAAAAATTCCCTTCTTAGAATAGAACCATTCTAAGTAGCTGTTTCTAAATCTAAAATCTTTTCGTATATTTTACGTTAATTAATTTAATAAATACCCTATTGTTAGTACATTTGTTAAAAAATAAAAGCTTACGAAATGTCAGTTATCCTTAAAGGTGATAAAGAAATTGAAAACATTCCTTCCATTAAAAGAAAGGCATTAAGAATCAATTTAAATGACAATATATATGGCACATTTGCCGAAATTGGTGCGGGCCAGGAAACGGTTCGTAATTTTTTTCGGGCAGGTGGGGCTTCTAATACCATCGCAAAGTCAATGTCGGCTTATGATAAGGACTTTTCAGATGCTATCTATGGCATAGAAGAAGATAAGCGCTATGTAACGCAACCACGTCTTAAAAACATGCTTACATATGAAATGGAGCTTATTGAAGACAGACTGAGCCGTGACAAACATCCCGATAATTTATTTTTTACCTATGCCAATACTGTTGCAACTATAGATTTTGCTAAAAAATTCAAGGGCCATGGTTGGGTTGGTGTAAAATTCCAATTAGATCCGCTGGAAGACTATAATGAAATCATTATGCATATTCGTTTTAAACAAACGGATGCCACCCTGCAGCAAGAAACTTTAGGGATTTTAGGTGTAAATCTTATCTATGGTGCTTTTTATATGTATGATAGACCAAAGGAATTACTAAAATCTTTATATGATAATCTTGCCAAAGACCAGGTTGAGATAGATATGATCAACTTTTCCGGTCCAAGATTTATGTATGTTGATAATAGATTAATGAGTTTGCAATTGGTAAGAAATGGCATGACTAATGCAGTTATGTTCGGCCCTGATGGAAATAATCTATTGCCTGCTCAAGTTTTGTATAAAAAGAACATCCTAGCACTGCGAGGTAGCTTTAGACCAGTTACCAAAGTGAACATGGATATGTATGAAAGGGCAAAAGAAATGTTCTATGCCGAGAAAACGGTGGATAAAAAAAATGCGAAAATAATTTTCGAAATTACCCTAACTAATTTAAGGGCTGAAGGAGAAATCAATGAGCGTGATTTTTTAGATAGGGCAGAATTATTGTGTTCTTTGGGCCAGAACGTAATGATCACTAATTTTCAGGAATATTATAGATTGGTTGAATATTTTGCTGAATTTACAAAAGCGCGAATGGCGTTGGCCATGGGCGTATATAATTTAGTTCAAATATTTGACGAAAAATATTACAGGCATTTAAGTGGAGGAATATTAGAAGCATTCGGTAAATTATTCTTTAAAGATTTAAAAGTATACCTCTATCCACTTAAAGACGAAAAAACCGGTGAATTCATCACTAGTGAGACATTAAAAGTGCACCCACGTATGAAAGAATTATACAAATTCTTTAAATACAACGGTAAAATGCTTGATATTAAAGATTATAACCCGGATATACTCGATGTATTCTCACGTACTGTACTGCAAAAGATTGCAGACGGGGAAGAAGGATGGGAAGAAATGTTACCCGTTGGTATTTCAGAAATTATAAAAGATCATCGCCTCTTTGGTTATTCAAGACGACGATTCGCACAAAAAAATTAATTCCCTAAGATCTGAGCTGCATGCTCTTTGGTTTTAACCTTACTTATTATTTCTTCAATCATTCCATTTTGATCAATAATAAAGGTGGTTCTGTGAATTCCATCATATTCCCGACCCATAAATTTCTTCGGACCCCATACACCATAAGCATTGATTACTTTTTTATCGACATCAGCCAATAACTTAAATGGCAGGTTATATTTATCGATAAATTTCTGTTGTTTTTTAGCCGGATCTGCACTGATACCAAGAATCTCATATCCTTCTTTTATAAAGGTTTGATAGTGGTCTCTGAGATCGCAAGCTTCGGCGGTACAGCCCGGTGTATCTGCTTTAGGGTAAAAAAACATGACTAGTTTTTTTCCTTTAAAATCGCTTAGTTTAATTATTTTATCTGAATTATCTTTAGATTCAAAATTTGGGGCCTTATCTCCTACCTTTAATGTCATCATAATTTCTATTTTTGTTTTAGCTAATTTAGTTAAAATATGACCAAAAAAGAAAGTGTAAAATTTATCATTAAAACCTTAGATAAACTTTACCCTAAACCATCAATACCTTTAAATCATAAAGACCCGTATACCCTACTGATTTCGGTTTTACTCTCTGCACAAAGTACGGATATTGGCGTTAATAAAATTACACCAATTCTATTCGAAAAAGCGGATAATCCATACGATATGGTTAAGCTTTCGGTTGATGAGATTAGAGAAATCATTAAACCTGTAGGACTATCACCCATGAAATCAAAAGGTATATACGGATTATCAAAAATATTAATTGATAAATATCAAGGTAAAGTACCTCAAAGTTTCGCGGCATTGGAAAAACTACCTTCAGTAGGACATAAAACTGCCTCTGTAGTCATGGCACAAGCCTTTAATATACCGGCTTTTCCGGTAGATACTCATATCCATAGATTATTGTACCGCTGGAATTTAAGCAATGGAAAAAATGTTGTACAAACAGAAAAGGATGCCAAACGATTATTTCCAAAAGATCTCTGGAATAAACTACATCTGCAGATCATATATTACGGACGAGAATTTTCACCGGCCCGAGGTTGGGATCTTGATAAAGATATAATTACAAAAAAAATAGGAAGAAAAAGTGTAATAAAGGAATATTATAAAAATAAAAAAGGCTTGTAAAATTTACAAGCCTTTTTTAACTAATTCAAATGAAACATAATTGGTCGATCCTTTTTGTTCTTGACCACTCCAACTGATTTGGAGTAATTCAATAAGAACGAAATTGTTTCCTCTTTAGGATTTAATTTCTTTGCATTAAGTAAATCCTTAGTGTAAATTTTTTCCATAAATCTTTATTATTTTGTGGGGTTTAATAAAGAAACGCGGAAAAACTTACTTTATTGCTAATTTGTTAAAATTATTTTATTCTTGTCGATAATTTTTCTCAAATTGATCAGAGCATAACGCATTCTGCCCAAGGCAGTATTGATACTTACACCCGTACTCTCAGAGATTTCTTTAAAACTCATATCCCTGTAAATACGCATGATCAATACTTCTTTTTGATCTTCCGGAAGTTCTTCAATGATCCTACGAACATCAAAATGAATTTGGTCCTTAATTAAGGTTTTTTCGGCATTCAATGATGAATCGCTTAGGACTGAAAAAATATCGAATTCTTCGGTATTTTTGAAAGTAGGCATTCTGTTGCCTTTTCTGAAATGGTCGATTACCAAGTTATGCCCAATACGCATAACCCAAGGTAAAAATTTACCTTCTTCGTTGTAGTTACCCAACTTTAAAGTGTTGATCACTTTAATAAAAGTATCCTGAAAAATGTCTTCAGCAACATCCCTGTCCAGTACTTTTGAATAAATAAAACTGTAAATTCTTTGTTTGTGTCGACCAACTAGGATTTCTAGTGATCTTTCGTTACCGTCAATGTAGTTTTTGACTAAAACGCCGTCGTCTAATTTTTGTTTTTGCATAATTCCCCTTTTTTAATGAAGCTATGAGACTTCTTTAATTAATTATAAAAAGTAGAACTATACTATAAGCGTTATTATTTAAGTTAGGGGAAACTAGTTCCGTTATTAATCAATCAATTGGTTAAAATGATTAGGGACAAATATAAACACAAACTTTTTAATAAAACAAATATTTTTAAGAAATATTTTATTTTTTCTTAATTTTTATTACGAAAATAAGTCATTATCTTTGCGATTAATTCATATTTTAAAGGGCTTCCGTGAAGATAGACAATTTAAATCCCAAGGATTTTATAATTATTAAAAAAGCAGCAATTCATAACCTAAAAGACGTTGATGTTGCCATTCCAAGAAATAAATTAGTGGTTATTACCGGTCTATCGGGATCAGGAAAATCAAGTTTAGCATTTGATACTTTATATGCAGAAGGTCAACGGCGGTATGTGGAAAGTTTATCGTCTTATGCCCGTCAATTCCTAGGCAAACTAAATAAACCTAAGGTTGAATATATAAAGGGAATCGCTCCTGCAATTGCCATAGAACAGAAAGTAAATAGCACAAATCCACGTTCTACAGTGGGTACTTCTACCGAAATTTATGATTATTTAAAATTGTTATTTGCCCGAATTGGTAAGACATATTCGCCAATATCAGGTAAGGAAGTAAAAAAAAATACGGTCGCTGATGTTATCGAAATGGTTAAAAAGGTCGACGATGAGACCAAGTTCTTACTCTTAGCCCCTATTACCATAGATAATGGAAGAAAGTTTGAGAAAGTATTGAAGATTCTTGAACAACAAGGTTATTCCCGGATCAAAATAAATAATGAAGTTGTTAGAATTAATGACTTCAATCATAAGGCTGAAAAAGATTTTTATTTAGTCGTTGACAGAATTGTTAAAAGAGATGATGAGGATTTCTATAATAGACTGGGAGATGCTGTAGAAACAGCATTTTTTGAAGGAAAAGGTGTCTGTATTTTGGAAAATATATCCGATAATTCCCAGGTTCAATTTAGCAACAAATTTGAACTTGACGGACTTACTTTTTTTGAACCTAATACACATTTTTTTAGTTTTAATAATCCTTATGGCGCCTGCCCTACTTGCGAAGGATATGGAAATGTTATAGGAATTGATGAAGATCTTGTTATTTCAAATACTTCCTTATCTATTTTTGATGATGCCATCGTTCCCTGGCGAACAGATTCGTTTAAAGACTACAAAGAAGCGCTTATCGATAATGCCTACAAATTTGATTTCCCTATTCATAAACCTTATTATGAATTAAATGAGGAACAGAAACAGCTATTATGGCAAGGGAATAAATATTTTAATGGTCTTAATTCATTTTTTAAATATTTAGAAGAAAAAAGTTATAAAATTCAATATCGGGTTATGCTTTCCCGATACCGCGGTAAAACTAGATGTACTACTTGTTTTGGAAAAAGATTAAGAAAAGAGGCAGAATACGTAAAAATTAATAATACGACCATCACTTATCTGGTGAATCTACCTATTAATGAAGTGCTTGATTTTTTCAAAAAGTTGAAATTGAATAAGCACGACGAACATATCGCAAAACGGTTATTAAAAGAAATCATTAATAGATTACAATACTTATCGGATGTTGGGCTTAATTATCTGTCATTAAACAGAACATCTAACACATTATCTGGTGGTGAAAGTCAGCGAATTAATCTGGCTACGTCATTGGGGAGTAGCTTGGTAGGTTCTATGTATATACTTGATGAGCCTAGCATAGGCCTTCATTCTAGAGATACCGAAAGATTAATAAAAGTATTGAAAGACTTGAGAGATCTTGGTAATACTGTAATAGTTGTTGAACACGATGAGGATATTATGAGGGCTGCGGATCATATTATAGATATTGGGCCCGAAGCAGGGACATTCGGAGGGGAACTCGTAGCAAATGGGACATTTGATGACATACTTAAAACAGATACTTTAACTGCTAAATACTTAAGTGGAAGGCTTAGCATTGAGGTGCCTATTCAAAGAAAAAAATCTAAAAATTTTATTGAGGTAATAGGTGCACGTGAGCATAACCTTAAAAATATAGATGTTAAGTTTCCTTTAAATGCCTTTACCGTTGTTACAGGAGTTTCGGGAAGTGGAAAAACAACATTGGTCAAACGGATCTTATACCCGGCGTTACAAAAACAATTGTATAACTATGGGGAAAAGCCCGGGCAGTTTACAAAGCTCAATGGAGATTATTCATCGATCAGCAATGTTGAATTTGTTGACCAGAATCCGATTGGACGGTCGAGCAGGTCAAACCCGGTTACCTATATTAAGGCCTATGATGATATAAGGGCCTTATTCACGATTCAAAAGTTATCTAAAATTCGAGCATATAAAGCCAAGCATTTTTCTTTTAATGTCGATGGAGGAAGATGTGATACCTGCAAAGGTGAAGGAGAAGTGACCATAGGTATGCAATTTATGGCTGATGTACACTTGCTTTGTGAAACTTGTAATGGTAAACGTTTTAAAAAGGAAGTGTTGGAAGTTACTTTTGAAGATAAATCAATTTCTGATGTATTAGCATTGACCATTGATGAGGCTATTGTTTTTTTCACCTTATATCAACAGAAAAAAATTGTGGCTAAATTACAACCATTACAAGATGTTGGTCTTGGTTATGTACAATTAGGTCAGGCCTCCTCTACCCTCTCAGGTGGTGAAGCTCAGCGTATTAAACTGGCATCCTTTTTAGTAAAGGGTATTACAAAAGATAAGGTTCTTTTCATTTTTGATGAGCCTACTACCGGGCTTCATTTTCACGATATTAAAAAGCTATTGGCATCATTTAATGCATTGATCAATAAAGGTCATACCATCGTGGTTATTGAACATAATATAGATCTTATAAAATGTGCTGATTATATTATAGACCTGGGAAAAGAAGGTGGTAAAAATGGCGGTGAAGTGTTATTTCAGGGAACAACACCTGAATTAGTACATTCGTCATCATCCTATACGGCAAAGTATTTGAAAGCTAAGTTATAAGATTATTCCTTTTTCATTTCTTTACCTTGAGCTACAGCTTCTAAATTCTCTTTTGCCCACACAAAATCAGATTGTATTTCGATTGCTTTTTGAAAACTGGCTTTGGCTAAATCCATCTTATCCTGTTCAAATTCTATCAATCCTTTTAAATTAGATATTGCTGCGAGTAAAACTACTTGTTGATTATAATTTTTATTTACTGCGAAAGTTACCTCTATTGTGCCGGCATCTTTTAATTCCTGTGCTCGTTTTATAGCATTATAGGCTTCATCATATTTTTTTTGTGCAAAATATAAGTTTGCCAATTTATAGGCATGAAAATTATTATTAGATTTTACAACTAGTTTTGCATACACCTGGGCTGCCTTATCTAATACACCTAAACTTTCGAGAGAAACTGCCTGCATTTCTAAGATATCCATTTTATTTCCATCTTTAGCCAAAATATCAGTACATACCATAAAACAAGATGAATACCTTCTATCTCTAAAGTATAAATAAGCAAGACTATCCTTATAGGTACTATTTGCGCCTTCTTTCGCTATAATACTATACATGCTTTTCACAGCCACGTCAATATCGGCATAGCGCAATGCCTGATTTATAATATTTTTATCTAAATCTGTATTGTTAGTTTCCTGAGCATAAAAAGTCATAAATGCTAAAAGAGCACTAAGGGTGATGTAATACTTTCTCATTATTGAATATTTTTAATCCGATTGCAAATTTATCAATATAAATCTTAATAAAAACCTAAAGTTCAAAAATCTATTCATTGCTTGAAGGTACATTCAGTTTGACTTTCGTTGAGAAACGGCATAGTTAGTTCGCCTTTAGCCTTTTTATATCCCTAAATAGAAGTGATTCTGTGAATGGTTTCAATTATTGTAAATGGGTTTATCTTCGCTTAACCCCTATAGAAAAACCTGCTAATAAAAAACACAAGCCTTGCTTAATACTTTTTTTGTATATGAAATTTAAAGCAAGCTTCAATGTAAGTGTCAATATTATAAATAAAGGTTTAGCTGCACTGAACCGCGAGAGAGCAACCTGCTAATAAAAAGCACAAGCCTTGCTTGTTACTTTTTTTGTATATGAAATTTAAAGCAAGCTTCAATGTAAGTGTCAATATTAGAAATAAAGGTTTAGCTGCGCTGAACCACGAGAGAGAAACCTGCTAATAAAAAGCACAAGCCTTACTTGTTACTTTTTTTGTATATGAAATTTAAAGCAAGCTTCAATGTAAGTGTCAATATTATAAATAAAGGTTTAGCTGCGCTGAACCGCGAGAGAGCAACCTGCTAATAAAAAGCACAAGCCTTGCTTGTTACTTTTTTTGTATATGAAATTTAAAGCAAGCTTCAATTTCATATACAAAAAAAGCTTTCAAATAAATTGAAAGCTTTATATTGGGTGGAAGACCGGTTTCGAACCGGCGACCTCTAGAACCACAATCTAGCGCTCTAACCAGCTGAGCTACAACCACCATTTAATTAGCGGTTGCAAATATAATCTATTTACCTACTTTCTCAAATAAAAAAATAAAAATTATTATTGGGCTTCCATCAAAAGTGTTCATTATCTTTTTTTATTAATTTTGAAACAAATCTAACTAAGAAGCTACTTATAATTTACAACATGATTATTTTACACTATGAAATTAATAACCTACATAAGTCTCGCTTTGATAATAAGTCTGGCTAGCTGCTCAAGGTCGACCAATAGTCCGGAATTTATTGAAAAGGCAACAGGGAGGTATTTATATAATTCCGACGAGGTAATAGAGGTGTTTTTTAAGGAAAACGACCTTTATATGATCTGGCGTGGTGCTAATAATATCAAGCCATTAAAAGTTAATGACAGTACCTTCTTTGTAAAAGAAATGAATGAAAAAATACAATTCTTAACAGAATCCTTCGGATCAAAAGGAATACATGGTATTGGTGCCTAAAGAAGAGAATAAACCTACAGAATATAATTTTAAGAAGCTTGCTGACCACGAAAAAGTGCCAAGTGAATTCTTATTAAATAATGATTATGAAATGGCTCTAAAAGGCTATCTGGCCATAAAGGAAAAAGATTCATTAAATTCCGCTATTGATGAAAAGGCTATCAATTCATGGGGATATAAAAAGCTTCGTGAAAACGACCATTTAACGGCCATAAATATATTTAAAATAAATACAGCTTTACATCCCAGCAGTTCAAATGTGTACGACAGTTTAGGACAGGCTTTTTTAGAAAGTGGAGATACTATTCAAGCCATTGATAACTATAAAAGATCGTTAGCTCTTGATTCAGGAAATGCCAGAGCCAAAAGGACTCTTGAACGATTAGAAAAAAAAGATGAATTGAATTAGATCAAATCATTTAATTGATCTACGGCAACATATCTTTCAACGGTGAATCCCTCAGCGTATTCTTTATTAATTAACCTTCCCAAGTCTCGAGCACGATAATCAATACTATCAAAAAAGTTCTTACTTGTAATGGGTGATGCTGGTTCTTTGCTATTGGGGTCGTAGAATTGTGAACTATAAGCCTTTATTGCAGAGATCTTTTTATCAATAAATCCTGTAACATCAACCACAAAATCCGGTTCTATATTCTTCCATTGAATATAATGGTATACATGTTTAGGGCGCCAGGCTTGTTGTAATTCATTACCAATTGTCGTTTCTACTTTACGCAAACCCGATAAAAAACAAGCATCACTTACCAATT
Source organism: uncultured Flavobacteriaceae bacterium (assembly GCA_963835675.1). Lineage (GTDB taxonomy): Bacteria > Bacteroidota > Bacteroidia > Flavobacteriales > Flavobacteriaceae > Aureibaculum. The sequence continues at coordinate 68,791 of CAWIGH010000003.1, read as the reverse complement.
TACTACCTTTTGCATGGTCTATATGTCGATCTTCAACGGCATTACAAAGCACGATTTCAGGCTTATATTTTCTCAATAATTTGATCAAAGCTAGTTGACTCTTTTTATCGTTTTAAAAAACCCATCTGCCAATGATAAATTTTCCCGAAATTTAACGCCAAGAATCTTTGCTGCTTTGGCAGCTTCTTTATCACGTATTTCGGCAGATCCTCGTGTACCCAATTCTCCCCTGGTTAGATCAACAATACCCACTGTTTTTCCCAGTGAGATTTCTTTGGCCAATGTTGCCCCACAACCCAGTTCAACATCGTCGGGATGAGAACCTATGGCTAGAATATCAAGTTTCATATGGTAATTTTATGCGTCAAATATACTATAACTATTTTTTTATCGGAATTTTTAATTGATAGTTATTTAACTTATTTGTATTTTCATGATACAAATTACTTGTTATTTTATGATCGAACACGTTTTTCAATGTCCTTATTGTTGGGAAAAAATTTCCATGTTATTAGATAGTTCTATTATAGAAACCACCTATATTGAAGATTGTGAGGTTTGTTGCCGGCCAATTCAAATTCATACCGTTTTTGATAATTCAGAATTGGTAAGTTTTTCTGCTGATAATATAGACCAATAATTCAGAATTTTTCTGTGATTGCATTTTTTATTATTCCAAATAATAAATTCAATATTTTTTAGATTATTAGTGATAAACTGATGACCGTCATTGTTGGTAAACAATTATAATGGTACATTTGATTGATTAATTAAAATATTTATTAACCTTAAAAAATAAAACGATGACAAACAATAGCGGAAATGTACTATTAGCCTTGTTAGCAGGCGCTGTAGTAGGTGCAGGAGTAGGTATTTTGTATGCTCCAGATAAAGGTACCACAACCAGAAAAAAAATAAAAGACAAAGCTGTAAAAGCTAAGAAAGATATTTCTGAAAAGGTAACTCATGCAAAAGAAGAGATTTCAAAAACTGTGGATGCAAAAAAGATAGATTTTGAACAAAAATTACAAGATACTATCGCAGATATGAGTTTAAAAGCCGATGCAATTATTATTAATCTTGAGCATAAATTAGAAGATCTTAGAAAGAAAAATTCTCAACTTCAAAAGAATTAAGAATCGATGGCTTTCGATAACTTAAAAGAGAACTTATCTAGCATTGACGCCAATGTTCGTTCTTTTATAGAAAATAACCGGGAGTATTACCAACTCAAAGGATTTAAGATTCTGATGAAAGGCACTACTACCTTTGCTAAAATATTATTGATTGGATCAATATTGTTTTTAGCCTTGCTCCTATTTTCCTTAGCGGTATCTTATGGAATAGGACAAGCATTAGATAATACTTTCTATGGATTTTTGATCGTTGGCGTTTTTTATTTAGTTCTCTGTTTTATTGCCTATTTACTAAGAGACAAGCTAGACAAACCTATAATAAAAATGTTTTCTAAATATTATTACGACGAAGATGATAACACATAGCTATACCTCTTTTAATGAAATAGATAAGCACTTAAAAATTTTGAGGCTTCAAAGAGAAATTGACTCTGAAAATATAAAATTGACTTACAAGAAGTCTAAGGATTACCTTTGTCCATCTAATATTTTAGGCGGATTTAAAGGCTTAGGTGGTTTTTCGGGAATTTTACAAAATATAGTGGCACCATTGATAGCCAATATATTAATTACAAAATTGCTGAGGAAAAAATCTATCGATTAAATTCTGGGGAATTTTTGATCAAAAGATATCGATCGCTATTTATTCTTACTGATCGCAAGTTCAATATCGTTTATTATATCTTTTACATCTTCAATACCAACAGAAAAACGTAATAGATTATCTGTAATACCTACATCTTTTCGCTGATCGGGTGTGAGTAATGCATGTGATGTCTTTGAAGGTAATAGAATTGTAGATTCAACACCTGCCAAACTCATCGAAGGCTTGATCAATTGTAGATTTTTTTGAAATTTAACAGCATCATATTCACTTTTTAATTCAAAAGATAGCATCCCGCCAAAACCTTTCATTTGATGAACTGCAATTTGATGATCAGGATGATTTTGTAATCCTGGATAATATACCCTCGCTATAGCCTTATGTTTCTCTAAATATTCCGCGATGAATTGGGCATTTATATTGTGTCTTTCAACTCTTATTCCTAAAGTTTTAATACTCCTTTCTAATAAATAACACATAAAATCGCTCATATTACCACCAAAATTCTTGGCCTTTTGCCAGATACGATCAATATGTTCCTTAGTTGATGCGACAACGCCTGCTGACATATCACTATGACCACCTAGATATTTTGTAGCAGAATGAAGCACAATATCAATTCCGAAATCAATTGGTGTCTGATTGATTGGTGAAGCAAATGTATTATCGATCATAGATACCAAACCATGTTTTTTTGCATGTCTTGCAACAGCCGCTATATCAGTGATTGTCAACAACGGATTTGATGGTGTTTCTATATAAATAACCTTGGTATTTGATTTAATTTTACTCTCAAAATCGGACACTTTAACACCATTCGTAAAAGAATATTCTATGCCCATTTTGGCAAATTCTTCTACCACTAAGTTAAAAGCCCCGCCATAGATTTCATTTTGTAGCACAATATGATCACCCTGATTTAAATAAGAAAATAAGGTTGTACTAATGGCTGCCATACCCGAGGCAAACGGAATGGCCATTTCGGCATGTTCTAAAGCTGCTATTTTGAGCGCTACTGCTTGTTGATTAGGCGTATTAAAATATCTCGGATAACGCTTAATATCAACATCCATAAAAGGATAGGAAGATGTCATATAGATCGGTGAAATGGCTCCGCCAAATTGTTCATCCTTTATCTCACCAACATGCGTACATATCGTGTTAACGCCTAATTCAATTCTTTTCACGGGTTAGGATTTAATTATGATTCATGATCCACAATCAGTTAATTAAAAAATAAAAAATGTCAACTTTTGATCCAATCCACTATAGCCTTATCGGAAGGAAGTGTTCTTGGTGGTATTACTTTTACCAATTGGCCATTTTCATTAATTAAATATTTCTGAAAATTCCATGAAACTTCCGAATCTTCTAAACCGTTTTTGGATTTTTGAGTTAAGTACTGATAGATGGGATGCATATCCTCTCCTTTAACAGATATTTTAGACATCATCGGGAAGGTTACACCATAGTTCAACTTACAAAACTCTGCAATTTCTGAATTTGTACCCGGTTCTTGCTTTGCAAAATTATTTGCAGGGAAACCTATAATAACAAAGTCTTTGTCTTTATATTCAGTATAAAGTGCTTGAAGTTCTTCATACTGCGGTGTAAGCCCGCATTTTGACGCCGTATTTACAACCATCACTTTCTTTCCCTTTAGTGAGGATAAATCAAAATCTTCGTCGGTTAAGGTTTTTACTTTAAATTGATAAATACTTTCAATCTCTTGTGCCGTTAATTCGTTTTTAACCGTTGACGACAAATCTTTATCAGGTTTCTTGTTACAGGCAAGGAAGACCAATACCATCATTACAAGAACTATTCTTTTTATCATTTGATTTATTTTTTATAATGTTTTTTAAATTTTACAAATGCCAGCAAACTTATAATGGCAGATACAATTAACCAGCCCCAAATTTCATTAGGAACCGGAGCAGATTCTCCAGTGGCATATGAATGCAGCCCGGATAGCAAATGGTTTACTCCAAGATAGGTCATTAATATCGTAGCAAATGCAAATACAGAAACAATATTAAAGCTTAGTCGGCTTCTCAAACCAGGCACTAATCGCATATGTAATACAAATGCATATACCATAATACTAACTAAAGCCCAGGTTTCTTTAGGGTCCCATCCCCAATAACGTCCCCAGCTTTCATTCGCCCAAATACCTCCGAGAAAATTACCAATGGTTAACAACACCAATCCAACGGTTAATGACATCTCATTAATATTGGTTATTTCCTTTATAGAAAGATCTAATCGCTTTTTATTCTTTGAGGTTGTAAACGCATATAAAAGTAATGCGAGCAGTCCTAAGATCATACTTAAGGTAAACGGACCATAACTTGCCACAATAATAGCCACATGTATCATTAACCAATAGGAATCTAAGACAGGAACCAAATTACCAATTGAAGGATCCATCCAGTTCCAATGTGCGATCATCAAGATCATTGAAGTTACAAAGGTTGTGGCTGCTATCGTTAAGGCCGATTTTCTACCGAATAACAATCCGAAAAACATGGTTGCCCAAGCGACATAGATCATAGATTCATAACCGTTACTCCAAGGCGCATGACCAGAAATATAGCCCCTTATTCCCAAACCGATGGTTTGATAAATAAATAGAGCTACAACTATAAAAGTACCTATTTTTACTAATAAATTTACAGGTTTTGAGCTACTAAATATTTGCATGATCACAAATACAAACAACAATACCCCTGCTAACATATATTGCCAGAATAGGTTTTTGAAAATATCGTATTCGTTATAAAACAATTCAAGATCAACTTTCCTATCGGATGGCATTACTTCACTTCCAAATTTCTGTTGATATTTATGGATACTTTCTAAATATTCATTGGCTTTATCATAATTACCCTCCTGTGACGCAGCCTTTAAACTACCTGCGTATAATGGTAAGATATTGGCAACGTATAAAGAATCAGCACCCTTAAAACCTGCATTACGATGTTCTACATAAGAAAACCATTTATTGTTTTTATCTCCATCCAATGGGAAAAATTTAAATATACTTCCTGCTATTGCCTGATATAATAAATTCGTTCTTCCATCTATATTTAATACACTTTCTTCGAATTTATTTTTTATTTTCTTTTTATGGGCTTTGGCAACCTCTTCTCTCAATTTATACTCTCCTTTATCTGTAAATAAGTCAGAAAGTCGTGCATATTTTTGATCCTGAGGAATACCCAGTAAATCTCTAACCTTAGTATTGTCTTTTTTCATATAGATAAAAGGTACCGAATACCAGATTCTTGAGTTCGTTACCATAGAGACAGCCACTTGATTTGCGTCGAAATCCTTATACGAATCTTTCTTACTAACTTTTCGTAGTAATTCGGATGCAAAAGTATTTACAGGTTTCATTCGACCACCCGGATCCTGAATTACCAATTTTCCAAAGCTTTTGGCATGTTCGGGGGAAACTTTTTGAGCGTTTAGCACGGAATCAATATAAGTATCGGATATCGTATGTACATGATTATCTTGAGCAAATGCACCTATAGAAAGAAAAGCGATCAAAATCGTTAAATTTTTCTTTTTCTCTTTGATCTTATTTAATTTTCGGCGAAGGTCTGCAAAATGGGACGTCGGCGATAACAGGATCATTATTAAGCCTGTAAAAAGTAAAAAATATCCAATATATGTTGTCCAAGTTCCCACCATATCATGATTTACAGACAAAAATGTTCTTTCTACCGCACCTGTATCGTCGTAACTAGATTGAAAAAATCGAAACCCTTTATGATCCAGTACATTGTTCATAAAAATCCTGAAATCAAAATTATTGCCTTTATCATATACCGTGATTTCACTAGCGTATGATTTTGGGCTCATTGAACCCGGATATCTCTCTAATTGAAAATCTCTTAGCTTAATTGAAAATGGTAACATTAATCTTTTGGCACCATAGGAAACCCTAAAGTTAAGACCGTTCAATGAGAGCGTTTCAGGATTATTAATTGCATATTGTCTTCCGTAAACTTTAACATTCTGCTTTTCATCACCCGATTTAATTTCTACTTCCAACAAGTCAGGCAAATTATCATCCTTAGTACCCGAAGACGAGACCATTTTACCTTTAATAGGGCCTTGAGGCACTACGAATTGAAAATTACCCAGGGTATATAATGATCTAAGATTAAAAGTTTGGGTAGAATCCTTGGCTACATCAATATTTTCTTGTGTAGTCATGATCATGTAGTTACCGTCTATTGGTGTATTAATTTGTAATGCCCCATTTTCGGTAAATATATTAATGGCCCCTTGTGTAGGTTTATCATAAGCCACAAGTGCATTATGAATATTTATAACCTCTCCACTTTTTATATAGTGATTATGTCTTCCTGCTCCACCAGACTCAACAAAAAGAAGAAAATTTTCTCCGCTAGCGTCTTCCTTAAATTCTTCATAAGCATAAGGAACATAATTAACATATTTAATATCGACGGGATTATCTTTAAATTCTGTCGATATTGAAAAATCATTTCCTCCTCTTAAGAAATTAAAAAAACGAGATACTAATGGTATGAATCTCGTTTCTGAAGATGGGTCCGGACTAAAATAATAAACCTTTTGAACCGCATTCATTTGATCTTTTCCGTCGTCTATAACAACGTCAAAATAAGTTTTTTCAGATAACATCATATTAGTCGTTTCACCTTCACTAATTGGCATATTTCCTTCATAACTAATATATCTGGTAATCCCAGCGCCTATTATGATCAGTACAAAGGATAAATGAAACATCAACACTGATATTTTTTCCTTTCTTAATAATCTGTATTTAAAAATATTTCCAGCAAAATTGATAACAAAGATGATCATGATAAGTTCAAACCACCATGAAGTAAACACCAATGCTTTGGCTGCTTGTGTACCATAATCATTTTCTATGAAAGTTGCTATGCCCATAGCCGCTCCAAAAACTATAAATAAAATGGCTGTAAGTCGTGTCGAAAAGAGAATATTATAAATTTTTTTCATTCTTTAAAATAATGTAATAAAAGTTGCACAAAGATAATTAAAATTGAATTGATTAAAATACATTTAACACATTATTATAATTCGTTAAAACTTCTGTAAATTCGCTATATGATTTCAGTTATTGTACTCGGAACCGGTAATGTTGGAACACATTTAATAAATGCTTTTCTTGAGGCAAAAAATGTAAAACTTTTGCAAGTTTACAGTAGAAAAAAAACTTCCCTAAAATTTATTGAAGCCAAGGTCTCTAGCACCTCAAAATTGGAGGAGTTAAAAGAAGCAGATGTTTATATTGTTGCCATATCAGATGATGCCATATCTGATTTTTCAATTCAATTAAAGATAAAAAATAAACTAGTGGTTCATACTTCGGGTAGTGTTGCTATGCAAGCACTAAAAACGAATGCTCATAAAGGTGTGTTTTATCCATTGCAAACATTTTCAAAAAAAAATCATGTAGATTTTAGAAATGTCCCAATTTGTTTAGAAGCTGAAAATAAGTACGATCTTGTAGTATTAGAAAAAGTTGCCAGTGCTATATCGAAAAATGTTTATTTTATTGATTCTAATCAAAGAAAATACTTGCATGTTGCTGCAGTATTTACAAATAACTTTGTGAATCATATTTACAAAATTGGTTTTGATATCTGTAAAAAACACGATATTCCTTTTGAAACATTACATCCGTTAATTTTAGAAACGGCTTCTAAGGTCGTACAAAATAATCCGAATAATATTCAAACAGGCCCTGCACATAGAAAAGATAAGAAAACGATTGCCTCACATTTAGCGTTGCTATCCGGCGATGAGAAAAATATTTATAATATATTAACCGAATCTATAGAAAAAACATATGGGGAAAAGTTATAAAGAATTAATGCCTAAGATTACAACTTTCATTTTTGATGTTGACGGAGTCTTAACTGACGGAAATGTAACTGTTTTTCCTGACGGACAACTTATTAGAAAAATGCACATAAAAGATGGATATGCCTTGAAAACTGCTAAAGAGAATGGCTATAATGTTTGTATTATTTCAGGTGGAACCAATGAAGCGGTTAGATCTCGATTAAAAAATTTGGGTATAACCGATATATATCTAGGTGTACATAATAAAATAGAGCAGTTAAATGAATATTTAGATATTTATGATATCAACCTACAGGAGGTACTCTATATGGGTGATGACCTCCCTGATTTTCATGTTATGAAAACTGTAGGATTAGCGGCTTGTCCGAAAGATGCCGTCCAGGAAATTCAAGATATTTCTATCTATATTTCTCAAAAAAAAGGGGGTAATGGTTGTGTGAGGGATGTTATTGAACAAGTTATGAAAGTACAAGATAAATGGATACCCAGCTTTGATGCTAAATTAGATTAATTTATTTCTATGACTACCGAGGAGAGATTAATGAAAATACCGGTTTTAAACTGGTTGGTAAGAATTTTTAACAAAATTAAAATTCCCGGATTAGAAGGTATGTCCTTGTATCATTTAATCGAAATGTATGTTATAGGCATACTGCAAGGCGCATTAACAACCCGTGCCAGTAGCGTTGCCTTCAGTTTTTTTATGGCACTATTTCCTTTCGCTCTCTTTATATTGACCTTAATTCCATATATAGAAATACAAGGTTTTCAACAAGGGTTTATGCAATTTATTAGTGAAGCCCTACCTCCACAAACGTACGATGCCGTTGATGCTGTTTTGAATGATATCATTAATAATAAATATAGCGGACTTCTTTCTTTCGGTTTTATCTTATCTATATTTTTAATGACAAATGGTATTAATTCACTCTTTGGAGGATTTGAATATAGTTACCATCAGTTAAAAACAAGATCTGTCCTTAAACTTTATTTAGTTTCTATGGCCATCTCTATATTATTGGCATTATTGTTGTTCATTACTGTAGCAATAATAATTTATTTCGAAATAGCTATAACCGATCTAAAGGTTAAAGGTTTCGTTTCGGATGAAATATTATGGGTTGAAATAGGTAGATATATTATTATATTAGCAATGTTGTTTACCATGGTTTGTATGTTCTATTATTTCGGAACCAAAGAAGGGAGAAACATATCATTTTTTTCACCCGGTGCAATTTTTACAACATTATTAATTATAATAAATTTTAAGATATTCAATATATACATTAAAAAATTCGCACAGTATAACGAACTCTATGGTTCTATTGGTACCTTGTTGGTGCTGATGTTGTTTATATGGTTAAATTCAATTATATTATTGCTTGGATTTGAATTAAATGCAACTATGATCGGTCTTAAAAAGAAAATTGAAAGTTAGGTAAGTCTACATGAAAAAGATATTCTACATATTATTAATATTTAGTTTTGTTACGACCAATGCACAGATCGACAAGTCTATCGATCTAAATTGGCATACAAATTTTGACGAAGCCAAACAAATGGCAAATTCGCAAGACAAATTGATTCTGATTTATTTTACCGGTTCTGATTGGAGCCAACCTTGCAAATTGTTAAACCAAGATTTCTTTTACACCGAAAAATTTCAACAAATCGCCAAGAAACATTTAGTTTTAGTGAGGGTTAATTCACCCAGAAGACCAAATCTAATATCCGATCTTCAAAAAAATAAGAATAGCGAATTGAGTACAATGTATAATCAAAAAGTTTATCCTACAGTTGTTTTAACCGATGCCCAGGGTAAAAAATTGGGTATTTTAGAAAGTTATAATTACTTGCACGATACAAGTAAACATTATGCGCTTATTAATAAAGTGATTAAAAAATAACGCTTTAGAATTTAATATTTAACCCTACTTTATAATTCCTTCCCCTCGTCGAAAATCCGGCTATTTCCTGATAATTTTCATTAAAAATATTTGTGATTGATCCAAAAATTGTCAATCGATCATTTATGAATTGACGGTTAAAAAATATATCAACTAATTTATACGAGGGTAAAGAGATGCCTCCAAAATCTTTTGTTTCATCTACAAAATTTCCATTTATAGTCATCTGGGTATCATCATTTAAGTAATAAGACATATTTATACTCGCTTTATGCTTAGGAATTTTTAATAATAAACTTTGCTCCCTTTCAATAAATCCATAATTTAAATTAAATGAAACTTTTTTGGTTGGCTTATAACTCGCCTCTACTTCAATCCCTTTGGCTATAAAAGTTCCTTCATCGTTAATTGTTTGAAAAGTATTGAAATCGTATCCTATTTTATCCGTTTCTTCACGATAAAAATAAACCGCATTCATTTGTATCATCTTAGATATTGACCATTCAATTCCAGCTTCGACCGTAAAATCAATTTCCGGCTTCAATCGATCGATAGATGGTAATTTATTAAAGATTTCTTGTAATGTGGGGCTCACAAATGCCGTACTATATGAACCCAAAATTTTTAAATAAGAGTGATTTCCAGTGTCAAAATTAAATGAAGGATTTACATTGTAAACCATATGGTTTCCATATTCGTCATGGATGTTTAACCGAGAACCAGCATTTATATTAAATCCATTAGAACTTATAAAATTTAACGATACATAGGGATCATAAAAACGCTGTTCTGAACTCCCTTCTGCGATACTTGAAAAGGCCGTTTTTTGATACATATCCTGATATTGCACACTTAAACCTGATAACAGCGAGAGTTTATCCGAAAATTTATAATTGCTATAAATATCGAATCCATAAGCCTCGCCTTCAAATCTATCATCGGTTGGCTCCACTTCACGATTAATATTGGTATAAAAAGCATTTAAGGTTATAAAACCATTTTTATGCTTAAATTTAGGAGTGAAACCGATCCTTTTTTGAATACTATTCATTTTATTCTCGGCATCCACATAACTATTCGTAAAAAAATCATAGCCGTCATAAGCTGCATTAAATTCATCATAACTTCCAAAAATTCCCAGCTTAAAATTATTATCTACATTATATCCTAATTTGACCAATGTGTTTAATCGGTTAAATGGGTCTTCTTTAAAACTTATACTTTCTTCTACACTTTCTGCTGCTGATAATCCACCAGACCGATTTCCCGATAAACTTATCAGATAATCTAAATTGTTGTTTGTACCATTTAAATTGATACTTGTATTTAGCTCGTTGATATTCAGTTGTTGATCTTCCTGAGAATTATTCGTGCCCAGGTAAGTACTCAAAGAACCCCCAAAGGGCTTATTGCTAGCTTTTTTTAGCATTACATTGATAACACCGGTTGCTGCACCAGTACCATATAAGGTGCTCGCAGCACCCTTAACGACTTCAATAGAAGCCACTTGATCTAAAGGGATTTGGCGCAAATCGAAGTCACCATTAAATGAAGATGGGTCGTTTACATTTATACCATCTATTAAAATGGCAACTTGCCTGTTTCTACCTCCACGCAAATAATAGCCCAGATTTTGTCCTTTTGTACTATAATTACCATTTACTTCAAGACCCGGAACTTCATTTAAAAGATCGACAATCGATCTACCCTGATTTCTTTCGATAACCTCCGGTGTTATTTGATAAACTATTTTACCGAGATTCTTTTTCTTAGTCGGTACCTTGGTGGCAGTAATGACGATCTCATTAAGATTTTCTGACTTAATCGAATCCGCTAGTTGCTGCGCACTAATGGAGAGATTAGTGACAAAAATTACAATATAAAATAACCCTTTTATCATTTTTAGAGTATAGATTAATTAGATCCCGCTCTACAGCGGGATTAGTTCAACTAATTATTTTGATTCATCTACCTTCAGCAGATTTTCAAAATTAAAGTTTCACTAAAATGGCTATCAGTAAAAAATAGGGGTATGAAAGGTGCCAGAATCAGAAAAATTATCAAATTCAAATATTTACGGGCAATTCGATCTTTTCTCGAAAATAAGAAGAAAAATGCGACTATTTCATAAACCTGAACTTTTCCTCCGAAAGCGAAATTGATTTAAACTTTGGCAGGTCTCCTGGCTTGCGTATTGTTACTTCCTTCCCATTCATTGAACAGTGGACTAAGATTATAACAACCGTCACGATTATATGTGACTGAGCTTACAGTTGCGGGGACAGCTCGGGCGTTTCACCCAATTCCCTATTATCACGCATAAGGCGTGACCAAAATCGAGGTAAAATTAATTCATTTAAATTGAATGACATTGATTATTTGTTATTATTTTGATTAATTATCCATAAATATTATTGAACAAAATTCGATACATTTGCCTATTGTTTTTTTTATGAAGTCGATACATATTCTTATTACTTTATTCATTTTTATTTGTTTAAATGCCTGTAGGTCAGAGCAAAATAAAAAAGACACAGTTGTTCATAAAATATCTATGAAACATGCTGTAGGTTTTGATATTGAAGATCATAAGGAATTTAAAAAGTTAGTTATTAAATCTCCTTATCCAAATGCTAATCAAGCATTAGAATATTTTTTAATTCCAAAAGGCCAGAAGATCCCAGAAGAGCTTAACGATGCTAAGATTATAAGAACGCCAATTGAAACATTGGTTGTTACTTCTACAACCCATATTCCCATGTTAGAACTATTAAACGTTGAAGAAAGTTTAGTAGGATTTCCGAATTTATCTTATATCTCCTCTAAAAAAACGAGAGATCGGATTAATAAGAACGAAATAAAGGAATTGGGCAATGAACAAAATCTAAATACAGAAGTATTGCTTGATCTTCAACCTGATATTGTGGTAGGATTTGCCATGAATAGCTCTAATATCTATTCAAGTATTGAGAAAGCCGGAATTCAAGTGCTGTTGAACGGTGATTGGCTAGAAGAAACCCCTTTGGGCCGGGCAGAATGGATCAAATTCTTTGCGGTACTATTCAATAAAGAACAGGATGGAGAAATCATTTTTAATGAGATTGAAAATCATTATTTGGAAGCTATGGAGATCGCCAAAAATGCAAATAAAACGCCCTCTGTTTTATCTGGTGTTTTATTTAAGGATGTTTGGAATCTACCGGCGGGAGAAAGTTTTGTGGCACAATTTCTAAAAGATGCGAATACGAATTATTTATGGAGTGATTCCAAAGGAAAAGGTAGTCTTTCATTAAGTTTTGAGACCGTTTTTACCGAAGGTCAACATGCCGATTTTTGGATAGCTCCTGGTCATTATACCAGCTTAGAGCAACTTCTAAGTGACAATGAACATTATAAGGAATTTGATGCTTTTACAGCAAATAAAATTTATTCCTTTGCCAATAAAACTGGAGAAAATGGTGGTGTGTTATATTACGAATTGGCTCCAATACAGCCCCATGTCGTTCTAAAAGATATCATAAAAATAACACATCCTGAATTGTTAACTGATTACAAACCATTTTTTTTAGAACAATTAAATTGAACCCTTTGAATCAGAATTCTACATATTCATTTAAATTTTTACTTTTAGTAATATGCCTCCTAATATTTGTATTTATCAATATCGGATTCGGATCGGTAGATATTCCCATCAAATCAATTTTTCAAACCTTTTTAGGAGATAGTTCCGTTAAAGAATCATGGCAATATATAATTATTCATTATAGGTTACCCAAGGCTATTACAGCTATTTTAGTAGGATCGGGTTTATCTATATGTGGCTTATTAATGCAAACCCTGTTCAGAAATCCATTGGCAGGTCCATTTGTGTTGGGTATCAGCTCCGGTGCAAGTTTGGGGGTTGCTTTTTTAGTTTTGAGTTTTTCGGCATTTACAGGATTTTTTGCTTCGATCGCCTTTTCTAATATCGGATTGGCATTAGCAGCCAGCTTGGGTTCACTATTGGTACTTTCTGCAGTTATGTTAGTTGCCAAAAGAGTTAAAAATACGATGTCTATATTGATCATCGGATTAATGTTCGGAAGCTTTACGGCGGCTATTATTAGTGTGTTGGCCTATTTTAGCAGTGCAGAAAGTTTACAGCGATATGTTTTCTGGACCTTTGGAAGTCTTGGCAATCTAGGCTGGAATGAGATATTAATTTTATTGATAGTTTATATTCTATGTTTAGGTGGATTAATAACTATCATAAAACCTTTGAATAGTTTACTTTTAGGTGAAAATTACGCAGTAAGTTTGGGAGTAAACCTCAAAAAAACGCGGAATATGACTTTATTGGTAACCGGACTTTTAACAGGGGTGATCACCGCTTTTTCTGGTCCTATTGCTTTTATAGGCTTAGCCGTTCCACATCTTACTAAACTGATTATCAAAACATCAGATCATAAGATCTTAATACCGGCAGTAACAATTTTAGGAGCCATTGTAATGCTTGCAGGTGATACCATTGCGCAATTACCCAATAGTGAATATACACTTCCGATTAATGCAATCACTTCATTATTCGGTGCCCCGATCATCATTTGGCTGTTGGTTAGAAAACGTAAAATTTATTATTAATTTGACATCAGAAAAAAAACATAGTATTTTAAGAACTGAGGATCTAACAATTGGTTATCGCAATAAAAAAAAGAAAATTGTGATCGCCAGCAACCTTAATCTTTCCTTACCAACTGGTAAATTAGTTTGTGTTTTAGGTAAAAATGGTATTGGGAAATCAACACTCCTGCGGACAATCACTAAAGTTCAACCGAAATTATCAGGAAAAATATTTTTAGGAGGAAGGGAAATAGAACAAATATCTAATGCTGAATTATCTAAAAAAATGAGCCTAGTACTCACCGAAAGGGCTCCGGAAAATAACCTCACGGTCTATGAACTCATAGCTTTGGGCCGGCAACCTTATACAAATTGGATCGGTACCTTAACTGAAGAAGATCATAAACTAATTGAATTGGCCATCAACCAAACAAATATAAATGATTTGGCTCCTAAAAAACATTATGAATTAAGCGATGGCCAATTACAAAAAGTAATGATTGCGAGGGCACTTTCTCAAAATACAGAAATGATCACATTGGATGAGCCGACGGCTCATCTGGATATTCATAATAAAATAGAAATCTTTAAGTTATTAAAGAAATTAACCATAGAATTAAATAAAACTATTCTTATTTCAACTCATGAAATTCATATTGCCTTACAGCTTGCCGATGAATTGTGGCTAATGAAACAAGCAGAAATAGTTTCAGGGAAAACTTCGGATCTTGTTGCTAATAAAAGTGTCGCTAATCTTTTCGAATCAGATTTAGTTAAATTTAATGCAAAATCTAAACAATTTATCATCAATGATTATTAATTCTTTATTTTTGAAATTATACCCTTATAAAATGAAAAACAGTTTACTTATAATTCTCTTATTGCTCTTTATCTCTTGCACTTCTTCAAGATCGAGATCTCAAAACACTGCCGCCGTAACAACCATTTCAAAAGATGCTTCTAAAGAGGCTTTGAAAAATGAAAAGGATAAAATATTTGTTATAGATCATGCAAAAAAATATTCTGAGATCATTACAGAAAAAAATTTAAAAGAGTTGGTATATGACTTAGCGTCAGATAAATTTGAAGGAAGAGCCACAGGAGAAAAAGGTCAGAAGCTCGCAGCGCAATATATTGCAGATTTTTATAAAAATTTGAATATACAAGCTGCTAAAGGTGGTGAGGATTATTTTCAGTTGATTCCGGTTGAATATTTTAATACCAGATCTCAAAATGATTCAGAAAATGTAATTGCCATCATTAGAGGAAGTGAAAAACCGGAAGAATATGTGATCATAACAGCGCATTACGACCATATTGGCTTAAAAGGTGATGAAGTTTATAACGGTGCTGATGATGATGCGTCAGGTACAGCCGCTGTACTCGAAATTGCAAGAGCTTTTAAAAAGGCGGCCAATGATGGGTATGGTCCAAAAAGGTCTATGGTTTTCCTTAATGTAACCGGAGAAGAAAGAGGCCTACTCGGATCTAGATATTACACCGAAAATCCAATTTTTCCTTTAGAAAATACGGTTGTAAATTTAAATATAGATATGATTGGTAGATATGATATCAAACATGCAGAAGATCCCGATTTTGTATATTTAATTGGGTCGGATAAATTAAGTAAAGAATTACACGAACTATCAGAAGCTGCCAACAAAAAATACACGAATTTACAATTGGATTATACTTATAATGACGAAAATGATCCTAATAGATTTTATTACAGATCAGATCATTACAATTTTGCTAAAAATAATATTCCGATAATTTTTTATTTTACAGGGGTTCATGAAGATTACCACAGACCAACAGATACTGCCGATAAAATAAGATATGACCTTCTTAAGAAAAGAACGGAATTGATTTTTTATACTGCCTGGGAAATTGCCAATCGGGAAAATAAACTAGCCATCGACATTAAGTAATTGTATACTATAATAGACATAGAAACTACCGGAGGTAAGTATAATGAAGAAGGCATTACAGAAATTGCCATTCATAAATACGATGGGCATCAAGTGGTAGATACTTTCATAAGTTTATTGAATCCCGAGCGAGAAATTCAACCTTTTGTGGTAAATCTTACCGGAATTAACAGCCATATGTTGAGAAACGCACCAAAGTTCTATGAGGTGGCTAAACGCATTATTGAAATTACTTCTGACTGCGTTATTGTAGCCCATAATGCAAAATTCGACTACCGGATTTTACGTACCGAATTCAGGCGTCTTGGTTATGAATATAAAAGACAGACCTTATGTACTGTTGAATTGAGCAAAAAACTTATTCCCGACCTTGAATCTTATAAATTAGGCAGGCTTTGTCGCTCCTTAGGAATTCCGGTATCAGACCGTCATAGGGCCAATGGTGATGCGCTGGCCACAACAAAACTATTTAAGATATTAATTGATAAGGACGTCCATAAATCTATCGTAACAACTACCATTAGACAGGAACCAAAGTATCAACTAGATCCTAAATTGATCGATATCATGGAGAGCCTTCCAACGACTACCGGTGTATACTATATGCACAGGGCCGATGGTGAAATAATTTATATAGGTAAAAGCAGAAATATAAAAAAGAGAATCAATCAACATTTTACAAATTCTAATCCAAAATCAAAAAAAATTCAATCACAGGTCACTGCAGTTACTTATGAAACTACCGGTAGTGAATTAGTTGCACTTCTAAAAGAAAGTGAAGAAATTAAAAGTAACAAACCTATTTTTAACAGGGCGCTAAGAAGAACCGTATACACACACGCCTTATATAGCTTTGTTGATGATAAAGGTTATATCAACTTAAAAATTGACATAGATGATGGTAGAAAAAGACCTATTACCACCTTTACAAATAGACAAAGTGCAAAAAGCTTTATGTTCAATGCTGTTGAGAAGCACTTACTTTGTCAAAAATTAACCGGATTACATGAAGTAAAGAAAAACTGTTTTAATTATTCTATAAAAGCTTGTAATGGTGCTTGTATTCAAAAAGAGTCACCTGAAATGTATAATAAACGTGTGCAACAATTGATCAACGAAAATAGCTTCGTCAATAAAAATATAGTGGTTATCGACAGAGGCAGGGAATTAGATGAAAAAAGTGCTATACTTATTGAGGACGGTGTTTTTAAAGGCATAGGGTATTTTAACTTAAACTACCAGATCAACAATAGTCATATCATAAAATCTCTGATCACCCCAATGGAAAATAATAGGGATGTTCAACATATCTTAAAAAATCATTTAAGGAAAAATAAGAAACTTAAAATTGTAAAATTTTAAACGAATGATATCATTATTATGATGTTTGCATTCAAATTATTAAAATATCATATCGCTTAAAAAGCACATATCTCTTAAAGAATTTTATAATCAAATCATTAAAACTCAAAAGAGTTTAATAACTTTAGAAAAAATATAGTAAAGTATTGGATAGTAATAAAAGTAAATTCGAACGTTGGAAATCCCGTATTCATGAGATCATCTATGGCACGCATACACCGGCCGGTAGAATGTTTGATATTATTCTGCTTGTTGTTATTATTTACAGTATTATTATTGTAATGCTCGAAAGTGTCAAGGGGTATGATGAAAAATATCACGATTTCTTAAATATTTCTGAATGGGTTGTCACGATCCTTTTTACAATAGAATATATCTTACGAATTATTAGTGTTAGTAAACCAAAAAAATATATTTTAAGTTTTTATGGAATTATTGATCTGCTAGCAACCATTCCAAAATATCTTTCTTTATTATTTGTTGGTTCTCAATACTTTACCGCGCTCAGGGCTTTAAGGCTATTAAGGGTTTTTAGGATCTTAAAACTTGTTCGGTTCTTGGGTGAATCGAACAATCTAATAAGAGCTATTAATGCCAGCAAAACGAAAATTTTTGTTTTTATTTTCTTTATTTTGATCATTTCAATTATTCTTGGAACCTTTATGTATCTTATCGAAGGACCGGAACATGGTTTTAATAGCATCCCCCACAGTATTTATTGGACCATAGTGACCTTAACCACGGTTGGTTATGGGGATATTTCTCCAGAGACACCATTTGGCCAATTTATTGCCGTCATTATCATGATCATTGGTTACGGAATCATAGCCGTACCAACCGGAATCGTTTCTGCTGAATATGCGGCTTCTTCTAAAGCTAAATACGATAAAGGACGATCATGTGAAAGTTGTGGTTCAGACATCCTAAGTGAGGATGCAGATTATTGCAGAAAATGTGGCCATAAATTAAAAGATGATTAATTATCTGATAACTATTGTCGGCCCAACAGCCATTGGTAAAACATCTTTAGCAATTTCAGTGGCCCGACATTTTAACACAGAAATTATTTCGTGCGATTCTCGCCAATTCTATAAAGAAATGAATATTGGTACAGCTGTCCCTACAAAGGAAGAACTATTACAGGTAAAGCATCATTTCATTCAACATATACCGGTTAAAAAAGATTATAATGTAGGTCAATTTGAAAAAGACGCCATTCAAAAGTTAGATGAACTATTCTTAAAACATTCAGTGGTCGTAATGGTTGGAGGCAGCGGATTGTATATTGATGCTGTTTTAAAGGGACTCGATGAATTCCCTGAGGTTGACCCTGAAATTAGAAAAAAACTAAAAATCCAGTTAAAAGAAATTGGAATAAAATCCTTACAAGAACAATTAAAACAGTTAGACCCAATTAGCTATAAATCGATCGATCTGGAAAATCATCAGCGATTGATCAGGGCGCTTGAAATATCTATTGGTACCGGTAAGCCTTTCTCATCGTATCTTACAGAGAGCCGTGCTAAAAGAAGTTTTAAGGCGATAAAAATTGGATTAACGGCCGATAGAAATATAATTTATGATAGGATCAATTATCGCGTGGATCTCATGTTGAAAAACGGATTACTCGATGAAGTTAAAAGTCTATATCATTATAAACATTTAAATGCCTTACAAACTGTTGGCTACAGAGAGCTTTTTTCTTATATTGACAATGAAATAGCACTGGATTTCGCCATTGAAGAGATCAAAAAGAATACAAGAAGATTTGCCAAAAGACAACTCACCTGGTATAGAAAAGATGGGGACATTAAATGGTTTGATTTCCAGGTTGATCATAAAAAGATCATAGATTATATGGATTCAAAAATGATATAAAAATGAAAAACGACTACATCGATATTGATACTTTAAAATTCTTGTTATTTGAAACCCATCAAACAGAGAAGTTATTAGAAAAAGAACGATTTAAAGATTATGACAAAACCTCCATTGATATTTTTATTGATTCTATAAAAACCTTTTCCGATGTTTCGTTATATCCATTTTTAAAAGAAATGGATGAAAAGCCATCTTACTTTAAAGATGGGAGAATATATGTTCATCCTCAATTTGAAAATATTCTAAAAAATGCCGGTGAAATGGGATTGGTTGGTGCCAATAATAATATAGAAGATGGAGGATTGCAATTACCCGCAACCATTTTTCACACAGCTTATTTTATTATGGAAGCTGCCAATAACCACGTACCGGGTTATCTGGGTTTAACATCGGGTTCTGCCAATTTGATTTTAACTTTTGGTAGCGAGCATTTAAAAGAAACTTATGTGCCTAAGATGCTAGATCTTACCTGGGGTGGTACAATGTGCTTAACCGAGCCACAAGCCGGAAGTTCTCTTTCGGATATTATGACAACCGCCACACCAACCAAAGAAGATCATTATTTAATTAAAGGTCAAAAAATATTTATTTCGGCAGGCGATCATCAGTTCTCTAGTAATTTTGTTCATTTAGTACTGGCAAGGATCAAAGGCGCCCCTTCTGGAACTAAAGGTGTTTCACTATTTGTTGTGCCTAAAAATAGGCCTTCAAAAAATGGTGAATTTGAATTCAATCAAGCTATGATTGCCGGGGAATTCGAAAAAATGGGACAGAAAGGTTATTGTACTACGCATATCGTTTTTGGTGATAATGATGATTGTCGAGGATGGCTTTTAGGGGAAGCCAATAAAGGATTATCGTATATGTTCCAGTTAATGAATGAGGCACGAATAGCCACCGGACGTATGGGTGCTGCCATTGCAACTGCCGCTTATTTCAACTCTTTAAAATATGCGAATGAACGACCGCAAGGCAGAAAATTAAATAATTCGGGGCAAAAGAATGTCAACGAAGAACAAACACTTATCATTAACCATCCCGATATTAAAAGGATGTTACTTAATCAAAAGGCCATTGTTGAAGGTTCTTTGAGTCTTGTCTTACAGACCGCTAAATATGTAGATTTAGAGATGACAAGTTCATCACCAGATGAAAAAGAGAAATACCATTTATTATTAGAATTACTTACGCCAATTACCAAAACTTATCCCGCTGAAGAAGGTATCAAATCAACAAGTGATGCGATCCAAATTTTAGGAGGTTATGGTTTTTGTTCTGATTTTATGGCACAACAGTATTATAGAGATATCAGAATCATTGCCATATATGAGGGAACTACCGGAATTCAGTCTTTAGATCTGTTGGGAAGAAAAATTACCATGAAGAACGGCAAGGCCTTGGAGCTGTTGGCAGCTGAAATAAAACAGGCCATTGAAACTGCCAATGCATATCGAGATCTAAAACCATATGCCGCCACCTTATTAGAAAATTTAGGTTTGGCCCAAAAAGTTATAGGTACTTTAATGCCTCATGCTGTAAAGGGAAATTACGAACGGTTTCTCGCCGATGCAACTATTTTTATGGATTTCTTTAGTACCATAGTTATAGGATGGCAATGGTTGAAAATATCAACAGCAGCAGCAAAGGTAATTGCAAGTAATAGTGGTAATCAACCCTTAGAATTTTATAAAAGTAAGATTCATACTATGAAATTCTTTTATACTTATCATTTAGTGAAGACAAAAGGGTTGGCAAAAATATTAATGAATGACGAGAAATTGACCATTGATATTTCCAAAGAAATGTTTTAATTATTGATGTCTCAACAATTATAATCTAGAATATTTTTTTATTATAAAGCTCAGGATGTTTGCCTTGAATATTTTTATAAAAATCTTCAATAAATCGCATGTCTTTTTCAAAATTGCCAGTTAAATTATACACCCCTCCTACGCCAGCTATTTTATTCTTATAATCTAAATATCCCAAGGAAATAGGAACATTCGATTTATTCGCTATATGGTAAAATCCCGTTTTCCATTTATCAACCTTTTGACGGGTGCCTTCAGCCGGTATCATCAATATTAATTTATCCGACTTTTCGAATAAACCAATAGCGTAATCAACCATATTCGTATGTCGGCTTCGATCTACCCCAATTGCACCAAGCCATCTAAAAAAATAACCCTGCAAACCTTTTGTATAATCATTTTTAATCAAAAATTTAGCATCGATGTTTTCTCTCCAATATACGGCAAGTGCAAATAAGAGATCCCAATTGGAAGTATGTGGCGCAGCGATCATGACACATTTAGGCACTTTATAAGCTTTGGGGTATTTAGATTTCCATCCAAAAACAAAAAAAACAAATTTTGCCAATAACTTTTTCATTTTATCTGGATTTTAGTCTTCAAAAAAATCGTCCTTAAAACCAATTAAATATAACTTTTCCTCGGCTCGTGTAACCGCAGTGTACAGCCATCTAAGATAAGAAATATCTTGTCCGTTCGGCAAATAGGGTTGCTCTATAAATACTGTTTTCCATTGCCCTCCCTGGGATTTATGACAGGTAATAGCGTACGAAAATTTTACCTGTAGTGCATTAAAGAACTTATTTTTTTTGACGGCTAAAAGTCTTCTATACGAAGATTTCTCGTGTTCAAAATCTTTTTTAACCTCCTCATATAATCTATTTGAATCTTTATAGGAAAGTGATGGAGTTTCGCTGGTAAGGGTATCTAAAATAATTACTGTTTGAAAAGGTTTCTGTTTTGGATAATCTACCATCCTAATAGTAACCTCAGCAAATCGAAAACCATATAGTTCTTTATAACTAAATATCTGCATTATTTCACAGATATCTCCATTGGCAATAAATCCGGCATCAGAATTATCTTCCAGCCAAAAATAATTATTTTTTACAACCATGATATAATCTCCGGTCGAGATCTCATTTTCCTGACCCCTGATCTTACTTCTTATTTGCTGATTATATTGATTGGCTCTTTTATTAGAACGCACAATAAAAGTAGTATCTTCTACGCCTTCACTATCATAAGCATCAGAAATAGCGTCTTGTATATCATAACCATCTATTAAACGAATTACATCCGGAAAATCTATTTTAAATTTGAAATCACCAAAAGCTTCATTACCGAGAATTAATCTCAATTTAGTAGCATTTGCAAGAATACCCGAATCTTCATGTTGCCGCATGACCTCATCTAATTCGATCTCAATTACTTTTTTATCATAATTCATTTCGAGCGTTTCAGCCTGTAATGCCGGACTTAATTCTAATTTTACGGGAGGTAATTGTGCTGTATCTCCAATAAAAATAAGTTTACAATTTTTACCGGAATAGACATAGAATAATAGATCATCTAAGAGCGATCCGTTTTCAAACAATTTGGCATCTGCCGCCCTATCTGGGATCATTGAAGCTTCGTCTACTATAAAAATGGTATTACTATGTTTATTAGTCTGTAATACAAAAGTTACAGCGCCGTTCTTTGCTTTTTTTGGATGATAGATCTTTTTATGTATCGTAAAGGCCTGTTTGTTGGAATAATTAGCTATTACCTTAGCAGCCCTGCCTGTTGGAGCTAATAAAACAGCCTTCATACCCGCCCGCCATAAATTATTAACTACGGTGCTAATCGTGGTTGTTTTACCCGTTCCTGCATAACCTTTCAATAAAAAAAGTTTCTTTTTATCCGTATCAAAAATAAAATCCGATAACATCTGTAATAATTCATCTTGCACATCTGTAGGAACAAAAGGAAATTTAGATTTAAGCGTCGAATAAAATTGAGAAGAATCAGTAATCATCAAAGGAATTTCATAAAAAAACAAAGGTACGAATTGATTTAGCCATAAAAGTTTTAACCATTAAAAAAATTTTGTAGATTTGCCTATAACCATTTATAAACTAATTCAACAAAAATGATTACAATTTTAATTATCATCGCTTCCATAATCGTTGTAGGGTTATTGGCTTATCTAATAGTTAATAAGGTATCTAAAAAGTTAAGGCCTTTGATTTCTATTGTATTATGGGTTTTGATAGTGTTTCTCGGCTATCAAATTTACCAAGGTATTATGGCTCCAATTAAATTTAATCAAGAGAAAAAAGTGAGATATGCTAAAGTGATCGATAATTTAAGAATGATAAGGGATGCTCAAATAGCTCATAAAGAGGTAACAGGAAAATTTACAGATAAACCTGAAAACCTTATTAGATTTATAGATACCGCAAAATTTGCCATAACTGTAACTAGAAATATTGTGGTTACAGAGCAACGAGGTCGAATCACCATCGATGTTGAAAAAAGAGTTGTAGATACAACAGGTTATACAGATGTGCGGGCAGGTTTCGCCGGTAGAGATTATAAGAATATGTTCAATGTTCCCGGTACGAACGCTAAATTTGAACTTAAAACTGGTTTGGTCGAAAAAGTTCAAGATGTAAAAGCACCTGTATTTGAGGCTCGGGTTGATAAAGCTATAGTTCTGGAAGGAATGAATAAAGATCTTATCCGACAAGAAAAACTAGCTCTTGGGGGTATTGAAGTTAGAGGTGAGTACATCTCTGTAGGATCTTTAGATGATGTAAAAACTAGCGGTAACTGGCCTCCATTTTATGATTCAAACGAAGACGAAGATAAAGACAACTAATTTAGATCTAACAAATCTTAATAACAACCATCTATCCATCCAATTTAGTTTGGATGGATTTTCTTTTTGCGTTTTAGATAAAGACGGTAATACATTTACGGTACTTCAGGATTATGCCTTTAAGGAGGTAAATAACACCCCACAGAAGTTATTAGAAAACATTACTTCCATATTTAACGACGAAGGATTGCTTCAAAAGAAATATCACACTGTAAATATTAGTCATGTAAATGATCTATCTACGCTCGTGCCAAAACCGCTATTTGACGAAGAAAGTTTAAGTGATTATGTTAAATACAATACAAAAGTATTGGCTACAGATTATTTGGTATATGATGAAATAAAAAATTTAGATATCGTTAATGTTTTTATTCCATATGTTAATGTAAACAATTTTTTCATCGATCAATTCGGAGAATTTGAATATAAGCATTATGCTTCAATTCTTATCGAAAGTCTGCTTGGTATTTATAAATACAGTTTGGTTCCTCATATGTTTGCCCACGTAATGGATGGTCATTTTGAGATCATTGTGATTGCAAATAAAAAGTTACAACTTTACAATACATTTCAATTTACATCCAAGGAAGATTTTATCTATTATGTCTTATTTACTGCCGAACAATTAAAGCTAAATCCTGAAAAGTTTGAATTGTTATTATTAGGAGCAATAGAAAAAGATGATGAACTTTATGATATTGCCTATAAATATGTAAGAAATGTAAGTTTAATAGAGAACAGGTCAAAATATAGTTTTGATGATCAATTTACCGAAAGTGATAAAAGAATCTATTTTACCTTATTAAATCAGTATTAATGCGCATCATATCTGGCAAATTTAAAGGAAGGCGTATCAATGCCCCAAAAGATCTTCCCGCCAGACCAACTAAAGATTTTGCCAAAGAAGCTCTTTTCAATATTATAAATAATAACTACTATTTTAATGAATTAAGTGT
This sequence comes from uncultured Flavobacteriaceae bacterium, assembly GCA_963835675.1. Classification (GTDB taxonomy): domain Bacteria; phylum Bacteroidota; class Bacteroidia; order Flavobacteriales; family Flavobacteriaceae; genus Aureibaculum. Next base: position 43,849 of record CAWIGH010000003.1, on the reverse strand, counting down.
GTTAGACCTGTATGCAGGTATCGGCAGCATTAGTTTTGAATTTGCCTCACGCGGAGCACCTAGTATAATTAGTGTAGACCAGCATTATAAATCAATATTGTTTATTGAAAAAATCGCCAAGGAATTTGAGTTCCCCATACAAACTATAAAGAGTGATGTCTTTAAATTCTTAGATAAAACGAGCCTGCAGCATGATATTATTTTTGCAGATCCGCCTTATGAGTATAGCAAAGAACAGTTACATGAAATAGTTACGTTAATCTTTTCAAATAATTTGCTAAACGATAATGGAACACTGATCATTGAACATTCAAAACGAACTGATCTATCGGATATTTCTAATTTTACCAATTCTAAAAAATATGGTAATAGTATGTTTAGTTTTTTTGAAAAAATTGACGATTAATTACTCCAACCAATCTTTAAAATCGCGAACGCGCTCTCTACTTACAATAACTTCTTGCTCGTTGTAAGTATTCAATTTTATCTGTAATCTCGAGTTGGTATAAGAGACCATATCTTTTATAGCATTTATGTTTACAAAGAACTTTCGGCTCACGCGAAAAAATGTTTGTGGTTCGAGTTCCTTTTCCAGTTCTTCTAAAGTTAAATCGATCAAATAATCCCGGTTGTCAATTGTGTGAATATAGGTGCCTTTATTCTCACTATAAATACATTCAATGGTATCAATAGTGATCATCTTTAAGTGCTGGCCCACTTTAACTGTAAATCTTTTTTTATATTCTCGCTCCAACGGATTCACCAACATTCTTTTTATATCATCAAAATCAAGGGTCAATTTCTTTTGTTCTGGTATACGTGATTTATACTTTATAACTGCCCTGTCTAATTCATCAGGATCAATCGGTTTTAATAAATAATCTATACTATTTAATTTAAAGGCCTGTAAAGCATATTCGTCATAGGCTGTTGTAAAAATAATGGCACTCTGAACTTCTATATTTTCAAAAATTTCAAAAGACAATCCATCCGACAATTGTATATCTAAAAAGATAAGATCTGGATGCTCATTAGATTGAAACCATTCGAGAGATTCTTCTACAGAATGCAACATGCAATTTACTTCTAAGTCTAATTTCTTAAGCATCCTATCCAATCTTCTGGCTGCAGGTTTTTCGTCTTCAATAATAATTACATTCATTTGCTACAGCGACTTAAATTGATCTTTATCATTTTCTATAAATTCTTGAATCTTGCGCTCTTCCCAATCTTTTCCAAATAGGAAAGGCAGGCCTACAACATTAAGGCCATGAATAGCTAAACCTATTCCCCAAAATATCCACACCGCAAAAGTGCCAAAATCCCATAAGGCTTCACTCATGGATTCTCCTTCGTATATGTTCCTTATCACCTTGTTTACCGTGATAAATGAATTAATGACCAAATATATTGCTAGATGGACATAGAACCCCTTTAACTCCTTTACTCTTCTTCTTGCCCGAAGATATTTTTCTTCTTTATTATAATTTGTTTCCATAATATTTTTTTATTCCCAGTGCTGGGTTTTATTTGTGCCTTTTTTATCATCATTCATAAACTCTTTGATCTTTCTTTCTTCCCAGTCTTTATTAAAAATAGGGTTCCATTGAAAGGCTTTAATGGCGTGAAATACAATACCAATCCCCCAACCAAAAGCAGCCCATAGAAACCAGGGATTATCCCATCCATCTAGATAATAATTTAACAATGCCAAAAAAGAAATAATAACAACATATGAGAATAAGTTAGAGTAAAATTTTTTTAATTTTTCTACGCGTTCTTTCGCTTTTATATATTTATTTTCCTTATCAAAATTTTCCATGATTGTAAGTTTTAAAGTTGATTCTATTTATTCTTTATTCATAAATTCCCTGATCTTTCTTTCTTCCCAGTCTCTGCCCATAAAGGGGTTATATCCATAGGCTTCCATCCCATGAGCCATAACTCCAAAGCCCCAACCCAATGCCGGAAAAATAACCCAGGGAAAGCTTGTGGAATTGTAATTTATATAAGCTAAAATGGGTATCACAATTAGGTAGGCTATTAAATTCGAATAAAATCCTTTTATCTTTTCTACCTTTTCTTTTGCTTTTAAGTATCTTTTATCTTCAATATAATTTTCTTGAGTTTGCATAACTGAAATTTGTTTTGTGAGCATCGGTATTTCTACGATAAACGATGCTGATGTTTTTTGTATTAATACTTTTCGATTCGTCAACAGGGCATAGCGTTGTTTGATATTTGTTAATCCTACACCACTACTTCTCTTGATCACTTCTTTTGATTGTAAATTATTCTCAACAACCAAATTACCTTCCTTTTCATAAATTTTAATATATAAGGGTTTTGATGCATTAACCACATTATGTTTAACCGCATTTTCTAATAGCAACTGTAATGAAAGCGGTACTACTTTGGCTTCAGGATTCTCGGATTTATCAGGAATCTCAAATACGATGCTATCTTCAAAACGCATTTTAAGAAGGTTTACATAGGTTCTTGCAAATTGCAATTCTTCATCAACGGTCACTAATTCTTTATTCTTTTGTTCTAACACATATCTATACACTTTAGACAGTGATGTTGTAAATTGTTGTGCAGCTTCAGGGTTCTCGTCAATAAGGCTTGTTAATACGTTTAGGCTATTAAATAAAAAATGTGGATCTAACTGGTTTTTAAGGGCATCGAATTGTGCGGATGCGGTACCTGCAATGATCTTTTGCTCTGTAACTTTTCTCTTTTGTAATTCCTGATAAAAGTAAACCGCGTGAAAAAATATTGATGCTACTACCGTAATTAGCAGTGAAGTAAGATAAAAAGTTCCGTTTTGTAACTCCTCTGAGTAAAACTCGTCGAAATTCTCGCCTTCAATCGCCATTTCTTGCAGCATTCGTAGTATGAAAATACTAAACATCGTTAGCACGATCCCTCCAACGACACCAATTCCCAATCTGAATTTAGCATATTTCTGCCATTTCACTGTGTTTAAATACTCGAAGAAATATGAATTTACTAGCGTAAGCGCCACAGCGTACATCTGATAATAACCAAACATTATCAATGCCTGTTGATCGAACAAAATAGTGTTACCCGAAAGGAAATTAAAAATAATATCGATCACATATAATATGACACCTATTAAAAAACCAATTGATATTATTTTTTTAAAGTTGGACATCAATACTTTGTTCTATTTAAAATTGATTTTTATATGTGTCTCCTCTTCTGCAATAACAAATTTCGCATCTTTAAATTTTGGAGGCCCAAAACTGCCTTTTGCATTATTACTACAGGCGATAGGTTCCTTAGGAATGCCTAAGAAATTTGTATCCATTTTTCCATTATCATTCTCATCATGAAATGATGAAATCGCATAAATGCCTTTATTTAATTGTTTAAATATTCCCAGAGCCTTTCCATTCTTTATATCTACTATCGATCCTTTAATTTCCTTTTTTAAGAAATCATTTTCATTATCATACAGGGCTATGAATAATTTTCCATTTTCGACTTTCAAGCCTTCAAATTCTATATATAGCGTGTGGTCGGCCTGGGAAAAAATTGAATTTGACCAGATCATTATCAATAGGAAAAACAAATGTTTAAGCATTTTATTCAAATTAAAATTTTATAGTTAAATCTAAGGATTTATTCTCAATTTTAATTTTTGAATCTTCAAAAGATGGCGGACCCATTCTTTTGACCTTGGCAGAACTACCGAAATCTTCTATGGGTATCCCATCTTCAGAAAAATCTAATTTTTCATTTGAATTACTGTCATGGAAACATACGATGGCATATTCTCCGGCCATTACGTTTTTAAATGTTACCGTTGAAATGCCATTCTCAATTTCACCGGCTTCTCCAACTTCCGGTTGTTTCAAAAAGGTATCTTTAGTATATAGTGCAAATAGCACTTTACCATGATCACTTGTTACATTGGGTACGGTCACATTGATCTCTGCTCCACCAGCGATAGTATCCGGGGAATTTTGAGCTCCTACCAACTGTGAAACTAAATACAATACTAAAAGAGTTACAATTCTTACCATAATTTTTATTTTTTGGTTAAACTTAATTTAAATGATAGTTCAAATCTCCTGTATAATGAATTGAAATAAAATTTAGATTCCCCGAATTGTTAATTTTTTAGGATGAATTGTTGACTTCATATTAATTGTGGCAGATAAATAACTCTTCGAAAAGGTGAATTATCTTTTCATAAAATAAACTTGGGTGATAGCCTATATATACAGGGTTTCTTGCCTACGCATTTGGTTATATGATAATTAACAAATATCCCACGGCTCATTATTTATTGATTATTATAGGTGTCAATGATTTATATCATTGCTAATCATTTTAATACATATTAATTTAATTGTCGCGAATTATTTACCTGCACAAAACAATACTAGTATAGAGATCAGAATGCATTGATCTTAATATTGTGATGGCTTGGAGAAATGGGATGAAATTTAGATTCTTTTATTGTTTACTCAACAAAAATTTAGATAGCATTTATTATTATTCAAAACGCTATTTATTAACTTAAAAAATGCATTATGAAAAAATTAATTATTGTTTTACTGGCCTTTGTGGCCATGCTATTCGGATGTAGTGAGGATACGCTTTTAAACGACCTTGCTAAATCTGCGGACGAAAATGCGCTTCAATCAGAAATGGTGAAAGCTAACAAGGGAAAACCTGTTACTAAAACCATTAAGATTAGAGGGTCTGGGGAAATTGTTTATACACTAGAAGGCCTTAACGATGATGAAATGCAAGTTTATTCAGTGGCCGTTGTAGCTCATGGTAATGCTTCACATCTTGGGTTATTCACTACTGTTTAAATTGGTTTGCTTGTAAAAGTCTAATCGCAATTGAACCTTAATTATATATCCGCTTACCCTCCAAAAGGGATTCAAATTGCAGCCAACGGGGACGATACTCAACACTTTTTTATCAGATTATGACCCTAATGGAGAGTGGTACGAATATTCTATATGAAAACGGAACTGGAAGATTTGAAAATGTAAGTGGTAAAGTTAAACTTTATCAAACAATGGAAATGATTGATGATCTAAAAGGTGTTTTTAGTAACTATGGAGAAGGATGGATTAAATACTAATCATTCTTTCTTCTGATATTAAAAGTTGTTATCATCCTTAAACTTCACAGTTTAGGGATGATTTTTTTAAGCCACCACCCTATTTGATTATATTAGATAAAACGATTAAATCGTTTTGTTCATCCCATTTATTATGTAAATTGTCAAAATTCAAATCAACCTAACGGTATAGACTTATGGCAAGATTTGTAAAGAAACAAAAACAGGAAATTGGATTACCTCCAGACGAGTGGTATTTCAGGGGTAATAAAAAAATTGATGAAGTATTGCTCAGAGTAATTGATTTCGACCCTAATAATCTTGAAGAAAATGCTGTTAAAACAGTAAAAGAAGTTCTTAAATATCAAGATAAGGATACTGTTACCTGGTTTAATGTTGATGGTTTACATAACATAGAGATAATGGAAGAGATTGTAAAAGGCTTTCAATTAGATAAACTGGTAATTGCTAATGTAATGGATACACAAACCAGGCCTAGGGTACAAGAATTCTCTAACTGCATCTTCTTGTCAATTAAAATGCTGCAGCATAACGAAAAAAATGATTCCATAAGCGTAGAAAATCTGAGTCTGATCATCACCGATTCGGTAATAATATCTTTTCAAGAGAAAAAAGGTGACGTATTTGAACCTGTTAGAGAACGCATTAGAAATCAGAGAAAGCGAATAAGAAATTCAGGAACAGATTATCTTGCTTTTGCCTTGCTTGACATCGTTATTGATAATTATATATATATCATAAGCACCTTGGGAGACAAAATCGAAGGGCTCGAAGAATCGCTGCTCCTCGATCCTAAAAAAAGTGTTATTGATGATATAAATTCCTATAAACGTGAACTTAATTTTTTACGGAAAAATATAAATCCGGCAAAAGAAATGATCTTATCATTGTCAAAAATGGAGTCGGAGTTTATTGCGGAAACCACCTATGTTTACTATAAAGAATTACTCGAAAATATTAATCAGGCTACTGAATCATCAGACAGTTATCGAGAGATATTATCTGACCAGTTGAATATTTATCATACTACGATTAGCAGCCGCCTTAATGATATTATGAAATTCCTGACCGTTTTTTCGGTGATCTTTATTCCCCTCACCTTTATTGCAGGTATATATGGAACGAACTTCGATGTGTTGCCAGAGCTACATTTTAAGTACAGTTATTATGTAATGTTGGGTGTCATGTTAGTATTGGCGATAGGCATGTTAATTTATTTTAAAAGAAAAAAGTGGTTATGATGTTATGCATTTTAAGGTCAATCATTAACTATCGAACAATACCTTTCTTATAGGTTTCAATGGCTCTTTCCCGGGCAAATTTATGTTCAACCATGGGTGGGCAATAATCTTTTTCATATTCGGGAATCCATTTTTTAATATACTTTAAATCCTTATCGAATTTTTTTAACTGGGTTTCGGGGTTGAAAACCCTGAAATAAGGTGCGGCATCACATCCGGTACCGGCAGCCCACTGCCAATTTCCATTATTCGAAGATAATTCATAGTCCAGTAATTTTTCAGCAAAATAAGCCTCTCCTAATTTCCAATTCATTAATAAATGTTTACATAAAAAACCCGCGGTGACCATCCGGACCCTATTGTGCATATAGCCGGTTTTATTTAATTGACGCATACCCGCATCTACCAAAGGATATCCGGTTTTACCCTGGCACCATAAGTCAAAGTCCGATTCATTTTCACGCCAGGCGATACCATCATAAGCCGACTTAAAATTATGAGTAACCACCTTGGGAAAATGAAATAAGATCTGTTTAAAAAACTCACGCCAGATAAGCTCATTTAAAAAAGTCTGATTCTTATTTCGTGCAAAACTTGCCAGTTTTCTGATACTGACGGTCCCGAATCGAAGATGTGGTGATAAATAAGAAGTTTTATCTATTGCCGGATAATCCCTATGCTTTTGATAATCAGATATCACCTCTAAATTATATGGTAATACCTTATGATCACCTTTTATAAAACCTATATGTTCTAATGAAGGCGAAGGAATATTAATTTGATAAAAATTTCCGAACAGTTCTTTATCTATTGTTACAGATTGAAAATGTTTAGGTTCTAATATTCTCAACCATTTGTTCTTATATGGTGTATAGACCGTATAAGGTAAACCATCGTCTTTTAAAACATCATTTTCTTCAAAGATCACATCATTTTTATAGGCTGAGACTTCCACAGCTTTCGATTGTAATAATTTCGATACCCTTTCATCACGCTTAATTGCATAAGGTTCGTAATCTTTATTAAAAAAAACTTGCTTGATATTATACTCGGTGAGTAATTCTTTCCAGACTTCGATAACCGTACCTTTTTTAACTAATAAGGAACAATTTATTTTAAGAAGTTCCAGATGTATTTGATTCAGGCTATCATAAATAAAACTTACCCTACTGTCATTCTTGGGAAGTTCTTCCAGGATATCTTCATCGAAGATAAAAATCGGCAATACTTTGAATCGACTTTTTAATGCATAAAATAATCCGATATTATCTTGTAAACTTAAATCTCTCCGAAACCAAAAGATTGATATTTCATCCTTTCCTTTGCCCACCACTTTTACTTTTAAATTTTTCTATTAAAATAATATTCAGAAATAGCATGCTAAATGCATAACCGATATCTTCTATCGGAATTGTACCAAGCCGAATTCCTAAATTTTCTTCATTATTATACCATACTACGGGGTCTTCGATATAAGTACCTGTTAAAATACCATTCACAATAAAAAAAGGAACTAAAATGATCAAAAAAGTAATATAAAAAATCCGCAATTGTTTGTTTTGAGTGATGAGGCTATATATTAAGATCAATATAACAAGGCTGTAATTATAAAATGTATAGGCCTTACCAGTATTACTAATAATGACTAATAATAATACCAGTATAAATGTAATGGTTATCGCATTGGTGATCTTTGGGCTTAATGAAACTTTTGGCAGAAAATATTGAAATGCGTAATGTGTAAAAATGCAAGCATATGGTATACAAATAAAAAATAGCCATTCTTCTATAGGTAAATTAATAAGATCTAATCCTACCAAATATTGCTCATTAAATCCCCATACACCGAGGTCTGTAAAAATAACATCCCAGATTATAAAAATGGCCGCAACAATGGCGATGGATAAAAATACCTGTTTCCACCATTTTATGAAGTGCATTTTCTTTTCGAAGCTATAAAGAAAAGGGATACTTATAGAGGCAAGGTTTAAGATTAAGTAGAGTGACATTTAAACCTTAAAATATTTAAAAGGAACTAATAACATACCAAAACATTCGCCATCTTCTTTGCCTAAATGCTTGTGATGCACCTTATGGGCTTTCCTTAAACCAATGAGATATTTATTTGAAGTCTTTTTAAACCATTTGAATCGTTGATGAATAAGCACGTCATGTACCATAAAATAAGCAATCCCATAAAATAGAATACCAAGTCCGATAAAGAACTTAAAATTTAGTCCATCGCTAAAACCAAGATAAAATAAGGCAATACTTGGAATGGCAAAAATGATAAAGAAGACATCATTTCTTTCAAAAGCATTTTGATATCTGGGCTGATGGTGGTCTTCGTGAAAGTACCACATTAAACCATGCATAACGAACTTATGCGTAAACCAGGTTACACCCTCCATAAATAAAAAAGTGCCTATAGTTATAGCTATGTATTGTAGGATCATGATACTATATTAAATTCAATTTTAAAGTTACAAAAGATTTGGCAAGTAATCCAAATTTAACAGGATTTGAAACCCTAATCCTGCTGTTAATAATTTCATTCGATGGTGTTTTCTCTAATTTGTTTAAGAGGCACTTATAATAGGCATATGCCGTATAAACGCCAAATTTCGCCTCATTAGGTAATGCTTTAATACCTTCTAATGCAATGTTGAAATCTTCTTCAATTTCTTGGATGATCTTAATTTTAGCATTATTATCTAAATTTAAAATATTTATCCCAGGAAAATACGACCTATTTAACATTTCTACATCATCTTTTAGGTCGCGTAAAAAATTTACTTTCTGGAAGGCCGATCCTAAACGCATCGCTGATTCCTTTAGTTCATTATAGCGATCTTCATCGCCGTTAACAAATACTTTTAAACACATTAAGCCAACAACATCTGCCGAACCATATATATAATTATTAAACTCTGCTCTGGTATAATTAGCCTTAAAAAGATCTTGTTTCATACTGGTTAAAAAAGCTTGAATTAACTCATCATGAATATGATACTTTTTTACCGTTAATTGAAAGGCATTTAAAATCGGGTTCAAACTTATACCTTCCTCGAGTCCCTTATAATAATCTTTCTCAAAATCTTCTATAAGTTTTTCTTTGTCGTGCCCGTGAAAAGAATCTACAATTTCATCTGCAAATCTTACAAAGCCATAAATACTATATATGGGATTTCTTATAGATGGAGCCAATGTCTTTACCGCCATCGAAAAAGAGGTGCTATAAGCTTTTGTAACTAATTTGCTACAATTTACAGAGACCTTATTAAATAATTCTTGCTGCATGTTCTTTCGGTTTTATAAATTCATTAGCTATGAGACTTGCAGCTATTTTACCGGAGATCAAGGCGGGTGGCACACCCGGACCGGGTACTGTTAACTGTCCTGTAAAGAATAAATTTTTTACTTTTTTGCTTTTTATCTTAGGTCTTAAAAATGCTGTTTGGGTCAAAATATTTGCCAATCCATAAGCATTGCCTTTATAGGAATTATAATCTTTAATAAAATCATTAACACAAAATGATTCCTTAAATAGTATATCGTCTTTAACTTTTTGATCTGTGATCTTTTCGAACCTGTCAATAATCTGATTGAAATATTTCTCCCTTAATTCTTCGGTATCTTCTATCCCCGGTGCCAGGGGTATTAGAAAAATAGCCGCTTCTTTATCCTTAGGTGCGAATGAGCTATCGGTTATACTTGGAAAACTCCCATAAAAAAGTGGTTTTGTAGGCCATGAAGGTTTATCATAGATCGCAACAGCATGCTCATCAAAACTTGCATCAAAAAATAAGGTATGGTGGGCAACATTTTTCAATTTCTTATCGATGCCAATGTAGAACAACAGTGACGACGGCGCAAAGGTTCTATTACTCCAATATTTTTCTGAATATTGTCTATATGTTTTAGGTAGTAAACTTTCGGTATGATGGTAATCAGCTCCACTTAAAATAATATCAGCCGTTACAAATTCATCATTAACCATAATACCATTGGCACTGCTTTTTTCAACATTTATTTTTGAAACATTTTGATTGGTCTTGATCTCAACACCTAAACTTTCAGCCAGACTAGCCATAGCTTTAATTACCTCAAACATACCTCCTTTGGGATGCCAGGTGCCAAGGCCAAAATCGGCATAATTCATAAAGTTATAAAACGAAGGGGTGTTACTAGGTTTTGCACCTAAAAACAAGACCGGAAACTCTAAAATTTGAATTAATTTCTCGTTCTTAATATTCCTTCTAACTTGTTGCCTAATGCTCATGAAAAACTGGTGCGCTCTTTTGGCGGTAACAGGGGTAATAAGTTCTAGAATTGAGTTTCCAGGTTTATATACTAAGTCTTTTATAGCTACCTCATAATTAAATTGAGCAGATTTGATAAATTTCTTCAAATATGCAGAACTCCCTTTTTCTGTATTCTCAAAGATCTCGCAGATCTGATCAAAGTTATCGGGAATAGTGATAGCATCTAAGGCATCGAAAAAAACTTTATAGGCCGGACTCAGTTTATCTAATCGGTAATAATCTGATGGTTTTTTGTCAAAATCTCCAAAAAATCTTTCGAAGACGTCGGGCATCCAATACCAGGTTGGCCCCATATCAAACTTAAAACCATCTTTTTTAAATACCCTGGCCCTACCACCAATTGAGGTGTTTTTTTCAAATATGGTTACCATGTATCCCGCCTTAGCCAAATAACATGAGGCCGCCAATGAGGAAAAACCCGAACCAATAATTGCTACTTTAGTTTTCATAATGTTTAACAAACATAATATATTATTAAACACAAAAAAAATAAAAATGAATTTTAGATAATATTTAACAATTCATTAATAGATAAGAACGCCCTGATCTGTGATTTAAACTTCATGTTTTTATGCTGAACAGCTTTCCTTCCTAGGAACCAAAAATTGTTTTTTGTGCCTATCAATAACTCTCTGTGAATATCTTCAAGATATGACACATAAATTTTCATCCGATGGCTCTATGGTAAAATAAGAAATAAAACAAATTTCGTTATAAAAGGATTTTAAATCAGCCACATGTTCTTTGGAAATACTCTGCCCTAAATATATAGAATGATGATTTCTAAGGGTGAGTTCATAATGCAAATACAACAATCCTAATTCATGGATTTCATTTTCAGGAAGATATAAGACATAAACAGGATCATTTTTTTTAAAATTAACGGTCTGGTTACGCTCTATATTCGATTGTATTTTTTGAGTGATCAGATTAGAGATAAAATGCTCGTGAACAGGCTTTATCGTTTTCGTTTGCCATAAATAACCGATATGTTCAAGCAGTGGAATAAAAACCTCTAAAAATATTTCTCGAAACGACTTATAGCTTAATAATTTATTATAGGCGTCATTAAATAGCACCGCATCGAAATTTAACATGGCTATTTTAAAAGAGTTCATGGCTCCCTCCTCTTGTGCCTTACCAGAAATCAGTTCTTTTGCCTTTAAAAACAAAGTGTCTTCAGAAAAATCAGCAATTTTGGAAATTTTAAAACCATTTTTATACAATAAATTTATATTTAATAATTTTAAAAAGTCATCAGTATCATAATATCGAATGTTCGTATCTGTTCTGTTTGGTTTCAGTAAGCCATACCTTTTTTCCCAAATTCGTATGGTATGAGATTTAATTCCTGTAAAATTCTCTAAATCCTTAATAGAGAATTCAGTTTTTATAGTGTTCAATGTATGCTTTTTTTTATTAAACAAATATACTTATTTTTTTATAAACCAAAACAAAATCAGAAATTTAACCTAAAATTGTGTTCAAATTGTAACAATTTGAAACTAAACAATACTTATATAATGAACTTAACCAAACTGTGACAAAAGAATTAGAGCAAAAATTTGTAGCAGATCTTGAAGAGAATCAAAATATTGTGCATAAGGTGTGTAAAATTTACACCAACAACCAAGATGCTCATAACGATCTGTTTCAAGAGATATCTATCCAATTATGGAAGGCCTATCCCAAATTTAGAGGAGAAGCCAAATTCAGTACATGGATGTATAGAGTTGCTTTAAATACCGCCATAACCCTTTATAGAAAATCTAAAAGATCGATTCAAACACAAGACTTTGACTCAGTTTTATATAAAATAGAGTCAACGCAATATGATGATACAGAAGAAGAACAGTTAAAATTATTATATAAGGCTGTACATCATTTATCTGATATTGAGAAGGCATTGGTGTTTTTATATTTAGAAGATAAAAATTATAAAGAAATATCGGAAACGATGGGTATTAGTGAGGTGAACGCAAGGGTTAAGATGAATAGGGTTAAAAATAAATTAAGGGATATATTAAATCCGTAATAGTATGGATCAATTAGAAATATTAAAAAAAGACTGGAAAAAACAAGAAAGTTCTCTTCCAAAATTATCTAGAGATGATTTGTCTAAAATTATATATAAAAAATCCTCCTCTATAGTTAAATGGATTTTTATTATAAGTGTATTAGAATTTATGCTGCCGCATATCATTTATCTATTTATTGATTATGATAAGGTTATTCAACAATATAAAGAATTAGACCTCTATAATTTCAGTTTGATCTCAAACATTTTCTTTTATGCGGTAGTCCTCGTATTCATATATCTTTTTTACAATAATTATAAGTCAATTTCGGCAAATTCTCAGCCTAGAGTACTCATGCAAAACATTATTAAGACGAGAAAAACAGTGAAGTATTATATATGGTTTAATCTGGGAATGATCCCTGTGATTGCCGGGGTAACTTTATTCAAAACCTTTAATTCTACTGAATTTACCGATAAAGTTCCTGAGAATATAAGTATGGTTTTGGTTTGGTTGATATCAATTATACTAATCCTTGCTTTGGTAGTACTGTTTTGGCTGTTTTACAGACTTATTTATGGAATACTGTTGAATAAGCTAGAAAAGAATTATAATGAACTGGTAAGCAACGGTAAGGACCTATAATAATATTTCTAAACTTCCTTTACCTTCCCTGATGATTTCAATCTCATCTTTAGACAGATCTATAACCGTTGAAGGCTGATTACCCCCATATCCTCCATCGATAACAATATCGACCTTGTCTTTCCATTTTTCATAAATAAGCTCAGGATCGGTTGTATATTCTATTACATCGTCCTCATCTCTAATGGAAGTTGACACAATTGGATTACCTAAAGATTCAACAATTTCCCGGATAATAGGATTATCCGGTACGCGAATTCCTACTGTTTTTTTATTTTTAAAAGCTTTAGGTAAATTGTTGTTTCCCGGTAAAATAAAAGTGTAAGGGCCGGGTAAAGCCCTTTTAAGAATTTTATAAGTAGGTGTATCTATCTGTTTAACATAATCTGATAAATTACTCAGGTCATTACAAACAAAAGAAAAATTGGAATTTACCAGTTTAATATTTTTAATGCGGGCTATTTTTTCAAGGGCTTTTGTATTGGTGATATCACATCCAAGTCCATATACAGTATCTGTAGGATAAATTATAAGTCCACCTTCCCTCAAGACTTTTACTACCTTGTCAATCTCTTTAGGATTTGGATTTTCATTATATATCTTAATAAACTTAGCCATATCGGTATTACTTAAGTAAATATAGCAATTGTTTACTTATGAATTCACCAACAATCTAAACCCTTCACCGTGAATATTTACGATTTCAACTTTCGGGTCGTCCCTTAGATATTTACGCAATTTTGCAATATAAACATCCATACTTCTAGAGGTGAAATAATTATCATCACGCCAAATTTTTGTCAAGGCCAGCTCTCGAGGCATAAGATCATTTACATGCAATGCGAGCATTTTAAGTAATTTATTTTCCTTTGGAGATAACTTTCTTGGTTCTTTACCATCAAATGACAAATGTCTTAATTTAGAATTTAGATGAAATTTACCTATATGGAATTCGTGCTGCTCGTCTTCGGTACTTACATCTATGTCCTTTCGTTGTAAGATCGCTTTTATTTTATACAGCAATACTTCAGAATCGAATGGTTTATTTAAATAATCATCGGCACCCACTTCATAACCTTTCAAAACATCTTCTTTCATAGTTTTTGCGGTTAAAAAAATGATCGGTATCTCTACATTAGTCGCCCTTATATCCTTTGCCAAAGAAAAACCATCTTTTCTCGGCATCATAACATCTAATATGCAAATGTCAAAATCATCGTTTTTGAACATGATAAGTCCTTCCAAACCGTCTTTAGCATGGGTTACATTATAATCATTTAACATTAAGTAATCTTTTAATACCGTTCCGAAATTCGGATCATCTTCAACAAGCAATATTTTTTTATTTGCCATAATTTCTATTTTTAAATTAGCGGTAGTTTTACTGTAAAGGTGCTTCCTTTTCCTTTTTCACTTTCTACAGTAACACTACCTTGTAGGTGTTCTACAATTTTTTTTACATAGGATAATCCTAAGCCATGACCCTTTACGTCATGTATATTTCCTTTTTGTTCTCTATAAAATTTATCGAATATATGTTTTTGAACATTTTTATTCATACCAATACCTTGATCCTTGATCTTTAAAACAATATTATTCCCTATATTCTCCGTGTAAATATCAATTTTAGGAGAATCATTCGTGTATTTTATGGCATTGTCGAGCATATTAACAATTACGTTGGTAAAATGAAATTTACTTAAAATAACCTCAGTCTGTAATGCCTCCAAATGCAAATTAATATACCCGCCTTTATCCTTCACAATAAGATCGACATGGGTAACAGCATCGTTTATAACCTCGTGTAAATCTGAAACCGCTTTGGTTAGGTCTAATTGGTTCTTTTCTAATTTAGATATTCTTAATACATTTTCTACTTGACCATGCATGCGTTTATTTTCCTGTCTTATCATTTCGGCATAACGCAATATCTTTTCTTTATCGTCAATAATTTTAGGATTCTTTATAGCATCTAAAGCCAAATTAATCGTGGCAATAGGTGTTTTGAACTCATGGGTCATATTATTGATAAAATCTGTTTTGATCTCTGATATCTGTTTTTGTCTTAATAATTGATAAATAGCACTCGCAAATGCCAAAATGATTATGAGAATAAAGATTGCCGCCAACACTAATATATTTGATATAGAACCTAATATATACTCACTTTTTTCCGGGAAACTAACATACAACTGATAATTACTATTCCCACTATCATCAATAAATAAAGGAACTTGGTAGCTTTTACCGTTTTCCTTTTTAAATCTATCCGACTTTACTTTAGTCGCCAGTCCATCTCCAAAAACGCCAAATTCAAAATCTGTATTGACCCCCCTTTCTGTTAATTCATTTTTTAAATTTATCCTGATTTCATTTTTCGTAACTCTTTGATAAATGGGTTGTCTAGGCGCTATATCCTTAAAATAATTTTCTAATTGAATGTTTTCTAATTTACTTAATCTTGCAATCTCATATATCCTTTCTTCCGGTGAAACTTCAAGATAATCCTTATTCAAAGAACTAATTTTAGTAATTTCCTTTTCCTTTTCGCTAAAAAAGGTTTTAAATGTCAAAGAATCATTCCCAAACAGGGGAATAGATGATTTATAATCGTTTTCTAGAATACTCTGTCTAATAGAAAATATTTCATTATTTAAAGTGTCTATTTGTTGAAAATAAAAATCTCTTTTTTTTGATTCTGTTGATTGTATGGCCCGATCAATTGTTGGTCCAAATTTTTGATAATAATCATTGATCTCTCTCTCCTGAATATTTTCTGACACCTTTGCCAGGGCAAATTTCACATCATTGGTAAACTGTACTTCTCTAATCTCAATGGTAGTATTTATCCAATATATCTGAACTGTTATTATGCCTATTAAGGCAACACTCATCAGCGCGATTAAGAGTATAAAAACCCGTTTACTCATCCTAACAAATTTAATTTAACTTATTAGATATTCTTATTGATTTAACTAATATTAACAGAATTATTAATTTTTTAACAAATCTTTAAGACTTATCTCATTTTTTTATCTTCTTTAATATTGTTTTGTGAAGTTCTTTAACCTGCTTTTTTGTGTCAGATAATTCTATATTATGAATTATATAATCTGATAATTCGATCTTTTTTTTATCATCCCACTGGTTATTCATTCTTAACAAAACTTCCTTTTTTGAAGTGCTATCTCTTTTAATAATTCGATTTATTCTAACATCTGCCGGGGCAGTAACCGTTATGATATAATCAAAGTGATCGATCAAATTATTTTCAAATAAAATAGCACTTTCTTCGATTACATAAGGTGCATTTTGTTTTTTGATCCATGATAAAAAATCTTTTGCAACTTCAGGATGAATGATGCTATTGATTTGTGCTAGCTTACTTTTGTCTTTAAACACAATGGAAGCCAAAAAGGAGGTGTTTAATTCACCATCCTTATAAGCGTCGTTACCAAACTCTTTTATTAATTTTCTTTTTATTAATGATGAAGATTTCATTAACCTCCTGGCTTCAAGATCAGCATAATAAATGGGTATCCCAAGTTCAGAAAAAAAATTTGCTACCGTAGTTTTACCACTGCCAATACCTCCTGTTAAACCTACCTTTATCATTTTTTGAGTAAAAATTCAATTTGATTTGGAACGATCTTAATTTCTGAAACCATATCAGGTTTCGACGAAACTTCAGGAATCAAATATGTTAGACCATCTTTTGCCGTTCTGCTGTAATCACAAACTATTTTAAAATCGTTTTGATTGATCTTATTGTAGTCAGACAAGCCTATATTGAACAAAACTTCTACTTCTTCGGGTATAAGACTAATGGTATAACCTTCGGGCAGATTTTGTATTTCAACAAGTAATGTTAAAGTGGCTTCTGTGAATTTTTCAACATCACCTTTTATATTTACTTTATCAGTAGAAAATTTTACCCTCATTTTTTTATCGAGCGTAACTAAAGGCAATGTAGTTTCTATAGACTCATATACATCCGTTAAAACGATATTTTTTGTGGTAACCTGGTTAATAGAATCTATTAAATTTTCCGGGCCAGTTATGGTTAAATATTGAGGGTCTACTTCTAATTCACCTTTAAGGTTATAGCCAGATCGATATTGAATAGTCATATTAGGAACTATAAGTACTTCTTTGGTTTTACTTAATCCTAAATTAAAAAAAAGTGAATCAGGCTCGATACTTATCACTTCGACATCTGTTTTAACCTGTTTTTTTATTTGTGGCAACAAATCCTTTGACAACTGATAATAAAGTGATCCTTTTTTCCTTCTAATATTCTGTAGATCTACTTTTACAAATTTATTTCCCAGACGATATTTAACAAAGTTAAAACCGTAAGTAGTAATTATAATATCAATATTATAATCAACATCGCCTTGCAACATTTTACCCTTAGGCAAATTAATATAATCAACCTTAAACTGTACTACATCTGTATACTCCTTAGACATTTTGATCAATACCCAAAATAAAAAAGATATGCCTAAAAAAAGCAACAGCATTTTTGACCTCCTGCCATTTTTTAAGTCATTTAATTTTTTACGTCTTCTGAGTATCATTCAATAAATTATTAATACAATTTAATAAAAAAAGTGAGTCCTAACCATGTAAAACCCACTTTAAAAATATATGTCTTTAAATTATTTTTTAACTGTTGGACTTAAATACTGTTTACTTAGTTCCATTGAAATTGCAGATCGCTCAAATTTAATCTTTCCGGCACCGGTTTCAATAACACATGTTGCATCTGATAAATCTAAAATTTTGCCATGTATGCCACTCGTTGTTACTACCCTGGCACCTTTTTTTATCGATCCCTGAAATTCTTTTTCTTTTTTTTGCTTCCTCACCTGAGGTCTTATCATAAATAAATAAATGATAAGCAGCATTAGAGGAATCATAATATAATTACCAATTCCACCACTTCCTGTTTGTAAAAACATTGTTATATACATATCTCTTTAATTTTTAACTGGCTTTTTGTTTTGGAGTTACTTCTGCTTTGACCAAAACAGTCTCTTTACCATTGCTTGTATTTGTTGTTAATGTAATGGTCTTACTTTGTTTGTTTGGTTTCCCTTGTGAATTAAATTTAACTTTTATCTGTCCGCTTTCTCCAGCGGCTATTGGTTCTTTAGGCCACTCAGGAACAGTACATCCACAGCTGCCAACTGCATTGGTTATAATCAATTCACTCTTCCCAGTATTTTTAAAACCAAATGTCGTTTCAACAATGTCACCTTCATTAATGACTCCGAAATCGTGTTCTGTCTTAGAAAATGAAATGGCGGCTGCACCTTCGTTTAATTTATAATCGCGTTGTTTTGCAACTTCTAAATTCTCTTTATTTATTTTATTTGCTACATTTTCTTTACATGATATGAGCGAAAAAATAACCAAAATTGTTAATGTTAATAATTGTTTCATATATAATTTAATTTAAAGTATAAAAATATAAAATATTACAGTAATCCTCTACCAATTTTTTGAATTCTATCGGAGGCTGTATATTCTTTCAATAATTTATCCAACACCCCATTTATAAAAAAACTGCTTTTTGCCGTTGAATAATCTTTGGCTATTTCGATATATTCGTTAATGGTGACCTTCGTGGGAATAGATGGAAAATAAATAAACTCTGTCAAAGCCATTTTAATTAAGATCAAATCAACTTCGGCTATTCTATCGGTATCCCAATTTGGTGTCTTTTTATCTATATCTTCAGTAAAATCAGTTAAATGCAAAGTCGCTTTTTTAAAAAGGTCTATGGCAAATTCTTCATCATCCTTATCCTTATACAATTCGGCCTTGGTGAACAATGTTCCGGCATTAATTTTCTTAATATTAGTTAAAAATGATGTGTTTACAAATGGAATATCATCAACCCAACTTAGGTTTTGGCTTTCGAAATAGTCAAATAATTTATCATTTGGAGCAATAACCTCTTTGTAAATTTCACTTATAAAATTAAGTTCCTGCTTAAAAGAATTTTCTTTTTCAGAATTTAGATAATCTTCATAGATATGGCTTTTCTGAATAGCATTCCATATCAGCCTTACATATTCATTATCATCTTTCCAATTATTGAGCTTATGATCTTTGATATAAGATCTCAAAGAGGCATTCCCCTGAAGTTTAATAAGAAACGGATTATCAACGAATTTACGACTGGGATTTATGTCCTTAGAAGTAGCGAGATACTTTTTCTTGGCTATTTCTTGATGTTCTTCTGCTAAATCTCTTATTTCAATCAGCAAACTTAACATCAATACATAGAGGTCATATATCTTGGCTATGCTAAACTTTAAAAATTTTTCCTGTTTAGTTAAATCGTCGCTTTTTGACTGCACAATTGCATAAATAGATTGCATGACCTTGATTCTGATATGTCTTCTATTCAGCATTTTTAAAGATCGTATTTGATAAAATTAAATTCTATTTAAGTGTTCTTAATTGGTACAATAATCATAAACCTTTATCTTCGTTGCGCAATAACATTTTGTTACTACTATAAAATTATTGTTATTATAAATTTGATGTCAATTTTCAAATTGAAATAATAACTCGGTCAAAGATATTTTTTTGTAAAAACCGGTGCAAAGGTATAGTTTTAGTGGTTGGCGACAAAATATTAATAATTATAAAAATTAATTTAAGAGATTATTAACTTTATATGAAATCAATACCTATTAATTCTTCGTATAATCGCAAAAATTCTGAAATCTTTTGAAGGCCATTCTCTATTTAAATAAATTCTTTATCAAATATAAGTACCGGTTAATTGTTGGTATTATTTGTACTGTAATTGCAAGAATTCTATCGCTTATAACCCCCAGGTTAATAGGGAAATCTTTAAATGTTGTAGAAGAATATACCAAATCAGAAATAACTGATATTGAAATCGTTAAAAATAAATTATTGATCAATATTTTAATCATTTTAGGTGCTGTTCTCTTATCTGGTATTTTTACATTTTTTATGCGCCAGACAATTATTGTAATGTCGCGCTTAATTGAATTTGATCTTAAAAATGAGATTTTTAAACAATACGAAAGGCTATCATTAAACTTTTACAAAAAAAATCGTACCGGCGATTTGATGAATCGCATAAGTGAAGATGTAAGTAAGATTAGAATGTATGTGGGGCCTGCAATTATGTATACTATTAATATGATCACTTTATTTATTATCGTAATAACTCAAATGATCCAGATCGATTCCACATTAACCCTTTATACCTTATTGCCCTTACCCATATTGTCAATCTCCATTTATATATTAAGCAGGGTAATTAATGAACGTAGTCGAATTGTACAGGAATACTTGTCTAAATTAACAACTTTTACACAAGAGTTCTTTTCGGGCATTAATGTTATTAAAGCCTATGGTATTGAAAAGTATTCATTTAACGATTTCGATGAGCTTGCGAATGACAGTAAAGAAAAAAATATTTCACTTTATAAAGCCCAGGCTTTATTCTTTCCGTTGATGATCTTACTTATCGGTGCCAGCAATATTATTGTAATCTATATGGGCGGTATGAGATATATTAATGGATTAATTAGTTTCGGTGTTATTGCCGAGTTCATTATTTATGTAAATATGCTTACCTGGCCCGTTGCTGTCGTTGGATGGGTAACATCCATTGTTCAGGAAGCGGAGGCTTCACAAAAAAGGATCAATGAGTTCTTGAAAGTTGAACCTGAAGTTCAAAATCTAGTGGAGGATGAAACAACGATAGAAGGAAAAATTGAATTTAAAAATGTTTCTTTTACCTATGATGATACGAATATAACAGCTCTTAAAAATGTAAGTTTTTCTATTGCAAAAGGAAAAACTTTAGCAATTCTAGGAAGTACAGGTTCGGGTAAATCTACCATCGCAAATTTGATCGCAAGACTTTATGATGTTAAAAATGGCTTAATTTTAATAGATAATACACCTATAAAAAATTTAAACTTAAGCAGACTCAGAAAGAGCATTGGTTTTGTACCGCAAGAAGCCTTTTTGTTTTCTGATACCATTGCTAATAACATTAAGTTCGGTGATGAAAATGCCGTAAAAGAAGTGATTATAAAAGCCGCAAAAAATGCTCATATTCACGATAATATAGAACAATTCACTAAGTCGTATGATACTTTTGTTGGTGAAAGGGGTGTAACACTATCCGGTGGGCAGAAACAGCGAGTCTCTATTGCCAGGGCGATTATAAAAGAACCCAACATTCTAATTTTTGATGATTGTCTATCAGCAGTAGATACTGAAACAGAGGAAATCATTCTTAATAATCTAAACAAGATCAGCCGCGATAAAACCACGATTATAATAAGTCACCGAGCCTCGTCTGCCAAGAATGCAGATTTTATCATTGTGATTGATGAAGGATCCATCATACAGAAGGGAACACATGACGAATTATTAAATCAAACCGGATTTTATCAAAATCTTTATAACCAACAACTTATGGAGCAGATCAACGATTAGCTTAAATGTTGATCAAAAGAAACGAAATAAATTATTGTCAACGTCATTTATTTTTTTAGATTTGTGTCTTAATGCAAACATATAGACTAATATAAAGTAAGGATTATTATGGGCGAAAAAGAATTTGAAGAACAAGAAGAAATCTTTTCTCAAGTATTAAGAGCAGGAAGAAGAACCTATTTTTTTGATGTTCGATCTACAAAAGCTGGTGATTATTATTTAACAGTTACGGAGAGTAAGAAATTTACGCATGATGACGGTTCATTTCATTACAAAAAACATAAAATTTATCTTTACAAAGAAGATTTTAATGAATTCAATGAAATGTTAGCCAAAGCAACAAGTTATATCATTGAAGAAAAGGGTGAAGAAGTAATTTCTGAACGCCATCAAAAAGATTATCAAAAACCAAGCGATGATGAAGTTTCCGTAGAAGACAAAAAATCTGCCGAAAGCTTTACTGATATTGAATTTGATGATATTTAATATATAATTAACTCAAATTAAAAAACCATTCATTAATTGAATGGTTTTTTTTTACCTTTACTTTTTTAATAAAATTCCTATGAAAAAAGTTCTCCTCTTATTCGCTTTTTTATGTGTTGCCCTGCTTTTTGGTCAAGAAAAAATTGATCTAGATTATTATTTGCCGAATGATGTAAATTATAATCCCAATATTCCCACACCCGAAAGTGTCATTGGTTTTCAAGTGGGTAAATGGCATGCTTCACACGATAAGATCATACAATATATGTATGCGTTGGCCGAAGCCTCCGATAGAATTTCAATTGAAGACAGGGGAAAAACCTATGAAGACAGGCCTTTATTGCTACTAACCATAACTTCTCCAAAAAATCACGGAAACATTGAACAAATAAGAACCGAGCATTTAAAATTATCAGATGCCAGTCTATCTGCTTCCATAGACATTAATAGTTTACCATTAATTATTTATCAAGGATTTTCTATTCATGGTAATGAAGCAAGCGGTGCCAATGCCGGTTTATTAGTTGCTTATTATCTCGCAGCAGCTGAAGGCCAATATATAAATGAATTATTAGACAAAACAGTTATTTTATTCGATCCTTCTTATAATCCGGATGGTCTCCAACGCTTTTCAACCTGGGTGAATATGCATAAAAATCAGAACCTAACCGTTGATAATTCCGATAGAGAATATGATGAAGTTTGGCCCGGAGGCAGAACCAACCATTACTGGTTCGATATGAATAGAGATTGGCTGGTGTCTCAATTACCAGAATCACAGGTGCGTGTTAAAACCTTTCATCATTGGAAACCAAATATCTTGACCGATCATCATGAAATGGGAACCAATGCAACCTTCTTTTTTCAACCAGGTATTCCCTCAAGAACGCATCCGCTTACACCGAGGTTAAATCAGCAATTAACAGCAAAGATT
Organism: uncultured Flavobacteriaceae bacterium; assembly: GCA_963835675.1. Taxonomy (GTDB): domain Bacteria; phylum Bacteroidota; class Bacteroidia; order Flavobacteriales; family Flavobacteriaceae; genus Aureibaculum. Next base: position 20,564 of record CAWIGH010000003.1, on the reverse strand, counting down.
GGTGAATATCACGCTGCCGCTTTAGATAAGATCGGTTCTCTATATTATACCGAAGAGAGTTTCGATGATTTCTATTATGGTAAAGGATCTACTTTTCCTGATATAAATGGCGGTATCGGTATTCTTTTCGAACAGGCAAGTGCAAGAGGACATGCACAACAGAGTGATAACGGTATATTGACTTTTCCCTTCGCTATTCGTAATCAATTTACTACAGCGCTATCCACGCAAAAAGCAGGACTTAATTTAAGAGCCGAATTACTGCAATATCAACGTGATTTTTATTTAAATGCTCAAAAAGAAGTAGCCAAAGACAGAACCAAAGCTATTGTTTTCGGTGATGCCGCCGATAGGTCAAAAACTTTTCATTTTGCCGAAATGTTATCAAGGCAAAAAATAAAGTTCCATAAACTTAATAGAACAATCAACGGTAACGGCCTTAGTTTTACGCCAAACGATAGTTATATAATTCCTGTAGATCAGCCTAATTACCGAATGATCAAAGCGATGTTTGAAAAAAGAACAACCTTTCAAGATAGTTTGTTCTATGATATTTCTGCATGGACCTTACCCCTGGCCTTTGATATGAATTATGCCGATCTTCCTAATGTATCTGCTCTTGGCAGCGAAATGAATACGCTTGCTTTCCCCAATGGAAAAGTAGATACAAAAAGTAATTATGCATATTTATTTGAATGGGACGATTACTATACACCAAAGGCTTTATATCAGATCTTAAAACAAGATCTCCGCGCTAAAGTAGCTATGAAGCCATTTGTGCTAAATGGAAAAAAATACGATTATGGCACCATTTTAATACCGGCAACGAATCAGCGGGAATCTGTTGATATGGTGTATGATTTGCTTAACAAGGTGGCCAAAGAAACCGGTATAAATATAGATGCAGCCCAAACTGGATCAACAGAAGGTATAGATCTTGGAAGTTCAAATTTCAAGGCCGTAGATAAGCCTTCAATTGCCCTCATTATAGGTGAAGGTATTTCATCTTATGATGCCGGTGAAATATGGCATCTGCTTGATACCCGTTATGATATCGCTGTTACTAAATTAGATACAAAAGACCTAAGTAAGGCCGATCTTGGTAAATACACCACCAGTCATTCTTCCAAACACCAGCGGTAGCACATTAAAAACTAGTCTTGATAATCTGAAAGCCTTTGTAGAAAAAGGTGGTATTTTAATTGGTTATCGAAATAGTTTAAAATGGTTAAACGAACATAAATTCATTAAACTGGATTTTGAAAAAACAAAAGCAGAAACACAGGATATCACTTTTGCCCAACGTCAAAATTTTAGAGGAGCCCAGGTTATAGGTGGAGCTATTTTTGAAGCCGAAATAGACAGAACGCATCCCGTGAATTTTGGTTATAATAAAAATAAAATTGCACTGTTTAGGAATACTACTGTATTTATAAAACCGGATAGCAGTAATTATGTCAATCCTATACAGTACACAAAAAAACCTTTATTAAGTGGCTATATCTCTAAAGAAAACTTAAAAGGACTCAGCGGATCCATACCCTTTAAAACTGCGAATTTGGGAAAAGGTAAAGTGATTGTATTTACGGATAATACCAATTTCAGGGCTTTTTGGTATGGTACTAATAAATTATTGATGAATACTATTTTCTTTGGTAAGTTAATGTGATCAATAATAAGATCTTAAAAAAAAGCACCGAATGAATTCGGTGCTTTTTTTATGTTACTTTTTGTTATACCTATTTAGACAATACCTCCTGAACCTTATCAGCCGCTTCTTGAAATTCAACTGCAGAAATAATTTTCATACCGCTATTATCGATCAATACTTTTGCTTCTTTGGCATTTGTTCCTTGTAACCTTACGATGATAGGCACCTTGATGGCATCCCCCATATTTGTATAGGCATCTACAATGCCCTGTGCTACACGATCGCAACGAACAATCCCACCAAATATATTAACCAAGATGGCTTTAACATTTGGATCTTTTAAAATGATCCTAAAAGCTGTTTCCACCCGTTTAGCATCTGCTGTTCCTCCAACATCTAAAAAGTTGGCAGGTTCTCCTCCTGCTTGCTTGATCAAATCCATTGTACTCATGGCCAATCCCGCACCATTTACCATACAACCTACATTACCATCAAGATCGACATAATTTAATCCTGCTGCCCGTGCTTCGACCTCAATAGGATTTTCTTCTCTTAGATCACGCATTTCTGCATAATCTTTATGTCTGAATAAAGCATTATCATCTAAGGATACTTTTGCATCCACCGCTAAAATTTTATCGTCGGAAGTTTTTAGAACAGGATTAATTTCGAACATGGTAGAATCAGACTTCACATAAGCTGTATATAAAGCTGTTACAAATTTAACCATCTCCTTCAATGCATTACCTGAAAGACCTAAATTAAAGGCTATTTTACGCGCTTGAAACGGTAATAAGCCCATTAAGGGATCTATTTCTTCCGTAAATATCAAATGTGGTGTTTTTTCAGCCACGGTTTCTATATCCATACCTCCTTCAGTAGAATACATGATCATATTTTTACCTATCTCCCGGTTTAAAAGTACCGACATATAATATTCTTCCGGCTCATTTTCTCCGGGATAATACACATCTTCAGCAATTAATACCTGATTTACCTTTTTTCCTTGTGGTGGAGTCTGAGGTGTTTTGAGCATCATGCCTATAATACTTTCCGATATAGATTCTACTTCTGCCAAACTTTTAGCCAGTTTAACACCGCCTCCTTTACCGCGTCCTCCTGCATGGATCTGTGCCTTAACAACCCACCAGCCTGTTCCAGTCTCTGTTGCCAATTGCTTTGCCATATCAACTGCTTGTTTATGGTTATGGGCAACTCTTCCACGTTGAATTCTAACTCCAAAACTACTTAGTATTTCTTTCCCCTGATATTCGTGTAAATTCATTATATAATTTTTGAAATGAGTATGCACAAAAATAGCAAACCATTTGAAATTAAGCCGTTGTTTTTGTGATAAAGTTTTTTCACTTTTTAAAATTGCTTTCTTTTAGATTTCTTTAACATTTATTTATGATTAAATTTTAGTTAAAAATTACACATCTAAATAATTTAGCGTATTGGACTTTGAAAATTTCTTATGCGCAAGTTTTTCTTATTATTTTCCCTACTATTTGCCATACTTTCAAACTCCCAGGAAACCAAAAAAAATATAAGATCTGTTAGGATTTCGAAAGCACCTGTAATTGATGGCGTACTTAATGACGATGCCTGGGTGAATGCTGATGTTGCAAAAGATTTTGTAATGTTTCGTCCGTCTTCCGGCACTCCGGAAAGGGAAAATCAAAAAACAGAAGTCCGGGTGGTCTATGATGATGAGGCCATTTATTTTGGTGCTTATTTATACGATGACAAACCTAAAGAGATCCCTAAACAATTTGCAAATCGTGATAATTTTGGAGCATGCGACTGGTTTGGCATTATGATCAATCCCAACAATGATTCACAAAATGATACGGAATTTTTTATTCAGGTAACCGGCAATCAGGCTGATGCAAAATCTAGCACTTTCGACGAAGATTTTAGTTGGAGTGCAGTCTGGGATAGTAAAGTCAACATGGTACATGATGGTTGGGTAGTTGAAGTTAAGATCCCTTATTCAGCATTGCGTTTTTCAAATGAAAAGGTACAAACATGGGGACTTAATTTTCACAGGCAATTTTATAATACCCGTGAGCAATTCACCTGGAATTTTATTGATAGGACGAAAGGTATTGTTCAACAATATGCCGGTACGCTTTCCGGTATTGAAAACATACAACCTCCAACAAGACTAAGTTTTTCGCCTTATGCTTCAGCTGCATACGATATTTACGATGGAGATAATACATTCAATAAAAATATAGGTTTGGATGTCAAATTCGGTATTAGTGAGAGTTTTACCTTAGACGCTACATTAATTCCCGATTTTGGCCAAACGGCTTTTGATGATATTGTATTGAATTTAGGGCCTTTCGAACAACGATATCAGGAACAAAGGCCATTCTTTACAGAAGGCACCGAGCTTTTTAGTAAAGGAAACATGTTCTATTCAAGAAGGATTGGTAATATACCACTCAACTATATTGATGAAGAATTGTTAGGAGTAAATGAAGAACTCATTGAAAATCCCGATAAGGTAAATATGCTTAACGCCATCAAGCTTTCGGGTCGAACAAAGGGCGGTTTGGGTATTGGTATTTTTAATGCCATCACCGAAAAGACGGAAGCCAACATAAAAGACCTGACCACGGATGAAATTCGTAAAGTAATTACCGAACCCTTTGCGAATTATAATGTCCTTATTTTAGACCAACAATTCAATAAGAACTCATCTGTTTCTTTGATAAATACAAGTGTATTAAGAGAAGGTGATGTTAGAGATGCCAATGCTACTGGTTTATTGTATACGCTCGTAAATAAAAAGAATACCCATTTTATTGATGGTAGTGGTAAAATGAGTGTCATAAATGAATTGGGAGAGAAAATAAATGGATATTCTTTCTATTCAGCTTTGGGTAAATTTGCCGGAAAAATTCAATATGAATTAGAATACAGCATGGCCGATAAATATTTTGATATTAATGATCTGGGATTTCAAAGTAGAAATGATTATCAAGAATTTGAAGGTGAAGTATCCTATAGAATATTCGAACCAACCGAAACTTTTAATCGATATCACATTAGGTTATGGTTAGATATGAATTATCGTCAAAGTGACGGGGCTTACAGGGGCAATCGCTTTGGGGCTAACTTTTTTGCCACAACGGTTAAACAGTTTTCATTTGGTGGGAATATTAACGCGAGCATTGGTAAACAATATGATTATTATGAACCCCGCGTTGAAGACCGATTTTTTACGGACTCTCCAAGATTTAATATTGGCGGATTTGTATCAAGTGACTATAGTAAAAAATTTTCCTATGATTTTAACTTGTTCCACAGTTCCAGGTTGACTGAAAAAAGAACCTATTATGAAATCGAATTTAGGCCGAGATTTAGGTTTAGTGATAAGTTTTCAATGAACTATGCTATCGAATATAGTAAAGGTAACAATGAAAAAGGCTGGGTTAATGAGCTTGAAGATGGCGCCATTATTTTCGGCAATAGAGATACCAAAAGGGTAACCAACTCCTTATCGGGAAAATATAATTTTAGTGTTAAGTCGGGAATTTCCTTATCCTTCAGGCATTATTGGTCACCCGTAATCTACGATGCACAATTTTTCGATCTAGCTGAAAATGGAGAACTCATACCAAATAGCTATAATGAAAATCATGATATAAATTTTAATATTTGGAATTTAGACCTCAGTTATACCTGGCAATTTGCTCCCGGCAGTCAGCTTGTCGCCCTTTATAGGAATACAATATTTAACGAAGATGATCTCTCAGATCTTAACTTTGGTGAGAACTTAGATAATTTATTTAAAGAACCCGTTCGACATAACTTTTCGATCAAATTTATCTATTATTTAGATTATAACAAACTCAGGTCTTGGTTATAGTTCAAATTTATTATGTATTTTCACGCTTATAATTTTTATAATGATATCGGCTAAAAATATACATAAATATTACGGAGATCTGGAGGTTTTAAAAGGTGTTGACCTCCATATAAAGGAAGGTGAGGTTGTAGCCATTGTAGGTCCTTCAGGGGCCGGGAAAACGACCTTATTACAAATATTGGGCACCTTGGATAAACCCACCAACATTTCTGATGCTAAACTCATATTAAATCAACAAAATGTTTTACAATTAAAAGATAGAGCCTTATCTAAATTTAGGAATGAACATATTGGTTTTATCTTTCAATTTCATCAATTGTTACCCGAATTCAACGCTTTAGAGAATGTTTGTATCCCGGCTTTTATAGCCAATAAACCGAAAAAAGAAACAGAACTAGAAGCTGCAAAAATTTTAGATTTTTTGGGCTTGGCAGATCGCATTCATCATAAACCCAATGAGCTTTCGGGTGGTGAACAACAGCGCGTAGCAGTGGCAAGGGCGCTTATTAATAGTCCGAAGGTGATTTTAGCTGATGAACCCAGTGGAAATCTGGACTCAACTGCTGCTAAGAATTTACATCAATTATTTTTTAAACTCCGCGAAGAATTTAATCAAACATTTGTAATAGTCACCCATAATACCGAACTGGCTGAAATGACCGACCGAAAATTGGTTATGCGCGACGGAAAAATAGTACGTTAATCCTTTCTAAAACAAAATCTCATGGCCATTGGTATCATTTCAGCGATGCGGGAAGAAATACAAACCCTTCTTGAAAATCTTGAAAATAAAATAACCACTACAAAGGGCATGCGGACTTATTATTCAGGAAAACTTTTTAATACCAACGTTGTGTTGGTTTTTTCGCGATGGGGCAAGGTCGCTTCAGCAACGACGGCTACCCAATTAATTAACGATCATGCTATTGATGAAATCATATTTACAGGTGTGGCTGGTGCCATTAATGATACACTGGAAATTGGAGATATTGTTATTGGAAATAAATTATATCAACACGATGTTGATGCAAGTCCGTTATTTAAGAAATATGAAATCCCATTATTAGATAAGACCTTTTTCGAAACATCGGCATCCCGGCGAGATAAACTAAGGAGGTCAACCGAGACCTTCTTATTACATTATAACAACTATATTGATTCCATAAAATCTGAATCTTTTAATATCATCACAACCAAAATTATTTGTAGGTGATATTGCGAGTGGAGACCAATTTATTTCTACATACCGATACTGTATCCAAATTAATAAAAGAAATACCTACTATTTGTTGTGTAGAAATGGAAGGTGCAGCGGTGGCACAGGTTTGTTATGAGTACAAAATTCCTTTTTCAATATTAAGGATCATCTCCGATAAGGCCAATAATAATGCCCATATAGATTTTCCTAAATTTGCCAAAGAAATTGCAAGTCATTATGCGCTTGGAATTTTAGAAAACTATTGCCTTCATGCCGATACTTAAAAATACCTCATACCGACCTGATCTTCTATTTAGGAATAGTCATTTAAATACAGTTTACCGTAGCTTATTCGGGAAAAACGGACAGCTATTTAAAAGGGAAAGGATTGAATTACCTGATCATGATTTTATAGATCTTGATATTTCTTCGGTAAATTCCAAAAAGGTGGTCATTGCCATTCATGGATTGGAAGGCAGCTCAAAATCCTCTTATATTCAATCTTTAACAAGCGTATTAAATAGCAATGGTTATGATGTGGTGGCGATGAATTTGAGAAGTTGCAGCGGCGAGTTAAACAGGCTTATAAGTTCTTATCATAGTGGAAAAACAGAGGATCTCGATAGTGTTATCCAATATCTGAACCAACATTATCAATATGACGAAATTAATATTGTTGGTTACAGCCTGGGTGGAAATTTAGTACTTAAATATATGGGAGAATATGGGTCTCACATATCATCTAAGCATAAAATCTGCCATTGGTGTTTCTGTACCTTGTGATCTAAAAGCATCTGCCATTAAAATGAATACTCTATCAAATAGGCCATATCTAACCATGTTTATGCGGTCACTTCGCAAAAAGGCTTTTCAAAAATTAAAAGAACATCCCGATTCATTCTTAACTAAAGAAGCCATATTATCAACCAAAACTTTTAAAGATTTTGATGATATCTATACGGCACCAGCCCATGGGTTTAAGAATGCAGAAGATTATTGGGCCAGATCGAGTGCTAATCAGTATATTTCTGAAATTAAAACACCCACTTTATTAATTACTGCACTAGGATGACCCATTCTTTAATAAAGATTGTTATCCGTTTAAAGAGGCTGTCTGAAAATTCTTACTTTTTTATGGAAGCAACCCCACACGGCGGACATGTAGGATTTAATTCAACATTCAATGTAAATCTGAATGATTGGCATGAAAACCGTATCGTAGGCTTTTTAACAAAGCAAGAATAGTAAGGTTTTAACAACAATATCTTTCTAATATCGCTGTTATTTTAGTTATAAATTAGATATTTGTAAAAATCTAAAACGCGCTTTGAACAAACTACTTTTATTCTTTTTAATAATAAGTCAAGTTACGTTTGGCCAGATAATTCGAAATTTTTCCAATGAGTTTTTGAATATTGGTGTTGATGCGGCTGCCTTTGGTATGGGCAAGGCAGTATCGGCTACCACCAATGATGTAAATTCAATTTACTGGAATCCGGCCGGTTTGGTAGGTCTCAACGATTATCAAGGTTCGTTAATGCATGCCGAATATTTTCAAGGCATTGCGAAATATGACTATGCAGGTTTTGCAAAACCCATCAATAATGAAAGTACCATGGCCGTTTCTAGTAATCAGATTTGCTGTTGATGACATTTTAAATACAACCCAGTTGATCCAGGACGGGCAGATCAATTATGACCGCATCAGTCTTTTTTCTGCTGCCGATTGGGCCATTAATGTGGCTTATGCCAAAAAGCTGATCGTAAAAGACTTGAATGTTGGGGTAAACGCGAAAATTGTACGACGTAAAATAGGTGGCTTTGCCAGTTCTATTGGTTTTGGTTTAGATGCCGGTTTACAATTCCAGCGAGGTGAATGGAAATTCGGTTTAATGCTGCGCGATATCACCACCACCTTTAATGCATGGTCATTTGATCAGGGAGAATTAGACAATATTATTGCCATTTATGATAACTTTAATAATGATATTTTAAATGACGGCAACCCTGATAATGACGATGAAATAATACCGACTGTTGTACCGGAAAAATTGGAGATCACCAAGCCAAAAGCCCAATTGGGAGTGGCTAGAAAATTTAATATTGGCAGGGATTTTAATTTGTTAACAGCATTAGATCTTGAACATGCGTTTTGCCCAAACGAACGATATTATTTCGAGTTCATTTGTGAGTATTAGTCCGGCTTTCGGGTTCGAGCTAGATTATGGCAATTTGGTCTTTCTGAGAGGCGGTATAAATAATCTTCAAAATCAAACCAATTTTGATGATAGCCAATCGGTGATTTTGGAACCTAATTTTGGGGTGGGTTTTAAATATAAAGGAATACAAATAGATTACGCATTGGCCAATATAGGCGGTGCAAGTGGTGCCTTGTTTTCTAATGTGTTTTCTTTAAAATTAGATTTTAGTTATTTTCGTTAAAAAGTAACACTAAGTCTCGTCGAGCGCAGTCGAGACGTATTTTAGATTTTAAAATGATATAGTTCTCGACTGCGCTCGAACTGACCTTGTAAACCAATTAGTTATTTTGAAGCAAACAGTCCTTTTTATTCTTTTTAGCATTTTATCGCTTGTAGGGTATTCTCAGGATATCATACTTTCATCCAGGGCCGAAATCAGTGTGATCACCTGTGACCCGGGGGCAGAATTATATTCGTCCTTTGGCCATAGTGCCTTTCGGGTAGTCGATCCTACTTTACATATAGATCAAGCTTATAATTACGGCACCTTTAATTTCAAAACCGACAATTTCTATATCAAATTTGCCCGTGGAAAATTAATGTATGATCTAAGCTCCTACCCTTTTCACTATTTTATAAGAGATTATATTAAGGAGAACCGGACCGTAGTCGAGCAAGTTTTAAACTTAGATCAGACAGAAAAGCAGGAAATGTTCGACTTTTTAGAGAACAATGCAAAACCCGAAAATAAGTCTTATTTATATGATTTCTTTTTTGACAATTGCGCTACAAAATTGCCCGAAGTATCTACCAAGGTTTTAGACGGCAACGTACAAATGAATTATGACTTTGCTGATAACCTTGATTACACCTTTAGGGATTTGATCCATTTATATTTGGATGATAAACCCTGGGGTAAGTTCGGTATAGACCTGGCCTTGGGTTCAGTTATCGACAGGAAAGCGACTCCCGAAGAATATCTATTCTTACCAGACTATGTGTTGAAGTCCTACGAAAAAGCTTCTATTCAAAAGGATAATGAAGTTGTACCCTTGGTTAAAAGAACCAATCTCTTATTTACAACAAAACCGGCAGATCAAAAAAAGTTATTTTTTACGCCGCTTATTCTGTTCTCTCTTCTGGCGATCATTGTGTTTTGGATAACCTATAAAGATCTCCAAAATAATAAACGTACAAAATGGTTGGATTTTCTATTGTTCTTCTCAACCGGCTTAGTAGGTTTATTGGTCTTGCTATTATGGTTTGCCACCGACCATACGGCTACAGCTAAGAATTATAATTTCTTATGGGCTTTTTTACCCAATGTTTATGTGGCTTTTTTATTGCTGAAGGATGAATTAAAAACCTGGGTAAGATATTATTTGATCTTATTATTGCTAATGCTTTTGATAATACCCATTTTCTGGATCTTTAAATTACAGGTATTCTCAATAGCACTTATTCCGTGTATTGGTCCTATTATTTATGAGGTATATTTTTTTATATAGGCTTCATCGATAATCGACTTATCTAATTGCTCGAAATCTGAATTATTGGAGAGGAATTCGGGTACGATTTTTTTAATCATTGACACAATTTCGAATTTATCCATCGTACTTAGCTTAGAAAGTTCAATGATCTGATCTTTTACCATTCCATGATCTAAAGGATCTATTTTAGCGATCATGATCTTATCATTATAAGTAGGGATGGTATTTTCCTTTGAGCTTAATAATTCTTCATATAATTTTTCACCGGGCCGCAGCCCTATAAATTCAATATCAATATCTTCAGGATATTTTAATCCCGATAAATGGATCATTTTTTTGGCCAGATCGAATATTTTCACCGATTCTCCCATATCAAATACATAGATCTCACCGCCATGGCCCATAACGCCCGCTTCCAGTACCAGGCTACAAGCTTCTGAGATCGTCATAAAATACCGGGTAATATCTTCATGGGTTACCTGAATAGGGCCTCCTTCGGCAATTTGTTTTTTAAATAAGGGAATTACCGATCCATTAGAACCCAATACGTTGCCAAAACGGGTAGTTATAAATTTAGTCTTACCCTTTTTATTCAAACAATTGGCATAAATTTCTGCAACACGCTTTGTCGCACCCATTACATTGGTTGGGTTTACCGCTTTATCGGTAGATACCATTACAAATTTCTCTATTCCATGTTGAACAGCTAGGTCCATAAGCACTCTAGTGCCAAAAACATTCACTTTTACTGCCTCATATGGATTTTCTTCCATCAAAGGCACATGTTTATAGGCAGCGGCATGAAAAACGAAATCAATTGTATATTTCTTATATACCTCTTTCATCCGTTCGACATTTCGTAATATCTGCTACTTCAATAGTATAGTTCTGTACTTTTTTTCTGTTAAAACTTTGCTGAATGTTGTACAGATCAGACTCTGCCTGGTCCAACAAAATTAATTGATTGTATTTATAAGCTGAAACCTGATGGGCAATCTCACCACCAATTGATCCGGCAGCTCCCGTAATTAAAATAACTTTTCCCGCTAAGTTCTTTTTGTAAAATGGGATTATTAATTTTTATTGGCGATCGGTTCAACAGATCTTCGATATTAACCTCAACTATCTGTCCGATATTTAAGGTACCATCTATCCATTTCTCCACCGGAGGCACTACCTTCACCTTAACCGGTAATAAGGTAAGCTTATCTACAATTTCAATTAACTGATAGGGTTGAATATTTTGAATCGATACGATGATCTCCTCAATATTTTTTTCTTGAAGAAAATTTTTCGGTCAATATATCAGGAGAATATACTTTGATCCTGTTGTATTTTTTTCCAATTTTCTTTTTATCATCATCAATAAATCCAACTATGGTGTTTTTGTTATTTATCGCATTCGTAACGGTGGCGTAGGTTATTAATCCTGAATCACCTGCCCCATAGATCAGGGTGTTTTTTGGGGCTTTATATTCCGTTAATACCCTAAAGATGATCCTTTTAAATATAAACCTGCTCGAAATTAAAAAGATAATATTCAATAGATAATGAATTGTACTTACAGAAAAAGGTACTGCAAACCGATTGGTTACATTAAATTGTCTATCTGCCAAGCGTAATTAATACAAGGGTAATAAAAAGGATACTTACTCCGTAAATTACGTTCAAGGCATCTTTCATCCCTGTTTGCCTTACCGTACCCTTATAAGATCCTACAATTAAGAAACTAAGCATCGACAATATGGCGATCATTCCTAATTGAGAGAAAAATCCAAATTGTTGAAAGCTTAATTTAAAGTTAAAATTAACGAGATAAGCTATAAAGAAAGATTGTAATACGATGGAAACATCAATGAGTAGCACAACCCATCTTCCAACGGAGGCTTTGGCTCCTTTCAAAAAAAATGATTTCAACATGACCCAATCACAATTTTTCAGCTATTATACTGAGGTTCTTTTTCTTTTTTCCTGCTTTCGCAGGAATGACAATTTATCGAAACCCTAATTTCTGCCCTTAAGTATGACATAATGAACAAGCCTTACATCATAGGCAGATAATTTGGGAATATTTTTTTAATCTAACAAATGTCGTAAATCTAAACGAAAAAAGCATAAATAATAGTATTTATGCTTAGAACAAAATGTAATTTTTAATATAGAATGAGGCTAAAAAAATGTCATTGTCATTCCTGCGAAGGCAGGAATCTTATGCTTCGAACCAATCTTTTGAAAGATCTCCCAATCAGGATATCTTCAATAATTACCATTGATGCAATAGAATTGTCCCCTTGAGTGGCTTAGCAGAGATTTGAAATATATTTTATAGAAACCAAATATCATATTCTCATTGATTGTGAACGAAGCACTTAATCATTTTCATTGAATATCTTCAACTAATTATTGTCATTGACTACATCGATGCGAAACATCATCTGCATTTCTTGTCATGATTTCGTCAGCGAAGCGCTGATTATAAAATATCCTGTGATCATTCCTGCGAAGGCAGGAATCTCATTATTCAAACCAATCTTTCGAAAGATCTCCCCAATCAGGATTATCTTCAATAATACAAAATAATTGTCCCCTTGAGGGGACTTCAGGGGTGTTTTTTAAGAGGTGTATTACTTGTTTAGAATTGAATTCACCTTTTCCTCAATTGTTAAAAGCACACTAAACATATTATGCAAAATATCATCATTTGAAAACCTCAAAAATTGAACACCATAAGCTTCTAACTTACCTTGTCTTTTAGCATCATTAAAATAGTTGAAATCATGACTTTGACCATCTATTTCTATGGCCAAACCAATTTCATGACAATAAAAATCTACAATATAGTTTAGCATGGGTACTTGCCTGTGAAATTGAACACCAAATGCTCTTTTTTTTATGTTATTCCAAAGTAGTACTTCTGGTAGCGTACTATTTTTTCTTAAGGTTTTGGCTAATTCCTTTAATTCTTGATTGTATGGGATTATTTTATTAGGCAATATAGGAACTTTTTACTTTTACACCCCTAAAGTCCCCTCAAGGGGACAATTGAAAAGAATTTTAATCGCATTACTGATTAAAGATATTTTTAATATGTTTCACAATTCTTGTTAACTCCTCATCGGTTAAATTCGAACCACTGGGTAAGCAAAGTCCACGTTCGAAGAGGTCTTCAGAAGTGCCATCAGTATAGGCAGGAAACGCTAGAAAAACAGGCTGTAAATGCATGGGTTTCCACAATGGGCGCGATTCTATATTTTCTTTTTCCAAGGCCAATCTTATTTTTTCCCTTGTTTTAAAACTATCGGTTAAAATAGTTGTTAACCATCTATTCGAATAAAATCCTTTGGGTTCATCAACAAAGGAAATTTCCTTAATGGTTCCCAATTCTTTTTTATAAAATTCAAAATTTTTTCTTCGGCCTCTACCCTATCTTTTAACACTTCCATTTGTCCACGGCCAATACCTGCCAAAATATTCGACATTCGGTAATTATAACCAATTTGAGAATGCTGGTAATGTGGTGCCTCATCCCGGGCCTGGGTTGCTAAAAAAGTAGCCTTTTTACAATAGTCGGGATTATTAGAGACCAAAGCCCCGCCTCCTGACGTAGTGATAATTTTATTTCCATTAAAAGAAAAAACGCCCATTTCTCCAAAAGTTCCCATGGCTTTGCCTTTATAGGTTGCACCAATCGCTTCCGCCGCATCTTCTATCAATGGGATGTCATATTTATTAGAAATGGCAAGTATTTCTTCCATTTTTGAAGGCATTCCATATAAATGCACTAAAATGATCGCCTTTGGTTTTTTACCTTTCGCTATTCTATCCTTAATCGCTTTTTCCAGCAATATCCGGACTCATATTCCAGGTATCCCTTTCAGAATCTACCAAAATAGGAATGGCTTTTTGATATCGTATTGGGATTTACAGTAGCAGAAAAAGTAAAAGAAGAACAAAGTACTTCATCATTTTCTTCAACCCCTAATAAGATCAAAGCCAAATGAATGGCGGCCGTACCCGAACTCAAAGCCGAACATGCTTTGGCCCCGGTAAAATTACAAATGTCTTGTTCCAATCCGTTAACATTTGGCCCCAAGGGTGCCACCCAATTGGTGTCAAAGGCTTCTTTTACATATTTTTGTTCTTCTCCGGTTAAGATGTGGTGAAGAAAGGTATATTTTTTTGTGCATTTTTTTTATGTTATTATATCGAGCGAAAAAGAATAGATAAGTTAACTTCTGGAAATCTTTTTGTAATTAAATGAAACCTGCTCTTCTGTCAGATTGATTAATTATAAAAATTAAGTTTTTATCGCCGGTATCCCTAAATAAGTAGAATATTGTTCGGTATTAGAAATTAACATACTTTGACCACCTATGACAGCGCCTTCCCCAATATTTATATTTTGAATGGTACAGGCCCCAATTCCTATCTCTGCATATGGTTCGACACTAGTAAAGCCGGCAAAATTTACTCCGGGTGCCAATGCACAGCATTTTTTAATAATTGTGTTATGTCCAATGGCACAGTTCATATTAATCACTACAAAATCACCTATCTCCGATGAATGATTTATTGAAACGCCCGGATAAATAATGACCCCTTTACCAATTCTTACATTTTGAGATATCCATGCATTTTTAGCAATAAAATTTGGAAAATGATAGTTTTTGCCAATTTTACTAAGCAATTTTTTCTTTGGTAAAGGTCTTGAAATACCAATAGCCATGGAGGTATCTCTATAATTATCAATATCTTTTATCGGTCCTAAAACAGGGATATCCCAAAATATTTTACCAATCTTGCTCTTAGTATCATCTAAAAACCCAATGATATTAAAGTTTTCTTTGAAGAGGTCTTGATTGAGAGCCAAAAAACCTCCTACATTTCCAGCCCCTATAATGACTAAATCTTGTTTCATCTTATTAATTCAAATTTACTTTTTTAAGATCATTTATAATGTGTGCAATTTTCATAAAATTAGGTCGAACCCTAGCAATAATGTCTAATTTTATTTACTTTTGTTTCTTGTTTTTTAACTTTTAAAGTTATTTCCTAATTGCAGGTACTCCTACATACTTAGAATAATTTTCTACATCTTTAATTAATATACTTTGACCTCCAATCACAGCCCCCTCGCCGATTCTTATATTTTGAATCGTAGAAACGCCGATCCCAATTTCAGCAAAAGATTCCACAAAAGTGAATCCCGCAAAATTCACTCCCGGGGCCAATGAGGAACATTTTTGTATTGTTGAATTATGTCCAATCGCACAGTTCATATTAATTACGACAAAATTTCCAATTTCTGATTCATGATTAATGCATACACCAGGATAAATAATGACACCATTACCAATTTTGACTTTATTAGATATCCAGGCATTCTTTGATATAAAATTTGGGAAATGATACTTTTCTCCAATTTTGTCCAGTATCTTTTTTTTTGTTAATGGATTTGAAATACCCATAGCAATAGATGCATCTTGATATTTATTTATCTCTGAAACTGGACCCAATACCGGAATATCCCAAAAACTTTTCCCAATCTTGTTTTGATCATCATCCAAAAAACCAATGATATTGAAGTCTTCCGTAAACAAGTCTTGGTTTAAGGCCAAAAAGCCTCCTACATTTCCCGCACCAATAATAATTAAGTCTTTCATAATTATTGTTAAATATTTCTTTTAAATAACTAATGCCCAGTCATATGAGCACTTTTATTTTTCAGATAATTATTTATAATTTTTCTTCTTTTACCAGAACTTAACAGAGGTATTTCCTTAACATATTCAATTTCGAAATTTGCGTCTTTACCTAAATAATTTAAAAATTCGCTCTTTAATTTTTCCTCTTTTTCGAATGTACCATTCATACTAATAATAAATTTATAGTCCTTCTTATTTTCTTGAATTAATTGAAACTGGTCTATTTCAGGGTATTTAAACATATTTTTATACATGATGTATGAAGATACAATTTCTCCTTTTGTATCCAGTAACAGATCCAGTTTTCTCCCTTGTATCTCCTTTAAATAATTATAATCAGAAATGTTGTCTATATTTACCGCAAATCTACCAATATCTCCCGTATCATATCTGATAAAAGGCATCGCGTAATTAAACAAATCAGTTACAACTATCCTTCCGAGTTCATTTGGTTTTACCGGAATATCGCTATCCATTTTTAATATTTCTACAAAATAACTCGCCCTGTTTATTAAAAATAGGTCATTATTATGCAAGGTTTGTTGTGCTATAATCCCATTTTCTAAGTTCGAATACCTTGAACAAGGCGTACATTTAAAATATTTATGTAATCTTTCCCTGGTTTCAATTGTAAGTGCTTCAGACTGTGCCATTATTGATGCTGCACGTAAGTTCTTAATAGCATCAGCAGTAGAATTTTTATCTAAATATTTACAAACCTCTTCTAATGCCGAGGCATAACTATTCATATGGGCTTTCCCATTTTTTGAATCTATTTTATCCAGAAGTTGTTTAATTTTTTTATTCGATAACTTAATAACATCAATCGGGACAATATTTTGCAAAAATTTTATGAAACCAGATTTCCTGTTATTATCGCTCCATATTTTCAGATAGAATAATGGTTCTCCTAATTTATATCCCGCAAGTTTGCCGAAGTATATCACATCGGCCGTATTTCTTTTTTTCTTCTTATCGTTCTGATAAGAAACAAAAGGTGTGCCGGTTGAACCACTTGTTATCGTTTTATATAACTTATCCTTTTTAAATTCTACTGAACAAAAGTTATCTATATTATTTTTATATGTTAATTTATCTGTAACAGGAAAATCACTTAGTTCTGCATGTTTAAATTTTCGATAATATGGAACGTTTATTTTTGAATATTTCAATAATTCCTCTAAACGCTTATTGATGTATCTTTCTATTAAAGCTTCATCGTTAGAATCATTAATGTTTTTAATCTCTTTTAAATTTTTTAAAACAGGACTTCCATTTAAAAAATCCAGAAACCAAAATAAATATTTTCTTATATTTCCTTCGATCATTAATAGTTTTATTTTCTAATTTTTCCCATTAAATGCTTGCATAGGTCTGTCTACACTTTGATTAATCCCTTCCCTTTTGAAAACTTTTATAAAGGTCAACCATAATATTTTCATGTCTAATAGAAACGAAACATTCTCGACATAGTACACATCTAATTCAAACTTTTTTGTCCAAGAGATAGCATTTCTTCCATTTACCTGGGCCCAACCCGTAATTCCCGGGGTAACTTCATGTCTTCGCTTTTGTTTATCAGAATATAAAGGAACGTATTTAAACAATAAAGGTCTTGGTCCAACCAAACTCATGTCCCCTTTTAATACATTAATAAATTGAGGGATTTCATCGAGCGAAGTTTTTCGAATAAAAGAACCAAGTTTTGTTATTCGCTGATTATCAGGTAATAAATTACCAAACTCATCTTTTTCCTCTGTCATAGTCTTAAATTTGATAATTCTAATTTTCTTCTCGTATTTCCCTGGTCTATTCTGGAAGAAAAATGGTGTTCCTTTATTGAGTATATAAAGAATTATTGTTAAAACTATGAATATTGGTGATACAGTAACTAATAAAAAAATAGCAGTTAAAAAGTCTAAAATCCTTTTAAGATAATTTTTATACATCTTTTACTTGCTTATAGTTTATTTTGAGATTACTATCTCTAATTCTGCCATTTAATTAATCCCATATTTGCAATCAATCTGGCCAATTTAGCTCTCATTTTTAACAAAACTAATTTACAAGAATTTATATATCGTTTTTTGTAATTTTTAAAAACAGGAATTAACAGTCTTTTTCTTCTATTCTTTTTAAAAAAATTTATATATTTTTCATGAGTAAAATGTTGGTATGGTGCATATTGTGACATTTTTGTGTCGTTATTTAACTGCGTAGATTCTAAATATTCTATTTTAAATTTCTCGTTACTTCCTTCACTTATAAACCAATGACATTTAAATATATTACTTTTAATATCCCATTCGATTGCTAGTTGCTCTGAGGCCCAATTCGGAAATTTTAGTTTAGAATTGGCAAATACTCCATTAGGAATAAAAAAATTCCCCAAACCATATATAATACATCCATTTTTGTATAATTCTCCCCCCTGTACGCAATGTGAATGGGCCCCAACCACTAAAGAAACACCAGCCTCAATTAAATCATATGAAAATTGCCGATACATGGGAAAAGGGAGTCGCTCTAAATCAAAGCTCCAATGAAAAAAAGTCACTATTTTGGCATTAGGAGAATTCTTACGTATTTCTTTAACCTGATTGAGTATTTCAAATTCATTAATGGTATTTATATAAATATTATTGGTTGGATTTTTTTGGTGGTATAATAGAAAGTCCCAGCAAGCGTTGATCAAAAATATTTCAACTCCATCATCTTCGAAAATAACCGGTTCTAAGGCATTATTTTTTGTTTTACCCGCCCCCACAGTTTGAATGTTGGCATCTATTAATAATGCGGTAGTTTCATCATAATATAAGGGCAAATCTAGAATATGATTATTAGCCAAGCCCGCAACTTTGACATTGCCCTTATTTAAAGCCTTTAGTACAGAAGGGTGATTAAATAAAACAGGCGTCCTATCCTTTAATGATTGATTCTTTGAAATTAAGCCTTCAAAATTGCATATCACTGTTTGTTTCTTGAAAACATTTTCATTGTTTTCGAATGTTTTATATAAAATCTTCGAATGTAATTCAGACGGACTTGCAATATCTCCAACTATGATCATTACTTATTATATTCTTTAAAATAAATATCAGCATTTTTAAATGAAAAGTCTTTTGCTGCTCTTGCAGCATTCTTTTGATATTTCAGCTGCATATTTTTATCTTTCTTATACTCCAGTATAAAATTGACTATTTTATCAACTTCCTGACTAGAAAAACATTTACCGTGCTCATACTTTTTCAAGTGCTTGCTTAACTCGGAGTTCGGTTTTGAAATACCTAAAATGGGTATGGATAATGATTGTAAATTATAAATTTTGCTTGGCACACTTATATCAGCTACATCATCACCAACGACCACTACACTTAAGTCTGCAGATGAAAGTGAAAATTTTAATATTTTATCCTGCTGAAAAGGTAAATATTTAACGTTCATAAGATTTTCTTGCTTGGCCCTCTCCTTTAGATAAGAAAGATGATTTCCTCGTCCTATAATAAGGAAAATAATTTCTTCCTGCTCTTCTAATAGCTTGGCCAAATCCAACAAGACATCTATGTTATGTGAAGCACTCACATTACCGGCATATTGAACTACAAACTTATCTTTCAAATCATGTGTCTTTACAAAAGTATTATTCTTTTTAAGGATTTGCATAATTTCAGTAAAACCCGACCAATTATTAATAACAACAATATCATTTCTTAAAGTGTACTGTTGAATTTTATATGATAGATCGTTGCTAAGTGTAAATATTTTATGGGCTTTTTTGAATAATTTTTGATTGATATGAGTCCATAATCTGTAAATAAAATTACGTTCGCTTACTCCAAAAGTTTTTAAAACATCTGGATAAATATCAAAAACTAAGATTGAAAATTTATTGGGTAATATCAATGAACACCAATATGAAAGCGGTGGCAATGTGAAATAAAAAACTTCATAATTCCTGAATTTAAAAAGCAACAAAAAAAATATATGAATAGTACTTAATACCCATTTAAATATTCTTTGAAAATTAGATACTCTTGAATGCGCAAATGTATTAATCACATTTACTTTAGGATTCAGATCTCTTTCCTGGAACCTAATAGGACTGCTAATCAAAGATATTTCATCATAGTCTTCGGCAAATGCATTGACAATATCTACCGTCAAATAACCTGAAGCCTGATTAATGAATACTATCTTTTTTATACTGCTCATCTAGTTATTCGCTTTCCATTAATGCATAAAGTTGTCTTACTGACATAAATTCCACATCCGGCCAATGTTTTTGAATTTCGTTAAGCAAAGTCTTGAGTTCTTTTATCCTGCATTTCTATTTTCCGGATAAAGATAACCACTGAAATTAACCCTATGCGAACTTATAATAGCGGGCTGACGGCTTTTAAAGGCCAGGGAAATCATATTTATGCATTTCGACCCTG
>CAWIGH010000002.1:0-124046 GCA_963835675.1 uncultured Flavobacteriaceae bacterium | reverse complement strand
TCACTTGCAGAACCTACTTAACCATCGTATTGCTATCCGCATCTTTCTTGAATACGTATCGAGCAAAGATCTTTCATCCCCATCCACCATAATTTTCGCTTAAATGGAATGATTTTAAAGTATGGTGATTCGGGATATATATAATGTGCCAAATTAAATCCCATTAAATGAGGCGCATCTGGCCTCCAGTATGAGGGTCCTGAAGTTGTAAAAACAATATCTGGTTTACATTCCTTTTCTATTTGTTTTAAAAAATAATTATGAGATTTGAAACTAAATATTCTAGTACGCAGGGCGAAATGGTGCATTAAAAAAAGTAAAATTTCGTGGAAAGCTATTTATTTCAATCATATCCGCTAATGAAGAGCTCAACACAACAAAATATTCATTTTCCGGAAATGACTTGCACTCTTCTATAAACGATCTGGCAACTTGTATCCCTCCACCCTTAAAAGTAGTAGCTGTGTTAATTAATAATTTCATTAGTTATTTTAAACAAAAAGTTAAAATAATCATCCCCAATTTTTTCAATGCTAAATTTTTCCAAAGAATCTTGTCAGCCAGTCCCAAAATTCGATCTCAAAGATTCGTCCTTCATCAATTTAGATAATTTCATTCTATAATTCGTAACATCATTTATTGTCAATTAAATAACCATTAATTTCATCTTTAATAAGGTCGGATGGGCCGGCAATACAATCAAAACTAATGCATGCACAACCTGCACTCATAGCTTCTGCCAAGGCATTTGGAAAACCCTCTGAATTCGAAGTAAAAGCAAATATTTTACTTTTGGCATAATACTCATCTACATTGCTCACATTACCTTCAAATATAATCCTGCCAAATGATTTCTTAGTTTTAGCTTTTGATTTTAATTCTTGTAGTTTTGGACCATCGCCAAGAAAAATTAATTTCCAATTGTTATCATCAATTGTATCGAATATATTAATTAGCAATGATTGTTGTTTTGAACTAATAAATCTCCCCACATTTAAAATAATATTTTCGCGGTCTATTATTGCCTGAAATTCTTCTTATGGGGTTTCCTATTATTTGTATATTCTTATGATTTACGAATTTTCCGTAAAATTTTTAGCTGCCTCAGTTTGTACTATTATTCCGGTTGCGAGTTTATATAATTTTGGGTTTAGAAAATCTAAGACCTTACCATATGAAATACCCGGTCGACTTCTATCGGAAATAAATACATTCAAACCATAGACCAAAAGACGATAACAGTACAAATGAATTATACTTTCCACCAAAAGATAATACACTATCTGGATTAAGATACTTTAGTGTTTTTCTTAGGTATTTTAATATTTTTAAAGTAAAAATAAAACGAGGGTAATTTTTATAATTAAAATCAGGTTTATTAACTTTAATCCTTTCATTTAGGTGTAGAATTTCTCTCCTCCAACTAATATGATCAAATGAACATCCAAGCTCTTATTTACAATGAGCAAATAATTCGCCAATTCACTTAAAACTCTTTCAGCCCCCTGCACCAAAAGAAGGTTATAATGCAAATAGAATTCCTTCATTTTTTTAAACTTTTAATTAAATCTTCAATCATCCATTCTTGAGGAATAAACTTTCCTTCATGCCAATCTAAATTTTCATCCCAATAACCGGGACAAGCATCATATGCATCTACAGCAAATCCATAGCTAACTTCTACAATTAATGGATCATTATTCTCATCAAAAACAAAATCATAAGCAAACATTGTGATTTTAATTTTTTATTAGTTTCAAAGGCAATTTTAATACATCTTTCATCAAATTCTCTTTTCTCAAATTTCATATTACCACTTCCTGAAGCTCTAAAATCTCCTTCTCTCACCATTCTTTTTAACGCAAACGCTCTTTTACCAATTACAATAACTCTTATATCAAAATCATTATTTGGTATAAAATCCTGAAAATAAATATATCCTCTTTCGTAACCAATTGTTTTTGAAAATTCGGTTCTTTATAAAAACGTAAAACACCTTTAAAAACATCATTAAGATCTGTTTTACCATTTCTATATTTTCTCCATCTTTCTTTTAAATTTGTCCAGGGTTCATATTGTCTAAATCCTTTTCCAAAGGCTTTTTTAATAATTTTATTAGCTTCAGATTTTGATTCTGACCAATTTCACATTTGCAGATCCTGACCTCCTCTAATTTAAATACTTTTGGAAAATTCGTTTGTTCATCCCATTCAAGAGCTTCCTTTTTTGAATAAAAAACATAAGAAGGAACCAAAGGTGCATCTATTGTTTCCAATAAATATTTTTGACCCACTTTATCATCAAAATGCCAACCTGTATTAAAATCTGGAAATACAATTATACCTGACTGTTCTAAGGAAAATAATAATTGTTTTGCAAATAAAATATCTCTTGGGTTTAGAATGACTGATGATGCCACAATAAAGCATCACAATCTATCTAATTGCTTAATAATATCTATTGATAACAATTTACAATTTTATATTGGATATTTATTTTTTTTACAATAGGCTATCCATCTGGATGATATCCTATTTTGATGTGATGAATTGCAATTCTCATGTTATATTCTTTATTATATTCCATCCACCCTGGAGGCATTTCTGCTTTGACAGCCAGTTTTGAATAATCTCTAAAATTCACGGTATTTCCATTTAATTTAAATACTACTTTCGCATTTTTTTCAAAAGTTTCTTGCAGAAACCAATAATGGAATTTTTTCAGATTCCATCCCATCAATTGCGATAAAACCAAATCATTCCATCCTGAAGTATTTGTAAAACTGACAACACCCAAGGCTAATGGTTTCGGTTTTAAGGGGCCGTCACCCTGACCACCAATAATGCCATCACATAATGAAAAAAACAATCGCTGACGATCATTTTCCAATGTTCCATCTTTCTTTCCGTAATAAACAATTTGATTCAAATCCATTACCATTCGCCAGGTAGTATCATTACCATACCAACCGGCAGCTGTATTGTGAACTTTTTTCGGGAAATGATAACCGCCATAATAAAGGATGAAATTCTGGTATAGAACTTATACTTCCAATTTCCCTTATTCCTGTTTGCCTCATCAAGGATTAATTCTGACCAATATCTCAACCGGTTACCTCCGGGATAACAATCACCACCCAGATCAGTACCTCCAATTCTGTGATGAGGTAAAAAATCCTTATCGCCATTTAAACCCACAATATTTTTTAGAGCAGCTGTTATACCAGCTTTTTGATGGGTTTTTACTTTGGGAAGGAAATAACCACATCAGCATCAAAAAGCTCTTTTGTAATGCAATATTTATGAACACCCGGTCTATGTGATTCCTTAAAGCGATCAGGGTTATAAACTGTCACCCGAAACTGATTGGAATCGCTTTTCGTAATAGGCTCGAGGTAACTTTTTTTCCCTACATCAAAGATCACAAAATTATCTAGTGGCTCTTTTTCTTCAATCACATTGTTCAGTTGCTGATCAAAATGTACCCTGCGAAAATCTTTGATAGCAACAGGTATCTTATATTTTTCCAAAGATTATCTACCGCATCTATCAACTCACTATTCACCATCTTACTCCATTGGCAGCCTTGAATTGGCGCATCGCCTATCAAGACCTCTTTAGGTTTCAAACGTAACACATAATCAAGGGCCGCCAGTAAAAAGGAATCATGAGTTCTTAAACACCATTCATCTTCTTCGTTTTTAGAATGACGTACCCAGTTGGGTTTTAACAGTACCCTTTTTCCTTTAATCACTGTTTCAGTCAAATGTTCTCGGGCCACCGCATCGATAAGGTCAAATAATTTTTCCTGATCCTCATAAACGGCTTTTAGAGAACTCAGGTCTCTGGTAGTTTCAGGAAAAACAGTCTTTATATTAACAAATAATCCCATTATTTCTCAGAGGATTGATTGCTTTTCTTCCAAAAAGGAAGAAAACAGCCGATAAACCAAGTGCTATGATTAATTGGATGATCAAACTCGTAGAAAAGAGTTTACCCGAAATCAAAGACCATTCAATAAATGCAAATTTAAAGAGATAATAAACGATCTTGCTCAGGATTATACTTAAAAAAACAGCAAAAAAGATATTGATCCCTTTACGAAATAACAAATGAAGTACTACCATATTGACCAATAATTCAAATGAGATTAGCATAGCCTTGTAAAATACCGGATGACCCGAATACAGCATCGAAAAAATAGGCAATGCCAATGGCAAGCAAATAAGCATTCTTATGATTTCTATTGACAAAATAAACGCCTAATAAGACCAAACGCATTGGATCCATATAGTAAAGTGGAAATGGCATTATGTGTGAAATTGCCGGAAGAAACATAATCACGCCAATTGCCATAATATCGGTAATTAAAACACCCAGGTTTGTTCTCAGATCGAGATTAAAATCATTCTAGTCATAATATAGAATTAAGTTAATATTCTTTATTTATAAACTTACGAATTTTCATTAAATGATCCAATACATTTTAGATTAGTTTTTTAGATTGCTTAGGAGGGAATTAACTTCTGAATTTTTACATATAGTCAGCTTGATTTACTGATTTCATAACCTAATTGGTCACTGCTTAAAAATTCTAACTTCAGGCCATTTTTTTAGAATATTTTTTAATAAACGATCCAACGCTTTTAGGTTTCTATCTCTGTGCTTGTATATCTATACCACCTACATAATTAATTCTGTGTGTTGAGATGATGGCCGGTTTTTTCCAGAAAAATGCCGTTTGAATTTCATTCAAGCATTGATTCACCCAATCTTTATCTGGGGTCTTCAAATGGTTCAAATTTAACATTCCGAATGGTATAGATCTGTCCTAAACTATTTTTTTGGCCCATATAGTTCCTTATAATTTTACCTTGTCCTTTTTTAAACGGATCTGGCTGGAACCTGCCTCTTTGCCCCTGGAAAAGTGATATCTTCCATTTTGTGTAGTACTGTTTCTAAATCTTTTGGCCATATATAGTTACAGGCGATAAAGGTTTTGGATCTGAAACCAAAGGTTTCTTCGAACATATCCAGGCCTTCTCCGGTCGCAGTTTTAATATAATTTAGTTCTTCAGGACTTTCTGCACGGTACGCCGCAAGATAATGCTTTTGATGAATAGAGGACGTATTTGTAACAATCCAAAAAAACCATGATCAAAGGCTTCTCTTGTTTCTGATTACCCTTCTCGAAGATCTTTTAACCATAACGAAACATTTAAATGTTCTCTGGCATGAAATTGAGGTTGAATTAGGCCGGCTTTTATTCCTTCTTCCCAGGTTGATTGTAAATCCTGATTATGATAACGCTTGTAAGAATCAAAAAAATGTTCATGAAAAAAGGTTTCGAACCCTGACTCTTTTATTTTCTCAAAATCAGGATTTCCCATGACCGTATTAAAGGTAAAAATTGGATAATTGTTCTAACTATCTTTGTATTTAGAAATAATTGAAAATAAATTTTCGAGGTCTTCCTTATTTTCCAGGCAATCTAAAAACCATTGATTATGATCATCTGTTTTAATTCCTTTGTCGATCAAAGCCTTATAAGTCTTTTTTGATGGCATTCTAATGCTCCCCCAGTCATCACTATTCGAACACCAATAATTTACGATGGTCTTCCAACCCTTAGAATTTGTTAAATTTGCCCTTAATTTGTCTTTTATTATTGCAAGCTTATTTTTTCATCTTCATTCATAAATTACTTAAATGCTCAATTATTAAAAATATCTATTTGATCCTATGGCATGAGCCAATTGTATTGTTTTATTTAAATAATGGTTCTATAAAAT
The DNA here is from genome assembly GCA_963835675.1 of uncultured Flavobacteriaceae bacterium. Lineage (GTDB taxonomy): Bacteria > Bacteroidota > Bacteroidia > Flavobacteriales > Flavobacteriaceae > Aureibaculum. The sequence goes on along the minus strand of CAWIGH010000002.1, from coordinate 118,255 downwards.
ATTAATGTCCAATTAATAATTCCGATAAACTAATATCACTATGCATAAAAAAAGTAAATATACTGTTATTAACAAGTAATAAAGGATCTACTGTATAAAATCCAGCTCTAAAAACAACTATGATATATAACATAAATTATTGGTAAGAAAATTAATTGAGATGTATTTTAACTTAGCATCAAATGGTTGAATACCCGACAGAACAATGTAACGGCTTAAAATCAAAATATAAAAAATAAATCTAAACCTCGCAATCGAGCCCAGTTGCGATGTTAATAATGTAAGGGCCAGAAAAACAACTATCAAGGGATAAGTTTTAATTAAAAAACTATTTTCCTTAAACCTTAATATTCCTAGAACATCTAAAATCCCTATGACTATAAAAAAGTATAGAACTGAAATATTCTTAAAACTGACATACCAATTGGTTTCTGATGCCATTTCTTTTCTTTCATTTAAAACTCTTCGTTGGTATAAGCGCTTGTTGTTTCTTCAATTGTAGTTTCTTCGAAAATAGAAGTTACATTCTTTAATCGTGTTTAATGATGTAGAAACCGTACTAAAAGCAAAAACAACAAGGCTTAAGCCTATTAATAATTTATAATATATACCTATTTTTGGGAATAATTCTGGCTAATACTAATAGCAAAACAGGTAATAGAAATGAATAATGAAATAAGTATACTAGAGGCTGCCAATAAGTAAATAATTCAATTTTTTATATTGTAAATATTTAATAGCATAGGTTATAAAAATAAATAATGCTGGCCAGAAGCGTACACCAATGACCCCATAATAAAATGGTACGATCAAAACCAATGCTTATAAAAAATACTCTTTGCATGTAAAGGTATTTAATCCAGATTGTTTCTTTACTTAATGTATTTAGAAAATTAATAATGAAGTAGGTGTAAATAATTGAAACAAATGCCCAAAACCACCTAGGGTTCTCGGTAAATCTCGTTATAATAAAATTTAAACTTAACGAATATAGATCCGGTTTATTTATTGCAGAATTCATTGTATAGTACAAATCTTTTTCTACAGACAAAAAATTTGTCAACAGATAATAATAATCATCCCAAGTATATGAAGCTACCTCATAAAAGGTTGATTCATACCGTGTAATATCTCCAGTAGTTAAAAAGACACTATAGCCGTATAAAAAAGAAAAAGCCAATATAAGCATTTGATTATTTCTGTTGAAAAAATTCTTTAAGGCATATAAAAACATTACAAAGGGTACAAAAATGAAACCTATCCAGCTGTATATATTATTTTGTCTGCTATTAATCATTTATATATTACGAAATAATTAATCCATTGATAAGCAATGGTTTTGAACCAAACTTCTCAACATTTCTTATGGCATTTTTGGACATGGTATCTAAGATCTGAGGGTAATTCATCAATTGCTGTAATGCTGCCAAATACTCATCATAGTTAAAATCATTAATCAAAATACCTGATTTCTGATCTGTAATAATATCACTAATTGAATTGAAGCTTATATTTGATATAGGAACAACACCGTAAGTTTGAGCCTCTACCAGCACCATACCAAAGCCTTCAAAGGAAGATGTTAAACAAAATATTTTAGCTTTTTCATAAAAAGGTTTAGGATCTTTAAATCCATGGAAATAAATTCTTTTAATATTTTTTTCTAACACCATTTTTTCCAATTCGCTTCTCATAGAACCATCACCAACAATATGTAAATTCCAATCTGGAAATATTCTATATAATCTGTTCCATACCTTGATTAATCTATCCACTCTTTTTTGACCATAATCTAACCTCCCTACATATAATAAATCAGTATGTTTTAAGACTTGAAGCTTTTACGTCGGAATATGGATTAGGATTTGGGATAGCCATTATTTTAGATCTATTAAAATTTGGCACATAAAAATCTATATCAGAAATAAATTTATCAGATAATAAAACGACTTTATCTGATAAATGAATAGGTTTGCTTAATTGCTTTCCTAAACCGAAACTTATGTATCTTCCTTAAAATATACCAGCCCCATTTATTATCAAATAATTTATCTACACCCTTTTTTATTAGCGTTGAAACATAAATATTATGATATTGGTCGTTTAAACATTTTAAGCAATTATGATGAACAGATACTATTTTAACTGAAGTATTTACATTATTCTTTATAAAAACAAGTTCATTTATAGAAAAGCCAATTTGATTAATTATAATATTTATTTTGTGATTTAATATGAGATTTTTAAAAAAAGTGCTATTTTCTAAACTATTATAATCCTCTCCTTTAGGTAAATAATATTTGATCAATTCCTTCAATAATTTCTTTATTCCCTTTAGTGAAGGCCAAATAATATACATGATGCTCCAAATTTTTAAATTCTCTGGCTAATGTTTCTGTTACCCTTTGGACTCCTCCTGAATTTGGCGTAATTTTAAATGATGCTATAAATAAAATATTCATTAATTGTTAATAGTACTAAGCTGACATTAAATATTCTTAAATTTTCTTTTTATCTTTATTAACAACAGTTTTATATAAAAGATAGATTTTGCAAAGAAATTATTATTATTTCAGTTAGATCAAAAATTATATTAAATTGATGTTTAGTAATACTTATAACCTCATTTTAACTATAACGCCTTTTTCTGGCTCTTTAAATTGTAATTGTTCATTGAATGGCAATAATTTGTTCACACTTTCGATTAAATATTTATGCTTCTTTAGTTCTTGATAAGTTATTTCTGTATAATAATCCTTTAAAGATTGATCATTTGCCTTTTTTGATATAGGAAGTTTACTCAATGCAGAATGAATTTCTGTTATATATTCAGTTGGTAAATAATTTTCTATTTCTCTTATTAATATTATTTCCGATAATGTTAATGAGATATTCACTCTTTCTTTTTTAGGTATAGCTGGCACATTTATTCCCAAAAAATCACTAAAAGCTATATTAGCCATTCGTTTCGAATCCGACGAATAATTTCTAAATGTCCATTCAATATTAAAATTTTTATACTTATTTAAGAAGTTTGATGTCAAGCCCATCGTTTCATAACTACTTGTTAACCAATTCTTATAATTTTGAATTTTACCCGTTTTTCCACGATGTTTATAAACAGAAAAAACATGAGAAATAGGATCTCTAAAAAATAATAGACCAAAAATATCTGTAAATCCAATTTTATTGCAATTAGTTATGAACAATTCCATAAAATTAGATTCTGCCAACACATGAAAAAACCTTCGCTGGACAACAATAGTGCATCACAATTATTATCAATAGAATCTTTAGTCCATTTCTTTAATAAATCAAGCATTAAGTCGTCGTTCCTTAACCGAATTGCTTCTACTAATTCTATACCATTACCCGGGGAAATGTTTCCCTTCAACATATTCTTATCATCTTTGGATAATGGGAAATATATTCCATTTTCGAGTAAATAATTCCTGTTTTGAGCGAACATAGTTTGTAAAAAAAACTTCCTGTTTTATGATATCCGCAATGTAAATATAATTTTACCATTTAGTTATTCCAATGTTTGGGTTGATCTAATAATATTGTATTATCAATTTTCATATATTATTATTTAAAATATTATTTCCTTTATAAATCATATCGTCCAGTAATTTTTCTTGAGATTCAACATCAATTAGGTGGTATAAATCCTGCTTTTTCTTTAGATTATTGTATTCAAAAAATAAATTTATTAGATATTTTGAATACTGGTTTTTAGAATATTTTTCAGATTTATCATTAGGAGCAAAGTATAAAATTTTATTTTTAAAAAAAACAGCATCTAACAATGCGGTTGAATGATCGGAAATAATTAGATCGAAATCATTTTTACTTAAAATATTTTCTAATTCCCTTTTATTTTATTTACGCTTTTGATTTGTGGAAAATTATCTCCTTGCCCCCAGAGTTTTTTCTTACTTCCTTGGTAATTATGCTCTTTAATAAATATTGAGAAGCCTAATTTTTTAAGTTTGTCAAAAAGTTGATTATAATAAGTAAACCTTTCTTCTTTTATAGCAGATGGAGTGATCAAAATTTTACTATTCTTTTTATCGTTATAAGTAAATATTTTTTCTTTCAATTTTTGTTATAAACCGTATTTCCAAACGTAACGATCTCTGTTTTCTTGCCTTTATTATATTCTTTAAATAAATTAGTAAAATATTCACTCCAGGTTAAAAATACATCACATTTGGTGTATTTATGAGCGTTATCTTTAATAATGCCACCGACGTACCCACCGTGCTGAATTACTATAAATTTGCTTTTTTGATGTTTCTTAGTCCATACTTTATATAGAGATTCCCACTTACTTACCCAATTGATATCTATGATATACTTTGGACTAATAATATTGAGAATTAAATACATTATTTTGAATTTTAACTTATATTTCCCGGGTAATGGAAATATCCGCCACAGGTACATTACATTAATAAATACAAATTTTTGTTTATTTATAGGATTATTAATGATAGGCAACGTCTGACGATGCAACACATACAACACGACCTCTTTCTTTAACAAATATTTACAAATATAATTTAGCATAATTTCATTTACATACTGTAATATTTGTTCTAATACTCATCAATAGGATGCTTGTGTTTTAAACCAATTATTCTTAATAAAATATATATTTATAATCGTCATTATTAAATAACCCACAAAGAGGGCTTGAGGGAATAATTCAAGTGATATTTTATTTAGCCCATATGCCGCAGTTAAAACCATTAACCAACCAATAACTCCGGATAAATACATAAACAGGCGTTTTTTTTGCACATTGATAACATTATAGAATATTCCCAAAATACTAAATAAGCCCATAAACCCTGCTATTACCATCCATTTTGAGGCGTCAATTACTTGCACATATTCGGGCAAAAAAGAATTAATAGATGGGGGTAAAATATACCATAATATTGGTGTGACCAATAAAAATATCAAAATTATAAGAACCATCGGTTTCATCAAATTATTCTTTACTATTTGACCAATTGATCTGCCTTTTCCCCACTCTATCATCATTGTTGGATATAAAACACTACTAATTGAAGTAGAAAAGACTGAAAATGCGTTACCAATTATATAAACTACCGTAAATAAACCCAGAGCATTGGTTCCTAAAAGAAATAGGATCAATGTTCTTTGCACCAGCGGCCATTTGCCATAAAGATTATTGACCAAAAATATAGGAAACCCAATTTTAAATAAATTTCTAAAAGCCAATTTATCCCGGTATCATTTCAACTTTAATTGGGCGCCAATACCAGGAAAAAACAAAATCAACGATTACAATAATAATCGCTCTAAGACACAGGCCATAAAAACCATATAAATAAATGAAGTAAATAGTTACAAACCCCACAAGATACTATCAAACTTATAAGGGCGAGTTTATTGAAATCTTTATTTGTCCTATACAGTATTTTTAGATATTTAGTCACAAAAATTCCTTGCCATGATTGTCCCACAACTACAAAAACGCCAGCTGCAATTTGATATTTTTCATTAACTAAAAAAAACAATATCCCTAAAATACCAATGATTGATATAATTGTAGAAATAAAAAAAGTCCAATATTTTGAAACTGCCGCTAATTTTAATGCTTCTTTTTTGTTCTTCTTCCCCATTAAGTAAGGAAGATCACGGTTCAAAGCTACTGGAATACCAATATGAGCAAGGACAATATAACCTGTAATAACGGAAAAGGTATTAAAAAGCCTAATTCGAAGGGTATGCAACCACTTAATAACAAATAGCCCAGAAATTATAGTAAGAGCATTCCTAATAAATTCCCCGCTGTAGACATAATCATAAAGTTATTGGTCTTACTCGCCTTTTTAAACTTTGTTTTATTTTATTCACAAAAATTTATATACTAAATCAAGCTATTGAAATCTGATTAAATGAAGAAAGGGGGGTTATTCTCTCAACTTACATGATAAATGGATAAAGCCATTCCTTTTTTTAAATCAACCAGAGCTTTTTTTCCTATAATTTCTTTAAAATATTTAGGATGCATTCCAAAACCAGGCCTTATTGACCTTACATTTTCTTCTGTAATAATTCGCCCGCTTTAATATCTTTTACTACATATAGAGAACGGGAAAAATCTCTACTTATTTGTGCCTTATCAGATAAATTATAATCAACTTTTCCTAATGCTTTTTCCGCTTCGAACAGCATCAACCATCAATTTAAATTCTTTTTCATCCAAAGAAAAAGAAGCATCCGGTCCTCCAATAGATCTATCTAATATAAAATGCTTTTCAATAACTACTGCTCCTAAAGCAGTAGCTACAATAGGGACTAATTCTCCCAATGTATGATCTGATAAACCTGATAATAACCCATAACGTTCTAGCCAAATCTGAAATCATATCAGATTCGCATCTTCGATTTTAGCCGGGTATTGGGATGAAGTTTTTAATAGTATAATATTCATTATTTCCAACTTTTCTACAGGTGTCAACAGCCAATTGAATATCCTCATCATCTGCAATCCCTGTTGATATGATCATTGGTTTTCCTTTACTAGCCGCATATTCAATTAGAGGAATATCAGTAATTTCAAAAGATGCAATTTTATAAGCTGGCGTATTTAATTCTTCCAATAGATCCACTGCAGTTTTATCAAATGGTGACGAGAAACAAATTAAATTTTCTTTTGCTGTTTCAAAAAGTTCTGCATGCCATTCCCATGGTAAATAAGCTTCTTTATATAATTCATACAAATTTCTTCCATCCCAAATGGTTCCTTTGTATAATAAAATCTTCTTTATTACAATCTATCGTAATAGTATCTGGGGTATATGTTTGTAATTTTATGGCATCGGCACCTGCTTGTTTTGCTGCTCTTATTGTTTCTTTAGCAATTTCTATATCATGCCCATGATTGGCAGAAAGTTCGGCAATAATAAAGATCTTTCCTTTCCCTAATTCAAAATTGGCAATATTCAAAATCTTTATTTTTATATAATTAAATTTTCTTATAAGTACTTCTGATTTTTAATAAGAGCTTCTCCTGTAATAACAATTTCATCCTTTAAATCAATGACTTCCGTTTTTACCAGTGCTCTATTTTTATCTTTATTTAGATCTACTACTGTAAAAACTGCAGTATACTTTTCTGAAGTAAACATTGGACTCATAAATTTCAAATCTTGTTTTAAATAGATAGTTCCTTCACCGGGGAAACCTACTGCAAAAACTTTTGAAAAGACACTTGCTCCTAATAAACCATGTATTATCCTCCTTTTAAATAAGGATTTTGAAGCATATTCTTCATCAATGTGTATTGGATTCTTATCCCCCGTAATTTCTGCAAAACTATTAACATCATCTTGGGTAAAAGAAAACTCATATTTGTAAATGCTCCCAACTTTAATTTTTCCTGTAAACCTTTTCATACATTTTAACTTTTATTACATTCCACTGATCTTTTGGAACATTGCCAGGCCTACCACATCATGGAATGAACCATTTTTATAAACATGTTCTCTGTAATATGCCTCTCGTCGAAAACCAAATTTTTCATGCATTTTAATGACATTATCGATTGGTTACGAACACCTCACACCTTAGTTTATTTAATCCTAAATCGTCAAATACATAATTTAAAACATTATATTCAACTTTAGATCCAATTCCTGGCTCCCCTTATTGATAGTGATCTCCTAAATAAAAGGCCCAATAACAACTTTTAAATACATCACTAATTCCTGTTAATGAAGCTAATCCTAAGTTTCTTACCCTCGTATGTGATAATCCAGTATTTTGACTGTAGTATCTTCTTGAAATATTTTAATACCATTCTTCTTGTGCTTCTTTGAAATAATTCTATCAGTATACATATATTGCAGCTATTTCTTGAGAATTACGCCAGGTTCTCACTTAACTCAATATCACTTTTGTTTAACTTCATCTAATTATTATATCTGTCATGTTTCATTTTATTAAATTCATTTATTAACTCTAAATGTCTTGTTGTTGTTTACCAATCAATTATTCTTTTCTGATTTTTTAAATAAACTTTGCTGATCAGGAAGGTCTATAAATTTTTCTATACTTTTTAATAATATTTTATCCGATAATTTATTAAAATTACCCTCCCCACTAACTAACTTAGATAGTTCCTTAAATGAATGAAACGCCCTTTTTTGATTTTCAACAAAATAACCAGAATAAATTGGCATTTTTATACAACAATAATTCAAATAATACAGTACTTGCACGGAACAATTGCGAATATTGCATGTTAACATTATACTTTATAAGATTAGCTTCAGCTAAATTCCTGTAAATTATAATTTTATCAAATTGCTGTTTTAGTTTAAAAATGTCTCAAAATTGCGGATTATTAGAAGCCCCTATGACAATATTTATCCTTTTAAATTGGTTAATGTTTAATGAATAGCTTTGGTAACTTTTAATGTTAGATCATAAATGTCTGAACCCCCAAAACTATATAAATGTCTGAATCAATTCTGGTTATTTTTCTATTTTTGTTTAGCGGCTTCAAGAAACCTTGGTCTTAAAATGGCAATAATCCATGCCCAAGCTAATTTTGGTGTATTTCTCAGTTTTATAATCAATTATTTTTACCCGGACTGTGATTTATTACCAAATCAGCCCGTTGAATACCTTTGATTAGATCATCTATATATACTAGCTTATAATCTAAATCCTTTATCTTCTGCTGATATTCTTGGTTAAAATCATAACCATCGAGCACAATCATGGTTTCCTTTGAATAATTCTCTCGAACCAATTGGGTTCGTCCATAAATTTAACTTTATAGGTATAAAATATAAACAAACCCTGCATCTTGTATTGGAGCAATGGTAGTGTTCGATTTTGGTCAAAAATTCAATCAAAACTTATCTTTTAATATCTCTGCCAATGCAATACCTCTATATATATGGCCTAAACCAATGTTATAATTTCCATCGACACGAATAATAACTTTTTTATTTGGCACGTATAATCTGATATTTGATTTCTGCATTTTTCCAATCATCTAACGTATCAATATCTTGTACTTCAAGTTTTGAGAGTTCTATTATTCCTGCATTTGAGGTTATTAATGCTTTTTCATTTCTTAAGGCATTTTTCATTATCCAATAAAACTGACCACTATCGTGATAATGTTTTTCGAGGTCCTGGGAACGCGTATTTAAATATTCAGGACAAGCCATTTTAATACTTCCATCTTCATTTTTTATAAGACTTCTTTGAATCGGATAAGAAAAATTCAAGGGCCGGAAAAATTGATAAATATTCCTTATTATTTAATAAGTCAAAAGCTTCATTTAATCGTTTACTTGTTATAAAAGGTGCTGTTGGTAAAATACAGCAAATATTATCAAAATCTTGCTCCGTAATCTCATACTCGTCTAACACTTCAAGAAGAACATCTGCCAAGGTAGCATGATCATCGGCATTTTCTTTTGATCTAAAAAATGGGACTTTTGCTCCATATTTTTTTGCAATTTCAGCAATTTCTTCGTCATCCGTTGAAACCATTACCTCATCAAATAAGCTTAGCTCTAAAGCTGCTTCTATGGAATAGGCAATAATTGGTTTTCCTAAAAAATCTCTTAATATTTTTTCGGGATATTCTCTTACTGCCACCTCTTGCAGGAATTATTGCTATGTTCTTTAGTTTTCGCATTTACTTACTAAATTCTAGAACTTTTTCAATCACATAGTTTTGTTCTTATCAGACAATGTTGGATACATGGGTAAACTGATACAATGAGCATAATAAGCTTCTGCATTGGATAAATTAGCATCTCCATAACCTATCTCTTGATAATAAGGCAATGTATGAACTGGTATATAATGTATCTGGCTATAAATTTGATGGTCTCTTAAATAGTCATACAATCCCTTTCTATCTATCAACTTCTATTACAAATAAATGATGTGCATTATAAGAACCTTGGGAAGGTTTTGATATTTTATCTTGCCCTTAAATGCCTTTTTATAGGTTGCTGCTATTTCGTTTCTTCGCTTTACCCCATCTTGGTTTTTAGCTAATTGTGTAATTCCTAATGCAGATTGAATATCAGTTAATCTATAATTATAACCCAATTCCTGCATTTCATAATACCATCCTCCATGATTTTCTGACATATTCTCTTTTGTAATACCATGTGTTCTTAATAATAATAGTTTTTTATAAATCTCTTCATAATTTGTTGTAATCATTCCTCCTTCTCCACAGGCAATATGCTTTACAGGATGAAATGAAAAAATAGCCAGATCGGCATAATTGCCATTTCCACACATTTGCTTGATTCCTTTTGAATCTGTAAAATATCCTCCAGGAGCATGGCAGGCATCTTCAATGATCCATAGATCATATTCATCTGCTAATTTTCTAAATGCTTCCAAATCTACCGGTAACCTGCAAAATCTACAGGAATAATGCCTTTATAAATACCTTTTGGTTTGCTTTCAATCAGTTTTCTAGTACTTTCTAATGATAAGTAAATAAGTGTCTGGATCTATATCTGCAAACTAAACCTCTCCTCCACATACCGTACACAATTTGCAGAGGCTGCAAAAGTAATAGGGGTTGTGATAACCCTTTCTCCTTCTTTTAATCCTAACGCCAATACAGCAAGATGAAGTCCTGCAGTTCCATTATTAACTGCAACAGCATATTTAACGCCAATATATTCAGCAAATTCGTCTTCAAACTCCTTTACTTTTGGTCCCTGTGTTAAGAAATCTGATTTAAGTGTTTCAACAACTGCATCAATATCTTCCTGGGTTATATGTTGTCTTCCGTAAGGTATTGGTTTCATTATACTTTAAAATTTGGATCTACATGTTTTTTTATTAATTCACGAAGGCTTTCAACAGTTTCCCATTCTTCATTTTCTCCTGAATTATAGCTAAATCCCTCTTTCAACTTTTTTTGCATTAAAATGATTGATATAATCATTAATTTCAAATTGGTGTTTTGAGGAAGAATAGCATAATATTTTCCAAGATCCTATGTGTTAAATGAATCTGAAATGGTAATCATTTCTTCATGCAATTTTTCTCCGGGTCTTATTCCAACAATTTCATGTTTACAATTCTGGCGCAATAGCTTTTGCAACATCAGTAATTTTGTATGAGGGAATTTTAGGTACAAAAATTTCTCCTCCCCAAGCATTTTCTATAGCATGTAATACCATTTCACATCCATCTTCAAGCTGATATGTTAAATCGTGTCATTCTATCATCTGTAATTGGTAAAACCCCTTCTTTTCTTTTGTTTAAAAAGAATGGTATTACAGAACCATTAGAACCCATAACATTACCATATCTCACTACAGAAAATTTAAGATCTCTGCTGCCTTTTATATTATTTGCCGCAACAAATAATTTATCTGAAGCTAATTTTGTAGCTCCATATAAATTAATTGGTGCAGCTGCTTTATCTGTAGATAAGGCTACCACATTTTTAACTCCGGTTTCTAATGGCAGCATCAATTACATTTTCAGCTCCAACAATATTGGTTTTTACACATTCCATCTGGATTGTATTCAGCAATATGCACATGTTTCATTGCAGCCGCATGAATTACAATATCAATTCCTTCAAAAGCACTTTTTAATCGGTTTCTATCTCTTACATCACCAATAAAATAACGAATTGCAGGATATTTGCTTTCCGGATAATTCCATGAGCCATCTGATAATGTTTTTGTTCATCTCGTGACAAAATTACCAATCGTTTTACATTTGGGAAACGCTCAAAAATTAGTTTGGTAAATGTTTTACCAAATGATCCTGTGCCTCCTGTAATTAAGAATGGATTTATTATTTAAATCTAACATTTTATATTTAATTTCTTTATTATATTATTAAGATAATTGCATACTAAAATTTTAATTGTTTAAATACCATTTATACATCTTTTTAATGCCATTTTCTAATTCAACTTTATATCTCCATCCCAAATTTTCCAATTTCGAAGAATCGGTTAATTTACGTAACGTTCCATCGGGTTTATTTGTATTAAAATAAAACTCTCCTTTAAAGCCTACAATTGTTTTAATAGTTTCTGCCAATTCTTTGATGGAAATTTCTTTGCCGGTACCGATGTTGATGTGGGTGTTGGTGATTGGCGGTTGGCGGTTGGCGGTTGGCTTTTGGCTGTTAGCTTGACTGCGCTCAGGGTTTCATTTGATGGTCCTGAGATACTCTCGACTGCGCTCGGGATGACATTTTACTTTTAACAATATCTTTAAAATCTACATTCTCCATGAGATATACACAGGCATCTGCCATGTCTTCGCTCCATAAGAATTCGCGCATGGGTTTGCCGGAGCCCCAGATCTCGACTTGGACTTTGAATTTTAAATCGTCTTCTTGATCTAGCAAGTTTAAATTTTGGGACTTCAACCCCTCTGCCTTTGGCATCTCCCTTTTAAAGGGGAGAAGTTAATACCGTATTTTGAAAGTATTGCTAAGATCTCATCTTCAGAATTTTCTCCGGTGATGCCTTCGATGGGTAGTTTATTCAGGTCTTTTTTGATGGTATTCCAATCATTATTTTCCAAGGCCTTTCCTAAATGGATCTTACGTAATAAGGCCGGTAATACATGCGACTTCTCCAGGTCAAAATTATCATTGGGGCCATATAAATTGGTAGGTTGTACGGCAATAAAATTGGTACCATATTGTAAATTATAACTTTCGCACATTTTAATGCCTGCAATCTTTGCAATGGCATATGGTTCATTGGTATATTCCAAGGGCCCTTTAATAAATACTCCTCCTTCATGGGTTGCGGGCAATCTTTGGGATAGATACAGGTACTACCCAAAAACATCAATTTTTTAACCTTATGCTTGTAAGATTGATGAATCACATTATTCTGGATCATCAAATTTTCATAAATAAATTCACCCCTATAGGTATTATTTGCAACAATACCTCCCACCTTTGCCGCTGCTAAAAAAACATATTCCGGTTTTTCTGTTTCAAAGAATTTTGCTACTTCCTGCTGGTTCGTGAGATCTAGTTCTTTATGGGTTTTGGTAATGAAATTTGTATAGCCTTTTGCCTTTAAATTATTCAGAATGGCAGAACCTACCAAACCCCTGTGTCCTGCGATGTATATTTTTGAGTTTTTATTCATTTTAATGTGACACTGTGATGGAGTGATCTAGTATGTTTAAAAGTTTGCCACGTCGCCTTTTGAGGCTCCTCGCAAAATCTTTTTTTTGATTATACTTGTAGCACATAACATTCGTTTTAAAATCTAAAATTTGCGAGCTGAAAAGCGAAGCAATCTTTTTGCTCCAACTTCGATTTCAATTAATCAAGACTCTCGTACAAATCATTCCATTCCGGATTTGTAGATTCTATTAATCTTATTTTTTTTGCTCTTGATCCGGATTTAATTTGTTTTTCTCTTGTCCTGGCAGTTACAATGCTATCAAATTTTTCAAAATAAACCAACTTGTCAACATTATATCTGGCAGAAAAGGAATTCTTATACTTTTTTGTTTTATGCGAAATCATACGATCCTTTAAATTACTCGTAACGCCTGTGTATAAAACATTATTGACGCGGTTAGTTGTTATGTAAACCCAAGCCTTTATTGTAAGTTAAATGATCAATTTTAATTCAATTATCCATGTTCTTTAAATTCTGAGTAAATAAATCAATTCTCACTCACTTCACTCACTCTCACTCACTTCACTCCTTCACCCCTTCACTCAAAGTAATTCAACACATCATAACCCCCATCTCTCAAATAACCATCTTTTTGCATGAGTTTGAGGTCGCTTTGCATCATATCTTTTACCAGTCCCTGCACATCATATTTGGGTACCCATCCTAATTTTTCTTTTGCTTTGGTGGCATCACCTATCAATAGATCCACTTCAGTTGGCCTGAAATACCTTGGGTCAATGGCAATAACTTCTTTACCGATCTCAACCTGATATTTAGGATCAAGACATTTTTTGACATATCCTTTTTCATCCCGGCCCTTCCCTTTAAATTCCAATTCAAAACCAACTTCTTTAAAGGCCATTTTTACCAAATCTCTTACGGAAGTCGTTTTACCCGTGGCGATCACCCAATCTTCGGGGGTATCATGTTGTAATACCATCCACATCATTCTTACATAATCCTTGGCATGGCCCCAGTCTCTTTTGGCATCGAGGTTACCCAGATACAATTTATCTTGCAAACCCAGTGCTATTTTAGAGGCGGCTCGTGTTATTTTACGGGTTACAAAGGTCTCACCCCTAATGGGAGATTCATGGTTGAATAAGATACCATTACAGGCAAACATATTATAGGCCTCCCTGTAATTCACAGTGATCCAATAGGCATACATCTTTGCTACGCCATAAGGGCTGCGTGGATAAAATGGCGTGTTTTCTGTTTGGGGTGTTTCCTGAACTTTACCAAACAATTCTGAAGTGGAAGCCTGATAGATCCTTACCTTTTTTTCCATATTTAAAATCCGTACCGCCTCTAATAACCGTAAGGTGCCTAAGCCATCTGCATTGCCGGTATATTCCGGCATTTCGAAAGAAACCTGCACATGGCTCATGGCAGCAAGGTTATAAATTTCGTCGGGCTGCACTTCCTGAATGATCCTGATCAAATTCGTACTATCGGTCATATCGCCATAATGCAATACAAAATTCTGATTCTCGATATGAGGATCCTGATATAAATGGTCGATTCGGTCGGTATTAAAAAGGGATGCCCGCCTTTTAATACCATGTACGATATATCCTTTTTTTAATAAGAACTCACTTAAATAAGCACCATCCTGTCCGGTTACTCCTGTGATTAAGGCTATTTTTTTCATGTAATATTTTATTATTTAATAATAATTAACTTTTTAAATATTCATCATTTTTTAAAGATTACATAGCTTCGCTATGATCAGTCCCATTTTATTCATAAAACGGGATAGATCGTATTAAATTTATTGAGGCTATAAAGTTAATTTTCAATGCAGAAAAATAGTACGATTTGAAAACAAACTATGCAAAAAACAGACAAGATATGAACAATTCTATGTCTCATTTCAAGATTAAAAAATATCTAAGTTTTAATAATTTAAACGATCATTCCTGCCGCCACTGTTTCATTGGTTGCTTCATCAATTAAAATGAAACTCCCCGTATCTCTGTTCATATGATAATCGTCTGTCATCAATGGGGCCGTAATTCGCAAATTTACCTTACAAATATCATTCATAGCCAATTCCTTATCATCTTCAATTCTTTTAAAAGTATCAATATTTACTTTATAAATCACTTCCTTGATCACCGCTTTTTGTTCATTGGTGGTATGCCTTAGAAAATATTTGGCCCTGGGCCTGGCATTTTGTTCATTGAACCAACACAGCATGGCTGTAATATCCTGGGTTACCTCAGGTACATTATTAACTTTTACGATCATATCACCACTGCTAATATCGATATCATCTTCCAAAGTCATGGCAACCGACATTCCCGCAATTGCCTCTTCAACTGTTTATCATAAAAATTTATATTTTTAATGGAAGATGTCAAGCCTGATGGTAATACTTTAACTTCATCACCTCTTCTGAAAATCCCGCTGGCAACCCTTCCTGCATAACCCCTGTAATCATAAATTCTTCATTTTGAGGCCTTAATACGGTTTGTACCGGAAAGCGCGCATCCACCATATTATTATCACTACTAATGTGCATGGTCTCCAAGGTATGTAATAATGGAGCATTTTGATACCATGGCGTCTTTTCGGACCTGTGCACTACATTATCCCCTTCTAAGGCACTAATTGGGATATATCTTACATCTTTGATCATCATTTTTGATGAGATCTCTTCATATTGACCAACGATATCGTTAAATACTTCTTCGCTATATTCAACCAGATCCATTTTATTGATACAAACAATAATATGCGATATTCCCTAACAATGAAGCAATATATGAATGTCTTTTGGTTTGTTCTATGACCCCTTTCCGGGCATCTATTAATATGATGCAACATTGGCCGTTGATGCTCCTGTTACCATATTACGTGTATATTGAATATGGCCGGGTGTATCGGCAATGATGAATTTCCGTCTTGGTGTTGTAAAATATCGGTAGGCCACATCAATGGTAATTCCCTGTTCCCTTTCATCTTTTAAACCATCGGTAAACAAAGCCAGATCTACGGTTGCATGGCCTTTTCTTTTACTGGTTTTTTCTACAGCATCCAGTTGATCTTCAAAAATTGATTTTGAGTCGTATAATAGTCTTCCGATCAAGGTACTTTTTCCATCGTCTACACTACCGGCTGTGGTGAAGCGTAATAGTTGGTTATTGCCAATATTATTCGTTGTTTTATTCCGTTTTTCTAAAATTTTTTAAGATTCCTGCATTTTATCTTAATTCTTAAGATTCTTCACTTCGTTCAGAATGACAGTACTAATTAGAAGTAACCTTGTTTTTTTCTGTCCTCCATCGCGGTTTCCGACCTTTTATCATCTGCCCTATTGCCTCTTTCTGTTTCCCGCATCGCAGCAACTTCGATCACTATTTTTTCCAAGAGTATCTGCATTGCTTTCGATTCCACCTGTAATGGTAATATCTCCCAGGGTTCTGAATCTTACTTTTTTTGTAAATATTTCCTCTCCTTCTATCTTGGCAAATATTCTGAAACCGGAATCCAACTATTATTTCTTCTAACCACCTGACGATCATGCGCAAAATATAAAGCCGGGATATTTATCTGTTCTCTTTTTATATAATTCCAAACATCCATTTCTGTCCAGTTACTGATTGGAAATGCCCTGAAATGCTCACCTTGCTGCATCCTGCCATTAAAGATATTCCATAATTCCGGACGCTGATTTTTTGGGGTCCACTGCCCGAAATCGTCGCGATGCGAAAAAAACCGTTCCTTGGCCCTTGCTTTTTCTTCATCTCTTCTACCACCTCCAATAGCACAATCTATCTGATGTGTTTCTATGGCATCTAATAAGGTAACAATTTGCAGTGTATTTCGGGTAGCATTTTTACCTTTTTCTTCTATAACCCTGCCATTATTGATGGCTTCCTGTACAGAACCTACTATGAGCTTAACCCTAATTCTTCAACCAGATGAATCCCTAAATTCGATGGCTTCAGGAAAATTATGCCCGGTATCCACATGCATTAAGGCAAATGGAACTTTTGCCGGATAGAAGGCTTTTTTTGCCAAATGCGTCAACACAATTGAATCTTTACCTCCCGAAAACATATCACAGGATTGTTGAAATTGAGCATATACTTCTCTCAACACAAAAATGGCTTCTGATTCCAATTCATCTAAATAGTTTAAAAAGTACTTACTCATTTTTTAATTTTTGACTTATAACATCCATTATTTTAGTAACGGATTGTTCCATATTTAATTGTTCTGTTTTTATCTCTATATCCGGTGATTCAGGTGCCTCATATGGGGCATTGATACCTGTGAAATCTTTGATTTCTCCTTTTCGGGCTTTTTTGTACAAGCCTTTTACATCGCGTTTCTCACATTCTTCCAACGAAGTATTGATATAAACTTCAACAAAATTGTTTTTGCCAACAATGCTTTTAATGGCTTCCCTGTCTTTTTTATAAGGCGAAACAAAAGCGGCTAATACTACGATACCGGCATCTATAAATAATTTTGAAATTTCTGCTATTCTTCTAATATTTTCTGTTCTGTCTTCCGGAGAAAAACCTAGATCCTTATTTATTCCCTTTCTAATATTATCACCATCTAAGGTATAGGTTCTTATATTTTTTTTAAAAAGTTTCGGATTCTAAGGCATTCGCAATGGTAGACTTTCCTGAACCCGACAAGCCTGTAAACCAAATTAAAAAAGACTGGTGACCATTCAATTTATTCCTATCTTTTTTATCAACTTGATAGTTATGTAGTATTATATTTTCTTCATTAACTATTCTAGTGTTTTCTTTGCTCTAAACCATAATCAAATTTATACCAAACGCGTTCATGCAAATAATATAATAACATTTTTGTTAAAACTTCAGCAAATCCAATTTTTAGTCCTGTTAATGGATTTCCAGATATTACCCAGGCAATGATCATAGTATCCAGGGTACCAATAAATCTCCATGTTATCGTCTTTGCAATATGACTTTTTCTGCTTTCAAGAACTTTACCATCTTTTGATAAATTAATTTTAAACCATATTCTTTCATGGAAAAAATACAAAATCATTTTTGTAAATACTTCAACAATGCCAATTTTTAATCCCGTTATTGGATTTCCTGTAATGAACCATGATAAGCAATATGGTATCCAAGGTGGCTACATTACTCTCCATGTAAAGGTTTTTGCAATATGTCTTTTATACGACTTATCCTTCATTAGCGTGACACCAAAAACCAGGGATTCAACAGGTTTTCTTTATTATATAAAAGTGAGTCATTTGTTTCCTTAGAAATCACCTTGATGCCAAGTGCTTCACAAATGGCCTGGCCGGCAGCAGTATCCCATTCCATGGTCGGTGCAAATCTAGGATAAATATCTGCCTTTCCCATCAGCCACCAAACAAAATTTTAAGGAACTTCCTTTTGAAACTATCTCCACTTTTTTATTTCCTTTTTTAGGTTTTCGACGAAATCAAATGTCTCCTTGTTCATATGAGACCTGCTTCCTACCACCCTAACTTCACCTTCTTTGAGCTTTTGTGCTTATAATTTTTTTAGAATTTTTTTCAATGGTCATCTATGGTAATCTCAGCTGTGATAATTTCAAATAATGATGCCTCCATTTTGTTAACATCTGCATAATAAAGTTCCTTTGAAACGGGTACAAAAATAACCCCCAAGAATAGGTTTTCCATTTTCAATTAAGGCAATGTTAACGGTAAATTCTCCATTTCTTTTAATAAATTCCTTGGTGCCGTCAAGCGGATCTACGATCCAACATTTATTCCAATCTTTTCGTAATTTTATAATCTATCTGGGCATTTTCTTCACTGATGATCGGGATATCCGTCTTTAATAAATAACTGATTTATCACATCGTTGGCATTTTTGTCTGCAATAGTTAACGGAGAAGCATCATCTTTTATACTCAACTTCAAATTCGCTTTTGTAAACTTTCATGATCTCTTTTCCTGCTTCAATAGCAGCATTTATGGCTATTTTTAAATGTTGATCCAACATATCTATTTGTTTAGTTCCAAATATTTATCTACAAATGCTTTGATCCCTTCTTCAATAGTAGTTGATGGTTTAAAATCTATATAATCAAATAGGCTTTCTACATTGGCATAGGTCGCTGCCACATCTCCGGGTTGAATCGGTTTATAAACGATCTTCCCTTTTTTACCCAAGGCTTTTTCAACAGCATGTACGTAATCCATCAAAGCCACCGGGCTATTATTACCCACATTGAACAATTGATAAGGTGCTGAACTTATGGAAGGATTCGGTTTTTTAGGATCAAATTTCGGATTGTTGGGTTTTGGAGGCATCGGGATCAATCGCTTAACGCTTTCTACAATATCATCTACATAGGTAAAGTCCCTGCTCATATTGCCATAATTAAACACTTCAAATTCTTTATCTTCCACGATGGCTTTCGTAAAGATATGCAAGGCCATATCAGGCCTGCCCCAAGGACCATATACTGTAAAAAAACGTAACCCGGTACAGGGTATATTAAATAAATGGGCATAAGAATGCGCCATCATTTCATTGGCCTTTTTACTCGCCGCATACATGGCCAATGGATGGTCTGTATGACTTTCTACAGAAAAAGGATTTTCTTCGCTTAATCCATAAACAGAACTCGAAGAAGCATAGACCAAATGCTTTACCGGATATTTTCTGCAAGCCTCCAGGATGCTTAAAAAACCGGTAATATTATTATCTATATACGATTGCGGATTTTCCAGCGAATATCTCACCCCTGCCTGGGCAGCCAAATTCACCACATAATCGAATCGTTCCTTTTTAAACAATTGCATGACATCACTGGCGTTTTTAAGATCTAATTTCACAAAGGTGATATCTCCTTCCAATGGCATATTTTCTTTCATATTGGAAGTATCAATACCCATGTCTTGTAACCTGGCCAATTTTAAATTCTGGTCGTAATAATCGTTGATATTGTCTATACCAATAACCTTATAACCATTTTTAGCTAATAATTTAGATAAATGATGACCAATGAACCCTGCAGCTCCGGTTACTAATACCTTTTTATTTTTTTTTTCTGTCATTGTCTCTTTAAATTTATTTCTTCTAAATTCTTTAGTCTTCAGTCTTCAGTCCTTAGTCATGCAGTATTCAGTCAGTGCATATTCGTATGCAGAAATACGCTATGAAAACTTACCTGGATTATTTATCATAAAATTAATAAGCTTACCAACTTCTTTGTTTTTATTTTCCAACTTATCTTTTTGATCATTCGTAATATAATTACAAGAATAGGCAAACTCCAACCAACCTAAGGTTTCTGCATTTTCTGAATCGCATCTGTCAATTTACTTATAAAATGTTTTGGATAAATCCTTTTTCTATAAGACTCTGCCAAATTAATACAAACTGATCGTGATGACCTCCAGTTTGATCTGTTAACGAATATGTCTCTTCCTTAGGAAATGATTTGGACAATTCAAAAATTTCCATAGCTAAGTCAAATCCTTTTTGATATGCTTTTAATTTCCTAAATGCCATTTCCTAATTCAACTCACTTTAAACAATGACTCACTAATGACTGCTAACTACCTATAACTGCTACAATGGTCCTACTGCCAACAGCCAACTGGCCTACTGCTACTGACAATTTAAATCTCCCGTGCGATTTATCTTTTGATAATGTTGATTTTACATCGAAAATAATATGCCGGTCTGCCACATAATCATTAAGGTCCAATTCTTTAAATTCCTTATGTGAAACTGCAATAATGATCCCGTCATATTTTTTTGTGATATCATTTTTTGATGATAATAGGTCTAATCCGTATTCGTGTTTTACCTCAGCAGCTGTGGCCCATGGATCAAATACATCAACATTCACATTATAGGTTTCTAACTCCCTTACAATATCAATGGCCCTTGAATTTCTAATATCCGGACAATCTTCTTTAAAAGTTATACCGAGTACCAATACATTCGCATCTTTGATAGGCGTGCCATTCTTGATCATCATTTTAATGGTTTCCTGGGAAACAAAAGGCCCCATACTATCATTCAATCGTCTTCCTGCCAATATGATTTCAGGATTATAACCTAACTCCATGGCTTTTTGTGCCAAATAATATGGATCTACCCCTATACAATGCCCGCCTACCAAACCCGGCTTAAAAGGCAGAAAATTCCATTTCGTTCCTGCTGCTTCCAATACCTCATTCGTATCAATACCCATTAATCGAAAGATCTTCGATAATTCATTCACAAAAGCAATATTGATATCGCGCTGCGAATTCTCTATAACCTTGGCAGCTTCAGCTACTTTAATAGAAGGCGCCATATGGGTACCTGCCACGATGATAGATCTGTAAACTTCGTCAACATACTTCGCAATTTCAGGAGTTGAACCTGAAGTAACTTTTAAAATTTTGGTAACGGTATGTTCCTTATCCCCGGGATTGATCCTTTCGGGTGAATAACCTACATAAGAAATCTTTATTGAATGTCAATCCGGATACTTTTTCCAGGATAGGCACACATTCGTCTTCTGTTGCCCCGGGAAATACCGTTGATTCATACACCACCACATCTTCCTTCTGCAATACTTTCCCTACGGTTTCACTGGCTTTATATAAAGGTGTGAGGTCTGGCCTGTTATTTTTATCAACCGGTGTTGGTACGGTAATTACATAAAAATTAGCCGTTTCAATTTCAGAAAGGTCATCTGTGATCCAAAATCCCGTTTCGGCTTTGTTTAGGTCGTTTAAAGAAGGTACATTAACAGCCTCTAATTCAAATGATTCCGTTTCAAGTGTAACATCTTTGTTTTGCCTGAGTTCCTTGATTCTTTGTTTATTGATATCAAATCCTACCACTTGATATTTCTTCGCGAATTCTACTGCCAAGGGCAAACCTACATAGCCAAGACCAATAATAGCAATTTTTGTGTTTTTCATATGATTTTTACTTTTACTTTATACTTTTTCCTTTTTACTCATTTTATAGCTGGGCAAATTTAGGTAAAAATTGTCTTAAAAATATAATTTATATCTCCTAAAAGGGTCCAATTCATGATGTATTCTTTATTGATCCTGACTTTTTCTTTCCAGATAACGGTATCGTTATACTTTTTTGGATCTAGTCTGTTGTGACAAGTAATACCTCTTCATTTTTAAATTTTAAGGTTGCCGGACCTGTAATACCCGGCCGGACAGACAAAATGATACGATCTTCTCCTTGTAGTAGATCTGCATAACCTGCAACATCGGGCCTTGGCCCTACAAAACTCATATCACCTTTTAAAACATTAAAAAGTTGTGGCAACTCATCTAAATGATATTTTCTTAATAATTTTGCCGATAAGAGTTAGCCTTGGATCATCTCTGAGGGTGATAAAATTTTCATCATTAGGATATTTCATGGTTCTTATCTTAAATATCTTAAATAATTTTGCATGTCGACCCACTCGTTTGTTGCGAAAATAATCCGAACTGCCTTGTTGAAATGCTGGCAATAATTATCAATAATAAAATAGGAATAGAACAGATTACCAAACCGAAAAAAGAAAAAATAATGTCGAAACTACGCTTGGTTATTTGTTGCTTTTGAGAAAGCATCAATTAGTTTTTACTGAATAATTTCTTGAACCATGACCTTTTTTCATTTTCATGATATCCGGTACCATATTTTCCATAACCATAACCTCCACCATAGCCATAACCGTAGCCATAACCATAACCATAACCATAACCATCTTTAATACTGAAGTCATTTAAGACATAACTGATATATTTTTAACTTCGCCATTTTTATATTTATCATCTATCATTTTAGGCATGCCGCGCTGGGTATAATTTTGACGAATCACATACATAATGGCATCGGCATATTTAAATAATTCGATGGCATCAGCCACCAAACCAACCGGAGGTGTATCTATGATAATATAATCATAGTTTTCTTTTAAATAATCCATCATTTTAGCGGTTTGATCACTTAATAATAACTCTGATGGATTTGGAGGTACCGGACCGGCTGTGATCACATCCAAATTGGGTACCTGCGTTTTTTGTATTACCTCTGTCTATTTCTTTTTGCCCGATCAAATAATTTACCAAGCCTACTTCATTGGTGATATGAATATCTTCATGCAATTTTGGTTTTCTAAGATCCATACCAATAAGGATCGCCTTTTTATCACTCATGGCAAATACGGAGGCCATATTTACCGAACATAAGGTTTTACCCTCGCCACTTACCGAAGAAGTAACAATAATGGTTTTAGATTTACTACCCTTTTTAAATAAAAACTGAATATTCGACCGCAAGGCCCTGAATGATTCAGCCAGGGTGGATTTTGGCTTTTCAAAAACCGCTAAATAAGAATCGATCTTTGCCCTGCCAATAACCCCTAACACCGGTATTTTATATTCTTTCTCAATCTCTTCAACCGTCATTATTTTATTACTCAGTGCCTCTTTAATAATAATAAACAAAAACGGCAAACCCAAACTTAACATGGCAGCAATTAAATAATTAAATAATGGGCGCGGACTTATAGGTCCTTGACCAACATCTTTTGCATTTTCTATTATTTTTACATCCGACACATTGGCCGCGATGGCTGTACTGGCTTCATATTCTTTTTGTTTTAAATATTCATAATTCGTCAGCTGTCATATCGTAATCACGCTGCAATGAAAGCAATTCCTTTTCTTTTTTTGGTAATTTATTTAACCGCGAATTATAAGTTCCTAATCTTTTTTGAATATTGTCCAGATTGATCTGAGTAGCATTTTTTAAATTGGATAAATTTTCCAACACCACCCCCCGGGTAATATCAATATTATCTTTAATATTTTTTAAAGGAGGATAATCGGGTGTAACGGATTGTTCCAGATTCTTTTTTTGTTTGGATAATTCTACCAATTCAACAATATTCTTTGTTAAATTGGGATCTTCTAATGGTGACATTTACCGGAGCAGGGATGTCTTCATTGATTTCTTTATTTATTGAAATATAATTTTCAAGATTGGTATAATATTGTAACCTGTCTGTAATAAGCTGTTGTTGCTTATCCAACTCAGACACTTCATTAAAAAGTAACTTGCCCTTCTATACTAAGATCATATACTCTGTTTTTCTGTCTATAATCCCCTAGTTCTTTTTCAAATTTTCTTAAACTATCTCCTGCCTTTAAAAAAATAGTTTAATATATTTTCTGGTATTTGTTAGCATATTCAATTTTTTGTTCCTTTTGATCTCTATCTAAAAGCTCAATTGTGGCATTAAGATATTCTTCAATTTTCTTTTTATTTGTTCCTTTTAATTCCAATTGAATAAGGGAAGTTCCTTTGGTTAAGGTTTTGGTACTAATATTCTGATAAGAACTTACGGTGCCATCAAAACTTTTGAAAACGATATAATAAATTTTACCTGCTAAATTATCAGTTTACTTTATTCTTGTTTATCTTAAATTTAGTAAAGGGTAATTTAATGGTATCAGCCAAGTTAAATTTTTTTGAAAAAGGCTTTTTTTCTACTTTATATTTAATAGTCTCTCCGGAATAAATGTGCTTAGATCTGGCTGATGAGGATCTAAATAACTTATATATTTAATTAAAGATTGTTCCTCCTTATCAAAATCTACAGAAACCAAGATCTTATTATTTTCTGCAAACTCCAATTTAATGGGAGTATTTAATAGATGGTAGCTCGTTGTATCAAGTTCTACTTTAAAAGGTACAGTACCATAAACATCATTAAGTCTAAATTTGCCTTCCTGCATATAGTGAATATAACTCTTTAAAGAATCGACCACTTTTTCATTGTGGGTTCTCGATTTTAAGATCGTCATAATATTCTCTACCTTATCACTGGGCCCGCCCCAGTTAAAAGCAATATTGGTGGTGGAAGTAAATAATGGATTTTGTTCTTCTTTTACCGCGATAATACTTTCTAAACTATAAATTCTTTGTTGATAACTATTTACAAAGCGGGTAATCAATAAACCTAAAATGAAAACAATTAAAAATAATTTCCAATTGGAAATTATTTTTATGACATATTCCTTTACATCAAACGATTTCAATTCATTAATATCAATCTTTTCTAACTGCTTCATGATCTCCTATAAATTTCTAACTAATAAAACGGTAGTGGTTACTAATGATAATACCGAAATGATGGTGGAAAATGTTTGTGAACCCGTGGTGCCCGTACCCCAGGATTTTTGCTTTAAAGGCTCCACATAAACTATATCATTTGATTGTATATAAAATGATTCAGATTCGAATGCCGAAACATCTGTTAGATCTAGCATTAAATTTTTTAGTTCCATCTATATTTTTTCTAATAATGGTCACTTTCTTTCGATTTCCTGTAATAGTAATATCCCCTGCATTGGCAATCGCTTCTATAATATTTACCTGGTTTTGAAATAAGACCAAAGTTCCCGGACTTGCTACTTCACCCAATACGGTAAAACGAATTCCCGCCAATTTAACGGTTACAAAAATATTGCTGGTATCTTTAAAATATTTAGCCAATTCTTCTTCGATCTTTTCCCGCACCTCTTTTTCTGTATAACCCAATACATTTATTTCTCCAACATATGGAATTCTAATATTACCATGTCGATCTATAGTATATGAGTTAAAATAAAGATTCTGTTCAGTTAAATTGGTTTGTTGATTGAACTCCCTTTTGCTGGGATTGGATTAAATAAAGAAACCAACTTTTCATCATCTGCTTTTAATTCGAATATCTAAAATATCATTGACCTGAAGTTTATAGGGTTCATTTAATATTTTATATACCGAATTTTTGGAACTCGGTTCTCCCTGAAAATACACAAGGTCTTTGTTGGGAATACAAGAAGAAAATAACAGTATAATACTCACAAAAAAAAGGACGAAACGCTTAGGCATTGATTCAATTTTATCTTTCACGGCAAACCTACATAAATTATTTCAATTTTGTAAATTTAAGCCTTTCAAGTTTACTTATAAAATATTCATTTAAATTGTTTATTAACGCCATC
This sequence comes from uncultured Flavobacteriaceae bacterium, assembly GCA_963835675.1. Classification (GTDB taxonomy): domain Bacteria; phylum Bacteroidota; class Bacteroidia; order Flavobacteriales; family Flavobacteriaceae; genus Aureibaculum. The sequence goes on along the minus strand of CAWIGH010000002.1, from coordinate 92,033 downwards.
ATTTATTCCTATTTTCGAAGCCTCTAAAGAAACTATGTTATTTCAAATTATATCTTATTTAAAATTTTTGATCAGATCGACCAATGAGCATGGCGTGCATTCGCCTTTTGTATATGATCTGGTCACAACATGTTTTAAAGATAAAAGCCCCAAAGATTGGTATAAAACACTGGAAAGCTATAGAAATTCCATTATTAAGAAATAAAACCCTAATCGAAATTGAAGATCTTGGGGCCGGCTCTAAAAAATTGCAACATAAACGAAGACAGATCTCTCAAATTGCTAAAAATGCAGGCATCACAAAAAAAAGAGCCCGATTGTTGGGTAGGTTAGCTGTATATTTTAATTGCTCAAATATGCTTGAGATCGGAACTTCCTTAGGTATCGCCACCGCCAGTCTGGCATTTGCAACACCTGAAAGTAACATTACCACCCTGGAAGGTTGTAAAAATACGGCCGATGTGGCGAAAGCAAATTTTAAAACATTTGACTTGCACAATATCAATACGGTTATTGGAAATTTTGATGAAACCTTGCCGGGTGTATTAAAAAATAATACCTACGACCTTATTTTTTTCGATGGCAATCATCAAAAAGAAGCCACGCTTAAGTACTTTTCACAATGTCTGGATCATATTCATAATGATTCGGTTTTTATATTCGATGATATTTATTGGAGTAAAGGCATGCAAGAGGCCTGGCAGATCATCAAGTCACATCCAAAAGTGACCATTAGCATAGATACCTTTCAATGGGGCTTGGTTTTCTTTAGGAATGAACAAGTAAAACAACATTTTACCATCAGGGTATGATTTATTTGAATCTTAATCTTTGCCAACATTCTGGATGGATTAGTATCTTTGAGCGGTATTAGCGGTTAGCAGTTAGCAGTTAGCAGTTAGCAGTTAGCAGTTAGCAGTTAGCAGTTAGCAGTTAGCAGTTAGCAGTTAGCAGTTAGCAGTTAGCAGTTAGCAGTTAGCAGTTAGCAGTTAGCAGTTAGCAGAAAAATAAAAAAGATTAGTTATTAGTGAAAAAAATAAAAAAGCAATGTCAAGAGCTAAAGACTAATGGCTTAGCACTAAAATAAAAAAATGAAAATTTACACGAAAACCGGCGATAAAGGTAAAACTTCCTTATTTGGAGGTACAAGAGTTCCTAAATACGATCTAAGAATTGAAGCATACGGAACCGTGGATGAATTAAATTCGTATATCGGACTGTTAAGGGATCAAAAAATTGACGATCATACTTCAAAAAGTTTACTTAAAATACAAAATGAACTTTTTACCATTGGATCCATGCTCGCCACCCCTCCGGCAAAAGAAACACTCAAAAGTGGGAAAGAAAGATTGGATATCCCAAAAATATCCTTGGAACAAATACTTTTTCTCGAACAAGAAATTGATCTTATGGAAAAAGAATTGACCCCTATGACCCATTTTATCCTCCCAGGCGGTCATCAAACCGTGTCATTCTGTCATATTGCCAGGTGTATTTGCCGGCGTGCAGAACGATTGGTAGTGCAATTGCATGAAGCAGAACCGCTTAACGAGTATATTCTTTCCTATTTAAACAGGCTTTCTGACTATCTTTTTGTGCTGGCACGAAAATTGTCGGTTGATAATAAGTCAAAAGAAATTCCCTGGATTCCAAGGAAAGAAAATTAGCTTTGAAAAAGTAAAAAATTTATGTTCTTTGAATAAAAAAAATTAATACATAAAAAGCTTGCTTTTTTGCTTAAAAAAATTACTTTTGCAAAAATAATAAAGATTAAAAATTATGTATTGGACATTAGAACTGGCATCGTATTTAAGTGATGCTCCTTGGCCGGCCACAAAAGATGAACTTGTAGATTATGCTATAAGAACAGGTGCACCGCTTGAAGTTGTTGAAAACTTACAGGCTATAGAAGATGAAGGAGATTCCTATGAGGCCATTCAAGAAATATGGCCAGACTATCCAACGGATGAGGATTTCCTTTGGAATGAAGATGAATATTAACACATAAAAAGTCTCCTCAGAGGCTTTTTTTTTGTTTAATACTTCACTTTTATATAAAGATTAACAAAACCAGAACACACAGTTTTAATATATTTGTGTCTTATAATTAAAGTAGGAAAACTACTTAATTATTAATAATTGAAAACTAAATTATGAGTTTTATAAATTCAATGCTTAAAGTCTTTGTAGGTGATAAAACCAAAAAAGACTTAAAATTATTACAACCTATTGTAGATGATGTGAGAACATTCGACGCTCAAATGGAGAAATTATCCTTAGATGAGCTTAGAAATAAAACACAGGAATTCAAAGCTAAAATTGCAGCAGCCACCCAACCATTTAACGATAAAATAGCTGAACTAGAAAAGGAGATCGAAACGGCCAATATCGACAGGAAGGAAGAACTCTATAAAGAGATCGACGCCTTAAATGAAGAAGCATATCAGGCCAGCGAACAAACTTTAAATGAGATCATGGCTGAAGCATTTGCCGTGGTTAAAGAAACCGCCAAAAGGTTTTACCATAATACTACCTTAAAAGTAAAAGCAACGCCTTTTGACAGGGAACTATCAGCAACCAATGATTTTGTAAGCCTTGATGGGGAAGATGCTATCTGGAAAAACTCCTGGGATGCTGCAGGTAAGCCCATCACCTGGGATATGATCCATTACGATGTACAGCTCATCGGTGGTGCCGTATTGCATCAGGGTAAAATTGCAGAGATGATGACCGGGGAAGGAAAAACACTGGTAGCTACCTTACCTATCTATTTAAATGCCTTAACAGGCAAAGGGGTACATATCGTTACCGTGAATGATTATTTGGCAAAACGTGATGCCGCATGGATGGGACCGATCTTTCAATTCCACGGATTAAGTATTGATTGTATCGATCATCACCAGCCCAATTCTGCAGCCCGTAAAAAAGCATATAATGCCGATATCACTTATGGAACCAATAATGAATTTGGTTTTGACTACTTGCGTGATAATATGGCGCATTCGCCTAAAGACTTGGTGCAACGCCCTCATAATTATACCATTGTGGATGAGGTCGATTCCGTTTTGGTAGATGATGCCCGTACGCCTTTGATCATATCGGGAGCAACCCCTCAAGGTGACCGTCATGAATTCAACGAATTAAAACCCAAGGTTGACAATATTGTGAGCCTTCAACGGAATTTTTTAACAGGTGTCTTGGCGGATGCAAAAAAACTAATAGCCGAAGGCAATACCGAAGAAGGTGGTTTTCATTTATTAAGAGTTTTTAGAGGTCTTCCTAAAAATAAAGCCTTGATCAAATTCTTAAGTCAGGAAGGGGTGAAACAATTATTACAAAAAACTGAGAATTTCTATATGCAGGATAACAATCGTGAAATGCCAAAGATCGATGAGGCTTTGTATTTTGTGATTGATGAAAAGAATAATTCTATTGAATTAACAGATAAAGGTATTGCCCATTTATCGGGTACCAGGGAAGATGAATTCTTTGTGTTGCCGGATATTGGTATCGAAATCGCTAAGATCGAGAATGAAGGTTTAAAACCGGAAGAGAAAACCAAAAGAAAAGAAGAGCTTTATCGCGATTTTAGTATTAAAAGTGAACGTATTCATACCTTGAATCAGCTTTTAAAAGCCTATACCCTATTCGAAAAAGATGTAGAGTATGTTTTGATCGAAGGAAAAATTAAAATTGTTGATGAGCAAACCGGACGTGTGATGGAAGGCAGAAGATATTCTGACGGACTCCATCAAGCGATCGAAGCCAAAGAGAATGTAAAGATCGAAGATGCCACGCAAACCTTCGCTACCATTACCTTACAGAACTACTTCAGGATGTATAAAAAGCTATCGGGGATGACCGGTACTGCCGTCACTGAAGCGGGCGAATTCTGGGAGATCTATAAATTGGATGTTGTTGAAATACCCACCAACATGCCATTGATCCGTAAGGATAGAGAAGACCTGATCTATAAAACAAAACGTGAAAAATACAATGCTGTTATAGACGAAATCGTCAAATTGGTTGGAGAACAAAGACCGATTCTGGTAGGTACCACTTCGGTTGAGATCTCAGAACTTTTATCGAGGATGCTTACCATTCGTAAAATTCCACATAATGTATTAAATGCCAAACTCCATAAAAAGGAGGCTGATATCGTGGCCGAGGCCGGTAACAGCGGTGTGGTTACCATTGCTACCAATATGGCAGGTCGTGGTACAGATATAAAATTATCTGATAAGGTAAAAGCAGCCGGTGGTTTGGCGATCATTGGTACAGAACGCCATGATTCAAGACGTGTAGACAGGCAGTTACGTGGTCGTGCCGGGCGTCAGGGTGACCCGGGTTCTACTCAATTCTATGTGTCGTTGGAAGATAATCTGATGCGATTATTTGGTTCTGAACGAATCGCTAAAATGATGGACAGAATGGGATTAAAAGAAGGCGAAGTGATTCAGCATTCTATGATCTCAAAATCTATAGAAAGAGCTCAGAAAAAAGTGGAAGAGAATAACTTTGGTATTCGTAAGCGTCTGTTAGAATATGATGATATTATGAACTCACAGCGTGAAGTGGTCTACAAACGACGACGTCATGCGCTTTATGGTGAGCGATTACAGGTCGATATTGTGAATATGGTATATGATACCTGTGAAGCCATTGTATTAGAAAATAAGGTGGCCAATGATTATGCCAACTTTGAATTTGAGCTGATAAGGTTCTCATCTTCATCTTCACCATTTACCAAAGAAGAATTTGAAAGTAAAACAGAACAAGAGTTGATCGACCAACTTTTTGATGTGGTCTATAAGCACTATCAGGAAAAAGTGGAGCGGAATGCAGTAGCCGTTTTCCCGGTAATTAAAGATGTTTATGAAAAGCAAGGGAACCAATATGAGCGTATCGCAGTGCCATTTACAGATGGTGTAAAAACATTGAATGTTATTACCAATCTAAAAGATGCCTACGAAAGTCAAGGGAAACAATTGGTGGTTGATTTCGAAAAGAATATTTCATTAGCCATTATTGATGAGACCTGGAAAGATCATCTGCGACAAATGGATGAATTGAAACAGTCGGTACAGAATGCTACCTATGAGCAAAAAGATCCTTTATTGGTCTATAAATTTGAGGCTTTCGAACTATTTAAAAAAATGTTGGATAAGGTAAATAAGGAAGTATTATCCTTCTTATTTAAAGGTGAATTACCAAGCCAGAGTCCACAACAGGTCTCTCAAGCCAAAGAGCAAAAAAGAGAAAAAGTTAAGGTTAGCAAAGCCGATTTTAGAAGTCCTACCCAAGATACTTCCACAAATCAAACACAGGAACAACATGTTACTGAAACGATTGTGAGAACAGAACGAAAGATTGGAAGAAACGAGCGCGTTACCATTAAAAATGTAATAAATGGTCAAAGTAAGGAAATGAAATATAAGCAAGCCATTCCGTTAATTGATAAAGGAGATTGGGTATTGGTTGAATAAAGCCTACTTAAATTTAAAAATAAGATCCAATGTTTTTTGACGTTGGATTTTTTTTGTCTCGGTTTCTATGAATTTTTCTACAAAATAAATTTCTTTTGGCACTTCGTATTTTGAAAGGGACTTTAGATTTACGATTTTGGATTTTAGATTTTGGATTTCGGATTTGAGATTTACGATTTGAGGCTTTCTATTTCTCGCTACTCCTGCCTCCTCAGGTTCGTTCGAAATGACATTAGCCTTCAATGATCAATACCAATTTCTCACCTAAGATCTCATCAGGTATGCCGGCAACAAAAAAGCGATCTTTAATGATAGCTGATAATTTCTCTTCGATCCTTTCGGGAATTAATTTTACACCACCTGAATTGATGATGGAATCATAACGGCCCAACCATTCAAATTCTGTATCGGAGATGCAACTCAACCAAATCATTTGTCACAATTTGTTTATCGGCATATTTTTGGAGCATCAATCACCAGACAGCCTCTATTGTCTTTTGAGATTTGAATATTTGGTAAGGTTTTATAGTGAGATCTTTCGACTGCACCTGCCTGTCGGTCAGGCTGGCTCAATGTGACTTCTTGAATGTGATTTAGTTTTTTAACTAGCGATATGAGTAATGGTCTCTGTCATTCCATAAGTAGCAAAAACCTCTGTTGTTACATCTTGTAACTTCTTAATTAATTCAGTTGATACTGCTCCTCCTCCAACGATCAACTTTTTAATAAAATGGATCTTAGACAATGAATTTTGGAGTTGTATGGGCACCATGGCACAGAAATCATAATGCTTCTGAAGTTTGTCTAAAGGATTTGTACTTGGCTCAACAATATCTATTTGCCAGCCCAAAGTCAAAGCCCTTACCAGCATCATTTTACCGGCAATATAATTTGGTGACAGGCATAAAAGTGCTGTTGTATTTTCGGGAAGTTTAAAAAATGATCCTGTAGCCAGAGCACTATTGATCATGTGCTCCTTTTTTAATTTGATCTGAGCGGGTTTTCCGGTTGAACCGGAGGTGTTTACAATAATAAAATCATCTGATATCAAAATAGGCTTCAAAAAACTCATATATGCCTTTAGAAATGGATTTTGAATACTTTAATAATTCTTCAACATCCTTAAATGTTTCGCCGTTAAGTTTAAAATTTTTATGTAGCTTAGATAGATTCTTCACTTCGTTCAGAATGACAAATAAAATTATTCGACCGTGATTGGTGGATTTTCTACTTTACCAAATAGTTTTTCAGACCAATTCTTCCATCCATATTTTCTTGAAAAAATGATAAGCATAAGCGGATACAACACAAAAACAGGCAAATAAGTATCCCAACCTAAGGAAGGTTCGGAAGTATCGATATACAGTGCTGCTGTTTGAAAAGCCATCCAATCCGTCGTTACAAATAGTGCCGCTATGATATTGTTTGCGGCATGCATGCCCAAAGCAATTTCTGTTCCTTCATCCATTAAGGTGGTAATTCCGAATAACAAACCGGTACCGATATAAAAGATCATGATCTGGTTGCCTAATTTATCTACCTCAGGATTGGCTCCGTGTAATAAGCCAAATACCACCGATGTTACGAGTAAGGGAAACCATCTGTTCTTAGCCAATACGCCTAAGCCTTGCATGAAATACCCTCTGAACAATAATTCTTCGAAACTCGTTTGGAGTGGCAAGAATAATAAGGAGATCACAACCAAGGTAAAAAACGGAATTGGTTTAAAATTCCATATTAAATTTTCGGGTTCTGCATATATTCCTATCGCGAGGATTATAATAGATATCACAAACCACGATGTAAAAGCAAAAAATACGCGGTTCCAATCAATTTTACTTCGACTGGTAACGACTGTTTTTATTAATCGCCCATGAATAAACCGGATGCCTATCAATAGCCCCACCAAGCCCATAATAAATGAAAACAGCATTAAAAAAAGGTAAAGATTGGAATCCAAACCGGCAGAAGCAAAGGCATCATTGGCAGACATTATAAATTTATCTAAATCACCGAGTTTTAAAAAGGCCATTACCGAAATAGGAATAATACCAATGACTTGCCAGAAAATAAATACGATAAATAAAGTAATTAGGTACCAATACCATTTAGGTTCTCCCTTATATCCCTGTTGAATAAAATCCATTTTTATTTTTTAAATTTAGAATCTCAAAAATAGGATTTATAAATTGAAGTTCCATGCTATTGCAGGATCATAATGCAAATGACCATGGTCGACAAATAAAGGCGAATTAAAATTATTGGTAAATAAACTGCCGGTACCCAGACCTTGTGGTAGCATGGTATTCTTTGTAAATGTATATTGTGCGATGGCGTTTAGGCCCACATTGCTCTCAAGGGCAGAGGTGATCCACCAACCAATTTCATTATGGGTAGCAATGCTGATCCAGTCTTCACATCCTTGAAAACCACCGATCAAACTGGGTTTTAAAATAATAAACTGAGGTTTGATCGCTCCCAGGAGGGATTTTTTATCCTCATAGGAAAAAACACCGATCAATTCTTCGTCTAAAGCAATGGGCAACGGTGTTTTTGCGCATAGTTCTGCCATAAGTTCCCACTGCCCTGCCTTTATAGGTTGTTCTATAGAATGTAAATCAAGATCGGACAGTACTTTTAATTTTTCAAGTGCATTTTGAGGATCAAAGGCGCCATTGGCATCTACCCTAATTTCAATTTCTTCGGGGGTGTATTCTTCCCTTATAGATTTGATGATTTCGATTTCTGTATCAAAATCAATAGCCCCAATTTTAAGTTTTAAGGTGGTAAATCCTTCTTCCAGTTTATTTTTTATCTGTTGCTTCATAAAGGTGGCATCACCCATCCAGATCAAACCATTAATGGAAATAGCATTTTTATTTTGGGTGAAACCGGATGGAAAGAGCACAAAAGGATCGTCATTTTGCAAGGATAAGAATGCCTGTTCTACTCCAAACTGGATAGATGGAAATTCTTTTAGTTCATTATATAATTTGTCTTTACCTAACTGTATATGATCACAAACCCATTGTAACGTATCTTCATAATCGGGTCTGTCATCAATACTTAATCCTTTAAAAATACCACACTCACCTATTCCTTTTTTACCATCTTTATGAATGATTAGAAAATAGGTTTCCTTGGTTTTCAACACGCCACGGGAAGTTCCGGCTGGTTGTTTGAAATTCAGGATATATTTTTTGAATTGGGCACGCATATTTTAGGGTAAGAAAATTCATTACACCACAAATATATATTATTTTTGCGCCATCATTGCCCTCGTAGTTCAACGGATAGAATAGAAGTTTCCTAAACTTTAGATCTAGGTTCGATTCCTAGCGAGGGTACTTTATTTTAATGAATGCAAAGCAACCCTATTTCCTTCTGTATCTAAAAACAAGGCCATATAACCATGGTCGGGAGATATTTGGGTTTTTGGTTTTAAAATTTTACCACCCGCTTTTTCGATCCTGCTCAATTCATCTTTAATATCCCCTTTTCTTGAGGTAAAATAAACCAATACTCCTTCCTTAGAGGGTTTATAAAACTCTTCCTTTCTTGAGGTAAAATAAACCAATGCTCCCTCTTTAGAGGGTTTATAAAATTCTTTGTGATACACTAATGATCCAGACGCTCCTTTAGCCTCAGGGTCTTCTGCCATAGGAAACCATCCCATAATGAGTTCGCCCATATTATGAACGGCAATCTTTATTTGAAAAACTTCATTATAGAATTTAACGGCCCGGTCCATATCTGACACCGGAATCTCGAACCAACCTACCATATTTGATGTATTTAACTATGATAAAGTTAATAAAATATTCATTAAATAATTAAAGTTTCAGATGATCGCCTATTTTCAACAGCATGAGTTCCTTTTTCTTTTTAGCAAATTTCGAGATGGCTTTTTTATGGTCTATTTTAATATATCCAAAAGTATCGTAATGTGCACCCAATATTTTATCGCACTTAACAAAATCGGAAGCAACCATAGCACTATCTATACCCATAGTGAAGTTATCTCCAATTGGTAAAATGGCGAGATCTAGTCTGCCAATCATCTCAGGGATAAGTTTCATATCATAAGTCAGGGCTGTATCTCCCGCAATATAAATAAGATGATGGGTAGTTTCTAATACATAACCTGCAGGATTTCCACCATAAGTTCCATCCGGAAAAGCACTTGAGTGGATGGCATTTACCATATGTATTTTTCCGAAATCAAACTTCCACGAACCACCGTGATTCATGGGGTGGCCTTCAATTCCTTTACCCTGAAAATAGGTGACAATTTCGAAATTTGAAATAATTTTCGCCGAAGTACGCTTGGCAATTGCCTCAACATCTAAAATATGATCTCCATGTGCATGGGTTAAGAGGATATAATCGCACTCTAATTTGTTAATATCAATTTTCTTTGCCAGTTCATTGGCAGTAATAAAAGGGTCTACAATAATTGTTTTACCGTGCGCTTCTATACTAAAAGAAGCGTGTCCTAAATATGTAATTTTCATACCTAAAATATTTGTTGATAAAGTTAAAGAAAAATCTGTGATCAGCCTGAGCGAATCACAGATTCCTGTCCTATTCCATTAATTAAAATTTATATGATGCTCTGAATGTAAAGTTTCTTCCCGGTTCATATATTCTCCCTGAAAGTAAGTTAGAATTTGTATAAGAGAAATTTAAATGTTCATAATATGCGGTATCAAAAATATTAAGAACAGACGCCCCTAGAATTAAATTTTGAATGGGTTCAAATCCTACACTAAAATCAAAAGTAGCAAAATCATTAGAAGGCAATTCCATAAAACTATCGGAGATCCTATATTGTGCGGCAACGAACCGTGATTGCAAATTAAACCAATAATTATTCTTTCTCATAATTTAGATTGGCATGAGCAGTTAGTGGTGTAATTTGAGGCAATGGTTCGTCAAGATCTATATTTTTTGCATACGTATAAGAAACATCTGAAGAGAATTTAAACTGGTCGGAAATTTTATAACTCCAATAGAATTCAAATCCGGTTTGCATAGCATCATCAATATTAATAAACCTTTTTGCAAATTGAGGTTGTGCATTCGGCATAAATTTTCGTGGTAAATTTTCATCTACAACCGGGACAATATAATCTTGAATAAAAGAATAAAAAACACTGCTTCCGATTTCAATCCGGTCAAAAGATTTTCTGAACGATAATTCGATCTGGTTATTTTTCTCAGGAATTAAATCTGGATTACCTACATATTCATACGGATCTACACCCACACTAAAATGATTAATATATCGCTCTATCATCGAAGCAGTACGAACGCCTCTTCCAAAAGCCAACTGAATTTGTAATTCATCCATTTTATATTTGATGGAAGTATTACCACTTATATTCACCTCATTCTTATCTTCAATTTCACCACCATAAAGTGTTAAGAAATCATCTTCGGGATCATTAATACCTGTACTAATAAAATCGGACCTAATACCTGCTGTTAATGTAAAACCATCGGAAATTCTATAGTTAGTTTCAGCAAAAATCCCAAAGTCGTTCAATTGCGCATCCTGCCAGATCTTATCAACAAAGGTCCTTGGTTCGGGTAGGGTATTTCCGTTCATCACTTTTACCAATCGAATTCTATTACCTTCGCGTTTGATTAGATTTGCATCCATACCTGTAAATAAAAATAGCCTGTCGGAAGGTGTTATAGTTAGTTCAGCCTTTCCTCCATACGTGGTGGCAAAAACATTTGAATTTGCTTCGGTCGCCATAAAACTTGGCCGATCTTCATTCGTCATTAAATGATCTACATAAGAGTAAAATCCCTTAATTGAAAAAGAGCTAATTTTTTCTGAAATATCATTGCGTTTATAGTCTAATCCCACCAAATAACTATCATCGTAAGGGGAATCCATAGGCAAACCGGCATGTTTAATATCACGTCCAAAAGATTGTCTCCAACTTAATTGTAGTCTTTGTTGCATTGTAGGTTCGAAACCAACTTTGATTGAATAATCTGTGGTTTTAAATGATGACGGTACCTCAACGCCATTTCCGTCCTCATAATCGCCATAATTTCTGTATTCGGCATTCACTGCAGCATCAAACTTATTGGAATTATACTTTAAACTTGCACGTGTTGACAGATTTTCACCATTTATTTCATAGCCCGATTCAACCGAACCACTTATACCGTTTTTAAAAGTTGAATTTTTCTTAGAAACAAGATTTATAATTCCTCCAAAATTTTGTCCAAACCGCACAGTAAAAGGACCTCTTACAATCTCAATTTTTTCGATCTCATCGGGTATAACATGCGTTGTTATGGGATCCATTCTGTTAGGACAAGCATTTAAGACTTTCATACCTCCATCATACTGCACATTTAATTGTTCATATTTAAAAGCTCTAAATACCGGCTCGGAGGCATAGGCTCCTCTTTTTTGGATTCCAAAACCTCTTATATCCCTAAACAAATCTCCCACATTTCGAGGCTGGGTAGTGCCCTTAACGTTGTCTATAATTACATTAGATTGGGAGATGTCTTGCAATACATTGGCCTTTACAACAATGTCTTCTAAATTTATAGGTTTGGGTTGTAATACAATTTTAAGTATCAATGCCGTAATTTTCAGCTTTTTATTTTCATAATTTAAATGAGAAATAATAAGCTCATCATTTAAAGAAGCCATTATTATGAATTCTCCACTACTGTCGGTTACTGTATATTTTTTAGCATTTTTTAATTGTATGGTCGCATTTTCAACAGGTAATTCTGTAGCGGCATCTATAACTATACCTTTAAATTTAACCTCTTGAGCAAATAATGCTATACTTGATGACACTATAAATAGTATCATTAATATAAATGATTTCATTATAATTTATTTTTAGTTTAAAACATTCATAATTAACTACTTAATTGAAGTAGTTTGTCAATTTAATATTTAAACTAAAAATTTTGGAGGGTGGAAAATTTGCTTAATATAATTTTTTGTCCTTCGATTTTCATTGAAGAAATTATCTTTTTTTATTAAAAAATCGTAAACCTGGGTTGCATATTTATTCGAATTCAAATACGTAATGGGACAATCTTCAAATTTTATAGTAGGTGGTGTCGATTTGTTTTCTGAATCTGTCGGATTCGTTTCTATTAATTTTTTCGATAGTTGACATTTACCGTTACATTTTAACTCGGGTTTATCCTTATTGATACATAATACCTTCGAAATATAATCGTATTTAATTCCATATTCAATAAAAGGAACCACCGGCCTTAACATAGCGGTGAGGTAAAGGAATAAAAAGATATAACTACCAATTACTTTGGTCAATTTCTCTATAATTTAAAAAGATAAAATTATCTTTTATTCATTTGAAGAATTATGATATAAATCATATAATCTGGCCTAAGCCAAAAAGAATAGAAAACAGGATGGTACTTAAGGCTAATTTTTTTAATTCAGGATCTAATTTTTTAGGATCTGTATTTTTATAAACCCTATATAAATGGCTGAAAATAGGTATGAAAGCTATTATGAATAAAAATTGTACCAACGATCTAAAATGCATCATAACATAAGACAGCGCTAACAAAAAAGAAGCAATCAATAAATAATAATGATAATACTTGGCAAATTCATCGCCAATTTTAACAACCAAGGTCCTTTTATTCGATTTTTCGTCTGATTCCCTGTCGCGCATATTATTTAAATTTAGTACGCCAACACTAAGCATGCCTATAGAAGTTGCCGGTAAAAATATTAAAAGATCTAGTTGTTTTGTGAATAAAAAATAACTACCCAACACACTCAACCATCCGAAAAATAAGAACACGAATATATCACCATAACCACTATAGCCATATGCCTTTTTACCGATGGTATATTTGACCGCAGCCGCAAGACTGGCAATACCTAAAATTAAGAATATGAAAAAATACGTAAGGTGCTCTTTTCCGAAAGAAATATAGATAAGTATTAGTGCAATTATAAAGGTAACTAAACCGGTTACTTTAATAACCTTAAGCATTTGTTCAGGCGTAATTGCACCGCTTTGTAGAGCTCTTTTTGGGCCAATCCTGTCTAAATTATCGGTACCCTTAATACCATCACCATAATCATTCGCGAAATTTGAGAGCACTTGAAAACCAATAGTCGTTAATAATGCCAAAAAGCATATTCGCCAATCAAAATGATTATCAGCGTAAGCGAGAAAACTACCAACTATAATTCCTGAAAGTGAAAGAGGTAAGGTGCGTAGACGAGCAGCTTCAATAAAAGCTTTCAACATTAATGAATTCTATTTTAAATATTGGGTTTCTTCACTTAATTCTAAGGCTTCTCGAATATTTACGGGCTCACCATAAGATTGCGCTATGATAAAGCAATCTTTAAAACCTAAGCTTCGTAGATCTTCCTTTAAAACAGCGGCCTCTGCATAAGTAATAAAATTACCAATAGCATATTTATTTAATCCACCCTCTCTAAATTCCTTCATATGCGCCAGGTCTTCTGAAAAAAGTTTAGCTTTAAAATTGGTAAATGCCCCAATTTGAACACTATATATAATGGTTTCTCCTGCCATACCAGCGGTGGGATCTTCATCGGCAAATTCATCCATAAAACTAAACTGGGCAGCATCTTTTAATTTTTGCAGTGAATCTATATCGACAATGGTAAGATTATTTTTTTCTAGTTCTTTTTTGTCAATCGTATTTGACTTTGGTAAATAAGACCATAAAAAAAGTAATAATAATAATAAACCTACAGCCCCTAAGATAATTCTATGTTTCTTTAAAATTGAACTATTCTCTTCCTCGTCTTTGAGTAATTCGTTTAACTTATTAATAGTATGGTTGGCTTTGTCAACCTCTTCATATATATTCACCAGATTTTTATCTTTTATATAAGGCATTGTTTATTGGATTTATTATTATAGATCTTGTGCTGTTGCAATAAGTTCTACAATATCTAGTACTTTTATTTCTTTTTCTTTTTCCTTATTCTTAATACCATCTGTCATCATGGTATTACAAAAAGGGCAACCGGTCGCAATAATATCCGGTGTTACTTTTAGCGCATCTTCTGTGCGCTCAATATTGATCTCTTTATTTCCTTTTTCTGCATCTTTAAACATTTGGGCACCTCCTGCGCCACAGCACAAACCGTTACTTTTGCACCGATGCATTTCGACCAGTTCGGCCTCAAGTTTTTGAATTAATTCTCTAGGAGCCTCATAAACTTCATTCGCTCTACCCAGATAACAAGGATCGTGAAAGGTTATACGTTTACCTTTGTATTTACCTCCTTCGATTGATATTCTACCATTGCTTAAAAGGGATTGTAAAAATTCGGTATGATGCATAACCTCATATTTACCACCTAATTCGGGATATTCATTTTTTAAGGTATTAAAGCAATGCGGACAAGTAGTAACGATCTTTTTAATTTCATAGGCATTCATAACTTCAATATTTGTCATGGCCTGCATCTGAAACAAAAATTCATTGCCAGCTCTTTTGGCGGGGTCGCCAGAACAGCTTTCTTCAGCACCTAGCACAGCAAAATCAACCTTTGCATTGTTTAAAATTTTAACAAATGCCTTGGTGATCTTTTTAGCCCTATCGTCAAAACTACCGGCACAGCCCACCCAAAATAATACTTCGGGTTGCTTACCTTGAGCCGTCAATTCGGCCATGGTAGGTACGTTCATTTTAAATTAATTTAGAGTTATTTAAATTTACGTAAAAATATTTAATTATTTATTCGTCTTTCCAATTTAGCCTGTCCATCTGGTTGTATTGCCATGGAGCGCCATTATTCTCAATATTCGTCATCATCATATTAAGCTCTTGCGGTGCTGCCGATTTCTCCATAACCTGAAATCTTCTCATATCCATAATGATGGATAATGGATCTATACTCACCGGACATTCTTCAACACATGCATTGCAACTTGTACAAGCCCAAAGTTCTTCAGCATTTATGGTATCTAACAAACTTTTTCCGTCGTCTACAAACTTACTATTTTTATCTATATTTTTTCCAACCTCTTCTATTCTATCTCGGGTTTTCATCATTATTGCCCTGGGTGACAATTCTTTCCCTGTAATATTTGCCGGGCAGACAGAAGTACACCGTCCACATTCTGTACACGTATACGCATTCATTAATTGTACCCAATTAAGATCCATAACATCCTCTGCACCAAATTTTTCTACTGCTTCAGAGCTTTCCGATTCGGCAGGTGCTGCAAAGGGGTCGGTATTCGGATCCATCATCAACTTTACTTCATTTGTAACCGATTCTAAATTGTCTAATCTTCCTTTTACATTTAGATTTGCATAGTACGTATTTGGAAATGCCAAAAGATATGTAAATGCTTGGAATAATATAAATAGTTTAAGAAGATTAAAATACCAGCAATATGCAACCACCAGGCTGAACGCTCAATGAGATGTAATGATTCAACACTTAATGAATCGAATAAAGGTGCTATAAACTGACTTATAATGTTTCCTGAATTTGCTTCTTGAAATGCCGTATCAGTTGCATTCATTATTAAAAAAAGCGACATTAAGACCATTTCAAAATAAAGAATATATCAAAGCGTCATTTTTTGGGAAACCCATCATTTCCTTATTCCAAAAACGAGGTATACGAAGGACCATTCTTCTTATCCAAAAAACAATAACTGCAACTAGTACTAATACCGCTAATATTTCGAAGGAATTTATCAGAAAACTATAGAAGCTTCCTAAAAATGATAGCACCCGATGCGTGCCAAATAAACCATCAATTATTATTTCTAAAACTTCAATATTAATAATGATAAAACCCACATACACTATAATATGTAATATTCCTGCAATCGGTCGGCTTACCATTTTAGATTGACCCAAAGCAATATTTATCATGTTCTTCCAACGCTGTTCTTTATGATCAGACCGGTCAATTGGTTTTCCTAAATTAATATTTCGTGATAACTTTTTTACATTTCTAATAAAAAAGCCAATTCCAAAGATTAATAATGCAGCAAAAAGTATGTTAGGTAAATATTGCATTGAATTAGAACTTATGTCTAAAATTTCTTCCTATCTATATCTATTTAGAAACTTTAAAACATATTATAAATGTTATTCTTAATCTGTTTGTTTTACTCTATTTATAATTAAAATAGCTAATCATTTGATCAAAGTCTTTTATCTATTTAACTCAACTTAGAAAGTATCAGTAATTAAAACGGAACAATTATCAAATTTTTAGCTCTTCGTAAAACTAAGGAATAATCTTAACCGATAAAAATGAAGTAAAAATTAGTTATTAACTGTTTATTAATAAATTTGTGTAAGAAGTCTTTACTAATTGTAGGGCTACTTTTCTTGTTCTGTGCCGGGTTCATAAGGCGGCGGTTTCTTGCCGAACAAAGAAAAATGTACGAAGCGTTTCGGGTTCAGTTTCATTTCTCTAAGCAATTCTTCCATTTCTTTAGAAGCGCCTTTTAAATTATTATATAAGCCTTCGTCTTTTAATAATTTGCCCATTGAACCTTCTCCTTTTTCGAGCT
Source organism: uncultured Flavobacteriaceae bacterium (assembly GCA_963835675.1). GTDB lineage: Bacteria > Bacteroidota > Bacteroidia > Flavobacteriales > Flavobacteriaceae > Aureibaculum. The sequence goes on along the minus strand of CAWIGH010000002.1, from coordinate 74,986 downwards.
TGGCTAAAATGTTATTAAAGTTATTCAAAGTACTCTCCAATTTAAGAATGGTTGATTTTAAGTTAGCATTATTTAGAGAGTCTGTTAAATTCACCAAATTACTCGATGCTAAATTTGCATTACTTAGTATAGAATCTAATTTTCCGTTCTCAGATAACATTCTATCTAACGAAACCGAAGCATTTTGAAAGGATGATAATGTTGTATTTAATTTAGCCATTGATTGTTTTAACTCGGTCCTGCCTTTTTTATCGAATACGGCATTGAATCCAGCCAACAATGTATCTGCATTTATTAAAAAACTCGAAACTTTTGATTGTAAAGGCGCAATTTGGTCATTTAATGCCCCTAAAATGCCCGCTTCTGTATTACCAACTAAGGTATCACCCGAAACTGCAGTCATTCCTTCATTGGATGTTAGTATTTTTACAGATTTGCCACTTATAAAATCCGGACTGTAGATCTGTGCCACACTATTTATAGAAAATTTTACTTTGTTTTCAAGAGAAAATTTAACTATGAGCCTACCTGCTTTTTGAGGATGGAAAGAAATATCATTTATCGTTCCTACCTTTAGTCCATTAATAGTAACCGGTGCTGATGCACTTAAACCTTGAACATTATCATATTCTGCATAAAAAACCCTACTGGTATCCAGAAGATTTGAACCTTTAAGAAAGCTAAATCCCCAAATAAAAACGGCAATTGCTGCTACTGCAATAATTCCGGTCTTTAATTCTCTAGATATTTTTGGCATGTTCTTTTACTAAATGAAGAGCAATATTACTAATTATTTCTGTGAGAATAAAGATATAAGTTGTTTTTACTTCGACCCTAAGGCTTCTTTAACAGCAACTTTTTCTCCATTTTTAAATGCGACGACAAAGGCGGTGGTAAATCCCTTAGATCTTGCTTCTATTTGCAAATCTTTGGCTTTCACATAGTCAGAGGTGATTCCATAAAAATATTTATGATGCGCCCCGATCTTCATACGTTCTACACCCTTTAATCCCTTAAAGTTATAAGGTTCCGTACTCAATTTTCTGGAACTGGAAGCAATTTGTACTCTAAAATCTACTCCTTCAACAATTTGAGTTTTCTTTGCAGCCTTTAGATCCTTTTCCGGCTTTGGTTTTACTTCGACTACTGTATTATCGTCAAATTGTTTTTTATATGCGGTGATGGCCTTATAAATTGCCTTAGCCATTTCATCCTGTCCTTTCTTAGAACTTAAATACGCTCCTTCATTTTTATTCGTTAAGAATCCGGTTTCTATCAAAACACTTGGCATAAATGTATTTCTTAATACCAGAAATCCTGCTTGTTTAACCAACCTGTCTTTTCTCTTAAGATCTTGTACTACATTTTTTTGAATAAGCGCGGCCAAGCTGAGACTTTGGTCTAAATATTCTTCCTGCATTAATGTCAATCCTATCACTGCCTCCGGAGAATTTGGATCAAATCCCCCATATTTATCTTTGTAATTATCCTCGAGTAATATTACCTGATTTTCTTTTTTGGCAATTTCAAAATTTCGGTCATTCTCGTGTAATCCCAGCACAAAAGTTCCGGCACCAAAGGCACTCTGACTGTGAAATGCATCGCAATGTATAGATACAAATAAATCTGCTTTTGAATTTTGAGCAATTGTACCTCTTTCATGTAACTCAATAAAAGTATCGTCCTTTCTGGTATAAATAACCTCTATATCACCGTCATTTTCTAATAATTTTCCAACAGCTAAAGCGATTTTTAAAACAATATCCTTTTCATAGTATCCATTACCCATATTACCAGGATCGCTTCCGCCATGACCGGCGTCTAACACAACTTTAAAATTATGCTGTGCCACAGCCTTAAAATTCTGGGTGGTAAAAAAAACCAATAAAAGTATGACAAGTAGTGTCTTAGATTCTTTTTGAAATAAGTTCGAAATCATATAAAATATTAACTATTAACTATTCTTTGGGTTAAGTCACTTAAAAAATATATGTAAGTTTGTAACTTCAAAAACTAAGCCATTTTTAAACGCTTACAAAAATACTATTTATAGCATTGCATACAAATTTTAAGCATATAGTTTTTGTTTTCCTTTATTTTGTTGCAGGACTTCAGCTTAGTTTTGGCCAAATATCATCAAATAATAAGGACTCTATTGCAATTCCAAACGATAAAATTTCAGCAAAAGCGGTAGATTCTACCAAAGTTGATAGTATTATTCGCCCAAAAGAGTTTTTAGAAGATAAAATTACCCACAAATCTGAAGATTATATTGCTAATGATTTTATAAAACAAACTGCAACCTTATACAATAATGCAGAGTTATATTATCAGGACATCGAACTTAAAGCAGGAATTATTATTATAGATTATAAGAATAATCTTGCCTATGCAAAAGGTATACTAGATAGCTTAGGTAAGTATGAACAGAAACCAATATTTAAACAGGGATCTACTGAAACTGAGCAAGATTCATTGGTCTATAACTTCAAAACAGAAAGAGCCGTAATTTATAATACTAGAACTGAGCAACAAGGAGTGATTATAAGAGGAGACCTGACGAAACGTGAAAATGACTCGGTATTATATATCAATAGGGCACATTTTACTACTTCAACCAAAGAAAAACCCGATTATGAGATCGTAACAAACAATATTAAAGTAGTACCGGGTAAAAAAATTGTTGGAGGGCTATCTCAATTGTATTTATCAGATGTGCCAACACCAGCTATACTTCCTTTCTTTTATGCTCCAATATCTAAGGAGAGATCAACTTCAGGTTTTCTAATACCTACCATTGGTGACAGCCCCAGGCAGGGATTTAATTTGCAAAATGGTGGTTATTATTTTGCCATTAATGATTATGTTGACCTGGCGGTGCTTGGTGATGTCTATTCTAATGGTAGCTGGGGATTACGCTTTGAATCAAATTATGCCTTAAGGTATAGATTTACGGGTAATTTCAGTCTTCGTTTTGAAAATCTGATCAATAGTCAGCGTGGTTTCGATGATTACAGTAAATCAAATAATTTTTACATCCGTTGGTCTCATAGTCAGGCCACCCAATCAAATCCAAGTTCTCGGTTTTCTTCATCGGTCAATTTAGGAAGCTCCCAGTATTTTCGTGAATCTTTAAATGAATTCAATATATCACAAACTGTTACAAATACTTTTAGTTCTTCCGTTTCGTACTACAAAAAATTTATTGGGTCACCTTTTAATATGAATTTATCTTTAAATCATACACAAAATACAAATACAGAACAAATCGATATGACATTGCCATCTCTACAATTTAGTATGGATCGTATTTACCCTTTTGCGCCAAAAACAGGTTCAAAAAAGAATGTACTACAGAATATTGGATTAACCTATAATTTAAACGCCCAAAATAAGATCACCACGACGGATGAACTTTTTTTTAAAAAAGAAATGTTTGAAAATGCAAGGTCGGGTGCTAAACATACTGCCAGTGCAAGCACTAATTTAAAAGCCCTAAAATATATAACCCTATCGCCTAGTGTAAATTATAACGAAGTATGGTATCTTAAAACTTTTGATCAGCGTTATGATTCGATTAATAACCTAGTAGTAAAAGATACGCTCAATAGATTTGATGCGTTTAGAGAATATTCTGGTGGCATCTCTGCATCTACCACACTTTATGGTAATTTTAACTTTAAAAAAGGAAGGTTACAAGCCATACGACATGTAGTAAGACCTTCTGTATCTTTTAATTACCGTCCAGACTTTAGTTTTTATTATGATGAAGTTCAGCAAAGCGAAGATCCTGATGATTTAAGGGAATTCAGCCGTTTTGATGGTGGTATTTTTGGAAGCCCTTCTCGTGGTTTATCAAGCAGTATTGGTTTTGCGCTCAATAGCACCATTGAAGCCAAAGTGATGCCTAAAGATTCTACAGAGACAGAAGCAAAAAAAATTAATTTATTGAATAATTTAAATTTCTCTACAAGTTATAATATTGCAGCAGATTCGTTGAATTGGAGTCCGGTTAGAATGACAGCCGGAACAACCATTCTGGATAACAAATTGAATCTAAATTTCAATGCAACACTAGATCCTTACGCTTTAAATGCTAATAACACCCGAATTAATACCTTAAATATAAATAATGGCGGTAGTTTATTCAGGCTAACAAATGCCAATTTATCGGCGAGTTATGCCATATCCAGTGATATGTTCAACAAGAAAAAAGACAAAGGCAAAGACAAAAACTCTGAACCTCCGCCTGATTCTGGCCCTGATGGAGATAGTTTATTTGGTAGTAGTATGACATCAAGGAATACAGAAGATGATCAGGAGGAAAGTACCAATAAAGTAGCCACATTGTTCAGTGCTACGATACCATGGAATATAAGTTTACGTTATACGGCAAGCTATTCGAATTCAAGAAGACAAAACGAAATTTCGAACAATTCATTACAGTTTTCTGGTAAGGTTGAATTATCTCCTAAATGGGATGTAGGATTTTCTTCGGGGTATGATTTTAAAGGAAAAGGCATCACTTTTACGAATCTAAGCTTGGAAAGAGATCTAGATAGCTGGCGCATGAGCTTTAATTGGGTGCCTTTTGGTAATAATACAAGTTATTACTTTTTTATTGGTGTTAAATCTTCGGTTCTTCAAGATCTTAAATACGACAAGCGAAAGTTATCGGATAGACGACTATTTTAATTTAAATATTGAATTATTATGAAAAAAATTATCACAACAAACCAAGCTCCCGCTCCTATCGGACCTTATAATCAGGCTGTTCTTGTAAAAGATACGCTTTATACTTCCGGGCAGATCGCCATTAACCCCGCAAATGGCAATTTAGTATTGACAAATATTGATGATGAAACAAAGCAAGTTATGGAAAATCTAAAGGCCGTTTTAGCTGCTGCAGAAATGACCTTTGAAAATGTTGTAAAAACGTCCATTTTTATTGCCGATATGAACGATTTCAGTAAGATAAATACGGTCTATGGTTCTTATTTTAATGATGCAAACGCACCCGCACGAGAAACAGTACAGGTTGCCTGCTTACCAAAAAATGTAAATGTAGAGATCTCTATGATCGCTGTTAAATAGCCTTCATTAATAAATTTGCCGTGGCCGGATTGGTTGCTAAGGGCACATTATGCACATCGCATAAGCGCATCAACATTAAAACATCGGGTTCATGGGGGTGCTTTTCTAAAGGGTCTCTAAAAAATAATACCATATTACATTTTCCTTCAGCAACCCTTGCCGCGATCTGTGCATCACCACCTTTAGGCCCTGAAAGTAATTTTGTTACCTTAAAACCCGCTTTTTCAACTTTTTCTCCGGTGGTTCCGGTAGAAATTAAATTGATATTTTTAGAATACAATATTTCCCGATATTCATTTAAGAATTGAACCATCTCGGCTTTCTTTCCATCATGGGCAATTAAAGCAATTTCCATATTATTTTAATTTATCTGTATGATAATACACCAAACCTTCAATAGGTCGTTTAACGAAGTTACCTGTTTTAAAACCCATTTCTGACGCGACTTCTTTAATTTCATCCTGTGAAAGAAAGGCAATCGTACCGGCAAAATGTACGGGAACGGTTTTTAATTCATCTTTAAATTGCATGATCATATTTTCTGCAAATATCCTAAAGCCAGATTTGATCAAATCTACAATATATGGGTTGTCTTTATTTAAAAACATAAATTCGGCAAAACTGGCCAAATAAGCATTGGGATTGGGTTGCTTATATAAATTATATTTAATAAAATCGGCGTCTAAATTATACTTCTCATTAAAAGAGACCTTTAGATTTACGGGCATTTGATTAAAATAATAATCTCTTATGAGTTGTTTTCCATAGTAATTCCCACTGGCGTCATCCATTAAAGTATAACCTAATGAGCTTATCTTCTGATGTGTCTTTACCCCATCATAGTAGGTGCAATTAGAACCGGTACCCATAATGCACACTACGGCCGGTTCATTATTTTTAACGGTGGCATAAACGGCTGCTAAGGTATCTTCGGCAACGGTAACTTCTGCATTTTTAAAATACGATTTTAATACTTGCTCTAGCGAAAGTCTTGGTCCTTCTGTACCACAACCTGCACCATAAAAGAAGATTTTTTTTACCTCATCTTTGTGAATACCTAATAGTTCATTTTCCTGAATCCGACCAAGCAACTCTCCCGGACTTAAATGAGCAGGATTTAATCCTTTTGTTCTTATTTTATCGAACAATTGAATCCCATTTTCATCAACAGCGATCCAATCGCATTTCGTAGAGCCACTATCTGTTATAATAATCATATTTAATATTTTGAGTCCGTAAAGTTAAAAAATGCATATTAATAAACTGGTTACTTGTACATATTTACAAATTGTTAAAAAAACGGTTGATAAAGTTAATTAAACATCAAGAATTCAGTGCCTTTATAGATTATATTTGTGATAATAATAATTTCTTTACAAAATAATTATTTGTTTTATATTAGTAATTATGCTATTGAGCAAATAATAGTTTAGAAAAAAGAAAGATTAGCCTTTCTTCCTTATTATAGAGCCTTATGTTAAATCCTAAGGCTTTATTTTTTGATATATTTTCAAATTTTAACATTATTCTAACGAGCATTGTGATTCGATATGATTAATTTAAAACCAATTATATTGATCATTTAAACCAAACTATTATGAAAACTCTTATTTCCAAAGTATCATTAAGGGCAATTATTTTTACCTTAGTATTTTTAGTTGGTGTACCAGCTACTGCCCAATTAAATACACCACGTTCAAGTCAAAAAGCCACAGTAAAACAGACGATCGGTGTTTCAAATATTTCTATAACGTACTCCAGACCAAGTGTTAAAGAGCGTGAAATTTGGGGAAATTTAGTACCCTACGGCATGAATAATCTCGGTTTTGGTACCGCAAAAGAATCACCGTGGAGAGCAGGTGCAGATGAAAATACGATTATCAAATTTTCGGATGATGTTACGATTGAGGGTAAACCATTAAAAGCAGGTAAATATGGATTACATATGGTAATTAAAGAGAATGGTGAAGCAGATATTATATTTTCGCATAATAGTTCAGCCTGGGGAAGTTACTTTTACGACCCGACTGAAGATGCTTTAAGAGTTACAGTGCAAACTAAAGAAGTACCTCACAAAGAATTGTTAACCTATGAATTTATTGATGTTCAGCCAACCTCAACGACAGCTGCATTACTATGGGAGAAAAAAGAAATCCCCTTTAAAATTGAGGTACCAGTTACAGAAATTGTACTTGCTGATTTTAGAAAAAAATTACAAGGTGAAGATGGTTTTACCAGAGGTAACTGGGAACAAGCCGCAACCTTTGCGCTAAATAATGGAGGAGATTTAAATGAGGCTCTGCGATGGATAGAAAACGCCATTGGCGGACAATTTTATAGCCAAAAAACATTTACGAATCAATTTATTAAATCTCAAATTCTTCAAAAACAGGGAAAAATTGAAGAGAGTTTAAAACTTCAAAATGAATTAATTCCTATCGCTGATGTTAACCAATTGAATACTATTGGTTATCAATTTCTTACAAATAATAAAATGGATAAAGCCATAGAGATATTCAAATTAAATGTTAAAAAAAATCCTTCTGATGCCAATGTATATGATAGTCTAGCTGAAGGTTATAAAACAAAAGGAGATAAGAAAAATGCCATTAAAAACTATAAAAAATCACTCTCACTAAATCCACCTCCTGCCCTAAAGGCCAATTCGATTAAAATGCTTAAGGAATTGGGTGTTGATTATAAAGATTAAATAATTATAAAATTTAAATGTGCCACGAAAGTTGATGAAAATTTATTAAATATTTAAATAATAATGCTGGATTTCGCGAAATCCAGCATTATTATTCTAACTTATATTAGACCAAATAGCCCTGTTTTTTGTAATCTCTCGGTAGGCCCGACTTATATTTTTATTTTCAATTTTTTTGAGATTCGGATCTTCTTTTAGTACTTGAATAGCCACTTCGCGTGCCCGTTTTAAAACATGAGCATCTTTTATGATATCTGCGATTCTTAAATTTAAAACTCCACTTTGTTGTGTACCCATCAAATCGCCCGGACCTCTTAATTTAAGATCGACTTCTGCAATTTCAAAACCATCATTCGAGGACACCATTGTTTCCATACGTGTTTTAGCGTCGCTTGTTAATTTAAAACTCGTCATTAAGATACAATAGCTTTGTTCTGCTCCTCTTCCTACTCTCCCCCTTAGTTGATGTAATTGAGACAGCCCGAAGCGCTCTGCACTTTCTATAACCATAACACTTGCATTGGCAATATTTACACCAACTTCTATAACAGTTGTAGCCACCATTATTTGGGTTTCCCCTTTTATAAACCGATTCATTTCGAAATCTTTGTCTTCAGACTTCATCTTACCATGAACAATACTGATCTGATAATTTGGCTTCGGAAATTCTCTTGTTATACTTTCATAACCATCCATTAAATCTTTAAAATCGAGTTTCTGAGATTCCTGAATTAATGGATACACCACATATACCTGCCTTCCCTTAGCAATTTCTTCCTTCATAAATTTAAAGACACTTAGCCGGTTACTATCATAACGATGAGCGGTGATGACTTGTTTACGACCAGGAGGTAATTCATCAATGACTGAAATATCAAGGTCGCCATAAACACTCATGGCAAGGGTACGCGGTATTGGGGTTGCCGTCATTACCAATATATGTGGCGGGTATTCGTTCTTCATCCACATTTTAGCACGTTGGGCCACACCAAAACGATGTTGTTCGTCTATAATGGCTAATCCTAAATTTTTAAATTGCACTTTATCTTCCAACAAGGCATGTGTACCTATTAGAATTTGTAAGGATCCATTTTCTAGGGATTCATGAATGATTTTTCGCTCTTTGGTCTTTACCGATCCTGTTAAAAGATTAACGGATATATCAAGGCCCTTAAATAATGCTGTAATGGCATTAAAATGTTGTACTGCTAATATTTCTGTTGGAGCCATTAAACAGGCCTGAAAACCGTTATCTAATGCAATAAGCATGGTTAATAAAGCAACTATTGTTTTACCAGACCCAACATCTCCTTGTAATAACCTATTCATTTGTGCACCGGTGGCCATGTCCTTACGAATTTCCTTTATTACCTTTTTCTGTGCATTTGTTAATTCAAATGGTAAATGATCTTTATAAAATGTATTGAAATTATCACCGATAGATTCAAAAATAAAGCCCTTGATTTTTGATTTATGGACAAGTTTTTTTCTAATAAGCTGTAGCTGGATAAAAAATAATTCTTCAAACTTTAATCTTTGTTGTGCTTTGGTTAATAAATTTTGATGCGTAGGAAAATGAATATTGAATAAGGCATCGCTTTTAGGCATTAATGCAAATTGATCCATAATTTGGGTGGACAACGTTTCCGTGAAAGTGTTATTAGCTTCCAAAAAGACCTGTTGCATTATCTTTATAATAACTCTATTGGTAATGCCTTTATTTGATAGTTTTTCGGTTGAGGGATAAACCGGCTGCATGGCAGATTGCAGGCTCTTTTTATAATCGGATACCAATTCCAATTCGGGATGAGGCATACTAAACAAACCATTGAACCAATTAACCCTCCCAAAAGCCACATAAGGAGTATCTACCTTTAAAGCCTCTTTTATCCATTTTTGACCCCTGAACCAAACCATCTCCATAGTTCCCGTTTCGTCTTCAAAGGTCGCAACCAATCGGCTACCTCGTTTTTGTTGAATCGTTTTAAGATCGCGTATCTTTCCAATAATTTGAACTTCGGAAGAATTTTGCTGTAACTGATTGATCTTCAAAAATTGTGTTCTATCTATATATCTATTCGGGAAAAAATTAATTAGATCAGCAATTGTTTTTACATCTAACTCCTTTCGCAGTAATTCGGCCCTGGCAGGACCAACCCCTTTTAAATATTCAATAGAAGTATGTAAATTTAAAGTTGGCAATGATGCTTTTTTATTGACGAATATACTAATTAGAAAGTTGAAATTAAATGAATTTAATGGTTATATTTGAAGGAATTGGTTTGTATAAATGCTTAATATACTCTTTGTGTTTGTATTACTCGTTTAGTTCCAAACATAAAATGAAAAATATTAAATTAAATATTAGTCTTCTATTAATTCTCATATTTATGGTTGAGACTATTTATGCTCAAGACTGGGCAAATTTGAACAGGTATAAAATTGAAAATGAAAAACTAGGATTGCCTATGTTAAATGAATCGCGTGTGGTATTTATGGGTAATTCTATTACGGAAGGATGGGGCACAATTCGTCCGGAATTTTTCAAAGGAAAATCATATATAAATAGAGGTATTAGCGGTCAAACAACCCCACAAATGCTCCTCAGATTTAGAGCGGATGTTATTGCGCTTCAACCAAAAGTTGTTGTCATTTTAGCGGGCACAAATGATATTGCAGGTAATACCGGGCCAATGACACTCGAAATGATCATGAATAATATGATCTCGATGTGCGAACTTAGCCAAAGCCAATGATATTAAAGTCATTATCTCTTCAGTATTACCGGCATATGATTATCCTTGGAAACCAGGACTTCAACCGGATAAAGAAATTCCTGCTTTAAACATCATGTTACAAGATTATGCCAACAATCAGGATTTATTATATCTAGATTACTTTACTTCGATGGTTGATGAAAAAAATGGCTTAAAAAAAGAATATGGCGCTGATGGAGTACATCCAAATGAAAGGGGTTATAAAATAATGGAACCACTTGTAGAGAAGGCCATTGTTGAAGTTTTAAATCAATAATTAATCGAAGCTGTGAAATTAAAGATCCCGCCAGCCGTTCAAACCCTTATTTTTGCTGCTTTGATGTGGTTGGTAGACCAATATTTATCCATGGGGAGTTTTTCATTTAGCCATCAAAAAACTTTAGCAAAAACAATATTAGTTATGGGTGCTTTTATTGCTGTTATTGCGGTTATGCAATTTATCATAACCAAAACAACATCTGATCCTATGCAACCATTAAAGGCTAAACATCTTGTTACAAACGGAATTTACACTTATTCGAGAAACCCTATGTATTTGGCAATTTTAGTCGTTCTCATAGCCTGGATATTAGCCTTAGGTAACTTTTTTAATTTCATTATTCTAGCGGGATTTTTTATTTGGTACATTACTGAATTCCAGATAAAACCCGAAGAAGATGCGTTAACTAAACTTTTTGGAGAAAAATATATCGATTATTGTAAAAACGTAAGGCGTTGGATCTAAAATATAATCCTCCCATAAATATTGGGAGGAATTTATATTTTATAACATTTACGTATTAAAATTAACGAGCCTTTTTTATCAAGGTAGCCATATAGGTCCAAGTTAAATCACGGGTTTGCAAAGCTTCGCTAATTGCCTTTTGCTGATCGGCGGTAAGGGTAGCATTATCACTTTGCGTAGGCATATAAAATTGATTATAATCTTTATACATGTCAACAGTTATATGCGATGCAAATACCTCATTACCACGAGGAAGCATTATTCTTAACAAACCCCAATTCCCTCATGCTGCCATTATCAACTTGCTTTTGATGCATTGGCTTAAAGATTTTCGATTCCATGTCTTTCGTATTTAGAATAATTACCCGTGGTAGTTTTCATCAAATTGATGGCAGCGACTGTTCCTAATGGCAACTCGAATTCATCTTTTGTTGCATCGATTTGCTCTAAATAAAGTCTAACAGCCAAGTCTCGCGTCTTAGAAGTATAATCGAAGCTCTTGTTAAGTTCATCTTGCGACATATTGGGATATGCAGCATTAAGGGCAGCTTGTATATCGCCTCCGTTAAACATTTTTACAGGATCATTAAATAAAGTAACCGTTAAGTATTGATATCCTTGATCTTCACCTCCCGGTTGCAGTCGCCAGAGGTCCCATCCAATGATATCTCCGTTCTTAATCCTTTGTTCGTGGAGTTTTTCCCAAAAAGATTCTGTTTTATCATATACGCTCTCTTGCTCTTCATCAACTTTCATGAACTCAAACGACAAATAAAGTTTATCCTGTGCAAAGACATTACCGCCTATTAAAATTATCGTTAATATCAATAATATTTTTTTCATAAGTATAAAGTTTATTGGTTAGTAATAAAATAATTCAATTCTAAATTTAATAAATATTTCTCATATATAATGTTAATTACTTGGTTTATTGATTTAATCTAAGTAATGAAAATGCTATTTTTATGCCTATAATTACTATATAAAGTGTACCACACATCTCCACCTATTTTTCATAGAAAAAAGTCTTTTAATCTAATCATCTAAATTTTATAGATTCTTGTATAAGACCTAAATTATATGTCAAAGCACTTTATAAACAGTTTGATTTATTTATTCTGAAAAATAATTTAAGTCCTTCGGACAAAAAACAAAGGGCTTCGTCCTGTTACGCCTATTTTATTGTTTAATAAAGCTTATTTTCAGGAGATTAATAAAAATTAATTCATTAATTATGAAAACTAAAATAAATCTGACTTTATTAACGCTTGGATTTTTTCTAATTATTTGGTTTATAAATTCCAAGTTAACTGACGAACAGACAGAACCTAAACCTTTAGTTGCGATGAATTTTGTTAAGTGTACTGCGCCAAAATATTTATTAACTGTAGATACGACCAGGCAAATTTCTCCGCTTTTTAATAATCTGGGCAACCTTAATTTTAACATTAGCACTTCTAATGAAAGGGCTCAGGCATTTTTTAATCAAGGCTTAAAACTTAGCTATGCCTTTAATCATGCAGAAGGTCATAGATCTTTTATGGAAGCTTCAAGATTAGACCCTAATTCGGCCATGACCTATTGGGGGCAAGCTTATGCCTTAGGACCTAATATTAATGATCCGCAACCAGACGATGAACGCAAGAAAACATATAATGATGCTATGGCTAAAGCCAAAAAACTAGCATCATCATCAACACCAAAAGAAAAAGCCTTGATAGAAGCTCTTGCCGCAAGATATAGTGAAGATCTAACCAAAGATGTGGCTGAACTGAATATGTCTTATATGAAAGCTATGGCCAAGGTATTAAAACAATTTCCTGAGGATGCCAATATCCAGATCTTATATGCAGCGTCTGTAATGAATACCGTACCATGGAATTATTGGGATGCTGATGGCAATCCATCTCCAAATATCAAAGAAGCTAAAGCAGCATTAGAAAAAGCAATGAAAATTGAGCCTGAGAATCCCGGGGCTCATCATTATTATATTCATATGGTAGAATTACCTTACCCGGATCTTGGTGTACCTAGTGCCGATAAATTGGCCTCATTAATGCCCGGAGCAGGACATATAGTGCATATGCCGTCTCACATATATATTCGAGTTGGCAGGTATAAAGACGCCGTAGAAGTAAATCAAACAGCAATTTTAGCCGATGAAGATTACATTTCACAATGTTTTGCACAAGGTTTGTATCCTCTAGCATATTATCCGCATAATATTCACTTTTTATGGTCATCAGCCAGCCTATTAGGTAGCAGTGATATTGCCATTGATGCCGCAAAAAAAACGGCTGAAAAAGTTCCCACCGGAGAGTTAATAGACCTTCCATTCTTACAAGATTTTGCAGCAACACCCTTATTGGCCTATACAAGATTTGGAAAATGGAATGAGATCTTAACAGTGCCAAAACCTAATGCTAAAATTAAACACTTAAATCTTATATGGCATTATGCAAGAGGTATCGCTTTCATTAGGAAAGGCAACGCCATAGAGGCCCAAGAAGAATTGGATGCCATAAAAACACTTAAAAATGATCCTGAACTTGAAAATTTAGTAGCAACCGCAAACAATCCGTCTATTTCAATAGCAAATATAGCATTTGAAGTTGTGGCTGGCGAGCTGGCCTCTTTAAAAGGAGATCTTTTAGGCGCAATCAATCATCTTGAAAAGGCGGTGTCTTTAGAAGATCAATTAGTTTACACTGAACCTGCGGCATGGCATATCTCAACCAGACATAATTTGGGTGCTGTTTTATTAAAAGCAAAAAAATATAAGGAGGCTGAAAAAGTATATAATGACGATCTGAATATCATTCGCCAAAATGGATGGTCATTAATGGGTTTATACCAAAGTTATACTGCACAAGGTAAGACTGAAGAAGCGAACGCTATTAAGCAAGAATTTGATAAGGCCTGGCAGCATTCAGATATTGAAATAAACACTTCTGTGCTTTAGAAAGTATTTAATTATTTTCAGGATGGTATTTTATGCTGTCCTGAAAATAGTATTTTTGGCGTTTAATTCAATTAAATGACCAAAACAGAACTCAAAGAATTTTTGGATGCAAAAGTTATTCAATATAATAACCCAAAATTCCTTGAATCTGACCCTATTCAAATCCCTCATCGATATTCCTTAAAGGAGGATATTGAAATTTCTGCGTTTCTAACGGCAACTATTGCCTGGGGAAACAGAAAAACGATCATCAACAATGCCTTCAAAATTGATGGATCTCTTGGATAATAGTCCTTTTGATTTTGTAATGAACCATAAAGATCGAGATCTGGCTTCCCTAGAAGGTTTCGTTCACCGGACTTTTAACGGGTCCGATCTAATATTTTTCATCAAAGCTTTACAGCATATTTATAAAAACCACGGTGGATTAGAACCTGTATTTAATTCTAATAAAACCGCCGATTCTACTCAAAATGCCATTCATCACCTTAAAAAAGTATTTTTTGAATTAGAACATCCGTTAAGAACACAAAAGCACATTTCAGACCCCATAAAAGGTTCTGCGGCCAAACGTATTAATATGTTTTTAAGATGGATGGTAAGAAATGACAATACCGGTGTTGATTTTGGTTTATGGAAAAGCATCTCTCCTTCAATATTATCATGCCCCTTAGATGTTCATTCGGGTGTGGTTGCTCGAAAATTAGGTTTGTTAGATCGAAAACAAAATGACGCAAAAGCCTTATATGAGCTTGATACCAATCTACGTCTTCTTGACCCTACAGACCCGGTGAAATACGACTTTGCCTTATTTGGATTAGGGGTTTTTGAAAAGTTTTAATATTGAGTGTATTATTAGCTACCTTTGCAGCCTTAATTCTTAAAAATGCGCTTACATAGAAATTTGGTATTGGCAGTTATCGATTCATTGAACTATATATATAATGACGGGTTATATGCAGACAAGGTGGTGGAAAAGACCCTTAAAAGGGATACCCGATGGGGAGCTAGGGATAGGAAATTTATCGCTGAGACCGTTTATGATTGTGTTCGTTGGAAGCGCCTATATAATGAAATAGCAGGGACAAAAGATCATTTTACCCAGGAAAATTTATGGAAAATTTTTACCGTCTGGGCTGTGCTTAAAGGTATCATGTTACCGGATTGGAAACAGTTTGAAGGCACCCCTGTGCGACGCATCAAGGGTAAATTCGACGAATTACAAGGTCAGCGTGTCTTTAGGGAATCAATTCCAGACTGGCTTGATCAATTAGGTGAAAAAGAATTAGGTAAACAATGGGAAAAGGAATTGAGTGCCTTGAACGAACAAGCTGAAGTAATTCTGAGAGCAAATACCCTAAAAACTACTAAAGAAAATTTGCAAAAGGTATTATTGGAAAATGAGATTGAAACTCAAATTATTAAAGGTTATTCTGATGCCCTGCAATTAACTGAACGGAAAAATATTTTTACGACGGAAGCTTTTAAAAACGGCTTTTTTGAAGTACAGGATGCTTCTTCACAAATGGTAGCGCAATATTTGGAAGTTTTACCCGGTATGCGTGTTGTTGATGCTTGTGCCGGCGCCGGTGGTAAAGCATTGCATTTAGCAGCTTTAATGCAAAACAAAGGTCAAATTATTGCGCTGGATATTTATGAAAATAAATTAAAGGAATTGAAAAGAAGGGCCAAACGAGCAGGAGCCCATAATATTGAACCCCGACATATTGATTCGACTAAAGTCATTAAAAAATTATATAATAATGTCGATAGGGTATTGATCGATGCCCCATGTAGCGGTTTAGGCGTATTAAGAAGAAATCCAGACGCGAAATGGAAACTTCAGCAAGAATTTATCGAAGATATCAAAAAGACCCAAGCTGAAATATTAAACAACTATTCAAAGATGCTCAAAGTAGGTGGTAAATTGGTATACGCAACATGTTCAATCTTACCTTCGGAAAATGAAAATCAGGTTCAATATTTTTTAGAATCGCATAAAGAATTTAAATTTATTGCTGAGAAAAAGATTCTGCCTTCTGTTTCAGGATATGATGGTTTCTATATGGCCTTATTAGAAAGGATTGTTTAAATATAAAATTAAAATTACTATTTTTAATTTCTTCTTCTACAACCTTCCTATTCCCTCAACAACCGTATTATAATGATGTAGATTTTTTGTTAAACTCAACAGAGCAAGATAACAATACCATTGTGTTAGACAATTTACCATCAGGTTTTTACGTTCTTAAAATAAATTCTGAAAAAGGACTTACAAGTAAAAACGTAAACATCAAAAGATTAGTTATGAAATTGAAATCTTTAATAATTCTTTCACTAATATGTATAAGTGCTGCGCTTACAACATCTATTGAGGCTCAAGTAATAGATGAGACTTCGGATAGTATAGCCCAGAAAGATTTTCGGTTTGTGGCAGGTAAGCCAAAAATCAATACCGCTTTATGGACCCAGCCATACAGGTTTCAGAATGATAAATTAAAGACATTAAGCGTTCAAATAATTATAGAACCCACCAATGATCAAAACGAATCACTGGATTTTGACCAGTTCATGTTACTCGATGAAACCAATAAATTTAGAATACGGCCTGTTGCAGTTTATTACTACAAAGGAGAAAAAAAAATGTACCTGAAATCAAAGTCGGTGAATCAAAATTATAATTCATTTATGGAATCAAATGTGGTGGGTTATAAAAACTTTGAAGCTGAGACTTATAGAACAAACTTCTTAGGTATTAAAAAGAAGAAAATAAAACCAAGTGTCAAATCCTTAAAAAAAACAACGATTAAAGGAAAAAAAGCAACCTACTACCTCGACTTTCCAATTCAGGATACTTTTACGTATGGTAAAATATATTATAAGAACTCCACGGTAGGCTTTGCTGCCATTAAAGGCAAATAGTTGTTAACTTTGTGCTAGAAGTTAATTTCATTGGAAAGAAATTTAAATCACATAGCAAAAACCATTGGTGAAAGGATCAAGGCTTTTAGACCTATTTCTGGTGGTGATATCTCACGGGCATTTTTATTAGAAACTTCTCAAAACAGGTATTTTCTCAAAATCAATAACCATCAAGAAGCCTTAGTAATGTTTCAGGCAGAGAAGTTAGGCTTGGAAACTATTTATAAAACACATACGATTGCAGTACCTGAAGTTTTTTACTGTGGCACATTTGAAAAAGACGCTTTCTTGCTCTTAGAATATATTGAACCCAAAACCCCGGAAAAAAAAGATTTTGAAAGATTAGGTACTCAACTTGCCGCATTACATAACATATCACAAACATCATTTGGGTTTACTTCAGACAACTATATTGGAAGGCTTTTTCAATCGAACAAATCGCATTCAAATTGGGAAGATTTTTACTGTTACGAACGTCTTTTACCACAACTAAAATTATCAAAATCAAAAGAGCTTCTTTCAAATAATGAAATTCCTAAAATAACAAGTCTTCTTAATGTACTTAAAGACTTGTCTAATAATGTAACACCTTCTTTGTTGCATGGAGATCTATGGAGCGGGAACTATATCATAGCCACCGACGGCACGCCTTATTTAATAGATCCGGCAATTTACTTTGGCCATAATGAGGTAGATATTGCCATGAGCAAGTTATTTGGAGGATTTGATCCTTCTTTCTACAAGGCCTATCAAGAAAATTATACTTATGACGAAAATTCTAAAGCCAGCATAGACCTGTACCAATTATATTATCTACTAGTGCACTTGAACATGTTTGGCAATTCTTATTACGGCAGTGTTAAGGGAATTCTTTCTCGTTATTTTTAGCAGGCAATACTAAATGATTATTGTTAAGAAGTTACTTAAAAATTAGTATTCAGCCTCAATAATTTTTAGCGAATTTGCCTATTTTAGCACTTTAAAAATTCAATCAAATTACGCCGTAATGATCCACTTCTTCGGAAAGGCAGACACCAAAGTGTTTGCTGTACAAACAGCAAGAGATCTAGATCCTGAATCCATTTCAAAATTAACATGGCTATTCGGTAATCAACCCAAAATTAACAAATCAACTATCAATTCTTTCTTTGTGGGGCCGCGGGCTGCGATGATCACACCTTGGAGTACCAATGCCGTAGAGATCACACAAAATATGGCTATTGACGGGATTTTAAGAATCGAAGAATTTATGGCCGTTACCGAAGCATATGCTGATTTCGATCCGATGCTTTCTCAGAAATTCAAATGTTTAGATCAGGATATATTTGCCATTAAAATTAAACCTGAGCCCATTTTAGAAATAGAAAATATTTCAGACTACAATCAACAAGAAGGACTGGCATTAAATGGTGAGGAAATCGAGTATCTCGAAGATCTTTCCAAAAAGTTACAAAGGAAACTAACAGACTCAGAAGTTTTTGGATTTTCTCAAGTAAATAGTGAACATTGCAGGCACAAAATATTTAACGGAACCTTTGTTATCGATGGTAAGGAAAAACCTTCATCGCTTTTTAAGCTCATTAAAAAAACATCTAAGATAAATCCCAACGATATCGTATCTGCTTATAAGGATAATGTTGCTTTTATCAAGGGCCCTTTAGTAGAACAATTTGCGCCAAGATCAGCTGACAAACCTGATTTTTACCAAGTTACCGATTTCAACTCGGTTATCTCATTAAAAGCCGAGACACATAACTTTCCGACTACCGTAGAACCATTCAATGGTGCTGCAACGGGTTCAGGAGGTGAGATCAGAGACAGACTTGCAGGTGGAAAAGGGTCTCTTCCTCTGGCTGGAACTGCTGTTTATATGACCTCATACTCAAGGTTAGAAAAAAACAGGCCCTGGGAAAAAGCTATGAAAGAGCGGGATTGGTTATATCAAACCCCTATTGATATACTCATTAAAGCTTCTAATGGCGCTTCTGATTTTGGTAATAAATTCGGACAACCATTGATAGCCGGTTCTGTGCTGACTTTTGAGCATCCAGAAAGTGCTAGAAAGCTTGGTTATGATAAGGTCATTATGCAAGCCGGAGGAATAGGCTATGGTAAAGCCGATCAAGCAAAAAAAGACATTCCAAAAACCGGAGATAAAGTAGTCATTCTGGGTGGTGATAATTATAGAATTGGGATGGGAGGTGCCGCAGTATCGTCTGCCGATACCGGCGAATTTTCTACAGGTATTGAACTTAATGCCGTGCAGCGTTCAAATCCTGAAATGCAAAAAAGAGCAGCCAACGCTGTTCGTGGTATGGTAGAAAGCGAAGAGAATTTTATAGTTTCTATACATGACCATGGTGCGGGTGGACATTTAAATTGCCTTTCTGAATTGGTAGAAGAAACCGGCGGGAAAATTGATCTTGATAAGTTGCCAATTGGTGACCCTACCCTCTCGGCAAAAGAAATCATAGGGAATGAGTCGCAGGAAAGAATGGGATTGGTAATTTCCGATAACCATTTGGTTCATTTAAAACGGATAGCAGATCGTGAACGTTCGCCAATGTATACCGTTGGTGATGTTACAGGCGATCATCAATTTACTTTTGAATCTAGTGCTAACGGAGACAAACCTATGGATCTGGCTATAGAGGATATGTTCGGAAGTTCACCAAAAACCATCATGAATGATGTAACCATTCGCCGTAATTATGACGGGCTAACTTATCATTATGATCATTTTAAAATATATTTAGATCAGGTGCTTCAATTAGAAGCTGTTGCCTGTAAAGATTGGTTAACTAATAAAGTAGATCGCTGTGTTGGTGGTAAAGTTGCTAAACAACAGTGTGTTGGGGCTTTGCAACTACCACTTAATAATTGCGGAGTTATGGCCTTAGACTATAAAGGAAAAGAGGGCATTGCTACCTCCTTGGGTCATGCGCCCATTGCCGGATTAATAGACCCTCGAGCGGGGAGTAGAAACGCCATTGCGGAAGCCTTAACCAATATTATTTGGGCACCCTTAAAAAATGGTTTACAAAGTGTTTCATTATCGGCAAACTGGATGTGGCCATGTAAAAATGAAGGAGAAGACGCCCGTCTTTATGAGGCAGTAGAAGCCGTATCTGAATTTGCCATTGAACTCGGTATAAATGTGCCAACAGGAAAAGATTCCTTGTCGATGAAACAGAAGTATCCAAACAAGGATGAGGTAATAGCTCCAGGAACGGTTATTATTTCTGCAGCTGCCAATTGCGACGATATAACTAATGTTGTTGAGCCCGTTTTACAAAAAACCGGTGGTGATATTTACTATATTAATTTTTCTCAGGATAGCTATCAATTAGGAGGAAGTTCGTTTGCACAAATCTTAAATAGTATTGGCAAAGAAGCACCTACTATAAAAAATGCCAAACAATTCAAAAAAATATTTAATACCATTCAGCAATTAATTAGGGAAGATAAAATTATTGCAGGTCACGATGTGGCATCAGGTGGCTTGATCACAACTTTACTGGAAATGTGTTTCGCCGACGTAAATTTAGGCGCAAACATAAATTTAACGGCACTTGGTCAATCCGACACTATAAAAGTATTATTCTCAGAGAATGCTGGTATTGTTTTCCAGGCAAAAGATGATTCAGTTGCTTCCATTTTAAAACAGTCTCATATTGAGTATTTTAATATTGGAAAAGTCAAAGAAGGAGATGTATTTACAATTACGAACCAAAAAGATAACATCTCTTTGAGCATTGCCGAAGCTAGAGATACATGGTATAAAACGTCCTTTCTTTTAGATCAAAAACAAACTGCCCAAAACTTAGCTGCTGCCAGATTTAAAAATTATAAAGATCAGGTACTACATTATAAATTCCCATCTCATTTTACAGGGAAACTTCCTTTAATTTCGGACAAAAATGGTTCACCCAGACCTAAAGCAGCTATTATTAGAGAAAAAGGAAGTAATAGTGAACGCGAAATGGCCAATGCCATGTATTTAGCAGGTTTCGATGTTAAGGATGTTCATATGACCGATCTGATCTCAGGTCGAGAATCTTTAGAAGATATTCGATTTATTGGTGCTGTTGGTGGTTTTTCAAATTCTGATGTTTTGGGTTCGGCTAAGGGTTGGGCCGGAGCTTTCCTTTACAATGAAAAGGCTAAAAATGCACTCGAAAATTTCTTTAGAAGAAAAGATACATTATCTGTTGGTATTTGCAACGGTTGCCAATTATTTATGGAGTTGGAATTGATCAATCCAGAACACAAAGTCCACGGTAAAATGACATATAATGACTCGCATAAACATGAGAGCGCATTCACTTCCGTTAAAATTGAAAAGAATAACTCTGTAATGCTATCTTCTCTTGCCGGAAGTACTTTAGGGGTATGGATCAGTCATGGTGAAGGAAAGTTCGATCTGCCACTGACTAAGGAAAACTATGATATTGTTGCTACTTATGGTTATGACGCCTATCCTTCTAATCCAAATGGGTCAAGATTTAATACGGCAATGATGTGTGATAAATCAGGGAGGCATTTAGTAACCATGCCACATATTGAACGTTCTACATTTCAATGGAACTGGGCGCATTACATATCAGGAAGAAAAGATGAGGTTTCACCCTGGCTCGAAGCATTTGTGAATGCTCGAAAATGGATTGAAAGTCATGATTGATCTTAACGATCAATATTTTGATTTGCCAAAATAGCTTTATTGATCTTTTTTACCAGTACTGGACCTTCGTAGATAAAACCCGTATAAATTTGAATAAGATCTGCACCTGCCTGAATTTTTTCAATGGCATCTTGTGCAGAATGAATACCTCCCACGCCAATAATCGGAAAAGCCTTATTAGATCTTTCTGATAAAAAACGAATTACCTCGGTCGACCTTTTGGTTAAAGGTTTTCCACTTAACCCACCTATTTCATTTTTATCATTAGCTGTTAAACCTTCTCGGGAAATGGTCGTATTCGTAGCTATCACACCATCAATTTTAGTAATTTTTACAATATCAATGATATCTTCTAATTGAGAGTTGGTTAAGTCCGGCGCAATTTTTAACAAAATCGGTTTTCTTACATTATGAAGGTTATTCTTTTCCTGTAATTCATTTAGTAATTTCGTAAGCGGTGCTTTCTCTTGTAAATCCCTTAAATTAGGTGTGTTAGGTGAGCTTACATTCACCACAAAATAATCAACAACATCAAATAAGGCTTCGAAGTTTATTATGTAATCTTGAACGGCAGTTTCGTTGGGAGTAACTTTATTTTTGCCAATATTCCCACCAATAATGATATCTGATTTTCTTGATCTTAACCGCTTTGAAACTACTTCTACACCGTCGTTATTAAAGCCCATTCTATTAATTAAGGCCTCATCTTCTATTAACCTGAATATTCTTTTTTTAGGATTACCATCTTGCGGCTTAGGAGTAACCGTTCCGATTTCTACAAATCCAAATCCGAAATTTGCAAATTCATTAAATAACTGTGCATTTTTATCAAAACCTGCTGCAAGGCCTACGGGATTTTTAAATGTAAGCCCGAATAAATTACGCTCAAGATTAGGATCTTCAACTTTATAAATATTCTTTACAATGGTAGCAACCAGCGGTAATTTGAAAATGAGCTTTAAAATCGAGAATGTGAAGTGATGCACTTTTTCGGCATCAAATAAAAAAAATATTTTTCGGATGAAAGATTTATACATAACGGTATTATGCCCGCAATTCTGCATTTAATTTAACTTCAAATGCCTTCAGTAATTTCTGCATTACATTATCTATTTGCTTATCGTTGAGTGTTTTAGTCTCATCTTGAATTAAAAAGCTTAAGGCATAAGATTTTTTATTTTCGGATAACTTGTCGCCTTCATAAACATCAAAAAGATCAACAGATTTTAAAAGATCTTTTTCGACCTGAAAAGCCAACTCATATAATTTATCGAAAGTTAACATCGCTTGTCTAATAATAATGCTAGGTCTCTTTTAACCGCTGGAAATTTTGGTAATTCGCTTATCTTAATGTCTTTACGGCTTAATGTTGATAAGATATTATCCCAATTGAAATCAGCATATAATACTTCTTGTTTAATTCCAAATTCTTTGGCAATCCTTGGTTTTACTACACCAAATTCAACCAATAGTCTGTTTGCCTAATTGCAACGTAATTCCTTCAGAAAAAATATCGTTTTTCGATGGTTTAGAACCAGTTGAATTTATCCCTATTCGCTCTAATATACTGTTTATGATTCCCTTTAAATAGAAAAAGTCAGTTCTTCTATTCGTCAATAATCCAACTATCGCTGTTCCTATTACCTGTTAGAAGTAACGAAAAATGTTTTTGCTCATCAAAACCATTCTCAAATTTGTGGTAAGTCTTACCGAATTCGTATAGTTTGAGATTATTGCTTTTTCGATTTAAATTATAGGCAATAGCCTCTAAACCACTAAATAATAATGACTGACGTAAAACAGAAAGGTCTGCGCTCAGCGGATTTAATATTTCAACATTATGAGCATCATTAATTTTTTCTGATAAGTTTGCAAATTTTGGGTTTGTCAAAGAATTTGCCATCATTTCAAAAAATCCCTGACTCACTAATTGATCTGATATTAAATTCTGCAGTTTATCCTTATCAAGTTTTGGTGAATAAGAAATTGAAGTATTTAATTTCTCGGAGGTTACAATATTATTATAACCATATACGCGCAAAATTTCTTCAACAATATCAGCTTCCCTGTTTACATCTACTCGATAAGCCGGTATGGTTAAACCAAGTCCCGTCTCAGTTTGACTATTGATCTTAATATCGAGGGATGACAGTATGTTTTTGATACTGTCTGTAGGAATTTCTTCACCAATTAAACTAAAAGCCTTTTCGTAGGACAATATGAACTTGGTGCCCTTCCAATTTATTCGGATAGATATCTATAATATCGGATGTAATTTTACCTCCGGCTAACTCTTCTATCATTAAGGCAGCTCTTTTAAGAGCATATTCGGCAATATTTGGATCGATACCCCTTTCAAAACGAAAAGACGCATCCGTATTTAGTCCAAATCTTTTAGATGTTTTCCGAATTGAAACCGGATTAAAATAAGCGCTTTCCAAGAATATTGATGTTGTATTTTCGGTAACTCCGGAGGTTAATCCTCCGTAAACACCTCCAATACACATAGGTGTTGATTTACCGTCACATATCATAATATCTTCTTCGTGAAGTTTTCGTTCTACACCATCCAGTGTAATAAATTTTGTATCGGCCGGTAAATTTTTAACGATTATTTTTTTGCCTTTTATTTTGTCGGCATCAAAAGCATGCAGCGGCTGTCCCAATTCATGTAATACATAGTTCGTAATATCAACCACATTATTAATGGGTGTTAAGCCAATCGCTTTAAGCCTTTCCTGAAGCCATTTCGGTGATTCTTCAATCTTAAGGTCGGTAATGGTCACCCCTGCATATCTCGGTACCTGTGAACTATCTTCAACTTCAACATCAATTTTTAGTGTTCGCTCATCTACATGAAAATTACTAACCGAAGGTGTAATTAATTCAACATCAATATCTTGTTGTAATAAGCCTGCCCTAAGGTCGCGTGCAACGCCAAAATGACTCATGGCATCGGCCCTATTTGGAGTTAAACCAATTTCAAAAACTTCATCAGAGGTAATATCGAAAACTGTCGAGGCCGGTTTTCCGATCTTGGTTTTACTATCCAACACTAAAATACCTTCATGATCAGTACCCAGGCCAAGTTCATCTTCAGCACAAATCATTCCATGACTTTCTTCCCCTCTGATATTACCTTTTTTTATTAAAAATTCTTTGCCATCACCATCGTATAACTTGGTGCCTATAGTAGCTACAGGAACTTTTTGGCCAACAGCAACATTTGGAGCGCCACAAACTATTTGTACAGGCTCACCATTTCCTAAGTCTACTGTCGTGACCTTTAACCTATCGGCATTGGGATGTTTTATACAAGTTAAAACTTCACCAACAACAATTCCTTTTAATCCTCCTTTTACAGACTCAACGGTCTCAATTCCTTCAACCTCCAGGCCTAAATCGGTTAATATTTCTGCAACTTTTTCAGCTTCTAAATCAATATCTAAAAATTGTTTTAACCAATTGTACGAAATCTTCATCTAATATTCTTTTTTTTGAATGCACAAAGATAATCAATACATTTAAGTAGACATACTACCGTTTTAACAAATTTTAAATGCTTAAAATACTTCATTATTAAAATTTACTACATCAATTTGTCATTTGTGTAATCACTATTATTTTTATACTTTGCAATAACTCAAAATGTACATTTATGGCCCTGGAAATTACCCGTCTTTTTGATATTCCATATTATCAATTAGAAACTTATAATCTAGATGCTGCTTTCGTTACTAAATATAATGGAGAATGGATAAAAACTTCTACGCAAGAATATATTGATAAAGCGAATGCAATAAGCCGAGCCCTGTTAAAATTGGGAATCAAAAAAAATGATAAGATTGCCATTATTTCTTCAACCAATAGAACCGAATGGAATATTGTAGATATTGGGGTGCTGCAAACCGGTGCCCAAACTATTCCTATTTATCCAACCATCAGTGCCGAAGATTACGATTACGTGCTGAATCATTCTGAAGCTATTTATTGTTTTGTTTCGGATATTGAAGTATTAAAAAAAGTAAATAAGGTAAAAGATAAAACCAAGCTTAAAGACGTTTATTCTTTCGATAATATTAAAGATTGCAAACATTATTCAGAGCTTCTATCCTCGGGTAAAGACAAAAGCAATCAAGCAGCATTAGATCAAAGAAAAAGTGAAGTATTACCAAATGATCTAGCAACAATAATTTACACTTCGGGTACCACCGGGAATCCTAAAGGTGTAATGCTTTCCCATAGTAATATTGTGAGCAACACTTTAGACAGTGAACCTAGATTACCATTGGTAAAGGGTCAAACGAGAGTTTTGAGCTTTTTACCGCTTTGTCATATTTTTGAAAGATTGCTTATTTATTTATACCAATATGCAGGAACTTCGATTTACTACGCAGAAGGTCTGGATAAAATTGGTGAAAACACAAAGGAGGTCAAGCCTCATTTAATGAGTGTTGTACCCAGACTACTTGAAAAATTATTTGACAAAATATATGCGAAAGGCGATGAACTTTCGGGTTTAAAGAAAGCACTTTTTTATTGGGCTGTAGAATTATCAGAAAAATATGAACCCTATAGTGCCAATGGTTGGTGGTATGGATTTAAACTTAAAATTGCCAGAAAATTAATATTTAGTAAATGGAAGGAAGCCATGGGCGGAAATTTAACAACCATGGTATGCGGTAGTGCTGCCCTTAATCCTAAACTTTCAAGAATCTTTTGTGCCTCGGGCATGTATGTTATGGAAGGTTATGGCCTAACAGAAACATCACCAGTTGTTTCAGTAGGGATGTATGCAAATAACATGTTCAAAATTGGATCAGTTGGGAAACCCATCAGAAATGTTGAGGTAAAAATTGCCGATGACGGAGAAATTCTGATCAAAGGACCCAATGTAATGCTAGGTTACTATAAAGACCCTGAGAAGACGGCCTCGGTTATGACAGGAGATTATTTCCACACAGGTGATAAAGGAGAACTGGATAAAGACGGATTCTTAAAAATAACCGGTCGTAAGAAAGAAATGTTTAAAACTTCGGGCGGTAAATATGTAATACCAACCTTGTTGGAGAATATATTAAAAGAATCGCATTTTATTGAACAAGCCATGGTGATTGGTGAAGGTCAAAAAATGCCGGCCGCATTCATTCAACCCAACTTTGATTTTCTAAAGGATTGGAGTAAAAGAAAAAAAATTAAAATAGGAGAAACTAATCAGGAAATTGCTTCTTCTGAGGCTGTAATTAAACGTATTCAGAAGGAGGTTGATAAGTGCAATAAGAACTTTGGTCAATGGGAACAGATCAAACGCTTTGAACTTACCTCGGATGTCTGGGGTATAGATTCCGGGCATTTGACACCAACTATGAAAATGAAAAGAGAAACCATCAAAGAAATATATAAGGATTTATATGCCAAAATATATGCTTAATTCATAACTTTACACCTCGAATTTTTAAAATTTTATGAAGCATTTTATAGTATCAGCACGTAAGTATAGACCACAGGTTTTTGATGATGTTGTGGGTCAATTGGCTATTACCAATACCTTAGAAAATGCTATAAAAAATAACCATTTAGCCCAAGCCCTATTATTCACCGGACCGAGGGGTGTGGGCAAGACTACATGTGCCCGAATTTTGGCAAAACGAATTAATCAAAAGGGTGAAAAAATTAATCCCGATGAGGATTTTGCCTTTAATATTTTTGAATTAGATGCTGCTTCCAACAACTCGGTTGATGATATTAGAAATTTAACCGATCAGGTTAGGATTCCTCCTCAGACAGGTAATTATAAAGTTTATATCATCGATGAGGTTCATATGCTTTCTCAAGCCGCATTTAACGCTTTTTTGAAAACCTTGGAAGAACCTCCGGCCCATGCTATTTTTATCTTGGCAACGACAGAAAAGCATAAAATTATTCCGACGATTTTATCGAGATGCCAAATTTTTGATTTTAAGCGCATAGGTGTGAATGATATAAAAAATTACTTGCACAAAATTGCAGAAGAAGAAAGCATAAAGGCAGATGACGATGCTTTGCATATTATTGCTCAAAAAGCTGATGGTGCACTTCGAGATGCACTTTCAATTTTTGACAGGGTAGTTAGTTTTTCTGGTGAAAACTTAACAAGACAATCTGTAGCCGAAAACCTGAATGTATTGGATTATGACGCCTATTTTAAGACTACAGATCTTATCCTGGAAAACAAAATTCCTGAATTATTAATAACATTTAATGATATTTTGGCCCAAGGTTTTGAAGGCCATCATTTTATTGCCGGCTTGGCTTCACATTTTAGAGACCTATTAGTAGCTAAAGATGCCGCTACGATAGAACTTTTAGAAGTTGGTGACAACGCTAAAAAACAATATCTAGCGCAAAGTAAACATTGTAAAGTCAACTTTCTATTAGCCGCCATTGAGCTGGCGAATAGCTGTGATCTTAAATATAAAAGCAGCAGGAACCAACGTTTATTGGTTGAACTTTGCCTTATGCAGTTGGCCTCATTAACATTTGAGACCCAAAAAAAAAAGCCTGAAGCATTCATAATACCTTCAACTAATTTTGTCAAAACTTCAAAAGAGAAGATAAAAGAAGTTATTAAGGAAAATGCCACTAAAACTCCCAATTTACCCCAAGTTGAACATATTAAGCCTATTGTACAAGAGGAGGTTATTCATAAACCTGTATTAAAAACTGAAAGAAGAAGATCTTCTGCACTATCGTTAAATAGTATACATAAAAAAAATGAGCTCAAAAAAAATACGATAGTTACCAACGTTGATAAAGAAGATTTAGCTAAAGAGGATTTCACGCAAATTCAATTCATCGAACTTTGGAAGGAATATATTGAATATCTGGATAAAAAAGGTGAAAAAATAATGGCCTCTATTATGAATGCCGATATTCCGAAAGTTCATAAAAATACTATAAAGCTCGTTTTTCCTAATAGTATGATGAAGGCTGAATTGGTTAAGATAAAACCAAGATTATTAAGGCACTTTCGAGAAAAGTTAAATAATCATAGTATAAAGTTTGAAATTAAGGTGAATGAAGCAAATGAGAAAAAATTCGCCTATACTCCAGAAGAAAAATACAATAAATTGTTAGAGAAGAACCAGGCATTGGCAAAACTAAAAAAGGCCTTTAAACTGGACCTATAAATATTAATCCTTAACTGTTAATCTCAGCACCGAACAGGCTGAACTATCTGCAAATTTATCTTTACCCGGTCCAAAAAGAATATTTAACCAATTATCTTTTTGAGGAGTTCCCAATATTAAAAGATCATACTCAGCTGATATCTTTGATATAGCCCCAATGGCATCTTTAGAACGTTGGATAATCACTTCACTTTTTGAAGTCGCTTTAGATAATGTTGTTCTTGACGAGTCCTCTATTTTCTTGAATTCAAGATCACTCATATCTTCAGGGACAATATGTAACAAAGTCAATGACGCATTGTAAAAATTACAAATCCTATCAGCTATGGCAACAAAGTTCTTATCCTTTCTTCCAGGCCGCATTGCCAGTAAAATTTTACCGAAATATCGCACGCCATTATCCTTAAATAATGCAAAATCAGAATCAATATGGGTTAATAACCATCCCAAAGGGTTACTGACCAGTATACCGCTGTGAGCCCTGCCATTCCAACTCATCACTAACCAATCACAACTCGTTTGTTCGCTCAACTGATAGATCGTATTTGAAAGATCATGTGTTACTGCAGCTTCAAAATCGATATCAATATTTTTTGATTTTGCCAACCCTGAGATGCGCCTTTCTAAGGAAGTTATTTTTGGATTTTCTTCCATAAAAGCATCTAATAATGCCTGATTTGGAACTTCTGTTATATTTATAACTTGTATTTTCTCCTTTTTATTAAGGGCAGCACCAATTTCTACCAACATTTCGGGAGAATTTTCATTACCCAATAGTGGAACAACAACTCCCGCCTTAGAAATTAATTTACCATCTAAGTTGACGTTTTTATAATTTCTTTCTTTTCGTCTAAGCCTTTCCTTTCTACCCTTTTTCGAATATAAAAGATAAAGCGCCGGTCTATGGCTATACTTTCTGAGAACACCTGTTCTTGAAGCATTCTTTCCTATAGTAAAATAAATAATCAGGCCAATTAAGGAAATTACAAGAATAGCTAAAAGAGGCAATAGGCCTAAAAATATTAATAGAATGATACCACTTATAATTCCGAATATTTGCATATAAGGATATAGAGGAGACTGGTATGTCGGCCTATACCACTGTGCTGATGTTTCTCTTAAAATGATGACGGAAAAATTTACCAAAATAAACATCATAACCTTAAAAGCACTTGCTAATTTGGCAATTTTTACAACATCCAAGAAAAGAATAACCAATGCCATTGCTATACATGTGAGAATTATGGCAACAACAGGCGTTAGATATTTAGAATGAACCTTACCCATAAAATCGGGTAATAATTTATCTATTGACATGGCAAAAGGAAATCTGGATGATGCCAATACTCCCGAATTAGCCATGGATATTAAAGTGATCACACCTACTCCTGCTGCTATATAACCAATATAAGTTCCTCCTAATAAATTAGCAACTGTGTAAATCGGTCGAATATCTGTTTTTAGTGTTTCTAGTGGAATATTTCCGACTAATACAAATGCAACAAATACGTATATCACCGTAATGATCGCTAATGATAACATCATAGCCAATGGCAAGTT
This sequence comes from uncultured Flavobacteriaceae bacterium, assembly GCA_963835675.1. Lineage (GTDB taxonomy): Bacteria > Bacteroidota > Bacteroidia > Flavobacteriales > Flavobacteriaceae > Aureibaculum. Next base: position 44,387 of record CAWIGH010000002.1, on the reverse strand, counting down.
TCTACTAGGATTCTTTATTTCTCCGGCTATGGCGGCTACTTTAGTAACGCCTGCATAGGATATATATACAAATGCAACCGTGCTTATCAACCCGTAATTACCGTCAATTAAAAAGGGGTCTAAAAGCTCTGGCGAAATATTGGGTATCCCAAAAATTAAAATTAAAGCAAGACTTATCAAACTTATACTCACCACCACCAATTGAACCTTGCCAACCTTTTTTACACCAAAAATATTCAGGAATAAAATAATTAAAAGAAAAAATAAGGCGAAATATTTTGTGTAGCCGGGATTTATATTAACAATGATAGCAAGATAAGCGCCAAACCCAACCAGGGCAAATGAGCTTTTTAATAACAAAGAAAGCCATAAACCGATTCCCGATATGGTTCCTAAAAGTGGACCGAAAGCTCTTTCTATATATACATAAGTACCTCCCGAAGAAGGCATTGCCGTTGCTAATTCTGACTTTGATAAAGCCGCTGGTAAAATACATATGGCTGCCAACAAATATGCTAACCATACCGATGATCCTGTTTTCGCTGCTGCGAGTCCGGGTAAAACAAAAATGCCACTACCTAGCATTCCACCTATGCTAATGGCAATGACCGAAGTTAAATTTAAACTACGTTCTAGTTTCTTCAAAAATTAAATTTTCTCTAAAATAGTTTATTTTTTGCAACCTTCTGGTGAATAATTGAATTCATCTGAATATAAAATAATAAATTTGGAACCAATATAAACATATGAGTTTATAAATATTGATTACCAAATACTTATAAAATGTTAGGCCTTAAATTTAAAACACAAACATCCTGGGCAGAAATTGCTAAGGACGATCTACAACAAATTTTAACCGACCATGCTTTTGCGGAACAAAAAGCTGCTTCTAACGCTGTTTCTATAATTATTAATTATTCAGAAGAAACAGAACTCGTGAGGGAAATGAGCAATATTGCTATCGAAGAAATGGAACATTTTAAAATGGTTCATGAATTAATGATAGCCCGTGATATGACCTTAGGTAGAGAGCAAAAAAATGAATACGCCATCTATCTACATCACTTTTTTACAAAAAGTGCGGACCGGAATGAACAATTGGTGCACCGGCTATTATACGCAGCTTTGATAGAAGCCAGAAGTTGTGAACGATTCAAGGTGTTTTCAGAAAATTTAGAAGATAAAGAACTGTCAAATTTCTATAAAGAGCTAATGGTCTCAGAAGCAAATCATTATAGCACATTTTTAACTTTTGCCAGATCTTATATGGATAGAAAAGTAGTCGATAAAAAATGGCAGGATCTATTGAATTATGAAGCGGAATTTATTAAAAATAGAGGTAAAAAAGCGACCATTCACGGTTAGTTATTATAAAATAGTAAGGAGAAAAGCGAATTGTAGTTGTTAATCTCATAATTAACGTATCGCTTCTCTCCTTTCTCCCCTTTTGTTCGCTCCTTAACGGAGTATACTGTTTGAAAAATAGTAAGGAGAAAAGTTACTTGTAGTTGTTAATCTCATAATTAACCTTTCACTTCTCTCCTTTCTCCCCTTTCGTTTGCTCCTTTACGGAGTATACTGTTTGAAAAAATAGTAAGGAGAAAAGTTACTTGTAGTTGTTAACCAATGTTAGACTTTTCGCTTCTCTCCTTTCTCCCCTTTCGTTTTCTCCTTTACGGAGTATACTTGTTGAAAAAAATAGTAAGGAGAAAAGTTACTTGTAGGCGTTAATCACATACTTAACTTTTTCGCTTCTCTCCTTTCTCCCCTTTCGTTTGCTCCTTTCGGAGTATATTTTAATGAACTTTAAATTATCTCTAATTGTACACTACAAATCTATATCCTCAGGCAATATGAGTCAATAGAGCAACTGGGTATTTTTAAAATTCATGGTTTTCGGGGATATTTTAATTTTTTTTAATTAATTGTTAATCAATTATTTAATACGGCATATATAAATAATTACATATTTAAACGAAAAAGATCGCTCCTTATTTGAAACGATCTTTATATGTTGTTTTTTTTGAATTATTTTATGAAATTTATAGAGAAAGGATAGTTCGGTTCTTCACCATTACTGGCCTTTATAGCATTGACAATTGGTAATATAAAACATAGCAAACCGATACCTATTAGTAATAAGATACCAAGGCCAAATAAGAAAATTAAAGGGATACAAATAATGATATAAATGAACATGCTTATCTGAAAATTGACAATAGATCTACCATGCTCATCCATTTTGTAAACACTTTCTTTATTAGTGAGCCATAAAATAAGCGGTACTATAAAACCACCAAACCCTGTTACCAGGTCTAATAACTGGCTTAAATGCGTAAGTACTAATAGTTGATTATTTTCTTTCATAGCTATTGATTTTTGTTGGAAGTCATCCTATAAATATGACGATAAATATTTCGAAATGTTACATTAACCGTTGATCGAAAGCTATAAGTTATCTAATCATTCTAAATAATATTCAACCAAGCCCGTAAGAATTGTTATTTTTGTCGTAAGAAGATTTGTATGACAAATAACGATACCATTATTGCCTTGGCAACACCCTCAGGAATGGGAGCCGTAGCCCTTATCCGTATATCGGGAAAGGGTGCTATTGGTATTGTAGACAAGTTCTTTCGATCAAAAACAAAAGCAAAAAGCTTGTTAAAACAAAAAAGCCACACCATACATCTCGGTCATATTATTGATCAACATCGAATTATTGACGAAGTTTTGATATCAGTTTTTAAAGACCCGCATTCGTATACAGGCGAAAATGTGATCGAAATTTCATGCCATGGGTCTGTTTATATCCAACAGGAAATTATACAGCTGTTTTTACAAAATGGCGTTCGGTTGGCACAGGCGGGTGAATTTACATTGCGTGCTTTCTTAAATGGTAAGCTGGATCTTAGTCAGGCCGAAGCCGTTGCTGATCTTATTGCTTCAGATTCTAAAGCATCACATCAAATAGCCTTGCAACAAATGCGGGGTGGTTTTTCTACTGAAATAGAAAATTTAAGGCAAGAATTACTAAACTTCGCTTCACTTATCGAATTGGAACTTGATTTTGCCGAAGAAGATGTTGAGTTTGCCAATAGAGATGATTTTCAAAAACTTATCACTAAAATTACTAATGTGCTTAAACGCTTGATCGAGTCCTTTGCTTTCGGTAATGTATTAAAAAATGGAATCCCGGTAGCCATTATAGGAGAACCAAATGTTGGTAAGTCTACCTTATTAAATACGCTGTTAAATGAAGAAAAGGCCATCGTAAGCCATATACCGGGTACAACAAGAGATGCCATTGAGGACGAATTGATCATAGAAGGTGTTTCTTATCGTTTTATTGATACTGCCGGTATTCGTGAAACCAAAGATGTTGTTGAAAGTATTGGTATCAAACGAACCTTTGAAAAAACTGCGCAAGCGCAGTTGATCATTTATCTTTTTGATGCCTCTGTAATAAGTTATAAAAAGCAGGAAGAACAAATCCGACTATTAGAACTTGTAAAAAATGAAATTCTAAAGATCGAGTCTAGATTTCCTGATAAAAAGATCGTTATTGTGGCTAACAAAACTGATCTGCTTTCAGAAAAAGAAACTGAATTCCTTACTCAAAATTTAGATACTTTGCTATTATTATCTGCAAAAAATAAGGAAGGTATCAGCGAATTAAAAGATGAACTTACATCCTTAGTGAATATCGGTGTACTAAGCAATAACCAAACGATTGTAAGTAATAGCAGGCATTTTGAAGCTTTAAACAAAGCCCTTGTTGAAATAAATAATGTGCAAAAAGGGATAGATGATAAATTAAGCAGTGATCTCATTGCCATTGATATTCGTCAGGCACTCTTCTATTTAGGTGAAATTACGGGAAAAGTAACTACCGAAGACTTGCTGGGGAATATATTCGCTAATTTTTGTATCGGGAAATAAGGTAAATCACGTTTCCTTAAAACAAAAGGAAAAACTGGTTATCTCTTCTTAAAACAGGAATACAACAATCAGTAGGCTAGAATGTATTGATCTACCAATGCACTTTACACTCCCTATATTCATGATCAATGAATATTATTTAAACTTTTAAGTTACTAAAAAGTTCATTCATGACCAGCTTAGGTGTTCTGTCTACTTTAAACAAACCCCAATGTTTCTCTGGCTCATGGGCTTCATCAGACCCTTTCCAGGATTCATCAAAAGCCTCAAAAACAAAGGTAAGTATTCCATCTTCTTCACACCAATTTACCAGGTCATTGTAGTATGTACGCTGGTATTCCTCACTTACATTGCTTGGACAAATGCCTCTTCCATTGGAATATGTTGTCCAGCCTGCTTCAGTTATTACCACTAGTTTATTAGGATAGGTATCAGCTACAGAAAAATAATTTTGCTTGGTATATTCCATAGCCTCATGAATGTTCTTATATTCCCAAACAGGATAGGTATGGATAGAAATAAAATCTACCTCATCAACAAGATCTTTTAGTTTATCAAGCCATGGAAGATAATTTTCACAAAATGTAACGGGTTGTTTGGCTTCTTTTTTTATCATCTTAACATACCTGATGACACTATCAACGGGTACATAATGATCGGTCCAATCTACGCAAGCTTCATTACCGGCAGACAATGAGAAAATAATATCAGGGTATTGGTTTGCGAAACTTATTAATTTCTTTATCTGTTTAACATTTATCAACTTGTTTTTTGCCAATTGTTCTTCAGAATATGCTCCTCCCCAAGGGCAACCATAATTGTTAACTTCAGCGACAATATAAGCCCCAAGCATAACTTTAAAATCAAGTTTTTCTTTTTGTATAACTTCTAATACAATTTCGGCGTGTTCATCACAATCATACAAGCGTAAATATTTCCAGTGCTTATGAAGTATTAAAAGGTCTTCTTTTATCTGTTCATAAGTCGGAACTACCCCTCCCGGCATTTGTCCTTCCCTAAAACCAGAATAGCAGATTGCTTTTCCTGGTTCTATATTTAATGCTTTAGAATAATTCATTTTGAGTTATTGTTGTTTGTTGATGCTTTGTGTTAAAATTTTAAATGTTCATTTTTATCCCAAAGGCCCCAATAAGCACCTACATCTCCTTCTGGACCAACTTTCCAGGACTCATCAAAGGATGAAAAATAAAAAATTTCTATATCGTCTTTAGCAGACCAGACTTGTGCATTGATAAAATATTTCATGGCATTTTCTTCGGAAGCAAGAGCACTACCTAATCCGCCTCCCTCACTTGGCCAACCGGTTTCAGTTATAATTACTTTCTTACCATTTCCAGCGGCTGCAGCTTGTGCAAACATTTGTTTCATATGGAGCAATGAATATTCCATATGGCAACCTTCCCAATAAGGATAACAATTGGCTAAAATAACATCGCATGCATCAGTAATTTCCGGATGAACACTGAATTCATAATATGCATCAACATATCCTACCGGTATGCCTTTTGGTATTGCTTCTTTTACTTGGTTAATGAAGCCTAACAATTCTTCTTTGCTCAGGTCATTACGATACAATACTTCATTTCCCACGGCCGCAATATCTACATAGCCCTCATTTGCCAATTGGATAAGACCTGCTACTTCACGTTCATTGATTTCCGGATCATCACCCAGCCAAGCACCAACCAAAGTCTTTAAACCATATTCCCGAGCTATTTTAGGAATAAATTCATTACCATCGGTACAAGAAAAAGAACGCACCCACTTGGTATATGGTTTAATTATTTCCATGCGTCTTCTAACTTGCTCTTCTGTTATAATATCGCCAGGTCCTTGCCCATCTTCATAAAGACTAAAACATAAGCCATGCATTCCACTTTTTAATGTTTTCCTCCAAAGCTCCTTAAGATCTTTATCTGAATATTTACTAAAATCGACTCCAGAATTTTCACTAAGGTCTATTCCTTTAAGCGAAAAATGATGTCCTTCTCTGTATCCTCCCATTGTTTTTTATTTTTAATTCAATTAATTTATGTAGGGGTATAAATTTACTATAATTCCCCCCTTCGTTCTACTAATTCTTTTTTAAATCTTTTCTTCGTTTAATTAATTCTGCCTTCATTTCACTTGCTCGTTCTTCGGTTACACTATAGTTTCGCATTACATACATTGCCACCAATGTACCTGCCATAGGGAAAAAACAAAAGAAGGCATGTAGCCCATCAACAGCCGATTGTTGTTCTGTTGTAGCAAGGTCTGGGTTAAACCCAACAAAAGCAATAATAACTCCGCTTAATGCGCCTGCAATTGCAAATCCTACCTTAACCATCCACCAATAAATAGCACCAAATATCCCTTCTCTGCGTAAGCCAGAGTTTAATTCATCTATATCAATAACATCAGCAGTCATTGACATCATTATAGTAAATAAACTACCAATCCCGAAGGAAAAAAAAGGTAGCCCTATAATATACATCCATGGCTTACCTGGAACAAATAGAAACCATAGCATAATGTATCCTAAAACCGAAATTCCTTGAGATAACAAAAATGCGTTTTTCTTTCCTATAACTTTAGACATCCATGTGACGACAGGTATAACTATAAACGTGGTACCCAATGCCCCCAAACAACCAAATAGCGAAACCCAGATACCGCTAGCAGCAGCATCTCCGTTAAATAGTTTATAAACAATGACAAAAAAGGTAAGTGATGCAACAGTATTGAAAGCATTAAAAATTAAAAACGTAGCAGCGCATAATTTTCTAAACTCCTTAATTTTAAATGCTTCTTTAAAACTTGTTAGAATTTCCTTTAAACTACCTCCTATATTTTTCAAAGTTAGTGGGCTATAATCTTCATTTAAGGTCGGCTTACTTTTTAATAAATATGGCTGGGACCATAGCAAAAATAGCACAAGGTAATAGCTACCCATACTGCCAATTGTCTCACAGCCACTTCCGCAGATGGAAACCAATCCGGATCATACATAATAACCCAAAACCATGGCGCTATCACCCATGCCCATTGCCCAATCCACTGAGAAACAGCCATAATACTGGTACGCTCATGAAAATCATCACTCATCTCATAACCCATAGCTACATATGGTACACTGAAGAGCGTAAGTCCTAGATAAAAGACAACAGACCACAAGAAGAAATACCAGAAATTAAATTGCAGAGAGTTTTCCTTAAAAAGTTGCCACATAAATATGAAGGCAATACCCATCATTATTGCACCTAAAAAGACATACTGTCTTCTCCGACCCCATTTTGATTTTGTATTATCCGAAATATAACCCATTAATGGGTCTGTAATGGCGTCGAATATTCTTGGAAAAAAATAGATAAGAGCCCACATCCAACCTGGGAAACCCAAATCTTCTATTAATACAACCATAAAAATACCAAGAATAGCTGGAAACATTTGATTGGCCAACATTCCTATGCCAAACGCCACTTTTTGACCAAATGGAACTCTTACTTTTTTTTCATTGTGCATTATGATAAGTTATAGTTTTAATTTAACTTCTTTATAGATTCATTCTTAGCGTGGTAATGCACTAAAACACACCTCTACAGTTTTTCCTTGAATAAATCTTAAGACGTTCTACTTCTTTGGCTCCAGCTGGTATTTCTTCTAGTTTTAATCCCGGGTAGTCATCAGCTTCTTTCCATTTTGCTATGGTGGCACTGAAAAATGATGTAGCAGTGGAATCTGCTTCATAAATTATTAAATCATAGGCTTCTCCCTTATCCCCCCCAAAACGAGTAACAACCTGCCATTCCCCATCTCTTTTGTAGGAAGTGTTGGTATGATCAGATTGCGGATAATATCTATCATCAGTAGGTCTAATCATTACCCAAATATCTTTTTCATGGGATTCGGGATAAACTCCCATAGTTAATATCCTGCAATCCACGGAATCCTTATCTATTGGAGAAACAACTTTTACCGCATTCACTGGTCCGCTAATCTTTAACTTCTTTCCTATAGAAACTTGTTCAATCTGGCTATTATAATTTACTAGTCCAGACGAATAACTGCCATATATCATTATTAAAACACCAATGATTCCTAAAGGTATTCCGATTTTGGTGTTAAGTAAGCTTCTGCCAGAGCTACTTTTCTTATTACCAAGTATTGCAATTAGTGTAAGTAAAGCTCCTATTAATATGATTACTATTTTTGTTGACATCGTACTATGTTTTTAATTTAAAAATCTACGCAACTATTTAAAATTACTATAACACTCCTCTTCTTTCAATTAATTCTATTTTAATTTTTGGCTCTCTCTTCAGTCAGATCGTATTTCAACATCACCCAAATAGCCAATCCTGCCGTTACGGCTGGAATTACAACGTCTGCGATTCTTAAGTTTATCATCGTTTCCATAGTTTGTGTTGGCGCGTCAGAAATAAAACCTACCAATTTCAACACTAAACCTCCTAAAACCAACGCTATTGCCTGCCCTAGTTTTACCATCCACCAATAAATGGCTCCAAACGTACCTTCTTTACGTGGCATACCATTTTTCAATTCATCCAGATCACAAACATCTGCCGTCATACTCATCATTAAAGTGAATAATCCTCCAGCCCAAAAGACATTAATGGTAATGGAAGGAAAATTAGCCAAGGTGCTCCTTGACTGGTGTCAATACTAAACCATGACATTCCTACGCTATCCAGATATGGGTTTAAAAATTCAAAAATAGAACCTATTCCATTATTAAGTGATTGCCCCATTGCAGTTTGATTAAAACGATCATTTAATCCGGTATCAAATCCCCACCATTTTAATATATAACCCACAATAGAAAGTATAGTTGAAATAATAAATGCTTTTCGCTTACCCCATTTATTTGACATAGCGGAAATAATAGGAATTACTATAAAAGCAGTTAAAACGGCTGTAATTGTAGAAAACCAAGCTGGCCAAGTTCCAGCATTACCATAGTCTCCGTTAAACATGTAAAATACGATAATATAAAAACTAAACGCTGCTACCATTTGAAAGCCATTAAAGACTAAGAAAGTAGCACCACAAAGTTTCATAAAAGGTTTGTTTTTAGACACCTGAACAATGCCAGCCCAAAGATCTTTTAAACTAGAGCCAATTGTTTTGAAGGACAGTTCTTTTCTGTTTTCCATATGAGAAGAATCTATACCTCTACAGAAAATGGCTGGTAACACCCCTAAAACAATACAGAAAGCGGCTACTACCGTAGACATTGTCCGAACTCCAACAGCTTGATCAGAAAACAATTCTGGATCTGCAATAATCACCCAAAACCAAGGTACTATCATCCAGGCAATTTGACCCATAGTATTTGCAAATGCCATTAATCTGGTACGTTCGTTATAATCTGAAGTCATTTCATAACCAAGCCCAACCAATGGTGTAGCATACATGGTATTACCAATAAGGAAAATCAATGATAAAATGAGAAAATACCAAAAGTTATAGGTCTGCCCGATTTTCAGCATCTAATTGCCATAAGACGGCAAATAATAACCCACTTAAAATAGCACCAATAAAAATATAAGGTCTTCTTCTTCCCCATTTAGATTTCGTATTGTCAGAAATAAAACCCATTATAGGATCTGTTATAGCATCGAAAATTCTTGGGAGCCCTCCTAATAAACCTGCTAAAAAAGGATCCATTCCAAAGGCTGTTAGCAAAAAGAACATAAAGAACCCTAAGGCTCCAGGTAATAAATTAAGTACAAAGTGACCTGCACCAAAAGCTGCTTTTTGACCAATTGGGACTTTATCTTTTGCCGCTGTTTTGTAATGTGACATATTGTTTAAATTTTGGTTAGTAAATTATTAACTTATGATTTAGGGATAATAATTGTTTGAATGGCTTGACCACTAATTTTTATATCAATAGCACTTTCATTTAATGAAAGGGTAAAGCTCTTTGATTCAGAATCCTGATTAAAAACAACAACTGCAATGGAACCATCTGGGTTTAATGCAGCCGTGGTCATAATGCTATCGTCTGAATTTTCAAATCCAATTCGAGTAGCACCTGGTCTAATAAATTTGCTGAAATGGGTTAATGTGTAATAAATAGGCGTAAAGTATACCTCATCATTTTCAGGATCAACAATAACCGGCGCTAAACACCAATTTTTGAACCAGTTTGGTCCGCCTTGTTTATCAAGAACCATATTCCAATCAATCCAACCATCTACCCAATTATTAAGACATCCAATAATATCTCTGGCATAACGGTTTACAGGTGCATATTTAGGATGTAAATGCTTGTCTTTTTCCGGTGCCCAATCCCAGCCCCAATCTGTAGATTCCTTAGACCAATACCATTGGTCATCTCGCCATTTAGGAATTTCAGAATCAGCACAAGCCTCCGATTGAATTAAATATTTATCAGGTGCCTTTTCATGGGCATACTGCAATTCTTCAGGAAATACTTCATATGTGCTGGCATACCAATGTATTGCGGTACCTGCGAAATACTTCGAACTAGCTTCATCTTTAAACATTGTATCTACCCATTCCTTTAAATGTTCACGGTTTTGATCGTAACCTAAAATTTTAAGATCGCCCTTTCCATCTGTTTCTAACTTCGGTCCTAAATAATTCTGTACGAAATTCGTCATTTCTTCAGGTGTAAAATGCATGCTTTCCCAGTTATCACCATTTCCCAGTGGTTCATTTTCTACAGTAAAACCCCAAATATCAATCCCTTCTTCTTTATAAGCATCTGCGTATTTTGAGAAAAATAATGCCCAAGTATCATAATATTCTGGCAATAATTTACCGCCCACCCATTTATTGTTATCCTTCATCCAGGGCGGCGCCGTCCAGGGTGAGGATAAAATTTTAAAACCATCTTTAGAAATAGCCATGGCATCTTTTATCATCGGTATAAGGTCATCGCGATCTTCATCAATTGAGAAATTTTTCAATTCTTTATCTCCTTCAACGGGAGCATAAGAATAATTGCTCAATGAAAAATCACAGGAATTCATATGAGTACGAGTAAGCGAGTATTTAGCACCATCCTCACCAAAATAAGCCTCTAAAATTTCCGCTCTGTTTTCTTTACCTAATTTGTTTAATAGATAAGCTGAAGCTTCTGTAAATGATCCTCCGAAACCCGTAATAGTTTGAAACTTTTCATCAGGCAACAATTTTATCATAGCAGCCTCCTTACCGGTAGAGAAATCAGTTAATTTTTTAAGCTTATTACCACTTGCCGAAGTTTCATAAACTTCTACTTGCAATGGCTCTTGTTTTTCTGTACAACTTATTATAACCATAAAGAAAAAAAAATAAAGATAATATTTGAACGAGTTCATTTTAGATCAAATTTTTTTGGGTTGTTATTTTTGCTTTAAATATAATTTAGATTCGATTTTTCAAAGTATTGATAAAAGTGGATGAATATTTTTAAATCTTGCCTTGAGACTATTACTTGATTTATATAGTTTTTTCTTGTTTTTTTAATCAATATTATAACATGCTAACAGCATAGAAAAATCTTTGCTGTTAGCTTGTCATATTAATTCCTTATGGATTAAGGATTACAGAAACATTGTCAATATTAACTGTTACGCTGCAACCAGGAGCACCTCCACAAACAGCTTCAATCAGGAATGAAATTCCTTCAGAGACATCTGTTCCTCCGGGAATTGTAAAAGTACCCGTAAAAGTTGTCCAACTGCCTGTTGGTGTTGGAGGCGGGCTAAAGACATGTGTAAAAGGAACTGCGCCTCCGGCGCCTTCTCCAAAAAGTAAAACATTAAACACTCCTCCTTCTCCACCAATTCCGCCTATATGGTCGAACTGAATTTGAACAACATCACCTGCAGCAACAGTTCCTGCTCCTATTCTTTCTTGCTTAAAAGCCGGATTACTAGCTCCGCCAGTCTCAAGTTTACCAGACCACGAACCACCATTATTGGTGGTATTATCTAATACGGCCGTTCCTCCATTTTGAAATAATAACCATCCTGTATCATCGCCAGTCTCAAAATCACCATTAGTTGCAAGGTTATCACCTGTTCCGCCGCCGCCTGAGCCACCATTACTGCATAATCTTATATTATCAAATAGAATGGTCCAATCTCCAGTACCATCGCCAGCTGTACCATTATCCATAATAAGGGTTATGCCTGTTACTGCACCTACATTACCTGCCACGCCACTAAAATCGTATTCAATTGTTTCCCAACCAGTTCCTGAAGTAGGAATTATAACTTCGATTCCCAATCCTTCCAGCTTAAAGAGAAGTTGTCTTACCGCTTGAGATGAAACATCAATTGAAAACACTCCAGCATCAAAATCTATATTAGAGTCTAAACCAATTGTGATCCCTGCAAATACTTCACCGGCATTTTTTACATATTGTGCTACTGTCGCACTCGTATTTACTGATGTGTCAGTGTTTGTTTCTATGGTACCAACACCACCTCCAAAATTATTAAATATGGAGTTGTCTGATGACTCAAAATCATTAATCAATGCACCACCACTGCAAGCTACGAGAGTCCCTCCACCTCCGCCACCGGATCTAGGATATATATTAAGTTCATCAAAATGAACAGTTAAAGCATCACCTTGCTCGAAGCCAAAGAATATTATAATTCTATCAAATTTATTTGTATCTGATGCTGGAAAATCAAAAGTTAATTCTTCCCATCCATTCGCAATTGTTGTTAATTGCGATACTTGATTAAATACACCTCCGTTGTTAGTATCTTCTAACTTGAACAATACATTTGTCCCTACATTTGGTGAAAATATCTTTAATTTAAATCCAGCGTTATCTGTGAAATTAAACATATCAGCCGTAAAAATTTGGACATTGGCATAATTTAAACCTGCTGCTTTCTCAATTTTAGCAACTTTACAAGAACTGTTAACGGCATTGTCAAAATCTGGATTATCCACATATTCATATCCTACATCACCTAATAGCAATTTATCTGTCGTACCTACTGTCTCCGTTGTACCAGGATCAGTTTCGAAAGAAATATTAAAACTGCTTGCAGCAAATGATTGAACAGTATCTCCAACACAAGGTTCTCCAACATCACCTGCTACCTGTTCTATATCGTCAATATAGAATGTTCCAGCCGCTGTTCCCGGGCCATCAACAAAAATGATCATATCGTTATATGATGCCGTTGATATGAAGGTAAATGTTAGCTCTTCCCAACCAGATCCCGTATGGTTTTCATCAGCCTCTACTGGTGCTTCTGTACCATCTTCAAATTTTAATTTTATTGGTAAGGCTTGATCTGAAAAAAGCTTAAGCTTTATACCTTTATCTATTGTAAAATCTACAGGTGCATCTAAATTAAAGAAAGCATTTTCCCAATTTTCTCCAATATTGGTTATTTTTCCAACTTTAGATAGGTCACTATTTATTCCTGATAATTCTGGATTATCAACAAGTTCAAAAGAAACATTCCCCACTATTTTTGCAGCATAATCGATACCATTACAATCGAAATCAATTGGTAATTCTAGATTAGTTTCTAAACAAGGTATATCTACCGTAGCAATTTGAGATATATCATCTAAATAGAAAGTTCCGGCAGTCGTTCCAGGTCCATCCACAAATAGTGTGAATCTTGAGTAACTTCCTGCGGAATCAAACGTAAAATATATCTCTTCCCAACCGGCTCCGCTATGACTAGTCGACGCTTCTATGGGTGCACCAGTACCTTCTTCTAGTTTTAATAATACATCAATTGGAGTATTAGACCAAAAGTTAACTTTTATTGTCTTGTCTATAGATAAATCTATTGGTGAACCTAAATCTAAATAAAATCCTTCAAATTGCGCACCTATGTTTGTTACAGCTCCTACTTTAGAAGTGCTTGTATTTGATCCTGAAGGATCTGGATTATCTACTATTTCAAATGAAGCTCCTCCAAAGGTTACAGCCTTGTAATTCGTATTCTCACCATCAAAAGTAATTGGCAAAGTAGCAATTTCTGGAATTAAGATAGTTATCTCATCTTCAATAATATTAGATGCTCCAGCTGCATTCGATGCTTTTAATGTTACTTTATAAGTACCATTTTCATAGGTTTTTATCGGATTTATTTCGGTTGAACTATTCCCGTCTCCAAAAGTCCAGACATAACTTCTTGAATTTTCAGAGATATTGATAAAAGTTACAGTACCTGTATCTATATTTAACGTATAAGTAAAGCCAGCAATAACTTTTGGCAATTCAACATCATCATTTGTACATCCGAAAAAGGATATCGCTAAGATCAAAATTGAAATCTTTTTAGATATTTTAATTAATTTTTTCATTTTATTTTCTATTATTAGTTATTGTCATACTTGTTTTTATATACTCTTACGTAATCCACCAACATGGTTTGCGGGAATACTGTTTCAGCATTTGGAGGGCCGTCAAAAAGGCCACCAACGGCTACATTCATTATAATGTAGAAAGGACCTTTATCAAAAACCCATTCCCCGGTGACATCCTCTGGGGTAATTTGATTATATAACACATCATCCACATAGTAATTTATATATTCTGGACCCCATTCGATTCCAAAGATGTGAAACCCGGTATCAAATCGGTCATTTTCTAAATTATACTTTTTCAAAATTGGAGACCCTCCAGAATAACCAGGACCATGCACAGCACCGCTTACTTCGGTTGGTTTAGAACCGGCATTTTCCATAATGTCAATCTCGCCACATGCCGGCCATGGATTTGTATCAATATCGGCTCCTAACATCCAAAATGCAGGCCATAAACCTTTACCATGTGGCAGCCTAATTCGGGCTTCGAAACGGCCATACTTTTGCTCAAATTTTCCTTTAGTTAAAATTCTTGCTGAGGTATAATTAGAACCTTTAAATGATTCTTCTTTGGCTGTTATAATTAACACACCATTTTGCACTATTATATTTTCTGGACGATCTGTGTAATATTGCAATTCTTGGTTACCCCAACCGTTTATACCAACACCTATGTCATAACCCCAAATAGCAGGATTAAGAGCTCCATCTGTATCGAACTCATCTGACATCACTAATTCCGTAAATTTAGCAACGGTTTGAGTTTCATCAGTAGAACAACTAGAGACGACAAAAAATGATATTGCTAAAAGAAAATACTTAAACAGCATCACTTTTTTTATTATTTTAAATTTATTTGCTTTATTCATGTTTTTACTTTTTTAATTGTTTTGAAGTCTAGTTTTTTACCTGTAATAATATACATTATCTACTAAGATGTTTGAAATTGTATTATCAGAGATAAAAAATATTAGACCCAATTTAGTTCTATCATTTAATCCTACATAATCTGTAAGAGGAATATCCAGACTAACCCATTGATTAGCAACTAATGTGGAGTCATCAAAACTGACAAAGGCGAAAGTTTCGTTATTGCCTACGTCATTATGTAATTGGATCTTAATATAATCTCCCGGATCTACATTTTCATTCACAAAGATATCTACATGAAGATGTGTCATCGCTGTCGCATTAACAGGTGGAACATCCAGAAATGTTCCAATAGCCACAAAATTCAGCTTTGTGTAATTAATTACTTGACCTTCACCTATAGTAAGTGGTGGGGCACCGCCTTGGGTTGTTTGGTAACCATCAAGGAAAAATCCATTATAGTAATCTACAGGAACATTATCATAGGCATCACTAAATATAGAAATGACATCACTAGGGTCTCTATCCGGAGGTGTTGGTGCAGCATCAAATTCTCCTAACGACTGAAATGTTATAGACCCTTTAGCTAACACACCGTCTAAAATAGCAGTAATTTTAGCTGTACTTCCATTTGTGGCCGTAACAGGAATTGTAACTACTCCTTTTTCGTTAACTCTCGCCACATCTGGATCTGTAGAACTATATGAGAAATACGAAGGCGCAGCAGAAACAGTTTGATTCAAACCTGATCCAAGATTAAAGGTTTGCGTTCCGGATATTACAAAACTGTTTCCTATAAAGGTTTCTTGCACTTCATCCACACCACCCAAAATAGCTGGCCTTGGTTGTGCAATTGTACCCAATTTTTCATACTTTAATTCGTCAATCCAAAAGGTATATCCAGCACCATTTTCAGGGCCTTCAGCGTACCAAAACATACCTTTCTCCCGGTCTAATTTATAAGGATCAGGAATAGGAATGATAACTTTCTGCCAATAAGTGGTTAGTGGGACATTATTTAAAGAAACCAAAAATTTGTTTTCCTCAAAATCATTCCCAAAACCTACTTCATTTAAAGTGGCTGCCTGAGAGGCTTTTATATAGAAGGTAAGAGCATCATAACCAGTTAGATTACGTCCTGAGGCATCACGAAAAGTAGCACCTGCATAAGCGCCTGATGGGTCACCAAAGCTAGGAACATCAAATCTCATTGATGCTGTTCCTGAATATTTTACTTCGTCATCAACAGAAAAAGCATCTAGTTTTGAATCTCCGAAGGGATCATAACTTAATCCGCCGCTAAAACCATCTATAAAAACTTCAGCAGAAGCAGAGAATGTGGCAAATTCGACGTCTTCTGAAAGCTCTCTTTCACAGCTAATGGTAATTATAAAAATCAACCCGAAAAGAAGTATTATTTTTAAATAAATAAATTTTATGTTTTTCATTTTTCTAAATTTTTATTTTCCAATATTGATATGAACATAGGTTCTAATTTCCCACTCAGTTCCATTTTCAAATCCAACCGGACTGATGATTGGTGCATCGGCAAATTCCAATGCCTCATTTGGACTGTATCTTGGTGAATATTGATTCAACGAACGCCAAGTGCCTCTAATACCCATTCTGGTATTAGGTAAAATAAACCAGCCTGGTTTCCCAACAGTAGTCGAAATATCCAGCATCAATTGGACTGGGTAAGTCAAGTTAAAATCTTGGTGGTAATCAAAAGGTCCCCAGTCATCAATTTTAAAGGAATGTACTAGTTTAACCTTTTTATAAATCAATCTAATATCTCCTCCTAAACGTGTAATTAACCTATCATCACTCCCTTTTGCTTGCCCATTTCCTGCATAGAGGTTCGCAATTAATCCAAACTCTGAGTTGACTTTGGACACAATGCGTGTATGTGCTTCCCATAGGTCTTCTGCCGGTGCAGAATTTGGAAAGGCAAATAATGTACGATTGCTTAAAAAACCTATAGCTGCATCTTGCGCTGTTGGATGATGACGATATACAAAGCCTAAATTCATTGCAAATTTAGCATTTTCGGCACTGTCGTTATCCCATTCATAATACCAAGTTCCTGGTGTAGGATCATAGGTTAATAATATTTCACCAGCCGTTGTTTCTCTATTCGCTCTTACGGCAAATGGATCGTCAAAAATATTTCTCAATCTTCCCGGAGCCTGAACATCATTTGGCATGGCATCTACAATTGGTTTTTGCCATAAAAAGTTTGGCGCAATTTGAAATTTCCCTATATTATATGTAAAACCAGTTAGAAAATTAGTCTGGTTTCCACTTCCGGAATCTTTAAGTCTCCATCCTGTAAATGTTTTGGTTTGATCTGCACCACCATTGGCAACTAAGCCTAATGCTGCCGCCTGTGCATACCAGTTAAATGAACCTTTTTGAAAGGTTATCTTAGCTTTTGCTCCCCAATTATCATCTGAATTAATTTTATCATTGTAAATAATATATTTAGCTTCAGCATCAGGTGCATCCGGATCATAATTTGGGTTATTTTCAGCAACTTGGAAGATTCGTCCATTTAAAGGTTGACCTCCCCAAATACCACCAATTTCTATACCTACAGGCCCAAATTCTTTTTCAATATGTAGCGTCGCTCTACGAGTTTTTGGCATAGGGATCGCATTGGAAGAAACAACCTCCCCAAGATCGTCTATATCTTCATGGTAAACACCAGTAATATCAAAATGACCTAATTCTGTGCTATATTTAAGTAAGATTGCCGGGTTTGCGCCCCACCATAATTGAGGTCCAAAAGCTGCTTTAAAACCATTCAGTGTATTATTACCATCTATTTCAATACCCGATATTACTCCATTATAAATGTCGAGGTTTGGACCATAATTAGCTTCTGGATACAAGCCAAAGAAATCACCTTCATAACCCCAATGATTATGTCCAGTTCGATAAAACCCTCTTACATCAAATTCCTTTGTTTTCCATTCAAACTCTGCATTATAGAGTTTAATACGATCTAAATCGGTAATTGGAAGCGGTCCATCGATAGTGTTCACCGATTTAGTTCTTCCTCTATTTTCATAAAAAATTTCATCTATAGGATTTTCAGCAACATCGCCAAGAATATTAAGATTGAAATTAGCACGCATATTAGGAGCCGGATTCCCTTCAACACCAATATAGAATGATTGCATATGATCAAAACCCAATTGATTTGGATAAACATCTTCATCCGGATTTGGACTGTCGGGAGTTGTAAGAAGACTTCCTCCTGTGTTAAATGTTGTAAATTCTGCTCTCATATTGCTTAACCGTATCTTAGAAGTTTCAGTACCTATTAAAGCAGCTTTATCACCACGTGCTTTAAGAACAGCATCCGTTAAACTAATTCTATCAAAAAAATCTTGCACAAATTTTAAATTAATACCCTCTACATAGGGATTTAATTGATGCGCTTCTTTTAATGCATAATAGGCTGCACGAGGATATAAATCGTAATTACCTCTTTCATTGGTTGGTCCTTTTGCACAAATTCCAAACCATTCTTCATTCATATTATTTTCACCAGGAGCGGCCAGATCTCTTCCATATCCTCCATTACTCCATGAAGCATTGTTATCATGAACATCAGCATTTTTTCTATCATCGAAACCATATTTCCACCAACCATCACTAAATTGGAAAGTAAAACCACCTATTGAGTTGCCTACTTTTCCTAAACCTGCCGCATTTTCGTAAATCTCTTTCCAGTTTCCAACCATATAATAAGCCTGTGAGTATTGGTCTTCTTGGTTTTCGATAGCGTTAAAAGCATCAGCTCCAAACTCAGTGAACATAACAGGTTTATTTAATTTATCCTTAACCACCTGAAACATATCACCAAATGAAATACCACGGTAGGTATTGGTTCCGTATATATCCACATCTTTACATTCTTCTGCAACAATATCTATGAATAAGACATCCCCATTACAAATAGCTACCGGATGAGAGGAGTCTATGGCCTTAATTTTTTTTGCAGCCTCATTCATAAGCTTATACATAGGTCTTCCACGTGATTCACCTACAAATTCAATTTTCCCTTCATCGTCTGGAAAATCTTCTGTTTCGGCACCAGCCCAGAAAAGGCCATAATTGTTCTCATTTCCTAGCAAGTATAATAGTAATCCAGGTGTATCTTTATAATCTTTCACCAATTTATCTATTTCATTCAAAAGAAATTCTTGCGTGCGGGGTTCTGAGTAAATAGTTACGGGAGTCCAATCACCCTCTAATGTTAATCCATAGCGACCAAAAGAATGATTAAGCATGGTGTAAATACCATAATTTTCATAAATATATTGAATCCATTTTGCCGGAACACCAGTATATTGTCTTATGGCATTAACCCCCATATTCTTTAACAATCCCATCTCCGTATCTAATCCAGCCTTAATGACATCATCTGACTTATTCCAAAAATCAGCATTCACGGTATTGGTACCAATTGGAATATAATCCCAGTTCATACCGTTGATCATAAAATCTTTTCCGTTCACTACTAATTTCATTCCAGTATCATCACTTAAAACAGACACTTTATCCGCCTGTGCAAATACCGATGTTGTAATTAAAAAAAGAATTAATCTTAGAAATTTGTTTTTCATTTTATTGTCAGTTTAAGTTTATCTATATGTATTAAAATAAAGTCAACAATTTAATTAATGCTTAGGTAAAAATCAATAAATTCACCTATACAAAAACTCTACCTACTAACCTTTTTGACTATTCAGAATATTTTTTCTTTATTACTTCAAACGTCAACTTCTTGTTTCTTTCAATATCTACAATTCCCCAGTATTCCTCATTTGGAGAACCGTCATAGGGTACGCCACTACTATTTGGCGCCCATCCTCCCGGATCTTGGGATTCATTGTTGCCAGCTTTCCACCATCCATCAGTAAATGAAAACATAGCTACACCAGAACATATTTCTGTAGCATTAAAAATGGCATTTAAAATATTTTTGTTGGCATCTGCTTGCGCTTTTTCGTTATAACCTTCCTCGTAATCATCTCTGGAAATTGTCATGTAACTATCTCCTCCTGCTTCCGATAAATACATTGGCTTTTTGCTAATTTCACTCCATTGGGAAAAAATAGTTGCAGGGTTATCCCAACGATAGACATTCATTCCCCATACATCAATGTTTTTTGAAAGAGAGAGAGCCAATGAATCAGGCAACTCACCATGAGCTGTTGTTACCGGATGTGATGAATCGTTTTCATGAATAAGTTGAGCTGCATTATTCATGGCATTGTACCAGTTCTTTATATCACCATCAAACCATTCAGGATGATAATTATATTCATTACCGAGTTCCCACAATAAAATTGCATTATGATTTTTATAGGTATTTACATAATCTAAAAATGAACCTGAAAGAATATCGAAGTTTCCGTCTTGGTTATAACCAAATCCAAGAATGACTTTTAAACCGGCTTCATCGATCTCATCAAGAACGGCTTTATCATTAATAGGAGAATATACCCTTATAGTATTGATACCAGCCTCAACCATTAATTCTAGATCCTCAGTCAGATTGCTGAAGTCTCTTTGGTCACTTCCTTTTGGAACCGGGTGATAACATATTCCTTTAATTATATAAGGAGCATTATTAACAAGTATTTGACGCCCGGATGTAGTCACAACATCCAAATCAGCTTTCTTAGTAAAGCTAAAAGAAGTGATTATAATAAATAATAAATAAATAAAATGCTTCATTACCTTAATTTTAATTTTGAGTCTCTAATTCAATGGAAGGCGGCACCAAAACAGTTTTCATTAAAGCTTCTTTATCGCCATTAAAGGTTTTGGTTATGGCATTACCACCTCTTGTTAAGCCTTTAAATACTCCTTTGTCCACTAAATCCCATATAACATATTTAGCTTTTCCATCTACAGTGAATAATCCAAAGTGCTTTTCTGAATCCCCGGGATCATCACCACCTTTCCACGGCTCATCAAATCCTTCGAAATAAAAACAAGATAATCCTGCTACATTTGTCCAATCTCGCATGTGCTTATAATAAAGTGCTTCTTTGTACTCGTCGGATGCCTTGGAACCGTCAGGACCAAAATACCCTGTTGATACGCTTGCCCATCCTGTTTCACCAATATGAATAGGTTTATCGACTCCTAAACTTGTCATATAATCTTTTACGGATTGATATTGAGACATGGCATATTTTTTTGCTCTCAACATTGCCGCATCAATTTTTTCAATATCTGTCATTCCCTCTAATTCCTCTGATTCTAACCAAAAATCAGGATTATGATGTGTATCGTGCATGGGATAGGTATGCATGGAAATGAAATCTACCGCTTTGATCAATTCGTTTAAATCTTCAACATGATATTCTTCACCACCGCCTCCCCAGGATGCAAAATTATCTGAACTTGTAATCCACAGATCTTCTGGTAATTTTCCTTCTTTTTTCAACCCTTGCAAGTGGTTAACCCATTTTAAGATCACCCTTGGCTGAACATAATAAGTTGCCGCCCATTTCACCATAGCTTCATTTCCTACGGCAATTATTTTCACAATATCCGGATATTTATTTGCCAAATATACCGCTACCAGCATTTGTGAAGCATTTGCTTCACTCTCCTCATTATGATCAGGTTCTTGATCTGTCCAAGCATTTTTACAATCGATCCAGGCGCCCAGCATGACGTACATTTCAAATGTCGGATCTTCTTGTTTTAATTCACTAATAGCTTTTAATAGGTTGGTAGCTTCTGGTAAGTGAACTTTATAGGTGCGCACAATTTTAACACCCATAGCAGCTAACAGTTTCATATCATCTTTCAATTGATCTATCGCTGGTTCAATACCATGATCAGCATGTCTGTAGCCGCCATAAGACATTGCCAAATATGCCGGATTCCCTAAAATATCTTTGGCAGTTATTTCTTTCATAACTGGTTTTGCAGGTTCATTGTTTTTACAATTGTAAAAGGGCAAGAAAACCAACAGGATCAGTGTTGAAGTGAGTATTCTTCTCATAATTATTTTATTTGATTTTCTTTTATCAAAACGACTAGTTTTTCTACTTCACCAGTTCTTTCAAAGACCTTTTTACTTGTTTCTTTATCCAGTAAAAATCCATCGATACTAATTATTTTGGAATCCTTTAATGTAATTTGAATATTTGCCTTTGAGGCTAATTGATAGATCACAGGTATTTGGCAATAGGTAAAGACAAGTGTGTTTTGCTCTAGTTCTATTGCTTTTTCATTTCCTTCAACATCTATATAATTGAATATTTCAGGTTCTTTCAGGAACTCTTCCTTTTGCAGTAGTACAGGGTTGAACAAAATTTCGCCATTGTTTACAAATACACCTAACTCCCCAAACCTGCATAATATATCTTCTTTTACCTGTCCTGTCATTCCCGGTTGTTGAGCGCCTTTTCCGGCAGGTGTATGTGAGTATGGATCTGTAGGGAAAGCTCCATATAGATCAGGAGATTTGTGAACACCTATACCTTCATATATTTCATAATAATGCTCTAATAATTTACCTATTGTTTCATCGCTTTCCTTGTCTTCAATAGCCCTCAAGCAGGTTTCTTGAACTGCAAGTAATAATTTGGAAACCATATGCCAGTAAATAGAACCCAATCCTTCGTACCCATAAAATGTTCCAGATCTTCCGGTAAATGATTTATGGTCGAAGACCTCTTCAAAGATATCGAGCAATAATGCCTTGTCCTTTTCGATAAGTTGCTGGTATTTTTCTTCCGGTAATTGAGAAAGTGCATGTTTTAGGCTATTGGCATTATTGAAATTACCGTTAAAATGATAGTTCCCTAAAGCATCTTTTTCTATTATATCGGTGTTTTTATCCTTTAGTAGTTTCGTAAATAATGCTGATGATCTTACTTTCTTTTCGGGAATAATGTTTTTCTTAAAGAACCTCAACAGTTCCTTATTTGGATACAAAATATAGCTGTATTGATCTTCCCTAAACAAGGCACTTCTTTTTAAAGCATCTAAAAGCTCTAAGGAGTCTTTACCAGAAACATATCCCGAACTTAAAACAGCAACCTGACCTTCTAACATCTCTGGCAAATAGGAAATAGAGATTTCTGAGTCACTTTTTACCGTCATTAGATTATAGGCATGATACAACTTATCTGGCCGCTTGTTTGCTTCAATTGAATGGTCCAGGAACTTCTTTGATATTTCCAGAAATGACAATAAATCAGTTTTGGTAATAGTTCCTTTTTCACTGGAGAAACCATTTTCGTATATACCATGTCTGTAATCACTGCCTGCATTTCCAAGTCCGTCCAAGATGGTTCTTCTTTGTGTATCGGTTATCTTGCCTTTAAGTAAATGCTCATTCCCTTTAAAAGTAACCACAACATTATTAAAGAATGTGGCCAATTCAATTGAAACTTCATTATCATCCTCATGGATTTCAGCAATTAATCCCTCAAAGAAATTTAAAAACCGTCGTAAATAGTATAAGGTAACCATAGACACGCCGTTTCCAACCAACGCATTATTGGCATCATTCCATTCGGGTCTTTGGGTATTCATCCAAATTCCGCCTTCGGGAATAAAGTTGGACAATTTCGCTAACACGGTCGCCAATAATTTTTCGAGAAGGTTTACTTTGTAAATAAAGAAGTTTTCATCTCTTAATAAAGCGCCATCTGCCCCTAATTCAATTCTTTTTTGATCTATTCTTTCATTTGATTCATGATCAAAATCTATCGTGTCCTTAGGATTTGATAAAATATCATCGTAGCTTTTTATTTTATAAGGTACGTTTGCATAAACGAATATATCCTGATTAAGGTAGGAAGCTAATTGTTCGGGATGATAATTTTCGATGAACTCCAAAAATTTAAGCAAATAAATAATTTGGTGATCTCCCCAATAGCCTATATAAGACCAAGGGTCATCCGGCTCTATAATTTCCCAATCAATTCCTCCTTTGGTAACCCGATATGGGTTATAACCGTCAAAAGTTGTTGCATTCAAGAATTTATGGATCATATTCTCTATAAACTCAGGATAAGAATGCGCCAGGGCTTCCCAGTTTTGAAAAATATCCCGCCAATTACCTTCATAATCCAAAATTTTTGATCCGTCCTTTTCATTGGTAGTGTTAATAGAAAAGTTATTCCATGGCCTACTTGGATCACCGTGCCGTCTGCTAAATTTCAAAGGCATATACTCAAAACATAGTCTTTTGAAGTTTTTATCCTCATCGTTTTTCGCAATTTCACTAAGAGATTTAAGCGTGAATAATTCAGGAAGTGATTTTAATAGACCTTCTTTTTTCTTTCGGACTTTCTTATTGGCATTTTCTATGTATTTAACAAAATCTTCTTTTTCAATATTGTAATTATCATCGAAAATACCGCCTCTCATTATGTTAAAGAGTGTGTTGGAGAAGTGTCTGATATTTTTTAGTCTATCTGCTGTCAACTGCAGTCCATCTGAAGCACCATCTAGTTGGATCAATTTTTTTGTACCTAGATCTATGTCATTCTGAATTAATTCAGAAAGATTGGATTCATTTTTTATTTTGTTGGCTATTTCTGTAATTGAAACGATTGACTGGTTAACATTTGCAACTGTCATCCAGGTTTTCTCACCTTGGGCATCCATGGTCAAATCAGCGCATACAAAATAAGCTCCCTTTTCGGCTTTTATATCAGTTTCTTGTACGACTTCACCTCCTTTTCTGAAATGATCAAGTTGTAAAGACGAGACTAAGTATTTCGCATTTTCAATGCCAACTGACCAGGCAACAGTAGCTTTTAAAGCTTCACTTGGCTCAGCTTTATCTACAATGATTGCACTTAAAGCGTATATTCCTATTCCAACTTCAGCTTCTAATTCACTTTTTTTGTAAGCATCAACTAGATTACTTTTGCTATTCTGTAAATCTGAAGGAACTCCGTAAGGTAAAATATTTTGTATCCCATCTAAAACAGTAATTTGAATTGCAGCATCAGTATTGTTTTCTAAGGTAGATTTTTTTACAAACCCAAATATATTACTTGAATTCCATTGATATCTGTAAGTGAGCCCTAAATCATTATTGACCTCTTCAAAAATGACTTTATTTCCATAGATGTTTTTATACAGATTTCTGTGAACTGAATAAATTCCCTCATACTTATCAGAAAAAGGTTCCCATAAATGGGTTTTGCCATGAGAATATATTTGTAGGATGGTTTTACTTCCAGTTATATCTGAAGATTCTGTTATTTTATCATCTGTATAATAAGGAAACAATGAAGATTCGCTATTTTTTCTACCAGCAGATAAACCTCCATTACTTGAAATGAACATCCAATGGTTTGCATCACTAACGATACTCATAAAGAAAGGCCTCATGACGTCGCAATTGGAAATTTTATAATAAACTTCATTGTCAATATTGATCAATTCTCCTTTGACTTCTTTATTATCAAAGGATGCCTTGTTGTTTCCAATATAAATATTATTATGTTTCATGAATTGTAGCTTTTACTATATTATTATTTTATGATAAAAGGAATATTTGCCGTTGCTGCGTGACCATGCCCGTCATCTGCATAAACAAACAATCGATACATTCCAATACCGGGTGATTTAAATTTTAATTCTCCGTTTTGATCGCTTATAACTTCAACCTTTATTTCTTCAGGACGTTCTTCTTCGTCTCCTCCGTCTTTTAGGTCGGTGCTTTCATTTAATATCTCCCAAGAATAATTAATCGGATCATTTTCAACATCATTGATCTTTACGACGGCCATATATTCGTTATTTTGTTTTAGTATAACATTGTCATAGGCTGTCTTTTGATCTAATGTAAAATTTTCAATTTGGGGCGTTCTATTTTCTGGCCATTCCTTGTTCCAGATATAATGCATCACATCAACGCTTTCAGTTTCAAAACCATTTTCTAAAAATACGCCGTACCAGGTTGGGGTTCGTTCCTGTTTCTGCCCCCATAAAAACACATAAGATCCAAGACATTGGGTCGTATCACTTTCTATAGCGATTTGATATCTTTTTAAATAGTTAGCCGCTTTCAGCGTGCTGTTTTCTTCTATAGGGTACACCCCAGGAAGTTTTCGGCACTTCCCAATGCCCCGTAGCACCCCATTCAGTTACCATATAAGGCCCTGTCCATCCGTATTCTTTTAGCAATTGTGGCAATTTTACTATACTTGCATATAATTGAATAGATAGAATATCGATATCGTCACAACGTTCTTTAATATAATTAACCTCTTGTTTTGAGATCCCTGCCAGTGTTGTTGTTGTTAAGTGATTTGGATCTATTTCATGGATCATTTTAGAAATATCATTAACGGCATCCCAAACTTTAGGGTTTGTAGCACGCAAATTCAATTCATTTCCAATTGCCCAAATTAACAAGGCCGGATGATCTTTAAATTCTAAGACTTCTTTTTTTATTCTTTCTTTTTGTTCCCGTACAGCAACTTCATCATTATAATCAAATCCATGTCTTTCTCGTGCAACCTCAATTCCCATAGTTACCATTAAACCATTTTTATAGGCTGCATCCAAAACCTCTTTCCCGGATTGCTTTCCATTATTTGTTCTCCAGGTTCTAAATGAATTGGCCTTATGCTCTGCTAAAGTTGAAATCTTTCCAAATTCTAAACCTGCCCCTTTTATATAGAAGGGTTTATTGTTAACGAGCAATTCATATTTACCTAAATCCTCCTTAATTTGGACTTTAACCGGTACTGAAACTAGAGAAGAATCACTACCAGCCTGGGCTATAATAGCATTGCTTTTACAAGATAAAAGCGTAATCATAAAGAGTAATTGATAATATACGATTCATGGTTCACCTATTTTCTAATTAATAATTCTTCGACTTCTTCCAAAGTTTTTCCTTTGGTTTCAATAACGAATTTGTAAACAAATAGAATAGCACAAAGTGATAGGAGTGCGTATAAGGCGAACGTTACTGTCGGTCCCAGATTAGACAGCTCCCAAGGGAACACCTGGGTAACCGAAAAACTGACCAGTGAATTAAAAAATCCAACCACAGAGATGGCAATTCCCTTGATCTTACTTGGAAATATCTCCGACATTAAGGTCCACATAACCGGTCCGAGTGATATTGCAAAAGAAGCTACATACAACAAGATGGCAATTAAAACCAACGTTGCATTGATATTTATAAAATTAGTGATCTCGTTTCTTTTGAATACAAGAAATTGGTCTTCATTTAATCTTTCCTTTACGGCTTCAAATAGATCTCCCTGGCCATTGTAGGAATTCCCATCTAAATCCGCCAAGGCTATTTTCACTTCCTGATCTGAAACTTTTGCAAGTGTAGTTTCATTAAAATCGTAGGTGGCATTGTTAAAGGCAAAAGTCGCCATTAGGAGGGCAACAGTCATAAAAGTAGTTCCTATCAGCAGCAAGGGTTTTCTTCCTAGCTTATCAATTAACCAAATAGCCACAAAAGTAAATACCAAATTAGTGAGACCTACTACTATGGCTTGCAGAAAAGAAGAATCTGTGCTACCACCAGCCTGTTCAAATATGGTTGGAGCATAATAAAAAACTGCATTTATCCCTGTAATTTGTTGAAAGAAAGCAATGCCAAGGGCAATGATCATGATGGTAGCATATTTGCTTTGCAAAATATCAGCCAATTTGCCTTTCTGCTCTTTCTTTGCTACGCCACGTTGAATTTCTTTGATGGTTACTTCGGCATATTCATCACCGCCAATCTTTTTTAATATCTTACGCGCCAATTCAACTTTATTCAGTTTCTGGATAAGCCA
The DNA here is from genome assembly GCA_963835675.1 of uncultured Flavobacteriaceae bacterium. Classification (GTDB taxonomy): domain Bacteria; phylum Bacteroidota; class Bacteroidia; order Flavobacteriales; family Flavobacteriaceae; genus Aureibaculum. The sequence goes on along the minus strand of CAWIGH010000002.1, from coordinate 16,428 downwards.
ACGGGGACTCTTTGGTACTGTCCACAAAGCCAGAAAGTAAATTGCCGCTGGTATAGCTTCAACACCCAACATCCAACGCCAGCTTTCTCCTGCCAGATCGATCAAAAAATAATTCGAAAAATAAGCAACAGAGATACCTATTACAATATTCAGCTGGTTGAAAGAAACCAGGCTTCCTCTAAGTTTGGGTGGGGCAATCTCAGCAATATAAATGGGTGCAATTAGTATAGCTCCACCAATACCGACACCTCCTATGATACGAGCAATAATAAATTCTGTATACCCGGTTGCCAGGGCTGACCAAGTTGCTGAAATTGTAAAAAGAGCCGCTACAACGATCAATACTTTCTTACGGCCAAACCTATCGGCCATCGGACCAGCCAACAGATTTCCTGCCATGGCGCCAAAAACAACACAACCAACGGCAAAACCTAACATCCATTCAGTCATCTCGAAATAGACTGTAATTCCTTTAACAGCTCCTGAAATTACAGCACTGTCGAAACCCAATAAAAAACCACCCAGTGCTACGATAAGACTTATCATTATGGTATAAGACTTGTTCATTTTTACTTCTGTTTCAGGTGTTTTCATCCTTAGGTTTTTTAGTGATTGAATATTTTATAATTGATCTATAGCAATAATTTTTAAGATTTATTTAAAACAATGGTTTGAATAGAATTTGCCGGCATATTTAATTGAGTCGTTTTATCGTGAATGGTCAACATAAAATCAAGCGCCTTATCACTATCGTTTAAGGCAATAATAATTATACTACCATCTGTATTTATAAAAGAAGTAGCAATTAGGTTGTTAGCCGTAGTACCGGTTGAAATTCTCTTTGCACCCGGCCTGATAAATTTAGAGAAATGGCCTATGTAATAATAGGAATTGGTAAACATCAATTTACCCGTTTGTGTATTGCCATGCACTGGCGCAAAACAGAGGTTTCCGACATGATTTGGGCCTCCGTTTTCGTCTAATAAAATATTCCAATCTGTCCAGGCAACCGTACCATTGTTAAAATCATTGATCATGGCTTTACCGTATCGTTCGGCTAATTTCGGATCTTCGTTAACAATTCTCTCCAGATCGTATTTTTCGTTACAACCTTCTGTAAATATTAAATTTTTATCAGGAAAAGCCTCATTAACCTTGGCTACATTTTTATACATTGGTGTTCCATCTTTCCAATCTTCGTACCAGTGAAAACCGGTTCCCCAAACATACTTATTGGCATCGGGATCATTCAAAATAACACTAGCTCTTTCAAATAACAAATCTCTGTTATGATCCCAAACGATGATCTTCTTGTCTCCCAGTCCTTCTTTTTCTAAGGTTGGTCCTAAATAATTTTTTAAAAAATCGCGTTCTTCTTCAGCTGTATAAATACAAGATTCCCAACGCTGAACAGCCATGGGTTCATTTTGAATGGATAATCCCCAAATTGGAATGCCTTCCTTTTCATAGGCTTTTATAAATTTCGCATAATAATTTGCCCAAGGTTGATAATATTCCGGTTTTAATTTACCGCCTTGAAGCATATTGTTATTTGTTTTCATAAATGCCGGTGGGCTCCAGGGACTTGCGTACATTAATAATTCTCCGCCCGCAGCCTCTATGGCTTTTTTAGTGAATGGTAATCGGAATTTTTTATCGTGTTCTATATTGAACGTTTTTAATTCTGTATCTCCTTCCTCAACATAAGTGTAACTACCACTGGAAAAATCGCAACTGTGAATGATCGTACGAGCCAGAGAATATCCTATACCTTTTTCTTCACTAAAATAAGCTTCCATAAAAATGTCTTGCTGGTCTTTATTTAATTTATAAAAAGTCTCGGCAGCCGCATCTGTTAATGCTGCGCCTATTCCAACAAAAGTTTGATATTGTTTCGAAGGATTTACATAAATGGACGCCTCGGTTTCCAGCGGTTGCTTAAAATCGGCAAACGCTAATTTATCTTTATTTTCAAAGAGTTTGAGGTCAGAATTATGCGCTGTTGTATAAATACTGCTATTTTTGATTTGGTAATTCTGAATAGGCGCTGATACTGGATTTTTAATTTCTTCTTGGCTTTTGTTATTTTCTGTACATCCAAAAAAAAGTATTGCCAAGAATATAACAGTATATCTTATGAATACATTGATATATTTAATGGCTAATTGCATTTTTAAATATTTTTAATTTATAATAAGATCGGGATTAAGTATTGAAAATTTTTCGTCTTCAAATTAAACAAAACCTCTTTAAGAATTTACAATTTATAAAAAAAGGCCGATAGTGGAAGTACCGACCCTTTATTTAACTAATACTAACTCAAATATTAATTATAAACTCTTATATAATCTATTTCCATAGTGTCTTCAGTAAACCCAGCATCAATATTTCCTCCCAAGTTTCCACCCATGGCCACATTAAGAATAAAGAAAAAATCAGCATTAAAAGGCATACTACTATTGGTTGTCATCACGAAATATTCTACGTTATCAACAAAAATTCTAATAGCACCTCCTTCGGTCCATTCCAGCTTATAAATGTGAAAATTACTAGATGCATTCGCAACTGTTGTTTCTAAGCCATATCCAGCATAATTACCATTATCTGACCAATGACAGGTCCCTAACACCTTGTTTTTATCCCAGCCTCTTTGTTCCATAATGTCAATTTCACCACATGTCGGCCAATTAACTTGGTCAAAGTTAGCCCCTAACATCCAAATAGCCGGCCATGTGCCTGCTGATGCCGGTAATTTCGCCCTTACTTCCACGGTTCCATAAGTAAACTCGAACAAATTTTCAGATTTAATCCGAGCAGAAGTATATCCCCCAGATCCATCTGATTTTGCTATTATTTTAAGCAAACCCTCTTCTACAATTACATTTTCTGAGCTACTAGTATAGGTTTGAAGCTCATTATTACCCCAACCTCCGGCACCTAGATTATAATTCCAATTTTTTGGATCCGGTGCACCATTTTCAAAAAACTCATCTGCCCAGCTTGGAGGTGTACCATTATAAAATGCCACTGGAACTGTTTGAATCTTGTTTATTGAATTATCAGTACTGGAATATGCTAAAACTTTGATTTCATGGTTCTCAACGCCCTCAATGTTATTAAAGGTGTATTGATACGTTCCATTTGTACTTTGTTGCTCTGTTTTATTATCAATAATAAATCCGTACTTCACTGCATTGTTTGCGGATGCTGTAAAATTCACAACACCAGAGCCATCACCGTAAAGTTTGTTTCCATCCGATCCGACAACATTTACATTTACAGATAAATTAGATGGAATAATATCAACAGGTTCAACTATAGGGTCATCACTACTTCCAGAACAAGAAATGGTAGCCATGAAAAAACAACATGAAAAAATAATTATGATATAGTTTATTGATTTATTCATCTAGACAGAATAACAATATGAAATTAAAATAAATAATTTAATGCAGAAGTTCGGATTGAACTCCTGCATTCTTCGTTAAAATTTACTCAGCTACTAATATAAACCACCAATCGAAACTACTATTACCGTCGGTTGTTCTCAATACCATTTCGTTAGCCGAACGACTGAAAATTTCATATTTGTGATTTCCACCGGTATAATAACCCATAAAAGCTGTTCCTGTCAAACTTAGGGTTTCTACTCCACTGGGTGCAGATAATGCCCATTGAGCGGTATAATCGCTGAATGGATAGTTTATAATATCATCCCCTTCTTCAGTTCCACCCGGGCCGGCTAATTCATCAATTAAATTCTTACGTCCGAAAACAGTTCCTTCTGTGTTCACATCGGGGTCATCATTTGTGTTGTCTGTAATGTGTGTAAATGTACCATCTTCAGCGAATATATATCGGTCATCATACATACCTCTATCAGCCTTTTCATTAATACCAGCTGAGTACCATTCGGTTGGTACTGTTCCTCCAACAGGTCCTAAGCCAAAATGGCCAGGAGCTTCGGCTTTAATTCTCCATGTTCTTGATCCATCTGCAAGCAACATTTCCAATAGATCAGCAGGTGGCTCGTACAACGCCAACACTTCCACTTCTATAGTTTTGCTAGTAGACATACCACCAGTACCGAATGCTAGCACTGTAACGGTATAGGTGTTTAAACCGGTAACCGAAAAATCATAAGTTTTATCTCCACTAAGAGCAGCCTCTGTTACCCCATTATATATAAATTGATAGGAAATCACGTTATTACCAGTAGCAACGAACTTTACAGTACCACTGCCCAGTCCGGGCGCAGCTGTTTCCACACCGTCATCTAAATAGATCACCTCTAACTGAAGGTTTGAAGGCGCAATTAAATCTCCTACACTGAAATCTTCATCTTGACAACTAGTTACTAATAATAAGCCTAAAAGACCTGTTATAAAATATTTGAATGTCTTCATTTTTTTAAATTTTTTTAATTATAAAAGTAAAGGTTATCGATATATACAGTTATACTGTCATCTCCATCAACAAGGTTATCAAAAAGTATTTGTGTTACTTGAGATCTGTCCATTGCAAAATCATCTAATGGAATATCGACACTTATCCATTGCCCTTTTGTTACTGTACCAACTGACTCAAGATCCTCTTGTGCCGGATCAAGGGCTGTATTTACTATTTTTATTCCTAATGCTGTACCGTCTGCGGTCCAATAATCGAAATGAACGTGGGTCATGGCTGTTAAATCAGTAGGATTGCCATAATCTGTAACTATACCCGTAAAATCAAGGTTAAAGTATTTAATGGTGTTATTACCTTCTATTTGGATCTCTTCAAATCCTGATCCCGACCATGAGGTTGGCAATTCAGTTACATTAATTGGTGTATATGCATCGCTATATATTGAAATGACATTGGCAGCATCTTGCGTTGGTGTTGGTGCTGCAGTTTCTGGTTCTGTTGGAGGCGCTTTATAGAAAAATAAATTATCAATAAAAACGTCAGCAGTATTTCCAAGTGCATCAAACAATATTTGAGTAACCTGAGAGCGATCTATAGCATAATCATCTAACGGAATATCTACACTAATCCAAGCTCCCAATTCAATTGAACCAGGTGATTCAATATCTTCTTGAACAGGATCAACAGCAGTATTCACTAATTTAAGTCCTAGTGTTGTCGCATTTGGTGTCCAATAATCAAAGTGAACAAAGTCCATTCCTGTTAAATCAGTTGGATTACCATAGTCTGTAACAATACCTGTAAAGGCTAAATCGAAATAATTTATAGTATTATTTCCTTGTACTTGTATTTCCTCAAAACCGGAACCAGACCATGAGGTAGGGAATTCAGTTACGGTAATTGGAGTATATGCATCACTATAAATTGCAATAACATCTGCTGCATCAATCGTTGGTGTTGGAGCTGCAACAAGTGGCATTGTTGGTGCGTCTACATAGAAATATAAGTTATCTATATATACAGTAGCAACATTCCCTAATGTGTCAAATAATAATTGTGTCACTTGAGAACGATCCATAGCATAATCCCCTAGTGGAATATCTACACTTACCCATTCGCCTTGCACTATTGTTCCTGCTGATTCAATATCTTCTTGAACAGGGTTTACTGCCGTATTGACTATTTTAAAGGACAATTCACTTGCATCTGGTGTCCAATAGTCAAAATGAACAAAGTCCATATTGGTTAGATCTGTTGGGTTACCATAATCTGTAACAATACCTGTAAAAGCCAAATCGAAATATTTCACAATATTATTTCCTTCTACTTGGATTTCTTCAAATCCTGATCCAGACCATTCTGTTGGGAACTCAGTTACTGTAATAGGAGTGTAGGTATCACTGTATATAGCAATTACGTTGGCCGCCGGTCTGGTTGGTATTGGCGCCTGCGTTACAGGCTGTAATACTTCGGTCACCTCGAAATCAGTTTCGACATATTGCGCTGTCTCAATGGCAGCACTCATTACTGTAACTGTAATTGTATAAAGTCCTGGAGCCTGGTATGTATAAGTGGCTACTTCATCAATATTAGCAGATACCACTGAATCGACTCCGTCTTCCCCAAAATCGACCATAAAAGAAATTGCATAATCTGCACTAGCAGTAACATTTACTGTATTTGATTTTACACCATCATTTTCTATAGTTACTACTAAGTTTTGCGGCGCTATAAATGATACAACTAAGTCTTGCGTAGAGACTGATTTTAAACCTGTCAGTCCAATGGCTTCAATATTGACTACATAATTCCCTTCTTCATATACATGCTCTACAGCTTCCCCTTGCTTAACTATTGCCAATTCGGAATTGTCGCCAAAGTTTATATTATACGTAACAGCACCTTCTCCATTTGGTGTAATTTTTACAAGGCCTGTATTGTCTTGTGTTACCTGGAAAAGTGCAGAAACGTTTGTTGGAGCCACTACTGTATTTAAGTAGTCGAAATTGTCATCCTCTTCACAACCTGTAAAGGCTATTAAAAAGAGGGATAAACCAAAAATATATTTTAATGTTTTCATAATTTAAATTTGTATTAATAACCTTGGTTTTGTGACCATCTGCTACCTGCTAATTCAATTTCTATAGAAGGAATTGGGAACACTTCGTGTTTTCCGGCTACAAATCCGTCTATTTCCTGGGCAGCTCTATTCGTTCTTACGAGATCAAAAAAGTGATGTCCTTCACCAACCAATTCAACGCGTCTTTCATGGTAAATAGCATCAGTAAGCGCCGATCCTGTTGCATCAACATTGTCTAATTCAGCTCTTGACCTTACCCTATTCAAATACAATTTCGCTTGATCATCATCTATTCCACCTCTATTATAGGCCTCTGCCGCCATCAATAACACATCTGCAAATCGTATAGCCCTGTAATTATTAGGGTTTGTAAGATTGGCATCTCCTGTATTTAAATCCCCCTGACGTGCAATATATTTGCGGTTATAATAACCAGTGTGCTCAAAACCTTCAAAATAGGAGGCTCCGTTCTCACTTGCCCAAGCTTCTATATCAAGAATTGCTACTTCTTTTCTTATATCACCATCTTCAAATTCATCAACAACTTCCTGTGTAGGAACGTTGAAACTAAACCCGGAATCAAAGATAGGGCCTGTATAGTTTCTGATGCCATTAAATCCAACGGCAACATTTCCTTCGCTACATTGCAAACAACCAAATCCGGCGCCTTCTTTATCAGTGTACTGAACTTCGAATACAGATTCAATATTATTCTCTCCTTCTTGTTCAAAAATTGAATTATAATCTGTTACCAGATCATAAGGTCCGCCAATAACTTGGTCTAGTACCGTTGCTGCTAGAGAAAATTTTTCTTGATACAAATACACTTTTCCAAGGAGTGCTTGTGCAGCTCCTTTAGTGATTCGGCCTGCTTCTGCTTGTGTTGAGGGTAAATTATCTGCCGCAAATTGTAAGTCTAACTCGATCTGCGCATAAACCTCAGCTTTGGGAGTTCTATCCAGCGAGAATTGATCACCAAACTGAATTCTTTTATCTACCGATAATGGCACATCTCCAAACCACTTTACTAGTTCAAAATAATAATAGGCTCTTAAAAATCTAGCCTGTGCTAATACTTGTTCTTTACCAGTAAATTCCGTTTTGTTTTGAAATTCCATAATAAAATTTGCCCTGTTAACTCCGGCAAACATCCAACTCCAAATATCCCTTAATTGGGCATTTACAGGAAAATGTATCATATCATCCACTTCTTGAATTCCAGGCACATCGGTAGCACTCTCACCACCTGCCAGGGTATTGTCAGAAGCAATCTCCCCTAACATTACATTTAAATAAGTAGATTGTAATAGATCATAAGCACCTATTAAAGCGTTTTGATAATCCGCCTCTGAATTAAAAAATTCTTCTGAATTCTCATCCTGTGAAGCTACGTCGACAAAATCGTCATTACATGACCATAGTACTAATAATAACATACTAAAAAGTACTGAATATATTTTATGTGTTCTCATCTTCATTTTTATTAAAATTTAATGTTTAGACCTAACATAATAGTTCTTGGTATAGGATAAAATCCTTGATCTATTCCTCCTCCAATAGGTGCTCCCGAAGAAGCAGAAGGGTCATAGCCTTTATATTTTGTAAAGGTGTATAAGTTATTTGCAGAGGCATAGATTCTAAATTTATCAACGCCAATGGATTCCAATAATTCATTTGGTAAATTATAGCCAAACTGAACATTTTGAATTCTTATATAAGAGCCATCTTCAACATAAAAATCTGAAAATAAAATATTTGAATTTGCACCTGTCGATACTCTTGGGTATTCGTTGGTACTACCTTCTCCTGTCCATCTGTTTAAGAAATCAGTTCGTCTATTCGTAAGATTCTGACTTCTTTCGTAATTCCTTACAATTTCATTACCTACAGAAGCAAAAACATAACTCGTAAAATCGAAATTTTTATAATTAAATCCGAAATTAAGTCCCATTGTCATATCAGGAATTGGATCCCCAATATCAGTTCTATCGTCCGAGTTAATCTCTCCATCGCCGTTGGTATCTACAAAACGCAGATCACCAGGTGATGCATTTACCTGAGTTGCATGTGCATCAACTTCCGCTTGATTTTGAAATATGCCATCGGTTTGTAGTCCGTAAAAATATCCTATAGGTTTACCTACTTCCATTCTAGAAGGTGGATCCTGGCCTACACCAAATGATCCTCCCGGAACAAAACCGTTATCACTTGAAACAAATATGACTTCATTCTTCAATGCGGTTGCATTAAAACTCATATTAAATTTAAAATCATCGGAGACAAATTTATTATATGATATTTGAAACTCGAGACCGCTATTTTCTACAGTACCCGCATTTACAATAGGAGCACTAGATCCCGGAGCGGCAATACCTAATATTCCGGAAACTTGAGGTGTCAGTAATAGATCTTCGGTTCTTTTTTTGAAGTAATCCATGGTGACATCAATTTTATTATCCGCCAATTTAAAATCAAGTCCAACGTCAAAAGTCTTTTGCTGTTCCCATCTTATTTCAGGATTTGCCAAAGCACCTTCGGCAACACCAATATTGATAGTATCATCAAAAACATATACGCCTTCACCACTCAATAAAGATACAAACCTATAATCAGGAATCCTGTCATTACCTACAATACCATAACTTACTCTTAACTTTAAAAAGTTAATGAATTCGCTATCTTCTAAGAAGGATTCATCAGAAAGCACCCAACCAACAGATCCGGAAGGGAAATACCCGAATTTGTTTTCAGGCCCAAATCTTGTAGAACCATCTCTTCGTATAACTCCAGAAAATAAATACTTACCTTTATAATCATACTGTATTCTTGAGAAATAAGATAAAAGTCTGCCGTCGAAAGCAGTTCCTCCACTAGGAAAATTATTAACGACATCAGTTGCATTGGCAATACTTGCATTTTCAAATGAATTATCAGGAATATCAAATCCTGTAAAACCTGAAAAAGTACCAGTATTTTTTACAACAGACATAAACAATTGTACCTGTAGATTATGGATATCATTGAATTTCTTGGAATAGGTTATAAAATTATCCCAAGTATAATCTGTAAAGGTATTTCTGCTCTCATTTACCAAGCTCCTAAAAGTGTTAAATACTTTTCCTGAACCATAAAAGGCTTCAGGAGCAAAAAATTTAGAATTCACTAAGGCGTGATTAAACTGAAACCGTGTTTCTGCCTGAAAATTTTCTAAAAAACTATAATTCAAACCTACAACGGCACTGATCTTATCGACTTTAGATTTATTATAGGTATTATCAATTTGAGCTAAGGGATTGATTACCTCATTTCCTAAGCCTTCGGCCAAGGTGTAATCTCCATTAGCATCTCGAACTGAAAATGTTGGTGCCATATTCAAGGCATTGAATAAAACAGAGCCCAAAGTATTTTCACTTAAAATATTTCTATTCGCATCAGTATAAATGGCAGAAACATTAAACTTAAAGTTTTTAAGAAAATCTAAATTGTAATTAAATCTTGTGTTGAAACGGTTGAAGTTTGACTTACCACCACCTACGATACCATCTTGGGTAAAGAAATTTAAACCATAAGAATAAGAAGAATTTTCTGTACCTCCACTTAAACTTAAGTTATAATTTGAGATCGGTGCTCTTTCAAATACTTCATCTTGCCAATCTGTACCTTTTCCTAAAATTGATAAATCTGTATAAGGCGGTACTTGTCCACCCGCCGCAAAAGATTCATTTATTATTACGCCGTATTCTGTGGCATTTAAAACCGGTATTTTTCTTGATGTTTCTTGAATACCGACATAGGTTGAAAATTCGAATTTAGTGGGTGAATCTTTTCTACCGGATTTGGTGGTGATCAAAATTACACCGTTAGCTGCTCTTACACCGTAGATACCGGCTGTAGCATCCTTTAATACATTGATACTTTCAATATCGCTCGGGTTAACAACGCTTAGATCTTCAATTACATTACCATCTACCAATATTAAAGGGTTATTATTACCATTGGTAGTCACACCCCTAATCCTAATACTCGCTGAACTACCAGGCGATCCGGATTGTGATGTTACACTTACACCGGCTACTTGCCCTTGCAGCGCATTTTCTACGCGTACCGGGTTGAGGTCGTCGATAGTTTCAGATCCTACAACGGAGACTGCTCCGGTAATTTCTTTTTTGGTTTGTGTACCATAACCAATAACTATTACTTCATCTAAAGCCTGTGAGTCTTCTTGCAAAATGACATTTAAAAAAGTATCACCTGAGATGGTAATTTCTTTAGATTCAAAACCTATAAATGAGAATACCAATATATCTCCGACCTTAATATTGGAAATAGCAAAATTTCCGTCAAAATCGGTGGTTACACCATTCATAGTATTTTTTAAAATAACATTTACTCCAGGTAATGGAGCATTTGTGCCTGCTTCTAAAACAGTTCCTTTTATTTCAAGATTCTGGCCAATAACCATAAATGATAGAAATAAAAATGCAATGAGTAAAAAATTTGATTTCATATGTTTTTATTTGAGATTGTAATTTACATGTTGTGTAAAAAAAATCAAAATAAAAACCCATACAAAAACTCATCATGTGTTAATTGCAATATATTAATTGAGTATATTATTAGGATAATATAGTATAGAAAACAAGTTTTTAATAGGCTTTCTAATGCTTATATGAACGAGATAAGATAATTTGAAAGAGATATTTTGTTCCTTATAAAAAATAAAATATCAACATTTTGTATAGGTAATGTTGAGGTAATTAGCCGTATTGTAAAGGTGATTTAAATCTCTAAAATGTACTCGATAAGACTTTTTTCGTGGGGTAGGTTCATTTTTTTGCGTAATCTGTATCTTTTTATCTCAACACTTCTGACGGATATATTAAGTAACGGAGCAATTTCTTTGGAGGAAAGATTTAATCGTAGATAAGCGCAAAACCGCAGATCGTTTGGGGTAAGCTTTGGATGAAGTTTTTTAACCTTTTTTAAAAAATCCTTATCAGCATTATTAAAAGCATCTTCTATAAACTCCCAGTCCTTTTTATTGTTTATATTTTTATTAATTGTTTTTATGACATGTTCATTTATTTCGTCAGAATGATGCTGCAGTAATTCTTTTTTAATACTGTTTAAAATTTCATTCTTTTTGATGATACTCATGGTAGAAATCGTTAATTCTCTATTTTTGCTATCAACATCATGCTGTAATTTTTCATTTTTTAATGTCATGATCACCTTTTCATTCTCCAATTGAGAAACCTTAAATTCATTCTGTTTTTTTATCAGTAATTTTTGTTGCTGTTTTCTATAATGACGCCTATAATTTAAATGAATAAGTAATAGCATCAAACCAAAAAATAGTACATAAAAAATGAGCATTACATTGGTTAGATACCAAGGCCTTTCAATTGTAAATGAATAGGAAGCTGTATTACTTGATAATTCATTTCCAATCAAGGCCCTCACCTTAAATATGTACTCGCCATAAGGTAAATTCTTTAATGAAATATTCGAATCGCTAAACCAATTGCTCCAATTATTATTAATCCCTTCTAATTTATATTGATAATTAACCTCTTTATATTTATCAAATTCAGGGACACTAAACTCAATATTCAGGTTGTTCTCTTTTGATTTGAATTTAGTATTATCAGCAAGTTCAACCTGTTCTTGTGCAGGATTCAAATAGTCTTTATAAATTGCATTGATCTTAACAAGATATTCTTTAGATACTAACTGGTCCAAATTCAAAACAGTATATCCGTTTGAAGCGCCAATTAAGTATACTTCATCCTTCAAATGAGTTACACATTCAAAACTAGCTAAGCCTTGGTTTCCTCTGAAAAAATTCGGAATTGCAATTCTTATAGCTTGGGGTATACTATCAAATTTTCCGGGTGATAAGCAAATGATGTTATGTGAAGTAAATCCCCATAATTTATTTGTTTGATCGGTGGTGATAAGCCTTCCTGTAAACTGGTCATCAATAGGGTTAAAAATACTGGATAAAAGCGAATCCTTAATAAATTCTTTTTGTTTAATATAAAACTTAAATACTCCTTTATTGGTTGAATACATCAACTGATTTCGATAATTAACCAAACTAGATCCATTCCCATTGGGATCACTGTTTTCAACCTTTAAAACTTTATTGAATAATGAGTCTACATCTAAATTGAAAACACCTTTGAATTCATGATTTACAATGATCTGATAATCACTTCGGCATTTCAAAGAATCTACTCGAAATATCAAATCCTGTAAGCTTATTGCCAAACTGCCATTGATCTTTTTCATATTTAAGTATACTAAGCCCAGTATAATTACCCTGCAATAATATATTTTTATTATTCTTAATTTCTTTTATATCCCAAGTACCGGGAAAGTCAGAAATTTGCTTTGCTTTATTGTCATTCTATAAGAAATGTTCCTCTATTATGACCGCAAAATAAGGTATTATTGATTTCCTTTAAGCACCAGACCTGGCCTTTTGTGTTTTCAATGAATTTAAAATCATTCTTAGTACCCACATTTTTAAAAAATAAGCCCTTGATTTGTTCCAATATAAAGCAGATCATTATAAACTATAGCGGCATTCACCGCTCCTAATTTTCCATACAGATCATTATATACGCTAAATGGAGACCTAAGATTTATGATACTGATACCATTATCTAAACCAAGCCAAAGGTTTTGATCAATATCTTCAAAAATTGATAAGACCGTATTATTAATTAAGCCCTTTTCCTGATTTATTTTTTTTAGAAAATTTCCTTGCCTGTCAATATGATATATCCCATTTGAAATTGTACCTAAAATAAAACTTCCATCATTCAGTTCTAAGCTACTGTACACACTTGTCAACGCCAATTCACGGTAGGCTCTAATATTCCATAGTTTCAATCCTTTATCCGTTATAAAAAAGAATTCACCATTTTCAGAAAGAAGGAGTGTATTATTATCTATTAAAAAAGCGCCTACCAGCAAATTCTTTTGAAAAATAAGATCATTAGAAACTAATATTGGTTTTCCATTCTCAATTTTAAAGATCCCTTCATTTATTATTTGGAAATAAATACTGTTACCCACAGTAAATATCTCAGCTTTTGTGGATTTAGAATTTATAATGTTAAATGAACCTTCTATGGTGTTATAAACATAAATGCGATCAAGGGATTGAAATAATACCCAATCATGGAATTCTACTATATTCCAAAAATGTTCATCTTCAATTAAAGGTTCTTGCAATTTATCCTTTAGGGAATTATATTTTAAATTTCCGAATTCATCCTTTTCCCAAAACCCAAATTCCATGTAGCAACCGGTATAGATAAGGTCATTGATCACTTTTACCGACCTTATTATTGTGCCATTGGGTGATGGATATAATTTCCATTTGGCTCCATTAAATTCTAGGAGACCAGTGTTATTGGCTACATAAATATATTTGTCATCAGATTGTGATATGGACCAATTCTGATTTCCGGCACCATAATCCTTTGGAGCATAATTTTCAATTGGAGGCAATTCCTGTGTATAGACAAGCGTAGTAAGTAATAAAAATAGATATTTTATGATGTCTATAACTTTTATCATTTATGAGAAATAAATATAAACGCCAATTACTATTACAACAACTGCAATACCCACTTGTTTCACATATTTATAAGGTGTAATATCCACTTGTTTGGTATACTCCTGAACATACGCTTCAGCTCTCGGCCAAATTTTACCAATAATCAACATGATCGCTACATTCAATACAAACAAGATTGCCATCACATGTAAAAAATGAGGATATGCCTCTGCCTCTATTAAGGCTAAGCTCGAGGCGTCTGTTATTCCGGAAGCTTCTGCTTTTTCAAGAGCGCTATCAACAAAACGAGGCTTCATAATGAACTGGCTCAAAATATATAACAAAGAACCCGATATAATCCCAATTTTGGCTGCTATAGCAGGTACTCTTTTGGTAAGATAACCCACAACAATAATGGTAAGTATTGGTATACTATAAATACCATTCACCTCTTGAAGATAGGCAAATAAACTGCCAGCATTGGCAATAAAAGGAGCTATGAACATGGCTGAGATCGCTAGAATGATCCCGAATATTTTTCCATATTTTACAACAGTACGTTCGTTTGCCTCATTATTAATATGTTGTTTATAAATATCGATTCCGAAAAGCGTTACCGAACTGTTAAGAACACTATTAAAAGAACTAAGTATGGCTCCAAAAAGTACTGCTGCAAAGAAACCTAGCAAATAAGGTGGTAACACCTTGTTAACAAGCATTGGATAAGCCTGATCGGCATTCTCTAAACCACCCTCGAATAAGTTAAAAGCAATGATCCCCGGTAAAACGACAATGACAGGACCTAATATTTTGATAAAAGATGCCAATAGCAATCCTTTTTGACCTTCTTTAAGGTTTTTGGCAGCAAGGGCACGTTGTATGATCTGCTGGTTAGTACCCCAATAGAATAATTGAACCAACATCATCCCTGTAAATATAGTTCCGAATGGTACTGAAGCTGTTGGGCCTCCTATTGAATTAAATTTTTCGGGGTTATTTCTGCTTAAGGTAGCAATGCCTTCGAAAATACTTCCATCACCAATGGCCCATAAACCAAATACCGGGATCATTACGCCACCTATTAATAATCCAATGGCATTGATCGTATCAGAAACTGCCACGGCTTTGAGTCCGCCAAAAACCGCATAAATCGATCCTATTATACCTATTCCCCAAACACATATCCAAATGGACTGGGTATGGGTTACATTCAGTAATTCAGGAATATTGAACATCCCACTGATGGCTACTGAACCTGAGTATAATATAATAGGTAATAATACGACTACATAACCTGTCAAAAATAAGGCAGAAGTCAATGTTTTTGTTGTTACGTCATATCTTTTTGCCAGGAACTGAGGTACGGTGGTCAAGCCCACCTTTTAAGTATCTAGGCAATAAAAAAATGGCTGTAACCACCATGGCGATGGCTGCTAAGGTTTCCCATGCCATTACCAATATTCCTTCGGTATAGGCTTGTCCGTTAAGCCCAACGATCTGTTCGGTTGATAAATTCGTTAATAATAAAGATCCAGCAATTACTCCTGCCGTTAAGCTTCGCCCTCCTAAAAAATATCCATCGGAAGATTGTTCATCGGTGGATCTTGTTGCGTAATAGGCTATAATTCCGACCAACGCTGTAAAGCCAATAAAGGAAATAATACTGATCATATAAATTATTTTAGGAGTTTGTATTTGTAAATATATTGGTTTTAGCGATTAGATTACCATAACTAAGACTAACTTTGTTGAAAATTATGTGGTTTTTTGATCGTTAAATATTACAAAATGAAGCTTTTTCAAAATATAATGAAATCATGCAATTTTGTAGGATATTTTAATATTTTTGCACTCCATTATTCAATCCAGTAATTTCCAATGAGTACTTCTCAAACAGAATTAAAATGGTATGCCATTTATACCAGGCCGAGATCAGAAAAGAAAGTTTATAAGGTACTCGTTGAGCATGGTTATAATGCATATTTACCCTTAATGACGACAGTTAGACAATGGAGCGATAGAAAAAAGAAGGTGCAACTTCCTTTAATTCCGTCTTATGTTTTTGTAAATGAAGCAGAAAAAAATTTAAAAAATATTCTTTCCATTCATGGTGTTGTGAATGTATTAAAGCATTTAAAAAAACCAGCTGTAATTAAGGATTATGAAATTGAAAATTTAAGAATTCTATTACAGGATACAGATAATTTTAATTTTATTCAGGATGTTAAACTTAAGAAAGGGGATTCTGTGATCGTAGAAAAGGGCGTTTTTAAAGGATTGGTAGCTGAATGTTTGACGGTAAAAGGTAAACATAGGGTTATTGTTAGAATTGAAGCGCTTAGTGATATTATTGAGGTGAATATACCGT
>CAWIGH010000001.1:450000-1087116 GCA_963835675.1 uncultured Flavobacteriaceae bacterium | reverse complement strand
CAAATAGTTATTTTTTCTTTCGAGTTATCAATAATATAATTCCTGAAATCAAAAATCCTACAACGCTAAATAAAAGCAGCAGTGAAGATCTCATAATACCAAAGAATGATTTACTCGTTTCCTTTTGCCTATAAGCTAATTTGTCAATCTGTTTATCATTAATTTTTGAAATTATATTTACAGATTGTTTTTCATTGATTTCAAATTGTCCGATACTCTTAAATACCATGTCGTTAATAGTATAAGTAATTGTTGTTTTATTTTTATCAATTGTATCTAAATCAATTTCTATAATTTTTGGATTTTCTCCTTTTACAGTTATTAAATAATCAATATCAGATTTTTCAATTCCTTTTAATTTGGTTGATAATTCGTATAAATCATAAATTCCTTTATCTAATTCAATTTTTAGTTCTGATGGCGTTTCAAACTCATTAAAATCCTTTTTAAAATCATTACTTGAATTAAAGATGTTTATTAAAAAATAAATTCCAGAAATAAGTGAAATTATTAGAATCGTTAGTAAAATATTAGTCTTTTTCATATTATATTTTTTTTCGGATAGTTATTGCCAATTTTGCTCCATATAAGAGAAAATTATATTGGCGTTTTTAAGCGAATTATATTACTCACTAATTTACGTTACAAATTATTATAAAAAAAAGGGGATTTCCCCCTTTTTTGATTTCGGCCAAGCTCAAATCTAAACCATTACAAAAGCTTATTTTATGATTTATGTCAGCATCGTTAAAAAATACCGCGCTAACGGTTTTGTATACGTTGTTGTAAAATGTAATTTTAGATGATACTTAGTTGTCTAACAATAGTTGAAGTCCTTTTTTTAAATGTTCATCATATTTGCCATGTTCGCCTTTAACACTAACCACTTTGGCATTTTTAGACTCAAGGAACTTAATTTCATTTTCTGTTAGTCTCCCTACACTTTGGTCATTTTCGATATAGATATATATAAGATTAGAAAGATTGGCGTCTTTTAGTAATTCAGTATATCTGTCTATACTTATTTCAGCGGCTATTTTTTGCATATTAACCGTATATACATTCTCAGATTTTTCACCCAATATGACACCAATACCATCTTCCGCAAATTTTACGTCGATTCCTTTAGAATAAGGTTTCCAAACTTCTTCGTTCATATCTAGCCTACCTACCATTAATAAATATCCATCTGCAATATTCTTATAATCAACAATAGATTTTAAGCCAACAAATGAGCCATAAGACCCACCAACAACATATACTTTTTTATCTTGTGATTTGAAATAGCTTACGAGTTCAAACAACGTTTTAGTAGTTTTTTCATTATAATTTTTTGCCTGTTCAAATGAAATTTCTTCCTTTTCTGTTTCCTCAGGATGTAGTGTATGTGATTCACGCATATTAATTAGAAAATAATTACGCTCATCTAATCCACCCGAAATGTTATATCTAGATTCAAATCTATATGTCCTGAGGCGATTTATAGGTCCTCCATCCATGTTTATGATCACTGTATCACTGTCAGGGTTTCCAAATGAATGGCCTAGTTTTTCCAATGATATAGGAATGTTTTCATATGCAATTCTTATATCTTCATTTTTAATTAGGTTTTTAACAACCAAAGCTTTGTAATTTCCATCATTATCAACAAACATGAGAGGCCACAGTTTTTGCTGCTCTATTAATGGCAACACTTCTAGAAAAGATACTGTTGTTCCATCTTCATAATAAACCGGTTCAAAATCTGCTAGGGGGCTCTTTTTTCATTAATTCTTCCATGGGAAGTAGTCTTAAACTGTCTGGAATAAATGTATATTCTTGACCATATGAAGCAACGCATATGAATAGGCTAAGCATTAGAATTATCTTTTTCATTTTGTTCTGGTTTATGTTTGATTAATTATTTTTTACAACTGGTTATATGTGGTACCGATTTTCACTTTAACCTTTTTATTCGAGTTTTTAAGCGAATTAAATTCCTCCCAAATTACAATACTTAGATTTATTATAAAAGGGGATTTTTCCCCTTTTTTTTCGGTCTAGCTCAAATCGAAACCATTGTAAGTGCTTATTTTATGAGAAAATCATCTTAGAAGATCCTATAAAAAATAATAGGTATTGCCTAGAGTTAAGAAATATTTTAAAACCAATATTTCTAACTTAGATTCCCGCATTCGCGGGAATGACAATTTTAGCAGAAACCTAGACGCAAGCCAGCCTGTCCGCCCGGCCGGAATCGAGGAATTCTTTTTCAATTAAAACACGGCATAGCAGGATATTGAATACAGAAGTGAAGTACTCGTCAACATTTTAAATCAACAACAGTATTTATGTATTATCGAATGGCATAGCCGCCATCTACACAAATGGTTTCGCCCGTTACAAAATTAGAGGCTTTAGATGCCAAAAAGATGGCAGTACCGGCTAATTCTTCTGTGTGTCCGAAACGTGCGGCAGGGGTTCTTGTAATGATCTCATCATACAGCGGCATTGTTTTAACAGCGGCGGTCATATCGGTGTCAAACCATCCCGGTGCAATGGCATTCACCTGAATATTGTATGCTGCCAATTCAATAGCCATAGATTTGGTTAACTGAATTACAGCGCCTTTTGCGGCACTATAGGAAGGCGCAAAACTCGAACCGAAGTATGAATACATACTGCCAATATTGATTATTTTACCGCGCTTTTTCTCAGCCATCGATGTAGCCACCAATTTTGATAATAAAAAAACAGCGTTTAACTGTGTCTCTATTACATTGTCCCAATCTTCCGGGCTTTCATTAAGAATGCCGCCACTTAAAACCGCAATACCGGCATTATTTACCAGAATACCAATGCTGCCTAATTCCTTTTCAACTTTTTTTATGGCGGGTGCCAATTCATTACGATTGGTGATATCAATTTTTACCGCCATTGCCGGTACCCCAATAGCCTTTAGTTCGGCAAGGACATTTTTATTTTTCTCTTCATTGCGCCCAAAGATGGCTACCGCAGCGCCTGCTTCTGCCAGGCCTATGGCAATGCTACGGCCTATGCCGCCATTTCCGCCGGTAACGAGGGCTACGTTTCCTGTAAGGTTAAATAATTTTGTTGCTGCCATGATGTTGGTTTTAGTTTGGTTAATTTTTTTGGTGCCTAAGTGTGCATATAGTTACAAGTTATGTTTAGTTAAATTATTAAATAGGGAGTAAAGGACGAATCGCTTCTTTTAGTTACCGGGCAGCCTGAAATATTTACCGAAGTGTTTGATAATGAGATTTAGTATTGCCTGATGGTGGGTATTTTGAAATGATATATAGTTTTAAATTGTCATATCGACGGAGTGAGTGAAACGAAGGACGAGATATCTCATCTGGTAATGTTTAGAAAGATGGGCCGGGTGATGTGGTTGGTGGTATACTTTTTCTCCTTCATTTTGCCTTGATGCAAAACGAAGCAAAAAATCAAGAAGTTTTCAAGGAACTTTTTGCAAGCAAAACCACTGCTAAATCTACGCTTCATGCTCCTTTCCGATTGCATCGGAACGCACTTCCGCTTGATTTACAGTTAGTTCTGCGAAAACTTCGAAAACGAAATAATTATCATTTGGTGTTTAGAACGAACAATCTACTTATTAAACGTCATTGTGGGACAGAGCGTATAAAGGACAGAATGAAAAAGGAAATGACTTTCCTTTTGAATGATGGGCCAGCCACAGAGAGGAGGCGGACTTATTTAGCGATAGGGCCAGCTGGCGCATTGGGCGAGATGTGGCAATCTTTCAGAATGGAACAATAATTTATTACCCTTCATTTTGCCTTGATGTAAAACCCTTCGACCCTGCCTGCCGGTAGGCGGGAATGACGATTATTTTGTGTTAGAAACAGTATCTATCCAATCTTCAATAATTTTTAAATAATCAGGATGCAATTTTGACCAGTAAGGGAAATCACTTTTTCCAACATAGTTCATCGAATGAGAGGCCCCCGCTACTAAAATTGTTTCAAAATTACTATTACTCGATTTCGTTAGTGCATCAGCAATGAGTTCATGACTATTAGCGGGTATTATTTCATCTAATGTTCCTTGTAGGATTAGGATGGGTTGCTTGGTAGTTTCAAAGTAGGGAATTGGACTATAAAGTAGTTTCTTATCTATTTGGACTTCATCCAAATTTGGTACCCATATATTGGCAAACCACGATTTTGATTTTTCATTATCAATAGCCTTTTCTAAATCTGTTTTTGATAGTGTTCCTGCTATAAATTCAAAAACCTTGCGTTGTAATGCAGTTGCATTTTCAATTTCTTTTCCAAATGCTTCTGCATTTCTATTTTTCCAATAGTTTAAATCGCTTTCTAGTAAGGTAACTCCGGGACAACTTACGGCAATTCCATATTTGAGATTCTCTAATTCATTTAAAATATATGGTATTTTGGCAGCTCCTTGACTACTTCCTTTTATTCCAATTTTCTCGAGAGGAATTCCAGTATTATCAGAGAAATATTTTATGGCATTTATATCATCTGAAGATAGTTCTTCAATTGTTGCAACTTCCCAATTGCCCTGAGAATTTCCAGTGCCTCTTTTGTCATAATGGAAAGTAGTGAATCCCATACTTGCAAATAACATGGCTTCTGCACGGGAAGCACTTCGGTCTGCATTTCCAGAAGAAGTTACAATTATTAGGGTTTTATCCCCTTTGTTATTAGGATACCAAATAGTTCCATTTAGATTAAAGCCATTTGATTCAAAACTAATTTCCTCACTTTTTAGAGCATTGCTAGTTTCTAAAAGTTCCTTTTCTAAGGTGTAGCGGATTGTAATGGTATCGACAGAAAACGATCCCTGAAGCTTGCTATTATTATCAATCCATTTGTTTTTAAAGGAGTAAGTGTAAAAATCGCTTTGCAATTTAAAATTTATTGAATCACCGCTTACCTCAACATTTTGAAACGGAATTCGGTTGGCGTTTTGCGCTAAACTCGTGAAGAAAACCTTAAAATTTACAGAATCACTTTCTATTTCAAATAGTATCTTATCGGAAAAATTGCCATATTCAATTAGGCCACTAAAGTTTCCCGTCTGGTCACCTATATTGACAGCGGGATTTGGCTTACAAGAAATTATTCCAAATGCTATGAAGATGGCAAAGATTGTTTTCATATGATATGGTTACTAAGGCATGCATGATCAATTAAATATACATGGCGTTATGCCTTCGTGCTATTGTTCTCAAGAATCACAACTGTTTAAGTTGCGCATGATAATTTACCCTAGCGATAAGATGCTGTTTTTATACATCTACTTGCATAGACATGGTAATAGGTTCTAATACGGTATGCCTTTTTTTACGCCTCCGCGGTTTTTGGATCATTCAAGATAGCGCCAAGTTTTTCCATATCTGTTACTTGCATCACCAACAGCACAGATGTTGGGTCATTTTGATCCTGAAAGGTTTTAAAGCTTGAAACGGCAGGAGCAAATATTTCCACCCTTTCTTTATGACCTTTCAGCCATGTATGAATGTCCTTTACTTTGTGTCGTACTACAATTGTTTTGC
The DNA here is from genome assembly GCA_963835675.1 of uncultured Flavobacteriaceae bacterium. Taxonomy (GTDB): domain Bacteria; phylum Bacteroidota; class Bacteroidia; order Flavobacteriales; family Flavobacteriaceae; genus Aureibaculum. The sequence goes on along the minus strand of CAWIGH010000001.1, from coordinate 1,081,571 downwards.
TCATCTGTATGGTTTTTAGTTTTTATGCTTACTCTCATCGGTTTTCAGCATCGCCGTTTTTATTTTTGCCAAATCATGAGGCAAACCGGATACTTCATGTACTTGGTTACCCCAATATTTGTATATACAAGTTATGTTTAGTTAAACTATAAAATAGGTAGTAAAGGACGAATCGGTTATTTTATTTATCGGGCAGCTTGATTTATTTACCGAAGTGTTTGATAAATTGATCGTATGACACGATTTTATAAGATATAGTAAAATATAGCATAGGTCATCCCCAAATTAAACCCGGCATGGCAAGCGATAGCCCCGTAAATACTGCCTGTCTTTTTTTTGCTATAGTAAAATAAGCGGGCGGCAAAATAGGTAACGGCAACCCATTGCAGGCCCGGCCGGTATAAAAAGTGCCAGCCCATAGCGGTATAGATCAACCCGAAATGCGCTATATGAACGATGGCAAAAGCCAGGCTATCGAATACAGAAGCATAGTTTTCGCCAAATCTTTTTACAAAACTTTGATGGATAAGCCCCCGGTATAATAACTCTTCACCAATAGGGCTAAAGGTCATCCCTATCAGCGCGAAAATGATAAAATATACCGTCTTTTGGTCTGCCAACGCTTCGGCAGGGAGCGTGTAGGAGTCAGCAATATAGACATACCAGTTATTGGGGGTAGATCCATATAAATAATAGCCCAACATATAAACGATCAAACCCATAGCGATACCCAGTATAAACACAGCGCCTAACCATAAATAATTAGTGGGCTTTGTAAGTCCGATGGTTTTTCTTCCGGACTTGCTTAACAAGATAAACGGCGTAAGCATCATAGCCACAAAAAGGAGCGAGGTAAAGCTATAATTGCCCGTAATATTGGCATTTAATACAATAAAAAACCGTGGGATACCAAACAGGAGTATTAAGAACAGGCCAAACTGCCAGTTGAAGTGTAGATATTTTTGAAATGGTTTTCTGAAATGGTTCATAAAAAACGGAATGGTAGTGCTGTATAAAATTAGTAATTTAAAAGGATATGGGTTGGAGGATAGATTATTCAAAATAGCTAACTTTACTCCTTTAAACGAACCAAGCTAAAAAAGGATTACCAATGGTTAAGGAAACATATGATTGGGTAGATGGCAGTTTATTTTTGATGATTGCCTGTGCAGAATTGACAGACAGCTATTTAGATGAACAGGAAATTGAGGTTATAATTCAAAAGACAGCATTTTTTGTTTCAAAATTGGCAGGTGAGGGCGTAGCATATACACAACAGGATGTTGAACAAAAATTTCACAAGGCATTTCTTTGGTATACCAACATTGGCGAAGATGCCCCTCAACATAAAATGGATGAGGAAATTATAAAGCAAGTAAAACGGGTGGCCAATTCTTTAAAAAAAGAAAAATGGTTCAATGCCGATTTTGCCCAATTATTAATAGCAGATCTCATAGAGATAGCCCGTGCTGATGGCGAAGTGATCAAGAACGAACAAAATTGTATTAATATGATCGCGCGTTTGTGGGGGCTTTCGACTCCTTTTTATGAGGCATAAGCTGGATGAATACCGAGGATATTATTTGGCCAATCTATCTTTTTCTTATTCATTTTGTCCTACTAAAAACATCTGCCAGATGTTTTTTTAACGTTCAGTCCCGTAATGACGAACTTATTTAATGTTACTTCATATAATGATAACCCGTCATTGCGATCCCGAGTTCTCGGGAGAAGCAATCTGCCAATTTGGTACTCCAATTAATGAGATTACTTCGTCTACGCCACCGCGCCTTCTGGCCCTTTCACTAAATAAGTCCACCGGACTTATTTTTAACGTTCAGTCCCGTAATGACGAACTTATTTAATGTTACTTCATATAATGATAACCCGTCATTGCGATCCCGAGTTCTCGGGAGAAGCAATCTGCCAATTGGAACTCCAATTAATGAGATTGCTTCGTCTACGCCACCGCGCCTTCTGGCCCTTTCACTAAATAAGTCCACCGGACTTATTTTTAACGTTCAGTCCCGTAATGACGAACTTATTAATGTTACTTCATATAATTATAACCCGTCATTGCGATCCCGAGTTCTCGGGAGAAGCAATCTGCCAATTATGAACTCCATTTAATGAGATTGCTTCGTCTACGCCACCGCGCCATCTGGCCCTTTCACTAAATAAGTCCACCGGACTTATTTTTAACGTTCAGTCCCGTAATGACGAACTTATTAATGTTACTTCATATAATTATAACCCGTCATTGCGATCCCGAGTTCTCGGGAGAAGCAATCTGCCAATTGGAACTCCAATTAATGAGATTGCTTCGTCTACGCCACCGCGCCTTATGGCCCTTTCACTAAATAAGTCCACCGGACTTATTTTTAACGTTCAGTCCCGCAATGACGATGCTAATAGGTGCTTTGTAATGATATTTTCAACACCATTACATTTCCTTATTTTTTATGGATACCTGACCAAAATCATTGACTCGTAAAGCTGTTAATGCGTAAATTAAACGGTTAAAAATTTATTAAAAGTTTATTATGGAAAGTATTAAGTTCGTAAGGGAAAACACCCGCGAAAGGGAGTTTGCCTATGAGGTAAGAAAAAGGGTACGTGCCTATTTTAAAGATAATAACAAATCTATTTATGGCAATTTTAATATGTACCTAAAGTCAGTGGTAATTTTAGGGGTTTACATAGTGCCTTTTATCATCATACTCACCACACCCATATCACCCTGGGCAGCATTGGGCTTGGCCGTTATCATGGGCATCGGCGAAGCCGGCGTAGGTATGTCTATTATGCATGATGGGGTACACCATGCCTATTCATCAAAAAAATGGGTAAACGATCTCGCTTCGTCTACCATGTTCTTGCTGGGGAGCAATATCTTTAACTGGAAAATACAGCATAATATAAAGCATCATACCTTTACCAATATTTATACCTATGATCCTGATATCTCGAACTTAAAGATCATCCGATTATGCGAATACGGGCCGCTTAAAAAGTATCATCGTTTTCAGCAATTTTATGCCTTTCCGCTATATGGCCTTATGACATTTGCCAGATTATTTGGTGAAATAGGCGTCTTGCTCGATTATAACAAAAAAGGCATCACCAAAGAACAAAATGTAGATCCTACAAGTCAGCTGCTTAAACTCATTGCCATTAAGATCGTTTATTTTGCCGTAATCATTGGTTTGCCCTTATGGCTTACCAATTTCGCTTTCTGGCAAATTCTCATTGGCTTTGTAGCCTTGCATGTAACTGCCGGTATGATCATGAGCACGGTATTTCAAATGGCACATGTGGTAGAAGGTACCGACCAGCTGCAAGTGGATAAAGACCATCAGGTTAAAAACGACTGGCTGGTACACCAATTGCATACCACCTCAGATTTTGGACGTAAGAACGGGCTGTTTAGCTGGTATATTGGCGGACTCGATTTTCAGATAGAGCATCATATTTTTCAGAATATATGCCATGTGCATTATCCTGCCATTGCCGCAATTATTAAAGACACTGCCGAAGAATATGGGTTTACCTATAACCTAAAACCCAATGTTTTTAGTGCACTCGCCTCGCACTATCGCAGATTAAAAGAGTTGGGTACTATGAGTATGGCGCCACCATCACCGGCGGGTATGGCAGCTGGTTAAATGGCTATGTAGTACTCGAATCAAACAGATTGCTTCGTGTCCGTCATTGCGAGTCTCGCTAAGGCGAGACGTGGAAATCTGTCAAATTAGAGCTAAAACTTCAGTTTTTAATGTTATTTTTGGCTTGATCCAAAAAAGAAAGGGTCTAAAAAGTGTCATGCTGAATGAAAATGAAGCATCTTTTTATATGAACATGCTAACGATAAATGTATTGAGATTTTTCAACTCCTCAAAATAAAATAATAATTGTTTTTAGACCCTTTATAATCTTTGTTTTATGAGACTCGTTATACTTTTATCGAACAACCAATAGCCCTGGTTTTGGTGACCTCTACAGATTTACCCTCCAAAAGGGCATCGATAGCATTTTCGACATATTTGGTTTTTACAGCATCGGCATTACGCGAACTGTCGTCTATACCACCAATATATTTTACCCGCAGGCCTGCCGCTTCTTTTTGCAATACAAAAGCATGTGGGGTGGCAGTAGCACCATATTGAGGGAAGATCTTTTGTCCGTCATCCAATAAATACGGAAAAGTAAAACCTTTTTCTTTGGCCCGTACCTGCATCAGGTCGAAACTATCGCCTTTTTGCTTTACAGGGTTATTAGGATTGATGGCAATTACCGGATAGCCCTTGCCCTTATATTTTTTGTCGAGAGCGATAATACGGTCTTCGTTGGCCACAGAAACGGGGCAGGTATTACAGGTAAAGATCACAATAAAGCCTTTGGCATCTTTATAATCTGCCAAAGACACCATGTTGCCATCGATATTTTTCAGGCTAAAATCGGTGGCCATATCGCCCACCTCATAACCGCCGCTTATAATGTTATTTTGGGTACTTACAGGGCTAAAAGCAAGTATAGAGGCTACAAGTACGAATGCGAATATTGCATAGATTTTTTTCATCATTTTAAAATTTTTAGAAGTTATTAATTTCATTAAACAAAGTTTCTTTGGTAAAGGATTGCTCATAAAAAGCCCTTTTATTTTTATTGTAGATCAAGGTGGCAGGCAAAGCACCAGACCAGCTTTCGTCTACCTTGGGAATCCATGTATTTTCGTCGGGATCGTCTAATAATACCACCTGCGGGGTGAGCTTATATTTTTCGATAAAGGGTTTTAACTTGGTATCGAGATCTGCAGGCAGGTCGAGACTTACCAGCAATACTTTTAGGTTTTTGCCCGCATAGGTATCGTGCAACTCCTGAAAATAGGGCATCTCTTCTACACAGGGTTTGCACCAGGTAGCCCAAAAATTGACCACATAAGTTTGGTCATCATCTTTATGGAGCAGGGTTTCGAGTTCAGAAAAATTATAGACCTCAATGCTTTCATTTTCTAAGGCCATAACAGTGTTGCCGTCCTGCTTTTTACAGGAAAGTACCAAGAGCATGCTCATCACCAAAAAATATACCCTCATATTAAAATACATATCAAACAAATCTAAATAAAGTAAATGCGCATCGCCAACGCTGGTAACAATTTTATAAAAACTTTAACGCTTTGCATAACCTTGTCATCCTCAATGAAAAACCTATACTATTTATAGTTTTTTATCGTTATAATAATGAAATTAAATGTATAAAATTCTTATTTTATTAAATACCACTACACAATGAAAAAGTTATTATTAGTCTTATTATTCATTCCGATGGCGATTATTGCTCAAACGGAAGAACCCCCAAAAGCTCCTGAAAAACCTGCAGAGCCTGTAAAGGAAACCGTAGAAAATAATGCCCTAACCGAAAAAACAGAACTTGCGGGTATTAAAGATGTGGCTGGCGCCAGTGCAGAAATAAAAGTGGCAGCGCAGGCATGTATTGCGGGGAACTGTGAGAACGGACAAGGAACAAAAAATTACGAAAGTGGTACTTATACCGGTGAATGGAAAAACGGCTTACGTAGCGGTTATGGAACGTATAAATGGACGAATGGCGATACTTACTCAGGTATATGGGTAGACGATAAAAGACATGGCGAAGGACTGTATGTTTGGCATGATGGATCTAAATACAAAGGAAATTACAGCCATGGCATCAGAAGCGGTTATGGGGTTTATTATTATACCAACGGAACGATCTATGAAGGTACCTGGCAGAATAATTTAAAACATGGCATCGCGAATTTCTATTATCAGGAAAGTGTAAATATTGGCGGACGCTATTATAATAACGAATATGTAAGCGGTACCGGCATTACGCAAGGAGAATACAAACATAAGCCTGCCAAACTGTAAGGTTAAGGCGGCTTTTACGACATAGATTTAAAGCGGTGATCTTTCACCACTTTTTTCATAGCAATTTCCCGTTTTTGAGCAATCAGAAACGGGTTTTTTTAGTGAGAACCTTTGTTGAGGTGTTTACAGAACACATCAACAAAGCTGTTCGAACTAATCCCGCTTCAGCGGGATCTCATGATTGAATCTTTTTTTTTAATCGTTCTCAACAAAGCTGTTCGAACTAATCCCGCTTCAGCGGGATCTCATGATTGAATCTTTTAGTCTAATCGTATCTCAACAAAGTAGGTTGAACTCATCCCGCTTTCGCGGAATATACATTCTCTTAGCTTTTTTTCTTTACTGCTTTTAAAGCATCGGTAGGTTTGGGTACATAATGCCCTTTGCCTCCGGCCCTGTCATCATTAAAACTGGTAGGTACTTTATCGGCCAGGGTGCGTTCTTCCCACGATTCGTGTTTGGTACCATCGTCTTTTTGCACCATGGTAATACAATTTTCTACCGGGCATACCAACGAACAGAGGTTACAACCCACACAATTCTCTTCGATAATATCAGGGATGCGATGCGTAGCATCTTTAGACAATGAAATAGCCTGATGGGCACCATCTTCGCAAGCGATATAACAGAGTTCACAACCAATACAGGTATCTGGATTGATCTCTGCAATGATCTTATGTTCTAAATTCAGGTGTTTCCATTCGGTAACATTTGGCAATGCCTTACCGGCAAAATCGTAGATGGTATTAAATCCGCGATCGTCCATAAACTGCCGCAGTCCGGCGTCCATTTCACGGACAATACCAAATCCGTAATGCATCACGGCAGTACATACCTGCACTGAAGTAGCGCCCAATAAGATAAATTCTACCACATCGCGCCAGTTCTCTATACCGCCGATACCCGAGATGGGTACTTTCGATATTTCGGGATGTTGTGCCAGTTCTCGTAACATATGCATGGCAATGGGTTTTACTGCGGGTCCGCAATAACCGCCATTGGTACCCTTACCATCTACTACCGGAAGCGGGGCGAAGGTATCGAGGTCAATACCTATAATACTTTTGATGGTATTGATGAGTGAGATCGCATCGGTACCACCCTGATAAGCTGCCAATCCTGGATCGGTAATTTCTGAAACGTTGGGGGTGAGTTTGGTGATCACCGGAATTTTGGCCACTTCTTTTGCCCATTGTACGATAAGTTTTAGTACTTCGGGTTCTTGCCCAACGGCAGATCCCATTCCACGTTCGCACATACCATGGGGGCAGCCAAAATTGAGTTCTATACCATCGGCACCGGCATTTTCTACATCTTTAATGATCTGATGCCATTCTTTTTTACTTTCTACCATAAGGGAGGCGATCACAGCATGATCCGGAAAATATTTTTTTACCTCTTCGATCTCGCGGAGGTTATCGGCCAATGGCCTGTCGGTGATCAATTCGATATTATTAAAACCCATCATACGGGTATCGCGGTAATTTACCGCGCCATACCTGCTCGATACATTAACAACAGGTACGCCCAAGGTTTTCCAAACGGCACCGCCCCAGCCTGCTTCGAAAGCTTTCATGATCTGGTAACCCGAATTCGTAGGTGGCGCAGAGGCCAGCCAAAACGGATTCGGAGCTTTGATACCTGCAAAATTTATAGATAGATCTGCCATAATTCTTATTTTTTAGTTAACCATTGGTGTATGCCTTGCGCTGCCATTTTTCCTTCGAAAGCAGCATTTACCACTTCGGCACCGCCATTAACGGCATCACCACCGGCGAAATATTTCTTATTTGAGGTTTGATAGGTTTCTTTGTCGACTATAATGCGTGTTTTAGCATCTAGGTCTATTCCGTTAAGGAGCGCATAGAAATCTCCTTGTTTTGCTTGTCCGGTAGCTTTGATCACCAGATCACAGCGTACGATAAATACATCATTAAGCCTGGTTTGTAATTTGCCATCTACCATTTCTGTCTTGGCGAATTTCACCCCTTCTGCCTTGTCTTTTCCTACGATCTCGAGGGGCGTTACATTAAACAGGCTATCGACTCCGGCAGCAATGGCCAGGTCGTATTCAAATCCGTAAGCACCCATTTCTTTTTTAGACCTTCTATAGGCCAATACGGTTTTACGGGCACCCATTCTGGCCGATTCTGAAGCGGCATCCATAGCGGTATTCCCACCACCGATCACCAATACTTTACTAGGCACTTTTACCTTATGATGATTCATGCGCAGGTCTTCTATAAATTCAACCGCACCGATCACCCCTTTTTTATCTTCGCCTTCGAGATGTAGAGAAGCTGTTTTTCCCAATCCGACACCGATAAAAATAGCCTCATAGTCTTTCTCGAGTTTTTTTATTTGTTCTTTAGTGCTTATGGCGGTGTTGTATTTAATGGCAAAACCCAGCTGATCTTGCAGGTATTGTATTTCTTTAAGTACCTCCTCATTGGTAATTTTATAAGGCGCGATGCCATATACGGTTAAACCGGAAGGCTTGTCTTTTGCTTCAAAAATATCGACGCCATAACCCATGGTTCGTAGTTCGCAGGCACAGGCAATACCAGCCGGACCCGCACCGATGATGGCTATATTTTTACCGTTGCTCTTTCCGGGTTTAAAAATTTCTCTATTCGCGTTGATCACCTGATTCGTGGCATAATTCTGTAAACGCCCAATTTGTATTGGAGGCACATCCTGATGGTTATACACACAGGCACCTTCGCACAGCACCCCTGTTGGACATACCACGCCACAGGCATTCCCCAGCCAGTTGGCATCGAAAATGGTTTTGGCAGCACCTACCGTATTTTTGGTTTGTATTTGTTTTATGAATAGCGGAATATCGATATGCGTAGGGCAAGCCTGAATGCAAGGCGCATCATAACAAAATAAACAGCGTGAACTTTCATAATACGCTTCGGTATCGTTCATCAAGGGTTTTTTCTGCTTGAAGTTCTTTTTGAATTCAGCTTCGGATGTGGGTTTCTTATATTCGGCCATATTTTTGGTATCTGGTATCTGGTATCTGGTATCTGGTACTTGGTATCTGGTAATTAGTATTTGGTATCTTTTTTTCTGGTATCTGGTATCTTTCTTTTTGGTAGTTGGTATCTAGTATATGGTACTTGGTATTTTTCTTGTCTCTTGTCTCTTGAATTTGGTATTATTTTTTTAGTGATTTGATGAGACTATGTATTTTTCGTTGAATGATATTCAGGGTATTAATTTTTTCCTCTTTTTGTTTATTTGATATAAATTTTAAATTGTTTGCAATGATCAATTGAGTTTCGAGCTCAAAACTTGATGCCGCAGCATAGGTTAGAAATAATATAAATTCCTTTTTTGACGACCTTCCTGCTCCTTCAGCTATATTAGAAGGTATAGAAACAGCACTACGATTAATTTGACTTACCAATCCGAACTTTTCACTATCCGGGAATGACTTCGTCAAAAGATAAATTTCAGTTACTAAATTAACAGATTCCTGCCAAACATTTAATTTTTTATATTCATGCATTGTTCTAAATACATTTTACTAACAACTCAATACTATCTACCAACTACCAACTACTAAGTACCAGCTGCAAGCTACAATTCACAAATTTTTCCATAAGTCTCCGGGCGGCGGTCTCTAAAGAACTGCCAGGTAGAACGTACCTCTTCGATAAGGTCGAGGTCAAATTCAGACACCAACAATTCATCCTTATCGCGTGATGCCTGCGCAAATATTTGTCCGCGTGGATCTACAAAATACGACTGCCCGTAAAACTCACCCAGATTCCATGGTTTTTCATTTCCTACACGGTTGATACATCCCATAAAATAACCATTGGCAGCTGCATGGGCAGGTTGTTCGAGTTTCCATAAATATTCACTTAATCCGGCCACGGTTGCAGAAGGATTATAGACAATTTCTGCACCATTTAAGCCTAAGATCCTGGCTCCATCAGGAAAATGACGGTCGTAACAAATATAAACACCCACCTTGGCATATTTGGTTTGAAAAACAGGATAGCCTAAGTTACCCGGTTTAAAGAAGAATTTCTCCCAGAATCCCGTGGTATGCGGAATGTGGTTCTTGCGATATTTCCCCAGGTATTTCCCATCGGCATCGATCACCGCGGCGGTATTATAAAGCACACCCGCCTGTTCTTTTTCAAATATAGGCACGATCATCACCATATTATATTTTTTGGCATAGGCCTGCATTTTTTCGATGGTAGGCCCGGGTATAGATTCTGCCGAAGCATACCATTTTCTGTCTTGTCCCGGACAAAAATAAGGGGTATTAAAGATTTCCTGAAGGCATAAGATCTGAACCCCTTGCTTGCCCGCATCTTCTATATATGGGATGTGTTTATTGTACATGGCATCCATGATCTCCTGAATGCTCCCTTCGCCCTCTGTCATGGGAAGGCTCATTTGTATTAATCCGGATTTTACTTTTCTTGGCATGTTTTTGTTTTATGAGTTTATACTTATTGAGGTCTCGACTGCGCTCGACCTGACATTTTCAATTTTCTGTTTGCCATTAGCGGTCTCGACTGCGCCTGACTGCCGTCAGGCAGGCTCGACCTGACATTTTATGGCTTTTTAAATAACCGTTTTTGAGGTTTTACTTCTTGCAATAAATTGGCCGTAACCGGCTTTTAACTTACATGAATCATTCTCAATAGCTATTTGACCACGTAAGATAACAGTTTCTGTTTTACCCATAACTTTTTGACCTTCATAGGCCGAATAATCTACATTCATATGATGGGTCTCTACAGAAATGGTATGTTCTTTTCGAGGATCAAAAATGACAATATCGGCATCAGAACCTATGGCAATCGTTCCTTTCCTGGGATACATACCAAAAATTTTGGCCGCATTGGTGGAACTTAGCTCCACATATTTTGTGAGTGATATCTTGCCTTTATGAACCCCTTCGGAATATAACAGATCCATACGGTGTTCTATGGCGGGATGGCCATTTGGTATTTTTGAGAAATCGTCTTTTCCCATTTTTTTCTGTTCCCACATAAATGGGCAGTGGTCGGTACCGACCACTTGTACCAATCCCTGATTAATACCCGACCATAAGGCTTCCTGGTCTTTTTTTTCTCGCAATGGCGGACTCATCACCCACTTGGCGCCATCGAAGTCTTTTTCGTACAAGGACGCATCGAGCAAGAGGTATTGGGTACAGGTTTCTACAAATACCTTCTGGTTGCGTTTGGTAGCATGCCGTACGGCATTCAGCGCACCTTCGCAGGTCATATGCACAATATATCCGGGGCAACCGGTATAGTCTAACATATCGGTAAACCGTGCAGAAGCTTCAGCCTCTGTAACTTCGGGTTGCGACAGGTAATGATAAAGCGGAGACAGATTACCTTCGGCCCTGTTCTTGGCGATCAAAGAATCGATCATATCGCCATTGGTGGCATGAACGGTTACAATACCGCCATGTTTTTTTACCACTTTCATAAGCTGCACCATTTGTCCGTCATCGATCATCAGCGCACCTTTATAGGCCATAAAGGTCTTAAAAGATGAAATGCCTTCTTCTTCGATCATCTGTACCACTTCTTTGGCCACATGATCATTAAAATCGGTCACTGCCATATGATATGAATAGTCGCCAATAGCCTTTCCTTCAGATTTTTTCTGCCAGGTCTTTAAGGCATTGCGCAAGGTATCACCCTGGGTTTGGAGGATAAAATCGATCACCATGGTGGTACCGCCAAAGAGGGCGGCACGGGTGCCCGTTTCATAATCATCACTCGAATAGGTACCCATAAAAGGCATGTCTAAATGCACATGCGGATCGATACCTCCCGGGAAGACCAGCTTATCGGTAGCGTCGATCACCTTATTGGCTTTATGGGGCAGATCTCTACCAATGGCAATAATTTTTTCACCTTCGGTATAAACATCTGCGATATAACTTTCTGCGGCCGTTATAACGCGGCCATTTTTGATTAAAATTGACATCTTATTTTTTCTTCATTAATAGATAATACAACACAAAAGATATAATAAATCCTGTAAACCATGAAAGGGTATACAAGAAATTTAGCTGCGGCACCCAATAGCCTATCAAAGCTAAAAAGATTCCGGCAAAGAGGGCGATCATGGCGGCCTTGTTAAATCCGGTCTTTCCATAAGAATACGCGCCTTCTTCTTTATAAAGTTCGGCCAAGGCCAGTGTTTTTTTTCTGATAAAATAATAATCGGCAATAAGAATTCCCAATACGGGTCCGAGTAAGCCACTTACAAAGATCAAAAAGCCTGAGATCTCATTGAGCAGCCACCAGGGCGCGATAAGGATGCCTATAATTCCGGTAATAATACCGCCCATTCTAAAGCTTATTTTTTTTGGGAATAGATTTGAAAAGGCATTGGCAGGGGCAATCACATTAGCAGCAATATTGGTACTTAAGGTGGCAATGATCATAAATATCTGCGCGATGATGACCACTACCGGATTCTTAAATTTAGCGATGAGCGACACAGGATCCCAGGGGGCATCGTCGGCTATCAAAACATCCTGAAAATTGATTACTGCGGCGCAGGTTACAAAAATGCCTACAAAAGAATAGAGCATCATGGTACCCGGAAGCCCAATGAACTGCCCCGCCACCTGGTCTTTTTGCGTAGCCGCATAACGGGTAATATCGGCAATACTGATAGACATGGTAGCCCAAAAACCTACCATGGCCGTTAACCAAAGGAGGTAGGCCCATAGTTTAGATCCGGATGCATTTTCATCGATAAAAGAAGCGTTTACCACACTCGAAAGCACCGGCTCTTCTCCCCGGGTATTTCGAAATTGCACCTGTATATTTTGCGATTCTACCTTGATGGGTGTTGTGGTAAATGGTTGCCATTCGGTTTCGGTATCCGAGATCAGGGCGTATTCGTTTACCTTCACACTACCATCTTTATTTTCCAAGGAATGAAGGTGTAAATACAGAATATCATTATCCTGCGTGATGGTCGCTGCAGAATGCTCTAATTGCTCACTTTGTTTTAATACCACTGCGAACCCATCCGCTTTAGCGTAACCCCAATAGATCAAGGCAAGGCCCATAGCGACCAGAATTGGCGCCGAATAGGCTTCGAGCCATTTGATACTTTCGGTGCCTTTCCAGATAAAATAAATATTGATAAACCAAAAAATGGCAAAACCCACAAATTTTCCGAAGGAGAGTCCGAGTTCGCCTTGCGACCCGGTAATAGCATTAAAAATGGCATAGATAGCCAGGCCACCGATCCAAGTCTGTACCCCAAACCAGCCACAGGCAATAATACCCCTGGCCACAGATGCAATATGGACACCTTTTGTACCGAAGGCAGCACGGCCGATCACCGGAAAAGGAATGCCGTATTTTACGCCGGCATGCCCGTTTAATACCATAGGAATGGTGATGATGAGGTTGGCAAGCGCGATAATGATAAGAGCTTCGTACCAGTTTAGTCCGGTTTTGATCATATAAGAAGCCAGCAGATAAGTAGGTATACACACAGCCATACCTACCCAGATAGCAGACAGGTGCCATTTGTTCCAGGTACGTTGTGTTGCCGGAACAGGAGCAAGATCGTCGCTATATAAAGGCGATTGCGATACGTCTTCGTGTAAGGCTACTATATCTTTATTCATTTTTTTTGGATCTCATATAATTGAACGCTGATGACACTGATTTTTATGATCTTGCACAGATAACTTTTTAATTGAACACAGATAATTGTTTTAGAACGTATATGACGCTGATTTTTATGACTCTATCTGATCTGAATTTATGGTGTTTGAAAATACTTTCCTTTTTAACTGAGGGGATTTACCAAAATTTAACAAAAGCCCAACTTCTATTTCGCTGGCTTTTAAATAATTTATTAGTTGATATTCATGCTCTTCGCAAATGGCTTCAGCAGCTTTTAATTCAACAATAACAGATTCTGAAACTATAAGGTCTGCATAGTAATCTCCAACTTGTTGATTTTCATAATAAACTTTAATTGGTTTTTGCTTTTCTACATATAGACCTAAATTTTTTAATTCTATAAACATGGCATTTTCGTATACCTTTTCTAAAAAACCATAACCCAAGGTATTATAAACCTTATAAAAACATTTTATGATGATCTCAGTAGTATCTGAATGTTTATAGTTCTTAATTGATTCCATAAATCTTTTTTTTAGAATGCTTTAGATATTTTTAAAAGAACGCAGATAACACTGATCTTTTAAGACTTTCGCTGATTTGTTATACAATAATAGTTAAGTTTAAAATCATATTTTATCATAAAGATCTGCGTAATCTGCGTTCCAATATTTAATGACAATATTCATCGGCTATAGCGATGGTTTTTGAAATGATATCCAATCCTTCATCGACTTCGGCTTTCGTAATATTTAATGGTGGCGCTACAAAGATCCAGTTCCACCTTACAAAAGTGAACATACCCAATTCCCTGATCTTGGCTGCCATTTTATTGGTAGCTTCCATATCTTTTGCTTTCGCATTCCAGGGAGTGGTTGGCTCTTTGGTTTTTCTGTTTTTAACGAGTTCTATACAACCCAGTAAGCCTGTATTTCTAAAATCGCCGATCGATGGATGTTTCGTCTTTGAGTTTTTCAACCTCTGCTTCTATATAAAGTCCAGTTTTAGCCGCTTTTTCGACCAGATTTTCTTCTTCAAGGATCTTTAGATTTTCAATGGCGGCAGCACAGGAAACGGCATGCGCAGAATAGGTTAAGCCGAGTGCCATTGGGGTATCATTAAAATAATTGGCAATGGTGTCGGTAACGGTCATAGCACCTAAAGGAAGATAGCCCGAAGTAAGGCCTTTGGCCATACACATAATATCTGGCGTAACATTATGATGGTCGATACCAAACATTTTACCTGTTCTTCCAAAACCACTCATTACCTCGTCGCTGATGAGTAAAATTCCGTATTTATCGCAGATATCCCTCACTTTTTTAAGATAACCGGGAGGATATTTTATACATCCTGATGAGCCTGATTCGCCTTCAAATAATATGGCGGCTATGGCATCGGGATTTTCAAATTGTATGACCCTATCGAGGTGATCGGCAGCCCTTTCTCCACATTCTTCGATGGTTGTTGAATGCCATGGGCAACGATAGAAATAAGGGTTTTCTACATGTACAAAATTATTAACAGCCTGACTGTCGACAGCAAATTTTCGCGGATCTCCACCCGCAGAAATGGCCCCATAGGTACCACCGTGATACGAACGGTAATGGGTGATGATCTTATGCCTGCCGGTATAGATTCGTGCAAGTTTGATGGCATTTTCGATGGCTTCGGCTCCTCCTAATGTAAAAAAGGTTTTTGTGAGATTGCCTGGCGTAATTTCTGCCAATTTTTTACCCAATATTCCCCTTACTTCGGTAGCCATTCCCGGATACACATAACTCAATTCCTGCATTTGTTTGGATACGGCATTGGTAATGCGTTGGTTGCCATGGCCAATATTCACATTCATGAGTTGTGAAGAGAAATCGAGGTATTTTTTTCCGTCGCGGTCATACACATAGCAACCTTTGGCGTAATGTGCATTTATAGGGTTAAGACCTGCTTGTTTACCCCATGAGAACAAGGTGTATTCGAGGTTGTTTTTGATAATAGGATCGTGGTTCATGTTGTTCTTTGTTGTCAGGTGTTAGATGTTGGATGTCTGGATGTCGGAAGTCTGAAGCCCGAAGTCCGATGTCTGAAGTCCATTGTTTAATTGATTTTGTTTCTAAATGCGATCATCATATTCATTAGATGAAATGACTCATCATAAAATGTATTAAAATCGTTGTTGGTTATTTCATTTATTCTTTGCTTGAATTTTATTTAATATTTCTTGGTTGATATGCTGTCATTCCTGCGAAGGCAGGAATCTATACAATTCTACATATGTTCAATTACTTAATAAAAAAGCTCATACAAGTCTAAACTATATTGTTTTAATCAATTTTATTTATTCAACAGATTCCTGCTTCCGCAGGAATGACACAAAAATTAACTCATCCAATTGACCTGAGCCTCCGGATTCCATTTTGTGGTTGTTTTTTTATTCTGTGTCCAGAATTCTATAGAACTTCTACCTGTAATATCTCCCACGCCGAATTTCGATTCGTTCCATCCGCCAAAAGAAAATGGTTCACGAGGTACCGGTACGCCAATATTCACACCGATCATTCCGGCACTAGCCCTTTCCATCACTTGTTTTGCAATTCCGCCACTTTGGGTAAATACAGATGCTGCATTACCGTAATTCAGAACCGTTTTCGATTTCGATGGCCTCATCCAGATCTTTAGCCCTGATGATGGATATCACGGGGCCGAAGATCTCTTCTCTGGCCACAGACATATCAGTTGTTACATAATCGATAATGGTAGGGCCTACATAAAATCCGCCTTCCTTCCCTGGAACGGTGGTATTTCTACCATCGACTAAAATTTTAGCTCCGTTTTTTTCAGCTTCAGAAATATAGCCTTCAATACGGGCTTTTGCCTGAGCACTAATGACAGATCCAAGGTTTTTGCCCGGTACTATTTTTTTAGCTTCCACAACCATACGATCGATGATATGCTGTACTTTATCGATACCCACCATCACCGATGCCGCCATACATCGTTGTCCGGCACAACCCGACATAGATGCTACCACATTGGAGGCTGTCATTTCTGGATTGGCATCCGGCAAGACCAATAAATGATTTTTGGCACCACCGAGGGCAACACATCTTTTTAAGGTACTGGTAGCGCGTTTGTAAACGATCTTGGCCACTTTGGTAGAACCTACAAAAGAAACAGCTTCGATATCGGGGTGATCACAAAGGGCTTCCACCACTTCCTTACCACCATTTACAATATTAAAAACACCATCAGGTAAACCAGCTTCTTTAAGCAAGGCCGCCATACGCATGGTGCTCAAGGGCACCAGTTCTGAAGGTTTCATCACCATCGTATTTCCAAGTACCAGGGCATTAGGCATGGTCCAATGCGGCACCATATTCGGAAAATTAAAAGGAGCAATAGAGGCCACAACCCCTAAAGGTTTTCTTTCTATCCTGCATTCTACCCCTTTGCTTACTTCTTGTACTTCGTTGACGACAATTTGTGGCATAGACACGGCAAATTCGCATAATTCGATACTCTTATCTACTTCGGCCTTAGCCTCATCATAGGTTTTTCCGTTTTCGAGTTGTACGAGTTTGGTCAATTCTTCTGTGTGTTCTTCGAGCAAGGTTCTGTATTTAAAAAATACCTGTACCCGTTCTTTAAGGGTTTTGTGAGGACCAATCGGGAAATGCTTTTTGCGCAGCTTTTACAGCTTTGTCTACATCGTCATAATTTGAAAGCGGTAAGGTAGAGATGATGCTACCATCTAGCGGACTCATCACTTCCATAGAAGCATGTCCGTTCCTTTCGAATTTACCGTTGATAAAATTTTTTACTTCTGGTTGTTTTGTTATTGTTTCCATAACACTATTGTTTATGTGCAGTTTAATTTTTTAGAATTTAGAATTTTAGATGAGACTGAAATCATCTAAAATTAAAGCAATATCTTATGTAAGTAACTATCAAATATATAAAATTAAAAGCCAGTGTAAAAGACAATAAATGAATAACTGGATGAAATGATTTTATTTTCATTCAACACTTTTTTATACTTTCGTCAATAAGAAAAAGACCTGATTTGAAACGCATCATCGTATCTGTTACCAACGACCTTGTTACCGACCAACGTGTGCATAAAGTGTGCACGAGTTTAATGGCCATGGGTTTTGAGATCGTATTAATTGGCAGGAAATTACCAACAAGTTTGGCAATTGACAGAGATTACCGCACGATACGCATGCGGCTTCTGTTCAACAAAGGCTTTCTGTTTTACGCAGAATATTCTGTACGCTTGTTTTTGAAACTGTTATTTCTAAAAAAGGATATTTTATTGTCTAATGACCTCGATACCCTGTTGCCCAACTATATCATCAGTAAATTGTTTAATAAGGAGCTGGTCTATGACAGCCATGAATTATTTACCGAAATTCCAGAACTGGAAGGAAGGCCGGGCGTAAAAGGCGTTTGGGAACGTATTGAACGGTATATTTTTCCGAAATTAAAAAGGGTGTATACGGTAAATGATAGCATCGCATCTTTTTATAAAGAAAAATATAAGGTAGAGGTGCAAGTTGTTCGGAATATGGCGCCGGAACTTATTGATAAAACGATAGACCAAGAGCTGGCCAAAAATATAAAAGGTGATCAAAAAATGATCATTTTACAAGGCTCAGGCCTTAATATAGACAGGGGTGCGGAAGAAGCGGTAGCCATGATGCAATATATAGACCATGGTATATTATATATTATTGGAGGCGGCGATGTTTTTGAAAAGCTCAAAGCACTGGTGATCACACTTAAATTACAAGACAAGGTATTTATTAAGAATAAAATGCCATATGATGCATTGATGGAATATACCAAGATGGCCGATCTGGGATTATCGTTGGATAAAGGCATGAACTTGAACTATGAATACAGCTTGCCGAATAAGGTGTTCGATTATATTCAGGCAGAAACGCCTTTATTGGTTTCAAATCGAAAAGAAATTGCCAAATTGGTGAATGAAAATCATATTGGAAAGGTGGTCGACAGCCATGATCCTAAAGAACTGGCAAACATTGTTAATGGGATCTTTGCTGATAAGCAGCAACTGTTAACGTGGAAAAATAATTTAAAAAAGGCTGCTAAAAATATACCTGGGAAAACGAATCGAAAAAGCTAAAAGAAATATTTCATCATTTCAATAAATGATCACCCTGCATTAGCACACAAATACCCTAATTTATAGCTCTGAAAAACCCATATAGAAGGGCTTTTTGATTTTAAATTTGACTCCAGCATTTTATGTGTTTTATTAAAAATATATCCAAAAATATTTGAAAGATAGAGGGATTTAAGTTTTAAAAAAGCACTTACTAATTTGATATCATTTTTTTTGATAAGCTTGTTTTGATATAGATAATATGCGTTAAGAACAGATGCTTTGGTCTTTGTTAAAAAAACCTGATTGGTTTCTATTCCCAAATGATAGACAGGATTGTCGATATGATAAAGTTCAATATTTTCTGTTCTTAAACCGAAAGAAAACAAGGTGTCTTCATGGCCATAGTTGCGAATTTCTTCATTGAATTTTATCTTATTAAATATTTGCTTATGAATAAAAAAATTGGCAGAAAAGAAGTGGTGATAGGGTCTTGATTTCCTGTTTGCCATAGAAGCCTCTTCGTGTTTTTTACCATAAACCCATCTCAATAGTCTTTCGTTGG
Source organism: uncultured Flavobacteriaceae bacterium (assembly GCA_963835675.1). Lineage (GTDB taxonomy): Bacteria > Bacteroidota > Bacteroidia > Flavobacteriales > Flavobacteriaceae > Aureibaculum. The sequence goes on along the minus strand of CAWIGH010000001.1, from coordinate 1,062,320 downwards.
ATGGTTTTTCTTTATGGTATCTTATTCCTCCGCAAACCACGCTCTTTTGTTCTGAAATAGATTTTAAATATGAATTGATAAAATTAGGATCCTATGGGAAACACGTCGGCATCCAGAAAGAGCAACCAATCATACTTGGCTTTGGAGGCCAGTAAATTTCTAATTTTGCTGCGACCAATATTTGTTTCAAGTTTTATATAATCACAATACTCCAGGGAGTTTATTAAATCATTTGAAGAATTTGCTGAATTTTTAGAAGCGTCGTCAATACAAATAATTTCGAAAGGGGTATTAATTTTTAAAAGTTGTTTATGTATTTCTTTTATTAAAGGAAACGCACTATAATGATATGTAGGTATAAGAACTGATACCACTATTGGTGATTATTAAACAACTTCATATACTTTTTCGCCATCGCATTTAATGGTCTTATGAGGGTATTTTAAGATTAAAGCATAGTCGTGGGTGGCCATTAAAATGGTTTTTCCGGTTTTATTGATCTGCTCCAACACACTCATGACTTCCAAGGAAGTTTTGGGATCTAAATTCCCTGTTGGCTCATCTGCGAGTATCAACTCCGGATCGTTCAATAATGCCCTGGCAATGGCAACGCGCTGTTGTTCTCCACCAGAGATCTGAAATGGCATTTTAAAACCCTTGGTTTTCATGCCAACTTTTTCCAGCACATCATTAATTTTCGCTTCGATAAGTTTGCTGTCTTTCCAGCCGGTCGCCTTTAATACAAATAACAAATTATCGTGTATATTCCGATCGTTCAATAATTTAAAATCCTGAAAAACAATACCTAATTTTCTTCTCAAATAAGGGATCTCTTTTTCCTTTAATTTATTCAAATTAAAATCGACCACTGTGCCTTCTCCCTTTAATAAAGGAAGATCCCCGTAAAGGGTTTTCATAAGGCTGCTTTTACCACTTCCTGTCTTCCCTATGAGATACATAAAATCACCCTCATTAATATCAAGATTGATATCCGCTAGCACTAAATTTTCTTCTTGAAAAATAGAGGCATCTTTTAAATGAAGCACAGGTTTTGACATATAATTTCAAATTTAATTTTACAAATTTACAGTTTAAATTTTAATAATAGTGGCTCATGATCTATTGAGTAAAGGAGAATTGTTTTTCTTTATATTTGAAACCCAATGAAGAATTTGTTTTAATGAAGAATTTAAAGCATTTAGGTCTCAATTGCTCAATGAATAAGTGCGTTTGGCCCAATATATGTTAGATACCAATCCATAGCGTAGCATTTTTTAGTTAACAAAATGTTATAATTAATTAACAATTATACAATTTCGAATTAATTAAACGTTGTTTAGTTTAAGTATGTTTAATTTTAGCATATTGTAAAATAATTCACCAATATGAAGCATCGCAAATTATTGTTTGTAGCCCTATTTATGGTCTTCTCGGCTACCAGCTTTGCACAGAAATCCGATATTTTCACCAACTCCTTAAAGGAATATAACCACGCTTTAGAGTTATATAATAATAGAGATTTTGTTGCGGCGAAATTTTTATTTAATAAACTAAAAGGCCAGTTCGATCAAAGCTCAGAACATAAAGCCAATTGCGAGTATTATGAGGCCTTTGCTGCGATACAGTTAGGCGATCAGTCTGGAGATGAAATGATGCGAAATTTTGTGGAAAGGTATCCAACAAGCACCAAACAAAATACTGCTTTTTTAGAAGTGGGCGATTATTATTTCAAAAATGCCAAATATACATATGCATTGAAATGGTATAATCGGGTTGAAACGAGAAATTTATCCATTTATCAAGAAGAAGATTTTAATTTCAAATATGCCTATGGCTTGTTTGCCGTTCGCAGCTATGCCCGTGCTAAAGAATATTTTCAGAAATTATTAACGTCACAGGAATATGGTTCTCAAGCCAAATATTATTACGGGTTCATAGCCTATCAGGACGACGATTATGATAATGCCGATCGTTATTTAGGCCAGGTGGCCGATGATAAAGAATTGGGCGATGATGTGCCTTATTATATGGCGAATATTAAGTTTAAAACGGGAAAATTTCAGGAAGCCATTGATATCGCAGAACCATTTCTTGCAAAAGCAGATAGAAATCAGCAATCTGAAATATCAAAAATTATTGGAGAGAGTTATTTTAATTTAAATCAATACGAAAAGGCCATTCCGCATCTAAAGAATTATCAAGGGAAGCGCCGCAGGTGGAATAATACAGATTATTATATGCTGGGATATGCCTACTATAAGCAAAACGATTATGAAACCGCCATTTCTTATTTCAATAAAATTATTGATGGTAATAATTCAGTTTCTCAAAACGCCTATTACCATTTGGCAGAATGCTATTTAAAAACCGATCAAAAAACAGAAGCCCTCAATGCATTTAGGAATGCCTCTCAGATGGATTATGAAAATGATATTAAAAAAGATGCATGGCTTAATTATGCCAAATTAAGTTATGAAATAGGCAATCCTTATAAATCTGTACCCGATGTGCTTCAGGAATACCTTGATTTATATCCAAAATCGGAAGCCCAAGATCAGATCAACGAATTGCTCATTAGCGCCTATATCACCTCAAAAGATTATGCAGGTGCACTTAAGGCATTGAAGGATAAAAAAGACCCGGCGAATAAAAAAGTATATCAGAAGGTTGCCCTTTACCGGGGAATTCAATTGTTTAACGATGGATCATTAGAGGATGCAAAAGAACTTTTTAACCTTGCCATAGACGAGCCAAGGGATAATTCTATTACCGCAAGAAGTGTATTTTGGAAAGCCGAAACCGAATATTTACTAAATAACTTCAAAGAGGCTTTGGTTGGATTTCAACTATATAAATCTATGAGTAAGTCAGATACCTTGGTAGAAAACGCTACTGTAGATTATAACATTGCCTATTCATATTTTAAACTTAAGGATTATAATAAGGCCGGAGATGAGTTTCAGGTATTTTTAAATACTAATCCGAATGACCAGGATAAAATAAACGACAGTTATTTAAGATTGGGCGATGCTAATTTTGTATCGAGCAACTATAGTAAAGCCATCGACGCCTATAATAAGGTGATAAATGCCAAGGGTATTGATACAGATTATGCGCATTTTCAAAGGGCTATTAGCTATGGTTTTATAGGAAAGAACAATGATAAAATTGTAGATCTCACCAAATTTTTAGGTCAATATCCGAAATCAACATTACGCGATGATGCCTATTATGAATTGGGGAATACCTATGTGAGGGTTGACAAAAATGATGAGGCATTAGAAGCTTTTGATAATTTACTAAAATATTATAAACGAAGTTCTTATGTGCCTAAAACCTTGTTGAATCAAGGCTTGATCTACTATAATACCGAAAGGGATAATAACGCTTTGGATAAATACAGAAGGGTTGTAAATGAATTTCCAAATACCGACGAGGCCAAACAGGCCGTTGCCAGTGCCAGACAGATCTATGTCGATTTGGGCCGTGTTGATGAATATGCCGATTGGGTAAAAGACATTGATTTTGTAAATGTTACCGATGCAGATCTCGATAAGGACATGTATGAATCTGCCGAAAAACAATATTTACAGAATAACCGTAAAAAAGCCATTCCTGCCTTTAAAAAATATTTAGACAGATTCCCTAATGGAATTTATGCTTTACAAGCCAACTTCTATCTGGCAGAATCATATTATACTGAAAATCAGAAATCACAATCGGAGAAACATTACGGTTTTGTTATAAATATGGAACGTAATAGTTTTACCGAACAGGCCTTATCAAGATTGGCTCAGGTGTATCTGGAAGCCGATAATTGGGCAAAAGCTATGCCTATTTTGGAAAGATTGGAAGAACAGGCAGATTTTCCTCAGAATATCACCTTCGCGCAAAGTAATTTAATGAAAGGGCATTATGCATTAGAACATTATGAGGATGCGGTGGCATATGCAGAAAAAGTATTACAGCGGCCAAAATTGGAGGACAGGGTTACCTCTGATGCAAAAGTGATCATTGCGCGCTCGGCATTTAAAACGGGTGATGAAGATAAGGCTCAGGAAGCCTACGAAGAAGTAGGAAAAAATTGCCAAAGGAGAATTAAAAGCCGAAGCTTTATTTTATGACGCTTACTTTAAGAATAAGGAAGGCAATTATAAAGTATCTAATACAGTGATTCAAAAACTGGTAGCCGACCATGCCGCTTATAAATATTATGGTGCCAAAGGATTGATCGTTATGGCGAAGAACTTTTATCAACTGGAAGATGCCTATCAGGCCACCTATATTTTAGAAAATGTCATCAAAAATTTCGCAGAATTTAAAGATGTGGTAGATGAAGCCAAGGCCGAACTTCAGAAGATAAAATCGGAAGTATCTAAAACAAATGAGTCAGTTAATCCAAACGGGAATTAATCAATAGAAAAGTGTTCTTCCTTTAAAGAGGAAGATTTATCGCGATCATATGAAACATAAAATATTAACATTAGCATTACTCTTAACTTCAACATTTCTTTTTGCTCAGGTAAAAAAGAAAGATACCCTTGGTACAGAAGTTATTAATGTTGTTAAACCATATACACCTACGGTGTCTGATGCCTTTAAAATTAAGTCAGCACCCGAAATAAACGACGAGCAGATCAGTACGAAAAAAGCCATTAAATATGCTATTTTTTCTTTCCCGGTGGCATCGACCTTTACACCCGCCAAAGGCACGGCTAAGGTCTTAAGGGTAAACCCCAGCGCACCTGTTTATGAAAATTATATAACGGCGGGATTTGGTAATTTTTCTACGCCAAGAGTTGAAATATTTGGACATACAAATAGCACGAGATATAACGATTTTGGAGGCTTTTTTAATTATCATTCTTCCAAAGGAGGCGTAAAAGATGTTGTACTCGATGATGACTTTTTAGATACGCGTTTAGACCTGTTTTATAAACAAGAAGAGGCGGATTTTGATTGGCAGTTAAACGGTGGATTTAGATATCAAAAATATAATTGGTACGGATTACCAGAGCAGATAAATTTTAGTCAAAGTGTGATTAATGGTCTGAATGAAACACAAAAATATACAGGTATTTATGTTGGTGGCAAAATAGATTATAGAGACTCCTATTTTCAAGGTGGAACGGTAGAGTTAAAACGGTTTTCTGATGATGAAGGTAGTTCTGAGTCGCATATCCTTATACAGCCAAAAATAGAATTTCCGATCGCTTCAGAATATATCAATGCGAACGCAAGATTAGAATATGTAAGTGGTGATTTTTTTAGAGATTATAGTGACACTGGTAATATAGAATATAGTTTTTTTACCGCCGGATTTAATCCGAATTTTGAGATTTTAAGAGATGACCTGACCATAAATTTGGGGGCCGATATTGTATACAGTTCCGGATCGGCAGAAGGAGAAGAAAGCAAATTATATACTTATCCCAAAATAACAGCTTCTTACAAATTAATAGAAGAGGTTTTAACGGCCTATGCCGGTGTTGATGGGGGATTACATCAAAACACCTATGAGGGTTTTGTAAATGAAAACCCCTTTGTTTCGCCTACCTTGAACATCAAAAGAACCGATGAACAATACAACGGATATGCCGGGTTTAAAGGGAAATTGGCTTCGAATATTGGATACAATTTTAAGGCTTCTTATAAAAGTGAAAGAGACAAGCCTTTATTTAAACTCAATCCTTCAAAAACGGAAGGTGCTATAGTTGTCGATAAAGGTTACGAGGCTGGAAATTCTTTTCAGGTAGTGTATGACGATATTAAAACAATAAGTGGTTTTGGAGAGATCACCGTTGATTTTTCAAAAGAATTGAAGTTTGGCGGTAATATAGAATTTAACAGTTATAGTAACGATTCATTGGCAGAACCCTGGAACTTACCCATGTTAAAAGCCACTGCTTTTGCCAATTATAATCAGGATAAATGGTTTGCCGGCGCCAACTTATTTTTTGTAGGTGAACGCAAAGATGAATTTACCTATGCCGTACCAAATATTCAAACAGTTGATGAAATAGTGACCCTTGGTAATTATATAGATCTTAATGTAAATGGAGGCTATAAGTTTACTGACAAACTAACTGCATTTGCAAGGGTAAATAATGTGTTTAGTAGCAGTTATCAAAAATATGCCAATTTTAAAGTGCAAGGTTTACAGGTGTTTGGCGGACTAACCTATAAATTCGATTTTTGACATTTAGGTCACCCTGAGCATTACCGAGATATAAAACATTTTATATCGAAGGTAGCAAGCAAAGCTTGCCGAAGGGTCTCAACATTAAAACAGTATTTGATTCAGAATATGTTGAATCAGCATAGCATAAAATAATGAATCTAGAATATTGTCATTATGAGCGGAGTTAAGTTTTTAATATTCCCCCCTTTTTTTACTTAACTCTTCTCATTTTGACATTTTAACCATACATTTTCTCGTAATAAGCTTTATAAGCTCCTGAGGTTACATTGTTGAGCCACTTTTCGTTATCTAAATACCAGTCGATGGTTTTAGATAATCCTTCTTCGAAAGTTACCGAAGGTTTCCATCCCAGTTCTTTATTTAATTTTGAAGCATCGATCGCATAGCGACGGTCATGACCTGCCCTGTCTTTAACATAGGTGATCAATTTTGCCGAAGTTCCTTTTTTACGGTTTAGTTTAGTATCCATTTGTTCGCATAATAGATGAATGAGGTCGAGGTTGGTCCACTCATTAAAACCGCCAATATTATAGGTTTCATTCACCTTCCCTTTTTGAAAAATTAGATCGATTGCTGTAGCATGGTCTTCTACATATAGCCAATCGCGGGTATATTGACCATCGCCATAAACAGGTAATGATTTGTTGTTTTTGATGTTATTGATAAATAACGGAATCAACTTTTCGGGAAATTGATTGGCCCCATAATTATTTGAACAATTACTGATAACAAATGGAAGTCCGTAGGTATTTCCATAAGCCCGCACAAAATGATCTGAAGCCGCTTTAGAAGCCGCATAAGGCGATTGAGGGTCATAAGGTGTAGTTTCAAGGAACAGCCCCGTTTTACCTAAGGAACCATATACTTCATCGGTCGAAACATGATAGAATAACTTATTTTCAAAATTGCCCCCACAACTATCGCGAAAAGCATTCAATAGGTTTGCTGTTCCCAACACATTGGTTTCTATAAAAGCATTAGGATGGGTAATCGATCTATCTACATGACTTTCGGCAGCCAAATGGATTACTGCATCAAATTGATGCTTTTGAAACAATGAATTGATAAAATCAATGTCCTTTATATCTCCTTTAATGAAGCTGTAATTTTTTGCTGATGAGATATCGTTGATATTCTCAAGATTTCCCGCATAGGTAAGGGCATCTAAATTAAAAATGTTATGATCTGGGTATTTTTTAACAAATAACCGAACGACATGCGAACCGATAAATCCGGCACCTCCTGTAATTAATATCTTTTTCATTTTATATAATTATTGATTGTTGCCATTTCCAGGCCGAGGCTAGCGCTTCTTCTAAGCTAAGTTCCGCTTTCCATTTCAATTCTTTATTGGCAAATGAAGTGTCTGCATAAGCCTCTATGATATCGCCTTCCCGCCGGCCAACAATTTTATAGTTTAATTTTTGTTTCGTTACTTTTTCGAATGTTTTAATAACCTCCAGAACAGAACTGCCTTTGCCCGTACCGATATTGAAAACCTCAAATTCTGACTTGTTCTTATTTTCTATTAATCGCTTAAGGGCGACTATATGTGCCTTTGCAAGATCTACCACATGGATATAATCGCGTATGGCGGTACCATCGGGGGTAGGATAATCGCCTCCAAAAACAGAAAGCTCTTTTCTGATACCTGCCGCTGTTTGTGTTACATAAGGGATTAGATTTTGCGGAATGCCAATAGGTAATTCACCAATTTTAGCACTCTTATGCGCGCCTATGGGATTAAAATAGCGCAGGGCAATGGCCTTAAGGCTTGAAACTTTACTAGTGTCTGAAGTAATTTCTTCACCCATTTGCTTGGTATTCCCATAAGGGGATTCAGCAGGTTTAAATGGAGCACTTTCTGTAATGGGCATCTTATCTGCCTGGCCATAAACGGTACAAGACGAACTAAAAATAAAATTAGAGACCTTGTTGGCTTCCATTTCTTCCAGCAAATAGATCAGTGATGAAATATTATTATGATAATATAATAATGGTTTTTCAACACTTTCACCTACGGCCTTAGAGGCAGCAAAGTGAATGACTCCGTCAATATTTTTATGAAATTGAAAAAATTTCTTAACGGATTTTTGATCTTTTAGATCAATTTTTTCAAAAACCGGTTGCTTACCTGTGATAGATTTAATTTTTCCTAAGACATGTTTAGACGAATTTGAAAGGTCGTCTATAATAATGACCTCAAAGCCTTCATTTTGTAATTCTACAACGGTATGTGAACCAATAAAACCGAGTCCGCCGGTAACTAAAATCTTTTTCAAAGCTAAATATTAGGGTTAACAATTGTTCTTCCTACCGATTCATAATGAAAACCACTATTTTCCATCACTTCAAGATCAAAAATGTTTCTTCCGTCAAAAATGACAGGATTTTTCATTAATGATTTCATTTTATCAAAATTCGGAGATGTAAATTCACTCCATTCAGTACAAATTAAAAGGCAATCAACATCTTGTAATATCTCATAAGCGTTTTTTCCATAGGCAATTTTATCGCCATAAAGTTTTTTAATATTCGACATGGCTTCAGGGTCATAGGCTGAGACCTTGGCATCTTTCAGCAGTAATTCATTCATCACATGGATTGCGGGCGCTTCTCTCACATCATCGGTATTTGGCTTGAAGGCCAATCCCCAAACCGCAATTTTTTTTCCTGAAATATTTTGATCAAAATAACGCAACACTTTTGGCACCAATGATTTCTTTTGTTTGTCATTGACCTTTAGTACAGATTTTAGAATTTTAAAATCATAGTTCGCATCATCACTCGATTTCACCAGGGCATTCACATCTTTAGGAAAGCAGGATCCTCCGTAACCGATACCGGGAAATAAGAACCTGTTACCGATTCTCGCATCAGAACCCATACCAATTCTTACCATATCTACATCCGCTCCAATTTTTTCACACAAATTAGCCACTTCATTCATAAAAGTAATCTTTGTGGCCAGAAACGTATTCGAAGCATATTTTGTAAGTTCAGAAGAACGTTCGTCCATAAAAATGATAGGCCTTTTTACATTGATAAAAGGTTTATATAATTTTGAAAGTATTTCTTTAGCTTTTGTACTTGAAGATCCGATGATGATCCGTTGCGGTTCCATAAAATCTTTAACGGCATAGCCTTCACGTAAGAATTCGGGATTGGAGACAACATCGAATTCAATATTTGTATGTTTAGAAATAATTTCTTTAACCGTATCTGAAGTGCCTACCGGTACCGTGCTTTTATTGACAATAATTTTATAATTATCTATAATTTTTCCTAACTCATGAGCAATGCCCTCTACATAAGACAGATCAGCGGCGCCATCTCCATCCTGAGGTGTCGGTAAGGCTAGAAATATGATCGTTGAATCTTTAATGGCCGATTTGAGATCGGTTGTAAAATGCAATCTGTCGCCTGTGATATTTCTAAGGAATAGCTCTTCTAAGTTAGGCTCATAGATAGGCACTTTACCCTTTTGCATTTGCCGCACTTTTTCTTTATCGATATCAACACAAGTAACATAATTACCCATATCAGCAAGACAAGTTCCGGTAACCAAACCAACGTAACCAGTACCTATTACGGTAATATTCATAGTTATTTATTTACAAATTTCAATACAGTTTGTGTGATAAATTGTATTTGATCATCAGTTAGTTCAGTATGCATTGGTAAAGAGATCACTTCTTTTACTAATTGATTGGTTACAGTAAAATCGGCTTCGTTATAACGCGAGTCTTTGTAGGCTTTTTGATTATGCAAAGGAATCGGATAATATACCCCACATGGTATGCCTTTTTCATTTAAATGTTTCGCTAATGCATCCCTGTCAACATTTTTTATTTTCAACGTATATTGATGAAAAACATGGCAGTCGCAGTCCATACATAGCTCACCGCAATTTCTAGATATTTTGGGAGTAATAATATTTTTATGGCCTTGAAATGCCTTGTTATATTTTCTTGCAGCTGCCTGGCGAGCCTTAGTATACGCATCTAAATGAGGTAATTTTATAGCTAAAATTGCTGCTTGAAGAGAATCCAATCGTGAATTAACGCCAATCACATCATGATGATAACGTATATACATTCCGTGGTTTACAATTCCACGAAGGGTATGTGCCAGATCATCATCATTGGTAAAGATGGCGCCACCATCACCGTAGCATCCTAAATTTTTTGAAGGGAAAAATGAAGTAGAAGCAACATGGCCAATGGTACCTGCCTTTTTCTTTTTCCCATTACTATAGGTATAGTTGGCTCCGATAGCTTGTGCGTTATCTTCAATTACAAACAAATTATGTTCATCGGCAATTTTCATTATTTCCTCCATATTCGCACATTGACCGAATAAATGTACAGGAATGATAGCTTTTGTTTTTGGGGTAATAGCTTTTTTAATAGCCTGGATATCTATATTAAATGAATCCGGTTCTACATCGACCAAAACGGGTGTTAATTGCAATAAGGCAATTACTTCAACAGTAGCCGCAAAGGTAAAATCTGCAGTAATTACTTCATCACCGGGTTTTAAGCCAAGTCCCATCAGGGCTATTTGCAATGCGTCGGTTCCGTTTCCACAAGGAATCACATGTTTTACCTGTAAATAATCTTCTAAAGCGGTTTGAAAATTTTTAACCTCTGGACCATTGATAAAAGCCGTAGCATCAATAACTTCCTGGATAGATTGGTCGACCTGTTTTTTGATTTTTTGGTATTGACCATGAAGGTCTACCATTTGAATTTGTTTCATTAAGATGTAGTTTTTTTATAACGAACGAACAAAAATACAAATTATTTAACCGCTGTTCTTCTAAATTTATATTTTAGCACCTTCATATGTATATTTTTTATAACATAGCGGTTTATATAGCAAGTTTTATCCTAATAATTATTGCTTTTTTTAATAAAAAGATCAGGCTTTTTGTAAATGGGAGAAAAGGAGTTTTTGAAAAATTAGGAAGTCATTTTAAAGCCACAGACAAGGTCATATGGTTTCATTGCGCTTCCTTGGGAGAATTTGAGCAGGGAAGACCAATCATAGAAGCTTGTAGGGAAAGTTTTAATGATCATAAAATTTTGGTTACTTTTTTTTCGCCATCGGGCTATGAAATTAGAAAAGATTATGGCGATGCCGACCTGGTTACTTATTTACCATTAGACACAAAATATAATGCAAAAAAGTTTTTACAATTGGTAAATCCCAGAATTGCCATTTTTGTTAAGTATGAGTTTTGGCCGAATTTGTTAAGAGAATTAAAAGCCAGAAAGGTTGAAACCATATTAATTTCGGGAAATTTTAGAACGAATCAGGCCTTTTTTAAATGGTATGGTGCTTGGATGAAGAAATCTCTCAAAGCATTCGATCATTTTTTTGTTCAAAATAACGTATCTCAACAATTATTAGAGAAAAATGAGATCGAAAATGTTACGGTGAGTGGAGATACGCGTTTTGATCGTGTAAACGATATTAAGGAACAAAATAATATCCTGGATTTTGCGGACAAATTTAAGGATGATAAGACAATATTAGTGGCCGGGAGTACCTGGACAAAAGATGAAGATCATATTGTTAATTATATAAATTCATTCGCTAATGATAAACAAAAGTTTATCATTGCTCCTCATAACATCGATGTTAAGGAAATTGAAAAGTTAAAAAAAAGTATCTCGAAGAAAGTAGTCTTATTTTCAGAAAAGGAAGATGCAGATCTTAGCACATATCAAGTCCTAATTATTGATACGATTGGGTTATTAAGTAAATTGTATAATTACGCAGACATAGCATATGTTGGCGGTGGCTTTGGGGCGGGCATTCATAATATTCTCGAACCTGCAACTTTCGGTATTCCTATAATTATAGGTCCTAACTATCATAAATTTGTTGAGGCGAAGACTTTAGTGAAGCTAGGGGCATGCCGTGTCATAAATTCGGGAAACCAATTAGAATTCGAATTGACAGAACTATTTAAGAACGAAAAAGAGCGCAAAGAAAAAGGAAAAATTGCCAGGAAGTTTGTGATGGTAAATACAGGCGCCACAAAAAAAATAGTTACTTATTTGGAGAAAAAACTTTCAAAAAAAATAAGTTAACTTGCATACCGATTAATTTAGACTTAAAGAATGGTAAAAGAAAAGCTAAAGGATTATTTCAGTGTTGTTTTTGAAAAGGATCTAATTGATGAAATTATTGAAGTTGGCACATATAAAAAAGTAAAGGAAAATGATCTTTTACTTGATTTAGGCGACAAGTTTGATAAAATACCCCTTATACTTTCAGGAGCTATAAAAATTAGCCGAGAAGACAAAAATGGAGATGAAATAGTACTGTACTTTTTGGAGCGGGGAGATACCTGTACCATAACCTTTGGCAGTGGTCTGAATAGTGTAAAAAGTAAAGTTAGAGGTGTTGCGGAAAAAGATTCAGAAGTGGTATTAATCCCGGTTGAGAAATTGGAAGAATGGATGGTGAAATATAAATCTTGGCGAAATTTTGTGATCGACAGTTATAATATTCGACTTTCGGAAATGCTTGAGGCGATTGACACCCTGGCTTTTATGAAAATGGATAAACGCATATATAAATATTTAACAGATAAGGTTAAAATTATGCGCAGTAGTACGCTAAACACAACGCATCAACACATTGCGCAGGATTTAAATACTTCTAGGGTGGTTATTTCAAGATTGTTAAAACAACTTGAAAATGAGAAGAAAATCAAACTTCATAGAAATAAGATCGAAGTATTGGTTTACTAGTTTATGTAACAATTGTTGCAAACTAAGAATTTTACTTAATTAAATTTAAACAAACAAAATATTCCTGTTATGGACTTTATTTTACAACCTTGGCCGTGGTATGTAGCCGGGCCACTTATAACTTTTGTTATGTTCTTGCTCTTTTATTTTGGCAAAAAATTTGGTGTTTCTTCAAACTTAGAGACTTTCTGTGCCATTGGAGGAGCCGGAAAATTGGTAGACTTTTTCAAATTCGATTGGAGAAAAAATAGCTGGAACTTAATGTTCATATTAGGTTCAGTAATTGGTGGTTTTATAGCCTATCAATATCTAACACCCGATGAAACAGTAGCCATAAATCAACAAACAATTCAGGATTTATCTGATATTGGATTTCAAAATGCCGGAGCACAGTATTTACCAGACGAAATATTTAGCAATGAAACCATGTTTTCTGCCAAAGGATTACTCATTTTAATTCTTGGCGGTATACTGGTGGGCTTTGGATCTAGATATGCAGGAGGATGTACATCCGGCCATGCCATTGTGGGCTTGAGCAATCTAGAAATACCTTCATTGATTTCGGTTATAGGTTTTTTTATTGGAGGTTTACTAATGACCTGGGTTTTAATACCATTAATTTTCTAAAGCATTCACATGAAAAATATAAAATTTTTAATCGCAGGTATCCTTTTCGGGATCATATTGAGTAAAGCAGAAGTCATTTCATGGTATAGAATTTATGAAATGTTCAAATTTCAATCTTTTCATATGTATGGCATCATTGGTTCTGCAGTAGTACTTGGAATCATCTTAGTTTATTTTTTTAAGAAAGGTTATATTAAAACCTATTTAGGAAGCCCAATTACCATAGAACCTAAAAAGAAAGGCTTTTCAAGAAATATGTTTGGCGGAATTATTTTCGGATTGGGTTGGGCATTGGTAGGTTCATGTCCGGGTCCTATGTTCATCTTATTAGGAAGAGGAATAGCTGCCATTGCAGTCGTTATTTTGGCGGCCACTTTTGGGGCATTTTTATACCACGCCATAAAAGGTAAATTACCACATTAGATAAACGAACACTTTAGAAAAAGCGTTGTTTTTTAAAAGAAGGCAACGTTTTTCTTTTGTAACTTGCGCATTATTTTGATGAATAAAATATGGAGAGTTTAACCGATAAATTTGGCAGGCAAATAACCTATCTCAGGTTGGCATTACAGACCGTTGTAATCTGCGCTGTCAATATTGTATGCCCGCACATGGGATAGATATCGTAGACAGAAAAGAACTACTCACCTTTAAAGAGATGTATCGAATCACCAGAGTATTAAGTGAGTTGGGGGTAAATAAAGTACGGTTGACAGGAGGAGAGCCATTTGTAAGAAAAGACTTCATTAAGTTTTTAGAAATGTTGTCTTTTAATGATCAGCTCGACGAAATTAATATTACTACCAATGGTGCCTTGATTTCAAAACATATTGCGAAATTAGAGGAACTTAATATAAAATCTATAAACCTAAGTATTGATAGCCTCTCTAAAGAAAATTTTGCTAAAATTACGAGACGGGATGTTTTCGATGAAGTCTACAAGACTTTAGAAGCATTAGAAAATAGTGCGCTCAACCTTAAACTTAATGTCGTTGTTCAATCTGGTGTAAATACCCATGAGATTAAAGATTTCATTGAGCTTACCAAAGAAAAAAATATTGCAGTAAGATTTATTGAAGAAATGCCATTTAATGGAACAGGACAGCGGGAGACCAAAGAAGTTTGGAATTATACTAAGATTATAGATCATATTCATGAGTTTTATAAAGAATTAATTCCCATACAGGCCGAAAAATCGTCAACCTCTAAAAACTTTAAAATAAAAGGCTATCAGGGGACTTTTGGTATCATTCCGGCTTTTACGAGGACTATATGTAACGATTGTAATCGGATAAGAATTACGGCAACAGGCATGTTTAAGAACTGTTTGTTCGATGAAGGGGTTTTTAACATACGTGATTTTATCAGAAAAGGAGCAAGTAATGATGACCTTAAAAAATTATTCTTATCTATAGTGAAAGACAAACCCGAAAATGGGTTTATTGCTGAGGCAAGCCGCAAACTAAACAAGAATGTTTCTGAAAGTATGTCAACAATCGGAGGATAATGGAAATGATCACTTCACAACAAGCTTTACATATAATTCTAAAAAATACGGAAGTCTTTGGTATTGAAGAAATTCCTTTTTTAGAATCTGTCGGTAGGGTGTTAAAGGAAGATATTCTGGCAGACAGGGATTTTCCACCCTTTGACAGGGTAAGTATGGATGGTATTGCCATAGTTTTTGATACTTTTTCTCAAGGCACCAGAGCATTCGAAATAGAAAATATTCAAGCAGCAGGAAGTAAGCAATTGGAATTAAACAATAAGGCAAATTGCATAGAAGTAATGACTGGCGCTGTATTGCCCAAAAATACAGATGCAGTTATTCCATACGAACAGGTCACAATTGCAAATGGAAAGGCGGTTGTTCAAATAGATGAAATAAAAAAGTTACAAAATATTCATCTACAAGGGAATGATAGAAAAAGGTCTGATGCTTTAATTAAGAAAAACAGGCTTATTTCTTCTTCCGAAATAGGGATCTTTGCGACTGTAGGTAAGTCAAAAATAAGCGTTGCAAAACAACCGAAAGTATTGATCATTTCTACAGGGGATGAATTGGTGGCAGTAAATGAAAATCCATTACCATATCAAATACGGAGAAGCAATGTATATTCTATGGTCACTTTATTACAGAACTTAAAAATAAATGCCGAAACCGCCCATATTACAGATGATAGACCATTATTAAAAGAAAAGATTGGGCGATATTTAGAACAATATGATGTGTTGCTTTTCAGTGGCGCTGTGAGCAAAGGAAAATACGATTTTTTACCGGAAGTATTAAATGAATTGGGCGTGAAAAAGTTATTTCATAAAGTGAAGCAACGACCGGGAAAACCATTTTGGTTTGGCAAAAAAGGATCGAAAAATGTTTTTGCTTTTCCGGGCAATCCGGTTTCAACATACGTTGGATGCTTAAAATATTTTTATCCCTGGTATAAAAAATCGGCCGGTATTCAATATAAAAATCAAGAAAGTGCCATACTTTCTGAAGATTTTTTCTTTAAACCTAACCTCACTTATTTTTTGCAGGTAAAAATAAAAAATAAAAAAGGACTTCTTTATGCAACACCAGTGGTGGGTTATGGTTCGGGAGATTTAGCTAACTTAGCAGATGCAGATGCTTTTTTAGAATTGCCGGACGATAAAAGTAACTTTGCAAAAGGAGAAGTATTTCCGTTGATCAGATATAGATAAATGAGCGAATTTTCACATATTGGAGATAAGAACCAGCCCAAAATGGTGAATGTAGGGGCTAAAGAAGTTACCAAGCGCAAAGCGATGGCTAGGGCTGAAATGTATTTGGGAACTGAAATTATTGGACTTTTCTCAAATAATGAGATTAAAACTAAAAAAGGTCCCGTCTTTCAAACTGCCATTATAGCTGGTATCCAGGCCGTAAAGAAAACGCCTGATCTTATACCGATGTGCCATCCTTTACAGATCAATGCAGTAGATATTGATATCAAGATCATCGACAAAGAGCATATTGAGATTTTTTGTTCTGTGGAAATAGACGGTAAAACCGGCGTAGAAATGGAGGCCTTGACCGGAGCCAGCGTGGCCAGTCTAACGATATATGATATGTGTAAGGCCATTTCTCAAAAAATGGTCATCAAGGAAATAAAATTATTAGAGAAAAGGGGAGGAAAATCTGATTATAAGATTAGCTAGTATATTATTTATTTTATGGAAGTTAGCAAACATCAAAAACATACGAAACTTACCCTTAGGGAAAACGATATTTTCGCTCCCAACGAAATTGCCATTTTGGGCACAAAATGCTCAAATATTGCCAATTTTGTTGAAAAAATAGCAAAAAAACTACAAAAAGAGGTCAAAATCGCTTATTTCGATGCTTCGCATAATGATGAAATTATGGAACCCAGCCTTGATTTTTTTACATCCCATCATTCTGGTAGTTTACACAGTACAACCACCACTGAAATAAATGCGTACAATGAAAAGATTCGATACGCATCGTATGACTTATTATTTATAAATGGTAATCATCATAAAGGAGCAAAGCAAATATTGATTTTAGACGGCGAAAAAGAAGCCTCTATTAAAAAGCGTTTAGATCAATTAGATCGGATCCAGTTCGTGGTAAAATTAAAAGATGATTCTGAATACTTTGACTTTTTGGTAGAAAGATATCCGACCATAAAGAATTTAAAATGTTACCATATAGATGATGTGGATGCCATAGCCAATCATATTTGGAATTTGGTACAGGAAAAAATAGCGCCGGTGCAGGGTCTGGTATTGGCCGGAGGTAAGAGTTCTAGAATGGGTAAGGATAAAACAAGATTGATCTATCATTCAAAAGAACATTTAGATCACACCCTAGACTTATTAGAGAACACCTTACTTCGCACCTATGTTTCTGTCGCAAATACTGATAAAGCAGAAAATTTAAAAGAAATAGAAGATAAATTTCTAGACCTTGGTGCATTTGGAGGGATCTGCTCGGCGTTTCAAAAAGATCCGAATAAGGCATGGTTGGTATTGGCTACAGACTTGCCCTTTGTAGATCAAGATCTTATAAAATTGCTTTTAAGACACAGAAATCCAAAAAAAATAGCCACAGCAATAAAAGGGAGGTCTAAACCTTTTGTAGAACCCCTCATCGCTATTTATGAACCAAAGGCATATCCGGTTTTATTGAGTTACCTGTCCCAGGGATATTCATGTCCAAGAAAGGTGTTGATCAATTCTGATGTAGAAATTGTAGAGGTCGACGATCATTATGTTAGAAATGTAAATACTCCTGAAGAATTTGAGAAGGTTCAGAAAGAAATAAACAAATGATCATTTCCGATCCTGAGTATAGACAAGATCTTATAAATGAAAAAAATTACTACAGAATTACTGTATAAACGCCAGATAACCCTTAAGGAAATCGGCAAACCGGGTCAGGATAGATTACTGCAATCCAAGGTTGTAATTGTGGGTTGTGGCGGCTTGGGTTGTGTTGCAGCAGCATATTTGGCAGGAAGCGGGATAGGAAGCATTCAATTAATAGATTTTGATGAGGTTAATGCTTCAAATTTACACAGGCAGGTCTTTTATAAAATGGAGGATGTAGGTAAACCAAAAGCAAAAGTTTTGGCATCATACCTTAAAAAGATAGCGCCATTTAGCAAGATCAACTCATCATGAATTAGCGGTAGTAAAAGAAAATGTTTTTAAATTGATTGCTGAAAGTGATATCGTACTGGATTGTACAGATAGTTTACCTATAAAGTATTTATTGAACGATGCTTGCGTGCTAAAAACAAAACCTTGGTCTATGGATCATTATACAAGTTTGATGGCTACGTTTCAACTTTTAATTTAGAATTTCAAAAAGGTCAATTCAGCAGTAATTTAAGGGATGCTTTTCCTGAGATTTCAAAAGAAGCCATTCCTAATTGTTCAGAAGTGGGCACTTTGAATACCATCGTTGGTTTAATTGGATTAATGCAAGCCAATGAGGTATTGAAAATCGTAACACAAGTTGGCAATCCGCTTATTGATGAATTATTGATCTACAATAGTTTAGAAAACTCACAGTATAAAATGAAGTTGAAGAGAACATTCTCTAAAGATATGATCCAAAAGATCTTCGATTCTGAAAGTTATTATGATCTAAACTGTGAAATTCAGGATGAGACCTTGTTAATTTCATCGGAGGCATTAAAAAAAGAATTATCGAATTCCTTTTCAAATAAGAATTTGAAAATAATATCTGTTTTAGAAAATAAGGATTCAAAACTACCAATGAATGTGGACCAAAAATTACCTTATTCTCAATTTCAAATTGACCAAATAGCATTTGCACCCTCAAATAATTATATTATTGTTTGTAATAAAGGGATCACAAGTTATGAAGTGGTGAAGCGTATCAAAGAAAAATACCCTAAACTAAATGTATTGAGTCTTAAGGGGGGAATATTAAACTATTAAGGATGGGCATTTACCCAAACCTCTCCATCAACAAAATGTTCTTTCTTCCAAATTGGAACAGTTTCTTTTAAAGTGTCAATGGCGAATTGGCAAGCGGCAAAAGCTGCTTTTCTATGGGGAGCTGATACCGCAATGATTACGGGAATATCTCCAATTTTTAATTCGCCCTCTGCATGGTGAATGGCAATCTTTAATATCTCAAAATCTGAAATAGCTCTTTCTGCGATTTTAACTAACTCTTTAATAGCCATAGGCTTATAAGTAGAAAAATCGAAAATCGTCACTTTTTTATCTTGGGTATTATTTCTAACTGTCCCAACAAATAAGGCTATACCACCGCAAGAATCGTCTCTAACAAGATCATAGCATTCTTGGATGTTTAATTTTTGGGATGTTATATGTACAGATATGTTACTTTTCATTAATTTTTTATAACAGTACAAATTTAATGAATCAAAACGTACTTTTGCCAACTTAATATTAAGTTTGAGATGAAGAAAACTTTTAGAGTTATTGGCTTATTGGAAGGGACATCTTATTTGTTATTGCTGTTTATTGCGGTACCTATAAAGTATGTAGGAGGCAATGAGTTTTACGTAAAGCTATTAGGAATGCCTCATGGATTATTATTTATTGGTTATATAATTTTAGCCATTATCTTGAAATACGAATTGGATTGGAGAAATAAAATATTTTGGATAATATTGGCAGCTTCAGTCATTCCTTTCGGTACTTTTTACACTGACAATAAATATTTAAGAACTAACCGCCACTAACGGGAGGTATTAAGGCTATAACGTCATTGTTGCTCTAGGTGGTAATCATCTTCGACATATTCTTCATTGACTGCAACGGAGTAATTCTTGTACTTACTTAATTCGGGATATTCATCTAATAGCCTATTTTTTAGCGTTGAAACGGTGCTATCATTTTCTATTTCTATAGCTAATTTGTTTTTACCGACGATATCTTTAATAATTCCGAAAATTAAAATACTTATCTTCACTTTTAAATATGATTAAAATCATTGCAAAGATATATTGTTTAGAATAAATTACATGCTTTAAATTTTGAACCCAAATGTTACCCTATAAGTAACAAATGTTACAGCTATAAACACAGTTGTTATTAACTTTGATAGAATAACTAATAATCAACTTATCCAATTAAAAACAGATGAAGTACGGCTTTATTATTGACAATCGTAAATGCATCGGTTGCCATGCTTGTACAACTGCTTGTAAGTCAGAACACGATGTGGCAGTTGGTGTTAACAGAACCTATGTTAAACAGGTAGAAAAAGGAGAATTTCCAAATACACGCAGAATATTTTCGGTAATGAGATGTAATCATTGTACAGATGCCCCTTGTGTGGAGATCTGTCCGGTGGAAGCGCTGTATACACGCGAAGATGGAATTGTAGATTTCGACAACAATCGATGTATAGGTTGCAAATCTTGTATGCAGGCTTGTCCTTATGACGCCTTGTACATTGATCCGGAAAACAACACCGCGGCAAAATGTAATTACTGCGCCCATAGAGTAGATGTAGGAAGGGAACCTGCTTGCGTTACCGTATGTCCAGAGCATGCTATTATTGCGGGTGATATGGAGAATCCACATACCGAAATTTCACAGTTATTGGCTAGACAACAGGTAAAAGTTCGTAAACCCGAAAAAGGTACGAATCCTAACCTTTTCTATATTGATGGTGATGATGCTTCACTAAACCCCGAAGCTACAGACAGGTCCGGGCCAAGTTTATGGAGTTCACAAGCAAGAGGTGTTGGGCATTTTGCCAAGGCAGCTGAAAAAATGATGCATACCAATAATGATGTAGATCTATTACAAATGTCAATAGATAATGATATTCAGGCAGCATATCAACGAAAAGATTCCGAAAATCCGAACTATATCGACGTACTTAGCGGAAAAGCCCGCCGGGTTTATGATACACCCGATAAAGGTATCCTTTGGGGATGGGAAGTTTCGGCTTATGTGTTTACTAAAGCAATTTCCGCCGGTGCCTTTTTAATTCCGTTTTTGGCAATTGTATTAGGATACGAAGTTTCACCAACAGCCAAATTATGGTCTGCTGGAATTTCATTGGTATTCTTAGCACTTACAGGATTATTCCTGGTAATGGATTTAGACAGGCCAGACCGGTTTTTAAACGTCTTACTTCGCCCACAATGGAACTCATGGTTGGTAAAAGGTGGTTATACTATTACCATTTTCGGACTCTTAGTTACGATCTGGGGTGCTGCAACGTTTTTTGAGTTGAACATTCCCGAAATTCCTTTATTATGGCTTACTGCTGTTTTTGCAGTGCTTTTAGCAATTTATACAGCCTTCTTATTTGCACAAGCTAAAGGACGTGATTTCTGGCAAAGCCCTACATTACCATTGCACATGTTAGTGCATAGCGTTATGGCTGGAACTGCAATTTTTATGTTGGCAGGATTGATCTTCGGAAGCGAAGATTGGATGAGCATCTTAAAAAACACGATGGTTATTGCATTGGTTGTGAATTTATTTACGTTGATTACCGAATTAACAATAACCCACCCAACTACTTCAGCGAAAACAGTCGTTAAAATGATAACGAAAGGAAGATATAAAAATCTATTTTGGTTTTAACCGTTTTAATGGTAGGTAACATCGTTCCGTTAGGTTCATTGTTTTTTGGACAGAAGAAATGTTTGTTTTAGTCGCCGGAGTATGTGTTTTGATTGGAATTATAATTACGGAGAAAATTTGGGTGGAAGCACCACAAAGAATTCCATTAGCTTAATTTAAAATCAACTGATCATGGGATATAAAAAACCATCATTTATAGAAAATATAGCAGAAAAATTAGGCATAATTCCTAATCTGCACAAAGAAGGGTATCAGGAATTTGATAATGATATGCGCCATTTTACCGATGAGGAAGTAGCGCAGATGTATGAGAATTTTCCACCACCAGAAAAATGGGATAACTGGGTAGAATACGATCCAAAAGTTTGGCCTAAAAAGGAAAAGAAAACATATCAGATCGTTCCTACTACTTGTTTTAACTGCGAAAGTGCTTGTGGATTAACAGCCTTTATAGATAAAGAAACCCAGGAGGTTAAAAAATTTGAAGGGAATCCTTATCATCCGGGAAGCAGAGGAAGAAATTGTGCCAAAGGCCCGGCTACCATAAATCAGATCACAGATCCCGACAGGATTTTATTTCCTTTAAAACGTAAAGGTAAAAGAGGTGATGGAGAATGGGAACGTGTGTCTTGGGATGAAGCGCTGGATACTATTGCAGCAAGAATCAGGAAAGCTATTAAGGAAGACCGTCATAACGAAATTGCATATCATGTTGGACGGCCGGGACATGAAAAATTTATGAACTGGATCTTACAGGGATGGGGAATAGATGGTCATAATTCGCATACAAATATTTGTTCTTCTGGAGCGCGTTTTGGTTATAATCTTTGGTATGGATACAACAGACCTTCTCCAGATCATGCCAATGCAAAATTCATTTTGTTAGTATCTGCGCATTTAGAATCGGGACATTATTTTAACCCTCATGCGCAACGCATTATAGAAGGTAAAATGAAAGGGGCTAAATTGGCAACAATGGATCCTCGTTTGTCTAATACTGCATCTATGTCAGATTATTGGTTACCGTCTTATCCCGGAACCGAAGCAGCTGTACTATTAGCAATGGCATTGATTATTTTAGAAGAAGGATTATACAATCGCGATTATTTGGAAAATTGGACAAACTGGAAGCAATATTTAAAAGCCAGGCATCCTAAAAAAGCAGTGACTTTTGAAAATTATATCGCTGCAATGATAGAAGAGTACAAAGAATATACTCCGGAATTTGCAGAAAAAGAATCAGGAGTCAAAGCAGAAATGATTGTTGAGATAGCTCATCTAATAGGCGAAGCCGGAGAGCGTTTTGCATCACATAACTGGAGAGCAGCTGGAGCATCGAACCTCGGTGGGTGGTGTGTTGCAAGAGCATTACATTTCTTAACTGTTTTAACCGGGGCTGTTGGAGCAAAAGGAGGAACATCTCCGAATTCCTGGAATAAATTCAAACCAACACAGCCAAATCCGCCGGCACCTCAAAAGAAATGGAATGAATTACATTTTCCAAAAGAATATCCTCTGGCGTTTTTTGAGATGAGTCAATTGTTGCCTCATTTCTTAAAAGAAGGCCGGGGTAAAATGGATGTTTATTTTTCAAGAGTTTTCAATCCTGTTTGGACCTATCCTGACGGATTTACCTGGATGGAAATGTATGCAGATGAATCTAAATTCGGCATTCATGCTGCATTAACGCCTACGTGGAGCGAAACAGCTTTTTATGCTGATTATGTGCTGCCCATGGGATTGGCATCAGAACGACATGACTTAAACAGTTATGCAACGCATGGAGGTACTTGGGTAGCCTTCCGTCAACCTGTATTAAGAGAAGCTGCCAGACGAAATGGAAAACCTGTAGAGTATACATATCAAGCCAATCCGGGTGAAGTTTGGGAAGAAGATGAATTTTGGATAGAACTATCCTGGAGAATTGACCCGGATGGAAGTATGGGAATTAGAAAAACTTTTGAATCACCTTACAGGCCAGGCAAAAAAATTACCATAGATGAGTATTATCAATACATTTTTGAGCGTGTAAAAGGTTTACCCGAAAAGGCAAAAGCAGACGGATTTACTGGTCAATTTGCTGAGTTGGAGTACATGAAAAAATATGGTGCCTTTGAAATTGAAATGGGTGAATCCTATAAGGTAAATGAAAATGAATTAACGAAAGAACAATTAAAAGGTTCTAAAGTTGATAAGGAAACGGATGTAATAACCAAAGATGGAAAAGCAATAGGGGTCATGGTAAATGGTAAAGCCTGCGTTGGTTTCCCAACACCTTCTCGAAAAAATGAATTTTATTCGCAAACCATGGTGGACTGGAAATGGCCTGAATACGCTACACCAACGTATATTAAGAGTCATATCCACAATGACGTTTTAGATAAATCTAAAGGAGAGTATGTCTTAGTGCCAACATTCAGGTTGCCAACATTGATCCACTCTCGTTCGGGTAATGCAAAATGGCTGGTTGAAATTTCTAACAGAAATCCAATTTGGATGCATCCTGAAGATGCGGCAAAATGGGGATTCAAAACAGGTGATCTGGTAAAAATGAATACGGATATCGGGTATTTTATCGATAAAGTTTGGGTAACGCAAAGTATGAAACCGGGAGTCGTAGCATGTTCACATCATATTGGTAGATGGAGACGACCGCAAGATAAAACAGGAAATCGTTGGGCTACTAATACAGTGAATATAGAAAATGATGGAAAAGGTGGCTGGAAAATGAATACTATTTCTGGAGTAAAACCATTTGAATCCAGTGATAGTGATTCCAAACGGATTTTCTGGAAGGATGGCGGGGTACATCAAAACATCACTCATGCAGTTCATCCTGACCCAATTAGTGGTATGCATTGCTGGCATCAACGAGTGACGAATTGAAAAACCCGCTGCTGGCGAAAAATATGGAGATATTTTTGTTGACACCAACAAATCTCATGAAGTCTATAAAGAATGGCTGAAATGACAAGGCCTGCTCCCGGACCAAATGGAGAAAGAAGGCCACTATGGTTTGAAAGAGCCTTTACACCGGATAAATCTCCCGGAGGATGTTACTATATTCCAAAGGACGAAAAATAATTCAAAAAGGATTCCCGCTAGAGCGGGAATCTTAATTTATACTAAAATGTTACTTTTACATTAAGAAATAATAAATTCGTAAATGCTTAAGAAAGTTTTCCCTTTCCTTACATGGTTACCTATCGCCAAAAGAACATGGAAAGATGATTTAATTGCTGGAATTACCGGAACGATCATCGTAATACCTCAAGCAGTCGCCTTTGCTATCATTGCAGGGTTGCCACCTATTTATGGTTTTTATACGGCAATGATCACACCCATCATTGCTGCATTATTTGGCTCTTCTTATCATTTAATTTCGGGTCCTACTACTGCAATATCTATTGTTGTGTATGCCACGATTACTAAGTTTGTAGACCCTGCGACCTGATATTGAGGCCTATGTTTCTTTAACTACTTGTATTGACCTTTCATGGCTGGTGTGGTGCAGTTTGCCATGGGACTCGCCAAGCTTGGAAAGTTGGTAAATTTTGTATCGCACTCAGTGATCATTGGATTTACAGCCGGTGCGGGAATATTAATCGCATTTAAACAATTGAAGTTTGTATTTGGTGTAGATGTACCTCAAGGAAGCACCTTTTATGAGATTGTAGGATATATTGCCTCCCATACTAGTGATACCAATTTATACGTTTTTGGTGTTGCTACAGGCACCCTTGTAATTGCACTCATTATAAAGTTTTTTATAAAACCACTTTCGCGATACTATATGCTAATTGCGATGGTAGCCGGTAGTTTCTTGGCAATTGCGTTAGGGGGTGAGGCAAATGGCATTGAAACGGTTGGAAATATCCCGTCTAATTTACCGCCATTTAGAGTACCCGATTTTACATTTGAAAATATCGGAAAATTAAGTTCTGGGGCATTGATCCTGGCCTTATTGGGATTGATTGAAGCTGTTGCCATCGGTAAAGCTATAGGCTTACATACACATCAAAAAATTAATAGTAATCAGGAATTTATCGGGCAAGGATTATCGAATATGATAGCCAGTTTCTTTTCAAGTTATGCAGGTTCTGGTTCCTTCACTAGATCTGGGGTGAATCATCAGGCTGGGGCGAAAACACCCATGTCAGCTATTTTTGCCGCGGTATTTTTAATGATTGTTTTATTATTGTTCGCTAAGTATGCCGCTTTTTTACCAAAACCGGCGATGGGAGGTATTATCTTATTGGTTGGTTATAACCTAATTGATTTTCACCATATAAAACAGGTGTTCAAGAGCAGTAAAAGAGAATTATTGGTACTTAGTGTTACTATGATCGGAACCTTATTTTTAGAATTAGAATATGCCTTATTAGCTGGTATTTTCACCTCATTATTTTTCTATCTGGAAAAAACTTCACAACCAAATATTGCGGAATTAGGTTTAAACGACGGGGGAAGGTTTATTAATGTGATTAGGGATAGTAGCTTAAATGTATGTCCACAAATTAAAGTAATCAGGATAGATGGGTCGATCTATTTTGGGGCGATAGAAATTATTTCGAATTACTTTACGAAACTTTATGAAGACAATGAATTTAAGCATGTATTGATACAGGCCAATGGAATTAATTTTATTGATCTAGCCGGTGCCGAATGGCTAGCTCATGAAGTGGTTAAATGGCAATTGAGAGGAGGAGGAATTTACTTCACAGGATTAAAAATAATAAGTCAGGAAGTCTTAAAAAATGGTGGTTTTTTGAAAGTAATGGGAACACATAATTTTTATACCGATAAAAATACCGCCATAGCAGATATCTATACTAAATTAGATAAGGATATATGCAGAGCTTGTGAAGTAAAAGCATTTAAGGAATGCAGTGAGATCATTTGATCTCCATTAAGAATCTATGTATTAATGGTTACATTATGGGCGATTTCGATAGTTTACTTTTGCCATCCAAATAAATTACCTACATGAATTTTAAGTCGTACATACCTATTTTAGAATGGCTGCCCAATTATAAAAAAGATTGGTTGAAGGGAGATATAGGGGCCGGACTTACGGTAGGTGTTATGTTAATTCCACAAGGATTAGCGTATGCCTCTATAGCCGGGCTACCTCCCGTTTATGGTTTGTATGCTTCTATTGTTCCTATAATTATATACGCAATATTTGGTACTTCCAGGCAGTTGGCAGTTGGTCCGGTCGCTATGGTGTCGTTGTTGATTGCAACTGCTATTGGTTCTTTCGAAGGACTGTCGACTGCAGATTATATTGCCTATGCCATTTTATTGGCTTTTTTAGTGGGTGCTTTTCAATTTTTATTGGGGGTTTTTAGATTGGGATTTTTGGTTAATTTTTTATCCCATCCTGTGGTGAGCGGTTTTACATCGGCTGCTGCATTGATTATAGGGCTAAGCCAATTAAAAGACCTATTGGGTATTAATATTTCTAGAACACACCATATCAATGAAATTGTATCAGAAGCAATTAATAGGTCAGCAGAAATTAACTGGCTGGCTATCGTTATAGGTATCATGGGAATATTGATCATCATTGGAATTAAAAAGATCAATAAATCCTTACCGAGTCAATTATTCGCCGTGATATTCGGTATAGTGGTTGTCTCTTTATTTGGTTTAGGGTCTGGAGAATATGCAGTTAATATTGTAAAAGAGATCCCAAGTTCCTTACCTCGATTTCAAATGCCTGTTTTCGATATAACAATAATACAAGTATTGATTCCAATGGCATTGACAATAGCTGTAGTGAGTTTTATGGAAAGTATAGCGGTAGCTAAAGCCATTCAATCGAAACATAGAACGTATAAAGTTGTTCCTAATCAAGAATTGATATCGTTAGGATTAGCGAATGTATTTGGTTCATTTTTTCAGTCTTTCGCTACAACGGGAGGTTTTTCAAGAACAGCGGTGAATGATCAGGCCGGTGCCAAAACCGGAATGGCATCAATCATTAGTGCTTTATTGATCATTGTCACATTACTGTTTTTAACGCCTTTATTCTATAACCTTCCCAAAGCAATTCTTGCCTCGGTGATCATGGTGGCTGTATTCGGTCTGATAGATTACAAAGAGGCCATCCATTTATGGAAAAGTAATCGAACAGATTTCTTTTTATTGCTAGTTACTTTTATAGCGACTTTAACGATTGGTATTGAGCAAGGGATTGGTATTGGTGTAATTCTTTCTTTGGCAATGGTTATTTATAAAACCACCAAACCCCATGTTGCCGTATTGGCAAATATTCCGGGCACTCATTTTTATAGAAATATAGAACGATTTAAAGATGAATTATCAATTCATGAAAATATACTAATAGTGAGGTTTGATGCCCAACTTTACTTTGCGAATGTTTCTTTTTTTAAAGACACCCTAGAAGACTTGGCCTCAGAAAAAGGTAAACACCTGAAACTTATTATAATTGATGGAGAAAGCATGAATAACCTTGATAGTAGCGGGGTTCATGCTATTATTGAAGTAATTGAGATCTATACATCAAAAAATATAGAAATAATATTTACTGGAATTAAAGGCCCTGTGCGAGACGCTATGGAAAAAGGGGGAATCATTAAGAAGATAGGATTTGATAAATTCTTTATGAGTATTCAAGAAGGCGTTGATTATTTCGAATCAAAAAGTAAAGATGAAGAACCGAATCAGAAATTTAAAAAATACATTAAACAAACGAATGTATAAAGTTAATTTTAAGTTAATCTGTAACAGATGTTACATAAAAAAGTAGTAACTTTATGTAATTTCGTGCTACTTAAAAAGTACTAAACAATTATTAATCAGTTAAATAATTAAAAATGAAAGTAGAACAATTGTTTACAGGATGCCTTGCAGAAATGGCTTATTATATTGAGTCGAATGGCGAAGCTGCAATTATTGATCCCCTAAGAGAAACAGAACCATACTTAAGAATGGCGGAGGCAGATAATGCAAAGATCAAATATATTTTCTTAACGCATTTTCACGCCGATTTTGTATCAGGACACGTAGATCTTTCAAAAAAGACAGGAGCTACCATAGTATACGGTCCTAATGCCGAAACTAATTTCAAATTTCATAGTGGTAAGGATAATGAGAAATTTAAGATTGGTGATGTTACGCTTAAATTGTTACATACACCGGGTCATACTATGGAATCTTCTTCTTACTTACTAATTGATGATAAAGGGAAAACACCTTATGTCTTTACAGGGGATTGTTTATTTATCGGTGACGTTGGTCGTCCTGATTTAGCAGTTAAATCTGGCAGTATTACACAAGATGATTTAGCCGGACATTTATTTGATTCTTTGCGTAATAAGATCATGACATTACCTGATGATATCATAGTTTATCCTGCACATGGTGCCGGGTCTGCCTGTGGTAAGAATATGAGTTCCGAGACTTTTGATACGTTGGGTAATCAAAAGAAAACCAATTATGCCCTAAGGGCAGATATGACCAAAGAAGAATTCATCAAAGAAGTAACTACCGGATTAAAACAACCGCCTGCTTATTTTCCAAATAACGTTCGAATGAACAAAGGCATAAATACCAGTATTGATGAGATCTTACATAGAGGTACTACGCCTTTAGATCCTGCCACCTTTAAGGAAATGAGTGAGCGTAAAGACGTTCTTGTTGTTGATACAAGATCTAAAGAATCGTATGCAGAAGAAGGTACAGTACCAGGTGCTTGGTATATAGGAATTGATGGAAATTTTGCCCCTTGGGTTGGATCATTAATTAAAGATATAAACCAAAAGATCATTTTTATAGCAGATGATGAATTACGTGTGAACGAAATAGTTACACGCTTTTCAAGAGTTGGTTATGATCATACTTTAGGGTATTTAAATGGTGGATTAAGAGATTGGATTGCCTATGGATACGAAGTTGATAAAATCGGCTCTATCTCAGCTCATTTATTTGCGAAAAAGCTTAAAAAAGGCGATATGGAAATAGCATTAGATGTTCGTAGAGAATCAGAATACCAGTCTGAACATGTTGTTGGTGTTGATAATTTCCCTTTAGAAACCATTCATGATAATTACGCTGAAATAAAACCTGATAAGGAATATTTCTTACACTGTGCAAGTGGATATAGGTCGTTGATTGCAGCTTCTATTTTCAGAGCCAATGGCGTTGAAAAAGTTACCGATGTTCGCGGTGGATTCAATGATATTTTGGAAACAGAAGCCCCTAGAACAGAATATGTTTGTCCAACCACATTATTGTAATGGCAATAAATAATAATTAAAAAGAGGGGGTATTTTATACTCCCTTTTTTAATGAAATTAATTTTTATAGCTAAATGAAAATAAAGAATAGAATTTTAGGCATATTTATCATAACCATTGGTTTATTAGTTGTGCACAGAATAAAACCGATGATAAAGTATCAGGCAACGAAACAGTTGTCGAGTTAGATGCACAATCTTTTTTTAATGAAATACAAGGTAAAGATATTCAATTGGTAGATGTTAGAACTTTGGGTGAATATAATAGTGGCCATATCCAAAATGCCTTATTAATTGATTTTTATAATCCTGAATTCTATAACGAGATGAATGATACTTTAGATAAAGAAAAGCCGGTTTATGTTTACTGTAGAAGTGGCAATAGAAGTGGAAAAGCAGCTAAAGAACTGGAGAAGTTAGGATTTTCCAAGATCATTGACCTTGACGGAGGAATTAATAGTTGGACCAGACAAGGATTAAGCCTAGAACGTTAATAAAATTATAATTATATGACAACAATAAATATTCTAAACCTTAAATGTAATGGTTGTGCTAACACTATTAAAAAAGGATTGAATTCTATAAAAGGAATAAATGATGTAACAGTTAATTTAGAAGACGCTATGATATCAATAGACGCTACTGATGAAGGTGTTGTTAAAATCGCAAAAGAAAAGCTTGCTACAATGGGCTATCCTGAAGTTGGTGATGCTAACACGTTGATGCATAAGGCGAAATCTGTTGTGAGCTGTGCGTCTGGTAGAATTTCAAAATAGACCGTGACGAAAACGAAAATAATATTAACAGATTTTTTAGCATTAGAAAGGACCAGTCTGGCAAACGAACGAACTTTTCTTGCCTATTTTCGAACTTTTATAGTGTTTTTAAGCTCTGGTTTGGCAATTCTTAAATTAGATATATTAAATGACCTTAAAGTAATCGGGTACTATTTGGTGATTATCGCACCAATTCTTCTTCTCATCGGGGTAATAAGATATTTTTATGTCAAAAGAAGAATTAAAAAATATTATAAGCTAGACGAAACAAATTGATGATGATCTGTTATAAAAATATAGTATTTAAAGTTTAATTTGAAGCCTATTAATAATGCCGACATTTAGAGATATTATTGGTACGAATAAATTAGTATTGGTCGATTTTAGCGCAGAATGGTGTGGCCCTTGTAAAATGATGTCACCTATTTTAAAAGAACTAAAGCAGCAATTAAAGGATTCGATAAAAATTGTCAAAATTGATGTCGACAAAAATCAAACCTTGGCGGCCAAATACCAAGTTAGAGGCGTTCCAACACTGATGATTTTTAAGGATGGCAAACAAGTTTGGAGACAATCGGGAGTTATTCAAACTAATGAATTAGTACAAATAATAAACAACCTAGAGATTTAATTAGAAAATAGATAATCTTTCGTTTTGATTTGGCTAGAAAGCCATGACATAAGTCATATAATGTTAATGAGTTAAGTATTAATTTTGCATCGAATTTAAAAGATAATAAACATGAAAAAAAATATTGGAAATACAGATAAAATAATACGCTTTATTATAGCGATTGTCGCCGTTTGGGCAGCATATACTGAAATTGTACCTAGTCCTTGGAATTATGTGTTATATGCAGTAGCAATTATCATGGTACTAACGGCATTAGTAAGTACTTGCCCTATATGGTTAGCTACAGGAATCAATACTTTAAAATCAAAAAAATAAATAATAGAATAATAAATATAATGGCAAAACATCATCAAATATTAATTATAGGTGGCGGTACAGGAGGTATCATGACAGCCTCACAAATGCTAAAGAAAGATCCAAAAATAGATATTGGTCTTATCGAACCTTCAGACAAACATTATTACCAACCGGCCTGGACTTTAGTGGCTGCAGATACTTATAATTTCAAAAAAACAGAACGAAGTATGGCATCGGTTATGCCAAAAAAAGTGAATTGGATTAAAGAGTATGCCGACAAGTTCGATCCCGAAAACAAAAAAGTAACCACCAAAGAAGGGAATGAATTTACCTATGATTATTTGGTAGTTTCTCCAGGATTAAGAATGGCACCGGAGTTAGTAGAGGGATTAACCGAAACTATGGATAAAGGTAATGTTTGTAGTATTTATACGGATCCTCTTCATGCGAAGAAAGTACTAAAAAATTTTAAGGGAGGAACCGCATTATTTACCCAAGGCGCAACACCGATTAAATGTGGTGGAGCTCCGCAAAAAATAATGTATTTAGCCGACGATCTTTTTAAAAGAACCGGAGTTAGAGAGAAAACAGATATTGTATTTGCCACCCCTGGTAACGTGATCTTTGGTGTTAGGGAGATCGCAAATACCTTAATGCAAGTATTGTATAGGAAAAATATAAATGTTAGATATGCCCATCAACTCGTAGAAATTGATGTAGAAAAGCAAATTGCATGGTTTGTATTAACTAAAGCTATTATTAAAGGTGGATGTATCATATGGTCGGAAGAAAATCAAAATATAGATTTTAATATTCAGCAGAATTATATAGATGTTAAGGCTATAGAAGATGGTGACCGATTCGGAATTTACTACGATATGATGCATTTGGCACCACCGCAGGCAGCTCCTAAATTTATTGAAGAATCTCCATTGGTAACTCCTGAAGGGTGGTTATCGGTAGACCATAATACATTACAACATACCAAGTATGCTAATATATTTGGTATTGGAGATGTTTGTCAACTACCTACTGCAAAAACGGGTGCTGCTATTCGTAAACAGGTACCCATGGTTATCGAAAGTATTTTTAGAATGATGAAAGAGAATACTATTTCAGATAAACGGTATCATGGTTATTCATCTTGTCCTTTGGTGACGGGATATGGTAAAATGGCATTGGCAGAATTTGACTATGAGAATAACTTTACGCCAGATCCGAAATTAAAATCTCAAATGTTCATTAAAGATTCATCAAAAGAACATTGGAGATTATGGATGCTCAAAAAATATGCACTTCCGTATTTATACTGGAATAAAATGATGAAGGGTAAACAAGTTTAATTTTAAAAAAGCCGATTTTTAATCGGCTTTTTTTATGCTAGAATTTTAGGGTGGCGCCTATTAAAAAATTCGTGGTAGCTTGTGGATAATATCCCGTACCCTCTATGGTTGTAGTATTTCCGGGACTCGAAAAGGTGTCATCATAAGTAAAATAATAGCCATTGGAAACATATTTCACGTTGAAAATATTATTTACTAAAGCGGTTAGAACAATAGATTTAAAGATCTTTTTAGTTTTTATTTCGTAAACGATATTGAGATCATTTATAAAATAACTATCCAATTTAGAAAAATCTGAATCAACATTTCCCATATATTGTTCGCCAACATATTTAGACAAAATCGCAATTTGAAAATTATCTAGGGGCCTGTAGTTAATACTATTTCCAGCCACGAAGCCGGGAGAAAATGAAATGTTCGTATTATTTAAATTGACCAATTGCCCATCTCTTGAAACTATAAAATCTTGGTTCTTATTACTACTTATCGCTAAATTTGGTCTAACAGTTAGCTTATCAGACAATTGTATTGAAGACTCCAATTCTAATCCGATACGGTAACTTTTACCACTTGTTGTTCTAATTGGCGCTCCAACATCATCTATTTCACCCGTTAAGACAAGTTGATCTTTATATTGCATATAATATAAGTTAGAATTGAGAACAAACTTATCAGAATCATGCCTCCATCCAAGTTCATAGTCGTTTAATTTTTCGGCCTTGGTGATTCCATTCTCAAAATCACTTCTTCTTGGTTCACGATTTGCCCTGGCATACGATATATAAAAATGATCATTAGCATCTAATTTATAGGTTGCACCAGCTTTAGGATTAAAAAAATTATAATTTTTATCTACTATTAAAGGAATTCTATCTGATGTTAATCCGACAGATTGATAATTTATAAATCGTCCTTGTAAATCACCGTAAAGACTTATTTTATCGTTTACTTTTAGAGTTGCTTTAGAAAAAAAGCTTACATCTGTTTTTTTACCGTTACCATTGTAGTACCGATCTCTGATATCAGTTCCGCTTGTGTACTGTGACCAAATAACTTCACCATAATGATCGCCATCATAGAAGCTGAATGAACCTCCTAGAATTAGGTCAATTTTATTATTCTTATAATTTGCATTGGCATTAATAACGTAAAAATCATTATCAAGCCACCTTCGTCTTATAAGATCGGTTGTATTAATAGTTTCACCGTTAATAGTTATTGGTGTGAAATTATAATCAGCAAAATCTTCATCTTCTTTATATTGTTCAAAATAACCACGACCGTAAGTGTAGTTCAACCCGATATTTGTTGACCAATTACTATTGATTTGCTCATTCCAATGTAATTGATAATGATCCTGTTTATAATTATCTTCTTCCTTATCATAGAAATTTGTTATGCCATTATCATCAGTATAAAATCCCGCCGGATTAAACGTTCTGTTATTAATTAAAGTTTCACCATCAATTCCAAACCAAGATTGATAGGTAATTTCATGACCTCCAAAAACTAAAGCTTTTATTAATGTATTTCTATCCAGGTAGGTACCTTGTAAAAAATAGGATTTAGATCAGAAGAAGCCCTATCTATATACCCGTCTGAAGTTATTTTTGATAACCGCCCGGCAATTTCCACTTTATCATTTAAAAGGCCGGTGCTAAATTTGATATTATGTTTTCTGGTGTTAAAAGATCCGAAGGAATTCGATACTTCACCGATTGGTTTCTCTGAAATTGCATCAGTCAAAACATTTAAGCTTGCACCAAAAGCACCAGAACCATTCGTTGATGTACCAACCCCGCGTTGTAATTGCAAATTTTCTGTTGAAGAGGCAAAATCAGGCATATTTACCCAAAATGTACCTTGACTTTCGGCATCGTTATATGGAATTCCGTTTATCGTAACATTAACTCTGTCTGCATCACTTCCCCTTACCCTTATGCCAGTATAGCCCACGCCTGCACCAGCATCACTGGTTGTAACAACATTCGGCAAGTAATTCATTAATATGGGAATATCCTGACCTAAATTTCTCTTTCTTAATTCTCTTTTATAGATATTTGAATGTGTTATTGGTGATGTGGCATTCACCCTTACTGCTTTAACCAAGACTTCATTTAGTTTCACAACGCTAGTGGAATCTTTCTGCATTTCTTGTGAATAAGAATGAAATGAGAGGATAAGTAGACTTAAAATGGTAAATAAAATTTTCATTCGAAAATTAATTGATCGAATAAAAAGAGGCGATTATTCTTTAATGTTTGATTTTTTAGATCCCTAAACAGCATTATCTGTTCTAGGTTCAATGGGTATGATCTCAGCTATGTTAAGCACCCCTTTATTGAGAACGTTGCAAAGATAATCAGGATTTTTGAACTATTGATCGATTTTTTTGTTTAAAAATTTAAGTAAACTATTCTAAGGTTGGTTTTCGGCGAATTGCTTTTTTATAAGCCTGAATTTTTTTGCGTTCTAACCTTTTTCGATTAGCAGACCTGCTAATTTTTGTTGGCTTTCTTCTTTTAGGAATTTTTAAACCATTTGAAATTATTTTCAGGAAACGTTTGGTAATAATTTCTTTGTTTTTATGCTGACTCCTGCTTTCATCGCAAAACAGCATTAGAATATTTTCTTTGGTTATACGTGTTGCAAGATTTTTTAAAAGAAGTTGTTTTTGTTCTTCTGATAGAATTGTTGAATTTTGAATATCAAAAGTCAATTCAATTTTTGAAGACACCTTGTTAACGTGTTGACCACCAGCGCCACTGCTTCTGGTAGCTTTAAAAGAGAGTTCTCTTAATAAGTTTGTCAATCTCCACGATTACAGGTTATAATCGGGTTGATCTGTGCCGTGATGTAAAAAATGCAGGTCAATATCGGCTAAATTATCAGAAAAACTATCAAGATCAGATCTGTTTTCTAACAATTTATCAATGGCTTTTATGGCAGTATGAAGGCGAGACTTTATATTTCCTTTAAGTAATACATAGGGTCTTTTATTTTTTATGAGTGCCTTTTCAAAAGCATGAAACATTTCCTTACGTTGTTCAGGCCGGTCGCGAAGATCATCTGCTTCCCAAGGGGTATCTATATAAGTTAACAAATAGAGATCATAGGTATTTTGTTTGGCAGCCTTATCTAAATCTGGATCTACAAAACCACCATAATATTCTTCTGAATACACCTTTGTTTCGAGCAGATCGGTATCGCATATAAGGATCTTATCTGCTTTTTTGGCCAGTTGATTTTCTAATTTCATTTGGCCTAATGCAATAGGAAGCAAATCAGAATTCTCGCAAGTCTTACGTTCGTTGTTCCATTTTTTTTGAAGGTATTCCCTTGCATACTCAGGTACCCAAACCGTATTATAATGACGTGCTAATTTATCAGAAAGCGTTGTTTTTCCGGTAGATTCCGGACCAAATAAAACTACTTTTATAATATTGGCTTTTTGTTGTCTAAGCTTTTTTTCCATGCGATATAGCCTTGAATTGCTAAAATTAAGAAAATTGTGTATTGAATACCTGTAAAACCGTAACCTTTTACAAAATAAAGAGGAATTGATACAATATTACCAGCGATCCATAAGCTCCAGTTTTCTAATTTTTTATTTGCCATTAACCACATGGCGGCAAAGAAAATACCCGTAGTAAAAGTATCTAAGAAGGGCGTAATTTTTCTAAATTCTTCTAATTTACCCGAAGTCATGTTGGTATATGCGTAATTAACACTGTCATAAAATCCCAATTCATTTGGCATAACATTATAATATCGATATACAAAAATTACGAATATCGAGGTAAACAAAAAGATGCCGAAGGTTTTTAATTTATCAGTAACGTTGGTTCTTGAAATGGGGATGTGATTCTTTTCTTTGTCAATAATCTTACTCCACATATACCATCCATAAATGCTCATTAGGGTATAATAAATGTTAATGATTAAATCCCCATATAGATCCCATTGTGAAAGCAGATAAACATAAATGGCTGTACTAATAATTCCTGTTGGGAACACCAAAATATTTTCTTTTTTCGCATAAAAAACGCTAATCACACCAAAAAGTGCAGCAATGAATTCTAGAATAATATTCATTGCACTGGCATTTTCATAAGGCTGAAGAAAAAAATTAAAAAGGGTTTCCATGGGGCTAGAGTTTGTCAAATATGGCATTATCCTTTTCAAAAGCATTGCCGATTACTACTAAATCGGCACCATTTTTATAAGCATTATTGAGCTGTTCCTTATTGTTAATACCACCTCCAACGATCAATGGAATGGTGATATTTTCAGAAACCTTTTTGATTAAAGATAATGGTACCGGATTTTTTGCCCCGCTGCCTGCTTCTAAATAGATGAGGTGTTTTCCCATATACATCCCTGCTATGGCGGTGTGTAATGCCAATTCTATATTGGCAGGGTCTATAGGGGTTGTATTGCTAATTTTTTGAACAGAAGTGTGATTATCTCCATCAATTAAAATATAACCCGTTGGAATGATCTCTAAATCTGAGGCCAATAATGAAGGCACAGATTTTATTTGTTGTTTAATTAAGTATTCAGGATTATCACCTGATAAAAGGGAAAGAAATAAAATAGCATCTGCTTGCGGGTAATCTGTGAAAAATCACCGGGAAATAAGATTACCGGAAGCTTGGAATATGATTTTATTTTTTTTACTAATTCTTGTGTAATTCCGGGAGATACTGAGCTGCCACCAACAAATATAAAATCTATTTTCTGATTGAATTTATCAATGATATTGGGCAATTTATCTATGATTAATTTATCGGGATCTAGCAGAACAGCAAGCAATTTCTTACCTCTTTTTTTTGAACTATTGATATGCTGTAAAATTTTATTATTCATTCTTCAATTTAAAAGGGATATGCATATACTAATGTAAAACCTGCTAATTGCTCAAAATATATTTGATATTTCTTATCCCAATCTTCGGCCTTAATCCATCCTGTCGTTTTCTTATCGCTTAACTTAAAATAATCGATGGGGATATTTCTCTTAAAAGAAATCCCTCCATGAGGATATATTTTATAAAGAGACTCTTTAGCACCCCAAAGTACGGTCAACTGTTCAACCATATTTTCTTTAACTAAAAAATCATTTTCGGCTCCAACAAATTTATGAGCAATCAATTTAACCTTTTCACGGTTTTTTTCGATATCAATACCTACTTCATCATCACTAATAATAATTCCTGAAAAAGTAAAGGAATGTGTAATAGAGATATGTTTACCATCTGTGAGATGTGGTTTGCCATGACCATTGTAATATAGATCCTTGTCAGTATAACCTGCTATTTTTAATAAATGCCTAATGCTAAGAAACCCTTTTTGATGAAGTTCAGATTTCATATTCTGGACTCTTAAAGTACTTTTTTGGGTTAAAGACAAGTTATTCAACGCATCTAACGATTCCGTAATATTCCAAATATAAATTTTGGTGTTATTTTTTGGATTGATAGTTTTATATAATGGCATTAAATTGTTTCAAAGGTATTTTGTAAATTTGCAAACTCGAATATAGACAATAATAGATTATTTAATAATAATTGACAAATTTAAAAATTATGGGTGTAAAAACGATTCCTTATATAGCATATAAAGTAAAAGATATTTCTTTAGCAGATTGGGGTAGGAAAGAAATAGAATTGGCAGAAGCTGAAATGCCGGGATTAATGAGTCTTCGCGAAGAATATAAAAACGAACAACCTTTAAAAGGGGCAAGAATAGCAGGGTGTTTGCATATGACCATTCAAACTGCGGTTTTGATCGAAACTTTAATTGCTTTAGGAGCAGAGGTAACCTGGAGTTCTTGTAATATTTTTTCAACTCAAGATCAGGCCGCTGCAGCGATTGCTGCTGCAGGAATTCCTGTATATGCATGGAAAGGAATGAATGAAGAAGAATTTGATTGGTGTATTGAACAAACCTTATTTTTTGGTGAAGAAAGAAAACCATTAAATATGATACTTGATGATGGAGGAGATCTTACCAATATGGTGTTGGACAGATACCCCGAATTAGTACCGGGGATAAGAGGAATATCAGAAGAAACTACTACAGGGGTACATAGATTATATGATAGAATGAAAGGCGGAACATTACCATTACCTGTAATCAATGTAAATGATTCTGTAACAAAATCTAAATTTGATAATAAATATGGTTGTAGGGAAAGTGCTGTTGACGCCGTAAGAAGAGCTACAGATATTATGTTGGCAGGTAAACGCGTTGTGGTATGTGGATATGGTGATGTAGGGAAAGGTACTGCTGCTTCGTTTAAGGGTACAGGTGCCATTGTTACTGTTACAGAAATTGATCCTATTTGTGCCTTGCAGGCAGCCATGGATGGTTTTGAAGTGAAAAAGTTAAGTACAGTTATAAAAAATGCCGATATCATTATTACCACAACAGGAAATAAGGATATCGTTCAAGGGCATCATTTTGAGGCTATGAAGGATAAAACCATTGTTTGTAATATCGGTCATTTTGACAATGAGATTGATGTGGCCTGGTTAAATAAAAACCATGGTAAATCTAAAGTTGAAATAAAACCTCAGGTTGATAAATATACAATTAAGGGGAAAGATATTATCTTATTAGCAGAAGGCCGTCTGGTAAATTTAGGTTGTGCAACAGGGCATCCAAGTTTTGTAATGAGTAATTCATTTACCAACCAAACCTTAGCTCAAATTGAACTTTGGAATAACGGCGAAAAGTATGAAAATAAGGTATATATGCTACCAAAAGATTTGGATGAAAAAGTAGCCCGTTTACATTTAGAAAAAATTGGTGTAGAACTTGAAACCCTTCGACAAGACCAGGCCAAATATATTGGTGTAAAAGTAGAAGGACCTTATAAACCGGATTATTATAGATATTAATAAATATAATTATCTAATAATAATATTAGAATAATTAAAATAACACCCTTGCTTTAAAAGTAAGGGTTTATTGTAAAATAAATTATCTTTGCAAGAAATTTAGCAACAATGAATAATATATTAGTTCCAATTGGCTCCAATAAAAATGCTGTCTATACGTTGCAATATGCCATAGATTTTGCGGAAGGAACTGATGCTAAAATATATATTATCCAAGTGTACGGGGTTTCTAAAATGGCGAGCTCAATGAAAAACATCGACAAAATTTTAGAAAAGGACAGTCAAGAAGAATTAGATAGTATTTTAGAAAAAGTAGATTCAAAAGGCGTAGAGATCATTAAAAAAACGATAAAAGGAAATATTCATGATATTATAAACCGAGTTGCTCAACAATTAGAGGTATCACTGATCATTTCATCGGCTAAGAGCAATTCGAAAGACGAGAAAATTTATCTTGGAAAAACAGTTGGTCATTTAATAAAAGGCACCAATGTACCTGTGTTAGTAATTCCTAAGAAATATAAATTTAAAAAGATATCTAAGGTACTCATGGCTATAAAATCAGGTGTTATCTCATCTTCTGAAGTTTTATTACCTTTAAAAGAAGTTTTGAATAAATTTAATGCCAAATTAGATCTGGTTAGAGTGATAACTCCAGATTCTAAAGAGAAAGATCTAAAACTTCAAGAAGAATTAGATAGTTTGAAATCTAATTATATAACATCTGAGAACGCAACAATATATCAAGGTATATTAGAACATATTCATGAATCTGATCCCGACATGCTTTGTGTTATCAGACGTCAACGAGGATTCTTCACCCGTCTATGGGAAGATGACCGAGTTTATAAGAAAGATTTTGAAAGTAGAATACCACTTTTGGTATTAAAAGGGGCATTGTGATATAATCTGGGGATGTAGCTCAGCTGGCTAGAGCGCTTGACTGGCAGTCAAGAGGTCGTGGGTTCGACTCCCATCTTCTCCACATCAAGCAGAAAATCCGCACGGAAGTGCGGATTTTTTTGTTTTTTGAGGGCAGAAAGTTCACTTTAAAGCCCGAGAAGAACAAAAAAATGCAACGCCCACTACGGGTGGTGCGATTTTGTATTTGCAGTAGTGCGATACAATTGGGACGACCGTAGATACTCCCATCTTCTCCACATTAAGCAAAAAATCCGCACTTTGGTGCGGATTTTTTTATCTCCGAAGAAATCAGAAACTATATGTCGTTTATAAATTATAAAAAAAAGACATTCTTTTACATGTTGAGATGTATATTTATCAGATAATTCAATAACTAAATAGAGTCATTATAATTTTTATTGATTCTATTTTAATTAGATGTTTATTGAAAAGAATAGGATGACTTACAAAGAGCTGATAATAACAACTAAATATGCTGAGGATATACTCTTCTTGCTTTTTAATATAAAAGGAAAAGCTTCTAAGCTTCCGGGAGAAATTGATTTTAATTTCAAAATTAATAGCGATAAGGGAGACGAATATCTTTTAAAAATTTCACGCCCTGATCAAGATGTTAAGTACCTTGATTTTCAACAAGAATTATTACAACACCTCGAAGAAAATAAATTAGGCCTCATTGTTCCAAAAGTTATTATTGACAAAAACGATCGGGTTATCTCAGTTATTAAAGACCAATTTGGCAATGAACGTAAGGTTCGCTTATTAACTTGGATCTCGGGCAGGGTTTGGAGTGATGTAAACCCCCAATTAGATGATTTGCGCTTTAGTTTAGGGGAGCAATGTGGATTATTAACGAAGGCGCTACAAGGGTTTGACAACAATAAAGCACATCGAAATTTAGACTGGGATATTGCGCAATCGCTTTGGACCAAAGAATATATTCATTTATTTAAGGGTGAAGAAAAAGAAATGCTGTCAACCTTTCAGCGTAACTTCGAATTAGGTCAAAAATCATATTCAAAACTTCGAAAAAGTGTTGTGCATAATGATGCCAACGACAATAATATCATTGTCTCTAAAGATCTTATAGATCCTAAGGTGAAAGCTATTATTGATTATGGAGATACTGTGTTTACACAAATAATAAATGATGTCGCTATTGCTTGCGCATATGCCATAATGGATCATGAAGATCCATTAGATGCAGCTTTACCAATTATAAAAGGATATCATTTTACATTTCCCTTAAAAGAAGTAGAACTGATTCATTTATACAATGCTATTGCCATGCGATTGGTAATTTCATTGACCAAATCTGCCATCAATAAAACCAAAGAACCAGATAATAAGTATTTACAAGTTAGTGAAAGACCAGCCTGGGAAGTACTTAAAAAATGGTACACCATCAGCCCTGAGTTTGCCTATTATAATTTTAGACAAGCGTGTGGATTTACAGCACATCCTAATGAAGATAAATTTAAGAGCTGGGCGTTGAAAAATAATTTCAGCCTAAAGGAATTATTCCCGACAGTTCGAAAAAATAAAATAGAATATGTAGATCTAAGCGTTTCAAGTAAATGGATAGGTCATGAAAAAGATTTTAATGATTTGGATCTATTTCAATTCAAGATCAACAAACTTCAATCTCAATCTCAAGATAAAATAATCGCGGGTGGTTATTTAGAACCACGCCCTTTATATACATCAACTGCATATGATAAGATTGGAAATAATGGAAGAGAAAGCAGAACCATACATTTAGGGATTGATTTTTGGCTGCCAGCCTTAACACCAGTTCACGCCTTATTTGATGGGGAAATTGTTACCGCTGTGAATGATGCAGGAGATAAAGAATATGGCGGATTGGTTATAGTAAAGCATTTTACCGGCACATTCGAATTTTATACTTTATATGGTCATTTAACTGTAGAAAGTGCATTAAAAAATAAGATTGGTGATAGAATTAAAAAAGGGGATCACATTGCCGTTTTAGGAAACTATCCCGAAAATGGTAATTGGGCTCCACATTTACACTTTCAGGTAATGCTGTCAATGTTAGATTATAAAATTGACTTTCCAGGAGTCACTTTTCTAAATCAAATCGAAATTTGGAAAAGCATTTGTCCTGATCCTAATTTGTTATTCAAGAATGAAACATTAAGTTCTAAAGAATTACAGTCAGATAATGAACTTATTGATTACAGAAAAAAACATCTTGGAAAAAGTTTAAGTTTACAATACAAGGTGCCTATAAGGATGGTCCGTGGTGCTGGTCAATATATATTAGATCAATTTGGTAAAAAATATTTAGATACGGTGA
This sequence comes from uncultured Flavobacteriaceae bacterium, assembly GCA_963835675.1. GTDB lineage: Bacteria > Bacteroidota > Bacteroidia > Flavobacteriales > Flavobacteriaceae > Aureibaculum. The sequence continues at coordinate 1,019,169 of CAWIGH010000001.1, read as the reverse complement.
ACAACGTAGCACATGTTGGTCACGAAAATTATGAAGTTGTTAAAGCTGGCCAGGAACAGATGGCTTTATTAAACACAAATTCACGTTACCTGCATGAAAACATCAATCAACTAGCCAATGAATTGATAAAAACATTACCTCCTGAATTATCTGTTTTACATTTTGTAAATTCTGGAAGTGAGGCCAACGAATTGGCTATCAGAATGGTAAAAGCTGTAACGGGTCAACGCGACATTATTGCTTCAGAAGTTGGCTATCATGGTAACAGTAATATGTGTGTTGATATTAGCTCCTACAAATTCGATGGAAAAGGTGGTACAGGCGCTCCTAAACATACTCATATTATACCTTTACCAGATATTTTTAGGGGAAAATATAGAGGAGAAAACTCGGGAGATTTATATGCTGAAGAGGTCAAGAAACAAATTGATACAATTAAGGCTAAAGGTAGAAATGTTGGTGGATTTATCATTGAACCGATCATAAGTTGTGGTGGGCAAATAGAACTACCAGACGGATTTTTAGCAAAAGCTTATAAATTCATAAAAGAAGCGGGTGGTTTATGTATTTCTGACGAGGTACAAACCGGTTGTGGCAGAATGGGCAAAACGTTTTGGGGCTTTCAATTATATGATGTGGTACCAGATATTGTCACTATTGGTAAACCTTTAGGTAACGGACATCCGCTGGCTGCCGTGGCTTGCACGCAAGAAGTTGCAGATAAATTTGCTAACGGTATGGAATATTTCAACACGTTTGGAGGTAACCCGGTTTCTTGTGCTATTGGCACCGAAGTGCTAAAGATTGTTAAGCGTGATAAATTACAAGAAAACGCACTTAAGATCGGTGAATTCTTAAAGGATGAATTGAGAAAATTGGCCATTGAATTCCCTATTATTGGTGATGTTCGAGGGCAGGGCTTGTTCCTTGGAATTGAATTGGTCGACATCAAACTGAATCCTCTTGCAGAACAAGCAGATTATTTAGTAAATAGAATGAAAGATTACGGCATACTCATGAGTACAGACGGCCCCGACCGTAATGTTTTGAAAATTAAGCCTCCAATGATTTTCAACAAGGAAAATGCCACGGAATTGATCTATTATTTAAGAAAAACATTTAAGGAAGATTTTATGAAGTTATATTAATACTAAGACGAAAATAAAATTCATATTATATAATCTTTCTTTATTTTTTCTAGATCGATGTCGGTATCATTTTTTCATTACGCATAAGTACCATATCTTTAATAAAAATTTTAAAGATGGAAGCATTAAAAAATAAAGTGGCCTATATTACCGGAGGTACCAAAGGAATTGGATATGGCGTGGCACAATCATTATTAGAAGCAGGATTAAGAGTGGCTGTGAGTGGTCGAAATTTGCAAACGGCAGAAAAAGCAGCTGCAAAATTAGGTAAGGATAACCGGGTTTTTGGTATCGCTTCAGATGTAAGCAATTTAGAAGATGAAAAAAAGGCTATAAAAAAGATAATTGATAAATGGGGCCAATTAGATATTGTGCTGGCCAATGCAGGTGTTGGTCATTTTGCGCCCATTGACGAGCTTTCTAAAGCAGATTGGCTAAGTATGATTGACACGAATCTTACAGGTGCGTTTTATACCTTAAAAGCGTCGGTAGAAGCTTTGAAAAAGTCACAAGGTTATTATATTACACTGGCCAGTTTAGCAGGCACAAACTTTTTTGCTCAAGGAGCCGGATATAATGCCTCAAAATTCGGATTGGTAGGATTTACACAAGCGGTCATGCTAGATCTAAGACCATATGGAATAAAGGTTTCAACCATTATGCCTGGATCTGTAGCGACGTATTTTAACGATCATAAACCTAATGAAAAAGATGCCTGGAAAATTCAGCCTGAAGACATTGGTAAACTAGTAGTAGATTTATTAACCATGCATCCACGAACATTACCAAGTAAAATTGAAGTACGGCCTTCAAGGCCAGATTTGAAATAGGAGGGTTTTAAGTTTGAAGTTCTATTCTGTATCTGCAGTTATTTTTGTGTAATTTTCTGAAGAATTTTTAACCAGATGACTTGCTTTATGGTTTCTTAGATCGGTTCTGATAGATATTCCGATCTGTAATCGATCAAAAGCAACACTATTAAAATGGTTTTTTAAATAACCCAATTGTACTTTACTATTTGGAGTAACTTTTATTCCCAGTGCTGCAAAAAGTCTATTTTGACTAAAAATATCATTCTGAAGATTCAAAAATATCTCTTCATAAACACTTAAGGAGAAGATATCTGTTATAGGTAGTGAAACTTGTAATCGATAACGTGTTCTATGCTGCGTATCAGTGTTATTTCCTGAATCTAAAAATCGGTGTTCTAATCTATAGCGATGCTCGAGGTGTAATTTCCACAATGTATTCTTTAAACTGATCTGTTCGAAAAGGCGATTTTCCTTAGAATAGATCTCCTCAGGAAATTCTTCATAAGTGTTGTCGGTATTTAGAAACCCATAACCTATAGCTGCCGTAATATTCTGGTTAATATCATAGTTTAATCCCGAAAGCAATAATAGTTGGTTAAAATTACTGGTGGTTTCATATTCCCTAACTTGAGACCCGGTGTTGATACTTAATTTATCAGAAATTCTGTGGTTACCGGAAAACATATACCATGCTCCCAACTTATTTTCGCCGTTATTTTGAGAGAAAACATTGATGGCGAATAAAAGGACGATAAAGAAATTAAAATTAATTTTCATATCATTTAAAAACAAAAGATTACAAGACGATTGAAAAACCACCTTATATGTTTTTGTCAAATCTTGTGGTTACTTTATTGAATTATAAAAGGGACTTTAAAAAAGTCCCTTTTTACTATTAAATATTATTTAAATATTTTCAGTTAGGTGATGATGCTCATCAATAAGCGGTCCGCCTTCTATAATTTGTTTTGAGGCCTGATTGGCAAATTTTTCAAAATTCAAATGAAAAGAATGCGCAAGCTGAATAGATTTACTCACATACACCCCTTTTTGTAACCAGGTATTCATTGGGTCTAACAATTCGGTTGGTACATTTGGACAATATTTAGGCATAAATAGTCCAAAAATAGGATGTTGTTCAAAATCAACATTATCTAAATCACCTTTCAGAATAGCAGTAATCATCGAACGTGTATATTTTAATTTTATTCGTGATCCGACACCGTAAGGGCCGCCACTCCAGCCTGTATTAATCAACCAAACATTTACATTGGCATCCTGCATTTTTTTGCTTAACATTTCAGCATAAACAGTAGGGTGCAACGGCATAAATGGCGCACCAAAACATGCAGAAAAAGAAGGTACAGGTTCTGTAATGCCCGCTTCTGTACCTGCAACTTTCGCAGTATAACCTGAAATAAAATGATAAGCTGCTTGTCCTGGAGTTAACTTTGAAACAGGAGGTAAAACACCAAAAGCATCACAAGTCAAAAAGAAAATATTCTTAGGGTTCTTAGCATAAGATGGTTCTTGTATATTATCTATATGATAAATCGGATAACTAACCCTCGTATTTTGGGTAATAGTGCTATCCATATAATCAACCTCTTTCGTTCCTTCTTTAAAAATTACATTTTCTAAGAATAGCACCTGGCTTAATAGCCCTAAAAATATCCGGCTCTTTTTCTTCGGTTAAGTCAATTACCTTGGCATAACAACCTCCTTCAAAATTAAAAATGCTATTATCGGCCGTCCATCCATGTTCATCATCACCAATTAGTTTACGATCAGGATCGGCAGATAAGGTTGTTTTACCGGTACCCGATAATCCGAAGAAAATAGCAGTATCTCCATCTTCACCTACATTTGCAGAACAATGCATTGGTAATACATTTTTATCAATTGGCAAGATCATATTTAAAGCAGAAAAAATACCTTTTTTCATTTCGCCTGTATAAGCTGATCCTCCAACCAAAGCAACTTTTTTAGTGAAATTTAATATAGAAAAGTTTCCTTGACGAATACCGTAAGATGCTGGATCTTTGGCAACATAGCCCGGTGCACAAAGAACTAACCATTCTTCTTGAAAATTTTCTAATTCTTTTTGATCAGGACGCAAGAACATGTTATAAATAAACATATTAGACCAAGGGTATTCGGTTACTGTTCTAACATTCATTTTGTATTTAGGGTCTGCACATACATAACCATCTCTCACAAAAATTTCTTTACCAGAAAGATAATTTATAATTTCATCTTGTAAAAGATCGAATTTATCAGGATCTACTGGTTTATTGATCTTACCCCACCAAACTCTGTCTTTCGTATAATCATCTTTTACTAAGAAGCGATCTTGAGGTGACCTCCCAGTAAATTTTCCGGTATTAATGGCCAAGGTTCCGTTTGATGTTTCGGTTCCCATTCCTTTTTCAACGGTGATCCTTTGGAGTTCTTTTGGTGAAAGATTCCAATGGGCCGTCACATTTTTTAGTCCATATTTACCTAAATCTCTATTTTTAGATGTGGTCGATAAATTTTCCATATTGTTTAGTTTTATTATTATTTAATTTTATTTAAAACGGCCATATTACAGGCACTAAGATCAATGTTACAATTAAAAAAATGAGCAATAAAGGTGCGCCTACCTTTAAATAGTCTACAAAGGTATAACCTCCGGCCGACATAACCATAGCATTTGTAGTTGTTCCTACCGGAGTTAGAAATGCGGTGGAAGCACTAATGGCTACCGCAATCATAAATGGTTCTGGTGATAGTTGTAAAGTGCTGGCAGCTAATAACGCAATAGGTGCCATAAGTACTGCCGTTGCGGAATTATTAATCACCTGGCTTAAGCCTGTAGTTAACAGAAAAACACCGCCTAGTAACATAATAGGATGTATGGATCCTAAGGATGTTACCAAACTATTCGCTGCTATTTGGGCGGCGCCTGTTTTTTGTAATGCCATACCCATGGGTATCATAGCACCAATCATAATAACACTTGTCCAACTTACAGCATTATATGCTTTCGAAATAGGAATACATCCTGCTAGAACAACAATTCCGGCTGAGATGAGTGCAGCAATTGAACCTGGAACTATATCAAATACTAATAAAAGTATCATTATTACTAAAGCTCCTAAGGCTATGTACGATTTACCCGTAAGATTCTCCACATTTTTTGCCATACCTTCAGGACTACCACATATGACAAGATTTTCGTGTTGGCTTTTTAGGTTGTCTATATCTTCCCAAGTACCTCTAATAATAAATCCATCACCAGCTTTTACTACAATTTCTTTTTCTAAATAAGGTTTATTATTTCTTGAAGCCCCTAATAACTGAACTCCAAATCGTTTAAAATAATTTCCGAGTTGAATTGTTCTACCAACTAAAAACGATTTTGGTGTAACCAGAACTTCTGTCATTCCAACCTCCTGATTAATTAGATTATGCTTTAATTCGTCTGCAATTGGTTCTAATGGTAATAAACCAAGTCTGAACGTAATCATTAATCTATTTATGGCTTCGGTTTCACCTTTAACCGTAATGATATCATGGTAACGCATATCATCAGTTGGGGTAGGGAACTCAATAAATGGTCTTGTTCCTTTTAATCTGTTAGGATGTCTTCTTTTTAACCTGATTACTTTTACATTATATTTTCGTTCAAAATCCCAATCGCTAAAGGTTGTGCCAATAAGTGGTGATAGTGATCTTATGCGTAATCTATAGTAATCATCTTCAATTTTATAAGCTTCTATCCAATTATGTATAGTAGAATCAATATCAACAGGTTTATTGTTAGTTTGATTTCTGGGTAATAATTTATGACCTACATATCTAAAATAAACCAAGGCAATAATTAATAATGGTAAGCCTATTAATCCAAATTCAAAGAATGAAAATCCTTCTTTACCAGTTTCTACTAATGCATTACTCACGATAATATTAGGAGGTGTTCCGGTTAAAGTTAATAATCCACCTGTATTGGAACCAAAGGCCACTGGCATTAATACTTTAGAGGGTAAGGTTCCCATTTTCCAAGCAGAAGAAATTGTTACGGGCAATAAAGTAGCAACAGTACCTGTGTTACTTACAAATCCTGAAAGTACCCCAGAACCTAAAGTTAAAATAATAAGTAACTTAGGAAAGCTTTTTCCTGCCCATTGTACAAATTTTTGCCCCGCTTGTGCCGTCCAACCTGTTTGAGAAAGCCCTTCACCAATAATAAAAAGGGCAGCAATCATTATAACTGTGGGATTACTAAATCCGCTTAAAGTTTCTTTTGCATCTAAAATTCCGAAAATATACAAACTCAACATTGACAAAAGCGCTACAATATCAGGTGTAAATTTTCCCCAAATGAAAAGCGCAATAGTTATAATTAATATGATCAACATAAGATTAATCATAAGGCTGTTATCTTGATTTTAGTTGTGAATTCCTTTAAAATTATAGGCGTAATAATCATAAAAAGTGTGTTAAAATACTACATTACAAAATTATTGTAACAACTATTACACAATCATGATAAATGTCATTTATTTCATTTATTTACGAAAACGATTGAATTGTCTACTATTCCCTGAAGTTGAAGGGGGAGAATTTTTTCCTTCCATGGATGTTTTGAGCCAAATGTATGGTTACCGTTTAGTATGGGTAGAAAATCACTATTTGGATTCCATTTATAAAATTTTTTTGCATCTTCAAGCGAAACGGCCTGGTCGTCTGTTCCGTGAATTATTAGATGTGGTATTTTTAATTTTTTTGCAGCAGTTTCAATATGCAAGCGCTCTTTATTATGGATAAAATTTTCATAAAATTGATAATACAACGGCATTTGCTGCTTCGTCCGAGAGTTTTCAATGAATATAACGCCATCATTCTTCCATTTTATGAGGTCATCTCCCTTGGGGAATCTCGATTCGAAGTCGGCAACTCCTGCCCAAGTAATGACTTTAGAAATGCGACTATCCTCACCAGACTTTAGTATTACAATCCCACCACCCCTCGAATGACCTATAAGGGTTATTTGGGAAAGGTCGATTTCATCTTTAAAATTGGTTTCCGAATGTATCCAATCGATGACTGATTGTAGGTCATCTAATTCTTTTAAATAATTGTTGTTTCCAAAAGCTTCGAGATCAGGAAAATCAATAGGTTGTTCCGGTGTTCCACCATTATGGGAAAAGTTAAATTTTACAAAAACAATATCTCGTTTTGCAAAGGTTTCAGCGACTAAATTCCAACAACCCCAATCTTTATATCCTTTATATCCATGGGCAAAAATGACTATTGGTTTTCGAATGCCATTTTTATTATAGAAGACATCTGTAACTATTTGTTTATGATGTTTTCCTTTTAACAGGAAGTTTTTGATAATTTTCATCTATTGAAACTTACTTCTTTTTCTAGTATTAATGTTCCAGGATCAAATATTTCTAAAATGAGCTGTTTTAATTCATTTGTAAAATTAGCCAAATCTTCGCTCGTTACATTCCTTTTATTCACTTTTAAAAATCCTGATTTTAAATTTTTGAAAGATATAATTCCGGATTCTAAAGTAATTGAATCGATATCAATAAGCTTAGTATTCACATATAATAGTGCATAAAAAAGCACCTGAAAACTTTTACTGTATTTAGTATAATCAGTAGTAAGTAAACTCCAATCATTAACAGTAAGTTGGGTTTGAGTTGCTTTACCCGTCTTATAATCAATAATTCTTGTAACACCATCAAGTTGATCTATTCTATCTACTTGACCAACGAGTTGTACAGGAAAGTCAAGTCCTTCAATGGGTAAAAGTAATTTCAAGTCATACTCCAATTCTAAAATTTTAATTTGTTTTCCTTGTTGAATTGTGATTAGTTCCTGATCTAAAAAATTTTGAACGAATTGTTTTGCAACGTTAAAAATAATATGGTTTTTCCCGCTAGTTAAATTACCATTTTTGTATTCTTTCACAAACCATTTTTCGACTTCTTTAGATGCTGAAGATGTCATTAAGGCAATATGATCTTCCTTTAAAAACTTCCCTTTTACAGGAAGATATAGGGCTTCTAGTGTTTTATGTATAATAGTTCCGAGGGTATTTGCTGCAATAGTTTCTTCCACTTCTTCAACTTCATTGATCTTTAATATTTTTTGTTTATAAAATTCAAACGGATTTAGAATGTAAGTAGTTAATGTAGTGGGGGAAAACCCTTTTTTAGCCAATTGCTTCAAATCATCTAATGACCTTTTCATTTTTAGAGATATGCTTAATGGGGATTTTAGATTTATTAACGCTAGGGCTTACTACAATTTTTTCAATTTCATTTTCTTTAAGAATTTCTAACTGGGTTAAAAACCTACTTTGCTCTCCAGAACCATATTGATCAGATTCGGTATTATAAATTAAAAATATATTTTCTGCCCGTTGTAATAACCTAAAAAAATGATATGAAAAAATAGCATCCTTTTCCTGGTATGTAGGTAGACCTACTTCTTTTTTAACATCAAAAGGGATAAAAGAATTATCTGATTTTCCTGCAGGTAAAACACCTTCGTTTACTGAAGTAATAATTATATTTTTAAAATCCAGCACCCTTGTTTCTAACGTACCCATAATTTGCAACCCCGATAAAGGTTCGCCTTTAAAAGATAATTTTTCGTATTGTAATATTTGTCTATAGACCTGGTAAAGTGTTTTGATATTATCAATATGGTTATATAATTTAATGAGATTAGATAATTGTTGAAATATGGTATAAAATCTGAATAAATATTCTTTTTCAAGCATATTTAGATTCGTGTTTTTACGAATAAGGTCTATTAATTTTATACAGTTTTCAATAGCAATTTTTACGCTTTCGTTCCAATTATCAAACAAAAAGGATATTATTTCAAAATTATCTTCTTCCTCATTTATTAATTTCAACAATTCAGGTTTGGTAATATAAGGATAGTTGTTTGAAGAAATTTTGAATCTTAACCTTTCCGTAAAAAGAGAATCCTTAAATATGGCTTTAAGCTGAAAATGATCTAAAAGAGCGAGAATGTCTTTGTAATAAAATTTGTTTACCCGCTTATTGATATGTAGTTTAAATATCTGTTCAAAAAGGTTTGCCAAAGGGATATTTTTAAGTTCATAGCCCATGGTAATATTTACATGTTCAACTTCATCAGGGAGAGAATTAAGTGCTGCCGTTAATAAAGATTCGTCGGCTAAGACAAGGGCTGTGTTTTTAAAATTATCCGTTGGTGATTTTAAATTACTTAATATTTCGCCTGCATATTTTATTTGTGAAGTGTTTTTAGGAGCTCCAATAATTTTGATATTCTTCTTTTTATTAAAATTATCCTGAATCCATTTAAGATCATGATTATTATAATAACTCCAATTTTTATGATATTTTTTTATGAATATTGACGAACTATGGTTTTGATTATAAAAAGTTTGATCAATATCCCAGTAGATAGAGGCGATATTACTTTTTAACAGTTCTTGAATTATAGTTTCTTCTGCTTTATTTAAGGCATTAAAACCAATAAAGATCAATTTAGCATCTTTTGAATTTTCTATATAGAAATGAATATTTTCCGCTGCCTCTTTATACTGCAGCCCCTGATAACCAATCTTTTTACCTAATAAATGATGATATAATGTATTGTAATAATTTTCTATTTTTTCGAAAAAGAGAAAATAATTTTTAATAAGATCAGTTTTCTTTTCACCTTTTTCGAGCAATTTTTCTAACCTTTTAATATCTCTTAAATAACTGAATATATATACTGGATCTATTAAATGGCGGTCAATTTCATTAAAATCATTAAGTAATAAAGAAGCCCATTTAATAAAATTATCAAAACTGTCAATGGAATCTTTAGTTTCGAGCTGTTTGTATATGGAATAGAATTCAAATAATAGGGTAGTGGTATCAATACTATTTATATTTGATAGCTCTTCAATAAAGTCTTCAATACTAAGAATCTTTGGAAGTATTGTACTGTGTTTTAGAGTAGAAATTAATTCGTCTTTTAAAAATACTCCCGCTCTTTTACTGGGTATTATAAATGTAAATCCTGAAAGATCTGCGTCCTTAGATAAAATATCTTTAACCACATTGTTTAAAAAGCTTGGCATAGAACGAATTTACGAATGTTGTTATAAATAAAAAAGCCGCACAATTTGTGCGGCTTTTTTATTTATTTGAATATTTATTAATTAGCTAAGTTGATCTCAACTCTTCTATTTTTAGCTTTTCCAGCTCTAGTTCTATTAGAAGCAATTGGTTTTTCTTCACCATATCCTTGAGAAGTTAATCGCTCTGCAGCAATACCTTTAGATACTAAGTAATCTAATACAGCCTTAGCTCTAGACTCAGATAATGTTTGGTTTAGTTTATTAGAACCATCACTATCAGTATGTCCTTCTACTTTGAAATCAGAATCTTTGTATTCTTTCATGATATCAGCAATAAGATCCAAGTTCTGAGTAACACCTAATCTGAAAGTTGATTTTCCACTATTGAAATAAACTTCTTTTGCAAAACTATCTAATTTAGCTTTAGCTTCAACAGTGATTATTTTTTCTGGACAACCTTGGTTAGAAGCAGGACCTACTTCATTAACACAATTATCATCTTTATCTAAAACACCATCACCATCAGTATCTGGCCAAGGACAACCTTTATTTTCTGCAGGACCGGCTTCAGTTGGACAAGCGTCATCTTTATCATAAACGCCATCACCATCAGTATCAGGACAACCATTGTTTGCAGCTGTACCAGCATCGTTTGGACATTGGTCATCTTTATCTGCAACGCCATCGCCGTCAGCATCTGGACATCCGTTTAACGCTGCTAAACCTGCAACATTAGGACATGCATCGTCACCGTCTTTAATACCATCACCATCGGTATCAGGACAACCATTGAAAGCTTCTAAACCGAATACTTCAGGACACTCATCATCTTTATCATAAATACCATCTTTATCAGTATCTTTTCCTCCAAATTTAACTGAAATACCTAAAGCATGTTGAAAATGAGGCATTTGACGAACCTCATCAAATGAATGCTTGTAAACAGATTGTAAGTTAAAACCAATATTATCGTTAAACCAAATATTGAAACCGGCACCACCATTAAATGTTCCAGCACCAAGATCATCAATAAAAGTATAACCACCACCTACTGAAAGGTATGGATCAAACCATTTAGATTCACCAAATAGTTTGTTTAAGTCGTAACGAATGTCTAAATCTGCACCAATGTAAGATAAATCATTGGTAGAGGCATCACCCATTTTTTCGATTCTGTTTAATGAACCTGCTACACCTAATGAAAAACCATCACCTATATATCTTCCTAGTCTTACTCTAGAAATTGAAGGGATAATATTGTAATGATCACCAAAATTAACATACTCATCAAACCAATTTCCCATACCGGCTTGATTTGTAGGATAAAAGTCAACTGCATTAGCACCAAAATCAATCGACCATGGATTATTTTCATCCTGAGCACTCATGCTGAAAGTAGCAAAAAGCACTAAAACGAATAAAGCTTTTTTTAAATGTTTCATTTTAATTAATTTAAATTTATAGTTTCTGTTTTTAAATTTAGTGTTATGCTTATATATATCTGCATAAAACGTATGGCAAATATATAAAATCTTAAGTTAATTTAACTTAATAAGCTTTTTTTTTTCATGCATGAACTTTAAGCTCAATTTAGTAAATAGTAGCTCTATTATCCTCAATATCAGCTACTTTTTTCAAAACTTCATAAGCTTGTCCTCCTTTAGCTTTAAGTTTATTTTCAATTATAGGATAAATACTTGCGTAATTTTCCAAAGCTTTTGGTTCTTCTTTTCGAATAATTTTAACTGCGAATATGCCCCTAGGGGTCTCTATTTTAGTAAATACTTTATTTTCTGGAAGTGATAATAATGTAATAATTAACTCTTGAGACCTTCCGGCATCCGGTAACAAAGGGCTACCTAGTGATACAGCTTTTGAAGAATTAACTTTCGAATTAAAAGAATTTGCAATTTCTTGTAAATCGTTCCCTTGCATTTTATCCTTAATTAGTTTAGCTTTTTTCTCATTAAGTAAAATAGTTCTAACATTAGATTTAGATTGACCTATACTAAGTCCTTTTTTGCGAATAGTATTTAACATTACTACAGCATAACCTTTATCAACATCAAAACGTTTTATTTCTTTTTCTTTAGTTGATTTGTTAAACGCCCAATTAACTATTTGTCTTTGATCTCCTAATAAAGAAACTTGTTCGTCCATTGCCTTCAAATTAAGAACAGGTATTACATTAAAATTGTTTTCTTTTGCAAGTTCAACAATGTCCTTACCACTGGATAATTCAGAGGCGAAGGTCTCTGCTTTTTGAAAAATATCATTTTCAGTTTCTTCAGAGGGCTCTATTTTTCTAGAAAACGTAGCTACTTTAACCGCCTTCTGAATATTTTTTTGATCTTGAATATCGATAATATGATATCCAAAATCCGATTTTACTACATCGATATCTCCAACTTTATTTTCGAAGGTAAAATCCCTAAATTGTGGTACCATTCTATTATAATCAAACCAGCCTAAATCGCCACCTTTTGCACCGCTACCAATATCTGAAGAAAAATCTTTGGCGAGATCAGCAAATTTAGATTTATCTTTTTTCAAAATTGTTAAAAGGCTATCAGCTCTATTTTTAGCTTCTTCATCGGTTTCAGTAATAGAAGGATTGGCTCTAAGAGCACCTAAAAATGGAATTAATATATGTCTGGCTTTTACCGAATCCGGTAGTTGTTTAACTTCTACGAGTTTTGATAGTTTAAAGAATTCACCTTCCTTGTATGGGCCAAAAATCTCACCAACATTTAAATTAAAAATACTATCGGCAAATTCTTGGTTTAGTTTAGATTTAGTATAAAATTTTTCATCAAGAGGCGTATCAGAACTATTATCGCGAAAGAATTCTTGTGGATTATTCGAATTGGCAAAGCCTGTTATTTTTATAGAATTTTTTGCAGCTGTACTATATTCTTCCCTGTCTTTTATAATTTTTGCCATTTCATTTTTAATAGCATTCTCATCTTCGGGGGTAGCTTTAATATCGAATTTAACAAAACTAATATCACGTGTGGCTTCAGTTCTAAAATCTTCAGGATTTTTTTTAACATATTGTTTTATTTCATCATCACTAACCGTAATAAGACTATCGGCAATATAATTAAAAGGCACAAAAACATACTCTAAATCTAGTTTCGTATTATTATCGAAATAATATCTTTCACTTTCCTTTAAGGTTACACCCAATCCTGCCGTAATAAGATTATTATAGGTTCGTAATTCTAAACTTGATTTTATATTTCTTTCATAATCGAGCCAGCTAAGCCATGCCGATTGACCTTGGGCATCATCATCTTTAGCGTCTTTTAAAGTAGCAATGTATTCTTTAAATTTTTCTGCATCGAATAAACCGGCTTCATTTTTAAATTGAGGGCTACTTTGCACAAAAGGTTGATTAATAATTTCATCCCAGACATCTTTTTCACCAACAATAACACCTGATTTTTCAAGCTGATTTTCATAAATCTTTTGACGCACTAAATTGTCCCATGCCGCATTTACACTTTGCATTTGCGAACCTCTATTTCCGCTTCTGGCTCTTTGTTGTTCTACCAATTCTGCAAATTCTTCGCGGGTAATGTTATCGCCATTAATTTCACCAACAGAATTACTGCTTCCACCGAAACCTCCGCGAGTAAAAACATCACCGATTACGAATGAAAATAATGCTAATGCTATAATAATTATTAAAAATAATGAGCGCTCTCTAATTTTAGATAAAATTGCCATATTTCACTTCTTTTAAATTCAGTGTGCGAAAATACAATTTCCCTTTTAATTATGAAAGCAGAATAACAAGTAAATTAATGTAAAAAATAAGACTAAGCTTCTTTAAATAAAACTTTTAAATAAACATTTTCAATTTTGGAAGATGAAACTTCGGTAATGGTAAATTGAAAGTCTCCAATTACTATAATTTCACCTTTTTCAGGAATTTTTTCAGTGGTATTGACAATTAATCCACCCAACGTTTCGTAGGCATCATTTTCGGGCAAATTTAAATCGAAGGTTTCATTGATATAATCGACCTCGAGTCGTCCCGAAAATTCGAATTCACGATCATTGATCTTATTTTCTAAAAGTTCTGCCAGGTCATGTTCATCTTCTATATCACCAAATAATTCTTCTATAATATCTTCAATAGTAATTAATCCCGATGTTCCACCGTATTCATCAAGAACAATAGCAACACTTTTCTGTTTTTTTGTTAACTCACCCAAGATGTCGTTGATCATCATAGTTTCGGGAACAATTTTGATGGGTAATAGTATTGATTGAATGCTTTTGGGATTTTTAAATAACTCGAAGGCATGAACGTATCCAATAATATTATCTAATGAATCTTTAAATACCATTATTTTGGATAAGCCTGTTTCTACGAACAATTGTTTTAGGTTTTTTATTGAGTCTTTCACATCAATAGCTATAATATCAGTTCTTGGTATCATAGCTTCTCTTGCCCTTACATTATGAAACTCCAGGGCATTTTGAAAAATTTGAATCTCAGAATCAACATCTTCATTAACGGTCTCTAATTGTTCGTTAATATAATGGCCAAGTTCGGCCTTAGAAAAAGCAAGTTGAACACTATCTGCTTTTGTGTTAAATAAAACTCTTAATATAAAGTCAGATATAAAAATGATAAATTCTGATATAAAATAAAAGATTAATAAAAACACATATGCCGGTATCGCAAATAACTTTAGTGCCTCATTTGCATAAATTCGGAATATAGCTTTGGGTAAGAATTCGGCTGTAACTAATATTATTAATGTTGAAATGATAGTTTGAATTAATAAAATAATATAATCACTGCTGATATAAGGGGATACATAGGGCATTAATAACTCTCCCATAAAGTAACCGTAAATAACCAAGGCAATATTATTACCAACCAACATGGTTGTAATAAATTTAGAAGGTTTTTCGGTAAGATTGCTGAGTGTTTTCGCTAAGAAGGTATCTTTTTTCTTTTCAAGCTCAATATGCATTTTATTGGCAGATACAAAAGCAATTTCCATTCCTGAAAAAAATGCAGAAAGTAAAATAGATATTAGTATGATAAGAATATGTAATTCCAATAATTACTTATTTTGATTTTTATTTCTTGCCTCAACCCTTTTTCTAAATCTTTTTCTAAAGAAATACATAAATACCGCCAATACGGCAAATCCTAAAAATAAATATGCCCGGCTTTTATCAGAAGACCATCTTGATATGCCTTCAACTATAAATATGATAGCAATTACGAGATATGCATATTCAAAAAATTTCCAAAATTTTACCATTATAATTAATTTTCGTTGATATAAATAGTTCCTGAGATATCCTTCATGGTAACCAGCGAAAGATCTTCATTCGACTCAAACCCTTTACCATTGATAGTATCTGTTTGTGTTATTAATCTAAAAGCTTTTTCGGTATAAATATAATGCGTTGTTTGATCCCAAAAAAGTTGCTCGGTAAATAATTTACTTTTTTCCTTGTGATTAATTACGATTACATTACCATTTACTTCAGAAATACCTGTTTTGCTATAAGACCTACTAAAATCAGCTTTTAACGTTACAGAGTCACCGGATTTTGAAAATGTAACAATTTCGATGCCTTCTGGGAATTCCTGATATGGATGTTCTTTACGGTTACTAAAGTCTCTTAATAATGGGGTAATGAGTTTCGTTTTAACCAAACCTGAATCAGTATGTACAAGATCCACATTTTTGGCTACTCCTATGGGTAAATTTTTTTCAGCTAAAAAATCTTGTACTTCTTTTATATCATTACCGCATGAAAAAAACATTGCCGCTATAAAGATAGCAGCAATGTTTTTAATATTTTTAAATGCTGATTGATACATCAACCAAATTTATGGAATTTTAACAGTTTCATTAATCCAGCAGCCTACCTTATACGTAGCCCCTGATTGTCTTCCTTCTGTAAAGATCAATTTCTTTGAAGGTGCACTCGCCATATAGCTGTCTATATATTTGTTTGCCCTTGAAGTTATACTAGGGTCAACAGCTTTTGCTTGATAAGCCTTATTTGCAGCAGCCACATACACCATTCTTTTACTAAACTCATCAGTACCACAACTGTTTGCACTGCTTGCATAAAGATTCGCAATTAAAAGGTATGCTATCCCCATACTTGGTCTTGCCTGTAAAGCTCTATTTGCATATGTTCTGGCAGATGAAATGCTTTTTCTTCTCATAGAAACTGCGATCTCATACAAATAGTTTGCTTTTTTATATGAATCAGTTTCAATATCAACAGCTTTATTTCTATACTTCAATGCTTCATTAGCCTGACCTCTATCTTCTAAAATATCGGCATAGAATATGTAGGCTCTTGGGGAAGGTTCTGCATGAACATACGCTTCAACAAGTTTAGGATAAAGCGCATCTGATGTACATTCTTTACCGGCCATTCTAGAAGCAGCCCTTCTTAACCATTTAGCATCATTTTTATTAGCATCAAAACTTTTATTATAAAGAGGTATTAATCTTTCACAAGTGGCTACTTCGCTAATAATGGCATCTAAAATATCTTCTACCTGACCTAAGCCTCTTAAGTTTATTCCGTTATTTTTTTGCGTTCTTTTTTCCTTAGAAGTAAGCGCTTTACCACTTGCCTCTTTGGCATTAACTTTATCTAATTCTTTGGTATATTCATCAATCTGATTGTTCACCGCATCTAATACGTCATCGTAGGTATCAAAAACCACTTGAACATTGGTATCTTTATTCCTGTTTGTAACTTCCTGGAAATATTTAGCCATGTTCTTGACACTAAGTCCGGAAGGATCAGTTTTAAAGCCTAATTGTAATTTTTCGAATATTTTTTCTTTAGAAGCACCTCTTTCTTCTAATGAAATAGCCCAATCGCTATATACTTTTCCTAAATTATCAGGAAAATATTGAATTCTTTTAGTGTAGATCTCGTCAATCAAATTACTCGCGGCAACTTTATCACCCGGGGTAGCTTTTTCATATCTGTATTCGGCTAGTTTTAACCCATGAGCATAAATATTTTTATTCGAGGCTGGACAATTGTCGAAGCACCATTTCCATGGTTCGTAAGCAGGATCGTAATTTTTAACCTTCGCATATTCATAAAATATAGAAAGATTAGTCATGCATTTTTCTGGTTCGGCACCATATTTATCTTGCGCGTAAACATTACCCATGCCCATTAGCAATACTAAACTCAGTGCTAAATTTGTAATATTTTTTCTCATTTTGTTGGTTATTTTAATTAAACAAAATCTATTTTTTAGGTCTATCGTTATCTTATGTCTCTTTTGATAAACCATCTGTCATTTAAAGTTAAACTCAGGCGAAAGTTAAGATAATTTTCTTTAACCAGATCATTACTTATTTCACCTCTCTTACCAATTTCTACTCCAAAGTTAACATTCGATAATTGTTGACCTATCGGTAGTCCTACTCCAAAAGATATGCCAAAGTCATTAACTGCTGTATTATTCACCAATAGACCGGTCTTTTTATAATTTAACCCAGCCCTGAATGTAGCTCTTTGCCAGTAGTTGGTAATAGAATTAAATTTAGGGGTATAATATCCCCCTATTGAAATTCTATTAGACTTTTCATAGGATACTTTTGAATTATCTTCAAGAACAGCATCCGTAAAATCAATAGCATCTTGAAAACTATACTCGATGCCCGCATACCATTTATTTTCTTCACCGACTCCAACACTTAATATAGTTTTTAAAGGTTTTTTAATGGTGCTTTTAAAAGTATTATTTACAACTGTATCCCTTGCACTAACAATACCATTGTCGGTATTTATTAACGAAAATAAGTATTCTTTTCCTTTATTTGACAAATCGTTATTAAAATTAATAACTCCACCGGCTTTTAACGATAATTTATCGTTGATTTTTGCATTATACTGCATACCTAATTTTGTAGATAAACCCCTTACATCAGAATCCGTTTTATGCATCGTGGCTAATTGCACACCATCTCTCCTGTTAAGCAATGTATTCTCAATACTTCCAAAAACATAGGCAGTTTCAATACCCACATTTACATTTTGAAGCACTTTATATCCAAAACCTAGAAAAACCCTATTTGTACCACCTTCTCCTGTATAAAGATTTAGCTCGGTTAAATTATCCTCATCATCTCTAAATTCTTCAATTAAAGAATAACCAACAGTTGTATTTGGTTGAAGGCCAAATGAAAATCCGGCTTTATTCCCAATAGGAATGCCTAATGCTAAATATGACAATGAAGTTGAAGAAGCACTACCTGTATTTGTTCCGTCATCAAGCCTTAAGCCTTTGTTCACCCCTGCAAAAGCATAGGTGGTAAATCTTAAAGATGCTAATGAGGCTGGGTTAGAGAATGTTAACTGATGTGCACTATTAAATGCCGCTCCAATTTGTCCCATGCTAATTTCTTCGGCTGTTTTTTGGGCGGTTTCATCTCCAACACCAAAAAAAGAATAAGGAGAAGAATTGTTTTTTTGAGAATAGCCCTGTAGGGATAAAAGTATTATTGCTAATACAATGAGTTTCTTAATCATTCGTCTAAGTTATGTATCAAAATACTGTTTAGTCCTTCCAACAAAAAATTTGGATTGGCAAATATGGTACTTTTTAGGTTTTTAGACAAGAAATTTATATCACCTCCTGTTAAAACTACTGTTAAAGTTTGAAAATTAGAGATATATTGATTAATCACACCATCAATTTCATTCACAATCCCATTTAGAACGCCCGAATGTATTGAGCTCACCGTGTCATTACCAATAAGTTTAAATTCATTTAAATCTAATAAGGGTAAGTTAGCCGTAAATTTATGTAATGATTTATATCTAATTCCAATTCCTGGAGAGATAGCCCCTCCTAAATATTCTTCTTTTGAATTTACATAATCAAAAGTTATGCAAGTACCGGCATCGATAATTAACACATTTCGTTTAGGGTATTGATCTACTGCAGCACATGCGAGGGCAATTCTGTCAACACCTAATGTTTTAGGTGTGCTATATTTATTAATAAAGGGAACGCTGGTTTGATGACCTAATTCGATGACTTTCGAGAAAGTTTTTAATTTTTTTATTGTGGAAGTATCAAAATTTGAAACTGATGATATAATACAATTTCTTAAGGCATATTTTTTTTGAAACTTTTTTACAGTATTATCAATGTTTTCATTGTCGGTTATTATTTTTTGCAACAATGTTTTTTTATCAAAAACGGCAATTTTTGATCTGGTATTCCCAATATCAATTATTAAATTCATAGACCTTTCTAAAAGTTGTAAAAATACAAATACATTTTTTATCTATTTATGTTGAAATATTTTAAATTTAAATTTATATTTGCACCCGCCTGTCGGAAGGCAGGACCGCTAATATAAAACTAGCAGGTACCTTAGCTCAGTTGGTAGAGCAATGGACTGAAAATCCATGTGTCCCTGGTTCGATTCCTGGAGGTACCACTTAATATACAAAACCCGCTCATTTGAGTGGGTTTTTTCATTTCCAAAAGGGAGGAAGCTTGCTTCTAGGTACTTAAGGAAATGGAAAAACAGCCAACGCAGTTGGCACGTTTTGTATTTTAAACAGCGAGATTAAAGGAAAAACAAAAATAGTGAGTTAATCCAGGAGGCACCACATAATTTACAAAACCCGTTCAACGAGTGGGTTTTTTCATTAAGAATTATTGCTCATATATTACCTTTTCGTAATCAGGCGATCTTTTTCCAAGCCTTTTATTACTTCATCCACATAATCTTTTATGGTCTTATTTACTTTTGCTGGATCTATAAGATCGATATAACCTGTCCATATAAGTGTCCTTTCGTCATCAGAACTGATATCATACAACGAAGTTTCCAGGTGGTAGACCTTATATTCATCATAATAACTAGGATGATAATATATGTCTTGATATATAAAATAATAATTTCTAAATCGCCCAACACGATAGTTAATATCGTAGTATTCACGATGTGTGATTGCTTTATTCTCAATACCTTTAAGCGCAGTTACTAAAACAGCATCGAATCCTTTTTCCTTTAGCATCATTACGACTTGTTGAATATCTTCTTCCGTTTTCTTTGAATGTGTAAATTCAGGATTAAATGTTTCTAAGCTTTTTATTGTATTTATTCCTCTTAATGTTAGTTCATCCTTAAGGTTTTGCTCAAATTGATCTCTTGCACTCAAATTTTGTGTCATTCCCACAATTAATAATTTTTGAGGCTCGAACCTTTGGATTTCGGGATTTTTCCAGCTATTCACTAATTTTGTAGAAGAGCAGCCAATCAATAGTGTAAAAATTAAAAGGTAAAATAAATTTTTCATCTCAATGTAATTTTAAATTAATTCATCTGATTTTCGAATTAAGACCACAGGTTAGCTTTAATAAAGGTATTATTAAGCATGCGCTACTACAATGATATATATCAATTATAAGTGTATTTAAAAAAGGAAAAATGTAGATTAAAAAAACCCCTAACATCTGCCAGGGGTTTTATTCAGTTTATAACATTTTTAAGTTATTAATTTCTTGTTGCGTAAGTGGTCGCCAATGACCGCGAGGAATATTCTTTTTAGTCAGTCCGGCAAAGATGACCCTGTCTAATTTAATAACTTTATAACCGAAATGTTCAAATATTTTTCTCACTATTCTATTTCGTCCCGAATGGATTTCAATACCAATTTCTGTTTTTGGTTGGTTTTCTATATATGATATCGCATCGACATATACCATTTTACCTTCTAACATAAAATTTTCACCAATTTTTTGTAGATCACTCATAGCTAGTTTCTTATCTAAAGAGGCGTGGTATAATTTTCTTACATTGTGTTTAGGGTGGGTTAGCTTTTTAGCCATTTCACCATCATTGGTAAACAATAATAGGCCCGTAGTATTTCTGTCTAGCCTGCCTACAGGATAAATACGTTCTTTTGTGGCGTTTCCAACCAGGTCCATCACAGTATTCCTTCCGCGTTCGTCATCCATGGTTGTAATAAAATTTTTAGGCTTATTTAGTAAGATATATTGCTTTGCTTCAGGATTTATCAAAGATCCATCGAACCTAACTTCATCGGTTAGTTTTACTTTAAACCCCATTTCGGTGATAACTTTTCCGTTAACAGTTGCATTACCTGCCTTTATCAAAGTATCGGCTTCCCTTCTTGAGCAGATACCTGAGTTGGAAATATATTTATTCAGTCGAATTTCGGTAGGTTCTATAATTCGTTCTTGAGGTGTATCTTTCCTCAGGTCTTTCCTATACGGATTTGGTTTGCCTTTTCCTGAAAATTTCTTTCCCTGAGAAAATGGTTTCTTGTCATCTCCTAATTTCTTTTTAAAAGATGTAGATTTTTTAGGATGATCGTAAGATTTTTTTTGATCTTTTGTATTATTTGTTCTTGAAGAAGACTTATTCGCTTGTCGTCCTCTCGACGATATTTTTTTTGCGCTCATTTTTAAAATTTTGGCAAAAATAATGCTTTTTACAAAGCAAACATTAATCTTTTAGATCTATTATTTTTTGCCGTTCACGGTTTACTATCAATTTAGTAACATCCGGCCTTGAATAATGGCCCGAGACGTCAAAATTTTGACGTTCTTCGAGTACGCGGTTAAAATCCAAAGTTTCTACGATGAGTTCTTCCTGGTTTATTTTTGGCTCAACGATCCATTCTCCATCAGGTCCGGCAATGCATGACCCACCATTAGCCAGTGTTTCCGGAGATTTTTCTAAAATTCTGTTTAAATGAGGTGTGTTATCGGGGAAATCGTTCACCCTCATTAAACTAGAAACTGAAATTACAAACGATCTTGATTCTCTGGCAATAAATCTTGTAATATCTCTTGTGTTATGATCACTACCCGGCCAAACGGCAATATGTAAATTTTCGCCTTGGCCATATAATGCTGTCCTAGGTAATGGCATCCAATTTTCCCAACAATTTAACCCTCCAACATTAAATTTCTTTAAGGGATGCACCTGTAAGCCATGTCCGTCGCCTTGCGCCCATGTTAAGCGCTCATCATAAGTGGGTTGTAATTTTCTGTGCACTGATTTAATTTCACCGGTCTGATCTATATATACCAAAGAGCAATATAAACTGTGCCCACCTCTGTCTTTTGCACGTTCAATAATACCTAAATAAACAGCTATTTTTTTCTCTGCAGATAATTTGCAAATAGTATTTAGATCACCAGCCTCAATTTGAATGGCATTATTTGCATAATGTGCATGTAGTTCTTTGTTAACATTTGTGTTCCATTCGGCACCTCCGGTTAAAGCCAACCAAAATGGATAGCCTGGAATAAGGGCTTCCCCAAAAACAACCAATTCACATTTTTCTTGTGAGGCTGTTTTTATAGTCGTTAAAACCTTTTCAATTGTTTTTTTCTTATCTAACCATACAGGCGAGATCTGGGCTAAACCAACAGTCAATAAATGCGAACTCATATGATTCTATTTATAATTACAGAAGTATCAATAAAGGCCAAACTAAAGATGCCGGCCAATATTAAGAATTTAAGGATATTATGCAATAAGATATAATTTTGCTTTGAATTAGACCTCCATAATAATAGTAGAAAGATAAGCACCACCACAATTGAAAAATAGAAATAGTATTTCATGAGTCCAATTTCTGGATATTTCAATAAGAAATAGATAGGTGATAAGGTCAAAAATACTATAAGAGTGATAAGCATTTTTGAAAATTTCTCTCCAAACTTTATGGGGATAGTTATATAATTATTTACAATATCACCTTCCATACTTTCTAAATCTTTTATGAGTTCTCTAATCAATAAAATAAAAAATAAAAAGGATGCGTGTGTGAAAATAATCGAAGAAAAATTCTTGAAATAAACAAAAATGGCAAAGAAGGGAAGTATGGCTAGAATAGCCGCCGAAAATAATTTTATTAATGGGTATTGCTTTAGCTTATGCGAATAGAACCAAATCAAAAAAATATAAATGGCAAAAAATAAAGCTGCTCGCCAAGAAACCAGCAATCCAAAACCAAATCCCAGGAAATTTAGTAAAAAATAAATATTGAGTTTCGTTTTCTGATTTACGATATTGTCAATTTTTGTTTTTTGAGGTCTGTTAATTTTATCGATATCCACATCATAAAAATTATTAATAATGTATCCAGAGGCAATTACACAAATAGTGGCCAGTACGATAAAATAAAGATTAAGATCTAATAAGATATACCGAAGTGATTTTTCAGGAGAAAAAATAAAAATGGAGGCTAAATATTGGGCAATTACAATAACTACGATATTATAACCTCTAACTACAGATAGTAGACTGAAGAATTTATAGTAAAAAGGGTATTTTTTGGGTCTTTTAGGCGTATTATTTTCGGCAGTTTTAAGTAGATCCATGATGATGGAATTAAAACCTATATACCAATTCTAATTTATAATTCTTTAATAATTGTTGTGCTTTTTCATAGTCTTTGGTGAACCCTAATATGTAGCCACCACCTCCAGATCCACAGAGTTTAAGATAATATGCATTGGAATCAATACCATGTTTCCAAAGTTCATGAAAAGCATTAGGAATCATCGGTTTGAAATTCGCTAACACAAGCTTAGAAAGTTTTTTTACGTTACCAAAAAGTGATTTTACATCCCCATGTAAAAAATCATCGATACACGCATCGGTATGCTTGGCAAAATCTTCATTGATCATTTTTCTGAATCCTTCGTTTTTCATTTTATTCATAAAAATGGTCACCATGGGTTCTGTATCTCCCACTTGTTCAGAATCCAATAAGAAAACTGCCCCTTTTCCTTCTTTTTGAGAGGGTATTCCGGTTGGCTCCAAATGATCCTTAGAGTTAATTAAGATCGGTAAACTCAAATAGCTATTTAACGGATCAAGACCAGAACTTTTGCCATGAAAGAAAGATTCCATCACCGAAAAGATTTCTTTCAATTTTAATAATTTATCTCTTGTTAAGTTTTCTAATACGGTAATTTTGTTATCAGCATATTTGTCGTAAATAGCTGCAACCAACGCTCCAGAGCTTCCAACACCATAACCTTGGGGTATGCTCGAATCGAAATACATTCCTTTATCTATATCTCGCTTTAGATCATCTAACCTAAAATGCACCAATTCGGTATTTTCTAATTGACTTAAATATTGATAAAACTTTAGTAAACTTTGATTTGAGAGCTTTGCTTTATCTGTTAATTTTTTTGAAACTTTTAAAGCACCCTGATATACATTATAAGGAATCGCCAAACCTTTGGAATCTTTTATAATTCCATATTCTCCAAAGAGTAAAATCTTGGCATAAAATAGTGGTCCTTTCATTAAAATGTGTTTAACCTTCTTGATAAATCTAGGCAAATATAATAGATTCTCTTGAAAACCAAGCTATTGGTCTATTAAATTTGCTTAGCTCCAAAACCAACGCGGTCATTGATATAGTTTTTGTTCTGACAATATTTAATCAATTCGGATATTATAAAGTTATTGATAGCTTCTTTTTCCTTTTCGGGATATAATACATGAACATTGGCTCCGGCGTCTAAGGTAAAACAAATATTAGCATTGGTTTCATTTCTAAATTGCCATATTTTATTGATAATTTCAAGTGTATTTGGTTTCATTAAGATAAAATAAGGATTGCTTGTCATCATCATTGCATGTAAGGTAAGTGCTTCACTTTCCACAATATTGATAAAAGATTTCAGATCTCCGGTTTTTAATGCGGTCGAAATTTTTGAAAGATTTTCATTGGCTTGTTCAAATCTTTTTTCTGCAAAAGGATGATTATACATTAAATTATGACCAACCGTACTCGACACTTGTTTTTCACCTTCATCAACCAATAAAATAGTGTCTTGGTAATTCTTAAAATTATCATGAAGTTTGTGTGGGAATTCAACTCCGTACAAGTCAGAACTAGCTATAATTTCTTTATGCTCTCCCCAAACAACCAATTCGCCTTTTATACTTCTGGCAGCGCTGCCAGAACCTAAGCGCGCTAAAAAAGATGCTTTTTTGTAAAATAACTCTTCAGAAATTGATGGATTCAATGCTTTTTCCATGCTCATAATACACAAAGCTAAAGCAGCCATGCCACTCGCAGAGGAGGCAATTCCACTACTATGTGGAAAAGAATTATGGGTTTTAATGACCAAATCATAATCATAAATAAAACTAACTAGCTGACTTATTCTTTTTATGAAAAGACCTACTTTTTCTTCGAACTCAAGTTTTCTTTTTCCGTCTAAAAAGATTTCAAATATTGATTCTTTTCGTGTAATAGTTTGTTTGAAATCATTGTCACCATATAGTTCGGAAACCTCAGCAGGTTTTTGACTTTTTTTAAATTCTAAGATAGTTTCCGTAAAGCAATTAGATAAGGTAAAGCTTATCGAAGGGTTTTCTGGCAATTGATATTCTCGTTTCCCCCAATATTTTACCAAAGCGATGTTGCTTGGTGCTTTCCAAGTAAAACTACCATCTTCTAATATCTTTGAATTATTAGATTTATAAATGAATTCGTTTCCGTTCAAAATTGTGATTTTATGCAAAGATAAATTTTAGCCAATTAGAAATCTAATAATTCAAATAATTTAAGGATGTTAAGGTTTATTTATATTATTTTTGGAAATAATCTTTTTAAAATTTATTTCAAATGTCACAATTTTTTGATAGACTAAATGAGGGTGGGCCATTTTTTATGTATCCACTTTTATTTATACTAATTATAATTCTTTTCTTAATTGTTAACGGGTTTTTAAATAAAGCAAATATTGATAAAACACTTAGTTTAATCAGTTCGCTTAGTTTGTTTGCCATAGTCTGGGGATTTTTAGGTCATATTATTGGTATGATCACTGCTTTAGACACCATAGAAGCGGTTGGAGATATTTCAAATGCTGTATTGGCAGGTGGGTTAAAAATAAGCTTGCTTACGCTTGTTTTCGGTTCCTTTATTTTCCTTGTTGGGAGGTTAGGAATGATTATCTTAACAATGACTCAAAAATAATCTTATCTAAATATTTTGAATCGAAAGATCAAACTGATATGGGATTTTAAAGGCCCTGATTCGTTAAGGATTGCGGAACACCATTGTATTCATTTAAAGGAATTTTCTGAAATCGAAAATTTAGATTTTCATGAAATAAATTCAATACAATTTAATGATCATCACAGCATAGCCTTTATTATAGTTGAAGAAAAAGATATGATAAACTATAGAGATGTATTGAAACCTCATAGGGGTGAAGTAGCTTAACAAGGTTTAAGAATTATTTCCTTATTTGACAATCGTTCTAAATGTTAAATTTATTCTGGGCTTGAATATTTTTTTTGTCGGTGGCAACCGGTGCAACCAGTTTGTTTGGGTAAGGCCTCTCATCACCAATAAACTTCCATTTTCTAAAATGAGCGAATACGTTTCTTTTGTCGCCTTATGTTTAAAGGAAAATTTTCGTGCTGCCCCAAAGCTTAATGAAGCAATAGCCCCATTCTTTTTCAAGTCTTTTTCACCATCACTGTGCCAGGCCATGCCTTCTTCACCAGTATGATATAAATTCAATAAGCAAGAATTAAATGTTTCTCCGGTTTTTTGCTCAACAATGCCCTTTAATTCTAATAGTTCTTTTGTAAAAGGGAGTGCTAATTTCGTATGGTTAGAATAGGTATATTCAAATTGTTTTTCACCATACCAAGCAACTTTTCGTTTTGTTTCAATGCGTTTGCCAAATATAATGGCGACATCATTTTTCCAGGAAATGCTATTTAGTAAACTATGGTAATAATTTTCAGCCTTAGGGCTGGGCACCACTATTCCATAATAATTAACAGTGCCATCCTTAGGAAGTAAATTTTTAGTTTCATCAATAAAATTGGAAAAAAGATCCATTGTTTAAATTCTAAAAATATGAAATATTAAGATATGTTTTTTTGCTGAATTTTTGGTGTTTTTAATATTAATCGTATATTTGCGATTAACTATGAATAAATCATTACATCAAATAGATTATTCTGATGATACGGAAACTTTGGCAAGATATGCAAAGGCACTCGGGCATCCAATTCGCTTAATTATTCTTAAATATTTAAGCAATCAAAGTTGTTGTTACACGGGAGATCTTGTAGAAGTACTTCCTTTAGCGCAATCTACCATTTCACAACATTTGAAAGAGTTAAAAGAAGCTGGATTGATAACAGGCGAAGTGAATCCTCCAAAAATTAGGTATTGTATTAATCAGGATCAATGGGAAATTGCAAAAAAAATGTTCTCAACTTTATTTGATCAAGATTTTGCTAAAATTTCATGTTGTTGATATTTATTGACTGAAAATAAGTAACGAAATTATTTTGGAATTGGTAATTCGAAATATGGAAATAAAAGATTGGGGCACTGTTTCACGTATATATCGATTGGGTATAGATACGGGTATTGCCACTTTCGAAAAAGTAATTCCCTCTTGGAATACATGGGATAAAGCGCATCTAAAATCGTGCAGGTTAATTGCAGAAAATGACAATAAAATAGTAGGATGGGCCGCACTATCGCCAGTTTCAGGTAGATGCGTGTATGGTGGGGTTGCAGAAGTTAGTGTTTATGTTGATATTAATTATAATAATAAAGGAATTGGCACCAGGTTATTACAAGAATTAATAAAACATAGTGAAATGAATGGTATTTGGACACTTCAGTCCGGAATTTTTCCTGAAAATAAAGCGAGCATTCAACTGCATAAAAAGTTAGGTTTTAGAGAAATTGGTTTTAGGGAAAAGATCGGTAAAAAAGATGGTGTATGGTATGATAACGTGATCTTAGAAAAGAGAAGTAAAAAGATAGGAATTGATTAAAATATATAATTATGAAATTAAATAAATTATTGACTCTTTTAAGAGAGCATAGCGGTAAAGAATTATTATTCGAATATACCGAAAATCAATTTGCCGGGACTAACTATCACTTAACCGAAGTCAAAAATGTATCTTTTGAAACAGTTGATTGTGGCGGTAAGGTAAATGATTGGAAAGAAACCCATATTCAACTATGGGAAAGTCCAACTGAAATAGGTAAAGCAGATTATATCACTACCGATAAAGCTGTTGCAATTTTCGATCGGGTCGAATGGAATACGACCTTTATGGAGCGAAACAGAGGTAAAAATAGAATTTGGAAATAAGGATTTTCATACTTCTGTCTTATCTATCGGCTCTGTTATTTCAGATGCTGGAAGTATTACCATAAGACTATTTACCAATGAAACTGGTTGCAAAGCTCTTGAAGCTTGCGGAGTATTGGTTAATGACACACAGGAGTCTAACTTAGAAGAAGAAGCTTGTTGTTCTCCTCAATCGGGATGTTGTTGATATTAAAAAAGTGAATCAAAATAAAATGATCAATAAAACAAACCTATTTACAGAAATACAACATATAATAAAGGTCTTTGATGAAAGTACCCTTTCAAAAGAACGTAAATCAATTGTGCAACCATTAATTGATTATATACAAGAAAAAGTAAACAGAAAAGAAACGATCAGGCTGAACTTTATTTGTACACATAACTCCAGAAGAAGTCATTTATCCCAAGTTTGGGCGCAAACAATGGCTTCATATTTTAATATAAAAAATGTGTTCTGTTATTCTGGTGGTACTGAAGCTACTGCACTCTTCCCAATGGCGGTAGAAACATTGCAAAATTCGGGATTTTCAGTTGCCACAATCTCGACTGGAAAAAATCCTGTGTATGTAATAAAATATTCAGCAAATGAGCATCCAATTATAGGATTTTCAAAAACGTATGATAGCTCTTTTAATCCAGAATCGGCTTATGGGGCCATTATGACCTGTTCGCATGCGGAAGAAAATTGTCCATTTATAGCAGGAGCCGAAAAGCGTATTCCGATCACATACGAAGATCCTAAGGAATTTGATAACACTTCCCAACAAGCAGAAAAATATATGGAAAGAAATATGCAAATTGCCAATGAAATGTTTTATGTTTTCTCAAAAATTCGAACCAACTAATGACTGCTAAAAAAAAATTAAGTTTTCTAGATAGTTATCTAACGCTATGGATCTTCTTAGCCATGCTTTTAGGTATTGGCATCGGATATTTTATTCCATCTTTTCCAAAGCTAATTGATTCGTATAGTAGCGGAACAACGAATATACCCATTGCCATCGGGCTAATATTAATGATGTATCCGCCATTAGCGAAAGTGAA
This sequence comes from uncultured Flavobacteriaceae bacterium, assembly GCA_963835675.1. Taxonomy (GTDB): domain Bacteria; phylum Bacteroidota; class Bacteroidia; order Flavobacteriales; family Flavobacteriaceae; genus Aureibaculum. Next base: position 989,841 of record CAWIGH010000001.1, on the reverse strand, counting down.
TTACGGCTTATTACCCAAGGTGTTTAAAAATGTGAAAATATTATCGATCTCACTTGTTTTAAATTGGATCATTGGTCCGGTATTAATGTTTGTTTTGGCGATACTATTTCTACATGACTATCCAGAATATATGGTTGGGCTTATTTTAATTGGTTTAGCCCGTTGCATAGCTATGGTCCTGGTATGGAATGACCTTGCCGAGGGTAGTAGTGAATACGGAGCGGGTTTAGTAGCACTTAATAGTATTTTTCAGGTTTTTGCCTATAGTTTTTATGCCTGGTTATTTATTACCAAACTACCACCACTTTTCGGATTTGAGGGTGCTATTGTAGATATTTCAATTGTTACGATTGCCGAAAGTGTTGCTATTTATTTAGGGATTCCGTTTTTGTTAGGGATGTTAAGCCGACTGATATTAGTAAAAATCAAGGGCGAAGATTGGTACACAAAAAAGTTCATTCCAACCATTTCACCCGTAACGCTTATTGCATTATTGTTTACCATTATTGTGATGTTCTCTTTAAAGGGCGAATTGATAGTAGAGATACCAATGGATGTTCTTATCATTGCTGTTCCGCTGCTAATATATTTTACTATCATGTTCCTGATAGGGTTTTTTGTAAGTAAGGCAATGGGAGCTGAATATGATAAAAATGCATCTATATCCTTTACAGCAGCAGGAAATAATTTTGAGCTGGCCATAGCAGTAGCTATTGCGGTTTTTGGTTTGAATTCCGGCCAAGCCTTTGCAGGTGTTATTGGCCCTTTGGTAGAAGTTCCGGCATTAATACTATTAGTAAAGGTTGCGTTTTGGTTAAGGAAGAAATACTACACACCATTAAATGGATGATTAATTATAAGGCTGCCATTGCCTTTCCGGCAATATATCCACCTGTCCAGGCATTTTGAAAATTAAACCCGCCAGTAACGGCATCTATATTGAGCACTTCACCTGCAAAAAAGAGATTCTTATGGATCTTGCTTTCAAAACGTTTGAAGTCTATTTCTTTCAGATCAATTCCTCCGGCGGTGACAAATTCTTCTTTAAATGTGGTCTTTCCATTGGCGTTAAGGACAGTTTTGGTTAACTGATTCGCTAAATTTTCTAATTGTTTATTAGAAAGATCGGCCCAACGTGCATCCTTTTTAATTTCGGCGGCAATCACTAATTTTTCCCAGAGGCGTCTCGGAATTTCCTGAAAGACAGATTTCAGATGAACATGTTTTTTTAGCTGTTCTATTTTTAATGCTTTTAACTCATTTAAAACCGTATTAAATGGCTTTGAAAGCCAGTTGACATGAATATTATATTGATAGTTTTTCTCGGCTAAAAACCGAGCTCCGAAAGCAGATAATTTTAATACTGCCGGACCACTCATGCCCCAATGTGTAATTAGTAATGGCCCAGCGATCTCTAAAGGGAAACCAACAATCGATATGGTTGCATTTGTCACAGAAATTCCTGGAATTTCTTTAAGGCGTTCATCACTTATTTTAAAAGTAAACAAAGACGGTACTGGTGCAACAATAGTATGGCCAAGCCCTTCGATTATATTCCAAAATTTAGGGTTGCTTCCTGTTGTAATGACTAATTTATCGGCTAAAAACATTTCAGTAGATGATACTATTTTAAACTGATTATTGATCTTGGAAATAGCATCGACTTTTTGATTTAACTTTAACACAACCCCTGCTTTTTCGGCACTCTTCATTAGGCAGTCAATGATCGTTTGTGACGAATTAGATACTGGGAAAACACGATTGTCAACTTCAATTTTTAGTTTAACAGCACGACTTTCAAACCATTCCATGGTATCGCCAGTCATAAATTGATGAAATGGGCCTAATAATTCTTTTCTACCCCTGGGATAGAATTCTATGAGTTCTTTTGGATCAAAACAAGCATGGGTAACATTGCAACGACCCCCTCCAGATACCTTTACTTTTTGTAATACTTTATTACCTTTTTCAAGTATAATTACCTCTAAATTCGGATTTGTTTCTGCAACGGTAATGGCAGTGAAGAAACCAGCTGCGCCACCACCTATTATGACAACTTTTTGTTTCATAAGATCATCCCTTCATATGAAATGACAGTTTTAAATCCCTTTTCCTTGAAATAATTTGGTGTATCTTCATTTCCAGTTGCCAAGATAAAATCACCTCCCCAAGCTCCAAGACTTTTTGTATGCCCAAAGTAATCTGAAAATAATGCTGCCTGCACAGGTTTTTGCTTTATAATACCTGAAATGATCTGTTCGTGTTCTTTGATTATTTTTTCAAAACTAATAAGATCTTTACAAGTAATGATCTCATTTGTGAGATCTGATATTTGTTTTACGTTATTGTTAAGGTCATTTTTATTTTTTTGGTATTGAGCAATTCCTTCGCGACTATTTTGCTTTTTATTAAGATGTACAAAATATAGGTTGTCTTTAAAAACGGGATTAAAATGTACCTTTTCCACTCGTGGTTTATTCTCTATTAAACTATAAATAATAGCTTGGTTGTTTTGTGCACAGGCAATATCATAGCCACTGCCTCCAAAGGTTTTAAATAGCAATTTAAAAGCATCAACCCCGGCCCAATGAGCAATATTGTTAATGAGTGTTGAAGAACTGCCTAAACCCCAATTTCTTGGAAATGTAAGTGTCGATTTTGCCGAGAATCCTTTTTCTTCAGACAGAAAAGAGGAGTTTAATTTCTTTGCCTCTAGCAGTATATGTAAGAGATTTTCGGCTAAAATATCATTGCCGCCATCCACATTCGAATCAAAAGTTGCACTAATGATCTTCAATGTAGGCAAATCAAATTCAACTTGCAACCATTTTGTACCATCCTTCAGATAACTTTCCCAAATTAAGGTTGTCTCATTTATTGTATTTATTTCAAGACTTTGACCAAATGTTGTGGGTAATGCCAATGCTTTAGCACCATCGATAACTAGGTATTCACCGGTTAATAATAATTTTCCGTTACTATAAATGGAAGTCATTACGCTTTTTTTCTATTGTATATGGGTAAAATTAGGAATGATAATCCGCCAAAAAGTAACACCATTAGTGTTTGTGCCGTCCACATGATCCAACCAAAGGCTCTGGCCGGGTTATCTTCAATATTATATAGAATTAAAGCACTTGCCACGAATACAGGATAAGTACCCAATCCGCCATTCGTTAATGCCATACTCAAACCACCCACTACAAATCCAACAATGATTGCTTCAAAAGGCAGGTGAGTTGTTTCTGGCAATGCAAAACTTACCACATAAAACATGAGTACATACATCAGCCAAATAAAGATTGTATGAAAGATAAATTTCCATTTCTTTTTCATTTTAAAAATGCTAATGGCACCTAATATGAGACCATTAACAAAATCTCGGACTTTTATAAAAAAAGGATTTTCAGATCTTTTAATGAATTGAAAAGCCAATACGAGTATAATGATCAACACCGAAATTAATATGATTGATTGGATAGTACCAGATGCTGAATCTTTAAATAAATATTGTTTAAGAAGATCTGCCTGAACTAAAAAAGCCAGTCCTATGATAAATAAAAGCATAATAACATCAGCTATGCGTTCAGCTACAATAGTACCAAAAGCTTTTTCAAAAGGGATATTTTCATATTTCGAGATGGCGGTGGCCCGTGCAATTTCACCGGCTCTAGGTATACCCAAATTTACCAGATAGGCAATTAAAACTGTCATTATTGCATTGGCAAGCCTTGGTTTATAACCCATTGGTGCTAATAAATATTTCCATCTGTATGCTCTTGATAAATGACTTAATATGCCTAACACAAGAGATAATAAAACCCACCAATAGTTGGCTGTCTTAAATGAAGCTATGATGTCGATCTTATCTTGAGACGTTAGCTTCGATAGAAAGTACCATATAAGAAAGACTCCCAATAAAATGGGCAGTATTATAAAAAGTATTTTTTTTGTTTTTTTGTTCAATAGATATAAAAATAGTCTTAGGTAGCTAATTTAAGGCTATATTGTCTATGAGCCTAACATTCCCGGCGAAAGCAGCAATAAACCCCCGGTATTTAACTTTTTTACTTTTCCTTTTTGTAGGTTTTAAGGTTTCGATATTAGCAATTTCGAAGTATTCTAATTTCAGAATTGAATTATTTTCAAATTCCTTTTGAACCCATGTTATTACTTCTGAAATTGAATTATCCTTAAATTTTTCTTTTGCTTTTTTTAATATTTTAAAAATGAATGGTGCCATTTTTCTTTGATCTTCCGATAGACGAACATTTCTAGAACTCATAGCTAAACCATCTTTTTCTCTAAATATTTTACAGCCGATAATTTCGACGGGAATATGATTTTTTTTCACCATATTTCTTATAATTTGAAGCTGTTGAAAATCCTTTTCACCAAAATAGGCTTTGTTGGGTTTGACAATGTCGAATAATTTTTGAACGATGGTTCCAACGCCATTAAAATGACCTATTCTATGTTTACCTTCCATTTCAAATTCAAGCCCACCAAAATCAAAATCCACTGCTAAAATTTGATTGTTATAAATATCATTAGTATCCGGAACAAAAACAGCATCGCAATCAACAGTTTTTAATAACTCTAAATCTTTTTCTAAAGTTCTTGGATATTGATCCAGGTCTTCTTGTTTGTCAAATTGTGTCGGATTCACAAAAATACTTACTACGATAAAATTATTTTCTTTTTTAGCCCTTTTAATTAATGATAAATGTCCTTCATGTAAGGCACCCATAGTTGGCACAAAACCAATGGTAGTTTTATTTTTTAATTTCAAGATATCTTCTTGTAAAGATTTGTTTGTATTATAAAACTTCATTAATTAATGTTAATTAGTGTTAAAAGGGCGTAAACTTAGTATTTTAAGTTTAAATCTAATCAAAATTTCGTAATTTTGCATATTCTTAATTATAGCAGGATTTATGAAAGATAAGAGAATATTATATGTATCCTCAGAAGTTATTCCCTATTTACCAGAAACGGAGACAGCAAGCACATCTTTTGAATTATCAAGGCAAATGCATAATAGTGGTGCCCAAATTCGAATTTTTATGCCAAGATTTGGTGTAATTAATGAAAGGAGGCATCAATTGCATGAAGTGATAAGGTTATCGGGTATGAACTTGATAATCAATGATGTTGATATGCCACTCATTATTAAAGTAGCATCGATACCAAAAGAAAGAATGCAGGTTTATTTCATTGATAATGATGAGTATTTTAAACGTAAAGCTTTATACACCGATGAAGATGGGAATCTTTTTCCTGATAATGATGAACGGGCAATCTTCTTTGCGAAAGGCGTTATTGAAACTGTAAAAAAATTGAATTGGGCTCCTGATATAATCCATGTTCATGGATGGATGGCTTCATTATTACCTTTATATCTAAGAGAGTATTATAAAAATGACACCCTGTTTTCTGATAGTAAAATAGTTACGTCTATTTATAATAATGATTTTAAAGGTACCTTAGGAGATGATCTCATTGAAAAAATTAAATTTGATTCCATTTCAGAAGAGAAATTAAAATCATTATCAAAAGTAAATCATACCAACCTTATAAAAATTGCGATTGAAAATTCGGATGCCGTTATTAAAGGGAGTGAAAATCTACCTGAAGAAATAGAAACTCATATTAAAGAAAAACAAATACCGGTATTAGAATTTCAGTCTTCTGAAGATTATTCAGAGGCTTACTCCAATTTTTATCTCACCGAAGTTTTATAAAATAATTTTAAAATAATTTTTTGTTTATGACAATACAAATTGTAAACAGTTTGAAATATGTAGGGCTTTTGGCACTAATCTTATTCAGTGTAATTGCCTGTGAAAAAGATTTTGAAAATATAGGAGTAGGATTAGTCGACAATAATCAGTTCACAACAAAAGATACTGTTTTTGAGGTTACATCGTATAATTTAAATGTTGATGCGTCTCGCGTTGATGATATTCCGCAATATCTTTTAGGTGTTTATCGGGATGATAATTTTGGGCTTATTAAAACTTCGTTCATCAGTCAATTGGCGCTTGCAACGAGATTATCAGCTACAGAGTATTTTGGTTATAATGTGGCTATAGACGCTATTGTACTAGATATTCCGTATTATGCAACTAGAGACACCAATAATTTAGGAGGGACACCAAATTTTAAATTAGACTCAATAATAGGCGATCAAAGCATTGAGTATAATTTGTCTGTTTATGAATTAGGGACATTTTTAAATACACTAGATCCATTAAACCCTACGCAAACGAAAAAGTATTACTCGAATGAGGATTTTGAGAAAAGTATGCTTTTATATTCCGGAAATTTTACACCAAACAGAAATGATACTGTTCTATATGTAAATAGAAGATTTCTTGATGATGATGTTAATACGATAGATGATATTGATACAATTAAAAAGTCTGATATATCACCTTCTATTAAAATTGAGCTCGATACCGTTTTTTTTAGAAACAAATTTATAAATCAGCAGAATTCAAGTGCCTTTGAATCTTCTGAAAGTTTTATAGATTATTTTAGAGGGATAATTATCGAGGCTGATGGCCTTGAAGGATCATTAATGACCTTGCCAATGACTAATGCAAGCATTAGTATTTATTATACACATGATATTCTAACAGATGAAAATGGTACCGATCTTAATGGTGATGGAGATACAGTTGATTTGCAAGTTCCGGTAAGAACGAAACAAACCAAAAGTTTTCCCTTATCCGGAAAAAAGACAAGTCAATATATAAGAGATTATTCGAACTCCCAAATTGAAAGTAGAATTTTAAATCCCGACATGAATAACGGAGATGGTAAATTGTTTATTCAGGGTGCCGCTGGTTCAAATGCTATTATTGAATTGTTTAAAGGCATAAGTGCCAATCAATTAAATGAGATAAGAAGTAAAAATTGGCTTATTAACGAAGCCAGACTTACGTTGTACCTTGATGAATCGAGTAGTAACAATGTTCCCGAGCAATTATATTTATATAATTATAATTATAATTCCCAAATATTAGATGTACTAACTGAAGGCATTCAAAATGGGATAGGCGGCATTTTAACACGTGATGATGACAATAATCCAGACTATTATAAGTTTAATATAACTGATTATATCTCTGAAGTATTAAAGATAAACGATTCAAAAACCCCTAGTTTGTTAGGCATTAAAAGTTTTTCATTCATCAGATATACCGCTGGCGGTAAGTGATACTATACTTAAAGATTATAGCTGGATAGCGAAAGGTGTTGTTTTAAAAGGAAATAATTTACCTTTAACAGATGAAAAAAGATTAAAGTTAGAAATATTTTATACAATTAATAACGAGTAAAAAATACAATTGCTATGTGTGGAATTACAGGTTATATAGGTTATAGAGATGCTTATCCTATCATCATTAATGGACTAAAACGTTTAGAATACCGGGGTTATGATAGTGCAGGAGTTGTGCTTTTTGATGGCGCTCAAATTAACCTCACCAAAACAAAAGGAAAAGTTAATGATCTTATTGAAAAGGTCAAAGTAGAAATATCCAATAAAGGTACCCTGGGAATTGGCCATACACGTTGGGCAACACATGGAATCCCAAATGACGAAAACTCTCATCCACACACATCTCAATCAGGTAATTTAGTAATTGTTCATAATGGAATTATAGAGAATTATGATACCATTAAAAAAGAATTGATCAACAGGGGGTATATATTTAAAAGCGATACTGATACTGAAGTTCTGATTAATTTAATTGAAGAAGTTAAGAAAAACAATAATGTAAAATTAGGCCAGGCAGTTCAAATAGCCCTTAATCAGGTAGTAGGGGCCTATGCGATTGCAGTTTTTGATAAATCTAAACCCGATGAAATTATTGTTGCACGACTAGGGAGCCCGATTGCTATTGGAATAGGGAAGGATAAAAAAGAATACTTTATTGCTTCTGATGCTTCACCCTTTATCGAATATACTAAAAATGCAATTTATCTTGATGATGAAGAAATGGCTATTATAAAGCCTGGTAGAGACGTTAAAATAAGAAAAATAAAAGATGATTCATTGGTTGATGCCGACGTTCAGCAGCTTAAAATGAATCTTGAACAAATAGAAAAGGGCGGTTACGAGCATTTTATGCTTAAGGAAATTTACGAACAACCGAGAGCTATTACAGATACTTTTAGGGGTAGACTACATAGGGAGGAAGGTGTTATTAAAATGTCTGGTGTTGAAGATAATATGAAGAGGTTACTTAATGCCAATCGAATTATTATTGTTGCCTGTGGTACTTCCTGGCATGCCGGATTGGTAGCTGAGTACATGTTCGAAGATTTAGCAAGGGTTCCTGTAGAAGTAGAATATGCTTCAGAATTCAGGTATCGTAATCCCATTATTACAGAAAACGATGTTGTTATTGCTATTTCACAATCTGGTGAGACTGCAGATACCTTGGCTGCTATTAAACTGGCAAAGTCTAAAGGAGCATTTGTCTTTGGAGTATGTAACGTAGTTGGATCTTCAATCGCAAGGGAAGCTGATGCAGGTGCTTACACACATGCTGGTCCTGAAATTGGGGTGGCCTCAACCAAGGCATTTACTACACAAATAACAGTATTAGCATTAATGGCATTACGACTTGCAAGAGCGAAAGGAACGATGTCAAGTTCAGATTACCGACTTTATTTACAGGAGTTAGAATTAATACCTCAAAAGGTTGAAATAGCACTTACTACAGATAAGCATGTTAAGATGATTTCAGAGATCTATAAAGATAAAAGTAACTTTTTGTACCTAGGTAGAGGCTATAACTTTCCGGTAGCATTAGAAGGAGCATTAAAGTTAAAAGAGATATCTTATATTCATGCTGAAGGATATCCTGCTGCTGAAATGAAACACGGTCCGATAGCATTGATCGATGAAAATATGCCTATTGTTGTTATCGCAACAAATATGGGTCACTACGATAAAGTAGTGAGTAATATTCAGGAAATAAAATCACGAAAGGGTAAAATTATTGCGGTTGTAACCGAAGGAGACGAAATCGTTAAAGAATTGGCGGATTATGTAATTGAGATTCCTGAAACACTGGAAGCTTTCACGCCATTATTAACAACAATTCCGTTACAATTATTGTCATATTATATTGCAGTAATGAGAGGCTGTAATGTAGATCAACCTAGAAATTTAGCGAAATCAGTAACCGTAGAATAACAATTATTTACCGTTAAATTCACTCATCGTATTTGCCATACCCGATGTGCCGAAAGATTTAACAAGTTCATAAGATTTTTTTAATCTTTCGGGTAATTTTTTATTTTCATCATCTTCCCATTTCCCCAAAACATAATCAACTTGATTTCCTTTTTTAAATGCGTCACCAACACCAAATCTGAAACGAGGATAGTTTTGTGTTTGTAAACTTTCGTTGATATCCAATAATCCATTATGTCCACCTGCACTTCCTTTAGCTTTTAAACGGATTGTCCCGAAAGGAATATTTAAATCATCACAAATGATGAGTAAATTTTCTAAAGGTATTTTTTCTTTTGCAATCCAATATTTTACGGCTTTACCACTTAAATTCATGTATGTTGCCGGTTTTAACATAATAAATAGTCTTCCTTTAAATCTAAATTTCGCAATAGATCCCAGCTTTTGAGGCTCAAAGATCACATTTTCCAAATCAGCAATTTCATCTAAAATTGTAAAACCAATATTATGTCTAGTATGTTCATACTTTTCACCAATATTCCCAAGACCGACAATTAAGTATTTCTTCATATCCTCGTGGTTGTCTTTTTTAGGGCTAAAAAAAGATTTTAAAAGCGTTAGGATTTTCATCGAATAAAAATATAAAAAAAGCTCCGCGTTAGCGAAGCTTCTTGTATTTAATTTAAATCTTTTAAAGAATTATTCTTTTGTAGCTTCTCCTTCTTTAGCTGGAGATTCGCCACCTTCAGCAGTTACTTCTCCTTCTGCTCCTTCTTCTCCTTCTTCACCTTCTTCCTCTTCTACTTCATCTACGATAGCAGCACGTGCCATTCTTACTTGAACAACTACCATGTCATCAGGATGTAAAATTGAAAATTCTTCATTTTTCAATTCTTCAACAAATACTTTGTCACCAATTTTTAGGGTAGAAATATCAGCATTAATAAAGTCGGGTAAATGCGAGGGTAAAGCCCTCACTCTTAAAGTACGATTCGGGAATCGTAAAACCCCACCATTTAAAATACCTGGAGCATTTCCAATTAATCTTATTGGGATATTCATGGTTACTTCTTTATCGTCATGTAATTGATAAAAATCAATATGTAGAATTTTATCAGTTACAGGATGAAACTGAATATCCTGCATTATGGCTTTGAATTTTTCTCCGCCTTCTAATTTGATCGTTGCAGTATAGATATTTGGAGTATACACCAAATTCTTGAACGATAATTCATCCGCTGAAAAGTGAATTGGTTTGTCTCCCCCGTATAATACGCAAGGAACCTTTCCAGCATTACGTAAGGCTTTGGTAGCTACCTTGCCTACGCTTTCTCTTTGAGATCCGTTGATCGAAATAGATTTCATTATTTATATAAATTTTAATTACATTAAAAATTGTCCGCTGATAGATTGGTTGCTTTGAACTTTATGCATTATATCAGCAAATAAAGGGGCGCAAGATACAACTTTTATTTTATTTATTTCTTTCTTTAAAGGAATTGTATCCGTAATAATTAACTCTTCTAATTTTGAATTTTCAATACGCTCGTATGCGTTGCCAGAAAGGACAGCATGTGTACAAACGGCGCGGACACTAAGTGCTCCTCTATCTATCATAATATCGGCGGCTTTGGCCAGAGTACCGGCTGTGTCGACCATGTCATCTACTAAGATTACGTGCCGATCTTCAACGTTACCGATGAGCTCCATGTGTGAAATGATATTTGCTTTTTTTCGTTGTTTGTAACATATTACAACTTCACTTTCCAAAAATTTAGAATACGCATATGCCCTTTTAGAACCCCCCATATCTGGAGAGGCAATCGTAATATTATCAAGATTTAAACTTCTTATTGCTGGCAGGAATATTGTAGAAGCATATAAATGATCTACAGGTTTTTCGAAAAATCCTTGAATCTGATCAGCATGTAAATCCATGGTGATAATTCTGGTCGCACCTGCTGCTTGTAATAGGTTGGCAACCATCTTTGCTGCTATAGGAACTCTTGGTTTATCTTTTCTATCTTGACGTGCCCAACCAAAATATGGAATAACGGCCGTAATATGTCTTGCCGATGCTCGCTTGGCCGCATCAATCATCAATAACATTTCCATTAAATTATCACTTGGAGGAAAGGTAGACCCAATAATAAATATTCTTCTACCTCTGATAGATTCATCAAAAGATACCTGAAACTCGCCATCACTAAAAATATTCTTAGTAGATTCTCCTATGACGGTACCGTAAGCAAGCGCAATTTTTTCTGCCAATTCTATTGATTGTGAACAGGCAAAAATTTTTGGTTTTGGGATTTTTTGTTTCATATTTTACGTTGAGTTGAATTGTTATAGCCTAGGTATTTTTTTGCATAACAAAAGTAGAAATTATTTAAAAAGAAAGCGGCAGTTATTGTGCAAAATATAACCAATAACAGAAATTATTTTTTTAAATTTGCATTCTCTTAAGAGGAATGCCTTGGTGGCGGAATTGGTAGACGCGCTGGATTCAAAATCCAGTTCTGGCAACGGAGTGTGGGTTCGATTCCCACCCAAGGTACAATAAGACTTGACAACAATCGTTAAGTCTTTTTTATTTAAAGACAATAATTGATGTGTGAATGCAGTATTAATTATTAATTTTGCCTTTTATTAAATATATTAAAATGAGTTTAAAGAAAAGAAAAACGTTTGATGTGTTGATTGAGATACCCAAAGGGAGTAGGAATAAATATGAATACGATTTTGTGTTACATAAGATCAGATTCGACAGAATGCTGTTTTCTTCAATGATGTATCCTGGCGATTATGGTTTTATACCAGAAAGCTTAGCGTTAGACAAAGATCCACTGGACGTTTTGGTATTGGGTAGTGAACCAACCTTTCCAATGTGTGTTATGGAAGTTAAACCCATTGGCGTGTTTCATATGACCGATGAAAAAGGGCCAGACGAAAAGATTATTTGTGTACCGGTTTCCGACCCTATTTGGAACCTTCTAAATGATATTTCTGATATGAACCCACATCAGGTAAAAGAAATTGAACATTTTTTTCAGGTTTATAAAGATTTAGAAGAGAAAAAAGTTGATGTTGGCGGCTGGGGAAATGCTGAAGAAGCGATAAAAATTTATGAAGAATGTGTAACAAGATATGATGAAAGCGAGCATAAGAAAAATAGAAAATTTACCATTTAATAATTGAAAAAATTACTTATAAATAAAGCCACTTTTAATATATCTAAAGTGGCTTTTTTTATAGACCATATTTTATTACTTTTAGCCAACCAAAAAATTATATAAACTAACGATCAACGTATGGAATTCATAGTAAATTATTTGCCTTTATTTGGAGTATTAGCTCTTGTGTTTGTTTTTCTTAAAAATGTTTGGGTTTCTAAACAAGATCCGGGAAATGAAAAAATGACAAATATCGCAAAACACATTGCCGATGGGGCAATGTCTTTTTTGAAAGCTGAGTACAAAGTTTTATCAATTTTTGTTATTGCTGTTGCCATCTTATTATTCTTTAAAGGCAATTCGGAAGTAGGTTCTCACGGAATGGTCGCTGTTTCATTTATTGTAGGAGCCATCTGTTCAGCATTAGCTGGATTTATTGGAATGCGAGTTGCCACCAAGGCAAACGTTAGAACAACACAAGCCGCAAGAACATCTTTAGGAAAAGCATTAGAGGTTGCTTTTGCCGGTGGTTCTGTAATGGGATTAGGTGTTGTAGGTTTAGGTGTTTTAGGTTTAAGTGGTCTATTTATGATCTATCAATGGATGTGGCCTGAAGCAAATATTACAATGGTATTAAATGTATTGTCAGGGTTTTCTTTAGGAGCGTCTTCTATTGCTTTATTTGCACGTGTAGGTGGAGGTATTTATACAAAAGCCGCTGATGTTGGTGCAGATCTAGTTGGAAAGGTAGAAGCCGGAATTCCAGAAGATCATCCATTAAATCCAGCCACTATTGCTGATAATGTGGGTGATAATGTTGGTGATGTTGCTGGAATGGGAGCCGATTTATTCGAATCTTACGTTGGTTCCATTATTGGTACTATGGTATTAGGTGCATTTATTCTCACGCCTGAGTTTGGAGGTTTAGGAGCTGTATATTTACCATTGGTGTTAGCTGCTGTTGGAATAGTAATGTCAATAATAGGAACGCTATTTGTAAAAGTTAAAGATGGAGGAAGCCCTCATAAAGCTTTGAATATGGGTGAATTTGGATCGGGTTTTTTGATGATCGTAGCATCCTATTTTATTATTACAGCTATGATACCTGAAAGTGTTGAAGGGTTACCATTCGGTGCCTGGGGTGTATTTTGCGCTACGCTTGCAGGTTTGATTGCTGGTTTTTTAGTTGGAAAAGTAACAGAATATTATACAGGTACTGGTGGTAAACCGGTATTATCAATTGTAAGGCAATCTGAAACGGGTTCTGCTACAAATATAATAGCAGGCTTAGGTGTTGGGATGATGTCAACAGCTATTCCGATTCTTTTGATAGCAACAGCAATTATAGTGTCTCATCATTTTGCAGGGCTTTATGGTATTGCCATTGCTGCTGTTGGAATGTTAGCGAATACAGGTATTCAATTAGCGGTCGATGCTTACGGACCAATTTCTGATAACGCCGGTGGAATTGCGGAAATGGCAGAATTACCAAAAGAAGTTCGTGAACGTACTGATAAATTAGATGCGGTTGGTAATACAACTGCCGCCATAGGTAAAGGATTTGCTATCGCTTCAGCTGCATTGACGGCTTTAGCTCTATTTGCGGCCTTTATGAAAACAGCCAACGTCATATCTATTGATGTATCTCAACCAAAAATTATGGCAGGACTACTAATCGGAGGTATGTTACCATTTGTCTTTTCTGCCTTATCGATGAATGCAGTAGGGCGCGCAGCGATGGCAATGATCGAAGAAGTTCGTAGACAATTTAGAGATATTCCTCAGCTTAAAGCCGCTTTAGAAGTTATGAGAAAACACAATTCGGATATGTCGAAAGCTTCAGTCGAAGAAAGGAAGATTTTTGATGCTGCCGATGGTTATGCTGAGTATGAAAAATGTGTAGAAATTTCAACAAAAGCATCTATTAAAGAAATGGTACTTCCTGGTTTGCTGGCTTTAGCAGTACCAGTAGCCACTGGTTTTATTGGGGGAGCTGAAATGTTAGGAGGTTTATTGGCAGGGGTAACAACTTGTGGAGTGTTGATGGCCATTTTTCAATCTAATGCAGGTGGAGCATGGGATAATGCCAAGAAAATGATAGAAGAACAAGGCCGTAAAGGAACGGCGGCTCATAAGGCTGCTGTAGTGGGTGATACTGTCGGAGATCCTTTTAAAGACACTTCTGGACCATCACTGAATATATTGTTAAAATTAATGTCTGTGGTTGCTCTGGTAATTGCACCAAGCATTGCCTTAGATTCTGATAAAGTTTCTGCTTATAATAATAATGGAACCACCATAGAATTACACGAAAATGTAAATGCTGCGGGTGAAGGAACAAAAGAATTAAAAGTGCTTGTTAAAAAAGAAAACGGAGAAAAAAATGCAACGGTAATTACAACTACTGAAGTAAATGGTAAAAAAGAAGTAACGGTTGAAGCAATAGAAGGAGATGAAGTTGATACCTTAGTTGTAAATCACGAATAAAACATAATTTTATTTAATGAAATAAAAAAAGCGAACATTTAATGTTCGCTTTTTTTGTATTAAAAAATTCAATTTACTACTAAAATAAACCGTGTATTTGGGCATCTATTTTATCGATAATAAAACCTAAATCTTCTGGTTTATCAACAATATTAAGACTATCAACATCGACTATAAGTAATTTTCCTTTGGTATAAGTACTTATCCAAGCTTCATAACGCTCGTTCAACCTGCTTAGATAATCAATACTAATAGAGTTTTCATAATCTCTCCCACGTCTATGGATCTGGCCAACTAAGGTTTGAATATTGGCACGTAAATAAATTAAGAGATCTGGAGGTGAAACTAAATTTTCCATCAAATCGAATAGAGAGGAGTAATTACTAAAATCCCTATTGGTCATTAATCCCATTGCATGCAAATTAGGCGCAAAAATATGAGCATCTTCATAGATGGTTCGGTCTTGAATTATATTTTTACCACTTTCGTGGATCTCTAAAATTTGACGAAATCTACTATTTAGAAAGAAAATTTGAAGATTAAATGACCATCGTTCCATTTCAGCATAAAAATCATCTAAATATGGATTTTCCTCAACAGTTTCATAATGAGGTGTCCACTTATAATGTTTTGCTAATAATTTAGTTAATGTAGTTTTTCCAGCGCCTATATTTCCAGCAATAGCTACGTGCATTCGATTGGTTTTTAGTTTTAAAAAAGTGTCTAAAGTTACTTAAATTTTTATGATTTTGAACACAAAAATTTTAAGACCATCAAAAATATAAATTTGATTTTTATTAAAATAAAAACTTTTTATCAATATTTCTTGGTTTAATTTTATTGGTAAGGATTCAAGTTCACTGTCATAGATAATTAATCTATTATTGTTAGAAAAGATTAAATTATTTTCAGAAAAATGAACTTCATCAAATTTATCAATTTCAAAAACACCACCGAATGTGCCATATTCATTAAATTTTAACATCATATTTACTCCGAACAACCAGCAGTTTTTGTAAGTACTTCTTTGTTGAAATGTCTCGAAATTTTTAGCATAGAATGATGTGGGCTGAGAAGCAAATTGTATTTTTTTTGTTTGATAATTCCAAAGTCGTAATATATTGTCATCCAAACTAAATAACCATAAGTTATTATTTGAAGAAATGGTTGCGAATGAGATGTTTTTTGATAAAGATTCAGAAGTAAAATTAATTGGGGAAGTTAATTCGTTTAAATTATTATCAAGAATTATTGCTGTATTAAAACCACTGTAAAAAAGTAAAATTTTTAATGGGTTTTTGATATCGATGGAAGAGATTCCTCCAAATTGAGTATTGGAATATGTATAAGTTTTAAGAGCTGTCTTTTTATAAATAACATTATTCTTTATATAATAGATATTCTCAAAATCATCCGTTCCTATAAAGGCATCAGCGTCAAGATTAAAAGAATTTATAAATTCAGTTTCAATTGTTTTAGTAGTAATTTCTTGAGCAACCCCTAAAATGGATTGGAATAACAAAAAATAAATCACCATAATTTTCATAGAAGACAAAAGTACTAAATTTAGTTATTCATAATAATTGTAACCATTTATAAACTTTCGACGTCATAATACATGAAACCCATTAATTAATTTAAAAGAAACAATTATGCAAGCAGGAGAAGTTATAATACCCATTTTTTTATTCGCCGTTATTTTCGGAATTTTTTATGTTTACATTACGGCCAGGAATAAAGAGCGAATGTCTATGATAGAAAAAGGGGCAGATGCCTCAATGTTTATTACTAAACGCAATTACTATGCCCTGACCTTAAAAATTGGTATGCTTTTAGTAGGCGTTGCCCTAGGTATTTTAGTAGGTTCATTAATAGTTGAATATACGACGCTGCCAGAGCCAGTGGGATATTTTTCAATGATATTCTTATTTGGAGGACTTGCGTTAATCGTAAATTCTTTGATGGAAAAGAAAAGAATCGAATAATTCCATATTAACTTCACGTCTAACTGAAGTTTAAAAAATACTCCTTGGTAATTTCTAAGGAGTATTTTATTTTAAATAATGATTCGCTTAATTCAAACCAGTTGTTTTCAAAATTATTAATATATTGAGGGACTAATAAGTTTGAATATATGTTAGAGTTAGCGGGCATTGTTATACTAGGAATACTTGCCCAATGGGTGGCCTGGAGATTTAAAATTCCAGCTATTTTACCATTAATACTTATAGGCCTTTTAGTTGGGCCAATCTCTACCTTACTATCTACAGACGGTTCGAAATGGATTGAACCGATTTGGAATGGTAGAGAAGGTCTTTTTCCTGGTGAGAGTTTATTCTATTTTGTATCCTTAGCTATTAGCATTATTTTATTTGAAGGAGGGCTTACCTTAAAATTAAAGGAAGTTAAAAATGTAGGTCCCGTCATCACAAAACTCATTACCTTAGGTTCTGCTGTTACTTTTTTTACAGCCGGATTAGCGGCACATTATATTTTTAATTTAAGCTGGTCGCTTTCCTTTTTGTTTTCAGCATTAATAATTGTTACAGGACCAACTGTAATAACACCCATCTTAAGGAACATTCCTTTAAAAAGAGATGTTTCGGCAGTTTTGAAATGGGAAGGTATTTTAATTGATCCTATTGGTGCTTTGGTAGCGGTTTTAGTCTTTGAATTTATAAGTGTTGGTGAAGGAAGTACCTATACAAAAACGGCCTTAATAGAATTTGGTAAAATTGTTTTATTTGGCACCACATTCGGATTCACATTTGCGCATGGTCTAAGCTTCGCAATTAAAAAGCAGCTGATTCCTCATTACTTGCTAAATGTATTTTCGTTGGCTACTGTCTTAGGGGTATTCGTATTATCAGATATCTTTGCTCATGAATCGGGTTTATTGGCCGTCGTAGTAATGGGTATGGTGTTAGGTAATATTAATTTACCTAATCTTAAGGAATTATTGTATTTTAAAGAGTCTCTGAGTGTTCTATTAATATCTATTCTTTTTATATTATTATCAGCGAATATAAATGTAGATGATTTACTTGCCATTTATAATTGGAATACGGTCATTTTATTCGCAGTCGTCGTATTTTTGATTAGACCATTAAGTGTATTTCTATGCACCATAAATTCTACCTTAAAAAATAATGAGAAACTTTTTATTAGCTGGGTAGGTCCTAGAGGTATTGTTGCTGCGGGTATCGCATCGTTGTTTGGATTGAAATTGGTAAGTTCTGGAATAGTTGGAGCTGAGCTTATTACCCCCTTGGTGTTTATGATCGTATTAGGAACAGTTTTATTAAATGCAACTACAGCCAGACCTATGGCTAAAATTCTAGGTGTATTTTTGTATAAATCTGAAGGGATACTTATTGTAGGGGCAGGACGATTATCAAGAATACTTGCCAAATACTTAGATAAAAATAATAGACATGTTGTATTGGTTGATTCTAATGCTGCAAATATAAAAAAGGCCAATGATATTGGTCTAGAGGCAATAAAAGATGATATATATGCTGAAGATCTAACAGATAATCTTGAATTGAGTGATGTGGGTTATTTATTGGCCTTAACGGGAAATACAGAGATAAATCAATATGCAATAGCTAAATTTAAAAATCAATTTGGTGAAATGGGAAGTTTTAGGTTAATAACTCCTGATGAAATGAATGATCCGGAAAATAACCCTAAAGAAGGCTTATTTTCACACACCGATGATTTTGTAAAGCTTTCTGAAGTTGCTAGAAAATATCCGGTGATCAATGAAATAAAATTAAATTCAAAAGAGCACTACGATAAACTAATTGAAATCAGTAAAGATGATGAAGATATAGTGCCGATATTTATAAAACAAAAAACAGGAATATTAGATATCATACCGTCACATAGTAGTGAAATTACATTTGAAAAGGGATCACAACTAGTTTATTTAGGCAAAAAAATTAGCGCCCCATAAAAAAGCTGTTATGAATATTTCCAGTAATGGGGATTTGTTTCCTTTGTGCGTTGCTCCCAATAATCAGGAGTCACTTTATGGCCATCGAATGTTCTTAATTTACGCTCAAATACCCAAATAGTAGGATTAAATACCATATCAGTAACTGCAACCGTATACAACTGTGGCTCTTCTTCGGTCTTTTTAGTTTCTTCTTCTATGATAACTTCAAAACCATTATGTTCGAGTAATTTTTTTAAAAAATCTTTACGGTTTTCATCGATCTTTTTCTCAACAAAGGTTACCCTCGTTTCTCCTATACTGCCAAATGAATGTTTTCCTTCTAGTGCCATAAAATTTTAATTAAAAATACCACTTAATTGGTATATATGTTCATACAATGGGCTATAAAGACCTATAAATAAAATACCAATTACGGTAATTATTAACCCCAAACGCATATAAATTTTGTTTTTGAAAAATGGAATAGCGTTTTCACTCGTTCTCAAAAACATTGCCCTTATTACCAATAAATAATAATATAAAGAGATAGTGACATTTACCACAGCTAAAAATACAAGTAGATAATATCCCTCACTTGCGGCGGCTGTAAATAAGAAAAATTTACCAAAAAACCCGGCAACCGGTGGAATACCTGCCAAAGAGAATAGCGCCAACATCATAACAAGGCTTAATTTTGGATTTGTTCTATACAACCCCTCGTAATCATTCATATTTTCCTTTCCGGTATTCGTAGATATAGCCTGGACAACACCAAACGCTGCCAAATTTGAAAAGATATAGATCATTACAAAATAAACTACAGTTGCAGTTCCTAACTGTGTGCCCGTAATAAGACCTAATAAGATAAAACCGGCCTGTGCAATTGATGAAAAGGCTAAAAAGCGCTTCATATTTTGTTGGCGTAGTGCAAATAAATTACCAATGAACATAGTCGCAATTGCGATGACATAAATAATATTTTCCCAAATATGCATGAGCGGTTTTAAAACTGTAAATAACAGTATCATCAAAATAAATACCGCAGCACCTTTTGAAATTACCGATAAATAAGAAGCGATACTAATTGGTGCTCCTTCATAAACATCAGCCGTCCAGAAATGGAAGGGCACTAATGATATTTTAAATGAAAGTCCGGCAAGGAATAAGATAAAACCTAATATGGTTAAGTTAACAGGAGTTATAGCAACCAATATATCGTTAAAATATATAGAACCAGTTGTTGCATATAATAAAGAGATTCCGAACAAGGAAACACCTGATGCCAAGGCAGCAGATAAAATTAATTTAATTCCGGCCTCAGATGAAATCCTTTTAGTGGTTTCATAAGCTGCTAATGCAGCTATGGGTAGCGTAGAAAGTTCTAATCCCAGATAGAACATTAAAAAATCTCCCGATGAAATCATAAAATACATTCCTAATAATGAAGAGAAGAGTAATACA
This sequence comes from uncultured Flavobacteriaceae bacterium, assembly GCA_963835675.1. Taxonomy (GTDB): domain Bacteria; phylum Bacteroidota; class Bacteroidia; order Flavobacteriales; family Flavobacteriaceae; genus Aureibaculum. The sequence goes on along the minus strand of CAWIGH010000001.1, from coordinate 969,566 downwards.
AAAAATTCTGTTCCTCTGTTCTGTTGCACTATTTTTTCCTGAAGCCAATCAGCTGATTGTAACAATAATATAAGCACACCCACATTTAACACATTCTTAAAGAAGTGAATAAGGTTATTTGTGCGGAACATACCACCGAATAAGCTACTTTCGTCTATGGCGAAAAAACCGATAGCTGCATGAATGGCAAATAAAAATATCGCTAAATGTACAATGCTGCTTTTTTTATTTTGATGAATAAATATTTCTGCAATTACCAACACTAGTATAATTGCCAACAGCAAAATTTCGTGTCTCATTATTAAAAAACTACTAAAATTCATTTTAGTTATCTATTTTAATTTATAATACACCTTGTATAAAGGGTTCTAAACTTTTCATAATCATTTCACTTAACCAGAATGGTGCTACACCTATTCCAATTACTGGAATTATTAATAATAAAATACCTGTTTTTTCATACCAGGTTGCCTTGGGCAAGTCATTAACATCATTGGTTTCTAACGGGCCCATCATTATTTTTCCAACCAATCTTAATATATAAACAGATGTCACAACTATTGAGGATACTACCGAAACGGTAAGAATTCTATTGAAAGTATCAGAATTTTGTTGAAAAGCACCCACAAAAATGTTCATTTCGGCCACAAAACCACTAAACCCTGGCAATCCTAAATAAGCTAATCCGGTAATGACATAAATGGCACCAATAAAAGGTAAAACTTTCATCATGCCTCCCAGTTTGTTTATATCCCTTGTATGCGTTCTTCCGTAAATCATTCCTATAAGCGCAAAAAACAAGGCCGTTAATAAGCCATGAGATAGTGATTGAATAATTGCTCCATTCCAAGCTATTTTATTAAGGGTTAATAAGGCAAACAATACTAATCCTAAATGGCTTACAGATGCGTACGCATTGATATATTTTAAATCGGTTTGCCTGATAGCCGAAAATGCTCCATAAACAACTCCAAAAGCTGCTAAAATAATAAAGAACCAAGACCAATGAAGGGCCCCTTCAGGTAATAAATACATAGCTACTCTAAAAACACCATAGCCTCCTAATTTCATTAAAACACCTGCATGAAGCATTGACACTGCCGTTGGTGCTGAAGCATGACCATCTGGTGACCAGGTATGAAATGGAAATAAAGCACTTATAACCGCAAAACCGACAAACACTAATGGGAAAAATAATTTTTGTGCTGCTAATGGAATATTCACCTGGGCAATATCCAATATATTGAATGTTAGTGGTCCACCATCTGCATTTGAATTAAAATAAATTCCTAAAATTCCCACTAATAAAATTGCTGAAGCACCCATAAGCATCAAGGTTAACTTCATCGCTGAATATTCTCTAGGACCAGAGCCCCAAATACCAATTAACAAATACATGGGGATTACGGCAATCTCAAAGAACACAAATAAAGTGAATAGATCAATTGAAATAAACACGCCATAAACTCCTAATGAAAGTACAATAAGTGAAATAAAGAATTCTTTAGGCAATTCTTTCATTTTCCATGAAATGAAAACACCTGCCAATACTATTATAGATGTAAGTAGCAATAAGGCCACAGAAATTCCATCAACGCCAATATTATAATGTATATTAAATTGTTTAAACCAAACAAGATCTTTGGTAAACACCATAATATTATCATTCACCAACTTTTCATTAAAATAGGCGAAAACTAAGTTAATGGCCATTCCAAGCTGGAATAAACTTCCAACCATTGAAACAAAGCGCGCCTGTTTTAGATCTTTTGTAAAAAGTAGGGCTATGATCGTTATTATCGGTACTATGATAAAGAGTGATAAAATATCCATATTAATCTGTTAGTTTGTCCATAAATAAATAAACACTAATGCTATGACTACAACTCCGGCGATAAAAGCAAAGGCATAATCTTGTACTCTACCGGATTGAAGACCTTTAATTTTTTCAGAAGTTGCAACTGTTGTATTACCAATACCTTCCATTGTTCCATCGACATATTTTTTATCAAATTTTGCAATGGGAGCCGCAACCCTTTTAAACAATATTTGTTTAGTTACAAATAAGTAAATCTCATCAAAATAGAATTTATCATAGGTCCATTTATAAAATAATCCGAATGTTTTCGCAAACTTATCGGATAGATCATTTTCTTTTTTGTAGAATATCCATGCGAGAATAATTCCTATTAATCCTACTGTTACGGCTATGGCGGCAAGTGGATAATTTAAGTGGGCTTCAAAACCAGCTCTATCAGCAGTTATAAATTCACTAAAAGGAATAAAGCCACCAACAATACTCAAGAATGCCAACACAATTAATGGAAAGGTCATTGAAATTGGAGACTCATGTGGTGTATGTTCGTATTTAGTTTCTTTACCCCAGAAAATTCCGAAGTAAATTCTAAACATATAAAAAGCAGTTAAACCTGCAACAAACACTCCCACATAATAAATAAGTTTGTTATGTTCGAAAGCGGCCACTAAAATTTCATCTTTACTCCAAAATCCAGCAAAAGGAGGTACCCCGGCTATGGCTAAGGCTGCAATTAAAAATGTAATATTTGTAATAGGCATATATTTTCGTAATCCACCCATATCTTTTAAATAGTTGCTATGTACAGCATGTATTACCGAACCGGCACATAAGAATAATAATGCTTTAAACATGGCATGGGTGAACAAATGGAACATAGAGGCCATATAACCAACACCTTCGTGTCCATCGTATCCTGAAACGCCTAATGCCAGCATCATATATCCAATTTGAGACATTGTAGAGAATGCTAGTACACGTTTAATATCAGTCTGTGTAATAGCTATTATAGCGGCAAAAAGGGACGAAAACGCGCCTACAAAAGCCACAATATTAAGGACAAAGCCATCTTCAACAAAATAATACATCGGGAATAATCTTGCTACCAAATATACACCGGCAACTACCATGGTAGCCGCGTGAATCAATGCCGAAACAGGTGTTGGCCCTTCCATAGCATCAGGTAACCAAATGTGTAATGGGAACATGGCAGATTTACCTGCGCCACCCATAAAAATCAAGATCAGTGCCCAGGTAAGTACAGACAATCCCATAAATGAAGTAGAAGCCCAATTTAGGATCGCATTGCCTTCAGGATTATTTAATGTTTCGAAGTCATAAGTACCGGTATAATATCCGATGATTAATATTCCGATTAAAAATCCCAGATCTGCAAATCGCGTTACGATAAATGCTTTTTTAGCAGCTGCGACTGCCGAAGGTTTGGTATAATAATATCCAATTAACAGATAAGATGAAACCCCAACAAGTTCCCAAAAGATATAAATTTGGAATAGGTTGGTAGACAATACCAATCCGAACATCGAAAATGAGAATAATGATAAGAATGCAAAAAATTTGGTGTAACCATCATCACCTTTCATATAACCACGACTGTAAATATGTACCATAAGTGATACTATAGAAACAACAATGATCATCATAATTGAAATGGGATCTACCAAAACCCCCATATCAATTTGTAAGGTTTCAGTAAATTTCATCCAAACCGTTTTCTGAACGAATGTTTGGTAAATACCATCTACTTTACCATTTACAAAAAAGTATTGATAGCCTGCTAATAATGATAAGATAGCTGAGGCTGTTAAACCCAATACACCAATATATCCTGAAATACGGCGGTTTAATTTTTTGATTAAATATTCCTAACAGTAAAAATACTGCTAGAGGAATTAATGGAATTAATATAGTATAGCTTAGATTCATAATTCTACTTATTAATACTTCATAGTTTCAATGTCCTTAACTTCAACTGAACTAATTTGCCTGTACAGGTTTATTATTATGGATACAGCTAATGCAGTTTCAGCAGCAGCAACGGCAATAATAAATAATGAAAACAGAACACCTTGTAAAATATCCGGGTATAAATATTTGTTGATCACAACAAAATTTACCACAGAGGCATTTAAAATTAATTCAATGGATATTAAAATTGAGATTAGATTTTTTCTTGTGATAAACCCGTATACTCCAATAAAGAATAGAATTGATGTTACGGTTAAGATTTCGTAGATACTAATTCCCGCGATCATATGGTTGTATTATTTTTATTGGTTAGTTTTCCACCTTTAGCAATCACTATTGCACCGATCATTGCTGCTAATAAAAGCACACTTATTACTTCAAATGGCAAAATAAATCCACCATCTTCATAACTTAAAAGTTTCCTTCCAATATCAGCCGTAGTGGTGGTCAAAGAATTTTCAACAACATTAAAATCATGAGCATAAATGGTTGTTAAAAACACGCCAAGCCCTATTAAACAAGCTAATGCGGTTACGATCTTCTTTGATGTTTTAGCAATTTCCAATTCCATTTCAATATGGTGAACCAGTAAAACTGAGAAGATGATCAAAACAATAATTCCTCCGGCATAAACTGTTAATTGAATGGCAGCCAGAAAATTATAGTCTATTAAAAAATAAACGCCTGCAATTCCACATAGTACGAACAAAAGAAAGATAACCGAGCGCAGCATTTTGCGACTTGTAACAGAAGCAATTGCAAAAACGATCATGATCAGTGCTAAAATGTAAAATATATATTTTTCCATAATTTAATCTTCTATTCCAGCTTTAACTTTAGAATCTGGTCTATTTAAAACCCGTGTTAATTTGGTTCTATCATATACAGAATTTTCATAATTCTGAGCCCAGACAATGGCATCGGTTGGGCATGCTTCAATACATAAACCACACATGGTACAAAGACCTAAATGATAAATATGCTTATCAATAAATTTTTTCTTTTTACCTGTTTCGGGATCAATACCTCTATCCCAAATAATTTCGATACTACCGTTCGGACAAGCAATTTCACACTTCTGACAACCGGTACATCGATGTTCATTATTACCATCATGAGGCATTACTACTTCACCACGAAAGCGTTCGAACATTTTTAAGGTCTCTCTGTTTTCGGGATATTTTTGTGTAATGGCTCCTTTTCTGGAAGTAAGAAAATACTTTCCGGTGACACTCATACCCGTAAGAAGAGTTTTAATGCCTTTATATATATCTGAAAAATAACTCATAATTTCTAAAATTGAATTGTTAGGTTCAGCCAAACAATTAATGCCATAATAACAATGTTTACCAAGTTGATTGGCAACAAGTATTTCCATTCAAGAGTAAGTAATTGGTCAACTCTTAATCGAGGAAACGTCCATCTAAACCACATCATTAAGAATACTATTACAAATGTTTTACCTATGAACCAGAATACACCTAACCAAGGAATAGATTCTGTTATTCCAAAAGGTGATAACCATGCTCCAAAAAATATAGTTGTTGCAATGGCAGCTATAATGAACATGTTTATAAATTCGGCTAAAAAGAAATAGGCAAATTTCATCCCAGAATATTCTGTATGGAATCCTGCTCCAAGCTCTTGTTCTGCTTCAACCAGATCAAAGGGAGCCCTATTGGTTTCTGCTGTACCTGCTATCATGTAGATCATAAAAGCGATTATAGCTGGAATATGTCCTTGTACAATCAACCATCCATTTTTTTGAACTTCAACAATTTCTGATAATTGTAAAGTACCGGTAAGTAAAACCATTGTGATCAATGATAATCCAACAGATAATTCATAGCTTATGGTTTGTACGCCACTACGCATAGCTCCGATCAAGGCATATTTGTTATTACTACTCCAACCACCCAGTAAAATTCCGATGACTCCAATGGATGATATAGCCATTAAAAAGAGTATTCCAATATTGATATCAAAAGCTTGAAATTCTTTAGTGAAAGGGAAAACCGCTAGGGCCATTAGTGAAGCAACAATAACAAAATAAGGTGCTAAATTGTACAAAAAATTATCCGATCTGGTGGTGCCTGTTAGTTCTTTAGATACCAATTTTAGGGCATCGGCCATGGTTTGTAATAATCCTTGAAATCCAACCCTGTTTGGGCCAATTCGTAATTGGAACCAAGCTGCTATTCTTCTTTCCAACAACACCAAATACAATCCGGCAACGGCAAAAATAACCAGGTAAACTACAGCTATCAGGGCCATTTCTACAATACTAGCTACACCTTCCGGCATGATGCTAAAAAGCCAATCATGAATATTTTTTGTAATGCTTAATGAGATGTTCATTGCTTTCATTTTATCGGTCAATATCTGGTATTACAAGGTCAAGTGTTGCCATGGTTGCAACTAAATCTGCAATTTTTTCACCAACCGCTATATGATTTAGTAATGATAAGTTCGAAAATCCGGGAGAACGGAATTTTAAGGCGGTATGGATTTTTAGTACCAGTACTTATAATATATACCCCTAATTCACCTCTTGCGGTTTCTACTTTTTCATAAAATTCCCCTTTTGGAAGTTTGATCACGGCATTCGTGGCCACTTGATGGTCTCCTTCTGGAATGTTGTCAATTAATTGTTCTATGATCGACATCGATTCCCACATTTCTTCAATTCTAACTTGATAACGAGCAAATGTGTCACCTTTAGTTTTCAATACCTCATTAAATTTTACTCTATCATAAGCACTATATGGATGGTGTTTTCTAACATCACAAGAATATCCAGAACCACGACCAACAGGGCCAGAGGCTCCAAACGAAATGGCATCTTCTTTACTTAAAAGACCAATACCTTTCATTCTTTTTTGAAATATTATATTACCTGTTAGTAACCTATCATATTCGGGTAGTTTAGTTTTAAAATGTGCAATAAAATCTTTGGTCCTTTTCACGAAATTTGGATGTATATCGAACATTAATCCTCCAGGAATGTTATAATTCATGGTTAAACGTGCACCACAGGTTTCTTCAAAAATATCATTGATCATTTCACGGTCTCTAAACCCATAAAAATAGGTGGTTAAGGCACCTATATCCATTCCCGTAACACCCCACCATAAAGTATGTGATGCAATTCTAGTGAGCTCGCCAATAATGGTTCTAATCACTTTAACACGATCTGGAATTTCAAGCTGAAGAGCGTTTTCAACTGTCAAACAAACAGCTTCATTATTGATATGAGATGATAAATAATCCATTCGGTCTGTTAAATGAACTATTTGCTGATAGCTGTCACGTTCGCACATCTTTTCTATAGATCGATGTATATATCCAAGATCCGGTTCAACTTTTTTTATAATTTCACCATCAATGGTTAATAACAGACGCAAAACACCGTGGGTTGCAGGGTGTTGAGGTCCCATATTAATAAAGTATTCTTCAGATTTAAAGTTATTATTTACAGTAGTTGTTTCCATATTTACTTATTTAATAACCATATTAATTTCATCTACATAATCTTTTCTCAATGGGTATCCAACCCATTCGTCGGTTAAAAAAAGTCGCTTTAAATTGGGATGATTATTAAACTTTATACCGAAAAAGTCGAACACTTCACGTTCGTGAAATTCTGCAGTCGCCCAAATATCATATACAGAATCGAATGTAGGATTTTCTCTATCTTCTGTATGAACTTTTACAACGATCATATGTCGATACTTCGTAGATTCTAAATGATATACAACACCAAGGCTACTTTCCCAGTCAACACCACTTAAACAGAATAAGAAATCGAACTGAGTTTCTTTATTACTTTTTAATTGTGACATTAATTGATAAAGCAGTTCTGGTTGAACGGTAATATTTAAGAACTGTGAGCCTTCTTCAGAAAACTCCAAACCATTAGTGCTTATGGGTTCCGTAGTCTCAGAAATTTCATTTTCAACCGAAGCTTCTGTAGCTTCTGTTTTAGAAATTGAGTTTGGAAACCAACTATTAATTATTTTTTGTAATGCTTCGTTTGTCATACCTATCATTTTATAGTCCTTCATCAAATCCATCAATGGGATTTTCTTTATGCTTCATATTTTCGGTGCGTATTTTATCTTGAAGCATGAGCATACCTTCTAATAAAGCCTCTGGTCTAGGTGGGCATCCCGGAACATAAACATCAACCGGAATAACATGATCGGCACCTTTAACCACAGAGTATGTATTATAAAAGAATGGTCCTCCTGATATGGCACATGCTCCCATGGCGATCACATATTTAGGTTCCGCCATTTGATCATATAGCCGACGTAATACAGGCGCCATTTTATTTACAATAGTTCCTGCAATTATAATTAGATCTGCTTGTCTGGGGGAAGGTCTTGCAACCTCAAAGCCGAATCGTGAATAATCATGACGGGCTGCTCCTGTTTGCATCATCTCAATGGCACAGCAACTGGTACCAAAATAAAGCGACCAAAGTGAATTTGATCGCCCCCAATTGATTATTTTATCCAATGAAGTAACTATCACGTTAGCTCCATTGCCTGCGGGAATTACTTTTCCCGGGAAATCTTTCGGAACCGATGCTACATTATTTTCTGGTTCTATCTGACTTAAAAATCTTTTTTTATCTACTCCCATTTTAATGCTTCTTTTTTCCAGGCGTATAATAAACCTAATCCTAAAATGACGAGAAAAATGATTATTTCAATGAATGCTACTGCACCAATTTCTTGGAAAACAACAGCCCATGGAATTAAAAATGCCACTTCCACGTCAAAAATTAAGAATAAGATGGCAAATAAATAGTAACCAACCTTAAATTGCACCCAAGTAGGCCCAATAGTTGTCATACCACTTTCATACGGCTCCCTTTTTTGAGGGTTGTCTGACTTATGTGAAATTAAATTTGATAAGAAATTTGCACCTGCAACTAAAACAATACCTGCTATTAAGAATACTATAATCGCTTCTGAACCCATTTATATATCTTCTATTTTATTTGGTATGTTTCACCTGAGTAAAACAAATCTTTAGTTTTTAAGAATTCTGAATTCGCTTTTACCTGAGCGGTTAAGGCATCTTCACGTTCTTCCAAGGTAACATCGTCAAAACTTCTTATAATGCCGGTAATAAGAGGATATTCTAGACGAACCAGCATCTGATGTAATGTTGGATCTTTCTCCTTTGCATCATGCACCAAGAAATCTTCCTGGGTAATTCCGTTTTCACCAATGGTAGCTACTTCTAATTTTAGTCTATTAAGAACCAACCCCTTATCTTTATTTTTGCCAAAGATCATTGGTTTCCCATGTTCTACATATAACTGCTTATCTTCTCGAACATCCTTATCTGTATATTTTGTAAAGCAACCATCATTAAAAATCACACAATTTTGTAATATTTCAACCAATGATGTTCCTTGAAATTTTTCCGCCTGAATAAAAATATCGGTCATTTCTTTAGGTGAATTACCGCCAATTCTTGCAAAAAAACGTGCTTGTGCACCAATAGCCAATTCACCAGGCTGAAACGGTGGTTGGGTGTTACCGTAAGGAGACGATTTTGTTTTTTGACCTACAAGAGAGGTTGGAGAAAACTGCCCCTTGGTTAATCCATATATTTCATTATTAAAAAGAATAATATTCAAATCTATATTTCTTCTTAAAACATGAATAAAATGATTACCACCAATAGCCATACCATCGCCATCTCCTGTAACAACCCAAACACTTAAGTTTGGATTAGCTAATTTGACGCCGGTTGCTATTGCAGGTGCCCTTCCATGAATGCCATGCATACCATAGGTATCCATATAATATGGAAAACGGGATGAACATCCTATACCAGATATGAATACAATATCTTCTTTCTTAACACCTATTTCTGGAAGCGCTTTTTGCATTGATCTTAAAATGACATAATCGTCACATCCAGGGCACCATCTAACCTCTTGATCACTGGCAAAATCTTTGAATGTATATTCTTTTACAGCTGTTGTTTCCATAACTATTTAGCTAGTTGTTTAAATTTTTCTGTTAATTCACTGTTTGAAAAAGGCAAGCCTTGAATTTTATTGTGTTGTAAAAACTCAATTCCGTTAAAGTTTATCCTTAAAATTTTAGCTAACTGCCCACTATTTAATTCGCAAACAATAATTTTTTTGAATTTACGTAATACTTCTTCAGTATTTTTAGGTAATGGGTTAATATAATTAAAATGTGCGAAACCAATATTTTTATAGCCCTCATCATCCAATTGTTTTACGGCCGAATGTAAAGAACCGTAAGTACCTCCCCAACCAATTACCAATAGATCTCCACTTTCAGCGAATTCAGTAGTTAGTTCTGGAATATAATTTTGAACTCTTCTAATTTTCTCAGCCCTAATCTTCACCATATATTCATGGTTTTCCGGCACATAAGAAACATTACCTGTTACTTTGTCTTTTTCTAAACCACCAATTCTATGTTCTAATCCGGGTGTACCGGGAACAGCCCAATTTCTGGCAAGAGACTCTTCATCGCGATCGTACGGATGCCAGTTTTCTTTAATCTCTGTAACTTTATTATTTTTAATTTCCGGCATATCTTCGACCGTTCTTATTTTCCAGGGCGCAGAACCATTCGCTATATAACCATCTGTCAATAAAATAACCGGGGTCATATGTTCTAATGCAAGTTTTGCAGCCTCATAAGCATAATTAAAACAATTTCCAGGAGTACTGGCAGCTATGACAATAACCGGGCTTTCACCGTTTCTACCGTACATCGCTTGTAACAGGTCAGATTGTTCTGTTTTTGTTGGTAATCCCGTTGATGGTCCTCCACGTTGAACATTTACAACGACTAAAGGTAATTCTACCATCATTGCCAAACCAAGGGCTTCGCCTTTTAATGCCAGTCCGGGACCGGAGGTAGTTGTAATGGCCAAATCTCCGGCAAATGCTGCACCGATAGCTGATGTGATCCCTGCAATTTCGTCTTCGGCTTGAAAAGCCTTTACACCAAAATGTTTATGTTTTACAAGTTCATGTAGAATATCAGTAGCAGGTGTAATAGGATAAGACCCTAAAAATAGCTCCAAACCAGATTTTTCAGCAGCAGCTAAAAATCCCCATGCCGTGGCTGTATTTCCCATGATGATCCTATAGGTACCAGGACGCATTTTTGCAGGAGAAATTGTATAGGCATTAGGTATTAATTCTAAAGTTTCTGCAAAAAACAAACCGGCATTTAACACCTTAGTATTTGCTTCTATAATATGCGGTTTAGATTTGAACTTTTTATTTAAAAAGTCAGTAGTATGTTCTATAGGACGGTCATACATCCAATAAACCATTCCTAATGCAAACATGTTCTTACTTCTGGTGATGATTTTATTATCCAGACCTTCTACACCTTTCAAGGCTTCCTTAGTTAAGGAGGTCATGGCCACCTCTATGACGCGGTAGTTTTCTAAACTTCCGTCTTCTAATGGGTTGGATTCATATAGAGCTTTTTCTAAATTCTTTTTGGTAAAAGCATCCGTATCAACTATGATCGTATGTCCGGGTTTTACTGCGTATAAATTTGTTTTTAATCCGGCCGGATTCATTGCAACCAGCAGATCAACATTATCACCGGGAGTACTTATCTCAACGCTACCTATATGTACTTGAAATCCGGAAACTCCATATAAACTCCCTTGGGGAGCCCTAATCTCTGAAGGATAATTTGGGAAGGTAGCAACATCGTTACCAAACATTGCAGAAGTATCAGAAAACTGAGTTCCTGTTAACTGCATGCCATCACCTGAATCTCCGACAAATCTTATTACGACGGCTTCCAAGACCTCAGGTTGAAGTTTCATTTTATCTGTGATCATAATTTTTTTGATTTCTTAAATTTATGAAAAATTGATCAATTATTTATATATTTATAGACGCCAAAGATAATTTCACTTTTTAATATGAAATATGATTTTTGTCATTTAACAGAAGTCTAAATTGGCTTAATTTTACACATTATTATTATAAACTAGAAAAGATATGGCAATTATTATAACAGATGAATGTATAAACTGTGACGCATGCGTTTCAGAATGTCCTAACAACGCAATTTATGAACCAGATCAAAATTGGGCTTACGCAGAAGGAACTGCATTAAAAGGAACTGTAAAATTACCAAATGGAAAAGAAGTTGATGCGGATGCTGAAAACGAGCCTGTTTCGGATGAGTTTTACTTTATCGTAACAGATAAATGTACCGAATGTAAAGGTTTCCATGATGAGCCTCAGTGTGCTTCCGTTTGCCCTGTAGATTGTTGTGTGCCTGATGAAGATCACGTTGAATCAGAAGAAGTACTTCTAGGGAAAAAAGCCTGGATGCACGGAGAATAAAAAATTAATTTTTCACTTTAATATTTTATTGTTTAGACAATAAAATAAACCAAAAACCACAATTAGTGCTTTTAGTGCTGATAGTGGTTTTTTGTATTCCATGTTTTGCTTGTGAATTTGATTTCATCTATGAAGTTATCTGAATTCTAATTAATAATCCTTTTCTTCATTTTAAAGCAAATAATTGCTTGTCACGACCATAAAGTATTGTTACCTGACAAATGTCATAGTCTGAGTTTTTGACAAGTACTATTTTTACAAAAATTTTAAAAGACTTATTACGGTTAGTAATTTGCTTAGAATAAATTACTTGAAAGTATTTATTGCAAATTATATGTTGTTAAAATAATATATAAATCATGAAAGAAAATTCAGAAAAATTAATTTGCGATGCTAATGAAGCCGTCGCTATTATTGCCCATAAAACGAATGAAGTTTGTGCTATTTATCCTATTACACCTGCCTCACCTATGGGTGAGCACGTAGATGTTTATAGTTCTAATGGACAAATGAATATTTGGAAAAATGTTCCAAGAATTGTTGAAATGCAAAGTGAAGGTGGAGCAGCCGGAGCCGTTCACGGATCTCTTCAGGCCGGTGCTTTAACCACAACCTTTACAGCTTCCCAAGGATTATTATTAATGATCCCTAACATGTATAAAATTGCAGGGGAAATGTTACCTACTGTAATTCATGTGGCGGCAAGAACTATTGCAACGCATGCATTATCGATCTTTGGTGATCATTCTGATGTGATGGCAGCAAGACAAACAGGATTTTCAATGTTGTTTGGGGGTTCAGTTCAAGAGGCGATGGATTTTGCTTTAATTTCTCAAGTGTCTACCTTACGTTCAAGAATACCATTTTTAAATATTTTTGATGGGTTTAGAACTTCACATGAAATATCTAAGATAGATGCTATTCCTGATGATGTGATCAAAGCGATGATGCCCGAAGATAAGATCATGGATCATAAAAAAAGATCTCTAGATCCAGATCATCCAGTAATTAGAGGTACATCGCAAAACCCTGATGTATTTTTCCAAGCCCGCGAGGCAGCGAATTTATATTATGACAAAGTTCCTGGAATCGTCGAAGATACCATGGACGAGTTTTACAAACATACAGGCCGTAAGTATAGTCTTTTCTATTATGTAGGTCATCCAGAGGCAGAAAAAGTGATTGTAATTATGGGTTCTGGCCAAGGTCCAGTGATGGAAGCCGTAGATACTATGGTAAACAATGGCGAAAAAGTAGGTGCTATTATAGTACGATTGTTCAGACCATTTTCTATCAAACATTTTGTTGATGCATTGCCTGCTACTGTAAAGAAAGTGGCTGTTTTAGATAGAACTAAAGAACCGGGAGGTGTTGGGGAACCATTATACTTAGATGTAGTTACTGCCTTTGTCGAAAGCCAAAGAGAAATGCCTAAAATAATTGGCGGTCGTTATGGATTGTCTTCTAAAGAATTTGATCCAGCCATGGTAAAGGCAATTTATGATGAACTGGATAAATCAAAATCTAAAAATCATTTTACCATTGGTATTAATGATGATGTATCTCATACTAGTTTAGAAATTGGAGAACGTTTACAAACAGTAAAAACAACCTTTAACTGTATGTTTTATGGATTAGGTTCAGATGGTACTGTTGGCGCCAATAAAAACTCTATTAAAATAATTGGAGAAACTACAGATAATTATGTACAAGGATATTTTGTATATGATTCTAAAAAAGCAGGTGCTCAAACAGTTTCACATTTACGTTTTGGTCCTAAACCTATTTACTCTACTTATTTAATACATAAAGCGAATTTTATTGCATGTCACCAATTTAATTTTATTGAAAAATACGACATCTTAAAGAATATTAAAAAAGGAGGAACTTTCTTATTGAATTCACCATATTCTAACAAAAAAATATGGAATGAACTACCTCAAAAAATGCAGGAAGAAATTGTCGAAAATGAATTGGACTTTTATGTAATTGATGCCTCTAAAGTAGCTCATAAAGCTAAACTAGGTAAAAGAACAAATACGGTGTTACAAACTTGTTTCTTTGCCATTTCCGGAGTTTTACCAAAAGAAGAGGCTATTCAGAAAATTAAGGATGCCATTGTAAAATCATATTCTCATAAAGGAGATAAGGTGGTACAAATGAATTTCAATGCCGTTGATAAGTCATTAGAAAACCTTCAAAAAGTTGACTATCCGAAGAAAATAACAAATGATAGGGATTTACTACCTATGATGACTGGTACAGAAGATCCTTTTGTAAAAGAAGTATTAGGTAAGATTTTGGCTGGTAGGGGAGACGAACTTCCTGTTAGTGCGTTCCCAGTAGACGGAACATTCCCAACAGGTACTACGCAATATGAAAAACGAGGTATAGCCGATTTCATTCCGGTTTGGGATGATGAGAATTTATGTACACAATGTAATAAATGTGTAGTAATATGTCCTCATGCTGCGATTAGAGCAAAAGTAGTTCCAAACGAAGAATTGGTAGGGGCACCGGCTTCATTAAAGGCTGTACCTGCCAAAGGTAGACCATTCACTAGCGAAACAGAATCTTATATCTTACAAGTTTCACCAGAAGATTGTACGGGTTGTGACCTGTGTGTGGCTGTGTGTCCTGCTGTAAGTAAAGAGATAGAAGACTTTAAGTCTATCAATATGAGGAAGAAGCTTGATCATGATGTTGAAGAAAATGTCAATTGGGATTATTTCATTAATTTATCAAATTATGATAGAACTGAATTACAAATTACCAATGTAAAAGGTTCTCAATTCTTAGAACCTTTATTTGAATTTTCAGGTGCTTGTTCAGGTTGTGGTGAAACACCTTATATTAAACTACTAACCCAGCTTTATGGAGATAGTATTTTGATAGCAAATGCTACTGGTTGTTCTTCTATTTATGGAGGAAACCTACCTACTACCCCTTACAAGACGAATGAATTTGGACGAGGTCCTGCATGGGCGAATTCGTTATTCGAAGATAATGCCGAATTTGGTTATGGTATGAAATTAGCCTTATCCAAAAAACAAGAAATCGCTGTTAATCTTTTAAAATCACTTGAGTTACTTGTAGGTAGTGAAATCGTTGATGCTATTTTAAATAATCAGGAAGTAACCGAAAGTGATAAAAAGAAAAAATTTGAAGATATAGAGTCACTTAAAAAAACATTGGCATATATCGACAACAACGAGGATGCTGTTAAGTTAAATCATTTAACCGAATACTTGCGTAAAAAAGCGGTATGGATCCTAGGTGGTGATGGTTGGGCGTATGATATTGGTTATGGCGGAGTTGATCATGTATTAGCTTCTGGTGAAGATATTAACATAATGGTTTTAGATACCGAAGTGTATTCTAATACCGGAGGTCAAACTTCAAAAGCAACACCATTAGGCGCCAGTGCCAAGTTCTCAGTTTCAGGTAAAAGAACAAGTAAGAAGAGTTTGGCCTTACAAGCTGTTTCTTATGAAAATGTTTATGTCGCTCAAGTAGCCATTGGAGCCAAAGATCTACAAACTTTAAAAGCAATAGAAGAAGCCGCAGCTTATCCTGGTCCTTCAATAATAATAGCCTACTCTCATTGTGGTGAGCATGGATATGACCTTAGAGATGGAGCCATTCAACAAGAGAAAGCTGTTGAAACAGGATATTGGCCTTTATTTAGATTTGATCCTTCGAAACCAAAAGGGAAGAAGTTTAAATTAGATTCTAAAGCTCCAAGCGCTCCTCTAAGTGATTTTATGTATAATGAAACTCGTTTTACAAGAGTTGTGAAAGATGATGCAGAATTAGGAGCTAGCTTGCTTAAACAAGCACAAGAAGAAGTAGATTCTAAATGGGAAAGGTTACAGCTTTATAGAGATATGTAATTAAGTATTTAGAGCCATTATCAAGGATGAATTCATCCAGGATAATGGCTCTTATTTTATTTATAAACTTTAAAATTTATCAGTGATGAAAGATAAAGCTAATAAATTATTTACCGACGCTTCAAAAAAACTGAACGAAGCAAATGAAGAACTCTTTAAACCTAAAGAAGATCTTGTTACTTATATGGTTTGCAAAAACGCTCAATTTGCTATCGAAAATTATTTAAAAGGTTTTCTTTTGCAAAATGGTGTAAATCCTGCTAAATACAAAACGGTAGAAAGCCTACATCAACAATGTATAAAACTCAATAATAAATTTGAGGAAGTTGACCTATCAGATTTTAATTGTAAATCTCACGACCTTGATTCAAGATATTGTAACGAAGTCTCAAAAGTGAGTAATTGTTTTGATATCGCCGATAATTTGGACACTTTTCTCAGAAGAGAAAAGATTATAGACTAAAAATTATTTACAATTAAATAATTATAGGATAGGCAACAAAATTCGCATCCTTAATAAATAATTAACCACCTATAATATGTAATTCGGTAAAGTTTTTGTCGATTATCAAGGTGTTGTCACCATTAACTTTAATTTTTTCAAATAATATTTCTTCGTTATCTAACTGGATTTTGGCAATTTTAAATGGTAATCCATGCAATTTTAACTTGAAAGTATTATAAGAAGTAATGTATTTACCGGTTTTGTGCTGTTGAATAATAAGTTGGTCAGTCCTTCCTAAAAGGTTGAATGTTCTTAAGCTGTAATTCCCATTCATATATTCATAACCATCATCTGCATCATCATATAAGGTCGAACTTTCTTTCCCTTCTTTATAATATACATCGAGGGTGATCTGATCAAACACTTTTTCGCCGACGTATTGTTGAATAGGA
Source organism: uncultured Flavobacteriaceae bacterium (assembly GCA_963835675.1). GTDB lineage: Bacteria > Bacteroidota > Bacteroidia > Flavobacteriales > Flavobacteriaceae > Aureibaculum. The sequence continues at coordinate 952,585 of CAWIGH010000001.1, read as the reverse complement.
TATTTAGGAATAATAGCACCTTCTTTAATAAAAATAGGCATGGTATCAATATCAGCATCTACCCACATTTCTTTACCGCCTGTAATTATAGTATCCGTCCAGTAATCGAACCATTTTCCTCTGGGAACGTACATTCTTCTTCCCTTAGCATTGGGTTCATTAATAGGGCAAACCAATATTTTATCACCAAATATGAATTCGTCAGTTCTATAATGTGTTTGCACATCATCCTGATCGTGAAGCACTAGTGATTTCAGCATTGGAACACCATCTTTATAATAATGCCAAAAAGTGGTATATAAATATGGTAATAGTTGATAACGAATCTCAATAAATTTCTTTACGATTCCGGTTACTTCATCACCAAAGGTCCAGGGTTCTTGATCGCCGTGGTCTCCAGAAGAGTGTGTTCTACAAAATGGATGAAAAATACCTAATTGGATCCACCTTGCAAACAATTCACCATCTGGTTGTTCTGTAAATCCGCCTATATCACTACCAACAAAAGAATAACCAGACATTGCCATTCTTTGTGCCTGAACATTGGCAATCCATAAATGTTCCCATGAAGCAATATTATCACCTGTCCAGCTGGAGGTATATCTCTGAGTTCCAGAGTATGCCGCCCTGGTGATCACAAACGGTCTTTTGGGAAATGCGAATTTCTTTAAACCTTGATAAGTTGCCCTTGCCATCTGCATACCATAAATATTGTGTGCCTTTCTATGACTACAATGATTCCCTTCGTAATTGTGTCTTACATCGTTTGGAAAAGTTTTATTTGGCACCTCCATTACAGCAGGTTCGTTCATATCGTTCCAGACACCTCTAACCCCAATATCTTCGATAAGTTCTTTAAACAAGTCTGCCCACCACTCCCTTACTTCAGGTTTTGTAAAATCTGGAAAATAACATTCACCCGGCCATACCTTTCCTTTCATAAATGGTCCGTCGGCCCTTCTGCAGAAATAATCTTTTTCAAGACCTTCTTTAAAAACGTCATTATCTATATCTATTTTGATTCCTGGATCAATTATTACAACCGTTTTAAAACCGTCATCTGCTAATTCTTTAACCATTCTTTTTGGGTCGGGAAAATACTCCTTGTTCCAGGTAAAACACCTGAATCCATCCATATAATCAATATCTAAATAGATGGCGTCGCATGGAATCTGTAATTCCCGGAATTTTGCAGTCACTTCTTTTACTCTTGATTCAGGGTAATAACTCCATTTACATTGATGATATCCCAGCGCCCATAAGGGTGGAAGTTGATGAGGTCTACCCGTTAAATCTGTATAATTAGCAACAACATCATTCATTTTTGGGCCATAGATAAAATAATAGTTCATCTCACCCCCCTCGGCCCAGAAACTGGTAATATTTTTACGCTCATGAGCAAAGTCAAAATAAGACCTAAACGTGTTATCAAAAAAGATACCATAGGCCTTTTTATTATGAAGGCCGACAAAAAATGGTATTGCTTTATAAATTGGATCGGTATCCTTTTCATAGGCATAAGAATCGGTTACCCAATTCTCAAAACGCTTACCTTTTAAATTGGTTTGAACTGGTTTATCCCCGAGGCCATAATAGCTTTCCCCGGTATGAGCAATCTTACTCATTTTAACAATATTGCCCCCTAGGTCATAACTTTCTTCCCAATGAAATCCGATTTCATCCTGACTTATCAATTTTTTATCAGAAGCATCGAACATTAGTACTTTTAGATTGCTTTTATTAATATGGCATATTAATTTTTCAGTAGTGATGATATAATTCTTTGCGTCTTCATCGACATCTAATTTATTATAACCTCTACTTGCATATTTTGTTATGGCATAAGAAAAGTCTTTTTCAAATATAGAATTTGTTGCATATCGAAACCTGATTACATTGTCTCTTACAATAGTGAGTTGTAAAGCGACATTATTTGAAGTATAGAAATTTAAGGTATCAATGTTCTTTTTATACGATATTATATTTAGAGGGTACTGATTTCCTCTTTGTTCCAGTTCAGTATTAGTGATCATAAATTAGAGAGATAGAAATAAAGTTGCAAACCTACTAAAATTTATAATTTAAGCAGGTTTCTTTTTGTTAAAAATAAGATCTAAAAATTGCATTAAATGCAAAGCATTTTTTAAATATATAATTAATCGGTAATAATGCCTTAATTTATTTTAAAAATAACGATTCCCAGTGGAGGAACTTTTATTTCGGCTGAATAAGGTTTGTTATTCCAAGATTGTTTTTTAATGGTTATCCCTTTTGAATTTGTAGATCCGCTTCCGCCATAATTAACATCATCACTATTAAATATTTCGACAAGTTTACCTTTATTGAGTAATCCAATGCGATACTTTTCTTTTGGAATAGGCGTGAAATTACAGATAACTATTGTATCATTTTCTGTGTCATGACCTTTACGGATATAAGAAATTACCGAGTTTTGATGATCATCATAACTTATCCATTCAAATCCCTCTCCACTAAACCCTTTTTCATATAAGGCCGGTGTATTTTGATAAAAATGATTCAAATCTTTAAAATAGGTCTGCATCTTTTTATGAGGTTCAAATTCTAGCAGGTTCCAGTCTAAACTTTGTTGGAAATTCCATTCGTTGTATTGACCAAATTCTCCACCCATAAACAGTAATTTAGTACCCGGATGTGTAAACATATACCCATATAATAATCTCAGGTTGGCAAATCGTTGCCATTCATCTCCTGACATTCTACCCAATAGTGAGTTTTTACCATAAACTACTTCATCATGGGATAAGGGTAACATAAAATTTTCTGAAAAAGCGTACGCCAAACTAAAGGTTATATCGTTCTGGTGATGTTTTCTATAAACAGGGTCTTTCGCAAAATATTCCAACGTATCGTGCATCCATCCCATCATCCATTTCATGCCAAAACCAAGACCACCAATAGCAACCGGTTTGGTAACCATCGGAAATGCAGTTGATTCTTCGGCAATTGTTTGAACACCTTCAAAACTTTCATATACGGTTTGATTGAATTCTTTTAGAAACGATATAGCTTCTAAATTTTCTCTACCACCAAATTGATTTGGTTCCCATTCGCCATCTTCACGTGAATAATCTAAATAAAGAATAGAAGCTACGGCGTCTACCCTCAAGCCATCTGCATGGTACTTGTCCAACCAAAAAAGCGCATTACTTATTAAAAATGAACGAACTTCATTTCTTTCATAATTAAATATAAGGCTTTTCCAATCAGGATGGTATCCTTTCTTATGATCGGGATGCTCATAGAGATGTGTGCCGTCGAAGAATCCTAGACCGTGATCATCAGATGGGAAGTGCGATGGTACCCAATCTAAGATAACACCGATGTCGTTTTGATGAAATTGGTCAACGAGATACATAAAATCTTGAGGCGTGCCAAAGCGAGTAGTAGGGGCGAAATAACCCGTAAGTTGATATCCCCATGAAGGATCATAAGGATATTCCATGATGGGCATTAACTCAATGTGGGTAAAGTTCATCTCCTTTACATAAGCAACCAGCTTTTTAGCCAATTCTTTATATGTTAAAGACCTGTCTTCTTTAGTATTTCTCATCCAAGAACCCAGATGAACTTCATAAACAGAGTATGGTTTGTCGAGTCCGTTTTTATCTTTTCGGTAAGACATCCATTTCTTATCTTTCCATGTATAATCAGCAATATCCCAAACTACAGAGGCCGTATTAGGCGGATGCTCACATCTTTTTGCATATGGATCTGCTTTTTCAGTTTTAACATCGTTATGATTACTCTGAATTTTATATTTATAAATATTTCCTTGTCCAACATTGGGAATAAACCCTTCCCATATACCACTTTCATCCCAGCGAACATTTAATTGGTGTTCTCCTTCTATCCAAAAATTAAAATCACCTATTACCGAAACAGCTTTTGCACTGGGAGCCCAAACAGCAAAATAGGTTCCTTTAACTTTATCGACGGTCATTTCATGTGAACCAAATTTTTCATAAAGCCGGTAATGTTTACCTGATTTAAAAAGGTTGATATCAAATTCTGTGAACAGACTAAATGGTTTTACTTGTGCCATGTATTTATTGATTAATGATATTTAATATTCCTTTTAGGGGAATAATTGCCCAACGGGGCCGTGAGTTTAATTCATAACCCAATTCATAAACTGCTTTTTCTAATAAACAGTATTCTAAAATAAAAATACGTTCTTGATGATACCCTATATTTAAATTTTTACTTTGAATTTCTTCGATATAAGTTCCTAAAAATATGCCGATAAGGTAACGATATAATATTTCTCCTGCTTTAAACAGACTATCCTGGGTAGTATTAAAGTTCTCTGCATTATTAAAAATAGTCGCATAAATAGCATAATGGAACGATCTAAATAGGCCTGCTACATCTTTTAACGGTGGTTGTTTTACTTTCCTGTCTCGTATGGTACTTTCTGGTTCTCCTTCAAAATCTAAAATATAAAAATCATCATCTTTGACTAATACCTGCCCTAAATGAAAATCACCATGAACCCTGATGCGTTCTCCCTTTAGTTTTGTCCAATCGAATTTAACGAACCGTTTTCTTATGATATTTTTCTTATTTAAGAAATCTTTTGCCAAATCTAAGGTCAGCCCCTCAAGCTTACCCAAATTGTTCTCAATAATATTTAATCTGTTTTGAAACTGATAAAGCATTCGGTTCTTTAACCAAACTGTATAATCATTATTAAAATGAGTAGGTGTAAAGGCCGTGTCTTCAAATTCAGAACCTAAAGTAACATGCATTTCTGCAGTTCTTTTGGCCAATGTTTGAACCTTTAAAAGAATATTTAAACCTACCCAATCTATGATCTGTGGAGGGACCTCTCTTATATTTAACTTTACAAAAAGATCTGTTACGGGTAATGATTCTACATCGATATTTTTATGTTCAATATTAGAAAAAATTTGATATAATTCTTTAAGCATATATTCCCATGCATCACCCTGGTTTGATACCATTTCTTGCATTAATGCAATGGTTATATACACATTCTCTGAATCAACTACGTTAATGCCACCTAAATACGCAGGAGTATTCTTAAAGTCTTTTTTTTCTGATAAAAACCTGCTCATTTCATAATCCGGATTTTTATCCGCATAGATTCTTCTAAAAAACTTTAAAACGTATTTATCATTATAAATAATGGAAGTATTACTCTGTTCTAAACCCATGAATCTCGAAGATTCATAAACAATATTCTTAAATCTATCGCTTTTATGATATTGGACTTTCGTTTTATCAATGGGTAAAGCGTCTGCAATACGTTCAAATACGACTTTTCTAAATGCTTCAAGATTGATCGCATCTATAATAAAACCTGATTGCCCATTGATGCTAATTGGAAGAATTCTGTCTTGTTTTGCAAAATTTTCATCTGATACAAAGGCTATCGGCAAGAAATAATGTTGGTAAAATGCCTCGGCAAAGTCGATCTCTAAAATTAATCCATAATAAATTTCTCCTTTTTGTTGGATCTTGAAATATTCTGAAAGTTCTATGTATTTTAATCTACTAGATTTACCACCATACCATCGTTGCTTGATAATATAATCTTCTAAAACATCCGAAAGAAAAACTTTAACAAATTCTTTATTCTCAAGTAATTCTTCCCAAGGAACATTGAAATTATAAGGTGGTTGTAAAGTCGTTTTAACAGTAGTTTCAGACATACTATTTGTTTATCTTAAAAATATGAAATGGTAATGTAGGATGCAACTCAACATAATTCCATTCCTGTTGCCAATTATAACTACTACCGGTAATCAGATCTTGCATTTGAACCCGATGTCCTTGTTCAATTCCCAGATCATAAAAAGGTAATTTTACAGTTCCTTTTTGAGCATAATATTGATCGAGACTAATGATTATAAGCATTTCGCTTGATTTCGAATCATTCCATTTGTAAAACGCTATTAAATTTTCATTTTCAACATGGCAAAATTTAATATTATTGGTTTGCTGTAGTGCTTCATGCTCCCGACGAATCTGATTTATTCGCGCGATAATGGTTGTTAATTTGTTTTCTTTAGACCAGTCGTAGTGTTTAATTTGAAATTTTTCTGAATTAAGATATTCTTCCCTTCCAGGGAGTGCGTCGCTCATCATATATTCAAATACAGGCCCATAAATTCCTATACTCGAACTTAAAGTAGCGGCTAGTGCATATCGCTGGAGATATTTGGATTCATTAGCGCCCTGTAAATGGAATGGATTAATATCGGGTGTATTAGGCCAGAAATTCGGCCGCATATATTCACGCTGATCTGTTTTTGTCAATTCTTCCATGTACTCAATAAGCTCATGTTTTGAGTTTCGCCATGTAAAATAGGTGTATGATTGGGTATAGCCTTGCTTAGCTAATTGATGCATTACCTTGGGTTTTGTAAATGCCTCGGCCAAAAACAACACATCGGGATGTTTTTCTTTTACTTTAGTAATGATCCAATTCCAGAAATAATAAGGTTTTGTATGTGGATTATCGACACGGAAAATATTAATGCCACAGTCTATCCAATACATTAAAATATCCAGACATGCGTTCCAAAGATTTTTATAATCTTCACTTTCAAAATAGATAGGCAGAATGTCCTGATATTTTTTTGGTGGATTTTCGGCATATTGTACGGTCCCGTCAGGTCTCCATTTAAACCATTTAGGATGATCTTTTACCCATGGATGATCTGGTGCTGCCTGTAAGGCGTAATCCATGGCAATTTCAATATCATATTCTTTGGCTTTTTTTATAAGTGCTTTAAAATCTTCTAAAGATCCTAATTCGGCATGGATACTTTTGTGATCTCCATCTTTTGAACCAATTCCCCAACATGACCCCACATCGCCATCTAATGCAGTGGTTGTATTATTTTTACCCTTTCTGTTCACTTCTCCAATAGCGTGAATAGGAGGAAAATATAAAGTATCAAATCCCATCTTTGACACACGTGGTAGTAACCGTTCACAATCTTTAAATGTACCATGAACTCCTTCTTTTTCTGAGGATGAACGCGGGAAAAATTCATACCAGGTGCTAAAACGGGCTTTTAATCTATCTACATAAACTTTATACTCTTTGGATGCATTTGCGAATTTTTTTTCTGGGTACTTTACAAAAATATCATGTAATTTTTTACTTGTGGCGCCCTCTATAGCTTTGGTATAATCTTGATCATTGCCAAACTGTTCTTGAAGCTTTGTTAAATATGTTTTTTCTGTATTATTGGCTTTATTTATTATGGTATTAATATATTCAACACCTTCAAGGAGTTCAGATGTCACATGTTGATCATCTTCAATTTTGCGGGTTATTCCATGTTGCCAGTTTAAAGCATGATCTACCCAGCCTTCAACCTTAAAAGAATAAAACCCTTGTTTTTCAACCGTAAAGGAGGACTGCCATTCATCATTAAAAACATGATGCATTCTTGCTTCTTTCCAAATTTTATCATTTTCATGCTTATATAATACCGAAGCTGCAATGATATCATGGCCATCACCTATAACGTGTGCATGTACAATAACAATTTCATTTACAACCCTTTTTATAAAAAATTCACCACAATTAAGCTGAGGCGATACATGATCTATAATAACTCTTTTTCTATTTTGCATTATGAATAATAAAAATAATAATATTGGATGTTAATAGTAACAAATGTATAAAAATAACCACTTTATGCCTGATGAATAAAGTGGTTGTTTCATATTTTAAAGGAATTTTATGGTAAAATGAGATAATGACTAAATTTAAATCACATACCCATTTGGAATTACAGCGTTCTTTTTTATAACCACAATACCTTCTTTAATAACATATTTATCAGTTTCTCTATCTTCTAAATGGGTACCTCCATTAATTCTAACGTCATCACCAATTCGACAATTTTTATCGATTATGGTATTCTTAATAAAACATCTTTCACCAATACCCATTAAAATTGGAATTTTTCTGTTTTCAATCTCTTCCAGTGTCTCATAATAGTCACTTCCCATCATATAGGTATTTATAACAATTGACTCTTTGCCAATTCTTGATCTAATACCAATGACAGATTTTTCTATACTTGACGCATGAATAATACATCCTTCGGCAATGACCGCTTTATTTAAAGCTGATCCCGAAACCTTCGATGTTGGAAGCATTCTTGCTCTTGTATAGATCCTTTTACTCCTATCATAAAGATTAAATTTAGGGATCTCATCGGTGAGGCCTAAATTGGCTTCAAAGAAAGAGTCTATATTACCAATGTCTGTCCAATATCCTTGATACTGATAACTTAGGGTTTTATGATCTTTGATAGAACCCGGAATAATTTCTTTTCCAAAATCCATTGTTCCAGGGTTTTTCATTAATTCTATCAAGAGATCTCTATTAAAAATATAAATACCCATAGAAGCCAGATATTTACGACCTTCATTTTTCATATAATCACCTACTTCAGATTCCCAATCAGGTAATAAATCTGATGCTGGTTTTTCAATAAAGGATGTAATTACATTTTTTTCATTTGCTTTAAGAATTCCAAAAGATGTAGCTTCTTTAGCCGTAACAGGAATTGTGGCAATTGAAATTTCAGCTTTGCTTTTAACATGTCTTTCAAGCATATCATTAAAATCCATCTGGTAAAGCTGGTCACCAGATAGTATTAATGCATATTCAAAATCATTATTTAAAAAATGATGCATACTTTGTCTAACCGCATCAGCCGTGCCTTGAAACCAAGTCTGACTTGCAATTGTTTGTTCAGCCGCCAATACATCTACAAACGCAGAACTAAAAAAACTAAAATGATAAGTATTTTTGATATGCTTATTTAGGGATGCAGAGTTGAATTGCGTTAAGACATACATTCTTTTAATATCAGAATTGATACAGTTCGAAATAGGTATATCAACTAATCTATATTTTCCGGCTATAGGGACAGCTGGTTTGGACCTGGATTCAGTCAATGGGTATAATCTAGAGCCTTGGCCTCCGCCTAATATGATAGCAAGTACATCATCGTTAATCATAATTATTTGATTTTAACAGTTTTATAAATTTAAATATGTAAACAAAGGCCAATATTCTGACACTATTATTTACATGTTTAATTTACGAATTTTATTGATTTATTTTTAACTTTTATTAGTTATTAATATACTATGTATTGATACAATCGAAACAAGATTATTGTATCAAAATTCAGGTTGATTTTTGATTAAATTAATGATTTATAGAGTGCTTCGACCTGCTTCGCAATGGCAATCCAATCAAAATGATCTTCAACCCTTTTTCTTCCTTTTTTTGCCATCTTATTTCGCAGTTCTTCGTTATTAATTAATTTATTAACTCCATTTGCTAAATCTCTAGAAAACTTGTCGGGATCAATCGGCTCAAATGGCGCTGCATTCTGTTGTTCTAGTGGAACTAAAATGCCGGTTTCACCATCAATCACAACTTCTTTTATCCCGCCTACAGCACTTGCCACTACCGCAGTTTCACAAGCCATTGCTTCAATATTAATAATTCCAAAAGGTTCATATATTGAAGGACAACAAAAAACATCTGCATGAGAATAGAGTTGTATTACTTCTTTTTTATCTAGCATTTCGGCTATCCAAATAACGTTATTACGTATTTTTTTTACTGCATTAACGCTTTCTTCCATTTCTGCGCCAATTTCCTTGGTATCCGGAGCACCGGCACATAATACTATTTGAGTATCCTTATCAATATATTTTATGGCATTTACTAAATGTATAATACCTTTTTGCCTGGTAATTCTACCGACAAAAAGCACATAAGGTTTAGATTTATCTATTCCAAATCTTTCAAGCGTAGAAGTTGCTTCAGTAACAACATATTCTTTAAGGTTTATTCCATTGTAAATTACTTTTACCTTTTCTTTATCAACATCAAAATACTTTAGCACATCTTCTTTCGTCTCTTTTGATACTGCTATGATGGCATCAGCCATTTCTATAGCTGTCTTTTCAACCCACGATGAAGCATCATATCCTTTGCCTAATTGTTCTCTTTTCCAAGGTCTTAACGGTTCCAAAGAATGCGTTGTTATTACCAAGGGTATACCATAACATAGCTTTGTGAGAATACCTGCAAACTGCGCATACCAGGTATGGCAATGAACAATATCAGCATTTACATCATCTGCATTCATTTGTATACAAGTACTCAATGTTTTCAACACAGCCTTAAGCTTGTCATTGGTATGATCAAAAACAGGGTTATCAAAAGGATATCCTTTAACCGTTAGGTTGCCTGCTTTTAGATCTTGATCTCCAAAACTTCTTACATCTACTTCCATTAGCTTGGCTAACTCGGCTGCCAGATATTCTACGTGTACGCCGGCACCACCATAAACATATGGTGGAAATTCTCTTGTATAAAAAAGTGCTTTCATATTTTTCTCCCGTTATTAGTATCTAAAATTACAAAATAAATTCAGTAAGAACTTTACTGAAAGGTTATTTTTGATAGAATTATAAAATAAGGAATGAAATGTTAAACAATGTAAAATGAGACTGCTTTAGAATGCGAATTGTTTAATCATTTAATTTTAATACTGCCATAAATGCTTCCTGCGGAATTTCAACATTTCCCACCTGACGCATTCGTTTTTTTCCTTTTTTCTGTTTTTCGAGTAACTTACGTTTACGGGAAATATCTCCACCATAACACTTGGCGGTAACATCTTTTCGTAGTGCCTTTATAGTTTCTCTTGAAATAATTTTTGCTCCGATAGCAGCCTGAATAGGAATATCAAATTGTTGACGGGGAATTAACTGGCGTAATTTCTCGCACATTTTTTTGCCAATATTATAAGCATTATCAGCATGAATAAGCGCCGAAAGCGCATCTACAGTTTGACTATTTAACAAGATGTCTACACGAACCAATTTAGACTCGCGCATTCCAATAGGGTGATAATCAAAAGAGGCATAACCTTTTGACACAGTTTTTAATCTATCATAAAAATCAAAAACAATCTCGGCCAGGGGCATATCGAAATTAAGTTCTACCCGTTCTGGAGTGAGGTAGGTTTGATTGGTTATCTGTCCTCTTTTTTCAATACAAAGTGACATTACATTACCGATATAATCTGATTTTGTAATTATAGAAGCTTTAATATAAGGTTCTTCAACACGGTCAAGGCTTGAAGGATCTGGTAAGTCTGTCGGATTATTTACAATTTTTATCTGGTCAGGATATTTTTTTGTATATGCATGGTAAGATACGTTAGGAACCGTAGTAATTACAGTCATATCGAATTCCCGCTCTAAACGTTCTTGGATGATTTCCATATGTAACATCCCTAAAAACCCACATCGAAATCCGAAACCTAAAGCGGCAGAACTCTCAGGAATAAAAACAAGAGAGGCATCATTCAGTTGTAATTTCTCCATTGAATTACGCAGCTCCTCATAATCTTCGGTATCAACTGGGTATATGCCGGCAAATACCATTGGTTTTACATCTTCAAATCCTCCTATAGGATTGGTAGTAGGGTTTTTGGCGTCTGTTATGGTATCGCCTACCTTTACTTCTTTGGCTTCTTTTATACCGGTAATTAAATATCCCACATCCCCTGCTTTTATTTCATTTTTTGGGGCTTGTTTAAGTTTTAATGTACCCACTTCATCAGCATTATAGGTTTTGCCAGTCGCGATGAATTTAATGAGTTGATTCTTTTTGATGGAGCCATTTATAACTCTAAAATAGGTCTCAACACCTCTAAAAGGATTGTAAACGGAGTCAAAGATTAAGGCTTGTAATGGTTCATCAACAGTTCCTTTTGGGGGTGGAATACGTTCAATAATAGCAGATAATATTTCCTCGATGCCTATACCTGTTTTAGCACTGGCAGGGATAACATCTTCATGTGAACAGCCTAATAAATCGACAATGTCATCTGTAACTTCTTCCGGGCTAGCACTGGGCAGATCTATTTTGTTTAATACCGGTATAATTTCCAGGTCATTTTCCAGGGCTAAATATAAATTAGAGATGGTTTGTGCCTGAATACTTTGTGCCGCATCTACTATTAATAGCGCACCTTCACATGCCGCGATAGATCGTGAAACTTCATAAGAAAAATCAACATGTCCCGGGGTATCAATTAAGTTTAATACATATTGTTCCCCTTTGTATTCGTAATTCATTTGTATAGCGTGACTCTTGATGGTAATACCACGCTCACGTTCCAGATCCATACTATCTAATAATTGATCTTGTTTTTCACGATCAGTTATTGTATGTGTAAATTCCAATAGCCTATCAGCCAAAGTACTTTTACCATGATCTATGTGTGCAATTATACAAAAGTTACGAATGTATTTCATTCAATATTTATAGCTAAGAAATAAGTCCACAAAGATACTTAAATAACTCAGTGTACAAAATAGTAAAAACAGGTGCCACTACTTATGATTAAGCAAATATTAAATCGTATTTTTGAGATACTATTTAAAAAATTTAATATGGATTTTAAGAAGTTAAAGCCTCGAAAAAAGCCCAATTATATTAGAGCAATCATTTTATTAATATTATTATTGGTAGTTATATTCTTATGGTTGAAAGCAGATTTTATTGCAGATTACTTATTTAACGTTAAATGAAAATACTAATTACAGGAGCTACCGGACTTATAGGTAAAGAGATCATTCGTCTCTGTGAACAGCGTGGTTATAGGGTCAATTATTTAACGACTAACCAAGAGAAGATCAAAAATTCGGATACTGTTAATGGCTATTATTGGAACCCGGCTACCCAGGAAATTGATGAAAAATGCTTAAAAGGAATTAATGGAATTATCAATTTAGCAGGTTCGAGTATTGCACAAAGGTGGACTGCTAAAAATAAAAGAGAGATCTTGAATAGCAGGATAAATTCAATTCAATTATTACATAAATTGCTTGTACAAAATTCAAATAAAGTCAAAAGTATTGTGAGCGCATCGGCTATCGGTATCTATCCATCATCGCTTTCAAAAGAATATGATGAATCAGAACAAATGATAAGTAATTCTTTTTTAGGAAAAGTTACGAAATCATGGGAGGAAGAAATTGATAAACTGAATGAATTACACTTAAGGGTAAGTAAGCTTAGAATTGGTATTGTTTTATCAAAAAAAGGAGGAGCTTTAGCGCAATTCACAAAGCCAATTGAGTATGGATTTGGAGCGGCGTTGGGTAGTGGGAAACAATTTCAATCATGGATACATAATGCTGACATAGCGAATTTATTCTTATTTGCCTTAGAGAATAATCTTAAAGGTGTGTATAACGCAGTAGCCTCCAACCCGGTTACAAACAAAGAGTTGACAAAATTAATAGCAGATCATCTCAATAAGCCTTTATGGTTACCTAATGTGCCGTCGATAGTATTAAAAATGATTCTAGGCAAAATGGCTGCGATCGCTCTGGAAAGTCAAAAAGTTAATAATTCTAAAATATTGGATAGCGGTTTCTCATTTAGATTCGAAAACATTGAAAATGCCTTGTCTGATTGTCTTAACTGAAACAGACATTGATAAAATCTTGTTGGCCGTTTTCTGCTGCTGAAAATACGTCCTAATATCAATTTATTTAGAATCCATTTCGATGCTCCAAATACCCCTGACTTGATTTAAGGCATAACCTTTCGCCATATCATTTGGGTACAAGCTATCAATCGCCTTTAATACATTGGGTTTAATATCGGTACCGATATTTCCATGGCATTGCAGACATAGTTGGTCTGTTGTGATTGGTGCATAAAAATGAACTGAATTATCTTTTTTATCGATAATAGGTTCAATTTTTTCTCCATTTTCAAGTTTATTTTTAAAAGTGTTAAGGTGGGCTAATTCAAATTTATCTGCGGCATTGTCAGTATTTCTTGGACGGTCGCTAACCCTCTTGATCTTTGCATTGAATGCAACAGACATGCTGTCGGTCAATGGATATGCTTTGATATTACAAAATTTTAAAGCATTAATGGTGCCTTCTTTTTGAATAGTACCTATTAAATTTTTACCTAGTTGAGCTTTCGTGCTTAATGCAATATTCATCCCAATTTGAGCATAGTTTATTTCTTCATTGTTTTCGAGGTTAACACTATTTTTTTCATGCCGATCTTCTTGCTTCGTATTTTTACAACTAAATATGGAGATAGTGACTAAGAGGATCAATAAAAAAATGTAATTAAATTTCATAATGCTGCTTTAAAATCTAAATCTACCAATTTTTTCACTTTTTAAGGTAACATAAGTTTCAAATAAATTTGCGGCTGTACAGGCATGTACCGGAATTATTTTTAGAATATCACCAATATTAATTCTCGATAAGAATTCGGGTGTCGCTTTTATAATACCATGTTCTTGAGATAATCTTTTTACATATACATCTTCAACGATATTTCCCCAACCTGACTTCTTGTTTTCAACGACACCTCCAAAGGAAACATTCTGGTTATTATCGAGCATTGAATCTGAAGCGAAATGAACGCTGCCTCCATATATGATGAGCTCATTCTTATCCTTATGAATAGCCACCACGGGGCAGGCCATGGCTATTCCTAATTGATCTATGGTACATGCTCCAATTTGTAATTGCATAAGATCATTAAATATAAAAACACCCGGCCTTATTTCATCTACCATTGTAAAATCTTCCATCACAGCGCAGGTTGGGGTATCTCCAACGGATAAAATTAGATCAGGATATTCTTTATTAAATTCCCGTTTAAGTTGTGTCATTTTCGCAGTACTATCCAAATGTATTTTAGCGATTTCTGCCTGGCCTCGGCAAGCATAGCTATTTCCTGCATGTCCTAAAAATCCCTTAAAAGTTAATTTATCAGATCTCGAAATTTCTGCTAATATATTGGAGATAAATGCTGTTTTATGAGGTTCAATTCCTGCCCGATTATTACCGATGTTAATTTTTACAAAAACATTTGCCTTCGTTGTTAATTTTTTTTCCAAAAGCTGAATGATCTCGATTGACTCAACCAATAGATTTAAATTAATAGACTTGGCTAGTTTATTAATATTGTCAATTTCAAGAATATTAACAGGAAAGGCAATCGTAATATCTTTCCATCCGTCAGCGGCAAAATACATGGCCATTTCAACCGATGAGACGGTTATCTTTGTAACGCCTTCTTCACGAAACCATGCACCAATTTGATGTGATTGGTGTGTTTTAAAATGAGGTCGAAATTCAACATTGTTTCTACGTGCTTTTTCAGCCATTTTTTTGATATTCGATCTGCATTTGTGCTCATCTAGTAATAGGGTGGGTTTGGTAATCATTTGATATCGATCTTGGAATTAACGAAAGTTAGAGATTAAATTTAGATATAAAACTTATAATTTTTAATCTAATAAATCGGAAAGATAAAAAAACTATCAACTATTTTTTGAACTTAACATTTATCTATACATTTATGTCTATCAAAATTAATGGATATGAAAAGATCATTACATTTAGGAATAATTCTTCGATTCATTACCAAAATTAGTGTCCTCTATATTGTAATGATGGCACCTGTTTTTTCCGGTTATTCACAAGATAATATCGTTATTTTTAATGGGATAGATCTAGACGGATGGAAGACCTATGGTACTGAAAAATGGTATGTGGAAAACGGTGAAATTATTTGTGAAAGTGGTCCTAAAGCCGAATATGGTTATTTAGCTACAGAAAAACTTTATAATGACTTTATATTATCATTAGAATTTAAACAAGAAGAAGACGGTAATAGTGGTGTTTTTTTTAGGTCAACAATAGATGGTGTAAAAATTAGTGGTTGGCAGGTTGAGGTGGCACCACCTGGAAAACATAGTGGAGGTATTTATGAATCTTACGGTCGCGGGTGGCTTATAAAACCAAAACCCGAGAAAGATAATGCCTTAAAAATGGGAGAATGGAATGTAATGAAGATCCAGGTTGTTGGACCTGAGGTAACTACTTGGTTGAATGGCATTGAAATGATTTATATCAATGATAAAAAAATAGGTAATGGTGAAGGTTCTATTGCCTTACAAATACATGATGGAGGAGGTATAAAAGTAAGATGGCGGAATATTTATATAAAAGAA
This sequence comes from uncultured Flavobacteriaceae bacterium, assembly GCA_963835675.1. Lineage (GTDB taxonomy): Bacteria > Bacteroidota > Bacteroidia > Flavobacteriales > Flavobacteriaceae > Aureibaculum. Next base: position 936,455 of record CAWIGH010000001.1, on the reverse strand, counting down.
TTATAGACTCAAGTAATTAATAATATGAACAAAAGAGATTTCCTGAAGAAAAGTAGTTTAGGTGTAGTTGGTTTAACTTTAGCTCCTTCATTAATATTTAAGAAAATAAATACACATAATCGTCTTCGTACAGCACATGTAGGAGTAGGGAATATGGGTTTTGAAGATTTGAAAGCCATAGCATCACATCCGCTAGTAGATGTTGTTGCCTTGTGCGATATTGATGCTAATTATTTAGTTGCAGCAAAAGAGGCTCAGCCACAGGCAAAGACTTTTTCTGATTACAGGGTTATGTTACAAGTCATGAGTGATGACATTGATGCTGTGATCATTTCTACTCCTGATCATACACATGCTCCGGCATCAATGATGGCGATGAACATGAACAAGGCAGTATATTGCCAAAAACCATTGACGCATTATGTATCAGAATCCAGAGATATGAAGAAAATGGCCGATCGAAAGAAATCTGGTCACACAAATGGGTATTCAGGTGCATTCATTTTACGATTATAAATTAGCCACTTTATTGATCCAATCAGGTATTATCGGTAAAGTACATACGGTACGGGCTTGGTCTCCTAAAAATTGGGGGTATGATGGTGAGATACCAAAGGGTAGTGATTCGGTACCGGAACAGTTAAACTGGAACCTTTGGCTAGGCACGGCCAAAGAAAGAACTTATAAAGACGGGTATTACCATCCGGGGAACTGGCGAAAGTTAATGGATTATGGTTGTGGAACCCTAGGAGATATGGGTGTACACATATTTGATACCCCTTATAATGCCCTGGAATTGGATGTGCCTTTAACTATTAAAAATGAATGCCGGCAACCAACAGGATTTGGCTTCCCTGAAAATAATATAGTTACTTACGAGTTTCCCGGAACTAAGCACACGGCAGAAAAGTTAAAATGGGTATGGTATGATGGTCCGGGGGCTCCACAGGGTCACGAAGATCTGAAATTACCGGGCGATGAGCTACTGCATGACCAAGGAGCGATGTTTATAGGTGAAAAAGGACGGTTATACTTGCCGCATTTTCAAAAATTACCACAATTGATCATAAAAGGAAAATACAAGAAAATAGATATTGAAACTTTTAATTTGGGTGAACCCGTTCGTGATTATGAATCTGAGGGCAAAAAACACTATCATGAATTTGTAGAGGCTTGTTTAGGAAGAGCTACATGTAGCGCACCCTTCAGCTATGCAGCACGACTTACTGAAACCATATTGTTGGGTGTCGTTGCCGGACGTTTCCCAAATCAACTTTTGCATTGGGACAGTAATGCTGCTAAATTTGCCGAAGATGAAGCGAACCAATATCTGAGTGGTAGCTATCGCGAGTTTTAATAAATTCAAATTGCTGAATCTTAATCTATAAAAAAGCTAAATAATTAATATTATGAAAAAACAAACCTACTTTTTAATAGTAGTATTTACAATTTTAGTCATTTCCTGTAAAGAAAAGTTAAAAGAAGAATCTGTAGTAACCTCTGATAATAAAGCTGCTTTATCCGAATGGATCTATTTATTTGACGGTAATGATATTAGTGGATGGAGAGGTTTTAATCAAGAAACCTTACCCAGCAATTGGATCATTGAAGACGGAGCACTCAAATCAATGGGTGCTGGAGGTGATATTGGTGGAGATATCATTTATTGGAAACAAAGTTTTGAAAATTTTGAACTTTCATTGGAATGGAAAATATCTGAAGGAGGAAATAGTGGTATTTTTTATCATGTACAGGAAGGTGAGCAATACACATCACCCTATCAAAACGCACCGGAATATCAATTAATTGATGATTTAGGTTTTCCTGAACCATTAGAAGATTGGCAAAAATTAGGAGCCGATTATGCCATGTATCCGGCAGATCCTGATCAAAAAATTGTAAAAGATGCAGGTGAATGGAATACTTCACGAATCATTTTCACACCTGAAATTACAGAATACTGGTTGAATGGTAAAAAAGTAGTTTCATTTGTTCCTTGGTCTGAAGATTGGAATAAAAGAAAAGAATCTGCAAAATGGAAAGAATATCCTGATTATGGTAAATTTAAAAATGGCTTTATAGGCTTACAAGACCATGGTAGTTTTATTTGGTTCAGAAATATAAAAATTAAAAATCTTTAAGATAACACTATCTATACCCGAATATAAATTTTCTTTTTATCCATCCACCAACCAAGAGTCCAGCAAAGCATGGTAAATGCTAGGGCGAATAAGAAAGATCCAAAATAAGCTCCTGCATGTCTAAATATATTGTCATATAATCCAAGCTTGTAGCGATAAACCATTACCCATTTTAATGGTAAATAATGTAATTAACAGAATCTCACTAAACAAGTAAATGATCAACGGGTTTTTACCAACAATTTGGAAGAAATTGGTCCAGCCTTCATATCTGTTGAACTCAATAATATACATAAGTGTTGCAATAATAATGCAATCTAATCCCACTGTATAGACTACAAAACTGCTGGTCCAAAGCTTTTTGTTTATCGGGAAATTTAGATCCCATACATAACCAATAAAAACCAATGCAAATCCTATCATTAATAATTTTGATATTGCCTCATAGGTTACGCCCTTTTTCTGTATAAATAATCCCGCCAAATACCCAGCAATTACATTAGTAATGCCCGGCAGTGTACTCAACCAGCCCTCAGGATCAAAAGGAATTCCTTCGCCGTGATATAAATGATTTTCACCCATAAACCATAGGTCGAATTTCAATACAGCATTACCGGTTAATGAAAGTTCTTGTCCCGTGTCACCGAATGCATATAATAGCATCCAATAAACAAAAAGTAATACAATGCCAATAATAAATGAAACTCTAGGCTTTAAATACCAAATAATTAATGCGGCAACCAGATAACATAAGGCTATTCGTTGTAAAACTCCTAATATTCTGGTTTCTTCAATAGGAAAAGAAATAATATTATTGGAAGCGTCAAATTTAAAAAATGGATACCAATACATTAAAAAGCCTAATAAAAAAATGATAAATGACCTTTTAAATATTTTAATAAGAACCTGAGATGGTTTCAAATTTTCCCATTTTTTTATAACGAAACTCATCGCATTACCAACAGCAAATAAAAAGGAAGGAAATACAAGATCTGTAGGGGTAAAACCATGCCAATCTGCATGTAGCAACAGTGAATATGTTGTATCATAGTTTCCCGGAGAATTCACAATGATCATAAAAATTATGGTCATTCCGCGAAAGACATCAAGTGCGGTAAAACGAGGAATAGTAGTTGTCATCTAGGTTGAAATTGAGATGACACAATTTATGTAAATCTAAATAGAATATAAAAATATAATTAAAAAATTATCAAATGATGATTATTAGTTCTCCATTTGAAGTGTTAATTGCCTATTTTTTTCAACTCTTCTCTTAAGAATATTAATATATTTCAAGGCATTTTTATTTTTATAATCTGTGTATGATTTTGATGCCCATTCGATGGCCTTATTTAAGTCACCATTAATTTCGTTGATAATCGCCATATTATAGCATGCTCTGCCTGCTACTTTCCCATTCGTATTGGATACTTCCTTTTCCCAAAGTTCGGCAGCACCATTCCAATTACCGGTTTGTGCTCTGCGTTTGGCAATTTTGAAATTATCGGTTCCTCGAACAAAATAGTCTCTTGAAACTCTTATTTTATAGGGAAGAATTCTTAAAGCATAATTATGACCAATCTCTTTGCTAATCTGTAATACAGACTCTTTTCTTCCTAGGATGGCTTCTACGGCTTTTGCCGGATTTATTCCAACCCCTTGTGAAATAGAATTATTATGAATTATATATTCATCTCTTATATATTTATTTAAGGGATCGTAAATCCGCCAACCGGTTTTGATCAAAGTCTTAATGGTTGCCCGATGTTCAATTACAGGAACGTCTACGCCGATAGCCGTCTTTACTTTTACTGGTATTGCTTTATAATCAATTTGTGCATCCGTATCATAAAATGATAATTCAAAAACAGCATCAACATTATTATTTTCTGATATACGCCCTATTTCATCCCATGAAAGTGGAGATGGAAAAACACCTAGTCCTGTCCTTGAAATATTTGAAGTATCTACAATTTTAACATTACTAAAAAGATTCATAGATTTTAATTCATCGAAGACTCCAAAAATGGCCTTTTCCGCTCCATCTTTATCTAAATTCTTACCTTCTATTGATAAAATTTTATCAATGTTGTCTATCGTTTCATTTTTTTTAGAAGGTAAACTTCTATTAATGATACCAATTGTTTCAATATTTGAAGGAAGATATACCGGTGCAGGTTCGGTAACACTCAAGGTTAATAAATTTGTGGAGCTACAAGAACTTAATATACTGCTAACGAAAAATAATACTAAGATCGATTTAACCTGATACTTTGACATATACTTTAATTTAATAGCATAAACGCTTATTAAATTAATTTTAGTACATCAACCTTGGTCTTTAGGGTTTTTCGAAAAAGATAATATAGCGACTAGATAAATAATTTCAACTAAGAAACTTCAATGTTAAGAATTTTCCATATGGCATCCTTTAGTTCAATCAAACCGGTTTGGGCAATAGAAGAAATAAACAGATGAGAAATGTCTTTAGGAAGTTCTTTTTCAATTTCACTTTTTAATTCATCATCTAACATATCAGATTTAGAAATGGCCAATAATCTATCTTTATCTAATAGTTCGGGGTTATGTTTTTTAAGTTCGTTCAGAAGAATTTGATATTCATTTAAAATATCTTTAGAATCAGCAGGGATTAAGAATAACAAAACCGAATTCCTTTCTATATGCCGTAAGAATCTATGTCCCAAACCTTTACCTTCAGCAGCACCTTCAATAATACCAGGAATATCGGCCATAACGAAACTCTGGAAATTGCGATATTCAACAATTCCTAAATTTGGTTTTAAAGTGGTGAATTCATAATCTGCAATCTTTGGTTTAGCTGCCGTTAATACCGAAAGTAATGTTGATTTACCGGCATTAGGAAATCCAACAAGGCCAACATCCGCTAATAACTTCAATTCTAATTGGTACCATCCTTCCTGACCTGATATACCTGGTTGGGCATAACGAGGCGTTTGATTGGTAGACGATTTAAAATGCCAATTCCCAAGTCCCCCTTTACCACCTTCAACGAGTATTTTCTCTTCACCATCTTCGGTAATTTCGAAAATAACTTCTTCTGTTTCACTGTTCTTAACAATGGTGCCTAAGGGAACATCAACATAAATATCTGCACCGTCCTTACCGGTACTTCTACTTTTACTTCCATCTCCGCCATGATCTGCCTTAAAGTGTTTTTTGAACTTTAGGTGGAACAGTGTCCATTTATTTTTATTTCCGCGTATAATAATATGGCCACCCCGGCCACCATCACCACCATCAGGCCCACCTTTCTGGATATATTTTTCACGGTGCAAATGCACAGAGCCTCTACCGCCCTTACCGGATGCCGCAAATATTTTAATATAATCTACAAAGTTACCCTCAACCATGTTAATACTGTATTATTGAAATTTAATTTAATAAAGTTGAAGTAACCTATAATTTGTCAAATACTTTACTCAAGCGTTTGGTTATTTCTTCAATTGTGCCTACTCCATTTACGCCATAATATTTGTTCTGAGCTTCATAATAGTCCTTCAAAATGGCTGTTTTTGTATTATACTCGTTAAATCTATTTCTAATTTTAGATTCATCAGTATCATCCGATCTTCCACTGGTTTTACCTCTTTCTAATAAGCGTTCAACTAATAGATTTTCGGGTACTTCTAATGCTACCATTCCATTGATTCCTTCTCCTTTATCTTCTAAAAACTTATCAAGAGCTCGCGCCTGAGATTCAGTACGAGGAAAGCCATCGAATATAAATCCATTGGCATTCGGATTTTTATCTACCTCCGCCTTAAGCATATCAATAGTAACATCATCAGGTACAAGATCACCTTTATCCATAAATGATTGTGCCAATATACCTAAGGGGGTTTGATTTTTAATATTATATCTGAATACGACCCCTGTAGAAATATGAATAAGGTTGTATTTATCTTTTAAAATTTCTGCCTGGGTTCCTTTACCAGCACCAGGAGGACCGAACAATACTATGTTTGTCATTTTTTGAGTTGTTAATTGGTATATATCTGCAAAATTTCTTCCCAAGCCGTTATAATCGAGTCCGTAACCAATAATAAATTTATCGGGTATGGAAATACCTATATAATCAATAGGTAATCCTTTACGAAAAACATCAGGTTTGAAAAATAATGTTGCTATTTTAAGCTGTTTTACTTTTTTCGTTCTAAATATCTCAAATATTTCCTCTAAAGTATTTCCCGTATCAATAATGTCCTCTAAAATAATCACCGTTCTGTTTTCCAGATCTTCACTTAACCCTAACAATTGTTTTACTTTTCCGGTTGATTTAATATCTTGATATGAAGATAACTTTACAAAAGATATCTGGCAGTTACCATTGTAAGCCCTTACAAAATCGGCAGTAAACATAAAAGAACCATTAAGAATTCCGATAAAAACCGGTATTTCTCCTTGACAGTCCTGTTCGATAAGCGCGGCCATTTTATTTATAGCCTGATCAATTTTTTCAGCAGAAATAAACGTTTTAAAATACTTATCGTGAAGTTTAACAATACTCATTTTACAAAGTTAAGAATGTATTCATATTAAAAATAAAAACCGCCTTGAAAAGTTTATTCAAAACGGTTTTTAGCATATTAGGTTATTCAGTTTATTCTTTTTTTTTCAATTTAGTAGTAGTATCATACATAATAGGTGACGCAATAAATAAAGAGGAATAGGTACCTACTAGAATACCCATGATCATTGCAAACATAAATCCTTTAATAGAATCACCTCCGAATAAGAATATTGCCAACAATACCACTAAAGTTGTTGAAGAAGTATTAATGGTTCTACCTAATGTAGTACTTAATCCAATATTCACAATTCTGTCGTATGACCAAGAAGTATGTTTACCTGTAAATTCTCGAATTCGGTCAAAAACAATCACCGTATCATTTAAAGAATAACCAACAACAGTCAAAATTGCCGCAATAAAAGATTGGTCGATTTCCATATCAAAAGGTAAGACCTTGTAAAACAAAGAGAAAATTCCCAGAACAATCAAAACATCATGGAAAACAGCAGCAACGGCACCTAAACTAAACTGCCATTTTCTGAATCGCAATAATATATATAAGAAAACAATAACCAACGACCCTAATACAGCCCATATAGCTGCCTGCTTAATATCATCGGCAATGGTTGGACCAACTTCAAAATATTTCATAATACCTATTTTTTCGGCATCGTCTTCCGGATTTATTTTAAAGGTTTCCAAGGTTGTCCCGTCTGGCAGAAATGATTGTAATCCGCTAAATAATAATTCCTGAACTTCATCACTTACATTTAGACCATCGTCGTCAACTTTATATTTTGTTGTGATCTTTAACTGATTAGCTCCTCCATAGGTCTTCACTTCAGGAGCATCTCCAAAGACATTTTTTAATGAACTGGCCACTTCATTGGCACTAACATTTTGATCAAAACGTACTGTATATGTTCTACCTCCGGTGAAATCAACACCATAATTAAGGCTATTAGTGAATAAAGAAACCAAACCTATCAAAATAAGAATACTAGAGAAAACATAAGCAATCTTACGTTTGACTAAGAAATCAATTTTGATGTTTTGGAACCAACCTTTAGTAATACCGGTATTAAAGGTCATTTTCTTATCTTTATTAGCATACCAGTCTACAAGTAATCGGGTAATAAATATAGCGGTAATAAGAGAAGTAGCAATACCTATCATTAAGGTGGTTGCAAATCCCCTAATTGGTCCTGAACCAAAAATATAAAGAATTATTCCCGTTAAAAAAGTAGTAATATTTGCGTCAATAATTGCAGAATAGGCACCCTCATAACTAAATCCTTCTTTTACCGCTTCTTTTAATACTTTACCATGGCTAAGCGCTTCCTTTATACGTTCATAGATAATCACGTTTGCATCGACAGACATACCAATGGTAATGATAATACCGGCAACTCCTGGTAAGGTTAATACAGCGCCAAAGGAAGTGAGTACACCAAAAATGAATAATATATTTAAGGATAAGGCAATGTCAGCAAAAATACCGGCTTTACCGTAATAGAATATCATCCAGGCAAGAACCAATAATAAAGCTATAATAAAAGATTTAACACTACTATCAATTGCTTCTTGACCTAAAGAAGCCCCAACTACTGATGATTCAATAATACGGGCTGAAGCAGGTAATTTACCGGATTTTAAAGCATTGGCTAAATCTTGTGCTTCTTCAATAGTAAAATTTCCTGAAATGGAAGTTCTACCACCTGTTATAGGTTCATTAACATTGGGAGCAGAGTATACAAAATCATCTAAAACAACCGCAACAAATTTATTTACATTTTCTGTGGTTAATTTAGCCCATTGTTTTGTGCCTTGACTGTTCATTGTCATACTAACCTCCGGATTGACACCTATCTGATCAAATACCTGGCTGGCGTCAGAAACCACATCTCCTTCAATAGGAGCTACATCTTCCCTGTTAGATTTTATGGCATATAAATTAATTACTTCTGTGTTTTGTATAGGTTTAGCATCCCATAAGAACTTAGCATATGTCATATCTGCCGGTAAAAGAGCTCTTACCTCTTTCATGGCCAAATATTTATTTACAGTAGCCGTATCTTTTATACTGGCTGTTCCAACTGCAGAACTTCTTTGATTCTGGTTTTGTGGAATACTAGGATACATAACCGAAAATAAAGGATTCGCAGCTTGTGTATCTATCGAATCTTTAACTTCTCCTAAAAGGGCATCAATTTCAGATTCTTTAGCAATGGTAGAATCTACTTGATTAATATTTTCTTCAACTTTAATTATTTCGGCCAATTTAGCATTAGCTTCTATGAAAAAGTTCGCAGTTTGCGTATTATCATAAGCTTCCCAAAATTGTAATTCGGCAGTACTTTGTAATAATTTTTTAACACGATCGATGTCTTTAGCACCCGGTAATTCGATAAGAACTCTTCCCGATTCACCTATGCGTTGAATGTTAGGAGAGGTAACACCAAATCGGTCAATTCTATTTCTAAGCACTTCAAAGGCTGTTCCAATAGAACCCTTGACTTCTTCTTTTAGGATAGGTTTTACTTCTTCATCTGTTAATTTAAAATTAATTTTATCTTTTAACGACTTGTTTCCAAAGATGGACGGATCACTTAATTTAACTGTTCCTTTACTTGCATTTTCGAATGCCTCATAAAAAAGGTCGACGTAGTTTTTATCACTATTTTTTTGAGCGGCAGTTGCGTCCACTAGCGCCTTATTAAAGACTGGATTTTTAGAGTTATTTGATAATCCCATCAAGATATCCCTTACCGAAACTTCCAAAGTCGCGTTAATACCACCTTTTAGGTCTAACCCAAGATTGATCGCTTTATTTTGAACCTCATTATAAGTATATTCCGTAAATAAATAATTCGCTACGGGCAAGTTTGCAACAGAATCTAAATAATTTGTTGTTTTTATAGCATCACCATTTGCATAAACCTCTGCATCATTTACTATTTTATTATTTACCCAGGTAAACGATAAATAATATGCACAGATTAAACCAAATAAAATCGCAAATGTTCTAATAAGTCCTTTGTTTTGCATGCTCCTTCTATTTAAAATATCTTCAATTTGTAATTAACGCGCAAATATAGGGTTTCAAATGTGAATAGACAATTGTTTTAAAGTTTTTTATAAAGCGACCTAAACCCCAATTTTTAAATAGAAATAACAGATGATTCTATATCAAAAAAGAACATAATTATGCTTGGCAACTTTTTTTGTTATATTAGCTCTCAAATTTTAAAAAATGAAACCTCTTTCCGATATTGAAATAGCTCAGAGTATAGAGCTCGAACACATCAAGAATATTGCCGATAAATTACATATCAATGAAGATGATTTGGAGTTGTACGGAAAACACAAGTGTAAATTACCACTTCATCTGATCGATGAAGATAAGATCAAAAAGAACAATTTAATTTTAGTTACAGCTTTAACACCAACGCCTGCCGGAGAAGGAAAAACAACGGTTTCTATCGGACTCACAGAGGGATTAAATAAAATTGGTAAACAGGCAACAGTTGTGTTAAGAGAGCCTTCACTGGGTCCTGTTTTTGGTATTAAAGGTGGTGCAGCAGGAGGAGGGTATTCTCAGGTTGTACCCATGGAAGACATTAATCTTCATTTCACGGGTGATTTTAATGCCGTCGAGAAGGCTAATAATTTGTTGTCTGCTTTAATTGATAATAATCTACAAAGCAGTGTTAATAATTTAAATATTGATCCAAGAACGATCGCGTGGAAGCGCGTTATTGATATGAATGACAGGTCGTTACGTGAGATAACAATAGGTTTAGGAGGTACTGCTAACGGAATACCCAGAGAAGATGGGTTTAACATTACCCCGGCATCGGAAGTAATGGCTATTCTTTGTATGGCTAAAAATTTGAATGATTTAAAGAAAAGATTAGGTGATATTTTTGTTGGTTTTACCTTTGACAAAAAGCCAATTTTTGCAAGAGACCTAAAAGCTGAAAATGCGATGGCAATCTTATTAAAAGATGCTATCAAACCTAATTTGGTACAAACGTTGGAAAGGAATCCGGCAATTATCCATGGCGGACCTTTTGCTAATATAGCGCAAGGAACCAATACTATTATAGCTACTAAAATGGGACTTTCGTTATCTAATTATGTAGTAACAGAAGCAGGTTTTGGGGCTGATCTTGGAGCCGAGAAATTCTTAAATATTAAATGTGCTTATGCGGGTTTAAATCCAAAGGCTGTTGTGTTGGTTGCGACGATAAGGGCGCTTCGTCATCATGGAGGCTCACCTCAAGATGAGTATAATACACCAAATTTAGAGCGAGTTAACAAAGGTTTTGAAAATCTTGAAAAACACATAGAGAATATTAGAAAATTCAATATTGAGCCTGTAGTTGCTATCAATGCTTTTATTAATGATAGTAAAGAAGAGATTGCGTTGGTTATAGAAAAATGTGCAAATTTGGGTGTACAAGCTGTACTTTCAACAGGATGGGCCGAAGGCGGAAAAGGAACACAGGATTTGGCCAGGGCGGTTGTTGATGTTGTCGAAAACAAGGCGACACAATTTAAACCTTTGTATGATTGGAAATCTCCGGTAATGCAAAAGATTGAAACTATTGCCAAAGAAATTTATGGGGCAGATGGTGTTGAATACGATAATATTGCCAAATTGCATTTAAGGCGTATTGAGCGATTAGGATTTAATGATTTTGCCATTTGTATTGCCAAAACACAAAAGTCATTTTCTGATAATGATAAACTAATAGGAAGGCCCAAAGGTTTTATTATTACCGTACGTGAAATAACGATTGCCTCAGGAGCTCAATTTATTATACCCATTTTAGGAAAAATGATGAGGATGCCTGGTTTACCGGCTAAGCCAGCTTCTGAAGAGATGTTTATTGATGAAAATGGCGTCATTTCAGGTCTATCTTAGTATTGATTTAAGGAATTGATCGATTTGAAAATTATAGGAAATAAAAAAACCGGCCATCAAGCCGGTTTTTTATTTACGTTGTATTAGGATTTATTAAAATTCTAATAATCCATTGGTTTTTTTGACACCCGCAGCACTTTCTTGCATCTTTGCCTTTTCGGCATCGGTAAGTTCAATTTCTACGATTTTTTCAATTCCGTTTTTACCTAATATCACTGGTGCTCCAATACAAATATCCTTTAATCCATATTCACCTTCTAATAAAGTAGAACAAGGGAACATTTTATTCTGGTCACAAGCGATAGCTTGAACTAAAGAGGAAACAGCTGCACCTGGCGCATACCATGCAGAGGTACCTAATAATTTTGTTAAAGTTGCACCCCCAACTTTAGTATCTTCTGCAACTTGATTTAATCTGTCTTTAGATAAAAATTTAGTCACGGGTACGCTATTACGTGTTGCTAAACGAGTTAAAGGTATCATTCCTGTATCCGAATGGCCACCAAGCACCATTCCGTCAACATCAGAAATTGGAGCTCCTAAAGCTTCTGCAAGTCTATATTTGAATCTGGCAGAATCTAATGCTCCACCCATTCCTATAATACGGCCTTTTGGTAATTTAGTAGTTTTATGTACCAGGTATGTCATAGTATCCATTGGATTAGAAACGACAATTACTATGGTATTTGGAGAATGTTTTATCAAGTTCGATGCGACGGTTTTTACAATACCGGCATTGATTCCTATTAATTCTTCTCTTGTCATTCCTGGTTTACGTGGTATACCAGAAGTAATAACACAAACATCACTTTTTGCGGTTAAAGAATAATCTCCGGTTGTACCGGTAATTTTTGTATCAAATCCATTTAATGAAGCAGTTTGCATTAAATCCATGGCTTTACCTTCTGCAAAACCCTCTTTAATGTCTAAAATTACTACTTCAGATGCGAAATTTTTAATGGCAATGTACTCGGCACAACTAGCGCCAACAGCACCTGCACCTACAACAGTTACTTTCATTTTAATTATGTATTAAATATCAATATTTGCGTAAACCGCATTTTTTTCTATAAATTCTCTTCGAGGTGGAACATCATCACCCATAAGCATAGAGAACACCCTATCTGCTTCCGTTCCATTATCTATGGTAACCTGGCGCATGGTTCTGAATTCTGGGTTCATGGTGGTATCCCAAAGCTGTTCAGCATTCATCTCACCAAGACCTTTATAACGCTGAATTGTTGCGCTTCCTCCAAATTTTTCTACGATGGCATCCCGTTCTTTATCACTCCAGGCATACTCTTTTTTTGCTCCTTTTTTAACAAGATAAAGCGGTGGTGCTGCGATGAAAATATAACCTTCTTCAATAAGTTCTTTCATATACCTAAAGAAGAATGTTAAAATTAATGTAGCGATATGACTACCGTCAACATCGGCATCACACATAATAACAACTTTGTGATATCGTAATTTTTCGAGATTTAATGCTTTACTGTCCTCTTCTGTACCAATTGTAACACCCAAGGCAGTATACATATTCCTTATCTCTTCATTTTCAAAAACCTTATGTTGCATTGCTTTTTCAACATTTAATATTTTACCTCTTAATGGTAAAATGGCTTGAAAATTACGGTCTCTACCAGATTTTGCTGTTCCGCCTGCAGAATCTCCCTCAACAAGAAATAACTCACATTTTTCTGGATCTGACCAAGCACAATCCGATAATTTTCCCGGAAGTCCCCCACCAGACATTACCGTTTTACGCTGAACCATCTCGCGTGCTTTCCGCGCGGCATGTCGCGCCTGCGCTGCCAGGATTACCTTTTGTACTATTATCCTAGCATCACTTGGGTTTTCTTCCAAATAATCACTCAACATTTCAGAAACCGCTTGACTAACGGCAGATGTTACATCCCTGTTACCTAATTTTGTTTTTGTTTGTCCTTCAAATTGAGGTTCAGCAACTTTAACAGATATAATAGCTGTTAATCCTTCACGGAAATCATCAGGTGCAATATCGAATTTCAGTTTATCAAGCATTCCTGAGGTTTCGGCATATTTTTTCAAAGTAGTCGTTAATCCTCTCCTGAATCCCGATAAATGTGTTCCTCCTTCATGCGTATTAATATTGTTTACGTATGAATGTAAGTTTTCAACATAAGAAGTATTATAGACCATGGCCACCTCAACGGGAATGCCATTTTTATCACCTTCCATCGAAATGACATCCGAAGTTAATTGTTCTCTGTTTCCATCAAGGTATCTGATAAATTCAGGTAATCCGATCTCACTATAGAAATCTTCGGTGATAAATTCACCTTTTTCATCTTTATTCCGCTTATCGGTGATCGAAATTTTTATTCCTTTATTTAAAAAAGACAATTCCCTAAGGCGTGTTGATAGGGTATCATAACTATAAATTATGTCAGTTTGGAAAACAGTATCGTCTGCCATAAAAGTAACCAATGTACCTTTATCTTTTGTTTCGCCTATAACTTTAACAGGATACAGAGGTTTACCTCTTTCATATTCCTGTTCCCATATCTTACCATCTAGGAATACGGTTGCTCTAAGATGTGAAGAAAGGGCGTTCACAACAGAAACTCCAACCCCATGTAATCCTCCTGAAACTTTGTACGAATCTTTATCAAATTTACCTCCGGCTCCAATTTTGGTCATTACTACCTCTAAGGCAGAAACACCTTCTTTTTTATGCATTCCCACCGGAATACCCCGACCATTATCTTTTACTGCTATAGAGTTGTCTTCATTCATGATAACATCGATCTGGTCACAATGACCGGCCATAGCCTCATCGATTGAGTTGTCGATCACTTCATAAACCAAATGATGTAAGCCTCTAACACTTACATCTCCAATATACATTGAAGGACGTTTACGGACATGTTCCATGCCTTCTAACGCCTGAATACTATCCGCTGAATAATGCTGTTTATTTGCCTCTTCGCTCATATTTTTTTTTGCTCTTTTTTAGGTATTTTAAAAAACATACAAATATAAGAAAACACGCTCGTTTGAGCGTGTTTTCCGGGTGTTAAATAACGGAAGTTATTAACAAGTTTCTCTTGAATGAGAAGTATTTAAATTTAGAGTGTTTTAGCGCATTTAAATGTTAAAACAGTAAAAGAAACAGCTTAAGATGTAGACATTTATTTTAAGCTGTTTCAATTTAAAAGCAATCAACCCAATTTGCTCTGTTTCTTCATTCTAATATTTTTCATTTCTATCACCAATCTCCGTCAATTAAAAGAACTTAATTTATAGTTTTTGTTTGTTTGATATTCAAATATAATATTAGAATCTAAAGAAATTCTTAAGTTTTATATTTAACTAAAATATTTCGTAATTTTTTCTAAAATCAGTGCTTTGGCGCTCTAGCTAAATTGGACTAAGTACACTTATATAAAAAAACAGCTTATAAAATTTGATTTTATAAGCTGTTTTTAATTAAAAGCAATCAACCCAATTTGCTCAAAAAATATTATTTTAGTTTTCGTCTTCCTCTTCCTCTTCTATTACATTTCCATCAGCATCAATAGCAGCTACAATATTTTCACCTTCTTTTACCAAGTGAATATAATATACAACCTTTTCGTCTTCTACGCCTTTATAAGCTTTTTCAGCTGTATATTCTTCAAATTGTTCGCTTAATGTTTTGGTAACGGCTTCAGGTAATTCACTTAATTTAACCTCAACTTTTTCTTGTTGAAGCATCTCTTTTGCTTCCGCTTTAACTTCTTCTCTTTCTTCTTGGGCAAAAGTCGTTGTACTTATCAAGCTCAATGCTGCGAATACAATTAAATAACTTAATTTTCTCATGATTTATGTTTTACTTAGTTTTTGTTTGATCAAATGTAAAGACCTAATCTAAAGAAATTCTTAAGATTTAAAAACGACAGTAATTTTATGAAGATTTTTTTCTTGCGAATAATCAATTTGCCAATTATTTACATCGCAAACTTGTTTTACTATGGCAAGGCCGAGACCTAATGATTCTTTTGAGGTACTTTCTTTTTTAAATCTGTTAAAAAGATTTTCAGGATCTTCTTGTTCGAGTGATTTTCCTGAATTGGTGAATACGAGTTTATCAACACTATAGTCAATGGTAATCGAACCATTAGGCACATTATGTCGAATAGAGTTACTCAATAAATTTGAAATTAATGTTTCAGCTAATATGGTATTAGTCTTAAATGTGGCATCTGATAAATTTTTTACAACCTTTAAGTTTTTATTTAAAATAAAATCCTCATAATTTTCGAGTTGCCTTTCAATGAGCGTTTTAAACGAAATTTCTTCCTTGGTACTGTATTGTTGGTTTTCAACTTTTGCCAATAATAATAATGTTTTATTCAATTTAGAAAGTCGCTGGCCAGCCTGATAAATAGATTTCAATAACTCAGATTGTTCTTTGGTAAGTTTAGCAGATTGCAAGTAACAACTCTATTTTTGACTGCATAATAGCCAACGGGGTTTGCATTTCATGTGAAGCATTTTCTGAAAATTCCTTTAAACTATTGAAGTCTGATTGAAGTTTATGGGTTAAATTTTTGATAGAAATGTTTAATTCTTTGAATTCATCGATATTGGTCTCTTCAAGTTTTATAGGGTTTTGATCTTGAATAGAAAAATTCTTTAATCGTTCTAAATTTGTATAAAAAGGTTTCCAAAGTTGTTTAGAAGTTAAAGTGTTCATGATCCATAATCCGGTCAATAAGAGCAAAATAATTACAAAAGTGGCAAACGAAATAACCCAGATTAGATCTTGGTTTCTCACCAGAGATTGCCTTGCAATTATTTTCCAGCGTGTGCCGTGAAGTGTTTCATAGGCTTTAATCTGTCGATATTTTTCAAATTCATCAACACCTTCACCTTCAATATTTCTTAATATTAAGGTGTCCTTATAAATAACGGTGTCTTTTGGATAGATCCTATTTTCTGCATCAGTAAGCTCTACCGGTTCTTCGAATATGGTTAAATCATAATCATATTTTATTCTTTTGGCAATGACATCTTTTAAATAATATAACTGTTCATCAAGCCGCTTATTCATCACAGTAGTCAGCACAAAGATCAACATCGCTCCAGATACCAAAAAAATAATAATGGAAAGGATTAAATACGTCCTACTGGTTTTTTGAATGAGTTTCATTCTTTTAATATATTAGGATGATTATGATGAAAAGGTCCATAAATATTAAAAGAACCTTCAATTAAAACTTATAATTTTTCAGCAAATTTATAACCTAAGCCATACATCGTTTGTAAATAGTCGGGCGCACCTAATTTCTTTAATTTCTTACGAAGATTACCCATATGGGTGTAAATAAAATCATAGCTATCGGCCATTTCAATATCATCTCCCCAAAGATGTTCGGCAATCGATTCTTTAGTTAGCACTTTATTTTTATTTGTAACAAAATAAAGTAATAAATTATATTCTTTTTTTGTTAATTCAACGGGTTGTTTATTGACCGAAACGGTTTTTGAGGTGGGGTTTATTTCTATCTCGTTAAAGGTTATAATTTCATTGCCTTCAAAATGTTGTCGTCGTATAAGAGAGTTGATCCTTGAATTAAGTTCTGCCAAATGAAATGGTTTGGTTATATAATCATCTGCCCCTAAGTCTAAGCCAAGGAGTTTATCGTCCAGGGAATTCTTAGCAGATACAATTAGAACACCAGTTTTAGACGATTTTGCCTTTGTCAACCTTAACAGGTCAATACCGCTTCCATCTGGTAAGTTAATATCTAGAATAACAATATCGTAATTAAAACTGATCAGTTTATCTTCAGCATCAAAATAAGTGGCGGCAGTTTCACAAATAAAATCTTCGTTCTTTAGATAGCTAGCCATGGCTTCTAATAAATCAATTTCGTCCTCAACTATTAAAATTTTCATGTTATATTTTTTAATATACCCTTGAATTCAACACAAATTTTTGCCCTTTATTTTTTCCTTAAAACTGCCTTGTCTGCAAATTTTCGAATTCGAATTGTAGGATTATTATAAATGTAGATTTCAGCTAGGTTAATCGCAGAAATAGAAATAGAATTTTTGGCGTTAACATGAGAATCTGAGTTATCTGATGCGTTAATGAGTATTTCTTCACATTCTAGCTTTTCGGCTCTTAATTTACTTTTATTTTCAGAAGTAAAAAGTACTTCTTTACAATACCCGGTTAATTCTGTTGTTGAATTACCCTGACTTAAGACTTCTAATTTATTTGTTGTTATATTTATTTTTGATTTTCCGGTTTTATTTGCCTTTAAAAAGGCATTATCGGAGTTTACGTTAAAAGTTAAACTCCCACTTTCATTATTATTTAAGTTAAAATCAGTGGTCTTCAGATCCATTATAATTTTTGAATCACCTTCTGCGTTGATGGTAATATTATTAAAATTTAAACTACCACTGGTAATTAATTTCGATTTGTCCTTCGTAATAATTTCATCAATATTTTGATTTACAGTAACATACACCAATAATGTTTTTTTTCTGATAATTTTGTTTGATAAATCTATTGTTAGCGTATTATTAGAAACATTGGTCAATACTGCACCTTGTAGATTTTCATCAGATTCGACGGTTACAGATTGATTTTCTCCTTGCTTAAGGATGACATCAATATCATCCCTAATTTCAATTTTAGTGAATTCTGAAATATTTCTATCTTCAGTAACAACAATTTTATCACCTTTTAATTTTTCTTGACCGACAAAATTTATTGATGTAAAAATGAACAATAAAAAAAATACTTTTTTCATGTGAATAGCTTTCATGAATTCTTATTTTGATTATCAAAGATATTATAAAAAATAAAACTCCGTCAAAAAACGGAGTCTAAACGTGATATTTATATACTTAATTAATTATTTTACGTATGCATCATCATGAACTTTAGCCACGGCCCTGCCTGAAGGATCATTCATATTCTTAAAGGCTTCATCCCATTCCAACGCTATTTTTGTACTACAAGCTACAGACGGTTCTTGAGGAACACTCTTTGCAGCAGCGTCACTAGGAAAATGATCCGCGAAAATAGAACGGTAATAAAACTCTTCTTTCGAGGTCGGGGTTTGTATAGGGAACTTATACTTAGCATTTGCTAATTGTTCATCCGAAACTTCTTTTCCAACAACTTCTTTTAAGGTATCGATCCAGCTATATCCCACACCATCACTAAATTGTTCTTTCTGTCTCCAAGCGACACTTTGGGGCAACATTTCTTCAAAAGCCTTTCTAAGTACCCATTTTTCCATTCTTTCACCATTAATCATTTTATCTTGAGGATTGATTCGCATGGCTACATCCATAAATTCTTTATCTAAAAAAGGTACCCGGCCTTCAATACCCCATGCTGCCAAACTTTTGTTGGCCCTTAAACAATCGTACATATGCAATTTGTCTAATTTTCTTACAGTTTCTTCATGAAATTCTTTAGCATTGGGAGCTTTGTGAAAATATAAATAACCACCGAAAAGTTCGTCTGCTCCTTCGCCTGATAGAACCATCTTTATACCCATGGATTTTATAACTCTAGCCATTAGATACATAGGTGTGGATGCTCTAATGGTGGTAATATCATAGGTTTCTAAATTATATATAACGTCTTTAATGGCGTCAAGTCCTTCCTGGATAGTAAATTTAATTTCATGGTGTATAGTACCGATATGTTCGGCAACTTTTTTTGCAGCGGCAAGATCTGGTGATCCTTCGAGGCCTACTGAAAAAGAGTGTAGTTGAGGCCACCAGGCTTCAGTAGTATCATCTGACTCTATTCTTTTTTGTGCATATTTTTTTGCGATTGCTGAGGTTATAGATGAGTCTAATCCTCCTGAAAGTAAAACTCCATAAGGAACATCAGACATTAACTGCCTATGTACTGCATCTTCGAGTGCTTTTTTGATAGCTTGAATGCTGGTTTCATTATCTTTAACTGCATCATAATCTACCCAATCTCTTTTATACCATTTTACATATTTTCCATCCTTACTCGATAAATAATGTCCGGGAGGAAATAATTCTATTTTTGAACAAACACCTTCAAGAGCCTTTAATTCTGATGCAACATAAAAAGTTCCGTTTTGATCCCAACCTATATATAATGGTATAATACCCATATGGTCACGCGCAATAAAATATTCATCATTATCAACATCATAAATGGCAAAACCGAAAATACCGTTCATTTCATCAATAAAATGCACACCCTTTTCTTTGTACAAGGCTAAAATTACTTCGCAGTCAGATTCGGTTTGAAATTTATATTTATTCTTAAATTGCTTTCGCAACTCCCTATGATTATATATTTCACCATTAGCAGCTAAAATGAGCTTTTTATCTTCACTAAACAGCGGCTGTTTACCGGAAGCAGGATCGACAATAGCTAATCTTTCGTGAGCTAAAATGGCTTTATCATCACTGTAAATCCCGCTCCAATCCGGACCACGATGACGTACTTTTTTAGACATTTCCAAAACCTGAGGCCTTAACTCATCCGATTTTTGTTTTAAATCGAAGGCACAAACTATTCCACACATAATTTACTTTTTAAATAGAATGCAAATGTTCATTTATTATTTCAATATATAAACAAAAATGATTAAATAGTTACAAATTGTAATAAAATAAAGAATATTTATATAACATCTAAAGCCATTTCAAAAGTTGACTGTTAATAACTTATAATCTAAAAGTCAAAATTTGCATACTAAAAAGTTCTATACGGGCGTTATTAATTTGTCAAAAAGGGGAGAATAATGAAAAAAACATATTACACTACAATTATCGTATTGATCTTTTTTACCGCTCCATTCATTTCAGAAAGTCACGCTCAGGGCTTTAAAGGCTTAGACGATATTCCACATGATATAGCATATTACAGAGAAACCAGGGTAACAGCACCATTAGCTAAAGTAGTTTATGGCAGACCACAAAAAAATGGTGATGAAGTTTTTGGAAATCAGGTGCCCTACGGTAAATTATGGAGAACCGGTGCAAATGAAGCCACAGAAGTTAAATTTTATAAAGACGTGCTTTTTGGAGACACCACTGTTGCCGCTGGAACTTATGTGTTATTATCAATACCTGGAGAACAAGAATGGGAGATCATTTTAAGTTCTAAGTTAGACGTTTTTGGAGCTTTTCAATATAGTCCGGCATTCGATATCGCTAGAATTAAAGTTCAAGTATCTAAAGCTGAATCGTTAGAAGTTTTTTCTATAGCTTTTAAGGAAACAGAGAACAGTGTACAAATGGTTTTGGGTTGGGATTCAGCCCGCATAAAAATACCCCTATATTTCGGTGAAGAAAACGTACTAGTAAACAGATAACCACTAAAGAGATCCGGAAATCTAAAAAATTCGGATTTTTTTATTTTACTTTCTCCCCGTTTACATACGTTTCCAAAATAATTACATTTGGAACCTCCTCAAGCGCTACTTCCATAATATCCTTATCAAGAATAACGAAATCTGCAGATTTTCCAATTTCAATACTTCCTTTTTCATTTTCTTCAAAATTAGAAAACGCTGCCCAAATGGTCATTCCTTTTAGCGTCTCTTCTCTAGATAAAGCATTTTCCATTTGAAAGCCTCCTTTTGGATAATTATCTAAATCTTTTCTGGCAACAGCCGCATAAAAAGTAAGCATTGGGTTTACCTTTTCTACAGGAAAATCTGTGCCTAAAGCCACTTTTCCATATTGATTTAAAAGATCTTTATAGGCATAACCACCTTTTATCCTATCCGGACCTACCCTGTCTTCTGCCCAGTACATGTCTGACGTAGCATGTGTTGGCTGGATAGATGGTATGATATCATCAAATAATGCAAAATCTTCTGGAGATATAATTTGGGCATGTTCAATTTTCCAACGCCTGTCTTCTTTATCTTTTAATACTTCCTTATAAGTTTGTAATATTATGTGATTGGCCGAATCACCAATCGCATGCGTATTCATTTGAAAATCTGAATCGGCAATGCGTTTGGCGGTAGTTTTTAAAGTCTCAAGATCATTAACTAAGGCGCCGTAATGTCCGGGACTATCACTATAAGGAGATCGCATGGCTGCACCCCTTGAACCTAAGGCGCCGTCGCCGTAAAATTTAAAGGAACGGACATGTAATCTATCAGTTTTTATGATCCCATTATTCAAATAGTAATCTAAGTTTTGTGGAGAAGCCGAAACCATAGCATAAACCTTTATTTTAAGCTCACCAGATTTTTGTAAACTATCAATAAGTTCTATGGCTCCTCTTGATAATCCTGCATCGTTAACTGTTGTCAATCCCAGATCGAAACAAATTTTTTCTGCATCTTTTAATGCCTGTGTTGCTTCTTTTGTGCTAGGCCGGGGGATTTTAGAATCAATTAAGTCCATGGGATTATCGATAAAAATACCTGTTAGTTTACCGTCTTTTTTAAGAATATCACCACCTGAAAAAGGTGTATTTATTGTGACGCCAGCCAAGTCAATGGCAGCTTGGTTAGCTAATAAGGCATGGCCATCTATTCTCCTAATAGAAACAGGAGTTTCAGGAAATAGTTCGTCTAATTTTTCTTTGTTAGGAAATTCTTTTATCTCCCAGTCATTCTGATCCCAACCGCGGCCGGTAATATAACTTACATTCTTTTCATTTTGAAAATCAACGATGCGCTGCAATACTTCGTCGAAACTTTTAGTGCCGGTTAGATCCACTTTCTGTTGTTGTAGACCTAATCCATAAAAATGACAATGGGCATCTATCAATCCCGGTAAAATTGTTTTTCCTTCAACATCCAAAGTTTTCAGAGAAGCATATTTAGTTTTTAAATCATCACTACTGCCAACATCTATTATTTTGCCATCCTTAACTGCCATTGCAGTAGCCATCGAAAAATTATCATCTACGGTATAGACATTGGCATTAATAATTAAAAGATCTACCTTTTCCTGTTTATTACAAGAAGCAAGTACTATTAAGAAAAATAAAGGGGTAAAAAATTTCATATTTTTAATTGATTTAAGAAATCGAAATATACAAAAAATGGAAGAATTGAATCAAATTATTCAATTACGCTCTTCAATGATCGAAAATAATTGGTATCGTTGTATCTAAGAAAAGAAAAAAGTAAATTTAGACCCATATCCAAATTTAAGAATTTATGAAGATATTAATTATCGGTGCAGGGGGTGTTGGAGGCTATTTTGGAGGTAAATTAGCCCAGGCTGGATTTGATGTTACTTTTGTGGTGAGAGGTGAACACTTAAGTGTTATTAAAAAAAATGGACTTCAAATAAAAAGTATTAAAGGAGATTTTACAGTACATCCAAAAGTTACTGATGATATACAAACCATTCATGATCCTGATCTGATAATTCTCGGTGTTAAGTCATGGCAAGTTATAGATGTTGCTAAAAACCTAAGATCAATTGTTTCAAAAAACACAATGGTATTGCCATTACAAAATGGTGCCGACAATGCCGATAAGTTATTATCTGTGCTAAATAAGGAAAATGTACTGGCCGGATTAAGTAAAATTGTTAGCAAGATAGAAGCTCCGGGTATTATTCGTCATTTTGCTTTTGAGCCCGAAATTATTTTTGGAGAAATTAATAATGAGTCAACTGTCCGGGTAAAAACATTAAAGAACGTTTTTGACAAGGCGGGATTTAAAAACAAAATATCAGATAATATTCAATTAGACATATGGCGTAAATTTTTATTTATCGTTTCCATAAGTGGAATTGCAGCGCTTACCCGGGTTGTCATCGGTAAAATTCGTGATAGATATATACCTACGAAAAATTTGTTATCAAACCGCATTCGAAATTATGACCATTGCCAATGCAAAAGGCATCAGTCTAACAAAAACTGATATAGAGTCTGCAATGCAAGCTATTGATAATACCGACTTTCAAACAACGGCATCCATGCAACGAGATATCATGGAAAACAGGCCTAGTGAATTGGATAATTTTAACGGGTATATTGTAAGGCAGGGCCAAGCGTTACAAATAGATACTCCGATAAACGACTTTATCTATTATTGTTTATTACCGCAAGAAAAAAGGGCACGTGGTACCGAAGGCTAAGCCATAGATTTTATTATATTTTGCACATCTTTTTTGGCATGCTTATAACCTAATTCATATGCTTTTTGTATACCGCCGGAATCAAGAACTCCAATCGATTTTATATCTTTTGGCATAAAAACATAAGCACATTTTTTAAATTTTCTAAAATTATTAGCATCTAAACCAATATGATAAACTCGATATAAAAGTTTAAACGAAGTATTCACTTCAGAGGGGTCAATTTTTGTTATAGGATTTACAAAACTGCCTATAATTTTAGTACACTTATTCTTTAGGGGCTCAATCGGAAAATTATTAAGTACCCCACCATCTGAATAAAAATTACCATCAATTTCAATAGGAGAAAAAACCGGGGGTAAAGCTGAAGAAGCAATTAAGGGTTTGATAAGCTGGCCAGAATTAAAATAATCTAATTTTCCTTCTATTAAATTCGTAGCGGTAACGGTTAAGGGATATTTCAGGCTTTCAAAAGAATCGTTTGGAAAAAATTTCTTGAAGTATAATGCATATTTGTCACTATCCATTAAACCCACTTTTCCTCTTGCATATAAGGAGAATTTCAGAAGCGGAGTTTGATTAAAGAAAGAAAGCATTTCATTCGGGCTGATATCCTGCTGCATAAAGGGCCGCAACCAAAGCACCTGCGCTGGTCCCGGTAACACGTTCGGGCACAATATTATTCTCAAGTAATACTTTTATAAAACCAATATGTGCGATAGCCCTAACACCACCACCCGATAGTACTAATCCAATTTTTTCTGACATATTTTTAGTTAAAAACTGTAATCCACAAAATTACAAATTATAATGAGTTCTAAAATTGAATCCTATAAATAAGCTTTACGGTTTTATATTTATAATGTAACTTTGCCAATTCAAAAAATACAGGTTGAATGAGTTACCATTTCAATGAAATTGAGGCCAAATGGCAAAAATATTGGGCAGAGAATCAAACTTTTAAAGCTGAGAACAATTCAGATAAGCCAAAATATTATGTCTTAGATATGTTTCCCTATCCTTCAGGTGCCGGATTGCATGTTGGGCATCCTTTAGGTTATATTGCTTCTGATATTTACGCAAGATATAAACGCCATAAAGGTTTTAATGTATTACATCCACAAGGTTATGATTCATTTGGTTTGCCGGCAGAGCAATACGCGATTCAAACCGGACAGCATCCCGCTATTACCACTGAAGAAAATATAAAAACATACAGAAGGCAGTTAGATCAGATTGGTTTTTCTTTCGATTGGTCACGGGAAGTTCGAACTTCAGATCCACAATATTATAAATGGACGCAATGGATATTTATTCAGTTATTCGAATCCTATTATTGCAATGATGCCCAACAAGCCAGGCCCATTTCTGAATTGAAAGAAGTATTCGCTGCTGAAGGCAACAAGAGAATTAATGCTGCTTGTGATGATGATGTGATACCATTTACCTCAGAAGAGTGGAATTCATTTTCAGATGAAGATCAACAAAAAATACTCCTGCAGTATAGGTTGACTTTTTTATCCGAAACCGAAGTGAATTGGTGTCCGGCCTTAGGAACGGTATTAGCCAATGATGAAATTGTAAATGGCGTTTCAGAAAGAGGTGGCCATCCTGTGATCCGGAAAAAAATGATGCAATGGAGTATGCGAATTACCGCCTATGCACAAAGACTATTAGATGGTTTAGATAAGATAGATTGGCCGCAGCCTTTAAAGGATTCACAAACCTATTGGATAGGCCGTTCTGAAGGCGCCATGGTTACTTTTGATGTTGATGGACACGATGCCAACATAGAAGTATTTACAACCCGTCCCGATACGATTTTTGGGGTTAGTTTTATGACCCTTGCTCCTGAACATGAATTGGTATCAAAAATAACAACAAAAGCCCAAAAGCTCTGAAGTTGATGCCTATATTAAAGCCACCGCCAAACGCAGTGAACTGGACAGGATGGCCGATGTAAAGACCATTTCTGGAGTTTTTACCGGGGCATATGCGCTGCATCCTTTTACAGGAAAAAAAGTACCTATTTGGATCGGAGATTATGTATTGGCCAGTTATGGAACAGGTGCGGTGATGTCAGTGCCTTGTGGAGACCAGCGTGATTACGATTTTGCAAAACATTTCAATCTTGAGATTCCCAACATTTTTGAAGGGATCGATATCAGTAAGGAAGCATTTGCAGAGAAAGAAACTTCAGTGATCGCGAATTCTGATTTCTTAAATGGTTTACCTTATAAAAAAGCCATGAAAACCATTATTTATGAAATCGAAAAACGAGGTATTGGTTATGGTAAAATTAATTACCGTTTACGGGATGCTGTTTTCAGCCGTCAGCGTTATTGGGGAGAACCATTCCCTGTATATTATGTGAATGGGTTACCACAGATGATCGATGTAAAATATTTACCACTGGTATTACCCGAAGTAGAGAAATATTTACCTACCGAAGATGGAAAACCACCTTTAGGAAATGCCACACATTGGGCTTGGGATACTAAAAACAATAAGGTTGTTTCTAACGATCTTGTCACCCTGAGCGCAGCCGAAGGGTCTCAAGAAGATAACGGTATTTATCCTTTAGAACTCAACACCATGCCGGGTTGGGCAGGAAGCTCTCAGTATTTTAACCGGTATATGGATCCATATAACAAAGATGAGATCTTCTCTAAAGAAGCTATCAATTATTGGCAGGATGTTGATCTTGTATATTGGAGGTAGTGAGCATGCTACCGGCCATTTATTATACTCACGTTTCTGGCAGAAATTCATGTTTGATAAAGGCTTAGTACCGAAAGATGAATATGCCAAAAAACTGATCAACCAAGGAATGATCTTAGGTACAAGTGCTTTTGTTTATCGTTGATGAATATGGGACTCGATAATAAATGATGACAAAAGAATACCAGTTTTTGTTTCTAAGGAAATAATTGAAGACTCAATTAAAAGAAATTCGTTTTTAAATGAAAACGATTCGATTGACAAATTAAAATATAAGTTATCATCAATTTATGGGGGAAAACCAAATTAGTCATTAATGTAACAAAGTGAAATCATTTTACACCAATTCATGCAGATGTTTCATTAGTAAATGCTTCAGATGAATTAGATATTGAAGCCTTTAAAAAATGGCAGACCAGAATTTAAAGATGCTGAGTTTGTATTGGAAGAAGGTAAATATAAAGTTGGCCGTGAAGCAGAAAAAATGTCAAAATCTAAATACAATGTCGTAAATCCGGATGCCATTTGTCATCAATATGGGGCAGACAGCCTACGCATGTATGAAATGTTCTTAGGACCTTTAGAACAAGCCAAACCATGGAATACAGCGGGTATCACGGGTGTTCATAGTTTCTTAAAAAAAATGTGGAAGTTATATCATAACGGAGATGTTTTCAGCGTAAGCGATAATGAACCCACGAACGAACAATATAAAATCCTGCACAAAACCATTAAAAAAGTAGAAGAAGATATCGAGAATTTCTCTTTTAATACTTCAGTATCTACATTTATGATCGCAGTAAATGAATTAACAGCGCAACAATGTAATAGCAGAAAGATCTTAGAACCATTATTGGTATTGATCTCACCTTATGCACCTCATATTGCCGAAGAATTATGGCATAAACTGGGCCATCAAGAATCAATAGCTACGGCACCGTTCCCTGTATTTGAAAGTAAATATCTGGTAGAGAGTACTAAGAATTACCCGGTTTCTTTTAATGGAAAAACCCGTTTTACCATGGAGCTACCCTTAGATATGTCTAAGGAAGATATTGAGGCAGCAGTGATGGCACATGAAAAAACACAAGCTCAGTTGCAAGGACGTATACCCAAAAAGGTTATTATCGTTCCGGGAAAAATTGTAAATATCGTAGGCTAATGTCATTAAATATTGAAATTGTTGGGGTGATTGCGGCTATATTAACAACCTCAGCTTTTGTGCCACAGGTGTATAAGACTTGGAAAAGTAAATCGGCTAAGGAATTATCACTTACAATGTACCTCGTATTATTTACAGGTATCGCTCTGTGGTTTATCTATGGCTATGTGATCGAAAGTTTTGCTATTAAGCTGGCAAATATAGTTACCGGATTGCTGGTTTTAATGCTGATCTATTTCAAATTGAAGTATAAAAAGTAGATTTAATTTTTTTAGTTTAAAAAAGTTTTTACATTTGTCTCTTTAAGAAAATAAATGAATTCAAATTTAAACAATACATGGTGGTGGAACTTACGAAATCAAAGATCGTGAGCTAGACCATTCGTATATTTAAATTCAAAATACAAAGGCTTGTCAATCACGACAAGCCTTTTTTTATAGTATAAAATAATGACATTTAAACTAAATACACATTATAAAAAGATCATTGCCGATACCATTACACCGGTGAGTGTTTATTTGAAAATAAGAGATAAATACCCGAATAGCATCTTATTGGAGAGTAGTGATTATCATGCGAATGATAATAGCTTTTCTTATATCTGTTGCAACCCTATAGCCTCGATAGAAATAATTAATGAAAAGATCATTCAGACCTTTCCGGATGGCAATACAATTGAAAATGCAATTGATAAGGAAACCAATATCCCTCAGGTATTAGATAATTTTGCAAAGCTATTTGAAGTAAAACAAGACACATCATTTAAATTCATCAATAATGGTTTATTTGGATATATTGGATACGATGCTGTGAGATATTTCGAAGATATCAAGATTGCTAAAAAAGAAGGAGATCTAAATATTCCTGATATTTATTATGCTGTTTATCAAAATATTATTGCGATAAATCACTTTAAAAATGATGCTTATATATTTGCACATTGCTATAATGCCGAAAACAATATTGATGATATTCACCACTTAATTAAAGGCTCGGAATTTCACTACTTTTAATTTTTTGATAGAAGGAGATATTACTTCTAATCTAACGGACGAAGAGTATAAAAGTCATGTTAATCTTGCCAAAAAACATTGTGCCCGCGGTGATGTGTTTCAGCTGGTATTATCTAAAAAATTCAAACAATCTTTTAAAGGTGATGAATTTAATGTTTACCGCGCTTTAAGAAGTATTAACCCGTCGCCATATTTATTTTATTTCGATTATGGCAATTTTAAAATATTTGGTAGCTCACCCGAAGCACAGTTGGTAGTTAAGGATGACCAAACCGAAATTCACCCCATTGCAGGAACATTCAAACGAACAGGTAATGATGAAAATGATACCGAATTAGCCAAGCAATTAGCTATTGACGAAAAAGAGAATAGTGAGCACGTCATGTTAGTTGACCTGGCACGAAATGATCTAAGCAGGCATGGAAGCCAAGTAAAAGTAGAAACTTATAGAGAGGTGCAATTTTTCTCGCATGTCATACATTTAGTAAGTAAAGTAACCGGCATAAAAAATCCGGAAACATCAACAATGCAAATTGTGGCAGATACTTTTCCTGCCGGAACATTAAGCGGGGCTCCTAAACATATGGCGATGCAGCTCATTGAAAAATACGAAAAAACAAGTAGAAATTTTTATGGTGGCGCCATAGGTTTTATGGATTTTAAAGGTAACTTTAATCATGCCATTATGATACGTACTTTTTTAAGTAAGAATCATGAACTACATTGGCAAGCAGGTGCGGGATTGGTATCAAAATCTGATCCCGATAATGAGCTACAAGAAGTATATAATAAACTGGGTGCTTTAACCAATGCCCTACAAATTGCAGAAAGGATATAATGAAAAAAGTATTAGTCATAGATAATTACGATAGTTTTACCTACAATCTGGTCCATTATTTAGAAGATCTAGGTTGTGAAGTGACGGTAAAGCGCAACGATCAGCTCGTTCTTGCAGATGTAGAACCATTTGATAAGATCTTATTATCACCGGGCCCTGGCATTCCAGATGAAGCGGGCTTACTGAAACCAATTATCAAAGAATTTGGCGCTTCTAAAAGCATTTTAGGGGTTTGCTTGGGGCAACAGGCCATTGGAGAAGTATATGGTGGTAAGATCATCAATTTAGATACCGTCTATCATGGTGTAGCTACCAATGCCCATATTTCGGTGGATGATGAACCATTGTTCGCCGGCTTGGAAAAAACCATTGAAGTTGGAAGATACCACTCTTGGGTAGTAGATCCGAATTTACCGGAGGAGCTGGAAGCAACTTCCTTCGATAAAAATGGGCAGGTCATGTCTTTACGCCATAAAAGATATGATGTAAAAGGCGTACAGTTTCACCCGGAATCTGTATTGACTCCAAAGGGTAAACAGATATTAAAGAATTGGATAAATAATTAGAGGTTTGTTAGCTTGTTTTAACATCCCATTATAAAAAAATGAGAGCATTATTAAATAGATTGATCAATCACGAAACCATCTCTAAAGAGGAGGCGAAAAAGGTATTGGTAAATATTTCTAAAGGCGATTATAACCAAAGTCAGATTGCTTCTTTTTTAACGGTTTATATGATGCGCAGTATCACCTTAGAAGAGTTGGAAGGATTCAGGGATGCTTTATTGGAATTGTGTTTGGCGGTTGATTTCTCCGAATATAACGCCATTGACCTTTGTGGTACGGGAGGTGACGGTAAAAACACTTTTAATATTTCTACGATGGCTTCCTTTATAACGGCCGGAGATGGTATAAAAGTTACCAAACATGGAAATTACGGAGTGTCTTCAATTTCAGGTTCGAGTAATGTGTTAGAACATCTCGGAGTTAAATTTAGTAATGATAAAGATTTTCTTGAAAAATGTTTAGATAAGGCGGGAATATGTGTATTACATGCACCCTTGTTTCATCCGGCAATGAAAAATGTAGCACCCATAAGAAAAGAATTAGGGGTAAAGACATTTTTTAATATGCTCGGGCCAATGGTGAATCCTGCTTTCCCAAAGAATCAGTTGGTGGGTGTGTTTAATTTAGAATTGGCCAGGATATATGGTTATTTGTATCAAAAAACCAATAAGAATTTTACCGTTTTACATGCCTTGGACGGATACGACGAGATTTCGTTGACAGGCGATACAAAAATGATCTCCAATCAAGCAGAATTGATACTCTCCCCTGAAGATTTTGGAGTACAAAAAATCAAACAAGAAGATATTTTCGGCGGTAACACAATAGAAGATTCTGCTAACATTTTTCTAAATGTGATTAAAGGCAAAGGAACAGATGCGCAAAACAATGTAGTATGTGCGAATGCGGGTATGGCCATTGCCACCGTAAAGAACTTAACACCAATTGAAGGCTTTGAACTGGCTAAAGAATCCCTCATGAGTGGAAAAGGATTAGCATCATTAAAAATTTTACAACAATTAAGTAATTAAAATTAATTGCCATATGTTAATATTAGATAAAATAGTAGCGCATAAGCAGAAGGAGGTAGCCCTAAAAAAAGGTTTAATACCTATCTCTCAATTGGAAAATTCCGTTTTATTTCAAAGAGAAACTACATCGTTGGCTGCAAAATTAAAAGAAAGTAAAACGGGGATCATAGCCGAACATAAAAGGAGATCGCCCTCAAGATCTGTGATCAATCAGAATTTAAATGTGTTTGATATTGCCAAGGGTTATGAAAATGCCGGTGCTTGCGGCATGTCTGTACTTACAGATAGTAAATATTTCGGTGGTTCTTTACATGATCTGTTAATTGCCAGGGCGAGTTGCAATTTACCTTTATTGCGTAAAGAATTTACCATTGATGAATACCAGATCATAGAGGCAAAATCATTTGGGGCAGATGTTATATTATTAATCGCATCGGTCTTAACTAAATTGCAGATCAAACAATTTTCAGACTTGGCAAAAAGCCTGGAACTGGAGGTGCTTTTAGAAGTGCATAACGAAGAAGAATTAAAGAGATCTATAATGCCAGGTATAGATATGTTAGGCGTTAATAACAGGAATCTGAAAACATTTGTAGTTAGTTTAGAAGCAAGTAAAAAACTGGCTTCTAAAATTCCTGCTGAATTTGTAAAAGTTTCTGAAAGTGGGATTAGCAGTATAGAGGCCATAAAAGAGCTACAAACCTATGGGTACAATGGTTTTTTAATTGGAGAGAATTTTATGAAAACTGATAACCCCGGCGAAAGCGCCAAAGAATTCATCAATAAGTTAAAATAATCTAATGAAGTTAAAGGTTTGTGGCATGAAATATCAGGACAATATGAATCAGGTTGCGCTATTGCAACCCGATTATCTTGGTTTTATATTTTATGATGGATCTTCCAGATTTTTTGATGGTGTAATGCCGCAGCTTTCAAAAAAAATCAGCAAAGTTGGGGTATTTGTGAACGCTTCACTCCAAAACATAATTGAAAAAATAAGAAAATACGATCTACAGGCAGTTCAATTACACGGTGAAGAATCTCCTGTATTTTGTGAAAAGTTAAAAAAACAATGCGCTGATCAAAGTAAAGAAGTTGTTAAGATCATCAAGGTGTTTTCGATTAAAGAGGAGTTTAACTTTGATATCCTCAGACCCTATGAAGCGGTTTGTGACTATTTTTTATTTGATACAAAAGGTAAACTACCGGGAGGGAATGGCTACACTTTCAATTGGAAAGTATTAAGAGATTACCCATCAACAACACCCTATTTTTTGAGTGGTGGTATTGGATTAAATGAAATGGCCGATGTAAAGTCATTCCTGCAAAAAAAGGAATCTAAATATTGCCATGCGATAGATATTAACAGCAGATTCGAAATAGAACCAGGTATGAAAAATATTGAGGAATTAAAAGAATTTAAACGACAACTACGTCAATTCGAGTGATTTTGATAAATCAAAATTGTATCGAGAATAAGTAGATTTCGATACTTGACTTTTTTAAAATTTTAATCGATCTGACGAATAATAAAAATATTATGAATTATAATATTAACGAAAAAGGATATTATGGAGAATTTGGCGGTGCTTATATACCCGAAATGCTCTATCCTAATGTAGAAGAATTACGGCAAAATTATTTGAAGATCATGGCAGATCCTTCCTTTGTAAAGGAATTTAACGATCTGTTAAAAAATTATGTTGGTCGTCCGTCCCCTTTGTATTTTGCCAAAAGATTTTCAGAAAAATACAATACTAAGATCTATTTAAAACGTGAAGATCTTAACCATACCGGAGCCCATAAAATTAATAATACGATCGGACAAATTCTTATGGCACAACGACTTGGAAAAACCCGTATCATAGCCGAAACAGGAGCAGGGCAGCATGGCGTTGCAACAGCAACCGTATGTGCTTTGATGGGCCTTGAATGCATCGTTTATATGGGCGAAATCGACATTGCACGTCAGGCGCCCAATGTTGCCCGTATGAAAATGCTCGGAGCCGAAGTGATACCTGCCTTATCGGGAAGCAGAACACTAAAAGACGCCACCAACGAAGCCATACGAGATTGGATCAATAACCCGGTGGATACGCATTATATTATTGGAAGTGTAGTTGGGCCACATCCATATCCGGATATGGTAGCTCGATTTCAGGCCGTAGTCTCTGAAGAGATAAAATGGCAATTAAAAGAACAAGAAGGCAGAGAAAAGCCCGACTATGTAGTAGCTTGTGTGGGCGGAGGCAGTAATGCTGCAGGAGCATACTATCATTTTTTAGATGACGAGCAAGTAAAATTAATTGCCGTAGAAGCCGCCGGACTAGGCGTACACTCTGGTGAAAGTGCGGCAACTTCGGTGTTGGGCAAAGTGGGAATTATTCATGGTAGTAAAACCTTATTAATGCAAACCAAAGACGGACAAATAACCGAACCCTATTCAATTTCTGCAGGATTGGATTATCCGGGTGTTGGGCCAATGCACGCGCATTTATACACAACCAAAAGAGCAGAATTTTTATCGATTACCGATGATGAAGCTATGAGAGCGGGCCTAGAATTGTGCAAATTAGAAGGAATTATTCCTGCTATTGAAACATCACATTCGCTGGCGATCTTTGAGCAAAAGAAATTTAAACCAAATGATGTTATAGTTGTGAATTTATCAGGGCGAGGAGATAAAGATCTGGATACTTATATCAATTATTTTAAACTATAATTTATTAGAGAGAACGGAGGCCTCATTTAATAACCCGAACTACGCTTTACAAGGTACTTAATACTTTAAAAATGAATAGAATCAATCAAAAGTTAACGGAAGATAAAAAGATAATTTCGATTTACTTTACGGCCGGATATCCTGAACTTCACGATACGGTAGAAATCTTGCAAAGATTAGAGAAAAGCGGTGTGGATATGGTCGAAATAGGATTGCCTTTTAGCGATCCTTTGGCAGATGGCCCGACTATTCAGGCAAGCTCTACCCATGCTCTCAGGAACGGAATGACTACAGATCTACTTTTTAGCCAACTAAAAGGAATTAGAAAATCGGTAAAGATCCCACTCATTATCATGGGGTATTTTAACCCGATATTGCAATACGGTGTTGAAAGATTTTGTGAAACATGTAAAGAAATAGGTATCGATGGCCTTATCATTCCCGATTTACCGGTTGATGTTTATAATGAAAAATATAAAAGCATTTTTGAAAAGAATAATTTGATCAATGTATTTTTAATTACACCACAAACTTCAGATGACCGCATTCATTTTATAGATTCTATTTCTAAGGGATTTATTTATATGGTGAGTAGTGCCAGTGTTACCGGAAGTCAGGAGGGATTTGGAGATGTGCAAACGAGCTATTTTAAACGGATTGCAAATATGAAGCTCCAGAACCCTCAAATTGTAGGTTTTGGTATTTCTAATAGAGAAACCTTTAAGCAAGCCACGCAATTTGCCAAAGGAGCTATTATTGGATCGGCATTTATTAAATTTATTTCTAGTAAAGGAATTGGCAGCATTGATGATTTTATCGAGTCGGTTAAATAAGGTTTATTACCGCTTAAGACATTCAATTTTAGGAATGATATTTGCTATCTTTACCGAATATGAAACTTAAAAGATTTTCATTACGTACCCGTATCTTTTTAGCCATGATCTTATTGGTGGTTGTTGCATCTATTTTGATTGCTTTAATTACCATTTTTCAATATAATGAGCAAGCGAACGATTACCACAGAGGCCGCTTAGAAAGAAAAGAGAATGCCATTAAAGCGAGTATTGATATTGAATTGCAAAGGAGAACTACCTATTCTGTTGAAGAGAAAAATTTAGGACTGATCTTTAAGGATAAGATCTATGATATTTCTGATATCAATCAGCTTGATATTAATATTTACGATCTAAAGGGTAAATTGCAGGTTAGTTCATCTTCAAGCTTTACAACGGATACTACGAATTACGACATTCCAAAAAAAATATTAAATCAGATAGCAGAAAGTGAAGATCATAGGGTAGTTCTGGAAGAGAGAACAGCCAGTGGTATAAAATTTCAATCTTCGTATACCTATATCAACGATAACAAATTTAAACCCATAGGCATACTTCACCTGCCATATTTACAAGACAATACTTTTCAGGAAGAGGAATTGAAGGAATTTTTAATGAGATTGGCTTTTGTGTATGTGCTCATGCTTCTACTGGCAATCGCTATAGCTTATTTTGTATCCCGATATATTACCAGATCAATAAAAACGGTAAGTGAAAAAATGAATCAAACGGCGTTGGATAAACGGAATGAGAAGATCATTTTAGAGGATGCCAGTTTTGAGATCTATAATCTGGTGAATGCCTATAACGATATGGTTGAACAATTGGGTGAAAGTGCAGTTAAGTTGGCGAAAGGTGAACGAGAACAAGCTTGGCGAGAAATGGCTAAACAGGTAGCACATGAGATAAAAAACCCCTTAACGCCGATGAGGTTAACCGTGCAAAGTTTTGAGCAAAGATTTGACGCAAAAGACCCTAATATAAAGACAAAAATTAATGAATTTAGTAAATCTTTAATTCAGCAGATCGACACTTTGAGTTCTATAGCTTCAGCATTTTCGAGTTTTGCCGAAATGCCAAAACAAAAAAGGGAAGAATTAAACGTGATTGAAGTTGTTAAGCTGGCCTTAGATATATTTAATGAGGATTACATTTCTTATTTTCATGAAGAAGAAGAAATAGTAGCGAAGTTAGATAAGACCCATCTCATAAGAATTGTCACTAATTTAGTAAAAAATGCTATTCAGTCCCTTGAAACAATAGCACATCCAAAAATAGAGGTCAAGGTATTAGACAAGGGTCAGAGATATTATTATTACTGTGGCCGACAATGGTAAGGGCATCACAGATAAAGATAAGAACAGAATATTTGAACCAAAATTTACCACCAAATCAAGCGGTATGGGCCTTGGTTTGCCTATGGTAAAAAATATTGTTGAAGCATATAATGGCAGTATCTCATTTGCATCAGAATCTAATAAAGGTACTGTTTTTACTGTAACTTTACCTAAAAAATAAATACCATGAAATACGATAACATATCTGTAAAAAAAGATGAAAATATCATTTCTAATTACTATTAACAGGCCATCAAAATTAAATGCATTAAACCGGGCAACAATTAAAGAATTACATGATGCATTTGATAAAGCAGAAGATGATGAAGATATTCGTGTAATTATTTTAACTGGAAGTGGTGAAAAGGCTTTTGTAGCCGGTGCTGATATTTCAGAATTTGCTGATTTTAATGTAAAAGAAGGGTCGAAATTAGCGAAGAAAGGTCAGGAGATATTGTTTGACTTTATCGAAAATTTAAGTACGCCTGTAATTGCAGCAGTTAACGGATTTGCGCTTGGTGGAGGCTTGGAATTGGCCATGGCCTGCCATTTTAGAATTGCAAGCGATAATGCCAAAATGGGACTACCAGAAGTGAGTTTAGGGGTTATTCCCGGTTATGGTGGTACCCAGCGATTACCACAACTGGTAGGTAAAGGTAAAGCCATGGAAATGATCATGACTGCCGGTATGATAAGCGCCGAAGAAGCCTTGCATTATGGGCTCGTAAATTATGTTGTGTCTCAGGATGAGTTACTGCCAATGGCAGAAAAAATTGCAGGTAAAATTACCCTAAATTCACCATCGGCAATATCGGCTGCAATTAAAGCGGTAAATGCCAACTTTAAAGATGGGGTTAACGGGTTTAAAATTGAGATAGAAGAATTTGGAAAATGTTTTGGTACCGAAGATTTTGAGGAGGGCACTACAGCCTTCTTAGAGAAACGAAAAGCTAATTTTTAAAAATTCAAGAAAACCAATTCGTGAAACTTAATTTTAACATATTAATTTTTATTCTTGCTTTAATCTTTTTAAATGTAAGATATGTTCATGCACAAGAACGTCAAGATGGTTTAGGGGAATATGAAAGACTATCTGATTCTATAGTTAAGTATAGGGATAGTGATAATTTGAGATTATCTATAGATTTTGCAAAGAAGAGATTAGCTGTTGCCGAAAAGGAAAAGGATACTGTCAAAATTATCAAAACATTACACTTTATAGGAAGAATTAGCCAGTTTATTTCCGAAATTTATCAATCCATAGAATATTTTGAAAAGGAATTAGGGTTATTACGAAAAATTGATCTGAAGAAAAAAGAATATAAGAATCTTGCTAAGGATAAATTTTCAGAAATAGAAGTAATGGCTCAACTTGGTCAGAATTACGCCCTCATTGGTCAGGTTGAGAAAGCTTTTAGTTTTTACGATCGCTGTTTAGAAATAGCCCAAAGTCAGGATTTAGCCTTTTATAAAGCGGTAATGCCCACAATAATTGGTGATTTGCATTATACCACAGGCAATTATAAAGAGGCCTTAGCTAAACAAAAAGAGTCTTTTAATGCCTTAAAAAATGCACATGACCTTAATGAAGAGTTGAGAATCCGTAATATGGGAGTTGTTATATTGAGCATGAGTAGCACATACGTGCAATTAGCTGAATTAGACTCAGCGCTTTGGATCTTAGATGAAGGCATTAAAGAGAAATTAGACAAATATGAATTTAGAGGAAAGTTTAGATATATTGGACAGAGGGGTTGGGTTTATTTAAAAAAGGAGGAATTTGAGAGAGCACTCAATTATTTATTAGAAGCCGAAAAACTAGCCATTGAATATGATTCTGTTATTGGGCCCTCGTATTATTCTTTCGACCTTGGAGAATGCTATCTGAATCTTAAAAAATATGATTTGGCAATAGCTAAGTTGGAAGCTGGATTAGAAATTAAAAAACGAAAAACTGAAGAAATTAACTTAGTAGAAGATTATAAGTTATTGGCCAAAACTTATAAAGAAGCAGGAAACATAGAAAAATCTAATGAATATTATGAAAAGTATATTATCAATCAAACGGCCTTTGAGAAAAGTAAAGACACGATCACCTCTTCATTTCACGATAAAGAAATTCAAGATTTAGCAAAAGAGAAATCCTTTCAAAAGAATAGGTTTTTATATGTTATTAGCGGTATTTCAGTGCTGGTATTAGGCCTGTTTTTTGTCATATTATATTTGATCAAGGAGAGGAAGAAGAATACCAAAAAATTTGAGAACCTATTGGCAAAAATGAATGTAGATAGTGAAGCTGAACTGCAGATTGTTGATACAAAAGATAGTGATTTAGAAGAAAAATCTTCTGCAGATGTTAACGAAGAAATTACAAAGCAAATACTCAATGGGTTGGAAAAATTAAAAGAACAAGAGTATTACCTAAAACAAGAATGTAATTCTTATAATGTTGCCAAAAAAATAAAAACCAACACTTCTTATTTATCCAAAGTTATTAATTCACACTTCCAGAAAAATTTCAATACCTATATTAATGACCTGCGAATTAATTATGCCATTGTTAGATTAAAGAATGACAGCAGGTTTCGTTCATTTTCCATTCAATCCATAGCGGAAGAATTAGGATATAAAAGTGCTGATTCATTTACAAAATATTTTAAACAGGACACCGGTTTAAACCCATCATTTTATATTAAACAGCTAAATACTTTAGGGTAGAAAAGCACATGCTGAGGTATGTTTTACCCCAAATTTATAAATTTGGGTATAGCGCGATTTCACTTTTTTTTATTTTCCTCTTTTTCGTTTAAAACACTAATAAACAAGCACATAAGTTATTTTTTTAAAACCCTAATTTTCTAAAACTGGGGTAGCTTTTCTTGTTTGACACTTTATTTCATTGGTTATTTGTTTCAGAAATAAAAAAATATTAATCGTTTAAAATTTAATCTTATGAAGAACAAGAAAAACAAATTTAGCCTTTTTAAAATACCCATTATTATAGTAATAGTGTTGGCACTTACATCTTTTGTTTGGGGAGCATATAATGGATATACAGACGCGCAAGACAAATCTACTTATATAATGAGGGCTCTTGAAAACAATTGTGATTGCAAATCAATTGAACAATCTGTTTACTTATCGGGAATACAGTTCGGTAAAGATGGTATCTCCAAAGAAAGAGGAGAGTACCAACTGATAGATTGCGACTTCGAATCTTTAGACAAAGAATCGGAAAGAATACTTGAAATACTCGAGAAAAAAGTAAAACACTTTAAAGAGTTAGATCATTTAGAATTAGAATTCATCAATAATGATATCAGCCAAACCGTCATTATTAAAAACGGAATTATTCAAAAATCAAAAACCTAAAAAAATGATAACAGCACTAATAGTATTAATCTTAGAAATAATAAAAATCATAGTTTTTTAAAATTCAATTAAATGGAAAGTATTTTTTATATCATATATGGATTTATACTAATCCTGTCTGCTATTGCAATTAAAAAAGGCATGAACAAAAATGTAAAAATAGCTTTAACAGTAATAGTTGTATTACTCACATTAGGTTTAGTTTTTCATATCCTAAGAAAAGCACTTTTTTATTTTAACAATTAAAATCATAAACGATGACAAAACAAAAAGTTAACACATACCTATTCTCAATACTCATGATATTTCTATTTTCATTAGAATGCTACAGTCAACAAACTGTTAGTCCAGAAATAAAACAAACTGTGATAAAAAACGGAGTGGGATTGGGAAGTGTCTTAGCCGTAACGGTATCTTGGCAAAGGAATAAATCTATTTTATGGGCTATTTTACATGGTTTATTTAGTTGGCTTTATGTAATTTATTATGCTGTTACCCGAGATTCAAATTAAAATTATTCTAAACTTAAATTTATAAAATCATGAAAAAACAAATCTTAACCTTTTTAACGTTATTTACTTTGCTTATTGCCACAGTAAATGCACAACAGACAAATACACCTATAATTGACCGCGAGATCTTTTTTGGAAATCCAGAAATAGCAGCCGGGCAGTTAAGTCCTGACGGACAATGGATTTCTTTTCTTAAGGAATATAATGGCATTATGAATATATGGGCTAAAAGATTCGACGAACCTTTTGAAAAAGCAAAGCCCTTAACAAATAACGAAAGGCCTGTTGGCGGATACTCCTGGACCTATGATGGTCAATACATCCTTTTTGTAAAGGATAATAAAGGAGATGAAAATTATAATGTCTATGCCGTAAACCCTAAAGGAGAGGCAGAAAAAGAAAGCGGTGTTCCTGTTTCAAAAAATTTAAGTCCGATGAAAGATGTCAGGGTTCAAATCTACCAGGTAAGCAGGAAAGATCCTGATTTAATGTGGATTGGGATCAATGATAGGGATAAGGCATGGCACGATTTGTATAAGTTGAACATCAGCACAGGTAAATTAGAGTTATTATTTGAAAATAATAATAGAATTATCGGTTGGAATTTTGATTGGGATGAAAAACCCCGTTTGGCATATAGAACTAATGACAAAGGGTTTTCAGAAATTCTACGCATTGATGGCGACAACCAGTTTACTAAGATATATGAAACTAATTTACAAGAACAAGCTTATGTAGCAGGTTGGAATAAAGATAATACCAAAACCTATTTAGTATCTAACAAAGGCGATGTAAATTTTTCTACACTTTATTCTTTTGATCCGCAAACAGAAAAGATAGAAAAAATTGAAAGTGACCCGCAAAACAAAGTAGACTTTGACGGAATGTTTATCGACGATAACACTCGTGAAATTTTGTATACATCATATATCTATGATAAAAGAGAACGTCTTTGGAAAAATAAAGAATGGGAAAAAATGTTCAATTACCTGGAAGGAAAATTCAAAGGAAAAGAAGTAGGTTTTGCCGGTTTTACGAAAGATTATAAGCAAATGCTGATCTCAGTTGGTGGTGATCAATTCGCCTATGAAACATATTATTTTAATAGGGATACCAAAGAATTAATTCATCAATATACACCCAGACCCCGTTTAAAAGAAGTAGAACAATATCTGGCCAACATGGAACCAATTTCTTATAAAAGTAGTGATGGGCTGGTAATTCCTGGATATTTAACAATTCCGTCTGGTGCAGAAAAGAAAAATTTACCACTTGTTGTTTTAGTTCATGGAGGGCCAAAAGGGCCAAGAGATAATTGGGGATATGATGCTTATGCACAAATGTTAGCCAATAGAGGCTATGCGGTTTTACAACCAAATTTTAGAGCAAGTGGCGGCTATGGTAAATCATTTTTAAATGCAGGAGATAAAGAATGGGGTAAATTGATGCAGGATGATATTACTTGGGGTGTAAAGCATCTGGTTGCA
Organism: uncultured Flavobacteriaceae bacterium; assembly: GCA_963835675.1. Lineage (GTDB taxonomy): Bacteria > Bacteroidota > Bacteroidia > Flavobacteriales > Flavobacteriaceae > Aureibaculum. The sequence goes on along the minus strand of CAWIGH010000001.1, from coordinate 895,139 downwards.
AATGGTACAGTTGACAAAAATAGGGTAGCCATTATGGGTGGAAGCTATGGAGGATATGCAACACTTGCCGGATTGGCTTTTACACCTGATGTGTATACTTGTGGTGTTGATATCGTTGGGCCAAGTAATTTATTTACTTTACTCGAGTCAATTCCTGCTTATTGGGAATCATTCAGAAAAAGTTTGTATGAAATGACAGGAGATCCAGAAACTGAAGAAGGGAAAAAACTAATAAGAGAAGCAAGTCCTTTATTCCATGTAGATAAAATTAAAAAACCTTTATTAATTATTCAGGGCGCAAACGACCCTAGAGTAAAACAAGCAGAAAGTGACCAAATTGTGGTATCGTTGCGTGATGCAGGTAAGGAAGTAGAATATATTTTGGCAGATGATGAAGGGCATGGATTTAGCAAGCCAAATAATAATATGGCCATGTGGGTAGCAGTAGAGAAATTTTTGGCAAAACATCTAGGAGGCCGTTATCAAAAAGATATGTCTGAAGAAGTGGCAAAACGCTTAGGAGAAATTACTCAGGATATTACTAAGGTGGTTTATAAAAAAGCAGAAAAAGTTGAAATAGCCACAACTTTGCCAACATTGAAAGATGATTTAAAAGAAGGAAATTATAAATATGATGTTTCCATAGAAGTCCAAGGGCAAAAAATACCAATGGAAATGACGCGTGAGGTTAAAAAAGAAGGTACACAATGGCTAATAAAAGATGCTTCAGCGTCACCGATGGGAAACAGCGAAGATGTCGTTTACATAGAAAATATGATTCCTGTAAAAAGATTAATAAATCAAGGTGGGCAAACTATTGAGGTAAATTATGCGAGCGACAAAATTTCTATTACCATGATGGGTAAAACTAAAGAGATACCATTAGAAGGTGCGCATTTAACCAGTGGAGCAGGCTTTGATCTATTGATAGCTCGACTTCCTTTATCTGAAGGGTATCAAACTTCTTTTTATAGTCTCGATGTGATGACTCAAAAAATTAAAACTATGAAACTGGAAGTTTTAGCCAAAGAAAATAATCAATGGAAATTAAATATTTATAACATTGAAGACGAAAAAGAATCAACTACTATGTTGATTAATGTCGATAAGAAAATGGCAAGTCAAATTGAACAAATAATGCCTGCTATGGGTAATGCTAAAATAACCACAATTCTAAAATAGCATGTAATGGATGGTTTTTAGCTTATCATTATTTTAAATAAATTATCAATAAGGGGGATACCAAGATGGTAATCCCTCTTATTTTTTATTTATATTTTTTTTTACCATTCCATTCAGCATAAAATTGCTTAAGGTACAGTTCCATAAAAGCATTTCTTTCAACGGCAAGCCGTTTGCCTGTTTTGGTATTCATTTTATCTTTTAGAAGCAATAATTTTTCATAAAAATGATTGATAGAAGGTGCCGAAGATTTTTTATATTCATCCTTACTCATATTTAATTTAGGTGCAATTTCGGGGTTATAGATCTCTCGATTTTTATATCCACCATAATTAAAACAGCGCGCAATCCCGATAGCTCCTATAGCATCTAAACGGTCGGCGTCTTGAATAATTTCCAGTTCTCTAGAAGTGAAGCGCTTTCCATTCTTACTACCATTGTCCTCTGTAAGACTAGATTTAAAAGAAATATTCTCGATAATTTTAATTACATGTTCAATGATGGCGCTGTCGACGTTGAGTGAAAGTAAAAATTCGGCAGCTTTTTTGGGCCCTATGGTTTCGTCACCTTTATGAAATTTTGAATCGGCTATATCATGAAGCAAGGCACCTAAAATGATCACAAAATCGTCAACATGTTCGCCTTTGGCGATCAGCTTCGCATTGTTCAAAACCCTTTCGATATGAAACCAATCGTGACCTCCTTCGGCATTTTTTAATGATGCCTTCACGAAATCAGTGGTTTTATCGATAATTAAATTTCTATCCATATATTAAAAAATCCCCTAAAACTATAGAGGATTTTCAATGATTAATTCTTTATTTAAACCTCCTAATTTAGGAGGGTTTAAGTTGCGATTAACAATAATCTTGATAAGCCCCAGCTAAATTTTCAGCGATCATTTCTGCAGATCTTCCTTCAATATGATGACGCTCTAGCATGTGTACCAATTCACCATCCTTAAATAAGGCAACGGCCGGTGATGATGGAGGAAATGGGATCATGTGTTCTCTGGCTTTAGCAACTGCTTCAGTATCTACTCCTGCAAAAACAGTTGTTAAATTCATTGGTTTTTTATCTCCTTGTAAGGACAAGATGGTGCCTGGCCTGGCTGTACCTGCCGCACATCCACAAACTGAATTTACAACGATTAATGTGGTGCCTTTTTCATTTAATATACTATCAACTTCCTGCGCAGTATGTAGTTCTTTAAAACCGACATTAGTTAATTGTTGGCGCATTGGTTTTACTATTTCTTCTGGATACATATAGGTATTTTTTTGTAATTAAAATTTTGCGCAAATATACATATAATTACAATAAATGTATCTTTGACAAAATTTTGAAGTTAATATCATTTATGGGAAGTTTTACGAAATGGTTGGGAGCAGGAGTAGGCTGGACATTAGGGGGTCCAATTGGAGGGATTTTAGGGTTTGTATTGGGTAGTTTTGTTGATGGTTTCTCTGAATTTGACCTAAAAACAATCACCCAACCGGTAAGAAGTAGATCAACAACTTCTGGTGATTTTGAGATCAGTTTATTAGTACTGGCGGCAGTGGTCATTAAAGCCGACGGAAAAGCCAATAAAAAGGAATTAGATTTTGTACGATCAAATTTTATCGGAATGTATGGTCGAAAAAAAGCCGACAATGCATTTAAATTGTTCAATGGAATTATAAAGAATAATAAGATATCAACGCGGCAGGTATGTATACAAATTCGTCAGCATATGAGCCATGCCTCGCGTTTGCAATTATTACATTTTCTGTTTGGTATTGCGAAGGCCGACGGTTTTGTAAGCCAGGCCGAAATTGATAAGATCAAAACCATAGCAGGATATTTGTATATCAATGACAGGGATTTTGAATCGATAAAGGCCATGTTTTATGATGAGGTCAATAATTCGTATAAGATCCTGGAGGTCGAAAAAAGCGCTTCTAATGATGAAGTGAAAACTGCTTACAGAAGAATGGTAAAAAAACACCATCCCGATAAATTAAGGCATCTGGGAGAAGAACATATGAAGGGAGCAGAAGAAAAATTCCGTCAGATCCAAAAAGCCTATGAACAGATCCAAAAGGAAAGAGGAATGTAGTTAACAATATAGATTTAAATCCTTAGGTCCGGCCAAGACAGTTTTTCCGATCTTGCCATGACCCTTTAAATCTATTACGGTATGCCATTTTACCATGGATATTTGTAAGTTTTCAATTTCAAGTCCAATGATCGAATTCGGATGTACACAACTGCCATCGTTGAAATAGGGTAATAATCCAGGATCCGGGAAACGAGGCCTGTGGGTATGACCTGCGATAACCATTTGATTGTCATTTTTTACCATCCATTTTTTTAATTTCTTCTCGACCCTTATCAGGTTTTTATAATTTTTAGCCGGGCTGGTAGGATCTTTTAAACCGAACCATTTTTGCAAAGGCATCCAAAAATAACGAACAAAAAAGCGACTTACTTTCCATAACCTGTAATTCAACCAATCGGCTTGATGACCATGAATTAACAAGATCTTTTTGTCTGTGTTTTCGATCTTCAGCAAAATACTTTCATGATATTCTAGATCAAAGAGCTTTTCTTTTTGCACAATATTTTTTGGAGGAAAAATTTTATATAATATTTTTTCGACCGTTAATGGGTCACTAAATATCATATCATGGTTACCCCAAAGCATATATAATCTATTGTCCTGATAAAATTGCTTAAGAAGTTCGAATACATTTTTGTGAGCCTTATAAATGGGCTCAAAGGAATAATTTTCCCAAAGCTCAACACCGTCGCCCAATTCTATATAGGTAAAATTTCTTTCATAATATTCTTGAATGGCATGGGTATAGATCTCCATATTATGCGCAAAATCATCGGCATAACTATTGTCACCCTTATGCAGATCACTAAATAGAATAATTTTAGAATCTTTATTTATATTCAGCGGTTTGGCTTTCTGCAGGGCATTATCAAGAATAGAGTTTATCATCTATTTTTTCAAAAATGATTGATGAATGGTAAAATGGTCTGTTTGTATTTTTATATAATATACGCCCGAAGTAAATTCTGAAACATTTATGCTATCAGATTGTTGTTGCAATACCAATTGCCCTAAGGTATTGTAAATCATGATGTTTTTTATTTTCTGATCGTTAGGATTTTCTATGACTAGCTCCCCGGCAGTAGGATTTGGGTATATGGTAAAACTATTATTGGCAAATTCATCATCTATATTTAATACCGAACTATTATTACTTGATATTAAATGAAAATCAGGATCTATTTGGATACTGGCAACGGTAAAGGAAACATTTTCTAAAAATTCTTCCCCGTTATAAGAGTTATCAAGAATCAAATCTAATTCTTCATTGTTGGTACCAATTACTTTGACAGGTAAGGGTGCTTCGAAAAATGAAACCGAACTATGGCTCTGAGTTTGATTCAATGTAATTTTTAGTTGATCACTCTGCGGTTGGTACCATTTTAAACTATAACTTGGATGTCCTTGATTATAGATCCAGTCATTAAAGAATTCGGTAAGATCCATTCCGCTAGCCGACTCCATTTTAGAAATAAAGTCAGGTGTTTTGGCATAGCCATAGGCTAAATTTGGATCGGTGAGATAATTTTTCATCCCTTGAAAAAAAACAGCATCCCCTAATTTTTTATGGAGCATATGCAAAACCACGGCTCCTTTTCTATAGGATAAGCGCCCGTTAAATATTCTACTTACGCTGGTGGTATCTGCATCTGATAAATAAACAGATCCATCGGGTTGAGATATGGCAGAATTTATATTAAATATCCTCCAATTTTTAAAAGCCGCATCGCCATCTAAATTCTCGGTTGTCAATCCTGTTAAATAGGTTGCAAAGCTTTCATTCAGCCAAATATCTTTCCAGCTCCCACAGGTAATTTTATTACCAAACCATTGGTGTGCCAGTTCATGGGCGATAAGGTCACGACTAAATCCACCCATAAAAGATACCGTTGTATGTTCCATGCCGCCACCCCAACCGAATTGGGCGTGCCCATATTTTTCATCTGCAAAAGGGTATTCTTCAAATAATTGCGTAAATAAATTCATTATATCGACTGTAACTCCCGTACTTGATTGGGCAGAAGACAGACTTTCTGGATATACGTAATTTACGATGTCAAACGGACTCCCATTGTTAGCCACCTGATGCACATAAACTTCATAATTAGAAACTGCAATGGCAATCAAATAAGCAGGAATTGGATACTGATGTCTAAAATGTGTTGTTTTCGAACTACCATTGATAACCTGACTTTGTTCCAGTCCGTTTGAAACGGCTACGTATTGTTGCGGGGTGGTTATATAAACATCTATAGCATCTATTTTGTCGTTTAAGTCCTGTTTGCATGGCCACCATCCTTTTGCTCCGTAAGGTTCAGAAAGGGTCCAGATGATTGGAGCACCATTGTGCGTGGTCTGTTCAAAGGAGCCGAATCCTGAACTTATAGGATTTCCACTATAGGTAATCACTACAGTAGTCGATTGTCCTTGTAAGAGCATTTGTGCCAGGGTAATGATCAATTCATCATTTGTATTCTGGCTGTATGTTAGTGCCGTTCCGTTTTGGGTAACCCCCGAAACGGTCATATTATCGGCTAAATCAAAAGTAACTTCAGATAGGTCTTCTTTTGCTGTAAAAGTAGACGTAACATTTCCGCTAATAAATGCAACGGCAGGATCAATATTCCAGTCGAATCTATGATAGGTAAGATCATAATTAGACGTATTAATATTCGCTTTATAATTGATGATCTTATGTGCAGCTTTTGTTTCGGCTTCAACAATTTGTTCAAACGAAGTATTAACCTGGGAGGAAATAATGTGTCCGAAAAAAAGGAAAAGAAAGAATATTAAATTTTTCATTCGCTTCATAAGTACTACTTTTGTTGCCATAAAAATACCATTTTCTCAATTAATACGAGTATTTTAAATTTTCAACATGTTAGACGATAAAAACAAACAAAGAACTTCATTATCAGAATTAGGAGAGTTTGGACTAATACATCACCTGACCGATAATATTAAATTAAAAAATAAATCTTCGATCAAAGGTGTGGGCGATGATGCTGCCGTGTTGGAATTTAAGAACAAACAGGTACTCGTAACTACAGATCTGCTGGTAGAAGGCATTCATTTCGATCTTGCCTATATGCCGCTAAAACATTTAGGCTATAAAGCTGTGATGGTAAACCTATCTGATATATATGCCATGAACGGCACAGCCACTCAGATTACAGTGTCGATAGCATTGTCAAATCGTTTTCCATTGGAGGCTATTGAAGAGTTATATGCCGGTATCCATTTGGCATGTAAAAACTATAAGGTAGATCTCGTTGGTGGAGACACTACCTCATCTACCAAAGGATTACTCATAAGCATTACCGCAATAGGAGAAGCAGATAAAAAAGATGTCGTTTATAGAAATGGTGCCAAACCCAACGATCTATTGGTAGTAACAGGTGATCTTGGAGCATCTTATTTGGGCCTGCAGGTATTAGAAAGAGAAAAACAGGTTTTCCAGGCCAATCCGAATGCCCAACCCGATCTTGATAATTATACCTATTTAGTAGAGCGTCAACTAAAACCTGAAGCCAGAAAAGATATTCCGGTCTTGTTAAAGGAATTGGACGTAAAACCAACGTCGATGATCGATATTAGCGACGGTTTGTCTTCTGAGATAATCCATATTTGCCAGCAAAGTAAGGTAGGATGTAGTCTTTTTGAAGATAAAATTCCATTAGACCCGCAAGTCATTTCAACATGTGAGGAATTTAAGATCGATAGCACCATGGTTGCCTTAAGCGGTGGTGAAGATTATGAATTGCTTTTTACGATTGATACGGCCGATTATCCGAAAATAAAGGCAAACCCCAGTCTAACAGTCATTGGTCATATGACCGATCAACAGGAGGGTATGCATTTGATTACGAGAGGGAACCAGAAAGTGGAATTGACAGCTCAAGGTTGGAACTCATTTTTAAAAAATAAATGATCTTAATATTAGTTTAAGACACAACCAAGGCTAGTACTAAAAAACAATAATATGAGTCGAATTATCCTAATTTTCATGTTGTTTTCCTTAAGTAATAGAGCACAGGAAAATCCACTCGCTTTCTTGCCAGAACTTTTTAAAGAATATCCGAATGTGCGTGATATTGCGATTGCTCCTGATGGACAAGAAGTGTATTTTACGGTTGATGATCTATACAGTAAGGTAGCTGTGATAGCCTATATGAAGAAAAATGAAACGGGATGGGAGCAACCTCAAACAGTTTCCTTTACGGGAAATTATCGTGATATTGAACCTGCTTTTTCAAAGAATGGTCAACGCTTGTATTTTGTTTCTAACAGGCCTCTGGATAGTACTTCAACTAAACCTAAGGATTATGATATTTGGTATGTAAACAAAACATCATCAGGGTGGTCAGCGCCTATAAATATGGGAGCTCCTATTAATACTGCAGCCAATGAATATTATCCATCGCTTACTGAAAATGGGGATATTTATTTTACAGCAGAAAATGACCTGGCTGTAGGTAAAGAAGATATTTTTGTAAGCAGATTGGTGCAAGGAGTTTATCAAAATCCGGTTTCCATAAAAGGGGGTGTTAATACCGAACATTATGAATTCAATGCTTTTGTAGCGCCAGACGAAAGTTTCCTGATCTTTACTTCACAACGTCCAAAAGAGGGCCAGGGCGGCGGAGATCTGTATATAAGTTACCGCGAAGGTGAGGTATGGGAAAAGGCTCAGTTATTGCAACATGTAAATTCACCATTTCTGGATTTTTGCCCTTTTGTAGATTTTAATTCCAACACTTTTTATTTTACCAGCCGCAGAACTATTGTTCAAAACCACTACGAAGGATCATTAAATTTGGATCAGTTTTTAGGGATGTATAATTCAGGTGAGCCAAAGGGATTGAATAGGATCTACTCCATAGATCTTTCTCAAATTTTATCAAAGAAAGATTAATGTATAGAAATTATTTGAATAGCTCTTCCAGCAGAACTTCAAGTTCTTCACCATGTATATTTTTGGCAATTATTTTTCCCGCCGCATCGATCAAATAATTGTCGGGTAAGGCCGTAACCGCATAATCGAAAGCCGCTGGTGTTTTAAATCCTTCCAAAGATGATACATTGGCCCAGGTTCTATTATCTTTTTCCAGCGCAGCAAGCCATTTATCGCGATCGCTATCTAAGGAAACACCATAAATTTCAAAGCCTTTATTATTGTATTTGTTGTACAGATCATTAAGAGATCCGCTTTCTCTCCTGCACGGCCCACACCAGCTCGCCCAAAAATCGATGAGGGTATATTGTTGATTGACATCAGATAATTTTATAGTGCTTCCATTGGCAGCTATCATCTCTATATCGGCAGCGATGCCTCCTATTGATGTTTGCTGTAAACGGGTTATTTTTTCACGTAATTTTGAACTTATGTCAAGATCCTGATGGGTTTTTTCAAAGGCCCTTACCAAAGAGTCAAATGAGTTTATATTTTCCTCTCCTCTCCAACGGATGGAAGTTGCATAAAGACCTATCGTACTTCCCAAGTTTGTTTTCACGAAATTATTTAATTCTTCTATATGGATATCATAATTTGTTACTTCTAATTTCCCCAAAGAATCAATTTTTGACGGATCGGGATCTTCAGTTTGTTTTAATGCTTTGATCTCTCTTCTAACGCTCTGAACCAACGAATCCAGCGACCTTTCTCTAAGATCTTCATAAGCCCAAAGTTTTTCAGTGTCTATAGAACCCGTAACCGTTTTCTCAATATTATTTTTATCGGGGGCTTTGATATTTATGTTAAGGTGTTGTCCCTTGTCGATTGCCAAAACCACCTCTTTGTTATCTCCAAGATCAAGCTTGTACAGGTGGGGTTGTAAATTAAATTTGGCTTTGAATTTACCTTCAGCATCCAGGAAAATGGTGTCGACCAATGTAGAGATCTTTCTTTCAATATCGGTTTCCTGATATAGTAAAACATAATTATTTTCTATAGAAGTAATCGTGCCTTCAATGGTAAAGGTGGGTTCCGCTTTTTTTTCGCAAGAAACGATGAGTATCAACATAATTATTGAACTAAAAATTTTAAAAAATAACTTCATGTATATATTTTATAAAGTAGTTGTCGAACAATCGAAGCGCTAATTACAAGTCTTTACAAATTCTTTTAGTGCTGTTTTAAGTGCTGCTGCATTTTCGATATGGCTCATATGCCCATCGGGTAATTCAATAAATTTAATGCCGCTGTTCTTGGCCTGTTTGATCAATGAATTACGATCAAGTACAGGATCTTTTTTACCAATGATCAACAATTTTGTAGCGGGATGTTCCTTTAACACTTTTCTTCTGTCTTTGCGTATTTTCATCCCTTCTAAAGCGGCAATGATCCCTTGTGGCGAAAGCTGTAAAGCTTCATCGGTAATTGCATCGATCTCTTTTTTGAAGATGACTCTGTTCCCTTCCGCGAACAGGTTGGGGATAGCAATTCTCACAAAGGTTTTAAAATTATGTTTAACCGTTTCTACGGCACGATCACGGTTTATTTTTTTCTCCTTTGTATCGGGTTCGGCCGTTGAATTCATTAAGCAAATGCCTTTTACTGCATCGGGAAATAATTCCGCGAAAGCGAGTGAGATGTAACCACCCATGCTATGGCCTATCAATATATATTTTCGCAATCTCAGATGTTTTAACATCCCTTTTACCATTTGAGCTTGGTCGTCCATGGTATGCACATAGCCGAGGTTGCCAGACTTTCCATGCCCCAGAAGGTCTATAGAAACCACACGATATCGCTTTGAAAGCTCAGCTTCAATTTGCGACCACATTGTTAAATTTTCTAAAAAACCATGTAGTAAAACAACTGCTCTGCCCTTACCGGTAGATCTATATCTAATTTTTGTGTTCTTATATCGGTAATTTGAGTACATCGAATAAAAATATTTATCTTGGCTAAGATAAATTTTATCGGGTGAATAGAACTAAAGAATCTTTTGTTTTTGGATTTGCAATTTTTGCCAGCTTTTTTGGTGCGGGAAATCTCATCTTACCACCACTATTAGGTTTTAATGCAGGGCCTGATTGGTGGCTTGTTGCTATTGGCTTTGTAATTTCGGCTACGATTATACCCTTATTATCACTCTTTGCACATGCCCGTCTTCAAGGTACCATGTTAGATTTCGGCAACAAGGTGTCTCCTATCTTTAGCTTGATATTTTGTTTATGCGTGTATATCATTGCGATCGCATTACCCGTGCCCCGAACGGCAGCAGTAACACACGAAATGGCTATCCGTCCATTTTTTAATGCAAGTTCATTATTGACCAGTAGTATATATTTTATACTGGTTTTTTTACTTGCCATGAATCGCGGAAAGGTTATCCAGTTCATTGGTAAATATCTTACCCCTTTTATAGCATTGATCGTAGCAGCCATTATTGGTGTTGGTATTTTTGCGGAGATGCCTCAAATGAATCCTACCATATTCAAAACTCCGTTAGTAAGCGGATTACTAGAAGGCTATCAAACATATGATGCCCTGGCCGGATTACTCTCGGGCGGTTTTGTTATAATTTCTTTGAATTTAAGTAATAATTACACCTTTGAAGATAAAAAAAATATCATTGCCAGATCGGGATTTATAGCCATGATGGGTTTATTTCTCATTTATGCCGGCCTTATATATATTGGCGCTAATTTTAATACCGTATTCTCAACTGACATTTCAAGAACGGACCTTCTTTCGGGATTGGCCTTAAAAACTTTAGGTAATACCGGGTCTGTTTTCTTAAGTGTATTGGTGTCTTTGGCTTGTTTCACTACGGCTGTGTCTGTTGTTGTGGGTACGGCCGATTTTTTTAAGGGATTATTCAAGGAATCAAAGACCGCTTATTTGACAACGGTCGTGCTTTCTTGTCTTATAGGGGTTTTTGTTGGCCAAATGGATGTGTCGTATATCATAGATTTGGCCTTGCCGGCTTTGATGTTTATTTATCCATTGTCCATCGTATTAATCGTGTTGAATGTGCTTCCAGAAAAATATGCCTCCCGAAATGTATTTAAAGGGGTAGTGCTGGTTACCTTTTTATTCAGTATTCCCGACTTTTTATCATTTCTAATACCGCCGGATGCTTTAGAAGGCATCAAAAACATACTTCCGCTGTCAGAATATAGTCTGGGCTGGGTATTGCCGGCTTTAGCGACATTTATCATAATAAATATCATTCAAAAAAAGTGATCTCTTATTAAAATTGCCTTTTATGATATTAGTGCATCGATCAATTTTTTGCAACCACCATTTTTTATAAAATTTGTATGTTTTTCCAGGGTATTGAATTGTTCACCACAGATCTTATGGCAATTCATTTCTTCATGGGTTTCTGCCATAAAGGTTTTTAATGTTTTTTTAGCGTTTTTATTTTTATAGGCCGATTTACCGGGATTTTCTTTACTCCATGCCAGCGACTGCATCCAAATAGCAGCACTCAATGCGCCGCAGGCATTTCCACTTAATCCAAGTCCGCCGGCAAAACCGGCAACGGTCACCATTTCTTCATTGGTGGCACCCATTTTTTTGGCAATTTCAGAAGCACAACTTATAGGTTGTTTAGGCAATTTCTTCAGGTCATGTGCCAGTCCTTTTTTGGCAGCCTCGATCGCTTCGGGTGCCCATTTTTCTGCAAGGTTAAAACAAGTACTATTATCCATGCCTTTTAAGGTGGTTTTCAGCATGAATTTGGTCATACCATAAAAAGAATCGAGATTACACCCGGTGATATCCCTGCAATTCACCGTATTGGTTCTTTTTGAAAAGGATTCCACTAAATGTTGGCTAGCTTTTATGGCCAGGCCGATAGCTTCATCATGATCCTTACATCTTCTGAACGATTCGGCACCAACTGCCAGGGTAGCACCCCAAAGCATGCCGCATTGTTTTCCTTTTTGCATAATACCTCCGGCCAAGGGGTCAGCGGCACGCTCTTCGGCTTCTTTATGATTTTCAAATTCGCGGTTCAGCAAATTAAAGAAAGTACGCGAACAGGTTCCTAATTCTTTAAAAACCTTTTTGGCATCATTACTTTTTGTTTTTGAGGTTTCCATGTTGATCTTTTGTTGTTAGTCCGTATCTGGTTGAAGTTCTTCATCGATCAGATCGATAATGATATTAATTTCCCTGAGTGCCTGACTATAAATTGAATCTTTCGCCCTGGTTAAATAAATGCTCTCAACAAAAATATTTTGCATTTCAACAGCGTAGAGTTTTTCGGGCTTTACGGGTTGAAAAGTGGCATAATTAACAATGCCTCTTAGTTCAGGTGATAGTTCATTGATGATGATCTCCCAATGAATATTTTCTAGTTTATTGGCAAATATATAGGTGGTTTCAAGCTGCTGAATTTTGCTTGGGATCTCGTCATTTTTAAGCAATTTTAAGTCACCGCTATTTACCAGAGTTTCGTAAATATTACCACTTCGGTGAAAATCAGAAAATTGCGACAGGCCCATGGCAATCAGGGCAAGAGAATCGGCTTTACTACGATCTTGAGATAGTATGATCTTATTGGCATATTCGTAAGTAGTTAAGAAGTAGCTATTAAAGCCTTTTACTTTTATCAATTCTGTTCTGTCGTCAACTACCTGGCGCTTGATATGCTCGTAAGATCTTTTTTCGTCGTTTTTTAATAATCGCTTTGTATTCCAGTTGTTGATCTGTAAGGCGATCAATATGCCAATTACCACCAGGATGATCTCACCTGAAGCATATTTAAGGTATTTTGCAGTTTTACCTTCTGCCAGAAGCTGATGTCTTATTCTTCTAAAAAATTGAATCATAATTATCTTTTTTTAGTCGTCATAAGTGGTACGGTTTAAAATTTAGGCTAACCAAGTTAAGGGAGACAAAAATCTTTAGCAATGATAAATATCATGATAATCAATTGTTTATAAAATTTTTGGTGTTATAGCAAGTGTTTTTAAAAAATATATAAAAAATACCGCTCCATGTATTATGGAACGGTATTTTTTAATTGAATAATTGTATTAAAACCAACGAACAGGTCGAAACTGGCCTTTGTAAAAAATGAAAGCTTGTTAAATATTCTTTAAAATAATGGCCTTGCGTTCCCGCATATCCTTATCATTAAATTCTTTTGAAATATAATCAATCTGAATAGTAGGTTTATCACCCGTTTTAGACAAGGTCAGTAAAATAGTTGTTTTAGGTGTGCTCCAGATATTTTCTATTCTTAATTGACCCGATACCAAAAGGGCGGACCAATCATTTTCTGTAATATTAGATTTGTTGGATGTATTGACTACAGATTTTTTAACAACATCGCCATATTTTGAAGTTAGTAACTCTTCAAATAATTTATAATCTTTTATATAATTATTCATAGAAAAATAGTGCGGGGTTAGCAAATATTTAGACCTCATAAGTTGTCCTTTTGTAGTAAAGGTGTAAATGATATTCCCTTTTATATCTGCTAACAGACAATCGTACACAACTTTAAATTGATCTTCTGAGATGATCTTAGTTGTTTCCGTATTTTTTACCGATGCGGCATCCATGCCCCAGGTAGCGTTTCGAAAATCATTTTGAGCAAAAATACTCAAAGTACTTAAGAACAAAATGGCTGTAATGACGGTATTTTTAACGATTCGATTTTTCATATTGTATGAGATATTTATAATTAGTATTTAGTTTGGAAACGAGCAATAATTCACTTTCTTTTTATTAAGAAGAAAATGATTTTTTAAATGCAAATGCTATAACTGCATTTACATTAATTTATTGCATAGGGAATCTTTGGTTATAGGCCGATATCGGCCAATCTAATTGGGAAGGGATTGACGTAGTTTTTATAATGACATATATCATCAAGGGATGATTCCGCTTTAATGAACAACATCAGTTCATAAGCGAAGTTAATTGAGTTCCTGTCAAGAAATAATTTAAATCAATTCATCAATTCTTCGATCTCTTCGGCTTCTATCGGTATGTTTTTCATCAGGTTTAAAGGCTCTCCTTTTTTCTGTATCACTACATCGTCTTCTAAACGAATACCAAATGCTTCTTTGGGTATATAGATGCCGGGTTCTACTGTAAATACCATATTGGCTTGCATGGGTTCATGCAGTAATCCATAATCGTGGGTATCTAGGCCCATATGGTGCGAAGTGCCATGCATAAAGTATTTTTTATAGGCTGGCCACTCGGGTTTTTCATTCTGTACATCGGCTTTATCGAGCAAACCAAGGCCTAACAATTCTGAGGTCATGATCTTACCTACCTCTATATGATATTGCTCCCAGAAATTGCCGGGTTGAAGCATTTTGGTAGCTTCATTTTTTACGCGTAATACCGCATTATAGACTTCTTTCTGGCGCTTGGTAAAAGTACCCGAAACCGGCACCATACGGGTCATATCGCTGCTGTAATTGGCATATTCGGCACCTACATCCATCAAAATAAGGTCGCCGGGATTACACATCTGGTTATTCTCGATATAGTGTAATACATTGGCATTATTACCCGAAGCTATAATTGGGGTATAAGCAAATCCTTTAGATCGGTTGTTCAAAAATTCATGCATATATTCTGCTTCGATCTCGAATTCCATTACGCCGGGTTTTACAAAATTAAGCACCCTTCTGAACCCTTTTTCGGTAATATTGCAGGCATGTTGTATGAGATCTATTTCTATTTGATCTTTTACAGAACGCAGGCGTTGTAAAATAGGGTTGCTTTTGGCTACAGAATGGGCAGGGTATTTTTCTTTAAGCCACTTGGTAAAACGGGCTTCGCGGGTTTCGGTCTCTATATTAGCCCTGTAATGCTCATTGGTATTGATATATACCATTTCGCATTGGGTCATCAGCTCGAACATGATCTTTTCCATTTCGTGCAACCAATAGACGGTTTTGATACCACTGGTTTCATAGGCAGCACTCATGGTGAGTTTTGCACCTTCCCAAATGGCGATGCGCTCGCTGGTCTCTTTTAAGAATAAGATCTCGCGGTGTTTCTCTTTGGGGCAATCGGGAAATAATACCAAAATGCTTTCTTCCTGGTCAACGCCACTCAAATAAAAGATATCGCGATGCTGCTCGAAAGGCATAGTGCTATCGGCACTGATAGGGTAGATATCATTAGAGTTAAATATAGCCAAACTTTCGGGTTTCATTTTGGCTGTAAAATTTTTTCGGTTTTTGATGAAGAGGTCGCGGTTAATTGGTTTATATTTCATGTAAATATTGGTTTTAGCATTAAAAAGAAACATTTTCTACTCAAATTTATAAATTTGTTCCGACCTATACCTTTAATTGAATGAAAATTGTCACATTACTATTGGTTTTTTTCTTATTTACCGGCTGTTCACCGAAATTGCGGCAGTCGTATTCTAAATTATCGAAGCCCGAGAAGGCCTGGGTGATCTTCCATCCTTTTAAGGCCAAAAAGGCCTATCGTATTTCGAACATGCATTGACCAGATAACCGATTCGATCGCCAATACAGGCATTATAGGGAATGATAATAATGGCGGGCCGTTGGATGCCTTTAAGCATAGTTTCTGGATGGCACGCTTAACACAGGGTATAGGTAGAAGGGCAGCATTGAGTCTGGGCAAAGCCCATGAAAAAGGCAATTATAAGACCTATAAAAAAAGACAATTGGAAGATGCGGTGTTACCCGACAAAGCCTCTACGGAGATGGATCTATTCAATAATTCGGTGGGTGCCAGAACGGGGTCTTTTTACAACAAAAGCCCTAAGAACGATTTGATCTTAAAGCTGTTGGATTCTCTGCAACAAGGTAAATTACGCGTTTTATATAAAGACCATCAAGGCAATTTCTTAGATTGTCAGCATCAAAAGATCCCTTTAGATTCCTTGCGTTCGCAATGGCATACCCAAAAGTGTTTAGTGCCTTCGAATAAATAGTTCTCGACTGCGCCTGCCTGCCGGCAGGCAGGCTCGAACTGACAAATAATACCAATTGTCATTCTGAGCAAAGCGAAGAATCTTCTTTTTAGAGATGCCTCACATCACTGCAGGTATGCCTGAAGCGCAATGACGGTTTATTCTTTCAATGCCTCAACGTCTTTAAACAAGCTTAGGTTTAATGCTTCTATCTCTTTTCTATAATTCGCCCAGTCATTCTTAAAAAACGCATCGATCTTATCGATCACAGGGTTTACTTTTTCGTATGCATTTTTGATCAATTGCTTTTCGGTATTTCCCGGTTCTTGTAATAAAGACCCTATATAACGCCTGGCCGTAGATAAATAAGAGACCGTTGAAGGGTCAGGATTACGTGTAATACCCTGCCTTTTATCTTCCTTACCTAACATATCATCCATTAAGCCATTGATAGATTTAATAATTGAATCAGTGGATTTAAAGGCCTTTTTATAAGACTCTTCTTTATTGGATTTTAAATGTTTTTTATACTGTTCTGCAATGGTTTTAGACTCTTTAAGTTGCTCAATTGCTTTTCCGGCTACCGCTGTTTTCTCTTCCAGTTCTTTGAGCAGATCGTATTTACTTTTTAATACCTGCATGGGCATTTCGACCCTGGGGTCGTAGGCTACGGTTACCATGGTCGAATCTTTTTCTTTTCCGCAATGCAATACTATTTTATAGTCACCCGGAAGCACTGTTAGCCCTCTGGGTTCCGGTGCGTTGCTGCGTGAAGATCTTCTTGATGGACCACGTGCTCCTTTTTCGTCCATATTCCAATAGGTTCTGTGTATCCCATTTTCTTCTGGAGACTTGAATTTGAGGGTTCTGATATTTTTATTGTTGGCATTGTATACCTTCAAAGTGATAGAATCAGATCTTTTCTTAGCCGTAGTATCTTTTGATTTGTTAATACTATAGCTTAACATAGCACCTCCGTCGCGATTATCACCATTAAAAATAGCATTACCGCCGAAACGAGTACCTGAAGGTTGCTGGATTTGGTTGATAAAAGCGTTTGGTGCCTTAAACACCTTTGAAAGGTTTATCTAAGGTGGCAGCACCTTCAGCAGCAATGGCTCTTAATGGCCTGATATCATCGAATACAAACATCGATCTTCCAAAAGTAGCTATTACAAGATCATGTTCACGAGGATGAATAAGCAGATCCATTGTGGGTACTGTTGGGTAATCATTGGTCCATTTGGTCCAGGTTTTGGATTCGTCAATACTTACATAAAGTCCGTGTTCCGTGCCTAAAAAGAGCAACTTCTTCTCTACGGGATCTTGTACAAGGGCCAATGAATAACCAAAAGTTTCATCCTTTTTCGCCAATATATTTTCCCAGGTTTTCCCATAATCCTTTGTTCGGAATAAATAAGGTTTGAAATCAAAATTTCTGTAATTATTGATTACGGCATAGGCTTCACCGGCATTAAATGTAGAGGCTTTTATTTGTGCTACCCAGCCACCTTTCAGTACATTTTTACCTTTGGGGCTTACATTGGTCCATGTTTCGCCACCATTTCTTGAAAGTTGGATTTGTCCGTCATCGGTGCCTACCCATATTAATCCTTTTTCTATTGTACTTGGAGTAATGGCCAGGATGGTACAATGATTTTCAGCACCGGTGGCATCCATGGTAAGTCCGCCACTTTCATGTTGTTTTTGTTTTTCCGGATCGTTGGTTGTAAGGTCAGGGGAAATAATATCCCATTCATGGCCTTCGTTACCTGTTTTATGAACGAATTGACTGCCAAAATAAATGGTTTTATTATCAAAGGGATCTATGGCAATTGCTGCATTCCAGTTAAATCGCAATTTTACATCCGGGTCTGGATGTGTTGGCCTTACCATCTTGGCATTTCCGGTAACGAGGTCATACCTGCCCACAAAACCTTGTTGAGACATGCCGTAACCATAGCGGGCATTGTTAGGATCGGGTATCACATCGAAACCATCACCGAACATAATTTCCTGCCAATAGGAATTCCGAATTCCTTGCGCTTTTAACACATAGGCAGGCCCTATCCATGAGCCATTATCTTGCATGCCTCCATATAGGTTGTACGGATATTCCATATCATAATTGATATGATAGAACTGTCCAACAGGTAAATTTTCTACAAAGCGCCAGGTCTGGCCTTTATCGCGTGTAATATTTAATCCGCCATCATTACCGTCGATCATATAACTAGGATCTTCGGGATGTATCCACCAGGCATGATGATCGGGGTGGACACCTACATTGGTACCATAGGCAGGCATGAGTTGTTTAAAAGATTTTCCACCATCATCACTTACATTTACGTAGGTAAATACGCTGTATACTCTATTTTCATTTTTAGTATCCACAAAAATATCGGAGTAATAAAATGGCCTGCCTCCAATTTCTGATTTGTCATTTATTTTATCCCATTTCACACCGCCGTCATCAGATCTGTATAGGGCATTCTTTTTAGATTCTATGAGGGCATATACCACTTTAGGATTGCTTTGAGAAATGGCAATACCTATCCTTCCCAGATTTCCTTTTGGCAACCCGTCCTTGTCGGTTTTTTTGATCCAGTTCTCACCGCCGTCATAAGTAATATACAATCCTGATCCTTCTCCACCCGAATTAAAGGTCCATGGTTTACGTCGATGTTCCCACATGGCAGCTATCAATTTATTCGGATTAGATGCATCAACGACAAGATCGGCAGCACCGGTTTTATTATTGACAAATAAAATATTTTTCCATGTTTTACCACCATCTGTGGTTTTATAGACACCACGTTCGGGATGTTCTCCCCAGGGAGAGCCAATAGCCGCCACATATACCGTATTCGGATTATCTTTATCGACTATGATCCTATGGATATTCCTCGTTTTTTGAAGTCCCATCAGTTTCCAGGTTACACCGGCATCTAAACTTTTGTAGATACCATACCCACCATTTAAACTATTCCTCGGATTTCCTTCACCGGTTCCCACCCAGATCACATCTGGATTACTTTGCTGGATGGCAATGGCACCAATGGAAGCGACGGTCTCTTTTTCAAAGATCGGTTTCCAGTCTATACCACCGCTTTCAGATTTCCAAACACCACCCGAAGCAGCACCTGCGTAAATAATATCTGGTTCACTATTAACGACGTCGATAGCCGTGATCCTGCCACTCATACCAGCCGGACCTATAGCACGTGGTTTAATACCTTTGAGTTTTTCAATATCTATTTGTTGTGCGGTGATGATCGATACTAAGAACAAAGCGAGGAAGGTAATTTTTTTCATGTGGTAAATGGTTAATTGAACGAAAGCAACTAAAGTAGTTCGATTTTGATTAAAATCCAATTTTTTAATGACCTGCGTAACAGGCATTACATTTGATATACTAATAATAAGCAATGACTTTTTTATTATCTTGCAGTGTCTAAGAAATAGAGAAAAACTACCCAATATAAATGCTAAAATATCAAAAATCATATCTTTCTTTTTTACTGGCACTTTCGCTGACTTTTTTGATAAGCCATTTGGGTTTAGCCCAGGCGAACATTCCACCCAAACCAACATTACAGACCAGTGTTTATGACGGAGCGAAG
The DNA here is from genome assembly GCA_963835675.1 of uncultured Flavobacteriaceae bacterium. Taxonomy (GTDB): domain Bacteria; phylum Bacteroidota; class Bacteroidia; order Flavobacteriales; family Flavobacteriaceae; genus Aureibaculum. Next base: position 875,355 of record CAWIGH010000001.1, on the reverse strand, counting down.
TTGTTAAGTGGTTTCGAGAAAGAAGCGTTAGAGCAGAAACTCATCAGTTATAGCGATACGACCTCCACTCAGATCGTAGTAGCTACGGTAAATACCATTCAAGGTGAGAACATTGCTCTTTATGCAGCAGAATGGGCGCATCAATGGGGTATTGGCCGGGCTAAGGAAGATAATGGGGTATTTATTTTGGTAGCCAAAGATGATAGGAAGCTTACGATCCAGACAGGTTATGGGGTAGAACATTTATTGACCGACGCCTTATCTAAAAGGATCATTGAAAATATCATTACGCCCGAATTTAAGCAAGGTAATTATTATCAAGGATTAGATAGGGGAACAGGTGCTATTATTGAAGTATTAAGTGGAGAATATAAAGCTACGCCTCAAAGCGAATCTGAAGGTAGTGGAATACCATTCTGGCTGATTATTTTATTCTTTATTATCTTAATGATCATTTTATCTAGCCGAAATAGAGGTGGTGGCAATCGTGGTAGAAAGAGGAATGATGTAGCCAGGTCTTTATTGGAAGCAATCATCTTGAGCCGGGCCGGTAGAGGTGGTTTTGGTGGTGGCGGTGGCTTCGGTGGAAGCTCAGGAGGGGGAAGTTTTGGAGGCGGCGGATTTGGCGGCGGCTTCGGCGGTGGCGGTTTTGGAGGCGGAGGCGCTTCAGGAGGCTGGTAAAAGTTTAATGAAAGATCTCATTTATATACTGTTGGTGTGTATGCTGTTCTCTTGTTCGGTAAAGAACGAGAAGAACGACTTGCCAAATGATACACCTTTTATACTGGTGTTGGGAAATGCACAGGATGCAGGGTATCCTCAAATTGCCTGTACCAAGGCATGTTGTCAGCGGGTAAATGACGATCCGGCTAATAGAAGAATGGTAAGTTCGATAGCATTGATCGATCCCGTTTCTAATGAAAGCTGGATCTTCGATGCAACCCCCGATTTTACAGAGCAAACCAAACTTATTTCCAAATATTTAAAAAATAATAAACAGTTGCCTGATGGCATATTCTTGAGTCATGGCCATATCGGTCATTATACAGGATTAATGTTTTTGGGCAGGGAGGCGTTGGGAGCCGATAAGATGCCTGTTTATGCCATGCCAAGGATGTACGATTATTTATCAGAAAACGGGCCCTGGAGCCAGTTGGTTAACCTTAAGAATATTGAATTAAAAGTCGTTGCGAAAGGATTCAACCATGGTTCTGAATCAACGATCTATCGGTGACACCCATTGAGGTACCGCATCGTGATGAATTTACAGAAACAGTTGGATTCATAATTCAAAATATTAATAAAAAGGTATTGTTCATTCCCGATATAGATAAATGGAATAAATGGGAACGAAATATTGTAGATTATATCAAAGAGGTTGATATTGCCTTGTTAGATGCTACTTTTTTTAAAAATGGCGAGATAGAACGCGACATGAATGAAGTACCACACCCTTTTGTTGAAGAAAGTATGCGATTATTCAAAGACCTGTCTGATGAAGACAAGCGAAAAGTACATTTTATTCACTTTAACCATACAAATCCCTTGCTGATCGACGGCAGTGATGCCCAAAAAACGGTATTACAAAATGGGTTTAATCTGGCCCACCAAAAAATGATTATTTCTTTCTAAAGTAGATCACAATAGGTACCCCATGAAAATTAAATATTTCGCGCATTTTATTCTCAAGATATCTTTTATAAGGATCTTTTACATATTGGGGTAAATTTGCAAAAAAAGCAAATTGAGGTGTAGGGGTAGGAAGCTGTGTACAGAATTTTATTTTAACATACTTTCCTTTATATCCGGGTGGTGGATTTTGCTTAATGATATCCAACAAGGTATCATTGAGTTTACTTGTAGATATCCTGTTTTTTCGATTATTATAGACTTCAACCGCGGTTTCAATCGCTTTAAATATTCGTTGTTTGTTGAGTACAGAAATGAATATGATCGGCACGTCGGTAAAAGGCTCTATTTCACTTCTGATCTTCGCTTCAAATTGCTTGGTGGTTTGGGTGTCTTTTTCAACGAGATCCCATTTATTAACAAGGATCACAATTCCCTTTTTATTTTTTGCAGCTAACCAAAAGATATTCTGGTCTTGGCCTTCAAATCCCCTGGTCGCATCAACTACCAAAATGGCAACATCACAATGTTCAATGGCTCTTACAGACCTCATTACCGAATAAAACTCCAGATCTTCTTTTACCTTGCTTTTACGGCGTATACCTGCAGTGTCCACCAGGTTAAATTCGAAGCCAAAGCGGTTGTATTTTGTATCGATAGAATCACGGGTAGTACCAGCAATATCTGTTACTATATACCTTTCTTCACCTATCAGCGCATTTATAAAAGATGACTTTCCTGCATTTGGTCTTCCTACAACAGCGAAGCGTGGTAGATCACTTTCTTCCTGTTCTTCTTTTTCTGGCAAGGCTTCTATAAGAGCATCCAATAACTCTCCAGTACCACTACCATTAATACTTGCAATCGTATAATAATCACCCAATCCCAAAGAATAAAATTCGACAGCGTTTTCATTTCGTTTGCTATTATCAACCTTATTAACGGCAAGTAGAACAGGTTTTTTAACTCTACGTAACAGTTTGGCAACATCTACATCCATTCCTGTAACTCCCGACTCTACATCTACCATAAAAATAATCGCATCGGCTTCGTCGATAGCAAGCTTTACCTGCTTATCTATTTCTGCTTCAAAAACATCATCAGAACCTACAACATAACCACCTGTGTCTATTAAGGTAAATTCCCTTCCATTCCATTCACTTTTACCGTAATGCCTGTCGCGCGTTACCCCACTTACAGCATCAACAATAGCCTCCCGTCTTTGGATCAATCGATTAAAAAAAGTTGATTTACCAACGTTTGGCCTTCCTACTATGGCAACTATATTTCCCATTTTTCTTAAATTGTTGGCAAAGATAACTTATTGATTACAAAATTTATATATTTAATATTTATAAAAATTATTGTTATTTCTATTTTATGAATCAACCTATCCATAACGACAAACTTAACAGGGTTTTATTGAAGCCCAGGTTTAAAATTGAAAGGAACGAAAGTAAAGACGTTATCATTAAAAAATTTAAGAAAGAATTCTCATCGGGTAATTGTATATATTGTACCAAGATTATTGATCATCATATAGTGATAGATGTTCCTAAAGATGAAGATCATTTTTGGTCACCACAACTGCATATTGAAGTTGAAAGCAATGAAGAAAATAAAACTATTGTAAAAGGTTTATTCGGGCCGAAACCTCAAGTTTGGACCTTTTTTATGTTCATCCATTTTGCCGTAGCTGTAGCATTTATTGTATTTTTTGTCGTAGCATATACACGTTGGAATTTAAAACAGGATTATACCTTTGCCCTCATTATGTGCATTGCCATGCCGGTACTCTGGATCATTTTATATATACTCGGACAATTAGGTAAAAAGAAAGGTTATAAACAAATGGTACAGCTAGATACTTTCTTATCGATAATATTAGAAGGATAACTAAATATTTATAAGGAGCTGTTGCATTTCCTGTTGTAATTCGAATGCTTTTTCTTTGGCCTTTTGAGCGAAATTTAGATCATATGAAGCATAAATAATGCTTCTTGATGAATTTACGAGTAATCCGATCTCATTAGTAAGTCCAAATTTACAAACATCTTGCAAACTACCGCCTTGGGCCCCAACACCGGGTACTAACAAAAAATGATCTGGAACAATTTTTCTAATCTCCTTAAAATATGCTGGCCTGGTCGCACCAACCACAAACATTAAATTTTGAGAATTATTATAGGTTAAAGATTTTTTCAGCACAATTTTGTACAATGCCTCATTGTTAAAAGTCAAAGTTTGGAAATCCAAACCTCCTTTATTGGAAGTCAATGCTAATAGGATGGTAAATTTATTTTCAAATGCCAAAAAGGGTTCAACAGAATCTCTCCCCATATAGGGCGCTACTGTTATAGAATCGAAATTCAGATCCTCCAAAAAAGCCTTGGCATACCGTGTAGAAGTATTACCAATATCACCACGTTTGGCATCGGCAATAGTAAAGATCTCAGGGTAATTTTTGTTTAAATAACCAATTGTTTTTTGTAACGATTGCCATCCTTTAATACCATAAGCTTCGTAAAAAGCGATGTTGGGTTTATAGGCAACAGCCAAATGATGTGTAGCATCGATGATCTGCTTGTTAAATTCAAAAATGGGATCTTCTAACGACAAAAGGTGCTTTGGAATTTTTTCAAGATCAACATCAAGGCCAATACACAAAAAAGATCTCTTTTTCTTGATCTGTTCAATAAGTTGCGCTTTTGTCATCAATTCCTAACTAAAAGGTTAGGCAAAAGTAATCATTTTCAGGGAGCAATTTTAGTCGTTTTTGAACCAAAATAGTCACATTAAGTATTTGGTTTGGCGTAAGAGGCTTAACCTAACTAAGAAAGTGATCTTTTAAAAAGTTTTTTCAGAAGGTTTAATTTATATTTGTTTTTCTAAAGGAATACGATTGTTCAATTATATTTTAAATAAATCTTTTTACGGAATCATTACCTTATTCGGGGTTGTAACAGTCATTTTCTTTTTGTTTACGGTATTACCCGGAGATCCTGCAAGGATGATGTTAGATCAGCGTGAAGACAGTGAACAGTTGATGAACATCAAGAAAAAATATGGTTTCGATAAACCTATTTTAACCCAGTATGGATATTATTTGAATGATCTGTCTCCAATCTCCATACACAGCAATAGTGAAGAAGATTACACATATTTGAATTTAAGGAAATACACATTTACAAAAATATTCGAAACTGAAAACAAAACAATCGTTATCAAATATCCGTATTTACGGGAATCCTTTCAAAAAAACGGAAAAAGCGTAACTGAGGTTATCTCAGAAACCTTACCAAATACTGCAGTTCTGGCCATTTCAGCAATAACAATTGCCATTATTATTGGCATTTTCTTTGGTATATTGTCGGCACTATTTAAGGATACACTTTTTGACAGGATCATATCGATCATCAGCACGTTGGGAATGAGTGTTCCATCATTTTTTTCGGCCATTATATTTGCCTGGTTTTTTGGTTTTGTACTACATAAATACACCAATTTAAATATGACAGGCAGTTTATATGAAGTTGATGATTTTGGAGAAGGTAAATATATTCGTTGGAAAAATCTGCTATTACCTGCCATAGTTTTAGGGATACGGCCCTTAGCAGTGGTGATTCAACTTATGCGGAATTCCTTATTGGAAGTGATGGGAGAGGATTATATCCGAACAGCAAGGGCTAAAGGACTGTCTATGTATAAGATCATTAAAAGACATGCCTTAAAAAATTCGCTTAACCCCGTGGTGACAGCAGTTTCCGGCTGGTTTGCTTCCCTATTGGCAGGAGCAGTTTTTGTAGAGTATATTTTTAACTGGAATGGATTAGGTAAAGAAATAGTCAATGCTTTAAATACCCTAGACTTGCCGATTATTATGGGAAGTGTATTGGTTATAGCGGCTATGTTCATTATTATCAATATTTTTGTAGACATAATTTACGGATGGTTAGATCCGAGAATACGATTAAAATAAAACTTAATATAAACGCGCTTATATATTGTAAGCATTTGTAAAAAATTAAAAAAATGAGAACTAAAATTGTTGCCGGTAACTGGAAAATGAATAATGACTTAGAGGAATCAAAAAAATTGGTGAAAGGGATCAAGAAGGCCATAAAAAATGAAGTGTATAAAAACACCAGGATTATTGTGGCTCCCACTTTTGTAAACTTAAAAAGTGTAGTTAAACAAGCTAAAAAATCTGTGATCGAAGTAGCCGCACAAAATATGCATCAGGCAGATAATGGCGCTTTCACAGGAGAGGTTTCAGCTCAAATGTTAAAAGCTATTGGTGTTAAAACTGTGATTCTGGGTCATTCTGAACGAAGGGAATATTTTGGAGAGAAAGACGCATTATTGGCACAAAAAGTTGACCAGGCTTTGAAGCATAAGTTAAAAGTAATTTTCTGTTTTGGGGAATTGTTAGAAGACAGAAAATCAAAAAATCATTTTAAGGTAGTAGAATCACAACTTAAGAACGGGTTGTTTCATCTTAAAGATAAATCATGGAAGAATATAGTGCTGGCCTATGAACCGGTTTGGGCTATTGGTACCGGAGAAACAGCCTCGCCCGAACAAGCACAGGAGATGCATGCCTTTATCAGAAAATTGGTTGAAGAGCATTATGATGAGGACGTTGCTGAAAATGTTTCTATACTTTACGGGGGTAGCGTAAAACCCGCCAACGCAAAAGAAATTTTCTCAAAACCGGATGTAGATGGTGGTTTAATAGGTGGAGCAGCACTAAATAAAGATGATTTCTTGGCTATTATTAACGCCATTTAATGGATAACAGCTATTTCGAATATTCATTTATTGTAAATCCCAAAGACCCGGCGACCGAAATTTTGATCGCCGAGCTGGCTTATGTTGGATTTGAAAGTTTTGTTGAAAATGATACCGGTGTATTAGCCTATATCCAACAAAAAGACTGGAGCGATCATTTATTAGAAAATATCCATATTTTAAATTCAAAAGAGTTCGATATTTCTTATGTAAAGAATGCTATAGAACAGACAAATTGGAATAAAGAATGGGAAACTAATTTTGAACCTATACAGGTTGATGATATAGTGAGTATTAGAGCGCCTTTTCATGAAAATCCAAATCTGGACATATGACATCGTTATAGAACCAAAAATGAGTTTCGGAACCGGCCACCATGAAACTACGCATATGATGGTTCAACATCTTATTGCACTCGATCTCGAGAATAAAAAAGTATTAGACATGGGTTGCGGGACAGGGATACTTGCCATTTTTTCGGAACTGAAAGGAGCCCGGGAAATAGATGCGATAGATATTGATGAATGGTGCTATGCAAATTCTATTGAAAATTGCGAGCGTAACGATTGTAAGAAAATAAAAGTTTATCAAGGAGATGCTGCCCTTTTGGTAGATAAAAAATATGACATAATTATTGCGAATATTAATAGGAATATCCTATTGATCGATATAAAGACCTATGCAAATTGCCTGAATGAAAAAGGTGTCTTACTATTAAGTGGGTTTTATGAAGAAGATATTCCTGTAATTGATGCTGAATCTAGTAATTATAGATTGAAATTAGAGAAGATTATTGAGAAGAATAATTGGGTTGCTTTAAAATATGTTAATTAGTCTATCATAAAAAATTTGTGGCGTTTAAAAATCTTTTTATAAATTTAGCCCATTATGAGTACAAAAAGAAAAAAGCAGGAAGATTTTGAGATACTGGAAAAAGAAGTATCTCAGAATGAGATCATATTATTTAATGATGATGTGCATACTTTTGAATTTGTAATTAATTCTTTAATGGATGTATGTGATCATTCACCCGAGCAGGCCGAGCAATGTACTTATTTGGTACACTATAAAGGAAAATGTGCGGTTAAAACCGGAGAATATGATGAACTTAAACCGCGATGTTCGCGATTGTTAAATTTAGGATTATCAGCCGAAATCGTTTGAAATAAGGCTATCTGGCACTATTTTATATTTTTGAATTGATAAAAAAGATCAATTCAAAATACATTATCCTTATCCAAAAAATATCTTTTTTACTGAAAATGCATTAAGGCCCTAGATTGTGTATTTTGTTTTATGAATATTTAAATAAGTTTTCGAAATACAGTACATTTGTGTGCATTGATTAAATTATAAAATATGGCTTTTGATATAGAAATGATAAAGGGCGTTTACAAAACTATTGGTGAGCGCATTAATAAAGCGACGGGAGTTAACGGGAAAACCATTAACCCTTGCGGAGAAAATTTTATATTCTCACCTCTCCGTTGGAATGCCTGATCAGATATATGAAAGAGGTAAATCTTATGTAGATTTTGCACCTGATAGAATTGCACTTCAAGATGCAACAGCCCAGATGGCATTATTACAGTTTATGCAGGCCGGTAAAAAGAAAGTCGCTGTGCCAACTACAACGCATTGCGATCACCTAATACAAGCAAAGATCGGAGCTAAAACCGATTTGCAAAATGCGCTGAATACCAGTAATGAGGTTTTTAACTTTTTAGAATCAGTGTCAAGAAAATATGGGCTTGGATTCTGGAAACCGGGTGCCGGAATTATTCATCAAGTAGTATTAGAAAATTATGCTTTTCCCGGTGGGATGATGATCGGAACCGATTCTCATACTGTAAATGCTGGTGGACTTGGAATGGTAGCTATTGGTGTTGGTGGAGCAGATGCTGTTGATGTAATGGCAGGAATGCCTTGGGAATTAAAATTTCCAAAACTGATAGGTGTAAAGTTAACAGGAAAATTGAGTGGCTGGACAGCCCCAAAAGATGTTATTTTAAAGGTTGCAGGTATTTTAACTGTAAAAGGTGGTACCGGAGCGATCGTAGAATATTTTGGAGATGGTGCAAAGAGCATGTCATGTACAGGTAAAGGAACCATTTGTAATATGGGTGCTGAAATCGGTGCAACTACATCTACTTTCGGTTATGACGAATCCATGGAGCGTTATTTACGGGCTACCGACAGAAATGATGTTGCCGATGCCGCAAACAAGGTAAAAGAACATTTAACTGGAGACGATGAAGTTTATGCAAACCCTAATAAATATTTTGATCAGGTTATAGAGATCAATTTATCTGAATTAAAACCCCTTATTAATGGCCCATTTACGCCCGATCTAGCAACAAATGCCGGTAGAGAAATGACCGAAAAAGCAACAGCGAATAATTGGCCTTTGGATGTAGAATGGGGCCTCATAGGTTCATGTACCAACTCCTCTTATGAGGATCTATCTCGTGCTGCTTCTATTGCACAACAAGCAATAGATAAGGGATTAGAGACCAAGGCACATTTTGGTATCAATCCAGGTTCTGAACAAGTGCGATTTACAGCGGATAGGGATGGATTATTGCAAAAGTTTGAAAAATTAGATGCTACTATATTTACCAATGCTTGTGGCCCTTGTATCGGGCAATGGGCACGTTATAGTGATCCTAAAAATGCGCCTAAAAATAGCATAGTACATTCGTTTAACAGGAATTTCGCGAAGCGTGCCGATGGTAATCCTAATACCCATGCGTTTGTGACATCACCGGAAATGGTAGCAGCAATTGCGATTGCAGGAAGATTAGATTTTAACCCTGTAACCGATACACTTATAAACAAGAAAGGTGAAAAAGTTAAACTTGAAGAACCAACAGGATGGGAACTTCCTCCAAAAGGATTTGATGTAGGAGATGCGGGATTTGTTGCGCCGCCAGAAGATGGATCAAAAATTGAGATAAAAGTTAGCCCGGAATCTAAGAGATTACAGTTATTATCTCCTTTCGAACCCTGGAACGGTAAGAATATTACCGGTGCTAAATTATTAATAAAAGCAAAAGGCAAATGTACAACCGATCACATTTCGATGGCTGGGCCATGGTTGCGATTCAGGGGGCATTTAGATAATATTTCTGAAAATACATTAACCGGAGCAGTAAATGCTTTCAATGATAAAACAGATTTAGTTAAAAATCAAATTACCGGTAAACATGGTGCTGTACCTGCTACACAGAGAGCTTATAAGGCGGCAGGAATACCTACGATAGTTGTGGGAGATCATAATTATGGTGAAGGTTCATCAAGAGAACATGCTGCTATGCAACCTAGACATTTAGGGGTAATTGCAGTATTGGTTAAATCTTTTGCCAGGATTCATGAAACAAATTTAAAGAAGCAAGGAATGTTAGGCTTAACTTTTGCCAACGAATCTGATTATGATAAAATTAAGGAAAACGATACTTTTGATTTTATTGATCTGGTAGATTTTGCTCCTGGGAAACCGTTAACCATTGTTGCGAAACATGATAATGGCACACAAGATACTATTGTAGCCAACCATACGTATAATGCGGGTCAAATAGAATGGTTTAAAGCAGGATCGGCTTTGAATTTAATTAAGAAACAAAACGCTAAATAATTTAAGCAATTCATATTAAGCTCCTTTTTTGATATTCGAAAAAGGAGTTTTTATTTTAAAAAAATACCCTGAAAGCAAAGTTTGGTGTAATCCCTAATGAATATTCTTTTATTTCTTGAGGCAAATTATCGTCATTAACGATATAGTAGCTGTTAATAATATTTTTTTGATCGAGTAAGTTTAAAACAGATAAACCGGCCTGTGCTTTTATTTTTTTTGAAAGGGTAAAATCATAGATTGCAGAAGCATCTACTCTCATAAATGCGTTTAAGTTACTGCTATTAGAAGCACTATAATTAATTTTATTATTTACAATTTCATCACCAGAGATTGGCCTTGTTGTAGGTTTTCCGGTACGCCAGTTTAATCCGGCAGATAATTTTAAATTCTTAATTTCATAAGCAGTTGCCACCGAAATGGTATGTGTTATATCGTAATTGCTCGAAAACTTATTCTTCTTCAAATTCGTCGAAAACATAATTGTTATCTGCCAGGGAATAACTTATCCAGGTATTGAATTTGTCGAATCTATTATTGATGATAAAGTCAAACCCTTTTACATTATAACTTCCATCTGTTTTTATGAATTCATATTGGTTTTGAAATCCTTGACTTTGTGAGGTTATACCATTTACTCTTTTATAATATATTTCTGTATTGATCATTAATCCTTGGTAATAATAATTTGATCCTACAGAGATCTGCTTACTTCTTAGAATTGGAATATCCTTATTGTTAGATAATGTCCACCTGCGATTTTCAATTCCCAGGAAATTATTTTTAAAATCGGTTAATAAGGTAGTTGTCTGATTTTTAAATTCTCCTAAAACTTCCATCATGATCCGATCAGTGATCCTATGATTGATACTTAATCGAGGTTCGATAATAAATTTATTAAACGTATCTATATAATTAAAACGAGTTCCGAATTTGACATGGGTGTTCTGGTCGACGGAACTGTATGCAATTTCAGATGACAGAGCATGTGTTCTAACTACTTCTTTTATTGAAATATCAACAGCCGGAAAATTAACTTCGTCTGTATTTGTAATTCCTGTTTCAATTAAATGATACCCGTTTTTCAGTTTGATCTGATCATTTAAAATATAACTTGTATTAATATTAAACCCAGCCTCTACCACTTTATTTCCTTGTGTTGAAATCTGTTCGTTTATAATATCAAAATTCGTAGCTTCCAGATTATAATCGGTTGCGTAGAACTGCAATGAAGCTTTGAATTTACTGTTCCAATTTCTGCTATATTTTATTCCTCCAGCCCGATTACTCTGGTCTAAAGTACTTTCACGAGAAGCCGATAATCCACCTCCAAAAGCATTTTCAGTAAAAGTTAAACTATTGTTTAGATGCAAGAGGTTAACACTTAATTGATCTTTATCAGTGAGGTCGTATAATAACCTTAAGCTAAGGTCATAAAAATCAAATTTTTCATCGGTACTATTGGTATTGCTGGTACTTGTAACCACATCGGTATTTTGAAAAGCCCTATCGAAATATTGGCTATAAGTTGGTGTATTAAGGTATTCGCTGAATGATTTTCTTGAGGCCAACTGAAGTGAAGATCTATCATTTAAAGGCACATCAATATAAGCATCAACATTAATAAAATTTAAACCCGCTTCTGCATTTAGTGTATCATTCGTTCTTTCATCCGTCTTCATATCAACAGTACCGGAAACGCCATCGGAGTAATTCGAAGGAGTACCATTCTTCAATAAGGATACTTTTTTGGCCATCCTCGGATTTAGGGCGGAGATCAAACCAAAAAAATGGCCCGACTGATACATTTTAATTCCATCCCATAGAATTAAGTTTTGATCATGTGTGCCACCCCTAATGTTTATGTTCGAAACAGTTTCGTCAATACTTTGAAACCCAGATAGTGCTTGAATAGTTTGTAAAACATCAGTTTCTATAAGGCCGGGGATCGTGCCAAAATTTTTATAATTGATATTGATACTTCCATCAATAATTTTGTTAATCCCATTTGTTAAATAGTTATTTAAGATAATTTCGGTAAGGTTTTCTGTTTTTGAAACCAGGTAAATGGTTTCGCATTTTCGAGTATTATACTTTTCTGCATATTCAGTAAAAATATCATAACCCAAATGTCTGAAAGTTATGATATCATTTTCAACTACTTTATCTAGCTCTAAAATACCCTTTATCATCACTTATTGTTGACGAAGATTTCGATTGAATAACGCATCCGGGAACTACTTCATTTGTCGCAATATCCACAATATAACCACAAATAGAAAAACTATTATCCTTGTTGGTAATAGTTATAAAATTGTTTCCTAAAATTGTAAATTGTAAGGGAGTTTTGGTTTGTAGATAATCTATAGATTGTTTTAAATTAAGATCGACTGATGGAGGTTCTAGGAATATATATTTTATATCATTGTCTATATACGAAAAATTACACTCAAAACGTAAGTGTAATTCTTCCAAAATTTCGATAAGTGGTTGCTTTCCTTTTTGAGTTTGTGCTGAAATATTAGTGAAACAAAAAAAAGATAAAAGAATAAAAATTAGCAGTAACTGTTTTTTTATCACTCCTTAGTTAAAACTATTTTTGTATTATTTTCTTTGTTATACTTCAACTTCAATGGTAATGTTATAGATTTTAAGGCCAATTCTTTATTAGTGTTGGTAAAACTACCTGTAAATAATTGATTGGTATCTATATTATCAGCTTCTATTTTAATATTGTATTGTCTTTCGTATTCTTTTATAACTTCACTATAAGGAACACTTTTAAAACTACTTACATATTTATTTGCCCATGTTGGAGCAATTTCTCTGGTTTCTCCTTCAATAACCGCACCATCAATTATTTTAAAAGTTTTTCCGGCTGGCAGTTTAATTACTCTATTTTTATAGGTAACGCTTACAAGGCCTTCATAGCAGGTTACTTCAAAATAATTAACGCGTTGCTTAACATTAAATTGTGTACCAAGAACACTTACTTTTCCAGACCATGTTACCACGTCAAATTGTGATCCTTTTGCCACTTTAAAATAAGCTTCGCCCACCAAATTTACTTCTCGGTTTTTCTTCCAATTTCTCTTCTTATAATTTAATGAAGATTCTGCATTTAGTTTTACACTCGACTTATCAGGTAATTCAACTGATGCTGTATTACTGGCAAGTGTTTTAACCACTGCTGTGTCACCATATATAGGTGAGTAATATACTGCCAAACCTATAATAAAGATCGCAGCAATCCTTAACAATGGTTTTATCCAACGTAATTTTGACGTTGACGCATCTCGTTCTTTGATTTTAGATTTTAAATTTAAAAATTCTAAATCAACATTATAAGATGTGTCTTTAAATAACATGGCTTTTTCTGAAAGCTTGTTATAAGACTCATACTCTGGCAATTTCTTGAAGTCCTTTAATTCGGCCTCACTTAGCTCGCCATCTAACCATTTCTGTATTAAGAGTTCTTTTTGCATATCAATAGTTTCTAGTTATATAACAACTAGCGTGGAAATATTCCTACCCTACTTATGTTGTTTTTTTTATGTTTTATATTGATGCTTCACTTATAGAACAATTAAATATTAAAAGTTCCTACCTGTTTTATGATTAATTTTTATATACCGTCAATATCCTTTCTTAATTTTTCCAACGCACCATATAATCTTTTCTCAACAGCCTTTCTCGATATACCTAGCATTTCTGCAATTTCTTTATGTCTTTTGCCCTCAACCCTATTTAGTAAAAACGCAACACGTTGGGCTTCTGTTAAATTAGACAAGGCCCGCTCATACTTTTGCATGTATTCTGACTCTTCCATGATAAACTCTGGAGTTTCATTGGTATAGTCTTTTGGTTTTGTTTGCTGATGCTTCAATACAACTTTTTGATGCTTAAACTCATTAAGCATCATATTATTAGCAGTTGTAAATAAAAATGCCTTTGCCTTTTCCGGTGAGATATTCTTACAATTATCCCATAGTTTTATAAATGCCTCCTGAACTTTATCTCTCGGATCCAATCTATCACCATATTTATATCTTAAAAAATTAAATACATCATTAGATAGTGAATTAAATATTTTTGAAAAAACACGTTCTTCGCAAATGTCTGTATTTAAAGCTTTTATCATTATGAAATGTTTTTTTTAAAAATTTGTAGGTAGGACTTTTTAGATGTTGATTGTTTCATATATGTAAATCGAATTTAATAAAAAACTCGCAATGCAGAAACTAAAAAGAGATTACAGTTTATTTATTAATAAAATATTTATCCTTTCTCCCCTGAAAGTAAATGCATTAAAAAACAAAAATAACAATTCTGAATTAGTTCAGCTTGTAATAATAAATAAAAATCCAAATTAAAGTTAAAAGATTTTCGATCTTTTAAAAAATTGCTAAATAAACTAAACTTAAATAAAATGAAAAAGTTCACACTGTTAAAAATAGGACTAACATTTACCGCACTAATATCATTCAATCAAGGAGTATTTGCTCAAGGGTTCGATGGTTTAGATGAGTCGCCTCATGATATAACCTATTATAGAGAAAGTAGGGTTACACCACCTATTGTAAAAGTGATCTATGGCAGACCATTAAAGAATGGTGAGGAAGTTTTTGGTAATAAAGTAGCTTATGGTAAACTTTGGAGAACTGGTGCTAATGAAGCTACAGAAGTTAAGTTTTATCAAGACATTATGTTTGGTAAGGTTAAAGTGCCTGCAGGAACATATGTTTTATATACGATTCCGGGTGAAAACGAATGGGAGATCATTTTGAGTGCCAATTTGGATGTACTTGGTGCTTTCCAATACGATCCGGTATTCGATGTGGCCAGAATTACGGTTCCTTCTCATAAAGCTGAAGAGCTAGAATCTTTTTCAATAGCCTTTAAGGAGAAAAAAGAAAATATTCAAATGGTATTAGGTTGGGATACAACCAGGGTAAAAATACCGATAACAATAAATCCAAAAGAAGAATACGCGCTAAAATTTTAAAAGTATAATTATACTATAAGTAATTATTATAAAAAGGGGTAAACTGCCTTAACATCTTGATGTTGAGGCAGTTTTCATTTAATATAATAAAAAGAATTATTTTTTTATAAATAGGGTAGGAACTTTTTGAGTTGAGTTGTTATATAATTGAATAGTTAAAATAATATTAATCATAAATTTTAAAAATTAGGTATACTATAAGTCAAAATTAAAAAAAAAGGGGTAACTGTCTTAGCGCATTGGTGAGTTAAGACAGTTTCTAGTTTTGGTTAATTAAATAAAATAATGACAGTAGGGTAGGAATAATTAACGCTAAGTTGTTATATAATTACTAATGGTAGATAAGATCTTATAATTATAATTAAGACTGTTATAAACTAATTAGAATAATAAAGTAGTTTTGGTAATTGGTAAGCCAGAAAGATTAAAAAGTAAAGTTACCTGAAGGATTAAATGCAAAAAATAAATTAAGTTAGAATTTTATACAAGAAATTGTTGAATCAAAAGAAAATTTTGAATTATGAAAACAAAAAACACAAAAAGCAAAATGTTATCGGTTAGATATCTTTTGTTTTTGCCTTTCTTATTTTTTACATTTTGCCAGGAGGGTATCGAAGAAATTGCAGACAGTCCGGATGAGGTAATTACCGTTGAGTCCAACATTGTTACATTGATGAAGGCAGCCGTTGCGACAAAGTCAGATGATGACAATAATAATAATGATGAACAATGTGTTGAATTTAAATATCCAATAGCTTTTTATGCTTATTATACAAATAGCAGGACTATCGATACTAGGGTAATTAATTCTGATGAACAATTGTTTAGTTTTTTTGATGAATTAATAAATACCGATCAGATCATGATAGATTTTCCTATGGAGATAATTGGTGAAGATGGGGGCATAGAGATTGGTGATATGGATGAATTAGTAGCAACCTTAGAGATCGCAGTAGATGCATGCAGAGGTAACGATGATTATGATTACTGTGATGATAAGAATAAGAAGGTTTATATATGCCATAACGGCCATACTATATGTGTAAGTGTAAACGCCATTAAGGCACACCTGGATCATGGTGATGTTTTAGGCAAATGTGACGACGACGATAACGATTAAGAAAATTATGTACGCTAAATATTAAGGTTTTTTATTAATTCTGTTTTTAATAGGAACATTGCTATGAATTAATAAAGTTAGGACTGCTCTCTTCAACCCGAGAGCAGTTTTTTTTGCTTAAAACCTATCTAAAGAGCTTCCGTTGGTCTTTTAATACTATTTATACTTAGGATGACTTCCTTTCAATATAATAAAACGAAAGTAGAATTGCCTAAGCGTTACGGACATCTTTATTTTTAACATTGATAATTTTATAATATAAATATTTAATTTAAATCACTAATAATCAAGTATATAATAATTTTAACTAAAAAAAGATCAAGGTAGGGTAGGAATTTTTAAGGGCTTGTTGTTTTATATATGAAGAGTCTTAATAATCATAAAGATTCGAATAAATTAGAACTTTTAAATTATAATCAACAATAAAAAAATAAAAGAAATATTGAACGAACAGATTAAATGAAACATAAAGTAAACTTTTAAAAAGTCACTAAAAAGAAACATTTATCAAATCAAAGTTCAACGTACTTTAAGAATTAAGAAAAAGTTCAAAGCGATATTAAAATGGGAAAGTTGCTATGCTTAAAATGTAAAAGTTGTCTTAGCTAATTAAGGCAGCTTTTACACCCAAAAGAAAAGAAACTCGAGAATGAATTCCTTTCTCCCCGTTTTAAATAATAAAATTTAATCATACACAAGAATCATAAATTAGTTTAAATTGAATTGTTTAGTTAGCCAGAAGCCCACGAAAGTGGGCTTTTGTTTTTTTTAGAGATTAAGTAAAAGGTTAATTTAAAATTTCTTTTGGAAGGTGAGGCCATTCTCTAAACTTAGATTTAATCATTCAATTATTACAATGCCCGGGTTATTACATTCGGTTTAACTAAATTACATACTGTGAAATTCGATCAAATTTGCCTCATAATATTGCTCTCCTAATTTTGATAATAAATTCCTGATAATATTACTATCTCCATCTATAGCTAAGGCAGAATAACCTATATCATTCAATTTCCCCAATCTTAAATCTATTATATTAATATGTTTAGAAGCTAAGGCAGAAAGCAATATCAATAAAACTCCCGGAGCATTATGATGTTTGGTAAGGATCACTTTTTCATGTAAGGCCAAATTTAATTTTACACCGTCCATTTCTAATAAATAAACACCTTCTGTATAATAATTTGGTAATACGGCATTTTCCTGATAAGTTAATTTCTTAAAAAGTCCATCATCTGTACCATTTATAAAATCAATAGCATTTTTAACTTTTCCATTGTCACTTTCAATTGATATAAAAGCAGAAGCAGTACCATCATTATTTGACTTTAATCGTGCCGTTTCTACATTTATCCCTTCAGAAGCCAAGGTGTTAAAAAGGGAAGAGATCACTCCTGGTTTATCTAAATGTTCAGAAAACAATCCTTTTACTTTATGACCAGACATTTTGGGAGTTTCATTGGAAACTGTAATTGATTTACCCCATTTTCGAATTCTGATGGCATTGTATTCCCCCATACCGGTAGAATTTTTATAGATATCTACAAATTCTAAAAACGACCCTCCAAAAGAAAAATCGGGTATAATTCTTCTTTGATCGCTGTCTAATCTTTGGTTTAATAGTTCAATTCCCTTATTTAAAACGGTGTATTTAACTTTTAGATCATGATCATCATAGATGGTACGTTTTTCAGGTATTAACTTTGAAAAACTCACATAACTCTCGTATCCAGCCTTCTGAATATATTCTAAACTTTCTATAAAGTTTAATCCATAATACCTCACATGATGCGTATCGGTACCTACACATACCGGAATTTGAAGTTCCTTTGCCCGTCTCAATATACTCTGAACCGGATAAACGCCTACCCCTTTAAATTTCCCCGCCATATTAACATCTAATGATAAGTTTCGGTCGGCTATTAGTTCTAAAAGTGTTCTAAATTTATTTGCTAAAGGATGTGCGCTAGTTTCAAAATTCACCAATGCTTTTGGCATTTCTACATTTAATTTCGGCAGATCTATATGGCCAATGATTTGAATCATATCACCGAAACATTCAATCATCTGGATCATTTCATTAAAATAACCATCCCAATAAGCTTCCAGGCTTCCTCTAATTTTCAATAATTCGAGGGCTTCTTCTTTTGAACCATCATAAGGTAAACCTTCTGGGGCAAAGTGTACTGAGCCAATGACATAATCAGCATCTTCTGCCTGAAATATTTTTGATCGACTCCATTGTAATCCCAGATCAGGGCCCATCCACTCTAATTCAACACCATATTTAATATTGATCTGACCATCATATTTTTTTCGAAGATTAGCAATACGCTTTGGATAATTTAAATAGGATCTATTCCCTCTAATAAACTTTACATTAGTATCCCTTTCAGCGAGGTAACGAAAACCAGTTAGTCTGGGCGAATGAATTATAAAGGTAATACTTGGGTGATTTGCTTCTATGGCCTTGTCAACAATATCTTCCAATCTGTCGATTCCATGCTTCACATGATCCTGTTCTGTACCGGCATGAATACCATGTGTTTCCCAAATAAATTCGTTGAGTTTTCTCATCAATCAATATGCTTTTAGAAATCCAAATTTAACCATTGAAATAGAATTATTAACTAAAATTTGATTGTTTTCAATATTTTTTAAAAAGGGATCTTGATTTCTGGCCTGATTGAGCTCATTTCATTCGATTCATATTTCAAAGCTTCTGTTTAATAAGACTCAGGATTAACGTTTCGATATAATCGGTTGTTGATCCTATTAAGTGACAAAAGCTCCGCTTTGAGACTCAGGATTAACTTCCCTTCGGTTGTTGATCCAGCAAAGCTCCGCTTTGAGAATCAGGATTAACTTCCCTTCGGTTGTTGATCCAGCAAAGCTCCGCTTTGAGAATCAAAAAAACAATCACTTCGCGTATTTCCAAAAAAGAAGCGAGCTTCATTTTTGAAACTCGCTTGTAATTGAATCATTTTTTGATTCATTCGTGACCTCGACTGGATTCAAACCAGTAACCTCTTGAGCCGTAATCAAGTGCGCTATTCAGTTGCGCCACGAGGCCAAATTTAATGGGGTGCAAATATATTTCTTTTTTAGGGAAATGAAAAAATATTTCAATACTTATTTATGAGTTCAATTGTTCCTCGAATTCTTTAAGAATTAAGGTTGCCTTTTCAAGGTCTTCTTCATAAATAAATAGCTCAACCTGATTTGGTGAGCCTCCATAAAAGCCCGAGCGTAACCCGGATTGAAAGTTATTTTTCACTAAGGAAGGAATTTTCTGATCGTCTAGATCTAATTGTAATCTTTGAATCTCGATCAAAGAACCGGTAAAGAATCGAATATGTTTAGAATGATCGTCCATAACTAATGTCTTTAGTTAAAGATACGAAATTTTCAAATGATTAGTTCAAACTATTTTTTGTAATAAAGTATCTCCATCCAATCAAGGCCAATTGCAATTTAGATGCCTTGGTCATATCCAATTGTTTTTTGGTTAAACTGGGTAAAAATATCTTATTGAGTTTAGCCAGGATCTTAAAAAATAATTTTTTCATGCAGCTAAAATAATAAATAAAAAACTCTTGAATATTTCAAGAGTTTTCTAAGATGGTTATTTGATAAGCTATTATTTTTCTTTTTTGACCTCTCTCTTAATTTCGATGGTTTTTATTTTGTCCTTATCCATTTTTTTGAATTCTTCTTTAGTCATCTCCTTACCGTTTACGATATATGTTGTAACTGTATTTGTGTCATCCTCATTGTCTAAAGCATTTAGGGTTTTAGTTAAAAAGCGGTTCCCTTCTCCTTTACTACCATTAACCTTAATTTTAACGATCTCTTTTTCAATTTTTTCACCATCGCCGTCTTCATCTATAATGATCTCATGAATATCTTCATTCTCATCTCCTTCACCCATTTTTACCATTATTTTTTTCTTGATGATCTTAGTGGTATCACCTTTTTCATCTACCCAAATATTCACATCTTCATCCTCGGCATCATCTCCGTCTTTATAAATAAACACCATTTTTTTATCATCGCCTTTTATACGGTGCTTCATAATTTTATGATGATCTTTATCTGTCGAATGTAATGCTCGACATATGTGTTCCTTCTGCCGAGCCAATACTTAGATTGCTATTTTCTTTGTCATAAGAGATCTTTACCGGGTTTATACCATTATTATCATTGGAAGCGTAAGAGGCTGATGCCTTCCCATCCTTAGCCTTCGCTTCTATTTTAATAGCGGTGATCATATTCTTATCTATCTTAACACCATTAAATTTAACATCGAGTCCGTTTTCGGCAAATGATTTTGAGACTTTAGCAAGATCGTCTTTAGTACTTTCTTTAGTAATTAATCTTGCATAGATTTCGGTTGTTATTTTAACAACTTCTTTTTTAACCTCTTTCTTTTGCGCAATAGTTTTCGTATTAAATGCAAATAAAAATGCAATAAGCAGCGGTAGGACGAGTGCAATTTTCCATTGCGATTGTCTGTTTGATTTTTTAGATTGTAACATAATGATTCGTTTTTTTAAAAGTGAATTATAAAAGTTATTGGCTAATGCCATTTGATAATTAGGTATGCTTGTTTTTAATAATAATTGTTGGTACGCTCGATGCGATTTTGAAACTTTTAAAGCGCATTCATCGGCTATGAATTCTAAATTTTGCTCAATATCTTTTTTATACAGCCAGGCTATCGGATTAAACCATTGAAAGGCAACTAATAAATTAGCCATAATGTTATCTATCGAGTGATGCTGCATGGCATGAACCTTTTCATGTGCTAAAATCTGATTTAGTTCTGACTTATTGAATCGATCTGGGTTAAATACTATAAAGTTAAAAAATGAAAAAGGTGAGATTTCATCTGCTATTTCAACAAAATAATAGGTACCCTCTTTAACACATTTATTTTTAAAGATTAATACGCCAATCGACAATAGCTGGATACCAAGTCTAACAATAAAATATCCTGCGATTATAAGATAAGACAATAGCAATACATTTAGCCAGTTAAAAGTTGGATATGAACTAGAAGTAGACTTTATAAAAGTACTTTCAATGACTTCAAAGGAAGGCTGAAAAAATTCGGTTTCAACATAAATAGGTATAACGATAAATGGAAGAATAACAGCTGCTATAATTCCGGTTAACAGAAAGTATCTTATTGATTTAAAGTAAGTCTCTCTATATAATAAGCTTTTGTAAACACTATAGAAAAGTGTTATTAAAACTGCCGATTTCCAGATAATGGTGAGGATGGCTTCCATATTACTTGTTTTTTAATTCGATCAGGTCAATAATTTCTTTAAGCTCCTCCACACTTATTTTCTCTTCCTTGGCGAAGAATGAAACAGCATTTTTATAGGAGTCTTGAAAATAATTATGGATGGTTTTTTTTACATGATTTTTGCGGTATTCTTCCATCGAAATTAATGGATAATATTCATGGGTCTTACCATAAGCTTTGTAACCTATATACCCTTTTTCTTCCAATTTTCTTATAATGGTAGAAATGGTATTATAATGAGGTTTAGGTGTTGGTAATTTAGCAACAACGTCCTTTACAAAACCTTTTTTTAATTGCCATAAAACCTGCAATACTTCTTCTTCTTTGTTAGTGAGTTTTTCCATTTTTTTCGATTTCAAAAACAAACATAAACTATTTATTTAGTTGTATAACTATAAAAATAGTTATTTAACTAATTTTTAAGATTTATTTAAAACCTATAAAAAAAGTATATTTGAAAAAAAATCAACATGAGTATTTTTTACCTTATAGCGGGATTATTATTTCTTGTTGTAGGAGGTGAATTTTTAGTAAGATCTTCGGTTGGGCTTTCCTTTAAACTAAATCTTTCTAAATTGGTAATTGGTATGACGGTTGTTTCATTTGCAACATCTGCACCAGAATTAATAGTGAGCCTTCAAGCTGCGCTTGACGGACATCCGGATCTTGCCTTAAGTAACGTGATTGGATCTAATATTGCCAATATAGCCTTGGTATTGGGTCTTACCGCTATTATTTCTCCTTTAACTGTCGATCGAGATTTTTACAAAATGAACTGGCCGGTGATGGTACTGCTATCGTTCGTTTTATTCTTCTTTTTAAAGAATGATAATTTGTTGAATAGATTAGAAGGGGTCATTTTATTTATATCGTTGATCATATTTGTCTACTTTATGATAAAAATCTCAAGAAAGAATAATGTCAATAACGACGAGGGTGAAATAGATGAAGCATTGAGGGAAACTTCTAATATGAAGATCTTTATTTGGTTAGTTTTAGGAGGTGTTGCCTTATGGGGAGGTTCAGAACTTTTGGTTAAAGGAGCAGTCGATATAGCTTCCAAACTTGGCGTTAGTGAAAGGGTTATAGGCGTAAGTATGGTGGCTTTAGGCACCAGTGTGCCTGAATTGTCAGCCTCTATCATAGCGGCCCTTCGTAAGGAAAAAGCTATTTCTTTGGGTAATTTAATTGGTTCCAATATATTTAACATTGCTTCTGTTTTAGGACTCACCGCGATGATAATGCCGATAAATGTAATAGATAAAGGGCTGTTATCAAATGATATTATATGGATGATCGCCATTTCTACCTTATTATTACCATTAATATTTATTCCAAAAAAGCTGGAAATTTCCCGTTTTAAAGGCTTGGTACTTTTTTTAGCTTATTTGATATTTATTTATCTTTCTTTTAATGCATCTCAAATTTAGGGGGTGCTTTATTAATAATTTTGCAAAAAATGATTTTTACCCCATATTTTTTTAGGGTAATATTGGCTATTATGTTTTTTTTGTTAATTTTACCGTTCAAAATTAAATTCTAGAAATATGGCAGTAATACGATTTGATGCATTAAAAGAAACATTGCACAGAAAAGCAGTTAAGGTTAAGGAAAATAAGCAACGTTCAGAATTATTTGGACGTAATGTATTTAATGAAAATACGATGCGCCAATATTTAACTAAAGATGCCTTTAAAGGGGTAACGAGTGCGATCGATCATGGCACTAAGATCGACCGTAAAATTGCTGACCAGGTTTCAGGATCAATGAAAGACTGGGCATTGAGTAAAGGAGCTACGCATTACACGCACTGGTTTCAACCTTTAACCGGAGGTACGGCAGAAAAGCACGATGCATTTTTTGAAACTATAGGAGGTGGTATGGCCATTGAGAAATTTGGAGGAGATCAATTGGTACAACAAGAGCCCGATGCTTCAAGTTTCCCTAGCGGAGGTATAAGAAATACCTTTGAAGCCAGGGGATATACTGCATGGGATCCAACTTCACCTGCATTTATTTATGGTACTACGCTTTGTATTCCGACAGTCTTTGTAGCTTATACAGGAGAGGCATTAGATTATAAAACACCATTATTAAGAGCATTACAAGCGGTAGATAGTGCTGCAACTGCAGTATGTAAATATTTTGATAAAAATGTAAAAAAAGTATCATCTTCATTAGGCTGGGAGCAAGAATACTTTTTAATTGATAAAGCACTAGCGGCTAGCCGTCCGGATATTACTTTAACGGGTAGAACATTATTGGGCCATTCTCCTGCAAAAGGACAACAACTAGATGATCATTATTTTGGATCTATTCCTAACAGGGCCTTAAATTTTATGCGCGATTTGGAACAAGAAAGCATGTTATTGGGGATACCTGTAAAAACGCGTCATAATGAAGTGGCTCCAAACCAATTTGAATTAGCACCTATATATGAAGAATCAAATTTAGCCGTTGACCATAATTCATTGTTGATGGATGTGATGGGCAAGGTAGCTTCGAAACATCAATTTAAAGTATTGCTTCATGAGAAACCTTTCGCCGGAATTAATGGTTCAGGTAAGCATAATAACTGGTCATTATCAACCGATACAGGCGTAAATTTACTAGCTCCGGGTAAAACTCCCATGAGTAACCTCCAATTTTTAACCTTTTTTGTGAACACTATAAAAGCCGTTTACGATAATGAAGAATTATTAAGAGCAGCGATTGCATCTGCTAGTAATGATCATAGATTAGGCGCAAATGAAGCGCCTCCGGCAATCATTTCTGTATTCATAGGTGAACAGTTAACAAAAGTTTTGAAAGATCTCGAAGGTGTTACAAAAGGAAAATTATCACCAGAAGAAAAAACTGATCTTAAATTAAATGTTGTAGGTAAAATTCCTGATGTTTTATTGGATAATACAGATAGGAACAGAACTTCACCATTCGCATTTACAGGTAATAAATTCGAATTCAGAGCGGTAGGTTCAACTGCCAATTGCGCTAATCCGATGACTGTTTTAAACACGATAGTTGCAAAACAATTAAAAGATTTTAAAGTCGAGGTTGATAAACTTATAAAAGGCAAAGGCCTTAAGAAAGATGAAGCCGTTTTCAATGTGTTAAGAGAGTATATAAAAGCCTCTAAGAATGTATTGTTCGAAGGAAATGGTTATAGTGATGAATGGGCGAAAGAAGCTAAAAAAAGAGGACTTAGCAACAACAAGACAACGCCTGAAGCTTTAAAGGCGAAGATATCTAAAAAGGCCATTGATCTTTTTGAAGAGATGAATGTGATGAGCAAGAAAGAACTTGTTGCCCGGCATGAAATTGAATTAGAAGAATACACCATGCGAATCCAGATAGAAGGCAGGGTATTAGGAGATATTGCGCGAAATCATGTAGTGCCAACCGCTGTTCAATATCAAAATACACTTATTAAAAATGTAAAAGGATTAAAAGAAATATTTGGTGCGAACTTTAAGAAAATTGCAGCAGAACAAATCGACTTGATCGAAAAAATATCGGGGCATATTGCCGGAATTAGTTCTAAAGTTGAGCTGATGACCGACGAACGTAGAAAAGCGAATTTACTGCACGGTCAAAAAGCTGCAGATGCTTATTGCAATAAGGTAAAACCATATTTTGATGAGATTCGCTATCATTGCGATAAGTTAGAGTTAATGGTAGACGATGAACTTTGGCCATTAACGAAATATAGAGAATTGCTATTTACACGCTAACTAAATAAATTGAATTAAATCCCGCTTAAGGCGGGATTTTTCCTATTTTCAAAAGAAACTACCTGGATTTTATTTTTTCCTTGGAGGAAAGCCGCTAAATATAAAATCGGAAGATGCGGCAGGCCATCTACCTCCGATTTTTATATAGATGAAAAATGAGAGTGAAGTCTTTTATAAATCTAACACTAGATTATTTAAATAAAAATTAACGGAAATTGATCTACGCAATTACAAAGTAACTAGAGTTACCTATCGTAGGAGCAATTTATATTTACCTTTGCCAACATATAAAAATATAGATATGGGATTTTTTGATTTTTTTGGCTTTGATACAAATGACGGCGCAACACTTATTAATGAATTTATCCAGAAGAATGCTGTGATAATTGATGTACGAACTTTAGAAGAATTTGAAGATGGTCATGTGCAGGGTTCGATTAATATACCCTTACACGAACTTACCGATGAAATTAATAGGATTAAAAAATTAAAAAAACCTGTGATCGCATGTTGCAGAACAGGTGCAAGAAGTGGAACAGCTTCAAATATTTTGAAACAAAGTGGAATAGAGTCTATTAATGGCGGGGCATGGCAAACCGTAGACAAGCATTTACATGCTAAAAGTTGATATTCGGGTATTGATTGTTAAGTGAACTAATCTGATCTTTAATGCTTTTTAAAAAGGCTTGATGTTGTTTGCTTTCAGGATGAAAAGGTCTATGTGCTAAACTTTGTTGTAAGTTTTCTACCTTATTACTTAGCTTAATGGTCTTTTCAGACATCCATGAGTTTCTAAATTTATCCCAAATATACTTGATGGCCATAGAATTTGGATGTAACATATCTTCATCATAAAACCGGTAATCACGTAGGTCGTCTAGCATGATCTCATATGAAGGAAAATAATGGATTTTTTCTTTAATGTTTATCACTTCATGAATAGCCGAAAGAAGATGTGCCTTGCTCAAGCTATTTTCAATAAAACCATCCTTTAAATGTCTAACAGGCGATAGAGTGAGGATGACCGAAATGTTTTTATTCACGCTTTTTATCAGGGTTATTATGGCTTCTAAACTTTCTGATATATCATCGATTGAAAGTAACTCTTTTGTAAACTTTTTTTGAGGGATTTTATGGCAATTAGCAACGATCTGATCCTTTTCAATAAAACGATAAACCCAAGCTGTACCTAAGGTAATTATTAAATGTGAAGCACTTCGCAGCCTCAAATTAAAATCGGCAATACCTTTATTGATTTTAGATAGAATATTCTCAGAATTAATTGATGAAAATTTAGAGTGATGGTTAAAACTTGACCATAATTCATTAAAAAAATATAGGTCTTCTTTTGTGTATTTAATTTGGTTTATACTTTGGGTAATAGCTTTCTCAATGGCAATTGGATGGAATAATATGCCATAAGGATTAACCAAGCTATTAAATTTATGATAAGAAAGTTTATCCCCAATATTTTCCGCAAAACAAGAACCTAATAAAATAATATCTGAATCATAATCTATTAGATGATTTTCTTTTTGTATCGATATCTCAGTTCTAAATTGCACTTATTTAAGATATTTTTTTGCCTTGATCAAGGCCTCTTTTATACCCTCAGGATTTTTTCCACCGGCTGTAGCATAAAACGGTTGGCCTCCGCCACCACCGTGAATCAGTTTGCCCAATTCCCGTACGATTTTTCCGGCATGAAGATCTTCATTTACAATATTTTTGGAGATATAAACTGTCAACATGGCTTTGTCTTCATTCTTGGTGCCCACTATAAAGAACAGGTTTTCTATATCAGTTCCCAGGGCGAAAGCCAGATCTTTGATAGACGATTGATCTAAATTTACTTCGGTGGCCAAAAAATTAACACCGTTAATTACTTCTACTTGTTTTTTGAGGTCATCTTTAAGATCCAGGGCTTTATCTTTTTGCAATCTTTCGATCTGTTTTTTAAGTGAGGCATTTTCTTCCTGCAAGGCTTTAACAGATTCGACGGGATTCGATGCGCTTTTGAATAGATCTTTTATTTCAAAGAATGCCCGATTATTTTCATGGTAAAAATCTTTGACCGCATCAGAGGTAATGGCCTCAATTCTTCTGATGCCTGCTGCTATAGCGCTTTCAGAAATGATCTTGAAATGCCAAATATCACTGGTATTTTGTACATGTGTACCGCCACATAATTCGATAGATTTACCGAAGCGAATTGTACGAACAACGTCGCCATATTTTTCTCCGAACAATGCCATAGCTCCTTCTTCTATAGCAGATTTCATAGTTGTTGTTCGATTTTCTTTAAGTTGAAGTTTATTACTTATCCGGGCATTGACAAAATCTTCTACTTCTCTAAGTTCTTTAACCGATAATTTAGAAAAATGAGAAAAATCAAAACGCAGATATTTTGAATGTACGGCTGAACCTTTTTGCTCAACATGCTTGCCTAATATTTCGCGTAGAGCCTGGTGTAATAAATGAGTTGCAGTATGATTGCAGGCCGTTCTGAAGCGTTGTTTCACATCTACGACCGCTTTAAATGAATTTGTAGGATCTTTTGGAAGGTCTTTTGCAAAATGAATGATTAAATTGTTTTCTTTTTTTGTATCTACAATATAGATCACATTGCCATTAGGAGCCTCGAGATACCCTTTATCACCCACCTGGCCGCCACCTTCTGGGTAAAATGGAGTAATATTAAAAACCAATTGATACATATCGCCATCTTTTTTAGAAGAAACCTTTCTGTATCGTGTTATTTTAACTTCCGCTTCAAGTAGATCGTACCCAATAAATTCTTCTTCATTGTCTTCTTGTAAGATAGTCCAGTCTTCGGTATTTACCAATGCAGCAGAACGCGATCGGTTTTTTTGTGCTTCCATTGCCTTCTCGAAGGCGGCTTCATCTAAATCCAATTGTTTTTCCCTTAAGATTAGCGCGGTAAGGTCTACCGGAAAACCAAAAGTATCATATAGTTCAAATACCTTTTCTCCCGAAACGGTTTTACCCTTGGTTTTACCGATAATATCATCCAATAAAATTAATCCTTGTTCTAATGTTCTTAAAAAGGAATGCTCTTCCTCTTTAATAACATTATGTATTAATTGTTGTTGAGTTTTTAGTTCTTTAAAAGTTGAACTCATTTGCTTACTAAGTACATTGACTAACTTATAAATAAATGGTTCTTTTTGGTTTAAAAAAGTAAAACCATAACGAATGGCCCTTCTTAAAATACGTCTGATTACATAACCCGCACCTGTGTTAGAAGGTAATTGCCCATCTGCTATAGCGAATGCCACGGCCCGAATATGATCTGCGATAACCCTTATGGCTATATCCGATTTTTTAAACGACCCATATTCGGTATGTGTAATGGTTTCGATCTCTCTGATTAAAGGCGTAAAAACATCAGTATCGTAATTAGATTTGACATTTTGTAATACCATACATAATCTTTCAAATCCCATACCGGTATCAATATGTTTTGCAGGAAGATCTTCCAGACTGCCATCGGCTTTTCTGTTATATTGGATAAATACTAAGTTCCAAATTTCAACTACTTGAGGATGGTCTTTATTTACTAATTTCTTACCGGGAATTTTAGACTTTTCTTCTTCAGATCTGATATCGACATGAATCTCAGAGCAAGGCCCGCAAGGTCCTTGTGCACCCATTTCCCAAAAATTATCTTTTTTACTTCCTTTTAATATTCGATCGGTGTCGATATGCTCCTTCCAGAAATCATAGGCTTCCTGGTCAAAATCTAAGTTTTCATCTTCCGCTCCTTCAAAAACAGTAACATATAAATCATTCTTATTGATTTTATAGACGTCAACCAATAGTTCCCAGGCCCAGGCTATGGCCTCCTTTTTAAAATAATCACCAAAACTCCAGTTCCCCAACATTTCAAACATGGTATGATGGTAAGTATCAATTCCTACTTCTTCAAGGTCATTGTGTTTTCCAGAAACTCGTAAACATTTTTGAGTGTCTGCAATTCGACTGATTTCAATTTTTTTCTGTCCTAAAAAGTATTCTTTAAAAGGAACCATTCCGGCATTATTAAACATTAAAGTAGGATCGTCCTTAATTACTAATGGAGCCGATGGCACTATTTTATGTTTTTTATTTTCAAAAAAATTTAAAAATTGTTGTCTGATTTCCTGCGACGTCATGAAATGTTAATTAAAAGCTAAATGAATTAAGTACTTTTATAGTTGTAAAACATTTTGTAGATTTGTTTGTTACGATAATAAGTATATCATAGTTTAACGCATATAAAGCTACAAAAATAGTACAATTTATATTATGGCGAAGGTAAAATATTATTACGATTCTGACACTTTATCCTATAGAAAAATTGAACTTCGTAAGCGTGATAAATTCAAAAAAATACTTTGGTTTTTGTTAAGTTCTGCCGTAATGGGATTGATATTCGTTTTTATATCATATCAATTTATTGAATCACCAAAAGAAAAGGCACAAAAAAGAGAATTAGAAAATTTAAAATTACACTATGGCTTGATCAACAAAAAAATGACTCAAGTTGAAAAAGTGTTAGATGGAATTCAACATAGAGATAATGATATATATAGATTATATTTTGAAACCAATCCGATACCTAATGAACAGAGAAAAGCAGGTTTTGGAGGAGTAAACAGGTATAAATCATTAGAAGGATTTCAAAATTCTGAAATGATCATTGATGTTAGTAAGAACATGGATATCCTTTCTAAGCAATTATACATTCAATCCAAGTCGCTAGACGAAATCATTAGTTTAGCAGAAGATAAAGAGAAATTATTAGCGGCAATTCCTGCTATACAACCTATTAAAAAAGAAGATCTTACCAGAATGGCTTCAGGTTATGGTTGGCGTTCAGATCCTTTTACAAAGGCCCAAAAGAACCATAATGGTATGGATTTTACAGCACCTACGGGTACCCCTATTTACGCGACAGGAAATGGTAGAATACTCCGTGCTGATAATACGGCTTCCGGATTTGGTGAACATATAGAGATAGATCATGGTTATGGTTATAAAACCATTTATGCCCATTTAAGCAAATACAATGTTAAGAGAGGTCAACAGGTTAATCGCGGTGATCTTATTGGTTTTGTGGGTAATACGGGGCGCTCAGTAGGGCCTCATCTTCATTATGAAGTACATAAAAATGACAGACCCATAAATCCGATTAATTTCTATTATGGTAACCTTACACCAGAAGAGTTCAAAGAAATGTTAAAAATAGCTTCACAAGAAGGCCAATCTTTTGATTAATGCATATTAACCTACCAGATAAAAGATATTACAGAATTGGAGAAGTTGCCAAAGCGTTTAATGTAAATGCTTCGCTGATACGTTTTTGGGATAAGGAATTTGATGTTATCAATCCTAAAAAAAACAATAAAGGAAACAGGCTTTTTACTCAGGAAGATATTCAAAACTTACAGTTAATATATCATCTTGTTAAAGAAAAAGGTTTTACGCTTGATGGTGCCAGGAATAAGCTCAAATCTAACCCGGAGAAAATTAAAGATAATCATTCGATCATTACCCGATTAGAAGCAATTAAAGAGGAACTCATCGAAATTAAAAATCAGTTATAATCAACTAAAATAATCATTATGAAAAAGTGGATAATCGTACTCGTAATTCTCGGTATAATTGTTTTTGGATTTTACAATTGGGCGGTAGGATTTAATAATACAGCAGTTGAATATGAGGCTTCTGCAAAAACAGCATGGTCTAATGTGGAAAGTTCATATCAGCGAAGAAATGACCTAATAGGGAATTTGGTAAAAACGGTACAAGGAGCTGCCGATTTTGAGAAAGAAACATTAGAAGGAGTTATCAATGCAAGAGCAAAAGCTACGGCTACTACTATTGACCCTGCCAATATTACCCCAGAACAATTAGCTGGTTTTCAAGAAGCTCAAAGTGGGTTAACTGGTGCTTTAAGCAGGTTACTACTGGTTGTTGAAAGGTATCCCGACTTAAAAGCCAATCAGAACTTTTTAGAACTTCAAAGTCAGTTAGAAGGGACAGAAAACAGGATTAATGTCGCGCGGGATAGATATAATGAAGCTGTAAATATTTATGATGTTCACACAACTAAGTTTCCGGGTAAATTATTAGCAGGTTGGTTCGGTTTTAAAGAAATGGCCCGTTATCAGGCAGATCCGGGATCGGAGAAAGCGCCTGACGTGGAGTTCGACTTTGGTAAAAATGAAGATTAAATGTCTAAAGTAGAAGATTTTTTAACGGCAAAGGAAGAAGAAGAGATCATCAATGCTATTCGTTTAGCTGAAAAGGATACTTCCGGTGAGATTCGTGTACATATAGAAAAGAGTACAGAAAAAGATCCTATTGAAAGAGCTAAGGAAGTCTTTTATTTTTTAAAAATGGATGAGACAGAAAAGCATAATGGTGTATTGTTTTATCTTGCTGTCGATGATAAGAAATTTTCAATATTAGGTGATAGTGGCATAAATAAAGTCGTACCGGAAGATTTTTGGAATAGCACTAAAGATATTGTTATAGAAAAATTTAAGAAGGGCAAATACTCAGAAGGTTTAAAGCTTGGAATAATTCAAGCCGGTGATAAATTAAAGCAATATTTCCCTTATCAAAACAACGATAAAAACGAGTTGGAAGACTCTATTTCTTTAAATTAAAAATCACGTTTTTTAAACGTTTTTTTTAATTTTGAGCCTCAATTTACAATCAATGTCAATATTTTATAAGCTCTCTGTAAAAGAGATCAAAAAGGAGACTAAAAAAGCAGTTTCTATAGTTTTCGATGTACCGTCAGATTTAATTAAAAATTTCGATTTCATTCCCGGACAATATATTACTATTAAAAAAGTATTAAATGGAAAGGAACTAAGACGAGCCTATTCTATATGTTCTTCAAAGGATAGTGGTGTTATCAGGATAGGTGTGAAATCAGTAGATGATGGATCCTTCTCGGTGTATGCAACATCAGAATTGAAAGTTGGTGATGTTTTAGAAGTATCTGCACCCGAAGGAAGGTTCAATCTTAGTCCTGATCCCAATAATCAGAAAAATTACCTGGCTTTTGTTGCCGGCAGCGGAATTACTCCGGTTTTATCTATGATCAAATCTGTGTTAGAAATAGAGCCTAATAGCAGATTTGTGCTTGTTTATGGAAGTAAAACGCCTGAAGACACCATGTTCAAAACTGAACTCGACGATCTTAGTATTCTGTATCCACAGCAACTTTTTGTATCTTATGCTTACAGTCAAATAAATGATAATAAAGCCATATCTGGAAGAATAAATGCTGCGGTTTGCAATAATATTCTGAATATTAAGTATGAAACATTAAGTTTTGATGATTATTTTCTTTGCGGACCCGAACCAATGATAGAAGCAGTTAAGGCTAGCTTGTTAGAAAGGGGAATTTCTAATGATAAAATACATTTTGAACTATTCTCGGTTGAATTGGATAAAGAAAATTTAAATGAAACCGAAAGTTTAGATGGGAATACAGAGGTTACCATAATTCTTGATGATGCAGAAGAAACCTTTTCAATGCCAAGGAAAAGATCAATTTTAGAAGCTGCTTTATTAGAAGGTCTTGATCCTCCTTATTCATGTCAGGGAGGCATTTGTAGTACCTGTTTGGCAATGATTAAGAGTGGAAAGGCCGTAATGGATAAGAATACCATATTAAGTGATGAGGAGGTGAAAGATGGATTGATTTTAACATGCCAGGCCCATCCTACAACTGAAAAAATTACTATTGATTATGACGCGGTTTAAATTCAACAAAATAATTAAAAAATGAATGATATTATAAATGCTATTCCTATAGGTATTGGTCTTGCATTTATGATAGGCCCTGTTTTTTTTGTGTTACTTGAAACAAGT
The DNA here is from genome assembly GCA_963835675.1 of uncultured Flavobacteriaceae bacterium. Taxonomy (GTDB): domain Bacteria; phylum Bacteroidota; class Bacteroidia; order Flavobacteriales; family Flavobacteriaceae; genus Aureibaculum. The sequence continues at coordinate 842,238 of CAWIGH010000001.1, read as the reverse complement.
GCTACAAAAGGATTTAGGGCGGCTTTAATTTTTGATTTAGGCGTTATTCTAGCGGATGTGGTTTTCGTCTATTTTGCATATTATGGTAGTCGAACTTTATTAGAAAAAATAAAAGATGATCCTCGTTTATTTGTATTAGGTGGCGGGATCTTGTTCATTTACGGATTGTTTACTTTTTATAAAAGAAGAAAATCAATTATTACCGAACAGGACCTTGTTATTGTCGAAAAACACAATTATCTCAATTTATTTTTAAAAGGATTTTTTTTAAATTTTATTAATATCGGCGTTCTGGCATTCTGGCTGGGTATGATAGTAGTTATAAGCCCAAATTTAGAAATGAATGATATGAGAATATTTAAATATTTCTCAACCATTATCATAGCTTATCTATTAACAGATCTAATAAAGATTTTACTAGCCAAACAATTAAAAAGTAAATTAACCCCTTCGGTAATTAGAAAAATTAAAAGAGGAATGGGTATTGCTTTAATGATCTTCGGGCTGGTACTTGCTTCACAGGGATTGTTACCAAAAGAAACTATGAGTAAAATTGACAATGCGATTGAAAAAAAAATTCACAATCCTTAAACGCCTGTACTCCCAAATCCACCTTTTCCCCTCTTCGTTTCTTCTAAAATATCAACTTCATTCCATATAGCATGTTCGTAATTGGCAATGACTAACTGGGCAATTCTATCTCCGTCGTTTATGGTAAAATTTTCAGTAGATAAATTAATTAAAATAACACCGATTTCGCCTCGATAATCTGCATCTATAGTTCCCGGGGCATTGAGTACTGTAATACCGTTTTTAGCTGCCAATCCGCTCCTTGGCCGCACCTGAGCTTCATATCCTTTACTTAAGGCGATAAAAAGACCCGTTTTAATGATGGCACGGTCCATGGGTTTAAGAATAATGGGTTTATCTAAATTTGCTTTAAGATCCATCCCTGCAGAGGACGATGTCTCGTAACTGGGCAATGGATGTTTAGACCTATTGATAATTTTTACTGTCATTTTTTAAAAATAATTTTCAATTCGTTTTTTTCATTTATTAATATAAAAGCTAGAAATACGAGTATTATTATCGTAGAAGCAATATAGTTTTCCTTAAAATAATAGTACGAAATAAAGGATAGAACTGTTGAAATCAATATGTAAAAAAGTACTTTGCTGATACTATATGGTACTTTATAATATTTTCTTCCATAAAAGTATGAAATGACCGTCATACCCGAATATGCTATCAATGTTGCCCAGGCCGAAGCCATAAAACCAATTATTGGTATAAATACAATATTAAATACTATAGTCAATGTTGCGCCTAATATCGAAAAATACATGCCGAACCTTGTTTTGTCGGTTAGTTTATACCAAATCGATAGGTTATTATAAATACCCAGAAATAAGTTAGCTAATAAAATAATAGGCACGATCTGTAATGCCTGATAATATTCTGGTTTACCCAGAAGAATTGACGCAAACAAATTGATGTAAACAACTACAATGAGCATAAATAATGCACCAATAATGGTAAACCAGTTTAATATTTTTGCATAGGTTTGTTTCGCATTCACTTTGTCGGCATTATTAAAAAAGAAAGGCTCGGCTCCTAAACGAAAGGCCATGATATACAAAGTCATAAATACTCCTAATTTATAACAAGCTGCGTATATACCCATTTGCTCTTTTCCCAACATATCGCCTAATAATAATTTATCCAGGTTTTCATTTGTTACATATGCCAGGCTACCAACCATAATTGGCAATCCGTAAACCAGCATTTGTTGCAAAATTTTTCTATCGAAGTCAAATTTAAACTTTAACATAGATGGCAGCATCATCAAAAAAGTAACAAGACTGGCTATCAAATTGGCAATAAAAATATAAACAACGGTGGGTGTATTGCTATATGATTCAGTAATGATATTAGGTAGGTATATATTATTTTTCAATGCATATGGAACATACCATAAAAAGAATATATTAAAAAACGCATATATTAAAATGTTAGATATTTTGAAAAATGTAAACTTAAGTGGCCGGTTGGTTACCCTTAAATAGGCATATGGAATTACAACGAGTAGATCTAAAGCAGTAACAAACGTTAGTATTTTTAAATGTACCGGATTTTCAAATCCCAGTAATAAGGCGAAGTCGTTATTAAAAATCAATAGAATTGCTAAAAAGAAAATTGTAGAGCCTACTAAAGTGATGAACGATGTTGAAACGATCTTTCCTTTTTCTTTTTCTTTGGAAAAAAATCTAAAAAAAGCGGTCTCTAAACCAAAAGTGAGAAATGCGATAAAATAAGCTGCAAAAACAAAATACCAGGTGTTGTCTGCGTATTTATCAGATGTTAGGGTGTTCGTGTGTAATTTGGTTAAGAGAATATTGATGGCCCTGGGCAATACAGCTGCAATTCCATAGATAAAGGTATCTTTAAAAAAGCGTTGTAGAGAGCTCAATGTTCGAAATTATAATTTAAGAAAAATAAAAATCAACTTTAGCTAATGTAAAAAAGTTAATTGATTTAATAAAGGCTTAACCATATTTTAATCTATAAAATAAAAAACCCTCACAATCATTGCGAGGGCTTTCTTAATATATACTTTACAAATAATTATGCATCCAATGGTTGAATAGAAACATATGATTTGTTATCCTTCTTTTTGGCAAATTTTACGACACCATCTACTTTAGCGTGTAATGTATGGTCTTTTCCCATATATACATTTTCACCTGGATGGTGCTTTGTTCCTCTTTGACGAACAATAATATTACCCGCAATGGCACCTTGACCACCAAATATCTTAACGCCTAAGCGTTTCGATTCTGATTCTCTACCGTTTTTAGAACTACCTACTCCTTTTTTATGAGCCATGATTTATAGTTTTATATTATTATACTTCGTGATTTAGCTTTATGCTTTACCACCATCTAGTTTGTCTTGTAACTCTTTTAACTCATCCCATTTACCATCAGTAGCTAATTTAGCTTGTTGTGGCCAAGTATCAGGAATGTGATTTCCTCTGACTCCAGCAATGATCTCTGAAATCTTAGCTGGTTTAGCTTTTGCTAATTCAGCAAAAGTTGCAATTCCTGCAGCAATTAAAGTTTCGGCAATTTTTGGTCCAATACCTTCAATTTTTTTCAAATCATCAGCTTTGGCTTTCTTAGTAGTTGCTTCCTTTTTAGGAGCTGCAACTGTTTTTTCTACTTTTACCGTTTCTTTTTTAGGAACTTCTGCCTTTACAGGAGCTGCTGCTTTTTTAGCAACTACCTTCGGAGCAGTTTCTTTTTTTGGTTCCTCTTTTTTAGCCGGAGCCTTTTTTGCACCAGAAGCAACGATATTTTCAATTTGAATTTCAGATAAGTATTGACGGTGACCGTTTCTAACTTTATATCCTTTTCTCCTTTTTTTCTTGAAAACGATTACTTTATCACCTTTAAGGTGTTTCAAAATTTTCGCAGTCACTGCTGCGCCTTCTATAGCGGGGGCGCCAACGGTTACTTTGCCATCATCAAGTAAAAGAACGTTATCAAAAGTTATTTTTGAACCTTCTTTTTCTTGTAAACGATGTACAAATACCTTCTGGTCTTTTGCAACTTTAAATTGCTGCCCTGCTATCTCTACAATTGCGTACATAGGTTAATATTTAATATTTCTTAATTAAAAAACGAGTGCAAATATAAGGCTATTTTAGTGATTGACAAGGCTTTTTTGAATAAAAAATTTATGGAATATTTGTTTCTAAATTATTTATTAATTTAAAACAATTTACTTAATTTCGTCAATTCTTAATTTTAAATATCCAAAAATTGCCCAAACCAAGTATAATTCAATTTTATTTAACATAATTACAAACAAAATTTCACAAAATGAAAAAACAATTTTTAACTCTTACTTTAATTTTTTTAGCGCTGTTCTTAGTTAACGCACAAAAAGTTGAATTTGAAGAGTACGATTTAGACAACGGCTTGCATGTTATTTTACATCAAGACAATAGTGCCCCTGTAGTTACAACAACAGTATTCGTTCATGTGGGGTCTAAGGATGAAAACCCTGAGAGAACAGGTTTTGCACATTTTTTTGAGCATCTATTATTCGAAGGGTCTAAAAATATAGAACGTGGAGAATTTTTTAAGATCGTATCTTCTAATGGCGGAACCAACAATGCAACCACAGATCAAGACAGAACATATTATTATGAAGTATTTCCTTCTAATAACCTTGAATTAGGCTTATGGTTAGAATCTGAAAGGCTATTGCACCCTGTGATCAATCAAATAGGTGTTGATACACAAAACGAAGTGGTAAAAGAAGAAAAGAGAATGAGAGTCGATAACTCACCCTATGGGCAATGGACTGCCGAAGTCTTTAAAAATCTATTTAAAAACCATCCTTATAAATGGACTGTGATAGGATCGATGGAGCATTTGGATGCTGCCACTTTGGATGAATTTTTAGCATTTAATAATAAGTATTATGTACCGAATAATTCGGTATTGGTCATTGCGGGCGATTTTGAACCTGAGTCTACGAAAAAAATGATAAACGATTATTTCGGGTCCATACCAAGAGGTGAAGAAATTGTAAGAGAAAAAATAGTTGAGAGTGATATCACCGAAGAAATTAAGGCAACATATGAGGACCCAAACATTCAGGTACCGGCTGTATTTACTGTGTATAGAACACCATCCATGACCACAAGGGATGCCAGGGTATTGGATATGATCTCTACCATTTTAAGTGATGGTAAAAGTTCGAGACTATATAAAAAATTGGTAGATGAAAAGAAAAAAGCGCTTCAGGTTGCAGCTTTTAACTATTCTTTAGAAGATTATGGTGCATATATAGTATTGGCATTGCCACTTGGGTGAAAACACCCTTGACGATCTGGTAAATGAAATGGATGAAGAAATTGTAAAAATTCAAACTGAATTAATTTCAGAGAGAGATCTTCAAAAGCTTAGAAATAAATTTGAAAATCAATTCGTGAATTCAAATGCTAGTGTTGAAGGTATAGCTAGCTCCTTAGCCAGATATTATAAATTGTTTGGTGATACCAATCTAATAAATACAGAAATTGATATTTACAATTCAATTACAAGAGAAGAAATTAGAGAAGTAGCAAAAAAATATTTAAATAAAAATCAACGTCTCGTTCTGGATTATCTTCCAAAAAAAGACATTAATTAAAAACATTAAAATAACAACAAATGAAAACGAAAATATTTTCAATTCTATTTATATTCTTTCTGTCTCTTACGTCGGTAGCACAAATTGATAGAAGTAAGCAACCTAAACCGGGACCTACACCAACAATCAATTTAGGGAAACCACAAACATTCGAACTTAAGAATGGTTTAAAGGTCTTGGTGGTTGAAAACCACAAATTACCTAGAGTATCGGCCACATTAACTTTAGAAAATGGTCCAATATATGAAGGTGAAAAAGCAGGAGTATCTAGCTTAACCGGTAGTTTATTAGGCTCTGGAACAACTTCTATATCAAAAGATAAATTTAATGAAGAAATTGATTATTTAGGAGCTCGTGTATTTTTTTCAAGTCAGAGCGCAAATATAAATTCTTTATCAAAATACTTTCCTAGAGTATTAGAATTGATGGCCGATGCGGCGATCAATCCTGTTTTTACTCAAGAAGAGTTTGACAAGCAAGTTGCTCAATTATTAGACGGTATTAAGTCGGGAGAAAAGAGTGTGTCAAACATTGCCAACAGGGTTCAAAACCTGCTCACTTATGGCAAAGATCATCCGTATGGAGAATATGCCTCAAAAGAAACTGTTGAAAAAGTAACCCTAGGGGATGTTCAGAATTTCTATAAAAATTATTTTGCACCAAACAATGCCTATCTGGTAATTGTTGGAGATGTCGATTTTAAAAGTGTAAAAAAATTAGTTAAGAATAACTTTAAAGATTGGAAACCGGGTTTATTACCATCTTACTCAATACCTGAGGTTAAAAATGTAGATGCTACTGAGATAGATTTTATTGACATGCCCAATGCTGTACAATCTGAGGTAGCAGTTATAAATACATTGAATTTAAAAATGTCTGATCCGGATTATTTTGCAGCACTTTTGGCAAATAAGATCTTAGGTGGAGGAGGAGAAGGAAGATTGTTCCTAAACTTAAGAGAAGCGCATGGCTTTACTTATGGAGCTTATTCTAGTATTGGTAATAATAATTATACTGCTTCAAAATTTGAGGCCTCTGCTAGCGTAAGAAATGCAGTAACCGACAGTTCGGCTGTTGAAATTTTAAATGAGATCAAAAAGATCAGAAAGGAATTAGTTACTGAAGAAGAACTTAAAAATGCAAAAGCGGCTTATGTTGGGAGTTTTGTAAGAAATATAGAAAAACCCGAAACAGTTGCACAATTTGCTTTAAATATCAAAACAAAAAAGTTACCCGAAAACTTTTATGAAACATATTTGCAAAAATTAAATGCTGTAACTGTTGAAGACATTCAAAAAGCGGCACTGAAATATATTAGTGAAGACCAAACCAGGATCATTATTACTGGTAAAGCACTCGATGTATTGCCAGCTTTGGAAAAATTACCATATAAAATTAATTATTTCGATAAGGAGGGTAATGCTGCTGAAAGACCAGAATTAACCAAACCAATTCCAGATAATGTTAATGTAAAAACTGTAATTGATAATTACCTGAATGCAATTGGAGGCATAGACAAAATTGATGCTCTTAAAAGTATGGTTTCAAAAGCACAGGCTACCATGCAAGGAATGACACTTGATATGGAAACTAAAGTGCTTTCACCAAATAAATTCACAATGACCATGTCTATGGCTGGGAATGTAATGTCAAAACAGTCATTTAACGGCGAAGCGGGTTATGCCCTTGCTATGGGACAAAAGAAACCAATAGAAGGAGATGATTTAGAGAAAATGAAAAAAACAACCTTCCCAATAGCGGAAATAGGATATATGGAAACTGCTACCTTAGAAAAAATAGAGCCAGTCGATGGACTTGACTGTTATGTGTTAAATGTTGATGATAATACTAAAGTGTATTATGAGGTTGAAAGCGGATTAAAAAATAAGCAAGTTACTACTCAAAAAGGTCCAGACGGTAATGAAATGACCCAAACGGTATCATATTCCGATTATCAGGAAGTAGAGGGAATAAAATTTCCGTTTAATACAAAAATGTCTTTCGGTCCTCAGGAAATAGAATTTAAGACACAAGAAATTAAAATTAATCAGGAGATTTCTGAGGCAGATTTTCAATAAAATATTTTAAAAATATTATTTAAAACCATGGTGATTCACCATGGTTTTTTATTTTCTATTGGTTAAATATACTCCTAATAAAATTATAGAACCTGCAAACAATTGAATTAGAGTTAAATTTTCACCATCCATCAAACCCCAGAAAACTGCCACAATTGGAATGAGATAGGTCACCGAAGAAGAAAATATAGGAGATGATAATTGTACCAACCGATTGAACATCGTCTTTGCTAAAGCAGTACCAAATACGGCGAGAATGGTAATATAGATTAATGAAGGTCTGGTTTCGGCGGTAAATTCGAATGTTTCAAAAAAGCCAGACACCCAAAGCACTATTGATGCAGGAATAATCAAAATTACAAAGTTGCCAACTGTTACGGTCAAGGCACTTAAATCTGATAAATATTTTTTTAGAATATTTACGTTAAAAGCATATCCAATAGAAGATAATATAGGAAAAAGAGCATACCAATAATTTTGTTCGGGATTAAGTGCCGATCCCTTTAAAATTAAAATTACCGTACCAACTAGCCCAATTAAAATGCCAAATAATTGATGTTTTTTAAAGGCAAAACCAAAGACCAAAGCACCAATAATTAATGTATTTAAAGGTGTTAGGGAGTTTAAAATAGATGCTATTGAACTATCAATACCATTTATGGCATATGCATATAGAAATGCAGGAAAAAAAGTTCCTAAAACCGCAGTTAAAAAAATATAAAACCACTGTTTTTTGCTTATAATAGAAATACTTTTAAACCCAATGACGGTTAATACAAAGGCCGTTATTAAAATTCTTAAAGCTCCTACCTGTATTGGAGTAAGCCCAATTAATGATTTTTTGATTAATATGAAGGAACTTCCCCAAATTAAAGAAAGTGCAAATAGAATAATCCAGCGTAATTGAACGTTTTTCATACATCAAAAAATCATGACAAACTTCGCATAATAAGTTGAAATAAATTACTTTTGTGCTTTAAATATTATATCTATGAGAAGTATTAATTCGATTATATTTTTAATGATAATTTTTATTTCTATATCATCTTGTAAAGAAAGTGCGGATAAAAAGGAAAGTAAAATAGATGATACAGTCAAAAAAGAACAATTAGCTACCGCAGATTTAAGGAAAGTTTCGTTAAATATTGAAGGTATGACATGCGAAATTGGCTGCGCAAGAACCATCCAATCAAAATTATCTAAAACCGAAGGGGTGAAATTTGCAGAGGTTAGTTTTGCTGAGAAACATGGAATAGTGGAGTATGACGCAAGTTTAATATCTGAAAATCAAATAGTTGAAGTTGTAGAGAAAATTGCAGGAGGAGACTTGTATAAAGTTACGGAGTCCGTTTCGGTGAAATAAAAAATCGAAAAAAAACTCTTGTTTATATGAAATATTATTGGTTAATTTGCGTTTCGTTAACGTATTAAAACTAAAATTATCAACAAATGAAATTAATTAAAGGATTATTAGCAATTGCTTTAGTAAGTTTAATTGCTGTTTCTTGTAAAGAAGCAAAAGAAAAAGCTGACGAAGCTACAGATCAAATGGAAGAAGTAGCAACTGATGCTATGGAAGATGCTGCTGAAACTGCAGAAGATGTTATTGATTCAGTTAAAGCAAAAGCAGAAGAAGTTATTGATTCAGTAGGTTAATTCTACGAATTATTGACAAAAAGTTAAGTTTTTATAGTAGCCGTTAAAAGCTCTTATATTATAACTAAAACATTAAAAAAAGGTTTCCAATTTGGAAACCTTTTTTTATGCGATTATTTCTTGTGACTATTAACGATTAATACATACCTCTAAAATTAAGAAGGGTAGAAGTGAATTATTTTACCTCTTTTCTCAGAGAAAAATACAGAAATAATATGCTGATAAAGAATAAAATGCCTACCAATTGATGTGATACTCCGTAAAATAAGGGAATGCCAGGCTTAATGTTTAAAATGGTAAGTATTCCGAGAATTATCTGTAGTATCAATAAGCCAGAAGATAAGATCAACCATTTTTTGCCCAGACTATGAACTTTAGAAATGTATTTTACGAACATATAACCTGTTATTAAAAGTAAAATATACGCAAGCATTCTATGAACAAATTGTATCAAGGCCGGGGCGAACACAAATGAGTCGTAATTCGTAAGATTTAACCAGCTCCAATTTTTTACGTTCAGTAATACTTCAGGTATAAAAACACCATTCATGTCGGGCCAAGACGGGTAATACAAACCAGCGCGCATACCAGACATCAAACCTGCAAAAATCATTTGGATAAGAGTAACAAAAATAAGTAGGACCAAAACATTATTTTTCGAACTGGATCTTAAATTTTGATAATTATAAACATCTGCAATTGTCTTTACCATTGCCGCAATACTAAGAACGGCCAACATAAAATGTAATGTTAACTTATAGGCATTTACCCAAGGCCTATTGATAAGTCCACTTTGAACCATGATCCACCCGGCCGACGCGGTAAGAGCGGCAAATAAAACGACGACTCCCAATCTTTTGATCAGATAAAAGTTAATTTTTTTACGGATTATAAATATGATAAAAGGAATTAAAAATATAAACCCTAAGATGCGAACCCATAGACGGTGGGCATATTCCCAGAAATAAATAAATTTAAAATCGCCGAGAGTAAAGTGCTTGTTTAATTTATGATATTGGGGAGTTTCTTTGTATAAATTAAAAGCATCTTGCCATTGTTCGGCATTTAACGGCGGTATCGTACCGCTAACTATATCCCAACGTGTTATGGAAAGGCCAGAGCCTGTTAATCTGGTTATTCCTCCAAGAATAACTTGACCTATTAACATTACCAGACCTGTGATCAACCAAATTCTTATTGTTTTAGAGTATTTGTATTTATGAGCCATTAAAGTATTATTCAATTGTATCCCATTTTAATGTTTCCATTAAATGTTTAATATCTTTTTCCAAATATTTTACCGCTGGTAAAATCGAATCATAGTTAGGTTGAACATCAAAATATAAAGCACCTGTTATAAAATGTTTTGTACTATCGGTCAAATAAAATTGAATAGGAGAGGCAGCATTACCAGTTACTTCAGAAATTGATCCAAACGTTTTCTTATCGGCATTTTCATAAGGAAGTGTGCTTATACCATCAGCTTTAATGGCATGGTTATATGTTAACTTTTCCGATTCTCGTAAAAGTTCGTTTAAATTATTTTCAACAGGCCTATAGGTTATATTTAAAGTTGCTTTGAATGATGGGTATTTGATATTTCCCCAACATTTATCGTTAAATTCTGCATTGGCTTTGTTGGATAATTCAAAAATATAAGGACAGCCGGTATTGATACTTTTGTAATTAGTGGTGTTGTAATTCAGTCGTAGAAACGCCTTAGGTTTTGGTAGCAATTCTTCATCACATGCTATGAAGGTAATTGTAATTAATAAAGAAATAATAATTTTATAAAACCGGAGCATCAGGACATGTTACTTTTACTTGTTTAATACGTTTATTGTCTAAAACTTCTATTTTGAAAGTATAATTATCAAAGATTACGACATCGTTAATTTTAGGAAATTTCTCATTGATCTCAAGTATAAACCCCGCTAAGGTTTCAGCTTCTCCCTTATGTTCTTCAAAATGAGACTCATCGATTTTTAATATTTTATAAAAATCTTTTAATGCTATTTTTCCTTCGAAGATATAATTGTTTGAATCTATTTTTGAATATGTTAAGTCGTTATCGTCAAACTCATCACTAATATCGCCTACAATTTCTTCTACAACATCCTCTAAGGTTACGATACCTGAGGTTCCACCATATTCGTCAACAACTATAGCGAGATGATTTTTCATTTCTTGAAACTCTCTAAGCAAATCATCTAATTTTTTATTTTCAGGAACATAAAAAGGCGGCCTTAATATTTTCTTCCATTGAAATGTTTTTTTATTTAGATGCGGCAGTAGGTCTTTTGTATATAAAATACCTATAATTTCATCAATATTATCATGATAAACAGGTATTCTTGAACGGCCATTTTTTACAATTTTCTGAATGACTTCAACAAAATTTTCTTCATCTGATAAAGCAAATACATCTGTCCTTGGACACATCACATGAACAGTTTCTGTATTGCCAAACGACACTATACCTTGTAGTATTTTCTGCTCCTCTTTCGTGGTGGCCTCCTGAGATGTAAGCTCTAATGCCTGAGATAATGTCTCAACAGAAAAATCAGAATTCTTTTTACTCAATCTTTTTTCTACTATTTTGGTTAAACTTAATAGCGGAATACTCAAAAAGGTAAGTAAAGTGTTTAAAACTTTTATGGGCAATACCATAAAAGAGGCAAATTTTAATGCATTTCTGTTGGCATATACTTTAGGTAGTACTTCTCCAAAAAGTAAAATTAAAAAAGTTACTAATACAACTTCTAACAAGAATTTTAAGGTATTAGAAGCTATTGCACTAAAGAAGAATTCACCTAAATAGGCAAATAATAACACGATTAAAATATTAATAAAATTATTAGCTATTAAAATTGTAGCCAATAGTTTTTTAGGTCTTACAAGTAGATCAATAACAAGTTCCTTTTTTTTATTATGATCATCTACTTCTAAATCGGACTTCGAGAGTGAAAAAAAAGCTACTTCAGTACCTGAAATAAGTGCAGAACAAAGTAATAATACAATAAGGGCAACAATACCGGTTACTAATGTCCAGTTAAAAGATATTAATAAAAATAAACTCGAGGGTTCTGGGTCCAATGAAATTTAATTTAATATAGACTTAAAATGGTAAATCGTCATCATGTTCTTGTTCAGGTTCATTAATCATAGAATTAGATGATGGCTGTTCAGTTTTTGGAGAAGACGACTTTTGCTGTTTGGGATCTAGATCTTTCTTAGTAGTTAAAAAAGTCATATCGGTAACATGAATTTCGGTAGAATATCTTTTGGCCCCATCTTGGCCTTCCCATTGTCGTGTTTTTATTCTTCCTTCAAGGTATACTTTATCACCTTTAGAAAGAAATTTTTCACATATTTCTGCCAATTTATTTCGAACAACTATATTGTGCCATTCTGTTGTTGTTACTTTTTCACCTGTTTGGCGATTTGTATATGATTCATTTGTTGCCAAAGGAAACCTGCCAATGGAATTACCTCCTTCAAAATAGTGCATTTTAATCTCATCGCCCAAATGCCCTATCAACATTACTTTATTAAGTGTGCCAGCCATTTCATCGTTTATTATGAGCCAAAGATAACGAAAAAAATTACGCTTTAGTTTTAAAATTTTCCACAAAATTATGAATAAGAACCGGTACCGGGTATTTTTCAAAATCACTCCATGTGATGCTCTTATCTATTTTTTGATCGATTTCTATGATCCAAAATTTGGTATATAGATGTTGATGCGTAAGTTTATGAATGATGTCGCTGCTATTAAATAGGTAAACGGAAGCTTTTTTAATTTGGACTATTTTATTATAGTGTGGATTATTGACCAATTCTTTTATTTGAATTCCATTTGAAGTTTCAATTAATGGGAATTCATATAGTCCTTGCCAAATGCCCTTATTTCGGCGCTGGCTGAGCAAAATTCTACCGTCGATATCGCAAATGACCAAATAGTTAAAATATCTTTTTTTTATAGTGGTCTTGTTCTCTTTTACAGGAAAAGCTGTCACTTGATCTTTTTGGAGCGCAACACAACTAGTATTTAAAGGACAAACATTACAATCAGGATTTTGTGGTTTACACTGAACGGCACCAAATTCCATGATTGCTTGATTGTAAATATCAGGTTTTTCAGTTGGTATTAATTGTTGCGCGAGTTCTTTGAATTCCTTTATTCCTTTGGTAGAGTTTATAGTTGTGTTAAGGCCAAAATAGCGTGCTAATACCCTATATACATTACCATCAACCACGGCCGTTGGTTCATTAAAACTTATAGAGGCAATAGCCGATGCGGTATAGTCTCCCACTCCTTTAAGTTTTAAAAGTTCGTTATAGGATTTTGGGAAAATTCCATTTAATTCATTTACAATATATCTTGCTGAATAATGAAGATTTCTTGCTCTTGAATAATAGCCCAACCCTTGCCATAACTTTAGAACTGATTCTTCACTGGCTTCTGCAAGTTCGAAAACTGTGGGGAATGAGGTGATAAATTTGTTGTAATAATCTAAGCCTTGATTTACTCGGGTTTGCTGTAAAATAATCTCTGATAACCAAATGAAATATGGATTTTTAGTCTTTCGCCAAGGCAAATCTCGTTTGTTTTGTAAATACCAGTAAATTAATGTGTTAGAAAATGACATTATTTAAAAAAAACTCTTTTTATCTCGTTAAATTTTAATCAATTAGCTTTTAGTAATTGATTTATTATCTTATATTTGCCACCCTAAAAATACACAAATAACAATATTAAAATAATTTAGAATGACAAAAGCAGAGATTGTGGCCAATATTTCAGAAAAATCTGGAATTGAGAAGGCTGATGTATTGAGAGTAGTAGAAGATTTGATGAAAGAAGTTAAGGTAGCTTTAGAAAATGATCAAAATGTCTATTTGAGAGGTTTCGGTAGCTTCATTATTAAAACAAGAGCTGAAAAAACAGGTAGAAATATATCTAAAAATACTACGATAAAAATACCAGCTCATAATATTCCTTCCTTTAAACCAGCGAAAGTATTTGTTGAAGGCGTAAAGAAGAATGTTCCTGTAAAATAATTTATTTATATTAAAAACATATAATTATGCCAAGTGGTAAAAAAAGGAAACGCAGTAAGATTTCTACTCATAAGCGTAAAAAACGAAGTAGACAAAATAGACATAAGAAGAAAAAATAGGTTAAACTAACTTCTTAGAAAACATTACTAGTTCTTTGAAAAAGAAATTTGTTTTAAACAAATTTCATCGGGTTACAAAATAACCTGTAAATCATTTTTAATCAGTTCACATTAGTATTTAATGTGGATATAAAACTTATACAGAGTGAAAACAGAATTAATTATTAGATCAAATTCCTCTGATATAGATTTTGCCTTATTAAAAGATGGTAGACTTAATGAATTACATAAAGAAACAATTGATAATAATTTTAATGTTGGCGATATATTTTTAGCCAAAATCAAAAAAACATTATCTGGTTTAAACGCGTCGTTTGTGAATGTAGGAAGTGAAAAAGATGCTTTTTTACATTATCATGACTTGGGGCCACAATTGTCCTCTTTATCGAAATACACTAAGTTAGTAAGTACAGGTAGACTTAAAGAATTCACTTTAAAAAATTTCCGTTTTGAAAAAGAAATTGATAAAAACGGATCAATTGACCAGGTTATAAAAGCCGGTCAGAATTTATTAGTACAAGTTGTTAAAGAACCAATATCTACAAAAGGACCTCGAATTAGCTCAGAGCTATCAATTGCCGGTAGATATTTGGTGTTAGTTCCTTTTTCCGACAGAGTTTCGGTATCACAAAAAATATCGAACAATAAAGAAAAAGAAAGATTAAAACGGCTTGTGAAAAGTATTAAACCAAAAGGTTTTGGTGTCATTTTAAGAACTGTAGCAGAAGGAATAAAAGTTGCTGAACTTGACAGAGATTTGCAAAATTCTCTGCAGAGATGGATAAACTTAAGCAAACAGTTGCCAAAAGTTCAAGCGCCTGCAAAGGTGTTGTCAGAACTAAATAGGGCTTCTTCCATTCTTAGAGATATATTCGACGATTCTTTTACAAGTATCGTTACAAATGACCAAGAATTATTTTTGGAACTTAAAGAGTATATACAGCGCATTGCACCTAAAAAAGAATCTATTGTGAAATTATACAAGAATAAGACACCAATTTTTGAAAAATTTGGTATTGAAAGACAGATTAAGACTGCGTTCGGACGGACAGTTTCAATGCCCAAAGGTGCCTATCTTGTGATAGAACATACTGAAGCGTTACATGTAATTGATGTCAATAGTGGCAATCGTTCTAATAAAGCAAATTCGCAAGCAGACACTGCGTTAGAAGTTAATTTAATAGCTGCTACAGAAATCGCCCGCCAATTACAATTGCGTGATATGGGCGGAATTATTGTTGTAGATTTTATTGATATGCATTCTGCTGAACATAGACAGAAGCTTTTTGAGCATCTTAGAAACGAGATGCAATCTAATAGAACGAAACATAAAGTGTTACCGCCCAGTAAATTTGGTTTAGTCCAGATTACTAGGCAACGTGTGAGACCAGAAATGGTCATTAAAACAATAGAAGAAAATCCAAATAAAAACGGTGAAGTCGAGGCACCAATTATTTTGATTGAAAAAATTGAAAATCAATTAGAAAGAATTTTAGATAAGGCAAAAAAGGGAATTACATTACATGTTCACCCTTTTGTTGCTGCATACCTTAATAAAGGAATGCCTTCTATTCAGCAAAAATGGTTTTTGAAATATAAAAAGTGGATTAAAGTCATACCAAGAGATGCATACCAATATTTAGAATATCATTTTATGGATTCTAAAAATAATGAAATAAGGTAGTATTATATCATATTAAAAAACCTGCAATTTAATTGCAGGTTTTTTTTTGCTCTTAATTAAACCTTTTTTTAATGTAATGGTCTTAATAAGGAATAACATTAAAAATTGAAATTATGAAAGCAAAACTATTTATACTTGGATTATTATTTGTCGGATTTACCTTTTCATCTTATGCCCAATCAACCCCCGTTGTTGATAAAAAGGAAAGAAAGCAATCAAAAAGAATTGTCCATGGAATTAAAAATGGTGAATTAACTAGATATGAAACAAAACAACTCGCACGTCAACAAAGGGAAATTAGAAGAACTGAACGCAGAGCTAAAGCTGATGGAAAAGTTACTAGAATGGAAAAAAGGGAATTAAGGAGAAAACAAACCAAGGCAAATGCTAATATATATCGTAAAAAACACAATAAAAGAAATAGAAATTAAGTTGAGTTTGGTTGATTTGATTTATTGAAAAAGTCTGCATAAAAATTATGCGGACTTTTTATTTTAGCAGCATTATTTTTTTTGAGAATGATTCATTATTATCCAATTCAATATTAATCAGTAATACCGATCCAACTTGAAAGTTATGAGATTTTAAGGTATAATGGTTTTTTTTGGGATTAATATCCATTAAGGATCTTCCTAAAAAATCAGATGCCTTAAATCTGACTATCATGGCATTATTTTTTGTTTTAAAAGTAATTTTAGAACCTTTTCTTTCCACGATTAAATTGGCATCAAATGCTGAACTTCCTGTATGAAGAATACCTGATTCTTTAATTATTAAATTAAATCTGTCATCATAATATCCAGGACTGTTTAAATCAAAAGTATAACTTGATGTTTTTAAGTTATGCGTCAGATTTAATATTTTATCTTCTAGTAGAATTTCTATGTTCTCATTATTAAGGGTGCCTTGAAGCTCATCTATAGAAATATTCAATGTTACAGCTTCGACGATAGAAGTAAACACCCCTAAAGGGATGACATCGTATCCTGTTCGCAGTTCACGACCTTGTATGGCGAACCGAGAATCTTCAATTAAAGAATAAAAAGCTACCGGATTAGTTCCGATAAACCTGTTGCCATCATAATCTCTATCTTCTTGATTCGTTGCACCGGGAATAAACCCAACTAATATTTGGCTGAAGGCACCTAGATCATTATGTAGATTTAACCATATCTTATCATGGTCCTCTTCTAGATTTTTCTCGATGTAAGGCTCGTTAAATTCATTCTGTGTGAAATCATAACCAAGACGATTAGCATCCTGCCCTAAGGTTATAAAACTAGAGAATAATAAGACTACTGTAAATATGTGAACCCTTTTTCTAATACAACAAATTTTATAAACGGTGTATCACCATTTATAAAATTAAGATTGAACTAAGTAAGAACGAAATGGCAATACCTCATGAATATAATGGTAATGCCGTAACTGGATAAAATGAATTTATCTCGTTAGTTTAAAATAATTTTTTTAGTGAATTTCTGATTGTTTTCTAAATAGATATTAATAAATAATATAGTTCCTTTTTTAATACTTGTAGTTTCAACAATAAAATTGCTTTTATGTGGTGTTTTGTTTAATATACTTTTCCCTAATATATCATAAACTTGCAAGGATGAAATGATATCATTATTTAAAGTTGATACAATGAGTTCATCGTTTGCATTTATAATTTTAAGTTCATTGGTTGCTGTTTCGTTTTCGGGGACTACTATTGTTGATTTATTTATTATTAATTCAAAACGATCGTTAAAAACACCTTGTTCATTAATAACAAATTCATAATCTTTATTATTAAGATCATGCACTTTATTCAACACTTTATCCTTAAGAAGAATATCAAATTCACTGCTGTTTAATCTTCCTTCCGTGCTTGCTTTGCTTATTGTAAGGGTATCACCTGCTTCAACATAAGAAGAAAAACCTAGTTGAATAATTTCATTTTGAGATAATGGAGTCCTGCCATTAACGGCAAAATTTTTCTCTTCAATTATTGAATAGAATGAAACATGGCCACCGCCAAATTTTAGACCGTCATAATTATCAATATTATCGACAGCGCCGTCAATAAATCCAACTAATAATTGATTAAAAGCACCATCGTTATTTGATAAATTTAACCAGATTCTATCTTTCTTTGATTTGGCTGATTTAGCTACCGGTCCTTTGAAAAATTGTTGATTCTCAATGGTGGTGTGCACTCTCATAGAATTATTAAACGTTATGTTACCGGGAGAAATGGCTTCAATAAAAAAACTTTGCCCGGAAGCTATTGTCCCGGTAGGTTTTGCGCCCCCAGAAACAGCCGCTACACCTCCCGTACCTGTGGTATAAGTTGCATAATCGTCGCTTGTATACTTATTATATTTTTTGGTTTCATCGAGTTCCGTATTGCGTGTCCATATATACACCGTACCTCCAACCATGTTTTTATTTAATGGATCATTTAATAAGAGGTCAGCATCAAGGGCGGAAGGATATGGATTACCAATTAAATTCCAGTCATCATCCTTATCCTTTTTATCTGCGCTTAAGGCAATAGGAGCTTGAATAAAACCATTGTTAACTATTCCTTCAAAAGTAACTGACTGTGTTTGAGGAAACGCGCCTGTAATTGGACCCATAGCAATATAACCTATGCCTGGTTTCATTTTTGTTGATCCATTAACAGCAGCCCAGCCACTAGTTTTATTATTATAGACAGAAGTATTAAATTCGTATATTCTGCTTGATACAGAAGTTGATAAGGCATTTCCTATAGTTTCATCTTTGGTTGGAGAAGACCAGTAGATATAATCGTATTTCTTAATTGATGAGGAAGTTTTATGCACATTTATTTTACCTGTAACTGAAACTTTACCATAATCGTTTACCATTAATAGTGAACCATTATTTAAAATTTCCAATGAGCCGTCAACCGTTAGATCGTTATTTACTTTAATAAAGTCATTTGGATAAATATTTACGGCTATACCATTACTAATCTGGAGGCTACATACTTCTAAACTTCCCCATAATTTTGTATCATAATTACTATTCATGATGGCTATAGTATTAGCATCAGGTGCACCATTGCTCCAAATACCGTTGTCCCATGTAGTGCTTAATTCGCAAGTTGGAATGGTTGATATTCCGGTTAGCCTAATATTGTCTAATCCTGCAATTTCACCATTGCCTTTTTTTAATTTTATCGAAAAAAGTACGCGTACATATGTAACAGAATTTGGAATAGCTACTGTTTCTGATTTCCAACCATTTGTATTATCGGAATTTCCCTTTTGACCGTCAACAATAATAACAGTACCCTGGCTAACATCATCAAAGAATAATTCATAATTTAAATCTTCATTTTTATCAAAATCATTAGCGAAATAATCAAAAGTAAAGTAGACATCCGAAAATGAGGACACTAGTACATTGGGTAATGCTATGTTCGCGTTACTCCGAATACCGCAACTTTCGGTGATATCACGTATACCCCAAAATTGATTACCATCAGTTGAGGGCATTCCATTTAAATTGGATGTAAAGTCCCAAACACTGTTGCCGGAAGTACAATTCTCATTCGACAAAGTGATCGGACCCCAACTATCGCCGGAGGATTCAAAACTTTGATTAACTATCGTTTGAGCGTATAATGTAACCGTCATAAAAAATATTATGATCGGTAAATAAATATTTTTCATTTTATCTTTCTACTAATAAGAAGTCAGGGAGACTTTTTAATTTAATTCATAATCTGATTACCTCTTTTTAAAGGAATTCATAGCTATAACAACTTTAATTACGGTTTTCCCACCCTTTAAGTACGGTTTTTTTTTATTTTTATTGTAAAAAGATATTATTATATTAAAATTAAATGAAGTCAAATAATGTATTCTCGATAGAACAAGCTAAAAAGAAATTAGAATATTATTGTATTTATCAAGAACGCTGTCATCAAGATGTAGAAAATAAATTACGTTCGATGAAACTTAGTACCAGTTATAAAGAAACAGTGCTGTTACATTTGTTAGAGAATGATTTTTTAAATGAAGAACGTTTTTCCAAAGCTTTTGCAAGAGGAAAATTTAGAATAAAAAAATGGGGAAAACGCAGAATTGAGAAAGAACTCAAAACCAGGAACATTTCTGAATATAATATTAGATCTGGGTTACAAGAAATATCGGAATCAGATTATTTGGAGTCATTTAATGAACTAGCCAAAAAGCGATTATCACAAATAAAAGAATCCAATATCTATATAAAACGCAAAAAATTGGCCGATTATTTATTGTACAGAGGATGGGAATCAGATCTGGTTTACAATAAGGTGTTAGAATTAGTTAAAAAATAGTTCTATTCTAAATTAAAAACTGCCCCAATATTGAAATAGGATTGATTATGTAATAATTCGGCCGGCGTTAGATTCTCTGTTTTATATTTTGCTAATGGAAAACCAAATTCTGAATAGATACCAAACCCTTCACTAAAAAAATATCGCGCACCAATATGTCCGCCAAAATTTTTAAGACCGAGACTTAAACCCGGATAAAAATCAAAATTTTGATCAATATTTAATACGCTACCTAAATTAGCATTAAATCTTGCTTTTAGATCAAACCTTTCTCCAAAATCAGCGTTCAATTCATCTTTAACACCCAGCAAGTAAGTTGAGGATACACCAATAGATATATTATCGCCAACACCATAATCATAGGCAATATTTAAACCTGAACCATTAGCTTGGAGGTTAGCGCCGACTTGAAATTTACTATCATTTTTTCCATCAAAAGATTGGGCATTTAAGATGCCTATACTAAAAATAACAGTTATTAAAAATACTTTTTTCATTGAGATAATTTAATTTAAATCCAAAGATATCACTAAAAATTATTTCCACGCTTCTTTTATATATTTATCTGTTCTAAGAATGGCCTGTTTATTTTTATAATCAATCCATTGCTGCCCCTTTAATTTTCTCATTAAATTATCAAAATATCTTAAAATAAATACATTATAAAAAGCCAAGCCAAGATTTTTTGGTTTTCGGGCAATTGCTCTTAAACTCATTGAAAACCCAGGTGTAATATATCTCATATAATGCCAGTACCCTTCAGGCATATACAAAACATCGCCATGAGTGAGGTCAGTAACGAATCCATTGGCTTTTTTTAAAGCAGGCCATTGGTCTAAATCCGGATTTGAAAAATCAATATCCTCACGTGTAATTAATGAATGAGGAATTTTATATAAATATTTATTTTCGCTTTGCGAAAACAGAATACATTGTTTCTTTCCCTCAAAATGGAAATGAAAAATATTAGCAAGGTCTATATCATAATGCATGAAAGTATAAGAATCTTTCCCGCCAAAGAATAACATTGGTAACCCTTTCATTAATTTTAATCCGAAATCAGGATACTTAAAATCATCTTGAAGTTGCGGTATTTCTTTCAAGATATTCCATAGAAAAATTCTGTATTTTGTTGGTTCATTTTTGAGGAGATCGATATAATCGCTCATTTTCATTTTGGCATGTGGTTCATTAAAACCATCTTTATAATCCACAGGCCTGTCGTCATATAAGGGGACAATTTTCTGACCAGCGATTTCTTTCATATAATCTAAGCTCCATTTCTTATATGCTGGCCAATCTGTTATTGATTTTTCAATAACTACTGGTTTTTGAGGCTTAAAGTAATTATTTAAAAAGTCAATTTTTGAAATATTTTCTACCCTATCAATTTGTTTTAAATTAAGTGCCATAAGGATAAAATAAAACGCAATTTAAAAATTTTCTCAAAAAAAAACCATCAATAAATTGATGGCTTTAAAATTTTAATGATAGTTACTTTAATAAGAGTTTTTTTACCAATCTCTTATTTTCTATATTGACATGTAAAAAATAAATACCTTTAGAGAATCCATTCATATTTAATTTATAATTTCTGTCAACTATATTTTTTCTTTGATAAATTAATTTACCCATTAGATCAAATACTTTTACAGTCATATTTTCTCCAACAGTATTAAATCTTGTAATATTAAAAATATCAGATGATGGGTTTGGGTATAATAAAAATTCCCCTTCTTCAAAATCGTTAATACTCAGTACGGCAGTTGCATCAATTATAAAGTCATCAATAACAACACCTTCTTCGTTAACAAAGTTATCAGAAACAAAGGTAAATCTAAAAATGATACTTGATTCGCCATTCAACGAGGTTAGATCATAGCTATATTCCTTTAAAACATTATCAAAACCTGTCCATTGTGCTCCAGGACAATTTTGACAGTCATTGGCGGAACCAGAACTTGCATTTGTACGATCACTATTATACCAGTTAGGATCATTGGCAGTTCCTAAGATTTGCCAATTATCTCCTTGATCTGTTGAATATTCAACATACATAATATCCCAATTTTCTTCAAGATCAAAAGCCATTTTAAACTTTAAAACGGGATCCTGCAAATTGGATAAATTATAGCACGGCGAAAACAAATAACTTGTGGTTCCGTCTGGATAATTGCCCGAAGCGTTGGTTACATAACCAGAAGTTACCAATCCATTTAAGTCTGAAGTTGTTGGAGAACCAATTTCCCATAAATTATTTTCAGAAACTATCCAAGTGTCCATATTTACATCGCCAAAAGTATTAACATATTGAGCTTCACCACTTGGATTACTAGCAATGGCAAAAGAACCTTGTGATGAATTATTATATTGATTTGCGTCGTTTGTTAATTCAACATTAGCATTTACAGTATGAATTCCATTTGTAAAAGTACTCGCGGGCAAGATTACTTCAGCTGACGCATTTGGAGCTATATTTCCGGTATAATTATAAATTTGTGTAGCACCGCCATCGATATTGTAATTTACAGTAAACGATGTGATTGCATTTTGCCCATTATTGAATACATTAAGTTTTGGTGAGACTTGCTCTTGAGTAAATTCTCCACAGATCAAGACATTGTCAGGTAAATTAATGTTTAACAGATCGATATCATACGCAGGAATTGTTACGGCTGGAATAGGTGATTGCCAAACACTTCTACCATAAGTTGCCGCAGTAATTGTATTATCATATGGGTTTATTTCAATATCAGAAACTGCCACGTTAGGTAAATTAGTAGAAAAGACCTCCCATTCACTAATATCATCATTTAAATGGTAAACTCCCAATGCTGTACCTACATAAATTGAATTATTGTCACTAAAGGGATGATGCCTTACTACGAATTTTGACTCACTAGGTAATCCACTTGTAATATTAGTAAAATTTAAACCACCATCAGTAGATTTATACACACTACCTCCGCCATAACCACTACTTGGAGCTGAACTTGAAATACCTGCAGTAGTGATCCATACAATATTGCTATTTGAATTATGTACTTCGATCGAAGAAATAGTACCTTTTAGAATACCTGTTGTTAATAAGTTAAAAGTTACGCCTTTATCAGTACTTTTATATAGATCAACACCTCTTGAGACAAAAATATTATCATTATTACTTGGATCAATTTCCAAGGCGGCAATATTTCCCCCAAAAAAATAATCCGATACTTGTGTCCAAGAATTATCATTTAATTTATATAATTGATCATAGCCTGCATAAACTTCACTTCCTTTATTTATAACCAATGGCGTAACCCAGTTTCCTTGAGAAGGACCGGAAACAGCGTTAACAATACTTAATCCTCCGTCATTTGTTTTAAATAGAGTACCACCATTTTGTAAAAAACCGTAAAATGTATTTTCATCATTAGGGTCTGATGCAGCGTCCATGCCATCACCCCCATGATAGTTATGCCAAGTATTATTTGTAAGTGAAAATCCTCCATTATCTTGCAATCCACCGGCAAATTTATTAGAATCTCCCTTAGACACACTAATTCTATAAAACTGGCTAATTGATAAATTCTGAGTTAGATCGGTAAAATTCGCACCCCCATCGGTAGACCTATATACACCCCCATCGGTTCCTGCGTATAGCGTTCCATTATAAAACCGCAAAAAATGAATATCGGCATGCGTAAAACTTTGATTTACAACACGCCAGTCATTAATTTTTGTAAAATTATTTCCACCTCCCGTTGATTTCCAAATGTCCAACACACCTACATACATTTCGTTGGCATTGGTTGGGGAAACTGCAAAAGCCAGATCAAACCATGCTTGAGAACTTCCAAATATATCATCATTCTCTAATGTTTTTGAAAAAATAGATCCGCTAGTAGTTGATATATACACTCCTTGAAATGCATAACTATTGTCAGTGGCAACTATATATACATTGTTTGGGGCTGCATCTGAAACCTCTACTCTTAATGCACCTACCGTATTAGAAGCCGGAAGCCCAACTGTAACTGCTGCAAACGAAGAACCACTTATAGATCTATAAAATGTTGTACTGGAAACAGCGTATACTGTACTTGGTTCACCTGGTTTTAATTTAAAATCTTTAATATCTCCAGATAAATTGTTAACCCAAGTAGTACCGGCATTTGTAGACTTAAATAACCCGGCACCCGTTGCAACCCAGATTATATTAGAATCTGTAGGGTCAATTAATATTTCATTACTTATTGGAGCCGATGCTCCTACCCGCACTGTTCCTGTTATGTTGCCCAAATTACCTGTTGGATTCCAGTTCATACCACCATCGGTTGATTTTAAGACACCTATTGAATAAGAATCACCCGCATCGTCGTCTCCAGTTGATATATAAATTATGTTTGAATCATTCGGATCCACAGCTATACCCGACACACCGATCTGTGGAAGATAATCAGTTAAAGGAGTCCAGTTTATACCTGCATCTGTAGACCTCCATAAACCACCGGACGGAGCACCTACATAAATTGTATTGGCATTATTAGGATCAACTAAAACGGTATTTATTCTACCTTGACCACTATTGCTTGATTGAGAAAAGGGCCCCTTATCTGTCCAATTACTAGCGGCTTTGGTAGAATTAGCCATTTTTTGCTTGTGCTCCCAGGCTTTCCATAAAGTTTCAGACGGCGCTATGGTACCATCGTCTAACAAATAATGACTCCAATGGTATTCCCATCTTTTAAAAGGTTTGTATCCGCTACCTTTTTTATCTACATCTTTATCGGAAAAGTAATTCTGGTACTGAGTAGTAATTTCTTTAAAAGTTGTCTTTGAATCGGTACTTTTACTATTTAATCTATTTTCTTTAAAAATATCAAGAGGTAAAACTTGAGCATTAATAGCTGATAAGGAGAAAATGTAAATAATAAAAAAAAGTAATTTTTTTAACATATAAATTTATTTTAATAAAGCGCAAATTAAGGAATTTCGATAAAAAAGAAAATTTCATTAATTTTTTTCGAAATCTTTCAATTCTGTTTCGAGTTTTTCTTGTCTTGTTATATTATTTATTTTGGCATTTAAAGCTGAAAAAGCATTCAAAATATTTTTTGTTTCTCCTTTAACCTCGCTTACTTCAATATTTGGTATGGTTGCCATATCAGCCAGTCGAAGTGCGCTATTGTGAAGAACATTTATTCTAATTAACACATCTGGTTCCTTAAATCTGTCAATTTTCAATGAATCCTTTAGCTGTTTGGTTGTAGTTGATAATTCTTGCGATAAATTTAAGGCTTCATTTGGAGAAATGCTATAAAAGTTGGTTAATAGTTGATCCAGTTGTTGATATTCATGCCAATTTTCAACCTTTATTTTTGAGTCGGGCAGCAAAGTTTCTCCGATATTACTAATTTCTTTTTTATCATCGATCTGAATCGAATCAATGGGAACCTTGTTATTTACTAGTGAATCTGCCTCATTTTTTTTACAAGATGTAACAGAGAGTACTAAAATTATCAGGTAAGTTATTTTTATGTATTTCATTCTGATTTTAGGCTATCATAAAAAAGATATTGGATTATCTCATTTATATTTATAGCGAATATTGTAATTATTTATATTCATCGGAACTCATTGTAGCGGGTATATCAAATCTATTTATATGCCTATACAGCGTTCGAAAACGAAGTTAATAAATATAGAATTGATTAGGCAATTTTTTGACTGATTTCAACATTTTAATTAAGTATATTTGATGACTATTTTATATCATAAAAAATGGGTAATATGATACTTATAATTGGAGCTTGTGGGCAAATAGGAACCGAGCTTACTTTAAGGTTAAGGAAAGTTTACGGAAAGGATAATGTTATTGCCTCAGATATCCGAGAAGGAACAAATGAATTGATGGAAAGTGGAAAGTTTGAATTTGTGGATGCAACTGATAAGGAAGCTATCTTAAAACTTGTCAAAAAATACAAAATCACTGATGTTTATCTTATGGCCGCCATGCTTTCAGCGATGGGAGAAAAACATCCTCAAAAAGCATGGAATTTGAATATGAATTCATTGCTTACTATATTAGAAATAGCAAAGCATGGCTTTATAAAAAAAATATTTTGGCCTAGTTCAATTGCCATTTTTGGCAATTCTACACCTAAACAAAATACACCTCAAACAACTGTAATGGAACCCACTACTGTTTACGGTATAAGTAAATTGGCTGGTGAAAATTGGTGTTCGTATTATAAAAATAAATTTCAAGTGGATGTAAGGGGTGTTCGATATCCTGGAATAATAAGTTGGAAAACGGATCCGGGTGGAGGCACTACAGACTATGCTGTTGAGATTTATCATGAAGCCATAAAAAATAATTACTACGATTGTTTTATTGCAGAAAATACACGTTTACCGATGATGTATATGAATGATGCCATCGATGCCACTATTGATCTAATGAAAGCTGATGTCCCAGACGAATATTTATCGTATAATATCTCGGCAATTGATTTTACACCAGCCGAAATAGCTCTTTCTATAAAGAAACATTTGCCAGATTTTAAAATCTCTTACTCACCGGATTTTAGACAGGAAATTGCCAAAAGTTGGCCAGAAAGCATAGATGATGCTAAAGCTAAAGAAGATTGGAATTGGGAACATTCATATGATCTCGAAAGAATGACAAAAGAAATGCTTAAAAATTTAATGGATAATTATAAATCTTAAATTAATCTAAGGCATTTTAATATCTAATTATTGTTTATAATCGATAAAAATTCATCAATACTATTAGCTTTACTAACATTTGAGTCTCCAATTTTGGTTCGCCTTAAAGAGAATAAATAAGCTCCGGATTTTAAAGCCATTCCAAAGTCGTTTGCTAATGAACGTATATACGTTCCTTTACTGCATCTCACTCTAAATTCAATATGAGGTAGATTAATTTCAATAATTTCAAATTCAGAAATCGTCACCTTACGAGATTGAATGATAGTACTTTCTCCAGCTCTTGCCAACTCATATAACCGCTTACCGTCTTTTTTTATAGCAGAATAAATAGGCGGTATTTGTTCAATTTCTCCCATAAACTTTTTAGTAGTTTCAATAATCAGGTCTTCAGTAATATGCGAAGTAGGAAAGTGCTGATTAACTTCTGTTTCCAGGTCAAAGGAAGGTGTTGTAGCTCCCAAATAAAAAGTTCCGGTATATTCTTTCTCTTGGGCTTGATATTCATCGATCCTCTTGGTAAACCTACCTGTACATATTATTAATAATCCAGTAGCTAATGGATCTAATGTGCCGGCATGTCCTACCTTTATTTTTTTAAGGTTAAATTTCTTTTTAATAGCCCAACGTAATTTATTTACAACTTGGAAAGAGGTCCAATGCAAAGGTTTGTCAATTAAAATGACTTGCCCGTTTAGAAGGTCTTCTGCAGTCATTTATTTATAAATTATTGCATAAATAATGGCCAATAACCCGATGATAGTACAGTAAATTGCAAAATATGAAAGCTTACTTTTTCTAACTAAGGTTATCATCCAACTGCAAGCAAATAGCCCTGAAATAAACGCGGCTACAAAACCTACAGCCATGGTTCCTATTTGGGCATTTTCTAAACTGATTTCACCACCGAGTATATCTTTGCCTACTTTTCCTAAAATTAAAGGAACCACCATTAAAAAGGAAAAACGGGCGGCTTTTGTTCGGTCAATTCCTAGTAGAACGGAGGTGGAAATAGTAGCTCCAGATCGTGAGATTCCTGGTAACATAGCAATTGCTTGGGATATGCCTACAATAAAAGCAGTAGAATAAGTAACATTTTTATTAGTGTTCTTTGCTCTGTCTGCCATAAGCAATAAAACTGCTGTTACGAGTAGCATAAAACCAACTAGCAATATTCTTCCGCCAAAAAAAGCTTCTAATTCTTTTTCAAAAAGTAATCCGACAACTGTTGCCGGAATCATGGAAATAATGATTTTAATCGAAAAGATCATCTCATCATTCCATGTAAACTGAAATAATCCTTTGACAATTTCAATGACTTCTTTTCTAAAAACAACAATAGTACTCAAGGCAGTGGCAAAATGTAAAACAACAGTAAAGATTAGGCTGTCTTCGGGTAATGAATTATCACCAAACATTGCTTTCGCTAATTCTAAATGACCACTGGATGATACAGGTAAGAATTCGGTCAATCCTTGGATCAACCCTAAAATAATAGCCTCTAAATAGTTCATTATTGTTTTTTGGGATTGGCAAAAATGGCATAAATTTCAACTGCTAAGCCAATGAGAACTAAAGTTGGTGCTAATCGAATTCTTCTAAAATTATAAATTTCTTCATTAAAAACAGTTGGATCATCACTTCCACCCCCGGCCATTAAAATAAAACCAACAGCAATAATCAATATTCCAACAAGCATAATAACATAATTTCGTTTACCGAAGATGAAGTCCATTTTAGGTTTATCTGAGTTTTTCTGTTTTGCCATTTTAATAATAAAGTTGGTCGGTTCGTAAATTTAAAAAGCGTTGCGTTGCGAAAAACGCGCTTATCCATGTAATTATAATACCAATCATCAAGATGCCTCCAAAAAGAATGGCAAGCATTTCATAGTTTTCTAAAAATCCAAATTCAGGAAAATTGTCATTTAAGTAAAACAAAGCTCCTGCTAAGGCAACCATAGCAACTAATGCTCCTACAGCACCTAATTTAACACTACTCCATACAAAAGGTCTTCTGATAAAACGTTTTGTAGCGCCCACCATTTGCATAGTTTTTATGGTGAAACGCTTGGAATAAACTGAAAGTCTAATGGAGTTATTAATTAAAAGCATGGCTATAATGGTTAAGATCCCACTAAAGACTAAAACCCATAAACTAATACGTTTTACATTTTTTGTAAGTAATGCAATTAATGGTTTATCATAAGATACTTCAAAAACAGCTTCATTCTTGATAAGTTCAGCTTCTATTTCACTCATTTTTTCAGGCGAAACAAAATCAGCTTTTAAGTAAAGATCAATAGCGTTTTTTAAGGGATTATAACCTAAAAATTCCATAAAATCTTCGCCGTTTTCCGCAATGGCAATTTTGGCTGCTTCTTCTTTTGAAATATAGGTTATAGATTTCGTGTAAATTTCACTTTTTAAAGCGGTCTGTAAGTTTTTTACGGTCTGCTTGTCGGCCTCATCATTTAAAAATATGGTAATGGAAGCCTGCTCTTTAAAATAATCAGAGATCTTTTTTGTATTAAGCACTAAAAGTCCGAAAAGTCCTAATAAAAATAAAACAAAGGCGATACTTAATATAACTGAAATATAAGATGATTGTAATCGTCTTTTTTGATGTTTTTCAAAAGAAGTGCTCATTGAAATAACCTATAAATTTTGGCTGCAATATACTTATTTATGTTCAATTTCCTGACACAATTCTATCAAAACGCCATTGGTTGATTTAGGATGTAAAAATGCCACGAGTTTATTATCTGCTCCCTTTTTTGGCGTATTATTTAATACAATAAACCCTTCTTTTTCAAGTCTTTTTATTTCACCTATTATGTCATCTACAGCAAAAGCTATATGGTGAACTCCCTCACCTTTTTTATCGATAAACTTTGCTATAGGGCTCTCGGGATTCGTAGCTTCTAATAATTCAATTTTATTGGGTCCAGCTTCAAAAAAGGACGTTTTGACTCCTTCTGAGGCTACTTCCTCAATTTTGTAATGGGGCACACCAAATAATTGCTTAAATAATATATTGGATTTTTCTAGATCTTTTACGGCGATGCCGATGTGTTCAATTTTTTTCATAATATTAGAAGCAAAGTTATATATTCACTTAATTATACTATCAATAATCGTCAAAAATATAGAATATTTAACGGTTATAAAGCTTATTTTTGCAAAATGGAAACGAATAGACAGAAAAAAATAGCAGGTGTTTTACAAAAAGATTTAGTAGATGTATTACAACACGCTGCTCGTGAAGGAATGAAAGGGGTTATTATCTCAGTAACCAAGGTAACTGTTACTACAGACCTGTCGATCGCCAAGGTTTATTTGAGTGTTTTTCCAAAAGAAAAAAGAAAGGATGTAATCGATGGAATAAAGTCAAATGCCCCATTAATAAAACATGAGTTGGCGCAGAGGACTCGAAATCAATTACGCAGAATGCCCGAACTCACTTTTTACTTAGATGATTCTTTAGACTATATTGAAGACATCGATCAATCATTAAGGGGTGATGTGGAAAATCCAATTAAAAATCCAGATCTACTTTCAAAAAGGCAAAAAAAATAAATTGAGATTTCCTTTATACATAGCGAAACGCTATTTGTTTTCCAAAAGCAGTAATAATGCCATTAATATAATTACATTAATTGCCGGATTAGGCGTTATCATAGGAACCATAGCTTTATTTATTGTGCTTTCTGTCTTTTCGGGATTAAAAGAATTCAGTTTAGACTTTATAAAAGTTTCGGATCCTGATCTTAAAATAAGTGCATTAAAAGGAAAATCATTTTTATTCACAGATTCGATTGCGGAGCATTTACAAGACAAAAGAATTGTAAGTTATAGCAAGGTTTTAGAAGAAAGAGCTTTTTTAAATTATAAAGATAAATCGCACATAGCCAGTATTAAGGGTGTTGATGCGAATTATTTATTGGTTAATAATATTGATACTGCAATTTATATAGGCGAATGGTTTGATAAAGATGCCATTAATACTGTGGTAATCGGTAATGGTATTTCTTCAACTTTATCACTGGGCACTTATGACTTTATAGAATCTTTAAAGGTATATGTACCGAAACCCGGTAAAGGATATATTAATAACCCTAAAACAGCCTTTAATCAAATCAGCTTGCAACCGGTGGGCATATTTAAACTTACAGAAGAACTAGATAAAAAATATGTGTATGCCCATATTGAATTGGCACAGAGTTTATTGAACTATGAGCCTGATCAAATTTCGGCAATAGAACTAAAACTGGTGGATAACGCCAATCAAAATGATATTATTGAGCAATTGCAAAAAGACTTTGGAGACGGCTATAAAATTGAAACCAGAGAACAACTTAACGCCGTTTTTTACAAAATGTTAAATACCGAGAATTTAGTTTCCTACCTCATTTTTACTTTGATCTTAATAATAGCCATATTTAACGTAATAGGAGCTATAGTGATGATGATCTTAGATAAAAGAGAAAATCTAAAAACTTTATTTAGTCTGGGAGCAACGATTAAAGAAATTAAGAAAATATTTATTTATCAAGGTTTTCTATTAACTTTTTTCGGGCTAATTATCGGGTTGATTATTTCAATTCTAATAGTTGTACTTCAAAAAAAGTTTGGTTTTATCATGATTACTTCGGCCTTGGCCTATCCTGTGGAATTCAGATTGATGAATGTTTTCGTTGTATTTTTGACTATTGTTGTACTAGGATATGTTGCAGCTAAGATCGCCAGTTCAAGGATTTCCCAAAAAATTGTTCGATAAAAATTTTATATTCATTCCCTTCTTTTTGTTAGCATATGCCTAAGTTTCCGACTTATAAATAATAATTAACTAATTTAGTAAGTCAAACTATTGAGATATGCAGCTAAGACAGACCTATAAAATAAATGATCTAGAGCTTCCTTTAGAGATTTATGTCAGTTTCGAGAAGGTTTTTTCACATTATAAAAATTTTTTAAAAGATAAAGAACATCCCAATTATAAGTTAGCAAAATTAATTTCTAAAGAGGTAAGTAAATATCCAGAATTAATTCATGGGATAAAAGACCTTACATTACTTCAAAATTACAGTCATCAAATTAATTTATTGCTTCAGGGTATTTTTCCTGAGATATTAACTACAAACGAGATCAAATCAGCAGGTATTCCATTTGCCTTTGCCTCTTTTAAATTTTCAAAACGATTTGAGAATATCTTATTAAATGCTGGTGAAGATTTTGAATTTGAAATCAGGAATTTTGAAAAAAATGAGCTTTATATTCATGCCTGTGTTATGATCCTGGCATCTTGCTACGGATATTTTATTGATCTAAGAAGACCTTTTTATTATGATATACCCGACAAAAAATTGGGTATAACAAAATACTACAGGGTTGCTTTTAATGCAGATTTAGCCGAAGTGATTCCGCAAGAAGGTACGCCTAAGATCACAGAAGAAGATTTTAAATTATTATTAGATAATTTTGACAATATCGAAGTTTGGAAAGAAAAATTCCCTCCAAACAGTTACATTTTTAAAGGATTCGGCATAATGAATCTTTTCGATGTGACTGCCGATCAAACTTTATCTTCTTTAAGAGATAATTTATTGCGAAAAGATGAAAATCTGATCGAGGATATGCAACAAAACCTTCGTGAATTTTACAATATTAAAGACTTAATGATCGGCTTTTCTGTCTTTGATACTTCATCAATGAAATTGGATTGTATAAGAGTTAAAAAATCTGAAAGTGTCATATTGAATAATGAAACTGAAATTCCATGTGAAAATTTTTTCTGCCAGGGGATCATGCAAAATGTTTTTAAGGATAATAAAGATATTGCCATTTCTGATGTTGAGAAATACGGAAAAGCAACAAAAGAGAATCAGTTTTATAAAAATTTAAAATCGAAAGGTATTCAAAGCATTATGCTTATACCTATAAGTACTAAAGATGGTTTTTTTGCACTCTTAGAAATAGCTTCACCGAGGCCTTATGAGTTAAATTCGATAAATAAGGATAAGTTAAAGGAAATTATTCCGGTTTTTGAAGCAGCTGTAAAACGAACATCAGAAGAGCATCAAAATATTCTCGAAGCTACTATCCAAGAGCACTATACATCCATCCACCCCACGGTTAAATGGCGATTTTATGAAGCAGCCGAAAAATTTCATAACCATTATTCAAAAGAAGTTGAAAAACCAAAATTAGATGATATTATATTTAAAGAAGTACATCCTCTTTTTGGTCAGTCAGACATCAAAGGATCTTCTATTGCACGTAACATGGCGATAAAAAAAGATCTGATTACCCAGTTGAATTTAGCATTAGATGTGCTCGATAGGGCTTGTGAAATAGAAACTATACCCATTTATAATGAATTAATGTTTCGAGTTGAAGAATATTTAATTGAAGTGAAAAAAGGTTTAAATGCAGGAGATGAAATTGGAATTGTAGATTTTTTGAAACGTGAAATATATCCCGTTTTTAGCCATGCTAAAAAATTGGATACAGAACTAGATAAGTTGGTAGAATTATATATGGGCAGGCTTGATAAAAATTTACAGGTAGTTTATGAACATAGAAAAGCTTATGAAGAAAGTGTGACTATGCTAAATGAAAAGTTGACCGATTATCTCGATAGAAAAGAAGAAGAAGCCCAAGCCATGTTTCCACATTATTTTGAACGATATAAAACCGATGGTGTAGAGTACAATATGTATATCGGTCAGTCTTTGGTCAAGAATAGAGAGTATAATGACCTGTATTTGTATAATCTACGCCTTTGGCAATTACAGATCATGTGTGAGATGGAAAATATGGCATACAAGCTAAAAGATAGTTTAGACCATAAATTGGAGATCGCCTCATTAATTTTGGTTCATAGCAATCCGCTAGCCATTAAATTCAGAATGGATGAAAAACAATTTGATGTAGATGGGGCTTACAATATAAGATATGAAATCATTAAAAAAAGAATTGATAAAGCTCATATTAAAGGAACTGATGAAAGATTGACCATGCCTGGTAAAATAGCTATTGTTTATTCACAAGATAAGGATGCAGTGGAATATAAAAAGTATATAAAATATTTACAATCAAAAAATTTCTTAGGCAAAGTTGAGAAGTTAGATTTAGAAGATCTGCAAGGTGTTTCAGGTTTAAAGGCCTTGAGGGTTGAAGTGATTTACAAAGATAATTTCAATGAAAAAACTACCCTGACCATCGATCAATTAATAGAAGATATTAAAGCATAAGAGCTTATGACTATAGAGCAAAAAGCAGAGAACTTCGTATTGACATTGTTAAACGAAAAATTACCCAATCAATATATTTATCATAATATAAGTCATACCAAGAGGGTGGTGAATTTCATCAGAGAAATTTCTGAAGGTGAAAAAATTGCTAAAAGAGATATTCAAATTTTAGAATTGGCCGGCTGGTTTCATGATGTTGGTTATATAAAAGGAAATGATGATCATGAGATTAATAGTGCGCAAATTGCACACGATTTTTTAGAAAAGGAAAAAATATCTTCTGCCACCATTGAAAAAGTAAAGAAGTGTATTTTAATTACAACCAATACAGAGAAACCTAAAAATATATTTGAAAAGATTATTCTAGATGCAGATTGTGGTCACCTTGGTAATAAAAATTATTCTGAGGTAAATGAATTATTACGAGAAGAATGGATTTTGCTTGGAAATGATCTTTTTACCGACATTGAATGGATCGAAAATAATATAGATTTTTTTACCAAAAGACATCAATATTATACAGACTATGCTTTAAATAATTGGCAGGCTACCAAAGATAAAAACTTAGCTCAACTCTATAAGTCCTTAAAAAAATTAAAAAAAGTACAAGTCAAAAAGAAGCTGAAGGCAGAAGAAATAAAACTAAAAAAACAAAAGGCAAGAATACCCGAGCGAGGTATAGAAACCATGTTTAGGGTTACGCTTAGAAATCATATTAATTTAAGCAATATTGCCGACACAAAAGCGAATATTTTACTTTCTGTAAATGCTATAATTATTTCATTAGCACTATCTAATTTAATACCTAAATTAGATAATCCGTCTAACCATTATTTAATTATTCCTACCTCAATATTTGTTGTTTTTAGTTTGGTTTCTATGGCACTTTCGGTTGTGGCAACAAGACCTAATATTACTAGCGGAAGTTTTACCAAAGAAGATATAAAACAAAAAAAAGTAAACCTATTATTCTTTGGGAACTTTCATAAAGTAAAACTAGATGAATTTGAGTGGGCCATGGGAGAAATGATGAAAGATCGAGATTATTTATATTCATCGATGACTAAAGACTTGTATTATTTAGGCCTGGTTTTAAATAAGAAATATAAAATATTAAGAATTACCTATACAATATTTTTAATTGGCATTATAGCTTCTGTGATGGCTTTTGCAGTATCTTTTAAGCTCGCAAACCCTTAATTAATAATAACTAATGGGAATTTTTTACAAATATTTTATTATACTTATTTTGTTTATTTTACCCTGTGCTTGTGCAACTTATAACACCCAGATTAAAAATAATAATTTTAATACGCAATTTCCTGATAAAGAAATTGACCATACTTTTTATTTAATAGGAGATGCTGGCAATTCGGCAATAGGGACATCCTCCATTGCGTTACAATCTTTAAAGAAAGAACTCTCTAAAGCGGACAAAAATAGTACGGTAATATTTTTAGGTGATAATATTTACCCGAAAGGCCTGCCTAAAAAAGGTCAAAAAAACAGAGCTTTCGCTGAACATCAATTAAATATTCAAGCAGTGGCGGTTCAAAATTTTAAAGGAGAAACTATTTTTATACCCGGTAATCATGATTGGTATTCTGGCTTAAGTGGATTAAAACGTCAAGAAAAATATATTGAAGAATTATTAGGCAAAAATACCTTTTTACCGGCTAATGGATGTCCAATTGAAAATATACATATTGGAGAAGAAATTGATCTTATAATAATAGATAGTGAATGGTATTTAACCAATTGGGATTCACATCCTACCATTAATGATGACTGTGAAATTAAAACGAGATCAAAATTCTTTGATGAGCTAGAAGGATTGATTAAAAAAGCAAGAGGTAAGACAACACTTATTGCATTGCACCATCCGATGTTTACCAATGGCTCTCATGGCGGACAATATAGTTTTAAATCACATTTAACACCTTTACCAGTATTAGGATCCCTTAAAAACCTGATAAGAAAGACATCTGGAATTTCACCTGCCGATATTCAAAATAGTAGATATAATGAGTTTAGAAAAAGAATAATAACCTTATCACAAGAAAACGATAAAACCATTTTTATTTCCGGGCATGATCATAATTTACAGTACCTCCTTAAAGATAATATACCTCAAATAGTCAGCGGTTCGGGCTCAAAAAAAACCGCAACGAGAAATGTAGATGGTGAATTCTCATCAAGCGATCCTGGTTTTGCAATATTAGATGTCTTTAAAGATGGCTCTTCAGTTGTACGGTTCTATTCGGCAAAAGGAGATAATTTATTATTTCAAAAAGAAATATTTACAGCCACCGAGAAGATTTATGAAAGAAATTATGACGCTCATTTTTTAAGTGAGGTAAAAGCTTCTGTTTATAGCAAGGAAGAAATAACAAAAAGCAAATCTTTTACATGGTTATGGGGGCAGCGGTATCGCAAATATTTCGGGACGGAAATTTTAGCTCCTACTGTAAATTTAGATACGCTGTATGGAGGTTTAAAACCCGTTAGAAAAGGTGGCGGGCATCAGTCTAAATCCTTAAGATTGGTTGATAACTATGGTAAAGAATATGTAATGCGTGCCTTACGTAAAAATGCTGTTCAATATTTACAGGCAGTTGCGTTTAAAGATAAATATATCGAAGGCCAATTTAATGATACTTATACCGAAAAATTACTCATGGATGTCTTTACAGGTTCGCACCCTTATGCACCCTTTACCATAGGCACTTTATCTGATGCCGTTGCTATATATCATACAAATCCTGTATTGTATTATGTACCTAAACAGAATGTCTTGGGAGGTTATAATAGCGAATATGGCGATGAATTATATATGATCGAAGAAAGAGCTTCCGATGGCCATGGCAATTTAGAAAGTTTCGGATATTCTAATACACTTATTAGTACAGATGATCTGTTAAAAAATCTCCGAAAAAATGATGATCATTATGTTGATGAGCAGGCTTATATAAGAGCTAGATTATTCGATATGCTTATAGGTGATTGGGACAGGCATGAAGATCAATGGAGATGGGCGGTTTTTAAAGATGACAATGGCAATCACATGTATCGTCCGGTTCCACGTGATAGAGACCAAGCTTTTTCTATTATGGCTGATGGATTTTTATTAAATATAGCAACTACATTGGTACCGGCATTAAGGTTGATGCAAAGCTATGATGAAGAACTGAGGAGTCCTAAATGGTTTAATTTAGAGCCTTACCCTCTTGATATGGCATTGATAAACAATGCCGATAGAGCTTTGTGGGAGGCACAAGCAAAACATATACAGCAGAATTTGACTGACTCTATTATAGATAAAGCGTTTGCATTTTTTCCTGAAGAAGTTAACGATGAAACGGTAGATATTATTAAGAGAAAACTTAAGGGTAGAAGAAGTAATATAAATTTAATTTCTGATAATTATTATCATCATATTAATAAGTATGCGGTTATAACGGGAACTGATAAAGATGATTGGTTTGAACTTGAGCGGATGCCGAATGGTAAAACAAAAGTTACTGCTTACAGAATAATTAATAGAGAAAAGGGACGAATAATTCATGATAGAATTTATGACAAGACCGAAACAAAAGAAATTTGGATTTATGGTCTTGACGATGAAGATAACTTTGAAGTAAAAGGAAATGGGAATAACTACATAAAAATACGTCTTGTTGGTGGTCAAAATAATGACAAATACAATATTTCTAATGGAACAAAAACATTTGTCTATGATTTTAAATCAAAAAAAAGCACCTTTATCAATAAAAAGGGTCGAATACGATTAAAAGATGATTATGAAACCAATATTTATAATTACAAAAAACTAAAGAATAGCAGCAATCAGTTTATTCCAAGTATTGGGTCGAATCCTGACGATGGTTTTAAATTTGGATTGAGTAATACTTTTACCTTATATGGCTTTGAACGTAACCCATTTACGCAACAGCATACCCTAGCGGCATCTTATTATTTTGCAACAAGTGGTTATGATATTAGTTATAATGCCGAGTTTGCAAATATTATAGGGAATATGAATCTGGGTATTGAAGGGAAATTTACCAGCCCTAATTTTAGCAGTAACTTTTTCGGTTTTGGAAATAGCACTCCTAATTTTGATGATGATCTGGGCTTAGATTATAACAGAGTAAAATTACGAACCATCAAGATGTCACCTTCTTTGATTTGGAGAGGGATTTCGGGAGCTAGCTTTAAAACTACCATTTCTTATGAATCTGTGGAGGTTGAGGAAACTGAAGGAAGATTTATTAATAACTTTCTGAATACAAATGATGGAATTAATCAAGCCTTCTTTGGAGGAGAGGTAACATATCAATATGAAAATTATGACAATAAGGCATTCCCAACTTTAGGAATGATGACTTCCTTAAAGGCAGGTTTTAAAATGAATGAAAAAGATCTTGATAAAGGGTTTGTTTATTTAATTCCTGAAATCGGTTTCGATACTAAACTAGTAACAAATGGAAGGTTGGTATTAGCAACAAAATTGAAAGCACATTTAAATTTTGGAGATGATTTTGAGTTTTATCAGGCGGCAAATATTGGAGCAAACAATGGTCTAAGGGGTTATAGAAATGAACGATTTACAGGTAAAAATGCGTTCTATCAAAAAACGGATCTACGTTTTAATTTTAGAAAAATAAAAACAGGTTTGTTGCCCTTACAAATAGGATTATATGGAGGCTTCGATTATGGCCGGGTTTGGGTAGATAATGATTTGGTATCCAATCCGGATTATAATAGCGAAACTTGGAATACTTCCATTGGTGGTGGGATCTTTGTGAATGCCGCTGATATGATAACCGGTAATTTATCACTCTTTAATTCAGATGATGGGCTACTTATTGCATTTACGTTTGGTTTTGGGTTCTGAAACTACTTTACTGTTCTAATAATCATGTTTTTATGACAATGCTTTCAAATTTTTATCATAAATTATCGTTCTTAATTTAAGAGAATTATTATTGAATGAAGAAACTGCTTGTAATTTTTATTATTATTTCATTTTGTCAATCAATATTTTCTCAAAATAAAACCGTAGAAACTTCCGGAGACGTTTTACTATTTGCCTTGCCAATAACAGCTCTTGGTTCATCAATCATTGTCGGTGACGGTCAAGGAACCTGGCAATTTACAAAAGGGTTTTTAGTAAACGAGACGTTAACAATCGCGTTAAAACATATTGTTAAAAAACAAAGGCCTAATAACGAAAATAATAATGCATTTCCTTCAGGTCATACTTCTACAACTTTTCAGAGTGCCTCATTTATTCAAAAAAGATATGGTTGGAAATATGGAATTCCGGCTTATTTATTGGCGGGTTTCACTGGTTATAGTAGGCTCAACGCAGAAAAACATGATATCTATGATGTGCTGGCAGGAGCAGTGATAGGTGTTGGGAGCACATATCTTTTTACGACCCCTTATCAACAAGAACATATGGAGCTTACATTTAATAGTGTAGAGGGCGATTTCTTGCTCGGGTTTAAGTATACTTTTTAAGCGCTTTATTATAATTTGTCATTATCTTCGCAAGCGAATTAAATAATCTGATAAATGAGGTCTATCCAAGATCTATTAGCGATCCTAATCTTAGAGGAAGTAAGTAAAAACAAATTCAACGGTATAAGTAAAACTGTTGGTAGCCCAAATGTGTTTGGAGGTCAAGTATTGGCTCAAGCTTTGAATGCTGCTTATCGAACAATATTTAATCAACGTGTCTTACATTCAATGCATGCTTATTTTCTAGAAGCTGGAAATTTAAAATTACCAATAACTTATGATGTGAGTATTATAAGAGACGGAGGTAGTTTTTCTACCCGAAGAGTCACGGCAAGTCAAGGGAAAATCGTTATTTTTATTTTAGCAGCTTCATTCCATAAAATTGAAGATGGTTATGAACACCAAGTTCAAATGAAATCTAATATTAAACAGCCCGAAGATTTGTTGAGCTGGGATGATTGGTATACGGAATATGGTAAATTTCTACCTAAGCACACTAAAGAATTTATGGAAATTGATCGGCCAATTGATTTTAAACCTACTATAGTTTTAAATCCCTTAGAAAAAAAGGATTCACCACCTTTCATTGATGTCTGGTTTAAATTAAAAGGCGATGTATCTACATTAGATCTTAGGACAAGTCAACAAATACTAACTTATATATCAGATTATAATATTCTTTCATCGGCTTTAAATCCTCATGGAAGCATAGCAAATTATACAAATACTCAAATGGCAAGTTTAGACCATTCAATGTGGTATTTTAGAGATTTTAATTTTGATGATTGGATGTTATTTTCAATAGAGTCTCCAAGCGCTTTTAATGCAAGAGGTTTTGCCCGTGGACATATATTTTCCCGCGATGGCAAATTGATAGCTTCTGTTGCTCAAGAAGGTTTAATGAGACCTATAAATAAAGTTACAGTTTAAATTCGTATAACTTTCCTCCAGTTCCGTAGGCTTTTTCATCGGTAATATAAAGAGTATTGTCATTTTTAAAACAAACCCCCTCTTTTTGCGACAAATGATCTAAAGGTAATTGGGTTACTTTACCACTAAAAAAATCATCGCCTTTAAAATCTGTAAAGAGTAAAACGGTATCGCTGCTCAAAAGAACAATATGTTTTTGATCATTACTAATAGCAGCAGAAGTTATTGAACAAGTTAATGAGTTACAAAAAGTAAAACTAGAGATATACTCAGCAGCATGATTGCCTTCTTTTGCAGGAATTTTATATAACGATGTTTTACCATAATTATCACTTACCCTACTTCTTGTGAATAGATATAAATAACCATTCAAGAAGATGAAAGATTCAGTATCGAAATACCGCTGTTTCTTTTTTGGTGGAAATTTCTTTTGTTCCGGGAAATAGAATCGTATCCTTTGAACATCAATGTCTTCATCTTTTTGCAAATCGGCGTGCTTAATTTTTAAAATGACCAAATCTTTGCGTTTACTATCATTATTGCCGAAATCGCCTATATAAAGATTGCCTTCATCATCTGATGTAAGGTCCTCCCAGTCTTCGTTTTTTGCATTTATTATTAATTCTTTTTCTATTTTACCCTTTCTAGAAACGCCGTATAATCGGTGGGGATTTCCTCCGTCATTTATCATCCAGATCAGATCAGAATTCTGTATTGTTTGCACCGCGGAAACTTCACGAAGTACATTAGGTAGTCTTGTGACTATATCCAACTGCCCATAATTGGAGCAATTAATTAATATAATTAGTAAAATTAATATGAAAGATTTTTTAATAAAAAATGACATTATTATGAAAATTGATAATCCGAAAATTTTTCTAAAACTTCATCAAAAACGTCAAAAACACCTTCGGAATTGTCTGTCGTAACCATCTTCATCCGATATTCTTTAAAATGTGGAATTCCTTTAAAATAATTGGTATAATGTCTTCTTGTTTCAAAAACACCTAGT
Source organism: uncultured Flavobacteriaceae bacterium (assembly GCA_963835675.1). Classification (GTDB taxonomy): domain Bacteria; phylum Bacteroidota; class Bacteroidia; order Flavobacteriales; family Flavobacteriaceae; genus Aureibaculum. The sequence goes on along the minus strand of CAWIGH010000001.1, from coordinate 800,659 downwards.
TTTTCACCTTTCCATCCAATGGCCATTTGCAAATGTCTTCTTGCAGCATCTACTCGCTCTTCAAGGCTTACCGGAGGTAAATGATCACCGGTTTTAAAATAATGTTTTACCTGCTTAAAAAACCATGGATTTCCAATACTCGCCCTTCCTATCATAGCGCCATCTAAGCCAAATTTATCACGCATTTCCATGGCTTTTTCAGGAGTATCAACATCACCGTTGCCAAAAATGGGGATATGCATTCTAGGGTTATTCTTTACTTCAGCAATAGGTTTCCAATTGGCATCACCTTTATACATTTGTACACGGGTCCTGCCATGAATTGAAATAGCCTTACAACCAACATCCTGCAACCTTTCGGCGACTTCAACAATTTTAATAGATTCATTATCCCAACCTAATCGTGTTTTTACAGTTATTGGTAAGTTGGTATGTTTTACCATTTCTTCGGTTAATTTAACCATCAATGGAATATCTTTTAATATTCCGGCGCCTGCTCCCCGGCAAACTACTTTTTTAACCGGACACCCAAAATTGATATCGATAATATCAGGATTAGATTTTTCTACAATCTCGACCGATTGCAACATGCTTTCTAAATTAGCTCCAAAAATTTGGATCCCAACAGGCCGTTCTTTTTCATAGATATCGAGTTTCATGGTGCTCTTAGCGGCATCTCGTATCAACCCTTCGCTTGAAATAAATTCTGTATAGACAACATCAGCCCCCTGTTCTTTGCATAATGCCCTGAAAGGAGGATCACTCACATCTTCCATAGGTGCTAGAAGCAATGGAAAATCTGGCAACTCTATATTTCCAATTTTTATCAAGTTAAAAGGTTATTTCTGCTTCAACAATTTTTCCGTCTCTATCAACTTTTACGATTGTGGTATTGCCTTTTTCAAATTTTGACAAAGCTTTCATATAAGCCATCATATCTTTGATCTTATGTTCACCTAATTGAACAACGATATCGCCTTTTAATAAACCGGCATTTTGTGCTGGTTTATCCTCACTTACACCATCAATACGCATTCCTTCACCGTCAAACATATAGTCAGGAACAACACCTAATGTTACTTTAAATCGAGGTGTCTCTTCACTTTCATTTTTTGTTTTTCTAAATGCCAATTCTCCATTATCATCCAAATCTTTTATGATATCGAATATATAGTTAGAAATGGCCTCCATACCTTCATAATTCAGCTTATCAGAATCATCACTGGGTTTATGATAATCTTCATGTTGCCCGGTAAAGAAATGAAGCACAGGAACATCACTTAAATAAAAAGAAGTATGGTCAGAAGGCCCAACACCTGATTCGTTCTCAATAATTTTGAATTTATTGTTACTCGCATTGATAACCTGCTTAAAAATAGGAGCTGTGCCGACACCATAAACAGCTAAAGTGCTATCTTTTTTTAATCTACCAACCATATCCATATTCAACATATAATTAACTGAATCTACATTTATTGTCGAATTTTTTACAAAATAATTAGATCCTAATAATCCAATTTCCTCTCCGGAAAAAGACATAAATAAGTAGTTATTACCTTTATTTGAGTTTTTTAATTTGCTAGCCAAATTTAACATCACTGCTACGCCACTTGCATTATCATCTGCACCATTGTGTATGGCCTTGTCTTCTCCTCGATAGAGGGAGCCTTCACCTCCATATCCAAGATGATCGTAATGGGCACCAACTACTATTGTTCTGGCAGCTTTGTTATCTATATATCCAATAACATTTGTACCTGTAATTGAACTATCGGCGTTAACCATAGTATATTTTACCTCTTGGTGCGGGCCAGTTTTAGGCTTGAACGAAAATTCCTGAAAATATCCATTTGTTCCCTTTGGCTCTAATCCTATTTCTTTAAATCGATCAGCGATATATGTCGCAGCTGCTTTTTCACCTGGTGTACCGGTTTGCCTTCCTTCAAGTTTATCATCTGCCAAAAATGACACATCTTCTTTCATCTTGTTTTCTGGAGTATATTCCTTTTTACATGCTACTATAGAAGCAAATAATACGATAAATAATAATTTTTTCATTTTATTAATATTAATTTTGGGCAAAATTACTAATTATTACACTTATGAAGTATATATATATATTGTTATTTATAATAGCCCTTATTTCTTGTAAGAAAGAAAAAGATGTTAATGAGGCAGAAAATGAAATTGTTAAAACAGAGGTGAACCCTTTAATATATCCAGACGAAGTACATTTTAAATCTTTGCGGCAAGTTACCTTTGGTGGTGATAATGCAGAAGCTTATTGGAGTTTCGACGACAAACAGATCATATTTCAATCAAATAATAAAAAATGGAATGTTGAATGCGATCAAATGTTTTTAATGAATGCGGATGAGACTTTTGATAGTATTCCTCCACCTATGATCAGTACAGGAAAGGGCAGAACGACCTGCGCTTACTTCTTGCCTGATAACAAACATTTTGTTTATGGTTCAACACATTTAGGTGGTGAAGAATGCCCGGAAGCACCATTGCGTCAAAACGGAAAATATGTATGGCCTATTTATGATACCTATGATATTTTTGTTGCAGACCTCGAAGGAAATATTGTGGATCAGCTCACCACGGAAAAAGGATATGACGCAGAAGCTACTGTTTCTCCAATGGGCGATAAAATAGTGTTTACATCAACAAGAAATGGAGATATTGATCTTTATACCATGAATTTGGATGGAAGTGAAGTAAAGCAAATAACATTTGAGTTGGGTTATGATGGTGGCGCATTCTTTTCACCGGATGGCACCAAAATAATTTTCAGGTCTTCACGGCCTAAGACCGATGAAGAAGTAAAAGCGTATAAAGATCTTTTGGCCGAAGGCCTGGTTCAGCCAACAGAAATGGAACTTTATATTTGTAATGCCGACGGAAGTGAATTAAAAAAATTAACAAATCTTGGTAATGCTAATTGGAGTCCGTTTTTTCATCCTTCGGGAAAGAAGATTTTATTTTCGTCTAATTTTGAAGCAGAACGCGGTTTTCCCTTTAATCTATACATGATAGACCTTGATGGAAAAAATTTAGAACGGATTACACATGGTGAAACTTTTGATGCCTTCCCAGTTTTTTCTAATGATGGTAAAAAGTTGATCTTTTCTTCAAACAGAAATAATGGCGGGGGACGTGATACAAATTTGTTTATAGCCGAATGGCAGGATTAAAATAGCAATTGATAGTAGCGATCTATTTCCAGTTGTAATTCTTGTAAGCTGAAAGACCGGCTTTTTTGGATGTACATTTTTCCGTCGAAATAAACTAAAACGGTCGGTATAACGAAAACGGAGAGTTGTGCTGCTATTTCAGGGGTTAAACTCATATAAACTTGATATATTTTTAACTGCGGAAAATTTTCAGACAGTATTTTTTCAAGCTTAGGCAATATGTTTACTCCTACATTACAAGTACCATCACTTATATATAAAACAAATCCTTTCTCAATTTGTTTAAGTTCTTCTAACTCGTCAAGGGAATTAAGTACAGTAAGCATTTATTATATATGCATTAAATACCGAAAGCAGCTTTCACTTTATCAACATAATCTAACTTTTCCCAAGTAAAAAGTTCTACCTCTTTTTCAACTCTTCCAGAATACGGACTTTCAAACACTTTAGTTATTTTTTTCGGTTCCTTACCCATATGGCCATAGGCAGCAGTTTCTAAATAAATAGGATTACGAAGCTTTAAACGTTTTTCTATAGCTGCCGGTTTCATATCGAATATTTCTACTACTTTTTTTGCAATTTCCCCATCAGTGAAATTTAAAGAAGAGCTCTGGTTTGTATTGATATATATCGAAGTTGGCTCTGCCACACCAATGGCATAGCTAACTTGTACTTCCACTTCATTGGCAACACCAGCTGCAACTAAATTTTTAGCAATATGTCTTGCGGCATAGGCGGCACTCCTGTCAACTTTGCTAGGATCTTTTCCCGAAAATGCACCTCCACCATGAGCTCCTTTTCCACCATAGGTATCTACAATAATTTTTCTTCCGGTTAATCCTGTATCCCCATGCGGTCCTCCAATCACAAATTTACCTGTTGGATTAACATGAAACTTTATTTCATTATTGAATAAAGACTGAACATAATCAGGTAGTTGTTTCTTTACTCGAGGTATTAAAATATTAATAACATCCTTTTTTATTTTGTCGAGCATTTTTTTATCATCCTTGTCGAAGTCATCATGCTGGGTAGAAACAACAATAGCATCTATTCGCTGGGGTACATTATCATCACTATATTCAATAGTAACCTGACTTTTTGAATCGGGGCGTAAATAAGTAATTTCTTTATTTTCCCTTCTTAGCTCGGCCAATACTTGAAGAATTTTGTGCGATATATCTAATGCCAGTGGCATATAGTTGTTGGTTTCGTTAGTAGCATACCCGAACATCATACCCTGATCACCAGCGCCTTGATCTTCTTTATTTCCTCTATCAACTCCTTGATTAATATTTGGAGACTGTTCATGAATTAAAGAAATGATACCACATGAATCTCCAGAGAATTGATATTCTCCCTTTGTATAGCCAATATCATTAATAACTTTTCGGGCAATCTCCTGAACATCTAGGTAAGTTTTACTCTTAACTTCACCGGCTAATACAACTTGCCCTGTGGTAACCAACGTTTCACAAGCCACTTTAGATTCGGGGTCAAAAGCTAAAAAATTATCTAATAATGCATCACTAATTTGATCTGCAACCTTATCAGGGTGTCCTTCAGAAACACTTTCTGAAGTAAATAAATACGCCATAATGTTAATTTTAATAAAACGAAAAACGGATTGCAAGTTTAACTAAAGAAGTAGTAGTACCGCTTTAGCATTTTTTATTTCACTGAATAAATATTCAGTTCTGAGGTTGCAATCAGTTCAAATTTTTCCTCAAAAATCAGAAAGCAAAAGTACACATTATATTATTCTAAAAAAACAAACGGTCTAAAAATAGATATCAAAAAACAGATTAAGCATTTACTATCTAAAATGAATAAAAGTGAATAAAAATTAAAAAACATTGAAAAAAATTTGGTCTTTTGCAATAAGTTTTAGAATATTTGCAACTAAGTTCAATATTGCTTATTGAAAAGTTATCAAGAAAGGCTGAGGGATTAGACCCGTTGAAGCCTTAGCAACCCTTTATCCGTAAAGAAGGTGCTACGTTCTACCAAAGGTTATTTTAAATTAACCGATGGATAGATAACACAGAAGAAATTTTTTCTATAATTTCTATGTTTTCTTTTTAACGTTTTTCTATTAAGTACGCTGTAAGGCGGATTTGACTTTTGAATTAAATTATTTATTAACTCAAAAAGTAAAGAAAAATGAGTACACAAAAATTCGCAACAAATGCGTTGCACGCAGGTCACGACGTTTCGTCAAACAAAGGCACAAGGGCTGTGCCGATTTATCAATCGACAAGTTATGTTTTTAATGATGCAGATCATGCAGCTAACTTGTTTAATTTATCAGAAACCGGATTTATTTATACCAGAATAAACAATCCGACCAATGATATTCTGGAACAACGCCTGGCCGCATTAGAAGGCGGGATAGCAGCGGTTGTAACCGCTTCTGGAACATCAGCCATTAATACTACGCTTCTTACTTTATTAAAATCGGGCGATCATATAGTAGCATCGAATAGTTTATACGGTGGCACTTATAATTTGTTAAATGTTACTTTACCAAGATTTGGTATCACTACAACATTTGTAGATCCATCAGATCCGAATAATTTTAAGGAGGCTGTTCAAGAAAATACCAGGACTTTTTTTATAGAATCGTTGGGAAATCCCAAACTGGATGTATTGGATATTGAAGCAATTTCAAAACATGCAAAGGCACATAAGGTTCCGCTCATAGTAGATAATACAGTGGCTACACCTGCATTGTTGAATCCTATCAAATACGGTGCTAATATTGTAATCCATTCATTAACAAAATATATAAATGGTAATGGCACTGCATTAGGTGGAGCCATCATTGATGGAGGAAATTTCGATTGGAGTAACGGAAAATTTCCTGAGTTTACTGAACCTTCTGCAGGTTACCATGGTTTGGTTTATCATGATGCTTTGGCCGAAGCCGCCTTTATTGCAAAAGTTAGAATTGAAGGATTAAGAGATTACGGGGCTGCTTTGAGTCCGTTCAATGCATTTCAGATCATTCAAGGGCTGGAAACGCTGGATCTCAGAATTAAAAAGCATAGTGAGAATGCCCTGGAATTGGCAAAATGGTTGCAACAACAAGAAGAAATCGTTTGGGTGAATTATCCCGGTTTAATAGAAAGCCCCTACCACTCACTGGCAAAACAGTATTTGCCGAAAGGTCAAAGCGGTATTGTTACGTTTGGTGCCAAAGGTGGTTTTGAATCGGCAAAAAGGATTGCAGATACAACCAAAGTTTTTTCTCTTTTGGCCAATATTGGCGATTCGAAATCATTGATCATCCATCCTTCAAGTACAACACATCAGCAATTGAGTGAAGAACAGCAAAAGTCGACAGGCGTTACGAAGGATCTCATAAGACTTTCGGTTGGTTTGGAAGATATAGAAGATTTAAAATCAGATCTTAAGGAAGCCTTTAAGGCCATTCCAAAATCTGTTCTACACCATTAATCAAGTTCTAAAGATAACTTTATGGTTAACCTAAAAACTATTGAAATAAAAAATTTTATTACCGAAAGTGGTAAGGCGATGCCAATAACATTGTCTTACCAAACTTTTGGTCAGTCATTATTCGATGCGCCGGTGGTGTTGATAAATCATGCTTTAACTGGTAATTCAAATGTTTGTGGTGCTGACGGCTGGTGGCAGCATTTAATTGGAGAAAATAAGTGCATTAATACAAATCATTACGCTGTATTGGCTTTTAATATTCCGGGAAATGGTTTTTATGCAGATGATGCTGATCAATTCAATAACTATAAAGATTTTATAGCCAGGGATATTGCCAAGATATTCGCATTGGGCTTGGAACAGTTAAATATAAATGAACTTTTTGCCGTAATCGGGGGATCTGTTGGCGGAGGTTTGGCATGGGAATTGGCAGCTTTGCATCCAAAACTAATAAAGCATCTTATCCCGATAGCCTCTGACTGGAAATCTACCGATTGGCTTATTGCTAATTGTTTATTACAGGATAGGATATTGAATAATTCATCGAATCCCGTTGAAGATGCACGAATACAGGCAATGCTCTGTTACAGGACACCAGCCTCTTTTAAATTAAAATTTGATCGTTCTATTAATGAAGATCTAGAGATATTTAATATTGAAAGTTGGCTGCTGCATCATGGTGTAAAATTAAAAAACCGCTTTCAATTGTCGGCTTATAAATTAATCAATCAATTATTAAAAACTATTGATATTACACAAGGAGAAAATAATTTTGAGCAGGTAGTTGAGCCTATAAGATCACATATTCATATGGTCGGAATAGATTCTGATTTGTTTTTTACACCCGCGGAAAATAGAGATACATTTCACAAATTAACTAAATTAAAATTGAAGGCCAGCTATTATGAGATTCAATCAGTTCACGGACATGATGCCTTTCTGATTGAATTCCAGCAGTTAGAACAATTATTAAAACCTATTTTTAAGAATCACACAATAAAGGTGGCTTAAATAATAAAATTATAATGGATAATAAGAAACAATCTTTTGAAACAGAAGCAATTAGAACTCAAGTTGATAGAACTCAATTTTTAGAGCACTCGAACCCTTTATATCTTACTTCCAGTTTTATATTTGAAGATGCCGAAGACATGAGAGCTTCTTTTGCGGAAGAAAAGCAAAGGAATATTTATAGCCGCTTTACAAATCCAAATACTTCAGAGTTCGTATCTAAGATATGTAACATGGAAGGCGCAGAAGACGGTTATGCATTTGCTACTGGTATGTCGGCTGTATTTTCAACTTTTGCCGCCTTGTTGAATAGTGGCGATCATATTGTTTCGGCAAGATCTGTTTTTGGATCCACACATACTTTATTTACCAAATTTTTGCCTAAATGGAATATTTCAACCAGTTATTTTAAGGTAAATGAAATTGAAAAAATTGAAAGTTTAATACAACCAAACACGAAAATTCTATATGCAGAATCTCCCACAAATCCGGGAGTCGATATTTTAGATCTGGAATTGTTAGGAAAGATCGCTAAAAAGCACAAATTAATATTAGTTATCGATAATTGTTTTGCTACACCTTATTTACAAAATCCTATCCGATTTGGTGCCGATCTTGTGATTCACTCAGCAACCAAATTAATTGATGGCCAAGGCAGAGTACTTGGCGGTGTTGTGGTTGGAAATAAAGAATTGATCAGGGAGATCTATTTATTTTCTAGAAATACAGGCCCGGCATTATCACCATTTAACGCATGGATTTTATCAAAAAGTCTGGAAACGCTAGTAGTAAGGGTTGAAAGGCATTGCGAGAATGCGCATAAAGTAGCAGAATTCTTAGAGGAGCACGAAAAGGTGAATTGGGTAAAATATCCATTTTTAAGATCTCATCCTCAGTTTGAAGTAGCAAAAAGGCAAATGAAATTAGGGGGTAATATCGTTGCTTTCGAAATAAAAGGAGGTGTGAAAGCGGGTAAAAAGTTCCTTAAATGCCATTAAGTTATGTTCTTTGTCTGCTAATTTAGGTGATACCAGGACTATTGTAACACATCCCGCATCGACAACGCATAGTAAATTATCGGAAAATGACCGGCTAGAAGTGAATATTACCGATGGCCTGGTAAGAATTTCGGTGGGCTTGGAAAATGTAGAAGATATTATTAATGATTTGAAACAAGCATTAGGAAGTAACTAAGATTTTACTATTTTCGTAAGATTATGCTTTCTAAGAAAACGAAATATGGAATTAAGGCCTTGGTTCATTTAGCCAGAGAGAATAATAATACACCGGTTCAAATAGCTACCATTTCAGAAGAAGAGAATATTTCTCAAAAATTTTTAGAAAGTATTTTACTTACGCTTAAAAGAAATGGGGTCTTAGGATCTAAAAAAGGCAAAGGAGGAGGTTATTACCTTTTAAAGGAACCAAAGGAAATTAAAATGTCTTCAATCATGAGAATATTGGAAGGGCCTATCGCCATGGTGCCTTGTGTTAGTACGAATTTTTATGAAAAATGTGAAGATTGTCCTTATGAAAAGGAATGTTCTGTTCATAATTTAATGACAGAAGTAAGGGAGAGTACTTTGAATATTTTTAATAATAATTCCTTAGCAGATTTAATTTAATAATTAGTTTAAAGTTCTTTTGAAAATAAGATAATTAATTTACATTTGCCATTAGTCTATTAAATCGATAGGATAAAAGTAAAAAGTTTATTAAACGATGATTAGCAAACATATTGATATTGAATATCTTAACAAAGAGTTAAGGTATAAAAGTCCGGAACAAATTATTGATTGGGCCTTACATTTAACTAATAAAAGAATTCTAACTACGAGTTTTGGTGAGTATTCAGCGGTACTTTTGCATACTTTTTATTATAAGGATAGAAACATAGATGTTATCTGGTGTGATACCGGATATAACGAGCCAGAAACCTATAAACACGCCATTAAACTGATCAAAAGATTTCGACTTAACATACATGTTTACACCCCATTACAAAGTAAGGCATTTCTGGATGCAACCATAGGGACACCTGATATATCAGACCCCGAGCATCATAAGTTTACTGAAATAATAAAATTAGAGCCTTTTAAAAGAGCCTTAAAGGAACATCAACCAGAATTGTGGTTCACCAATATAAGAGACAGACAAACAAAACACCGATCGTCAAAAGACATTTTGAGTCTAACTAATGATGGGATTCTTAAAGTAAGCCCATTTTTTTATTGGACCGATGATGATTTGAATAATTATTTAAAAAAACATAATTTACCGAAAAACAACACTTATTTTGATCTCACTAAAGTATTGAAGAGCCGGGAATGTGGTATACATCTTCACTAATCGAATATTCAAATCTTTTTCCCTAAGAGGTTCTAATTAATCTTAATTCACAATTTTGTTGTTTAATACAAGAAAATTCATTTTTTTTGTGCTCGTATAGTTCATTATTTTACTGTGTGTTATCAAGAAAGGCAGAGGGATTAGACCCGTCGAAGCCTTAGCAACCCTTTATTTATAAAGAAGGTGCTACATTCTACCAAAATCGTCTTTAATTAAAATAGACTTTTCGGATAGATAACGATGAGTTTTAATATTCTCCTCCTAAATTCTTACTAACATATTTTATTAATTGCATTTTGATCTCAAGGTGATCATGAGACTTGAGTATTAAAGAAATAACGATTTTGTGAATAATGAACATTGAATATTAACTTAATATCATTTAAACGGTGCGTAACATCTGGCAAGAATTAGAAAAAAGAATATTGGTATTAGATGGTGCTATGGGTACGATGCTGCAGCAATATAAATTTACAGAAGAAGATTTCAGGGGAGAACGTTTTAAAGATTTTCATACTCCACTGCAGGGCAACAACGATCTTTTGTCAATCACCCAACCAAAAGCCATCAAAGAGATTCATACTAAATATTTAGAAGCAGGTGCCGATATTATTGAAACGAACACTTTTTCTGGAACGAGCATTGCGATGGCAGATTATGAATTAGAGGATATTGTCTATGAACTGAATTATCAGTCTGCTAAAATTGCCAAGGAAGTTGCACAAGAATTCACCCTTAAAACACCTGAGCAACCGCGATTTGTGGCCGGTTCGATCGGTCCGACCAATAAAACAGCCAGCATGTCGCCGAATGTGAATGATCCTGCCTATAGAGCAGTTACTTTTGATGACTTAAAAACGGCCTATAAAGAACAAGTAGAAGGGCTTATCGATGGTGGTGTCGATCTGCTATTGGTCGAAACTATTTTTGACACCCTCAATGCCAAAGCCGCTTTATTTGCCATAGAAGAGGTTAAAGAAGAAAGAAAAATAGATATCCCAATCATGGTTTCAGGCACCATTACTGATGCCTCAGGCAGAACCCTTTCAGGGCAAACGGTTGAAGCATTTTTAATTTCGATTTCTCATATACCATTATTAAGTGTAGGTTTTAATTGTGCTTTAGGAGCAGATCAATTAAAGCCTTATCTACAGCGACTGTCTAGTAAAACATCGTATTTTACTTCGGCCCATCCCAATGCGGGATTGCCAAATGCATTTGGTGAGTATGAACAAACACCATCAGAAATGCAGTCATTAATAAAAGAATACCTCGATGATAATATTGTAAACATCATTGGAGGTTGTTGTGGCACCATGCCCGAACATATAAAATTGATCGCGGAAGTTGCAAAAAAATATAAACCCAGAAGTATAAAAGCAGTCGTGTAATGATAGATAGTGATTGTAAAAAATATTTAACACTTTCTGGGCTAGAACCATTGGTTATAACACCAGAAATGAATTTCGTAAATGTAGGTGAGCGTACCAATGTTACCGGATCGAGAAAATTCCTACGCCTTATTAAAGAAAATAAACTTGATGAAGCATTGGAAGTTGCCAGGCATCAAGTAGAAGGTGGCGCACAGATCATCGATGTAAATATGGATGAGGGGATGCTCGACGGGGTAGAGGCCATGACCACTTTTTTAAATCTGATCGCTTCTGAACCTGATATCGCAAGAGTTCCTGTGATGATAGATAGCTCCAAATGGGAAATAATTGAAGCAGGACTAAAAGTAGTTCAAGGAAAATGTGTGGTAAATTCTATTGAGTTTAAAAGAAGGGGAAGAAACTTTTATCCGGCAGGCAACATTGGTTAAACGCTATGGAGCAGCCGTAATTGTTATGGCATTTGACGAAGCCGGACAAGCTGATAATTATGATCGTAGAATAGAGATTTGCGAACGTTCTTATCGTATTTTAGTTGATAAAGTGGGCTTTCCACCTCAGGACATCATATTCGATCCTAATATTTTTCCGGTAGCTACGGGTATGGAAGAACATCGAAAAAATGCTTTGGACTTCTTTAAGGCTACCAAATGGATTCGGGAAAATTTACCATGTGTGAATGTGAGTGGGGGTGTGAGCAATGTATCTTTTTCATTTAGAGGAAATGATATTGTACGTGAAGCTATGCATTCTGCCTTTCTATATCATGCCATTCAGCATGGGATGACCATGGGAATTGTAAACCCTGCCATGTTAGAGATATATGATGATATTCCAACGGACTTGCTTGAACTTGTTGAAGATGTATTATTAGATAGAAGAGAAGATGCAACCGAAAGATTGTTGGACTATGCCGATAAAGTTAAAGGGACAAAAAAATCGGAAGAGAAAACAGAACAAGAATGGAGAAGTCACCCACTTCAGGAGCGCATCACACATGCATTGGTAAAGGGCGTGGATCTATTTATTATTGATGATGTTGAAGAAGCAAGGAAATCAGTGTCCAGACCTATTGAAGTAATAGAAGGCCATTTAATGATCGGAATGAACGTGGTTGGCGATTTGTTTGGGAGTGGTAAAATGTTCCTGCCTCAGGTAGTGAAATCGGCACGTGTAATGAAAAAAGCGGTAGCTTATTTACAGCCTTTTATTGAAGCCGAAAAAGATGGTAAGGTAGAGTTTGCCGGTAAAATTTTAATGGCGACTGTAAAGGGAGATGTGCATGATATTGGTAAAAACATAGTTGGGGTAGTACTTGCATGTAATAATTATGAAATTATAGATTTGGGTGTAATGGTAGCTCCCGAAAAAATCATAGAAACTGCTTTAAAAGAAGAGGTAGATATTATTGGCTTAAGTGGCCTTATAACACCCTCTTTGGATGAAATGGTATATGTAGCTTCCGAAATGGAGAAGAAAGGGATGAATATACCCCTACTTATTGGTGGTGCAACCACTTCAAGGGCTCATACTGCTGTTAAAATTGCGCCTAAATATCAGCATGTTGTTCATGTTAACGATGCGTCAAGGGCCGTAACGGTAGTTGGTGATCTGTTACAAGAAAATAATGGGGTTTACAAAGAAAAAATTAGAGTAGAATACGATACGTTTAAAGAACAGTTCTTAGAACGTGGGGTAAGGAAAGAATATATTACCATCCAAGAAGCCAGAAATAAAAAATTCAACATAGACTGGGATGAAAGTTCAATAATCAAACCTAAACATTTAGGAATAACAATTATGGAAGAATTCGATCTCAAGAAATTGGAACCATATATAGATTGGAGCCCGTTCTTTAGAAGTTGGGAATTGCACGGAAGATATCCAGATATTTTAACGGATAAGGTAGTTGGGCAACAGGCCTCAGAATTATTTAAGGATGCAAAAGCTTTACTGAAAAGAATTTTAGATGAAAAGTTATTAAAAGCCAAAGCTGTTTTTGGTCTTTTTGAAGCAAATACCATTAATGATGATGATGTGGAGCTTATTACTGAAAGGGGTGAAAAATTTACGTTATTGACATTAAGACAGCAACTCAAAAAGAGAGCGGGTGCGACGAATTTTGCTTTGGCAGATTTTATCGCACCTAAAAGTTCTGGTCTTAAAGATTATATTGGTTGCTTTTGTGTAACTACTGGTTTTGGTAGTGATGAATTGGCTTCGAAATTTGAAAAAGAGCACGACGATTATAATTCAATTATGGTAAAAGCGCTAGCCGATCGTTTGGCAGAAGCCTTTGCAGAATATTTGCATAAAGAGGTTCGAACTCAACATTGGGGATATGCAACTAAAGAAAATCTAAGCAATGAAGAATTGATTAAGGAAAGTTATAGGGGAATTCGCCCAGCACCGGGTTATCCGGCATGTCCCGACCATTTGGAGAAAAAAACAATATGGGAATTATTGCAAGTTGAAAAGAATATAGGTGTAAAACTTACTGAGAGTTTAGCCATGTGGCCTGCATCAAGTGTTTCGGGATATTATTTTGCGAATGCCCAGGCCAAATATTTTGGACTTGGAAAAATCAAAAAGGACCAACTTCAGGATTATGCCAAACGTAGACAAATACCTTATAAAGAAGCTAAAAAATGGTTAAATCCTAACTTACAAGATTAATATGAAAGTAACAGAACATATAAAAAACGCAAAGGGCAAAACATTGTTTTCCTTTGAGATCATTCCCCCGCAAAAGGGCCGGAATATCCAGGAATTATATAATAATATTGATCCCTTAATGGAATTTAACCCTCCTTTTATTGACGTAACCACTTCGAGGGAAGAATATGTATATCTAGATAGAGGCGAAGGGTTGCTCGACAGGAAAATTACCAGGATGCGTCCGGGTACAGTAGGGATTTGTGCCGCCATTAAACATAAGTACAATGTAGATACTGTTCCGCATGTTTTATGTGGTGGTTTTACCAAGGAAGAAACAGAATATTTGTTGGTAGATTGTCATTATTTAGGCATAAATAACGTAATGGCCTTAAGAGGTGATGCGATGAAGCATCAGCAGTATTTCGAGGCTTCAAAAGGAGGGCATCTATATGCTAAAGAACTGGTTTCTCAAATTCAAAATTTAAATAGAGGAAGATATTTGCACGATGTCATAGAAGCAGATGATAAGGCAGATTTTTGTATTGGTGTTGCCGGTTATCCCGAAAAACATATTGAAGCACCTTCATTACAATCAGATCTAAAGCGGTTAAAAGAAAAAGTAGATGCAGGAGCCGATTATGTAGTTACACAGATGTTCTTTGACAATAAAAAATATTTCGATTTTGTAGACAAGGCCAGGCAAGCAGGTATAGAAGTTCCTATTTTTCCGGGAATCAAACCGGTGGCGGTCGAACGACATTTACAATTGTTGCCACAGGTTTTTAAAATTGACTTACCGGAAGATCTTATACATGAAATTGAAAAGTGCAAAGACAATAAACAGGTTAGAGCAGTAGGTATAGAATGGTGTATCGAACAATCAAAGGAATTAATGGCTAAAGGGGTGCCGGTGCTACATTATTATTCGATGGGAAAATCAGATAATATTAAGGCAATTGCCAAGGCAATATTCTAATGACTTTGTAAGGAAATAGCAAATTTATATACTATTATAGGCAAAAGAAATTTAGTCATGTGATTTTTGGCAAAATAATTGTTTATTTTTGCATGGTTAAAAAAATAATAATATAAATAAAGAAAATAAATACAATGGCATTAGAAGTTACAGATGCTACTTTCGATCAAGTAGTTTTAAAATCAGATAAACCAGTTTTAGTAGATTTTTGGGCGGCATGGTGTGGTCCGTGTAGAATGTTGGCACCTATCGTTGAAGAATTAAGTCAAGATTTTGATAAAAAAGTGGTTGTTACAAAAGTTGACGTAGATTCAAATCAAGAATTTGCTGCTAAATATGGTGTAAGGAATATACCAACAGTATTGATATTTAAAAACGGTGAGGTGGTTGATAAACAAGTAGGGGTGGCACCAAAAGCTACTTATACCGAAAAGTTAAAGGCTTTAGTTTAATATTAACCAATAAAGTAATAAAAAAGGTTTGGCATTCTGTCAAACCTTTTTTATTTTACATCATATTTTAGTCTATGGCAATTCAAGAGGCAAAAAACATTTACGGAATTAAAAACCTGGAGTTGTTAGCACATCAGGTAGTAGAAGGTTTTATAACCGGATTGCATAAAAGTCCCTTTCATGGTTTTTCGGTAGAATTTGCTGAGCATAGATTATATAATAAAGGAGAAAGCACCAGGCATATAGATTGGAAATTATATGCAAAGACCGATAAACTATTTGTAAAGCGATTTGAGGAGGAGACCAATTTAAGGTGCCATATTATTATTGATAATTCAGGGTCCATGCATTACCCCATCATTAAAAATCCTACTATTAAGAATTTAAATAAAATAGGATTTTCGGTAATGGCTGCTGCTGCGTTATTAGAAATTTTAAAAAGGCAAAGAGATGCATATGGTTTAAGTATTTACTCCGATAAAAATGAGTATTATGCACCGGCTAAAGGGAGTGAAAGACATCGCAGGATGCTATTAGAAAACTTGCAAAAAACACTTTCCGAAAGATCTCAAACAAAAACAAAAACATATACAGCCTTACACGAAATAGCCGATAAGATACACCGACGTTCGTTGATCTTTGTATTTACGGATATGTTTCAGGCTGATAAAGATGAAGAAAAACTATTTGAGGCATTAAGGCATTTAAAATATAACAAACATGAAGTGGTTTTGTTCCATACCTTCGATGGTAAGCATGAATTGAACTTTGATTTTGATAATACCCCTAAAAGGTTTATTGATATTGAAACCGGCGATCATATTAATTTATATGCAGATTCGATAAAGGATAATTATAAAGCCGCTATTGAAGGCTATTTTGACAGATTGAAAATGAAGTGTATGCAGTATAAAATAGATTATGTTGGGGTAGATATAAATCAGGGCTTTGATCAAATTTTAACTACGTATTTGATTAGCAGAAAAAGATTTTTATAATAAAGTTCACAAAAGGCTTTGCAGATTTAAAAAACGAGTTTATATTTGCAACCGCTATAAAGCAACGGTTTGGTAGTTCAGCTGGTTAGAATACCTGCCTGTCACGCAGGGGGTCGCGGGTTCGAGTCCCGTCCAGACCGCAACTTTTCTCAAAGTTTGTTGAGAATTTAAAAATAGTTGTGTTGTTTTTAGTGTTTTAGAAAAAACACTAAGGTTTTTAAGTAAACCAATGGAAAGCTTCCCAAATTTGGGTTGCTTTTTTGTTTATGGCTATATTGAATTCTCAAAGCACTTCCTTGTTTTCATAAAATAAATTATTCATAGCTGATATATATCATTGCATTTTTATTACAATTTTTTCATCTTTATACAACTAACAATTTAATTTTCAACGCTATGGAAAAACTTACTTTTTATTTACTGTAGGTTTCACTTTTCTATCGCCTAAGGTCGAACTACACTTACCGAACATTTATTTTCCTGAGTTATTCCTCGGAAAAATGAAAAGCTCATAAAGTTTTTACATAAAAATATAATTAACTCTAAAATTTACAATTATGAAAAGAGTCATTACTTACCTGATAGTTCTTCTCATTGCATTGCCTGCTGCAGGACAAATAATTCAAGAAGAGCACCAAAGGCCCGAAAGATTTAAAAAGCATAATATTATTAATGCTTTTAAAGAAGAAAAAAAACAAAAAAAGAATAATCATTTTGATTTCATTGTCAAAATGAAGGAAATTCAAAAACTCGCCAAGGCTGATGATAAAAAAGAACTTGACAGTTTGATTTCATCACGGTGGGATGAAAACCTCAATGAATGGGTTAAAGATTCTAAGGAAGAATTTACTTATGATGCTAATGAAAATGTGAATTCTTTTACTACTTATAATTGGGATGATAATAACTTAGAATGGATTCCTGAAGATAAGTATGAATTTACGTTTGATTCAAATCGTAATATAAGTGTATTGATAACTTCAAATTGGTCAACTTACAGCAGCCAATGGAGTTATGTTAATAAAATTTATTTTACATATGATGGTAATAACTTAATCTTGGAATCTGGCTTTGGTTTTATGATCACTCAATGGTATGCGACTTATAAAATTGAATATGCTTATGATGGCAACCAGAACATGATATCAGAAACATATTTTCAATGGTGGGCACAACAAAGAGTTTGGATGAATATTAATAAATACGAACTTACCTACGATATGAGTGGTAATTTGATTGAAGAATTTTATTTCGAATGGGATTTTGGCAGTGGCGAATGGGGTCATGCTACTTCAAAATGGGATTATGAGTATGATGGCGGTAATAATTTGATTTCTGAAGTATTTTCAGCTTGGGACGGTAATGACTGGGTAAATGAAGATAAATATGACTATACTTACCTTGCCGGAAACATGACTACTGAAATTGGCTGGTTTTGGAATAGCGGGTGGGTTGAAGATTATAAAGACGTATATACCTTTGATGCTAATGGGAACTTAACATTAGGAATTTATTATTATTGGTATTCAAATGATTGGATCCCATATGAAAAGGAGGAATTTATTTATGACCTTTCTTATAATAGTTCTGATCTAATTATACCATATATATATATGATTTATGACTATCCTAATATGCTTATAGGTTATAGAAGATATGAATTTACAGACCCAACTTGGAAAGAAGTAGATAAAATGATCCTGTTTTTTTCCGATTATAATAATGCTTTGAATATAGATGATGAGATTTTGTCTAGCTCGGTAAAATTATATCCTAATCCTGTAGATGATATTTTGACTATAAATTCAGAAATACCTTTAACCAAAGTTGAGGTCTATTCGATATTGGGAAAAAAAGTAAAAGAATTCAATGCTGGTTTTAATTCAATGCGAATAGATAATTTGTCAAATGGAGTTTATATAGTAAGAATATTGGCCGAAAAAGGTTCGGCAACCAGAAAATTGATCAAGAAATGAGCATAAAATCATTGTAAAGTTTGTTCAATAGGTAAAAAAAATAACCCGGCCAATGGCCGGGTTATTTTTTACAGTAAGCATAGCATATCAACTGTTACATGCTAAATAGTATTTGTTTTAAATATTAAATACTTTTTTCCATGAAGCTTTTTTAGACTTCGGTTCTCCATAACCATATCCATAACCATACCCGTAGCCTCTTTTTTCATAATTGGTATCATTGATGAGAATGGCCATATTAGGCAGGCGCTTATTTTCATACATTGTTTTTGGGATCTTCAACAAGCGTTTATCTAAGAAAGTTTGCCCTGATCACAAATACAAACAGATCTGCATGGTGGCCTAATAATAAGGTATCGGTTACTATATTTACCGGGGCTGTATCGATAACTATATAGTCATAATTGGCTTTTCCATAGGCTATCACTTCGTCAAATCGGCCATTGGTCAATAATTCTGACGGGTTTGGCGGTATAACCCCCGATTCTAATACATCAAGATTTGTTTCTTTATGGTGTACTATAACATCAGTAACTTTTAAACTACTATCTATTAAAAAATGTGTCAAGTCCTATCTCTTGTTTTGTATTTAGATAGGTGGCAATTTTCGGCTTTCTAATATCAGCCCCTATCAACAATACTTTTTTGTTCAATAATGCCTAGGGCCGAAGCCAGGTTTATGGCTATAAAAGTTTTTCCTTCACCACCTATCGTTGAGGTGATAAAAATGGTCTTGGCACCCTTGTGGTCACCCGGCAACATAAAATTAACATTCGTTCTCAGTAAACGGAAAGATTCTGCCACATTGCTCCTGTCTTGTTCAGAAATAATAACTTTCTTTTCCGATTTTGTTGTTGGTATATCGCCCAAAATAGGTGCTTTAACCACCCCTTCCACATCTTCCAGGGCATGAATTTTATTGTCTAATAACATGCGAATATAGATCACCATAAAGGGCACTATCAAACCCAGCAATAAAGCCACGATGTAAACGATTATTTTCTTAGGCGACACCGGTATATCGCTGCCGTAGGCTTTGTCGATTATTTTGGCATTGGGCGCTGTTACTGCCAGTGAAATTGACTGTTCTCTTCCCTTTTTTGCAATAAGATACAGGTATAATGTTTCTATGATCTGCTGCTGGCGCTGTATATCGCGTATCTCCCTTTCTTTTTTAGGTGCAGAAGATATTTTTGTGTCTAACTCTGTTCTCTTGAATCCTGGCCTCATTTAATGCAATGGCCAGTGATGATCTTGAATTGCGCAGGCTTTGATCTATACTCTCTCTTAATTGCGCTATTTGCTCATTTAAATTGATCACAATGGGGTTAGATTGCATTGGCCCCTCTTAACAACCTGTTTCGTTCCAGCAACAGCCTGTTATAGGTTTCAGGTATTTTGACCGGTATTTTCTTTGAGCATACCCAAATTAGATGGGATTAGGTCATCCTTATTGGTTTTCATATACTCTATAAGGTAATCAATGAGTTTGATTTGTGAGGTAAGGTCGACGATCTGATTTGTTTAATTCGGCATTAGACTTCAATACCAGGCCTGCTTCAGAAGCCATATCACGTTAACTTATTCTCTGTTTTATAGGTTTCCACCCCCATATCCAGATTGGTCAGTTCCACAGAAATATCCTCAATCCTGTTATTGATAAATATATCGGTATTCTTGGCAATCTGACTTTTGTCTTCAATTGCATCTTTATTATAATGGCTTACCAAATTATCTAAAATAGTCTGTGCTTTTAATTTCACAGGATCCTTTAAGGTAAGTATCAACAAGTTAGATTGTTTACTTTCAGGGGCTATTTCAATACGTTCTTTGTAGTCAATGGCCATTTTTTCCAGCGGGCTTATCTTGACCCGGATCTCTTGTCCCACTTTAATGTTATTAATCGCTGTTGGCGTAACGATCAGATCGCCAAACTTACACTGAGATCCTTTCCCCAAAGAGGCCTTCTTGAATACGATCTCCATCACTGTTCTTTAACACAAATTTCTCCGAAGAATTTGCGGTAATAGAAAAAGTGGTATCTAAATGATACATTATTGAGTCACTCACAAAGAAATTGATATTGAACGGCACTTTATCTTGATAGACTTCATTGGTTCCAATGCTGCCTTCCTTATAATAGGTTACCTGCAAGCCCAGCTCTTTGATAACCCTTTCCATCAGCGTACGCGATTTTAAAACGCCCATCTCTGTATCCAGTGAAGTTTTTGAACCAGACAACAAACCCAGGTCTTCAAAGGCCGAAAGCTCAGAAGTTAAGCCTCCGCCATTCTCTTTATCATCAATTAATATAGTGGAGGACACTTCATATTGATAGGTGGCATAACTCAGGTATATAAAGGATGCGGTAAGGGCTATCAGCACCCCAAGTAAGAACCATTTCCAGTGGTAACTGTATTTTTCAAAGGTCTCCCTTATATTAATCTCATCATCCTGCTGCTCGCTATCATCAATATAGAAAGCTTTATATTTATTATCGTCCTGCATATTATTATTAGATAGGTAAAAATACTTATTTTTATACGAATAGTGCCAATGTATAGCGATTGGATTTTGTTGAGTTTCAAGCTTAACAGCCTAAAAAAATAATCGGAATATATGAACCGCTATCCTTTGCAATTTTATTTGGAAAAACCATTTATTAGTAGGGTTTTTTGGTAACCTGACCTGTCCTTTTTTAAGAATTCGAGACTTCTGATCTAAATAAAATATGAGTCCCGTGGTACAAAACATTACCGCAAAAAACACCACCCACAACATCACGCTAGAGAAAAATAGATTTATCATATAGAATAAGAGAAGCACAAATATGCTACATCCGGTTATCCATAAGCTCGCAGTCCAATGGGAAAGTCCAGTATCTATTAAAATATGATGTACATGATTGCGGTCTGGTTTGAAGATTGATTTGTTGTTCCACAATCGTATCATCATAACCCGAAGGGTATCGGTTGTGAGCACAAATAAAATCCCCAGAGTCAACAAAAACAAGTTTTCAGGTTGTATATATAGGGTTTGAAGTTGCATACCATCAAGCGATAAAAAACGCAAAGCCAACACCCCAATCAAAAAACCGGTGATCATAGAGCCGGTATCGCCCATAAATATTTTTTTACTTTTTGATAAATTATACCGTAAAAAGGCTAAGAGATATCCTATTGGAATCAACGCCAATAAGAAATAATAGTAGTTTGACAAGCTATAAAAAACCAGTCCAAAAACAGCGAAGACCATAACTCCTAACATGGCAGCCAGACCATCAATACCATCGATTAAATTGTAGGCGTTGATAATGCTTAGCATCGCAAAATAACTAAATCCAAGAGAGAGCCAGTATGGTATATCTGTAAGCCCTAGAAAACCGTATAAATTCTCAATAGGAATATCTGTATTAACCAGCAATAATGTAATGGCCAATAACTGCGCCAGAACCTTTGATCTTACCGAGAGAACTACCAGGTCATCTTTTAGGCCTGCAATAAACAAAATTGTTACGGCGGCCAGCATATTAAAACTGAAGGTTGTCATCCCGTAAAATTGAATTAAATAAAGGCCGATGACAAAACTGACATAAAAAGTGATACCACCCAGATTAGGGGTTTTATAGCTATGCGAACTTCGTTTATTTGGATGATCTATAAACCACTTATATTTGATAAGACCAATCAGTTTAGGGATCATGATATAGGTAGTGCCTAATGACAGAAGCAGCACTATAAAAGCATAGGTTGTAATATTGAGCGATTGTAATAAGATCTCCATGCTGCTTATAAATTAATTAATCTCTAACACTTACCAAATTATGAAGTAATTGGGGTTATTATAATTCTACTTCAATAAAAATAACTTAATAGCTAAAGGGAATAACAAACATAGAAAATATATAAATTGAAACAATGGGTGAACAAAGAATATTATTAACTTAAGTCAGGAAAATTTTTCTTTGAGCAAATCCCATAAGAACAGCGGGGTTGAAACGAAGTTCCGTTTCCATAATCGTTTGGGTTCTCCCCAGAGTCTGATAAACCACTCTAATCCTAAACTTATCCAAAATTGCCCTGGTCGTTTTATTGTGCCCGCGTAAAAGTCAAAGACCGCACCAATCGAAGCAATTACTCGAACATTTATTTGATCTTTATTAGTATGAACCCACAATTCTTGTTTAGGTGCTGTCATACCCACAAAAAGAATATCAGGTTCAAATGTATTGATAGCGCCTAGAATATCGTTCGTTTCTTTTTTAGAAAACTCGGGGTTGAATGACGGACAATATGTACCCACACGAATCAATGGATATTCTTGTTGCACCTTTTTTTCAATGCGTTGCAAGGTATTTTCAGTGGCTCCCATATAAAAAACAGCTTGCCCTTTTTCGTTGGCTTGTGCCAATAAATATTGATGTATATCGGCCCCGGCAATTTTTTTTATCGCTTTTATCTTTAAAAATTTAGCGGCTAAGACAATCCCAATACCATCAGGCAACAATATATCACTACTTAGCAGTGCTTCTTCAAAAAGCTTATTATTTTTTGCTATGATATAGGAATGCGGATTGAAGGAGTTGATAATACAGCGATTTTCAGTTTGAATTTCCGAAAGTGGTGAATCGAATATTTTATGAGCTATAACGTCTTTTAAATTCATTATAAAAATATAGTAAACTTACTGTTTTTTCAAAAGTTGACCATATACTTCTTCAAGCTGTTTGT
Organism: uncultured Flavobacteriaceae bacterium; assembly: GCA_963835675.1. Lineage (GTDB taxonomy): Bacteria > Bacteroidota > Bacteroidia > Flavobacteriales > Flavobacteriaceae > Aureibaculum. The sequence continues at coordinate 777,459 of CAWIGH010000001.1, read as the reverse complement.
TATATTGGTCAATTCCATATTTTAATTGCACTTTTTTAAAGCCATTATTAGAAATTCTTTCAGCCAATTCATGATCATTCCAAAGTTTTTTTATAACGGTTATTAACGAACGTTCACTGCCAGGTTGGAACAGTAATCCATTGACATTTTCTTCTATAATTTCAGGGTTACCAGCCAGATCTGGGGCGATGATAGGTAGTTTATGAGCCATAGCTTCCAATAATACCAACGGGAATCCTTCATAACAACTACTTGTCATGGTTAAAAAACGTGCATGGCGATAAAAATTGGCTAGTTTTTCTTCATTGAGCATTCCTTTAAAAATAACATTTTTAGGTAAGTTCAGTTGATCTAAATAACCAGGCCGAGCATTACCTGCCAGTTGAAAGGCTATTTCGGGTAGTTTGCGAGCTGCCTCCAACAGCAACGGAATTCCTTTTTCGGGGCTAATACGCCCCACAAAAGCAACATATTTCCTATTTTGAATATCATATTCAATATCTTTGATTTCTTTGCTATAAAAACTAGGCAACACCTTGCATTTATCGACAGGATATCCATTATCGATCATTTTTTTTTTTGAAACTGTGTAAGGCATAAAAAGGCATCAACATGATCTAAATAATATTTTTTCTTTCTTGCCCAAAAATTACGAAAAGCATATCCAGAGCTTTTAATTATAGAACCTTCACAATTATTGGCAATACAATTCAATTCCTTTGCCTTTCCTGTACATTTTTCGCAAATGGCACCTTTTGTATAAAAAAGGCCATTTGGGCATAGTAAGCGATAATTATGAATAGTCATTATAATCGGGATTCCCATTTTTTTTATAACTGGTAAGATGGCTGGAGATATCAATGGATATAAATTATGGATATGCACAACATCAGGCTCTTCCTTTCTAATCAGATCCGTTAATTGTTTGATAGATTTTCGATTGTATAATGCAGTAAAGAATACTTTAAATTTACTTAAAAACATTTTGTCTATTTCTTCACTGCTTCTATAATAGGCAACAACAAGATGTCTTTTAGATCTTAATAAATTTATTTGAGATTCAACATAAGCTTCTTCGCCACTATACTTACCGTATTTGTTATGGATAATCAGTATTTTCATTTATTTAAGAAAAATTACCGCCATTAGTGTTATGAACTAAAATTTCTATAACCGTACGATGATACTAACTAATTAGTTAGCAAATCAATGTACAATTGCTTATAATTAGTTACATATATTTCGATTGAGAATTCTACTTCAGCTTTCTTCTTGGCATTTAATGAGATCTTTCGCGACAATTCCTTATCCTTAATAAGCCTTATTATAGCATCTACCCATGCCCGAACGTCGAATGGCTCTATAACCAATCCTGTTTTCTCATTTTCTATTAACTCTGGTAAAGCGCCCGCATTTGCGACAATGATAGGTTTTTGAGCCAGCATTGCTTCGGCTACAGCAATACCAAATCCTTCCGCATATGAAGGGTGGACAAAGATATCACAGGCAGCAAGTAAGCCACCAATATTCTTTTGATGGCCTAGAATGAATACATTTTTGGATAAGTCATAACTTTTTATCTTATTGAACAAAACATCCCGCAAAGGACCGTCCCCAACAATATATAAATTAATATCGTTCAATTTCATATTATTTACTATGAAATTTATGGCATCAATCAATGTCGCTATATTTTTTAATTTTATTAATTCCGCGACCACAAGCAGACTTGTAGGTCTGATTACTGGACAATCCTCCTCAGTTATTTTTCTAACTTCCGTACCATTATAAATTACCTTTGAATAACTCTTTAACAATATAGGATATTGTTTTGTTTTGTTCTCTTGGACATAAGTTGAGATAAATACAAAAGCGTCTACTTTTTTATATAGAAAGTTTAGAATTTGCTTTTTAAAAAAACCGGGATCTAATGCTGATTCAAAGGTTACTATAAGTTTCACTTTTGGCCTTAAAATTTTAATCAGAACACCCAATACCTCACCCATTGAAAACTGGGTTTGAACAATTTGAATATTATTATGATCAACTACTTCTAAAAGACTTTTAATATGTTTAAATAAATTTCTACCGAAATAACCTTCTGTTATGTTTGCTCCAGCTTCTTCAAAAAGATATTTAAATTCTTCATATCCTTTCTCATAAATATATAAATAACTCTTATTCTCTGTGTTTTTAATTAGTTCTAATGTCTTTTTTGGAGTACCGCCAAAAACGTTGTATACAGACATTATATATAGGATATTCATTTCCTTTTTATTTTTTGTACTAAATTTCTCAACCAATTTATACGTCTCAAAGGCTGGGTAATAATAATATATATATCATTCTGCCACGCTTTACTTAATATTTTGCCATCATATTTCTTTCTTATTTTCAACGATTCTAAAGCAAAATGATAGCTTCCTTTTGCAGTTTTTGAGTTTGGATGTATTCTAAACTCAGCCAATGTATCTGGCAGATATGGTATTTTTTTAATACCGGTCATTCTGATAAAAAAATCCAGGTCCATCGTATAATTTAATGATTCATCCAAATAACCAATCATATCAAATACATCCCGTCTAAAAAAGATGGAATTTTGAGTAATACTTTTAGCAAAATTTAATAAATAATCATAATTATATGCTCTCGATTTAATTATATGTATAATTTCACCCTCTTCATTTATTAAAGCCTGATCTCCAACAACAGCAATTTCATCAGGATTTCTTGAAAAAAATTGAGCTACTTTATGCAGTGCGCCTGGAGCCAATCTATCGTCTGAATTTATCCAACCTATAATTTCTCCGGAAGCCTTTTCAAACCCTTTATTCAATCCTTCACTTTGGCCATTATCAGTTTCGGAGATCCAGTCTATGTTTTTATTGTACTTATGCAATATATCTATAGTACCATCTGTTGAATTAGCATCAATTATTATATGCTCAACATTTTGATAATTTTGATCAATAATGGATCTAATATTTTCTTCAATAAATTTTTCTTGATTATAAGAAACCGTTATTATAGAAATTTTAAGCAACATAAAATTTTCTTTTGTTATTGATTTTATTAAAATTATGAATCACAAAAGCTAAAACAAACAAAATAAAAACTTCCCTTGTATAATGAACAAAAAATTTAGTTTGTACTGCATTAACTAATTCTGGTAAAACAAGGGCAATTGAAACAGTCGCAAATACTTTAAATTTTTTATTTTTAGAAAATAATAATTTAATATAATAGAGCATAAGTAAAAAGATGGGTAAAATTCTAAACACAATTCCAACAAAGCCTTCTGTGTATATTACCGGGGCTATTAAAGTGTCACCTCCAATAACAAAGTCAGGGTCCCCTTTTTCTGACTCTCTTATATAGCCATTACCCAATAACAAATTATTATTTTTTTTAGTTCGGTTATATGCATCTCTAATTAATTCAAGTCTTAAATAGTAGGTGCCTTCTTCGAGGTATTTGCTTCTTGTAATCTTTTCTTTATTATCGAAGCCAAACCTGTTTATTACTCCTCCAATATGAGACGGAAAAACAAACAGTAAAAGACCAATAAAAAAAATAATCAGAAATGCAATTTTAAACATCTTAGAAAAACTAAATCTTGTTTTAGATACTTTCGCCAATCCTAAAATCAAAATTATAATAAGTAAATAAACGACCATCTGAGACCTAACTATACTTATTATGGTTACGCCAAGTGGAACGAACCAAAGCCAGTGCTTGTTGAATTTCTTATAAAATAAAGCCGCTGCAAATGCAAATGTGAACAGTACCCCATTATAATGAGGAATTGCAGACATATTTTGTAGAATATTTGCCCCCTCATAATCATATTCTTGAACACCAAAAGCGAAAATGTTAAATCCTAAAACGTTGGAGATAATATACAAAATACCTTGTATGAAGCTAATGAATAACACCCAGTTCATAAAACGATAAATTCTGTCATTGCCCATATCCGTAACATAAAGTAAAAAACCAAATGCTGATAAGGGGTAGAAGAAATTAGTTCTAAAAATAGTTGCGACTTCTATAAATGGAATCGATTTTACAAAAAGTGAATATCCAATTTGCCAAAGGAGAAAAATGTTTAATAATATAAAGGCTTTTCCACCTGGTAATCTTGTAATATTTTTAATATTTTTTAAATAAAAAATGATATACAAACTTGAAACCAGAAAAAAAACGAGTCTAAGATCAAAAAAAACACTGTCTGGAATTAATGCAAAAAAACTACTTGGAAGCGCAACGAGAACGAGAAAAAAAATAAGATCAGGAATTAATTTATTTTTTAAATATAAAGGCTGTAAACCTGGAAGTTTATATCGTTTATTTTGGTCTGATTTTAAAATTATTTTAGCCATAAACTTTTAACACAATTATTATGGTCAAATAGAGATTTATATAAAAAACCAAAATTTATACTTCAAAATTTAGAAATGAGTAGATATTTTAGAATAATTTAATTACTAAAGAAATAAATAACCCCAAAGAAAATTGTGTTTGATTTGACACACTGTTAGGCCCTGTTTTGAATTCTCCACTTGCCATACCTACTTTAACCGCGAAATTAAAATTGAGTCCAAAATTTTCTACAAACCAATAATTAAAACCAATACCACCATTTAAAGTGATCCGGCCTATCTCAGGCACATCGTAAAAACCATTTTCATCTATCGGAATATCATATATAATTGGGCGGAACATCTTGATCTATAGGTACATCAATTTCAAAAGGATCAGATTTATAGGCCCCTATGGTCGTATAACCAAAACCTAGAAAGAAATAAGGATCAAAGGTGTAATTTGAAAAAAGATCACCAAAATAGAACCTTGAAGCCAAATCAATAGCTAAATAGTCGGCTTCATAATCTTTAATTATTAAACCTGTATTATCAATATTTTTACCTTCTACATATTTATTCATCGATACCGATGCCACTAAACTAAACTGATTGTCAATATAATATTCAACATTAGCCATAAAAGGGCAAGTCATATTCCAATTTTCTGATGTATTAAAAAAGTCTTTCCCTTTGGTTCCCGAATCATCTACCACATTTATTCCTGCACCAAAACTCCAATTACCAAAAGAGCTATTAACCTTTTTATTCCCTTTGGATTGGGCATTGCTATTGAACATCCAGAAGACTGCCAAAAATAATAGGAAATGTGTTTTATTAAAATTCACGGGGTACTGTTTATTTATTATCAAAACTAAACTAAAATACGATTACATCAAAGATTATTTTAGATAACAATCAGAAAAAAATGAGGAAGAGGGTAGGAATATTAATGGTAGAATTGTTTAATAGATGTAAATGAAACATACATTAAACTTTTACAAGTCACTAAAAAGAAACATTTACAACATTAATCGTCAAGATTAATATTTTTCGCAGAAATGGGAAAATTGCTAAAAGAGAAAAAATAAGATTATAACTAAGTTTTCATGATAAAATAAAAGGCTTTTTTTGGTTAGAAAAGCCTTTTTTTTATGGTCTAAAATGAAAACAAATTCAGCTCTAAACTCCCAGACCTTTAAAATAAAAATTCCTAAATAGATCATTGCCACCATAAATTTAAGAAAGGTGCCTGTTAAGAAACCTATAAAAGATCCAAATGCTGCTTTTAATGCCGTTTTAGAATCTGCCTTATTGATAAGTTCTCCAACCAATGCACCAACAAATGGCCATATAATGATGCCAAAAATGCCCAGTATTGGAAAAAATAATGCGACCAAAAGCCCTACTACTGTACCTATCATACCGGGCCTGCTGCCTCCAAATTTTTTAGTGCCGACAGCCGGGATAATATAATCGAGTGCAACGACAATTATGGCGATGGCCAGGGTTATTCCCAATAGCGTCCAGTCATCGGGTATGGCCTTGGTAAGATATAAAAGTAATAATCCGACCCAGCTTACCGGCGGACCGGGTAAGACGGGTAGAAAACTACCCAAAATGCCTATGAGCATGAGAAAAAGGCCAAGTACAAGCAATAAAATATCCATCGATTCTTAATTTATGATATAAATTTAGAACAATTAGTATTCATAATTTTAGAAATGTTACTTTTTAATATCTAATGATATCTCAACCAGGCAACTGAACTTAAATTATTAAAAAAAATTGTACTTTCACATTGTAATTACAAACTACAATGATCAGGCGAGCAATCGGATTTTTTCTGCTACTCTTATTTTTAATTTCCTGCGATTATTTATCGCCTGCTACTACCGCCGAAAATAGTGAGTTACAGGTATCTAGATACCGTCATCGATTACACCAAAGTGGATGTATATCCCATTTTTTCTGATTGTGAGAATTTTGCCGAAAATGACAATCAAAAAAAATGTTTTGAGGTATCATTAATTGAAAAACTTACGGCATTACTACACAAAAATGAGTTAAAAGTAAAGGAAAGGGTAAATGATACCGCCTTGATCGATCTCTTAATAGATCAAACCGGAAAAGCCTCGGTGGTAAATATCGATTCGCCGGAAATTATCACCAATCAATTGCCAACATTAGACAGCATTATTAGGCAAAGTGTGTCTGCATTGCCTACCATGAAACCTGCTGTTAAAAGAGGTATTTTTGTAAGATCACAATACCGGTTGGCTATTGTGGTAAAAACGATTTAACTAAAAACGGATAGCTAATTTTTGCATCAATCGCAATACTTCTACATATAACCAAATGAGCGTTACCAATAATCCCCAGGTAGCCACCCATTCGTAATATTTTGGGGCTTTATAAAGTTTACGGTCGATAAAATCGAAATCTAACAATAGCGAAAATGAGGCTACTATAGCGGCAATGATATTAAAACCTATAGCGAACCAGGAAGTACCCCAAATAAAAGGTAGCTGGATGTCGAAAAGGCTCAGGATCCAATTGATGATATAAATAGCCATAATGGTTATAACCGCCGTAATAATAATACTTCTAAACCTTTTTGTTACGATCACTATCTTGGCCTTGTATAATATCAGCATTACAAAAAAAGTAAGGATCGTAACACTAACGGCCCGCATGGGCATCCCTTCAAATTTTATTTCGGCATAGGCAGAGATCCCGCCAAGAAAAAAACCCTTTGCCAGGGCATATAAGGGTGTCGTGATGGGTGACCATCGCCGTTTGAATGAAGTTAATAAACTAAAAAAAATGGCAGCTAATAATCCGCCATAAATATACCATTTCGCATCAACGCCTTTATAGACCAGGTCCCAAACATAATAGGTAGTTAATGCCACCAATACCAGACAAAACAACGATTTTAAAAAAATGCCGTTCAAGGTCATTTTAGATGACGTTGAGCCTTTATCTTTCCAGACATAAGCACTAAATGCGGGATTTGAAGTATTATAATTTAAAAGAGACATGGGGCTATTTTTTAAAAGTTCTTCCTTTCCAGGAATAGTTGGATTGTACGGAAACGATCGCGACAAACATACTAAAAAAAGGATATAATAAACCGCTTATTATATAATGGAAAAACGGGATTGGTTGCTTGTAGAAAATGGATACTTTTTTAATCAGGACAAAGTCCAAGCTTAATTTTACGGATATCAGCAGTAGAAATAATTGCCAATGAAACATATTGAAAATGGCCAATAATAAGGTAATAACCAATAAAGTATTCATCGATAGAACGGTAATCCCTACAAATTTTGCAAAGTTGTTTTTGTAGGCCGTTGATTTTGCCGCCCAGCGAATTCGTTGTGAAAATAATTGTCGAAAGGTCGATTGAGGTTTTGTGGTTACGATGGCTTCAACTGATCTTAAAAAATGAATGTTTCCGGGATATGTATCCAACATTTTTTCAAACAAAAAGATATCATCACCGCTGGCAATATGCGTATTTCCTGTAAAGCCCTTTACATCAAAAAATGCCTGTTTTTCATAACATAGGTTGGCACCATTGCATAAAAAAGGTTTATTGATCCCAAATCCTCCGATGGTTGATGCCTGTAAACTTAAAAAATCTAACAATTGAAATTTGTCAAGAAACGATTCTTCAATATGGTAGTTTACCGGTGCAACGATACACTTTGGCTGGTATTCCTGAATGAAAGCATCTATTGTTTGTAACCAGTTCTCAGGCACCAAACAGTCGGCATCTGTAGTAACAATCCAATCAAATTTAGCTTGACCTATGGCGGTTTCTATGGCGTCTTTTTTAGGCGCATCCGACCTTCGAATATTTTTAACGATCTTGATATCGATTCGGGTATTTTCGATAAATGTGCTGATCAAATTAACGGAATCATCTTCGGAATCGTCGTCAACCAATAATATCTCAAAAAGCGATGGCGGATAATTTAGTTTCGAAAGGCTTGCAAGTAATGGGTTTAAATTTTGAGCTTCATTGCGAAAAGGAATAATTATAGAAAACCTGGTTTTAGGATCATCACTTGTTAATTTAAAAATTTCCACCCTGTCAAAGCCAACAATAAATGCAATGATCAAAATGCTATATAGCGCCAATATTATTATAGAAACCGCGATCATTGTTTAGCCGGATAATTAAAATTCAACACAAAATAACTTCCAAACAGGGCAGGTATGCCAAAATTAAGTATCCACATCAGTAGTGTTATAGTTACCAGAATGAGTTCATTAACACCAATGAAACCGAATATCCAAATAGCAACCGAACCTTTGATAAGCCAGTCTACCATATTTAAACTTGGGATAACAGAGGCTAGTAAATACATTGAGCTAATACAAGCCATCAGCGTAATATAGTCTGTTTCTACATCAAATAATCGCAGTAAAAAATAAAATTGATGCGAAAAGATCAAATATCTAATCACTGAAAATAACCCGTTTTGAAAATGGATCTTCATCCCTAAATTCTTGATAAAATCAATAATTTTATCAATATAAAAGCCCCTTATTCTTTTATAACTTCCGATTCCTCCCGTAGCAATTATTAAAATAAGAGCGATTAAGATATAAGCGAATCTTCTAAATCTGAAAAATTCAATATCAATATCGAAATTGATGAAGAAATAGATCAAACCCAGGGTTCCAAAAATTACCGTTGTGGTCATTTGCATCATATTGCTCAAAAGATTAAGGAGCATGATCTTTCTTCTGGTTCCTTTGGCATAATAGATCGCTTTCGCGCCATATTCTCCTATTCTGTTTGGGGTAAATAATGAAGCCGTTAACGAACCGAGACTTTGCTGCAAAGCATCTAAAAAAGTAATTTTTTTAACGGTAGAAGCCAATGTTTCCCATTTGAGGATCTCAAAAAACCAATTGGCAACAGAGAAAAGAAATCAGCATAAGAACCGATGTATAATTACTAAAAATGGTTACTTCTAATTGTAAAAAGAACTCCTGAAAATTAACCTGTTCGTTATGTACTGTTTTGTTATAAATAAAGTAAAATGCGCCCGTTACAATAGCCAGTTTAATAAGAAAAAAAAAGAATTGTTTAGTTTTGTATGGCAACGAATTGTACATTAGTGCAAAGTAAATAAATTTAAGCATATACAATAAGTTGTACTTGTCATTTCGAACACTGTGAGAAATCTAAGAAAAAAGAATTTTGAGATTTCTCAGTCGTAAACTTCTTCGAAATGACTAATCTTAATTAAGAGATATTGAACACAGAAAAAATTATATTAGGTATCGATCCGGGTACTACCATTATGGGATTCGGGCTTATTAAGGTTGTTAAAAAGCAAATGCAATTTATACAATTAAATGAACTGCATTTAAAAAAATATAACGATCATTATGTGAAGCTGAAATTAATTTTCGAACGGACCATTGAATTAATAGATACTTATCATCCCGACGAAATTGCCATCGAAGCGCCTTTCTTTGGTAAAAACGTACAGAGTATGTTAAAATTAGGCCGCGCCCAAGGCGTAGCTATGGCTGCGGGCTTGTCGAGACAGATTCCGATTACGGAGTATTCTCCTAAAAAGATAAAAATGGCCATTACCGGTAACGGAAACGCCAGCAAAGAGCAGGTAGCCAGAATGTTACAAAGTACGTTGGAGTTAAAGGAATTGCCTAAAAATTTAGATGCCACCGATGGATTGGCAGCGGCGGTTTGCCATTTTTATAATACCGGCAAATTAGATACGGGAAAAGGATATACAGGCTGGGATGCTTTTGTGAAGCAGAACGAAAAACGAATTAAAAAATAATTGTTTTGAGTTCCATAGACAATGATTCATATTGTAAAAACTGCAACAGTAAATTAGCAGGGAAATACTGTAATGTGTGTGGCCAGAGGTCATCTGTACATAAAATAACCTTCCGGGATACTTTTCAAGATTTGATAGAAACAGTATTTTCAGTAAACACACCTTTATGGATAACCTTGCAGATGCTTATCATAAATCCCGGAAAGTTGTTCAGGGAATATTTGGAAGGAAAAAGAAGAACTTATTATAAGCCGGTTGCTTTTTTTATTTTAACAACTATCGTATACATTGTATTAAGATCGTTAATTGGCTATGATCCGATGGGCAATACCGTTATAGAACAAAACGATAAGCTAGATGTAAATTTATTTATGGCCGCAGGTAAATTTATGGTGGCCAACATTAATAATATTTTATTTCTATTTGTTTTTTCCAGCGGACTTTCATTGAAATTATTCTTCTATAAAAAGTATAGCTTGGCCGAGTATCTTGCCATTTCATTTTATCTTGTTGGTATATATAATTTGTTGGGGGCAATTTTTATGTTTTATTTACAATTTGTTAATCCTGAATTGAAATTTCTCCCGGCACTTTTAATGTTATTCTACATGGTATACGCTTTAACATCTTTTTATGTAGATCGAAAATTTTTGGTAACCGTTAAAACAATACTTTTTTATTTCTTGGCATACTTTTTTTATGTTGCTTTTGGATATGGACTTTCGTTTCTTATTGTTTGGTTAAAGAATATTTAATGGCAGGCATTTATATACATATCCCTTTCTGCAAACAAGCATGTCACTATTGTGATTTTCATTTTTCGACGACTTTAAAGCGTAAGGATGATATGATAAAAGCTTTGGTGCAGGAATTGGTGTTGCGTAAGGACGAGTTGGAGAACGAATTAATTGAAACCATCTATTTTGGAGGCGGTACGCCATCTTTATTAATGATCGATGAAATACGATTATTGACCGACACAATTTATCAAAATTATAAGGTAATCAATAATCCTGAAATTACTTTAGAGGCCAATCCGGATGATCTTACTGCCGAAAAAATTCAACAATTGGCCAATTCACCCATCAACAGGTTAAGTATTGGTATTCAATCTTTTTTTGATGAAGACCTGAAAGCAATGAATAGGGCACATACTGCTTTAGAGGCTAAAAGATCTTTAACAGCGGCATCTGGTTATTTTGATAATATAACCATCGACTTGATTTACGGCATACCCAACATGAGCAATGAACGGTGGAGACAAAACTTAAGAACGGCTTTTGATTTTGGCGTGCATCATATTTCAAGTTATGCCTTGACGGTAGAACCTAAAACAGCATTAGATAATTTTATCCGCCAGGGAAAATATCCAAAACTCTCTGAAGATCTGGCGCTTGAACATTTTAATACCTTGGTTGAAGAAACAGAAAAAGAAGGGTTCGTGCAATATGAAATTTCAAATTTTGGTAAACCGGGTTATTTCTCGAAACACAATACATCCTATTGGTTGGGTAAAAAGTATTTGGGTATTGGGCCTTCTGCACATTCCTTCGATGGTAAATTTCGAAGTTGGAATATTTCGAACAACATTAAATATATTAAAGCGATAGCATCGGGAATATTACCGAAAGATAATGAAGAATTGACTTTAAAAGACAGGTTTAATGAAACTATTATGACCGGCTTAAGAACTATATGGGGCGTATCGATTAGCGAGGTAGAACGAAATTTTGGATCTTCTTATAAAGATCATTTGGTAAAAAATTCGAATAAATTCATAAAGAATGGTTTGCTATTTATAGATGCTGAGGGCGAAAAATCGGATGTGCTGAAAACAACAAAAAAAGGAAAGTTTCTTTGTGATGGAATAGCCTCAGAAATCTTTATGATTTAGTATATTTGGTATATGTTAGCAACTATACAAATAAATTCAAGAAAATTAAATGTCGATCTGTCGAAACCTATAGACATTTCAATGCCCTTACGCATGTCTCGGAAAAATGTAATTGCCTGGTATCTAAAAGCGCCTGCATTTAAAAAGATCATGAGCGTAAGTAAAAAAGATCCTGTTAATTTCAATTCCATTTTTTTTAATCCGCATGCCCATGGCACCCATACCGAATGCGTAGGGCACATTACAAAAGAATTTTACTCTATAAATCAATATTTAAAGCGGTTTTTCTTTTTGGCTGAGCTGATTACGGTTGCCCCGGAGAAAATTGGAAAGGATTTTGCCATTTCTAAAAAACAGAGTTCAATTCTTGCTTGGAAATAAAAAAAGAGAGGCTGTGGTGATTAGAACCCTACCGAATACCAATGAGAAAATGTCTATGAAATATTCTCATACCAATCCGCCGTTCTTAACGGAAGAAGCAGCCATATATTTACGCGAAAAAGGGATAAAGCATCTGCTAATTGACCTGCCTTCTGTAGACAAAGAAAAGGATGATGGAAAATTACTGGCTCATAATGCCTTTTGGGACACTAAGGGAAAGGTAAGGTTCGATGCGACCATCTCAGAATTAATTTTTGTTCCGAATAGGGTTAAAGATGGCATGTATATGTTAAACATTCAGATTGCCCCTTTTGAAAATGACGCTTCACCGAGTAAACCAACTTTGTATAAAATTCTGTAATAATGCATATTGAAGCATTCAGGGAATATTGCTTGAATAAAAAACATGTTACAGAAGAATTTCCTTTTGATGAACAAACTTTAGTGTTCAAAGTGATGGGAAAAATGTTTGCATTAAGTGGTTTAGAGCGTATTCCCCATGAGATCAATCTAAAATGCGATCCGGAACGTTCCATCGAACTTCGAGAAGCATATGACGGACTTATTTACTCGGGATATCATATGAGTAAATTGCATTGGAATACTATTGTAATTGAAAGTGGCGTGCCCGATTCATTAATAAGAGAATTGATCGATCATTCTTATGATCTGGTGGTAAAAGGGCTGCCAAAGAAGTTAAGGGAATTGTTTAATTAATGTATCCGGTAATATTATAAAAAATTTAAAAGAATGAGCATACAATGGAAAGGCGTTATGCCTGCAGTAACCACAAAATTCACTAAAAATGATAAGTTAGATCTTGAAATGTTCGAGGTGAATATTAAAGCGCAATTAGCAGCAGGTGTGCATGGTATTGTTTTAGGGGGGACTTTAGGAGAAGCAAGTACCTTAGAAGAAGATGAAAAGCGACTTTTAACAAAAGAAACCGTTGAGATGGTGCAAGGCAAAGTGCCTGTATTAATGAATATTGCCGAACAATCTACAAAAGGTGCCATTAAAGCAGCGCAACAAGCCGAAGAAGATGGTGCAAGAGGCTTAATGATGTTACCTCCCATGCGCTATAAGGCCGGAGACCGGGAAACTGTTGAGTATTTTAAGGCGGTAGCCAATACTACTTCACTGCCAATCATGATCTATAACAATCCTGTAGACTATAAAATTGAAGTGACCTTAGATATGTTTGAAGAGCTTTTAAAGTGTGATAATATAGAAGCGGTAAAGGAATCCACCAGGGATATTTCTAATGTTACCCGAATTAAGAACCGTTTTGGAGACCGGTTAAAGATCATGACCGGAGTCGATACTGTTGCCCTTGAAAGTTTATTGATGGGAGCTGATGGATGGATTGCCGGTCTGGTCTGTGCATTCCCCGCTGAAACTGTGGCTATTTATGAGTTGCAAAAAGCAGGTAGAATCCAAGAAGCTATTGAGATTTACAGATGGTTTTTACCATTGCTGGAATTGGATATAAACCCTAAATTGGTACAAAATATCAAGTTGGCCGAAGTTTACACAGGCATAGGCACAGAGTTTGTCCGTGCCCCGCGATTACCGCTATTTGGAGAGGAAAGAAAACATGTTATTAAAATTATTGAAGATTGTTTAGAAACAAGGCCAATCTTACCACCGTATAAAAATCTATAAGTATGATGACCGGAAAAAATTATATAGGAAATCAATTATCGAATGAAGGATCAAAAACCTATAAAACCTTTAATCCTTTATTAAATATTGAAAATGAGATCAATTTTTATGAAGCTACCGCAAATGAAATTGATCGGGCTGCAGATCTGGCGATGGAGGCTTTTAAAGAATTTAGCAATATATCAGGACCTAAAAAAGCGGCGTTCCTAAACGCGATTGCTGATGAAATATTAGCCCTCGATGATGAATTGGTACAAGTCTATTGTTCAGAAACCGGTTTACCCGAAGGAAGAGCCAAAGGTGAGCGTGGAAGAACCATTTTTCAATTGCGATCTTTTGCCGATCTGGTAAAAGAGGGTACGTGGGTAGAAGCCACTATAGATACAGGCATTCCAGACAGGACGCCTATTCCGAAACCAGACCTTCGTAAAATGATGGTTCCTTTAGGTCCTGTGGTAGTTTTTGGGGCAAGTAATTTTCCATTAGCTTATTCAACTGCCGGTGGAGATACCGCTGCCGCCTTTGCAGCAGGCTGTCCGGTTATTGTAAAATCACACCCTATGCATGCCGGAACAGGGGAATTGGTGGCAACAGCCATCATAAGAGCAGCAAAGAAAACAGGAATGCCTAATGGTGTTTTTTCCAATTTAAATAGCAGTGGTATCGAAGTTGGAGTTCATCTTGTTCAGCATCCATCCGTTAAGGCTGTTGGATTTACAGGTAGTATTCGCGGCGGCAGGGCCTTATTCGATCTGGCAGCTAAACGTAAAGAACCCATACCGGTATTTGCAGAAATGGGAAGTGTAAATCCGGTGATCATTTTACCTAAGGCTGCTGAAAATAAAGGCAAAGAACTCGCTAAAACATACGCGGGTTCCATTACATTAGGAACAGGACAGTTTTGTACAAACCCGGGTTTATTATTAGGTATCAAAAGCCAAGGTTTAACAGATTTTATCAGGCAGTTATCTGAAGAAATTGTAAAAATTGAACCTTCCTGTATGTTGCATCCAAATATTATTGGCGCTTATGAAAGCAATAAACAAAAAGCACTTTCTCAAAAAGGGATACATGTAATGGCTAATTATGAAGCTGATGTCGCATCTAATTATGCCAGACAGACCATTGTGACTGTAGAAGGAAAAACATTTTTAGAGAATACTACCCTACATCAGGAAGTTTTTGGTCCGTTTTCAATGGTGGTTCAATGCGATGATGCCATACAATTAGAAACTATTGTTTCACAATTGGAAGGCCAGTTAACGGGAACTGTTATTGCTGATAAGGATGAAGTTGCAAAATTTTCACAAGTTATTTCTGCACTTCAAAACAGGGTTGGCCGCATTATTTTTAATGGCGTTCCTACCGGCGTTGAAGTTTGTCCGTCGATGCAGCATGGTGGTCCCTATCCTGCATCTACAGATAGCCGTTTTACGGCTGTTGGTATACATTCTATCAAACGTTGGGTAAGGCCTTTTAGTTATCAGGATTGGCCAAATGATCTATTGCCGGATGAGCTTAAGAATGAAAATCCGCTTAAAATTTCAAGATTGGTAAATAATAAGCAAACCTCTTCTAAACTATAATTGATCATGAATTATTTAAAGTTGATTTCCATTTTTTTAGTTCTTGTTGTTATCGGGTTGTAAATTAAGTCATGAAAAAGATGCATCAGAAGAGCTCAATAAAATAATTACTACCTATCAAGATCATAAAGGATATGACGAAAAAGAATATCCACTAGGGCTTTTCACCAAAGCATATTATAAATCGGAAGCCGAATTTGCATCCTCAATTTTGGATCAATTGTCTGAATTGAAGAGTGATGATCTCAACGAAACTGAAAAAATATCGCTTGAATTGCTAACGTTTAAATTACAAGATGAGGTAAATTTTTATGAATTCGAAAGATATTTAAATCCGCTCCTGTCGGATAGTGGATTCCATAGCAGTTTAAATTATATGGTTCGCCCTTTGGCCAGCTATGAAAAAACGAAAGAATATCTCAATAAATTGAATGCGCTTCCTGAGTTCGTAGATCAAAATTTTGTGAATTTAAGGGCAGGTTTAGAGAAAGGTGTTTCACAGCCCTTAGTGATATTTAATGGTTATGAATCGACGTATAATGATCATATTGTTGAAAATTACCTAGACCATTATTTATATTCTCCATTTAAAAATTTACCCCAAGACCTAACTCAAGAACAAAAGGACTCTGTATTGGTCTCGGCACAATTGGCTATAGAGAATTCAGTAATTCCCCAATTCAAAAGGATCAAGGAATTTTTTGAGACCGAATATTATCCGAAAACCAGAAAAACATTGGGTGTTTCAGAAACTCCAAATGGCGCGGCATATTACCAGGATAGGATTAATTTTTATACGACCAGCGATCAATATACCGCAGATGACATCCATCAAATTGGATTAACCGAAGTGGCGCGAATAAAAGCCGAAATGGAAAAAATAATTGCATCATTGGATTTTAAAGGAAGTTTTGCTGATTTTTTCAATTTTTAAGAACCGATGAACAGTTTTATGCTAAAACGCCCAAAGAGTTATTAATGATCGCCAGGGATATGGCGAAGCGAGTTGATGCTCAGTTGCCAAGATACTTCAAAACCTTACCTAGAAAACCCTACGGGGTGGCTCCGGTCCCGGATGCTATTGCCCCAAAATATACCGCCGGAAGATATATCGGCACTTCCAAAAACAGTACAGACCCGGGTTATTATTGGGTAAATACCTATGACCTGCCCAGCAGAACTTTATATACGCTGCCTTCGTTAACAGTGCATGAAGCAGTACCAGGTCATCATTTGCAAGGCAGTTTGAATAATGAGCTAGGAGATAGTATACCTAAATTCAGAAGGAATTTATATTTATCGGCCTATGGTGAAGGTTGGGGATTATACTGCGAATTCCTTGCTGAAGAAATGGGTATGTACACAACACCTTATGAGCATTTTGGCAAGTTAACTTATGAAATGTGGCGTGCCTGCCGCTTGGTTGTTGACACCGGAATCCATGCAAAAGGATGGACGAGAGATCAGGTTGTTGATTTTATGGCATCGAATACGGCGCTTTCTCTTCACGAAATTAATACGGAAACAGACCGGTACATTTCATGGCCGGGCCAGGCACTATCATATAAAATAGGTGAAATTAAAATTAGGGAATTGCGCAAAAAGGCAGAAGAGGCTTTAAAAGAAAAGTTCGATATCCGGGAGTTCCATGAAGTAATTTTAGAACAAGGCACTGTAACCCTGGCAATACTGGAAAATAGGATCAACGATTATATTGAAAGGACAAAAGATGGCGCGTAGTTCTTTTACATGCATAGATGCACATACCTGCGGGAATCCTGTACGTTTAGTTGTTAAGGGCGGCCCAGTATTAAAAGGCAAAAGCATGAGTGAAAAACGCCAGCATTTTTTAAAGGAATATGACTGGATACGTAAAGGACTCATGTTTGAACCCAGAGGGCATGATATGATGAGTGGAAGCATATTATTTCCACCCCATGATCCGGCGAACGATTTTGCCATTTTATTTATTGAAACTTCAGGGTGTTTACCCATGTGCGGGCATGGAACTATTGGGACAATAACCATCGCTATAGAAGAGGGTTTAATAGAACCAAAATCTCCGGGAAAAATTAGGATGGAAGCTCCGGCAGGATTGGTGGAAATTGAGTATAAGAAAAAGGGTAAAAAAGTTGATTGGGTTAAATTAAAGAATGTAAAAAGTTATTTGGCCGCACAAGATCTATCGGTTGAATGTCCCGAACTAGGTAACCTTAAATTTGATGTGGCTTACGGTGGGAATTATTATGCCATTATTGACCCTCAACAACATTTTACAGGAGTTCATGATTTTACAGCCGGTAAAATAATTCAGTTTTCTCAAGTAATAAGAGCACGGATCAATGAGAAATATCCGAATATGTTTATTCATCCTGAAAACAATACCATTAGGGATGTAACACACGTCTTATGGACAGGCAATCCTATTGATCCGGCTTCATCAGGACGAAACGCTGTTTTTTATGGGGATAAGGCCATCGATAGATCTCCATGTGGCACAGGAACTTCAGCAAGAATGGCACAATTATATGCGAAAGGAAAACTAAAAAAGGGTGAAGATTTTATCCACGAGAGTTTTATAGGAAGTAAATTTATTGGTCGAATTGAAGAAGAGACAACCATACAAGGTAAAATTGCCATTAGACCAAGTATACAAGGTTGGGCAAAAATTTATGGATATAACACAATTATTATTGATGATAACGATGACCCATATGCACATGGGTTTCAGGTGATCTAATTAATCGTAACCTCGAAGCGTATTCGAGAGAATTTTATGAGTAAAAAAATTATAATTATTGGTGGCGGAATTATAGGCTTATGTTCTGCCTATTACCTTCAAAAAGAAGGATGTGAAGTAAGTGTAATAGACCAGTCTAATATGGATGAGGGCGCATCCTATGTAAATGCGGGGTATCTATCTCCAAGTCATATCATTCCGCTCTCCGCACCGGGGGTTATGAAAAAAGGTATTCAATGGATGTTTGATCCATCCAGTCCCTTGTATATCAAACCACGATTAGAGGCAGATTTCTTAAAATGGGCATGGGCTTTCAACAGATCATGTACTCCGAAACATGTTAATAAAGCCATTCCGGTAATAAAAGATATTGCCCTGTTAAGCCAGGATCTATTTGACGACATTAAGCAAAGGGAAAATTTTAAGTTTCATTATGAAAAAAAGGGGCTGTTCATGTTATGTCGAACAGAGAAAATGCTTGAGATCGAAAATGGGGTTGCTCAACTGGCAAAAAAACAAGGGCTTGAGGTAGAAATGCTATCTGCCAAAGAAATTAAAGTATTGGAGCCCAATGTAGAAATGGACGTTGTTGGGGCGGCATATTTTAAATGTGATTCGCATACCACTCCGGGTGAATTTATGGAGGAAATGAAGTCTTATTTGCAAAATAAAGGGGTGTTGTTTTTTAAAAACGAAAAGGTTGAAGATCTTGATATCACTAATGGTAAAATAAGTTCAGTTAAAACGAATAAGCAACAACTTAGTGCTGATGAATTTGTGCTGGCAGCCGGGTCATGGAGTAATATAATAAGTAAAAAATTAGGATTAAAATTACTGCTACAAGCCGGAAAAGGTTATAGGATTAATAGCTATAGACCAACAGGAATAACAATACCGGCAATATTGGCCGAAGCTAAAGCGGCAGTTACCCCTATGAATGGTTTTACCAGTTTTGCAGGCACTATGGAAATAGCAGGTATAAATCATAAAATAAACAAGGTACGGGTTGAAGCGATTGCTAAAGCGGTGAAAAATTATTATCCTGGAATTGAACTCAATACCGTGGAAAAAGATAAAGCCACTTGTGGGTTACGTCCGGTTTCTCCTGATGGATTGCCCTATATTGGTAGATCAAGCAAAGTGTGGAAATTTAACCATCGCTACCGGGCATGCCATGATGGGTTGGAGTATGGGTACCGCTACCGGTAAATTGGTTTCTGAGATAATCTCTAATAAAAAGACTTCATTAGAAATATCAGCCTTTGATCCCGACAGGACGTTTTAAAAGATAGTTATTCTCTTGGTGTTATTTTCATTTCAATTAGCCATTTAAAAGAACGGTTAGGTTCAAGTTCGAGCAGTCCATGCTTATTGTTAAAGGCATCTGTTGCACAGGTCATGGGTTCTATGGCAATATTTTTTCTGTGGTCAGGGGTATAAATATGCAGGTATGGTATGATATTATTTTCAAAATTAATAGCTAAAATATATTTTGAGTCTTTATAAATTACAGAAGCATTTTTAAGAGAGAACCCATCATCATAGGTATGGTTATTAATTGAAAATGTAAAAGGCATTTAGAATTTTTTATTGTATCTGGTATACTTTTTTCATTAAAAATAAAATGTTCTTTTGAATCGAATGTAAGTGTGCTGTCCTCCAGGTTATCTGATTTAAAATAAGGATGCCATCCGATGCCAAAAGGGAAGGCAATCTTGTCGGTATTTTTAACATCAAAGGTTACACTTAGCGCCCCTTCTGGCTTTATGGTATACTTAACAATAAAAACAAATTTGAACGGATAACCTTCCAGTGTACCATCCGAAGTATAAGATAATGAAACACTTGCCTCTTCGGCATTAACTGCTTGATCAACAATTTTAAAATGTTTATCAAATAACATTCCGTGTATAGCATTATGTTTTTTCGGTTCATTGATCTTTAATTGGTAATTACTACCACCGAAATCATAATTACCATCTTTTACCCTGTTAGGAAAAGGAAATAAAATAGCTGACTTATGCGTATTGAAATATGCATCAATACCATTTTGATCAATAGTAATACCATCAATTATAGAGATCCCTTTAACAATAAACTCCTGAATTGAAGCACCCAGATTGGGAAATATCTTACAAGAAATATGTTTATTGTAGATATAGATATGATCTAATAGATCGTTTTGGTTGGTTATTTTTTTAATTTGTAACATATCCTACATTAATAAATTAATTAACAAAAGTAAAACTATGAATGAAATTACAATTTTTATTAAAATTAATAATATACTCTTTAAAGGATAATTGTTATAATAATGATTAAATATATATAAGTTAATAATTTGATAATAAGTATTTTATAATTTTAATGGTATAAAACTCCCTGAAAACCATGAATTTCAAAAATACCCAGTTTCGCTATTGATTGGGATATGCCTTAGTTTTATGTTTGTTATATAAGCTCGGGTAAATATTATTTAACATCTTTTTATTTGTATATTACACATTTACAATGAATTACATGATAAATGTCATAATTAATAATTAGAGAAAAGAATTATTTTTACACTTGAACAAAAGCTCGAATTTAGAATTAATTATTTTAAAATTAGGAGACTTTTGAAATCTTAAGAATTTCTTTAGATTTTAAGGTTACATTCAAAAAATAAATTGCAAAAGAAGGAGGAGAAATTAAAACTTAGTTGTTTTATTATAAAACACTTCAACTTGTAAAATATGAACAATACATTTAAAGTCGGGGAGATTGTAGTTTGCACAAATGCAAAACGGAGATGGTACAGATTAGGAGGTCTAAAAACCAATGAAATGTACACCGTTGAGGGATTTAATCCTTATGATGGTGGACTTGTATTAAAAGAAGTTAAATCGCGCAGAAGCGGATGTCATGCATATGCAGCAGACCGATTTAGAAAAGTTGACTATGCTTTTGCAGAAAGAATATTAGCAGAGATTCAGCCTAAAGTTAAACCTCAGCAGCCGGAAATAATTCAGCCACAGAGAAGATTAAAACCTCAACTTAGTGAATATGCACTTAGCATATTAAATTAGAACTTTTGATCAATTTTCTTTCAAATAAGTTCGATGCTACGAAATAATTGTAGTCCCCTAACGTTTTATTAAAGTGATATGAAATAAACAACCATTCATGGTAGGAATTTCTACCCTATAGTTGTTATATTATAAAATCGCATCAATTAAAAAATTACGATCATGTTTAAAAAAGTTGCAAATAGAATTACAGAACAATCTCAAACAAGATTGCATTTAAGAGATTCAAAATTTGGTTATTCAAACGCCAATATTTTCCCGGAGGCTTTTTCCGGATATCCCGTAAGTGGTGAATTTTACGGTAGAAACAAATAATATATTATAAAAACATACCAAAAAAAAACAGCAGATAACTTCTGCTGTTTTTTTTGTTTTTAAATTCTTTGAATTATTGATTCGTGCTAATTCATTGCTTCATAAGAAAAAAATTATCCCAGAATATCACTTTGTTTTTTATAAAACACGTCTGATTGCAGTTTAAGCAAATCCTTTGCTTTTTGTTTTTTATAAGCATATATTTCTTCATCTTCAGCTACATCGTAATACACTCTCTCATTTAAAGAAGTGTCTGTAGATAACATCGCTGCTCTTTGATCTTTTTGTTGCGTAACCCATACTGCAAGTGCATTTTCCTGTTCATCATATTTTAAGTCATAAGCACCTTTAGGAGCCAAAACTTTACCTAAAACGGGTGCCGTTTCAATAGCGACAAACAATAAGAAAATAAAGAATGAAGGGAACCAGGATAATTCTCCTAAAGCATTTATGCGAGCCATCAATCCATCAAATCCATCAATGATGGGCTGACTGGAACTTATCTGATTGTTTTGTTTTACCCTAAGTTGCGCTATAATAGCAGCTTTTTCTGAAATACTTGCCCTATTATTTTCTTTTAATAGTTGCAATTCCTGAAGCATGGCATCATGCTTTTCTCTTTTCTCTTTATAAACCGGACCTTTACCCAATAAAAGCGTGCCTTTACGTCCTTCGGCTTCAGCAATATACGTTTCATAAAGATCATTTACTTCTTTTTCTTTAATATCAACAGCATCTTGTAAGGATAGAATTTCTGATTGCAACCGGTTGATCTCAGGTGCATATTGTTGGGAAATTTGCTCTTGATTTTCAACGGTCATAGCATTTTTCTTTTCTAACAAAACACTATTAATCTCCTTCTCGAATATTTTCATTTCCAGCGGTTTAGAAATAACGACTGCGATGATAATAGCCAAGACAATTCTTGGCGATGCTTGTAATAATTCTTTCCAAATATGATCTCGCTTTTTAATAGTTGAAACAATAAACCTATCCAAATTAAAAATAAGTAAGCCCCATACGAATCCGAAAGCAATGGCAGTGTATACATTGTCAAATACAGTATACAAGGCGTATGATCCCGAAATAAAAGCCATTAGGGCAGTAAAGAATACTGTTCCGCCAATTCCTGCATATTTTATTTGTTCTGATTTTGGGCTTTCGTTTAATAGGTCGGGGTCTGCACCGGAGCACATCCAAAAGAAATTTTTGAGCATTTGAAGAAGGTTTAACTTATTAAACGCCCATCACAATAGTTTTGTTACGAATTAAATGTGAATTAAGTGTTAAAGTTGGTTTATGCGAAACATGAAATTAAATAATAAAAATTCTGTGCTTGTAGAACGTTATTTTTAAATGTAGTTTTGAAGCACAGCAAATTAAATATTGATGAGTTTAGAAAAAGAATTATTTAAACGGAGTAATTCCAAATGTGAGCTTTGTGGAACATTAACAGATCTTAAAGTATACGAAGTCCCTCCGGTATCTTCGGGTGGTTTAGAAGGAAGCCTGTTAGCTTGCTCGACGTGTATTGAACAGATTGAAAATCCGGATACCACAGATGCAAATCATTGGCGCTGTTTAAACGATAGCATGTGGAGCGAATATCCTGCTGTTAAAGTAGTTGCATATAGGATGTTGCATCGATTGCGAAAAGAAGGATGGCCGCAGGACCTGTTAGATATGATGTACTTAGATGATGATTTGCTTGCTTGGGCACATTCAACGGCAGAAGGTCTCGATGAAAGTGAAAAGGTTATCCATAGAGATAGTAATGGAGTTATACTTGAATCTGGTGATTCTGTAATCTTAATAAAAGATCTACCTGTTAAAGGATCTAGTATGGTTGCAAAAAGAGGTACGGCAGTAAGAAGGATTAGTCTAGATTCCGAAAACGCAGAATATATCGAGGGCAAAGTCGATGGTCAACAAATTGTGATCATTACAAAATTCGTTAAGAAATTATAAGGTACCCTTACTATTTAATCCCTTAATAAATCAACTTTTTTCGCTCATTTCTGTAAAATACTTAAAAAATAAAGGGATAGTTTCAATACCTTTTAAATAATTAAAAATTCCAAAATGCTCATTTGGGGAATGAATAGCATCACTGTCTAAACCAAATCCCATAAGCATGGTTTTGCTTTTAAGTTCCTGTTCGAAAAGCGCCACAATGGGAATACTTCCACCACTTCGTT
Source organism: uncultured Flavobacteriaceae bacterium (assembly GCA_963835675.1). Lineage (GTDB taxonomy): Bacteria > Bacteroidota > Bacteroidia > Flavobacteriales > Flavobacteriaceae > Aureibaculum. The sequence continues at coordinate 753,423 of CAWIGH010000001.1, read as the reverse complement.
GAGGTATAGGCGTTACCCCAAAAGATTCTTCATAAGCTTTAGCAGCAGCCTTATAAGCAATATTATCAGTAGGTGTTACATAACCTTGTCCGCCATGATGCGGTGTGACCTTTACTTTTACTGCCTTTGGAGCAATACTCATAAAATGCTTCTTAAAGAGCTCGGTTATTTTTTCCCAATCCTGATTCGGTACTAAACGCATTGAGATTTTTGCAAAAGCTTTACTTGCAATTACTGTTTTAGCACCTTCGCCAGTATAGCCACCCCAAATACCATTAACATCTAATGTTGGCCTTATGGAGTTTCTTTCATTGGTTGTGTATCCTTTTTCACCATAAACCTCTTCAATATCCAAGGCTTTCTTATAATCTTCAAGAGAAAATGGGGCTTTAGCCATTTCAGCACGCTCCTCGGTTGAGATAACTTCTACTTCATCATAAAATCCAGGAATGGTAATATGATTATTCTCATCATGTAAGGAAGCGATCATTTTAGTTAATATATTAATGGGATTTGCAACGGCTCCTCCATATAATCCTGAATGTAGATCTCGATTCGGACCGGTGACTTCAACTTCAACATAACTTAATCCTCTTAATCCCGTAGTTATTGATGGTTGATTATTACTGATCATTCCCGTATCAGAAATTAAAATAATATCATTGGCTAATTTTTCTTGATTTTGTTTTACAAATCCTGCAAGACTTACCGAACCAACTTCTTCTTCTCCTTCAATCATAAATTTAACATTACACGGTAAAGAATTTGTATTGTTCATGTATTCCAATGCTTTAACATGCATATACATTTGGCCTTTATCATCCGATGATCCTCTGGCAAAAATTGCACCTTGAGGGTGAACATCTGTTTTTTTAATGATAGGTTCAAATGGGGGTGAATCCCATAAATTTAGAGGGTCTGGTGGCTGTACATCATAATGTCCGTAAACTAAAACGGTTGGTAGTTTTTCATCAATGATCTTCTCACCATAAACAATTGGATAGCCCGGTGTTTCACAAATTTCTACATGATCGCAACCTGCTTTTTCAAGGGCACCCTTTACAGCTTCAGCAGTAATTATTATATCCTGACTAAAAGCTGAATCTGCACTAATTGAAGGAATTTTCAACAATGCTATCAGTTCATTTATGAATCTATCTTTATGTTGATTTACGTAAGATTTTATGTTTTCCATGATGATTATTTAATTACAATTCAAAAGTATAAAAATATAAATGAACGGCCTTGCTATTTGACAAGATTGATTATATTTGCAGCCCAATACTGAGAAATTCAGTGACCCAAATGCGGGCGTGGTGGAATTGGTAGACACGCTAGACTTAGGATCTAGTGCCGCAAGGTGTGAGAGTTCGAGTCTCTCCGCCCGCACAGTAAAAAGCTTCTCAAAAACGAGGAGCTTTTTTTTATCCGAAAGTAAAGGAATACTTGGAGATACGAGAAGCCTGTCCTGAGCGCTCCCGAAGGGCCCGCGCAATGATAAAAGCTTCTTTGAAAAAGAGAGGCTTTTTTTATTTTATATATAATACTAGAATTACGGTTTAACCGTAATGAATAAAATTTGTTTTTTTTAAATTTGGAATCCAAACCCTAAAGCAGTAAAAATTTTTAACAGATCAACTAACATGGACCAAAACGGAAAGGATAAGCATAAACAAAATTTCTTCAAAAAATATAACAAAATAACGGAACAAGAGTATAAATTAGAAATGCTTTGGTCTCAGAGAATAATCCAAGGCAAAATGCATAGAATTAGAGTAAACATTACCCGACTAATATTTATTGTTAGCCTTTTAATAATTATTACGCTAGTTGGTCTCGTATTCATATTAAATCAATTATTAACTACCTAATAGTTAATAATATATATTTGAAAAAGCAGAGATTAGAAACTCCATTTTTTATAATTTGAACTTTTTTCCAGCTTGTTTTCAATCGAATCATTCAATGCAGGGAAAAAGTCTAATCGAGTCAATTTTTCAATACTATCAATTGAGACAACAAAATTAAAAAGTGGTTCTTTGGATTCTTTATGGGGAATTAAAAATGCAATGGCTTTTACTTCCGGTTCAGAATTATCTAATAAAATTTTGTAGAAATATTTAGGGACCGCTACTTTTTCTTTGCCAATAGTAGATAGCCCATTATTTAATACACCGCCTGTTATAACATATAAATGTCTTTCTTTACTCGCCCAAAATCTGGTTTTTTGTTCTAATCTATTCCAGACACCTCCGTTAAAATCTAACTTTTGTGGACTAATATTCGACGTTAAAAAAGTTTCATTATAGGCCTCTTCAGAAAACTTTCTATCACCTGCAGGGCATAAATGACCTTTGCTAAAGCCTGAATTTTTATAATTTCTATAATTGGCCGATTTAGTTTTAACTTTTTTGTCTGGTTCAAAGTACGGACGTTTTCTATTTGTGCCAATTAGATGTTCCTTTTTTAATTCATAAGCAACCCATTCGGCTTGCTCATATTTTTCGTAATATGAAAGTGTGTAATATTTATGTTTAATAATTTGATCGGTTGTAGAGGTTGGTAAATAGTCAAAAGATGAGTTTAGATCTTGATTTATTTCTGTATCAGCACTAATTTCATTACTAGACGGATAGAAAAGATAGATGATCAAACTTATTAAAAGTACGAGTAATGGATAAATAATGGCTTTATTTTTCAATCGGTAATTTTACTTTTTATTTGAATATCTTCGAAAATTTCAGTACGCTCTAGGTTCTCAAACGTTTTTACGATTTCAGCAGATGGATGTGTTAATTTTCTTGTTTTTAGATCAATAAAAGCAGCATAGATCTTAATTTCTGCCGCCAATACACCATCTTCTCTAAATATTTTATGAAGCATTTTAAATCGATCACCTTTGGCTGAGATACCTGCTAAATACAATTCTATTGAAATTTCGTCACCTAATTTTACCTCCCTTAAAAAAGTAGTTTCTTCTTTAAATAGAATTGGACCAAAATGGTGTTTATCAAATTCTTGTGGCGGGAAGCCATGATCTTTAAAAAATCGAATCCTACATTCAGCAGCATAATCATTATAAGCAGTATGCCTCATATGTTTATTGGCATCAAAATCCGCCCATTTTGTAAAAAAAGAGATCTTATATGCCATTAATGTAAGGCATTTTTAATTCGCTTAAAAGCTTCTTTAAGTTCTTCAGTAGATGCTGCATAAGAAAGGCGAATACAATTTGGAGCTCCAAAGGCGTCTCCGGTAACGGTGGCCACATTGGCTTTTTCTAACAAGAACATCGAAAAATCAGAGGCATTATCAATACGAATGCCATCTATCGTTTTCCCAAAATATGATGACACATCCGGAAAAACATAAAATGCACCTTTTGGTTCGTTAGTTACTATTCCTTTGATATCTTTTAATAGTTTGAGTACTAAATTTCGTCCTACTATAAAATTCATCAACCATATATTGTATTTTGGAAACAGGCGCATCTAAAGCTGTTATTGTAGCTCGTTGTGCAATGCAATTAGCCCCCGAAGTAACTTGACCTTGCATTTTTGTACAAGCTTTGGCTATCCATGCGGGCGCACCCATATATCCAATTCGCCAACCGGTCATGGCAAAAGCTTTAGCCACGCCATTAACAGTGATCGTTCTGTCATACATATTTTCAATGGCTGCAAAACTAAAATTAGGTTCACCATAATTAATATGTTCGTATATCTCATCAGAAAGTATATAGATATTTGGATATTTCTCCAGTACTTTAGCTAAAGCCCTATATTCACTTTCAGAATAGACCGTTCCGCTTGGGTTATTAGGAGAATTAAAGAAAATTAATTTTGTCTTAGGTGTAATTGCCGCTTCTAATTGTTCTGGTGTGATCTTAAAATCCGATTCAATGGTAGAAGGGATTTCCTTATAAGTCGCTTCTGCCAATGTCGCAATAGCAGAATAACTTACCCAATACGGAGCTGGTAAAAGTACTTCGTCTCCAGGATTAAGTAAAACCAAGGCAACATTAGCAATTGATTGTTTCGCACCGGTTGATACCACAATTTGATTTGTAGTATAGGTCAAATTGTTATCACGTTTAAATTTTCGACAAATGGCCTCGCGTAATTCTAAATAACCATCAACCGGGGTATAAGAATTATAATTATCATCAATGGCCTGTTTGGCAGCTTCTTTTATAAACTCGGGGGTGTTAAAGTCAGGTTCTCCTAAACTTAAACTAATAATATCTTTACCCTCTGCCTTTAATTCACGGGCTTTTGCAGCCATGGCTAATGTTTCAGAAACAGGTAAATTGTTAATTCTATCGGAAAGATGTTGCATTGTTTGAAGTCTATAAAATTTAGCTCCAAAAGTAAAAATTTAAAAGTAATTAATAGATAGTAAAAAAAGCTTTTATTTTTAAATTGTTAGATTTCAAACTCATTTAAATTAAAAGTGAAATTTAACTAAGCCATCGCAGGTTTTTTACCCAATTCTTTTAACTGTTGGAAATGTAAGGCAATAGCTTTACGAGTTGTTTTATATTCGTTATATGGTAAATTAAACTCTTTAGCTGTTTTCTTTACGATCTTAGCCAGATCTTTATAATGAACATGACTAATATGAGAAAATAAGTGGTGTTCGATTTGCCTGTTCAATCCTCCTGTAAACCAACCAACCAATTTATTTTTTGGAGCAAAATTTGCTGTGGTAAATAATTGATGTATCGCCCAGGTATTTTTAATATTACCCTCTCCATCAGGTAATGGCATTTCAGTATCAGGCATAACATGTGCTAATTGAAATGTAATACTTAAGATTAGACCTGCGACATAATGCATTACAAAAAAGCCAATTAATATTTTCCACCAGGCTAAATTTAGCACTACTATTGGGATCACGATCCAAACCAATACATAAATTATTTTGGAGATCGCTAAAATAGTCCATTGGGTTGCCGGGTTGGGAGATTTGCCATAGGAAAGGCCGCGTTTTAAATATTGGTACATCTGTTTAAAATCTGTCGTTATGGCCCAGTTAATCGTTAATAAACCATAAAGGAAAACAGAATAATATTGTTGGTATTTATGCATTTTATGCCAATCGGCATGTTTTGAAAATCTAATTACCCTACCTGCATCGATATCTTCATCATGACCCTGTATGTTTGTATAGGTATGGTGTAAAACATTATGCTGCACTTTCCAATTAAAAGCATTACCTGCCAGTATATAGATGCTACTACCCATTAAATTATTCACCCACTTTTTACTTGAAAAAGAACCATGATTACCATCATGCATAACATTCATTCCAACACCGGCCATTCCAACACCAATAACTACTGTAAGCAATAATTGAAGCCACTGTGACATCTCTACGGTAAGTATGAGAAAATATGGAGTTAAAAAAATTGAAAACATAACAATTGTTTTTAAATACAATTTCCAGTTTCCTGTTTTTTTAAGATTTTTTTCTTTAAAATATTCGTTGATCCTTTTATTTAATGTTTTAAAAAATTTAGTAGAATCTACTCTTGAAAATTTAATGGCATTATTTGACATAATAGATTAAAGTCTTTTGTAATAGTTTGCAAAATACGTCATTTTTTATACCATAACGAGTTTTTTGACCTTAAATTATCAATACTTTAACATTAAAATGTAGTTTTGCAACACAAATTATGGATCTTATTCTCAACTATTTTTCAGGGCTGACCAAATCGCAAATTCAACAATTTAGGCGGTTAGAAGGCTTATATAATGAATGGAACACTCAAATTAATGTGATATCACGAAAAGATATTGACGAATTATATTTACGTCATGTATTACATTCTTTGGGTATTGCCAAAGTGCAAGCTTTTAAACCTCGATCAAAAATATTGGATGTAGGAACAGGTGGGGGATTTCCGGGAATACCTTTGGCTATTTTGTTTCCTGAAACTAATTTCTATCTGGTTGATTCTATCGGAAAAAAAATAAAAGTAGTGAAAGAGGTTGTGGGCACTTTAGGGTTAAAAAATGTCAAAGCCGAACCTATAAGAGCTGAAAAAGTAAAAGGGGAATTTGATTTTATAGTAAGCCGAGCCGTAACAAATATGGATGATTTTGTGAAATGGACACGCAATAAAGTGACTAAGAAGCAGAATCACGAACTAAAGAATGGTATTCTATATTTAAAAGGAGGTGATCTAGCACAGGAGTTAATAAACTTTCCAAATGCTAATATCTTTAACTTGTCAGATTATTTCAGTGAAGATTTTTTTGAGACCAAAAAAGTGGTGCATATACCCATAAAATATAGGCCTTAATCTTCAGGTTTTTCCCAACTTGTTAACCCGGCCGAAACAATAAATTTCATTACATCACTAGACTTAATGTTCACAGGTTTTATATTGGCCTTCGGAACAATAAATAACTCTCCTGAGAAATTATAGGAATGTGGAAAATATACAGCTACCTTATCCATGACTTCCAATAATTCTAAATTCTCTTCTGTTATAAAACCTAAGTTTTTCTAAGATCTGAATTTAAATTAACCTTTACCAAAACCGGTTGGCTAAACTTTTTTTCCTTACCAACAAAAGCAGAAAATAAGTCGTTAAACGCCGAATAAATAAAATTAAGCAGGGGTATCCTGTTGATAATATTTTTAAATAGCAATTTAAGGGGATCGGCAATGATGGTTCTTCCTATAAAACCTACAAGAATCAAAAATAAGATTAAAGTGAGAAATCCTAGACCGGGTATTTTAATGTCAAAAAACTGGATCAGTAATTTTTGTAAAATACCATCCATAAACATAAATACGGAGTAAATAATATAACCGGTAATCGTTAGGGGAGCGATATATAATACTCCTTGTAAAAGATAGTTGGCGAGTTTTTTCATTGGTTTATAATTTAAGATATAAATATAAGATGTTTCTTGAGGTTGGTTTTGACAGGTCTAATTAAATAATTAATTCAAAAGTATGATAATTGTTATGGTTTAATGTAAATATAGCGCGTAATTTTGCATAAAATTAATAGAAATAATATGAGTAATTCTAAAGAGTGTTTGGTTTGTAAAAAATCATCTAAAGAAACGCCACTAACAAAATTCCATTATCAGGAAAATAAATTTTATATCTGCCCGCAGCATATTCCTGTTTTAATTCATAATCCACAAGAATTAGCCGGACTTTTACCCGGTGCGGATAAGTTGACGGGGGGATAAAATTGTAATTATTTTGAATAAAAAAACTCGCCAATGGGCGAGTTTTTTATTGTATCTATTTTTCTAAAAAAGGATATCTATAATCGGTTGGTGGTACAAAAGTTTCTTTAATTGTACGGTTCGAAACCCAACGTAATAAATTCCAAACAGAACCTGCTTTATCATTTGTTCCAGATCCTCTCGCTCCACCAAAAGGTTGTTGACCCACCACCGCGCCGGTTGGTTTATCGTTGATATAAAAATTGCCGGCAGCGTTTTCCAAAGCATTGGTAGCATAATCAATTACATAGCGGTCGCCACTAAATATAGCACCGGTTAAGGCAAATTCTGAAGTGTTATCAAGTATTTCTAATGTTTCTTTCCATTTGGCATCTTCATATACATAAATAGTTAATATTGGTCCGAACAGCTCTGTACACATGGTGGCATATTTAGGATTCGATGTTAAAATTACAGTCGGTTCTATAAAATAGCCTTTTGAATTGTCGTATTTACCACCTATAATAACTTCTGCATCTTTATCCTTTTTAGCTGCATCAATATAACCTGATAGTTTATTGAAAGCCCTATCATCAATAACTGCGTTAATAAAATTAGACGTATCATCAGGGCTACCCATTTTCATAGAATTCAGGTCAGCCGTTAAATATTTCTTCACATCATTCCATTTGCTTTTTGGAATATAGGCCCTGGAAGCAGCAGAACATTTTTGTCCTTGATATTCAAAAGCACCTCTCGATAATGCGGTTGCCACTTGTTTTGCATCGGCGGTGGCATGCATCCAAACGAAATCTTTTCCACCAGTTTCTCCAACGATTCTTGGGTAACTCTTGTATTTCCCTACATTTTTACCAATTTGCTCCCAAAAGCTGTTAAAAACCGGTGTCGAGCCTGTAAAATGTATTCCTGCAAAATCCTTACTATCTAAAATGACATCCGTTATCATCCCGGAATTTCCTGTTACCATATTTATAACACCGTCAGGAAGTCCAGCTTCTTTAAATAATTCCATAATTACCTGAGCTGAATAAACTTGTGAGCGTGCAGGCTTCCAAATCACAACATTTCCCATCATGGCAGGCGATGCCGGTAAATTTCCTGCGATAGAGGTAAAGTTAAAAGGTGTAATTGCATATACAAAACCTTCTAATGGGCGGTATTCCATTCTGTTCCATATACCGGGACTTGAAATGGGCTGATTGCTATAAATCTCGGTCATAAATTCTACATTGAATCTAAAGAAATCTATCATTTCACAAGCAGCATCAATTTCTGCTTGCATTACGTTTTTAGATTGCGCGATCATCGTGGCGGCATTCATTTTTGCTCTATAAGGTCCTGCCAATAATTCGGCTGCTTTTAAGAATATGGCAGCCCGATGCTCCCAAGATGTTGATGCCCATTCTTTTCTGGCTTCCATAGCTTTTTTAATAGCCAATTCTATATGTTTTTTCTCGGCGGTATGATAGCAGCCAACAGAATGTTTATGATCATGTGGAGGATGAATAGAAACGGTTTTACCCGTTCTTAATTCTTGATCACCAATATAAAATGGAATGTCAACTTTTTCGTTGTACATTTTTTTATACATAGCTAATAATTCTTTACGTTCCGGGCTATTTGGTGCATAAGCTTTGACCGGTTCGTTTACCGCTTTGGGTACATTATAAAATCCTGTTGCCATTTTGTTATGTTATTTTGTATTATTCGACTAATTTTGAGGTGCAAAGTTAAGAAAATTGATACGATAAATAATGTGTACGGTAACTTATATTCCGTTAGGAAATAATGATTTTATATTAACATCAAGCAGGGATGTTCCTTATAAACGGGAAAGAGCCTCTCAGCCGGAAAAATATGTAGAGGAAGGGATTGATCTATGGTATCCAAAAGACGGTAAGGCGGGTGGTACCTGGATAGGCATCAGCTCAAAAAAAAGGCTGATCTGCTTATTAAATGGAGCTTTTAAATATCATACTTCACGAGCTAATTATAAAAAGAGCAGGGGTTTAATTGTAAAAGAATTATTAAGAGCCAATAAAATAAAAACAGCTTTGAAAAATGTTGATTTGATAGGCATAGAAGAATTTACTTTAACGATTATTGATTGGGATCACAAATTAGAATTGATTGAATTTGTCTGGGATGGAAGAAATAAGCACTTGAAATTAATGCCTCAAGAACCACATATCTGGTCTTCTTCAACCCTTTATGATGAAAAGGTTAAGCAACTAAGGCGAAATTGGTTTGCTGATTGGCAAAAACAGAACGATTTTAGTCAGGATCATATTTTAAATTTTCATCATAATGCCGGTATTGGAGATCCCAATATCGATGTGCTCATGGACAGGAAATTAGGAGGTACCGTAAGTATAACATCCATAAAAAAAGAAGATAATTTGATTTCTTTAAATTATGAAGATGTTAAAGAACATCGCAAGTCAGAACTTATTATAGATAATATTTAAATTAAATTATATCCCCTAAGGTGTTTTAAGGCTTAATAAAATAAAATACTAATTCAAAATAGCAGGCACTGTAAGTTGAAAAGAAGGAATATAAACCCTGAAATTTTTAGTTGAAGTAAAGTTAATCATATTAAAAAAACCTCGCATTGAACCAGTGGGTGAAGTTAAGTTACAATATGAACTATAAGTATAAGTCTTCTTTGGAGGTAGAATAGGTTTCTTTCCAATAACACCTTCTCCTTCAACAATTTCCACGTTATTAAGTGAGTCGAAAATTTTCCAATGACGGCTAATAAGTTGTACAGAATCATTGCTCTGATTTTCTATGGTGATGCTATAACTAAATGAAAAATACATTCTGTAATTCTGATAGGAGGTGCCTTCAAAATTTGTTTTTACAGAAATTTTAATTCCATTTGTTACTTGTTGAACCATAGTGCTATACAGTTATAATTTAGGCTTACAAATATATAAATTCTTTTGAAACTAGCCAATGTATGAAAAGTAGATGTTAAGACCCTTATTTAGTTGCGTAAATTTTCAGAATTTGCATTGCCATAGCCAATAACTTGATCGTATCTACTTCCAAATGGTTTATAATAAACCAAGACTGTATAATCATTTTCGGTCTGATAAAAAGAACCCTCAATGGCATGATTGTTTATTTTACCTACTTCATTCGCAGTAACATACAAATAATTATAAAACCCTTGTTTTAATAACAATTTACAGGTATAGATCTTTAGACGCTCATCAAAAGACATTTTATTTTCCTCGGTTAATTGCCATCCATTAAAATTCCCATAAACATAGATATTGTCTTGGCCTATATTTTCGAAGGTTTCCAACCTAAAATGAACCCAAGTATAATCAGCTTCGGTACTCGTTTCTCCACCATCAACACTTCTAATGACAAAATTCCCGTTAATATCAGGGTAGAGGGTATAAGGCCTGTGCAATCGTTCTTCATCTAAATACAGGTAACTATCAAAAATATCATTAAGTGTCACCCTGGCAATATTGTTATTGGCAGTTCTAATTTGTTTCGTATCGAAAAATAAGAATTCATTCCCTGCCCAAAAGGATATTTTGTCTATGTATTTATAAATTAATTGTGAGCCTCTATAAAATTGAGGTTTCAGGTCTTTTATGACCGTATTCCAATCATTATTTTGATAAATAGCAACCTTTATTTCCTGAGATGGGTTATTGATAAGTAAATTGGGGTGATTTATGGTAAACTGCAAGCTTTGTTTTGTATTTAACGAGGCAATATCTCTATTTCTATGTACACTTACACCCACATCTACTTGAGAATCATACACAATAAAAGGTCTTGAGAAAAGCACTTCATCATAATTGTTTAATACAGAAATTACATAATTACCGCTTAATTTTATCTGGGTGTTATCGTTGGGAATTTGTAATTTGTAATAGGTGTAAGGTTGTAAGGTATTAAAAGAGTTCTCGAAATCCCTGATATAGTCTGAGGAATATCCGTTAATATATTCTGTGCTAATCAAACCTGAAGGCTGCCAATCATAATCATAGTGTTCGATCTTATAGGTGTATTCTTCTTGATCGTAACTTAGATCATCAAATTCTAATGTAAAACCTTCTCCAAGTCTAATGATGGGTGTATAATTGTTGGTTAATTTAGATCTTAGAACAATTGATTTTATTTGGTCTGGCGGATTTCGAATTACATTGTTTTGAGCAATTCCTGTAAATACTAACAATAGGGAAAAAAATAATAAAGAAAAGATAAATTTAAAATTATGCATTTTAGTATTTTTGTTTTCAATAATCAAAAGCTATACCATAGTTTTAACGTAAATGTAATAAAACTAGGAATAGTTAAAAGGGTATTGTTATTTAGAATTATTATAAATAGCAATTAAGCATTATATTTACATATATTACATAATCAAAATCTTTAAATTTGCACCGTTTTTTAGACTATAAATTTAAATTTTAAATATGTCAACAGACATTCGTATTAAAAAGGGTTTAAACATAAAGCTCATTGGCGAAGCAGAAAAAACCACTACAAAGTTCTCAATTGGTAGTGTATATGCCATAAAACCTGAAGATTTTCACGGAATTATTCCTAAACTTGTTGCAAGAGAGAAAACAGAAGTAAAAGTTGGTGAAACATTGTTTTATTCAAAAGCTGATGATCGCATTTTATTTCCTTCTCCTGTTAGTGGTGAGGTAATTGAAATTGTGCGTGGTGCCAAACGAAAAATCTTAGAAATTAAAATTTTAGCGGATAAAAAGCAGGAATATCATGATTTTGGCAAGAAAGATGTCAATAAAATGTCTGCTGACGAGGTGAAATCATATTTATTAGCCTCTGGATGTTGGCCATTTATAAAACAACGTCCGTATGATATTATTGCAAAACCCGATCTGGCTCCTAAAGCCATTTTTGTTTCCGCTTATGCTAGCGCTCCTTTAGCAGCTGATTATGAGTATGTATTAAAGGGTAAAGAAGCTGAGCTGCAAGCAGCATTAACGGCTTTAGCCAAATTAACTACCGGTAAGGTTCATGTTAGCGCAACTAGTGATTCACTTTTTGCAAAACTTAAAGGCATCGAATTTCATAAAGTATCAGGACCACATCCTGCAGGAAACGTCAGCACTCAAATCGCGAAGATAGACCCTATTAATAAAGGTGAAGTTGTTTGGGTAGTTTCACCACAAGATTTAGTAATTATTGGAGAATTATTATTGACAGGAAAATTTAATGCGCAAAGAATTATAGCCTTAACCGGAGCTCAATTTAATTCCCCTAAATATGTGACCGCTTTGCCGGGAGTTCAAATAAAAGATATTGTTTCTGGTAATTTAAAAAATGAAAATAATAGGATTATAAGTGGAAATGTATTGTCGGGAAGTAAGGTTGAAGAAGAAGGATTTTTTGGTTATTATGACAACCAAATTACTGCCATTCCCGAAGGTGATGATTACGAATTTTTTGGCTGGACAATGCCTGTTTTTAATAAGTTATCAATCTCAAGAGCAATCACTTTTTCTTGGCTTTTTCCAAATAAAAAGTATAATTTAAATACAAATACTAATGGAGAACATAGAGCTTTTGTCGTAACTGGAAATTATGAAGAAGTTTTTCCTTTAGATATTTATCCAATGCAAATTTTAAAAGCTTGTCTGTATCAGGATCTGGACGAAATGGAAGCTTTAGGAATGTACGAAGTTGCTCCTGAAGATTTTGCCTTAACTGAATTCGTATGTGTTTCTAAACAACCACATCAAGAAATTATTAGAAAAGGTTTAGACTTAATGTTAAAAGAAATAGGATAAATTATGGGATTAAAAGAAAAATTACATAATATAAAAGGAAAAGTGGAAGGGACAAAGTGGCAAACTATGTTTGGCGCTATTCATACACTTTTTTACACTCCAAATGAAACAACACATTCAGGTGGACATTTAAGAGGAGCTGATGATTTAAAGCGTACAATGATGAATGTTGTATTACCTTTAATTCCGCTTTTTATTTTTGGAATGTTTAATGCAGGTTTTCAGCATAATGCAGCCATTAATGGTTTTCCTGAGGGGATGGGCTTTTTTAGCCCTGAATTTTGGAATTTAGACAATTTATCTATTGGCGCAACAAAATTATTACCATTAATAATAGTTTCGTATGTAGTTGGTTTAGGTATCGAAATATTTTTTGCAACCATAAATAAACACGAAGTAGAAGAAGGTTATTTTGTAACTGGTATGTTAGTGCCACTTATTATACCCATTGATACACCGCTATGGATGCTTACTGTAGCCATTATTTTTGGAGTTGTCATTGGTAAAGAAATTTTTGGAGGTACCGGAATGAATATTCTAAACCCTGCTTTAACAATTAGAGCATTTTTATTCTTTGCATATCCTACCTGGATGAGTGGAGATAAAGTTTGGGTAACTGGTGCTGTTGAACGAACTCAGGAAATTGCAGAAGGTGCTAATCTTGATGCCATTTCAGGAGAAACTATTTTGGGAAGTTTAGCTCAAGGGACTGACTATGCGTACTCAATTTGGGATATGTTCTATGGGTTTATTCCTGGTTCTGTAGGTGAGACATCGACATTGTTAATCTTACTAGGCGGGTTGTATTTACTATATACCAAAGTGGCAAGTTGGAGAATAATGTTGTCCGCGGTAATCGGTGCACTGGTTATGGGCCTAATCTTTAACGGTGTAATTAATGCAGGATGGATAGGTGAAGGGAGTAAATTTTATGGTTTAATGAGTTTAGATTCCTGGAAGCATTTATTAATGGGCGGATTAGCTTTTGGTATTGTATTTATGGCAACCGATCCTGTAACTGGCTCACAAACAAATAGAGGAAAATGGATTTACGGTTTCTTTATCGGATTTTTTTCCATTTTGATCCGTGTATTCAACCCGGGTTATCCTGAAGGCGTTATGCTGGCTATTTTACTAATGAATGTATTTGCCCCCACGATAGACCATTATGTGGTTCAAGGCAATGTTAAGAAAAGACTAAAACGTTTAAAAGCAAAAACTGCGTAACGATGGAAAAAATAACAGACAAAAATTCATATACAGTACTCTTTACCATTGGTATGGTAATCATTGTTGGTTCATTGTTAGCATTTCTAGCCTCTTCATTGAAAGAAAAAATAGCTGAAAATAAGCGTATTGAAAAACAACAGAACATATTATATGCAATGGGAGTCAATGAAAATGATGAAAGTAATGTTGAATTCGTATCAAAAAATAAAGTTGAGAGTGAATTCTCAACATATATTAAAAAGCAATTGGTAATTCAAGGGGATAAGATAATTGAAGATGATAACGCGTATTTAATAGATATCAAAAAAGAAAAAGAGCTTGCAAAAGATGCAGCTTATCAAAGAAGATTGCCTTTGTTTATTGGAGAAAAAGAAAACAAAACATTTTATGTTGTGCCAATTAGAGGGAAAGGCTTATGGGATGCAATATGGGCATATGTAGGTTTAGACGACAAGATGGTAGTGCAAGGAGTTTATTTTGATCATGCCGGCGAAACACCTGGGTTAGGGGCGAATATCAAACAACGTTTTTTTATGGATGATTTTATTGGAGAAAATCTGCTAAGCGATGGGTCATTTAAAGGGATAAAAGTTGCTAAAGGAAATGCTGACCCAAAAAATATAGATAAAACCGATAATGAAGTAGACGCAATAACGGGATCAACCATTACAGGAGACGGTGTAACGGCAATGATTAAATCTGAGTTAAAATTGTATGTACCTTATTTTAACACATTAAAATAATAGCAATGGCTGAAGTAGTAGAACAAGAAAAAGAAGTGAAGGTAGCAAAAGAGCCTTTATTTTCTAAAAAGAATAGAAAATTATTTACAGATCCGATAACCGATGATAATCCAATTACTATACAGGTATTAGGTATTTGTTCGGCACTGGCAATAACCGCTGAATTAAAAGCATCAATTGTGATGTCTATAGCAGTATTGTTTGTTTTAGGCGTGGGTAACGTGGTTATCTCATTAATGAGAAACATTATTCCTCAAAAAATAAGAATTATTGTGCAGCTCATTGTAGTTGCAACATTGGTAATTATTGTTGATTTAGTTTTGAAAGCTTTTGCTTATGAGTTGAGTAAAACCTTATCTGTTTTTGTAGGGTTAATTATCACAAACTGTATTATAATGGGTCGTTTTGAGGCTTTTGCCTTAGGAAATGGTCCATGGAAAGCTTTTCTTGATGGATTAGGAAATGCAGCAGGATATGCTGTAATTTTAATTATTGTAGGATTTTTTAGAGAATTATTAGGATCAGGAACATTACTTGGGATTCCGGTATTAGGTAACCCTATTCCGGGTGAAAAAACGGGCTTATATGCGTTAGGGTATGAAAATAATGGATTTATGTTATTAGCTCCTATGGCATTGATTGTGGTAGGTCTTATTATTTGGGTACAACGTAGTAGAAACGTAGCATTAATCGAAGAAAATTAAAATGACTTGTCATCCTGAACTAGATTTAGGATGTCATTAATTATAAGGAATATGGAACATATAGAATTATTTTTTAAAGCAATATTTATTGACAACATGGTATTTGCCACCTTTTTAGGTATGTGTTCATACTTGGCTGTATCTAAAAAAGTTGCTACTGCTGTAGGATTGGGTGCGGCCGTAATTTTTGTTTTAGCCATTACGGTACCATTAAACTGGTTGTTAGATCAATATGTACTAAAAGAAGGAGCTTTGGTTTGGTTAGGACCAGAATATGCCGGATACGATTTAAGCTTTTTATCGTTTATTATGTTTATTGCAACTATTGCTACGATGGTTCAATTAGTTGAAATAGTAGTAGAAAAGTTCTCTCCTGCTTTATATAATTCTTTAGGGATCTTTTTACCATTAATTGCTGTGAACTGTGCCATCTTAGGTGGGTCATTATTTATGCAATCGCGTGAAATTCCAAATCTGGGATTAGCTTTTAATTATGGTATTAGTTCAGGAATAGGATGGTTCTTAGCCATTCTGGCAATTGCTGCAATCCGCGAGAAAATTAGATATTCAGCAGTTCCGCCTCCTTTAAGGGGTCTTGGCATTACCTTTATTATTACCGGTTTGATGGCAATCGGTTTTATGAGTTTTGGTGGTATGCTTACTGGTGATAATGAAGAAGTACAAGATGAAAAAATAGAGCAAGCTATACAACTTGAAGAAAACGAAGATGAACAAGGGAATGGAGAAAAAGAAGCAATTGAAAACATAACAGCATTAAATAAATAGAATGATATTAGCGGTAAGCACAACGGGAACAATCATTGCTACAGTAACAGCGTTTTTAGTTATTACACTATTATTGGTTGCATTGTTATTATTTGTAAAGCAAAAACTGGCACCATCAGGTCCGGTAAAACTTACGATTAATGGAGAAAAAATAATAGAGGTGCCTTCAGGTGATTCATTATTAACAACCTTAGGGGCACAAAAAATATTTTTACCATCCGCTTGTGGTGGTGGTGGCACATGTATTCAATGTGAATGTCATGTAAATTCTGGTGGCGGTGAAGCTTTACCTACAGAAACACCACATTTTACCCGGAAAGAACTGAAATCTGGCGCCAGATTGGCATGTCAGGTAAAAGTAAAGCAAGATATGGATATCACTATCCCTGAAGAGGTATTTGGTATTAAAAAATGGGAAGCAACTGTGGTTCGTAATTATAACGTAGCTTCTTTTATAAAGGAATTTGTAGTAAAAATTCCAGAAGACATGAATTATAAAGCAGGTGGTTATATACAAATTGAAATACCTCCTTGCGTGATAAAATTTGAAGATATTGATATCACTGCGCATCCCGAAGAACATGAAAAGCCAGATAAATTTCAGGAAGAATGGGATAAATTTGGATTATGGCCATTGGTGATGAAGAATAACGAAGTGGTAGAACGTGCTTATTCTATGGCTTCTTATCCTGCAGAAGGACGTGAGATCATGTTGAACGTTCGTATAGCAACACCACCATGGGACAGGGCAAAGAATGGATGGATGGATGTAAACCCCGGTATAGCCTCTTCTTATATTTTTTCTAGAAAAGTTGGGGATAAGGTTACAATTTCGGGTCCCTATGGCGAATTCTTTATCAATGAATCTGATGCTGAAATGTTATATGTTGGTGGTGGGGCTGGAATGGCACCAATGCGTTCACATTTATATCACCTTTTTAAAACTTTAAAAACAGGAAGAAAAGTTTCTTATTGGTATGGTGGGCGTTCTAAACGAGAATTGTTCTATTTAGATCACTTTTACAGATTGGAAAAAGAATTTCCTAATTTTAAGTTCTATCTGGTATTATCTGAACCGCTTCCGGAAGATAATTGGGTAGATAAAAAGGATGTTAATGATCCGAAAGGAGATGGATTTAAAGGCTTTGTACATCAAGCGGTAATCGACCAATATTTATCTAAACATGATTCGCCTGAAGATATAGAATTGTATTTCTGTGGCCCCCCTTTAATGAACCAAGCTGTTCAAAAAATGGGTGAAGATTATGGTATTCCTGATGAAAATATTCGATTTGACGACTTTGGAGGTTAGACATTAACGCTCATGCCAGTCAATTTTTGAAACTAATTTTTTAAAAAGAAACCGACACTAAATTGTGTCGGTTTTTTTATTTTTAACTTTATAAGCATAAACCGATTAGATAATGACGCCATTAACGGAGCAGGAGCTTCATAATTTAGGAATGAATATCGTTGGAAAGAAACTCCAGAAAATGGGTTATGAATTCATTGCTGTGAATAGCCAGTTAAAAAAACATCCACAATTTGTACTTTATAAAAAAGGAGAAGCCAACGTTTTTGTTTTAGTAAGTGTAACTTCAAACCTATTACAATCGCAGGATTATGATGTTATTTGGATGGAGACTTTTAAAGAACATGCTAAAAAACAAAATGCCAGGGTATGGTTTGCCGGAATTGGTATTGCGAACGCCCAAAGTGTCGAAATGCCTGTTTTTAAAGATCAGCCCTATTATATAGCCTTTGATGATTTTATAAGGGTGTTAGATTAGTTTAGAAGTTTTGTATATTTAGAAACATTCTATTTATGAACTGGCCACAAATTATATTTATTGTTCTAGGTTTTATAGCTGCCGTAAGCATTATCTTTTATTTTTTCCAGGAAAGATTTATTTTCAAACCTGAAAAACTACCTGAAGACTTTGTATTTCAATATGAAAATCAAGAGGTAGAAGAATATAATATTGAGTTAAGTGAAAAGGTCACTATTAACGGATTACATTTTAAAACCAATAAGCCTAAAGGAATTGTTTTTTATTTAAAAGGCAATTCAAAAAGTATAAAAGGATGGGGTAAATTTGCAGTCGATTTCACATTTCATGGATGGGATGTTTTGATGATGGATTATCGAGGTTTTGGAAAGAGTAAAGGAAAGCGAACGCAACAATTAATGAAAGATGATGTACAGGCTATTTATAATATTATCAAGGAAAAGGTAGACGAAAAATATATAATAGTATACGGCCGCTCTTTAGGAACGGGACTCGCCACAAAAATAGCCTCGGTTAACAATCCTAGAATGTTAATTTTGGCCTGCCCGTATTACAGCATGTCAAATAATGCACAACGTTATTTGCCTTTTATCCCACTCGGCCTGGTAATGCGTTATACGATGCCAACATATAAGTGGATAAAATACGTCAAATGCCCAATAAAACTTATACATGGTACAAATGATAGAATTATTCCCATGAAGTCGAGTATTCGACTTTCAAGGATTAATCCGAAATTAACGCGATTATATCCGGTCATAGGAGGAGGTCATAAAAACCTGCATAATTTTGAAGATTATCATCGGGCATTAAAAGAAATATTACGTTCGAAATTGCCAGAAGAAATAAATAGGGAGCAAACGAGTATTGATTTCTTAAGAAATAAAAACAGAAAAAATAAATAAATTGATTAAAAACGCAAGCATCATACTTATCAGCCTTTATTTATTACTAATAATTGGCTTTTATTTTTTTCAGGAATTGGTGATTTTTAGACCCAAGAAATTAACGAAGGACCATATATATATTTTCAATAAGGAATTTGAAGAAGTGAATCTACCTACGGAGGATGATTCCGTTATCAATGCTCTGCATTTTAAAGTAGAAGATCCAAAAGGTGTAATATTATACTTTCATGGTAATAAAGGCAATCTGGAACGATGGGGGCAAATGGTTTTGCCATTTACTAAATATAAATATGATGTTTTTATTATAGACTATCGTGGCTATGGGAAGAATTCTGATAAAAGAATAGAAAGCGATATGTATAAAGATGCACAATTAAGTTATGATTATATTAAGCAAGTTTTTTCAGAAGATAAAATAACTATATACGGACGTTCCTTAGGTTGTACTTTCGCTACGAAAGTGGCGGCTGATAACCATCCGAAGCAATTAATATTGGAAGCCCCTTTTTTTAATTTAACTGATTTATCGAGGAGCAAATTTCGATTTATTCCGTATGAGCATTTATTAAGATTCAAATTTAAATCTAATGAGTATATTAATTTAGTCTCATGTCAAACTACTATATTTCATGGTAATAAGGATGATCTCATTCCAATGAGCTCTGGTAAAAAACTATATGAAGCTTCAAATAAAAAGAATACCGATTTTGTTGTCATCAACGATGGTACACATCATAATTTAATGGAATTCGATCTATATAAGGATAAAGTAAAAGTACTACTGGATTAATGGAGGAAATAAGTCAATAAAAAAAAACCGCCATTTGGCGGTTTTTTTTTATTAAATTGATAAAATTAGTCTTGTTTTTTTACTTCAACTTTTTCTTCTAAAGTATCAAAGAATTGATCTAGTTTTGGTAAAATAACAAATCTCGTTCTTCTGTTTCTAGCACGTCCTTCGGCAGTTTCATTTGAAGCTAAAGGTAAATATTCACTTCTTCCGGCTGCTATTAAACGTTTAGGATCAATTTTGAAGTCATTTTGTAATGCTCTAATAATTGCTGTAGAACGTTGTACACTTAAATCCCAGTTGTCTCTTGTGAAACTTGTATTGATCGGCACATTATCTGTATAACCTTCGACCATTACTTCCATATCTGGTTTATTTGCAATCACTGTGGCTACTTTACCTAACAATCCTTTAGCCTTGTCAGAAATTACAGAACTACCGCTTTTGAATAATAATTTATCGGAAATAGAAATATACACTACTGTTTTTTCTACGTCAATAATGATATCTTCATCACGAATTCCATCTGCCAAAACACTTTTGAAATTTACTGCAAGTGCTAAATTGATAGAATCTTTTCTAGACATGGCACCGCGAATACCATTAATGTATTTATCCTTTTCACTTAGCTGCGCAATAATATCCTTAACGTTGCCACTTGCAGCCTGAGAAAGTGTAGTCAAATTCTCTATTTGCCTGATGTTATTGGCATTATTCTCTGTTAAAAACTTGTTCTGACTCTCTAGCGTAGCTAGTTGATTTGCATATTTATCTTTTTCAACTTGGCATTCTAGTACTTTTGCCTTTGTATTGGTTAATTCTTGTTTAGCAGCGTCATAATCACTTTGTAAATCGGCGAATTTTTTTTGAGATACACATGATGATAATAATATACCAGCAACTGCTAATAATAATAGTTTTTTCATAATTGAAAGGTTATTTAAATTATACTGCGAAGTTATCAAAAAAAAGCAGAGATTATACGCGATATATTAAATATTTAATACATTTTTAACAATGTTTAATAGTTTATCTTTATATGCTTGATAAAGTTCTTATTAAATGAATTACAGAAAGCTTAAAATATTATTATATCTGCTATTTATTATAGGGTTATTGTCTTGTAAAGAGAATGATCAAAAAGAATTTGTAAAGCTTAATGGATATGCATTTGGCACTACTTTTAACATTAGTTTTTATGATTCAGAACAACGAGATTTTATTATTGAGATAGATAGTTTATTTTATCTAGTAAATAAATCTTTATCAACTTACATATCAAATTCAGATATTTCAAAAATTAATAGAGGTGATTCGAGTATTTTGGTGGATGATTATTTTAAGGAAGTTTTTAAAAAATCAGAAAAAATTTATGCAGAAACCAATGGGGTTTTTGATCCTACTATTGGTATTTTAGTAAATGCCTGGGGTTTTGGCCCGATAAAAAGTAGTGGAACCAATGACTCTGCCAGTATTAAAGAGTTAATTAAACTTGTTGGTTTTAATAAAGTACGATTAAAAAATGGAAAGGTTAAAAAAGATCATGACAGTATTTATTTAGATTTTAATGCAATAGCCAAAGGTTACGCGGTAGATATTGCCGGCAGGTTTTTAGAAGAGCAACAAATCAAAGATTATTTGGTAGAAATAGGCGGTGAAGTTAGAACACGCGGTATGAATATTAGAAAAAATGCACCATGGAAAATAGGTATTGAAGATCCAAATTTTGACGGAACAAGATCTATTCGAAAGGTTATTGAATTAAAGGATGAATCGATGGCTACTTCTGGAAATTACCGAAAGTTTACCATAGATTCCGTTACCGGGAAAAAATATGTCCATATTATAAATACAAAAACAGGTTATCCTACCCGGAGTAATCTTTTAAGTGTTTCGGTAATTGGAAAATTAGACTGTGCGGATGTTGATGGTTATGCAACTGCTATAATGGCAATGACTTTAGAAGAGGCAAAAATATTTTTAGAAAAACATGAAGAATTGAAAAGCTTTATAATTTATAGCGATTTAGAAAATAACTTACAAACTTTTACAACATCAAACTTTTAAGGTCTTTAAAATGGCCTCCAATTCGAACATATAATCACGTTTATTAACCGAAGGGGCATAGGTAAAACCTTCTAAAACTAAAATTCGATTATTCTCCTTATCAACAATAGTATAATTCAAAAAAGGACCAGCCATAAAATCACCTTTAACTTCCCATTTTCCTCTTGTTTCGTATGACGATTTACCACTAATTTGGGTTTGTTTTGTGAAAGGGGCATAGGCAGCTTCTGTAATCATATATGTTCCATCGAACTGACCTGGAATATGTTTCTTACCAATGGTATCTCTTGAGGGAACGATATTATTCAAAATTTTATCATTCTCGGCTAAAGGCAATGCATATACAATAATATTCATACTTCCTTTATCGATATTTTGCCTAAACCATAAAAAATCTCCTGTATCATCAACCAAGGCATAATGATCGGGTATTTTAAGTTCAATGCCCAATTTGGTAAGCGTTTTTATATTTTTATTATCCCAAAAATGCTTGGTTACTTTTCTTTGATATAATTTAAGATCTGCTTCTTTGAAAACAGATATAATATCATCTTTATGGGCATTGATCCGATCGATAAGGGCATTTTTATCTTTGGCAACGATTGTCATGGTAATTTGAGGGGAGGCATATAAATTCTTTTTTGTGCTATATCCTTCCTTATCTTGAATACCAATAAATAATAGATTCCTATTGGTTCTGAATAATTTTCCAAAGGTTTTTGTTGGCACCTGAGTCACTGAAAATTGCGCCTCTTCTTGAGGCAGTCCTAAGACCGGGTCTGCAATTATTTCCCTTAAGGTATCTCCCACATTTCCTTGCCAAAGGTCATTATCGATAACAATTGTTAAGTTATTTATTCTGCCTGTAGATGCTTTAAGTGTTAAGCTTTTTTCTTTTGAATTACAAGATAAAAGTGTAATCAAAAAAATGGACGTCATTAAGAGTGATCTCATTATTATTAGCTTTTATATATTTTAAGCTTTGTGCCTGGTTTTAGACTTTTAACACTCCAAATATTGTTCCAATTTTTAATTTGATCGATAGAAACTTTTGGAAATTTTTTAGAAATCAACCATAATGAGTCCCCCGGTTTAACGACATAAGTAGTATAATCGCCTTTGGGCGTTGGTGTTGTATTGGTCTTTTTAGCTACACTTGAAGAAGGCTTATTAGCTGAAGCAACACCACCTCGAGGATAAATAGTTAAACGCTGACCAATTCTAAGATTATTACTTCTTAACCCATTCCATCTTTTAATTTGAGAAACAGATACTCGATATCTCTGTGCTATTTTACCAAGATAATCACCACTCCTAACGCGGTATCGTATTCTACCGGGGGATTCGAATAACTTAGGCAAAGGTTTTTCACGTTTTGCATCATCAGCTTCTGCAAAAGCATAGATTTGTTCCTCATTAGAAACAAATTTTCCAATAAGATCTTTAGGTAATCTCAACGTGTAATTTTTGTCTTTTATGAATGGAATGATGTTAAGTTTGTATTGAGGATTTAAAAATTCCAAGAATTCATCATTGGTATTTAATACCTTGTTTATTTGCTCAAAAGTAATTTGACGTTTTACTATAATAGTATCAGTTTCAAATCTGTTAGTGGCAATATTTTTTGGTTGGATATTATGTTCTTTAGCATATTCTAAAATATAATACGTAGCATAAAATGCTGGTAAATAGCCTGCAGTCTCCCTGGGCAAATAATTTCTAATATTCCAATAATTTTTACTTCCACCCGACCGTCTAATAGCCTTAGAAACGTTGCCAGGGCCCGAATTATAAGCGGCTAAGGCGAGATCCCAATCTCCAAAAATCCCATGTAAACTCGATAGGTATGCGCATGCTGCCTCCGTCGCTCTCAAAGGATCGAACCTTTCATCTACATAAGAGTTTACTTCTAAATTAAATTGCTTTCCGGTATAATACATAAATTGCCATAAACCTGAGGCGCCTACTCTTGATCTGGCCCGAGGGCGCAATGCAGACTCAACAATTGCTAGGTATTTAATTTCCAGAGGCAGATTGTATTTAGCAAGATGTTCTTCGAACATAGGGAAATAATAGGCAGCCTTGCCCATTAATTCTGCCAAAGTCTCTTTGCGGGTTTTAAGATAATATTTTATGATCCGTTCTAATGAAGGATTGTATTCAACATGAAAGGGAGTTTTGCTATTTAGATGCGCTAATCGTTCTTTTAAAATATCAGTTGTGAGCTCATTATAAATAGTATCTAACATTAATTCATCAGGGTCTACAAACTGAAAATCATCATATAAGGCAGAATTATATAGTGTATTTAGCCAAAGACTATCTATTAAGGTAGCCTCCTTATGATTAATTAGTTCTATAGAATCCTTATTAAATTCTTTTTGTGTTAATTCTAATTTATTTGTTTTGTTGACTTCCTTATTGTCATTAATCTGAGGAACATTTTCTTGTGCAAAGATGCTTGTCGAAAAAAATAATAGAATGGCAAATAGGGGTCTCATTAAGCTATATTTTATTTTAATAATAGATTTAAGCAAAATATTCAAAGTAGACAAAAGTATAAAATTAATTCTACACTTATTCTCAAAATATTTCTTTAGGATTTAAATTTATATTAGAAATAAAGCATATTGAAAGGAATAACGGCAAAATTTAAAGCAAATTACATTGATTTTGTTAAAATTTTAAGCTCCGTGCCCGGCTCTACAAAAGATACGCCCCATATGTTATTCCATGTTCGGATTTGATTAATAGTAATGTCGGGAAATTTTTTAGAGATTAAAAATAAAGATTCACCTTCTTGTACGATATAAGTTTCGTAATTGTCTGAATGATACTGATGTTCTCTTTGTCGAGCCTTTACTTTTTGGGAGATATCTGAATTTTCCTTGTTGTCATTAGGGAGTTCTTGGCCGGTTGTAACCGCGAGCCGTTGCCCTTCAATAATATAATCTGTCTGAAGGCCATTCCAATTCTTTAGCTCGTTTAGTGAGATATCAAACTTCTTTGAGATCTTTACAAGATTATCACCTTGCTCAACAACATAACTATTTAAATGATTTGTGGTAATATGTTTTGAAACTTCTCTTCTATTATTCTCTGGCAATCCATAAATGCTATTTTCTTTAGATACAAATCTTGAAATCAGACTTTTTGGAAGCGTTAAAATATATTTATTATCTTCTGAATAAGGAATTACACCCAATCTATATTGCGGATTTAATTTTGTGAGAAGGTTCTCGTCAATATTAATTTCTTCAATTATTTTTGAAAATGTGAGTTTCTTTTTAACATGTAGGGTGTCGGTTTCAAAATATGTTATTTCAGCATTATTTGGAAATATTTGATGCTCTTGGCCATATTCAAAAAGATAGAAAGTAGCATAAAAGGCGGGAAGGTAGCCACGGGTTTCACTTGGTAAATGATGTCTTATGTTCCAATAATTTTGCAGGCCACCAGAACGTCTTATAGCTTTGGAAACATTACCGGGACCTGAATTATAAGCAGCCAATACCAGATCCCAATCATTAAATGTATTATATAAACTTTTAAGATATTTACATGCCGCCTCCGTTGATTTTCTAGGATCGTTCCGCTCATCAACATAGGAGCTAATATTCAAGCCAAATTGCTTCCCTGTATGGTACATGAATTGCCATAATCCTTTTGCACCCGCACTAGACCTGGCATTTGGTTCTAGGGCCGATTCAACGATGGCCAAATATTTCAGTTCAAGTGGAAGATCATATTTGTCTAAGAATTCTTCGAATAAAGGGAAATAGTAGTTGGCTTTATCCATTAAATTCGAAATATCACCTTTCCTTGTTTTTAGGTATAATCTTATAAAACGCTCAACAGTTGCATTGTATTCGACGTCAAAAGGAGTTTCAAAACTTAGCTTTTCAAGCCGTTCCTTTAAGAGGTCTGAACTGAATTCTTCGTTCACAATTTTTTCTAAAGTATTATTATATAACGGCGAATTATACTGGTTTTCCATCCAGGTATTATCGACATGTTCTGCAAATGCCAACGTACCCCTTTCGGTTTCCTTTATAAAAGTTGCATTATCAGCAGATGGGGTTGGACTATCTTGAGAAAACAAAGAAAAATGAGCAATTAAAAAAAATATGGAGATTAGCTTTTTCATAAAATTAATTGTGAGTCTTAGTTTTTAATTGAGTTTTAATCCAATGAACTATTGTTTCAATCATTTCTTCTTTACAAAGATCATTATGCAGTTCATGATAGCCGTTATCAAAAAGTTTAAGAGAAGCATTATTATTAGAATTTTTTAAAAATTCTTGACTTGCTTCATGGCTGGTTAATCTATCACCGGTACCATGCAGAAGAAGCAGAGGTTTATTTAATTTATTTGCATTTTTAATCAACCATGCGCCGGTATTGATCATGGTTATAGAATAGTTAGGGCTTATCTTATTGTGAACCAAGGGGTCATTTAAATATTTCTGTACTTCTGAATGATCCCTTGAAATGGCTTCGACTTCCAAACCGCTCGGAATTGTTGTGGCAGGGGCAATTTTTTGTAAAAGTTTTCCTAAAATCAATTGCCATTTGGGAGGTGTAAACGCAAGACGTAAAAAGGGGCTGGTTACGATAGCACCCATAAGATCATTCTTTCTTCTAAGAATATAATTTAACACAACATTACCTCCCATGCTATGTCCATATAAGAAATAAGGCACATTGTTAAAGTTATCTTTGGCCCGCTTTAACATAATTTCAACACAATCTAAAAGGGCATCAAAACTTGGATTATGCCCCTTTTTTCCCTGTGTTTTTCCATGTCCAAATTGATCGTAGGTAATAACTGAAATATTATTTTCTAAAAGTCTGGGGACAACAAAATTAGCGTATCTACCAGAGTGCTCCCCCATACCATGAACTAATAATACTACAGCTTTAGTAAGGGTTGCCTGCCAATATTGACCATAAAAAATTGTATTGCGAAAAATAAATTCAAATTCTTTATGAATCATTCATAGGGGTTTGTATCAAAAATATTAAAAGAGCTTTAGCTAATAGCAAAAATGTTAATTAAAGTTAAAAACTTTTGATATAACTAGCTATAAAACAAATAGTTATCTTCTGGTTAGAGAAATTTTATGCATTTTTTGGTTTATTATAGATATAATTTAGAATAATTTATTGATTCAATCGAATAATTGATTATTTCATAATAATTAATGTATTTATGCATTAATTGTTATTTTTTTTATGAATTTTATTTAAAAGTTGTAATATTGCCATGTGAAAATGTTATCAATACATACAAATAATACTTCAGTAAGACGTTTTCCTTTGCGTATTCGTCGCCCGTAAGGGTACAACTTATACTATGGAATTTAGGTGTGTCCGGTTCCTCTAATTTAAATAACAGTTACATTAATTTTTAAAATAATTCAATTACAATACTATGGATATTGTCATTGCCAATAAATCGCATAGTGAATATGCGACTATCATTTGCGAGAACATTGCAGAATCGGCCAAAGTTAGAGGTACCGGTATAGCAAAACGTACTCCAGAATATATCATAACTAAGCTCGAAAACAATAATGCGGTTATTGCCCTGGATGGTGATAAGTTTGCAGGTTTCTGCTACATCGAAGTTTGGGGTCATAATAAATTCGTTGCAAACTCTGGTCTAATTGTGCATCCCGATTATAGAAACCAGGGATTGGCAAAAAAAATCAAAGAAAAGATTTTTGAATATTCTAAAAAGAAATTTCCGGAGGCTAAAATATTTGGAATTACTACTGGCTTAGCTGTAATGAAAATCAATTACGAACTTGGCTACAGACCGGTTACTTTTTCGGAATTAACAGACGATCCTGTTTTTTGGAAAGGATGTCAGACATGCAAAAATTATGATGTATTAACGCGTACCGAACAAAAGATGTGTTTGTGTACAGGGATGCTTTATGATCCGAATCATAAGAGCAATTCGAAAAAAAATAAAATACATGAGCATCCGTATAATAAAAAAGTTTTGCAACGATTGAAAAATATTAAGCAATCATTGTTTTTAAAAAATAAAAAATCATGAAAAAAGTAGTCTTAGCTTACAGCGGAGGATTGGATACTTCTTATTGTGCAAAATATTTATCGGACGATATGGGTTTTGAAGTTCATGCGGTTAGTATCAATACAGGAGGCTTTACAGATGAGCAAATTAAGAATATTGAGAAAAATGCATATGCCTTAGGAGTAAAATCATATAAAAGCATAAAAGCCATCTCTATGTTTTATCAAAAAGTAGTAAAATATCTCATTTTTGGCAATGTATTAAAGAACAATACCTATCCATTATCCGTAAGTGCAGAACGTATTATACAAGCTATAGAAATAGTAGGACATGCAAAAAAGATCGGCGCTGAATATATTGCCCACGGAAGTACAGGTGCAGGAAACGACCAGGTACGATTTGATATGATCTTTCAGATTTTAGCACCTGAAATTAACATCATTACACCCATTAGGGATCTAAAATTATCGAGAGAATCAGAAATTGATTATTTAACCAATAAAGGCATTAGTATACCTTGGAATAAGGCACAATACTCTATTAATAAAGGCCTTTGGGGGACAAGCGTAGGCGGGAAAGAAACTTTAACTTCCAATTTACCTTTACCCGATGAAGCCTATCCCAGCCAATTAGAAAAGCAAGGGTCCGAAAAGGTCAAACTTAGTTTTGAAAAAGGTGAACTTATGGCAATTGATTATGTAAAAAGGCATCCTGAAAAGAATATTGAAATTCTAAACGATATGGCGTCAAAATATGCTATTGGTAGAGATATTCATGTTGGTGATACGATCATAGGTATTAAAGGGAGGGTAGGTTTTGAAGCCGCGGCTCCTTTAATTATTATTAAAGCGCATCATTTGTTAGAAAAACATGTACTCACAAAATGGCAACAACATCATAAAGAGTATCTGGCAAATTGGTATGGTACCATGCTCCACGAAGGAAATTACCTGGACGAGGTAATGCGTAATATCGAGGCATTTTTAATTGATTCTCAAAATAATGTGAATGGTGATGTTATGGTGACATTACATCCTTATAGGTTTACTCTGGATGGGGTAATGTCTCCCAACGACCTTATGAATACTTCTGTTGCTGCCTATGGTGAGATGAATACCGGGTGGACAGCAGATGATGCAAAAGGATTTATTAAAATCCTGTCCAATCAAAATAAAATATATAATCAGGTAAATAAAACATCATGATAGAGGCAGGAATTATTGGAGGTGCGGGTTATACGGCCGGAGAACTTATCAGAATACTATTATATCATAATAAGGTAAATATTAATTTTGTGTATAGTACATCTAATCCAAACAAGAGTATTAGTGGTGTACATCAGGATTTAGTAGGTGAAACATCCTTGAAGTTTACCAATGAATTAAATCATAATGTAGACGTATTATTTTTATGTCTGGGCCATGGAAATTCAAAAGCATTTTTAGAAAAAAATCTATTTTCTGAAACTACCAAGATCATAGATCTCAGCAATGATTTTAGATTGATAGAAAATGCCTTATTCCAAGGTAAAAATTTTATTTATGGATTACCAGAATTGAATAGGGAATTGATTAAATCAAGTAAGTATATCGCGAATCCGGGATGCTTTGCTACGGCCATACAATTGTCTTTATTACCCTTAGCTAAAAACAACATGATAAACGACGATGTTCATGTGAATGCCGTTACAGGAGCAACAGGTGCAGGAACCTCTTTATCGGCAACAACACATTTTACTTGGCGGGATAATAATTTTTCATATTACAAACCATTTACGCATCAGCACTTGGGAGAAATAAATCAGAGTTTAGGCCAATTACAAAGTTCTTTGGACTCCGACATATATTTTATGCCTAACAGGGGAAATTTTAGTCGCGGAATCTTTGCAACAGCATACACTCATTTTAAAGGTGATCTGGAAGAGGCCATCAATATATATAAGGATTTCTATAAAGATGCCGCATTTACTTTTATAAGTGATGAAGATCTGCATTTAAAACAAGTTATAAATACCAATAAATGTTTGTTACATCTACATAAGCATAAGAACAAATTATTAATCACGAGTATTATCGACAATTTGGTGAAAGGGGCATCAGGTCAAGCTGTTCAGAATATGAATTTAATGTTTGGTTTAGATGAAAAAGAAGGACTGCATTTAAAGGCAACATATTTTTAATTAAGAAAAATAAAGATGAAAATAGCAATTATAGGAGCGGGTAATTTAGGTCTTTCGATGGCCAAAGGACTTATTGTAAATAATGCGGTCACTACCTTATATCTCACAAAAAGAAATATAGAGAGTATAGAAGATTGGTCGGATTATAAGAATGTTAAAATTAGTAGTGATAACAGGGAAGCTGTATTGAATTCTGATATCCTGATATTTGCATTACAACCGAAACATTTAGAAAAAACATTATTAGAGGTAGCCGATCTATTAACTGAGAACCATGTGATCATTTCAACAGTTACAGGATTTAAGATTAACAAAATTGAAAATCTCATTGGTTCTGATAATTATATTATAAGATCGATGCCAAATACAGCTATTTCCGTAGGTAAATCTATAACCTGTGTATGCTGTAATAAAAAGGGAAAGAAAAGGATCAATATTGCAATAGCCATATTCAATAGGTTAGGAACTACTGTAGAAATTCCCGAAGAACAAATGCAGGCTGCAACTGTTATTTGTGCCAGCGGCATTGCCTTCTGGATGCGATTGATAAGGGCTACCACCCAAGGCGCCATCCAGTTGGGATTTGAGTCGCATATTGCTCAGGAAATGGCCATGCAGACTTGTTTAGGCGCTGCAACGCTGTTAATTGAGAATGGTAAGCATCCGGAAGAAGAAATTGATAAGGTAACTACTCCGAGTGGCTGTACCATTGAAGGTCTAAATGAAATGGAACATCAGGGATTAAGCTCTTCTTTGATCAAAGGGATAGTTACATCATACGAGAAAATCAGTCAGATATCCAAAAACTAATAGTATGAATTTATTCGATGTATATCCATTATATGATGTGACACCAGTAAAAGCAAACGGTATTACCATAACTGATAATAAAGGGGTGGAATATTTAGATTTTTATGGTGGTCATGGCGTTATTTCAATTGGACATTCTCATCCTTATTACCTAAGAAAAGTTAAAGAACAGTTAGCTTTAATTGGTTTTTATTCTAATGCAGTTCAAAATCCACTACAAACTGAGTTGGCTAAGAAATTAGGAGTATTGTCAGGGTACAATGATTATAGTTTATTTCTTTGCAATTCGGGCGCGGAAGCGAATGAAAATGCCTTAAAATTAGCCTCTTTTTATACCAATAAAAAGAGGGTTATAGCTTTCCATAATTCTTTTCATGGAAGAACTTCATTGGCAGTTTCTGTAACTGATAACCATAAGATCAATGCGCCTATAAATAGTACAAACCCAAAAACATTTTTACCATTAAATAATATTGGCCTGGTAGAAAAGGAATTAAAAAAAGATGACGTATGTGCAGTAATTATAGAAGGTATTCAAGGAGTAGGAGGGTTGGATGAAGGGAATACTACATTTTTTAAAGATCTGGAAACTGTATGCGATCGATACAATGTTATTTTTATTGTAGATGAAGTACAATCGGGATATGGCAGAAGCGGTAAATTTTTTGCCCATCAATTTCATGGGGTGAAACCCGATATAATTTCTGTTGCCAAAGGGATGGGTAATGGATTCCCAATAGGTGGAATTCTTATTTCGCAGAAACTCAAACCTAAACATGGTATGTTGGGAACTACTTTTGGAGGCAATCATTTGGCTTGTGCTGCAGCAATTGCTGTTTTAGATGTTATCGACGACGAAAAATTAATGGCAAACGTCAAAGAGATGTCCGATTACTTTATTAAAAAAGCGAAAATGATATCTCAGGTAAAAAATATAAAAGGTAAGGGTTTAATGTTAGGACTCGAATTTGATTTTGAAGTGGCAGCGTTGAGAAAAAAACTCATTTACGAAAAACATATATTCACGGGCGGCGCCAATAATAAAAACCTATTGCGAATTCTTCCACCATTGAGTATAAAGAAGGAACACATAGATCAATTTTTTAATGCCCTTAATGATATATTAAACTAGATGATATGAAAAAATATACTTCTGTTAACGATATTATGCATCTACCTGAATTGATTGATGAAACGCTGTTATTAAAAAAAGATCCGCTGGCTTTTAATGAAATAGGTAAAAATAAGACCATCGTCATGTTGTTTTTTAATCCGAGTTTACGCACGAGGCTAAGTACTCAAAAAGCTGCTATGAATTTAGGGATGCAAATAATGGTTATGAATATTTCTAATGATGGATGGGTATTAGAATTTGAAGATGGTAGCATTATGAAAAATACTGCTGCCGAGCATATCAAAGAAGCTGCTCAAGTAGTTTCTCAATATTGCGATATTTTAGCCATTCGCGCTTTTGCCTCACTAACTAACAAACAGGAAGATTATGAGGAAAAAGTTATCGAAGGTTTTGTAAAATATGCAAAGGTTCCTATAGTTAGCTTAGAAAGTGCTACTGAGCATCCGCTACAAGCATTAGCTGACGCATTAACAATTACTGAGTATCAAAATAAATCGAAACCAAAAGTTGTATTAAGTTGGGCGCCGCACCCTAAAGCATTGCCCCAAGCTGTGGCGAATTCATTTGTAAAAATCATGAAGTTAAAGGGAGTAGATCTTGTGGTTACCCATCCTTACGGATACGAATTGAAAGAAGAAATAACAACAAATGTGACCATAGAATACAATCAGGATAAAGCCTTTGAAAATGCTGATTTTATATATACCAAAAACTGGAGTGCCTATACAGATTATGGAAAAGTGCTTACTAAGGATGAAAATTGGATGATCACTCAGAATAAGATGCTATTGACAAATAAAGCTAAATTTATGCATTGTCTTCCGGTAAGAAGAAATGTGGTGGTCACAGACGAGGTGTTGGATAGTAAAAACTCCTTGGTTATTGAACAAGCCAATAACAGAACTTTTGCAGCGCAGATCATATTAAAGAAACTATTAGAAAATGCTTAAGAATATTGTAAATATTGTCAAAATCGGAGGTAATGTAATCAATAATGATGATCAGCTGGAAACTTTTTTGGTCGATTTTGCTAAGCTTCAAGGGTTGAAAATACTTATTCATGGTGGTGGTAAAAAGGCAACGGAATTAGCAAGCCAATTGGGATTGGCGCCTAAAATGATCAATGGCAGACGAATTACAGACAAAGCAAATTTAGAGGTAGTGACTATGGTCTATGCCGGATTGTTAAATAAAAATATTGTTGCTCAATTGCAAAAACATAATTGTAATGCGATAGGGTTAACCGGTGCCGATGCCAACATCATTAAAGCACATAAACGGATCGTTAAGGAAATAGATTATGGTTTTGCAGGGGACATTGATGATGTCGATCATAGCAATATAAAAGTATTCTTAGATAACAAATTAACCCCAATTTTTTGCGCTATAACGCATGATAAGAGAGGCCAATTATTAAATACAAATGCCGATACCATTGCCTCTGAAGTTGCTGTTGCATTATCTAAAGAATATAAAGTAGTTTTAACGTATTGTTTTGAAAAGAATGGTGTGTTAGAAAATATTAATGATGAAAATTCTGTAATCAATACGATTAATTCACAAGATTATTTGAGTTTAAAAAAAGATAAGATAATTGCGGAAGGGATGTTACCAAAATTAGAGAATTGTTTTTACGCATTGCAACATGGTGTATCAAAGATAATTATCGGAAATCCGACCTTAATTGCAAATGTGAATCAACCGAGTACAACATTAACATTATGATAGAACAACTTATTCAAGAAGCGGCAGTGCTATTGCAAAAATTGATTGCAAAGCCGTCTTTTTCTTCAGAAGAGGACGAAACAGCCTTGTTAATTATGCAATGGTTTTCTACACATGATATAAAATTTGAGAGTAAAGGCCATAATATATGGGCTAAGAATAAATTTTTTGATAAAACAAAACCGACAATTCTATTGAATTCTCATCATGATACTGTGAAACCAAATAAAGGGTATACGAGAGATCCATTTAATGCAGAGATCATTGATGGTAAGTTATATGGTTTAGGAAGTAATGATGCGGGAGGATGTTTGGTTTCTTTATTGGCATTATTTACTTATTATCATAAGCACCAAGACTTAACGTATAATATTATCATGGTAGCTTCGGCAGAAGAAGAAAGTTCTGGAACAAATGGATTAAATAGTGTATTGCCATTACTTCCTAAATTAGACTTTGCTATCGTGGGTGAACCAACACAAATGCAATTGGCAATAGCCGAAAAAGGACTCCTTGTTTTAGATTGTTACGCTCATGGCGTTGCAGGGCATGCAGCACATGGATTAGGGGAAAATGCGATCTATAAAGCAGTTGAGGCCATTGAATGGTTTAAAAAGTATGAATTTAAGAAGGAATCAGAGACTTTGGGTAAAGTAAAAATGACTGTAACTCAAATCAATGCCGGTGATCAGCACAATGTAATTCCGGCAGATTGTCATTTTGTAGTGGATATTAGGGTTACTGACAGATATAGTAATCTCGAAGTTTTAGATATTATAAAAGACCATGTTAGCGTGGAGGTGAAGCCACGTTCGCTTCGCTTGAATTCCTCATCTATTTCAGCTGGTCATGCAATTGTAAAAGCAGGCATCGCTTTAGGGAAAAAAACTTATGGATCACCGACCTTATCAGATCAGGCTGTATTAAGCTGCCCGTCCTTAAAATTAGGTCCAGGTGATTCATTACGATCACATACAGCAGACGAATTTATTTTTGTAGAGGAAATTGAAAACGGAATAAAAGAATATATCGAACTATTAGAAAGGGTATTGCATTAACATATTTATATGTAATAGTTAATTCACTAAAATATTAAAAACAGCGCAATGAAACTTTGGGATAAAGGCATAAAAACAGATAAGAAAATAGATATGTTCACTGTTGGCAACGATAGGAATCTAGATCTGGTATTGGCAAAATATGATGTAATAGGTTCGATAGCGCATGCTAAAATGTTACATAAAATTGGGCTCTTAAGCAAAGATGAAAATAATTCATTGGTTAAAGAATTGAATGCAATACTCGAAATTATCGAAAAGGGAGATTTCATCATAGAAGATACCTTTGAAGATGTGCATTCTAAAGTGGAATTTATGCTCACTGAAAAATTGGGAGATGTCGGAAAAAAAATTCATACCGCTCGCTCGAGAAATGACCAGGTGTTGGTTGATATGCACTTGTATTTAAAGGATGAGATTATAGAAATTAAGGATTTGGTAAAAGCATTATTTGAATTATTGATCTTGAAGGCAGAAAAGCATAAAAAAGTGTTGATGCCGGGGTATACGCATTTTCAGGTAGCCATGCCTTCTTCATTTGGTTTATGGTTTTCGGCGTATGCTGAAAGTTTGATTGATGATGTTTACATGTTAAATACCGGATATAAAATTGCTGATCAAAATCCCCTCGGATCGGCAGCAGGTTATGGAAGCTCATTTAAGATCGATAGAACTTATACCACTGAATTATTAGGATTTAACACCTTAAAATATAATTCAGTCGCAGCACAAATGAGTAGAGGTAAAACAGAAAAGGCAGTTGCTATGGGTATAAGTGCATTAGGAGGTACACTGTCTAAATTCTCAATGGATATTTGTTTATATATGAGCCAGAATTTTAATTTTATTTCTTTCCCGGATGAGTTCACTACCGGTTCGAGTATCATGCCGCATAAAAAAAATCCCGATGTTTTCGAATTAATTAGAGGTAAATGCAATGCAATTCAGGCCTTACCTTACGAATTAACTTTAATTACCAATAATCTGCCAAGTGGTTATCATAGAGATTTACAAATTTTGAAAGAATCATTAATTCCGGCTATTCAAACAATAAAGTCATGTTTAGAAATGTTGACTTTTTCACTTGAAAACATAAAAATAAATGCCGAAATATTGAATGATCCCAAATACGATTATCTTTTTACGGTAGAAGAAGTAAATAAGTTAGTAGAGCAGGATGTGGCATTTAGAGATGCTTATAAAATAGTTGGAAGCAACATACAAAAAGGCGAATTTAAAGCTAATAAAGTAGTAAATCATTTACATGAAGGTAGTATTGGCAACTTGTGTCTAAAAGAGATTAAGGAGAAAATGATGAAAGCCCTTTAGTTTTGTCAATTTTTAAGAGCCTTTTTCATAGCGATCGCTTTTAATAAGCATTCTTGATATTCTTTTTCGGGATCTGATTCTGTAGTAATGGCCCCACCAACAGAGTATGATAGATATTTCGCTGATCTATTGTATAATATACTTCGTATCACCACATTAAAATCAAAATCATCTGACGGCGAGAAATAACCTACAGCACCCGAATATAAGCTTCGTTTCGTTGTTTCTAATTTCTCAATGATCTTCATTGCCGAAATTTTAGGGGCTCCGGTCATGCTCCCCATAGGGAAAAGACTTTTTATAACATCTACGCTTTCGGTCTGATCACCGATCATTGATGTTATGGTGGAGATCATCTGATGAACTTGGTCAAAAGAATACACTTTACACAATTCTTCCACAGTAACCGTACCTCTAATGGCTGTCTTAGATAGATCATTGCGGACAAGGTCTACGATCATAATATTTTCCGCACGTTCTTTTTTGTCAATTGAAAGCGCTTGGGCTAATTTATTATCGGTTGATTTATTTGTTGATCTTTTAGCAGTTCCTTTAATAGGTTGTGAAATGATCTTATTTTTTTTCTTTGTTACAAAGCGTTCGGGTGAAGCCGAGAGCAAGAAAAGATCATTTAATTTCACATAACTGGCAAAAGGCGGTTTAGAGATATCGTTTAAATGCAAGTAGACTTTTAAAGGATTAATATGGGCATTCTCAGCATAAAACTCCTGGCAATAATTAACTTCATAAATATCACCCCTGTGGATATGTTCTTGTATGAGTTGCAGATTATTTAAATAAGCTTTCTTGGTTACCCTCTTGTGAATTTTTACTTCATGTTTTATGCGATAGTCCTTAACTGAATTGTTAGGTTTGTCAGACACCTTATCCATATTAAAAATATTGGAAAGGTCATCTTCAATTTCAGCTTCAAATTCTTTTAAATATTGGACTTCTACCTCATTGTCATTTAGGAAGAAAAGTCTTTTGTGGTTGAAAGAAGTAAAGTTCAGGAAATTGTAAGCCATCAAAATTATCAGATCTTAAGATCTTCTATATCATTTTTAAGGTCATAACTTAAATAGCCAAAAATATAATCACGAAGGTTGGTTTTGTAATTTTTTAATTTTGTGAACGCGTTTCTAAAATCACTTTGTAATATAGAGTGGGCATCAACCGCGAGAACAGCTTGAAACTTGGAATACTTTTGCGGATAGTTATTACTATCTAACCATACCACTTGCTCGAATTGCTGAGCCCAAGCCAATAATTTTGATTTAAAATCAGGGTCGTTTTTAATTGATATTTTTTTTATTGATCTCAACTAGGAAGATGATGAAGAATGATCAGCAATAATTTTCCATTCTCCATTAATGCGTTTCAATATTACCGAGAACATTCCGTTGGCATCGCCTAAAGATCTCTTTAAATGATATTCACCGATAACCAAAAACACATCATCGGCTAATTGGTCAAACTCCAATAAATCAAAAGTTAATATACCGCTGTGGTCTTTTGTAGGATAACCCTTTTTATAATTCTCCAAAGTTTGCTCCCAACCGTAGGTAAGTCCGTTGCCTCCTACAAATTTTAAATTATCAGATTTAATATAGCCTTGCATAAAGGCTTCGAGATCTCCTTTACTCCAATCTGTCGCTTGCTGAAGCATCATGCTTTTAATCTCTTCCTTAGAGGTTTCATAAATGGAAGATGAGCTTTGTTGTAATTTACAGGCACTTATCATGAGTACCGATGAAATGATCAAGAACAAAATTAAATTCCTCATCTACAATTAAATTATTAACTATGTATAGGTCTGTTATCAGTCGCCGCTAAGGCAGCTTCTTTAACGGCTTCGGCATATGTTGGATGTGCATGACTCATGCGTGCTATATCTTCAGCAGAAGCTCGAAATTCCATTGCGGTTACTGCTTCTGCTATGAGGTCGGCTACTCTTGCTCCACACATATGTACGCCTAAAACTTCATCCGTATTGGCGTCTGCTAATATTTTTACAAAGCCGTCAATATCACCACTCGCCCTTGAACGGCCTAAGGCTCGCATTGAAAATTGACCTGATTTATAGGCTATGCCTTCCTCTTTTAATTGCTCCTCAGTCTTTCCAACTGCAGCAACTTCTGGCCAGGTATAAACGACACCTGGTATAAGATTATAATTGATATGTGGTTTTTGTCCGGCTAAAGTTTCAGCGACAAAAACTCCTTCTTCCTCAGCCTTGTGGGCCAACATGGCACCTCTCACTACATCTCCAATAGCATAAATATTACTAATATTGGTTTGTAAATGTTCATTCACTTCTATTTGACCATTTTTCGATAAAATAACACCAGCTTTTTCTAACCCAAGGCCATCGGTATAGGGTCTTCTTCCAACTGATACCAGACAATAATCTCCTTTAAATTCAACAGCATTTCCTTTTTTATCATCTGCAGTAATTGTGACTTCTTTAACGGAAGTTTTTACGGCTGTAACTTTATGGCTGGTATAAAACTTTACGCCTTGTTTTTTTAATACTTTTTGAAGTTCTTTAGATAGGGCAGCATCCATGGTTGGAATAATTCTATCCATATATTCTATAACAGATACATCTGAACCTAATCTGCTATATACCTGTCCTAATTCCAAACCTATAACTCCTCCGCCAATCACCACCAAATGTTTTGGAATTTCTTTTAGGCTTAAAGCCTCTGTAGAAGTAATTACACGCTTCTTATCTATCTTAATAAACGGTAAGTTTGAGGGTTTAGATCCTGTTGCGAGAATTATGTTTTTGGCTTCAATTTTTTCAGATTTTCCATCGGACATTTTTATATTGATATGGGTAGCATCAATAAAAGAACCAACACCTGTGTATACATGGATCTTATTTTTATCCATTAAATATTGAATACCGGCTGTATTTTGATCTACCACATTCTGCTTACGGTCGATCATTTTTTTAAGATTGGCTTTTATATCCCCTGATATCTCGATTCCGTGATCTTCAAAATTTTTAACAGCATCATGATAATGATGTGAAGAATCTAATAGTGCTTTAGAAGGAATACATCCCACATTTAGGCAAGTACCACCAAGGGTGTTATATTTTTCTATAATAGCAGTTTTCATGCCCAATTGCGCACATCGAATGGCTGCTACATAACCACCGGGACCAGAGCCAATAACGGCTACATCATATGAACTCATATTTGTTTTTTGATTTAGAGCTGTAAAAATAAGTATTAATTATTTATATCTTGAATAGTCACTTTATTATTTAGATACTCATTACTTCACCAAGCCCGCCCTCTTCAGAAGCGCATCGGCATTGGGTTCCTTCCCCCGGAAGCGTTTGTATAATACCATGGGTTTTTCTGTACCACCTTGTGAGAGTACATGTTTCGAAAATTTTTCAGCAGTTTTTTTATCAAAAATGCCATTTTCCTTGAAGAACTCAAAAGCATCGGCATCCAGTACTTCTGCCCATTTATAGCTATAATAACCTGAAGAATAACCACCCTGAAAAATATGTGAAAAAGAAGTGCTCATACAGTTATCGACAACATCCGGATATAACCTGGTCTTATCAAATATTTTCTTTTCAAAATCTTTCACATTTTTAATATGGGTTGGGTCGGCCCCATGCCATGACATATCTAATAAACCAAAGCTTAATTGGCGTAAGGTTTGCATACCCTCTAAAAAATTAGAGGAATCTTTAATTTTTTGAATCATGTCCATTGGAATAGGCTCGTTGGTTTCATAATGTCTTGCGAACAGGTCTAAAGCTTCCTTTTCGTAACACCAATTTTCCATTAATTGACTGGGTAACTCAACGAAATCCCAATAAACACTTGTGCCTGATAGGCTGGGGTAAGTAGTATTGGCAAGCATTCCATGTAATGCATGTCCAAA
The DNA here is from genome assembly GCA_963835675.1 of uncultured Flavobacteriaceae bacterium. Taxonomy (GTDB): domain Bacteria; phylum Bacteroidota; class Bacteroidia; order Flavobacteriales; family Flavobacteriaceae; genus Aureibaculum. Next base: position 713,199 of record CAWIGH010000001.1, on the reverse strand, counting down.
CTCATGAAACAATGTTGTCACTTCATTAAATGTCAATAATGATGGTTTTGTTTCTGTAGGTCTGGTAAAATTGCACACGATGGAAATATGCGGTCGTGAATTTTCGTTATTTTTCACCCACTGACTTTTATAAGAAGTCATCCATGCACCGTTGCGTTTACCTTTTCTGGGAAAGAAATCGGCATAAAAAACAGCAACAAATTCATCTTTAGAATTTGTTACTTCATATGTTTTTACCTCATTGTGATATTTATCGATATCACTAACTTCAGTAAAATGTAGATCAAACAATTTCTTTGAGATGGTAAAAACGCCGTCTATAACATTTTCTAATTTAAAAAATGGTTTTAAAGCTTCCTGATCCAGTTCAAATAACTCCTTTTTTAGTCGTTCAGAATAAAAGGCGCCGTCCCATTTTTGCATTTCCTCAATGCCATCTTTTTTAGCAATTGCCGATAATTGTTTGAATTCTCTTTTAGCCGCTGGTTTGGCTTTTGCTAGTAACTCATTCGAAAATGACAATACCTTTTCTGGGGTTTCTGCCATACGCTCTTCTAAAACAAAATGTGCATGTGTTTTATAACCCAGAAGGATTGCCCGATTATGGCGCAATTTAACGATGTCTAATACTATTTTTTGATTGTCATTTTTATTCTTCTTAAAGGCCCTGGCTCCAAATGACTTGGCTAGCTTTTCGCGAAGCCTTCTATCTTCAACATAAGTCATAAAAGGGATATAACTTGGGTAATCCAATGTAAATACCCAACCCTTTTTATTTTTCTGTTTAGCTAGAATTTGAGCAGCTTCTTTAGCGCTTTCCGGCAGACCTTTTAATTTTTTTTCATCGGTGATATGTAATTCGAAGGCATTGGTTTCTGCCAATACATTTTCACCAAATTTTAAGGATAATTTCGACAGTTTTTTATCAATTTCTCTTAGAATTGCTTTGTCTTTCTCATTTAAATTTGCCCCATTTCTTGCGAAATTTTTATATTTTTTTTCAAGCAAAGTTTTCTGTTCTACAGATAATCTTAAGCTTTTTCGATTATCATAAATATGCTTTACTCTTTTGAATAATTTTTCATTTAGACGAATGTCATTAGAAAACTCTGACAGCCAGGGCGATACCTGTTGTGCAATTTTTTGGATCTCTTCATTGGTTTCGGCCGAATTCATATTAAAAAAAACAGATGAGAGCCTATCAAGGGTAATACCGGAAAATTCCAACGCTTCAACTGTATTTTTAAAAGTCGGTTTTGCACTTTGTTCTGTAATGAGATTAATTTCTTCTTTAGCTCTTTTGATCGCTTCTTTAAAGGCAGGCTTGAAGTGCTCGTTTTTAATTTTAGAAAAAGGCGCTGTTGTATGTTTAGTATTGAATTTTACTAATAAAGGATTCATTTTTTTGTGGAAATATTAATTTAAGATGTGCGTAAAAAAGTCAAATATATATGATGTATTTGTATTTTTTTAAAGAGTTATCTTTTTAGTTCTCTGGAAGATTTTTCGACCTTTTCTTTTAAACTAGCCTTGTATTTAATAATGGTATTAAGGACTACTTTATCTGAGCTTCCAATGATCTGTGCTGCTAAAATACCGGCATTTTTGGCTCCATCCAACGCCACCGTAGCTACCGGAACTCCACCGGGCATTTGTAGAATAGATAAAATAGAATCCCAACCGTCAATAGAATTTCTAGATTTCACAGGCACACCGATAACAGGCAGTGGACTCATCGATGCTATCATTCCGGGTAAATGCGCAGCTCCTCCTGCTCCTGCAATAATTACATTAATTCCTCGTAAATGGGCATTTTTGGCATAGTCAACCATTTTATCAGGAGTGCGGTGTGCAGAAACAATATCAATTTCAGTTTCAATATTAAAATCGTGTAAAATGCTTATCGCCTCTTGCATTACTGGCAGATCAGAGTTACTGCCCATTATGATACCTACCTTAGCCATAGTTTAAATGATAAATAATTAATTGTAAAAAGTCAATAATAGTTATATAAAGATTTATTGTATTTTTATAAACCAAAGATAGTGTAAAAACTGGTCTTGCAAAATTCGATCAACCAAAGAAAATCTAACAATGTTACCTCTTTTCAATACTGTTGTTTCCTGGTTTTTAAAGAAAAGAAAACATCAAATGGAACTTTTTATCAAGTATCCAATCGATGTTCAGCAGGAACTATTATTGCGATTGGTAGATTTTGCACGTAACACAGAAATCGGCAAACAATACGATTTTACCACGATTTATAATTATAAAACATTTACTGAGAGAATTCCTATCCAAAAGTACGAAACTGTAGAATCACTTATAGAGCGCACCCGCAAAGGTGAACAAAATTTATTCTGGCCTTCGCATATTCAATGGTTTGCAAAATCGAGTGGCACAACAAATGCTAAGAGCAAATTTATTCCGGTGAGTAATGAAGCACTGGAAAACTGCCATTTAAAAGCAGGTAAGGATATGCTCTGCTTATATATTAATAATAATGAAGAGGCTGGTTTGTTTAATGGTAGAGGTTTACGACTCGGTGGCAGTAGTGCTATATATGAAGATAATGATACTTATTTTGGTGATCTTTCAGCCATTATCATAGAGAATATGCCATTTTGGGCAGATTTTAGCAGTGCCCCTAAAACGGAAGTGGCTTTAATGAGCGAGTGGGAAACCAAAATGGAGGCCATTGTTAATGAAACAATTGATGAAAATATTACCAGTTTGGTTGGTGTTCCCTCATGGATGATGGTCTTTTTAAATGCCGTTCTGGAAAAAACCGGTAAAGAAAATATTTTAGAAGTATGGCCAAATTTAGAAGTATATTTTCATGGAGGTGTAAACTTCAACCCTTATCGAGAACAATATAAAAAATTAATTCCTTCGGCGAATTTTAAATATTACGAAACCTATAATGCTTCTGAAGGATTTTTTGCAATTCAAGATATAAATGACTCGAATGAATTGCTTCTAATGCTTGACTATGGTATTTTTTATGAGTTTATTCCTATGGATAAATTTCAAGATGAAGATTCTGTGGCAATACCTTTACAGGATGTTGAACTAAATAAGAATTATGCCCTAGTTATTACTACGAATTCCGGATTGTGGAGATATTTGATAGGTGATACTATTAAATTTGTTTCGTTAGACCCATACCGCATAAAAATTACAGGAAGAACAAAACATTTTATCAATGCTTTCGGAGAAGAACTTATTATAGAAAATGCAGAAGATGCTTTGAAAAAAGTATGTAAAAAAACGAGATCAGAAATCATAGATTATACGGTAGCACCTGTGTTCATGGATGGCAAATCCAAAGGAGGGCATGAATGGATCATTGAATTTAAAAAAGCACCAAAAAACATAGATTATTTTGCAGAGCTGCTAGATAATGCCTTAAAGTCTATCAATTCTGATTACGAAGCTAAGCGTTATCATGATATGACTCTTGTAATGCCGAAAGTACACAAGGCCGAGAATGGTTTATTCTATAATTGGTTAAAATTGAATGGTAAATTAGGAGGGCAACACAAAATTCCAAGATTATCTAATAATAGAGACTTTATTGAAGAATTATTAGCTTTAAAAGCTACTACAATTTAGCTTAGATCTTTCTTTCGATTACATAATTTACCATAGCTATTAACGAGTCTTTATATGAAGATTCTGGATAGTGATCTAATATTTTTATGGCCTTTTTCTGATACTCTTTCATTTTATTGATGGTATAATCTATGCCGCCATTTTCCTTTACAAAGGTAATTACTTCCTTAACGCGTTTTTTATCTTTATTGTGATTTTTAATGGAATTCATTAACCATTTTTTATCTTTTTTCGCACAATTATTGAGGGTATATATTAAAGGTAAGGTCATTTTTTGTTCCTTAATATCTATACCTGTCGGTTTACCTATCTTATCATCTGTATAATCGAATAGGTCGTCTTTCATTTGAAAGGCCGTGCCGATAATTTCACCAAAAGTTCGCATTCTCTCGATCTCTTCAGCATCTGCTCCCACAGATGCAGCTCCAATTCCGCAGCAAGCCGCAATTAAGGTGGCTGTTTTTTGACGAATAATTTCAAAATAAACTTCTTCAGTAATGTCTAATTGGCGTGCTTTTTCAATTTGCAATAATTCTCCTTCACTCATTTCCCGAACCGCTATCGATATAAGTTTTAATATATCGAAATCGTCATTATCTATCGAAAGCAATACGCCTTTTGATAATAAAAAATCACCAACCAATACAGCAATTTTATTCTTCCACAGGGCGTTGATGGAGAAAAAACCACGCCGCCTGTTACTATCATCTACAACGTCATCATGAACCAAGGTTGCTGTATGTATTAATTCGATACAAGAGGCTCCCCTATAGGTGCGTTCATCAAATTTACCATCAGACACCATTTTTGCCACTAAAAAAACAAACATGGGTCTCATTTGTTTGCCTTTACGCCTAACAATAAAATGCGTGATTCTATTAAGTAACGGAACATTGGAGATCATAGACTCTTTGAACTTATCTTCAAAAAGCTCCATTTCCTTTTTTATGGGGAGTTTTATTTTTTCTACAATTTTCACCTTATATGAAAAGCCTTAATTTTTTTGTTCAATTTTAGCCCAACTATCCCTTAAAGGTACTGTTCTGTTGAAAACCAAATGTTCAGGGGTGCTATCATCATCAATATTGAAATAACCTAAACGTTGAAATTGAAAACGATCACCAACATTTGCCTGTTGTAGGCTGGGTTCAACATAGGCATTTGTATTTATTTCGAGAGAATTGGGGTTAATAAAGTCTTTAAAATCCTTATCCTTATGCGCATCTGGTGCTTCATCAATAAATAACCGGTCATACAAACGTACCTCTGCTTTCACGGCATGACTTGCCGAAACCCAATGCAATGTGCCTTTCACTCTGCGTTGGCTTTCTTCTGTACCACTACCACTTTTGCTTAACGGATCATAAGTACAATGAATTTCAGTTATTTCACCCTGGGCATTTTTCACCACAGAATTGGCTTGAATAATATAGGCATTTTTCAACCTCACTTCTTTACCGAGTTTTAATCTGAAAAATTTCTTATTTGCTTCCTCTCTGAAGTCTTCTTGTTCGATATAGATCTCCTTTGAAAAAGGTAATTCTCTACTACCGGCATTTTCATCTTCCGGGTTATTTTCAGCTTCCAGCCATTCTTCTTGGCCATCAGGATAATTTGTTATTACCAATTTGACCGGATTTAACACAGCCATTACCCTGGGAGCCGTTTTATTTAGATCGTCTTTTACACAGAACTCTAGCAGTGCTACATCAGTCACATTATCACGTTTTGCAATTCCGGCAATTTCACTAAATTTAATGATCGAGTTGGGGGTATATCCCCTTCGACGTAATCCTGAAATCGTGGGCATTCTGGGGTCATCCCATCCATTAACATGTTTTTCTTCTACCAATTGCAATAATTTGCGTTTGCTCATTACGGTATAACTTAAATTACGCCGGGCAAATTCACGTTGTTTAGGACGTAAGTCTTTACCGCTATATACTTGATCGAGATACCAATCGTATAATTCACGATGACTTTTAAATTCTAAGGTACAAAGGGAATGTGATATTTGTTCAATATAATCAGATTCACCATGTGTCCAATCGTACATAGGATAAATATTCCAAGTAGTACCTGTTCTGTGATGTGACTTTTTTAAAACACGATACATGATAGGATCACGCATATGCATATTAGACGAAGACATATCTATTTTTGCACGGAGCACATGAGAACCTTCAGGAAAATCTCCTTTTTTCATTTTTTCGAACAATTCTAGATTTTCTTGAATTGGCCTGTCTCTGTAAGGGCTATTGATTCCTGCTTGTGTAGGGGTTCCTTTTTGTTGCGCAATTTTTTCAGAAGACTGGTCATCTACATAAGCTTTACCATTTTTGATCATTTCAATCGACCAATCATATAACTGTTGAAAATAATCTGATGAATATAATTCATTGGCCCATTCAAAACCCAGCCAATCAATATCTTTTTTTATAGCATCAACATATTCCTGTTCTTCTTTTGCAGGATTGGTATCATCAAAGCGCAGATTTACCGGCGCATTATATTTTAATCCCAAGCCGAAATTCAAACAAATCGAAGCGGCATGGCCAATATGTAAATAACCATTTGGCTCTGGAGGAAAACGAAATCGAAGTAATTTTTTATCTAAACCATTCGCTAAATCTTCTTCTATAATTTGCTCTAAAAAATTGAGTGATCTTTTTTCTTCAGTCATTTAACATTAAATTCTAAATAGCCAACAAAAATAAGTAAAATATAAATAGGCGAGTATAGTGTGTGGTTGATTAAATACCTAATATCATCTTTGCTATCCAGAAGTAAATTAATATTCCAAAGATATCATTGCTAGTTGTAATAAAAGGACCGGTTGCAATTGCAGGATCGATGCCTCTTTTATCTAAAAATAAGGGTATAAAAGTTCCGATAATACCTGCCATTATAATTACGGTAAAAAGCGATATTGAAATGGCCAGTGAAGTCAGGATATCCCCGTGCCAAAACCAGGTGAATACCATTAATAGAACCGATAAGGCCAAGCCATTAACAATGGATAAGGAAAACTCTTTCATTAAACGATTAGAGATACTTCCTTTTAGGTCACTGTTCGCTAACCCCTGTACAATAATTGCCGAAGATTGTACACCCACATTTCCCGCCATAGCGGCAATTAAAGGCGTAAAATAGAATAAAATGGCATGTTTGCTTATGAGTTCTTCAAAACCACCCATGATGGCCGCTGCACCAACACCGCCAATCAATCCTAATAATAACCAGGGAAGTCTGGCCCTGGTGAGCTCCCAAACAGAATCATCGGCTTCAACATCTTGGGAAAGACCCGCCGCCATTTGATAATCTTTATCTGCTTCTTCCTTTATTACATCGACAATATCATCAATGGTAATTCTACCTACCAATCTATTTTCATCATCAACTACCGGAATAGCCTCCAGATCATATTTCTGCATAATATTGGCAACATCTTCGGCTTTATCGTGCACATTAACCGAATCAACTTTCGGAATATATACTTCAGAAATATGAGTTCTGGTGGAAGTAACTAAAAGATCTTTTAACGATAAACGTCCTTTTAATTTATCATCATCATCAACCACATAGATTGAATGTACTCTGGTAACAAATTCAGCCTGAGCTCTCATTTCTTTAACACATTCAAGCACATTCCAGTTTTCATTAACCTTGACCAATTCTTTTGCCATGAGTCCACCAGCAGAATTTTCATCATATTTTAATAATTCTACAATGTCTTTTACATGCTCTTGATCTTCTATCGCAGAAATGACACTTTCTTGCCTCGATTCAGGCAATTCTGCAATAATATCGGCCGCATCATCAGTATCGAGTTCGGCAAGTTCTTCGGCAATTTCCTTGGCGGACAAGTTTTTGAGAATTTTTTCACGAACATCATCATCCAATTCCATTAAAATATCAGATGTAAGATCACTATCTAATAATTTAATGATGTAGGTTGACTCTTCTAGATTTAGATCGTCTAAAATTTCGGCGATATCAGCATGATGCTCATCTGCTAATAGCTCGAGTAAAGCCATTTCATCCTTATGTTCGATGAGTGCTCTAACCTGCTCAATAATTTCATTTGTGATTTCAAATGGCATCGATCGCTATTTTTTGGGTCAAATTAATAAATTGCTCTACTGATAATTGTTCCGGGCGTTGCGCAAAGATAGCATCTTCTCTTAATTTATCAGATAAATTGAACGATTTTAAACTGTTACGCATCGTTTTTCTACGTTGGTTAAATGCGGTTTTAACCACTTTGTAAAATAATTTTTCATCAACCGGTAAATCATAGTTTTTTTTGCGGATGAGTCTAATAACACCCGAATCTACTTTAGGGGGTGGATTGAATACATTTGGTGGCACTGTAAATAGATATTCAGCATCATAAAAGGCCTGTGTTAGAACTGATAAAATTCCATATGCCTTACTGCCGGGCTTTTCTGCGATCCGTTTAGCAACTTCTTTTTGAAACATGCCGCATAGCTCAGGTATCTGATGTTTATTTTCTAATGTTTTAAAAACTATTTGAGTTGAAATGTTATAAGGAAAGTTACCTATAATGGCAAAAGGTTCTTCCTCAAAATAATCTTTAAATGTAATTTTGAGAAAATCTTCAGAAATAATTCTCCCTACTAAGTTTATAAAATGGGTTTTTAAATACGCAACAGATTCTCTATCTATTTCAATAACATGGGTGGTGAATTCTTTTTTAAGAAGATATTTGGTTAAAACCCCCATTCCGGGTCCGATTTCAAGTATTGTGTCATAACCGTTTCCGGTAAGGGTGTCAGCAATTTTTTGGGCAATATTTTCATCCTTTAAAAAATGTTGGCCTAAATATTTTTTAGCTTTAACAGACATCTCTTATATTACGACTTAACAAAATTCTTAATATAACTTATGACCTTTAATTCAGTTCTAAAAGCGACAAATTTATCTCCGAAAAGCTTCTGACTTTTTTTGCGAAGATCTTCCGAATTTTCCTCATAATATTTTTCCAGAGCTTCTTTACTTTCACTCGTATATTGAATCGAATAGGTAATACCACCCATCTCTTCTTCTATCATGACCTGGCACATCTTGGCTTCAAAAAATTTACCCGTTGAGAGCATTTCAGGGATATGACTTTCTTGCATCCAAGTAAGCCATTCCTGGGCTATCGATTCATCGATATTAACCGTTACATTATATATATACATGGTTTTGAATTAATATTTTAATATGATAATTTTTATGTATTAATTAATAGAATCTCCACGCAATTTTCGGAAACGTTTACGTGCATCAACTAAATAAATACTTGAAGGAAATTCAAAGATAATCTTTTGATACATTTCTTTAGCCCTTTCCTTATCGTTAAGATTATTTTCATAGAGTAGACCCAATTTAAAAAATGAATCGTCAACTAATATTCCATCCTTTTGTAATTCAATTATTTTGAGATAATTGTTTGCAGCTGATTCAAATTCCTTATTTTTCACAAATAATTCTGCTTGTTTAAAGAGCGCATCATCTTCAATAGAACGCCCTTTATATTTTAGTAAGACCGTATTTAATGTATCAATGGCTTCTCTATTTTTATTTTGAAATGCCAATAGATCTGCCTTGGCATAGGACTTTAAGGCATCGTAAACCGTATCGCCAACAATATTATCTGAAATTAATAAATTTAATTCTAAAGCATCATTGGCGATAAGTTGAGAAGTTGATTTTTTTAGCACTTTAAGTTGTGTAAGCGCCCATTTAAAATCACCTTTGAAATAAGATGTTTGGGCAACTTTATAACTCGCGGTTTGTGCTATAGTGCTGTTTTTGAGGTGAGTTTGCACCTGTGAGTAATTAATGAGAGCTTCATTAAATTTATTAGTATAAACTAATATATCGGCTAATTTTAACTTAACCGAACCATGTTGAAACTCTGAAGTTGTCCTTAAAAGGGCATCTTTAAGAATCGTAGTTGCCTTATCAGGATTATTTTTCTTGAAAGTTAAAAAATCAGCATATGCAATCTGAAGATCTAGAGTACTATTACCTGTACCATAAGCGGTAAATAATTCTTGAAATTTTAGATCAACAGATTCAATTTGATCCTTGGTGGTGGCAGTTTCAATAGCTATCTCTAATAAATAAAGATTCGCATCCAGAATTAATACAGGATTTTGACTGTTTTGTAAAACATATTCGAAACAATCCTTTGCCGTATCATAGCTTGAATTATTAAAGGCAATATCACCAAGTTCAATGATTCGATTTAAATCGTCTAAATTCCTTTTATACAAAGCTATTTCCTGAATCAAGGCTTTGCTATAATCTTTTTGTTGCATAAACAACCAACTTAGCAGTTTATTCCAAGAATCATTCGGATCATTTTGAAGACGTTTTAAAAGTAATTTTCTGAATAATATGTTATTCTCATCCAAATTGTCGTCAGTGATAAATCTTCCAGCATATCGTTGAACACTAGGATAAAAGGTTTCATTTTTTTGAACCATATTCAAATAGGCGCCGAACATATTTTCTATATCACCTTTTTCTCCATAGATAAAAGCGAGATAGGCATCGTAATTCAATTCAGGATTTAATTCCATAGCTCTTTTATAGGCTCTGAGGGCATAATCCAGTAAATGATTATCCTGAAAAGTACGTCCAATAATATAACCTGAATTTGGATTGTTTTCAATGGTTTTCAAGGCTTGGTCATAATAAGGAATTGCCTTTTCTTTTTGATTTTGAAGCTGAAAATTATAACCAATTTCTATAGGTATTTGCGTCTGGTTCGCAAATTCTTTTTGATGACTTGTCAATAATTCTGATGCCGCATCGAAATTATCAGATAATTGATAACTTGAGAGTAATTGCTTAAAATAATCACGCCTAATTTTATTTTTTTCATACAAGTCTTTGTAAAGAATCGAGGCTTTTTCATACTCCCCTTTTCTATAATAATCATATGCCAATTGAGAATCCTGGGCAAAACTAATTAAAGTGAAAAAGAGTAATATTACAATAATAATGCGATGCATGGCGTTATGGTATAGCTTCAAAGGTAACAAAAGAAGTGTTAAAAAATTTATAAAAAAAGTGAGATAAAAAAATTACTCTAAACATTTTGGCATAACATTTGTCTTAATAATACTGAACCAATAATTTTTTTATCATGATCGAACTAAACAAACACTACGAAAAAGCAAGAAGAAAGGCAAAATTATATATGAAGAAAGGTCAAATAAGTGCATATTTTAATGCCTTGTTAGAAATGAATCATTATAAAAAATTGCTAACCGCTGTAGCATCAAACTAGCATTATTAAACCCATCTTTCTCTTAGGTTAATAATCAATAAGATCGTTTTTAATTAATGATTTTAAATCCTGTATACTTCTGTAAAACTTCGGGAATTACAATACCATTTTCGGTCTGGTAATTTTCTAATATTCCTGCTAAAACTCTGGGTAAGGCAAGTGAGCTGCCATTTAAGGTATGCGCTAATTCACTTTTACCTTCCGAATTTTTAAATCTTAATTTTAGGCGGTTCGCCTGAAAAGATTCAAAGTTAGAAACAGAACTAATTTCCAGCCACCTGTCTTGCGCTGTTGAAAACACCTCAAAATCATAGGTAAGTGCAGATGTAAAACCAATATCACCTCCACATAATCTTAAAATACGATAGGGTAATTTTAATTCTTTTAAAATTTCTTTCACATGTTCAACCATTCCGTCCAAAGCCTCATATGAATTATCGGGATGTTCAATACGTACAATTTCTACTTTGTCAAATTGATGTAGCCGGTTTAAACCTCTTACGTGAGCTCCATACGAACCCGCTTCGCGTCTAAAACAAGGGGTATAACCAGTGTGTAAGATAGGAAAGTCACTTTCTTTTAATAAAACATCTCTATATATATTGGTTACAGGAACCTCTGCCGTGGGTATCAGGTATAAATTGTCTGCCGTTACATGATACATCTGCCCTTCTTTATCGGGTAATTGACCAGTACCAAAACCTGAAGCTTCGTTAACCAGATATGGCACTTGAACTTCTTCATAACCTGCTTCTGTGTTTTTGTCTAAGAAATAGCTAATCAAAGCACGTTGTAGTTTAGCACCCTTTCCTTTATAAACAGGGAATCCTGCGCCGGTGATTTTATTACCCAGTTCGAAATCTATGATATCGTATTTCTTAGCCAATTCCCAATGTGGCATTGCTTTATCCCAAAGTTTGGGAATTTCACCATCTCTAAATACTACTTCGTTGTTTTCTTCTGAAGTACCAGCCGGTACAAGTACATTCGGGATATTAGGTATTTGATATAATAACTCGTTAAGTTCGTTCTGTGAGCTTGTTAATTGCTCAGTTAACAACTTAGAATCGTCTTTTAGTTTACCAGTTTTTTCTTTAAGGATATTTGCCTTTTGCTTTTCCCCAGATTTAAATAAATTTCCTATTTCCTTTGAGATCTTATTAGACTCGGCTAATATTTTATCTAATTGGGTCTGTATAGCCCTGCGTTTTTCATCAATATCAATAACCTGTTCAATAATTTCTTCTGCACCATTAAAATTTCGAATGGCCAAACCTTTTAAAACACGGTCTTTATTTTCTCTTATAAAAGCTACTTGTAACATGATCAATAAAATAAGAGAGCAAAGATACTCATTGAATTTAGAATTTAGAAATTAGATGTATTCTTTTAAGAAGAAAGTGAATTTATCAGAAAGAAATGTGACCACTTTGAATTAATGCTCTAGCCTTTTGTTCATCTTCCTTAATTTGAACAAATAATGCTTCAACCGAATCGAATTTTTGCTCGTCACGCAATCGATAGGCTAAATGAATTTGAATTGTTTTTCCATAAAGATCGGCGTTAAAATCGAGTAAATGCACTTCTATAGTTTGGTGTTTACCATTAACTGTCGGGCGATGACCAATATTCATTATCCCGAAGACCTTTTTGTCCTTAATAATTGTTTTTACAATATAAACTCCTGGTTTTGGAATGAGCTTATAAGGTTCTTCAACGTTTACATTTATTGTCGGATAATTCCATTTCTTGCCCAATCCTTTACCATGAATAATTTTACCGCTTAGCATAAATTCATAACCCAGGTATGCATTAGCTCGTTCAATTTTTCCTTCCGATAAGGCCCTTCGTATTTTAGTGGAACTAACAGCTACATTTTCAATATCCTGAGCCGGTATTTCTTCAACATTAAAGCCATATACAGTGCCATATTCTTTTAGTTGTTCAAAATTACCCTCCCTATTCCTGCCAAAATGATGATCGTAACCAATGACTAATTTTTTTATTTTTAGTTGCCCGACTAAAATGTCGCGAACAAACTCTAAGGCGGTTAATCTCGAAAATTCTTTATTGAATGGTTGGACAATCAAATAATCTAATCCGGATTTTTCCAAGAGCGCAACTTTTTCTTCCAATGTAGTTAGTAATTTTATTTTACTGCCTTTTTGGATCACCATTCGCGGATGTGGAAAAAAAGTTAAAATGACAGACTTATCATTTTTGCGATGTGCATTTTCTATTAAGTTTTTAATAATTTCTTTATGTCCAATGTGAACACCATCGAAAGTACCAATGGTAACGATCGAAGATTTTTCGTCAGTAATAAATTCTTTTGCTGATCTAAAAATTTTCACAAATTACGGGTTTTATTTCTCAAGAATTATTGTTTCGTTTATTTTAGTGATGATTTGAGGAATATTATCAACACTAAAATTAGCGTTCAAAGTTAATTTATTTTTTTTAACGGTTAGTTCTAATTCACCTTTTATAACGCTGAAATAACCTGAAGTCCCTTTACAATAACATAACCTGCCAAATACCATTTTCACCTCTTGTAACTGTTCATTTTTTAGATTTATATTTTTGTCATAATTATCAGTCTCTATGTATACTATTTCAGAGTAATGGCTATCAGCCGTATTGGGAATTTCATTCTTTTTAAAATGATATTTTATAATAGTTTGCGTTCCTTTTTCAATCTCAATATAGGTGTTTTTAAATTCATCTTCCTTTACTATTAAAGTCGACTTTGGAATGATTTCTATTGTACAGGTACTTTCGTTCAAACAGTTATTAAGCGTTATTATATTTGTTTTTTCCAAAGAATTCAGTGATTTATTTAACCTACTACTTTGACAAGCACTAAGAAGAATTACAAAAAAAAACAAAAAGGACCTAGTCATCGCATCGCATTTTTGTAAAGGTATCAAATTAATAAAATTCAAATTCAAAACTTTATTATAAATTTGCTTAATGATGAAATTGAAAAAGTACTATTACATATTTATCGTTTCGGCTTTTTTGATATTAAACTTTTCTGGATTTGCCCAAGAAAGAAACTTATGGTTGAGCATTGATAAAAACAGTGTCAAAAGTAAGTTGTTAGATGGGAAGGCAAACGTGATCAGCCATAAAACCTTCGTGCTTGATACTGATTATTTGAAAAGCCGGTTGGATTTAATTTCAAAGCAAGTTTCATTTACTTCAGGTACAAATCTCGTAGAGTTTCCTGATCAAAACGGGATATTAAAAAAATACGCAATAAAGGAAACATCCTTAATGCATCCTGATCTTGCCATTAAATTTCCAGGCATAAAATCGTACTCAGGTTATGATGTTAATAATAAATCAACATCTATTCATTTCACAGTGAATTCATTAGGCTTATATGCCATGATTTTATCCCCTGATAATGGAACCATTTATATTGATCCCTATACTGAAGACAGGAAAAAATACATGGTATATCTAAAAAAGGATATCATAAAAAATGGGACTTTCGAATGTTTGACAAAAAGTGAAGTCGTTAATAAAACCATACAGTCAAATAAAAAATTTGCTAATGATCTTAAATTAAGAACCTTCAGATTGGCCTTGGCTGCCACCGAGGAGTATGCTACTTTTCATGTGAATTCGGCTGGTGTTGGGGCAGGAAGTACCAGAAATGATTCTATTAATGCCGTAATGTCTGCTTTTACGATTACTATGGCAAGGGTAAATGCTATTTTTGAAAGAGATGTAGCCTTAACGATGCAATTGGTGGCGAATAATGATCAGCTTATTTTTTTACAAACCGATCCGGGAAATGACCCGTATTCAAATAGTGATGGTTCAGCAATGCTTACCGAAAACCAAACAACGATTGATAATATAATAGGCACCGCAAATTACGATATTGGGCATGTTTTTAGTACCGGTGGTGGAGGTGTGGCTTATTTAGGGTCACCTTGCGGGTCCGTTAAGGCAGGTGGTGTTACCGGTAATGTTACACCAGTTGGGGATCGTTTTGATATAGATTATGTTGCTCACGAAATGGGACATCAATTTGGTGCGCATCATACTTTTAACGGTAATGCGAGCAATTGCAACGGTAATAGGTATAATAATACGGCTGTCGAGCCGGGAAGCGGATCGACCATTATGGCTTATGCCGGAATTTGCACACCGCAAAATGTTCAGAATAACAGTGATGATTATTTTCATGCTGTGAGCATCAAAGAGATGTTTGACAATATTTCTACAGGGTCAAGTCAATGTGCCTTAAAAACTGATTTTATTGCTAACTTAAATGCCCCAACGGTAAATGCAGGTAATGATTATATAATTCCTAGATCGACTCCTTTTGTTTTAAGAGGTGAGGGCTCCGATGCAGATGGTGATGAAATAACGTTTACATGGGAACAGATTGACAATGAAGTTATCGGAATACAGATCCCGCCAACAAGCACGCAAACGGGTGGAGCGGTTTTTAGATCTTTAGCACCTACAAAGATGCCAGACAGATATATGCCTAAATTGTCTACAGTTGTATCAGGATTTACATCATCTATCTGGGAAGTTGTACCCAGCGTTAGCCGGACTATGAATTTTTCATTAACAGTGAGGGATGATGTAGTTGGTGAAGGTCAAACAGCCAATGATACCATGATGATTACAGTAAATGATACAGCCGGCCCTTTTACTGTAACATCACAAAATGTAGAAGGTATTACTTGGGAGGAGGGAAGTGTAGAAACAATAACTTGGAATGTGGCAGGAACGGATGCCAATGGTATTGATGTAAGTAATGTAAATATTTTATTATCCCTTGATGGAGGGCTAACCTTTCCAATAACTTTGGTTTCAAATACACCAAACGATGGAGAAAAAGAAATTACAGTGCCTAATACACCTGCTCCTGATGTAAGAGTTTTAATCGAAGCCGTTGGTAATATTTTTTATGCAGTGAATAGTGAAAGTTTTTCTATTGGATCATTTGAGACCTCATGTACCGCATATAATTCAGCTGATGTACCAAAATCGATTCCCGATAATTCGACTTCTGGGGTAATTTCTGTAATAAATATTATTGATGACTTCACTGTTACGGATGTAAATGTGAATATTGATATTACACATACCTGGTTAACAGATCTACAGATTTATTTAAAAGCCCCTGACGGAACAGAAGTGTTAATTTATGATCGCAGCTGCGCTCCCGGAGTTCAGCGTCAAAATATAAATGTGACTTTTGATGATGATGCCTCTTTAACTATCTGTGATAATGCAGACCCGGCGATTTCCGGAACTTCACAGCCAGCAAATATATTAGCCGCTTTTAACGGGGTTTCTTCGTTTGGTGACTGGATTTTAAAAGTTGTCGATAATGCTCAAGTGGATGTTGGAACTTTGAATAATTGGTCGATTGAATTATGCCAAACCAATCAGACTGTTTCCATAGATGACCCTTCATTTAGTGAATTTAAGGTTTACCCAAATCCTTTTGAAAATTCAATTAACCTTTTATTAAATGTAGATTCTATCGACGATGTCATGATTTCGCTCTTTGATGTTAGTGGTAGAATGATTATTAATAAAAGATTTGCCAACCCGAGTTTTATCTTCAGAGAAGAACTTAATTTTGATAATTTAGCTAAGGGAATATATGTTTTGAGTGTACAAATCGGAAATTCAAAGGCCTCAAAAAAGATAATAAAATATTAATTTCGCAATTTATACCACTATATTTTTATAAATTAGTAAATGTAATTCAAAAATTATTCTATTTTTACGACCTTGTTAACCATTTAATTTAGACATTATGAACAAAATTTTTACTATTGTATTTACGCTGCTTTTGAGTACAGGTATTTGGGCTCAGACAGTTATAACCGGGACGGTAACCGATTCTAAAACCGGTGAACCAATTCCAGGAGTGAATATTAAAGTTGAAGGTAAGTCCTTAGGTACAAATACTGATTTCGATGGAAATTATAATTTGGAAGTTAGTGAAGAGCCGCCCTTTAATATTGAGGTTTCGATTTTAGGCTATATCGCTCAGAAATTTGAAGTAACTCAAAAGGAGCAAAAGATAGACGTAGTTTTAGCTGAGGCCGAAACGACTCTTAATGAGGTTGTTGTATCAGCATCCAGAACCCCAGAGCGTATTTTAGAATCGCCGGTAACAGTAGAGCGCATGGATGTTAGAGCTGTTAAGAATACATCTTCTGCAACTTTTTATGAAGGCTTAGAAAATTTAAAAGGTGTAGATGTAAATACGAGTAGTTTAACCTTTAAATCTGTGAATACCAGAGGTTTTGCCACTTTTGCAAATACGCGTTTTATGCAGTTGGTAGATGGTATGGATAATTCTTCACCAGCATTAAATTTTGCACTAGGAAACTTGTTAGGAATGAGTGAATTAGATGTAAATAGTGTAGAATTGCTTCCTGGTGCTTCTTCGGCCTTATATGGGGCCAATGCTTTTAACGGTATTTTATTTATGACCAGTAAAAGCCCATTTGAACATCAAGGAGTAAGTACTACTTTTAAAACAGGGCTTACAATGCAAGATGCAGCCGGCGATAATGAATATTATGATGTTGGTATACGTGCAGCACATGCCTTTAGTGAAAAGTTTGCCGCCAAAGCATCATTCGCTTATTTAAAAGGAACAGAATGGTATGCTACCGATTATAATCAATATATTGATAGAGGCGCAGGAAATGCGGATGAAATAATTCCTTCAACTGCAGGTCAAACAGCATTTAATCAAGCAAACGTTTATGGAGATGAAGTTCAGTTATCGGAGACGCCATTTGGAGATTTACAAGGCGTAGCTGGTTTTTTAGCTTCAACTACAAATCCTGAATTAGCTCCTTTAGTCCCTTTTATTCCAAAAGATAATGTTGGACGTACTGGTTATAAAGAATCAGACCTTACCGATTATAATGCAGAAAGTGCGAAAGTTGATGTTGCCTTTCATTATAAACCTTTGGCCAATGATCTTGAATTAATTTGGAATTCTAAATTTGGCCTAGGAAACACGATTTATCAAGGTGCTAACAGGTATTCTATAAATGATTTCTTTATGCAGCAGCATAAATTTGAGGTCAGAAATAGAAATTTCTTTTTAAGGGGCTATTTAACTTCAGAGAAAGCTGGAGAGTCTTATGATATGTTATTTACCGGGGTAAACATGAATAAAGAAACAGCTTCACAATGGTTTGGAACTTATGCGGGTGCATATGCACAAGGTGTGGGCCAAATATTTGCAGGAGGAGGTAGTCCTGCCGATGTAGCAGCAGCTTCACCGCAATTGCACGCTGCCTCAAGACAAGCTGCAGATGGATTGGTTACGTTGCAACCGGGTACCGCTGCATTTAAAGAAGCTTTTAATCGCATTACCTCTGATCCTGATGTATTAACCGGATCTAAATTTCAAGACAACACAAAATTATATCATGTAGATGGTAATTATAATTTTGCAGAGGTTATTGATTTTGCAGAGATACAACTAGGTGGTTCTTATAGATTATATTCTTTGAATTCATTTGGTACAATTTTTACAGATTATGATGGAGCGATTGATTATGACGAATATGGTGCTTATATGCAACTTCAAAAGAAATTTGTAGACGACAGGTTGAAGTTTACGGGTTCAATACGATATGATAAGGCCCAGAATTTTGATGGGAATTATTCACCAAGAGTTTCGGTTTCTTACTCTTTAGGGTGAAGGAAAAACACGTAACTTAAGAGCTTCTTTCCAAACTGGTTTTAGAAACCCTACAACCCAAGATCAATATATTGGTTTAGATGCCGGACCGGCCATTTTAGTAGGTTCTGCACCTGATAATTTGGATAGATATATATCTAGCCCATTACCAAATAGTGGGACTGCACAACTATTAGGATTTCCGAGTACGGTAGAGTTAAGTGGTAGAGCAGCATATGAAAATTCTTTTACCTTAGCTTCATTATATGCTTTTGGAGCAAGTGCTGCCCAAGGATCTCCAAATCCTGCATTATTGGAAATTGCCAATTTTGAGTATGTTAAACCGGAAAGGGTAACTGCATATGAGGTAGGGTATAGAGCCGGTTTTGGAAAATTAGCATTGGATATGAGTGCTTACTACAATAAATATGAAGATTTTATCGGAAACAAAACCGTGGTAGTGCCTCATTACGGACTGGTTAATTTTTCTGACATTCATCCTTTTGTACAACAACCAAATGCCTTAATAGCCATTGCGAATCAAGATTATCAACCATTCCAAGTGTATACTAATTCGGCTGCCGATGTTAAATCTTATGGTGGAAGTATAGGAATGACAACCAAAATATTTGGCGATTTTAATTTTGGCTATAAATTATACGTATGCGAAGTTTGATTTCGATCAAGAATCAGATCCTGATTATGAAGCAGGTTTCAATACACCTGAGCATAAGGTTAAAGTAGGATTTGGTAATACATCACTTTTTGAAAATTTCGGATTTAATGTAGATGTGAGATGGAGTGATGAGTATTTGTGGGAATCTACTTTTGCAGATGCAATTATCGATGCAAGAACAGTAATCGATGCACAATTGAATTACTCTATTCCAAAGATCAAGTCACTATTTAAAGTAGGTGGCACTAATCTAGGTGGAAAAGAATATATGAGCGCACCTGGAGTTGGAGCGATAGGATCTTTATATTATGTTTCTTGGGTGGTTAACTTATAAAACATTAAAAAAATTTAAAAAAAAGACCTCACCAATTTGGTGAGGTTTTTTATTGTGTTGAAATAATTTTAATCTCATATAAGTGTAAAAAATTATTTATAAAACACTTTTACTATTCCTAAATATAAATTACCTTTGCGCCTTGAAAAAACAAGATATATTTAATTAAATACATCGGTTTTTAGTCTAAAATAAGATAATAATAAATAGAAAATTATAATGGCAAAAGTTACAGGTAAAGTTGCTCAAATTATTGGTCCGGTAATCGATGTGGAGTTCTCATCAGACTCCAAACTTCCTCAAATTTATGATTCTTTAGAGATTACCAGAGAAGATGGTTCTTTATTGGTCTTGGAAGTAGAACAGCATATAGGAGAAGATACTGTTCGTTGTATAGCCATGGACTCTACTGATGGTTTAAGCCGGGGTTATGAAGTGGTTTCTACAGGAAACCCGATACAAATGCCTATAGGAGAGAATATATATGGACGCCTATTTAATGTAACAGGAGATGCCATTGATGGATTGGGGAATTTACCTAAAGCAGGTAAAGATGGATTGCCAATCCACCGTCAAGCACCGAAATTTGATGATCTATCTACTTCTACAGAAGTTTTATATACCGGGATTAAAGTTATTGACCTTATTGAGCCTTATGCCAAAGGTGGTAAAATTGGATTATTCGGTGGGGCAGGCGTTGGAAAGACAGTACTATTGATGGAATTGATCAATAACATTGCCAAAGGCCATGGTGGACTTTCAGTATTCGCCGGTGTAGGTGAACGAACTCGTGAAGGAAACGATCTATTACGTGAAATGCTTGAATCTGGTATTATTAAATACGGTAAAGATTTTATGCATTCTATGGAAGAAGGCGGATGGGACCTATCTAAGGTTGATAAACCTGGGATGAGAGATTCTAAAGCGACCTTTGTATTTGGGCAAATGAATGAACCTCCCGGAGCTCGTGCTCGTGTGGCCTTATCTGGTTTAACAATAGCCGAATATTTCCGTGATGGAGCAGGCGATAGCCAAGGTAAAGATGTATTGTTTTTTGTAGATAATATTTTCCGTTTTACACAAGCAGGTTCCGAAGTATCTGCCTTATTAGGCCGTATGCCTTCTGCAGTAGGTTACCAACCTACATTAGCGACAGAAATGGGTGCTATGCAAGAACGTATTACTTCAACAAAAACCGGTTCTATTACTTCTGTTCAAGCCGTTTATGTACCTGCGGATGATTTAACTGATCCCGCACCGGCAACAACTTTTGCACACTTAGATGCTACGACAGTTTTATCTCGTAAAATTTCGGAGTTAGGTATTTATCCGGCAGTTGATCCATTAGATTCTACTTCAAGGATTCTAACAAGGGAATTATTGGGTGACGAACATTATAATTGTGCCCAAAAGGTCAAAGAATTATTACAACGCTATAAAGAATTACAAGATATTATTGCCATTTTAGGGATGGAAGAATTAAGTGAGGATGATAAGTTGGTAGTTTATAGAGCTCGTAGAGCACAACGTTTCTTATCTCAACCATTCCATGTGGCAGAACAATTTACGGGTATACCGGGAGTTTTGGTAGACATCAAGGATACGATCAAAGGGTTTAATATGATCATGGATGGAGAATTAGATCATATTCCGGAAGCGGCCTTTAACTTAAAAGGATCAATACAGGAAGCTATTGAGGCAGGTGAAAAAATGCTAGCTGAAGCAGAATCAGAAGCGTAATTAATTAAACTTGATTTTAAATTATGTTATTAGAAATTGTAAGCCCGGAAGCTGTTTTATTTAAAGGTGATGTTGAATCTGTTGCAGTGCCAGGTGTTAACGGTGAATTTCAGATGCTAAATAATCATGCACCGGTAGTGTCGTTGTTGAAAAAGGGTGATGTTAAAATTTATGGTAACGTACAGGTTTCTGAGGTGAATAAGTCCAAATTTAAGAAAGGTGATAAAGGCCTAACGCTATTACCGATCGAAAGTGGAACGATAGAATTAAAAGATAATAAGATTATTATTCTGGCCGATTAATTAGCGCTAATTAGAAATAACAAAAAAGCTTCAAATATATATTTGAAGCTTTTTTTTTGGTTGGTGATACTTTAAAACTTACCGGTAATCCATTTATATACATCATTACCATTAGCAAATAATAATAAGCCCATAAGTAGAATAAACCCGGTAATTTGGGCATATTCAAGAAACTTATCACTGGGTTTTCTACCTGTAACCATCTCGTATAGTGTAAAAACAACATGGCCGCCATCTAAAGCCGGTATTGGTAAGAGGTTCATAAATGCCAGCATGATAGATAAAAATGCTGTTAGACTCCAAAAACGTTGCCAATCCCATTGCGTTGGAAAAATGCTTAAAATAGTTCCAAATCCTCCAAGGCTAGTAGCTCCTTTTTTAGTAAAAACATATTCAAATTGGGCCATATAATCTCTTAGGGTCCAATAGGCAGTTGAAGTACCTTTGCTTAAACTTTCTCCAAAAGAATAACTTTTATGTTGAATATTTATATCATCTTCAGATAACCCTTTAGGATATACACCAATTTTACCTTCTGCATCGGGTGTAATATGAATGGTATCCTTAACTGCATCTCTTAACACCACAATACTTATTTCCTGTTTTCTATCATTGCTTTGGATGGCATTGGTAAATTCATCCCAATAGTTCAAATCTTTTCCATTCACAGAAAGAATAACATCTCCTTTTTGAAGGTTAGATTCAGAGGCCGGAGAATAAGGAATTATGCTGTCTAGAACAGCTGAAAATCTTGGAATAAAAGGCTCCATAATACCATTGGTCCACATAGTTAGTCCGATATCATCAGGTAGCGATATCTTTTCGGTATTACCATCAACATGTTCTACTTCTATAGAGGCTATATTACGAAGAAATAAATGCTTGTTAACATCCAGCACATTAAAAGGTTCTTCACCATTAATTCTTTTAATTTTATCTCCGTCTTTAAAACCATATTGCTTAAATTCTTCGGCCACCGCAAAACCATTAGAAATATCATCGCTTGTAACGAAATCCTTACCCCAAACATTTAACATCATAACATAGATGAAAATACCTAATAGAAAATTTACAGTAACACCACCTAACATGATGATTAGTCGCTGCCAAGCCGGTTTCGAGCGAAATTCCCAAGGTTTGGGTTCCTGTTTCATCTGATCGGTATCCATGCTTTCATCGATCATTCCTGCTATTTTAACATAGCCGCCTAAAGGGATCCAACCAATTCCGTATACCGTTTCACCAATTTTTTTCTTAAATATTGAAAATTTATAATCAAAAAATAAATAGAATTTTTCAACCTTTGTTTTGAAAAGTTTTGCCGGAATAAAATGACCTAATTCATGCAAAACGATCAAAAATGATAAGCTTAAAATAAATTGTGATATTTTAACAAATATGTCCATTCTCTATAAGATCTCTATATAATTTAAAAACGCACAAAGGTAATATATTATAACTAGAATGGAAGTTTTAGTCATATTAAAAACTTTGTTAAAGTTTAATTTGGGTTATTGTTGTTTAAGGATCGTTTTATGTAGAGTACCCCTGGAAGTCTCAATTTTAACCAGATGAATACCAAATGACAAAGGTGTCAAATTAATGGCACTGATTGGGTTTGTTTCTTCTAATACTAATTTCCCCAACATATTGTAAATCGAAACCTTTTCTACAATAGCATCGCTATAGTTTTGGATTTTTATGACATTTTTTGCAGGGTTGGGATATAATGAGATCGTGTTATTTAACACTTCCTGATCAATACCTTTTTTTACTGTATTGTTATAACTTATTAGCTGGTATTCGGGATCTACTTCGACAGTTTTTATTAAAAAAGGTAAAGCGCCCGTAAAACTTTGTTTGTTTTCACTTAATTCTAATCTTATGATTTGAGAATCACCTTTATCACTAATAACTTTAACAGGAACCGGCATTTCAAAAAATGAAACCGAAATGTCTGATTGTTCTTGCTCAACCGTGAAATTTATGGTTTTAGTTTCTTCATTCTGAAACCAACTAATATCATATGAAGGAAAGCCTTTCCCGATGAACCAATCATTAAAAATATCCGAAAGATCTTCGCCGGTTTCATTTTCTAGTGAATATTTGAAGCTATTCAACGTGACTTTTTCTCCATTTCTAAGCAGTTCTTCTAAATAGACATCAATACCTCTATAATATTCTTCATCTCCTAATTTATACTTTAACATATGTAAGACCATGGCTGTTTTTAAAAAACTGGGGTCCTTATAAGTATTAGATGTCAATTTTTCAACAGTATTTTTACGCCAGGTAATATTTTCAGAATCAAAATTGATGTTTGACTTTTCCTGATCTGAGATTATTAACTCTTGAAGATAGGAGTCATAAATATTCAATTGCTCTTGAGCAAATGAATAAGTTGAAAAAATAAGAAGAATTAACAGTAATATTTTTTTCATAAACAATAACTTTGCTAATTAAAATATAGCCAAGCGGATAGCAAATATATAAAATTATATGGAAATATCGTTTTTTAAAAAGTCGGTTCCAACAGTCATAAGGATAGCATTATTATTTATAATCTTTGTTGTGATTGGTTATTTTTTATTGAATCCTGAAAAGAAATTACCTGTATATAACCCAGCCGATGTGAATCCGAAATTGGTGGATGCGTCTGTAAAACATAAGAGATCTAACCACAAAATTGCCGATTTTAAACTGATTAATCAGAATGGAGATACAATAACCCAAGAGGATTATAACAGATAAAATTTACATAGCCGATTTTTTCTTTACAAGATGCCAGACTATTTGCCCTATAATGACCATTAATATGTCGCAGTTGCAAGGACATTATAAAAATGATCCGGATATTATGTTCTTATCTCATTCGGTTACACCATTTATAGATAGCGTTGCTGTTTTGCGCAAGTATGCAGATGAAAAAGGCGTGATAGACAGTAAATGGAATTTGGTAACAGGCGATAAAATGCACATTTATAATTTGGCGCGTAAATCTTATTTTGCCGTGTTGGATGAAGGAGATGGTGGAGCCCAGGATTTTATTCATACAGAACAATTTATTCTTGTAGACAAGAAAAAACAAATTAGAGGTTTTTACGATGGTACCGACAAGGCAGAGATGAATAGGATCTTTGAAGACATTGAAATTTTGAAAAAAGAATATGATAAATGACTTATATCATATTTTTTATAATAAAAAAAGTGGTATTTTCGCATGGTATTTATAATCAATCTAAATAAAAATTGGACATCACTACAATCGCAGATCTAATAGTTGGAGAAAAAGGAATTATTCAAGATATTCCTTTGGATAATTTACCTTTAAAATTATTAGAGATGGGATGCCTTCCGGGTAAAGAAGTAGAATTGATCCAAATAGCCCCTTTAAAAGATCCATTATATATTAGAGTAAATGGCAGTCACTTAGCCATTCGAAGGGAAACAGCTGAACTTATTCTTATAGCGAAAAGCGAAAATTTATGCGAAAAACTGAAGTCATAAAAGTAGCTTTAGTAGGTAATCCAAATACAGGCAAGTCGTCACTTTTTAATCAACTAACCGGTTTAAATCAAAAAGTTAGTAATTATCCGGGGGTAACTGTAGAAAAAAAAACAGGGATAGCAAAATTAAGTAGTGATGTCACAGCTAGTATCATTGATCTGCCTGGTACTTATAGTATAAACCCTTCGAGTCTTGATGAAAATATCGTTTTACAAGCCTTATTAAATGCCGAAAATGAATACCCCGATGTGGTTGTGGTAGTGGCCGATGTTGAGAATTTAAAGCGCAATTTATTTTTATTTTCCCAAATAAAGGATTTACAGATCCCCGCCATTTTGGTGATCAATATGGCCGATCAGATGATAAAGAAAGGTATCTCTTTGAATATAGATCTTTTGAAAAAGGAATTGAATTCAGAAATATTATTGATAAGTGCCCGTAAAAATTTAGGAATAGATGAAGTAAGAAAGGCTATTTTAAATTATAAAGAGGTAAGTACTACAACTATTGCCAATATAGCAGATAGAATAGATGCTGAATTTTTTAAAAAGTTAAAAAAAAGCTTTAAGGATGTATCGCTTTATAAAGCATGGTTATTAATTACGCAACATCATAATTTTCCTAATACAGAAATAAGTTTAAAACAGCGTATAGAAGGCTTTAAAACAGATGAAGATAAATTGAAACGAATGCAAAACAAGGAAACTATTTTGCGCTATCAATATATCAATGATATCCTTAAAAAAACGTATGCTGTAGACACATCAAAAGCAACCGATCTCAGGTTTAAATTTGATAAGATACTCACCCATAGAATTTTTGGTTATGTGATTTTCGCCAGTATATTATTGCTCATTTTTCAATCTATATTTGATTGGGCGAGTTTACCGATGGATTATATTGACGCTACCTTTGCTTTTCTTAGCGAGTGGACAAAAAATAATTTACCTACAGGACCCCTAACAAACTTGTTGGCAGAAGGAATTATCCCGGGAATAGGAGGGATCGTAATATTTATTCCTCAAATTGCCATCTTGTTTTTGCTGATCTCGATCCTTGAAGAAACAGGTTATATGAGCAGGGTAGTATTTTTAATGGATAAGCTAATGAGGCGTTTTGGTATGAGTGGGAAAAGTGTGATTCCTTTAATTTCCGGAACTGCATGCGCAATACCTGCCATCATGGCGGCACGTAATATAGGCGGATTAAAAGAAAGGCTGGTAACTATTTTGGTTACCCCGTTTACCACTTGCTCGGCCAGACTTCCCGTTTATGCAATTATTATTGCCTTAGTGATTCCCAATGACAGAATTTTGGGAATATTTAGTTATCAGGGCATAACGCTCATGGCCTTATACCTACTCGGTTTTGGAGCTGCACTTGCTTCTGGATTGCTATTGAATAAAACCCTAAAAGTAAATGACAAGAGTTTTTTTATTATAGAAATGCCCAACTATAAATTACCTTCCTTAAAAAATGTTTTTTATACAGTATTAGAAAAAACAAAGGCTTTTGTTTTTGGGGCGGGTAAAATCATTTTAGCCATTTCGATCATACTATGGTTTTTGGCCTCTAATGGCCCTGAGACATTTAAAAATGCTCCTGAAATTATCAAAGCAGAAAACGCACAGCTTTCAGAAAAAGAAATTAGTAAAAAAGTAGCTTCTTTTAAATTAGAGCATTCATATATAGGTATCATGGGTAAAGCCGTTGAGCCGGCGATTCAACCTTTGGGTTATGATTGGAAGATAGGTATTGCCCTTTTAAGTTCATTTGCTGCAAGAGAAGTTTTTGTGAGTACGCTGGCAACGATTTATAGTGTTGGAGACGATGCTGATAGGACTACTATCAAAGAACGTATGGGAAAAGAAATTAATGAGGTCACTGGAGAAAAACGTTTTAATTTACCTGTTGGGATGTCGCTCCTCATTTTTTATGCATTTGCCATGCAATGTATGAGCACACTAGCCATTGTCAAAAGAGAAACCAATAGCTGGAAATGGCCTATTTTGCAATTAGTTGGTATGACAGCCTTGGCATATGTAGCAGCTTTACTTACCTTTAACTTATTAACTTGATAGAATGCAAACAGTATTTGTTTACATAGCGGTGATCCTAGCAATTGTTTTTTTAGTGAAAAAATTCTTTTTTAGTAACAAGAAGAAAACAGGCTGTAATCCAGATTGCAATTGTTGATCTATATCTTTGACAATACTATCTTTTCTAATTGTTTGTCTATCATTTGTTTGTAAAATTCCTTAAGAGCCCCGTAATATTGTGATCCTATTATAAATTCGTTCATAGTGATTGTTGATGAAACTTGCAGCTTATTGCCTAATGCTTTGCATATAAATTGATATGACCCGATGTTTTCCGGTAAT
The DNA here is from genome assembly GCA_963835675.1 of uncultured Flavobacteriaceae bacterium. Lineage (GTDB taxonomy): Bacteria > Bacteroidota > Bacteroidia > Flavobacteriales > Flavobacteriaceae > Aureibaculum. The sequence continues at coordinate 685,639 of CAWIGH010000001.1, read as the reverse complement.
CCATAACTAACACTCTCCGGGGTCGATACCACTTGATATCCCGTGGGTATCGTAAGAGAAATATTGTATTTTTTTTCAAATGGTGCCCCGAAATCAACCGGGAATTCCCTATTTTTTAATTTAAAAGGGTTTTCTTTTTCTGTATGAAACAACATGGGCGAAAAATAAATCTTCTCGCCAATGATTTCAGCCTGGTTGTCTCCTTCAAAATCAAATTGATACGTTATTGCTTTGTAAATATCGTTTATATGATCTCTCTTTAACTCACTTATTTCAATATAGCCATTGTCTTTTTCTAAAATACCGATCACATCGTTATCAGTAAGGTTGTTATGTCCCTCTCTTAATTGCAAGGCCTTTAAATTGGTCCAAGTCACCCTTTCTGACCCTTTCAATAATCCTTCTTCATTCATTTCAGCCATTAAATAAACTATTTCATCGGTGTGTTCTTTAGGGAATAGATCAACCGGGGATGAACTTCCGTTTTCTCTAACAATTCTACCTTGCCAATTTAAATCTCGAAGAGGTAACACGTTGGGAATACTGTATTTTTCGGTTGCATCTAGTAAAATAACTACCATTCGAAGTTTCTACTCCAGCAATAACATAATTAAAGCCATCTTGGGTGGGAAAAAAGGGAATGCCGTGGTCTCGGGTACTAATCAATACTGGATTCGCATTAAGATTTGCTTCTCGAAGCATAGCGACCAGAGTTAAATTGATTTCAGCAACATTACCAACAGATTCTTTATAGGCTACTCTTACACCAACGTCAGTATAAATGGACTTGTGATTATTCCATTTTATTTTTTCTTTTACAAAATTAAATATTTTGGCTATCTTCTCATTTTCATGATCCGTCATATTGATCAATGATGAAAAATCGTCTTTAAAATGTGATTTTTTATCTAATTGAGCGCCAAAGTTGGTGCTTTCGTAAATGGTTTTGGTAACATCTTCCCATGTTGTGTTATAAAATTTTAAGGTACTATTTGGAAATTTTGTGCTGGTCAATTCAAATTTCAAAGCAGTAAGATAATTATCTATGTTATTAACGTAGGGTTCTTTTTTTAATGCCGGTACATTTTGTAATGTGCATTCTGTTATATTAGTTCTGAAATCAATCTTGTTTTGATTAAAAGATGTTTTAGTTGAAAGCCCTTCACTTCTTTCTTTATTGGTAAAGATAATAGAAGACGGTTTAGTACTTTTTTCTATATTTATTGGATAAAATCCTTTCATTAAATTTTTAAAGACTAAATATTCCGGGACTTCAATTTGTGATTCTATGTATTTTATAGGTATAAAAGATTGTAATTCCATATCATCAATTCGCCAATAATAAGGTGAATTAATGGTATAGTCCCATTCAACTATACAACCTTCAGATAAATTGGGCAAAGTAAACTTTTTACGGCTCCAGTATTTGTTTACATTTTCATCAAAAATATCACTTTTACTAAGTTTGGTTTTTTCTATTTTTCCGTTTACCAAGTTAAAAGTATTGGCTTTGATAGAAACCTTTTCGTTGTCACCATCTTGGTATAATGATATTTTTTTTGTTGCCCAGTCGTAACCTTCTTTATTATAAATTTTAATACGTTCGTGTATTTCAGTGACCAATTCAAAACCTTGCCCTTGAGTATATCTAAAATAAGAGCGTCTTTTTTTATATAATACAGCTGCATTTGCCGAAGAATCAGAAGGATAATATTTTTCCATTAAATCTTTTTTATCAACTTTTCCAAATTTTGCATCTTGTGCCGATGAGGGTAGTATAATAAATAGTATAAAAAGGACAGTGAGGGCAACATTTTTCATGGAATTGATTTTATTAATACGATTTTGGTTTTATCTTGATTGGCTATTTTTTTTCTGAAATTGCGATAGTCTTCGTAATCTTCAGGAGGATAAACCCCTTCATTTAATATAAATTCTCGTTTATATTTTAGTTTGTTATCGTTGATTTTTGTAATGTTAAATTGGTATTGTCCAAATTTATTTTCGACTTTAATGTTATTTCCCAGAGCTTCAACAGTATAATTTGCGGGAAGTCCAATTTCAAATTCATCTTGTTCAATAGTACCTCTTGAAATTTCAAATGGCAATTTTCTGTTCGTATATCTTTTGGGTATAAATGAGGATCTGTTAAACGTATTGATAACAAATAACATTCTATTGCCGCTTTTTATTGCATAGTCATCGGCATTTACATTAATTTTTTCCTTAAAAATGATACTATCTTTATTATTTTTGAAATTGTAACTATTGATGGTTAAATTATTTATATAATTCCAATAATCCTTTTTATAATGGCTATGTATGTCTCTTTCAGGTTTTAATTCTAGCTGGTAATGCTGTCCATATTGTATACCACCAGTTTTTATAGTTATTTGGGCATCGAGCCCTCCTTCTTCGTTGATTTTGTAATTTGATATCGTGTTTTTAAAGTTTTGTTTTGTTTCGTATATACCTGTATGTTTGATCTTACCACCTTCTGGAGTGATAACTAGCACATCCCTATCATCTGTAAAAGTACCTTGATAGCCAAAAGGGTCTGTTTGGCTTGTGCATTCTAACCAAATATCTCCATTTTCAGTTGGTAGATTTAATATAACATGATTGCCTTGCATAGAATAAATATCCTTTTCTACATTTCTTTTTTCATCTCCTGCCCAAATAACTGAATAATACGATTCTACGTTAACTGCATCCAATAAAGCTTTCGTGTAGTTTGACAGGCCTTTACAATCTCCGTAACCTAATTTATCAACATCATCTGCTTTCATTGGTTTCCATCCTCCAATTCCTTCTTGAACACTTATATATCTCGTCTTATTTTGAACAAATTCGTAGATTTTTTTGGCCTTTTCAATAGGATCGGTTATATCTTGAACCAATTTCTTTGCATAGGCTCTTGTTGATTCATTTATTATATCATTCCCATTATATAAATATTCATATCTCCACTTCCCAAACTCTTTCCAATTATTGGCAACTCCATCAGTACCTTCTAAACGATATTTATTTGAAGACATTAGCACCCAAGGCATCAAGTTAATATAGTGCGGAACTAATTCTTCGTATTTGATCGCGGTTGTATAGTTGATTTCGTAAGAAAGATTACTAGGTTTATCAATCTTTGTAATATTGAATTTTTCAAAGTTTTTTTCTAGTTTTTTGATAGTTAGATCATTTGGATAAGTGATTTTATAGGTGCTTTTAACTATTCCCTGGTTATAGGAATCAAATGGGTACCACCTTGGTATAAAAGCAGTATTTGAAGATTCAATTTCATATTCATAATAAATTGTATATGGATAAGAAATAGGCACGTAGTTGTAATAAATTATTCTACCATCATTAAATAGAGACATACCATCAGCAGCACTGCGGTCAATGAAATCTTTCTTTTTAATATTTTTGACTTCATTACCAAAGGGGTTATAGGCATATGCTCTTATATTTTTTATTTCATTTGCGGAGTCATAATGTACCACAATCTGAGAATTTCGGTCACCAAATTTGTTTAGCACAAAAACTGCTTTTTTATAAGAGATAATCATCATTTTTGACGATTCAAATTTTATATTAGTTTCATCAAATAAAATAATTGAATTTGCATTTTTCTTTAGACTATCTGGAATAGTTGAAATATCAAAGTCAAAGTCCTGTGAAAAAACAGGTTGAAACGTAGAAATAAGTAAAATGAGCAGCAGACTTTTGAATGTCATTGAAATTGGGCTTAGCGACAATTGATAAAAAATCTTTTGGTTATCAATGTATTATTTTAGATAACGTATAAATTTTATAAAAATTATTGATAAAAAGGATGACAAAAGTCATACAATGTATAGCCTTAATTTTTTAAGAAGTAGAATTTAATCTTTAATCTTTGAATCCAGTATAATAGTTACTGGTCCGTCATTCAATAATTTTATTTTCATATCCGCACCAAAAATACCTGTACCCACTTTTTTGTGCAAGTCTTTTTCAAGATGGGTGATAAAATCTTCATAAAGAGGGATAGCGATCTCAGGTTTTGCAGCTTTGATATAAGACGGCCTGTTTCCTTTTTTTGTACTTGCCATCAAGGTAAATTGACTCACCACAATAACATCACCTTTAATATCAATAATCGATTTGTTCATGACATGGTTTTCATCATTAAAAATCCTGAGATTTATGATCTTGTTTGACAACCATGTTATATCCAGATCGCTGTCATCATCAGTAATGCCAAGTAATATTAAAAGTCCGTCCTTGATCGAACTAATTATTTTATCTTCCACTGTAACAGAGGCTTCTGTAACTCTTTGAATAACTGCTTTCATTTAAACGTAATTATCCATTCTATAATTCTCTTGCTCGTCTTCGAGTAATTGTAAATAGCTCATATATCTTGATTCTGCAATTTTATCCATTATCTACAGCTTCCTTTATAGCACAATTGGGTTCGTTTACATGCATGCAATTATTAAATTTGCAATTGATGTTTTAATGCAAAAATTTCAGGAAAAAAGTCACCAATTTCTTCTTTTTGAAAATCTACAACACCAAATCCTTTGATACCAGGAGTATCAATAATATATCCGCCGAAAGGCAGGCTAAACATTTCTGCAAAAGTAGTGGTGTGTTGTCCCTGTTTATGTTGAGATGAAATTTCTGAGGTCTTTAGATCGAGTTGGGGATCGATAGTATTGATCAATGTAGATTTTCCTACGCCTGAATGCCCTGAAAACATGTTTACTTTACCTTTCATGATATTCTTTAATTTATTGATGTTTATATTTTCATTTGCCGATACATCAATACATTCATAACCAATATCTCTATAAACTTTTTCAAGCTTTTCCTTCTGAGCGAGCATTTCTTTATTATACAGATCTATCTTGCTAAAAACTATAATCGCCGGAATAGAATAGGCTTCGGCAGTTGCTAAAAAACGGTCTATAAAACTGGTATAAGTAGTTGGGTTTTCAAGTGTAACCAATAATAAAACCTGGTCTATATTGGCCGCAATAATATGGGTTTGTTTTGAGAGGTTTACAGATTTTCTAATAATATAATTCTTTCGATCATGAATCTTATGAATGATGCCGTTTTCGCTATTTTCTTCCAATTCAAAATCTACTACATCACCCACAGTAACAGGGTTGGTACTTTTGATACCGCTCATACGGAATTTCCCTTTGATCCGACATTCGAAAATATCACCGTTAACAGTTCTAACTGTATACCAACTCCCCGTAGATTTTATAACAACTCCTTCCATTTATATGAATAGAAAACCACTCCTTAAACGCAGAGTGGTTTTCTTATTTATGATCTAATATTATTAATTTTCCTCTGGTAAATAACTATAATTCTTAGCGTAGTTCATCATTTGAACATCAAAACTCTCCGGTTGGGTAACTTTAATATCTATAATTTCGCCGGCATCATTAGTTTCAGGAACCAATACCGGATTTACAAACCCACTATAAGGAGCAGATGTAAACTGTTCATTACGTTTTAAAATCTCAGCATGCAGATCTTGATCGACCTTTACACCATAGGTCTCTACCAGTGCTTCTACTGCAGCATAATCACCTTCAGATTTTATACGCTGTGTTTCACGTAATAACTGTCCGAAAAGGTCATGTAATTTTGCATAGTCATTTATATTATAATAAGTTTTACCATCGCGGGTAATTTTTTCAATGACATTATCTTTTTTGCCTTGCTCGAAAGCCCATGCAGAAACCCATTGCCTATTACGCATATGTGACTCTTCCACATCATCGCCTAAGTTTAAGCGTATTAATTGTGTCATTAATCCATTTCTGATATAACCATCATAAGCAGCTTTACCAACACTTTCCCAATCTTCTACCAATCCTAGCTCCTGTAATTTAGGATTGTATAAATAGTACAATCCAACCAGGTCTGCGCGCCCTTCTTCGAGTGTTGAAGAATAGGTCTTAAGTGTTTCTTTAGTTTGACCAACACCGGGATTTAGCTGTCCTGATGCATGCCCGATTACTTCATGTAATGCCGTATGTAATTTATCGGCCAACTGACCATACTTCTCTTCAAGTTCAAATTCTTCCTCGTCATTTACAAATTCTTTTAAACGACCTGTATTACCGGCATTATTATAGGCATGAATGATGTTTCCTAGAGAAACCGATTTACTCCCTACGGATGCGCGTATCCAGTTAGCATTGGGTAAATTAACACCGATAGGGGTACTAGGCGTAGCATCACCGGCTTCACCGGCAACATTTACTACCTTATAGGTAACACCCACTACATTTTTCTTTTTATGCTCATCCATTAGGGTTGAATTATCTTCAAACCATTGTGCGTTATCAGATAATACTTTCATTTTTTGGGACATATCAAAATCGTTAATTTGTACGATGGTCTCATAAGACCCTCTATATCCCAGTGGGTCGTTATACACTTCTACAAAACCGTTGATATAATCGATATTTCCCTCGGTAGCAGCTGTCCAGGCAACATTATAGTCGTCCCAGATTTGAAGATCTCCTGTTTTATAATATTCAATCAGTAATCCAATGGCATCACCTTGAGCTTGATTTTCTGCTACACCTTGTGCTAATTCTAACCATTTAATTATTTCATCGATTGCAGATCCATATAATCCACCTGATTTATAAATACGTTCTTTCAAAACACCATTTTCCTTTACCAATTGTGAGTTTAATCCGAATGACAATGGTTTTTCTGGGTTTGGAGATTTCATTTTTTTATAGAATGACTCTACATCGGCATTTGTCACGTTTGGACCATAAAAATTAACAGCAGAAAGTGCCACATTATCTACACCTTTTGCCTGGTTTACTTTTTTATTATCTATTTCGTTAAAAATAACCTGTTTAACATTTTCTTCAAGTTCTGTATTCGTTTCAGCTAATAAGAAATCGAAAAATTCTATCGAAAAACCGGGTTTAATCTTATCGTTCGCATAATGATGATGAATTCCGTTAGAGAACCACACTCGTTTTACATAGACCTCAAATGCTTTCCAGTCATCTGTTGTCTTATCACCGTCGTATGAAGTGTATATATTTTCTAGTGCTTTACGGATTTTTAAATTATGACGGTAATTTTGGTCCCAGATAATATCTCTTCCGGATAATCCCGCTTGGGTTAGGTAATACACTAATTGTTTTTCTTTCAATGTAAGATTTTCAAAGTCTGGAATTTGATATCGTAATATTTTCAGGTCAGCAAACTGCTCTACTAAAAATTCAAATTCTTGTTCTTGTGCTGGTTTTTTTTCAACAACTTTTTCTGTGCACGACCATAAAAAAATGGTCAATAAAAAAATACTTATGATATGTTTCATTTCGTTTATTATGTTTAATAATTTAAGAGGCGTAAAATTAATTAAAAATTGCTATAAAACATTATATTTGTGATGTTTAATAACGCTAAATACAGACACAATGAAAATTTTAAAATATATATTTCTATTAATACTTTTAGTTGTCATTGCAGCTGCTATATATATAGCAACCTTAGAGAATTCATATGAAGTTTCGAGAACTAAAGTAATACATGCTCCATCCCAAGTGATCTTTAATAATATTAATGATTATAAGAATTGGCCAACTTGGTCACCATGGATTGAACAAGAGCCAGAAGCGCAATTAACTTATGCTGATATAACCAGTGGAGAAGGAGCGTCCTACAGCTGGAATGGAAAAATTCTTGGAGAAGGTGAAATGGAAACCATAGAAACAAAGAATGGTGAATATATAGGACAAAAAATAAAGTTTGTAAAACCCTTCGAATCAGAATCGGATATTTACTGGAATTTAAAACCCGTTGAAGATGGCACAGAAGTTACATGGGGTATGAAAGGCAACATGGATTTTATGTTCAAGGCTTTTTCTGCATTTACAGGTGGTATGGACAAACAAATTGGTCCCGACTATGAACGAGGTTTGTTTAAATTGGATAGTGTTTTACAAGTAGAAATGAAAAGATACAGCATTGAAGTAAATGGGATAACTACCAGAGGAGGAGGCTACTATTTATATACATCTACCTCTTGTAAAATTGATGAAATGGCGGAGGTGATGCAATCATTAATGACTTTACCAAGTACCTATGCCCAAAAGAATAATATTCCTTTGGCAGGAGCGCCTTTTACACTCTATCATAATATTGATGTTGAAAATAATGCGGTAATGTTTTCGTGTGCCGTTCCTGTTAGTGAAAGGGTTATTACGGCACCAAACAGCGGTGTATTAACCGGTATGTTATATCCTTTTAAAGCAGTAAAAACAACTTTGAAGGGTGATTATAACAATCTTAATGAAGCTTGGGATACAGCATATAAATATTTAGCGGATAATAATCTGGAAGCTCTAATAGGTAAACCTGCTGTAGAGGTTTACTTAACAGATCCTATTGCTACTCCTAATCCGGCAGAATGGATCACAGAAATCTATATTCCTATAAAAGAATAAATCATTGATTAAGAAGTAAAAACGCGAAATTAATTTCGCGTTTTTTTTATACCTTTTCATATCGAAAGCAGCTTGTCAAATGGTCATTTACCATACCAGTAGCCTGCATGTGGGCATAGACAACCGTTGAACCAACAAATTTAAAACCTCTCTTTTTTAGGTCAGAAGAAATAGTATCTGCTAAGATGGTATTTGCAGGTATTTCAGACGAATTATTGTATTTATTCTTTATGGGTTTCCCATCAATAAATTGCCAGATATATTTCGAAAAAGAACCAAATTCCTTTTGAACTTCCATAAATGCGATAGCATTTGTTATGGTTGCCTTTATTTTAAGCTTATTCCTTATAATACCTTCATTTTGTAATAAAGAATCAAATTTCTTTTCATCATATTGGGCAATCTTTTTATAGTCAAAATGATCGAATGCCTTTCTAAAATTCTCTCTTTTTCTTAAGACTGTAATCCAGCTCAACCCTGCTTGAAAAGTCTCCAATATCAGGAATTCAAACAATTTATCATCGTCATAGACCGGTACGCCCCATTCGGTATCATGATATTCAACATATAAAGGGTCAGTGCCACACCAGTCACATCTATTTTTGATCATAAGAAAATCATTAATTAATTATTTGGGACGTTTTTTTATAAATCACATTTCTATCTTCTAAATAGTTAACTATATAGTGAAAACAGTCATCATATTTACCTACGAGCTCAGGCGGAAAAACACCTTTTTTCTTAAATAATCCTTCTAAAAACATATTCGCAGCTGCGGTTGCCGTATAACCGGTAGATCTTGCCATGGACGATGTTTTGCTTTCATTACAATATTGATCAAATAGGTGATAGGTGATCTCCTCAACTTTATTATCTGCATTAGTACCTCGAACCATTACTTTCATTACCGTTAGTTCTTCTTCATCATCCGCTAATTTCCATTCGTTAAATAATATGTTGCTTGTAAACTCTAAAGGGGAGATCAAAGTGTTGTTCACTTGTATTTTTTTAGTGTTAAAAAAACCACTTTCTTTAAGGACCTTTATATATTCCACATGCCCGGGATAGCGTAATGTTTTTTCCTTCATATTTTTTATATGTGGCATCGTATGGATGATAGATCTTAACCCATCAGAATTAAATGATTCTAAGGTTCCAACATTTTCGAATTCAATATACTCACAATCCGTTAAAGCTTCGCGAACCACAAGTTTTCTATTTTCAATATATCGAGCCGGACGTGTATATTCTTCGATGACATCGATAGGCGAAAAAGGTGCCTTATAATTGAATGGCCATTTTTTAACTTTAGGTAATCCACCCACCAAACATTCAAAATCAGTTAGTTTTAACTTTTCATTATAATAACCTAAAATAAGATTATCCATACCCGGAGCAACTCCACAATCTACAATAGCAGTAACATCATTATCTTTTGCCAATTGATCGAGATCAAGTGCATTTTCGGGGAAAAAAGAGATATCGATCACATTTCTTTTTGCCTGAATAATAGTTTTTATTGTTTTATAACCCAAAAACCCGGGCACCGCACATATCGCAAGATCGAATGGTTCGATGGCCTTTTGCAAGTCATTTTTATCAGTCACATCTAAATGTAGCGTATTTAAAGACTGGCATTTCTCTTTAACTTTAATCAGTACTTTTTGATCAAAATCAGTAACGGTAACCGAGTGATTTTTTGCTAAATCAATAGCCATCGCACTACCAACCATACCGGCACCTAAAACAATTATATTGCTCATTTTTTAATTTTGAAATCAAATATAATGAATATATTGTATTGGTGTAATGCGCTTTACTTTAATGAAAACAATCTGTTAATTCTAATGTACTATCATATATAAATTAAATATATTGATTATGAAAAATCTATGCTATATGACCATTTTTTATTTAAGTATTTTAAGTTTAAATGCTCAACAACTTGTTCAGATTAATGAAGATACTAAAGTTAATTTTAAGATCAAGAATTTTGGAGTATATGTTACAGGTAGTTTTTCGGAGGTTGATATAATCAGTAATTTTGACCATTCAAACCTAGACAATAGTCATATCAATGCAATTATTAAAGTTGGTTCCATAAATACGGGGAATGTTAAGAGGGATGAGCATTTATTCAAAGATGATTTTTTTGATGTTGACAATTTTAAACATATAAAATTAGAATCTTCTAAAATTGAAAAATTATCAGGAACTGCGTTATAAACTCACCGCAAAATTATCTATTAAAAATACGACGAAACTAATTTCAATTCCTTTAGAGATTATTGAAAATAATGATTCCTTAATGATAAAATCTAATTTTGAAATTAATAGGAAAGATTATGATGTAGGCGGAAATACATGGGTATTGTCTAATATTGTTAAAATTCAAGTGGTATTTAATGCAAAAAAATAACCTTTTATGAATACTAATCATTGCTTAGATGTTATTATTATAGGAGGTGGATTAGCAGGTTTGGTTAATGCAATTCACCTTACTAAGTCTGATATTGAAGTACTTCTTATCGAAAAAAATTCTTATCCTAAGCATAAAGTTTGTGGTGAATATGTATCAAATGAAGTATTACCTTATTTAAAGTCATTAGATATTGACCCTATAAAATTGGGTGCCAAGAAAATCAACAGATTTATATTAAGTACTTCTAAAAATAGAAAAATTGAAGCAAAATTATCTTTGGGAGGATTTGGTTTAAGCCGGTTTACATTAGATCATGTATTGGCCAAAAAAGCGAAAGAAAATGGTGCAGTTATTATTCAGGATACAGTTTTGAAGGTTGAGTTTTTAAATAATGAATTCAGGGTATTGACCAAAAATGGGAGAGATTATAAAGCAAAAATTGTTATTGGGGCTCATGGTAAAAGGTCAAATATTGACATTGCATTAGATCGAAATTTCATCAAAAAAAAATCTCCCTTTTTAGCCGTAAAAACGCATTTGAAAGGCAATTTCCCTGATGATTTGGTAGCATTACACAATTTCGAAGGTGGTTATTGTGGTATTTCGAAAGTTGAAAACGATCATATAAATGTATGTTATATTGTTGAGTTCAAATCATTTCAAAAATTTAAAAATATTCAGGATTTTCAAGAAAAAGTATTGTGTAAGAATAGCTATTTAAAAAGTATTTTTGAAAATTCTGAATCAGTTTTCTCAAAACCACTAACGATTAGCCAAGTGTCATTTTCATCAAAAAATCCTGTGGAACAACATATTTTAATGTGTGGTGATAGCGCAAGTATGATTCATCCTTTATCAGGTAACGGAATGAGTATGGCTATTCGCAGTGCTCAAATGGCAGCATTGCTTATTATAGCCTATTTTAATGGTGAAATTAAATCGAGAATTATCTTAGAAAAGGCATATATTAAAGAATGGAATAATGAATTTCGAAGTCGGTTAAGAATTGGTCATGTCGTGGCTTCTTTATTTAAGAGATATCATTTTTCTGAATTTTTAATGTTTATATTAATAAAATTACCGAGTTTATTGCCAAAAATTATAAAACGCACTCACGGAAAACCAATGGTAGTTAAATGAGTATTATCATTAATACAAAATATAGAACTGATGAGATAGAACTGATGGATGATTTTTCTATTAAAGGAGTATTACTTCGTGATACCTTAGATAAATTAGCAAATATCAATAAATGGCTCGGTGGTAATCATGTGACATTGGGTGGATTAAAAAAAATTTTAAAAGATCATCCGAAACAGAAAATAATAACTATCATGGATTTAGGTTGTGGTGATGGTGATATGTTAAGGAGAGTTGCAAACTATGGAAAAAATGAAGGTTATGTATTTAAATTAATCGGTATTGATGCGAATGAAGATGCTGTTAGTTATGCAAGAGAGCTGTCAAAAAATTATTCAGAAATAAGTTATTTATGTCAAGACATCTTCTCAGATGAATTCAAAGTGCTTAATTACGATTTGGTCTTAACTACTTTATTTTTACATCATTTTAAGGAAGATGAAATTGTCAAAGTATTAAAACAAATTCAAGAAATTGCTACAATAGGTATGGTCATTAATGATTTGCACAGGCATCCAATGGCGTATTATCTTTTTAAATTGTTGGGTTTAGTAATAAAGAATAAAATGGTTAAACAGGATGGTTTGACCTCAATTCTGAGAGCGTTTAAAAAAGAAGATTTAGTTCGGATTTCGAAAAATTTAAATGGTAAAAGTTATATTCAATGGAAATGGGCTTTTCGTTTTCAATGGATACTTAAGACAGGAGACTGAAGGCGAAAGGATTGTAATAATAAGCCTATTAATAAGAGAGAAAAACATGAGTGTTAAAATAATATCAGTAGCAAAGCAATTACCTCAGTTTACCAGAACAACTGAAGAAATATTGCCGTATCTTAAAATTTGGTTATCCGGCCAGGAGAAACGTTTTCAGCGAAAAGTGCTTAAGATATTTGAAAACGCAGGAGTTGATAAGCGCTATTCAATTATGGATGCTCATGAGGTTTTTTTAAATACCTCCTTTGAAGAGAAAAATGATATTTATGCTCGTGAATCTATAAAACTAGCTGAAGCTGCATTAAAAAAGGCACTTAAAAAAGCTAGTCTAAAACCCCAAGATATCGATTTTATTATCACAGTGAGTTGCACAGGTATCATGATACCTTCTTTAGATGCATATTTGATAAATAATCTGGAAATGCGTCAGGATATTGTACGATTGCCGGTTACTGAAATGGGTTGTGCAGCTGGTGTTTCAGGTATTATTTATGCAAAGAATTTTTTAAAAGCTAATCCTAATAAAAGAGCAGCCGTTATTGCGGTTGAATCACCAACGGCAACTTTTCAATTGGAGGATTTTTCTATGGTCAATATTGTGAGTGCAGCCATTTTTGGTGATGGAGCGGCGTGTGTTTTACTATCTTCACATAAAGACGAAAAAGGCCCTGATATTATTGATGAAGCCATGTATCATTTCTCTAATTCAGAATCAATGATGGGTTTTAAACTGAGAAATACAGGTTTACAGATGATTTTAGACCAATCTGTTCCCCAAAAAATTGCAGATCATTTTCCTATGATCGTACATCCGTTTTTAGAGAAAAATAATATTACTATTGATGATGTAGATCATTTAATATTTCATCCCGGAGGAAAAAAAATAGTACAAACTATTGATGATTTATTTGGTTCATTAGGAAAGAATATTGAAGACACCAAAGAAGTACTTAAATTATACGGAAATATGTCTAGCGCTACCGTATTATATGTTCTTGAACGATTTATGGATAAAAAAATACCAAAGGGAGAGAAAGGATTAATGTTAAGTTTTGGACCTGGTTTTTCAGCACAAAGAATATTATTAGAATGGTAAAAGAATTTCAGAAAAGGAAATATTGGGCGCTAATTTTAGGAGGCTCTAGTGGGCTCGGTTTAGCAACGGCAAAAAAGCTGGCAAGTCATGGTTATCATATCTGTATTGTGCATAGAAATCGTAGGTCTGAAATGACAGCAATAGAAAATGAATTTGATATTATTAAAAATGAAAATGTTCAATTTTTAAGTTTCAATATTGACGCGTTTAAAGTTGATCAGCGGCTTGAGTTAATTCAAAAATTAAAACAAAAATTAGGGAGTAATGCAAGGATGAGAGTATTGGTTCACAGTGTGGCGAAGGGTAATTTAAAACCCATGATTACTCTTGATAAACATTCATTAAAAAATGATGATTTTCATTTAACTATTGATGCAATGGCAATAAGTTTGTATGATTGGACCAAAGCTTTATTCGAACATGAATTATTTGCTACTGATGCTAGAATTATAAGTTTTACCAGTGAAGGGAATTCCAAAGCATGGCGAAATTATGCGGCGGTTTCAGCTGCTAAAGTAGCCCTCGAAGCAATTACCAGAAATATAGCTTTAGAATTTGCTCCTTATGGAATTAGAGCAAATTGTATACAGGCAGGCGTAACAGATACGGCTTCATTAAGAGCTATTCCCGGGAGTGATAAAATAAAAGAACATTCATTATTAAGAAATCCGTTTAAAAGGTTAACAACTCCCGAAGATGTAGCAAATGTTGTCTATTTATTGTGTAAGGATGAAGCAGCATGGATTAATGGTTGTGTAATCCCTGTTGATGGAGGAGAACATATTGGGTAATAAAAAATATCTCCTTGAGGCTAATGAGAAATAAAATGTATTTTGTTTAGAAATTACCGAACGAAGCTCTTAGAGGCGTAAGTTCAAAACCAATCTATAATACGAAAATAATATTCATTCCTGCGCAGACAGGAATATAGTTTTTACAAATGACAACAGAACAAATCATAGCACTATTACCCTACCAACAACCATTTTTGTTTGTTGATACCTTAGACGATGTTTCTGAAAATGAGGCGATAGGTTCTTATACTTTTAAAGAAGATGAATATTTTTATAAAGGTCATTTTAAGAATAATCCGATAACCCCGGGAGTAATCTTAACGGAAGTTATGGCGCAAATTGGGGTGGTTTGTTTAGGGATTTATTTGATAAGAGAAAAAATAGTAAAATCAGAACTTCCTAAAATAGCACTAGTGTCTAACGAAATTAATTTTTTTCTACCGGTTTACCCTAAAGAAAAAGTGACAGTAGTTTCAGAGAAAGTATATTTTAGATTCAATAAATTAAAATGTAATGTGAAACTTCTGAACGATAAAAAGGAATTGGTTTGTAGAGGTTTAATTTCAGGAATGATTAATCACATACCAGCCCTTCCCAATGGGAATGTGGTAATTTGAGTTAAAAGAGCAGTAAATGAATAGGAAAGTAGTTATAACAGGTCTTGGAGTTGTTGCACCAAATGGAGTTGGAATTTCAGATTTCACTAAGGCCATTAAAAATGGCGATTCCGGGATTCAGTTTCATAAAGAGCTAGATGATTTAAATTTTTCTTGTTGTATTGGAGGCGTCCCAACAATAACTGAAGAAATAAAATCAAAGTATTTTACACAATTGCAATTGCGAAATTTTAATAGTTCAGGTATTCTTTACGGTTGTATTGCTGGTATTGAAGCATGGGAAGATGCCGGTTTTTCTAATGATGCTGATAGTGATTTAGATTTTGATAGTGGAACTGTATTTGGAACAGGAACATCTGGCGTTGACAAATTTAGAGAAGCCATTTATAAATTAGATGCCAAAGAAGTAAAACGCTTGGGTAGCACTGTGGTAGTGCAGACCATGGCTAGCGGTATTAGTGCATACCTTGGTGGAATGTTAGGATTAGGGAATCAAGTTACTACAAATTCGTCGGCTTGCTCAACAGGAACTGAAGCGATTTTGATGGGTTTTGACAGGATAAATTCAGGAAAATCAAAACGTATGTTGGTGGGTAGTTGCAGCGACCATGGACCATATCTTTGGGGAGGATTTGATGCCATGCGTGTTATGACCTATAAACATAACGACTCACCTGAAAAAGGATCAAGACCTATGAGTGCATCAGCATCAGGATTTGTGCCGGGCAGTGGAGCAGGAGCATTGGTACTTGAGTCATTGGAGAGCGCTTTAGAAAGAGGTGCTGATATATATGCAGAAGTTTTAGGTGGCGCCATTAATTCTGGTGGACAACGAAATGGAGGCACAATGACAGCGCCCAACTCAAAAGCAGTGCAGCGTTGTATAAAGGATGCCATTCTAAATGCAGGTGTAACGTCAAATGAAATTGATGCAATTAACGGACATTTAACTGCAACGATAAAAGATACTGTAGAAATAGAAAATTGGGCCATAGCTTTGGATAGAAAAGGTACAGATTTTCCATATATAAATTCCTTAAAATCAATGGTTGGACATTGTTTAGCAGCAGCGGGATCTATTGAGAGTGTCGCCACTATATTACAGTTAAAAGAAGGATTTATTTTTCCTAATATTAACTGCGAAGATGTACACCCTGAAATCAGTAATATTATTGATGAAGAAAAAATTCCAAAACAATTGATAGTTAAGGATTTGAAGATAGTTGCTAAGGCCAGTTTTGGGTTTGGTGATGTAAATGCTTGTGTTATCTTTAAAAAATATTAATTAAAATATTTTCAATTTTTTAACAGAAATGACAATTTAAATAGAATCTAGATATAAAACTTAAAACTAAATGAGCAAAGAAGAATTAATATCAGCTTTAAAAAAAATTGTAAAACCCTATATTCAAGATGAAATTGCTTTTGAAAACTTATCGGAGAATACAGATTTTATAAATGACCTCAAGATTAATTCAGCTAATTTGGTAGATGTTATACTCGATGTTGAAGATGAGTTTAACATTGAGATTGACAATGATGCTATGGAAAAAATGTTATCGGTGAAAGCAGCAATAGAGATAATTAGTATCAAATTAAATGAAAAATGATAGGTAATGATATTGTTGATTTAAATCTTGCTTCAATACAAAGCAATTGGCAACGGAAAGGATTTTTGGATAAAGTATTTACAGAAGATGAACAAGAATTTATTATGAGTTCAAAGATTCCTGATAAAATTGTATGGTTATTTTGGACTATGAAAGAAAGTGCTTATAAAGTGTATGTTCAGCAATATCAGAATCGGTTTTTTATACCTAATAAAATTAAATGCCAGTTAACTTCTAAAACCGAGGGTCTGGTTCACATCAACAATGTAGAATACAGTACTAAATCTAAATTTGGTACTGATTATATATATACTACAGCTTTAATAGAAAAAGATAAAAAAGTATTGAGTAACCTTTTTAGAATTACCGATGAGCCCTTTTCATTCCAGAATAAAGAATATTATAATCAGTTGATATTTAGGGTATCTAAAAAGTTTAATATTCCTTCTCAAGAGATTAATATTAAAAAAAATGAAGCAGGGGTTCCTAAACTTTATCAAAATGATAATCAATTAAAAATTTCCATTTCCTTTTCCCACCATGGCAAATATGGTGCTTATACATTTTTAACTTGATCTTATGAATATTCTTAAGAAAGAACTATTTAATTCCTGTGTTGTATTCGTCAAAAGAAGAGAAGATACGGTCCAACAAATAATTAGATCCAATCAAAATGCGTTTGGCCTCCGAAACAAAAAGCAGTGCCGGCGATAAACACGAAACTGGGAGAGCCATGTTGCAGCTTGAAATGGAAAAAGCAAGTCAGCAGTTGGCAGGACTTAATGAAATGAAAATGGTATTAAATAGAATTAACTTAAACGAATCATTAAAAAATGTTAAACTTGGCAGTTTAGTTATTACTACGCAGGGCAACTATTTTTTATCTGTAAGCGCCGGGAAAATTACATATTTAGGCAAAATATATTATGCCATTTCACTTGGGTCACCTATTGGAAAATTATTGTTAGGCAAGGCTGAGGGAAGTAACTTGGATTTAAATGGTAAATCCTTCAAAATTATAGAGATATATTGAAATAAAAATTCCCGCACTAGTGCGGGAATTTTTAATTATTATTAATGCTATTTGTTAGTCTTTATACTTAGTTTTTAATTCTTTAATACCCATATTATAAAGGGTGAAACCATATATATCAGCATATTGTTCAATGGTTTTACTTACCGGAGTACCGGCACCATGACCAGCTTTCGTTTCTATCCTTATCAATGTAGGATTATTACCGGCTTGCTTATCTTGTAGTTCAGCGGCAAATTTAAAGCTATGTGCGGGTACCACCCTGTCGTCATGGTCGCCAGTGGTAACCAAGGTAGCCGGATATTCAACACCTTCCTTAACATTATGAACAGGTGAGTATCCTTTTATATATTCAAACATCTCTTTGCTCTGCTCAGAAGTTCCATAATCATAAGCCCATCCGGCACCGGCTGTAAAGGTATGATAGCGTAACATATCCATAACACCTACAGCAGGTAATGCCACTTTCATGAGTTCAGGTCTTTGTGTCATCGTAGCTCCTACTAAAAGCCCACCATTAGAACCACCACGTATTGCTAAATAATCTGATGAGGTATATTTATTTTCAATTAAATATTCGGCAGCAGCAATAAAATCATCAAATACATTTTGCTTTTGGAGTTGTGTTCCTGCTTTGTGCCATGCCTTTCCATACTCACCACCACCACGTAAATTAGGTACTGCATAAACACCACCTTGCTCCATCCAAACCGCATTGGTAATACTGAAGCTTGGGGTTAAGCTAATATTGAATCCACCATAACCATAGAGTATTGTTGGATTTTTACCGTCTAACTTAAGTCCTTTTTTATAGGTAATGATCATCGGAATTTTTGTACCATCTTTAGAGTTATAAAAAACTTGTTTAGATTCGTAAGCATCAGTATCAAAATCAATGGCAGGTTTCTTATAAACTTCATATTCAGCTGTTTCGGGATCGAATTTATATATGGTAGAAGGGTTTGTATAATTCGTAAATGAAAAATACAATTCTTTGTCTTCCTTTTTTCCTCCAAATCCACCTACACTTCCAACGCCCGGTAATTTAATCTCCCTAATCTGTTTGCCATTCATATCATATTGAAATACCTTAGAAACGGCATCTACCATATATTCTGCAAAAATGTAGTTCGCTCCTGTATTCGGGCTTAATACATTTTCGGTTTCAGGAATAAAATCTATCCAATTTTTAACTGTAGGATCTGCCGCGTCTACCGTTACTATCTTTTGATTTGGAGCATTTAAATTGGTAACTACATAAAGCTTACTACCAATATTATCTATTACATAACTATCATTATCAAAATTATCTACAGCAGTAATCAACTTACTGTTCGGCTTAGATAGATCTTTTATGTATAGATCGTTACCTGAAGTTGAAACTGCTCCGGAAATTACTAAGTATTTATCATCTTCGGTAACACTTCCTCCGACATATCTTCTTTTTTGATCAGGGGTACCACCAAAAATAAGTTGGTCTTCTTTTTGAGAAGTTCCTAATTTATGATAGTATAATTTATGCTGATCTGTTTTTGCTGAAAGTTCACTTCCCTTAGGTTTATCATAACTTGAATAGAAGAAACCGTCATTCTCTTTCCATGAAAGTCCACTAAACTTAACATCGATAATGGTGTCCTCCTTTATTTCTTTACTAATGGCATCCATTACAATTACTTTCCTCCAGTCGGAACCGCCTTCAGAAATCTGATAAGCCGCTATCTTGCCATTTTTCGAAAATGATAAACCTGCCAATGACGTTGTGCCATCTTCTGAAAAATTATTAGGATCTAGAAATACTTCTGGTTCTTCATTATCTTTTTGTCGATATACGACTGATTGATTTTGCAAACCATCATTCTTATAAAAATAAGTATAATCGCCCTCTTTGAAAGGAGCAGAGAATTTTTCATAATTCCATAATTTTTCTAAGCGGTTTTTTAATTCTTCCCGATAAGGTATTTTGTCTAAATAATCAAAAGTCACTTTATTTTGAGCCTGTACCCATGCACCTGTTTCTTCAGACATATCATCTTCTAACCATCGGTAGGGATCTTTTACTTCGGTATCAAAATAAACATCAATTGTATCTACTTTTTTAGTTTCTGGATAGGTTAATGCCATAGTTTCATTTGCATTGTCTTGTTTTTTACAAGAAATGATCATTAAGATCGTTAAAATAAGAAAAGATATTTTTTTCATTTTGTTTATAATTTATTATGTGTATTAGCTCATGAGTAATTACCTTGGAAGATTGGTTTACAACTTAAAAATATGAGAGTTCATTTTCGTTGTTTTCTAGTCTGCAAAATTAAATAAAAAAAGGCATATCTGCCAGATATGCCTCTATTAAATAGTGCTTTTTTCTATTTAAAAAAGTGATTTATAATGATTCCAATTAGCGTAAATCAAAATAACAGTTAATATGGAAATTAAAATACCGGGACCGATATTTGCTATATCTAATTTCAAATGAAATAAAAGGATATTAACTGCTACAGGAGCAAATAAGATGAGAGCAAAAGGCACCCATTTCTTTAATACCAATAATAGTCCAGCCACCACTTCAACGGCTCCAATCAAATAAAACATATATCCAGTTTTTCCCAAAGCGCCCATAAATTCGGCTGCTGCTTCTGGTAGTTCAGGACTTGGCATGAACATAAAAAATTTATTTGCGCCAAATACGATCAATAATAGCCCCAGTATAATGCGTAGGGCAGTAGTTACTTTTGAATTCATAATGTAGATTTTAGTTAGAAATTATTAAGTTCGTCGTTCAAGATACCAAAAACTAACACAATGTAACTTAAGTATCATAGCATTTAGGTAAAATTGCGTCACTTTGTCCGACTAAAATTAACGGAACAATTATTGCGTTAGGTTGTTAAATTAAACTACAAAAAATGACAGAATTATTAACAAAAGAAACCTTTTTAGATAAGGTTTTTAATTTCGAAAAAAATAAAGAATGGAAATTTGAAGGTGATGTACCTTGTATAATTGATTTTTATGCTGATTGGTGTGGTCCATGTAAAATGATTGCTCCTGTATTAGAAGAATTGAGCAATGAATACGGTGAAAAAATAAATATTTATAAGGTAGATACAGAAAAAGAGCAGGAATTGTCTGGTGCTTTCGGCATTAGAAGTATACCTTCTATGTTGTTTTGCCCTAAAGATGAGCAGCCTCAAATGGCAAGTGGAGCCCTGCCTAAACAACAATTAGAAAAGATCATAGAAGATGTTTTAAAGGTGAAAAAATAATTCCCCTTCATTATAAATTTTAAGTTTATATAATAAAAAAGTCCGAATTAATTCGGACTTTTTTATTTATACTATAAGATATCCTAAGAAATAACTTTGTTATTAACCAGGTTATTTTTCACTAAATATTCAGCTATTTGGATAGTATTGGTGGCCGCTCCTTTTCTTAAATTGTCGGATACAACCCACATGTTCAATGTTTTTGGCTGTGAAAGATCCCTTCGAATTCTACCTACAAAAACATCATCTTTTCCTTCGGCATAAATGGGCATTGGATAAGTGTTTGTATCTAAATTATCTTGCACGGTCACACCCGGAGATTCGCTTAATAACTTTCTAATTTCTGAGACATCAAATTCATTTTTAAATTCAATATTAACAGTTTCGCTATGACCTCCAACAACTGGTATTCTCACTGCCGTTGCTGTTACAGCAATGGTCTTATCATTTAAGATCTTTTGTGTTTCGCGTACCAATTTCATCTCCTCTTTGGTATAACCATTTTCTTCGAACACATCGCAATGTGGAATGGCATTTCTATGTATGGGATAGTGGTAAGCCATATCTCCTTTCTCTCCCTTATATTCGTTTTCCAACTGTTTTACAGCCTTTACACCCGTACCGGTAATTGATTGATAAGTAGATATTACCAACCTTTTGATCTTATATTTTTTATGAAGCGGTGCAAGCGCAACTACCATTTGTATGGTAGAACAATTGGGATTGGCAATAATCTTATCGTCTTCAGTTAAAATGTTTGCATTTATTTCAGGAACGATAAGTTTCTTATCAGGATCCATACGCCAGGCGGAGGAGTTATCAACTACAGTTGTGCCAACTTCTGCAAATTTTGGTGCCCACTCTAAAGAAGTTCCACCTCCTGCTGAAAATAAGGCGATATCGGGTCTCATTTCAACAGCCGTTTGCAAACCTACTATTGCATAATCCTTTCCTTTATATTTTACTTTTTTGCCGATTGATTTTTCAGAAGCAACAGGGATTAATTCTGTTACAGGAAAATTGCGTTCTTCCAGCGTTTTTAACATTACATTGCCTACCATTCCGGTGGCTCCAACGACAGCTATTTTCATAGGTATAACATTTATAATTATGTATTAGGTTGCAAAGGTTGCAAAAAGTTTAATACCATTAATACCTTTTTATTTAAAAATTTCTCAAAGTTTAAAATATTTCAAATTTGTTTAAAATGTTGGATTTTTTAAATAAAAAGATCGAAAACCCTTATTTTTGCGCAAATATTAATATTCATTCTTTAAAACTTAGCATTAGTATAGCATGCAACTGTACAATACCTTAAGTGCAAAAGAAAGGGCCTTGTTAATTGAACAAACAGGTAAGCAACGCTTAACCTTGTCCTTCTATGCATACGCCAAAATCGGAAATCCGGCCTTGTTCAGGAATTATCTATTCGTGGAATGGAATGAACTGGACGTTCTTGGTAGAATTTATATTGCTCATGAAGGTATTAATGCACAACTTTCTGTCCCCGCAGATAACTTTAATAAATTCAAAGATCATTTAGATAGTATACCTTTTTTAAAAGGCGTCCGACTAAATATTGCGGTTGAACAGGATAATAAATCCTTTTTAAAACTAAAGATTAAAGTCCGGGATAAGATCGTGGCAGACGGATTGAATGATAAAACATTTGATGTTACCAATAAGGGAATTCATTTAGGAGCAAAGGAATTTAATGAATTGCTACAGGATCCCAATACAATCTGTGTCGATATGCGTAATCATTATGAAAGTGAAATTGGCCATTTTCAAGGAGCTATTACACCGGATGTTGATACGTTTAGAGATTCACTTGATATCATTGAAGAGGATTTAAAAGAACATAAAGAGGATAAAAATCTACTAATGTATTGCACTGGTGGTATTCGTTGTGAAAAAGCAAGTGCCTACTATAAACATAAGGGGTTCAAAAATGTATACCAGTTAGAAGGTGGTATTATTGAATATGTCCGGCAGGTGAAAACAGATAAATTGCAAAATAAATTTGTTGGTAAAAATTTTGTATTCGATCATCGCAGAGGTGAGCGTATTTCTGATGAGATTATAGCCAACTGTCATCAATGTGGTAACGCTTGTGATACTCATGTTAATTGTGAGAATGAAGCCTGTCATTTATTATTCATACAATGTGATACATGTAAGGAAAAAATGGATGGCTGTTGTTCAAAAGAATGTAAGTATATTTATAACTTACCCTACGAAGAACAAAAGGCCTTGCGCAAAGGGACACACAACAGCAATAAAATTTTTAAGAAAGGCCGTTCAGAAGTGTTATTCTATAAAAAGTAAAATGAGAGGATGATGAGAAATAAAATTGAATTAATGGCCCCGGCCGGAAATTTTGAGTCTTTACAGGCAGCTTTAGATAATGGAGCCGATTCTATTTATTTTGGCGTAGAGCAATTAAATATGAGAGCCCGGGCATCTATAAATTTCGGTATGGATGACCTGCCGGAAATTTCCAGAAGATGCAGTGAAAAAGGCGTAAGAACCTATCTAACCTTAAATACGATTATTTATGATCATGATCTTTCAGTAGTAAAAACATTGGTTACAAAAGCTAAGGAAGCCAATATTTCGGCAGTTATTGCCATGGACCAGGCTGTCATTTCTGTTGCCAGAAGTGTTAATATGGAAGTTCATATTTCCACTCAAATTAATATCACGAATATTGAAACTGTCAAGTTCTACGCCATGTTTGCAGATACGATTGTATTGAGCAGGGAGTTAAGTTTAAGGCAAGTGACGAAGATCACAGAACAAATTGAAAAAGAACAAATAAAAGGCCCCTCCGGAAGGTTGGTTGAAATTGAGATTTTCGGGCATGGCGCTTTATGCATGGCTGTTTCGGGCAAGTGCTATATGAGTTTACATACTTATAATTCAAGTGCGAACCGGGGAGCCTGTAAACAGAATTGCAGAAAAAAATATACGGTTATAGACCAGGAAACGGGAGTTGAAATGGAAATTGATAATGAATATATCATGTCTCCAAAAGATCTATGTACGATCGATTTTCTAGATCAAGATAGCAGATGCCGGGATAAGTGTATTAAAAATTGAGGGAAGAGGAAGAGCACCGGAATATGTAGCAAAAGTAATTAAATGTTATAGGGACGCGATTGATAGCATTGCTAATGGTACCTATGATAAAGAAAAGGTAATAGGATGGATGAAAGAACTTGAAAAAGTCTATAATAGAGGATTTTGGAATGGGTATTATTTAGGTCAGAAATTAGGAGAATGGAGTAAAGAATCGGGATCACATGCCACGCAGAAAAAGGTTTATGTAGGTAAAGGAATGCATTTTTTTCCTAAAGCCAATATTGGTGAATTCTTGATAGAGGCTTATGATATCGCAGTAGGTGATACTATTTTGGTAACAGGCCCAACTACAGGAGCTCAAGAAATGCTAATAGAAGAAATGTATGTGAATGATAAACAGGGAACCGAAGCTACCAAAGGAGATTCGGTTACTTTACCAATAAATTTCAGGATTCGCCCATCTGATAAACTCTATAAAATTGTGGCAACAGAATTCGCTCAGGTGTAATGGTGATCATTACCCTACAAAGAGCAAAATGCATTGGCTGTAACTATTGTGTAGAGTTAGCACCCGGCCAATTTCAAATGTCAAAAAAAGACGGGAAGGCTGTATTATTGCACTCGCAAAGTAAGAAAGGATTTTATACCATAAAATCACCTGACGAATCAATACTGGAAGTTAGTGTAAAAGCAAAGGAAGCTTGCCCTTCAAAGATCATTTCGGTAAAAAAGATCTAGTGATTTTTTTATTCATGCAATAAGAAAGTTACCAATGCGAAAGCAGCAATAACTAAGATGATCCCTAAACCAACAACCCAAACATTTTTATAATATTTTTTATGCAGTTTTATATCCTTTCTATAGCTCCAGATAAGCAAAAGTGTAAAAGCTATAATAAAAAATAGTGCAAAAACTTGTTGGCCTTTACTAAACATTTCGTGTATATTTATGCAGGCAAAAATACGCTTTTTTGCCGAAAATATTAAGATTATATGGGTAAGAATGCCGTCGTTTTTGGCGCAACTTCTGGTATTGGTGAGGCTTTGGCGAATTTATTGGTCAAAGAGGGTTATAAAGTCCTGATAACGGGTAGAAGAATTGAAAGATTAGAATCAATTCAGGCGTTAAACCCAGCGAAATATGTTGTTAAAGAGCACGATATCACAGATATTAATGCTACTAATAAAATATTTGAAGAATTACCGTCCATTTTTGATAAAATAGATCTCATTATCCACAACGCCGGTATTGCAGAACCAAATTTCGATCTTTCTTGGGAAAAAGATCTGCCAACATTAGAAACAAATGTATTAGGTGCCACTAGGGTGTATCAACTTGCCTATAATTATTTTAAAGATCAAAGATATGGTCATTTGGTTGGGGTTACTTCGATAGCCTCCATTCGAGGAAATAGGCAAGTGGCCGCTTACCATGCATCAAAGGCATTCCAGGCCAGTTATTTAGAATCGCTGTGGATGAAAGCAAAACGTACCAAAAAGGCAAAGATCGATGTTACCAATATTTTACCAGGTTATGTCGATACCGATATTATCATCAGCGATACCTTTTGGATGGCTTCCGTCGATAAGGCGGTTAAACAGATATATGCTGCGATTAAACGTAAAAAAAGAAAAGCTTATATAACGAAACGCTGGGCGCTTATAGCATTTGTATTAAAAATTGCCCCAGCACGATTATTAATGAAGTACTTTTAAGGAAATGAAAAAAAAGATAAAAGCAGTAAAAAAATTTCATAAGGCATTCGGACTGGGTTATAAAAAAGAGCCCATAGCGAAGCTTTCAGATAAAAAATTACAATTGCGTTTTGACCTGATGGACGAAGAAAATAAGGAGTATTTGGAAGCGGCAAAAAATAATGATCTGGTGGAGGTAGCTGATGCTTTAGGAGATATGTTGTATATACTATGCGGTACCATTATTGAACATGGCATGCAATACAAAATAGAGGAGGTTTTTAATGAAATACAAAGAAGCAATATGAGTAAGCTGGGTGAAGACGGAAAACCCATTTATCGCGAAGATGGTAAGGTATTAAAAGGGCCTAATTATTTTAAACCAAACATTACAGAAATCCTTGAAAAATAAAAGGCTCTAAAAAAGAGCCTTTATAGTATATAATTTTTTATTTGACAAGATAACGCCAGCCAAATTTATCGTCACTACGGTTATATTGGATGTCAGTAATTCTCTTTTTCATTCGGGTGGCATAACTATTTTCAATTTCAGGTAATTCATAATCTTTCTCTCTAAATCCAAAACCCGAAATAGGTGATATAACTGCTGCCGTTCCGGCACCAAACATTTCTTTTAAGGTACCTTTTTTTGAAGCTTCGATTAATTCATCTACAGAGATTTTTCTGACTTCAACATTTATGCCCTCATCTTTCGCAATTTCAATAACGCTTTTTCTTGTGATACCATCCAAGATCCTGTCGCTGGTTGGTGCAGTTAAAAGCGTATCGCCAATTCTTACAAAAATATTCATAGCCCCTGCTTCTTCAATATATTCATGTTTATTATCGTCGGTCCAAATAACTTGGTTATATCCTTTTTCGATGGCCAATTGGGTTGGGTAAAACTGTCCGGCATAATTACCACCAGCTTTGGCAAAACCAACGCCGCCATTTGCAGAACGAGAATATTTTTCCTCAATTAACACCTTAACTTTACCGGCAAAATAGGTGCCCGAAGGTGAGCAAACTATGATGAATTTATACTCCTTAGAAGGGGAGGCATGTAATCCTTTCCCTGATGCGAAAACAAAGGGTCTAACATAAAGCGAACTGCCTTCTGTTGTAGGAATCCATTCACTGTCTATCTGTAAAAGTGTTTTTAACCCTTCCATAAAATATTCCTCGGGAAATTCAGGAATAGCTAACCTTTTTGAGGAAATATTGATCCTTTTTTGATTATCTAATGGTCGAAATAACCAAACTTTATTCTGGGTGTCTTTATAGGCCTTCATTCCTTCAAAAACAGATTGGCCATAATGAAAAATTTTGGCCGACGGATCCAGGCTTATATTTTGGTACGGCATTATTTTCGGCTGTTGCCATTTACCATCTTTATAATCGCAAACAAACATATGATCCGTATGCTCTTGACCAAAGGGTAAATTATTAAAATCTACTTGAGAGATCTTTGATTTTTCGACTTTCTGAATGTCAATTAGGGTTGAAATTTCTAGGCTCATTGGATAGGATTTTATATAATACAAAAGTAAGAATTTAAATAATCTTATGATAATTTAACCACCAAATTATATAACTTCTAAATTTTAAAGTTTTTTTTGAAAGTCAATTATGAAAAGGTTTTTATAGTATTTTTGTCAAAATAAATTTTTTACGATGAAAAAAATAATAATTGTATTAGTATGTATAATTGGTTTGAGTGCATGTAAAAATAAAATCAAATCGCAGGAAGTTGAAAAGGAGCAAATATCTTATTTTTCATATGGAGAAAAAATCACCGACCAAGAGGCTATTTCTAAAGAGGTCATGCGCGAAAAATTCAGTTCCCTAAAAGAAGGCGATACGATAGCAGTTAAGTTTTCTTCCAGTATCAATGAAGTTTGTAAATCAAAAGGGTGTTGGATGAAGTTAGATTTAGGCAATGAAAAGGAATCTATGGTAAAGTTTAAAGATTATGGCTTTTTTATGCCTTTAGATTCTGATCATAGAGAAGTAATAGTTCAAGGCAGAGCTTATGTCACAAAAATTCCTGTAGAAGAACAGCAACATTACGCTAAGGACGCGGGTAAATCGGAAGAAGAAATTGCCAATATTACCGAGCCAAAATTCACCTATGCTTTTGAAGCAGATGGTGTTTTAATGAAAAAATAATGATTAGAAATCTTGCGGTTATTATCACTTTTTTCCTTTGTACATCCTGTAATGTTAATGTTAAAAAAGAAAATGTTGACGAAGAACCATTAATGTACCAACCTACAGAAATGGCCTTGTTAATGCGCAAAATGTATGAAGTTAATAATGTCGTAAAAAAACAGATTATTAATAAAGATGCCATATTGCCATTTCCAGAAGAATTTTCAAATATCCACACAGCAGTGTTAACAGATCCTTCTGAGCGAAATTCAGAATTTGATAGTCTGGCAAATTTATATTTGAACTATCAAAAAGATCTTTTTAATACAGGTAATGATTCGACAGTTTATTATTTCAATAAATCAGTAAATACATGTATTACTTGTCATGAAACAAGGTGTGTTGGGCCTCTTCCAAAGATTAAAAAATTATTGATCCGTTAATTTTGGAAAAAGAAATTATCATAACCTCAGATGGTTCTACAACTATCTACATACCCGAATGGAAAGAGCATTATCATTCCACCCATGGTGCCATACAAGAATCGAATCATGTATTTATAAAACATGGATTAAATTTATTGAAAACCGATTCGAACATAGATATCTTAGAATTGGGTTTTGGTACAGGTTTAAATTGTTTTATTACCTATTTATTTGCAAAAGAGCATCATTTAAATATAGATTATACCGCAGTAGAAGCTTATCCTCTAAAACCTGAAGAAATTCAACAATTAAATTATGTAACAGCATTAAATGCAACAAAAGAGCATGATGTTTTTGATCAAATGCATTCACTACCATGGGAAGAGAAACACCATATTTCCCAGTTTTTTACACTAGTGAAGCGAGAAAAATTTATTGAGGCCATAAATGATCACAATAAATATAACTTGATCTATTTTGATGCTTTTGGTCCTCAGGTACAACCGGAATTATGGACAGAAATAATTTTTTACAATATGTATAGTGCGCTAAAACCAGGGGGAATTTTAGTAACTTACTCAGCCAAAGGAAGTGTTCGCAGGGCTATGCAAGCTGTTGGGTTTAAAGTGGAGAGATTAGCCGGCCCTCCCGGCAAAAGAGAAATGCTTCGCGGAGTGAAGTATTCGAAGTAATCAAATGCTTCGCGGAGTGAAGTATTCGAAGTAATCAAATGCTTCGCGGGAATAAATCGATATAAAATTGTGATAAACTAATGGATTTTATTTTAGGAATTATTGTCGGGATCCTATTTTTAGGAACTATAGTGCTTTTATATCGAAATTGGTTTTCCAAACACAAAACCGAAGAGCAATCTGTGGTACTTTTAGAAAAAATACGAAATGTTTCCAAAATGATTACAGTAGAAGGAGACTTTTCAGAAATCATGCATTTTGAAGACGTTAAAGATGTTTTTTTAACGCTAGTAACTAGTAAAAAGAAAGCCATTGTAATGGCAAACGCCAAGGTGCTGATTGGTTTTGACATGAAAAAAATTAAGCTGCAATCCAATAATGAAAGCAAAAAATTAGTCTTAGAGTATTTCCCTGAGCCCGAAGTATTGAGTATTGAAACAGATATACAGTACTATGATGTCAATCATGGTTATTTCAATAAATTTTCGGCAAATGATTTAAGCGAGCTCAATAAAAAGGTGAAACAAAATATTGAAGATAAAATACCGGATAGTGAATTGCTTTTTTCTGCAAAAAATAAGGCATTGGAAACGATTAGAATGATAGAACAGATGGTGAGTACATTTGGTTGGCATTTAGATTATAAAAGTATTGATATTAAAAAGACAGCTTCATTGGACGAAAATAAATCTGGTAAGGTCGATTAATGTAACCATATTTCTATTATGGGCGTCTAACATAGAAATGAATCAAGCCAAAGATCAAATGCATATTGAAAAAGTATTGCTTGGTGATACTTCTTCTTATAGTTATCTAGTTGATAGCTATAAGGACATGGCTTATACAATTGCGCTAAAAATTGTTAGAAATCATGAAGATGCCGAAGAAGTTGCTCAGGATAGTTTTGTAAAGGCTTTTCAGCAATTAAGTACTTTTAAGGGTATTTCTAAATTTTCGACCTGGCTTTATACGATTGTTTATAGAACTGCTATTTCAAAAATTAGAAAAAAGAAATTGGAAGTAACTGCTATTGATGAATATGTAATTGAAAATCATTCGATAGATTTTTCTTTTCCACAGCTGGATCTTTTAAAAGAAGAAGAGCAAAAATTATATGTTAAGAATGCTATTAATTCTTTACAGGAATTGGATGCTTTATTGATCACCTTGTTCTATTTAAATGAGAACACCTATGATGAGATCATTGAAATAACAGGATTAACCAAAACAAACATTAAAGTAAGATTATTCAGAGCCCGAAAAAAATTATTTGATGAACTTTCAAAAGTTTTAAAAAGCGAATTAAACACCATCATTTAATGTCAAAAAAAGACAAACATAATATCAATAAAATACTTAGAAAGGTAGACTTAAATACTCCTTCTAATCGTTTTACAGATTCTGTAATGTCAAAAGTAAATGCTATTCCTGAAACTAATACTCTTTATGACCCCAAGTTAACTTCAATGTTAAATAAGAGCGTTTTAGAAAACCCAGAGAGTGATTTTTCAACAAAAGTTATGGCCCGGATAAATGCGCTGGAAACATCAACTTACACGCCATTGATAACGAAAAAAGGATGGACCGTATTAATTTTTATGTTCTTTAGCCTGATCATCTATGTTACATTTTCGCAACCTGCAGAAAATACCGGTAATACCTTTATAGCTAAATACACATCTCTTGCCAATAATTTTATATCTAATTTCAGTACTACCATCACTTTCGATGCTCAAATCTCTTCGATATTGATGATGAGCGTGTTAAGTTTAGTCTCTTTACTTCTCATAGATTCATTCCTAAGGGTAAAAAAAGTGTATTAAAAAACCACACTGTGTATTAATTTAATAATCAGTTAGTTAGTTAGTTAATTTAAATATTTATGCGACACTTAACTTTATAAATTAACCAGAATAAACAATTATTCGTAAATTTGCCTTCCAACTTTAATCTTCAACCCCTATTTTAAAGGTTAAGCCTTTGAAAATGAGAAGATTTAAAATATTTTTTTAAAAATAAATTATTTGAAGATTGATTGTTAAATCAACTTATAAATACATGCTATGAATAGAAATTATAAAAAAATATACTTTTTTTTCTAAGGTATGATATCACTATAATTCGAAAGTGACTTATACATTCCTATTGTGTCCTAATACAAAAAATCTATGATAAGAAATTACTCCCCTAATACTTTTTATGGCCTCACAAAATGGTTGACTACGTTTTTGTTGGTGCTGTTGATATGTCTTACTTCGAGTTATGATGCTAAGGCACAGAATTCTGACCTTAGCTTAACCAAGTCAGTAAGTAATAATACTCCATTTATTGGAGATCGCGTTATTTTTACAATAACCCTTACAAATAATGGTCCCGACATCGTTAATGGAATTTCGGTGAGAGATTTTATCCCAAGTGGTTATGGAGGCCTGACTAATATTAGTGATGGTGGTGCTACTTTGGGAAATATTGTAAATTGGAGTGGACTAACTGTTCGTCCGGGTAGAAGCATAAGGTTAACTGTAAATGCCCTTGTTTTACCTGATGGTGATTATGATAATAGAGCCGAGATCACTGCTGCAAATAATACCGATCCCGATAGTGATCCATCTTCAAGCTTTGATGACGACGATTTAAATGATGGTCTCGCAGATGATGATGAAACCGATTATGTTATAGTTACGCCTATTTTTAGATCTGATCTTAGTTTAACTAAATCAGTGGATAATACGACTCCAAAGGTCGGTGAAGAAATAACATTTACCCTTACTTTGAGAAATGATGGGCCGGATATTGCCCGTGGAATCACTGTTGAGGATATCATGCAAGATGGTTTTGCTAATTATACCAACATTAATAATGGAGGTATCGTAAGCGGTAACGCAATTTCTTGGTCAAATTTGGTGCTGACTTCCGGACAGGAATTAAGCTTAACCATCACTGCAGAAGTATTAACAACAGGTACTTATACCAATCAAGCCGAAATAACAGCTTCCAGAAGTGTTGATCTAGATAGCAACCCTAATGAAAGTTTCGATATTGACGATTTAAATGATGGAATTGCTGATGATGATGAAACTGAACTTGTAGTAATAAGCCCAACTGCTGTTTCCGATCTGAGTTTAGAAAAGACCTATATAAGTTTAGATTCAAATCCCGAGAATTCCAGACCTCATAAAGGTACCCAAGTGATATTTACTTTAGTAGTAAGTAACGATGGTCCTAGTGATGCTATGAATGTAACTGTTAGTGACCTTTTACCACAAGGATTTATATGGGTTTCAGATGATTCTTTTGGTGATTATATTCCGTCAACGGGTATTTGGAATATTGGTGATCTAAGTAATGGCAGTTCAGTGAACCTAAATATTACGGCTGTGATAAGTATGACGGAGCCATATACGAATGTAGCAGAGATCATAACTTCCGATAGTTTTGATCCCGATTCTACGGTTAATAATAATGATGCTACAGAAGATGATCAGGCCAGTGTTAGCCTTGATCCTGTGGGCTTATTAATTCCTGAAGGATTTTCACCTAATGGAGATACGATAAACGATACATTTGAAATACCCGGTTTAGGTTATTTGTTTCCTAATTTTAAAATGGAAATCTTTAACCGTTACGGAAATAAGGTTTTTGACTATGATAATGAAAATAGGACAGAACCTCAATGGTGGGATGGTTTCTCGAGTGGAAGATTAACTGTAGGTGGTAATAATCCGGTACCGACAGGTACTTATTACTATGTCTTATATTTTAATCAAGATAATTTAGACCCACTAACTGATTGGATATATCTTAACAGATAAAAAATTGCTACATGAAAAAAATTATACTTATACTAATATTAATTTCATCAATATGTATTCAGGTGAACTACGGTCAGCAAGACCCACAGTACACTCAATATATGTATAATATGAATGTTATTAACCCGGCATATGCAGGTTCGAGAGAAACGCTAAGTATCGGAATATTGGGAAGAACACAATGGGTTGGATTGAATGGTGCTCCTAAAACCTTAACTTTTTCAGCACATGCCCCTTTTAGCCAAAGTGTTGGATTGGGATTTTCGGCCATCGCAGACGAAAATGGACCGGTTAAAGAACAAAATTTATATGCAGACTTTTCATATACATTACAGACTTCTGAAGAAGGTAGATTGGCATTTGGTTTAAAAGGAGGTATTACCTTAAAAGATATAGGCCTGTTCTCTTTAACGACAGTAGAAACGAGCGACCCTGCATTCAATGATAATGTAAATTCTACCAATCCTAATTTTGGAGCGGGTGCATTTTATTATACCGACAAGTTCTATGTAGGTTTATCGATTCCAAATATTTTGGAAGTATCACACTTAAAAACTGAAAATGGTAAAATAACAGATGTTTCAGAACAAATGCATTATTTTATAACAGGAGGTTATGTTTTTGATCTAACAAGTTCGCTAAAGTTTAAGCCTTCAACTATGATCAAAGCTGTTTCTGGTGCGCCAATATCTATGGATCTGTCAGCGAATTTTTTATTCAATAAAAAGTTAGAATTGGGTGCAAGTTACCGCTTGGATGATTCAGTTAGTGGATTGATAACCTTTGAAATAGCGAGAGGATTTAGAATAGGCTATGCCTATGACTATACAACATCAAATTTAGGTGATTTTAACGATGGTTCTCATGAGGCATTTTTATTGTGGGATATTTTTGATACCGACAAAGACATAAAATCACCAAGATTTTTCTAATTTAAAAAATAGAGATCATGAAAAAAATTATTATTCTAAGTTTACTATTATGTGTTTCGTATATGGGGGCACAGTCAACTGCCGGAAAACATAGTATCAAATTATTAGATGTAAATACCAAGCAGGCAGAATTTGGCGTTGGACTATTGGCAAATGATAAAATAGTTTTTGCCGCTCCAAGTGAAAAGGTAACCATCATAAAGCGTGTATGGAGTGAGAATGATCAACCTTATCTGGATCTTTATGTAGGAGATATTGACAGTACAGGTCAGATAATTAATAAAAAAAGCTTGACAGGTGAGGTTAATAGAAGGCTTCATGAGGCTATGGTCACTTTTACAAGAGATTTCAAAACTGTTTATTTTAGCGCAAATAACTATAATGATAAGGAAAAATCAATTAGAAGTACTGTAGGTTTTGATAATGTACAGTTATATAAAGCTTCAATAAACGAAAATGGCGAATGGGTCAATATTAAAAAATTACCTTTTAATAGTGACGATTTTCAAACAGGTTTACCATCATTAAATAAAGATGAAACCAAGTTGTATTTTGTTTCTGACAGGCCTGAATCAATTGGTAAAACAGATATTTATGTAGTAGATATCAATGCTGATGGAACTTATGGTGAGCCTAAGAATATGGGCCCAAGGATAAATACAGAAGAACGTGAAATGTTTCCTTTTATAAGTGATGATAATATATTATACTTTTCTTCACAAGGACATGCAGGTTTCGGTAATTTAGATGTATTTGCAAGTAAAATATTTGACAATACAGTTTCAATACCGCTTAATTTAGAACAACCGATCAATAGTGCTAAAGATGATTTTGCATACATCATTGAAGATGCAAAACATAAAGGATATTTTTCTTCAAATAGAACTGACGGTAAAGGAGATGATGATATTTATTTATTCAATGAAGATGAAGAGCTATTTATTGAATGTCTACAAACCATCCAGGGAATTGTGCGAGACAAGGACACCCAGGAATTATTACCCGGAGCGATCGTTGCAATTCTAGATAAAGATGGTAACCAACTTCAAATTACAGCGGCCCATGAAGATGATGCCACCTATAGTTTTGATGTTCCTTGTAATGATAATTATAAGATCGTTGCAACCAATGATGGATATCTAAGGAAAGAATTGACGGTTAAAACAATTAATGATATCGATGCTCCCGCTATTGAAAAGAATATTGATCTTTCAACTGAATTTATTTTGGTAGGAGATGAATTGTTAGTGAATATTGATGTGATCTATTTTGATTTTGATAAATACAGTATTCGTGTGGATGCCGCAGCGGAATTGGATAAGGTGATTGAGGTAATGAATAAATATCCCGAATTAAAGATCCATGCAACATCGCATACAGATTCAAGAGGGCCAGCTTCTTATAATATGAGATTATCAAAAAGAAGGGCAAACTCGAGTGTTGAATATATTGTTTCTAAAGGTATTGATGCCGGTAGATTAACGAATGAAGGTATGGGTGAAAGTAATCTGGTAAATGATTGCGGTGACGGAAAAAAATGTACCGAAGAAGAACATCAGTTGAATAGACGAACTAAATTTAAAGTGGTCGAACAAATTAAGGTGAAACAAGAATAATTTATAAAACCACTTCAAAAGAAGTGGTTTTTTTTTATTTTTCCATAATGAATTCAAATAAAGCAATATTTGTTATAGGCGTATCGGGGGTAGGCAAGAGTACGATAGGTAAGCTCCTTTCAGAAGATCTTGGAATACCTTTTTTTGATGGTGACGATTTTCATCCCAAAGAAAATATTAGAAAAATGGCAAGTGGCACACCTTTGAACGATGAAGATCGCTCAGGATGGCTAACTTCCTTAAATCAACTTGCCAAAAAGCAGCTTAAACATAACAGTTGCATTATAGCTTGTTCTGCATTAAAACACAAATACCGTACTATTTTAAGTAATGGAATTGAAACCAAGGTTAAATGGGTTCACTTACATGGAACATTTGATCAAATTACCAAAAGGATAACGAATAGACCAGGTCATTTTATGCCACCAGATTTGCTAAAATCTCAGTTTAATATTTTAGAAAATCCGAATGAGTGTATACAAGTAGATATAAGTTTAAATCCTAAACAAATAGTGAATAAAGTTAAAGAAGAATTATTACATAAATCTGAATTTGGTTTAGTTGGATTAGGTGTTATGGGAAAAAGCCTTAGTAGAAATTTAGCCAGAAATGGTTTTAAAATATCTATGTACAACCGGCACGTGAATGATACAGAAGAAGATGTTGCTATAAATTTTAAAAATGAATATGATGAATTAAAAGGAAGTGGAGCGTTCGATCAAATACCTGAATTTGTAAACTCTTTACAAAAACCAAGAAAAATCATGCTTATGGTAAATGCTGGTAAAGTAGTTGATTTGGTTATTGATGAACTCATACCATTTTTGTCTGAAGGCGATATTATAATTGATGGCGGTAACTCGAATTATAAGAATACGAAAGAACGATATGAGTATTTAAAATCTAAAAAACTTCATTTTATTGGAGCGGGTGTTTCGGGAGGAGAAGAGGGAGCTTTAAAAGGGCCTTCCATCATGCCGGGGGGCAATAAGGAAGTTTACGACATGATCTCGCCATTTTTGAAAACCATCTCAGCCAAGGATGATGGTCATTTACCATGTTGCGCCTATGTGGGTCCGGATGGTAGTGGCCATTATGTAAAAATGGTCCATAATGGTATAGAATATGTTGAAATGCAATTGCTGGCTGAGGTCTTTGACATTTTAAAATCTATAGGTAAGAATCTTGACGAAATTGCTGATATTTTTGAATCATGGAAAAATAAGGCAAACAGTTATTTACTAGAGATTACCATAGACATTCTAAGAAAAAAGGAAGGCAACGACTGGTTGGTCAATAAAATTCTGGATAAGGCTGGTAATAAAGGCACGGGTAATTGGGCAACGATTGCTTCGGCACAATTGGGCATTCCAAGTACTTTGATAGCCTCCGCTTTATTTGCTCGTTATATATCATTTTATAAAGAAGAAAGAATATTACAACACAAGAGATTTGACTATAAGAAAGATCATAAACTGAGCCTAAATATCGAAGAAGTATTAAAGGCTTATCAATTCTCGAGAATTATAAATCATCATCAAGGATTTAAACTAATTGCTGATGCTTCTAAAACCTATGCGTGGAATTTAAATTTAAGCGAAATTGCGAGGATCTGGACAGGCGGCTGTATTATCAAATCAGCAATAATGAAAGAATTGGTACAATTATTCAAAAAATCAGATGATATATTTGATGATAAAGAATTTGTTCAATCTGTTAAAAAAATAAGACCCGCTGCAAATAAAGTTGTATCAGAATGTATTTTATATGATCTGGCAATTCCATGTCTAAGTGAATCTGTTAATTTCTTTAATGCCTATACTACCGATAATTCATCAGCAAGTTTAATTCAGGCGCAGCGAGACTATTTTGGAGCACATACCTATCAAAGGAATGATGACAATTCCAATAGATTTTATCATACCGATTGGACTAAAAAATAGTTCGTTTATCCTAATTAATCAACATCGGGAAGTAAGATCTCAGCATCAAAACCGTTTGCATACTTTAAATCTTTAAACCAATATTCTGAAGAAACGATTTCAAAAACTATTGAATTTTCAGTTGAATTTTCTTTTTTGAGTTGCCAGATGATGTCTTTGGCTTCCTTAAATTGTCCGCCCTTCAGATTCTCACTAAATAATCGATTGATAATGGTATTTTCTGGCATTCCTTGTGCTAGCAACCTAATAATAAGCGGCTCTGAATTTTCATCAAAAATCTCCAAATTTTCTTTATTCTTAGTTGTAATTTGAATTTTAAATTGTACCGCTTCCGGATATGGAAATTTGCCGTTATAAGCTTGATATAGCAATTGGTGAACATTAAAAAATTCTTCATGTTCGGCTAGATCGGCATATTCTTCCCACATAGATTCATCTAGCATTTCATGAGACAAGTTATTAATTTGTCCTGCATTAAACCTGTCCTTAAAGACATACTCTAAGACGATTTTAGCAGCTTCTTCAGGTTCATTGTCTGAAAGCGACATCAAACACATTTCCTTTAATTCATTTTCGGCGAGATCGGAGGCATCTCCATAATCCATGGCCTCTAGCAATTCTTTATAATTTAAAGAATTCCAACCATTAGGTAATTCATAGATCGTCGAAAATTTTAATAATTCTATATTGAAAGTGGTTTTCATAAATTGGAAAATATTTTATTGTGGTGTGACACCAATTTTTGATTCAAGTCACTTTTTTAAATAAAAACAGAATGAAAGTTAAAAAAATTATGATAAATTTAGTAACCAAATATTAAAGCGACCATAATCAATTTTGAAAGTCTATAAATTTTAATATTTAAAGCAAATAATGAGTAAATCCCTAGCATCTTCAAAAGCCAACTTTGGTACTTTACCGGTTTTTTTAACTGCAATCTCTACTATTTTGGGAGCAGTAATGTTCCTTCGTTTTGGATTTGCCGTTGGATCGGTAGGTTTTGTAGGCACACTTTTAATTATTTTGATAGCGCATATCGTCACGATTTCTACGGCCATGGCCTTGGCAGAGATTGCGACTAACCAAAAAGTTGAAGGAGGGGGCGAATATTTTATTATATCCAGGTCTTTTGGTGTAAATATAGGTGCGGCCATTGGTATTACTTTATATTTATCACAGGCTGTAAGTGTGGCATTTTATGTAATAGCCTTTGCTGAAGCTTTTGAGGCCATAAAACCTTGGGTAGCAACAGAATTAGGTTACGAGCTATATGATAACCGACTTTTTAGTATTCCTGCCTTACTTATTCTGATTTGGCTAATGGTAAAAAAAGGAGCCGATTTAGGAATGAAAGCGTTGTATGTTGTGGTTACTATTCTAGCTATTTCTTTGGTTTTGTTCTTTTTTGGCTCAACACCACATGCTGAAGTTTTCGATAATTCCCAACTTTTTAAGGGTTTCTCCTCTGAAAATGGATTCTTTTATGTGTTTGCTATTATATTCCCAGCATTTACCGGAATGACAGCCGGAGTGGGATTGTCGGGTGACCTGAGAGACCCAAAAAAATCAATTCCTTTAGGAACACTTTCGGCAACGATCATTGGCATGATCATCTACGTTTTTATCGCCTATAAATTGGCATCTTCTGCTAGTCCTGAAGATTTGGTTAATGATCAACTCATCATGAGTAAGATCGCATTATGGGGGCCGATTATCCCAATCGGATTGGCAGCAGCAACAATATCATCCGCACTCGGTTCATTTATGGTAGCACCAAGAACTTTACAAGCTATTGGTGGTGATAAGGTTTTTCCAAATAGGTTTATCAATTTTTGGTTATCTAAGGGTGCAAAAAAGAATAACGAACCCAGAAATGCAACAATTTTGACAAGCATAATTGCCTTTGTATTTGTTCTGATGGGTGATGTAAACGCTGTCGCTGAGATTATATCCATGTTTTTTATGGTAACATACGGGTCTTTGTGTCTCATTTCTTTTTTGCAACATTTTGCTGCAGATCCTTCCTATAGGCCATCTTTTAAATCAAAATGGTATTTATCTTTGATCGGAGCGGTCATGTGTATTTATCTGATGTTTAAGATAAATACGCCCTATGCAATGGCAGCCATAGCTCTGATGGTTCTGCTGTATTTTTATATTTCTATTAAGAGTGATACTAAAAAAGGTATGGCGAATATCTTCCAGGGAGTGATACATCAATTCAGCCGTACAATTCAAGTTTTCTTGCAAAAAACTGAAAAAGAAAAAATTGAAGAATCCTGGAGACCTGCAGTTTTATGCATTTCTAAAGATAGTTTTGAAAGGTATAGTGCACTTGAAATGATGAAATGGATATCAGATAGGTATGGTTTCGGTACCTATATACATTTTGAACAGGCTTATTTCTCGAATGAATCTAAAAGTAGTGCAAAAACAAAACTTGATAAATTAATTGAGATGGCATCAGCCAGTAAATCTAATGTATATCTTGAAACACTAATTGCTCCTTCAAATACTTCGGCCATTGTATATGCCCTTCAACAACCCGGTATCTCCGGACAAGCTAATAATATGATGCTTTTTGAATATAAAAAAGGCGAAACAGACTGGCTTAAAGTTATTGTGGAACATTTTAATGTCTTAAAAACTGCCGAATTTGATCTTTGTATCCTTGCCAGTTCAGACAAAGGTTTCGGTTACAAAAAGGATATTCATATTTGGATCCGTAAAGAAGATTATAGTAATGCGAACTTAATGATCTTATTGTCGTATATCATTCTTGGACACCGAGACTGGAAAAAAGGTCAGATAAAAATATTTGCAATATTTCCAAAAGAAGATATTTTAAAAGAAGAATTGAACCTTATTGAGCTCACATCCAGTGGTAGATTACCTATCTCTGCTAATAATATTCGTGT
Source organism: uncultured Flavobacteriaceae bacterium (assembly GCA_963835675.1). GTDB lineage: Bacteria > Bacteroidota > Bacteroidia > Flavobacteriales > Flavobacteriaceae > Aureibaculum. The sequence continues at coordinate 645,195 of CAWIGH010000001.1, read as the reverse complement.
GTTGCCTTTAGATGAAAATAAGAACAGGAAAGATCTTATTAATGAATATTCAATTGATGCGGATCTAACACTAATTGGATTTCATGAAAGCAATATGAGATCTGAAAAAAGTTTAGATTATTTTGAAGGTTATGATGAGATTGGTAATATTCTATTCGTAAATACTTTAACTTCAAAATCAATTAAATAGTCTTTTTAAAAGATCTATTAGTATTTAGGAATCAATCTTTTTTTCATAGAGACTAAAATGCCTACCAATACACCAATGGCAAAGCTTCCCATTATGATCAATACGCGAGACATCGATAGTTTCCAAAATAAAAATTTAACTTCGGTTACTTCTGCATTTTGAAGTGAGAATAAAACGATGATGATGGCGAAAATGATGGCTAGTATCGTCTTAAATTTCATATGTTTATGATGAATTTAACTAAGTCAAATATTTAAGGTAAGACACAAAAAATCAATGTAGGTCACTTTTAAATGATTTTAAAAAAATAAAAAAATCAATCTGTGTGACTTTGGCATTCTTTTAGTGTCTGAATAAAAAACAAAGAATTATCTATGAATACAAAAATTTCATTATTTTTTTTAATAAGTATTTTTTTATTAACATCATCCTCAATTATTGCGCAAACCGCAGTTAATAATGAGAAAATTGCCGCGCAAATCCTTGCCTATAAGAACGATATCAGGGGTACCTATAAAAACATACGCTGGTTTTGTAAGGATGGAACGATAAGGCAACCCCAAGATCCTTGTCCTAATGAAATAGGTGGCATACAGCATGCAACATATAAGGATGAAGTTATTACTTTAGGGAAAAGTAATCATATTTTTCTTGGGCAAATTCTGGCATATACTGATAAAGCAGATTTCTGGGATGGACAACATAATCATTCTCGATTAAAACAGTATCAGATAGGAAAATATTTAAGCAGTATAGATAACGGCTGGGTAAATCAAAAAGGACAATATTACCGTGGGGCCATTCAAATTGAAGATGAAGAGGAGTGGGGGGTCAAATTCTATCAGTGGCTCTTGGCAAAAGACGATGCGGTCCTTAAGGATTATTTCCTCATTATGCAATCATTGAAGGATGTACCACATAAAGGGGATGATGACCTGTCGCAATTAATGCGGGTGCAATCTAAAGTTATTTCAGACCAGTATACAAAGTTCATGGATCTGCGTGTTAAGATACATAGTGCCCCGGAAGTTGTAGATATAGATAAAGTTAAACAATTCAAAAATGATAATAGTGCCAAACTTACACCTGGGTTATTGAAGAAAATGGATGAACTGATTGTTACCATGCAAAATTTTCATAAACCTGTTGATTTAAAGAATGTAGGAGTTCAGGTCAACACCTTATCACCTAACAGTAGTTTGACCAAAGATTTAAAAACATATATAAATATTAATGCTAATAATGTTAGTCCATCAAGACTTACAACTGCCACTGCCAGTATTCTATTGCAAATACGTAAGGAATTACCGGCTGAAAAAAATGCATTGAAAAGATTAAAAATTCTTGATATCTCTAATCAATTGCAAACCTTGGTATTTAAACAATCGGGATTATGGAATCCGACGACCATTGGCGAGCAATTAGAAAAGATCTATGCCCTGAGTATGGCAGCCGCCGGAACTGGAGCCATTGAATTATGGGAATGGGAAAAAGTAGAGCCCATTTTAAGACCTCGTTCGCAAAGCAGTTTAAAATTAGATGAGCTAACAGAAAAATTAGAGACCGCAAGAAGTATTGTAGAATGGAGCACCGCCATGGTAAAAGCCATATATCAGGATGAGGTAAATATCTATACGGGTTTTGAACCACAAACTTATAGCTTTATTGACGATAGAATTAGGTCATCTGTCGCGCTGCAGTTGGGTAAAACTGTAGGTGAATTGGGCACTTTTATCGCAAAGGAATCTTCGTTGACCAATAAAGTGATGAATTTAAGTAATCAAAGTACTTTCAGAGGTTTAAATCCGGGATACGCCTTTGGCGAATTGGTTGTTGTAAGTGGATCTCCAGAACTCATTAAGATTTCCGGTGATAAGATCTATATTTTTGAACGTGCTCCGGCCGATTTGAAACCGGTGGCAGGAATAGCTACAGTAGCGGAAGGTAATTTAGTATCTCATGTACAATTATTAGCTAGAAATCTGGGTATCCCAAACGCTGCCTTATCTGATGAAAATTTAAAAGACTTAAAATCTTTTAGTGGAAAGAAGGTCTTCTATGCAGTATCGAATAAAGGCAATGTAATTTTAAAGTTAGAAGCAGATATGTCCGCAGCAGAAAAAGCTTTATTTGCCACGAAAGTTCGCAAAGAAGAAAAAATTGCTGTCCCGGTAAAAGAAATTAAACTCGATCAGAAAAATATATTGAATCTTCGTAATGTAAATGCCGATGATTCGGGTAAACTCTGTGGGCCTAAAGCTGCTAATTTGGGACAATTAAAAGAGATGTTTCCCGAAAAGGTCGTTGAAGGGTTTGTAATTCCTTTTGGAATTTTTAGAGATCATATGGACCAAGCAATGCCTATGCAAAACAAATCGTACTGGCAATTTTTAAATGAAATGTTTGCGGAAGCTGATAAAAAGCGCAGACAAGGTATTGTAGAAAATGAAGTTGAAAATTTCCAATTACGCCAATTAGAGATATTGCGGGATGCGATAAAAAAAATGCCCTTAAAACAATCATTTATTACAGAAATTAATAAAGAATTTCAATCCATTTTAGGTAATCCAATAGGCACTATACCCGTCTTTTTAAGAAGTGATACCAATATGGAAGACCTTAAGGATTTTACGGGTGCCGGATTAAATTTAACCATTTTTAATGTGTTGGAAAAAGAAAAGATCATGCAGGGCATTAAGGATGTTTGGGCATCGCCTTATACAGAAAGGAGCTTTAAATGGCGACAAAAATATTTATTGAATCCAGAAAATGTATTCCCTTCAATTCTGGTAATTCCTTCAGTTGATGTAGATTATTCTGGTGTAGTAATTACTAAAGGAATCACAACAGACAATGAAAATGACCTAACGGTTGCATTTAGCAGGGGTGCCGGTGGTGCCGTTGACGGCCAGGCTGCAGAATCTTATGTAATCAAAGAAACAGGGGGTTATCAATTAATATCGCCTGCCAGAGAACCTTACTTTAATACCTTGCCTAGTAAAGGTGGAACCGGTAAAAAGGTCGCTACTTTTGAAAGTTCTATAGTCAATGAAAAAAATATTAACGAGATAAAAGAATTTGCTTCTGTCATTCGAAAAACGCTGGCTAAAAGAACCAAATCGACCTATAAAGGAGCTTACGATGTGGAATTAGGTTTTAAGAACGATCAGCTTTGGTTGTTCCAAATACGACCATTTGTAGAAAATAAAAAAGCAATGGGTTCTGAATACTTAGAGTCAATAACACCAAAGATTGACAAGAAAAAAGAAATATTACTTTCAACTAAATTATCGAAATAATGATCAAAACATTCATAATATCAACACTCGCTTTAAGTTTTATGGCCTTCACCTTGCCGTACGATTATCCCATTGATGGTTATCCAACAACAGGAATCAAACGGTTAAAAAGGTTGCAATTGGTAATTTCGGGAGATCTACCGGATGCCGGTTTACCTCCAGGGGCCTATAAATCTATTAAGGATATTAAATTAAACCTGCTTTCAAGAAAAAAGGATAATACTGAAAGTTTATTAATAGAAGATCCAATTCTACAGAAAAAAGTAAACGCCTTATTTCCGAGATTAGACAAGAGCTATTCGGTTACCATATTGGATATTACAGATCCCAATAAATTGCGTTATGCTCAACAAAATGAAACCAGAGGGTATCAACCCGGTAGTGTCGGGAAGCTGGCTGTAGCACATGGTTTATTTTATCAACTGGCAAAAATTTATCCCGATTCTTTTGAAAAAAGAGTGGCATTATTGAAAAACAAATCCGTGAGGGCCGGTAATTGGGCCTTGACCGATGAACACACAGTGCCTATTTTTAATGTTGAGAACAATAAATTAGTTAAGCGTCAGGTGGTGGCTAGTGACGTATTTACCCTTTATGAATGGGCAGACCACATGTTGTCTGTAAGTAATAATGGTGCTGCAAGTGTCTTATGGAGAGAGGTATTATTGATGTCCGCTTTTGGTGATAAATATCCTGATCTCACTGAAGCCCAGGCCGATACTTATTTTAAGACGACCCCTAAAAATCAAATTACCGACCTCGGAAATGATGTAGTAAATCTTCCTTTACGAGAATTAGGGATCACCTCTGATGAATGGCGATTAGGAACTTTTTTTACGAGAGGCGCCAATCAATACGTAGGGGCGAAGGGCGGTAGCATAGGTTCTCCACTTGGAATGATGAAATGGATGCTTCAACTGGAACAAGGTAAGATCGTTGATGAGAAATCAAGTTTAGAGATCAAACGATTGATGTATATGACCGATCGCAGAATACGTTATGCGCAAGCACCTCAATTGAGGGAAGCAGCGGTATATTTTAAGTCGGGTAGCTTATACAAATGCGATCGTTCTAAAGGTGAAGCATGTGGAAAATATAAAGGTAACGTTTCTAATTTTATGAACTCTGTTGCGATTATAGAACATCCGGATGGTACCAATTACATGGTATGTTTAATGACCAATGTATTAAGAAAGAATTCTGCCAGCGATCATATGTATTTGGCAGGCAGTATAGATAAAGCTATTAGAAATAAGTGATAGTTTGGATTATATTTATTGCCGTAATTCTCATTTTTCTGGCATTAGACCTGGGTGTTTTTAATAGAACTCCACATGTAATATCTACCAAAGAGGCATCGGTTTGGACAGCCATTTGGATAAGTATTGGGTTGAGTTTTTCATTCCTTATTTATCTCTTTTTTAAGAATGGTTGGGTAGAAAACCCTACAGCATTAACACCATCTGGTGCCATGCTAAAGTATGTAACCGGATACCTCATCGAATTATCGTTAAGTATCGATAATATTTTCGTAATAGCAGTCATATTTTCTTCGTTTAAGATCCCATTAAAATTTCAGCATAGGGTGTTATTTTGGGGCATTTTAGGAGCGATCGTATTTCGAGCCATCATGATCTTTGTAGGTGTGGCATTGATAAATAAATTCAGTTGGGTTACTTATATTTTTGGAGCATTTTTATTATTTACGGCCTTCAAAATGTTGGTTGCGAAAGAAGAAAAGGAAATTGACCCTAAAAGTTCATTTATTTACCGAGCTGTCAGGAAAATGATACCTATTACCCATCGTATAGAAAGCGAGCATTTTTTCGTAAGAAAAAGGCATTTATTAGTGGCAACTCCGCTATTTCTTGTATTAATTTTAATCGAATTCACCGATGTACTATTTGCCTTAGATAGCATACCGGCTATTCTAGCGATTACAACAAATTCATTTATTGTTTTTAGTTCGAATATTTTAGCGATTTTGGGTTTGCGTTCGATGTATTTCTTTTTGAGTAGTATGACGGCAAAATTCCATTATTTAAAATATAGTTTGGTTGCTATTTTGAGTTTTGTTGGAGTCAAACTCATCCTTGCCAATCATATGCATTTCGAAGAATGGATATCACTAAGTTTTATTTTTGTGTCCCTGGCATTAGGAATATTGGTTTCATTTAAGAGAATTACAGCTTAAATACTAATTATGCTTAGCCGTTAATCGCCTTATAAGCCTTTTCTATATAACTTTTCACTTTAGGATCACTGTTATCAAGATAGTCTTGTAACAAAGGTAAGTTCTTTTTGTCGGCCTCCTGTTCGATAAGGTAGAGCACTGCTAACTTTAATTTTAAGTCCTTCCCTTTCAATATATTATCAAAACACTCATATTCCGAAAGACGATTTTTACTGATCATTTCAATTACTTCCTTAGAAGAAGTATCTAGCACTGTGGCTTCAATGATTGGGATAAGTACACTCTTCAAATTTGGATTTAGAATATTGTCTAAAAATTCTATGGCGTGTATCCTTTGTTCTTCTTTTCCCGTGAGGATAATATCAAGTACGGGGTCTATATCACTTGGGAGATACTTCATCCCCAGGAACTTAAATATTCGATGTAATTGCCTGTCTAACCTATTTTCCAGAAGGCGTATCAGACCTCGCCTGGCTTCTGTTTCTTCATTAGATTCCAGCTTTTGATCTTTTCTTTTATATTGTAAAACTATTTGCGAATGAAGAACAGATAAGGTGTTCTGGTATAATGCGCATTCGTCTAAAATTTTATCTACAACTAGTTTATCTTTAATTTGAAGATGCGGATGCGACCATTTGAGTTTTCGTAAAGACTCGATAGCTTCGATCTTTACAATGTGCTCTGTCTTATCTGTTAATTTCATCAAGCCTTTTATGGCATTTTGCGTTGCAAACGATTCAATTACCAATGGAACATACTGGGCGTCCTCGCTTTTAAATACCCCTTTTTTTACATCTGTTACTAAAATATCGATGATCAATTCACCATAATTAATGAGTGACTCAACCGCAAATTTGCGAATGTCCTTTCTTGATAAATGCTCAACGATATCAGGAATAAAATCTTGATCAAGAGTTTTAGATGCACTTTTAATGGCAGCAATCAGAGTTTCAGCATTGGGATCTGATAAATGCCTTTTAATTAAAGGATAATGTACCTTGATCTTAGCATTGCCTATAGCTTCTAATATGGCCATTATTTTATTCTTTTTATCATCACTATTACTAAGGTCATTCCATTGCTGGATAGCTTTCTCCAGTTTTTTTTCTAAATTATACGTTTCTTGTAATTTGTTGTGGTTTCTTAATTCGAACGATAGCCCTATTAACGCTGCATTCGTGATGGTCTGATCATCACTGTTGAAATATCGATCAAATAATTTTACGGTATCGTTCTTATAATTTTTTACCAGATATCGAAATGCTGCGGTAGTTACCTCTTGTTCAGGTTCATTGACCATGGGCTCAATCATTTCGGATAAATTTTCAGAATTTAAAAAATATAAATTTTCAATAGCATTAGCCCGAACTTTCGGGGAAGTATGTGTTAAAAGGCCTTTAATTGCTAAAAAGAATCGCTCATCTTTGGCCTCCAGGGTTTTTTGAAGCATATAAAGAATTTGTTCTTCAGTACCATTTGAAAGCACCTTATTAACCGTATCTACAATGGAAGTTATGGGTATATCAGATTTTGTTTCTTTCTTTTTATGATTATCGGAAGTAAGGAACAAATCCTTAAAAGAATTGATGTATTCTTCTCTAAGTTGAAATATAAAATATATCCAAATGGATATGAGGGCGATTATGATTAAACTAACATAGGTTGAGGAGATCTTTAATCCATTGATAAAAAAGATAAGGATAAATCCGGCAAGGCCAGTTGCAATACTATCAACGACAACGTCTATAAAAGTTTTTGTTCTCTTTTTAATATCAATAGGTATTGGGATTGAGAGTAATTCGGTAGCCGCTTTATTAACAGATTGTTTTAAACTACCATCGACTAATTTTATCAGAACCACCACCCATAATTGAGGAAGAATTAATAAAAGTACAGATCCAAAGAGAATTCCGGATGGTAACCATAATAATGATTTACCTACACCGAGAATGCCAACGATTCTTTTGGTGAGAAACAATTGAATTAATAATGAAGCTATGCTCAAATTCGAAAACCAAAATCCAAAGAACGATGCCAGATCTTCAGGGTCTTCAATGAGTCTTGATGCGTAGTCACTATATTGGTAGTCTACCAATTTTGCAATTAAAACACTTATTCCAATGACCACGGCTATCAAAGAAAGCAACTTCGATTGTCGTATAAGTTTTAAGGGATGTTTTGCCTCTGAATCCGTCCTGATGGAAATTTGAAATGAATTTAATTTCACCACCTCTGTCTTCCATATATATCTCGCAATAGGAATACAAAAGAAGAGTAAAAATGAAGCAACAAAAAGCAGATCTTCTGCAGCTAATATTTTAGTAAGTAAGGATGTGATGTATCCGCCAAAGATCCCTCCGGCAATGGCTCCGGCGCCGATAAACCCGAAAACACGTTTAGCTTCCCGAATATTATATACCAAGTTGGCAAGTATCCAAAATTGAGAGGCTGTTAATAGCCCAAAGATAGCTACCCAGACATAGGGTATATACAAAAGGAAACCGTTGGCAAGATTAAATTTAAATGCCAAACCAAAGAAAATCAAAGATAATATTGATCCTATCAATGTCTCTTCTATGATCTTATTAAGGGGCCTTTTTTCAAGGGCTTTATTATAAAAATACGAGCCAACCACGGCGGTAATGGCCGTTAAAACATAACCAAGAGGTAATGCCTGTGATGTTAGTTCAGAAAGGAAAAGTGAGTTTATGGTTGGCTTGACTACTAATAAAGAAGTTATAATTAAAAATATATGCAGAAGTAAGAGTAGCGTCTTATGGAGCTCATCTTCTCTGATATCAAATATTTTAAAAATATAATTTTTTAAAATAGCCACTAAATTCATTCCTGTTTACAATTTAATTAACCTCGATATGCACATTGCAATGGGGCTATTTACCGTTTATTACCTTTTCTACCGGTATTACCAGATCTCTAATAATTTGCTCACCGTTTGCATCATCAATGAGTGCAACTAGAATATATCTTCTGGTTGGTGAGCCCCAAACTAAAATAGAATCTGAATGATAGGTTCTCCAGGAACCTGATTTGCGAAAAAGTCTTGCCTGTGGAGCAATCATCTCTAACGTCCGTACAAATTTATGATGAAGAGCTGGATTTTCCATAATATCGAGCATTTGTTTAGAACGTTTTTCGTTTACCAGCTTACCTTGCAATAATAAATAATAAAAACGACAAACCTGAGAAACGGTAGCGGCATGACTTAAATTCTTTAATGGTTCGCGGTTTGTTTTTCCGCCACCGGAAGCATAACGTTTTCCCACCCAAAGTCCGCCACCAAATTCTTCATCATAAAGGCCATAACGATCATCGGTCAAAACATTTTCAATTTTTTCGTAACCAAGCCTGTCGATCATTCTTGTAGTGGCCTGATTATTTGATTTACTGATCATTAATTTCATGTCATTTTTAACTTCAGAAGTCTCCTTTAATTCACCTTTTTCAATAGCATCCATGGCGGCCAATAAAACCGCAATTTTTGGCAGACTTGCCGCATACATCATATGGTTACCATTAACCCTTGCAAATCTCACCTTATCAGGATTGCTCAGATCTACAACTCCCACAGCCATTTTTTTCTTAGCGATGAGCGATTTCCAATGTTGATTGTTATTTAATGATTTTTCTAACCTGCTTTGCAGTGTTGGGTCTACCAAATCCCTTAAGGAAGTGTTTCCATTCTTTAATTTAACCGGAAATGCTTGCGCAATAGCGTTTATTTGAAAAACTGCAAGGCACAAGATCAACGTGATGATTTTTTTTCTCATTTTATTTTTAATAATTAAATCTATTTACAATAATGATGCTAAATTTTAATATTTAAATTCATTTTGAATCAATTATACAGATACTCCCTGATTAGATGGTATCTTTTGCCATTAAAGGTCAATCCTACCCAACCCAGGTGAATTGGATGGATATAGAATACCCTTTTTAAGAATAAATAAATCCTTAAATGGATCATTTAACAGATCCAGATGTCCGTCCAGATCGGCATATTTAATATTCGGCCTTGAAAGCGCAAAATGCAATCCTGCAGAAATGCCCAAGCTACATTCATCAATACAGCCTACCATGGCCTCTAATTTGGCAGATTTGGCTACAGAGTTAATGTGCATGCCTTCTAATATACCGCCAACTTTCATCAATTTGATATTCACCATATCGATCCTTTCATTTTGTGCTAACCTAAAAACATCGGTTAGTGTTTTTATACTCTCATCAGCCATTACCGGGATATGCACACTATCGGTAACCTGGCCTAATTTCTCTTCCCTTTCAATTTTTGTTGGCTGTTCAAATATTTCAATACCAACTTGTTGTGTTCCATTTACAAAGGCAATAGATTCTGATACCGAATATCCTTGATTTCCATCAAAACGTAATTCTAGCTTAGGAAATTGTTCTCGAATTCTTATCATCTTTTCAATATCTTCTTCAACTGAAATTCCGCCTTTGATTTTAAGTATAGTAAATCCTTGTTGGTAATAATCTTTAGCTGCTTTTAAAGTCTCTTTAATTGGTAAGATACCAATGGTAATACTTGTTGGAATACTATTTCTATATCCGCCTAAATATTGATAAAGTGGCACGCCTGTTTTTCTTGATATCAGGTCATGAAGTGCTAAGTCGACCATCGCCAAGGCAGATGATCTTCCAGGTATTAAAGAACGAAGATCTTCTAAAATCTTAGCATATTCAAAAGGGTTTTTACCATTTAGATAGGGTAGAATATTTTGGTCTAAGGCTTCCTCTACCTGCAAGGCTGTTTCTCCTGTAACAACCACATCAGGTGCCGCACAACCAAACCCTGCTATTCCATGATCTGTTTCAATTTTAAGAATAAAATTAGTGGTCTTATCTACAGTTTCGTACGCTATAGTATAAGGAGTACTTAAAGCAAGATCCAGCCTTTCAAACGATACACCCGAAATTTTCATTAATACCTCTTTTGAAATAATTCGTCAACAGGTGTATTCTTTATAGATTCCACAAAATGGACCATATGATGGATCATTAATTCCCACATTTTTTTACCTTTTTCTGCTGTGGCCTTGGTAGCATCTCCCATTACCCCGCTTTCTGAGATCTTGTGGGTATGAACATACCAGTTCACACTGCGTTCATTGTCATAATCGAGAAACTTACTGCCAAATTCCATCGTTTCATTCACAGCTTTATCCATTTGTACGATATCAGGCCGCAGCGCAAGTGTTGTGCTGGTCTCAATTTCTCCGGCGTGAATATCGTTAGGTGTATCAATAAGGTTATAAAGATCTACGTCACTCGTTTCACCCGTATCCACACAAACAAATATTTTAGCGTCTCGATTGATCATCTGTGCGGCGTAGCTCAAGGTTGGCGCATTATCGCCATGGCCATTTAAAATGATAATTTTTTTAATCCCATTTTTTGCCAGGCTCATACCGATATCATAAACAAATTTTGATAGTGCATCATTCGTTACGCTTAAGGTACCTTTAAAATCATCATGGTGGTAGGAAACACCGAATGGTATTGGAGGGAGTACTAATGGCTTTGGATCTTCACAGGCTTCTGCGACCTTATAGGCCATATATTTTGCGTCGAAATAATCTACATCCACCGGTAAATGTGGTCCGTGTTGTTCAATAGCACCGCATGGCAGGATAGCAGTATCAACTGTTTTGAGATAGGCTTCTACTTCAGGCCAAGTCATATGCTCCCATAGAAAACTGGCTTTTTTATAATGTCTTTTCATGTTCTTTATTTAAAAAATATGGGCTTTCGAAATTTTCATTTCCCGGCACGAATGTATGCCATTTTCGGTCACGTAGTTGCACAGTGCCGTCACAATAATTTGCCAAAATATTATATAATGGTTTTCTAATATGTTTTGGAAGATCTGTAAAGGTACTTCGTTCATTATCAAAACGTAACTTAATGATTTCCGGATGTTCTTTCGCGAGTTTTAAAGTATGTTCGTTTTTAGAAATTAGACCTTTATTTAATAGCATATAGTATAATTGTGCTGCATCGCTGCCCAATTGCTTTACACTTCGTTTGGCGAGGGCGTCCAAGCCTTTTTCTATTTGGATATCAGTATAACCACATCTTTTAGGGTCTTCATCTAAAGCCATCAACATACCCACGATTCTTCTGCATTTTTCACAGTTACCACAAGGCAACATTCTTTCGTTAAAAGAATGTGCGGCATGGCAAGAAACCTGATGTTTTTGCAGTTCGGGATATCTTTTAACTAGTATTTTAAGGATCAATAACTCAGAAAGGCTTCTCAATATGGAATATTGGTACATATTCCAGCCTTTTTTCTGGTAATATCTTGTTAAGGCATTATCAAAATATTTGCTTTGGTCGTACAAGGCATTGTAATGGGAAATACCTTCATAATTTCCTTTCACTGTAGTATCGTATTCATTGCCAATGAGAATATTCCCGATATTACGTTTACGGGCCACAGGAAGCACTCCGAATAGAAAAACAGCTACCGTCCATAGCCTAATAGGGTAAATATCTGCCCTGATGTTCTGAAAATTTTCTTTAATAAATGGCATTTGCTTTACCATCCAATTAAATATACGGTCGCTGTTACACCATGGTTTTGATGTATTTGGCTCTATTTTTTGAAAATGATCATAAGAATTTACAGCGGTAAACCAATGTCTTCCAGATTCATTGATAAATATCGGGTGGGGTTCACCAATTTCTTTGATCAAACCATAGGTTAATAAACTGTCTTTACCACCACTACTCATTATGGCATATTTATCAATATCAGGACTTTCAATTTTCTTTTCAATTTTTAAGCCTTTAAATGACGTATTGGTAAATACAACTTCGGCAGCTGTATAATGAGGTAATTTTTCGGCTTTGATATTATCGAAAGGAGGTTTTAAAAATTCATTTTTACAAAAGAATTTATTAACCAGTATTTCGCGAGATGTATTTTCCATCATATCAAGAAGAAAGCGCTTATCGGTATCATCATATAAGCCATCAAATTCTATAAGCTCAAAAAATAATCCATAATTCAAAGCTACTTGCGCCAGCATCATAGAAGCCAGATTCACATCCTCAGGCCTTTTAACATCAAAATAAATTTGATTATAAGAATAGATCAACTCATTACTTATCTCACTTGAATCATGTTTTAAAATGGTATAGGTTGCTTTTACCCGTTTAGGTTCAACAATAATTTTATGAACCTTTAATTTTGGAAAAACAACTAGTGAACGAATTGAGGTCATTTAATCTTTGATTTTAATACTTCGATCAAACCTTCTGAACCATGTGCCAGTACATCAAAACATGGCAATCCGGTCTCTTTCGTAATAGCTTCACAGGCTGGCATGATCTCATCATTAGTCATCGATTCATGATTTAAGGTGATGGCGATCACCTTTTTACCCGAGATGACCTCGAGGGCATGTATTTGTTCCTTCAATGAATGCAATTTATAACCGGGAAAACCATCATACTCTAATCGTTTGGGTGCGTGCTGTAAAATTATATAATCAGGTCTACCGGCGGCTAATATTTCAAAACCACCGGGATAAGCGGGGTTCATCAAACTGCCTTGTCCTTCGATGACAATAACATCGGGTTTTTCATTTTTATAGGCGCTTACAACAGCGTGTTCTATTTCACCCGATACAAAGTCGTTGATACAACTATCCATCACCATACTATATTTAGCGCCTTGCATCCAGGCTGTTTGTCCCGTACCAACCATTTCTGCTTTAAGTCCTGCGGCTCTAAATCCATGTACCAATATCCATGCAGTTGTACGTTTGCCGATGGCTGAATCGGTACCCAGAATGGCTAGTTTTAAACAATTAACTTTTTCAATATCCCCTGTAAAAAAATGAAGTTTATCTCTGTCTGGCGTTTTACGGATGTCTCTAATACGGCATTTATTTGCTTCTGCAAATTTTACCAAGGCAATATCGTTGGTTAAAAAATCATGCAATCCACTATCGACATTCCATCCCATTTCTAATGCTTTTTTTATAGTAGCTCTAGCTATCTGTGGTAATCTTCCTCCATCCGGAGCCAAGCCTATTACCAATGAAACAGGGACATTATTAGAATCAGTAAGTTTTTTTGTAGCGGCATCAATACCTTTAAAAATAGGAATTCCATTGGCTTTTCCATCAAGTACTTCACCTGCATCTTGTCCTGCATATTTACTATCAATAACACCCACGACATGGTAACGTTCGGTAAATCGTACTAAGACCATGTGCGGTTTTACCATTGGGTGTGTTAAATGCACCTTCACAATAAACTAATGCTTTCCCGTCAATTGTTTTTTTCATTGTTACATTATTTTGTTAAATAGATTCAGATTATTTTAAACTGTAATCTATATTTTCATTTTGTTAAGTTTAGTATTTGGCCGTTAACACAGCTACAAATCGATCAGGTTCAAAGTTTAATCGCTCATCCATCTCTAATAAAGCAATAAGTCCTGATGTAGAGGCCGGTAAAATTCGGAACCCTTCTTTTTTTATTAAAAATGAACTCATTTCTTTCATTTTTTTATCACTTATATTAAAAGCATCTCCTTCTGACTTGCGAATGGCATATAAGGCTTCCTCACCATCAAAACTATGCCAGTTAATGAGCGGTTCATTATACTTTGTTTCCTTGATGACATCAGGATCCAGATCCCTGCAATAATCCAAACCATGTTTAAAAGATTGTATTATAGGGTTTTTACGTGTTGATGAAGCAGCAATCATTTTTGGTATTCTGGATGTTTTACCCCTTTTATATAAGCTTACAAACCCACGGTATATTCCTGCGATAAGCGTACCATTAGATACAGGTACTGCGCAATATTTAGGTGCATCGCCTAATTCTTCAAAAATTTCAAAGGCAATTTGCGAATAGGCACTAATTTGTAAGGGTGTGTTGGCACCACCTGGGTTGGCATCATACCATTCATTTTCAATAGCCAAAATACTACTCTGATTTACCACATCTTCATAACTGCCGGGTAATCTAATGATTTCAGCTTCCAATTCTTCCATTTCTTTAATGCGTTCAGTTTGATATGATTCTGGTATGTATATCTTACAATGCATTCCGGCTAATTTTGCAGCCAACGCCACTGCTACACCGTAGTTCCCACAGGTAGCTAACGAAACAATATTGAACTCTCTTCGAATAGCATCATATACCTGTGCAAAAGCGATCCTGTCCTTTTGTGTTCCGGTGGGATTATCGCCTTCATATTTTATATAAAGCTGCCGCATATCGAACTCACGTTCAAGAGCTTTGGCCCGGTTAAGCCCCGTATCACCAACTTCTATATTGATAATATCTTCATAACTCTCTAATCTATCTACCAGAGATTTGCTTTTATCCCTAACAAATTCGCTTAACTTTAAGGTTTCCGAAGAGACCTTATTTTCAGATGTTTTTACGCCGTCTATTAACTTCATTTAATAAATATTCAGATGTACTAAAAATAATAATAATTAGACACCAAATTGAAATAATGTCACATTAAAATTTAAGTAAAATTAAATGAATTTTTAGACTAAAGCATTTTCATTTAAACTATCCAAACAGAATAATGCAGAAGTTCGCGTATAGTTAACTATTTCGATAAGATCTTTGATGGATTTCTCCTGTGCAAGTGCTGTAATATTAAGATCTGTACTGTTTGCTTTTAGGAGCACTAATTCATTTTCCGGAAGATATGACTTTATGGTAGATCCAACAGGGAAACGTACCAGGTCATTTAATAAAGTGATATCCTTATCAGATTTTATTCCAATATTGTCTTGAGCTACATTCACTTTTAAATTTCCTTTCCAGTTTTTTTGTAATAATAGTGCTGTTAGAATCGACAAGTCATTATTATTAAGATCGTAACTGGATTTCCAGTCTGATGAAAAATCTTTTAACCACAGGGTAAGATCATTTTCGAGTGAAAGTCCTACATTTTCGAAAGGCACATAGAGTAATACACCATATTTGTTCTGTCTGGCTATTTCTATAAGTTCCTCATAAGATTCATAAAGTTTTTGATTTCCATTTAATGAAATAAATAGAATATTGGGTTTAAAAAAAGCCACGTTCAAAGATTGCATACTTATCTTTAAGGTCTCAGCTAAATTATCTCCGTCAACATAAGTATAACTTGTAGCGATGTTCTGTTTTTTTAATCTATAACTTACTTCCGGTAAAAAATTTATAAGCCTGTCTTCTATATCTTTATCAAGATTTTTCACTGCCAAAAATTTAACAGAACCTTTTGGAGCTACAATGTGCTCTATTAATTTAAACGAACGCCTAATTTCTTTTGGAGCTGTTACCGGAATGAGAAGATCAGGGCGCCATGATCGAACTTCACGAGTTGGACTTAACTCGGTTGTCTTTTTAGTAGACCATTCTGCTAATGCAGTAAATAAACCACTACGTGAATCTCCGGCTTCAGATTTGAGTTTTTTCTTTACGAGATAGTAATAAAAAACCACGATCAATATTATCGAAGCTAAGGCAACTGCGGCATTAATGATGAACATTACAGTAATTGCACCAAAAGCCCCTATCAATGGTATAATAATAGGTATTTTTAATGTAGGCCTAAAACTTGGTAATGCCAGTGATTGTTCTATCAAGGCAACTACATTTACCATCGCATAAGTGATCATAAAGAACATGGTGATTAGTGGCGCAATGGTATTTAGATCCCTAAATGACAAGCCAAAAAGCACTATGACGGCTGTAATTAACATGGCATTAATAGGTTCTCCTTTAAGATTAGTCTTAGCCAGGAATTCGCCTTTAGGTAGTATTCTTTTTTCTCCCAGGGCAAGTAAAATTCGCGGGGCACCTACAAAAGAACCTAATGCTGATGAAAGGGTAGCGCCCAATAATCCGGCAAGCACGATGGGAGCGAAATATGACTTCTCTATAAAGATGTTATAATTTGTTAATAGTTCCTGTGGAGTCGCTAATAAAGCCGCGACTACCGTCAATCCCATATAAACGATGGTGGTAATGATTACGGCACTTATAGTACCATTAGGAATGCTTTTTCTTGGATTCTCTAGATCACCCGACATATTAGCTCCGGCCATGACTCCCGTAACGGCGGGGAAGAACACCGCGAAAACCAGCCAAAAAGAAGAGCCACTAAAATTATTCTCAATCGAGCCTTTATAATCACCAAACCATTGTATGTCGTAATTTAATTCATTAACAAAAAGTCCACCTACAATTGAACCGATGGAGAGGATGATAATCGCCATGATAAAATACTGGATTTTAAAGGCAAAGCTGGTGCTTATAAAAGCAATAACCATTACCAAAGCGAAAACAATTACATCTAAAATAAGGGGGCTAAAACCGGGCAATATAGCTTGCAAACCTTCTCTAAAACCAAATATATACATCGCGACTGCAATGGCTTGTGAAAAGAAAAACGGTATACCTATGGCTCCCCCAATCTCTAAACCCAATGATTGTGAGATTAAACTAAATGCACCTCCCGAACCAATACGGATATTAGTTGTAATACTCGATAATGATAGTGCAGTAGAGAGGGTTATTGCAACAGCAACAATGATGATGAGTAAAGCACCCACGACCCCTGCATTTCCAACTACCCATGGATGGCGGATATACATGATCACGCCTAGGATTGTTAGAAATGTAGGTGTAAAAACACCCGCCATAGTTCCAAACTTCTTGATCGTTATGGGCTCTTTGGATGTCATACTTAAATTGAGTTAAACTCCTACACCAATTTAAAAAAAAATAATTCTTTAATACTATTTAATTCCAGGAATATCACTGGAAGCTACTTTCCTATTTTTTAATGATCTGAGATTTATCATTTAATCCATCAACTTTTATTTCCGGATTACCATAAACGTAAATTGAACTCTTTCCTTTAGCATATATGACCAGTTCCTTACTAACATATATATAAATATCAGAGGTATTTGATGATTTTAAATTTGTATAAGATGTCTTTAAGTTTTTAGCCTTAATATCTGCTGAACCGGTGGCAGTAAGATTTAAATTTTCGATATCACCAGATAAATTTATATCTGCCCTTTTACTCATCATTATATCTGCATATTCTAAACTTATGGTGCCTTTTAAATAAGCATTTTCATTTAAGGTCATAACCGATTCGAAACCGGCTAATTGTAATTTACCTTTCGTGCTTTTTTCTAATGTAAAACTCGAACTATCGGCTTTGATATCTAAGTCATAAGATGCATTATTTAAGGCTCTAAAATCGAGATTTCTAAAATCCAGTTTGTTAAGCGACTTTACTTCGGCATCATCTTTTAAAACCAATTGGTTTATTTCCTTGAAGTTTAAATTGATCTCCAGTTTTTTATTTTTAGTGATCTTAGCAGTAGTATAAATTCTTAAGACACTATCTAATAATTCAAATGTTACAACAGGAATAAGGTTCTCATCTGCCTTTATATGATATCCATTCGCTAATGACTGAGTTAGATTTACATTGAGATTATCGCCAATTTCAATAGCATTAAAATCTCCAAGTTCCATATATACATCAGTAACAAGTTTATTCCCTTTTATTTTTGATTTTTTTTGGGAAAATATGGATGTGCTTAATATCAATAATGTAAATAATATAATCTTTAATTTCATTTTTTGTTTTCTTTCGTGTTTAAGTAATAGTTAAGACTCAAGATTATTATAAAAGTCACTTTTTTAATGAAAAAAGGTAAAAGTTTTTACTTAATTGATACTTTTGACAACTTAATAAAACCAAAAAGAATGAAAGCGTATAATGAGGAGATTTTGCAGACGATATTTTTACTGATCATATTAATTGGTTTAATACTGATAGTAAAACATTTAATAAAAAAATTTACGTTTATAAGAGCTATAGACGTTAATAGGAGAAAGGTGATTCTGAATTTGAGTTATCTCATATTGTATCTCATCGCTGCTCCGATCTTAGCCGCCATTTGGGGTATGGAGTTAAGACAATTCGTGATTTTTATATCTTCGATAATGGCTGTACTTGGTGTTGGTTTTTTTGCACAGTGGTCCTTACTTTCTAATTTAACGGCTAGTGTCATATTATTTTTTAGCCACCCGCTGCGCATTGGAGACAGAATAAGGATTTTGGATAAGGATTTTAATTGGATAGGAAAAGTTACGAATATTACTGGTTTTTACGTTTTTATGAAAACTGATGCAGGAGAGTATATTACCTTGCCTAATTCCCTGGTGGTTCAAAAAGGCATACAAATATTAGATGATGAAGAAATTGATAAAATGTCTGATATACTTTAAACTGTATATCGGTGTATTAATATTAAAATAAAAAAAGGCCCAGTTGATCATTTTCAATCTACTGGACCCTTATTATTTAATGATAATATTTATTTTTTAAGTATCTCAACTTTGCTTTCTACCACATCTTTAATAGGTAATATTAGTTTTCCTTTGGTCGTACTAAGTGTCATTGAAATATTATCTATGGCCTCTACAGTGCCTTCAATGCCTTCTAGTTTGATATGATCTCCAAGCTCATAATTTTTTCTAGTATAGAAAGTTCTTAATAAATCGCCCACAACTTCTTTAGATCCTAAACCAAAAGCGATGGAGATGGCTAAAAGAAAAGCTCCTAAAATAATTGTTACGTTATTCGTTACAACCGTAGTGTCTATATCAGCCTGGTTCAATGCTGTTATGGTTATAATGATCGCGATAATATAAAATACAATACTGCTAATGATCTTGGAGCCGGCCAGATCAAAAGATTCATAAAATCCTTGGATAGCTTTTTTTACGAATCGTGCTATATAAATTCCTATCATAAATAATGCGATAGCACTAAATAGTTTAGGTAAATACCTTAACAAATTGCCGATTTCTTGTGAAACGATGGTCCAATTCATTATATCAGCAGCAATTATTAAAAACACCAGGAACATGATCCATTTTACAAATACCGTAATGGCTTTTGTAATAGGAATACTAATTTCAGATTTACCAAACAATTTCAGGTCATTAATTTTTTCTGATAAAAGGTCAATTTTCGCGAATTTGAATACGCGTTTAAGCAGGTAAACCACAATTTTGGTAATGATCCAACCCAACACTAACACTATAATGGCCCCGATTATATTGGGTATAGTTGTCATTATTTTTTCGCCCATTGAAGTTAATGATTGAATAATAAGGTCTTTCCATTGACTAATTGATTCCATAATGTAAAATTTGATTATTGATTATTTTTTTTTTATTTTTCTTTTTTTTTGTTTTGAAAAGACTCTCCATGGTCGCCTTGTAATTACTGGTAAAAAGGGATGCCATATCCATCAGTAATTTGGCAGAGGCAACATCAGCCATTACTTTTTCTCTGAGTTCTATCGGCACATCTTTCGGTGGATATCCAAGTTTTTTGAAGGGATTTTCTCTTTTCATATTTATATCTTATTATAAATCTCTATGATACCGGCTTTCGCCCTTCTTAATTTCATGTTGAAAGCACTTTCATCAATGTTTAATAATGTCATGATCTCTTTCATCGCTAATTCGTCTTGGTATTTTAGCAATAAAATAGATTTGTCCTCGGGTGAAAGATATTGCATGGCTTTCTGTAATTTCTCTTCCCTCATATGAAATAAACTGTTATCACTCACCTCGATCAATAAATGAGGTTGGTCATCATTACTGATTTTTGATTTTTCCCCATTATTGCTTTCACTCTTCCTGTTTAGATGGTTAATACATAATTTATAGGTAAAGGCATTTAGCCATGTAGAGAAATTAGACTGACCTTTATAGTTGTGTAGTTGAATAAATAGTTCTAAAAAGACCTCTTGGGTTAGCACCTTGGCTTCATTTTTATTTTTAACAAAAGCAAGACACTTGTTATACACTTTACTTTCATATCTGTTATAAAGCGATGCAAATAGAATGGTATTTTTTTCTTTAACTATTCTTTCTACAATTTTCTCATCAGTCAATTGAAGAACTGTTTCGTGATTTTTCAATTTTAATATAAATTAGGTACTTATAGATTTAAGACACAATCTTTTAAAAAAGTCACTTAAGATCTTGGGCTGATATAATATTGATATGTTTTATAGAAATAGTTTCGCTTGGAGAAAACAATAACAGATAAGGGCTACTTAGATTTAAAATTTTATTTTTTTGTTTTGAATACGCTTTTGATAAGAGATAGATATTTTACCGAAAATAAATGGGCGAAATCGCTTAATAATTTTATCGAATCAATTTCTTGAAGAACCTTATTTTTTAGTTCAATAGGAACTTTTTTATGGGTTTCTAATTCTTTAAATGGGTTTCTCTTCATTACTCAATTTTATTATAAGCCTCTATTACTTTTACTTTGGCTCTTTTTAATCTCATTTTCACAGCGCTTTCTCCAATTTTCAAGGTGGCTTGTAGGTCTTTTATTGAAACATCATCCTGATACTTTAATAATAATATGGCTTTATCATCCGGATCGATCATTGAAAGCGCTTTATCTAATTTTGAAGCCTTAAGATCAAAAAGTGTTTGATCTTCTATGTCTTCAATTTCAGACATGTGATAATCATTCTTGTCTAAGGGTTTTGAAATAGAACTTATTCTTTTACCGGTATCACGTTTCACATAATTGACACAGAAATTATAGGTAAATGAGTAGAGCCAGGTCGAAAATTTAGAATTACCTTTAAAGCTATATAATTTTGTAAATAATTTTAAAAAAATATCCTGAGTTAGGTCTTTGGCCTCATCTTCATTATTTACAAAGCTATAACATTTGTTGTATACTTTTTTGCTATACCTGTCGTATAAAATGCTAAATAAAAGAGTGTTCTGGTTTTCATTAATCTGTTTAACAAGATCTTCATCAGAAAGTAAATTATATTTACGCTGAGATTTATCAGGCTTAGAACTTATTAATGTAAGTATAAACTTTTTTAAAAAAGTCATTTCAGATCAGGTAATTTTTAGTTGGCCAATTGTTTATTTCGTCAAATTTAAATAAAAATGTTACCTTTAAAATCATAATCATATAGAGTGTATAACCTTTAAGATTTTATTTTATGACAATATTAGAATTATACGAGTCTGGTACTCAGAAAAGTAATATCGCCCATTTTGCTGCGATTGCAAATATAGCATTTATTGATGGCCAACTTAGTGAAGTAGAGAGAACCTTATTATTTAGATTTGCCCGTAAATTGGATATAGACGACGAACATTTTAAAGAAATAATGGAAGATCCTAAGAAATTTCCCGTGATTCCACCTCATTCTAAAGTGGAAAAATTGGAATATCTACATGACTTGTTTAGAATGATATATGCTGACCATATTATGGAAAAAAAGGAATCGGAACTTATTTATAAATATGCAATGGCCTTAGGCTTTTCATCTGAAAGAGCGAAGGAAATCATCAATAAATCAATCAAAATATTTAACGGTAAAGTTGACTTTGAAGATTATCATTATATGATAGAAAGGAAATAGCTTTTTTATACATTTTTAAAAAAGGTTTATTTATTATTCATTAGTTTTATCTTTTTATCTATGTTTCTTTTGTCAAAGTTAGACCCTATTGTAGGTTTTATATCTATTCTGGCAGTTCTTGCTATTCTAATAGGCTTGCTACTCAAAAAAATGAGGCAACCTTATATTATAGGTTATATTATAGTAGGTACTATTTTAGGGGAATATGGTTTTGGATTGATAAAAGATCCCGAATCCATCCAGCATCTTGGTGAGATTGGTATTATTTTATTACTTTTTTTTATAGGGATGGAAATAAGCTTGCCAGAGCTTGTGAAGCAATGGAAAATAGCGGCTATAGGCACATTAATGCAGGTTGGTATTAGTGTTTTGATCGTATTAGGTATTGGTTACTTATTTAACTGGAAAATAGAGCGGTCTATCATCTTGGGATTTGTAATTGCCTTAAGCAGTTCTGCCGTTATTATTAAATTAATTCAGGATAAAAATTTAGTAAGCACCCGTATTGGTAAAAATGTACTGAGTATATTACTTACTCAGGATATTATTATCGTACCCTTATTGATTATAACCTCCCTTTTAGGAGGGGAGTCAGAACCCATAGAGAACATTATTCTAATGGTGGTTGGCGGCATTATAATCATGGTAATGCTTATATATATTTATATAAAAAGAACCATTAAACTACCTTTTACCGAAAAGATCGCTAAAGACCATGAACTGCAGGTGTTCGTAGCCATATTGTTTTGTTTTGGCGGCGCCTTACTGTCATCACTTTTCGGATTATCTGCGGCACTGGGAGCTTTTGTGGGAGGTATGGTTATGCATGCTTCCAAGGCAACGGATTGGATTTACAATACGCTACATTCATTCAGGGTTTTATTTGTGGCCTTATTCTTTGCGAGTATAGGCTTGCAAATAGATTTTAATTTTATTTATGAGAATTCATCGGTGATCTCAATTGTTTTACTATCGGTTTATATAACCAATCATTTGATCAATTCTTTAGTCCTTCGTTTTTTTTCATGTACATGGAAGGAAGCCATTATAGGAGGCGCGCTATTGGCACAAATTGGTGAATTGAGCTTTTTATTGAGTTCGTCGGCTTATTATTTGGATATCATTGGCAGTTATGAATATAAGTTTACTATAAGTCTAATATCATTAACCTTGATCATTAGTCCGTTTTGGATCTCTTTAACAGAAACGATCTTAGGTAAATACCGTATAAAAAAAATAAATCACTTAACGAAGTCGACTAAAATATAAGCTTTTTTTGAAACGGGCTGTAAAACAAAAAAACCACTTCAATTGAAGTGGTTTTTGTTGCTCCCCCTCTTGGGCTCGAACCAAGGACCCTCTGATTAACAGTCAGATGCTCTAACCAACTGAGCTAAGGAGGAATTTCGATTTTTAAAATCGGTGTGCAAATATAAATGTTTTTATATTTTCCACAAGACTTAAATTAAGTTTTTTTATGAAATTAAATTTATGTTTCGCTCCTTTAATAAAATTAAATTATTATGTTAAAAATTGTACTTTTGTTTTTGAACAAATTTTGCTAGCTAATAGTCAACTAAATGGATAGGTTTTCATTTTTAAATGCGGCCCATACGGGTTTTATAGAAGATTTATATAATAAATACTTAATAGATCCTGATGCCATTGAACCAAGCTGGAGAAGTTTTTTTCAAGGGTATGACCTAGCGAATACCAATTATTCTTTAAATGGGGAAGAAACGACTGGTATAGCCGTTCCCGAACATGTTCATAAAGAATTCCAGGTTATTGAACTTATGAATGGGTACCGCTCAAGAGGACACCTATTTACAAAAACAAATCCCGTAAGGGCAAGAAGAAAATACGCCCCAAACTTAGACTTAGAAAATTTCGGATTATCGACTGACGATCTTGATACTGTTTTTAATGCCGGCGAAGTATTGGGAATTGGCCGTACCACCTTAAAAGAAATAATAAATTTTCTTGAAAAAGTTTATTGCGATTCTATCGGTATTGAGTATATGTACATTCGTCAACCCGAAGAAATAAAATGGTGGCAGGATAAATTAAATAAGAATGCGAATCACCCCGAATATGATACTGAGAAGAAAAAATTCATTCTTGCAAAAATAAACCAGGCAGTTGTTTTCGAACAGTTCCTGCAAACGAAATATGTGGGTCAGAAACGTTTTTCTTTAGAAGGTGGAGAAGGCTTGATCCCCGCGCTTAGTACGATGATGTTTAATGCGGTAAACGATTATAATGTTGAAGAATGTGTCGTTGGGATGGCACATAGGGGTAGGCTAAATACCTTAACAAATATTTTTAGAAAGCCGGTAAGAGACTTGTTTAGTGAATTTGAAGGAAAGGATTTTGAAGATGATAGCATCGATGGTGATGTAAAATATCATTTGGGTTTAACTTTAAATAAGACCTATCCGAATGGTAAGGAAATAAAAATGAATTTATGTCCAAATCCTTCACATCTCGAAACGGTAGATGGGGTAGTTGAAGGAATTGCCAGGGCTAAAATAGATAGACAATATGGGGGAGATGCTTCTAAATTATTACCCATATTAATTCACGGAGATGCTGCCATAGCAGGGCAGGGTATTGTGTATGAGGTGATTCAAATGAGTAGGCTTAATGGTTATAAAACAGGAGGTACCGTACATATTGTGGTCAACAATCAAATAGGATTTACAACCAATTATTTAGATGCCAGGTCGAGTACTTATTGTACGGATGTTGGTAAAGTAACTTTATCTCCCGTTTTACACGTGAACGCAGATGATGCAGAGGCAGTAGTACATGCCATTGAAATGGCGCTGGAATTCAGAATGAAGTTCAAACGAGATGTTTTTATTGATTTATTGGGCTATAGAAAATATGGACATAACGAAGGAGATGAACCTCGTTTTACCCAGCCTACATTGTATAAAACGATATCAAAACACCCTACGCCGAATAATATTTATGCAGATCAACTTCTAAAAGAAGGCGTCATTGACGCATCGTATCTAAAGAATATCACCGCTGAATTTAAGGCCATGCTCGAAGAAGAGTATGAAAAATCTAAAGAAGATACCACCTCTAAAGTCGTGCCATTTATGGAAGCGACCTGGGCGCGATATCCGCGAGCAGAAATTGATGATTTGTTGAGGCATATCGACACTAAGTTTCCATTGGATAATTTAATGAAAATAGGAAAAATTGTTTCCTCAGTTCCTGAAGGGGTTAAATTTTTGAGAAAAGCAGAACGGATATTAGCCGATAGAGGTAAGATGATAGAAAATGATATCCTCGATTGGGGGATGGCAGAAACATTGGCCTATGGAAGTTTACTGGAAGAAGGATTTAATATTCGTATTTCTGGTCAAGATGTAGAAAGAGGTACATTTAGCCATCGCCATGCAATTTTAAGAGATGAAATATCCGAAGATCGCATTAACCTTTTAAATACGAATCCCGTTAACAAAGGTGAAATGAACATTTTTAACTCGTCATTATCAGAGTACGGCGTACTTGGTTTTGATTATGGTTATGCGATGGCAGAGCCTGATACCTTAACTATTTGGGAGGCTCAGTTCGGGGATTTCAGTAATGGTGCTCAAATTGTATTCGATCAATATATTTCGGCCGCTGAGGATAAATGGAAATTACAGAACGGTATTGTTGTTTTATTACCCCATGGTTATGAAGGGCAAGGCTCTGAACATTCTTCAGCCAGAATGGAGCGATTTTTACAATTATGTGCGATTGACAATATGACCGTGGCCGATTGTACAACACCGGCAAATTTTTATCATTTGCTAAGAAGACAAATGAAACGAAATTATAGAAAACCTCTCATTGTATTCACACCAAAAAGTTTATTGCGCCATCCTAAAGCGGTATCGAATTTGAACGAAATGGCGAATGGTGAATTTCAAGAAGTGATAGATGATAACATCAATAAATCCAAAGTTAAAAAATTAGTATTTTGTACCGGTAAGTTCTATTATGACTTACTGGCAGAACGCGAAAATTTAAAACGAGAAGATATTGCGCTTGTAAGAATAGAACAACTATTCCCATTACATTATGATAAATTACAGCAAGTAATTGATGGGTATAAAAATGTGAAGGATTACATATGGACACAGGAAGAACCTCGCAATATGGGGGCATGGAGTTATATGTTACAGCGATTTGAATTGGTAAAATTACGTGTAGTTTCTTTACCATATTATGCAGTACCGGCAGCCGGCTCGAGCGCACGTTTTAAAAGACGGCATCAACGAGTAATAGATGAAATATTTGAATAGTAAAAAGTAAAATTATATAAGATGATTTTAGAAATGAAAGTCCCTTCACCCGGAGAATCTATAACCGAAGTCGAAATTGCTTCCTGGTTGGTTGAAGATGGTGATTATGTAGAAAAAGATCAGCCAATTGCAGAAGTTGATTCCGATAAAGCCACCTTAGAGTTACCGGCAGAAGAAAGCGGTATTATAACGCTTAAAGCGGAAGAAGGAGATGCCGTGGCTGTAGGTTCGATAGTTTGCTTGATTGATATGGATGGCAAAAGACCGGAAGGAACATCAAAACCGATTGTAAAAAAAGCAGATAAACCGGCTGAAGCAAATGTTACTTCGAGCACCGTTGAGAAGACTTATGCCACCGGTGCACCTTCACCGGCAGCCAAAAAAATATTGGATGAAAAGAATATTGCCGCTACTGAAGTTAAGGGAACAGGCAGAGACGGCAGGATCACCAAAGACGATGCGGTAAAGGCAGTGCCCAGTATGGGAACGCCTGCAATAGATGGGCCAAGAGGTTCAGAACGAAAAAAATTATCGATGCTGCGTCGTAAAGTAGCAGAACGTCTCGTGGCCGTTAAAAATGAAACAGCCATGTTAACCACGTTTAACGAAGTTGATATGAAACCTATCTTTGATTTGCGTAAGAAATATAAAGAAGATTTTAAAGAAAAACATGGTGTTAGCTTAGGCTTTATGAGCTTCTTCACAAAGGCCGTTGTAAGGGCGTTACAAATGTATCCAGAAGTGAACTCGATGATTGATGGTGATTATAAAGTTTCTTATGATTTTCAAGATATATCCATAGCGGTTTCCGGACCAAAAGGATTAATGGTACCAGTAATTAGAAATGCACAGAAGTTATCATTTAAAGGTATTGAGTCAGAAGTTAAGCGTTAGCGATCCGGGCAAGGGATGGAGAAATTACCATCGATGAAATGACCGGTGGTACCTTTACTATTACAAATGGTGGCGTGTTCGG
Source organism: uncultured Flavobacteriaceae bacterium (assembly GCA_963835675.1). Lineage (GTDB taxonomy): Bacteria > Bacteroidota > Bacteroidia > Flavobacteriales > Flavobacteriaceae > Aureibaculum. Next base: position 617,706 of record CAWIGH010000001.1, on the reverse strand, counting down.
TTCTATGCTGTCTACACCCATTATCAACCCTCCTCAGAGTGCCATCTTAGGAATGCATAACATTATAGAAAGACCGGTGGCTATCAATCGAAAAGTAGAAATAAGGCCTATTATGTTTGTGGCTTTATCTTATGACCATAGAATTATAGACGGAAAAGAATCGGTAGGTTTTTTAGTGGCTGTAAAAGAAGCTTTAGAAAATCCGGTCGAAATTTTAATGGATAACAATCCAAAAAAGGCATTGGAAATGTAAATTTCAATTCAAAATATATACAAACCCATGACTAATATAAGGTTATGGGTTTCTTTTTATCAATGAATTACTCATTTCGCTTTTATGTAAGCTTCTTCCAACCATTCGATAAGTTGGTCATCAACATCTTCTATACTGCCCAGGCGCACGCGATGCGTGCACATAGTTCCAAAAGGACCTGAGTTTTCCAGTCGATCGGTTATAGGTTTACCTTTTAATTTCAAACCAAGATCTATTCTGGTTTTTGTAGCTGGTTTTATCAAAGCAAATTGCCATCTTCTTTTGAGGCTAACACTTTCTTTTTTAGGACGTTTATTTACATCATCTCCAAATTTCTCAACAACCGAGATCAATTTTTCGTAAATAGGTTTCAAGTCATCCTTCCCTTTGTATTGATTTAAAACTAAATCTTTATCATCTATTGAACCCGCATTTAATTCCCTTAATTTAAAGGCTACAAAATTGGCATATCCATAAGAAAAATTGTGTTTAGATTTTAAGTAATCTATAATGGCTTTATGGTTTTCGATTTTTGACTTTTTGACCACTGTGATCCAATGTTCTAAAGGCATGCCGGTTTTTTCTAATAATCCTTTTTCCATGTTATTTGCGTTTGATAGAATAATCTTTTATTTATTACTATAAAGATAATTCATTATTAGTTTATATTTTTTCATTGATATTAAAAATATCAGAATATTTAAATTGATAGCCAAACAATGATTTTAGCTTTTGATTGCTGATGATCTTAAATTCATTTAGATCAGATTCTTCAAATTTAGGTGTATCTTTTCCTAATTCAATGGCAGCTTTTGTATAAAATTCACGGCGACTTGGATGCGTATCTGCACAGGCATTGATAGTTTCGCCCCAGAGATCTTCTTTGATCATCATGGAAATGATTCTAATGCAATCGTCACGGTGAATCATATTTACAAATCCTTCAGGGTTGGGTATTTTTTTACCAACCGGGAAGAAATTACCAGGTTGTCGATCGTAACCCATAAGACCTGCAAAACGTATAATATTAGTTTGAAAATGTCGATTATTTTGAAATAGGTTTTCTATTTCTATCAATGAGGTATGCTTTACTAAGGAGTCTTCGGTAACAATATCATTAGAATTTTCATAAACAGAAGTTGAACTGATAAATATAATATTTTGAACACGAGATTTTTCTATCTGAAGTATTAATTTTCTGAAGCCATCAATGTTTTTTGAAGGAATAGCGATGATCAATACTTCAGCATCTAAAAAATCAGCCACTGAATTGTTTAATTCACCAAGGTCTATGAGAAAAGCTTTTATTCCCAATGATGATAATCGGTTAATTTTGGTTGCAGTAGTTGTTGAGCCTTTGATCGCATAACCGGATTCAATAAGCTTTCTAGCCAGAGGTTCTCCTAGCCAGCCACAACCTAATATGCTAATTTCTTTTTTCAAAAATATTTAAATTGATCATTTTTCAAAGAATTCTTTATACTGCATTATTCTAAAATCCATGGTTGTAAAGTTAGGATTTTGTTTTTTATAAAATTTGTAAATATTATTGCTACCCACGGCTCTGTTAGCCGACCCCGAAGGAGCTGTCAATGAAACAGTTCTTATAAGCCTATTTTTTAGTTTTAATTGATGAATTCTGGGAACATTATTTGAAATCACCTCTAGTTTCATATGTTGCTCTTTTAAATGCTTTCTAAAAAAATACTCCGGCCCATTTTTACTATTTCCGCCTGTAAACAGCAGTGTTTCAACAGAAGGGTGTTGTTTCAAATACTTTAGGAGGTTTCGCAATTGTACTTCTTGCATACCAAGATCTGAAGCGTCGATTTTTATTCTCTTACAGCTTTCAACAATATCACAAATACCAATATTTTGACGAATTAGAAATTCCTTTCGTTGTGAAATGGCAAATTGAGAATTTTCATATTTCAGATCCAATTTAAAAATACGATCAAGGATAGGCCATAATTGTCCATCCCGACTGCCATAGCAAAAATTCACATCTCCTTCTAAAAGTTTACCTTTTGAAAATCGTGGTGGAGGTAGCGTACCTACGATTAATTTTGTGGAATGTTTTGGGATAAAGGGTTGGTAAGGATGTTTGTGTAAAAACATACAATAAAAGTATAAAAAAAGCCTGAGTAAAATTACCCAGGCCTGTCTTTTGGTATGAAACCTTTAAATTATAATCCAATAACTACAGTTGCTGTAAACCGGTCATTATCGATATCTAATTCTGCAGGCGAAGCCAAATTAGAATTCAAGAAACCGTAAACATCTGTATTATTAGATTTCTGATATGCAAAGTCTAATTTAACATTTCCGTTAAATTTAAAACCTATTCCTAAAGAATATCCTTTAATGTGATCAGAATCGATCGCATCTTCATAAGGGCTTTCTGCAAAATGATATCCACCTCTTAGGCTTACATTATCTAATCGCCATTCGGCACCTAAATTAAATTGTGAAGTGTTTTTTAAATTGGTTGCTAATACGTCGTTTTCATCAATAAACTCATTGGTTGGTTTTAAAGTGGTGTTTTGAAAATTCTTATAAGTATAATCTAAACTTATGAGACCTTCTTTTCCAAAGAGGTAAGCAAAACTACCTGTTAATCGACTTGGAGTACTTAGTTTATAGTCATAAATACTCACACCCGAATTCTCGAAATAGAGTTCAGAATCATTACTCACGCTAATTTCGAGATCTTCAACAAATTCATCTGTTAGATTATACCAAACAGGAGTTTGATATGCCAGTCCCAAGCGAACTTCTGGTGAAGGTTTTGTTATAAATCCTAAAGAAAATCCTACTCCATCACCATATGTATACAATTCTTGTAAAAAGGAGGCATCCAGGAGATTACTATTACCGTCATTACTCGAATGTTCGAATAAGGCATTTTGATAATAGTTTAAATTATGCGTAACGATCGAAAAACCCGCATAGAATTTTTCATTGTACTGTGCGGCTAATGAGAATGTAAATTTCTCATTTTGCCCACTTGTAAAGTTCCCAAAAAATTGGCCGTCTACATCATCATAAAAAATATCATTATTGAGATCATCATCATAATTTAAATACGGATCGTAATTAAGGTTACTTGTACCTGTTGGGCCAATAATAAAGTTGGAAATACCACTATTCCCTTCAACGATATAACTATTTTCAAAATCTTTTGCCAAACTATAATTAAAACCTAGTGCCACTTTGGTCCAATTAGACCTTCTTCCATTATCAAATACAATTACACCACCCGCTTGTGTTAGATTAAAATAATCATCACTGTTGTTTGTATTAGTACCATAAAAACTTGTTAATATATCAGTGTTTCGCAGTCCGAAAGAAATACTTGCTTCAGAGCGGTTAAACACTGCTAATCCTGCCGGATTTATATCTCCGGCCGATAGGTCACCTCCCAAGGCGCCAAAGGCTCCACTCATTGAATTGAATCTCGCTGTACCTTGATTTTCTTCACTTGAAAATAATACGGCAGCGTCACTATAACTTATAACTTGGGCATTGATATACAAAGAGGATAACAATCCTCCAATTAGGAATACAATTTTTTTCATGCTATTTTTTTTATTTTCTTGAACGACCTGAACTACTTCTAGACGAAGATGATGATCTGGAAGAACTGCTGTTACCAGATGAACTACTTCTAGATGAACTGCTCCTTGCTGAACTACTCGGTGTTGAGCTACTTCTGGAATAGTTATTACTGCTAGCCCTGCTTGAGCTTCTAGAACTACTATTTCTTGGAGCACTATAATTTCTTCTATTTACCGATTGGGAATTACTTCTTCTATAAGAGTTATTATTAGAAGATGCATTTCTCTGAGACGAATTTCTATCACTATAGGATATTCTTCTAGAGGTTTGTGGGCTAACACGCCTTACATTGGTGTTTTGGCTGGAATTAGCAATTCTAACATTATTTCTAGGTGTTCTATTAATATATGCTTGTGAATTACTATTATTTCTTCTAACGCCACTTGACCTTGTTGAAGAACTTCGTGAACTTCTAACTCCTGAGTTATTCCCAGAATTATTCGAACTTCTCCTAATAGTTGAATTATTTCTCGTATTGGTAGTACTTCTTCTAACGTCATTACTACGGGTATTGGTGCTGCTTCTTCTGTTTACGCCATCAGCACTTCTTGTGGAATTAACACCACTTCTATTATAATTGTTTGTAGTTGATGACCTTCTACTGAATGCGCTTCTATTATCTAATCTATTCGTATTAAAGGCATATCTTCTTCCGTAGTTATAATTACTATTATATCTGCCATAATAGTAATAAGGGCTATAATAACGGTATCTGTAATAAGGTGAATAATAACCTCCATAGCCGTATCCATAACCCCAATATGGATAGTAATAATTGCTATAATAAAATGGCTCGTAAAAACCACCATATCCGTAATATGAATAATATGGATTATACCCAAACCAGTAGTTGTTATAATAAGGTCTATTATACCAACCACCATAACCAAATCCATAATTAAAGTTTACAGTTACATTATCTGTATATTCCCATGGTGAATTTCCTTCAACATACTCTTCGTCATAATATTCTTCATCACCATAGCCTAATGAATCTATATCGGTAAAAATATCATCTTGAGTGATGTATTCATATTTTTCAGCTTCTCTATTGAAATAATCCTCATATTTATTTGGTCTTGATTCCCTCACCGCAACCTCTGTTCTTACTTCATCAGAAGCATATATACCGTCATCTTCATAAGTAGCACCATAATAACTACCACATGAAGCTAAGCCAAACAAAACAATACCTAAAAAAGGTAAATAAGAGGCTTTTAAGCGTATGTTGTTTTTTAATTTCATGTTGAGTAACTTTTAATTGTATTAAATTACAAAATATAATTAGTTTTGCACTAATAAATATTTTGTTAATAATATCACAATATTTATGCCAAAAGTTATAATATGAGCAAAAACTTAACGAAAAGGAGTGAAGATTATTCCAAATGGTACAATGAATTAGTAGTAAGGGCCGATCTCGCAGAAAATTCAGGTGTAAGGGGCTGTATGGTTATTAAACCTTATGGTTTCGCTATTTGGGAAAAAATGCAAGCAGCATTAGATAAGATGTTTAAGGAAACGGGTCATCAAAACGCATATTTTCCCTTATTTATACCTAAATCTTATTTTAGTAAGGAAGCTAGTCATGTAGATGGATTTGCGAAAGAATGTGCCATTGTTACTCACTACAGGTTGAAAAATGACGAAAACGGAAAAGGATTGATAGTTGATGAAGATGCGAAATTAGAGGAAGAACTAATAGTAAGGCCAACATCTGAAACGATCATTTGGGATACGTACAGAAAATGGGTACAATCGTATAGAGATCTACCATTATTAATAAATCAGTGGGCAAATGTTGTGCGCTGGGAAATGCGGACAAGATTATTTTTGCGAACGACAGAATTTCTATGGCAAGAAGGTCATACAGCTCATGCTACAAAAAAGGAAGCCATTGCTGAAGCAGAACAAATGCAAGAAGTTTACGCCGATTTTGCTGAAAATTTTATGGCGATGCCTGTAATAAAAGGGATAAAAACCGAAAGTGAGCGTTTTGCCGGAGCCTTGGAAACATATACGATCGAGGCTTTAATGCAAGATGGTAAAGCCTTGCAATCGGGCACCTCACATTTTCTCGGTCAAAATTTTGCGAAGGCATTCGATGTAAAATTTACGTCTAAAGAAGGAAAACTGGAATATGTTTGGGCAACGTCATGGGGTGTTTCAACAAGGCTTATGGGTGCACTTATCATGACCCATTCTGATGATAAAGGTTTGGTATTACCGCCAAAATTAGCGCCTATCCAAGTTGTAATAGTTCCAATTTATAAGAATGAGAGTCAATTGGAAGCCATTTCAGAAAAAGTTAATATAATCGTAAAAGATCTGAGGAAAAAAAATATTTCAGTAAAGTTTGATGATCGCGATACTTTTAAACCTGGATGGAAGTTTGCTGAATATGAATTGAAAGGGGTGCCATTAAGAATAGCTATAGGTCCACGTGACCTTGAAAATGGTACTGTCGAATTGGCTCGAAGAGATACATTGACCAAAGAGATTGTCAATCAGGCTGAGATTGTATCCAGAATTGAAGGTTTGTTGGTCGAAATCCAGGAAAGTCTATTTGATAAAGCAAGAATTTACAGGGAAGAGCATATCACTGAGGTAAATACTTTTGATGAATTTAAGGATGTCATTGAGAATAAAGGCGGGTTCGTATCTGCCCATTGGGATGGCACTATCGAAACAGAAGATAAAATAAAAGAATTAACCAAAGCGACCATACGCTGTATACCTAATGATGCTAAAAATGAAAAGGGTACATGTGTTTTTACGGGTAACCCTTCGACAAGAAGAGTGCTTTTTGCAAAGGCGTATTAATTTTTTTGAAAACAACTTGCAGAGTTAAAAAATTGTTTTATTTTTGCACTCGCTTTATAAACAAAAGCAATAGTATGGTCCGTTCGTCTAGGGGTTAGGACGCCAGGTTTTCATCCTGGTAACAGGGGTTCGATTCCCCTACGGACTACAAGTTTTTTAAAACAATATAAAAATGGCAAATCACAAGTCTGCATTAAAGAGAATAAGAAGCAACGAAACTAAGCGCTTAAGAAATAAATTTCAGCACAAAACTACCAGGAACGCAATTAGAGATTTGCGCACTACTGAAAAGAAAAAAGATGCTGAAGGGCAATTAGTAAAGGTTGTTTCTATGATCGATAAGTTAGCTAAGAGTAGGATTATTCACAAGAATAAGGCTGCTAACCTAAAATCGAAATTAACAAAATTTGTTGCAGCTCTTTAAACGGAGATTATACTTTATATAAAAGACAGCATTCGCTGTCTTTTTTTTTACACTACCCTTTACTAGATATTGGCTTTTAATTGGCTTTTTGAGCTATTTAAATAAGGTCTATAATTATATTAATTACTAGGGATTTTTCAGATTAAGTTGTTATATACACAAAGATTAATGATGGAAAATCAATTAGAAAAAGATAAAACATATGTATTGTTCGGAAACGAAGCCATTCGTATATACAATATTTCTTTAAGGTTACTCTTATCATCAGCGCATGTTGAATATAAAGTTGGTGCTTATACAGATGTCAAAGAATTTGTGACTGAAGCTCAGAAATGGGATGGTTTTATTGAAATCGAGCAAATTGATTACATGGCTATTCAACATAACTTATCAAAATCTCAAGATATAGAAAACGCTAAGCGAAAGAAGAGAAATAAATTATCGATCTTTAAATTCTTTAAATAATTTTTATTTACCACTCATAGACACGATCAGCATCCAATCGAATAAAGATAAAAAGCAGAATGGTAAATCCCCATAGGGATGAACCTCCATAACTAAAGAAAGGTAATGGTATTCCGATAGTTGGTAATAAGCCAATTACCATTCCAATATTAATCATAAAGTGAAAAAAGAATATAGTTGCAATTGAATAACCAAAAACACGACTGAATTTCGATTTTTGCCTTTCAGCCACCCTAACAAGCCGCAATAAAAAGGCGATAAATATTATAATAACGGCACTGCCTCCTAAAAAGCCCCATTCTTCTCCAACGGTACTAAAGATATAATCTGTATGTTGCTCTGGCACGAAATTACCTTGTGTTCTGTCACCTTCGAGATAACCTTTACCGGTAAGCCCTCCAGATCCAATTGTGATCATAGATTGATTCGTGTTATAGCCAATTCCTTTTGTGTCGGAAGTTTTACCTAATAATATACTAAACCGATCTCGATGTCTTTGTTCGAAAACATCATTAAATATATAATCTACACTAAAAATAAACAATCCTACAAATAAGTATAGTGAAATGATCTTATACCATTCCCTTTTAAACTGAACTTTTTTACTGTTTAAAAGATAAACAAAGAATAAGGTTAACATTGAAAAAATAATAATTATAGTGGTAGCCAAACCAAAATATAGTGTTGCAACGAACAGTATTATGGCCACCAGGCCAATAAGCAAATAGTATGCAGGAAGACCTTCTCTATAAAGTACGAATAGCAATGAAATGAAAATTAGGGCAGATCCTGCATCTGGTTGTAATACAATTAATAAAGTGGGTAATAAAATAATTAAGAATGCACTTAATTGAGATCTCAAATTACTTAAATCCCTTCCGGGTTCACCCAGAAAATTGGCTAAGGCCAATGCCGTACCGGCTTTAGCAAATTCAGATGGTTGTAGGCTAGAGCCTCCTAAGTTGTACCATGATGTCGCGCCGTTTACAGTCGATCCAAATAAAAATAATCCTGCCAATAATACCAGAGAAACGATATAAAAGATACTCGAAAAACGCTCATAAAATTTAGCATCGATAGAAATAACAACTATTATCAAGATAAAGCTTAAACCAATCCATTTTAATTGTTTACCGTAAAGTGTCGTAAAATCAAATACATCCCTGCTGTTTTCAGTTACCGAGGCCGCATAAATATTTAACCAACCTAAAAATATAAGTACCAAGAAAAATAGTACCAATATCCAGTCTATTTCTGCAAATATGTTATTCCTCCGTTTGCGCAAGTGTCTGTAGGGTTAGTAATTGTTTATCATATTCTTCCTGAAGGCTACCTTCTATCATTCTTTGTTCTAACCAGTGCCTTGAAGTGTCACCATTTAAATATTTTTCAATCATGAGTGTAGCTATAGGTCCTGCCCATCTGGCTCCCCAATACCCATTTTCAACAAATACGGCAATGGCGATTTTAGGATTGTCTTTAGGAGCAAAGGCAATAAAAATTGAATGATCGGTAAATTGAACTCTCTTACCATCAACACTGGCAAAATTTTCAGCCGTACCGGTTTTACCGCAAATTTCTATTCCTTTTACTCTTGATCCTGCTGCAGTCCCTTTTTCAAAAACATTAAATAAACCTTCTACAACGGGCTCAAAATATTCGGGTTTTATACTAGTGTGTTTTGGTACCGTAAAATTATCAATTTGAATAGGCTTTTCATCTATTTTTTTAATGATATGTGGGGTAAAATAATAACCTCTATTAGCGATGGCAGCCGTCATATTAGCCAACTGAATTGGTGTTGTTAAGACTTCCCCTTGTCCGATAGCATTAGAAATAGTAGTTGAGGCCCGCCAACCACCATTGGGATAAAATCTATTATAAAATGCGTCATCAGGTATTAATCCCCTTTTTCCGCTTGACAGGTCATTATTCAAAAAATTACCTAATCCAAAACTTTTTGCATGATCGCTCCATGTTTTCATTCCCTCGGCAGGTGTAGGATATTTCTCAATAATCCTTTTATATACATTAGCAAAGTAGGCATTGCAAGATTTGTAAATACCCTTATCTAATTTAATAGGGGAGTTATAAATGCCGCAATGGCATTTCATAAAGGCACCGCTCCCTCTTCCATATTTAAAACCATGATAACAATAAAAATGGGTATCAGGAGTAATCACCTGTTCTTGTAAACCTATGAGTGCATTGATAATTTTAAAAGGGGAACCGGGTGGATATTGCGCCTAATAAGCCTCTATCATATAAAGGCTTGTTGAACTTCATCATAGTATAATTTGTTGAAATTTTTTGAACGTTCTCTTCCAACCATTAAATTTGGGTCATAAGAGGGTGAGGAAACCAATGATAAAATCTCACCTGTAGATGGCTCAATGGCAACAATACCTCCTCGTTTGTTGGCCATTAGTTCTTCACCATATTGTTGTAATTTAATATCCAAGGTGATCATCACATCTTTACCAATCGTAGCCAATGTATCATAAATACCATCCTTATACGGTCCGATTTCTCTGTTAAATCTATTTCTCTGCATAAATTTAACGCCTTTTACACCTCTCAATACCTCTTCATACTCTTTTTCAACACCCTGAATACCAATCAATTCACCTTGCTGATAATAGCTATTTTTTTTGATAAATTCTGGGTTAACCTCTCCAATATACCCTAAGACATTGGCTGCAGATTTTATGGGATACTCACGTAATGACCGTTTTTGAATGAAGAACCCTTTGTACTTATACATTTTTTCTTGTAAATAGGCATAATTACTTTTTGATAATTGTGCTATAAATACCGATGGGATCCTGGGAGAATAATTATTCGCTCGTGCATATATTTTCAAGAATTCTTTTTTCGTAATTTTTAATAAATTACAAAATTCTAAGGTATCTAGAGGCTGCACGTCCCTTGGCACGATCATGATATCATAAGAAGGCTGATTGGCCACAACCAATACATTATTTCTGTCGTAAATAAACCCTCTTTCCGGATAGTCGAATTTTACCGCCACGGCAGAATTATTAAATGGCGACGGTTGATATTTGGTCGTCACTACTTGTAAATAAAATAGACGCAGTATAAAAATAACGCCTATAAAAAGTATCGAGAAATATGCGACGTATTTTCTTTCCATTCTATTTAGCTTTATTCATAAATAATAAACTAAATATTAACAAAATAATTGTAAAAATACTTGTAAAAAAAGTTCTGTAAAAAATAGTTCCGATAGCGCTGAATTTGAAATATTCTAAACTAAATACTATAAAATGATGTAAAAGGGTTAAGATACTTATAAAAAAAAGAAGATTTAAAAAAGGAAGTTTGCTGATATCGAATACAGGGAAATCAATTTCTGATCTACCTAGTATGCCTTTTATAAGAGGTAATCGTATATAGGCAATAAATAAAGTTGCAGCGGCATTTATACCACCTGAATTAAGGAAAAAGTCGATGCTTAAGCCTAATAAAAAACTAATTAATAAAAAGAAGCCTCTATCTTTTTTAAATGGATAAACCACCACAAATAAGATATATAAAAGAGGGTTTATAAACCCCCATAATAGTATGTTATTAAGCACAATAACTTGAACCAAAATTAAGGAGATAAATAAAATTATATTTTTTATAGCATCAGTCATTAAATAAATCTTGTTCTAAATTTTGTATTTCTTCATTGTCTAAGTTCGTTACGATATTTACCGGTCCTATTGCACTCATATCATTGAATAATTTAATATCGATCCTATTATAGGAATTATTTTCTTTACTAAAATTCAATATAGTTCCAACTGGTATACCTTCAGGAAAAATGGTGGATTTCCCTCCCGAAACTATCGTGTCACCTTCTTTGATATTCGCTTGGATGGGTAGATCAACTAACTGCAGGATATTATAATCCCTTCCATCCCACTCAAGAGTTCCGAAATGCAAGCCCCTTAAAAGTTTAACATTAATCTTTGCATTTTCATTCAGAATAGAAAGAACGGTCGCGTAATTATCAGAAACCGAATTTGTTATACCAATAATTCCTTTACTATTTACAACACCTAGATCGGTTGTAATCCCATTTTTTGAACCTTTATTCAAAGTTAGATAGTTATATTTTTTATGGTATTGATTATGAATAACCTTAGCAGGAATATACGTGTACTTTTGAAAATATCTGATGGTATCGATTACTTGAAAGCTGTTTATTGCTGAATCTTTTAAACGCTGCGACAAAATATTCTTTAGAAGGGTATTTTCATCGAGTAATTGTTGATTAAAAGTCCTAAGATTGGTATATTCTTTAAAAGAATTAATTCTTTTATAAAGTCCACCGGTAACAAAATTGGCAGAGTTTACAAATTTACTTTTATGATAGGAATGACTTTGAATTGTGAATGATATCGCAACTATCTCTAACAACAAAAAGAATAAAAAGTATTTATACTTTATTATAAAATTAATTATTAGCTGCATATATTTTCAAAGTGTTTACTATTTCATTAATACACTTTGGTATTTTTCAAGGTCTTTAAGTGCAATACCAGTTCCTCTAACGACAGCTCGTAATGGGTCCTCAGCTACATATACGGGTAAATCGGTTTTACGGGAGAGGCGTTTGTCTAATCCTCTTAACATAGAACCTCCACCTGCTAAATAAATTCCGGTATTATAAATATCAGCTGCCAATTCTGGAGGCGTTTGAGATAAGGTTTCCATTACAGCATCCTCTATTCTCAGAATTGATTTATCTAAGGCCTTTGCTATTTCCCGGTATGATATTTTTATTTGTTTAGGTTTACCACTAAGTAGATCCCTGCCTTGAACTAAAATATCTTCGGGCGGATTATCTAATTCTTCAGTTGCCGATCCTACATCAATTTTGATTTTTTCAGCTGTAGTTTCGCCTATGTATAAATTATGTTGCGTGCGCATGTAATATGCGATATCGTTTGTAAATACATCACCTGCTACTTTTATTGACTTATCACAAACAATTCCACCTAAAGCTATCACCGCAATCTCAGTAGTACCACCACCAATATCAATGATCATATTTCCTTTAGGTTGCATAATATCTATTCCAATACCAACGGCAGCTGCCATAGGTTCGTGGATTAAATATATATCCTTGGCATTCATATGTTCTGCAGAATCACGCACTGCTCTTTTTTCAACTTCGGTAATTCCAGAAGGTATGCATATCACCATTCTTAAAGATGGCGGAAAGAAAAAGCGTTTTTTGATAGAAGGTATTTGCTTGATGAACTCTTTGATCATCTGCTCAGATGCTTCGAAATCGGCAATTACACCATCTTTTAACGGGCGGATCGTTTTAATGTTCTCATGTGTTTTACCTTGCATCAAGCTGGCCTTATGGCCAATAGCAATTATTTTACCTGTTGATCTATCTCTTGCAACAATAGATGGACTATCAATAACAACTTTACCATTATGAATAATAAGCGTATTGGCAGTACCAAGATCAATAGCGACCTCTTCGGTCATGAAGTCGAAAAATCCCATAGAGTTATTTAATTTGGGTTACATATTTTAGCGAATTGCCAAAGTTAAGAAATTTAATGTTTAAAATGGCGTATTCCCGTAAATACCATCGACATTTTGTGATTATCGCAATAATCAATAGATAATTGATCTTTTATGGATCCGCCCGGTTGAATAACCGCCTTAATGCCTGCCTGATGAGCAATTTCTACACAATCTGGAAATGGGAAAAAAGCATCACTCGCCATAACGGCACCATTTAAGTCGAAATTAAAATGATTGGCTTTTGTAATTGACTGATTTAGAGCATCCACACGGGAAGTCTGACCAGTACCACTGGCACATAATTGTTTGTTCTTGGCCAGTACAATGGTATTTGATTTTGTGTGCTTGCAAATTTTCGAGGCAAAAAGCAGATCTTCTATCTCATTTTTTGAGGGAGATTCTTTGGTTACATTTTGCAGATCTTTAATGCTGTCGGTTTTATTATCCCTTTCTTGAACCAGTAAGCCGTTTAAACAAGTTCTAACAGTAGACTCTGGTAGATCGACCTTATTGAGTTTTAAAATAATTCTATTTTTCTTTCCTTTTAAAACTTCCATAGCGTCGGTATCATATGAAGGTGCGATGACCACTTCACAAAATAATTTATGGATCTCGTTGGCTGTTTCTAGATCGATTGTTTTATTAGATATGAGTACACCACCAAATGCAGAAGTTGGATCACCCGCCAAAGCATCAACATACGCTTGTTTTAAAGAAGATCTTTGTGCCAGTCCACATGCATTATTATGTTTCAAAATAGCAAAGGTTGGATCGTCATTTTTGAACTCATTCATTAAATGAACGGCAGCATCGACATCCAATAAATTATTATAACTTAATTCTTTACCATGCAGTTTTGTAAACATTTCATCAAAATTTCCGAAGAAAAATCCTTTTTGATGTGGGTTTTCACCATAGCGTAAGATCTTACCGTTTGTTTCACTAATTTTTAAAGAAGCTATTTCATGGTTTTTATTGAAGTAATTAAAAATGGCAGTGTCGTAATGCGAAGAAATATTAAATGACCTGGCCGCAAATTCTTTGCGTTGTGCTAAGGTAGTTTCACCGTTTTGAGAAGTAATTATCTCTAAAAAATCTGTGTATTGTTCCATGGTCGATACACAAATGACATCTTTATAATTTTTAGCTGCTGCTCTAATTAAAGAGATCCCTCCAATATCAATTTTTTCAATAATATCTTGTTCCGAAGCTCCTGAGGCAACTGTTTTTTCAAATGGATATAGATCTACGATCACGATATCAATTTCTGGTATTTCATATTCTTCGATCTGTGCTATATCACTACTATTTTCCCGCCTTGATAAAATACCTCCAAAAACTTTGGGATGTAAAGTTTTTACCCTCCCGCCAAGGATAGAAGGGTATGCCGTTAGGTCCTCTACAGGTATTACATCGATGCCTAATTCTTTTATAAATTTTTCTGTGCCGCCGGTTGAATAGATAGTAATACCGAGTTCATTCAATTTTTGAACGATGGGTGTTAGACCATCTTTGTGAAATACAGAAATTAGTGCCGATGTTGCTTTTTTGGAGGGATTCATTTGTGACCTTATAAGTTTGCCCAAAGCTACTAAAACCGAATATTTCTAGCACTAAAAACAGGGTTAGAAGTAATGAACATTTTATCAACATAGTTAAATGTGATTCGCAATTAATGGTTTAGGTTAAATTATGTTAAGAGTCTTGATTTACGATTGAAAGCAAATTAAGTTTGGCCACCTCTTGACAGACATATTCTAGCAGTTCCTCATCATTTTTGGTAAATAGATTTTTAGAATGAGAATCAATATCAATTTGACCTATATTTTCACCATTGATAAAAATAGGAATTACAATTTCAGATTTTACCTTCCATCCGCAAGAGATATAGTTGTCTTGCTCAGAAACGTCCTGAACGATAAAATTTTTATTACTTACCGCTACTTGTCCACATATTCCTTTTCCAAATGGGATGATAGTATGCTCGGTAGGCTCACCCGAAAATTGGGCAAGTTTTAATTCTTTTTTATCACCATTTTTAAAATAGAATCCAACCCAATCGTAATAATCGATCTCTTGTTTTAAATAATCACAAATGGCTTGTAATTTATTCGTAAGTGAAGAGTTGTTATTTATTATGTTAATAATATTTTGCTTTAAATGAGCTAATTCCATAGGAATGAATTAAATTTGATCTGGAAATAATTGTCGCACTAAATTAAGGTACTTTTCATTTGAAAAATAGAAAAATAATCATAAAATTTTTAATTAGATTTTTTGTTACCTATTTTCTTCTACTCGGTATTTATTCAATTTATTTAAAACAATCACAGGAAAGAGGTGATGTATTTGCTTGCGACTCCATTACAACAACCGTTGCCAACCAAACTCAAAAACTTGCAGCTTTATTTGGGTATAATACGCATGTAGAACAGCATGAATCAGAGTTGTCTGTAAAGTTTTTTGTAGGCAATAATTATGCTGCCAGAATTGTTGAAGGATGTAATTCTATAAGTGTAATCATCTTATTTCTAACCTTCATTATTGCTTTTACGGGTAGCTTAAAGGCCACTATATTTTTTGGTATTCTCGGGAGTGTTATTATTTATGCTGTGAATGTTTTTAGAATATTAGTATTGAGTATGTTGATGTATAAATATCCCGAATACAAATTTTTTCTACACAGTTTATTATTTCCCGGAATCATATATGGCACAACGTTTATTTTATGGATCATTTGGGTAAATAAATTTTCTCATTTTAAAAAAATAAAGAAATGAGTAGATTGGTAAGATTAACAATTATTGGGGTACTGGTATTACTATTGTTTTTAGTAAGGGCTTTTGAAAAGAATTTATTTTACGATCCCTTTATCAATTATTTCCAAAATGATTATTTACGAGAAACGATCCCGGGCTTTGGAACGATCAAATTATTCTTTAGCATTTTTTTGCGCTATACCTTAAATGCCTTTATTTCATTAGCAATTATTTATGTTGCCTTCCAGAAACGAAACTTGGTATTATTTTCTATTAAGTTTTATATAATAGCTTTTATTGTACTTTCCATCGTTTATTATATATTGCTAAGAACAGGGATGGCAAATGGTTATTTATTTACTTTTTATGTGCGCCGATTCTTAATTCATCCGGTTTTTGTCTTGATCTTATTACCTGCATTTTATTATCAGCAAAAGGTCATGAACCATAAAATGTAAAAATTACCTACTTGTAAAATTGTACAATGGGCTTTCTGTTTTCTTAGAAATAAATAACCGGAATATTCGTTATAGATGTCGTTAAATGATTAGTTATTATATAATTAGTTGCTTAAAAATTAACAAGAAATTTAGACATATGTTAATCAAAATGATTAATTTCGATGTTGCATGAAAGAAGTAATGCTAAAAATATCATCCTTTTTTATGGCCCTTTTGGTGCTGTTTTCTACCGTGTCTTTTAGTGTAGATAAGCATTATTGTGGTGATACTTTAGTAGATTCTTCAATTTTCTTTGAAGCTGAGGGATGTGGAATGGAGCTGCAAACCAACAATGATCTAAAAGACTGTTCGGTTAAAAAGAAAAATTGCTGCTCGGATGTAACTATTATTTTTCAAGGCCAGGAAGACTTGAAGACATCATTTGATAAAATAGATCTTCAAAAGCAACAGTTCATCGCATCTTTTTATTTTACCTATGTAAACCTATTTGAAGGATTAGAAGAAAATATAATTCCTTTTTATGGCTATCCGCCACCGCTGCTCATTACCGACATACAACTGTTAGATGAGACATTCCTAATTTGATCATTATAATTTGAAAGTTCGGGTAATTGCTAATAAGCAATGCCTTGTAATTTATTTGCCTATCACTCAGATCTAGGCTCAATTCAAATTATTATTATCATGTTAAATAAGATCATCAAATATTTTCTTGAGAACAGATTAATTACTGTTCTGTTATTACTAGCCTTTGTTACCTGGGGTATTTCAACTTCACCCTTTAGCTGGGAGACAGGATTTATTCCAAAGGACCCGGTACCTGTAGATGCGATCCCTGATATAGGAGAAAATCAACAAATTGTATTTACCGACTGGCCGGGAAGATCTCCTCAGGACATTGAAGATCAGATCACCTATCCGCTAACGACGTCTCTATTAGGAATTCCAAATGTAAAATCCATACGTAGCACTTCTATGTTTGGCTTTTCAAGTATCTATATCATTTTTGAAGAAAAAGCAGAATTTTATTGGTCTAGATCAAGGGTGTTAGAAAAACTGAACTCGCTTCCTTCAAATTTATTACCTGAAGGTGTTCAGCCTATGTTAGGGCCGGATGCTACTGCCTTAGGTCAGGTGTATTGGTATACCTTGGAAGGCAGGGATTCGATCGGTAATGTTACAGGAGGATGGGATCTTCATGAATTGCGTTCGGCTCAGGATTATTATGTTAAGTATGCACTGAATGCTGTGGAAGGAGTTTCTGAAGTTGCCTCCGTTGGTGGTTATGTTCAGGAATATCAGGTCGATGTCAACCCGGATGCCTTAAAAGCTTATAATATTGGGATTGACATGGTTATGATGGCCGTAAAAAATTCTAATCGTGATATTGGAGCAAAAACGATCGAAATAAATAAGGCTGAATATTTGATCCGTGGACTAGGGTATATTAAAAAGGTAGAAGATCTTGAAAATACAGTAGTATCCGTCGACAATAATAAACCCATTCTCATTAAAGATATTGCCGTGGTCTCATTAGGGCCTGCTACAAGTAGAGGTGTCCTTGATAAAGGTGGTGCTGAGGTAGTTGGTGGAGTGGTAGTTGCAAGATATGGTTCGAATCCGTTAGCGGTAATTAACCACTTAAAAGAAAAGATCAAAGAGGTGGCACCCGGTTTGCCAAAGAAAATATTATCTGATGGCAGCACAAGTCAGTTAACCATCGTTCCTTTTTATGATAGAACCCATCTGATTGAAGAAACCATCAGTACCTTAGAAACAGCTTTGTCGCATGAAATATTGATAAGCATCATTGTAGTGATCGTCCTAATGCTTAATCTCAGGGCTTCCATTATCATCTCTGGTTTACTACCGGTTGGTGTGCTTATGACATTTATCGTTATGCGATATGCCGGAGTGGATGCAAACGTCGTGGCACTTTCAGGAATCGCTATTGCTATTGGAGTGATGGTAGATATTGGGATTGTATTTGTTGAGAATATTATAAGGCATTTAGAAATGCCCGAGAATGAAGGAGTGAAAGGGAAAGAATTAATGAATGTTATTTATGGCGCTACTAAGGAGGTTGCTTCGGCGATTACAACTGCATTGGCAACTACTGTCGTCAGTTTTGTCCCCGTTTTTGCCATGGTATCAGCAGAAGGAAAACTCTTCAGGCCATTGGCCTTTACCAAAACTTTTGCCTTATTGGGGGCCTTTGTTTTAGGGATCGTAGTATTACCGGCATTTGCTCATTTTGTTTTTGGCATTGATTACGATAAGAAAAGAGTTAAAAGAATTAGTAGTATTATTTTAATTGCCGGCGGTCTTATTTTAACTATCTATACCGGAATGTTGCTGCCTTTAGCTTTGAGTTTGATTGGGTTAAACAACCTATTCGAACATCGTTATCCTTCTAAATATAAGGCATACACCAAATACATTACGCTAATCCTTGTACTTTTTATTGCCACCTTTTTCTTAGCGGAAGAATGGATGCCATTAGGGCCTCAAAACAGCCTTTTTGTTAATTACATTTTTGTTCTTTTTCTAATAGGTATTATTCTCGGTGCGCTACTTTCGATTGTACATTATTACGAACCGGTATTAGGATGGTGCCTGGAGAATAAAAGAAAATTTATGATGATCCCTGTGGTCACCATTCTACTGGGGTTACTCATTTGGATAGGATTTAATAACACTTTTGGAATCGTATCAAAAGGGTTTGATAAAATAGGCTGGAATATTAAGGAAACCAAAGTTTGGTCAGGGGCAGCTCATACATTTCCCGGCTTAGGCTCAGAATTTATGCCTTCATTGAATGAAGGAAGTTTTTTATTGATGCCCACTTCCATGCCTCATACCGGAGTAGAAGAAAGTAAACGTATTGTTCAATTACTGGATATGGCCTTGGCTAATATTCCCGAAGTAGAAAATTCAGTTGGGAAATTAGGTCGCGTAGAAAGTGCGTTAGACCCGGCACCAATTTCAATGTATGAAAATATCATCAACTACAAGCCTGAGTTTATTGTTACCTATGATGGTAAACCGAAAAGATTCAAAGTTAATAGGGATGAAAAATTCTTACTTAAATCCGGAGAATATGTAAATAATGAAGAAGCCTTAAAAATGGGTATTGAGGAAGACGATCTTATCTTGGATGATAATGGTGAGTTTTTTAGGAATTGGAGATCGCAAATTAAGAATTCAGATGATATCTGGAAAGAAATAATCAAGGTAACCAAAATACCAGGGGTAACCTCTGCTCCCAAATTGCAACCGATAGAAACGAGGTTGGTCATGCTGCAAACAGGTATGCGTGCACCTATGGGAATTAAAGTTTATGGGCCAGATCTAAAAACTATCCAGGATTTTGGTGTTGAGCTAGAAAATATTTTAAAAGAAGTACCTTCTGTTAAGAAGGAAGCTGTTTTTGCTGACAGGATTGTAGGGAAACCTTATTTAGAACTTAATATTGATCGCAATGCCATTGCGCGGTATGGACTAAGTATAGAAAAAACCCAACAAGTTATTGAAACCGCCATTGGAGGCATGGAAATTACCACAACGGTTGAAGGCAGAGAGCGTTATCCGGTAAGGGTAAGATATCCAAGAGAATTACGTGATGATCCTGAAAAGATCAAGAAAATATTGGTCCCAACCCCCACAGGTGCCCAGGTACCACTAGGAGAGTTGGTAACTTTAGAATACGTACGAGGGCCTCAGATGATCAAAAGTGAAGACACTTTTTTAGTGGGCTATGTATTATTCGATAAAAAAGAGAATTATGCTGAAGTAGATGTCGTAAATGATGCTCAAAAATATATTCAAGAGAAGGTAGATTCAGGAGAATTGGTGATTCCTAAAGGGGTAAACTATAAATTCTCTGGTAGTTATGAAAATCAGATCCGGGCGATAAAAAGGTTGTCTATAGTGATACCGATAAGTTTGATCGTGATATTCTTGTTATTATATTTTCAATTCAAAACGGTCATCGCTTCCTCTATACATTTTTCTGGAGTTTTCGTTGCGTTTGCCGGAGGTTTTCTCATGTTATGGTTATACGGACAAGATTGGTTCTTAAACTTTTCAATTGCAGAGGTCAATATGCGGGATCTTTTCCAAATTCACCCGATCAACCTCAGTGTGGCAGTTTGGGTAGGTTTTATTGCCCTATTTGGAATTGCAACCGATGATGGTGTAATTATGGGTACATACATACATCAAGTTTTTGAAGAAAAGGACCCTAAAACGGTTAAGGAAGTTAGAGAAGCAGTATTGATTGCAGGTAAAAAACGGGTTACGGCCCGCGATGATGACTGCAGCAGTAGCGATCATTGCTTTACTGCCGGTCCTTACCTCGACAGGTAAAGGGGCAGACATTATGATACCCATGGCAATACCCACTTTTGGAGGAATGGTCATCCAATTGATGACGATGTTTGTCGTACCAGTACTGCAAGCCTATTGGAGAGAAACTGTAGTAAAAAAGAATACAATATGAAAACATTAATAAATAATAAGAGGTTGATAGATTCATCAACAAAGAGATGTTGGATAGGAAAAAAACGAATGATATTATTAATGTTCGTTACCTTTTTCTTCATAAACGGCTATACACAATCTTTGAGTGATTATTTGACCATCGCTGCCCAGAATAATCCTGAAGTGAAGGCTACATATGCGATGTTTGAAGCGGCCATGCAAAAGTCACCTCAGGTGAGTTCTTTACCCGATCCTAGTTTAACGATGAGTGCTTTCGGGCAAATGATAGAAACCAGGGTTGGAAGTCAGGAGGCAAGATTCAGCCTCATGCAAATGTTTCCTTGGTTTGGAACCTTAAGCGCAAAAGAAAATGCTGCAAATCTTATGGCAGAGGCCGTTTTTCAAAATTACTTAGATACTCGAAATGAAGTTTTTTTCAACGTAAAAAGAATGTATGCAGAATTGTATGAGCTGAAAAAGATGATTGAACTGGAAGAAGAGAACCTAAGTATTCTTACCACATATAAAGAACTCGCCATAACGAAATTCAGAAATGGGAAAGGAGCGATGGTTGATGTGATTAGAATTGATATTAAAAGAAATGAAAGTCTAACGAACATTCAAATACTAAAGGATAAAAATTATCCTTTGCAAGTTGCATTTAATAGTATGTTGAACAGAGGGTGTCGAAGATGTGATAAATATCCCATCATCTTTATTAATTGAATCTTATCAAGATGCAATTAGTGATGATAATATTTTCATTTCCAACCCTAAATTGGTCAAATTAGATAAGCAAAAAGCTTCTTTTGAAGCCCAGAAGATCGTGTCCAAAAAGGAGGGATTGCCTATGATCGGATTTGGATTAGATTATTCGATCATCTCAAAAAGGAATGTTGAAAATCTTGAAATGAATGGTCAAGATGCCATTATGCCAATGATGACCGTAACACTTGCCTATTTTTAGAAAAAAATATAAAGCGGCTCAGAAAGAAGTTGATTTTATGTTACAGGCAAATGACTATGAACAAGAAGCTGTAAAGAATAATTTGGTTTCAACTTTCAAATTAGCCGAATTCGACCTTATAAAGGCTGGAAAACTTATTGATCTGTATAAAGATCAGACTGAAAGAACTGAACAAGCCATCAAATTGTTGTTGTCTGCCTATAGTAATTCGAATATAGATTTTGAAGAGATCTTGAGAATGAACCAGGATTTGTTGATGTATCAAACGGCTACAGCAACAGAAATCAAAAACCAATTTACAGCACAATCAAAAATAGATTATTTACTTTCTAAAGAAGAATAAAATGAATACAAAGAACAAAAATATCATAAAAATGGCGGGAATCTTATTATTAGGACTCTTGCTTGGATGGTTAATTTTTGGAGCAAATAAATCCAATGAAAATGTGGATGCACGCGCAACAGAGCAAATTAAAAATACCATCTGGACCTGTTCCATGCATCCTCAAATTCGCCAAACAGAACCCGGAAATTGTCCAATTTGTGGCATGGAGTTAATCCCGCTGGATTCTGATCAAGGTGAAGCTGATCCGAGTGCCATTCAAATGACTGAGAATGCGATGAAATTAGCCAATATTCAAACGATGGTAGTTGGAGAAAGAGAAGCGAACAAGGAATTGAGGCTCAACGGAAAGATCCAGGTTGATGAACGCAAATTATACGCCCAATCTACACATATTCCTGGCAGGATAGAACAATTGAATGTTAATTTTACCGGAGAAAAAGTGAACCGCGGACAAACGTTAGCTATGGTTTATTCACCGGAACTAGTAACGGCTCAAGAAGAATTATTACAGGCAAATGGAATTAAAGAATCTCAACCGGAACTCTTTAATGCTGCTAAAGAAAAGTTGAGAAATTGGAAGATTGGAGAGAATACGATTAATAAAATAATAACAACAGGAAAACCAATTCAGCGTTTTCCGATATCCGCAGATGTGTCAGGTATAGTTACTGCAAAAAAAGTAGAGTTAGGGGATTATGTTGATCGCGGAATGTCGCTATATGAAATTACCGATCTATCGGCAGTATGGGTAATGTTTGACATTTACGAAAGCGATATGCCATGGGTAAAGGTGGGTCAAAAAATTACTTATACGATTCAGTCACTACCGGGAGAAACTTTTGAAGGGAAAATATCTTTTATAGATCCGTTTATCAACCCGCAAACCAGAGTGGCTTCGGCGCGTGTTGAAGTAAATAATAGAGGTAATAAATTAAAACCGGAAATGTTTGTTTCCGGAGTAATTAAAAATGATCAGAATAAAACCGTATCGAAAGAAATAGTAATTCCTAAATCAGCAGTGATGTGGACAGGTGAGAGATCTGTTGTTTATATTAAAGGAAATGCCGGAAATCAAGTTAATTTTAAACTACGTGAAGTAATCTTAGGGCCATCTCTAGCGGATGCATATGTAATAAAAAACGGATTAGCAAACGGAGAGGAAATTGTGGTAAATGGCACATTCACGGTGGATGCAGCTTCTCAACTAGCAGGGAAACCGAGCATGATGAACCCTGAAGGCGGGGCAATATCAACCGGACATGATCATGGTGGAGATAAAGTTCAGAATTCTAAATCTTCATCCGTGTCTACGGTAGGTAAAAGTATTTTAATTGGTAAAAAAGCTAAAGAAGAACTTAAGCCATTATATAGTGATTATTTAGCTATGAAAGATGCCTTAACAAAGGATGATCTGGAAACCGCAAAAATATCCGCATCAAATGTGCTAAAAACGCTTGATAATATTGATATGAACTTATTTAAGGGCGAGTCTCATAATTTTTGGATGAGCCAAAGTAATACTATTAAGAAAGCATTGGAACATGTAGAACACTTTAAAAATATTCAAGAAGTACGAAATGCATTTCAGACATTGTCCAATGCGATGATTTCCTTATCATATACATATAAACCATTCGATAAGGAGATTTTTGTTCAACACTGCCCGATGGCTGATAGCAATAAAGGTGCCGATTGGTTAAGTCTATCAAAGGAGATCAAAAATCCTTATTTTGGTAAAGCCATGCACTCTTGTGGAGAAGTGACAACTATTATAAAATAAAATAGTCTAACATGAAACATACTTATAAGATTTACGGGATGACATGTAATGGTTGTAAAACCAACGTGGAAAATACGCTGCTTAATTTGGCAGAGATTAAAAAAGTAGTTGCCGATCTTGAGAAAGAAGAAGTCACTATAGAAATGAACTCCCATATCCCACTTGAAAAACTTCAGACAGCAATGTTAAATGCAGGTTTGCATTATACCATTGAAATTCCAGGTAATGAAAGCAATCATACAAAGGAGATGCCTAAAATTAAAATTGATGGTAATGGTATTTTTTATTGCCCCATGCACTGCGAAGGTGAAAAAACGTATGATCAGCCTGGGGATTGTCCGGTTTGCGGTATGGATCTTATCGAACAACCCAAACTAACTCAAAAGGTACAATATACCTGCCCAATGCATCCTGAAATAGTCAAAGATGCTCCCGGATCATGCCCTATATGTGGAATGGATCTTGTGCCGATGAAAGCAGATGAATCTGCCGAAAATAAAACCTATAAAGAATTACTGAGGAAGTTCTGGATTGCCTGCATTTTTACGGTTCCGATTTTTCTAATAGCAATGTCTGAAATGATACCAGACAATCCCTTGTATAAGATCTTAGAAATTAAATATTGGAACTATATCCAACTAGGACTTTCCATACCTGTGGTATTTTATGCCACATGGATGTTCTTTGAGCGTGCTTATCGTTCGATAAAAACATGGAACCTTAACATGTTTACACTGATAGGTATTGGTGCCGGGGTAGCTTGGCTCTTTAGTTTAACTGGAATTCTTTTTCCCGAGGTATTTCCTGATCAGTTTAAAACAGCATCAGGTACAGTACATGTTTATTTTGAAGCAGCCACGGTAATTCTTACCTTGGTTTTATTAGGTCAATTATTAGAAGCTAAAGCCCATAGTAGAACAAATAATGCCGTAAAGGAATTATTGAAATTAGCCCCCAACGAGGCGCTTAGGATTGTAGATGGTAAAGAAGAATTAATTTCTATAGACCATATCAAAATAGGAGATCTTTTGAGGGTTAAGCCGGGAGATAAGATCCCCGTTGATGGTGTAATCACTGAGGGTGAAAGTGCTGTGGATGAATCTATGATCACCGGTGAACCTATACCTGTAATCAAAACGAAAGGTGATAACGTAAGTTCGGGCACCATCAATGGGAAACAAACATTCGTGATGAAGGCAGAAAAGGTAGGTGCTGATACCTTGCTTTCACAGATCATAGAAATGGTAAATAAAGCGAGTAGAAGTAAGGCTCCTATACAGAATTTAGCAGATAAAATTTCGGGGTATTTTGTACCGATAGTCGTGTTGATTTCAGTCATTACCTTTTTTATCTGGGCAGTATATGGACCAGAACCCACCTATGTTTTTGCCTTGGTAAATGCTATTGCTGTTTTGATTATCGCTTGCCCTTGTGCGTTGGGTTTGGCAACACCTATGTCTGTAATGGTTGGTGTAGGAAAGGGAGCGCAATCGGGAGTTTTAATAAAAAATGCAGAAGCATTGGAGAAATTAAATAAGATCGACACACTTATCATTGATAAAACAGGAACAATTACAGAAGGGAAACCCTCGGTTGAAAAAGTAGGATCGTTTGATAAAAACTTATAATGCAGATGATGTTTTACAATATATTATCTCACTTAAACCAGTACAGCGAACATCCGATTGCAGAAGCCACGATGAAACATGGAAAAGCTAGTAATGTCCAGGTGTTAGAAACTACAGATTTCAATTCGGTAACGGGAAAAGGGGTTACAGGTATAATAGAAGGTAAGAAGGTGGTATTAGGTAATGAAAAAATGATGCAGGAGGTAAATGCTACCATTCCGAACGAGTTACAGAAAGAAGTAACTGCTCAGCAGAAAATGGGAAAAACCGTACCCTATCTAGCCATTAATGGAGTAGCGGTTGGTTTTATAGTTATCAGTGACGCTATTAAGGAAACAAGTAAAAAAGCTATTAGCGAATTGCAGGAAAGGGGTATTGAAGTGATCATGTTAACCGGTGATAATATAGATACGGCCAGAGCTGTAGCTGATCGATTAAATCTGAAAGATTTTAAGGCAGGAATGTTGCCGGAAGATAAATTAAAGGTTATCAATGACCTGCAGAACGAGGGGAAACATGTGGCTATGGCAGGTGACGGTATCAATGATGCGCCAGCATTGGCAAAAAGCGATGTAGGTATTGCTATGGGAACAGGTACAGATGTGGCGATTGAAAGTGCCGGGATCACCTTAGTAAAAGGAGATCTTCATGGCATAGTTAAAGCACATAAACTAAGTAAAGCGGTGATGAAGAATATTAAACAAAATTTATTCTTTGCCTTGATCTATAATACCATTGGGATCCCCATAGCGGCTGGTGTGTTATTTCCGGTATTTGGGATTCTGTTATCACCCATGATTGCTGCTTTGGCAATGAGTTTTAGTTCTGTGTCAGTTATTGCAAATGCCTTACGTTTAAGGAATATAAAAATATCTTAAAATAATTAAAACCCATATTTTTAAAATAAAATTTTAAATTGTGTAAATTTTATAAAAGCATAATAGTAAAACAGTGTATTAATAAAATTCTTAAAAATGATTAAAACGATGAGTAAAAAAACAATTTTAGCTTTAGCAATTCTATTAACAATAGGATTTACATTCACATCTTGTAAAAAAGACAAACAAGAGGAAGTGAAGACCGAAGAAATGGTGTCGAATGTTGTTTACCAATGTCCAATGGATTGTGAAGATGGAAAATCTTATACCGAACCTGGTCAATGTCCTGTTTGTGAAATGGATTTAAAAGCTAAGGAAGTGGATATGGATGGAGATACCGAAATGGAAACCGACTCCACTAATCATGATGGTCACGATCATGAATAGATAAAATAAAAAACGCTGCAGATTATTGCAGCGTTTTTTATATTTTAATTACGCTTTAATTATTTGTTGCTCTAGAAAGAAAACCCCTATTATACTATTTAGAGTAAGGAAACTTATTTCATTGCGACTGTATGTTTAATAAAACAGGAACAATGAAATTAAAAATACTATTTCTTTTTGTAAGTATCATTTTCATTAGTTCAATTAACGGTCAAACCTGCTGTTCTGGCGGAATACCAATTTCAAATAATGTAGGATTAGAGAATTTAGGGCAGGGATATCTTTTGTTTGGAATTAATTATGATTTTAATAACCTCAATACTTTAAATTCTGGAAGAACTAATCTTAATGATAATTCCAGAAAGCGAATCACTCATTCAATACTATTTAATACGTCATATTCTATCACTAACAGGTTATCTGTTGAGGCCTTATTAACTTGGGTTAATCAGAGAAGAGTAATTCATCAGTTTGGAAACATTGATCTTCAGCAGACTCAAGGAATTGGAGATGCAGTGGTTTTAGCAAAATATGATTTTTCTAAAATTTTAGGAGCCTCAAGTAAGGTGTCTTTAGGAATAGGTGCTAAGATTCCGATAGGATCATTTGACGAATCTAATGATATGGGGATTATTTATATTGCTGATTTACAACCCGGAAGTGGTGCTTGGGATTTGATTTTATATACGGCATTATCAAAAAATTTTGATTTTAGGCCATCTACCACTTTCTCAAGTAGAGTTATTTATCGGTCTACAGGTGAAAATACAGGTTATTTAAACGGTATACAAGGATATGAATACGGAAATGAAATTCAGACTTTTTTTGGTATATCTGATGAATTTATGGCGTTTAAAACACTCATTAACCCAGGCCTTATAATAAAGTACAGAAAGGCAGAACAAGACCGTATTAAAGGAATTGAATTGGACAATACCGGAGGTAAATGGATTTTTATAATACCAAATATTTCAATTCGAATATCGCCTGAAATTTCATTTAATAGTAAAATAGAAGTTCCTGTTCTAAGCGATGTAGATGGCACACAATTAACACCGACTTTCAGGATTACCGGGGGATTATTAATAAACTTAAATCTAAAGAAAAACGAACTTAACTTCAATAATTTGAAAATATGAAAAACAATATTCTCATTTGGATTTTCAGCATGTTACTAGTAATTTCTTGTGCAGACACGGACGATGGCATTAATATTCCATCTAACGATGAAAATAATACTGAAAATAACAATACAGGCGGAGATAATAGCGGCACAGATACCTCAAATGGATGGCTAATTCCTGTGGCTGAAGTTTTTGATGGAGGTCCAGGTAAAGATGGTATACCGTCATTGGACAAGCCGCAGTTTTGGGAAGTGGATGAAGCTTCAAGTACACTTACTGATGATTTATTGGTTATTGGGATCAAAGAAGGTGATATAATTAGGGCCTATCCACATTTTATATTGGATTGGCATGAAATTGTTAATGATAAATTAAGTAATGTTTCTGTTGCTGTAACTTATTGTCCATTAACTGGTTCAGCCATTGGATGGAACAGGAATGTTAATGGTTCAGAAACAACTTTTGGTGTGTCAGGATTAATATATAATAATAATCTGATACCCTATGACAGATCAACCGACAGCAACTGGTCTCAACTAGGTCTTCAATGTGTTTATGGTGAGTTAATAGGCGATACACCTGATATCATTTCATTAGTTGAAACTACTTGGGGCGTTTGGAAAACAATGTATCCTGAGACAAAAATTTTAAATACAACAACAGGTTTTGATAGGCCTTATGGGTTTTATCCCTATGGCGACTATCGCACAAATGATGAATATTTGATATTTCCACTTAATCCCATAGATAATAGGTTACCTGCTAAGGAAAGGGTTCTGGCAATAATAGACAATGAAGATTCAAGAGTTTTTAGGTTTAGCGCTTTTGGTACTGGGAGTGTTATAAAAATTAATTTTAACGGAGCGCAAATTTTAGTTGTGGGTGATCAGGAAACTATGGTGTCATTTAAACTTGATAATCAAACAAGTTTATTGGATTTTGAATATGCTTATAATAATTCTGAATCTTTTTTTAAAGATAGTGAAGGTACAGAATGGAATATTTTTGGAGAAGCTATCGCTGGCCCGGGAATTGGCAGTAAACTTCTTCCTACAACGTCATTTATAGCATATTGGTTTTCTATAGGTGCATTTTACCCAAATGCTCAAATTTTTCTATAAAATGTAAAAAAAAACGCTGCAATTTGCAGCGTTTTTTAGTTCTAAATATTCTAAAATATAAATAAGATTACATCATTCCTGGCATACCACCACCCATTGGAGGCATTCCGCCAGCAGGGGCATCTTCTTTAATATCAATCAATGCACATTCGGTAGTTAAGATCATACCCGCAACAGATGCTGCATTTTCCAATGCAATTCGAGTCACTTTAGTTGGATCTATAATTCCGGCTTTCAACATATTTACATATTCATCAGTTTTTGCATTAAACCCAAAATCTTTTTTACCTTCTAAAACTTTTGCGACTACTACGGAGCCCTCGCTACCGGCGTTTTCAGCAATTATTCGTAATGGCTCTTCAATAGCTCTGGCTACAATTTGGATGCCTGTTACTTCATCCAAATTTTCGGTAGTAATTTTTTCTAAAACACTTTTAGTTCTGATCAAAGCAACACCACCACCGGCAACAATACCTTCTTCTACTGCAGCACGCGTAGCATGTAAAGCGTCATCAACCCTGTCTTTCTTTTCTTTCATTTCTACCTCAGAAGCTGCACCTACATATAATACCGCAACACCACCGGCTAATTTAGCCAATCGCTCTTGAAGTTTTTCTTTGTCATAATCAGAAGTCGTTGTTTCTATCTGAGCTTTAATTTGATTTACTCTTGAAGCAATGTCTTTTTTATCACCAGCACCATTAATAACTGTAGTATTATCTTTATCTATAGTGATTCTTTCTGCAGTACCCAACATGTCAATAGTTGCATTTTCCAAGGTAAATCCTCTTTCTTCTGCAATTACTGTACCTCCAGTTAGAATAGCGAGATCTTCTAGCATAGCTTTACGTCTATCACCGAATCCTGGAGCTTTTACAGCGGCAATTTTTAAAGCACCACGTAATTTATTTACTACTAAAGTGGCTAAAGCTTCACCTTCTACATCTTCCGCAATGATCAAGAGAGGTTTACCAGTTTGAGCAACAGGCTCCAATACAGGTAAAAGATCTTTCATCGAAGATATTTTCTTGTCGTATAATAAAATATACGGATTTTCAAGATCGGTTAACATTTTTTCAGAATCAGTCACAAAATATGGTGATAGATAACCGCGGTCAAATTGCATACCTTCAACGATATCCACATAAGTGTCTGTTCCTTTCGCTTCCTCAACAGTAATAACACCTTCTTTACCTACTTTTTCAAATGCTTCAGCAATAAGTTCTCCAACAGCTTCATCGTTATTAGAAGAAATAGAAGCTACTTGCTTTATTTTGTCCATTTTATTACCAACCACTTGTGATTGCTTATGCAGGTCAGCAACAATTGCTTTTACCGCTTTATCAATCCCTTTTTTAAGATCTAAAGGATTTGCTCCGGCAGCAACGTTTCTCAAACCTTCTTTTACTATAGATTGAGCTAAAACAGTAGCAGTGGTTGTACCATCACCTGCCTGATCATTGGTTTTAGAAGCAACTTCTTTTACCATCTGGGCTCCCATATTTTCTAAAGGATCTTCTAACTCAATTTCTTTTGCCACAGTAACACCGTCCTTTGTAATAATAGGTCCGCCAAAAGCTTTACCAATTACAACGTTACGACCTTTTGGTCCTAATGTTACTTTAACTGCATTTGCTAAAGCATCTACACCTCGTCTTAGTCCGTCACGAGCTTCTATATCAAATTTTATATCTTTTGCCATTTTTTAAATGTCTTTTTAGGTTAATTTATTGTATTATAAAATTGCGAAAATATCGCTTTCTCTCATGATTAAATAATCTCCTCCGTCAAGCTTAAGTTCTGTACCAGCATATTTACCGTAAAGGACGGTATCACCTACTTTAACAGTCGTTGGTTCATCTTTAGTCCCTTTGCCAACTGCTAAAACTTTGCCTTGTTGAGGTTTTTCTTTGGCCGAATCTGGGATATAAATTCCTGAAGCAGTTTTTGTTTCGGCTGCAAGAGGTTCGATAACAACTCTGTCTGCCAATGGTCTGATCTTTATTTTACTCATTTTTATAATATTTTAGTTAATTTAAATCTAAGTTTTATAGTCGAAAAACATGCCAATTATTAAAATATGACAGATAGGCATTTTAAATAATTTTATGAATTTCATACTTTCATATTAGGCAATAAAAAATGCCAACGTGTCATTTCAGTTGGCATTTTGTAAAATATATGTTATTGAACTAGTTTGTTGAATCCTGACTTGTTGTTGGTTGATCATCCATAATAGTAGGAATCTCACCTGAAGCTTCTCTATCGTTTATGGTATTCTCAATTTGAGATTTTGTATCAACAGTATCTCTGGAAATTGCAAAATTTGACAATAATATTAGGGCAAGCAATGCTATAGCAAGGGTCCAGGTACTTCTGTCTAAAAAATTAGTTGTGTTTTGAACGCCGCCCAAGCTTTGTGATCCCTGGCCACCAAAAGAAGTAGATAATCCGCCTCCTTTAGGATTTTGAACCATAATTATTAATATTAGCAAAAGTGCTACAATAACAATCAAGACTAAAAATAATGTGTAAGACATGTTTTATGAATTATTTTTTTGTAAAAATTTTATAGCTTTAATTCGGTTTGCAAAGAAACTACTTTTTTCCGGATATTTCAAACTTAATATTTTAAAAGCTTGTATGGCTTTTACATATTTTTTTTGCTCAAGATATATACGGGCCAAGGTCTCGGTCATTAGATTTTCATTTTCTTTTGTGCTCTCGATTGAAATATCAATTTCTTCATCTGTGGCATCCTGAGGTTTTATTTTTGGAGTACTACTTTTTATGAATTGTTCTATAAGATCAAATTTTTCTTCTTTCTCTTTAGATGATTCAATTTCTTTGTTTTCCTCCCTTTTAACAGGTTTAAAAGAAGTGAGCTGTAACCACTGATAAAATGAGTGCATTTCAGAAACATCAAATACCAATGGTTTACCGATGTTTAATTTTTCTTTTAAAATTTTAGAGGTTGCCTCCGTACGTTCTTGGGTTGTTGACAAATCTTTATCAATCGTTTCTTCAACGATTTCTAAATCGATAATCTCACTGTCAGCGATGAGTTGATCTTCATGGGTTAGACTTTCCGGAGCATGTAGTGTATCTGCTGTGATAAAATCGAATAAAACGGTCCTGTTTGAAGTATAAGCGGCCGAAGTCTTTAGTGCATTATTATACTTAAAACTATTTTGATTTTTTAGACCTTTTAAATGGATAATACGAGCGGCTTGAAAATAAGGGTAATCATTTAAAATTTCTTCAATTTCATTCGTTTGCTCCACATTAACGTCGCTTGGATACTTTAATAAAGATGTGAACTTAGAAATATTCATATTACCATTTTGCTACAGATGCATTAAAAATATCTTGTGTAATGCGTTCAAAAATTATATTTAAAGCATCCTCTAGCACTGTACCTGTTAATTGTTGTTCTGCACCGAAATCAGAAAAGAAAGAAAAAGTTTTTTCAAAATTGTCTTCTTCTACTAATTTGTTATAAAAACGGACACGAACAGAAACCGTTAGTCTGTTTTGCGCAGCTCTTTGTTCTGCTGTCGCACTTATAGGTATAATTTTATAATCAGTAATTTCGCCTTCAAAATGCAAATCACCACCAGAAGTAGTTAAATTCAGGTTAGTTTGACGTAAAAATAGATCCTGGAGATCAGTTGTAAATTTTTGGCTCACCACTGGTTCAACCAAAGGAGCATTATTCGGAAAATAATCTATTTGAATAGTCTTGGCATCACCCGTACTACCACCTGTAAATGTATAAACACCGCAACTTTGGATTACCAAAATTAAAACGAAAATGGTTATGGATGCAATTTTCTTCATTAAATAATTAATTGACAAATAAACAATTAAACACTGTAAATTACAAATCGTATTGTTTGATTTTTCGATATAAAGTTCTTTCAGAAATACCTAATTCTTTTGCTGCTAATTTTCTCTTATTACTATTTCTGTCTAAGGCTTTTTTTATCATTTCAAATTCCTTTTCCTGTAACGATAATGTTTCTTCTACGGTTTCGGCATCCTCATATGGATCGTCATAATCGTTATCTTTGGGTTCATTATAGGTTTTATTCTTTTGAGGAGAAATAATTTCAACTAAATTATCTTCAGACTGTGTTTCACTACCATAAATCTTTTGGATCAAACGTTGTGTGTTTTCTTTTGGCTTATCACCACTGCCACTGGCCATTAATTCCTGGGTTAATTTTTTTAAATCAGTAATGTCATTCCGCATATCAAAAAGAACTTTATATAAAATTTCGCGTTCATTGGCAAAATCACTTCCTTTTTTCTGATTTTCAATAAGTGCTGGAAAATTAGAACTATGATCCGGCAAATAATGCTTTAGTAAGGCTGCAGAAATGCTTCTATTCTCTTCAATTACAGAAATTTGTTCAGTTATGTTTCTTAATTGTCTGATATTGCCTTTCCACGGATAATTAATGAGGATATTTAAAGCATCTGGTTCTAACCTGATAGTTGGCATATTGTACTTTTGAGCGAAATCAGATGCAAATTTCCTGAATAACAAATGTATATCTTCCTTGCGGTTTCTTAGTGCAGGAATATGAATGTCTACTGTGCTTAATCGATAATATAGGTCTTCCCTAAACTTACCTTTGTGAATCGCCTCCATCATATTTAAATTGGTAGCGGCAACAATTCGAACATTAGTTTTCTGAACTTTGGAAGAACCTACTTTTAGAAACTCCCCGTTTTCCAACACACGTAATAAACGTACTTGGGTGGTAAGGGGTAACTCACCAACTTCATCTAGAAAAATAGTACCTCCATCGGCTACTTCAAAATAACCGCTTCTCGTCTGTGTGGCACCGGTAAAGGATCCTTTTTCATGTCCAAAAAGCTCACTATCTATGGTCCCTTCGGGGATGGCCCCGCAGTTAACAGCAATATATTTAGAATGTTTTCTATGAGACAACTGATGTATGATTTTTGGAATATTTTCTTTACCAACACCACTTTCACCAGTCACCAATACAGAAATATCGGTAGGTGAAACCCTTATGGCTTTTTCTATAGCTCGATTTAGCTGAGGGTCATTACCAATAATGCCAAAACGCTGTTTAATGGTTTGCAAATTCTCC
Source organism: uncultured Flavobacteriaceae bacterium (assembly GCA_963835675.1). GTDB lineage: Bacteria > Bacteroidota > Bacteroidia > Flavobacteriales > Flavobacteriaceae > Aureibaculum. The sequence goes on along the minus strand of CAWIGH010000001.1, from coordinate 583,508 downwards.
ATAATTAATTATTATCAGAATATTTAACTGCCCTTCCGATTAGGGTAGCCGAAGTGCACTTTTCAATCTTAACCATTACAAAATCACCTAATTTGTATTGTTCTTTTGGAAAAACTACCACTGTGTTTTGCGTATTTCTGCCTTTCCAGTGAGCATCAGATTTTTTAGATGTACCCTCAATCAATACTTCCTCAATATTACCCACATGCTGCTTTGTTCTGTAATGAGAATGTTCTTGTTGCAAAGCTATTATTTCTGCTAATCTTCTCTTTTTAGTCTCAAAAGGCACATCGTCTTCCATTTTGTTTGCTGCCAGTGTTCCCGGGCGTTCTGAATAGGCAAACATGAATCCAAAGTCATATTTTACATAATCCATCAATGATAATGTATCTTGATGGTCTTCTTCTGTTTCACCGCAAAAACCGGTCATCATATCTTGTGACAATCCGCATTCTGGTATTATTTTTTTGATATTATCTATCAATGTCATATATTCTTCTCTGGTATGTTGTCTATTCATGCGTTTTAAGATTCGCGTACTACCCGATTGTACAGGCAAGTGAATATAATTACATATATTTTTATATTTGGCCATTGTATGAATAACATCTAAATGCATATCCTGAGGATTCGAAGTTGAAAAACGAATACGCATTTTTGGAAATTCTATAGCGCACATTTCCAAAAGTTTCGAAAAATCTACCGCGGTGGCCTTGGCAATTTCGGTGGCTTTCACAAGATCTTTTTTTAATCCGCCACCATACCATAGGTAACTATCAACATTCTGCCCCAATAGCGTAACTTCTTTAAAGTTCTTATCTGCAAGCTCCCTTATTTCTTTAATAATACTTTGCGGATCTCGACTTCTCTCCCTACCTCTTGTAAAAGGCACAACACAAAAAGTACACATATTATCGCAACCACGAGTAATAGAAACAAAAGCTGATACGCCGTTAGAATTCAATCGAACAGGTGACACATCACCATAGGTCTCTTCTTTTGATAAAATTACATTTACGGCATCTCGTCCGGCTTCTACTTCTTCAACCAAATTGGGGAGATCTCTGTAGGCATCTGGTCCAACGACCAGATCGACTATTTTTTCTTCTTCTAAAAACTTTGCTTTTAATCTTTCTGCCATACAACCCAACACGCCAACTTTCATGGAAGGATTGATTTTTTTAACCTTATTATAATATTGTAATCTTTTTCTTACTGTTTGTTCGGCTTTATCCCTAATCGAACACGTATTAACCAAAACAAGATCTGCCTCTTCCAATAATTGAGTAGTATTAAAACCTTCTTTTGCCAAAATAGAAGCTACAATTTCACTATCATTCAAATTCATCTGGCAACCATAACTTTCTATAAATAATTTTTTAGAATTACCTTCAACAATATCTGTAACCAAAGCCTGGCCTTGTTTCTTTTCTTCTATGACTTTTTCTGCACTCATTTATTTAAAAAAAATTGGATTGCAAAGATACAACCAAAATATTAAAAAGATGACATATTGTCATCTTTAATTAAGCGCAACTTATGAGTCTATTTTGCATCTAAAGAAATATACTAAGAAAATAAAAGCAATGAAAACTAAATTTATTTTACTCTTAATCTTATCTTGTTTTACTATAATTTCTTGTGATAACAATGATGGTGAATACATATTGGTTAAAGTGGCTTCTCCAGAATATATGTCACTAGACGCATTTAGAAAATCGGTTGAAATTACACCTCCGAGTCCGATAATTGAATCGGGTAAAATATATGCTTACAATGATTTAATTCTTATTAACGACAGAGAAAAAGGAATACATATTATTGATAATTCTCAACCAGAGAATCCAATAAAAATTGCCTGCATCAATATAAAGGCAAATAACGATATGGAGATCAAAGGAGATTATTTGTATGTTGATAGTTTAATGGATTTGGTCGTATTTGATATATCCGATTTAAACGATATCAAAGAGGTATCCAGACTAAAAGATGTGTTTCCGAAATATATTACGCTGCCGTTTTCTGAAGATTTAATAGTCGATTATGGAGATTTTAGTTACGATCCTGATGATGTTATTGTTAAATGGAATATAAGAGAAGAAAGAAGGAAAGTAGAAGATGTAGAATATCTAACTATTGGAATTTTCGATGGAGTTGCAATGGCTGAATCTAATTCAAGTACTACCGGGCAGGGTGGTTCTTTAGCAAGATTTAAAATTGTAAACGATTTTTTATATGCAGTTGATAGTCATACTATAAATATTTTTAACATTAATAATCTCGAAACTCCTGAAACAATGGGAGGTGTTTTCGCCGGATTTGATATTGAAACCATATTTAACCGCGGTGATCATTTGTTCCTTGGAAGCATGCGGGGTATGTACATTTATGACATCAGTTCTCCATCTTCACCACAATTCGTTTCAGAATTTCAACATGGTACAGCATGCGACCCGGTAGTAGTCGACGACGAATATGCCTACATCACTTTAAGAGCAGGGAATTTTTGTGGCGCTTTGGATAGTAGCCTTCAAATAGTAGATATTAAAGACCTGTATAATCCAGTATTAATTAAGTCATATTCTATGGACAATCCTTACGGACTTGGTGTTAAAAATAATTTAATTTTTATCTGTGACGGAACCTCAGGTCTCAAGGTTTATAACAAAACAGATATTGAGAATCTCGAATTGGTCGACCATTTTAAAGATATAAATACCTTTGATGTAATTCCTTTAGAAGAGCGATTATTAATGATTGGAGATGAAGCATTGTTTCAATATATATATGCCGATAATGGCTTAGAATTAATTAGTAAGTTTTCTCTGAATTAATAGATATTATAAAGATGAAACCATGCCAATTGGCGTGGTTTTTTGCTTTTAAATCAAGTACCTACTGCGAAGATTAAAAAATTCTATATACTTTTGCAATCTCAAAATCGTCGTTAGCCCATGCTTTTGTCATGGAGTAATTGAATACACATAATAGTAATATGGCAAAGAATTTAGTTATCGTAGAGTCGCCTGCAAAGGCAAAAACTATAGAGAAATTTTTAGGTAAGGATTTTCAAGTTGAATCTAGTTTTGGTCATATTGCCGATTTACCCTCAAAGGAGTTAGGTGTTGATGTAGAAGGAGATTTTATGCCTAAATATATAGTTTCATCCGATAAAAAAACGGTTGTTAAGAAATTAAAAGAATTGGCAAAAAAAGCTGATACTATCTGGTTGGCTAGTGATGAGGATCGAGAAGGAGAAGCGATAGCTTGGCATTTATATGAACAATTAAAACTTAGCAAAGAAAATACTAAGAGAATAGTTTTTCATGAAATCACAAAAAATGCCATATTAAAAGCTGTAGAAAATCCAAGAAGTATTAATTATGATCTGGTTAATGCGCAACAAGCAAGAAGGGTATTAGACCGATTGGTTGGGTATGAGCTATCACCGGTGTTGTGGCGTAAAGTTAAAGGAGGTTTATCTGCAGGGCGTGTCCAATCGGTAGCTGTTAGATTAATTGTTGATAAGGAAAGAGAAATAGAAAATTTTAATTCTGAAGCTTCATATAGAGTTGATGCAGAATTCAGCAACGCTGAGGGTCAAAAATTCAAGGCAAAACTGGCTAATAATATTGCTTCAAGAGAAAAAGCTGAGGCATTTTTAAAATCCTGTATTGGCGCTGATTACAAAGTTGCAGATCTTCAAAAGAATCCTGCTAAAAAATCACCAGCACCGCCGTTTACAACTTCTACTTTACAACAGGAAGCCTCTCGTAAATTGTACTTTCCAGTGGCGAAGACCATGGTAGTAGCACAGCGATTATACGAAGCAGGACATATTACCTATATGAGAACCGATAGTCTTAACCTGTCGGCTGACGCTAAAAAAGCAGCACAGCAAGAGATCGTTTCTTCATATGGTGAAAAGTATAGTAAACCTCGAAATTTTAAGTCTAAGGTAAAAAATGCCCAGGAAGCTCACGAAGCTATCAGGCCTACAGAAATGAGCAATCAGCATGTCTCACTCGGTCGAGATGAAGACAGGCTATATAGTCTAATTTGGAAACGAACGTTGGCATCACAAATGAGTGAAGCGAAATTAGAACGTACAAATGTTAAAATTTCTAATTCAAAAAATAAAGAGATTTTAACCGCGAATGGTGAGGTAATTACTTTTGATGGGTTTCTAAAAGTATATCTCGAAGGCACTGATTATGATGAAGAAGATCAAGCAGGTATGTTGCCAAAACTTGCAGTGCATGAAGCTTTAATAAACCATTATATTACCGCAACAGAGCGTTATACTAAACCACCATATAGATATACCGAAGCTTCGCTTGTTAAGCAACTTGAAGAATTAGGTATTGGCCGACCTTCAACTTATGCCCCAACTATTTCTACCATACAAAGAAGAGATTATATTGTGAAGGGTTCCGTAGAAGGTACGGAAAGGGAATATACCGAGTTAAGATTAAAATCAGGGATAATAAAAGAAAAATTATTAAAGGAAAAAGTAGGATCTGATAAGGGGAAGTTAGTTCCAACAGATATAGGTAAAATAGTGAATGATTTTTTAGTAGATAATTTTTCCGGCATTATGGATTTTGGTTTTACCGCAAAAGTTGAACAGGAATTTGATGACATCGCTAGTGGAAAGGAAGATTGGTTATCTATGATAAAGGAGTTTTATAAAGATTTTCATCCAAGAGTTGAAGATGTTTCAGAAAATGCCGAAAGAGCCAAAGGAGAACGATTATTAGGAGTAGATCCTGAAACTAAAAAAAATGTGTATGCACGTCTGGGAAGATTTGGAGCTATGGTTCAGATCGGTGAAGCAACAGATGATGAAAAACCTAAATTTGCAAGTTTACAAGGCGACCAAACTATTGAGAATGTCTCATTTGAAGATGCACTGGATTTATTTAAATTACCTAAAAAAATAGGTAGTTACCAAAATGAAGAAGTCGTGGTGGCCAGCGGAAGATATGGCCCTTATCTCCGATTTGGAAAAAAATTCATTTCACTCGATAAAGGTGAGAATCCTATGGAAGTAGATTTCGATAGAGCAGTTGAATTGATTCAGGCAAAACAAAAGGCTGATGCACCCATTGCTCAGTATCAAAAAATGCCAGTACAAAAGGGTGTAGGCAGATTCGGACCATTTATTAAGTGGAATAGCATATTTATTAATGTCAATAAAAAATACAATTTCGATAATCTATCGCAATCTGATATCTCAGAACTTATAGAAGATAAGCTTAAAAAAGACAAAGAAAAAATTATTCATCATTGGGAAGAAGAAGGTATTAAAGTCGAAAAGGCCCGCTGGGGAAGATTTAATATTATAAAGGGTAAATTGAAAATAGAATTACCCAAAAGTGTAGAAGCAGAAAAATTAACTTTGGAGCAGGTTCAAGAAATTATAGCAAAGAAAACACCAAAGAAAAAATCAGCCAAAAAGAAAGCTACAAAAAAATAAGTCACTAAATTCATCAATAATTTTATACGGTATGAGTTTCGAATTTCTATTACCCGTTGAAGACGCCGTTGTAGCACATACTGCAATGCTATCAAATCAATCCTTGGGTAAGAATATTCAAATCCACTCAAAAAAATCGGGACTTCCCGATTTAGACAATGCACATATCGCAATATTAGGCGTTCAGGAAGGAAGACGCGCGGTTGATAATTTTGGAACAGGTGATGGTTTCGGAGTCATTCGCAAGTGCCTTTATGAATTATTTCCAGGCAATTGGTTTTCAAAAATTGTAGATCTGGGAAATATCCCTAAAGGAAAAGAAGAAGATGATACCTATTTTGCCTTACAAGAGATACTAGGTCATTTAATAAAAAATAATATTATACCCATTATAATTGGAGGCGGACAAGATTTGACTTATGCCAATTATAGAGCCTATGATAACTTAGAACAAACTGTAAATTTAACGGTTGTTGACACAAAGTTCGATTTAGGCAGCATTGAAGATGAAATTTCTTCGGAATCTTATTTAAGTAAGATTGTAATGGAAAAGCCCAGCAACCTATTCAATTTTTGTAATATAGGTTATCAAACATATTTTAATTCACAGGAAGAAATAGATCTATTAGAAAAACTTCATTTTGATACTTATAGGTTAGGAGAAGTTTCTAGCGATTTAAAATTGGTTGAACCTATTATGAGGGATACCGATGTCGTAAGTATAGATTTAGGGGCAATTCGGAGAGCTGAAGCTCCGGCTAATAATAATGCGGTACCAAATGGGTTTTATGGTGAAGCCATTTGTGCCATTTCACGTTATGCTGGAATAAGCGATAGAGTGTCTTCTTTCGGAATTTATGAGTATAATGCCAAGTTAGACGAAAAAGATCAGACCGCTCAATTAATATCACAAATGATATGGTATTTTATTGAAGGTTATAATTTTAGAATAAACGAATACCCATTTACTTCAAAAAAAGAGTACAAAAAATATATTGTACCTATTGATGATGTTATTATTAACTTCTTTAAAAGCAATTTAAGCGATAGATGGTGGATGGAAGTTGAACATCAAAATAATAAACTTGCAAAGCGTACGTTAATACCTTGTACGTATCAAGATTACATAAGAGCCGGTAATCAAGTTATCCCCGAAAGATGGTGGAAAACTTTCAGAAAATTAAATTAGTTATACACTAAACATAATTTTTTCACGTTCTTAAAGTGATTCTACGAAATCAAAAATCATTTTAAATTAAAATTGTTTTAATAAAAACGAATAGTATTGCTCCCTTTTTACGGGATGATAAATTTACATTTATGAAAAAAGTAACCGTATATTTTTTACTTGCCGTCCTAGCATTGACAACGAGTTGTGGTTCAAATGATAAAGGAGAACTAACAGGTGTTGCATCTAAAAAGAAATTTTTCCCCGAAAAACCATTAGGAATGACTTTAATTCCGGGTGGTGCTTTTACTATGGGTAAAGTTGATGAGGATGTTGCGGGTTCATTGAATTCGCCATCAAGAACTGTAACTGTTAGACCATTTTATATGGATGAAACCGAAATAACCAACAGTGAGTATAGAGAATTTGTTTTTAGAGTCAGAGACTCGGTAGTAAGAACAAAATTAGCAATATTGGCTGAAGAAGTTGGTTTCGGCGCAGCAAGTGCAGATTTAGATGCTGGAGCCCAAACTGGTGGAGGTAAAGATGCCACTGGAATTCAGAAATATAAATTTGCGGAACCCGATACTTCTGCGAACGTATATTATAAATATATGATGGATAATTACGGTAGTTTAGGAGATTTAAACTCACCTACAGAAGGAAAGGCATTGAACTGGGAAACAGAATTGATTTGGGATGTAAGTGCATTTCCGGATGAATATTATGCGGAAGCAATGGATAGTATGTATGTACCAATAACGGATGCTTTTGATGGTAGAAGAATTGTTAATACAAAGAAATTAAAATATTTATATTATAGTTTTGATAGAGAAGGTGCTGCTCGAAATAGCGGTAACAGAAGAGATTTTGTAAAAAAGAAAGAAGTGGAGATTTATCCAGATACTACAGTATGGGTAAAAGATTTCAATTATTCTTATAATGATCCAATGCATCAAGATTACTTCTGGCATCAAGCTTATAATGATTACCCTGTTGTTGGTGTAACCTGGGAACAAGCTAAAGCTTTTTGTGATTTTAGAACGCAAAAGAAAAATACTTTCCTTAGATCAGTGAAGAAAAGTGGAGGTAGAGTACCTAGTTTTAGATTACCTACAGAAGCAGAGTGGGAATACGCTGCTCGCGGAGGCCTGGAATATGCCAAATTTCCTTGGGGTGGACCATATACTTTAAGTGATAGAGGTTGTTTCTTAGCTAACTTTAAACCTGAAAGAGGAGATTACGCAGCCGATGGCGCACTATATACTATGGAAGCAAAATCTTACAATCCTAATGATTATGGTCTTTATAATATGGCCGGTAATGTTGCAGAATGGACTAATACAGCATATAACCCCGCTTCATATTACTTAGGTTCTACAATGAATCCTAACGTAGATGATGATACTAATAAAAGAAAAGTTATCCGTGGAGGATCATGGAAAGATGTAGCATATTTCTTAGAAGTTAGTACGCGTGACTATGAATATGGAGATTCTGCAAGAAGTTATATAGGCTTTAGAACAGTTCAAGATTATATGGGAACTAATATGAAAGTTAAAAATTAAGAATTAAGTATAACAAATAATAAGAATCAACGTTTAATTAACCCAAACTAACTAAAATTAACCCTAAAAAAATAAAAATTATGGCACAATCACACAGAACAAAAAAATTATACAACATGGCTTACGGTTTAGGAGCCTCAATTGTAATTATCGGAGCGCTCTTTAAAATCTTACACTTTAAGATAGGACCTTTAACCGGTGGAGTTATGTTAACAATAGGTATGGTAGTTGAAGCAATTGTATTTGCATTATCGGCATTCGAACCTGTTGATGAAGATCTAGACTGGTCTTTAGTATATCCTGAATTAGCTGGAGGAGATGGAGAAGAAAGAGGAAATGCTCAAGGTCTATTATCTCAAAAATTAGATAATATGTTACAAGAAGCTAATCTTGATGCAGAAAAAATGGGAAGACTTTCTCAAAGTATTCAAAGTTTTGCGGGTGCAGCAGAAAATATTGCACCAGCTACAGATTCAATTGCCGCTACAACAAAATATAGTGAACAACTTACCTTGGCAGCAAGTCAAATGGAATCTTTGAATAGTTTATATAAAGTACAATATGACAGTACTGCTAGACAATCAGAAATGAGTGAAGCAGTTGTTGAAAACACACAAAAATTGAAAGAACAAATGGAGTCTTTAGCTACCAACTTATCTTCACTTAATGGAGTATATGGAGGTATGTTATCTGCCATGTCAAATAGATCTTAATTAGTTGAATTTAAGTATTAAACTAATCTAACCGAATCACTAAAACCCTAATTAGAAAAAATGGCAGGAGGTAAATTATCAGCAAGGCAAAAGATGATCAATCTAATGTACTTGGTATTCATTGCGATGTTAGCTATGAATATGTCAAAAGAAGTATTATCAGCTTTTGGCTTCATGAACGAAAAATTGGTAGAATCCAATTCGACCGCAGAAAATAAAAATGGTGCGACGTATGCTAGTCTTGCGACAAAAGCTTCTGAGCAACCTGAAAAATTTGGAATCTTAAACAAAGAGGCTCAAAAAATACAGGCTTTATCTTTAGATTTCAATGCTTTTATCGCTAAGATGAAGGAAGAATTAACCGCTGAAGTCGAAGATAAAACAGCCTATGAATCTATGGACGGTACAGATGCCGGAGATAAATATTTCTTTCAAGGAGAAAAATTTACTCCTAAAGGACAAGAGTTTGTAGATAAATTGAATAATTACAGAACGGAGGTATCAGGAATTTTAGAAAATAATTTCAAGGATATTGCCGAGAATGTAAAACAACGATTTGATGCTTCTGAACAAAAAGTTGAAGGTGGAAGCCAGCCATGGTTAAATAACCGGTTTGAAGGTTTTCCTTTAATAACAACAGTAACCAACCTATCTGTCATGCAGGCAGATATCAAAACTACTGAGGCAGAAATGTTATCAGCAATGGTACAAGGTCAGTTAGAAAGTGATGTGTCAATGAAAAATTATACGACGATCTTGATCCCGGATAATTCGGCAACCTTACAAGGTTCTAACTTTAAAGGTAAAATTGTACTAGGTCGTTATGACGCAAGTTTAAAACCGTCAAAAGTTATCGTAAATGGTAAAGAGATCACGAACATTGAAGGTGGAGGAGCTGTCTTAGATTTTCCATCAGGTAATGTAGGAGAAAATGAGATCAAAGGTAAATTTGTTTTCATGGAAGGTGGAGAACCAGTTGAAATTCCTATTAACAGTACTTACGCCGTTGTTGCTAAACCTAATAGTGCGGTAATATCAGCAGATAAGATGAATGTAGTGTATAGAGGTGTAGAAAATCCTATTACGATTTCAATGCCTGGAATTCCTGACAATCAGATATCAGCAAGTGCGCCTGGATTACGTAAATCTACCGGATTAGGAAAATATATGATGAGTCCTGGAAAAGGTAAAGCGGTTAACATTCGTGTAACCGGTAAATTACCAACAGGAGAACCTGTAACTTCTAGTCAAGAATTTAGAATTAAAGATATTCCTGCTCCTATGGCCACTGCCCGTAACGAATGGGGAAGAATAAAAATGCCAAAAAGTACTTTACAAAAAGTAACCATTGGCGCATCTCTACCAGACTTTGTATTTGATATAAAATTAAATGTATCTGGATTTAGTATAAAAGTTCCTGGAAGGCCTACAGTAGAGGTAAGAGGTACGAGGATGGATGCAGCTGCGATAAGAGCTTTAGCTAAAGCAAGACCTGGTGATGATGTTACTATCTTTGATGTAAGAGCTTCGATTGCAGGAAACAGTAGTTACTTACTAAAAAAGGTAGGTATCTTAAGTATAGAAATAACAAATTAATATTATAATTATGAATTTTAGAGGTTTATTAGTAGCATGTGTTGCAATAATTTTGGCAACAAACTCATTAAACGCACAAGCTAATTTGTTAAACGCCAGGATTCCTGAAGAAATTGGGATGAAAACTGTAGAACAGTTAGCAGCAGATAATGACAGACCATTACCTTACGGTTATATTGATGATAGAGATATACTTTGGTCTAAAGTTGTTTGGGAGTATATTGACTTAAATGAAAAGATCAATTTACCATTCTATTATCCAATAGATACCAACAACATTAGCTCTAGCAGAAGATCTCTATACGATACTTTACTAAGAGGAATTAGAAACGGTGAAATTGTTGATGTTTATGACGATTCATATTTTGAAGATAAGCTTACATTTAAAGATATTCAATCTCGTATGTCTAGAGTAGACACTAGTGATGCAGGTATTGAATTATTGAATGCAGGTGAAGTTTTAACAGATGAATATGTTGACAGAAGAGATTTAACTTCAGGAGATATTGCAGGTCTTAAAATTAAAGGTGTGTGGTATTTTGACAAAAGACAAGGAGAACTTAAATACCGTTTATTAGGTATTGCTCCTGTTGCTCCGGATGTTAACTTTATAGATCAAGATGGAGGTGCTGAAGATTTAGTTGAACTTTTTTGGGTGTGGTATCCTGGTGCCAGGGAAATTACACATGAAATGAAAGTATTTAATCAAAAAAACTCAGCATATCCAATATCATATGATCATTTATTAAATGCACGTCGTTTTGTGGCAAGCATTTATAGAGAAGAAAATATTTATGGTAACAGAGATGTTGCAGAATATATTAAAGGAAATGCTTTATTCCAAGTTCTAGAATCTGATAAACTTAAAGAGAACATCAGAAATAAGGAACTCGATATGTGGAATTATTAACAAATTCACTTATAGTATATTGCGAAACTCCCGTTCTAATTTTTAGACGGGAGTTTTATTTTTATAATATGTTTCTATATTATTAAGATACTAAGAATCTTTTATTCATAGTATCTTTGCTTTATGGATGTAGATTATATCATAGTAGGACTTGGCCTGGCAGGATTAGCTTTCGCTGAAGAATTAGAAAAAAAGGGTAAGACATTCATCGTTTTTGAAAATAATTCTCAAAACTCATCCAGGGTTGCCGCCGGAGTTTATAATCCGGTTATTCTTAAACGATTTACCCCTGTTTGGGATGCCCGCGACCAATTAAAGATAGCGCTACCTTTTTATCTGTCCTTAGAGAAAAAATTGAACCTTCAATTTGACGAGAAATACGATATTTACAGGGTCTTTGCCTCTGTTGAAGAACAGAATAATTGGTTTGCCGCATGCGATAAACCTTTTTTCGCAAACTATATGATCCCGGAAATTATACCAAATAACAATCTCGGCATAAACGCGCCCTTTGGCTTTGGTAAAATTATCAATACCGGTAAAATTGATACAACCAAACTATTCCAAGCATATAGTATATACTTAGACAATAAAAACAGATTAAAACACGAACAATTCGATTATGCCGAGGTAAATATTTTATTGAATAGTATAAAATATAAAAATATAAAAGCTAAAAAAATTGTTTTTTGTGAAGGTTATGGTGTCATGAAAAATCCTTTTTTTGAAAACTTTCCTTTACAGGAAGTGAAAGGCGAACTTATTACTATTAAGGCACCTGGTTTGGACATAAATTACTTATTAAAAGCTTCTGTTTTTATTTTGCCTCTGGGAAATAACCACTATCAAGTTGGGGCTACTTTTAACTGGAAGGACAAGACTTTACTACCAACATCAGAAGGAAAAATAGAATTATTAAATAAACTAAAAAAAATAATAAACGTAGATTTTGAAGTGGTCGATCATGAGGCCGGAATTAGACCAGCATCAAAAGACCGTCGACCTATTCTTGGTAAACACTTACGCTATGATCAAATGGCAATATTAAATGGTTTAGGTACTAGAGGTGTAATGATTGCTCCTAAAATGGCAAAAAAGCTATTTGATCATCTGGAAAATAATCATCCCCTTGATAAGGATATTGCTATTGGTCGTTTCGATTAGCAATCTTAATACCTGCTTCATTTCTATATTGAGCATCATAATGGACGAATATATTACTATAGATCAACCGGGCAAGCCTTAATGTAACAGGAGTAAAAAGTATCAAGATTATGAAGATACTTATAAAAATTTGTAGGAGATCTAATCCCAGAAAAAATAAAATAACAGAGGTAATGATACTTGCACCAACTGTTAATCCATAGGAAACATACATGGCCCCATAAAAAAAAGAAGGTTCAATTTCGTATTTGAATCCACAATAACTGCAGTGGGAATTCATTTTTAATACTTTTTTTAAATGTAAAGGATTGTTATCCTCAAAAAAATTACCCTCATTGCATTTAGGACATTTGTTATTGATAATACTATAAATTTTTGATCCTTTATTAAACATTATTCGTGTTAAAAATTATGATAGATTTGCAAAGTTAAAATATTATAAATACCCCATAGTAACATAAGATGCTAAATGCACATAATATAACAGTATCATTTGCCGGAGAAGATCTATTTTCGGGAATCACCTTTAAATTAGACGCGGGCAACCGGGTTGGTCTTGTTGGAAAGAATGGGGCAGGTAAATCAACACTATTAAAAATTATTGCCGGAGAGCAAGAATACGATAGTGGTACAATGGCTTTTGAAAAAAATATTAAAATAGGATTTCTTAAGCAAGATATTGAATTTGTATATGGCCGAACCGTTCTTGAGGAGACTTATGAAGCATTTATTGATATCAAGGAAGTAGAGAACAAGCTTGAGGCGGTGAATAAAGCACTTGCAGAAAGGACTGACTACGAAAGTGAAATATACCATCAATTAATGGTTGATCTAAATGATCTGACACATCGCTATGAAGTCCTTGGAGGTTATAATTATGAGGGTGATACCGAAAAAATTCTGCAAGGATTGGGGTTTAAACGACAGGATTTTGATAGATTAACGGATACTTTTTCCGGAGGATGGCGTATGCGTATTGAACTAGCGAAACTACTATTGCAGAATAACGATATTTTATTACTGGATGAGCCAACAAATCATTTGGATATTGAATCGATCATTTGGTTGGAGGAATTTTTAAAAGTTTATAACGGCGCAATCATGTTGGTTTCTCATGATAAAATGTTTTTAGATAATATTACAAACCGTACAATTGAGATTTCTCTTGGAAAAATATATGATTATAAATATCCGTATTCAAAATATTTGTCACAACGAAATGAAATAAGAGAAAAGCAACTGCAATCTCAAAAAAATCAAGAAAAGGAAATTAAACATACAGAGCAGTTGATTGAAAAGTTCAGGGCAAAAGCGAATAAGGCCTCCATGGCACAATCACTCATAAAAAAATTGAATAAGGTCGAGCGAATAGAGGTTGATGCTGATGACACTTCCGTTATGAAGGTGCGTTTCCCATTATCTGTTCAACCAGGTAAAGTTGTAATTGAGGCCAAAGATGTTTCCAAAAGTTATGGAGATAATCATGTATTGAATAATGTGAATTTATTAATTGAAAGGGGTAGTAAAATCGCTTTTGTTGGTCAGAACGGACAAGGTAAAACAACTTTGGCAAAGATGATTGTACATGAAATTCCTTTTAAAGGAAGTTTAAAGTTAGGTCATAATGTACAAATAGGTTATTTCGCTCAAAATCAAGCCGAATACCTCAATGGTGAAAAAACTGTTTTAGAGACCATGGAAGATGCGTCAACAGATGGTAATAGGGTTAAAGTGAGAGATATGTTAGGATCTTTTCTGTTTAGTGGTGATGACGTTGAAAAAAAGGTAAAAGTATTATCGGGCGGTGAGCGGAATAGATTGGCATTATGTAAGATGTTGTTATCACCATTCAATGTATTGGTGATGGATGAACCAACCAACCATTTAGATATCGCATCTAAAAATGTATTAAAACAAGCCCTGCAAAATTTTGAGGGCACTTTGATATTAGTATCACACGATCGTGATTTTTTACAGGGATCAACTAAAACTGTCTTTGAATTTAAGGATGGTTATATAAAAGAGTATTTAGGTGATATAGATTATTATTTACAGGAGCATAATTTCGATAATTTGCGCGAGGTCGAAAAAAGAACCAAAGTTGATGAGACAAAAGATAATTCAGCAAAGCAGGAATATGAAACCAGTAAACAAAAGGGTAAGGAATTAAAAAGGTTACAAAACAAATTGAATAATTTAGAAAGTGAAATTTCTGATTTAGAAGAACAAATTAGGAAGGTGGACCAAGAGTTGGCCATTGAATCAAAATATGAACAAATAACTTCTCAACCTGATTTTTTTATAAACTATCAAAACAAAAAAAGTAAGATAGATCATTTAATGAAAGAATGGGAAAAGCTGCATGAAGTATTGGAGAATTTGGTTTAATTATACCTTAATTTACTTGCTAGTGTAACTAAAATTACATTTAATAACTTTTTCGTATTATATGATTTATGTCATTAAATTTTAGGGCCTTAGTTTCTAATTTTGTGACTCAATTTTGACAAAATATTTATTTAAAATATAAACATGGAAACATTACAAAAAGTGAAAACCAGGGTATTCAAATTCGGTAACAAAACTGCCGATGGGAATAGCAAAATGAAAAACCTTTTAGGAGGTAAGGGTGCTAATTTAGCAGAAATGAGTTTAATAGGAATTCCTGTGCCTCCTGGATTTACTATAACTACAGAAGTTTGTACTGAGTACAATACGCTTGGAAAAGATGCTGTAGTAGGAATGATAGTTCCTGAAGTTGAAAAAGCGATTGAGAATATCGAAAACATAATGGGCGCTAAGTTTGGAGATAAAGAAAATCCATTATTGGTTTCTGTCCGTTCTGGAGCAAGAGTGTCTATGCCGGGTATGATGGATACGGTATTGAATTTAGGTTTAAATGATGAGGTTGTTGAGGGCCTAGCCATTAAAACGAATAATAAACGCTTTGCTTGGGATTCTTATCGTCGTTTTATCCAAATGTATGGGGGTGTAGTACTTGGGATGAAACCGGAATCTAAAGAAGATATAGATCCATTTGAAGAGATCATGGAGAATCTTAAAGAAAAAAGAAATATCCATTTAGATACTGAATTTACCATTCAGGATCTAAAAGATCTGGTTTTTGACTTTAAAGATGCTGTTAAAAAACGTACCGGGCATGATTTCCCTACCAATCCTTGGGATCAACTATGGGGAGCTGTCGTTGCTGTATTTAACAGCTGGAACGGTGATAGGGCTGTATATTACAGAAATATGCATGGTTATCCGGCAGAATGGGGTACAGCTGTGAACGTTCAAGCAATGGTTTACGGAAATATGGGTGACAATTCGGGTACTGGAGTATGTTTTACAAGAGATGCCGGAACAGGAGAAAACGTATTTAATGGAGAATATTTGATCAATGCACAAGGGGAAGATGTGGTTGCCGGAACCAGAACACCGCAACAAATTACCAAATTAGGATCTTTACGTTGGGCAGAATTAGCCAAGGTTGAAGAAGATGACAGAGCAGAAAATTATCCATCTTTAGAAGAGTTAATGCCTAATATCTATAAAGAACTGAATGGCTATCAAGAACAGCTAGAAAAGCATTATAGAGATATGCAGGATATGGAGTTCACTATGCAAGATGGTAAACTTTGGATCTTACAGACAAGAAATGGTAAACGTACTGGTTCAGCGATGGTAAAAATTGCCATTGACCTGTTAAAAGAAAAGTTAATCAATGAAAAAGAAGCATTGCTTCGAATTGAACCTAATAAATTAGATGAATTGCTTCATCCTGTATTCGATCCTAAAGCGTTGAAAAAAGCACATATTATTGCGCAGGGTTTACCTGCTTCACCAGGAGCTGCAACGGGACAGATCATATTCTTTGCCGATGAGGCCGATAAATATAAAAACACCATTTTAACTCGTATTGAAACTTCCCCAGAAGATTTGGAAGGAATGAATATTGCTAAAGGTATTCTTACAGCTCGTGGAGGTATGACTTCTCACGCTGCTGTTGTTGCAAGAGGTATGGGTAAATGTTGTGTGTCTGGTGCAGGAGCATTAAAAATAAATTATAAGAACAGAACTTTGACCGTTGACGGTAAAGAATATCATGAAGGTGACTGGATCTCATTGAATGGTTCTACAGGAAATATTATTGAAGGTAAAGTTGCCACTATTGAACCTGAGTTGAGTGGAGAATTTGCTGAAATTATGGAATTATCGGATAAATTCGCTACGATGAAAGTTAGAACGAATGCCGATTCACCTAAAGACGCCAAAATCGCACGAAATTTTGGTGCACAAGGTATTGGCTTGACAAGAACAGAACATATGTTCTTCGAAGTTGACCGCATTAAAGCAATGCGCGAAATGATTTTGGCCGATACCGTAAAGGGTCGAAAACATGCATTAGATCAATTATTACCCATGCAACGTGAGGACTTTGAAGGTATTTTTAAAGCCATGAAAGGATTGCCTGTAACCGTTCGGTTATTAGACCCACCTTTACACGAGTTTGTTCCTCATCAATTGGCTCATCAAAAAGAACTGGCCGAAGAAATGCATATTTCGTTAGAGGCAGTTAAAAGTAAAGTAGCAGAATTAGAGGAATTCAATCCTATGCTAGGTCATAGAGGGTGTAGATTAGGTAATACGTATCCAGAAATTACTGAAATGCAAGCCAGGGCTATTATTGAGGCAGCGCTTAATTTGAAAGCAAAAGGTATTGAAGCAAAACCTGAAATTATGGTGCCATTAATAGGTACATTAGCAGAGTTCGTTGAACAGGAAAATATAATTAGAGCTACTATTCAAAAAGTCTTCGAAGAAAGAAATGATACAATAGATTATTTGGTTGGAACCATGATTGAAATTCCACGAGCCGCATTAACTGCAGATCTCATTGCGCAACGTGCTGAGTTCTTCTCATTCGGTACTAATGACCTAACTCAAATGGCTTTTGGATATTCTCGCGATGACGCTGGTAAATTCTTGCCTATTTATATTGAAAAAGGAATTTTAAAAGTAGATCCTTTCGAAGTATTAGACCAAGAGGGTGTAGGCCAATTAGTAAAAATGGGTACTGAAAAGGGTAGGTTAACAAAACCTGATCTAAAAGTTGGTATTTGTGGTGAGCACGGTGGAGAGCCAAGTTCTGTTGAGTTTTGTTACAAAACAGGTATGAATTACGTGAGCTGTTCTCCTTATAGGGTGCCTATAGCACGTATTGCTTCTGCACAAGCAGCTATTAAAGAAAGTATGTAATTATTGTTTAATTTAATATAGAAAAACCCGGAGTAAGCATTTGCTTTCTCCGGGTTTTTCAATCAAAAAACAGAAATAAATTATTCCGCAACTGGCGGATATTTCGCCATGATTTGATTTACAAATTCTTTAATTCTTTCTTCTTTTTTAACGACATCTTTTGAACTGGTAAGGGCACCTGTACCTATCCCTTGCCATGCCAATTCTTTTTTGTTAGCATCAATGAGATCTATAAACAAGGTTCCTTCTGTAGATTTTGAAACATGATTAAAAGCCGATGGGCCAAAACCTATGCCATACGGTCCATAACCACCATAATACCAAGGATACCATCCGTAATAATTGTTATTATAAACATTAATTTTTTCACGTGATTTCGTAAAAATGTTCACAAGAAGATCAGGTGATTCGGATTTAGTAAATCCTTTAGCAGTAAGTTCTGATTCTATAGCTCTCAGGATTCTGCGCTTATCTAAATCGGAAATATCAACCTTATCGATCCCTTTTTTATAGAATGCAAAAGTTTTATATTGATTAAAATCAACTTTTTTATCATAATCTGAAGATACCCTAACAGAGACACATGATGTTGCTAAAAAGATCAACATCAAAGGAAGCAGTTTTAAAATTTTCATTTCTTTAATTTTTAAATATATTTTCTAATAAATTCTCATCTACCATGTTAGGAAGTGTAACTTTTAAATCGGGTTGCGCTTCCATAGCACGTTTAATAGCAAAAATAGCTTCATTATTTCTTGCCCAACTACGTCTTGCAATTCCGTTATTAACATCCCAGAATAACATAGATTTTAAACGTTGTTCAGCTTCTTTAGTACCATCAAGAATCATGCCGAATCCCCCATTAATTACTTCTCCCCAACCAACACCGCCACCATTATGGATAGACACCCATGTAGCCCCTCTAAAGCTATCGCCAATTACATTTTGGATAGCCATATCAGCTGTAAATTGAGATCCGTCATAAATGTTTGAAGTTTCTCTAAACGGTGAATCGGTACCCGAAACATCATGATGATCTCTTCCAAGAACAACCGGTTTTGAAATGCCACCATTTTTTATAGCATCATTAAAGGCCTGGGCGATCTTCACTCTACCTTCGGCATCGGCATACAATATGCGAGCCTGAGAACCAACAACCAGATTATTTTTTTGAGCACCTTTTATCCATTTAATATTATCAGCCATTTGCTGCTGTATTTCAATAGGAGAATCTTTCCTGATTTTTTCGAGAACTTCGCAGGCAATAGCATCTGTTATAATCAGATCTTCAGGATCTCCTGATGTACAAACCCAACGGAAAGGACCAAACCCATAATCAAAGCACATGGGCCCCATGATATCCTGCACATAACTCGGATACTTAAAATCTATGCCATTAGCAGCCATCACATCGGCTCCGGCACGTGATGCTTCTAATAAAAAGGCATTTCCATAATCAAAGAAATAGGTGCCCTTGGCTGTATGGTTATTAATGGCTTTTGCCTGACGTCTTAAACTTTCCTTTACTTTCTCTTTAAATAATGCAGGCTTATTAGCCATCATCAAATTGGCGTCCTCATAAGAAAGTCCAATAGGATAATAACCCCCGGCCCAGGGATTATGCAACGAGGTCTGGTCACTACCCAGATCTACATAAATATTTTCAATGTCAAATTTTTCCCATACTTCGACAATATTTCCTTGATAAGCTATTGAAACTATTTCTTTATTTGCCTTAGCTTTTTTTACGCGGGCAACCAATATATCTAAATTCGATATTACTTCATTTACCCAACCTTGGGAGTGTCTGGTTTGTGTAGCTTTAGGATTTACCTCGGCACAAACTGTGATACATCCTGCTATATTACCCGCTTTTGGCTGCGCTCCACTCATTCCACCTAGCCCTGAGGTAACAAATAATTTTCCAGCTAAACTTTCATCGCCTTTGGCAATTTTCCTGCCTGCATTTAATACTGTGATGGATGTACCATGCACAATGCCTTGTGGGCCTATATACATATAACTACCGGCGGTCATCTGTCCATATTGTGTTACGCCGAGGGCATTGTATTTTTCCCAATCATCTTGCTTTGAATAATTAGGGATCATCATTCCGTTAGTAACAACAACCCTTGGTGCATTTTTATGAGATGGGAATACCCCTAAAGGGTGCCCCGAATAAACAACCAATGTTTGCTCATCGGTCATTTCTGCCAAATACTTCATGGTTAAAAGATATTGAGCCCAGTTTTGAAAAACAGCACCATTACCACCATAGGTAATTAATTCATGTGGATGTTGGGCAACTTCCGGATTCAAATTATTTTGTATCATTAACATGATCGCCTTTGCCTGAACTGATTTGCCCGGATATTCATCAATTGGCCTTGCATACATTTTATAAGTAGGCCGAAAGCGATACATATATATCCTACCATAGGTTTCTAGCTCGCTCTTGAATTCTGGAAGAAGGATGGCATGATGTTTAGGGTCAAAATACCGCAAGGCATTTTTTAAAGCAAGTTTTTTTTCTAAAGCTGATAATATATCTTTTCGTTTTGGGGCATGATTGACCTCCTTATTATAGGTTTTGGGGCTTGGTAAAGTATCCGGTATACCGCAAAGAATTTGTTCTTGAAATGTCATGAACTTATTTTTTTATTGAGTTGGTTTTTTGATTATAACCATATGGGCAATGCCTGCAAGAACTTTCACAACAATAGCCTCTTTTAAGATGATATTTTTCAGTAAATACCTTATATCCTTCTTCGGTAAGATAAAAATCATCTGGTTCTAAATCGGGTAATTTCTGAAACATGAAAGTGATTTTTTTGCGCTGTAAATTTACTATAAATTAACTTTATGACGATGATAAATTAATTTTTCTATCTTCGTTATATTATATGGAATTGACGCTTCAGAATCTAAATCAGCCTGTTAAATTATCTTTTAATAATGAAGTAGAGATCACTATCAAAAGAGAAGATAAAATTCATCCCTATATTTCGGGAAATAAGTATAGAAAATTAAAATATAATTTAATTGCTGCTAAGGAACAAGGCTATACTACATTATTAACCTTTGGAGGAGCATTTTCTAACCATATTGCGGCAACAGCAGCCACAGGTTGTGAATTTGGGTTTAAAACCATTGGTATTATTAGAGGAGATGAGTTAGATCAAAAAATTAATGAAAATCCTACCTTGGCTTATGCCTTAAAATCAGGAATGCATTTAAAGTTTATCTCAAGAACTTTGTACAGAGAGAAGAACGAAACTTTATTTTTAGAAAAACTCAAGCAGAAATTTGGTAGTTTTTATCTGTTACCTGAAGGAGGAACTAATGAATTAGCCATAAAAGGATGTAAAGAAATTTTGACAAAAGACGATGAATTCTTTGATTATATTTGTGTATCAGTTGGTACCGGAGGTACTATTGCAGGATTGATTAATTCGGCTTTGGATCATCAAAAAGTACTTGGTTTTCCGGCGCTGAAAGGTGACTTTTTAAATAATGAGATCAAGAAATATATAAAATCAAATAAAGATTGGAAATTGATCAATGATTATCATTTTGGTGGTTATGGTAAAATAAATAGTGATCTAATTACGTTTATCAATAAGTTTAAGAAAGAAACAGAAATTCCATTGGACCCCGTTTATACCGGTAAAATGATGTACGGCATTATTGATATGATCAAGAACGATTATTTCAAAAGTAACTCAAAAATTTTGATAATTCATACGGGAGGTTTACAGGGAATTCAAGGCATGAATATAGAATTGCAACGAAAAGGGTTGCCGTTAATAAATTAAGAAATGAAACATATAAATGCAGCATTAATTCTAATAACGCTGATCTTTTTAACAAGTTGCGGTTCTCAAAAAAGAGTATCAAATACTCATTCACCTTCTAAAAATTCAACTAATACTTACACAAAAAAAACGGTCACAAGAACGCCGGTAAAAGTTGAAATTCAAAGGGTGGAGCAGGCCGATGTGGTATTACAAGATTTAAAAAACAGGAAGCCTAATTTGAACGAGAGTACATTGGCATATATTGAGGAATACAATGATATTGCAATTTTAGAAATGATTGCTTATCAAATTCCTGCAAGTATTACGCTAGCCCAAGGAATTCTCGAATCGAATAGTGGTAGAAGCAGGTTAGCGGTTAAGGGTAATAATCATTTTGGTGTAAAATGTCATAGCAGCTGGCAAGGTAAAAGATTGCATCACGATGATGATGCAAGGCAAGAGTGTTTTAGGAAATATGAACATCCATTATCCTCGTTTAGAGACCATTCATTGTTCCTATTTGAACGCAATAGGTATGCCGCCTTGTTTGAATTAAAACTATCTGATTATAAGGGTTGGTCCAGGGGATTAAAAAAAGCAGGTTACGCAACAGATCCGAAATATCCACATAAACTTATAGACCTTATTGAAACTTATGAATTGTATAATTATGATGATTTTGGTGATGATTTTAAATATGGTGGAACGGTAGTAAAAAAATCTGATGAGACTTTTAACAAGGATAATTATATTGTGGTATCCCAAGGCGATACCCTCTATTCAATTGCTAAAAATTATAATTTAACTGTAGACAGGTTAAAATGGTTAAATGGTTTAAAAAGCAATGAATTAGCAATTGGTCAAAAATTATATCTCAGATAGATTTGTGATATAAAAAAAACGGCTCATGAGCCGTTTTTTTATTTTTCAAACTAAGACTTTCTTAATCCTGGCTTACTTTTTTGATGCATCTTACGCCCATCCTTTTTGTTTCTCATTTTATGGCCTTGGCGCTTATTAGTTTTTTTCCAGTTTTCAAATTGTTTCTCATTTAAAATCTTTTTTAATTCTTTTTGATGGGCAATTTGTTTATCCAATCTTTCTTTTTTCATTTGAAAAGCCTCTTCACTGCTACGTTTATCTGCTTTTGTCCGTGAAGCTCTATGCTTCTCCCTCTGTTGTTCCCGTTCTAAGGCGTTTTTTTTATTAAAGGCCAGAATCTGTTCTTGTTGCTTTTCTGTTAGGTCGAGTGCAAGCGTCATTTTTTTTGTTTGTAACTCTGCTTGTTGTTCAGGTGACATATCTTGTTGTCTTCCTCTTTTTGGTTGTTCTTGACTAAATGAGACCGCTGTAATTAATACGATAACGCTCATGACTAATAATTTTTTCATAATTTAAAATTTAATGTATTTAAGTGTTTTTTATAGCATTTTGACTTTTCTATTATAGAAAGGTTTAACAGGAAAAAGTATTTTAACAAACCTTTAACCTAATGGCTTAAAAAGCCCTTCTTTATTTATTTCTGCTATTAATTACTTCTACAACATCTATGTCTTTCCACTTAGAGGAGATCTCAAAATAATCGAAAGGCAGTCTGGCCTTTTGTTCTTCAAGACTTCCGTTAATAAAAGATCGTTGCAAGATATCTTCAATAAGGTAGTCGAGGGGTTCACTTTCAGGATGATATTCGTCTTTTAATGACAATTTAAATATGTTAGCAGTGGTATTATACCAAAACGCTTTCCAACCACTTCTATATTCTTTTACGAGATCAAAGGCTGTTAATCCCGTCTGCCTGTGTAATAATTTAATAAGTATTTTACCTTCGGTACGGGTCATTTTTTTAAGTTCCTCAGTAAATTCATTCTCCATATACTTTTGCATTTTTTTTGTATGTCTTTTGCGTTTACCTTTAGAACGGATCTGGGTAAGCTGGTCGTTTAATTGGATCAACCTTTCTGCTGCCAATTTTGAATATGGATAGGCATTATGTACTTTCTTGAGAAACCAGTAATAATATCGTTTTTCTTTAGTTGTTTTAAAATCAAGTTTGTGTAAAACAATGACTTCATCTAAAGTAAAATGTACGGAATCACCTTTAATAATTATAAAATCATCAATGATGGTATCTTTTTTAACATCCTGTTGGGCAGCTGTTAACAAAGACAAAAACATCATTGATATAAAAAAAATTCTTTCCATTAAAGTATATGAACTTGAAATTCATTTTTTAAACATGCAAAATTACCATATTAGTTTCATAGCATATAAAATATAAACGTTAATTTTGGTATAAATTATAACCGTTGAGAAAAATATAATCAATTATGGCGCCAAAGAAAATTCTTAATAAAAAGTCTTTAACTTTTCTTGAAAAATATTTGAATAATGCCTCCCCAACAGGCTATGAATGGGATGGGCAGAAATTATGGATGGGATATCTAAAACCCTATGTAGATGAATTTTTTACTGATACTTATGGCACAGCCGTTGGTGTTATAAATCCTAAGGCGAAATATAAAGTAGTGATAGAAGGACATGCTGATGAAATTTCATGGTATGTGAATTTTATTTCAGACAATGGACTTATATATGTTATTAGAAATGGTGGTTCAGACCATCAGATCGCACCTAGTAAAATAGTTAATATCCACACCAAAAAAGGAATTGTCAAAGGTGTTTTTGGCTGGCCGGCAATACATACGCGAAATAAGGCTAAGGAGGAACCTCCTAAACTAGATAATATTTTTATCGATGTAGGTTGTAAAACAAAAGAAGAAGTTGAAAAGCTCGGTGTACACGTAGGCTGTGTTATTACATATCCTGACGAGTTTCATATATTGAATAAGGACAATTTTGTATGTAGGGCCCTAGACAATCGAATGGGTGGATTTATGATCGCTGAAGTTGCACGATTACTTAGTGAAAATAAAAAGAAACTACCTTTTGGACTGTATATTGTGAATGCTGTACAAGAAGAAATTGGCTTAAGAGGCGCTCAGATGATCGCCGAACGTATACAACCAAATGCAGCCATAGTTACTGATGTAACTCATGATACTACGACGCCTATGATTGAAAAAAAGGTCAATGGTCATTGCGAAAATGGCAAAGGTCCGGTAATCGCATATGCGCCCGCTGTACATCAAAAATTACGTGATCTTATTACCGACACGGCTGAAAAACACAAAATTCCATTTCAGCGATCTGCCTTATCTAGGGCAACCGGTACAGATACTGACGCATTTGCTTATAGTAATTCTGGTGTTGCCAGTGCCCTGATATCCTTACCGTTACGATATATGCATACTACTGTAGAAATGGTTCATAAAGATGACGTCGAAAATGTAATTCGATTAATTTACGAATCATTACTGAACATAAAAGGAGGCGAGACTTTTAGTTATTTCGATTAGTTTAAAACTTAGGATTTAAGACTTTTGATTTAAATGAATCTACTTTTATTTCACTTTTTATAGGGGTCTTGTTTTATTACCAGATTATTAAATACCATCAGGATAATTCAAATTTCAAAGTTTAAAAAAAATATCAAAATATGATTAACCTCATGTTTATGAAGGCTTTTATTATATAATTTTGATAAACCTTTTATATGCCATTTTATTAATTTAGATGGTTACGAAAGTTTATTGGGAACAACAATATTAATTTATCTATTAAATAGTAATGGCCATGGGCAGTAATTTTAAAGTAAAAGTCAATAACGCTTTAGATTTTGACATTTCAGATAATGAAATTACAAATTTAGATGCTGAGAAGTTATCTAATTCAAAATATCACATTTTACAGAATAATCGACCTTTTAAAGCAGAACTAGTTGCATCTAATTTTAATAAGAAAAACTATATTATTAAAATTAATAATCACACATATGATGTTGATATTTCAACTCCACTAGAACTTATTATAAAAAAAATGGGATTTACTTTTGGAAGTTCAAAACAAGTGAATGCCATCAAGGCACCAATGCCTGGACTAATATTAGATATTCACGTAGAAAAGGGCCAAGAAGTTAAGGAAAATGATGCCTTATTAATTTTAGAAGCCATGAAAATGGAAAATGTAATTGTTTCCCCGCGTGATGGTGTTATTAAATCTGTTTCCGTATCCAAAGGAGAAGCAATAGATAAAAATCATTTATTAATTGAATTTGAATAATTTCAAATTGTAATCTTGAGATCAGTTTAAAAGTATTTGGTATAAAAAAAATAGATTTCCTACCGATAGTTTTTGGGATAACAGGGAATTAGAATTAAGAAATTTAGTATGAAAAAAATTTTAGTTGCAAATCGTGGTGAAATTGCTATTAGAGTAATGAAAACCGCTCAAAAAATGGGTATTAAAACGGTGGCAGTATACTCAACTGCAGACAGGAATGCGCCTCATGTAAGATTTGCAGATGAAGCTGTTTGTATTGGTGAGCCTCCTTCAAATAAATCCTATTTATTAGGTTCAAAAATTATCAAAATAGCCAAAGAATTAGATGTGGATGGTATACATCCCGGTTACGGTTTCTTAAGCGAAAATGCTAAGTTCGCCGAAGAAGTTGAAAAAAATAATATCATCTTTATTGGTCCACGTTCAAAAGCGATAAGAATGATGGGTGATAAATTGGCGGCTAAGGATGCTGTCAAAAATTACAATATTCCCATGGTTCCAGGAATTGACAGGGCAATAACAGATCCGAAAGAAGCTGTGGAAATTGCAAAGGAAATTGGTTTTCCAATCTTAATAAAAGCAGCCGCAGGAGGTGGGGGAAAAGGTATGCGTATCGTTGAAAAGGAAAAAGATGTTGTTGAACAGATGAAACGTGCGATTAGTGAAGCTACTTCAGCATTTGGTGATGGTTCGGTATTTATCGAAAAATATGTCACTTCTCCAAGACATGTCGAAATACAGGTAATGGCAGATAGTCATGGAAATGTTTTACATTTTTTCGAAAGAGAATGCAGTGTACAACGCCGACATCAAAAGGTGATTGAAGAAGCCCCTTCTGCTGTACTAACACCAGAAATTCGTGAAAAAATGGGACAAGCTGCTATTAATGTAGCCAAATCTTGCGATTATCTGGGGGCCGGTACGGTTGAGTTTTTATTGGATGCCGATCATAATTTCTATTTCTTAGAAATGAATACGCGTTTACAAGTAGAACATCCGGTCTCTGAATGGATTACCGGGGTAGATCTCGTGGAATTGCAAATACGAATTGCCCGTGGTGAAGAACTCCAGATAAAACAGGAAGACCTCAAAATAAATGGTCATGCTTTAGAATTAAGGGTGTATGCAGAAGACCCATTAAATGATTTTTTACCAAGTGTTGGTCGATTAGATACCTATAAATTACCTGAAGGTGAAAATATACGCGTAGATAACGGATTTGAAGAAGGAATGGATATTCCGATTTATTATGATCCTATGTTGTCTAAATTAATTACATATGGAAAAACCCGCGAAGAAGCTATACAATTAATGATAAAAGCCATTGATAATTATATTGTTGAAGGTGTTCAGACCACCTTGCCGTTTGGAAAGTATGTTTGTGAACATGAAGCCTTCCGGTCAGGAAATTTTGATACACATTTTGTTAAGAATTACTATTCCCCCGAAGCTTTAAAAACCAATTTGGAAGAAGAAGCCAAAGTAGCGGCTACATTAGCACTAAAAATTTATAAAGAAGATCAAAAACAACTAAGAGTACCTTTTACTTAATCACCTATAAATAGTAGTATTATGGAAAGACATATGGATTCAAAAATTGAAAAGCTTGATAAAAGGTTAGCATTAGCTTATTTAGGTGGTGGTGAAAAACGAATAGAAAAACAACACGCCAAGAAAAAGCTAACAGCGCGCGAACGCATCGAATATCTTTTAGACGAAGGCTCTTTTGAAGAAATGGGCGTTTTAGTTACGCATAGAACTACCGATTTTGGTATGGAAAATGAAATTTACTTTGGAGATGGTGTTGTTACCGGATATGGGATGATAGATGGTAGGTTGGTATATGTTTTTGCCCAGGACTTTACCGTTTTTGGTGGCGCCTTGTCAGAAACTCATGCAGAAAAAATATGTAAGATAATGGATCAGGCTGTAAAGGTCGGAGCTCCTTGTATCGGATTAAATGATTCAGGTGGTGCCAGAATACAGGAGGGAGTGAGGTCTTTAGGAGGTTATGCAGATATCTTCCATAGAAATGTGCAATCATCAGGCGTTATTCCACAAATTTCGGCCATTATGGGGCCTTGTGCTGGAGGTGCAGTTTATTCTCCTGCAATGACCGATTTCACCATTATGGTTGAAGACACCAGCTATATGTTTGTTACCGGGCCGGGAGTTGTTAAAACAGTAACAAACGAGGAAGTCACTGCAGAAGAGTTGGGAGGTGCCAGTACGCATTCAACGAAGTCGGGAGTGACACATATAACATCAGTAAATGACATTCAATGTTTGGAAGATGTCAAAACATTGTTGAGTTATATGCCCCAGAATAATAGGGAAACCACGAAAAAATTGCCTTATGAAATAGGAAATGAATTAAGAGAGCATTTAATTGATCTTATTCCGGAAGATACGCATAAGCCTTATGATATGCACGACGTGATAGAAGGCATAATAGATGCCGAATCATTCTTTGAAATTCATAAAGATTTTGCCGAAAATATCATTGTTGGTTTTGCCAGGATTGCCGGAAGGAGCATTGGTATTGTAGCCAATCAACCTATGCGGTTAGCCGGTTGTTTAGATGTCAAGAGTTCTGTAAAGGGAGCGCGATTTACACGATTCTGCGATTGTTTTAATATTCCTCTACTGGTATTGGTTGATGTGCCGGGATTTTTACCGGGCACAGATCAGGAATGGAATGGTATTATTACCAATGGGGCAAAATTATTGTATGCACTAAGCGAAGCTACGGTACCAAAAATAACAGTAATTACACGTAAGGCATATGGTGGCGCCTATGATGTGATGAACTCAAAACATATTGGGGCAGATATGAACTTTGCCTGGCCAACGGCAGAAATTGCTGTAATGGGAGCTAAAGGTGCCGCTGAAATTATTTTCAAAAATGAAATAAAAAGTGCAGCAGATCCTGAAGCAAAATGGAAAGAAAAAGAGGCTGAATATGCTTTTAAATTTGCGGATCCGTACAGGGCTGCAAGACGCGGTTTTATTGATGAGGTTATTTATCCAAAAAACACAAGGAGGAAATTGATAAAGGCATTTCAGGTTCTGGAAGGAAAACAAGTTGATAGACCAAAGAGAAAGCATGGGAATATTCCTTTATAGCACAAAAAAAACCGCCAATTGGCGGTTTTTATAATTATTTATCTTAAAATTCTAAATCAGAAATAAGATCGAACTCATCGTAAATTACTTTGTCTTTTAAATTATCAAAGAAACTGGATGAACCATATTTAACATCGTATTTAGATCTATCTATTTTTAGAGTAGCGTTTGCTTTGCTACCATAAACAGAAAAGTCAAAAGTTACAGGATTCGTTTTTCCTTTGATGGTTAGGTCACCGGTTACTTTATACGAATTTTTACCAGCCACTTCAACATTTTTAAAAACCAATGTTGCGGTTGGAAATTTTTCGACACCAAAGAAATCGTCAGATTTTAAATGACCTTCTAATTTATCTTTATACTCACCTTGTAGATCAGCATTGGTGATAGACGTCATATCAATAACAAATTCTCCACCTACTAATACGTCAGCTTCAAATTTTAAAGTACCAGATTGGATAGCTATGGTTCCTTCATGAGAACCTGTTACTTTATACCCTTTCCATGTGACTTTACTTTTTTCAATTTTTACTTCCTTAGTTATAGTCTCTAAACTAGTAAAAGAAAATGCAATAAATGCTACTAAAATTACCGTTGCGGTCGTTATAAATTTTTTCATTTTTAAGTTTTTTTAATCGTTTATTAAATATCAAACAAATTTAATAACTGATATTAACGAATAAAATGAACTAGATTATTAAAACATATTAAACTAGATTAATATGTTTATTATTTTAGTAATAATTGACTTTTAATTTTACTAAGAAATTCTTTAGTGATTCCTAAATAGTAGGCGATCATATATTGTGGAATACGCTGTTCCATATTGGGATAGCTTTCCTTGAAAATAAGATATCTATCTTTAGCTGTCATACTAAAGTTTCTTATAATTCTTTTTTGTGAAGCTACAAATGCCCTTTCGATGATCTTTCTGAAATACCTTTCGAGTTTTGGTATTTCTATATAAAGTTGTTCCATATTTTCAAATGAAAATTGAATAACCTCTGTGTTTTCTATACTTTGAATATTAAAATCAGCAGGTGTTTGTGTAATGAAACTCGCAATATCTGAGGACCACCAATCCTCTGCTGAGAACATCACAATATGCTCTTGCCCCTCATCATCTATAAAAAATGTTTTGGTACAACCTGAAATTACATAGCTCGTATAATGGCAAACATCGCCTGCCTGAACCAAGTACTGATTTTTTAAATACTTCCTATACTTTACTTTCGAACGTAAATTATTTTCTTCTTCTACACTTAAGTTTATGTATTTACTCAGGTTATCCAGAAGCGGTTGAATGTTCATTGTATGCGATATTATATGGCAATAAAATTTTTAAATAAAGATAAATTTGATCTATGATCTACAGAAATACATATCAATTTGGAAACAAACTTGCATCCAAACCAGGTATTAGTTTCAATGCATTTTTATAATACACTTTTTTCAGCACTTCATCAGGAAGATCAAGGCCATACATTGCCCAATAATGCATGATACTTTTTATGATAAGGAAAATACTCATCAGCCGTTTCTAACACTCTAAAATAAGTGGGAAATTCTTCGGGCTTCCAACTGTCTTTTCCGAATAAGATCCTATCCTGATATTTTATAAAGAAAGCCTTGGCGAATCTTGGTTGTCGTCCAAGTTCTGCAATGATAGCACCAATTTCTACATGCATATTGGGCATCTCATCCATTAATGTGCCTAATTTGCCCAGGTCATTGGCATACCAGCCCATGTGCGCATTGATAAATTGTGTTTTAGGATGTTTTTTGAACATGTTGTGTTGTTCACCAATTATTTGCTCCCAAGGAACCGGATCGGTTGCACTTCTTTTTCTTCTTGGATGTGTTTTTAATTCCAGCCATCTTTCATTATCACCATCAAATTCATCCCAAAAAGGCTTTGGATCTGCCGAATGGATTAAAACCGGAATGCCTAATTCACCACATGATGGCCCATATGGGGTCTAATCGCTCATCATCAATAGCAATTCTATTGCCGTTATTATCCTTATTACGCATACCCAGACTTTTATAAACTTTTAAACCCCTGGCGCCATTTTTAACATCTTCATTCAACTGGCTTACTGCTTTTTCCACCCAGTCAGCGGTACCAACACCGTCGAAATTAACATTGGCAAAAACTACAAATCTATTCGGAAAATGGTCTTGAATATTTTTGACAGATTGTTGTAATTGTTCGCCCGACCTCCCACTTAAATTGACCATAATGCCCATATTTAGCGTGTCCATAGCTTCAACTACCGGGGACAAATCTTGCTCCGGCATATTGTATTGATGGCCATGTACATCTATAAATGGAAATTTTGCTTTTTTTACAATACTACCCGGAACAACAAGTGTTGATTTAGGATTGTATTCTTCGAAAGCTAAGTTCTTGGGCCTTTGTATTGCAATTTATGAATAAAGCACAAACTAATATCCCGTTTATTATTCTTGTCATATTTATTTTTTATAATACATTATCCATAATATCTTGAACAACCTCTGGATTTAATAAGGTTGAAGTGTCACCTAAATTACTTGTATCTTTACAGGCAATCTTTCTCAAAATACGCCGCATGATCTTTCCTGAACGTGTTTTTGGTAATCCTTTTGTAAATTGAATTTTGTCTAATTTGGCAATCGGACCAATGTGTTCTGTAATAATTTGATTGATCTCTTTACGGACATTATCCTGATCACGCGATTCACCTGTTTCTTTTAAAATCACAAATCCATACAAGGCATTTCCTTTTATTTCATGAGGAAAACCAACAATGGCCGATTCGGCTACTGCTTGGTGTTCGTTGATAGCATCTTCGATAGGCGCCGTTCCTAAATTATGACCTGAAACAATAATCACATCATCAACCCGGCCGGTAATCCTGTAGTAACCGACCTCGTCGCGCAAGGCGCCGTCACCGGTAAAGTATTTGTTTTTAAAAGCAGTAAAATATGTTTTTCTAAAACGTTCATGATCTCCCCAAATGGTTCTCGCTATTGAAGGCCAAGGGAATTTTATACACAAGCGCCCATCAACCTGATTGCCCTTAATTTCATTACCGTTTTCATCCATTAATTCAGGTTGGATTCCAGGAAAAGGTAAGGTTGCATATGTTGGTTTTGTTGGTGTTGCAAAAGGAATGGGTGTGATCATTATACCTCCGGTTTCAGTTTGCCACCAGGTATCTACAATTGGGCTTTTCTTTTTACCAATATTGTCATTATACCAATGCCAGGCCTCCTCATTGATGGGTTCTCCAACAGTACCCAATACTTTGAGAGATGAAAGGTCATATTTCTCAACAAAATCGAGATTTTCTTTAGCGATTGCACGAATGGCCGTTGGCGCGGTATAAAACTGGGTGATCTTATGTTTTTGAACAATTTCCCAAAAACGACCCCAATCAGGATATGTTGGAACACCTTCGAACATCACAGTTGTAGCGCCATTTGCTAAGGGACCGTAAACTATATAACTATGGCCAGTAATCCATCCAATATCAGCGGTACACCAATATATATCATCTTCCCTATATTGAAACACATTTTTAAAAGTATAGGCTGTATATACCATATACCCCGCTGTGGTATGAACCATTCCTTTTGGTTTTCCTGTTGAACCTGAGGTATATAAAATGAATAAAGGATCTTCGGCATTCATAATTTCAGGTTCACAATCAATAGACGCATTGTCTAATAATGGCTGTAACCATTTATCGCGATCCGCCTTCATATTTATTTCAGTATGCGTACGTTTGGCTACTAATACAGTTTCAACATGTGGTGTTGATTCTAAAGCCTCGTCAACTATACCTTTTAGATCAATTGTTTTTGCTCCCCTATAAGATCCATCCGAGGTAATCACCATTTTACAATCGCAATCATTAATTCGGGTGGAAAGGGCTTTAGATGAAAAACCTGCAAAAACAACAGAATGAATAGCACCAATTCTTGCACAAGCCAACACTGAAATCGCCAATTCTGGTATCATCGGTAAATAAATACAAACCCTATCTCCTTTCTTAATACCCTCTGATTTAAGTACATTCGCAAATTTATTTACCCTTTCATATAACTGTTGGTATGTAATATGTTGCGCTTTTTCTTTTGGATCGTTGGGTTCGAATAAAATGGCTGTTTTATTTCCTCTGGTTCGCAAATGCCTGTCTATACAGTTTTCCGTTATATTGAGTTCTGCGCCTTCATACCATTTGATCTCCGGTTTTTTAAAATCCCAGCTCAATACATTATCCCATCGTTTTCGCCAAATAAAGTGCTCTTCAGCGATTTCTTCCCAAAAACTTTCAGGGTTTCTTACCGACTTTCTATAAACCTGATAATATTCTTCTAAATGTTTGATGTGGTAATTGCTCATAATGTTTAATTTAATGATCTATGGGTTTATTAGTACCCGATGGGATCCTAATATTGTCTAAAATTAGTTGCACTTTTTTCGGTGGTGCAGGTGTAAAAAATGAAATTATTAACGAAACTATAAAGTTAATAAACATTGCCACTGTACCAAATCCTTCGGGGGAAATGCCAAACCACCTGCGGCATTTCTTATGAACTTTTGTAGGCATCTCAGAAATTTTGTGGTTAAAGTTCGTTCGTTAAGCAATATAAACATATATTTTATAAATTAGAATTATTAAAAGTATCACATTTATTAATACAGTAAGTTTAAAATATCTTTATCTACATCCGATATTTAATAATCTCTATATTTGAAGCTTTAAAATAAAGATGATTGAATTTTCTGAGTTCATAAAAGTTATTATTGATAACTGGGCTATCATAATTTTGTTTTTTTTAATTGCAACGCTCTATTCTTCCGTTGGATTCGGAGGCGGATCAAGTTATCTGGCGGTATTGGCTTTAACAGGATTAAGTTTTATTCAATTCAGAGCCATCGCTTTATTATGCAATATTGTTGTGGTGTCTGGCGGTACCTATTTTTACGCAAAAAACAAGCATTATAACTGGAAAAAAGTAATTCCCTTAGCCTTTTTAAGTATACCAATGGCCTTCTTAGGTGGATATTTAAGAATTGGCCAGACTTTCTTTTTTATTTTATTAGGTATCACCCTTCTTGTTGCAGCCATTACCATGTGGATTTCGAAATATATTGTCGAACATCCTAAAAAATCGAATCGTCAATCGGTATATAAAGACGGGTTTATTGGAGGTATTATCGGATTTATTTCGGGCATGGTTGGCATTGGTGGCGGTATATTTTTAGCTCCAATATTGCATCTTACGAAATGGGATACACCCAAGAGAATTGCTGCGACAGCAAGTTTCTTTATTCTGGTAAATTCAATTGCAGGATTATTAGGACAGTTTCAAAATCCAGATTTTCAATTCGAACCGACCTTGGCTATTACACTTATGTTAACGGTTCTAATTGGAGGTCAAATCGGTTCGAGATTAAGTGCAACTTCGATATCTCCGTTTATTATAAAGAGATTAACCGCATTATTAATTGCGTTTGTTGGATTAAGGATATTATGGAAATACTTACTTTAAAGTACCGAGATGAAGACCTTTAATAATCCCATCAGATAGTCCTATTTTTGGGACATAAATTTTGTCGGCACGGCTCCATTTCATAGCTCTCAGGTAAATTTTACTTGCAGGTAATATAACATCCGCCCTATCAGGATTTAAACCTAGCTCTGTTATTCTGTCTTCATAAGACATTTTTTTAAGGAACTCGTAGTTAGCCTTCATATAAACGTATGAAAGGGGTCTTCCTAAAGGCTGGCCAGACATTTTAAATATCTTATTGATATTACCTCCTGATCCGATCAAGGAGATTCCTTTAAAATCTTTACTAATGTCGGTAATCCATTCTTCTAGCTTATCTAAAATTACTTTATTAGTTTTTTTATCGACATGCCTTACCGTACCTAATTTAAATGATCTTGAAGTAACCATTTTTCCTTTATCGAAAAAAGTAAATTCTGTACTACCACCACCCACATCTACATATAAATAGGGATCGTCTCCCAAAATGATCTCATTCAAATCTGTGGCAGATATAATGGCCGCTTCGGTTTTGCCATCTATAACATCTATTTTAATCCCTGTTTTTTTTAAAACGGTCTCTATAATCATTTTTCCATTGCTCGCTTCGCGCATTGCAGAAGTTGCACAAGCTTTAAACTTTTCTACCCCATGTACACTCATTAATAATTTAAAAGCTTGCATAGCGTCAGTTATTCGATTGATATTGTTTTTTGAAATAATACCAGTGGTAAATGCATCAGCCCCTAATCTAATAGGAACCCTTACAAGTGAAGATTTTCGATATTGCGTTGGGAAATTATCCTTCGAAATAACATTTGCTACCAGTAACCTTATGGCATTGGAACCAATGTCTATGGCCGCATATTTTTTTATGTCCAAATCTAAAGTATTTGTTATTTATGATATTTAGGAAACTCTACCAAAAAGGTTTTGCCTTTTTTAACGTTTTTCCAGTGCTCGTCTTCGAATTGAATTCCTACAACGCCGCATGTGGGTACATGACTGATAGGCTGACTTCCGAATTTATTTACGAATGTACTAATGCCATGGTCATGACTAAATATAATAGCAGATTCGAATCCATCATCCAAGGCTTTTACGGTTTTTATCAAATATCCGTCACTAAAACTATAGAGTGATTTACTTATCTTCATGTTTGCTAATGGAAAATTGTAGGTATAACTGAATATCATGGCAGTGTGCAATGCTCTATTAGCACAACTTGAAACAAAAATATCAGGGCATTTCACTTTTTGTTTCATCACGTCAGAAATCAAATAAGCATCATTTATTCCTCGTTCTTTCAAAGGCCGGTCGATATCTCTAACGTGCGAATACTCCCACGAAGATTTGGCATGTCTAACAATATATAATGTTTTCATTAACTAATGGTTGGTTTTATAGTTAATTAATCAGGAATTAATTACATCAAATATAAGTAAATTTTTCATGGAGAAAGGCGTTCTTTTTTCCAATTAAAATCTGGCTGTAAAGTATAAATTATCCTATCATGCATTCTATTTGGCCTGCCTTGCCAGAATTCAATGCTTACCGGTTTTACCATAATACCTCCCCAATAAGGTGGTCTGGGAATTTCTGTTCCCTGAAATTTCTTTTCGTAAAAACGCAATTTTTCATCAAGCTCCTCTCTAGATGAAACAACCTTGCTCTGTTGAGAGGCCCATGCTCCAAGTTTACTACCATCGGGTCTCGTTTCGAAATAGCCGTCAGATAGATTCTCAGCAAGTTTTTCTGCAATACCTTTTATGATAATTTGCCGTTCGAGTGCAT
Organism: uncultured Flavobacteriaceae bacterium; assembly: GCA_963835675.1. Taxonomy (GTDB): domain Bacteria; phylum Bacteroidota; class Bacteroidia; order Flavobacteriales; family Flavobacteriaceae; genus Aureibaculum. The sequence continues at coordinate 547,205 of CAWIGH010000001.1, read as the reverse complement.
GCCAGAAAAAAGATAAACATACTTTAGGATTCTTGGCTAGAGCCTTTCCTTTTTCTGAATTATAATTGGTATGGAAAACAAAACCTTCCCAGTTATATTTTTTAAGTAAAACCATTCTGTTTTTAGGAAAACCATCTAAACCTAAAGTTGCAATATTCATAGCGTTGGCTTCCGATACATGTTCCGATTCATCGGCGCCCAAAAACCAGTCTCTAAATAATTCCATAGGATTTTCAGGCGTATTTTGCTCCAACAACGCATCCTTTTGATAGTCCTCCCTATAATTACTTAAATCTTGTTCCATTAAGATATTATTTGCTTATTATTTGAAGATCTTCTCACTAAAAATAACCCTATAAAAGTAATCAATCCGTTAAGAGCTAACAATTCGAATCCAAAAATATAACCTCCGAGCCAATCAACTGAATTCATGTTAATGAGATATGTTAGTGCGACAGATACAATGGCAATGAGCCAGACATATTGATCCTTTATCTCAAATTTTGTAAAAATACCAAAGGCAAAGAGACCTAATAGGGGTCCATAAGTATAAGAAGCTACCTGCAATAAACTACTTATTACATTATCTTCAAGAACATATTTAAAAATAATAATTACGATGATCAATAAAATACTCATACCAATATGCACTTTTTTACGAATACCTTTTTGCAATATCTTTTCTTTCTTTTCAATATTCAAAAAATCAATGCAAAAAGAAGTGGTCAACGATGTTAATGCACTATCAGCGCTACTATAGGCCGCGGCAATTAATCCTAAAATGAAAATAACTCCTATACCAATTCCCAGATCACTGTTAAGTGCTACTTCAGGAAATAGTAGGTCTGTTTTTATCTGGCCATCTACGACCGGCGTTGCGATTCCGAATTTGCCGGCATAAATAAATAAAAGGGCACCTAATAAAATAAATACAAAAGTAACGATCAACAGCACAAAGCTAAATGAGATCATATTTTTCTGAGCTTCTTTAAGATTTTTACAGGTAAGGTTTTTTTGCATCATATCCTGATCAAGGCCTGTCATACAAATGGTTATAAACATGCCTCCGATAAAAGATTTAACAAAATGATTGCTATCTAAAAAATCATCAAAAAAGAAAACTTTACTATAACTCTTCAATTCTTCCGATGCTATAAATTCACTAAAACTCCAACCAATATGTTCATTGATATAATATATGGCAGCAAATGATGCCGCAATCATAAATAAAGTTTGTAAAGTATCTGTCCAAACGATAGTTTTAATGCCTGCCCTAAATGTATATATCCATATTAAAAGTATAGAAATTACAACTGTTATTTCGAAGGGCACACCCCAACTATCAAAAACAAAATATTGCAATACAGATGCTACTAAAAACAACCTGAAAGATGCTCCCAAAACTCTTGATATAAAGAAAAAAGTAGCCCCTGTTTTATAACTAACTATACCAAAACGGTCATCTAAATATTGATAAATAGAAGTTACGTTTAACCTATAATAAACGGGCATAAGCACATAAGCCACAATAAAATACCCAACAACATAACCCAATACTATCTGCATATAACTAAATTGGGTAGCTTCTACCCATCCCGGCACTGAAATAAAGGTCACACCCGATAGTGATGCCCCTACCATTCCAAAGGCTACGATATACCAAGGAGACTTGCGTTCTGCCTTAAAAAAGACTTCGTTGCTATCATCCTTACCTGTAAAATAGGAAATGAGTATTAATACTCCAAAATAGATCAAGATGAGCAATAAGATATGTAGTGGCTGCATAAAATATTTATAACGGCTGCAAATTACAAAAAATCAATTAGGCATAATTTAAAAATGATAAATGTTAATTACATTTGCTAGATGAATTTTTCTTCGAAATTATTAGAGAATGCGGTTAGCGAAGTTTCTCAATTACCGGGTATAGGCAAACGAACAGCCTTACGTTTGGTATTGCACCTTTTAAAACAGCCAAAAGAGCGAACTACCTATTTAACTGCTGCATTAGAAAATTTAAAAGAACATATTAAGCTATGCGAAAAATGCCATAATATTTCTGATAAGGAGATATGTGAAATTTGTGCCAATAAGAATCGAGATGATCAATTAATTTGTGTTGTTGAAGATATCCGTGATGTAATGGCAATTGAAAGCACTTCTCAGTTCAGAGGATTATATCATGTACTTGGAGGAAAGATATCTCCGATTGAAGGCATTGGGCCGCAGAACTTAACGATTGAGAGTTTGGTAAAAAAGGTCAGGCAAGGATTGATCAAAGAACTTATTTTTGCTTTGAGTCCGACCATGGAAGGAGATACAACCAATTTTTATATTTACAGGCAGATCGAAGATATTGATATAAAGGTATCAACCATAGCTCGAGGAATTTCAATAGGTGATGAGCTTGAATATACAGATGAAGTTACTTTAGGAAGAAGTATTTTAAATAGAATTCCTTTTGAGAATTCATTAAAAAACTCATAAATTCTTTAGATAGGTCAGTTATTTCTCAATTCTGATCCGCACATCAACCGCTATAATATCTTTTTCTGATGCCATAAGCGGATTTATATCTAACTCCGCAATTTCCGGGGCAATGAGTAGCAGATCTGAAATTTTTACGATTATTTCGGCGAACTTTTTGATATTGATTCCTTTTTGTCCTCTAATCCCTTTTAAAATAGGATACGCTTTTAAATCTGCGATCATTTTTACAGCATCTTCCATCATTAATAGGCACCATGGAGGCATTCACGTCTTTTAGTACTTCGACAAAAATTCCGCCAAGTCCGCATAATACCACATGAGGATAATTGCCCTCTTTTTTTGCTCCAATAAATATTTCCATTCCTTTTATCATCGGTTGAATTAAGACCGATGTTGCATCCTCAATTTGCATCAAATTATCGAAGCCATTATGCAATTCTTGATCGTTAGCAATATTTAATATTACACCGCCGACATCAGATTTGTGTAAAGGGCCCACAACTTTTAGTGCAACAGGATATTTTAATGATTTTGATATGGAAAGAAGCTGATCTTTATTCTTTGCACTATATTGTTTTACAAATTTTACACCAACATACTCGAATAATTTAATGGCTGTTTCTGAAGGCATGTAACCGTTGGGTAGTTCGTCGATTATTTCTCGCACATCTTTTCTAGCTCTTACCTTATGGTCTTTAATACTATTTGTTGTAACTCTATGGTTATACACCTTTGTCAAGGCACTTCCAAATAATACCTCATCGTTAAATACTATATTTTCTTTCCTTAAGAATTCGTTTATTTCATCTTTTACATTAACTACAGACGGCAAAATAGCATAAATCGGCTTTTTTGAAGTTCTAATTCTCTTGTCTAAAACCTCATAAGCATCATATACAGATGTTAATCCGGGACTCCCAAAAATTACTGCCATAGCATCGATCTCATCAAATTTATTTTCACAATAATCTATGATGGTATCCAACTGTTCGGCTGTGCCGGTTGCTAAAAAATCTATGGGGTTGGTTACTGATGATCCGTCGAACAATTCATTTAATAAGGCATCAGTATGAGGTCCATCTATGGTTGGGATCTTTAGCCCATTTTTTGATAATACATCTGTAAGCATTACGGCAGGTCCGCCGGCATGCGTTATGATGGCGATATTTTTTCCTTTGGATTCTTTTTGTAAAAGTATTCCTGCAACAGTAATGAGTTCGTTTCTTCCGTAACAACGAATGATTCCGGCTTTTTTAAACAAGGTATCTACAAAAACATCCGAATTGGCGATTGCACCGGTATGAGAAGAAGCTGCCCTGTTGCCTGCTTCTGAGCTGCCGGCCTTAATGGCAGCTATTTTGCAACCTTTATTAATGAGTGAGGCTGTATGTTTTAAAAATTTTGCAGGATCTTTTATACTTTCAATATAAAGAAGTTTCACTTTCGAACTTTTACCCTTATGAAATGTTTGATCGAAATATTCTAATAATTCCTCAACACCAATTTGTGCGCTGTTTCCAACGGTATAAACACTGGAAAATGTGAGGCCCATACTTTCGGCTGCCTCAATAATAAATACCGCCGTAGCCCCGGAACCAGATATAAAATCTACGCCATTATCATGTAATTTAGGAATGGGGGTTGTAAAAACCCCGGTATAATGTTTATTTATCAAGCCAATGTTATTTGGGCCTAATAAGCTACCGCCTGCTTCATTAATTAATGCAACAATTTCCTGCTCTAGTTTTGCACCATTTTCATCTTTTTCGCTAAATCCTGCAGAAAAAATAATAAAACCTTTGGTATTTTTTTCTTGGGTGAGGACCCTTACAGATTCTAAAATAAATTTGGCAGCAATGGCAATAATGGCAACATCTACCTTTGGAATATCGTTAATATTTTTATAAGATCTAAGCCCTTGAACAAGATCCTGCTTCGGATTTACCACGAAAAGATCACCTTGGAATTTATGATCTATTAAGTTCTTTAAAACCCTTCCTCCAGGACTATGGATATTGTCGGAACCTCCAACAACAACAATACTTTTTGGTTCAACTAATTTTGGGTGAAGCATAAATAAAACCAGATTTTATTGATGTAAAGTAAACGAATATAGTTAGGATTTTAGCTGATATTTATCACAATCTGTTTTATGAAAATTTTGTTATTTTGAATAAAGTTTTAAAATATAAGTGATGAGGTATGCATTTTCAAATGCGGTTAATTCAATGCATTCCGAAGACATTAAATTATTAATGAAACAATCTTCGGGAAAAAGTATGATTTCGTTTGCAGGAGGCATGCCGAATAATGATCTGTTTCCGGTAAAACAAATTGACGAAATTTACAATGCCTTACCTGATGATATTAAAAAATTATGTTTTCAGTATGGGCCAACCTCGGGGTATCCACCCCTTATAAAATCACTACAAAGCTATTTACAAAAGAAGGGCTTACCGGTAAAAGAAAATAAAATATTAATTACCACAGGGTCGCTTCAGGCCATAAGTATTATTACCCAGGAGTTTGTGAACGAAGGAGATATAATATTAACCGAAAACCCATGTTTTGTAGGTGCTTTATCGGTATTTGAAACCTTTGGAGCCGAAATTCATAGTATACCGATTGACAAGGATGGTATTGATATTAATTCTTTGAAAAGCAAAATTGCTTCTTTAGATAAAAAGCCGAAGTTTTTATATGTCACACCAAATTATCATAATCCGGCAGGTATCATTTATACACCTGCAAAGAAAAAAAGAGCTCTTAGAGGTTTTATCTGGAACCGGAATTATTTTACTTGAAGATGATGCCTATAGTGATCTTTATTTTAATGAAGAGGAAAAATATTTAGCCAAAGCGATGAAATCTTATGGTGTTTCTGATGTCGAAATTATTTATACAGGCTCTTTTTCAAAAATTTTGGGTCCGGGATTTAGATTGGGTTACATGCTTTCTTCTTATGAGATTTTTGACAAAGCTGAAACCATAAAACAAGCTTTGGATGCCTGTACTTCTAATTTTATGCAAATATTAGGTAATGAGTTTTTAGCGCAACATAAATTAGATCCATATTTAAAATTTTTAAGAGGAGAATATCTAGAAAGAAAGAATTTGCTTCAAAATAATCTGAAAAAGTACATGCCCAAAGAAGTAACCTGGAATGAGCCAAAAGGGGGGTTTTATATCTGGCTTAAATTACCGGCACATATTAGATCTACTGATATATTTAAAGAAAGTGTTGATAAAGGTGTGGTGTTTGTTACGGGAAGAACGTTTGACCCCGCTAGTGTGAAAGATGATAGATTAAGGCTGTCTTTTTCGAATATGCCGAAAGAAAGTATTGAAAAAGGTGTTATAATTTTAGCTGAAGCAATAAAAAAAATATTACGTAATTCTAAAATTGATAATACATGATTTTATAATCGATTAAGTCGTAATTAATAAGCGAAATCTGTATATTCTTTGGCGATTTTTTTGCCCTCAAAAAATGCCTCAATATTCAAGCTAATAATTTTCTCACTTTTATGCTGAAATAATTTTTTGATTGCTGTAAGAAGGCTCTCTTCCGACAAAGGAATTATTGAGGACGCGGCACCAAGTAAAACCATATTGGCAACCTTTGAATTTCCTATTTTTTTAGCAACATCGGTAGCATTTATGATCACATGAAAAGGATGTTTTTTGATCTGATCGTAGATGTCTTTTATTTCAGGATAATTACCGGTATTCACAAAAGGATTAGAATCGGTAATTAACCATCCTTTTTTATTCAAAAATGGCATATATCGTAATAATTCCATGGGTTCTACAGACAATATGAGATCGGCTTTTCCTTCAGGAATGAGGTCTGAAAAAATTTCTTTATCAGATATTCTTACATGTGATTGCACAGCGCCACCACGCTGACTCATGCCGTGAACTTCCGATTGCTTGATATGTAAATTTTCACTAAGAGCAGCTGTATCAAGTACGGCAGCAATGGTTAGAATTCCTTGACCACCAACACCCGATAATATAATATTTGTTTTCATGTGATTAATTTAACTTAATGATGCGATTTTAGCTTTAATTTCCTCTTTTTTGTCCCTGGATAATCTCACACATGGTCTTTCAGAAATTATTACAGAAAGTCCTTTGTATTTTAATTCATTTCTTAATAATTCCACATTTTGTTCATGGTTTTTCTTCAACGGGATCATCGTTTTGAGATGATTAGGATGAACTCCAATACCCAGGCAAATTTTATGTAATCGGCCTACTGCACTTGATTCTTGTGCACCTGTCATCGCAATTGCTGAATTATCAGAAATAATAACTGTTATCGGTGAATTTTCAAAAACCGCATCGAGTAATCCTGTCATTCCGGAATGGGTAAAGGTCGAATCGCCAATAACGGCAATGGCATTTTCCAGACCTGCATCTGCCGCCCCTTTTGCCATAGTTATCGAGGCACCCATATCTATGAGTGTGTTAATGGTGTTTAATGGTGGCAGCGCACCGAGTGCATAACAACCGATATCTCCAAAAACATTTTTATTACCAATTTCAGGGATCAAAGCATTTATGGTATTAAAAAGATCTGTATGACCACAGCCTTCGCATAATTGAGGTGGCCTAGGTGCGACTATAGTAGGAATGGATTTGGGACCATTTTGAAAAATACCTAAGGATTTACCAACTGTATTAGGATTTAATTCACCAGTTAGTGGAATATCTCCAGTTAATTTTCCTTTGATTTTATCATTTTCGTCAAAATAGTTGTGCAATAATTCTTCCACAACAGGATATCCCTCTTCCACGACTAAAATTTTATCACAGTGACGATAGAGTTCTTTAATTTTTTCTTTAGGTAATGGATATTGTGAAATTTTCAATATTGAATAATAAGATTCACTATCACCTATATTTTCCATGACATAGTTATAAGCGATACCACATGCAATTATTCCGAGCGTTTTATCTTCACTAAGTTCTAATCTATTGAGATTAGAATTTTCGGAATGTTCGATCAAAATACTTTTTTTATTTACCAATTGATCGAATTGTTTTCTTGCGTTCATCGGAAGTAAGGTAAATCTTGTAGTATCAACCGGAAGCTGCATGCCATTTTGTGCACGTCTTTCTTTTAGTATAACCCCTGCACGAGAGTGGGATAGACGTGTTACCATTCTTAATAATACAGGTAACTTTAAATCTTCGGAAAGATCAAAAGCATAGTGCATGATATTATATGCTTCTTGTTGATTCGAAGGTTCTAATATCGGGATCATGGCAAATTTTCCGTAAAATCTTGAGTCTTGTTCATTCTGTGAAGAATGCATAGAAGGATCATCTGCAACGACGACTACGAGTCCACCGTTGATTCCGGAAACTGCCATGTTCATAAAAACATCGGAAGCTACGTTCAAACCCACGTGTTTCATAACAACCATAGCTCTTTTACCGGTATACGACATGCCCAAAGCGGCCTCCATAGCTGTTTTTTCATTTACTGACCATGAAGCATGAATGTTTAATTCCTTTGCGAGTTTCGATTTTTGAATATATTCTGTAATTTCGGTTGATGGTGTTCCGGGATAAGCATAGACCCCGGAAAGGCCGGCATCAATACTTCCTTGAGCGAGTGCTTCGTTACCTAATAGTAAACTTCTCATATCATACTTTTATTTCTGGATGCAAATTTAAAATTATCAAAAGTATTAGAGTATGATTTATGTCATAATGTAGTGTACTTATTAAATCGGATTAAGAATTAATCGTCAGCCCAACTCCGTTTAGCCCTCAGATTTTTATAGAGTTTAATGCCGAGCATTAATACGATGGAAACGCCAACGATGCCAACAACCCCGAAGATCCAGCCCAAAGTATTTTTTAGGATAACCAGAAATACACATGCAAATAAGATGATTGTAGCCACTTCATTCCAAACCCTTAATGCAAAGGAAGAATATTTTAAATATCCTTTTTCAATTTGATTATACATGACCTGGCACGACCAGTGATACGCAAAAAGGGCTACTACAAAACCTAATTTTATGATCATCCAGTTAGCTTCCAGCCAAAAAGGTTGTAGAACCAATAACCAAACAGCAAAAATAGTGGCCAGCACAGCCGATGGCCAGGTAATGATATACCATAGACGTTTGATCATTAATTTATATTGTTTAATAAGAATGTTCTTTTCGATTTCAGGTTTTTCTTCTGCCTCTTTATAATAAATAAATAGACGAATGATGTAAAAAAGTCCTGCAAACCAAGTAGTTACAAAGATAACATGCAATGATTTAATATATAAATATTCCATTATAGCTAATCTCCTAAAGGTTATTAGATTGCCAATCCTTTATCCACTTAATCGTAACGTCAACCCAGTCATCATTATCATTTAAACAAGGGATATGCTTGTAAGTTTCTCCTCCCGCTTCTAAAAATTCTTCTTTCCCTTCCATCGCAATTTCTTCTAGAGTTTCCAAACAATCGGCAACAAAAGCAGGGGTTATTACTGCCAATTTTTTTATACCTTCTTTAGGTAATCGTTCAAGTTCGAAATCGGTATATGGTTTTAACCAAGGGTCTTTTAAAAGGCGCGATTGAAAAGAGTCGCTATAGGTGCCAGGTTTTAATTTTAAGGCTTTTGCCATTAATTTGGTAGTTTCAAGACATTGATGTCTGTAACAAGTTTCATGAGCTAATGATTTGGTATTACAGCAAGTTCCATCAATTTTACAATGAGAATTAGTAGTGTCTGATTTTATAATATGCCTTTCGGGAATGCCGTGATATGAAAACAATATATGATCATGCTCAAATCCTTCGAGATGTCGTTTTAAATTAGTGCTCATCACTTTAATGTATTCTTTATCATTATAAAATACAGGTAAAAGGTCCATCTTCATATCAGCAAATGATTTTTGTCGAACTTCTTCAGCCTTTACAACGACGGTCTCATAGGAGGACATGGCATAATGTGGGTAAAGCGGAATTAATAAAACCTTTTCAACCCCTTGATTCTTTAGTTGTTGAAAGCCTTTTTCAATGCTCATGGTGCCATATCGCATACCAAGTGCAACCGGAATATCTAGTTTTTTACGAATTTTTTCTGTAAATCTTTCAGAAATGACCACCAATGGAGACCCTTCTTTCCACCAGATCTTTTTATAGGCCGCGGCAGATTTTTTTGGTCTGGTATTCAAAATAATACCTTTAATTAATAAAAAACGCTTCCAGTATGGAATGTCGATTACGCGTTCGTCCATTAAGAACTCGTCTAAATACTTTCTAACATCTTTTACTTTTGTACTATCGGGTGATCCTAAATTAACGAGTAGTATTCCTTTTTTCATTTAATTCTAAATTCTATTGGTTGTATTTTTTTGGGGTAGTTCCATATTTTTTTTTGAAAGCAGCGATAAAATGACTGGCCGTGCTGTATCCCACTTTTAAACCAATTTCATTAACGTTAAATTGGTTGCTTTCCAGTAGTTTACGTGCATATTCCATTTTGTAGTCAAACAAAAAACTGTATACCGAATCGCCATAAATCTGTTTAAAACCTTCTTTTAATTTTTTTAATGACAATCCAATTTCGTTGGCCAATTCCGGTAAGCTTGGCGGCTCTGTCATTCGGGCAATGATAATGTCCTTTGCCTGTCTAATTTTTAATACATTTTTTTCATCTACTAAGAATGGGCATTGCTCAATATCGGCATCACCGCTATGGTTAAAATAAAGACTGAGTAATTCATAGGTTTTACCCTTTAAATAAAGTGTTTCTATGGAGCGATGAATATTGAAATTCATCATTTGATTTAAGACAACTGCAATTGCCGGCGTAATTTTTTTATTATCGTAATATTTTTTCCCCTTATTATCATCTGTTAAAAAATGGATATAATCTGCTTCCTGAGAAAATAAAGCATGAAAATTTTTAATAGATAATAAAACCGAAATGATCCAGGTGTTGGCTTGTAAATCCAAATTTATGGGAAGATCTTGCTGCGGATTATATAATAATAACGACTGTTCTTCGGATACATCGAAACTATAATTTCCATTGTTAAAATTAAATTTAGAAGACCCTTTTAAACAAAAATGAAATTGAATATGACTACTATCGATCTTCCTTTTTACTTGTTGATTTACATTACTGTTATTTTGAAGTTTTAGTACAAAAAAGCCATCATCAATTTTAATATCATTTTTAGTACCTGCGGCGACATTTTTTATGACATTTGTCATGTTTTATTTAATTTTTAAATAATAATTTTACAATCAAATTAATACGTAATACCCTATATCTAGGCAAATGTAAGATATTTTTAGAATTTAAGAATTAAAAAGAAAATAAAATTCTCATTCGACACTAAAAGTTCTTCCAGCGTTATTTTTTTAAAATAGTTAATGATAATTTTGTATCAATATTAGAACTACATGGAGCGCTATCACATTAAGAAACAAAATTCTTTTTATTGTATTGGATTAAGCTATGAAAAGGCAAACGCTGAGATAAGAGGATTGTTCAATTTGGATGAAACTGCCAAGAGCAATGTATTAGAACAGGCTACAGCTGATGGAATTGAAGAGGTAGTAGCCATTTCTACATGTAATAGAACGGAAATATATGGTTTTGCCAAACATCCATTTCAACTCATAAAATTATTATGTGATAACTCAAATGGAACTGTTGAAGAATTTCAAAAAGTTGCTTACGTTTATAAAAATAATGATGCTATAAGCCATTTATTTAGAGTAGGCACAGGTTTAGATAGTCAGATATTAGGAGATTTTGAAATTATTAGCCAAATAAAAAAAGGGTTTAAATTATCTAAAAAATATAATCTTGTAGATACCTTTTTCGAACGTCTTGTCAATGCTGTAATTCAGGCAAGTAAGCGGATCAAGAATGAGACCGAAATTTCTTCTGGAGCTACTTCCGTCGCTTTTGCATCCGTTCAATATATTTTGAATAATGTAGAAAACATCTCTGATAAAAATATTTTATTATTTGGTACCGGGAAAATTGGTAGGAATACATGTGATAATTTAATTAAGCATACAGAGAATAAAAATATAACTTTAATAAACCGTACGAAAGATAAGGCTGAAGAGCTTGCAGGAAAATGCAAGGTTACCGTTAAAGACTATGCTTGCTTACAAGCCGAAATTCGTAATACAGATGTATTGATTGTTGCAACCGGTGCTAGTCGTCCAACTATTTCAAAAGAGATCATATTTTCAGATAAAGAATTATTAATACTCGACTTATCTATTCCTAAGAATGTATCCGATGATGTATTGCATTTGCCAAATGTAAAACTAATTCATCTCGATTACTTGTCTCAATTAACCGATGAAACAATTGAGCACAGAAAAGAACAAATTCCGCAGGCAGAAAAAATAATTGAAGACATAAAGAAAGATTTTATTGCCTGGCTTGACAATCGGAAATTTGCACCTGCTATTAAGGCATTAAAACATAAATTAGAAGAGATCAAATTTGAAGAAATTGATTTTCAACGTAAAAAATCACATGATTTTAATGAAAGTCAGGCAGAAATATTATCAGATAGGATCATTCAAAAAATCACCAAGCATTTCGCCAATCATCTAAAAGATAATAACACTTCAACCGACGCAAGTATCGAACTTTTCTCAAAAGTTTTTCAGTTAGAAAATTCAATGAATGAGTAAAACGATTAAAATAGGTACTCGCGATAGTGAATTGGCGCTATGGCAAGCCACAACTGTACAAAAATCATTAGAAGACCTGGGTTATAGTACCGAGCTAGTTAAAGTAAAGTCAACTGGTGACCTTGTGCTGGACAAACCTTTGTATGAATTAGGAATAGTTGGTGTCTTTACCAGAACTTTAGACTTAGCCATGTTAAAGGGGGAAATAGATATTGCGGTTCATTCCTTAAAAGATGTGCCGACTGTTTTACCTAAAAAAATAATACAAGCAGCAGTACTTAAAAGAGCTAATTATAACGATATATTGGTATTTAAAGACAATGTTGAGTTCATGTCTCAATCAGAAGCTGTTATTGCTACGGGCAGTTTACGCAGGAGGGCGCAATGGTTGCATCGGTACCCAAACCACGAGTTAGTAGATTTAAGGGGTAATGTCAATTCGCGTTTGCAAAAATTACAAGATAATGAATGGAATGGTGCCATATTTGCCGCTGCCGGATTGGAAAGGATCAAGGTATTACCTGAAAATCACATAAGTTTAAATTGGATGATACCCGCTCCTGCTCAGGGAGCTATAATGATCACAGCTTTAGAGGAAGATGAATATGTTAGAGAGGCATGTGCCCTTTTAAACCATGAGGAAACCGAAATATGTACAACCATCGAGCGCGATTTTTTAAATTTACTCGAAGGTGGATGTACAGCACCCATAGGGGCTTTGGCTCAGATAAAAGAGGAATCGGTACACTTTAAAGGCGTATTATTTAGTAAGGACGGTAAGAAAAAAATTGAGGTCGATAAAATCACCAAATTAGGAGAAGAACATACCATTGCTAAATATTGCTCGGGTACCATCATAGAAAAAGGAGGAAAGCAATTGATGGCAGAAGATGAAGGGCTGGAAAAAAGAGTGACGGTATTTTCAACAAAAAATCTATCTAAAGCTCAAATAAAATTATTCAATAATGATATCGGTGTAGAAGACAGCGATTTTTTAAAAATTCGTTTTAATCGTATTTTACCCAAAGAGATTAAAAAGGAAATAGAACACGTTATCATCACCAGTAAAAATGCCGTTGAATCTTTGTTAACTAGCTTTACACCGGACGAATTGAAATTTAAGAATATCTACTGTGTTGGTAGAAGAACAAAAAAATTGATCGAAGGCAACATCGGAAAAGTGAAGCACTCAGCAAAGAATGCCAAAAAACTAGCGAATTATTTAATCGATAATTTAAGTGAATGTGAAGTGACATTTTTTTGTGGCGATCAAAGGTTAGATGAAATGCCAATGATGTTAGCTGAGAATAATATTACGGTTCATGAGGTAGAAGCTTATAAAACCATGCTTAGCCCTGCTAAAGTAGATGATAAAATCGAAGGCATATTATTTTATAGTCCTTCTACAGTAAAAAGCTATTTATTAGAAAATAAAGCCGATGGAATTGCTTTTTGTATTGGAGATACTACAGCCAAGGAAGCTAAAAAACATTTTTCCAAAGTACAGATATCTAAAGTTCCAACGGTAGAAAGTGTTATAGAATTAGTTAATTTGCATTATGTTCAGAACTAGAAGACTTCGCAAAACAGAAAATATACGCCGTCTGGTAAGGGAAACCAAACTGTCTGTAGATGATTTTATTTATCCATTATTTATTGAAGATGGAAAAAATATTGAAACCGAGATCGTTTCTATGCCGGGTATCAAACGATTTTCTTTAGACAGGATATCAAAAGAATTGGATGAGGTAGTAGCACTTAATATTCCAGCTGTATTATTATTCGGCATTCCTGCAGACAAAGATGAGGCAGGTACTGAAACATGGAATGATAAGGGAATTATGCAAGAGGCGGTACGATTTATCAAAAAAAATTACCCCAATTTATATGTGATTACCGATGTGTGTTTTTGTGAATATACTTCACATGGGCATTGTGGAATAATTCATGAGAATGATGTCGATAATGATGCAACATTACCCAATATTGCCAAACAGGTAATTTCTCATGCCAGGGCAGGCGTAGATATGGTAGCGCCTTCTGGAATGATGGATGGTACTATTGCTACGATCCGCAAGGCCTTGGATGATGAAGGGTTCTATAATTTACCAATTATGGGTTATTCCGTTAAATATGCCTCGGCATTTTATGGTCCATTTAGAGATGCTGCTGATTCAGCGCCTGCCTTTGGTGATAGACGAACCTATCAAATGGATCCGGCAAATAGAAGAGAAGGATTGCGGGAAGCCACTTATGATGACGCCGAAGATGCCGATATTTTAATGGTTAAACCGGCCTTATCTTATTTAGATATCATTCGGGAGTTGAAAGATAATTTTGATAAACCAATCGCTTGTTATAACGTGAGTGGCGAATATGCGATGATCAAAGCAGCGGCAGAAAAAGGTTGGATCGATGGGGAACGGGTGATGATGGAAAGCCTGCTTTCAATGAAACGTGCAGGGGCAGATATTATCATTACTTATTTCGCAAAGGAAGCGGTAAGATTGTTGAAGCGTTAATTTTTAATTATCTCCATGACAAAACTTTAGGAATAAACTATTTTTATTCTTGCGAAGGAAGAATAGGATAAGAAAAAAGTTCAAATACCTTGTCATTCCTGCGAAGGCAGGAATCTCAAAAATCAGAATAAACAGTAAAAGGTTCCTGCTTTCGCAGGAATGACAGAAAAAATAAAAATGAGTTTTAAGAAATCAGAAAAATTATATAAAGAAGGTTTAGTGCACTTAGTAGGCGCTGTAAATTCTCCGGTAAGGGCATTTAAATCTGTTGGTGGCAATCCGTTATTTATAAAAAAAGCCAAAGGAAGTACCATTACGGATGTCGATGGAAACGATTATGTAGATTATGTCTTGTCTTACGGACCGATGATCCTAGGTCATCGTCACAATAAAGTTCAGAAAGCCATTCAGAAAGCATTAAGGTATGGCTATTCTTTTGGGGCTTCAACCAAAAATGAGATCAAATTAGCAAAAATTGTTTGTGATGCCTTTCCAGGGATGGATAAAGTACGCTTTGTAAACTCAGGAACAGAAGCAGTATTGAGCGCATTAAGATTGGCGCGCGCATTTACAGGTAAAGATAAGATCATAAAATTTTCAGGTTGTTATCACGGTCATTCTGATGCCTTACTGGTAGCCGCAGGTTCAGGATTGGCAACTTTAAGTTTGCCTGGAAGTAAGGGTGTTCCTGAGGGTGCTGTTCAAAATACATTGATCGCAAATTATAATGATCTAGATAGTGTTAAGGCACATTTTAAAAAGCATAAAGATATCGCTGCGGTTATTATAGAGCCGATTGCCGGAAATATGGGGGTTGTACTTCCTCAAGAAAATTTCTTAAAAGAATTGAAAGATTATATAAGTACTCAAGGCGCTTTGTTGATAGCAGATGAAGTAATGACAGGTTTTCGCTCTAAATTTGGTGGTGCTCAGGAATTATTGGGTGTTGAGGCTGATATTACCTGTTTGGGTAAGGTAATAGGCGGAGGTTTCCCGGTGGGAGCTTATGGAGCACGTAATGAAATTATGCATATGGTATCCCCTTTGGGAGATATGTATCAGGCTGGAACTTTATCAGGAAACCCTATAGCCATGGCAGCGGGCATTGCAACCTTAAAAGAACTAAAAAGGCAAGATCCCTATCAAAAATTTGATGAATTGGGTAATATTCTTGAAGTCATTTTATTGGAAGCAGCCAAGAAACACAAAGTTGATCTTATAGTCAATAAATTTGGCTCTATGCTCAATCCTTTCTTTTCAAGTCAACCCATATCTAATTTTGCAGATGCCCAGAAATGTGATACCAAACAATTTTCTATATTCTTTTGGGAGCTGATAAAAGAAGGTGTTTTTATACCACCATCTCAGTTTGAAGCCTGGTTTTTATCTTCTGCATTGACAGAAAAGGATATTGAGAAGACAACTAAAGCTATAAACAAGGCAATGGAGAAAGTAGGAAAAAGTAGTTAGTAATTGGTATCTGGTATCTGGTGTTTTGGTAACCATTATTTGAAATATTGAAGTAATGCATAATTTTAAGGAATTAAATGTTTGGAAAGAATCAAAGGCATTTAGTGTAGAAGTCTATAAATTGACCATGACTTTTCCAAATACTGAAATTTATGGCATTAGTTCTCAAATGAATAGAGCGTCAATTTCAATTCCGTCTTATATTGCTGAAGGTGCGGCAAGAAAAAGCACCAAAGATTTTTCCAGATTTATCACGATGGCTTTGGGTTCTTCATTTGAACTTGAAACCCAATTAATGATAGCCAGTGATCTTAAATTTATTGATGATATAACATTTGAAAAAATTATTATTGATTTAGATAGGATTCAAAAAATGTTGGTGAATTTTAATAAACATTTACAAAAACAATAAAGTCTTTAGTACTAGTTACAAGAGACCAAATACTCGATACAAGATAATGATCAAAAACGACTTATTTTTAAAAGCACTTAAAGGCGAGACCGTAGATCGTCCCCCGGTTTGGATGATGCGTCAGGCAGGACGTTATTTACCTGAATTTATAGCCATTCGTGAAAAATATGATTTTTTCACAAGATGTCGCACGCCGGAATTAGCCAGTGAAATTACAGTGCAACCTATTAGAAGATATGGTATGGATGCAGCTATATTATTTTCAGATATTTTGGTGGTTCCGCAAGCCATGAATATTGAGGTCGAAATGAAATCAGGCGTTGGGCCCTGGCTACCAAATCCAATCAGAACTCAAAAAGATGTGGATAGGGTGATTGTACCTGATGTTAATGAGGAATTAGGCTATGTAATGGATGCCATCAAGGTAACAAAGCAAATGCTGAATGATGAGATCCCTTTAATTGGATTTGCCGGATCACCTTGGACAATTTTATGTTATTGTGTGCAAGGACAAGGCAGTAAAACATTCGATAAAGCGAAAGAATTGTGTTTTACCAATCCGGTAGCGGCACATCAGTTATTGCAAAAAATTACAGATACAACGATTGCCTATCTTAAGGAAAAAGTGAAAGCCGGCGTAAATGCTGTTCAGATATTTGATTCATGGGGCGGAATGTTATCACCTGTTGACTACCAAGAATTTTCCTGGAAATATATAAACCAGATCATTGAAGCTTTAAAAGACGACGCGCCTGTAATTGCTTTTGGTAAGGGTTGTTGGTTTGCTTTGGGAGAAATGGCTAAATCTAATGCATCTGCTCTAGGTGTTGATTGGACTATTTCAGCAAGGAACGCTCGATATTTAACCGGGGGAAATATAACTTTACAAGGCAATTTTGATCCGGCCAGACTGTTGTCTCCACCAGCACTTATTAAAAAGATGGTAACTCAAATGATTAATGAGTTCGGTAAAGACAAATACATTGTAAATTTAGGCCATGGTATTTTGCCAAATATTCCTTTAGATAATGCCAAAGCATTTATAGATGCCGTGAAGGAATATAAAGCCTAAGTAATTACAATTTTATGACTTTTTGGAAATTAATAAGATCTTTAAAGTTTGCTCAATTAAAAAGTATTGGAATTCTTTTTTTTAAAAGGCCATTATTTGTCTTGCCTACTATTAGAGCTACTTTTATAAGTTATAATACCACCGAGAAACTATTTCCTAAAACGCACCATTTAACCGGAAAAGCGAATGCATTTAGACATGCATTATGGAATATGGTTATTTGCAATGAGTGCGTAAAGTGGAAAAACGATATTGATAAAGCAGTTACATGGGCAAAGATCACTACCGATTGGCATGAAGAATTCTCGCCGAACAAAGCCTTAGCCAGAGCAATGGATCTGCACAATAATGAATGTAGGTAGGTGCTTGTTTTTGGATTTATATAATGGGCAAAATAAACTTAAGTCCAACTATTTAATAAATTATCTGCAAGAAAAACTCAACTTCAAGTGTAAAAATTAAGTCAGAAGATGAGATAAAAGCATATCCAAAACTATTGGTGTATATTACAGACTAAGCAAATGAAAGATCAATTTTACGCGTACATAGAGAACTTACAAAATGCTATTTGTTCAAAGCTTGAAGAAATAGACGGAAAGGCGAAATTCCGTGAAGATATCTGGAAACGGCCCGAAGGAGGAGGTGGCAGGACGCGGGTAATCGAAGACGGCTTGGTGTTTGAAAAAGGAGGCGTTAATATTTCCGCTGTTCATGGTGCATTGCCGAAATCTATGCAAGCCTATTTTAAAGTGGGCGAAGTTAATTTTTTTGCCTGTGGGTTGAGTTTAGTAATTCATCCTAAAAATCCATTCGTACCAACGGTACATGCCAATTGGCGTTATTTTGAAATGTATGATAAGAATGGAGTTATTATAGATCAATGGTTTGGAGGCGGGCAGGACCTTACTCCTTATTATTTATTTGAAGAAGACGCAAAACATTTTCACCAAGTATGTAAAAAAGCTTGTGATAAACATGATCCATCCTTTTATCAGGATTTTAAGAAGAAATGCGATACCTATTTCTGGAATACCCACCGAAATGAAGCAAGAGGCATTGGAGGCTTGTTCTTCGATTACTGCAAAGCCTCAGAACAAATGACTATGGAAAATTGGTTCAATTTTGTTACCGAAGTTGGGAATAGTTTTTTGGAAGCATATATTCCAATTGTAGAGCGGAGAAAAGATATGCCATTTGCCTCAAGCCACAAGAACTGGCAAGAAATTAGACGTGGCAGATATGTGGAATTCAATTTGGTACATGATAAGGGTACTTTATTCGGATTAAAAACAAATGGCAGAATAGAAAGTATTTTAATGAGCTTACCCCCAAAAGTACAATGGGTGTATGATCATCATCCTAAAAAGGGAACAGAGGAAGAAAAATTATTGGAAGTACTCAACAATCCTAAAGATTGGATTATATAAGTGATGTAATCCAATACATAACAAAAAAGAGGGTGTCAATTTAGATTGACACCCTCTCTTTTTAATAAAAATGTTCTTATTTTATTTGCCCAATGTTCTCACAAAATTTACAACTAGCCATGCATCTTCTTCGCTCATTTTCTTTTCATAATTTGGCATGTCTTTTCTACCAATATAGCTTTTGTAAAAAATAGCGCCGTCAGATTGCTTTTGAAATTTGGCACTAGAAAAATCTCCTAGATCTCCTTCAACTTCATCTGCCTTGGTACCATCACCTAGACCCTCTTTACCATGGCAAGATTTACAATGTTTTGAGTATAAAGATTTACCAATATCTAAATCGGTTTTCGGATTCGTAGGGTTTTTCATACTTTCATATTTTGCCGGTACTTTCCACTCGTCTTGATCTAAACTAGTGAAGGAGTATAACGCAAAAGATAAAACTCCGATGATCATTAAAAATTTGAATGTTTTCATTTTATATTGTTTTTTTTGATTGATAATTAATATGATTCAAAAACAGTACCAAAGATACTATTCTCTTTAAATTATTTTTAATTTTCTGTATTTAATTCTAATTGTTTTCCTTCTTTCCTGATTTTTAATAAGTTAATAATGGTGTAAATATAATTTGACCATACACCTACGAGTAAAATAGTTAATACTACATACATCCAAATAGGTGCAGCTTCCGACCATAAGGTATTAGAAACTTTGCTCGTTTCCTTATTAAATATACCCCATTTGATCGTTTGTTTTTGAACGACATTACCGAATTCATCATGATCGTCTATAATTGCATAGACCGTTACATTACCATCGACGTCTCCTTGCAGATCAGTTGGAAATTTAAATTCGAATTCACCATCTTCAAGCGTATCTTCTTCTAGTTTCATTTTGGAAAGCATACCGCCTACTGATATAATGATATCTAGTTCAGCAACAGGAGTTTCTACCCCGAGGCTATCTTTCAAATTCGCCTTTACCAACACTGTTTTTACACTATCTATTTCGGTTAAATTTAATTCTAAAAACAAGTCTTTGATAAGGATTTCTTCTTCTTCCTCATCCAGCGCATCAGAACCTTCAAATTTCGCTGTAAAATTAATAAAGCCATCCTCATCGCTTAAATAAGATTGATCAACAGGTAGGGTGATACTGGCAATCCCCTCTTTGTCTGTTTTTGCAGTGCCTAATAAAACTTCATTATCGCTTAGAATGTTATAAAATTTTATTTCGGCTTCATAGACAGGAATTTTGTCTTTTCTGTCTTCTTTATTCTGCCCGATAAAGCTTGCTTCGAGCAACCTGGAATTATCATGTTGTTTTACAGTTTTAAATTTGAACAACATTTTATAATTATTAGCATCATTTTCTTGTGCTAAACTATTAGTATTTATTAAGAACCCGGTTAATAATATCAATACTGAATATCTAAAGAAAGTAGTTTTCATTATTTTTGTTTTTGGGTTGACATTTTAGGTTTTCTCTTTTGTTCTCTTTCATAATCAATGATAGCCGACATAGGGATGATCGGAACAAGCCTCATCAGCAGCATAAAGAACAAAACAAAAGCAGCTACTCCTGCAAAACTCAATGACCATTCTATCCAAGTAGCTGAGTATTCCATAAATTCGGGTCTCGTATCTTGAATAGGTAAATAAGGCGTTTCCAAGGTTGGTACCACAATAAGGTATCTGTTAAACCATAGGCCTACAACTCCTATAACAGCTGCAAAAGTGATAGATTTAATAGTTCTGAATTTTTTAAAGAATAAAATTACTATTGGAACTAAAACTCCTATATAGTTCGCAAAAATAAATACCCAGAAATATTTGTTGAACAAGGTATTTAGTAAATTGATGTCATGAACTTTATGACTAAACCATCTGGAAAAATATTCACTAAAGGTAAAATATCCAAAGAGTAAAGAAATTACAAGTAGTATGATCCCGGCACCAATGAAATGTATTTTTCTAATATAATGGTCTAATTTGAAATATTTTCGAATTAGATACATAGAAATAATAATAACACCTACTCCGGAATACAAACCTGCCACAATAAAATACGGTGCAAAAATACTGCTATTCCATCCGGGCTGAACTGTTAAACTAAATATCCAGGCCAATACACTATAAGCAACAATGGCCATGGCAATGATCATTGCAGACATGGTTCTTGTTATTTTATGTAATTTTTCACGCTGAGTAGGGGTGTCTTGATAGCCTATAGCCAAAAATTTATATAACTTTTTTCTCCAATTCGGTACATTCTCGCAATTATCCCGAAGTATGGCGAAATCTGGTATAAAGGTTAAATACAAATAAATAAAACAACCTATCAGATCTGTCATAATGGCGATGATATCCCATGTGATAGGAGATTGAATCCTGGGATAGATAAATAAATAATGCAATCTATCCAATCGGCCAATACATAACAGAATAAAAATTGGGCCAATAATTATTGAGAGTACCGTAATTATTTCAACGATCCTGAGCACGGAATTTTTCCATGGTGTTTTAAAAAAGTGCAAGATGCCTGCGATAAATGCACCCGAGTAACTAAGGCAAACAAAGAATATAAAATTGATGATATAGATACCCCATACCACATTATCTCTCATTCCTGTTACCTCGTGTCCTTTAAGTACTTGCAGTACAAAGGCATATAAACCTAAAGCTATGACAGCAATTAAAAAGCCGATCCAAACTTTAGATGTAAGACTAAAACTGGCTAACATTGGCGAAAACTCTTTAACCAATTCTTTTTTTCTTTTAATGATATGATCCATAATTAAGAATTATTCGAGTTAAATTTTACCTTCTTTTTTCAATTTCTGAACATAAGGAACATCCTTATATCGCTCTATGATTTCCTCATCAACATCAAATCCTCGTTCAAGCGGGAATTGCCTGTTCACTGCAGGTAAATAATACACATTAGGTTTGGTGCCTAAATGCTCTAAATGCCTGTATCCTCCGCGATCGTTTATCAATTGAGAAAAACGGACGGTCTCTTCACCATTTGTAACCAGATCTTCATTTTTATCACCAAAATAAATAACCCCCATTGGGCATGCTTTGGCACAATGTGGTAATTCACCTTGTCTTAACATGTCAGGGCAAAAATCACATTTCATCACAGTACCTTCAGCTGCCGGAACACTAGTTTCTGGAGAATAAGGTTGCGATTTATCATCAAATTTATCTTTGTGTCCCCAGTTAAATTGACGTGCAGAATATGGGCAACTTGTTACACAGAATTTACAACCTATACAACGATCGTTATCAACTAGAACGATACCATCATCACGTTTAAAAGTTGCTCCTGTAGGGCAAACTGTTACACAAGGTGGTTCATCACAATGAAAACATGGTTTTGGAAACCAATATGGAGAAGCTTGCTCATTGTCTTGAATAAGCTGCACTTTCATAAATTCTTCGTGATAATCTAACTTATGTGCCTTTTGACAACTTTCCACGCAATTTCTGGCATTTTTACATTTGGCCAGGTCAATTACCATTACAAATTTTCTGTTTGGAATGCCTTTCCTTGATTCGGCAGGTGTAATAAGCGCTTCAGGATATTTATTAATATTATCAGCGTCTACTTCTACAATTTTGCCATCAGGGGTTAGCAATCGCATTTTTTCGCCAGAAGATTTTTTTACTTCATCTTCTGCGAAGTTATTTACTAACGATACCCCGGCTACGGCGGTTACACTTGACATTAATCCTAATTTTAGGAAGTTACGTCTGTTAGTATCACTTTTTTCTGTTTTTTTATCTTTCATAATAGTTGAGATACTTAAATGTTAATACCTTCTAATTGAAGTATAAAAGTAGCCATACATACCATATTTAAAAATGACAAATGTCATATTTAGTAACGTTTGTTACACTCATTATTTTTGATAAAAAAAATTGATAAAATGTTATAAAAGAGTTAATTAGAAGTTATGTTTAATTTTAATCCTTCAATACTCGTTTTACGCAGTATATAGATGAACAATAAATCGTATAAATGGATCATTTTAAAATTAAATTTTGATAATTAATTGTCTGTATTATTACGAAAATAATATTAAGAATGATTAGCTATTAATTTTTTTGATTATAACTTTTTATTTCGGTTAAGCCCGTAATGGCAGGAAGTCATCTTTGAATTGATATTTTAGGATAGCCATAAAAAGCTGTAAATATGATAATTATCATAAAAAATACAATATTTAATTGCTATGTTTATTTCGAATAATTCATATTGTTTATCGTTGAATTCAACATCAAATTGAAGAAGGTTATTTGAAATATTGGGTTAAGTAAATAATTAGAACATTTAACCAGCTGACATTTGGCATGTGAAGATGTAGAAAATTAATAGTGAATGCCCTTGGCAGTATAAAGAATTTATTATGTCAAAAATAATTTTTCGTTTATTCTTGTCGTTCGTATTATTTGTTACTGTATTCATTTTAATACAGCGAGCCCTCACTCCCGATTCTTTTGGTAAATATGGCCATTACAGGGCAAATTCAATAGATGAAAATAAAATTAGGACTTCATATTACAAGGGCGAAGAGGCATGCGCCAGCTGCCATCAAGAACTATATGATTTAGTCGATTCCGATCTGCATGCTGAAATTAATTGCGAGAGTTGTCATCCCCCAAAAATAGACGCTTTTACTGATTGTGAAGTAATGCCGCCTATCGTAGAAGGGAATAATGATTTTTGTGCTGCTTGCCATGCGACTAATCCGGGACGTCTAAAAAGGGGTGTTCCTCAACTAGATTTTAAAGAACACGAACCCGATAAGAATTGTATCGATTGTCATAATCCACACGCGCCATGGGAACTAACAGAATAGAGAAAAATAGAAGAAAGTTCTTCCAAACATCAGCTGCCTTATTGGGTGGAACCATTGTATATTCGCTTTTAAAACCATTTGAAACCCTGGCTCAACCAGAGAATGAAGATCCGAAGATTGAAAAAGGTGATTTACCATTATGGGGAATGGGCGTCGATATTGAAAGTTGTATTGGTTGCGGTAAATGTGCCGAGGCATGTAAAATTGAAAACGATGTACCAAAAGAGCCATTTTATTTTAGGACATGGATAGAACAATATACGGTTAAAAATGATGGTGAAGTTAAAATAGAATCACCGAATGGTGGTATTGGCGGTTTAAAGCAATCTGTGCCAGATGAGGATATATTTAAATCTTTTATGGTTCCGAAATTATGCAATCAGTGTACAGAAGCACCCTGTGTTCAAGCATGCCCTGTTGGTGCTACTTTTATAAGCCCTGATGGTGTAATTTTGGTAGACGAAACGTATTGTATTGGTTGCAGTTACTGTATTCAAGCATGTCCTTATGGTGCTCGTTATATGAATCCAATTACACAAGTTGTTGATAAATGCACCTTTTGTTACCACCGAATTAGCGAAGGTTTGCAACCAGCTTGTGTTGAAGTCTGCCCAACAAAAGCAAGGATATTTGGTGACTTGCGGGATAAAAAAAGCGATTTGGTTAGATTTTTGCAAAAAAATCAAACCCAAGTCTTAAAGCCCCATTTAAATACACATTCAAGAGTTTTTTATAATGGGTTAAGTTCAGAAGTCAGGTAATTATGGTAGAACATTATCAACATTTATACGAAGCACTCTCTCAGGTAGATGGCTATATTTATCCGAATGAAATTGATCTACATTGGGGTTTAATGATTGTTTTATATCCTTATATCACCGGATTGGTTGCCGGAGCTTTCATCTTAGCTTCTTTAGAGCGCGTTTTTGATGTAAAGGTGTTAAAACCCACATACGGATTGGCCTTATTAACGGCTTTAGCCTTTTTATTAGTTGCTACCTTACCCTTAGTAAGCCACCTTCAGCATCCCTTAAGAGCGTATGAAATATTTATGACACCAAATCCAACTTCCGCTATGGCTATTTTTGGATTTGTCTATTTATGGTATCTAATGGTGGTTTTATTGTTAGAAATTTGGTTCGATTATCGAAGAGATTTCGTGCTTTGGTCAAAAACGAGTACTGGATTTAAAAAGTTATTCTACAAAGTTATCACGTTGGGAATAAATGATACTGATGAAAAATCGGTAAAATTAGATGATAAACTCGGTTATTTTATAACTGTATTGGGTATACCTTCTGCCTTTTTACTACATGGTTATGTTGGGTTTATCTTCGGATCTATAAAAGCGAATCCGTGGTGGTCTACTGTATTGATGCCGGTAATATTCCTTTTTTCTGCAATGGTTTCGGGAATTGCATTAGTGATGGTGATCTATATGGTTGTTTGCTGGATAAGAAAGGTTAGTATTGATATGCCTGCCTTAGATACAATTGCCAAGTATCTTTTTTATGTTTTGATTATAGATTTTGCTTTAGAATCCTTAGATCAAATTCATCGACTTTATGAAGCCGAGGAGTCCTTTGATATTATTAAAGTTTTAGTAGGAGGAAAATTAAACATTACCTTGATTTTAATGCAAGTGATAATTGGTACTGTCATTCCACTCTTGGTTATTGGGATTTTCCAGTTTTATAAACCTGCCATAAAGATCAGAAAGATTGCCTATTTCATTATAGGAATATTCGTGCTGGTAGGAATATTCTTTATGCGATGGAATGTTGTTATCGGAGGTCAATTATTTTCAAAAAGTTTAAGTGGATTTACATCATTTAATGCCGTTTATTATGGAATGGAAGGTTATTTAATGACAGCAATCTGGTTAATTTTACCATTAGGTATATTGGCCTTTTTATTGTGGTTAATGCCTCCGTGGAAAAAAATAACTACACACTGATAAATTTGACTATATTTTTAACAAGAAGGAGATTTTAATTGGATATTTTGTTCCTTCATTAGAAGTTCAATTTTCTATTACATTTAAATAGAAAAAACCCGAACATTTTTGCTCGGGTTTTTATTTTGATAAAATCTTAAATATTATTCGGCCAATGTTCTCATATAATTAACGATCAGCCATCTATCTTCATCGTCCGGTAATTTCTTAGTGAATTCAGGCATATCATCTCTACCTATTGTAGTTTTATAAAATAAAGCCCCATCAGATTGTTTTTGGAATTTCGCAGAAGAAAAATCCCCAAGGTCGCCTTTCATTTCATCTGCTTTGGGTCCATCTCCATAACCTTCTTTTCCATGGCAAGATTTACAGTGCTTGTCATATAAAGACTTTCCAATTGACAGGTCTTCTTTAGGATTTGTTGGATTCTTCATGGTTAGATATTTTCCAGGTACAATCCAATCATTAATCGAAGTAATGGTGGTGGTATTTTCAGTTATCGGTTGGGTTGCCGGTTCTGTCTCAATTTCTTTATCAACTACTGGTTCAGGCACCTTTGATTCTTCAACCTCATTTGAGATTACCACTCTTATTTCCTCTGCCTTTTCCACCAACTTTTCATCAGGCAATTTCTTTACTTCATTTTCTTCTTTTTTTGGAATAGTAGGAGTATTAACTGGCGCACTTACCACTTTTTTTTCAGTACTTTTGTTTGATTCAACAATAGTTGTGTTGGATTTTTCAGAGGCATTGCTCACTGGTGTTGCTTCTTCTGAAGGAATGTCTTGAGTAATACCGACAGTAGTATCAATTTCCTGTTCAATTTTCGTTTCAGTATTCTCTTCTGTTAAAACTTCCTGATCGGTTTTGCCATTTTTGCAATATTGAAAAATTAAGGCAATTGCAATTAATCCTATGAATGCTAATTTTTTTTTCATCTTGTTGAGCATTTATTTGATCACTAAATTATGAATTTAGAATTAAATCCGAACTTGACTAACAAAAAAACCGAACAATTCGTCCGGTTTTTTTCTATATTTCTTATCTCTTAAATTATTCGGCCAATGTTCTCATATAATTTACGACCAGCCATCTGTCTTCATCATCCGGCATTTTCTTAGTGAATTCAGGCATATCATCTCTACCTTCAGTTGTTTTATAAAATAAAGCCCCATCAGATTGTTTTTGAAATTTTGCAGAAGAGAAGTCTCCAAGATCTCCCTCTAATTCATCAGCTTTAGGTCCATCACCATACCCTTCTTTACCATGGCAAGATTTACAATGTTTGTCATATAAAGATTTACCAATAGCCAGATCCTCTTTAGGATTGGTTGGATTCTTCATATTTTCATATTTTGCAGGTACTTTCCATTCTTCTTGTACCAATGAAGTAAAAGAGTACAGGGCGAAAGTTATAACCCCAAGTATGGTTAAAATTTTAAATGTTCTCATTTTTTTCGATTTTAGGTTTTGAAATTTTAAATAAATTAATGATTAAATATACAATAATTCCCCACATTCCAATAATTAATAAATTTGGAACAATAAGTAAGAATAACGGTGTCTTATTTCTTGGAGACCACATGGTTCTTTTATCAAAAGTTGATTCTTCAACTATGGGAACTCCAACAGGAGCATTAACCAACGCTTTAACGGTTCCGTAGTCATCACTTTCCTTTAAAACCACCTCAAAAGTCAATTTTCCATCAACACCTGGTATTCCTTCCTCAATAGGTACAAGAATGGTGCCATTTTCATCGGTGCTGTTAAACTCCTTACCAATGGGTAAGGGCCGGAATAATCGTTGTACCTGTACATTTAACAATCTATCACTCAAAAGGCTGTCTTTTTGTGCGTCTAAAAGCGAAGCTGAAATATAATTAATGCTGTCTTTTGTAATGATATTGGCTTTAATGATGGCATCTTTAAAACTAATACTTTTAGATGCTCTTGTAAATGCATCATTCCCTTTAAAAGAAATAACAATATTATAGGTATGGGTAGAGTCTGGTTGTATTGCAGCCAAATTTTTTAACACGAATTTAGCTCGACCTTCCATATCAGTTATAACTTTGCCAAGCTCAATTTCATTGTCATCAAATTCATTGGATATTGTCAATTCAATATTTGCTACATCAACATTTTCTTTATTAATTCTTGAAGTAGCACCGAGATTGAAATAGACTTCCCCATCCATTATTTTAACATAGTCGGCTTTTAACCTTACTTTATTCTTTTCAGCATCTTGGGCATATAAATTTTGAAAACCAGAGATCAAGAAAATCAGATATAAGATGGCAGAAAAAACGTTACGGATTTTATTTAGATGGCTCATATCTCGGTATTTTTATCTGTTTTTAATAATTTTTGCTCATCTGCGGTTCTTTGAATAGGAATGATGGGTAGATACCTAACCAATAAAGTGATAATCAAGAGGGCCATAGCCAAGGTGGCAGCGGTAATCAACCACTCATGTAAACTCGGAAAATAATGATGCCATTCTTCAGGTACGCCTTCCATAGGTAAAAATGGATTTAATAGGGTAGGCGTTACGATAAGATATCGTTTCCACCAGGAACCTAAAACCACCAAAAAACCTATAAAGAACATAGGTAAAGGTTTACGCCCTTGTTTAAATAATAAAGTTATAATCGGTATTACTAAACCTGCGATATTAACAAACCAAAAGAGCGGTGCATATTTACCCGAAACCAACACATTCATATGCGTAATTTCTTCTTTTTTAGAGGTAAACTCGGGGATTAAATATTCATTGATATTAAAGTATAAATAGATAAGACATGTTAGCACTAAAAACTTACCCATTTTATCAAAATGATAATCAGTTATATAGTCCTCCAATTTATAAGCTCGTCTAATTACATACACTACTGTTACCAAGGCGCCAACACCGGCTACTGAAGCCCCGGAAATAAAATAGGCACCCATATTCGTACTATCCCAACCAACCCTAAATAAGGTAGAAAATAACCAGGCATCTATGGTTTGTAACATAAAACCTGCAGGAATGGTTAAAAAGGCTATGATTTGGATAGATTTCAATTGGATTCTCTTTTGGTCGTCACTACCGGTCCAGTTCAAAGACAATTTACCATACCATTTACTTAGCTTAGGGCTTGTTTTACTAAAATGTTTTTTAAGTAGTGCAAAATCCGGCAATAATGGGAAATATAAGAGCAACAAGCTAATCACAATATAGGTAGGAATTATGATGACATCCCAAATTATTGGTGACTGCATTCTACCATGAATAAATAGGTTCATTAACCGGTCTGGCCTACCCATATCTATCATGATCGTAATACCAGCCATAATGATTGCAGCTAATGAAATTATTTCAGCAATTCTTACGATGGGGGTTCGCCACGAATTGTTGGTGAGTCTTAGCACCGCAACAGTAACAGCACCTACAAAACTGGTAGCGACAAAAAATACAAAGTTTGAAATGTAAATACCCCATAAAGCATAGTCGTTCATGTTGGTCACAATTTGGCCCTTTATAACTTGATCTATATAGGCGATAACACCGGCAACACTTATTATTATAAGTACCCAAGTCCAAATAACACCTGCCTTACTAAATTTTCTAGGCGCTAGGTCATTGATTAATTTTTTTGATACTTTCATAATTATTCAGGTTTATCAACAGATTTATATCCCGTAAAATTCTCTAAACCATCTTCAAAATCTACCAAACGATCTACAGGGGGCAAGTAGTAAACACTTGGTTTTGTTCCCAAGCCTTCCATTAGCCTATAGCCATCTTTGTCTCTCAGTAACTTACTTAGGCGAACAGATTCTTCTCCGTTGGTTACTGTATCTTCATATTTATCTCCAAAATAAAATACACCATTCGGACATGCGGTTACACAATGTGGCAATTTATTCTCCTTAATTGCATGAGGGCAAAAATCGCATTTGTCAACCGTCCCTTTTACGCTTGGCATACCGGTATATTCTATTGAATTATGTTTCCGGTTTGCCATTTCCATATTCATATTTAAAGTGATTTCTTGTCCGGGTTCGCTCCAATTGAAAACTCTCGTCGAATAGGGGCAAGCCGCCATACAGAATCTACAACCTATGCAGCGTTCGTTATCGATCAATACCAATCCATCTCTTCTTTTAAAAGTAGCATCTACCGGGCAAACGGTAACACAAGCCGGATGATCACAGTGCATGCAAGTGGTAGGCATCCAGTAAGGAGCGGTATCTTCATCTTCCTGCATTTTATATACCTTGAGCCAGGCATGATCACCTGTAATGTAATGGTGTTTATTACAGGCTGTCTGGCATTTGAGTGCATTTTTACATTTGGCAAGATCGATCACCATCACAAACTTGCGGTTGGGCATACCTTCGCGTAAATTGTATTTTTCTTCCTCATTTTCTGAAGGAACCATTTCCATGACTTCTGATGAATCTACTTCAATTAAGTTTCCATCGGTAGTCATCAACTCCATTTTTTCACCGGAATGATCATCATTCTGAGCATTTAATTTATTAGCTATTTTTGATAGCCCAAAACCACTCAGAGCGGTGACTAAGCCCAATTTAAGTCCATTATCAAGAAATTTACGTCTTGATTTTTTGTTGCTATCTTCCATAATGTAAGGTGATTAAATGAAATTAGAGTTTTTTACCAAGCCAGTTAAGAAAAGAAGTATTAGAGATATTCTTCTTAATTATTTTTGACTTTTTTAAAGTGCTAACCTTAACTTTTACGGTAGTGCCGTCTGGTTTTAATAAGGTTTGGTATTCTTCTTCGTTTTCAGAAACCGGAGTTTCTTTCTTTGTTTCTGTATTTCCGAATCCCAGAAAGGGAATTAGTAACGCACTCCCTAAAAAGGGCAGTATGCCTCTTCTTGAAATGTGTTTCTCTTTTTTTGGTTGTTGGGACATAGCTTAAATTTATTAAAAAAAAACAGTAAAACAAAATACTGGTTAAGTTACCTTGTTTTACTGTTCAAGTCGATTCATAAATATTTAATATTATACTTTGCTTATTACTAATAAATTTAAAAATTATAGATTCTTGTTATGTTAAAGCCAATTAAGAAATCACCGTTAAAGAAATCGTTTTGATTTTTCATATAATTTTGTTGAGGAACGATTCCACTATAATTGGTAACAAATAATTGGAATTCATGTGCAGAAGTTGCAAATTCAACACCTAAACTTATACCCGGAAGATTGAGATCAAGATCTAAATTATCAGGGTCTTCACCAAATTGAGTGATCGGTTGACTATAATCGAACAAAATGGATGTTTGCGGACTAATTTTTATACGCCCACCAAATGCAATGGCTATCCTGTCGTTTTCTTTAAAAGATTCAACGGCATTAAAGTGTGATATACTCGGTGCAATTTGTAACGATACTTTTGGACTAAATCTTCTGGCAATGATCAATTGGTTAAAGTATGAATACCGGTCTTGTACCAAATTAAAGGTACTTTCAGGCCTCGCATCAATAGTAAAATTACCATAATATGATACACTTACAGGTACTTTATCCGAGCGTGTTTGTCTTAAAAGAGCCACTTTCCAGTTAAAATCTTGTAAACGGTCGTTTTTGGTTGTTCCAAATCCGATTGATACTCTGTCATGAATGGCATAAGTCAAACCGATTCGAATATTTGCTCCATCTCCATAGATACCTGCCAAGGAATTTGTTTCATTAATTAATCCAAACCTATGTTGCATTTGAACCTCAAGTGAATTTTTATTAAGTAACACGTTCGTTGCGTTGTCAATGACATAGGAGCTCTCAAAGGCATCACGTTCGGGTTTATCTACAACAGAATCCTTTTCTTTATCTTGTGAAAAGACAAATAGTGGAACTATGAAGAATATCAGTAGTATTTTATAATTTTTCATGTGTAACGTCTTATTAATTAGTTATTTAAAGCCCCTCGGTCTATCCAAGCGTAAATTAATGCTAAATCGTCAGCACTGACATTCCTGTGACCTTGAGCCAGTATAATATATAATTCGCTAGCATCTGGATCTCCAGGTATTGCGAAATCTGGCACAAGGGCGTTAAATGCATTGGCTGGCCTAAGGTCAGGAGCTCTTGAACCATCATGACATTGAGTACAATCATATTTCACAAATATATCCTGAATATCGGTAAAGAAAACATCAACATTTGGATCTATTTGATCAACGGGCCTTTCTATCAATTCGTCATAATAACATGAAAAACACAATAAACTCAAACTGCTAACCAGTACTATTTTCAATAGTCTTTTCATTTTGTTTTGTTTTAATTTTTAAATCTTATTTACTTTAATTTCTCTGGGAAATCTTAAGTTAGCTATTAGCTTTACAATAAAGCGATCAAATAAATATGCTATTTTTAAAAGTTCAGGAGGTGCTTCCTCCTGAACTTTTAAAATATCTAAATATTAATTGTCTTGTAAAGCTTCAATTGAGTTTTTCAACAATGCCATGGAATACACAGGATTGTGAATACCATTACTTTTATCTTCTCTTAAAGTTTGGTAATTCCAAATTGCTTGTGCATCTTTTACTGGAACTACAAGAGGATTTGAGCCACCTGCATTATTCACACCATCACCTCCTAAAACAGATTCCCCATTTGCAGCAATATAATTTTTCGCTTGTAATAGACCAAGTAATGTAGCGAAGTCTGCATCAAAACCAGCTACTGCAGTTGGTACAGTAGTATGACATTCAAGACATGATTCTTCGGTTGGTGCCCAGGTATGTCCACCAGTACCATCATTTGATTCTCCCATGTGACATGAAGTACAAGAAGCTCCGGTTCTATGTTCTGCTGTACCCACGCCAGGATAACCAACAGCGCCTGCATAATTAGCACCCATAATACCTTCTAGAACAGTTGCTTGTGGACCATGGTGAGGCCCAAAACGTGAAGAAGTAATCTCATAGTCTCCGGTTCCTACTGGTATAGGATAACTTGGTCTTGGTTGGTGACAAGTAGTACACGCATTACTCAAGCCTAAAGGATCCGCATCATTTTTAAAATCGATAGAAATTGTGGGATCCAGCACTAAATAAACAGGGTCTATATTTCTTACCGCATAATCATTACCATCGTTCTCGAAATCGAAAGATCTATGGCTGTTATGGCAACCTGTACAAGTAATAGGGTTAGAAACTGCATAACCATCTTTAGTCGATTGAACTCCGTCCTCATCTGTATAGAGTCCAGATAGATAATCAATATAACCTTCGTTATTATGACATTGCGCACAACTGGCACTGGTACCTCTAGCCCCATGAACTACCGGTTGCATGATTGGCCGCCATATAGTCCGCTTTTATTGGATCTAAATGGCTTTGAGCGTGACAGGCAATACAAGATGCTGCTGAACCGTCTACACCGTCGGCACCATTGGCACCATCGGCACCATTTATTCCATCTCTTCCATCAGCGCCGGCAATAGGGTCGCTGGTACATTGGATAAACATTACACTTGATACAAAAATGATCAAGAATCTTATTAAATTTAAATTTTTCATAATATTAGATATTTGTTTGTTGAAATCTTGTATAAATTTCGTGAGATACAAACGTTTAAATTATGATTTAAATCATGTTTTGCAAAAAATAGAAAGCTGTAAAACAGCACGTTACGCTTATTTAGAATGATTTTATATAATTTTTTCACTTTTTTAAGCAACAATTGTTACTTTTTTAAGTAATTATTGTTACTTACCAACTTAAAAAATATGCGTAAAAAGATTTTCCGGATAGAATTTATACCTTATTATAGGGTAATCATATATATAATTAAATTTAATATAAATTATTCGCCTTTTTTAATTAATCCATTACGAATACAATAATTTGTGATTATTTTAATTTTTTAATTAATCATTCGTGGTTCTATTAAGCACATCATATTTTTTATAACTTTGCCAACTCATAAAAACATAATCATCAATGGCCAAATTTGAATTGAAATTACCTAAAATGGGCGAAAGTGTTGCCGAAGCAACGATCACTTCCTGGCTTAAAGAAGTAGGTGACACCATAGAGTTAGATGAAGCCATTGTTGAGATAGCTACGGATAAAGTTGATTCTGAAGTGCCCAGTGAAGTTGAAGGTGTGTTGCTCGAAAAATTATTTAATGCAGATGATGTGGTCGCAGTTGGTCAAACCATTGCTATCATAGAAACCAGTGGTGAGGCTGTATCTGAAGAAAAGGCACAACCTGAAGTTGAAGTAAAAAAGGAAGATAAAGTACCGGAAGAGGTAATAGCCATTGAAAGATCTATAGAAGAGGTAAAAGAAATCAAAACTGAAGTTAAAAAATCATCTACAGGTAAATTCTATTCACCCTTGGTAAAGACCATCGCCAAAAAGGAAGGTATCACCATGGACGAGCTGGAAACCATTGTTGGTACCGGCTTAGAGAACAGGGTTACAAAAAATGATATACTGGCCTATATTGAGAACAGAGGTACAGCACCAAAAGTAGCTGAGAAAGTAACAGAGGCGTCAGTTCAAACACCCGCTAAGGAGATTCCAAAAACAAAAGCCCCTATATCAGTAAATGGTGGTGATGAGATCATAGAAATGACAAGGATGGGTAAATTGATCGCGCATCATATGGTGGAGTCGGTACAAACATCTGCACATGTACAATCTTTTGTGGAGTGCGATGTTACCAATATAGTTAACTGGCGCAATAAAGTAAAAGATAAATTCCTAGCCAGGGAAGGTGAGAAAATTACTTTCACACCAATTTTTATGGAAGCCGTGGCCAAAGCTTTAAAGACCTACCCAATGGTCAATATTTCGGTTGATGGAGATAAGATTATAAAAAGAAAGAACATTAACCTAGGCATGGCTGCTGCCCTCGAAGACGGCAATCTTATAGTGCCGGTAATTAAAAATGCCGATCAACTGAACTTAGTTGGAATGACTAAGGTGGTAAATGACCTTGCCCAAAGAGCCAGAACAAATCAATTAAAACCCGACGACATTCAAGGCGGTACCTATACGGTTACCAATGTGGGTGGTTTTGGCAGTATTATGGGTACACCTATAATTAATCAGCCACAAGTTGGTATTTTGGCACTTGGTGCCATACGTAAGGTACCTGCCGTAATAGAAACTTCTGAAGGAGATTTTATTGGTATACGTCATAAAATGTTCCTTTCACATTCTTATGATCATCGCGTGGTGAATGGTGCCTTAGGAGGTATGTTCGTAAAAGCGGTAGCCGATTATTTAGAGGCTTTTGATGTGAACAGGGAGTTTTAATCTATTAGTTTTGTTACCTCGAGCCGATAATCCCGATAGCCATCGGGATCGGAGCAGTCGAGAGGTTGAAAAGAGAACACATCAAATTAACTGTCACCTCGAGCCAGCTGTCCGGCAGGCAGGTCGAGAGGTTGAAAAGAGAACACATCAAATTATAATGTCACCTCGAGCCAGCCTGTCCGGCAGGCAGGCGCAGTCGAGAGGTCAATCATGAATTTCTACCACGTTTACATACTAAAATGCGCAGACGGCCTACTCTATACGGGAATTACCAACAATCTAACCAGACGACTTGATGAACACCATCGTGGCTTAAACAAAAGTTGTTTTACCTACAAAAGAAGACCACTTGAATTAATATTTTCTCAGGAATTTAACGATGTTAACCAAGCTATTTATTTTGAAAAAAAGATAAAAAGGTGGAGTGCCAAAAAGAAATTGGCCTTAGCAAATGGCGACTATGATATGTTGCAAATATTAGCAGAATGCAGGAATGCAACACATGCTGATTATGATCCTAACAAAAAATGAGGTCTCGACTGCGCTCGACCTGACAGTTAGATAGACTAAAATTCATCAAGAATGTCACCTCGAGCGCAGTCGAGAGGTTGTAAATTGAACACATCAAATTAAATGTCACCTCGTCCCGATAACTATCGGGAGCAGTCGAGAGGTTTTTTAGCCTATTTCAATATAAAGTCATCTTAAGCCAGCCTGTCCGGCAGGCAGGCGCAGTCGAGAGGTTGAAAAGAGAACACATCAAATTAACTGTCACCTCGAGCCAGCCTGTCCGGCAGGCAGGCGCAGTCGAGAGGTCAATAAACAAAACAATCTTCTTAAATATTTAACAATTCTATTCGTTGTATCTTTTGTAACTTTGGATCTTAAAATTTTCTATGGAATTAAAACTCACAAAACCCATTGTATTTTTCGATCTTGAAACCACTGGTGTAAATATCGCACAGGATAGAATCGTAGAGATCTCTATATTAAAGGTATTTCCCAATGGTAATAAAGAAAGCAAAACATGGTTGGTTAATCCTGAGATCGAAATACCTGAAGAGGTTGTCGCAATTCATGGCATTACCAATGAGCGTGTGGTAAATGAGCCTACTTTTAAGGAATTGGCGAAAGAAATTAACCAATTAATTGAGGGTTGTGATCTGGCAGGATTTAATTCCAATAGATTCGATATCCCCCTGTTGGCAGAAGAATTATTACGTGCGGATATTGATTTTGATATGAAAAACAGGGTAGCGGTTGATGTACAGGTAATTTATCATAAAAAAGAACAGCGCACATTAAGTGCCGCCTATGAATTCTATTGTAATAAAAGCTTAGATAATGCCCATTCAGCAGAGGCAGATACCCTGGCTACTTATGAAATTTTAAAAGCACAAATAGAACAATATGATGACCTGGAAAATGATGTTAAATTTTTGAACGAATTCTCATCCCATAAAAAAAGAGCTGATTTCGCAGGGTTTATTACATTTAATGAAGATGAAGAAGAAGTTTTTACTTTTGGTAAATATAAAGGGCAAAAGGTAGAAGATATTCTCGAGAAGGATAAAGGATATTACTCATGGATACAAAATGCCGATTTTCCGTTATATACCAAAAAAGTTTTAACAGCAATTAAATTGCGTAATTTTAATAATAAACTTACTTAAGATGTTAGTAGATTTTGATTCGTTACCGGATACCTCTAGGGTTTGGGTTTATCAATCCAGCAGAGAATTTAATAGTACAGAAATAAAAAATATTTCTGATAAGCTAGCCTATTTTGTGTCAAATTGGAAACGCCATGGGGATGATCTTAAAGCATCCTATAAGATCATGTACAATCAATTTGTGATCTTGGCCGTAGACGAAAATTATAATGATGTATCAGGATGCTCGATAGATGCCTCTGTTCATATTATAAAAGAATTAGAAAAGGAATTCGGACTGGATCTTTTGAATAAAATGAATGTTACTTTTAAAGATGGTGTTAATATTAACACAGTTTCCTTAAAAGATTTTAAAGAATATGCAAGGCTTGAAAAGATCAATGCAAATACTGTTGTTTTTAATAATCTGGTAAATTCTAAAGCAGATTTTAATGAGGCATGGGAAACACAAGCCGGTAAAAGTTGGCATGCCAAGTTTTTAAATTAATTTTTAATCATAATTGAATAATGTCAGTAAAAGGGATACCTAAGGAATCTAGCTGACATTATATCATTTATATATGATATATATGAAAAGGAATCTTCTCGCAATATTCGCGCTATTTTTTAGCGTTATAATACAATCCCAACATGCTGACCCACTCGAAAAATACGACACTTTTGGTCAAAAGATCTGGGTAGATAGTATCTTGAGTACTATGTCTATCGATCAGAAAATTGGTCAGCTTTTTATGATCAATGCTTATTCAAATCGCGATGCCAATCACCAAGCGGAAATAGATCGTATTATCAAAAAATATGAAATTGGGGGTCTCATCTTTTTTCAAGGTACGCCTGAAAAACAATTAAAGATGACCAATCACTTTCAAGGTATCTCGAAAGTGCCTTTGATGATAGGTTTTGATGGTGAATGGGGTTTGAACATGCGCCTCGATAACACGTATCGCTTTCCATGGAATATGACCTTAGGTGCTATTCAAGACAATAATTTAATCGAAGAATTTGGTGTGCAATTAGGTAAACATGCTAAACGGATTGGTATACATGCCAATTTTGCACCGGTGGTAGACGTTAATATCAATCCTGATAACCCCATTATCGGCAATCGTTCTTTTGGTGAAAGCCGGGAAAATGTAGCTGAAAAGGCGGTGGCTTTTACAAAAGGAATGCAAAGTGAATTTGTGTTGGCAAGTGCAAAACATTTTCCCGGTCATGGTGATACCGATGCAGATTCGCATCTAACTTTACCCACAATACCATTTTCTGTAGCAAGGTTAGATTCTGTTGAATTATATCCATATAAGAAGCTATTTGAAAATGGATTGGCAAGTGTAATGGTAGCGCACTTAAGTGTGCCCTCCTTAGAGCCAAACGCAAGTCTCCCATCTTCCTTATCAAAAAATATAGTTACCAACCTTCTAAAAGAAAAAATGGGTTTTGAAGGGCTTATTTTTACGGATGCTTTAAATATGCAAGGGGCGGCAGATTTTTCGAGTGCCGCCGAAATAAATGTAGAGGTTATCAAAGCGGGTAATGACGTTTTATTAATGCCTGGCGATATTCCTGGTACTATTTCAAAATTAAAAGAAGCCGTAAAAGAAGGAATACTCACAGAAGAAAGATTAGATCATTCCGTCAGGAAGATCTTAAAAGCTAAATATTGGGCAGGACTAAGAGCATTTTCACCTATATCATTAGAAAACTTAGATGAGGACCTCAATGGAACTGATGCTGAAGCATTACATTATAAATTAGTAGAAAACGCAACTACCTTATTAAAAAATGACAAGCAGCTATTCCCAATAAAAGATTTAGAAGGAACAAAAATTGCTTATGTAAAACTGGGAGATGGGAGTAATGATACTTTCCTTTCGCGGCTGAATGATTATGCACAGGTTGATGTTATTACAGGACGAACATTAGACCAGGTTATTCATAGATTAGAACCTTATAATTTAGTAATTGTAGGATTTCATAAGTCTGATGCCAATCCTTGGAAAAACTATAAATTCGCAAATAAGGAATTGGTCTGGCTCCAGGAGATAGCAAGGACCAAGCCTGTAATATTGGATATTTTTGCAAGTGCATATAGCTTACTGGATGTAAAGTCTTTTACAAATATCGAAAGTATACTTGTTTCGTATCAAAATAGCGATATTGGTCAAGATGTATCGGCCCAGCAAATTTTTGGTGCTTTGACTGCCAAAGGAAGACTGCCTGTTTCTATTCATGATCATTTTCCGGTTGGATCCGGTTTAAATTCTACAAATTTGAACAGATTATCATATGGTGTCCCCGAATCGGTTGGAATGAGTAGCCAATTATTACAACGTGTAGATTCGATCGCAGAAATTGTAGTTGATTCTGCAATGGCACCGGGAATGCAACTATTGATAGCCAGAAAAGGTAAGGTCGTTTACAGAAAAAGTTTTGGTTATCATACTGATGAAAAAAAACTAAAGGTTAAAAATACCGATTTGTTCGATTTGGCATCGGTTACAAAAATTCTGGGAGGCTTACCACTTATCATGAAAGCTGAAGAAGAAGGTAAATTATCAATAGATTCTAAACTGGGAGAATTAATGCCAATTTTAAAGAATACCGATAAAAAGGATATCACAGTAAAAGAGGCATTATCACATTATGCAAGATTTCAGGCATGGATACCTTATTTTAAATTCACCATAGACAGCGCTACACAAAAACCCTCATCGAAGTATTACCATTCAAAAGGTTCTAGAAAATATGCTGTAGAAGTCGCAAAAAACTTTTATTTAAGATCAGACTATAAAGACACGATCTACCAAATGATAGCCGACTCTCCTTTACGTGAGAAAAAAGAATATAAGTATAGCGGGCTTGTTTTTTATCTCTTTAAAGATTACATGGAAAAGCTGTACAACAAGCCAATGGATATAGCAAATGATCAATATTTTTATAAACCTCTGGGGGCTAACACCATGACCTATAATCCCTTGGAAAAATTCCTGAAGAATTCGATTGTACCTACCGAAAATGACACTTTTTACCGCAAACAGTTGATACATGGTTATGTGCATGATCAGGGGGCAGCAATGCTTGGAGGGGTAAACGGTAATGCCGGATTATTTTCTAGTGCCAATGATGTAGCTAAGATGATGCAAATGTACCTGCAGGAAGGTTATTATGGCGGTAAACGTTATTTTAAGCAAGAGACCATTCAAAAATTTAATCATAGGTATTTTGAAAAGGAAAAGGTACGCCGTGGATTAGGATTTGACAAACCTCAAATTGATCCAAATGTAAAAGCAACTTGCGGATGTGTTTCTGAGCAAAGCTTTGGTCATAGCGGATTTACAGGAACCTATACTTGGGCAGACCCGCAATCACAATTGGTCTATGTATTTTTATCGAATAGAGTCTTTCCAACTGCCGATAACTCTAAACTTATCGATAAAAACATTAGAACTAGAACACAGCAGTTAATTCAAGATGCCATTATTGAAGAATGATTATTTAGTTTTGGCGAGTAGTAATACCGATAGTACACTTGCCATAGCATAAATGATGGCTACTGTAATACCGGCAAAATAGAATACAGCCAGACTTTGCACTAAATAGAAAACAGGAAAAGCAGTGATCCCAATGGCGAACTTCGTAGTACTTACGAATTCAATTTCTTTAATATTAGGCGCTATAGCCTTATAAATTATCAGCGGAGCAATACTATTAATAGACACCAAAACCTTTAACAATTTCCAGACAAAGGAAGGTTCTTTAAAAGGAGGTCTTTTATAGGATGAATTTGGGAGTTCTTTTAAAAGATCATTCACTTTTTTAGGGTTCAAATAATCTACATTACCTAATAGTTTAATGGTCTTATCATAATTTTTAGGATCTATATGCGTAGTGAGTTCTTTCATTCTTTCACTTACTACATTTTTTAGATCTACAGTCGAACTATTGATGTCATTCGGATCGAAATAGTCATTCACTAAAATGGGCTTGCCATAATATATAGAAACACTTTCGGCAAATTTTTCAGCATTCGTATAATTTAAACCTACCGGTACAATTCGGAGCTCAATTTTTGGATTTTGTTCTAAAAAACCAAAGGTGATCCTGGTAAAACCCTTACTTAAAGGCCGGATAAGCCGTCTGATATCATGAGTCGCTTCAGGAAAAATTAGCAGGCTCTTATTTTTGTTTAGAATATCGTAACATTTATTAAAAATGATCTCATTTTTAGCCAAAGTTTCCTTTCCGTCTCTCAGTCTATATATCGGCAACATATTTACAGTAGACAAGAGCCATTTAATGGGCCTCACCTTAAAAGCACTTGCCCTTGTTAAAAAATGAATATTTCTCTTTGTTGTGGTTGCAATTAGCAACGGATCGAGCAAAGCATTTTTATGGTTGGAAACCAATAGTACGGCACCCTTTTTTGGGATATTTTCAGGATCATTTACAAGAATTTTTTTAAAGAAAAAAAAGAGTCCCGTGCTAATGAATATTTTAATGATATGATACCAAATGCGTTTCAAATCTATGCGGTAATTTTTGCTGTTTTTTTAGACCAATAATAAGCCAGTGTTAATCCCGATACAATATCCCAGATACCCCAAAAAGCCACACAAAGAGCCATACCTCCTAAACCTTCAAAGAATGCAAAGACCAAAAGTAAGCCTAGGCCAGAGTTTTGAATACCGGTTTCTAAGGCCATGGTTTTTTGTTCATAATACGACAAGCCCATTACCTTGGCAAAATAGAAACCACCAACATAACCCAATATGTTATGAAGAATGACTATAAAAAATACATAATGGATATATCCCAGGAAAATATCGAAATTTTGAGAAAAAGCAATAATAATAAATAGTAAAAAAATGAGAATGGAAGTAGGTTTTAATATTTTAGAAATTTTAGCAGCAATCATAGGGGAGCGTTTTCTAACGATCATTCCTAGAATAAGCGGGACGCCTAATATTAAGGTTACCAATTTCACCAACTCAAATGGATCTAGTTCAACCATTCTTAAAATTTTCGCTGTTGGTTCATATAGATTCCCCCAGAATGATAAATTAATAGGTGTCATTAATACCGCCACCAAGGTAGCAAAGGCAGTTAGACTTACGGATAAGGCGGCATTACCCCCTGAAAGTTGGGTCATAAAATTAGAAATATTACCACCGGGACAGGCTGCTACCATGATCATACCTAAAGCAATACTTGGAATGGGATCGATGATATTTACAAGGACGAATGTTAGTAAGGGGAATAATATAAATTGAGAAAAAATACCGATCAATACTATTTTCGGACTTTTAAATAGGCGTTTAAAATCATCAACTGTGATCCCTAAAGCAACACCAAACATGATAATGGCCAAGGTAATATTTAGAACCCATAGACCTTGGGTATCAAAATTTATTTTTAAGTTATCTAAAATAGGATCTGTACTAATTTTTAAAAGCATATTCAATAATATTAGCACCCATTTTAAGTGCTTTTTCTCTAACGGTCAGAGGATTATTATGTACAATTTCATCTTCCCATCCATCACTTAGATCACTTTCGTAATCATAAAAACAAACCAGCCTGCCCTCATGAAAGATACCAAATCCCTGTGGAGGTTTGCCATCATGTTCATGGATTTTTGGTAAACTTTCGAAATTATAAGTCTGATGATAAATGGGGTGATTATATGGAATTTCTTGTAATTCTAATGTTGGGAACACCTTTTTTAGTTCCTTTCTAATGTAATTATCTAAACCATAATTATCTGAAATATGTAAAAATCCACCCGAGGTTAAATATTTATTTAAATTTTCAGCATCACTATCAGTAAAGAAAACATTACCGTGACCGGTCATAAAGAGTACAGGATAATTAAAAATATCTGTACTGCTGGGTTCTACGGTTTCCGGCTTTTCATCAATAGAAGTATTTATGGATGTATTACAAAACTTAATCAAATTGGGCACTGCCGTGGGATT
Organism: uncultured Flavobacteriaceae bacterium; assembly: GCA_963835675.1. Classification (GTDB taxonomy): domain Bacteria; phylum Bacteroidota; class Bacteroidia; order Flavobacteriales; family Flavobacteriaceae; genus Aureibaculum. Next base: position 504,362 of record CAWIGH010000001.1, on the reverse strand, counting down.
CGCATACCAATCACCGCCACCATTGTATTTTAAAATAGCCACTTGCTGTGCTGAAAGTGAAAATGATAACAGAACAAAAAAGAGTAATTTATACATATATTAGAAAGATGACATTTAACAAATCTATTAAATAATTATCAAATAAAAATTTAATATAATATTAAGAATTTAGCATGTGGAAGATATCTTCTTATGTTGTATTTTCGCACTTTTTAAAACTAAAACATAACAAAATGAAGTATTACACTGTAAAATTAATGACAATTTTATTTATTGGATTGTCTGTAATGGCTTGTAAAAAAGCTGAAAATAAAGTTGAAGCAACTGATGCAGAAGAAGTTACGCAAATTGAGGATAACGCAACGCGTTATATGGCAGAAGTAGATAGCTCTTCTGTTAACTGGAAAGGCTTTGCCCCTACAAAATCTCATAATGGAACAATAAAAATATCTGAAGGTTATTTGGCATTAAATGAAGGTAAATTAATCGGAGGAAATTTTGTGATTGATATGAATACGATATTGAATGAGGATCTTGAAAGTCCTGAATGGAATGGAAAATTAATAAATCATTTAAACAGCGCCGATTTCTTCGATGTAGACAACAATCCATATAGCGTTTTCGCAATAACGGGAGTTGACGAAAAAGATGGAAAACTTATGGTTAAAGGTAATTTAACCGTAAAAAATATTAAGAAAAATATTGAATTCCCTGCTACTATGGAGATGAATGGTGAGGAAGTTATTCTGAAGAGTGAGCCCTTTACTATAGACAGGACCGAATGGGATGTTAAATACAATTCTGGTAAATTTTTCGAGGATTTGAAGGATAAATTGATCAATGACGAAATAGAATTTGCTATTGAAGTAAATGCTAAAAAGAGCTAATTACAAATCAATTAAAATGATAAAGAGCATCACAATTTTGTGATGCTTTTTTTATTGATTAAATAAAGAAACGATATGGGTGGCAACAACCCCTGCAGTTTCTGTGCGAAGCCTACTTTCACCTAAATCGACCGATATAAAATTCTGATGTTCAGCATTTTCAATTTCAGTAGATGAGAAATCACCTTCAGGACCGATTAAGATAGTAATATATTTGACGGAATTAGATGCCGACTTTAACAATTGTTTTTCTGACGAGGCACAATGAGCTATATAACGGGCTCCATGAATGTCTTGTTCAATAAAATCTTGAAAAGTGGTCAAGTCATTTAATTTAGGCAGATGATACTTCAAGGATTGTTTCATGGCCGATTCAATAATTTTTTCTAACCTTTCTTTTTTGATAATTTTTCTTTCTGAATGTTCACAAAGAATAGGGGTGATCTCGTCTATCCCAATTTCTGTGGCCTTTTCTAAGAACCACTCAAACCTGTCAATATTTTTAGTGGGAGCAATGGCTATATGCAGATAATAATTCCATGGTTTTGATTTTTTATCAGAAGAGACGACGGTGACTAAACATTTTTTATCATTAGCAACTGTGATCTCAGATTTCAACAATATACCATTGCCATTCGTTATAAATATTAGATCACCCTCTTTTTTTCTCAATACCTTAACAATATGCCTGCTTTCGGTCTTGTCGAAGGTGAATTGTTTTGTTTCTGGGCCTATGTCAGCGCTATAAAAAAGTTGCATTATATATTTTTTCGATAAGTGGCGCGTCTTTTATAAATTTTAGGATCAAAATGCTTCCATATTTGTTGAATAGCAATATTATCTGAAAGCTCTGGTGTTCGAAAGCAATTTTGAATGTCTTTTTTCTTGAAAACCTTATAATATTGATCAAAAATAATGGCGGTTACGCCCTTATTTTGATAATCGGGATGTATTCCAATAAGGTAAAAAATAACATCTTTACTTTGCTTTTTAGCCTTTAATAAATGAAAGATTCCGAACGGAAAAAGTTTTCCCTTGGCCTTTTGTAAGGCAGTTGAAAATGATGGCATTACAATGGCAAATGCAACAAGATTATTATTTTTATCTGCCACGTAGGTTATATATTCGGGATTTATAAAACTGATATATTTCTTTTTGAAATATGCTTTTTGAGAATCAGAAATGGGTACGAAGGATGAAAGTTTCGCATAACTTTCATTAAAGAGGTCAAACATTTTATCTACGTAAGGCATAATTTCCTTTGTAGATTTAAAATTGATAGATGTTAATTCGTATCTTTTTTTAATTAAAGCTTGAGCCTTTATGAACATATCGGGTTGAACATTACTGAACGGAAATTTCCATTCCAAAAATTCTTTTTCTTTTTTAAAACCTAATTGCTCAAGATGATCTTTATAATATGAGTGATTATACCAGGTTATCATAGTTCCTAATTGATCAAACCCATCTGTGAGAACACCAACCTTATCTAGATTAGAAAAACCAACAGGACCTTCGATAAACTCTAATTCATTTTGCTTTCCTATTTTATGAACTTCGTTAAGAAGGGCTTTCGTTACGTCAATATCATCGATAACATCGAACCAGCCGAAGCGCATTTTTTTTAAACCTTGTGCATTTATTTCAACCCGATTTATAATGGCAGCTACCCTGCCTACAATTTCATTTTTTCTATAGGCTAAAAAAAAGTGGACTTCTGCATTTTCAAAGGCAGGATTTTGGGTTTTATCAAAACCAGCTAATTCATCATTAATTATAGGGGGAATCCAATAAGGGTTATCCTTGTATAAACTAAACGGGTATTTTACGAACTGTTTGAGTTCTGATTTTGTGAGAACTTCCTTAATAGTTATCATTTACATGATTAGGTTTTTGGAGGCGGTTCATAATTTTTATTATAATCTTTTGCTTTTTTCTTAAGTTTCTTTTTTTCCTCTTTTGCTTTCTTTTTAGCTTCTTTTTCTAATTTCTTATCTTTTTTACTGGGCTTATTAACTTTTACTTTACGCTTTTTAGCTTTAACCGTTTTTACTTTGCGTTGCTTGTCGGATTTATTTCCGCCACCAAATAATCTTGAGAAAAATCCACCCTCACCTTTATCCTTGGTTACATTTCCTTGTGAATCTATTAATTTAAATTGATCTTCATGTTTGTCTATTCGCCATGAAACACCAGCTCCGGCCAAAAAGGTATGGTCACCGCGTTCATCTTTAATGAACCTAACGGAAGTATCTACCTGCATATTCTTACTGATCAAATAGGCGCCTCCCAGACCAAATTGGTAGTCATTCGGTACATTTTTTCTGAAAAACCCTTGGTTTTCTCCAAAAACTGAGATATGATCTGTTAACGAATAGGTCGCTGTAATTATATACGAATACTCAGCTTGATCTGTTATTAAATTATCCCCAATAAAATTGGTTAATACAATGAATTTATCGGTTAAGTTATTTTGTGTAAACAATCCAACCCGCGGACTGAGTCCTTCAGGGTTTTTGTGGAGTTCACTCAAGACATTTGTATTAAGTCCTGCATAAACTCCTACCGCCGGAATTAACCTTTTCTTATCAAAACTAGTTTTCTTTTTCCAGCTTCTTATTTCTTTAGATTTATCTAAATAGGTTGGCATATATACCAGATACTTGGCACCTATAGTTAGTTTACTTAAGCCCAATTTCTTTACACTAACCCCATTTGGAATGGTGTAATCCCGGTTTTCATGTACAAATGCCAAATCTACATTTAATTCTAATTTATCAAAAAACTGTCCGGTTCTAAATACAAGATCAGTGCCCAGAACTTTACTGCTGTATGCGTTTGCAGCCTGTTGCTCCTGATTAAAAAATAGATAATTTCCTATATTTTTATAAAATAATCCGGCTTCGATTTGATAAACTTTAGTTCCTACAGCATAAGGGCTATCAGAAAACCCCGGTCTTCTCGAATTTATAACTTCTGTGTATTGGGCAGAAATGGTATGATAACAAATAAGAAATAATAATAGAAATCCGATTCTCGGCATAACAATAATTTAATTTACAAATTAAACATTTTATCTTTAACTAAACGCTTTAGTTGCTTTCAAATTGTTACTTTTGAAGCAAGAATAAAAAATTTCGACGATTTTAATTATATGCAAGAGGCAGGAATAGTGACTTTATTTAGAACCATACTCATTATTTTGTTAATTTACTACGGTTTCAAACTGATTGCAAGGTTTGTATTTCCTTTATTTTTTAAAAGAATGATGAAGAATGTTGAAAAAAAATTTAATGAACAGCAATACAGAAATCCTCCTGAGCAAAATAATGTAAAAGAGGGTGAAACTGTAATTGATAAGGCTCCTAGGACACAATCAAAAGGAAATGAAAAAACAGGAGAGTATGTCGATTATGAAGAAATTGAATAAAACGACATTTAATGAAAAACAATAGAATTTTCACTTTTTTAATTGCCATTTTAGTCTTTGTAATTGTATCATTAGCTTATTTTTCACCTTTATTGGAGGGGAAAAAACTTTTCCAAAGTGATATTGCACAGTTTAGAGGTATTTCTAAGGAAATTGTCGACTTCAGAGCAGAAAAGCAGCAGGAGCCATATTGGACAAACAGGGTTTTTGGAGGTATGCCAGCCTATAATATAAGTGCTTATTATCCTCATAACTATATTAAGAAAATCGACCATTTATTGCGATTCTTGCCAAGGCCTGCAGATTATTTATTCTTATATTTTTTAAGTTTTTTTATCTTACTCTATGTTTTGAAGGTTGAATGGAAACTAGCCATTTTGGGGGCATTAGCTTTCGGTTTTTCCACCTATTTGATCATTATTTTTGGTGCAGGGCATAATGCCAAAGCACATGCCATAGCCTACATGCCACTGGTGCTGGCAGGGATTATTGCTGTTTTTCAAAAGAATTACTTATGGGGTTTTGTAATTACTGCAATAGCGATGGCATTCGAAATTAATGCCAGCCATCCTCAAATGACCTATTACCTGCTTTTTATGGTATTAATTTTAGGCATTGTCTACTTAACAGATGCCATTAAAAATAAAGCCTTACCACATTTTATAAAAAGTGTCATAGTGCTAATGGTGGCCGTAACCATTGCAGTAGGTTTAAATGCTACCAGTTTATTAGCAACCCAGGATTATGCCAAAGAAAGTACCAGAAGTAAAAGTGAATTAACCTTATTGCCCGACGGTACACAAAAAGAAGAAATTACCTCAGGACTTACAAAGGAATACATAACGACCTATAGTTATGATTTGTTAGAAACATTTAATTTATTAATACCACGGTTTTACGGCGGAGGTAGCCGGGAGAATCTTGGTAAGGAATCTGGAAGTTACCAATTTTTAAAAGATAAGATCGGAAGAGCTCAGGCCAAAGGATTTTCTGAAAACTTACCTATGTATTGGGGAGAACAGCCTATTGTTGAGGCTCCGGCCTATATTGGTGCAGTACTCATTTTTCTATTTGTATTGGGCTTATTCACCGTTAAAGGAAAATTAAAAAAATGGTTATTAACAGCAACTATATTTGCCATTTTATTAAGTTGGGGTAAGAATTTATCTTTTTTGACAAACTTTTTCATTGATTATGTTCCTCTTTACAATAAGTTCAGGGCAGTTTCTTCCATTCAGGTAATCGCTGAGCTGGCGGTACCGCTATTAGCCATCATTACCTTAAATAAGTTCTTAAATTCAGATAAAAAGGAAGAAAATAAAGAATTACTTAAATATCTGAAGTATAGTTTATATAGCGTTGGGGGAATAGCCCTATTGTTTACCTTGTTCGGAACCAGTTTATTTAGTTTTGAAAGCTATCGAGACGCAGGACTGGAACAACAACTTCCTGGTTTTACAGATGCTATAATTTCTGATAGAAAATCTATTTTTTTTAAGGATAGCTTACGGTCATTAATGTTAGTGGTCATAGCAGCAGGATTATTGTGGGCATATTTAAAGTCTAAGCTCAATAAGAATACAACCATTATTGGTTTTGCGATATTGATATTATTTGATCTTGTTAGCGTTGATAAACGATATGTGAATAAAGATGATTTTGTTTCAAAGAAACAAGAAGAGCAGCCATTTCAAGCATCAGCTTTTGATAAAGACATATTGCAAGACAAATCTTATTACAGGGTTATTAATTTTATGGTTGACCCAATGAATGACGGTAGTACTTCTTATTTTCATAATTCAATTGGCGGATATCATGCTGCTAAGCCAAGACGTTATCAGGAATTATATGAGTACCAGATCGCAAATAATAATATCGAAGTATTGAATATGCTCAATACGAAGTATATTATTTTTCCGGATAATGAAGGCATACCACGTGTTCAGCAGAATCCGGAGGCCAATGGGAATGTTTGGTTCGTTAAAGAGGTGCAATTTGTTAATTCGGCCGATGAAGAGATAAGGGCTTTAGATAGTTTAGCGACTAAAGAAAAGGCAGTAATAAGTGCTGAGTTTAAATCTTATTTGAAGAAAAATACCTTTGCCAAAGATAGTTTGGCTTCCATAGAATTGACCTCTTACCAACCCAATGAGATGAAATATGAAAGCAATACTTCTGAGGAACAACTCGCGGTATTTTCGGATATCTATTATAAAAATGGTTGGAAAGCATATATAGATGGCACATTCGCACCCCATTTCAGGGCCAATTATGTGTTGCGGGCCATGGTGATACCGGCCGGGAAACATGAAATTATTTTTAGGTTTGAACCCGATATTATAAAGAAAGGAAATGCCATTACGCTTATTTCTTATGCTTTATTATTACTGATTCCGATAGGATGGTTTTTTATAGATAAAAAGGAAAAAAGGAATGAGCCATCATAATAGACGATATAACTTAACCATTGAATTTTTGCAAAAAGTATTACCGGCGCCAGCAACAATTTTAGACCTTGGTACTCGAAATGTTTTTAGTGAGATCATGGAACAACATGGCTATACTGTTATAAATACTAAAGGTGAAGATCTCGATTTATTGCCCGATGTGGTTAAAAAACATAAAGTAGATGCTGTTACTGCCTTTGAGATATTCGAACATCTTATCGCACCATTTAATGTATTGAATGCGATAACTTCAACCAAATTGATTACAACAATACCCTTAAACTTATGGTTTGCCAAAGCATACCGGTCTAAAACTGATAGTTGGGACAGGCATTATCACGAATTTGAAGATTGGCAATTCGATTGGTTACTTGAAAAGTCTGGATGGAACATAAAAGAGACTCAAAAATGGACAAGTCCGGTAAACAAAATTGGTTTTCGACCGATATTAAGAAAATTCACACCGAGATATTACGCTGTTTACGCTGAAAGATAGTTATGCGAATAGGAATGATATTAGACAAAACATTTCCACCCGATCCGAGGGTTGAAAATGAAGCCGTTTCTTTGGTGGAAAATGGTTTTGAAGTATATCTGTTTTGTTTAAAATATGGATCGCAACAGGCAGCAAGTGAAGAAATAAACGGAATTAAGGTAAAAAGATACCCTTCAAACAATTTAGATTATAAATTATCGGCCCTTGCCTATACTTTTCCTTTTTATTCACGTATAATGTCAAAAAAAATACGAAGTTTTCTACTGTCGAATAAAATAGACATTATCCATATCCATGACATCCGAATTGCAGGGGCTGTGTTTAGATCAAATAAAGGCTTAAATCTGCCGGTAATATTAGATTTACACGACAATATGCCCGAAATCATGAAGGAATATCCGCATGTACAAAAATTTCCGGGAAAGTTCTTGATCTCTCCTGGTAAATGGAAGAAGAAGGAGGAAGGATTTATAGAAAAGGCTACAAAAGTTGTTACCGTTTCAGATGAGTTTAGACAAGAGGTCATTCAAAGAACCAATATTCAGCCTGATAAGATCATTGTAGTACCAAACACCGTAAGAAGATCATTTTACGAAGATCATCAAATAGACAAATCAATTATAAACAAGTATAAAAATGATTTTGTAATCTTATATTTGGGAGATACAGGTATCAGAAGAGGTTTGCTAACTGCCATTGAAGCCATACCAAACTTAAAAAAGAAAATTGATAATATTAAATTGGTAATTGTTGGTTCTAATACTACAGATCCTATCTTAAAACAAAAGGTTGAAGATTTATCCATCCAAAATTATGTCGATTTTCAAGGATGGCAGGATGTAAAGCTATTTCCTTCTTATATCATTGGCAAGTATTATTTGCATATCACCATTGTACCGCAATGTGCAGCATGATGTGGCTTATGCCAACAAATTATTTCAATATATGAGTTTTTCAAAACCGGTATTGGTAAGTAATGCCACCGCTCAAAAAAATCTGGTGGAGAGAACAAAGAGTGGATTAGTCCATAACGAAAGAGATAATAAAGATTTTGAAGACAAAATATTAGAGCTATACCAGAACAAAGATTTGAGAGAAAAAATGGGAGCTAATGGCAAGAAATTCATAGAAAATGAATTTTGTTGGGAAAAGGCTTCGACAAAACTAATTGAATTATATCAAGGGTTTAACAATTGAAAGTATTGATCATTACATATTATTGGCCCCCTTCAGGCGGATCTGGTGTACAGCGCTGGTTGAAGTTTGTAAAGTACCTGCCTTCATTTGGAATTGAACCGGTTGTATATACTGTCGAAAATCCCAGCTATGCCATCTTAGATAATACTTTGCAGAGCGAAGTGCCAAAAGATATTATAGTTTTAAAACAACCGATTAAGGAACCGAATAGATTCTTCTCTTTATTTGGAAGTTCTAAGAAAAAGGTGAGTGCTGGTTTCTTAGATCCTAAACCTTCCCTTTTGGGAAAAATGGCACAATATATAAGGGCTAATTATTTTATACCCGATGCTCGTAAATTTTGGATAAAACCTTCCATAAAGTATTTGTTAGAATATCTTTCTAAAGAAAAAATCGATGTAATAATTACTACCGGGCCACCTCATAGTCTTCACTTGATAGGGCTGCAAGTAAAAAAGAAAACAGGGATAAAGTGGATAGCAGATTTTAGAGACCCTTGGACAGATATTGATTATTTTCACCAATTGCCCTTGACTGAAAAGGCTAAACAAAAACATCATCAATTAGAAAAAGAAGTGATAAGTTCAGCAGATCAGGTGATCGTCGTGGGTAAGACCATGAAAAATAATTTTTTACAATTTAACAAGAAAATTGAGGTCATTACCAACGGTTATGATGATATTCCTCAACATATCAATGAGCCTTTAGACAGTCAATTTACTTTTGTGCATGTTGGGATGATGAATGCAGACAGAAACCCATTGGTGTTCTGGGAGGTTTTATCTGAACTTGTCAAAGAAAATGATTCTTTTGCGAAGGATTTTAAAATAAAATTGATAGGTAAATTAGCTGATCAAGTTTTAAGAAGTATAGAAGATCTTAAACTGGCACCTTTTGTTGAAATAATGGCATATTTACCGCATGAAGAGGTGATGCATTTTCAAAAACGTGCTCAAGTATTATTATTGGCGGTAAATAAAGTTCCAAGTGCCAAGGGTATTATAACCGGTAAAATATTTGAATATATGCAGGCAAAACGGCCTATTTTAGCGATTGCTCCCACGGATGGTGATCTGGCAGAGATCATAGTGCGTACAAAAACCGGGAAGGTTGTAGATTTTGAAGATAAGGTAACATTGAAGAAAACAATATTAGAAATGTATACAGCTTATAAAAATAATACCTTACTAGTAGATTCTAAAAATATCGAACAATTTCATCGTAAGAATTTAACGCATCAATTAGTACAGATTATTAAGAAAATAGATTCATGAAAAAGATTGTAACAATATTAGGTGCAAGACCTCAATTTGTAAAAGCTGCAGTATTAAGCAGGATCATTTCCAATCATAAAGAAATAGAGGAGGTTATCATCCATACCGGGCAGCATTATGACTTGAATATGAGTGATATTTTCTTTTCAGAAATGGAGATTCCCAAACCTAAATACAATTTGGATATTAATGGATTAGGACATGGCGCCATGACCGGACAGATGTTAGAGAAAATTGAAAAAGTTCTGAAGGAGGAAAAACCAGACGCTGTAATAGTCTATGGGGATACAAATTCTACCATCGCAGGAGCCCTGGCAGCTAAAAAATTAAATATTAAAGTGGTACATGTTGAAGCCGGCCTCCGTTCTTTTAATATGAAAATGCCCGAAGAGATCAACAGGATTTTAACCGATAGAATTTCTGACTTGCTTTTATGTCCAACAGACATTGCCATTCAGAATTTACAAAAAGAAGGCTTTTCAAATCTGAACATAAAAGTTGTAAAATCTGGCGATATCATGAAGGATGCCGTTGAACATTATCGTAAAACTTCTGAAGAAAAATCGTCTATTATTAAGGACTTAGCATTACATAAAAATAATTTCGTCCTGGCAACCATTCATCGTCAAGAAAATACAGACGATCTTAATAAGTTGACATCTATTTTTAAGGGTTTAGAAAAAATCAGCGCTCAATGTCAAGTCGTTTTACCCCTACATCCGCGAACAAAAAAAATATTAGAAGAGCATCAATTGACTTATAATATCACAACTATTGATCCCGTTGGTTATTTTGACATGTTAGAGCTCTTAAAAAACTGTAATATGGTAATTACTGATAGTGGTGGTTTACAAAAAGAAGCTTTTTTCAATAAAAAGCATTGTATCATTGTAAGGGATGAAACCGAATGGGTTGAACTCGTTACGAATGGTTTCGCAAAAATTGTTGGAAGTGATACGGCAAAAATGTTGGATGCTTATGCCGAATTAAAAAATAAAAATGCCAACTTTTCTTTAAACCTTTATGGAAATAATGTAGGTGAGAAAATATATACTGAAATTAAAAATTTAATACATTAAGACTAATGACATTACCAAAATTTCTATTAGGCGATAATACTGATTATCCGGAGGATATATTTATCATACATACCGAATATCCTCAATTTATTATCAATTTAGTGAATGATGAAATCGAATGGTTAGAAGAGGTTCAAGTTGATAATGAGACAGATCTAACAAATGAGATCAACGATTTAATTGAGCAGGCTTCTCTTTTTTACGACAGGGAGATGCAACGTTATGATAGTTAAAGATTCAAAGATTATTTCTTTGAGGCTTCAACAAGTTCGATTTGATCTGTACTTGTTTTGGTAGTAAACTTTCCGTAATTAATGATCGCTATATTTTTTTCTATCTTTTCAATCGTCCCCACAGATTGCCCATCGATAAGCCTCACCCTATCATTCTTTTTGTACTTGTAATCAGTTTTGGCTTTTGCAATATTCTTTTCTACCACTTTTTTTTCTTCCCTAATTTTAGTGACTTCTTTTAAGACTTCATTTTTAACAGCCACTAATTTTTTTTCTTGAGCAATTTTTTTTGTTTTTTCTTGTTTTTTAGCCGCTTTCGATTTAGGAATACCCTTAGTTTTAGTGATGTGTTTGTTCTTTTCCATGAGGATCCATTTCATAAAATCCGAAAGCATTTTTTTCTTATTATTGGTTTGAAAATAATTATTTGATATTTCATTTATTTTTCTTCCAATAGAGATCATTCTTTGATTACTGTCATATAGTTCCTGGAAACTCTCTAATTTCTCTTGTATTTTCGATTCTTTCTCCGAAAGATTTTCAGAATATTGCTTAGCTTTAGATTCCTCCTTTTGCAGACTTTCAGAGGTCCTTTGTAATTTATTTCGTTCTTTTTGAAGATTCGAAATGGTTTTATCTAAACGAATTTTTCCTCTTTCGACTTTCTTTTTAGCGCGATTGATCAAAGAAAAAGGTATTCCATTTTTCTGCGCCACTTCAAAGGTAAATGAGCTACCGGCTTGACCTATAAATAATTTAAATAATGGCTCCAACGTTTTTTCATCGAATTGCATATTAGCATTCGTAACATGCTCTAATTCATCCGCCAACACCTTTAAATTAGAATAGTGCGTTGTGATAATACCAAAGGCATTTCTACTATAAAATTCTTCTAAAAAAATTTCAGCAAGGGCACCTCCAAGTTCAGGATCACTACCTGTACCAAATTCATCGATTAAAAAAAGTGTATTATCATTACATTTTTTTAAAAAATCACGCATATTTTTTAATCTGTAACTATAGGTGCTCAATTGATTTTCAATAGATTGATTGTCTCCGATATCTGTTAATATGGTGTCAAAAAAATGTACTTCACTTCGTTCATGAACAGGAATTAAAATTCCGCTTTGAATCATTAATTGCAATAAACCTATGGTTTTTAAAGTGATGCTCTTACCGCCTGCATTAGGCCCGGAAATAACTATGATTTGTCGCTCTTGATTTAATTCAAGTGTTTGTGGGATGGTTTTTATATTTTTCTTTCTATTATTTTCAAGTAGAATTGGATGATAAGCATCCCTTAATAAGATTTTTTTATGAGTAGATATTTTTGGTAAAAGGCCATTTATTTTTAAGGCATAAGAAGCTTTTGCACTTATGACATCTAAATGAATTAAATAGTTTTGATAAATTTTAAGTAGGTCTGTAAAAGGCCTGATGACATTTGTGAGTAATTTTAAAATTCTAACAATTTCTTGTTGCTCATCATACAGTAGATTTTGAAGTTCTCTGCTATATTTTAAGGTGGCTTCTGGAGCGATATAAACAATACTACCCGTTTTAGAATTTCCTAAAAGAGAACCCTTTACTTTTCGCCTATGCATGGAAAGTACCGCCAATACACGTTGATTATCAACAATAGATTCTCTTATATCGTCTAAATAGCCATGACCTGCATAATGATTTAATGCTTTCGTAAAACTAGAAGATATCAATCCTCTAATTGAATTTATTTCTTTTCGGATATTCTTTAATTCCGGGGTTGCCTTATCATCTACTTCCCCATATTGGTTGATGTAGTTATCAATGCTTTCGCTGATCGATTTATTGTATTCTATCAATTCAGAATGTTCGAATAAGGAAGGATAATATTCTTTAAATTTTTTAAAGAATTTTTTTAATATTCCAACTGTATTTGATAAAGATGCAATCTTTTGAAATGATATTGCTTCCAAGAAACTATCTTGAATTCCCAATAAATGAATTTCCTTGGTTATCGTATCGAAATGATGATTTGGGATCTTGTTTTCATTCTCAAAGGAAGCCAGATATTCATTGGTTTGATATAGTTGTTGGTGGAGTTGATCCCTCTTTAATTATTGGCTCAATCAAGAGTACAGCCTGCTTGCCTAAATCAGAATGGCAGTAATCTGCTATTCTTTTTAGCACGATGTTGAATTCTAAATCACTAAGTGTCTTTTTGGAGATTTTACTACTCAAAATTGTATCTTTGGTTGCTACTGCAAATTAACTATTTTTTAATGAGTAATATGGATGTAAAAATTGCAGAAAGTTGGAAACCCATTTTAAAGCAAGAGTTTAACAAAGAATATTTCAAAAATTTAACCACTTTTGTTAAAAGCGAATACCAACAATATAAATGTTTTCCGAAAGGAAGTGAAATTTTTGCGGCATTCGACTTTTGTTCTTTTGATGATCTTAAGGTGGTAATTATAGGTCAGGATCCTTATCATGGCGTTTCACAAGCAAATGGATTATGTTTTTCGGTAAATAATAATATCGGCATGCCCCCTTCATTACAAAATATTTTTAAAGAAATTGAAACAGATCTAGGTAAGCCCATACCGGCCAATGGTAACCTGGAACGATGGGCCAAACAGGGTGTGCTGCTTTTGAATGCCACATTAACAGTGAGAGCACATCAGGCTGCGTCTCACCAAAAGAAAGGATGGGAAACATTTACAGATGCTATTATTTCTGAAATCTCCTCAAAAAAACGGGATGTGGTGTTTTTATTATGGGGAGGTTACGCAAAAAAGAAGGGAGTGATCATAGATAATAACAGGCATTTTGTCCTCACCAGCGGGCATCCATCACCTTTAAGTGCGAATAGAGGCCTGTGGTTTGGGAATAAGCATTTTAGTAAAACAAATACCTTCTTAAAAAGCAAAGGTTTAGCTGTAATAGAATGGTAATTAAGCCTATAATATCTTGATTATTTGCATATCTTTACGTTATGATAAAAGACACAAAATTAGCCGTATTAATCGATGGTGATAATATACCTGCAAAGTATGTTAAAGAAATGATGCAGGAAATTACAAAATATGGAACTCCTACGATTAGGCGTATTTATGGTGATTGGACAAAACCTTATTTGGCAAAATGGAAGAATGTCCTGCTAGAGAATGCCATTAATCCAATACAACAATATAGTTATACAGTTGGTAAGAATGCTACCGACTCTGCAATGATCATAGATGCGATGGATATATTATATTCTAGCAAAGTTGATGGATTTTGTTTGGTTTCTTCAGACAGTGACTTTACCAAATTGGCGACAAGATTAAGGGAAGCCGGAATGGAGGTTTATGGTATAGGTGAGAAAAAGACCCCAGACCCGTTTATTGTTGCTTGTGATAAGTTTATTTATCTGGAAATATTAAAATCGGATACCGAGAAACAAGTGACAGGTGGAAAAGAAGATAAATCAAGTGTAGATAAGATCACCCCCAATATCATTAGATTATTGAAAAATACGGTTGCCGATGCCGCAGATGAAGATGGTTGGGCATTTTTAGGTGATGTTGGATCGCTTATAATTAAAAAACAACCCAATTTTGATTCCAGGAATTTCGGTTTTGAAAAGCTCACCCCTTTGTTTAAATCACTGGATCAATTTGAGATCGAACAACGCGATCGAGGCGGAGGAGGTAGGTTTAAACTGATCTATGTTCGCAACAAATAGGAGGTGATTTATATTAAATTTGATCGCTTTAGATCCAAAATTTGTATCAATTCACTTATTGTTGAAAACGAATAAATAATCATAACAATAATTAATAATTTCCTGCCTATGAACGCAGTTAGGCTAATAATATTCAATCTTTGAATAAAATTATGTTTTAACATTACTTCTTGTAAAGAATAGCAATTATATCTTCCTGCTTTTTTCATTACATTTGAATAAATTCTGATTAATTGTATAATGAGGTATTCTAAGCTTTTTACATTCTCTTTATTATTTGTAAGTTTTTGTTATGGCCAAAATGAATTAAGTGGAAAGGTGGTCAATTATAAGAGTAAACCCGTTGCTCATGCTAAAATATATTTAGATTCAACGTATTCTAATATTGAAACTGACAAGCATGGTGATTTTAAAGTAATGCTTTCTGAAAATGTTGCTATTATTAATATTTACTCACATAAATACGGCTTACTTTCCGCAAATTATAATAATGAAAATGTGATGAATTTTATGTTTTTAGAATCAAAAAATGCTAATAAGGGAAAAGTCAAAAAAGATTCTAATATAAAGATTGGTTATTCTGAGGTTGAAAGAAAATATCTTGTACATAATATTCAAAATGTTGATTCAGAAAAAGAAAATGATTTTAGTGCTTATCGTTCCGTTTACGACATAATTAGGGGGCGTTTCCCCGGAGTTATGGTGACCAAAAGTAACAAGATAATAATTCGTGGTGTTAATTCAGTGCGTAACACTTCCGATCCTCTATTCGTAGTTGATGGAATTATAGTATCTAATATTGATTATATTTCTACGAATAACATAAAAGAAATTACCGTATTAAAAGATGCAGCTTCTTCGATTTATGGATCACAAGCAGCAGGTGGGGTGATCCAAATTACCACCAAAGGCTATTAATAGTATTTTTTACGATTATAAATTATAGAAAATATGATGATTTTTCTGCTTTTTTAGTCTAAAAGCGCTCTAATTGAGCAATTTGTTAATAACTATGAAAAACTTCTCGAAATAATAGGTTTTTAAGGCTAAATAACTGATTTAAGTTTTTTATATTAGTCGCAGACTTTATAATTAAAAATTGCGAGTGCATTGTGTGTCGCAAACATTTGTAAAGAAACCATTTAATTAAATTAAAATATTTCAAATTATGGAAGGTTATTGTGTAAAATGTAAAGCCAAAAAAGAAATAAAAGGCGCAGCTGAAGTTACCATGAAAAATGGTAGAAAAGCAATGAAAGGAAAATGTCCAACATGTGGAACAGGAATGTTCCGAATTCTTGGTAAAGCCTAAATTTTTAGCTTTATAAGTCGACTTGACTTTAAGAATTTTATAACGGGTTAATAACGAAATATTTCTATAGATCTATTTCGTTGTGACCCGTTTTTTTGTTTTAGTAATACCGCCGAGTATAAATATTTAATATTTATGGTATGATATCATAATGATTATTAAATAAAAAAACCGTTCTAATAATATTAGAACGGCCTTTAGATTGGTTGTTGATTGATTGCTCTATGATACTACTTCAACGTTTGAAATAGCCTTGGGTTGGTTATGGTTGATTTCTTCGTTATCGGTTGGAAACACATGATCCGGTAGATTTACATGCGTTCAATGAAATTATAGTAAAAATAAAAACAAGTATAATTACAATTTTATTCATTTTATAGTTCTTTTGGGCTTAGAACACCTTTTTAATCAAAATGTTATGATTGAACAGTTTTTTCAATAACGTTAAATTGTAACGAGTTTATTTTGAATGCTATTGATTAATTTATTTGAAATTGTTTTCTTACGGTTCCATTCAGTAATGGCCAACCATTCTCTAACATCTTCTTTTTTCTGGCCATATCGATTAGAAAATAATTGAATAAGTTCATCATCACTTAAAGGATTATCGAATGTTTTTAATTGCTTGTTGATAATCCGAATGACCTTTTTAATGGCACTTTTTTCATTTTCTAGAATCTCATTCCTTACTACCATTACAAAACATGGCCAGGGAGTAGTTATGCTTGCGATTCTTTTGAAAACACCTTGATCAACTAATGGCTTGGTTGTAAAATGTTCCCACATAAAATAATCGGCTTTACCATTTCTCAATGCATCGATAGCTCCATCAATGTCCTTAACAATTTCGTATTGAATTTTTTGTTGATCAAAACCTTGTTGATAGGCATTTACAATTGCCATCAATTGTGAGCCTGAACCATAACGACTTATGGCCGCCATGGCATTTTCGAGTTCGCCAACCTCTTTGAATTTAGAATTCACATCTAAATGAACACCCCATAATAAGGGTGATTGTACATATACCTTTACAATCTTACTGGGATTCCCATCAATAATATCTTTAATAATGCCACTTGTTAAAATTATTGCGATATCAATACTACCATCCCGTAGCGCTTTATTCATGGCACCAGTACCATCAGGAAATTCTTTCCATTTAAGGTCAATACCCTCATTGCTAAATTTACCTTCCTCAATAGCTAGGTGCCAAGGCAAGTTAAAATGTTCGGGCACACCGCCAATTGTTAAGGTCGTCATAGTATTAGTCTACTAGTTTATCCAAAGTATATTTTATAAGCGCTTCAATGGGTTTGTAAGGGTCTTTACTAAAAGTTCCATTGACCCTGTTCGCTATAATGGCATTCATAGAAATTGCACGATGCCCCAATAAACGAGATAGTCCATAAATAGCCGATGTTTCCATTTCTAAATTCGATAATCGAATGCCTTTATAGTTAAAACTATGCATACTATTATTGAGAGTTTTATCTTGTAACTTTAGCCTTAGTACCCTTCCCTGAGGGCCATAAAAGCCGGGTGCCGTGGCAGTTATACCGGTAAAAACCTTTTCGCTTGAGAGTTTTTTTTCTAAACTTGAACTGCCCTTTACTATATAGGGTCTTGCTTTATTTTGGTTCCATTGGGAATGCTTAATAAATGCCTCCTCTATTTCTGTTTCTAAAATATCTTCACAAAGATATGAGTGTAATAATCCATCCAATCCCAGTCCATATTTTCCCAAGACAAAACTATCCACAGGGATATCTTCTTGAAGTGATCCCGAAGTACCAATCCGTATAATATCAAGTTGTCTTCGCTGCGCTTTTATGGTTCGAGTATCCAGATCGATATTTACCAAAGCATCAAGTTCATTCATTACAATGTCAATATTATCAGGACCGATACCCGTTGAAATAACGGTAATTCTTTTGTTTTTATAGGTACCCGTAATTGTTCTGAACTCACGTTTTTGAAGGTCGAATTCAATGTGATTAAAGTGTTTGGAAATTCTTGGTACTCGGTTCTGATCTCCAACAAAAATTACCGTATCAGCAATATGTTCTGGTTTTAAATTCAAATGATAAATACTTCCATCGGGATTTAAAATTAATTCAGAAGGTGCTATTTTGCTCATTATAATGTTTGATTAATTAAAATTAGGATCACAATAGACCTAATTTATTTAGTGTTTTGATTATCCGCCCACTCGCTTTACTGAGAATCCTTTCTCTTTTAAAATGGCCATGATCTTATCGCGATAGTTTCCCTGGATAATAATTTTATCATCCTTAAAACTACCTCCAACCGATAATGTTGTCTTTAATTCTTTAGCCAATATTTTAAAATCTTCTGCAGCACCTGTATAGCCTTCTATTATCGTTGTCGGTTTACCTTTACGTTTTTCGAATTTGCAAATAATTGGTTCTTCCTGCAACCAGATATTACTCTTTTCTTCAACCTTATCTTCCTTCTCAGGAACATGATCTGGAAACAAATTTTTTAATTGATCCTGTAAATCCATTTATGCTTTTATTAATCCAAGTTCCTGTAAACGTTCATTTAAAAATTCACCTGCGGTAATATCATCGTATAGTTTTGGATGCGCTTCATCAATGCAATTTTCTAAACAATTCAATGGCATTTCACTTACCGGATGCATAAAGAATGGGACAGAATAGCGTGAAGTTCCCCATTTTTCTCTGGGCGGATTTACTACCCTATGAATGGTAGATTTTAACCGGTTGTTGGAATGTCTTGAGAGCATATCTCCAACATTGATGACTAATTCGTCTTTTGCCGCGATAGCATCAAACCAATCACCTTTATGATTCTGAACTTGTAATCCTTTTCCTTGTGATCCCATCAAAAGCGTAATCAGATTAATATCACCATGTGCGGCTGCTCTTACAGCTTCTTTGGGTTCTTTTTCTATAGGAGGATAGTGAATAGGACGAAGGATACTATTTCCATTTTTTACATATTTATCAAAGTAAAATTCATTTAAACCAAGATAAATGGCCAGTGCTCGTAATACATAAACCCCGGTTTTTTCTAGCATTTGAAAGGTTTCTTTACCGACAGCGTTGAACTCAGGTAATTCGGTAACAATAACGTTTTTTGGGTAGAGGGCCTTTAAATGTGGATTATCTTCTACATACTGTCCAAAATGCCAAAATTCTTTTAGGTCTCCTTCTTTTTTTCCTTTGGCACTTTCTTTACCAAATGAAACATAACCTCGTTGTCCGCCTATACCTTTAATTTCATAAGATTTTTTGATGTCTTGTGGTAAGCTAAAGAATTTCTTTATTTGATCATATAGTTTATCAACAAGTTCATCATTTAAAAAATGGCCTTTTAAGGCTACAAATCCAATTTCTTCGTAAGCTTTGCCAATCTCATTTACGAATTGTTGTTTTTGTTGAGGATCATTTGATAAAAATTCAGACAGGTCTACACTTGGTATACTGTTCATATTTGCCAAAAGTTTTAATGAAGGGCAAAATTAAAGAAAAATTATTATTTGTTCCGCTTATAGAAAGGAATTAAATAAGATATGGTATAGTTAAATCCGAAACCTGAATTGTTTAGAAAAACCCTGTTAAAACCGGGTACGTATAAATTTTTAAAATTATCCGGTTCTTTGGTGTTGATCATTTTTTTACCACTAATACTAAAACCTAAGAACAGGTTATTAAGGATTTCGGCTTTAATACCTAAAACAAATTCGGCCCAATGCGCATTTAGATTATCAAACTTTTGTCCATTAACAGCCATGGAAATATCGTCTAAAAAGGGGTCATTATTAATCGTATAGCTATTTAAAGTTTGGCTAAAAGTGCTAAATCCGTAGCGGAAACCAACATAAATCGCATTTTCCATATCGAGCCAGTTTACATAGGCATTATAATCAGCACCAGCCTTTATGAACGACCCGTTTGTAGTAAAATTAATATAGTCTTCTTCCGTAGTGTTTTCTTGAAAACCCAACTCTGCTGCTACATAAAACTTTTTAGAAACCCGGTAATCACCAACCAGCTCAAATCCTTTACTGTCTTCATTAATAAAAGTGTTTACTGGTTTGAATATATCAATACCGACACGTAAGCCATATTTATTCTTTATTAATGTGTCTTGTTGTTTTGAATTATCATTTTGTGAAAACGAAACAAAACAAATGAGCATGAATAGTATGCTAATGGAATATTTTAACATGTGCCGATGTTTCATTTTCTACTTGTTGTGTAATAATTTTAAAACTTTGAATCCAATTATCTCCATCATCTGTTACTTGCAAATCAAGATCATTAAAAATGCTTTTAAATCCGCATGAACGACCAACAAAAACAGCCTCAGGTAAATAATTTACTGTAATAGTATCGCTATTCGTTTCATTTGTTAGCACAAAACGGGTTACATCTTCCGAAGAAATTAATGGCAATGCAATAGAGTCGGTATTATTATTGCTTAAATAGTTGGCCTCAATATCCAATAATTTTACAGACAACTGGTTTACAGATTTAACCAAGGTAGTATCCGTTACATCATAGAACCTAATAATAAGATGTGGTGTTATGTCATCTATACAAATATCATCACGTTCGCAACTCGAAAAGCCTGCGAATATGAATAATAACAAAATAAATAATTTTTTCATAAATTATTTTTTCAATTCCAAAAGTACAACATTTTCTACATGATGCGTCTGGGGAAACATATCGACTGCCTGAGTTTTTACGATAGTATATTTTTCATCTAAAATGGCCAGGTCTCTGGCCTGGGTCGCCGAATTACAACTAATATAAACCATTTTTGGAGCTGCTATATTTAATAATTGCTCTATAACATTCTTGTGCATACCATCCCTTGGCGGATCTGTAATGATAATATCGGGTTTGCCATGCTTTTTCACGAATTCATCTTTAAAGATCTTGGCCATATCTCCAACAAAGAACTCTACATTATTAATATTGTTCAATATGGCATTTTCTTTGGCATCTATAATGGCTTCCGGAACACTTTCTATACCGATAACTTTTTTGGCTTTTTTTGATATGAATTGGGCAATAGTTCCTGTGCCAGTATAAAGATCATATACGAGTTCGGTACCGGTAAGTCCTGAAAAATCTCGTGCTATTTTATATAATTCATAGGCCTGGCTAGAGTTGGTTTGATAAAATGACTTGGCATTTATTTTAAACTGAAGACCTTCCATATTTTCAATAATATGATCGCGGCCATTATAAAGCATTACATCTTGATCGTAAATGGTATCATTGGCCTTTTTATTGATGATATATTGTAAGGAGGTAATTTCAGGGAAACTATGAATGATATGATCTAATAATAATTCTCTTTTAGGTTTGTCGTCCTCAAAAAACTGAATTACAATCATGATCTCTTTGGTAGATGTAATACGTATCATCATGGTTCGTAATAACCCTTTTTGTGCTCTCGGATCGAAAAAAGACATATTATTTTTTATCGCAAATGCTTTGATGGAATTTCTGATGGCATTGGATGGGTCTTCCTGTAAATGGCATTTTTCGATATCTAATATCTTATCCCACATGCCGGCAATATGAAAACCAAGGGCATTTTTATCCTTTATTTCAGTATCTGATGTTATTTCTTCAGGAGTGAGCCAACGGTTGCATGAAAACGAAAATTCCATTTTATTTCTATAGAAATATTGATCTTTAGAACCTAAGATGGGGGTAATTTCCGGTAATGTTAAATGACCTATTCTAATAAGGTTATTTACCACCTCCTTTTCTTTATAGAATAATTGATCTTTATAGCTCATATGTTGCCATTTGCAACCGCCACAAAATTCGAAATGATCGCAGACAGGTATTACTCTTTTGTCGGAATGCTTTTTGAATTTAATAACCTTGCCTTCGTAGTATCCTTTACGCTTTTTAAAAGTTTGTATATCTACAATATCACCAGGAACAGCATCTGACAGAAAAATTACTTTTCCATCCGGTGCCTTTGCCACAGATTTACCTCTGGCACCGGCATCAATTACCTCAATATTTTCAAAAATAACTTGTTTATTTCTTCTTGGCATATTATCGCTTAAAAACGGCAGTAAATATAAGTATCATTATGTTGTTTTTTCTTAAACATGCGGTAATTATTAATATAAAAAAAGCATTCTAAATTATTTAGAATGCTTTTTTTATGAGGACATTGAATAAGATTATTTTGCTGCAGAACGCATATATGCCGCAACTGCTTGCAATTCTTCAGGAGTCATATCTTTTACAAATCCATCTAAATTAGCTTTCATGATGGCAACTTGACCAGGATCTGTATCAACTATAGGAGCAGCGGTGCCCTTTAAGAATTGTACAATGTTTCCATTTTTTTCATCATATATTTTTACGATGTCTTTAATAGATGGGCCAATTAATTTAGTATCCAACACATGACAGGCTGTACAAGTTTTTTCGGTAAACAGTTTTTCACCTAAAGCCACTTGCTCGGTCTTAACATCAGCATCAGAAGTAGTTTTTTCTACAGCTGTTTCTTCTACTTTTGCGGGTTCGGTTGAAGCCGGTGATTCATCTTTCTTTTTGTCGCCACAACTATTAAAAGTAAAGGCTAAAACTCCAATAAATAAGAGTATTTTTTTCATTATAATGGTTTTTAAATTTATTCCGCAAATGTAAAGAATAATTATTTTTAAAATGTAACTTTTAAAACAATAAATAAACCGCAAAGAAATTTATTGTATTCTGAGTAAATTAGATATAATAATTTGATTAGTATCTCAAAAGCATTAAAAAATCATTAAATTTGCAATTCTTATAAAATAGCCGATGTTAGAGCGATTAAACATAGTAAAACAAAGATTCGACGAGGTTTCAGACCTTATCATTCAGCCAGATATTATTAGCGACCAGAAGAGATATGTTCGACTGAATAAAGAGTATAAGGATCTGAAAATTTTAGTAGACAAAGGAGAAGAATATAAGACTTTACTAGAAAATATTGAAGAGGCAAAGGAGATCATATCAGAAGGTTCTGATCAAGAAATGGTAGAAATGGCCCAACTGGAATTGGATGATGCCACAGAAAAATTCAATGTCCTCGAAGAAAAAATCAAATATTTGTTGATACCCCAAGATCCCGAAGACGCCAAAGATGTGATGGTAGAGATCAGGGCTGGTACAGGAGGTGATGAAGCTAGTATTTTTGCCGGTGATCTTTACCGGATGTATACTAAATTTTGTGCTGATAAAGGATGGAAAACAGAAGTAGTTGATGTTAGTGAAGGAACATCTGGTGGATTTAAGGAGATTATTTTTAGTATCTCAGGCGAAGACGTCTATGGAGATATGAAGTTTGAAGCTGGCGTGCATCGTGTGCAACGTGTACCTCAAACAGAAACCCAAGGTAGGGTACATACTTCTGCAGCTACTGTAATGGTCTTACCCGAGGCTGAAGAATTTGATGTTGATCTGGATATGAAAGATGTAAAGATCATAAGAACCACATCAACAGGTCCTGGAGGTCAAAGTGTAAACACTACCTATTCTGCAATACAATTAAAGCATATTCCTACAGGTATTGAAGCAAAGTGTCAGGATCAAAAATCTCAACATAAAAATCTTGAAAAAGCCATAAAAGTGTTGAGGTCTCGTCTTTATGAAGCAGAATTGGCAAAAAAACAGGCCGAAGATTCTGCACGTCGCAAAAGTATGGTTTCCAGTGGTGACCGGTCTGCTAAAATTAGAACTTACAATTATCCGCAAGGTCGTGTAACAGAACACCGAATAGGCTTAACTTTATACGACCTGAGTAATATTATGAATGGCGACATTCATAAGATCATAGAGGAACTTAAGCTTACAGAAAACGCCGAAAAACTAAAAGAGTCGGGAGAAGTGTTATAGTCTCGAATTTAATTATTTATAGAGGACACAATACTTAAATTATATTGTTAGATTAACTTTTGGTTTAACAAAATGCGTCAACAGCTTCATCTCTGGTTTTTGCATAAATTTATGTGGTCTCTATTTGCCTTAAGTGCTATGGCAAGGAATTCTATAAATTCGATAAGAGTTGTCGGTTCGAGGTCTGAAGCGTTCTAAAATATTAATCCCTGTCGCTCTTCACGATTTTTTTATAAAAAACAGCATTGTCATCAAGTACTATTTTAATAAAATATAAACCATTCTTCAATTTATTAAAATTAACCGAATCAGATGGGTTTAACTTTCTCTCAAGCATGTGCTTACCAGTCGTATCAAAAACTACTATATATTTAATGTTATCCGAGCTTGATACTTGGATATTCAATGTTTCATGAACAGGGTTGGGATATATAGTTAAATCTCTGTCTTCAATTTCGTTGATAGATAGCGTAAAAGACGCGTTATTAAAGCTGTATAATTTAGAAGGAAATACAATGCCAATTTCAAATTTTTCACGAGATAAGAAATACCTCCCATTTGTAATATGTGCCACACCTTCTATCTGACTCAGACTTATATTACTTGAAATATCCGATCTTTCAACGGTACCATTAAAAAAATCGTTACCCGTAAAATTCCTCACATATACAAGGAAAGGGCTAAGCGTTGCACTATATCCGCATAGCATAAAACTTTTATCTAATGGGTTATATGTAGCGCCAGTGATGAGCCCGTCAACATTATAAGTACTTACTTTTTTTGCCGAATGTGTACCAATATCTTTTGAAATGATATAAGCATTGGTCATGTTATTCGCCCAATTTTTAGTAAAAAGAACAATATTTTCTTCATAGACAGAAATCGCCTCCGCATCAAAATTCGAGCTGTTTGGTTGAGTAGAAAAATCAGTTTGATCCTCGTAGGAGAAATTAATAACTTCAGCCATAACGGAAGAATTATTAAGATAATCTGCTTTATTGATCCTGTATATTTTCAGATCAGTGCGATTGCCGTTATTATTGCCTATATCACCAATATAAATGTATGCTGCATCTTGGGCAATATCTTCCCAATCAATATGAGTGGCATTACTAATATTAACTGTTCTCGAAATATTGCCTGTAATGGTATCAATCTCATAAAGATTAGCAGCGTCACCCGAATCATTATGGGTAATAAGTTTGTTGCTACTGAATAACAATCCTGAAGTTTCATCTATTACAGATGGTAATTCGAATTTTTCCGTCAAATTTTCAATTTGAGCAAATCCAGCCATCGAATAAACGACAAACATTATGACGAAAACAAAATTTTTCATAAAATAAATTTATCAGACTAAACTTTTGTTGAAATAATAACGTTTAATTTTAATTAGTTTAATTTCATAAGGAATCTAAAAGTGATACTCCTGATTTTACTAAATTTACAATGTAATAGTAAATATAAATGAATTTTAGCGGTTTAAAGAAAAAGACTACATTTCAATATTACGAAAAGCAGTTAAAGAAAATTAAAAGAACGGATAAGAATATCCCAAAGAAAATTCTTTCTGTTGGGATTTTAGCCGATTCGAGGTTGTTTGGCAGTTATGATATCTCAAGAAATTTAAGCCAAAAATTAAATATGCTTCATAAAGATTTTGAGATCATCATATTCGAAAATTTAAAGGACGATTTTGTGACCCAACATTATAATACTTTTAATGAGAAAGATTTTGGAATGTATGGCAAAATTAAAGCTCCAAATGTTCGAGATTTTATAGAGTCACCCTATGACTTGTTGATCAATTATAATAATGATAATAATATTTTTATGAACGTAGTAGCCTTGCGTTCCATGGCTAAATTTAAGGTTGGATTCGCTTTTGATGAATTGTGCGAGCTCTATGATTTCATGATCAATATTGAAGGGAATAAAATTGATGTATTTAATGACGAACTAGCAAGATATTTACAAATATTAAAACTAATTTAACTAAAAGTTTAAATCAAACAACTCAAGACAATTTAAAACACATTACAATGAAACAGTTTATAGGTACCGGTGTTGCCTTAGTAACTCCATTCAAAAATGACAAAAGCATTGATTTCGCAGCACTTGAAAAACTAGTGAACTATCAAATTGATAACGGAATAGATTATTTAGTAGTTATGGGTACTACTGGAGAATCAACCACCTTAACGAAAACAGAAAAAGACCAGGTTAAAAAGAAAGTTGCTGAAGTTAATAATGGGCGATTACCTATAGTTCTGGGTATAGGTGGCAATAATACTGCGGCAGTGATTACTGAAATTAAAGAAACAGACTTATCCGCAATCGACGCAATTTTGTCTGTTGCTCCTTATTATAATAAGCCTACGCAAGAAGGATTTTATCAACATTTTGCGGCGATAGCCCAAGTTACTTCTAAACCCATTATTTTGTATAATGTTCCAGGAAGAACAGCCAAAAATATGTTGCCGGAAACTGTGATAAGATTAGCATCTGATTTTGAAAATATTATAGCAGTAAAGGAAGCAGGAAATAATGTACATCAGTATTTGGAATTATTGAAAAACAAACCAGAAGATTTCTTAATAATTTCAGGAGATGATGACTTAGCATTAGGTGTTGTATTGGCTGGAGGGGCAGGTGTTATCTCTGTAATTGGTCAAGCATTTCCAAAACAATTTTCTGATATGATAAGGATGGGTTTAACGGGGAAATCAAAAGAACCTTATACTATTCATTTTAAACTTATGGATATTATTAGTTATATATTTGAAGAAAATAACCCTGCGGGTATAAAGGCTGTTCTTAAGAAACACAAAATTTGTGAACCTTTTGTAAGGCTTCCATTAGTAGAAGCAACCTCTCAATTGCAGGAAAAAATTAGTACATTTGTAGACAATTATTAATAATAAAAATTTACTTATATGTTATCTAAAGAAATGGAAAAAGCTCTAAATGGTCAAATCACCATTGAAGCTGAATCTTCACAAGTGTATTTGGCAATGGCTTCTTGGGCCGAAAATCAAGGTTTAGAGGGTGTTTCAGAGTTTATGTATATGCATTCTGATGAAGAACGAGAGCATATGTTGAAATTAGTAAAATATGTAAACGAAAGAGGCGGGCATGCTAAAATTTCTGCGTTAAAAGCGCCTCCCTTAACTTTCGGTTCTTTTAAAGAAATGTTTCAAAATCTTTTTGACCATGAAGTAATGGTTTCTGCTGCGATAAATGAATTAGTACATATTAGTTTACAGAGTAAAGATTATGCTACACATAATTTTTTACAATGGTATGTGGCCGAGCAAATAGAGGAAGAGGCCCTGGCTAGAACTATACTTGATAAAATAAACTTAATAGGTGACGATAAAGGAGGATTTTACCTATTTGATAATGATATCAAGCAACTAACTGTAGTGTCATCGGCAGCCCCTGCTCAGGGACTTTAAAGTATTAACATATTTTTATTAACTTTTCCAGTCGGACTGTTAAAAGTAGTCTTATTTTTGCCTTTTTGTTAAGTCGAAAAAATATTTTTATAAATCCGTTTTAAATAAGTAATTTTGCAAACATGCAAAAATTGAAGAAGTTTAGCGTATTATTTTTAGTAACCATTTTATTCTCAGCTTGTAGTGAGTATCAAAAAGTTTTGAATAAAGGGACTACTGAAGACCAATATAAGATGGCTACCGAATTGTATGATGCTGAAAAATACAATAAGGCGATTCAATTATTTGAAAAGGTATTACCGAAATATCAAGGGAAACCTCAGTTGGAACGTATTCAATATATGGTAGCCGAATCAAATTACAATACCAAAAATTACAACTTGGCATCATACTATTTCAATAGGTTTATTGGGAATTACCCAAACAGTTCGAAATTAGAAGAAGCTACTTATTTAGTAGCACATAGTCATTATTTGGCTTCTCCAAAATCTAGTTTAGACCAGGCGGATACTCAAAAGGCATTAACAGCATTTCAAAATTTTATAGATAAATATCCCGAATCTGATAAAATAGAAGAGGCAAATAATTATTATGATGAGCTTGTTAAAAGATTAGAAAAGAAATCTTTTGATATAGCTAAGCAATATTACCATACCGAAGATTACCAGGCTGCCATAGTTGCCTTCGACATCTTTCTTGAAGATAATTTTGGTACCGGATATAGAGAAGAGGCTATGGCATTAAAGTTTTTAGCATCTTATGAACTTGGGGTAAGGAGTATTATTACCAAAAAGGAAAAACGATTAAATGATGCCATATTAGCATATAACCGATTTGAAAAAAGTTTCCCAAAATCTGACAGGTTATCAGAGTTTACCAATTTATTAGATAACCTGAATAACGAATTAAAAACAATAAAAGAACTACAAGAAAAACTAAATATCAATGGATTATAAAAATTCTGACGCACCGGTAACTACGATTACCTACGACAAAACAAAGATTGAAGAGCCAACCAGTAATATATACGAAGCTATTTCGATCATTGCCAAAAGAGCAAATCAAATTAATGAGGATCTAAAAAAGGAACTCATTGATAAATTAGAAGAGTTTGCTACACATAATGATAGCTTAGAAGAGGTTTTTGAGAATAAGGAACAAATTGAGGTTTCACGCTTTTATGAAAAGTTACCAAAATCAACAGCAATTGCCATTGAAGAATGGTTGAGCGATAAAATTTATAATAGGAATCCTGAAGAAACTGACAAAAACGAATAGATGTCAGTTTTAAGCGGTAAAAATATTCTACTTGGCGTTACCGCCGGAATTGCTGCTTACAAAACAGCTTATTTAGTAAGACTTTTTATTAAAGCAGGAGCAAATGTTCAAGTTGTGATGACTCCTGCTTCTAAAGATTTTGTTACGCCCCTAACATTATCGACACTTTCAAAAAATCCTGTACATTCTACTTTTTACAATAAAGAAGACGAAAATGAAGAATGGAATAATCATGTAGATCTGGCCTTATGGGCTGATTTGTTCGTCATTGCTCCGACCACTGCAAATACATTATCAAAAATGGCCAAAGGCACATGCGATAATCTATTATTGGCTGTTTATTTATCGTCCAAATGCAAAGTTTATTTTGCCCCTGCAATGGATTTAGACATGTATAAACATAGGTCTACTATAGATAATCTTAATAAATTAGAATCCTATGGCAATATAATGATCCCGGCAGAGATAGGAGAATTGGCCAGTGGTTTAATAGGAGAAGGGAGAATGGCGGAACCCGAATCTATTATTTCCTTCATTGAAAATGATATTCTTTCTGGATTGCCTTTACGGGATAAGAAAGTACTCATTACGGCAGGGCCAACTTATGAAGCTATAGATCCTGTACGTTTTATTGCGAATCATTCATCCGGTAAAATGGGCTTTGAACTCGCCAATGCAGCAGCTAATTTGGGAGCATCGGTGTTTTTAATAACTGGTCCGTCCAATGAAATAGTAAAAAATCCGTTGATTAAAAGAGTAGATGTGGTAAGTGCAGATGAGATGTATGATGCTGTGCACAAATACTACAAAAATATAGATATAGCAATTTTGGCAGCAGCTGTGGCTGATTTTAAACCTAAGACCAAGTCATCTCAAAAAATTAAGAAAAAAGAATCTAGTTTAACTATTGAATTAACACAGACAAAAGATATATTAGCTTCTTTAGGTGCTCAGAAAAAAAATCAATTTTTGGTTGGATTTGCTTTAGAAACGAATAATGAGTTAGAAAATGCTAAAAGCAAACTGAAAAGTAAAAATTTAGATCTTATAGTACTTAACTCCTTAAAAGATAAGGGTGCCGGATTTAAAATACCGACAAATAAGGTAACTTTAATTGATAAAAATGAAGTGATAACAGCCTTCGGAGTAAAATCTAAAAGTGAAGTGGCCCAAGATATTTTTAATGAAATTGTAAAATCAATAAATGCCTAAATTTTTATACATACTTATTTTTGTTTTCATTGCTCAAGTAAAAGCTCAAGAATTAAATTGTTTAGTTATTGTCAATGCCGATCAGATACAAAATACAAATAGTCAGATCTATACTACTTTACAGAATGAAATTACCGAATATATCAATAATACTAAATGGACAAATAATAGTTACAAGCCTCATGAAAAAATAAGTTGTGCCATTACCTTGAATATTTTAGAACAACCATCTTCTAACGAGTTTAGGGGCAATATTCAAATACAAGCTTCAAGACCTGTCTTTAATTCAACCTATCAAACACCAATATTCAACTATAAAGACGATAATCTTTCATTTACCTATAATGAATTTCAGCCTTTGATCTATAATACAAATAGTTTTGAATCGAACTTGGTTTCTATGCTTACTTTTTATGCCTATACCATTTTAGGAATCGATGCCGATACCTTTTCATTTAAGGGTGGAGAACAATTTCATCAACTTGCCGAAAATGTGGTTAATCTTGCACAACAAGGTGGTTTTTCTGGATGGAACAGAATTGACGGTAGTAATACGCGTTACCAATTAAATGAGAATATTCTATCTCCTGTTTATGAAGACTACAGAAAAGTTCTGTATGAATACCATATAAAAGGATTAGATCTTATGAGTGATAATAAAAAAGAGGCAAAGAACAATGTAGCGAATGCTATTATAACCTTGCAAAATATTTATAACAGGCGGGCAAATGCTTATTTACTTCGCGTTTTTATGGACACTAAAAGTGATGAAATAGTTGATGTGTTTTCTGACGGGCCAAGAATAAACTCGACCAATCTCAAAGAAATATTATTAAAAATTTATCCTACCTTTAGTACTAAATGGGAAAAAATTAAAATTTAATCAAACCATATTTAGAACAATTTAATTAAGTTTGATGAGTGTAATTACACTCATTTTTTTTGAAAATTAATGTTAGCATCACTCTCTATAAAAAACTTTGCCATTATTGATAATTTACATGTCAATTTTGAAGAAGGATTTTCGATTATCACAGGTGAAACTGGGGCGGGAAAATCAATTCTTTTAGGAGGTCTTGCTTTAATATTGGGTAAAAGGGCTGATCTTTCGAGCCTAAAGATTAGAGAAAAAAAATGCATTATTGAGGGAGAGTTTATAATTTCCAAATATGACCTACAAGATTTATTTGATGAGCACGATTTAGATTTTGAAGAAAGAACCATTATCAGGAGAGAAATTTTACCAAATGGAAAATCAAGAGCCTTTATAAACGACACACCAACGACGTTAAGCATTTTAGCTTCATTAAGCGAAAAGCTCATTGACGTTCATTCCCAACATCAAACATTAGAATTGGCCGATATTAATTATCAGTATTTGATCATTGATGCATTAGCAAATAATGATAAATATTTGAGATCGTATAAAAAAGGGCTTAACTATTTATAAAAGATTAAATAATGAGTTAAACGCACTTTTAAATAAGCAGCAGGAGGAAGCCACCCAATATGAATACAATCATATTTATTAAAAGAATTAATTGATGCCGATTTTAAGCCAGATGAACAAAACATTTTAGAAGATACCTTAGAAAAACTTAATCATGTTGAAGAAATTAAGCTTTATTTGATTGAGGCCAAACAATTATTCGAACAAGAGGAAATAGGCATTGCCGACCAGCTAAACAAATACGCTGGCATTCTTACTAAACTTAGTAAATTTAGTAATGGATATCAAGATCTGTGCGACAGGCTCAATAGCTTAAAAATTGAAATTGACGATATCACTCAAGAATTAGATGAGAGTAATGAAAATATAGAATATAGTCCTTCCGAAATAGAAAAATATAACAGCCGACTCCAATTAATTTACGATCTTCAGAAAAAACATAAGGTTAATAACATAGAAGAATTGTTAGATAAACAGCAGAAGTTAGTTATTAAAGTAAGTTCTGTCGAAAATGCTTCTGAAGTAATAACCGAAAAAGAAAAAGAAATAACAGAGGTTGAAAATAGTCTTAGTCTGTTATCAACAACACTTCGAAAGAATAGACTTGAGGCAATTCCAAAATTAGTTAAACAATTAGAGGCTTTATTAAAGGAACTTGAAATGCCAAAGACAGCTTTTAAGATCCATTTGACCGAAACAGAAGATTTCAATATGAATGGTAAAGATCAATTAGAATTCTTAATCTCGACCAATAAAGGCAGCAGCTTTGATAGTTTAAAGAAAATAGCATCAGGGGGAGAAATGTCTAGAATAATGCTTGCTGTAAAATCTATTTTGTGTAATTATTCAAATTTACCTACTATTATTTTTGATGAGATAGATACTGGGGTTTCCGGAGAAGTATCTAATAGGATTGCCACAGTGATGACCTCCATGAGCAATCATATGCAAGTCATAGCTATAACACATCTGCCTCAAATTGCAGCTAAAGGTGCACATCATTTTAAAGTTTACAAAGAGGAAGTTAATAATCGAACAGTAACGAATATCAAACTGCTTACCGGTTCTGAGAGAGTTTCAGAACTGGCAGAAATGCTTAGCGGAAAAGAAATAGTAGATTCGGCTATAGTTCATGCAAAACAATTATTAAATCAATAAAATTCTTAAATACTAACATGAATAAAAATTATTGATTTAATTTTGATTATATTAAAAAAAACTAGAATAATTAAAGAATTTATATCATTATGTACAACTTACTAAAAGGGAAAAAGGGAATCATATTTGGAGCTTTAGATCAAAATTCAATTGCCTGGAAAACAGCCGAAAGGGCTCATGAAGAAGGGGCAAAGTTTGTATTGACAAATGCCCCAATAGCAATGCGAATGGGAGCAATTAATGAATTGGCCGAAAAAACAGGGTCACAAATAATTCCTGCGGATGCTACTTCAATAGAAGATTTAGAAAATCTAGTTTCAAAATCCATGGAAATTTTAGGAGGTAAGTTAGATTTTGTATTACATTCAATAGGAATGTCTGTGAACGTTAGAAAAGGAAAACTTTATACAGATCAGAATTATGATTTTACTACCAAAGGATGGGACGTTTCAGCAGTTTCCTTTCATAAAGTAATGAATGTATTATATAAACAAGATGCCATGAATGAATGGGGTTCGATTGTTGCGCTTACTTACATGGCTGCACAACGGGTATTTCCAGATTATAATGATATGGCCGATAACAAAGCCTATCTTGAATCTATTGCCAGAAGTTTCGGTTATTTTTTCGGGACTGATAAAAAAGTGAGGGTCAATACCATTTCTCAATCGCCTACACCTACAACTGCCGGACAAGGTGTTAAGGGATTTGACGGATTTTTAGCATATGCCGATAAAATGTCTCCTCTTGGCAATGCCACAGCCCTAGAATGTGCCGATTATACAATCACATTATTTTCCGACCTCACAAAAAAAGTAACCTTACAAAATCTATTTCATGATGGAGGATTCTCTAACATGGGTGTAAGTCAGTCGGTTATGGATTATTTTGATAAAAAATAGATTTTGGTGTATTTTTAAGAATTTCAAATACTTACACTATCTCATAGCAGATATATATAAGTCAATTTTTATATAATTTTTTTCAAATAAATACGTTTCATTTAATATTAAACCCAATAACAAAAAATATCATGAAAAGAAAAGCTATACTTGGTTTTGTAATCTTGTTTTTCTTCCCGTTTATTTGGCAATCTAAAGCGAATACGATAACATATAATTCTTCTTTAGAAGAAATACTTGCACCACCTTCAAATGATGACTGCGCAAATGCAACATCATTAACAGTTAATCAAAACTATTTATGCGGAAATGTTACCTCTGGAACTGTGAATGAAGCAACTCCCTCAGGAGGCCCAAATGTTTGCCCTGGTTCGGCAACTAAGGCTAACGAGGATGTATGGTTTAAATTTGTAGCAACGGCAACATCGCATAGAATTCAACTGTTAAACATTGTAGGAAACCAAACAGATCTTTATCATTCAGTATTTGATGGCGGGGTATCTGGAAATTGTGGGTCTATGACTCCAATTTTTTGTAGTGACCCTGAAACGAGCAATATAAGTGGTTTAACAATAGGGAATACCTATATCATAAGAGTTTTTACAAATTCCATGGTTACTATTCCTGCAGCAGATACAACTTTTAATATTTGTGTTGGTTCAGCTCCAACAGCACCTACTAATGATGCATGCGCGAATTCAGAAGCTATTAGCAGTTTACCATTTAACGCTATGTATGATGCCTCGGGGGCAACAAATAATAGTGGTTTTATAACATCTTCAGGATGTATTGACATGAACGATGGTGTTTGGTATACTATCATTGGTAATGGAGGTAATTATACAGTAACTGTTTCCCCGAATTCTTGGAATGCAGGTATTGCGATTTATACGGGTAGCTGCGGCTCATTTACTTGTGTAAAAGATAGCAATATCGGTGGGAATAATATTGTGGAAGCGGCTACTTTTACATCCGTCAATGGTACAACCTATTACATAAATATTGGCCATCCAAGTGGTACAGTAGACGGTCCTGAAGGGATATTTAATTTAAGCGTGACCTCTACGGTACTTTCTATTGAAGATATTATAGCCAAAGGGTTCTCTTATTATCCGAATCCTGTTAAGGATAAACTGAAAATGAATGCTAATGAACCTATAAATCAAATTAGTATTTATTCAATATTAGGAAGGGAAATAAAAACAATTAAGCAATCTAATTTAGAGGCTGAAGTAGATTTTTCAAGCTTTCCGTCGGGTACATATTTTGTAAGGGCAGTTGTTGGCAGCAGCAGCGGTGCCTTTAAGATTATTAAAAATTAATATACAGAAATCATAATAGATTAAGAGGCTCTCAATTTTGAGAGTCTCTTTTATTTTTATACATTATCATTACCTATATTTGAGTTATTAAATAATGTCTTTTTGGATCTAAAATTTTCAATAATTATACCGGTTTATAATCGTCCAACAGAATTAGATGAGTTGCTGGATAGTATTTCCAGGCAGGAATATCGAGATGATTTTGAAATAATAGTGGTCGAAGATGGATCAGATATATCCTCCGAAAAAATTGTAAAGAATTATCAAGATCAACTGAAGATAAATTATTTTTTTAAAGAAAA
This sequence comes from uncultured Flavobacteriaceae bacterium, assembly GCA_963835675.1. Classification (GTDB taxonomy): domain Bacteria; phylum Bacteroidota; class Bacteroidia; order Flavobacteriales; family Flavobacteriaceae; genus Aureibaculum. Next base: position 469,312 of record CAWIGH010000001.1, on the reverse strand, counting down.
TTCAGGCCCTGGTCTAAGTCGAAATTTTGGTATGGAAAAAAGTACCGGGAACTATTTCATCATCCTTGATTCGGATTGTATTTTACCTGAACAATATTTGACCGAAGTTTCTAATGCCCTCATCAGCCATTTCACCGATGCTTTTGGTGGAGCAGATACGGCACATGAATCATTCAACTCATCTCAACAAGCAATAAGTTATGCTATGACCTCAGTATTGACCACCGGAGGTATTCGAGGCAATAAGAATATGAAGAATAAATTTCAGCCTCGAAGTTTTAATATGGGACTTTCAAAGAAAGCCTTTATTGAGACCAAGGGTTTTGGAGACTTGAATTATGGAGAAGACATTGATTTCACATTTCGATTGTGGAAAAAAGGATTTAAATCTCAATTTATTGAAAATGCCTATGTCTTTCATAAAAGAAGAGTAAGCTGGCAAAGTTTTTTTAATCAAACCTATAACTTTGGTGCAGCAAGGCCTATACTTAATGTTTTACATCCTGGTACCTCTAAAATCACTTATTGGTTCCCAACATTTTTTATCTTATATATAGATATAGCTATCATATCCCTATTCTTTAACATTGAGATATTAATATTGTTCTTGTTGGTATATCTAATGCTAATTTTTATGAATTCGATTTATAAAAATAAGCATATAACGATTGCCTTTAAAAGTATGATAGCAGCTTTAGTTATGTTTTATGGCTATGGATTGGGTTTTTTACGCTCAACCGTGAGACTGCACTTATTAAAAAAATCCGCCAAAGACACATTTCCCGAAATGTTTAACTGAGGTCACGTTTTCTTATCTCCATTCCCTATTTTTGTGAAAAGAAATTGAAATACATGAGATACGCAGAGAATATACTGGAAACCATTGGCAATACTCCACTTGTTAAATTAAATAAAACTATTGAAGATATAGAGGCTTTGGTATTGGCTAAAATAGAAACTTTTAATCCGGGTAATTCTGTTAAAGACAGAATGGCCGTGAAAATGATTCAAGATGCCGAAGCTGATGGTCAGTTAAAACCCGGCGGAACTATCATTGAAGGCACTTCTGGAAATACAGGAATGGGTTTGGCATTGGCCGCGATTGTTAAAGGCTATAAATTAATTTGTGTGATAAGCGATAAACAATCAAAAGAAAAGATGGATATTCTAAGAGCGGTAGGAGCCGAAGTGGTAGTGTGTCCCACGAATGTTGGCCCTGAAGATCCTCGTTCTTATTATTCGGTATCGAAAAGATTGGCCAGCGAAACACCAAATTCCTGGTATGTAAATCAATATGATAATTTATCAAATACCCAAGCTCATTACGAACAAACAGGTCCTGAAATTTGGGAACAAACCGACGGTAAAATAACGCATTTTGTGGTAGGAGTAGGAACGGGTGGAACTATTTCAGGGGTAGGTAAATTTTTGAAAGAGCAAAATCCAAATATTAAAATTTGGGGTGTTGATACTTATGGTTCAGTATTTAAAAAATATCACGAAACAGGTATTTTCGATCAGAACGAAATCTATCCATATATTACAGAAGGTATAGGAGAAGATATTTTGCCCAAAAATGTAGATTTTGAAATTATAGATGGGTTCACAAAAGTAACTGATAAGGATGCTGCAGTTTATACGCGCAAACTTGCCAAAGAAGAGGGGATTTTTGTTGGGAATTCGGCAGGATCGGCGATTAAAGGACTTTTGCAACTAAAAAATCACTTTAAAAAAGACGATGTAGTAGTTGTTCTATTCCACGATCATGGCAGTAGATATATAGCTAAAATTTTTAATGATGACTGGATGCGTGAGAGAGGCTTTTTAGAGGAAGAAATTACCGTTGCTTTAGATTTGATAAGAAACCGTATAAATGAGCCTTTAATTAGTGCTAAAACGGAAGAATTGGTTTCTCATGCAATCGATAGGATGCGCCAATATGATATTTCTCAAATTCCTGTGGAAGATAGTAATGGCTTTGTTGGGTCTGTTGATGAAAGTGATCTATTTAGATTATATTTTGAAAATAAAAATATTGCAGATAGACCTATTAAAGAGGTGATGCGAGCAGGATTTCCAATTGTTAAAAAAAATACATCTATAGATAAAATTTCTAAACTCATCAATAAGGATAATAAGGCGGTATTGGTCGATTTAGAAAATGGTCATTATCAAATTATAACCAAATATGACGTGATAAGCGCAATTCGATGATTTTGACTTCAAGTTGCTCATCTTTATTATTTAAATAACATGAAGGAGGATTTTCTACATTATTTATGGAAGCATAAGCTATTCTCTTTACACTCCTTAAAAACTACCCATAAGGAAAGTATAGTACTTATAAAAAGCGGGGAACATAATCATCATAGTGGTCCTGATTTTTTTAACTCACAATTAAAAATTGATGGCCAACACTGGGCCGGAAACGTAGAAATTCATGTGAAATCAAGCGATTGGTATGTACATGGGCATGAAAAAGATGAGAATTATGATAATATAATTTTACACGTTGTGTGGGAACATGACGTTGATATTTACACAAAAAATTCTAGCCTCTTACCAACCTTAGAATTAAAAAAATTTATCCATACAGATGTTATAAAAAACTATCAAAAATTATTTTTGACTTCGAAAAGATGGATCAATTGCGAAATAGATATTGCCTCAACAAATGAATTTTTATTGGGTAATTGGTTCGACAGATTATATATCGAAAGATTAGAAGAAAAATCAACATTTATAACAGCTTTATTACAAAGTTCGAACAATGATTGGGAAGCAGTATTATTTAAACTTCTAGCCAAAAATTTTGGATTAAAAATAAATAGTGAGGCTTTTTTCGAGTTAGCAAATCGCCTTAATTTTAGTGTTGTGAGAAAACAAAGAAACGATCTAGAAAGTTTAGAGGCATTACTTTTCGGACAAGCGGGATTATTAATTGAACCGATCGAAAATGGATATTACCAGAAATTGCAGAAAGAATATGATTATTTAACATCAAAATTCAATTTAAGTTCAGTTAGCAGATCCCGATTTCAATTTTTTCGATTGCGACCTAATAATTTTCCTACTATTAGAATTGCCCAGTTAGCGGCCTTATACAATCAAAAAGAAAATTTATTTTCACAGATAATCAAAACCAAAGAGTTAAATGATTTTTATAAGTTGTTTAGTATTCAGGTTTCACCATTTTGGAAAGACCATTACTCGTTTACATCATCTTCGAAAAAAAGTAACAAAACGTTAACAAAATCATTTATCGACCTTTTATTGATCAATACCATTGTACCATTTAAATTTATTTATCTAAAACAAATGAATAAATTGAATGCGGAAGAGTTATTAGAAACTGTTAGACAGATCAAACCTGAAAAGAATACGATCATTGATAAATTTAATACAATTGGAATCGAAACAATTAACGCCTTTCAAACACAATCATTACTTCAACTAAAAAACGAATATTGTTCAAAACAGAAATGTCTACAATGTAATATTGGGAGTGATTTATTGATTAATTATTAGTTAAATCATAAAAAATATAATGTATCTATTGTTTTTTATATAAATATATTTATATTCGGCATGATTTTAACTTAATATTAACAAAATAATAAAAGATTTAAAATGAAGAAAACAAGTTTAATTACCAAATTATTCTCCCTATTAGTATTGACGGGCTTATTATTGGTTATCGGTTGTGATAACGATAATAGTGTCATTGAAGACTCACAATTAGTTCAAGAAGAGGTTTCCATTGCGAAATATTCATCGACTCCTATCGAAGGTCAATATATCGTTGTTTTTGAAAATAACTTTAGAACCAAATCGGCTTCCATAACGAATTTGAAATATGAAGAAAAAATGAATATGATAAAAGCTGAGATCCCACAATCATTTGCAAAAGCTGGGATAACTAAAGAGAACATAAAGAATACTTTTGGTTATGCAATTAATGGATTTACTGCAAAATTGTCAGAAGGACAATTGAATGAATTGAAGAGTGATGTGCGTGTAAAATATATTGAACAAGACCAAATGATAACTTTATCTCCCATCAATGCTTATAAAGGCAAACCTGGCGGAGGCGGTGGTACACCTCCTGCTCAGGAAACTCCTTGGGGTATTACCAGAGTTGGTGGTGGTGGAACATACAATGGAGGAGCAACAGCTTGGATCATAGATTCTGGAATTGACCTAGATCACCCTGATCTAAATGTTGATGTTGCTAGAAGTGTTAGCTATGTGAGAGGAGATGCCGATGATCAGAATGGTCACGGAACCCACGTTGCAGGAACTGTAGCTGCCAAAGATAATTCAGAAGGTGTTGTTGGTGTGGCTCCTGGCGCAACTGTAGTTGCCGTTAGAGTTCTAGACAGAAGAGGTAGTGGTTCAACATCTGGGGTTATTGCAGGTGTCGATTATGTAGCTGCGAATGCGTCAAATGGTGATGTTGCAAATATGAGCTTGGGTGGTGGCGTGTCTACAACTTTAGATAACGCGGTAATTGCTGCTGCTGCAACAGGTGTTAAATTTGCTTTGGCTGCTGGAAATGAAAGTGATGATGCTAACAATCACTCTCCGGCGAGAGCTAATGGAAATAATATTTATACTATTTCAGCAATGGATATTAATGATAATTTTGCTTATTTTTCTAACTTTGGAAATCCTCCTATCGAGTTTTGTGCTCCTGGCGTTTCCATTAAGTCTACATGGAAAAGTGGTGGATATAACACTATAAGTGGTACATCTATGGCAGCGCCTCATGTTTGCGGTTTATTGCTGTTGGGTAATGTGACTACTGATGGAGCTGTGAATGGTGATCCTGATGGAAATCCCGATGACATTGCCCATAATTAATAGAATACAATAAAACATAAAAGCTACTGTAATGGTAGCTTTTTTTTTGCCTATTTTTATACTTTTATCTTAAATGGTTCGATTTTTGAATCATTGTAAATTGCTATGAAGAATACTCTCCTACTTATATTGATCGCATATTTTATAATGGCGTGCTCTGGTGAAAAAAAAGAACCAGTATTAGTGGTTCAGAAGAATTATAAGGCCGAGTTACTCAAATATTTTGACAACAATTATTTCACCACAGTTTCATCGATAATGGATGAAGTTGATTTGGATAGTTTACGATGGATACAATCTTTTTATAAGAATAATGGTTATTCGATGATTTGGATAAATGATTCTATCGAACTTACTGAAAATGCTAATCAACTCATTGCCCAACTTATCAAGAGCTCAAAACTTGGTTTAGATAGCAGGACTTATTCAATAAATAAATTAAGAGAATCCAACATATGATCTTGAAAAAATTATTCGAAAGAAGATAAATTTGCTCTGGCTTCAAGGCTAGACATTTTGTTAAGTTATAATTATATGCTATTTGGCATGCATTTAAATTATGGCGTGATGCGATCAATAGATAGTATTACAGAGCTACCTAGAAAAGAATTCAAGATCGATCTTCCAACTTACTTACAAGAAGCGCATAAAAAGGATAGTATTATGGCATAAGCTTATGAGCTTTACAGCCTCATCATATTCAGTATCGCAACCTACAAAAGGGATTGGAAAAATTTCTCAAGGAGTCTAGTTTATCTATTGAAAATATAGATGTACCAAATTTTAGAAAAGATTCCTTAGAAGCTATTAAACAGGCAACAAAAGCTTTGATCTTACACGGATATTTACAAAAAGGCAAATCGCGAATCAGAATATCTTAAGGCATTGGCAAAATTTCAAAAAGATCACGGGTTAAAGCAGGATATGCTAATAGGGCAAAATACGGCGAAGGCATTGTCAGTGAGCCCTTATGAATACTATCAAATAATTGTGGCCAATCTTGAAAAATGGAAATGGAGGGAAGATTGGAGTACCAATTTCTTTATGTTAATATTCCATCATATCAACTGCAATTATTTCAAGGGGAAGAATTAATAAGAACACACAAAGTTGTTGTGGGGAAATATAAAAATCAAACGCCTGAGATCATAGATACATTAGAATACATTATCGCGTACCCTTATTGGCATGTGCCAAAAAAGATCTCAGTAGAAGAAATATTAACGAAAGCTAAAAAAGATACCACATATTTAAAACGGAATAATTATGAAGTACTGACTTATAACAGAGAACAAATAGATCCAGGTTCTATTAATTGGCGCAAAAGTAAATGAGTATAATTTTAATTATTTTATTCGGCAAAAAGGGGGCACTTCAAATGCTTTGGGACTTGTAAAATTTATATTTCCAAATAAGCACGCCATTTATTTACACGACACACCTACTAAATATTATTTCGATTTTGAAACCAGAGCGTATAGTCATGGTTGTATTCGTGTGCAGAAGGCCCTGGAATTGGCTGAATATTTATTAAAGGAAGATAACAATAAATATAATTTAGATAGCATACATTACTATATCAAAAGACAAAAGGAAAAACCAATGGCTTTAAATAATAAATTACCGATTTATATATATTATAATTCTGTTACTTCTGACAGTTTGGGTAATTTAACGTTTTATGATGATGTTTATGGTCTTGATAAAAAATTGAACAATCAATTAGCTATTCAAAGAGACAATAGGATCAGCAGTATTCGCTAACTTCGATTTGGTTAAATAAGTTTTTTCAGGAAAATAAATAAATAAACAGCTACCTTCTTTAATTTTTTCAATTACTTTTTCATATCCCTCTTTTGGTAGTGACGGACAGCCATAACTTCTTCCAAGTCTTCCATTTCTCGCAATAAAATTTTCAGTTGCATAGTCAGCCGCATGAATTACAATAGCTCTTTCTCTGGCTTTATTATTTGAATATTCCAATCCATCTAATCGTAGTGAAACTCCGTGTTTACCTATATAGGTTTCAGCAGTCTTATAAAAACCTAAACTTGTTTGGTGACTGCTTTTAATGTTAGAGAATTTTTCTGCATATTCCAAACCTGAGTTTCTTCCATGAGCAACTAAACTCTTATGTTCAATTTCTTGTGTATTCATGTTAATGATAAAGAACCGTTCATTATTTGACGAACTACTCATATCAACAATCGTAAGGTATTTAGAATTTTTTAATTGATGTTCATTCTGAAGTTTCAAATAGCCTTTTAAACCAAATTTGAAGGCCTCAAAACTTAAGGCATTATCATTAAGTTTATTATATAAAATTGATGAGTAAGAAGTAAATGAATTACTGGATATTAAGCGTTTGGCATGATTATATTCTTTAACAGGCACTAAATATTTTCCCGCATAAGTTGGAAAAATCAAAAAAAATATAGTTGTTAAAAAAAGTAATCTTCTAAACATAAAAAATTAAATAATACCCTATTACAAAATTCAAATTTCAGAGCAAACCGAGAGTGTCGGAGAATTAATAACAGAGAAAGTCACAATTTTATTGCGCAGTAATATGTTAAATTTTCAAAAATTAAAAGGATAACATTTTCTACAATAGCGAAGACCAAAAATAATAATTACTTACTACCCTTTTTTGCAGCGGCTTGTTTGGCGTATTTTTGTTTATTTAACTCGTCCTGTAATTCCCTCCTTAGTTTTTGTTCTCGTTCCAATGCTCGTTGTCTGTGTTCTTCATATTCTTCTTCAATTTCGGCTTTGGCATTTTTCGCTTCAATGGTTATGGTATTACTTCTTTTAAAACGGGAAATGAACAATACCAGAAAGGCCGTAAGACCAGCAATGATAGTCCATAGTAATGTATTGTAACCTCCTTTGCTCATCTGCATGCCAAAAAGTTTAATACTATCTTTTTCTTTAGTTACAGAAGCCAAATTTCCGTTGGTTGCTTCAAGTACTTGATTTAAAGAATCAATATTATTTTTTTGACTTGCTATTAAATTTTGACTATCTAAATATTTTTTTCTATCCAGTTTAAGGGTATCATAAACATTATTTCTAAATTTCAGTAACTGACTGATCTTTATAACCCGATAATCTTCATATCTGCCAGATTTTTTATATAAGAATTCAAATTGGCTTTCAATAGTACCGCTATTTAAAGAACCTTCATTTTCAGTTTCTTGTGCGAAAACGGCCATAGATAATAAAAATATAGGGAGAAATGAGATTAATACTTTTGATAATTTCATTTTATAAAATTTAGAGTTATAATTCCAGAATCCAAAAGTAAATAAATACTTCTAAACATGAAAGCTAAAAGGTAAAATCATTAATATAGCTTTTTGTACTTACTTGGATTTACTTCATGCATCATCTCATAAATACCCTCAAAAATATCTTCTATAGATGGTTTAGAAAAATAATCTCCATCTGTACCGTATGCCGCTCTATGATTTTTTGAGGTAATGGTTTTAGGTTTGCCATCTAAATATTCGAAGGCATTTTGTCTATTTAAAATATCATTTAAGATATATGCCGAAGCTCCGCCCGGTACATCTTCGTCAATAATTATTAATCTATTTGTTTTTTCTATACTTTTTAAAACATCACAATTTATATCGAATGGCAAAAGACTTTGCGCATCGATGATCTCAATATCTATATCAACTTGTGCCAATTCTTTGGAGGCTTCTTCAACTAATTTTAATGTTGAACCATAAGAAACGATTGTTATATCAGTACCTTTTTTGATTGTTTCTACAACACCAATGGGTGTAGTAAAGTCTCCGATATTATTAGGTAATTTTTCTTTTAACCGGTAACCATTCAAGTTTTCAACGACAAGGGCTGGCTCATCGGTCTTCAGTAATGTATTATAAAAACCTGCAGCCTTGGTCATGTTTCTAGGTGTTAACACATACATACCTCTTAATAAATGCACAACAGCTCCCATGTGTGATCCTGAATGCCAAATACCCTCTAAACGGTGCCCTCTGGTTCTCACAATTAGCGGAGCTTTTTGTTTTCCAAAAGTCCGGTAGCGCAAGGTGGATAAATCATCGCTCAATATTTGTAAACCATATAATAAATAATCTAAATATTGAATTTCAGCAATAGGTCTTAATCCACGCATCGCCAATCCTATGCCTTGCCCAATAATAGTTGCTTCCCTTATGCCTGTATCTGCAACCCTTAGTACTCCATATTTCTCTTGTAATCCTTCTAATCCTTGATTAACATCGCCAATATTACCGGCATCTTCTCCAAAGATTAATACTTCAGGATAATTAGACAGCATATGGTCGAAATTATTTTTAAGTATAATTCTTGCATCCACCATCTCAGCATCTTCATTATAGCTTGGTTTTATCTCTTTAACGGATATGGCATTATTTTTTAATTCACTATATAAATGTGAGCTATAAGTATTATTCTCTTGTTTCGAATAATTATTTACCCAATTAATTAATTCGTACTTTTCATTATTATTTTCATTTCTCAGATAGACTAAAGCACGTCTGGCAGTCGATAATACATCTTTTTTAGAAGGATCTTTAATGAGTTCTAAATCATTTTTTAACTTTAAAATAAATGGTTTCTGGTCACTTTTTTCGGCAACAGCACTTAAAAGCTTAATAATTACATGTTGGGCTTCAATAATATCTTTTAAATAATTATTCCATGCGGCACGTTTAGCCGCATTTACTTCTTTTTTTGCCTCTTTTTTTATATTTATTAATTCTTCTTCATTTTCAAAAACGCTAACGATCCATTCTTGCATTTTATCAATACAATCATTTTCGGCTTCCCAATTTAACCGTTCTTCACTTTTATATCTTTCATGCGATCCGGAAGTAGAATGACCTTGGGGCTGAGTGAGTTCTTTTACATGGATTAAAACCGGAACATGCTCTTTTCTGGCTACAGTTGCAGCCTGATTATATACATCAATCAACTTTGAATAATCCCATCCGTTTACAACAAAGATTTCATAGCCTTCATTATCTTCATTACGCTGAAAGCCTTTTAATATTTCTGAAATACTTTCTTTAGTTGTTTGAAATTTTGACGGAACAGAAATACCGTACCCATCATCCCACACACTAATAACCATAGGCACTTGCATTACACCACCTGCGTTGAAAGTTTCAAAGAAATGACCTTCAGACGTACTGGCATTGCCAATAGTTCCCCAAGCAATTTCATTACCCTTATCAGAAAAATGTTTGGCGTTTTTAAAATTATCTAAATTGCGATAAATTTTAGAGGCTTGGGCCAGACCAAGTAACCTTGGCATTTGCGAAGCTGTAGGAGACAGATCTGCACTTACATTCTTATTTTCAAGCTGATTTTTCCACGTTCCGTCTTCATTTAAAGTATGAGTAGCAAAATGACCTCCCATTTGTCTTCCTGCCGCATATGGTTCTGCTTTGATATCTGCATGGGCATATAATCCTGCAAAAAATTGCTCTGGCGTTAATTCATTAATGGCCATCATAAAAGTCTGATCTCGGTAATAACCCGATCGCCAGTCACCATTCCTAAATGCTTTGGCCATAGCCAATTGAGGCACTTCTTTACCATCTCCAAAAATTCCGAATTTAGCTTTACCGGTAAGTACTTCGCGACGTCCTAATAAACTGCATTCCCTACTCATAACAGCTATTTTATAATCATGCAAGATTTCTTTTTTAAATTCTTGATATGATAATTTATGATTTGTAGCTGCTATTTTTTCCGACATATTTTGTGATTTTGAAGTTTGGCAAAAATACAATTTATAAGGCAGAATTAAAAGTAAAAAAATGGTATCTAAAAAAAGCCTCTTCTAACAAAACTGATAATCCTTTGAGGGCTAACTGTTAATACAAACCTAATTTTAGATCCATAATTGGGAAGTGATGGCTCAAATCCCAGGCTTGATTGTAATGGGAAGTAAACTTCTAGAATATTATGTACAAAATTAAGTCTTATACCACTATCATATCTAAAGATAGGATCAAAACCACTATTTTTATAAAACCCGGCATCAGCATAAGCTTCGATCCACTTCCATAGTCCAATACTACCATTTGTAGTAAACATCCATTTATTCGCAAATGGGTTTTCAAATTTTGATTTAAATCCACCTTCGGCAATAATTATCTGCTGGCTAAAGAAGCCTGTTGTTTCCGATCTGCCTAAAAAATCATAATCAAACAAATAATCTGAAGGCCTGTCTAGTGAAAAACTAAAGAAATCATCCTCGGTATTATTGTTTAAAAACGTTCCGAAGAAGACCCTGAAATCATATTGCCTATCTGCATCTGTCAGCTTCCGATATCTAAGGTCGACCGAAAATTTACTAAAGCTGTTGGCCAGTTGTAGATCGAAATCGTATCTTAAATCTTTAATGATGTCTGGTTTACCGTAAACATAACTTAAATTAAATATTTTATATTTATCCGACTCTAATGAAGGCGCACCGGGTTCCGTCTCCCTATCGACCATAACATATCTTGCAGAAATGGCTTTACCGCCAACGTCTCGTAAACTATTTCTTTTAAATTCAACATTTATAAAAGGGGAAAGCCTTTTATATGTTAGATCAGGTGCATAATGAAATGAGCTACCTGCAATTCCGGCCGTATACCTATAAACAGAAGTTTCTTCAGGTATAAATTGATATACAAATTTAAAAGATCCTGTTATGGATTTGCTTTTAAACCCATAGGTAGGTGTAATTTTATATAACCATTTCTTTTTGAAAAGAGATTCATTATAGATATGCGTTGCAAATAAAAGACCGTCGTAATAATTATAATTAAAATTTACATTATAAAATATTTGGTTATAATATGGATCTTCGACGTCTTTAAAAAACCGGAATTGAATTGGCCTATTAAATATACCACTTAGGTTTTTCCAGTTGTCCTTTAAATTTAGCTCAGGATAGAGATATTCGTAATTTAATGAGAGCCTTTTGTAATTTCCCTTTGGGATAGTTATAGATGCTGTCGAATCAATACCAGAAATCCATTTTGTAAACGTGATCTCTTTTTCATTTACACCATAGAGGGCTACAGGTGCCGTAAAATTTCTTTTGTTTTTTATGATAACAGTGACAGAGTCTTCGTCTTGTACTACTTTTTTAATAGTGTAGTCGATTTTTTTCTTTGATTGAAGATAATCACCAAAGAACCAACGAACATCTTTGTCCGTCTTTTCTTCAATTAGTGTCTTAAAGGATTCACTATGCGCTTCTTTTAATAGATTTTTGGAGTAATATTCTTTAATACTGCTAGTTACGACACTATCATTCAAATATTTATCTAAATACTGCAATCCTAAACCGGCCTTGTATTTATTTACGATTTTCCTGTTAAAATTAGAAAGCGAATCAGCTCTCGTCGTAAGTGCCTGATCATAATTTCGACGGGCCGCAAACTGATATACAAATGGATATTTATCATTAAAATCCAATTTTGCAATAGTGAAACTTCTAATGCCCCAAATTTTCGAGATATTACCCATTGCTTTTATTTCGGGATAATATTGTTCGACATATTTTATCATGAGGTAGGTCTGAATTCCATCAATGATCCAACCATCGGTTCTTCGGTTTACCAATAAAGAGTTTTCCAGATATTTTCTGGTAAGCACTTTAAACATCTTAATATCCCATTCGAATGCGCCTGAGAACGGATTGAACATTTTCGGCAATTGGTTCAAGCCATAAATTGGATTTTTATCATAAGAGATCCTATTTACCAACAATTTATCATTAGGATAAATACCTAAGTGCTTTTCGATAAAAGCCAATTCCCTGTTAATGATATCAGTTTTTAGTTGATCGCTTAAAATAGTACCATCAAGATTGGAAATTACTTTTACCGGAGTGGTATTAAAACTTTTAAAATCATTTAGAGCATTCAGATTTAATTCTATGTCCACACGGTTTTTCCCTTTCAAATGATAAATACTAAAAGGTGAGCTTTTAGTTTCGGTACCTTCGAGGTCGGTATTAATATTTATTCCTTCGGGCACAGAAAAATTAATTTCATAATCACTAGGATGCATATAAAGATCATCCATATTAAGATTGCTCATGAGTTGCCAATTTTTATCATGAACGGCAGGTGTGATATACCAATATCGTAAGTTGTAATTGTTCTCATTTCTACCATAGCCTGTGAACATATATTCAGGCACTTTAACGATATAGGTAAAGGATATTACGACGGAATCTTTTGGATTTAATGATTTGTTTAAGAAAACCTTAAGAATATCTGGAGAATTAATTTCTGATTTCCATTTCGTTGATTCATAATTGCTTGAAATTCCATTTATTTTAGAATTTCCTCGTTTATCAATTCTTGCAAAATAGAGGCTCTTATCATAATCTTCTATCAACCTATTAGACAAAGGTGTATGCCTGTCCCTATAACTATTTGGCCAATTATGAAAATATAATGTATCTAAGGAAATATCGGTTTTATTGTGATAGATAATTTCTTGTTGAATTTGAATTTCCTTTTTTACAAAGTTTAGTTCAGCATCGATTTTTATCAAATCATTTTGTGCCTTTACAACAATTGTTGAAAGCATAAAAATTATGATAATGTAGTTAACAGTTTTCAACTTATAATCTTTACTGGAGTTATTTGATTCGAAACAAAATCGGCTCTCATATACTTTTTGTCATTAGTCCTTAATGAGGTATTCAAAACGATACTTGTACCTTCTTTTATTTGTAATTCATATATCATAAAATGGTTTGGCTGGTAATTATCAATAATTATCTTTAACAAATCTGCTCGATTTGAAGGAGGCAATTCTGGAAAATCAACAATATTATAGAACATTGTTTTAATGATTTCTTGAGAAAAATTGCTGTTACTCAACAAAAATATAAAAAAACAGCTATGCTATATTTCTTCAGCCTCAGCAATTGCATAAGCTATTAGAAATTTGGACTTAAGCTATATTTTTGATAGAAATCATTTAAAATTTCAACAACTTCTTTTTCATTATCAACAATACTTATAAGATCCATATCTTCTGGACTTACATTACTATAATTTTTTATAAGTACTTCTTTTACCCAATCAAAAAGACCATTCCAGAAATCTTTACCAACCAGAATTATAGGGAATTTACCTATTTTCTTTGTTTGAATAAGCGTCATGGCTTCAAAAAGTTCGTCCAAGGTTCCAAATCCACCAGGCATTACAACAAATCCCTGAGCGTATTTTACAAACATCACCTTGCGAACAAAAAAGTAGTCGAATAATAAGTTTTTGTCCCTATCAATAAATGCGTTGTCAAATTGTTCAAAAGGTAATTCTATATTTAATCCAACTGAAATTCCCTTACCTCTTTTAGCACCTTTATTACCGGCCTCCATAATACCCGGTCCACCTCCTGTAATAATGCCATATCCATTTTGAGTTAATTCATAGGCAATATTTTCGGCAAGCTTATAATATTTCTGATTTGGTTTTGTTCTGGCAGATCCGAATATACTTACACAAGGCCCTATTTTACTTAGTTTTTCATAACCATCAACAAATTCGGCCATAATTTTAAAAATAGCCCAGGTATCATTGGTTTTAATTTCATTCCAGGTTTTTTGCTGGAATTTTTCTATAATTTTTCGCTCTTCATTAGGATTCATTGCATTCATCTATTATTGTTTATTTATTGGATAAGCATGCTAAATTAATTCTTTTTTTAAGAACCTAGCTGTATAGCTTTTTTTATCGTTTATAATTTCTTCAGGGGTACCGGTACATAAGATTTTCCCTCCTTTTTTCCCTCCTTCTGGTCCGATATCTATAATATGATCGGTTTGTTTAATAACATCTAAATTGTGTTCTATAATTAGGACCGTATTTCCTTTATCAGTCAATTTGTTCAGCACTTTCATGAGTACATTAATATCTTCAAAATGTAACCCGGTAGTGGGTTCATCTAAAATATAAAAAGTATTACCCGTATCTTTTTTTGATAATTCAGTGGCAAGTTTTATACGCTGTGCTTCACCACCCGATAATGTTGTTGATTGTTGCCCAAGGGTGATATAGCCTAAGCCTACGTCTTTGATAGTTTTAAGTTTTTTATAGATCTTAGGAATAAGTTCAAAAAAAACAACGCTGTCTTCAATCGTCATATTCAATATATCAGAAATAGATTTGCCTTTATATCGTATTTCTAAAGTTTCTCTGTCAAAACGTTTGCCTTGACAGGTTTCACATTCTACATAGACATCCGGTAAAAAATTCATTTCTATTACGCGAACTCCGCCTCCCTCACAGGTTTCACACCTACCTTCTTTCACGTTAAATGAAAATCTTCCCGGCTTATACCCTCTGATCATAGCCTCTGGAGTTTTAGCAAATAAATTCCTTATTTCACTAAAAACGCCGGTATAAGTAGCTGGGTTAGATCGTGGTGTTCGACCAATAGGTGATTGGTTAATATCAATTATTTTATCTGTATGTTCTAATCCTTCTATGGACTTATACGGCATCGGATTTTTAACCGATCTATAGATATATTGATTGAGTATGGGGTATAAGGTTTCATTTATGAGTGTTGATTTACCACTTCCTGAAACCCCAGTAACGCCTATCATTTTGCCTAATGGAAAGGTAACCGTTACGTTTTTAAGGTTGTTTCCTGTAGCGCCTTTTAGCACAATCTGTTTTCCATTACCCGTACGCCTTTTTTTGGGGACTTCAATTTTTTTAGTTCCATTAAGATAATCGGCGGTTAGCGTATGGCTCTTTAATAATTCCTTTGGTGTTGTATTACTTATAATCTCACCACCATGCCTTCCGGCTTTAGGCCCGATATCGATAACACAATCGGCTCTTTCTATCATTTCTTTGTCGTGCTCAACAACGATTACCGAATTACCAATATCTCTTAATTTTTGTAATGATTGGATCAATCGTTGATTATCACGTTGATGTAAACCGATGCTTGGTTCATCTAATATATATAATACGCCAACCAATTGTGAACCTATTTGAGTTGCCAGTCTTATACGCTGTGCCTCGCCACCCGAAAGTGTTTTAGAACTGCGATTTAAGGTAAGGTAATCTAAGCCTACATCTAGTAGAAATTGAATTCTGGTTTCTATTTCTTTTAAGATTTCAGTAGCTATAAGAACTTGTTTATCAGACAATTTCTTTTTTAAATTTTTAAACCAAATAGACAATTGTATAATATCCATTTCAGCCAGATCAGCAATATTTTTATCCTGAATTTTAAAATGTAATGATTCGATTTTTAGTCTTGATCCGTTGCAAACCGAACAAGTATTTTCATCCATATACGAAGAAGCCCATCTTTTAATTGAGATCGAACTTGTCTCGTTAAACTGATGTTTGATAAAATTGATGATACCTTCAAAATCGATTTCATAATTTCTGGTAATCCCTAATTGTTTAGAAACAATATCAAATTTCTCCTTACCACCATATAAAATTATATCTAAGGCTTCCTTGGGTATTTTATTAATTGGGGATATGAGCTTGAAGTTATAGCGTTCGGCTATTAATTCAATTTGTTTAAAAATCCAGGTACTTTTTTTCTCCCCCAAAGGTGTAATTCCTCCGTTTAAGATTGATAAATCAGTATTAGGTATGATCTTATTAAGGTTCACTTCGTTTACTGTACCTAATCCATTACAATGATCACAAGCTCCTTTTGGGGAATTGAATGAAAATGAATTAGGTTCGGGTTGTGGATACGAAATACCGGATGAAGGGCACATCAAACTACGACTGAAATATCGCGTGGTGCCATTTTTATTATCCAACACCAAGATAGTATCATCGCCATGATACATAGCCGTTTTTATGGTGTCGTTTAGCCTTTTATTGGAGTCTTTATCAACTTGAAGTCTATCTATAACTATTTCAATATCATGTGTTTTATAACGATCAAGACGCATTCCTTTTTCTATATCTCTAATTTCACCGTCAATTCTAACTTTCACAAATCCTTGTTTGGATATTTGTTCAAAAAGCTCTCGGTAATGTCCTTTTCTGGATTTAATTACCGGGGCAAGGATATTTATCTTAGAATTTTCAAAATCCTGTAATATCAACTCGATGATTTGTTCATCAGAATAGCTCACCATTTTTTCTCCTGTATTATATGAGAATGCATCAGATGCACGTGCAAATAATAATCTTAAAAAATCATAGACTTCAGTAATGGTTCCAACAGTAGAGCGGGGACTTTTATTGGTTGTTTTTTGTTCGATGGCAATAACAGGAGATAAACCATCAATTTTATCCACATCAGGTCGCTCTAAGCCTCCTAGAAATTGCCTTGCGTAAGAAGAAAAAGTTTCTATGTATCTGCGCTGGCCTTCGGCATAAATTGTATCAAAGGCCAATGAAGATTTTCCACTACCGCTCAAGCCCGTAATAACAACCAGTTTTTCCCTGGGTATCTTTACATCGATATTTTTTAAATTATGTACTCGAGCTCCCTGGACCTCTATAAATTGATCTTGCATTAGCCTAAAAAAATAGCAAGCGACAAAGATAATTAATTGCTAATAGAAATTAACCATAGATCATAAAGTATTATTTAATAAATCATTAAATTGCATCAAAATTATATTTATTGAAAATCATTAATTCCATAAGATATTTTTTCGAAAAAAGAGGTTTTGATGTTTCTTCGAGATTTGCAGATAGACTGGGTATAAGAGTAACCAATGTGCGCTTATTTTTTATCTATATCTCATTTGTAACTTTGGGGTTCTGGTTCGGAATATATCTAACCCTTGCTTTTTTGTTAAAATTAAAGGACATGATATATACTAAACGAAGTTCCGTATTTGATTTATAAACCTATGAACGTATTTCAATCTAAATTATATAAGGCGCTCTTATTACTTCTTTTAGTCATATTGACCGGTGTAGCAGGTTATATGTATTTGTCGGGTGACACCTTCATCAATGCCTTGTATATGACCATGATTACCATTACAACAGTTGGGTTTGGTACAGGCCATCCATTAAATGCACAAGAGAAATTATTTACGATTTTTTTAATTTTAATGAGTGTGATCATTGTTGGGTACGTTGCTTCGGTCCTTACTGAATATATCGCAAGTGGTGAATTATTAAATAAACTTAAATTTAAAAAAGTGCAAAAGAAAATTGAAAACCTAAATAAGCACGCTATAGTTTGTGGTTATGGTAGAAATGGCAAACAGGCCGTTCTGAAATTAAAAAAATATAAAATGCCTTTGGTCGTCATAGAATCTGATGAAAATCGGATAGCCGAAATCGAAGAAGATAATTTGCTTTTTATTAAAGGAGATGCAACAAGAGATGATGTACTAGAAAAAGCGGGTATAAAAAAAGCCGCCAGTTTAATAATTGCTTTACCCTCAGATGCGGATAATTTGTACGTGGTTTTATCAGCAAGACAACTAAATAATACATTAACAATAGTTAGCCGGGCTTCTAACGATTCATCCGATAGTAAACTAAGGATTGCAGGTGCCGATAATGTTATCATGCCAGATAAGCTAGGTGGCGACCATATGGCATCATTGGTCGTTACACCAGATATTGTTGAATTTGTTGACAAACTAGCGGCAGATTCGGAGAATGCGATCCATTTAGAGGAAATAATTGTTGAAAATTTACCAAAAGAGTTTTTATTGAAATCAATCAGAGATCTAGATTTAAGAAGAAAAACCGGCTGTACCGTTATTGGTTTCAAAACCCCTGAAAACGAATATCTTATCAACCCCGAGGCCGATACTAAACTTATATCAAATTCTAAATTGATTGTATTGGGAAGCCCGGAACAAATTAAGAATTTGAATAAAATATTTTAATGAAAAAAAAAGTGCTCATTACCGGAAGTAATGGTTTGTTGGGCCAAAAATTGGTAAATCTTTTTACCAATAGTAAGGATTACGAAGTAATTGCAGTTTCATTAGGTAAAGACAGGAATAACACTGCTAAGAATTATACCTATTATAATATTGATATAACAAACGTAGTTGGTATCACAGAGATTATTGATCAATTACAACCAGACTATATAATTAACTGTGCTGCCATGACAAATGTCGATGATTGTGAAAGGCACAAAGAAAAATGTGATCTTATAAATGTAAAGGCAGTTGAAACGCTTGTTTCTTGTGCTAAAAAAAATAATATTCATCTAGTTCATATCTCTACAGATTTTGTTTTTGATGGCAAAAAAGGGCCTTATTTAGAGGATGATGAACCAAATCCTATAAATTATTACGGGTTATCTAAACTTAGATCTGAAGAATTAATTGTAAGTGCCGGCATTAAATATTCCATTTTAAGAACCATATTGGTTTATGGTATTGTTGATAATATGAATAAAAGCAATATTGTGCTTTTTGTTAAAAATTCACTTGAAAATAAGAAGCAGATCA
>CAWIGH010000001.1:370000-445000 GCA_963835675.1 uncultured Flavobacteriaceae bacterium | reverse complement strand
AAGATGAAGTATAAGGCCTGACACCTGCCCGGTGCTGGAAGGTTAAGTGGAGTTGTTAGCTTCGGCGAAGCAATGAAATGAAGCCCCAGTAAACGGCGGCCGTAACTATAACGGTCCTAAGGTAGCGAAATTCCTTGTCGGGTAAGTTCCGACCTGCACGAATGGTGCAACGATCTGGATACTGTCTCAGCCATGAGCTCGGTGAAATTGTAGTATCGGTGAAGATGCCGATTACCCGCTACGGGACGAAAAGACCCCGTGAACCTTTACTATAGCTTAGTATTGACTTTGGATAAGTAATGTGTAGGATAGGTGGGAGACTTTGAAGCGGCGTCGCTAGGCGTCGTGGAGTCAACCTTGAAATACCACCCTTTGCTTATCTAGAGCCTAACTCAGAGATGAGGACAGTGCTTGGTGGGTAGTTTGACTGGGGTGGTCGCCTCCAAAAGAGTAACGGAGGCTTCTAAAGGTACCCTCAGCACGCTTGGTAACCGTGCGTAGAGTGCAATGGCATAAGGGTGCTTGACTGAGAGACTGACAAGTCGATCAGGTTGGAAACAAGAGCATAGTGATCCGGTGGTTCCGCATGGAAGGGCCATCGCTCAAAGGATAAAAGGTACTCCGGGGATAACAGGCTGATCTCCCCCAAGAGCTCATATCGACGGGGGGGTTTGGCACCTCGATGTCGGCTCGTCACATCCTGGGGCTGGAGAAGGTCCCAAGGGTTGGGCTGTTCGCCCATTAAAGTGGCACGCGAGCTGGGTTCAGAACGTCGTGAGACAGTTCGGTCTCTATCTGTAGCGGGCGTTAGAAATTTGCGTGGATCTGATTCTAGTACGAGAGGACCGAATTGGACTGACCGCTGGTGTATCAGTTGTTCCGCCAGGAGCACTGCTGAGTAGCTACGTCGGGAAGGGATAAGCGCTGAAAGCATATAAGCGCGAAACCCACCACAAGATGAGATTTCTTTAAAGGGTCGTGGAAGACTACCACGTTGATAGGCTATAGGTGTAAAGGCAGTAATGTCATAGCCGAGTAGTACTAATAACCCATAGGCTTATGTACAGCCTTTTTCTTTTACTTTTTATGATTTATAATATTGTTGTTTTAATGTGTCAATTTTTATACTAGTAATTGACAGTTGATATCTATTAGATAGTATCACTGTAAATTATTTTAGAAATAAAAGTTAGTGATCGTGTATAGAAGATACCAGTATCTGATATACCAACTACTAACAAATGACTTAAGGTGATTATAGCGATAGGGCTCACCTCTTCCCATACCGAACAGAGAAGTTAAGCCTATCAGCGCAGATGGTACTGCCACTAGGTGGGAGAGTATGTCATCGCCTTTCTTTTTAAAAATCCTCATATCTGTAAGATGTGAGGATTTTTTTGTTTATATACATGCAAAATATCTTTAAATTATTACGTTATAGTTTATAATTCACTTTCTTTGTGTACGGAATGAGGAACATTTTATTATTAGCCTTTTTATTAAATTCGACATTGATGTTTTCTCAAGTTGGGGGTGAACAAATATTTAATTTTCTAAATGTGACTACTTCCGCTCGCCAAGCGGCTTTGGGTGGTGAAGTATTGACCTTATATGATGATATTGATCAACCATTATGGAATCCATCTACGATCAATAAAGAACTAGATAATCATGTTTCGGCAAGTTACGTAGATTTCTTAGCCGATGTGAATTATGGCTCTTTATCGTTTGCGCATTTGATCAATAGGCGTATTGGTACCATTCATGCCGGAATTACTTATGTTAATTATGGTAAATTTATAGCTGCTGACGAAAATGGAAATGAGACGGGTACATTTAATGCAGGAGATGTTGCACTTTCTCTTGGTTATTCATATAGAATCCCTAAAAGTGATTTCTATGCCGGGTCTAATATAAAATTTATTAGTTCGCGTATTGAGAATTATACTTCTAGCGGTGCGGCTTTAGACTTTGGCCTAACCTATTTTAATGATACCAAGCCATATATATTTAGTGCAGTTATTAGAAATGTTGGATATCAAATAACAGCCTTTGATGAAGTGCGAGAATCATTACCATTAGAAATCGCAGTGGGGGCTTCTTATAAGGTAGAAAATGTACCTTTACAATGGCATCTAACCATAAATAGTTTACAAAAATGGAATGTATCTGTTGAAAATCCCTCAGATAGTCAAACTACAATTGGTGGAGAGACAAGCAATGATAAAATATCTTTTATCTCTAATGCGTTTAGACATATAGTTGTTGGAGCGGAATTTTTCCCTGATAAAGGATTTAATTTAAGATTAGGTTATAATTTTAGACGTGGTCGGGAATTACGCTTGGCAGAAAGTAGAACTTTTGCAGGATTATCTGCAGGTTTTGGATTGAAAATGGGACGATTGAAATTAAATTATGCATTTACCAAGTTCCACCCGGCATCTAATTCGAATACATTTACGCTTAATATAGACTTAGCAAAGAGAACATTTTAAATAAAAAAACGTGAAAGAAACAGAAAAGATTATCATTGCCATTGACGGATATTCATCCACAGGAAAAAGTACAATTGCGAAAGAATTGGCCAACAAATTAGGTTATTTATATGTTGATACCGGTGCTATGTACAGGGCAGTCACATTATATGCGATGAAACATGGTTTGGTTGGCAAAGATTTTTTAAACGAAGGGGAACTGATAAAAAATCTAGATAAAATTAATTTAAAGTTTAAATACAATCAAAAATTAAAATTTTCTGAAATGTATTTGAATAATAAAAATGTGGAAAAAGAAATTAGATCTATTGAGGTCTCTAAATTGGTAAGTAAAGTATCTACACTCTCGGCTGTAAGAAAAAGATTGGTAGAGCAGCAAAAGGAATTAGGCATTAATAAAGGTTTGGTGATGGATGGAAGGGATATAGGTACTGTTGTTTTTCCTGATGCAGAATTGAAATTATTTATGACAGCATCCCCTGAAAAAAGAGCTACTAGACGGTATAAAGAATTATTAGACCGAGGTCACAAGGTAACTTACCAGGAAATATTACAAAATGTGCAACTCAGGGATAAAATAGATTCTACAAGGAAAGACTCACCACTGAGGAGAGCTGATGATGCCATAGAATTCGATAATAGCGACATGGGATTAAAAGAGCAGTTTGATAGAATATATAATATAACCTTGCAGCGGATTAATTCTTTTGTCTAGGGAATCTGTAAATACTTATGGGTTTGTAAAGAAATTTTCCACTTTGGGTTTTGCATGACATACGCAACTATTAAGGGTGTCATTTTTTGCTGATTACTCCATTCAGGTTGCAAATATAAAACGCAGTCTTCACTCACCTTTGAGGCTTGTTCTTCGGCAAATTTAAAATCATTTTTATTATAGACGATCACCTTTAACTCATCTGCTTTTAAATAAATATCCTTTAAGGGTAATTTGTTTTTTTTGGGAGACAGACAGATCCAGTCCCAAACGCCGGACAATGGATATGCCCCCGAAGTTTCAATATGTGTTTTTATATTTTTATTTTGCAATTGCTCTGTTAAATAATTCATATTCCACATCAAAGGTTCACCGCCTGTAATAACCACAGTATTACTATATTTTTCGGCATTTTTAACAATTTGATCGGTTAATGTCGCAGGATGAAGATCGGCATTCCAGCTTTCTTTTACATCACACCAATGACAACCTACATCACAGCCTCCAACACGAATGAAATATGCAGAAGTACCAGTATGAAACCCTTCTCCTTGAATCGTATAAAATTCTTCCATCAAGGGTAGCATTTTACCCTTGTCAATTAAATTTTGTGCGGTAGTATCTATCATCGGGCAAAGATAAAAAGTAAAACTGACAATAAATACGATTTATGTGTATTACAATTTTTGAATTGGGATATTTAATCTTATTTTTATCAGCCGATATAAAATTGATGAATACTGATGAAATCAAAGGAAACTTTTTTTAACTATATAAATGATGGTTACAAAACTAAAGGTGAGTATATAACTTTAGGAGCAGCCATGTTAGGCGAAGAGACAATTACTGATGCCTTTGTGAAAATTCCATTAAAAACGTTAAACCGTCATGGCCTGATTGCCGGAGCAACCGGTACCGGTAAAACAAAAACATTACAGGTACTGGCAGAAAACCTTTCGGAAAAAGGAATCCCAGTGCTACTAATGGATGTTAAAGGAGATCTTAGTGGATTGGCTAAGGCTAGTCCGGGCCATCCAAAAATTGATGAACGCCACCAGAAAATAGGATTACCATTCGAAGCCAAAGGGTTTCCTGTAGAAATATTAACTATTTCTGAACAAAACGGTACAAGGCTAAGAGCAACTGTTTCAGAATTTGGACCGGTATTATTATCCAGAATTTTAGATCTATCAGAAGTGCAAAGTGGTATTGTTTCAATTCTTTTTAAATATTGTGATGATAAAAAACTTCCATTATTAGATCTGAATGATTTTAAAAAGGTATTGCAATATGCAACACAAGAAGGTAAAGATGAATTGGAAGCAGAATATGGAAGAATCTCTACCTCTTCAACCGGATCTATACTCCGCAAAGTTGTGGAGATTGAGCAGCAAGGAGGTGATTTATTTTTTGGTGAGCGCTCCTTTGAAATAGATGATCTTATAAGGGTCGATGAAAATGGAAGAGGCGTGATATCAGTATTGCGTTTAACCGATATTCAAGACAAACCAAAATTGTTCTCAACATTCATGTTGCAATTATTGGCAGAAATTTATGCTACTTTACCTGAACAAGGAGATTCAGGTAGACCCGAACTTATATTATTTATTGATGAGGCGCATCTCATTTTTAATGAAGCATCAAAAGCTTTGCTTAACCAGATCGAAAGTATTGTAAAACTGATAAGGTCTAAGGGCGTTGGGGTATATTTTGTAACCCAAAATCCCAAAGATGTTCCTTCAGATGTATTATCACAATTAGGTTTAAAAATTCAACATGCCTTACGCGCATTTACTGCGAATGATAGAAAAGCTATTAAATTAACCGCTGAGAATTATCCGGATTCTGAATATTATGATACGGCCGAAGTGCTCACTAGTTTAGGAATTGGTGAAGCTCTGGTATCTTGTTTGAACGAAAAAGGAATTCCAACACCTTTGGCAAGAACCATGTTAAGAGCTCCTATGAGCAGGATGGATATTTTAACGCAAGAGGAATTGTCTGAGCAAATATCAAATTCTAAAATTGCCAATAAATACAATGAGGTATTAGACAGAGAAAGTGCCTACGAAATGTTGAATGAAAAAATTGAAAGAGCAAGTAAAATAGAAGCTGAAGAAAAGAAAAGAGAAGAAAAGACGAAATCTGAAAGAAGATCTACTTCAAGTAGAAGAAGTACTAGAATGAACCCAGTATTAAAAGTCGTAACAAGTGCAACTTTTATTCGTGGTGTATTAGGTGTTTTAAAAAAAGTAATGAAATAAGAAAGAATGAAACAGTTATTTATACTAATGCTTGTATCGGTAATACTTATACAATGTAAAAAAGAAGAAAATTATTTATTGGCTAAAGGACAAGTTGGTGATATCACAGCCCTTACGAAAGTACAAGAATTGGAATCAATTTTTGCCAAGGATTCAGTGGTTGCTCATTTAGGTGAGGGAGACTTTGCAGATTCAGCCTATGATGAGTATTTGGTGTACAATAAGGAAGGTGATCATTTATTAACGCTCATTCCAAAACAACAACATGATTCTACATCTACTTTTGAGAACATTCAGATATTCGATTCAAAATATAAAACAGAAAAAGGATTAGGTCTGTCATCTAAATTTAAAGATATTATTGACAATTATACCGTGAATAAAGTCGAATCTACTTTTACTACAGCGGTGTTATTTGTTGATGAATTGGATGTAACTATAACAATAGACAAAAAAGATCTGGGAATTAATGATTTTGGAACCCAGAAGATCATTTTAGAACAAATTCCTGATTTGGCCAAAATAAAGACTTTTACTGTTTGGTTTGATTGATATTGTGAGAGCAACACCCGAAAATCTAAGCAAATTATCAGAAGAGAAAAAAAAGGAAACACAGAAGTATTTCTCTAAACTCAGAAAGAAATCGCCAAAGCGATTAGATGTGCTGATGACGGACTTGCACGATGATGAATTTTCGAAATTCGACTGTTTAACCTGTGCTAACTGTTGCAAAACTACAAGCCCAATATTTACTGATAAAGATATTTCCAGAATTGCCAGGCATTTTAGAATAAAAGAACAACAATTCATTGAAACCTATTTACAAAGAGATGAAGATGATTTTATGGTTTTAAAACAAGCGCCTTGTACATTTTTGGGAGACGATAATGCTTGTTCGATATATGAGGTAAGGCCAAAGGCCTGCAGTGAATATCCGCATACGAATAGAAAAAAATTCATTCAGTTAACCCATTTAACCTTAAAAAATTCAGAAGTCTGTCCGGCTGCTTTTAATATTGTTGAAGAATTGAAAAAAAAGTTACCCATGTAAGTTAATCAAAGGGAACTACTTTATTAATTATACATTAAATATTTATTCTTATTTTATAAAAGTTTTTAATATCCTCTTTCCATGTTTCTCTAATTTCCTCAGCTTTCATCCTTTTTTCAATTTGCTGTTGTAATTTTTCGGTACCGGCATGTGCTGTAAAAGTTACTCCGAAAAACTTTTCTTCCTTAGGTGTATTATGATAGGCATCAATGAGCCACTGTAGATTGACCATACTTAAATTAGGATACTCTCTTAAGTCTAGCCCATAACACAATTTGTCCTTATGTTTGGGGTATTTCGCTCCCGGATTCGTCTTTGGAGTATATTGAAAAGGATATAATTTTTTATCTAAAAAAGGAGCTCCGAAGATCTGAAATTGCATGTCAGTTCCCCGTCCTGCATTAATAATTGTTCCTTCAAATAATCCCAGGCTTGGATATAAATTAATGGCCTTGTCGTTTGGTAAGTTAGGAGAAGGCTTAACCGGTAAACTATAATCAGTATGATGATCATACTTCTTAATTGGCATAACTGTCAAAGTACATTGCACACTATCCTTTAACCATTTTTCTCCATTGATCATGAAGGCGTATTCGCCTATCGTCATTCCATAAACCAGCGGTACAGGGTGCATTCCTAAAAAACTTTTGTGTTTACCCTCTAATAAAGGTCCATCTATGTAATGGGCATTGGGATTTGGACGATCAATAACGATTAAGGGAATATTGGCCTCTGCACAAGCTTCCATAACATAATGTAAGGTAGAAATATAAGTATAGAATCTTACGCCAACATCTTGAATATCAAAAATCATGATCTCAATACCCTTTATATGATCAGGTGTTGGTTTTTTATTTTTACCGTGAAGTGACACAATGGGTAATCCCGTTTTCTTATCTATATCATCAGCTACTTGTTCTCCGGCATCAGCCTCCCCTCGAAAACCATGTTCTGGTGAAAAGACCTTAGCTATTTCTATTTTAAGAGATAGCAATGTGTCTATTATATGAACATCTTCGCCTTTGGAATTAGCAACTATACTTGTTTGATTTGCTACAATTCCAATAACTTTTTGTTTAATTAAAGGTAAATAATCGACTGGTTGAGAAATAATTACAGGCTGAGCGCTATCTAAGTATGACATAGTGTCAGATGCTTTTTGGATGGCCACAATTGATGTTTTCAACCCCTTGGAATTGGTACTTCCTTTACCACAGGAAATCAATCCGAAAAGAAAAATTAAAACCAAAAAGAAATATGTATTTTTGGACTTAGAATAGATCATTAACGTTGAATTACGAATTATTTTTAGCAAAACGTATTATTGCTGGTAAACAGTATAAAAGTAGTATATCATCATCAATAATAAAAATTGCCATTACGGCAATAGCGCTGGGTATTATTATCATGTTGATATCGATCGCCACGGGTGTGGGTTTGCAGAAAAAGATAAAAGAGAAAATTTCCGGATTTAACGGTCATATTCAGATCTCTAATTATGAGGACAATAATTCTCAAATAACAATTACACCCATTTCTATAGATCAGGAATTTTACCCGAAGTTCACCAATGTATCGGGTATTAAAAACGTTCAGACTTATGCCACAAAAGCAGGAATAATCAGAACCGAAACAGATTTTGAAGGGGTTATTTTAAAAGGAGTTGGTAGTGATTATGATTGGTCCTTTTTTGAAACATATTTAATTAAGGGTGAATTACTAAAAATTACAAACGAAAGAACAGACCAGGTTCTAATTTCTAAACTTACGGCAGACAGACTCAACTTGAAGGTAAAGGATACTTTTAATCTTTTTTTTATGAAAGATGAACCTTCCGAGTCACAAGCACCCAATTTAAGGATATTGAATATTGCAGGTATTTATGATTCGGGTTTTCAAGAATTTGATGAGAACTATATTATCGGAGACATTAAGCATGTACAACGTCTAAATAAATGGGAAGCGAACGAAATAGGTGGTTTTGAGGTCTTATTAGAAGATTTTGATGACCTGGAAGAGAAGGGTAATGAAGTTTATCGCGAGGTCGGTTCGACCTTAAATGCACAGACGATTTCTGAAAAATATGGGGCAATATTCGAATGGCTGAGCTTATTAGATACGAATATTATAGTAATAATAGGAATTATGATCCTGATTGCAGGAATTAACATGATCACTGCTCTATTGGTGTTGATACTCGAACGTACTCAAATGATAGGTATCTTAAAAGCTCTGGGGAGCTCTGATTGGAGTATCAGGAAAGTATTTTTATATAACGCTGCTTATTTAATATCGATCGGCATGTTTTGGGGTAATATATTGGGCCTAGCCTTGCTATTTGCACAAAAATATTTTGGATTTATACAATTAGATCCAGAAAATTATTATGTGAGTGAGGCACCTGTTTTCATAGATGTAGGTTATGTATTATTATTAAATGCAGGCACTTTGCTCTTATGTTTATTAATGCTATTAATACCCTCATATATTGTAAGTAAAATTAGTCCGGTAAAAGCAATTAAATTTGATTAAATTTGCAATTCGATTAATAATTCATCAAAGAACAAGCTTAAACTTTATAAAATGAAATATGATATTATAATTATTGGTAGTGGTCCCGGAGGATATGTAACAGCTATACGCGCATCGCAATTAGGATTTAAAGTTGCGATTGTAGAAAGGGAGAATTTAGGTGGAATATGTCTTAACTGGGGTTGTATACCTACCAAAGCACTACTAAAAAGTGCACAAGTTTATGATTATTTAAAACATGTTGATGAATATGGTCTAAAGGCAAAAGAAATTGATAAGGATTTTTCGGCGGTTATACAACGTAGCCGTAATGTAGCAGATGGAATGAGTAAGGGAGTTCAGTTTCTAATGAAAAAGAATAAGATCGAAGTACTCAACGGATTTGGAAAAGTAAAGCCGGGAAAAAAAGTAGATGTCACCGATGATAAAGGAAAAATTACTGAATATGAAGCCGATCATATTATTATAGCTACAGGCGCAAGAGCTCGCGAGTTACCATTTTTACCAATAGATGGTAAAAAAGTAATTGGTTATCGAGAAGCCATGACCTTACCAAAACAACCTAAAAAAATGATCGTGGTTGGCTCTGGTGCTATAGGTGTTGAATTTGCATATTTCTATAGTGCCATGGGAACAGAGGTAACCATCGTAGAATTTTTACCACACTTAGTACCATTGGAAGATGAGGAGATTTCTAAACAGTTTGAACGCTCATTTAAAAAAGCTGGAATTAAAGTTATGACCGAATCGAGCGTCACCTCTGTTGATACTTCTGGAAAGGGTATAAAAGCAACTGTAAAAACCAAAAAGGGAGAAGAAGTACTGGAAGCCGATATTATTTTATCCGCAGTAGGAATTAAGTCCAATATTGAAAATATAGGCTTGGAAGAAGTAGGAATTGCAACTGATAAGGATAAAATATTGGTGAATAATTTTTATCAAACCAATATTCCGGGCTATTATGCGATTGGAGATGTAGTAGATGGTCCTGCTTTGGCACATGTTGCTTCTGCAGAAGGTATAACTTGTGTCGAAAAAATTGGGGGTCTTAATCCTGAAGCGATTGATTATGGTAATGTACCCGGATGTACCTATGCAACACCTGAAATTGCTAGTGTAGGTATGACCGAAGCACAGGCTAAAGCGGCTGGATATGAATTAAAGATTGGTAAATTTCCATTTTCAGCATCCGGTAAAGCGAAGGCCGCAGGTAATTCTGATGGATTTGTTAAAGTGATCTTCGATGCAAAATACGGAGAGTGGTTAGGTTGCCATATGATTGGTGCCGGGGTGACCGACATGATCGCCGAAGCAGTATTGGGAAGAAAATTAGAAACCACAGGTCACGAAGTTTTAAAAGCTATTCATCCACATCCTACCATGAGTGAAGCGGTAATGGAGGCTGTTGCCGATGCATACGACGAGGTAATACACTTATAATAATTAATATAGGTCCATAATTGGCCTTAAAAATCAAAAAAGCCAACGTGTGAACGTTGGCTTTTTTTTATAAAGTGTAATTATCTTTTTAAAAAGGCATGAGGTCTGGCTCTAAAAACCTTTGTTTGGCCAATTTACTATTAAAAATATCTAGCTTATAATGATTTTTTAAGAGGCTTAAAAAATTACTTTTTAATTTCGGATATTCTGTTATTAATCCTCTAAAATTTACCGCTTTAGACCTGTTCATAAAATGGTTTAAAAGTTTTGCCGATGCTATAGTCACTGTTTTATTAAATTTAGTGCCGTCACCGAATTTCTTATCAAATTTTGAAAGTTGTTGGCATAAATTTCTAATAGCCTTTTTAATACCATATTTTTTAATATGAATGTAGGCCAATCTCAAGTGGGCTTCGTGTGTAATTAACACAGGAGCCATGCTACAATTTTTGAATTTCTCCTCGAATTGCTCGTTGGTCAATAGCTCGTGCTTTTCGGTCATAATGGTTAATTTTTAATAATACCTAATGTCGCAAAATTTCCCGTAGCAATATTCCATTCTTGAGATGAGATCAGGTATCCTTTATCATCAAAGACCCTCAGCTCAGCTGTGTTTGGCCCGGAATAACCCTGATTTAAGGCTTCAATGTCAATTCTATTATAACCAGAAATCAATTCAATATTTATCGCGTAAGAAATGCCATTTAACATTATATTAGAATTGATTACCCGTTCGTTCAAATAAACTTTAATTCTGTCACCATCTACCAAACTATGGTCTCGTACTTCGATTCGTACCGATTTTGATTTGGTATGAAAAGTGCCTAAGCTAAAATCACTTTTGAGCTTTGGGTTACTCATATCCTTTCCGTTAAAATGCTTCTTAACTAAAATATCAGAATCATCTTTACTAGAATGAGACATAAAGTTAGCAGACTTTTTTACAGATAGGTTAAAAGGGTCAAAATAGTTATTAACATTTGATTTAAAACCAATTAGCTTTTCCTGAGGATTAAAGTTTAAAATAGAGGTGCCTTGAGAAGTGTCTATCAAAGCAAAATTTATTGGTATAATATTCTTTTGGGCATCGATAAAAAAGTTTGACTGCTTTATATCATTCGAATTTTGGCGATTATCTTTTTGCGAAAATAAGTGCATCGAAAAACACAGTAAAAAAAATAGACAAGAAATTATCCTAATGTTGTTTGCTGGTTTCATTTGATAGAGCAGCATCAATATTAATGCCGTATCTGATATTGTTATAACAAAATTGTTGTCAAAAATAAAGAAAATTTATTCGCACATAAGAATAAATAATGAATTTAAGAAGGTATTAACTTTTCTACTAAAAATGGAGGTCTTGAATTTGTCGAATAAATAAAAAATCCTGAATTGTTTCAGGAGTTTTTATTTTTAGTTTAATTTTGAGTCAAAAGAACGAGTTTATTATGACAAAGATCACATTAGGAGGAAATTTGATTCATACCATCGGTAGTCTCCCTAAATTAGGTGCTCACGCTCCAGATTTTAACCTCATAAAAAATGACCTTTCAAAATCGACGCTCTCAGATTATAAAGGATTTAAAGTAATTTTAAATGTTTTTCCAAGTATTGATACCGGAACTTGTGCAGCTTCGGTAAGGCAATTTAATAAGGAGGCCTCAACCTTAGAGAACACGAAAGTTTTATGTATTTCTAGAGATTTACCCTTTGCGCAATCAAGGTTTTGCGGTGCGGAAGGAATTAAGAACGTTATTAATCTGTCTGATTTTGCAACAGGAGATTTTGGTAAAGGATACGGTGTAGAAATAGTAGATGGTCTTTTTGCTCATTTACATGCAAGGGCAGTAATAATCTTAGATGAGAATAGTAAAGTAATTTATACAGAACTGGTACCTGAGATTGGAAATGAACCAAATTATAAGGCAGCTTTAAAGGCAATAGCCGATGCTTAATAGATAAAAGATTTTTTTGGATATTATAATCCCCAATCTAAAGAATTTTATGATTAAATAAAATGTATGAAAGATCCTAGTGATAATTTTTTCCAAGGCAGACTTAGAAGTGTAAAGTTTGCGATTAGAGGAGCCTGGTTGTTGATTACAACAGAACATAGCATTATGGTCCAATTCGGTATTGCAATTATTATGACCATAGTTGGGTTTATCGTGCAATTAACGGCTATTGAATGGATGTTTCAATTATTATCAATTGGTTTGGTAATTGTGGCAGAATCATTAAATACAGGCCTGGAAAAACTATCTGATTTTATCCATCCAGATTACCATAAAAAAATCGGATTTATAAAAGATATTTCGGCCGGTGCAGCCACCTTTGCGGCTATTATAGCTATAATTATTGGCCTAATTATTTATCTACCAAAATTTTCTTAATCTTTTACCGCAAGCCTAATAACTCTTATATTTTTGTGTATTTTTGCGAAATACATTTTTATTGATGGCCAAGAAAAAAAAGTCAAATTCTAAAGTTAAGAAAAATCGTATTGTTGGGTTTTTTAAAAGCAAACAAACGCATTTGGTTTTTGGAGTATTTTTAATACTTTTTGCCATTTTTCTTTTTGTGTCTTTTACATCATTTTTTATGCATTGGAAGGCCGATCAAAGTGAATTAGCTTTATTTGCTGACAGGTTAGTAGACACAAAAAATCTTTTAGGAAAAATAGGTGCTGAGATCAGCCACTTTTTTATTTATAAAGGTTTTGGAATCCCATCATTTATAGTGCCTATTTTGCTATTTTTATCTGGCGTATTCCTTCTATTCAACTTGCCATTTAAACCATTGCGGAGAGCTTGGTTTTGGGGTGTGATTATTATGATTTGGCTATCCTTAGCAATTGGCTTTTTTATTCCCAAACAGTCTTTATTCTCTGGGGTTATTGGGTACGAAATGAACGATTTATTAAATGATTTCATCGGTAAAACTGGTGTTTTTCTTATCCTATTGTTTACCTTTTTAAGCTATATTATTTCTAAATTTAAAATTACTCCAGAAACACTTAAAACAAAACTTCCTAAAAGGAAAGTAAAAATTGCGGATCAGAGTTTAATAGATGATGTAACAGATGAGGGTTTTGTTGCCGGCACTAACCATGAAAAACCGCTTTCAGAATTAGAAATTTCATTAGAGACTAATAATGATAGTGTTGATTCTCCTAAAGGACATAAGTCATCAATTGATCCACCGGCTAAAAAACACGATGAGGTTAAAATTGAGGTAGAAAAGACCTTTGAAGAAGATCATTTAGTTGAGAACCTATCCAACAAATTGGTGGAAGATTTTGGTGAATTTGATCCGACCTTGGAGCTATCAGAATATAAGTTTCCTACGTTGGATTTATTGAGGGATTATGGTAATGAAAATATCACCATCGATCAAGCTGAGTTAGAAGCAAATAAGGATAAAATTGTTGACACTCTAAATAATTATAAAATAGGTATTGCCAGTATTAAGGCAACTATTGGACCTACAGTAACATTATATGAAATAGTACCTGATGCAGGTGTTCGAATATCTAAAATTAAGAATTTGGAAGACGACATTGCTTTATCTCTGGCGGCATTAGGTATTCGAATCATTGCACCAATACCTGGTAAAGGGACTATTGGAATTGAAGTGCCAAATCAAAATCCGACAATTGTTTCGATGAAATCGGTTTTATCCACCCAAAAATTCCAGAATGCAAAAATGGAACTACCATTGGCATTGGGTAAAACAATTTCTAATGAAACCTTTGTTGTCGATTTAGTAAAGATGCCACATTTATTAATGGCTGGAGCTACCGGGCAAGGTAAATCAGTAGGCTTAAATGCAGTTCTTACTTCGTTATTGTATAAAAAACACCCGGCAGAAGTTAAATTTGTACTTGTTGACCCGAAAAAAGTAGAGTTAACACTTTATAATAAAATTGAACGCCATTATTTAGCGAAATTACCCGATTCAGAAGAATCGATAATTACGGATACGCATAAAGTTATCAATACATTGAACTCCTTGTGTATAGAAATGGATAATCGCTACGACCTTCTTAAGGATGCATATGTTCGAAATATCAAGGAATACAATCAAAAATTTAAAACCCGGAAATTAAATCCGGAAAATGGACATAAATTTTTGCCTTATATTGTTTTGGTAATTGATGAGTTCGCTGATCTAATAATGACGGCGGGAAAAGAGATAGAAACTCCTATAGCTCGATTGGCTCAGTTGGCAAGAGCTGTAGGGATACATTTGATTGTTGCAACGCAGCGACCATCAGTAAATGTCATTACAGGTATTATCAAAGCGAATTTTCCCGTAAGAGTTGCTTTTAGGGTAACTTCGAAGATCGATTCCAGAACGATCCTAGACACACAAGGGGCAGACCAGCTGATCGGTAAAGGGGATATGTTGATTTCTACAGGGAACGAACTTACAAGGCTACAATGTGCCTTTGTTGATACACCTGAAGTATCAAAAATTACAGATTTTATAGGTTCACAAAGAGCTTATGCAAGTGCTCATATTTTACCAGAATATGTTAGCGAAGAGAGTGGCACAAGTCTTGATATAGACTTAGAAGACAGAGATGCCTTGTTTGAAGAAGCAGCCTATGTTATTGTGAATGCACAACAAGGATCGGCTTCATTATTACAACGAAAACTAAAATTAGGATATAACAGGGCAGGTAGAATTATA
Source organism: uncultured Flavobacteriaceae bacterium (assembly GCA_963835675.1). GTDB lineage: Bacteria > Bacteroidota > Bacteroidia > Flavobacteriales > Flavobacteriaceae > Aureibaculum. The sequence goes on along the minus strand of CAWIGH010000001.1, from coordinate 429,808 downwards.
GATCAGTTAGAGGCTGCCGGTATCGTGGGTGTTTTTGAAGGAAGCAAGGCCAGACAGGTTTTAATACCAGATGGATTGGCTTTAGAACAATTACTTAAAAATGAAAAAATAAATTAAAAATATGAAAAATTTAGTGTTTATATGCTTGGCTATTTTTATGAGTTCTTTGGGTTTGGCACAAGAAGAAGCCAAGGCAAAACAATTATTAGATGAGGTGTCAAAAAAAATGAATACCTACGAGAATATTTATGTCGAATTCAAATATAAGTTAGACAATAATGAAGAAGATATCCATCAGGAAACAAGGGGAAATGTTACAATGAAAGGAGATTTGTATAACGTTAACTTTTTAGGTACAAACCAGATATTCGATGGTAAAAAAGTATATACAATAATTGAAGAAGATGAAGAGGTTAATATATCGAATGGTGATGCAGATGATGAGGATACGGTAACCCCGTCGAAGTTTTTTTCATTTTATAAAAACGGTTATACTTATGGTTGGGATGTTTTACAGAATTTGAATGGCAGGAAAATACAATTTATAAAATTGGTCCCTATTGATAGTAATTCTGAAATTCAACATATATTATTAGGTGTAGACGTTAAAACCAATCATATTTATACCTTAATTGAAACTGGAAATAATAGTACGGTTACAACCTTAACGATATCAAAATTTAAAACCAATCAGCCTTTATCTAAGAGTTTATTTAAGTTTGATGAAGGCAAGTTTAAAAAAGAGGGATATATTATTAATAAATTATAATCTGTCTTTTATTGAAAATCTTAAATAAATATATACTCAAAAGTTTTTTAATTCCTTTTTTAGCTACGTTTTTTATTATTCTGTTTGTTTTGGTCATGCAAATTTTATGGCTTCAGTTTGATAAAATAGCCGGTAAAGGAATCAGCATTGAACATATATTTAAGTTCATGGGCTATATCGCCCAAATGCAAGTTCCCTTAGCATTGCCCATAGCGATCTTATTATCTTCTATAATGGCCTTAGGTACCTTGGCTGAAAATTATGAATTTGCAGCTATCAAGTCAGCTGGGATTTCCTTGCAAAGATTTATTCGTCCGCTAGTGATCTTAATGGTTCTATTAAGTGGATTAAATTTTTTGTTTTTAAATTATGCTTTTCCGAGAGCGGCATTTAAATTTAAGAACATGTTGCTTGATATGCAAAAAACACAACCTGCTTTGGCTTTGGTTCCGGGTACTTTTAATACAGAGATACCTGGTTACAGTATAAAATTCGCAGAAAAATATGGAAAGGATGATAACCTGCTAAAAGATGTTCAGATTTATTATGATTTGGACAAGGGAAGTACTAGCAATACAAAGGTTATAACAGCGAAAAGCGGAGAGATAAGCACAGAAGAGGGGAGTAAATATATGACCTTAATATTGAAAGAGGGATATCATTATGAAGACTTGTCTTCCTCTAAATCGACATTTAAAGAGTCCGAAAAGATGCCGGGAACGAAGTCCTATTTTGATGAATACGTTGTAAATATTGATATTTCTAAATTAAGCAATATTGATGCTAATGAATATAAGGAAGACCGTGAAATGTTAAGTTTAAAACAGCTTGATTATTATACCGATTCATTAACAGTGCCTTATAATGAATTCATCGCTACCAAGGCGAAGAATTTTTTTATCAGGGCAGGAATAAAAGATATGCATAATGATTCCTTAGACTATTCGAAGATCAATAAAGATATTCTACAAAATTACGACAGCGTAGGTAGAATTACTATTGTTAGAAGTGCCATGGTATTATCTAAGAACTCTTTGGATGATATTAAAGGGTTTAAAAGTGTATTAAAGAATAAGCAAAAATTTCTCAACGTCTATAATACAGAATTCCACAGACGATTGGCGTTTTCATTTGCATGTTTGGTTTTGTTTTTTATCGGTGCTCCTTTAGGTTCTATTATTCGTAAAGGAGGATTTGGTTTTCCAATGATCATGGCAATTATAATTTTTGTTATTTATTTTTTCATCTCTACCTTTGGTAGAAATATGGCGCATTCTAGTACTATAACCCCGATTCTTGGTGGATGGTTAGCTACTATCATTTTATTACCATTAGGTCTATTATTAATGAAAAGAGCAACTCGTGATAAAGGAATATTTAATGTAGATATATTCTTGGGGCCAATAACAAATTTTTTCAAAAAATTATTTAGAATAAAAGAACCTAACTCTCTTTAGCAATGATCTCGACAAAGCCAGGCACCTTACAATTAAATACAATTAAAGAAGCCATTTCTGATATTAAAAAAGGTAAAATAGTTATAGTTGTCGATGATGAAGATCGTGAAAATGAGGGCGATTTTATAGCTGCTGCTGAAAAAGTAACACCTGAATTGATCAATTTTATGAGTACTCAAGGTCGGGGGCTTATATGTGCGCCGATCACAGAAGGAAGATGTAAAGAACTTGATCTTGACCTGATGGTAGGATATAATACAGACCCTTTAGGCACTGCTTTTACAGTATCAGTCGATTATAATGGCGAAGGCGTAACAACGGGCATTTCTGCGCACGATAGGGCAAGAACTGTTCTTGCGTTAACAGAATCGACTACAAAACCTCATGAATTGTCGAGGCCAGGACATATATTTCCCCTTAAAGCGAGAGATGGCGGGGTTTTACGAAGGACAGGGCATACAGAGGCGGCTATTGACCTTGCAAGACTTGCAGGATTTCAACCGGCCGGAGTAATTGTTGAGATCATGAATGAAGATGGTTCTATGGCAAGATTACCCCAGTTATTAGAAGTTGCCAAAAAATTCAATTTGAAAATTATTACCATAGAAGATCTTGTGGCTTATAGAATGCAGCATGATTCTTTAATAGAAAAAATTGAAGACTTTAATTTAAAAACACGTTTTGGCGAATTCAGATTAAGAGCATATAAACAGACCACGAATAATCAGGTACATTTAGCCTTGACAAAAGGAGATTGGGAAGAAGATGAACCTGTTTTAGTAAGGGTAAATTCCACTTTAATTAATAATGATATTATTAGATTATTGACTAATAAGCCAGACGATAGTTTTAGTCGAATGTTTAAATTGATCAATACAGAAGGTAGAGGGGCAATTGTATTTATAAATCAAGAAAACCAGTCTTTTAATTTGGTTAAAAGACTTGACCTTATCAAAGAATTGCAACAGGAAAATTTGACTTCGGTTCCACAAATTAAATTAGATGATAAAGATTTTGGTATTGGTGCGCAAATTTTACATGACCTGAGTATTAACAAACTTCGTTTGATCACCAACGGCAAATATGTCAAGAAGCGTGTAGGAATCATAGGTTATGGCTTAGAGATAGTAGAAAACGTGGCATATTAATTACTATTTCGTAATTTAGTTGCTGTGAGTATCCTTCGAAAAATACTATATCCGTTTTCAGTATTATATGGTAAAATAACCTCTGCCAGAAATATCTTTTACGACAAGGGTTATTTAAGATCAACTTCTTTTAAAATACCCACGATTGTCGTTGGTAATTTAAGTGTGGGTGGTACGGGTAAAACGCCTATGGTGGAGTATCTGGTTAGACTATTACAAGATAAATATAAGATTGCCATATTAAGCCGGGGTTATAAACGAAGCACTAAAGGGTTTAAGATAGCCGACTCTACAAGTACACCTGAGGATATAGGTGATGAACCCATGCAATATTATACCAAGTTTAAGAAAGTGATTGTTGCTGTGGATTCTCACAGGGTGCATGGAATCGAGCAAATAACAAAGTTTTTTTTAAAGCCCGATGTTATTTTATTGGATGATGCTTACCAGCACAGAAGAGTCGCTGCAGGCTTAAATATTTTATTAACGTCTTATGATAACTTGTATGTGGATGATACCTTATTGCCATCTGGTAATTTAAGGGAAAGTAAAGAAGGCGCTAACAGAGCACAGATCATCGTTGTAACCAAATGTCCTGATGTATTAGATAATGATGAACAGTTTGAAATCACAAAAAAACTTAAGGCCCAAGTACATCAAACCGTATTTTTTTCAAAAATAAAGTACCACAATTATATTATCGGTAACAAGGGTAATATAGCCACAAGTATCTTATCAAAATATAATGTACTTTTAGTAACCGGCATAGCTGTTACAACACCATTAACAGAGTTTTTGAGAATAAATAATATTCCATTTCAACATCTTAAATACGCCGATCATTACAATTTTTCAAATAAGGAAAAAGAAAAAATTAATAGTGAATATACCAAGATCAAAGCAGACAATAAACTAATACTTACTACAGAAAAAGATTATATAAGAAGTTTTATGGGAATAGATAATGTTTATTACCTTCCTATAGAAACAGAATTTATAGATCATCAAAAAGATTTTAATAAATTGATAAGAAAATATGTGGAACAAAGTTCAAGAAACAGTTAAGTTTTTACAAAAAAAAGGTTTTAATAACCCTGATTTCGGGATAATCCTCGGTACCGGTTTAGGAAATTTGGTGAATGATATTAATATTGATGTCCGTTTAGCTTATGGAGAAATACCAAATTTTCCTGTATCAACGGTAAGTGGCCATTCTGGTAATTTAATTTTTGGAACCATTGGTGATAAAAAAGTTGTTGCCATGCAAGGCCGTTTTCATTATTATGAAGGCTGGTCTATGAGTGAGGCTACTTTTCCTGTGCGAGTATTAAAAATTTTAGGGGCTGAAAATTTAATTGTTTCTAATGCATCGGGAGGTGTAAATTCGGCATATAAAGTAGGGGATATTATGATCATTAAAGACCATATAAATATGATGCCAGACCATCCTTTACATGGTAAAAATGATGAACGTTTTGGACAACGATTTGTGGATATGCATGAGCCTTATAATTTAAAAATGATTGGGATATTAAAAGAAATCGCCCAACAGTATAAAATTCCGGTGCAGGAAGGTGTCTATTTAGCGCTTCAAGGTCCAACTTTTGAAACGCCTGCCGAATATAGAATGGTAAAATTAATGGGAGCTGATACAGTTGGCATGAGCACGGTGCCAGAGGTAATAGTAGCCAAGCACATGAGTATGAATTGTCTTGGGCTTTCTGTAATTACGGATTTGGGTATAGAAGGTAAAGTAGAGGAAGTTTCGCATGAAGCCGTACAACAAGCGGCAAAATTAGCCGAAAAGGATTTGAGTTTGTTGGTCAAACAATTTATCACTCGATATTAGTAGAAATTGATTTAATAAAAAAAGCGTTCTGTGAAGAACGCCTTTTTTAAACTAACTCAAATAATTTATACAATGAAAACAAACTTTACTAATTTGCTTCGTATATATAACGGCAATAGTTATGCCAAAATTGTATAGCTATTGTTAAGAGAAGGTTAAAAAGTGTTATAATTCAGTTAAAGGAACTTATAAAATATGTTTTTGAGCCTTATATGAGGAACGAACCAGTGCACCACTTTCGACATGACGAAAGCCCATTTCTAAGCCTATTGTTTCGTATTTTTTAAATTGTTCGGGTGTAATGAATTCTTTCACGGGTAGATGATTTTTACTTGGTTGTAAATATTGCCCGATAGTAATAATATCAACCTTTGCATTTTTTAGATCCGTCATGGTTTGGATAACTTCCTCTTCCGTTTCTCCGAGACCTAACATAATTCCCGATTTAGTCCTCTTAATTCCACTATCTTTTAAATAATTCAATACAGCAAGGCTTCTGTCATATTTGGCCTGAATACGTACTTCTCTGGTCAATCTACGAACGGTTTCAACATTATGAGAGACTACTTCTGGAGCTACCTCAATAATCCGGTCGATATTTTTATGTATTAATTGAAAATCAGGGATCAATGTTTCTAAGGTGGTTTCGGGATTTGCCCTCCTTATGGCATTCACAGTTTCTGCCCATATGATCGAACCTCCATCTTTAAGATCATCCCTGTCAACCGATGTGATCACGGCGTGCTTGATCTTCATAATTTTTATAGATCGAGCCACTTTTTCGGGTTCTTCCCAATCAACAGTTTCGGGCCGACCTGTTTTAACACCACAAAATCCGCAAGAACGTGTACATATATTTCCTAAGATCATAAAGGTTGCTGTCCCTTCACCCCAACATTCGCCCATATTAGGGCAACTACCGCTGGTACATATAGTATTTAGATTATATTTATCAACCAAGCCTCTTAATTCTGTGTATTTTTTCCCTATTGGGAGTTTCACACGCAACCATTTTGGCTTTTTTAGAGGTATAATTACAGATTCTTCTGCCATAAATATTTTAATTAAGGAGCAAAGTTACAAATTCAACAGGTACCATATACTAAAACCTATTAAGAAAATAATTCCCGAATAGCTTACTATTTTCATCGATAGTGACGGGCGCCATTCTGCAGGCGTATGCTTACTGGAGATTAACATAAAATTTGCGATGGCATAAAATGGGGCAGTCAAAAAGGACAAAATGGTTGCAATTTTAACCATGGTAATCATATTAGAGATGAAATAGGTCAGAATTACTATGGTTCCAATCGAGAGTATCACAATCCAGATAATATAATTTGATTTAAAAGTTTTATTGAATAATAATTCGGTCGTCTTGGCCATGGCCCTTGGGGAAGCATCTAAGGTTGTTAGTGTGGTGCTGAACATTGTCGTAAACGCTGCAATTGCAATAAATATGGAAGTCTGGCTTCCTAAGTTTTCAGTATATAAATAAATGATCTGTTGTGCAAATTTTCCCGCACTATTGCTAAATTCATTTCCAGATTGAAACATGACCAAAGCACCTAGTGTTACAAAACATAAAGCTAAAAATACCGTCCCAATATATCCAATATTAAAATCCAGAATCGCTTGTTTGGTATTGAAACTTTTTTTAATGTCTTTACGCTTTTCAAGGGCCCATAACGAATGCCATGCAGAAATGTCTAAAGGTGCAGGCATCCATCCCAAAAAGGCAATTAAAAAACCAATTTCTACAGCTCCCTTCGGGAATATTTGGGTTAGTTCATAGGTATTTGTAGTATTAAAAAGAGCCATACTTACAGCAATGACGGTACTAATAGTAAGTACAATAATGATCACCTTTATTAGATTGTCTAATAGTTTGTATTTACCAATTATTAAAGTTAAAAAACAAATAATAGTGATAATAATGCTCCATGTGGTAACATCGGCTGTGATCCCAAAAAGATTAGACGCCAATCCTGCAGTTACTATAGTTACAGCGGCCTGGATCGTGAACATAGTGGCAAATGTTAGCAAATAATAGAATACCAACACCCCTTTACCTAGTCTTTTATAACCATCTATTAAGCTTTCACCAGTTGCTGTTGCGTAACGAGGCCCGAATTGAAAGAAAGGGTATTTAAAAAAATTTACGAGTAATAGTGCCCAAATTAAACCAAACCCAAAGTCAGCACCGGCACGTGTAGATTGTACTAGATGAGATACTCCTATCGCAGCACCTGCAAAAAGCAATCCTGGTCCTAATGATTTAAGCCAATTTTTTTTCATCGTAATTATTTGATGAAAATACTAAAAAAATTAAGAATCAGATCTATTGATAATTTCCGCCAGCAATTTTTTTGCCCTCAGTAATTTGACTTTAATATTACTCATAGGCTCATCGAGTTCCTTTGCCATTTCTTTATAACTCATTTCCTGAAAAAACCTGAGGTTGATAATTTCTTGATAATGGGGCTTCAATTGTTTTATATAAGCCAAGAGTTGCGCTAAATTCTGTTCGATGATCAGTTTATCATCAGGTGTAGGTTCTTCATCTCTTACGCGGTAAGCCTCAGAGCTCTCCTTATGCAAAGAAATTGTTTTGGTTTTTCTTTTACGGAACTGATCTATATATAAATTACTTGAAATAGAAATCAACCATGTTTTAAATTCATAGTTTTCATCAAAAGTATCTATTTTTTCGAAGGCTTTAGCAAAGGTTCTGATCGTAAGATCTTCTGCTTCATTTTCATCATTGGTCTTGCTAAACAAGAATCGGTAAACGTCCTTCCAAAACATATTGAGTAGCAATGTAAAAGAAGTATCATCTCCTTTTTTTGCTTTCGTGATGATGTCTATGATATTTTTTGTTTTATTTACCAAGATTTAGGTTTTGATATCAGGTTACTTACATAAATCCCAATTTGGGCAATGACCAATGTGAGGTCTAATAAAGGCAATAATAATATAAGGTCTTTTTCATTTAACTTATTTGCAGAATTTCCAAGAATAATATATTGGGTCAAGAGTCGGATAGTTATTAATATAATTACAAACTGCCAATTAAACGAAAAAGCTACCAATAATATTGCTAGGAACCAGAATAGAAATTGAGACAGAAAAAAAAGCCCTAATAAAAATTGATGAATAGGCTTATAATACCTGGCAGTTGTTATATGCCTTTTTTTTTGCTTAAACCATGCTGTAAAGGTTGTTTTAGGTTGAGATAATGTGAAACTTGGCTTTGTATAACAAATGGCTGTATTTTGATTGTTTGCCATTTGGTTAACAAATAGATCGTCATCTCCAGATATGATTTGCTTATGGCTGTCAAGGCCTTTGGCTTCTAAAAAGAGCGATTTTTTATAAGCTAAATTTCGACCAACACCCATATAAGGCAAACCAATTGCGGCATAAGAGAAATATTGCGTCGCCGCCAAAAGCGTTTCAAAGCGTATGACCTTATTCAAAAATGAGTTTTTAATCTTTTTATAAGCGCCATACCCCAAAACTATACTGTTTGCATTATTAAAATGAGCAGATATCTCGCTTATCCAATCTTTAGAAATAGGCTGACAATCAGCATCGGTAAAGATTAGATTTTCAAATCTTGCAGCTGCTACTCCCTTTGTGATGGCATTTTTTTTATTTCCGTGGTATCCGGAGGTGTTTTCAATATCAATGACTTTGAGACGTTCGTTTTTTTTCTGAAAAGACCTGAGAATTTTTAAAGTGCTGTCTGTAGATGCATCATTAACAACAATAACTTCAAAAACGGAATGATTTTGTGTAAGAATTGACTCAAGATTAGTCTGTAAGTTTTCGGCTTCATTCCTGGCACAGATAATGACTGAAACTTCTAGATTATTTTTTGGTAGGTACTGTTGTTTGGCAAAAGCCAGTTGGCCGAAGAGTATATAGTAACATATTTGTAATAAGATCACTGCAATAAAAACATATAATAATGCAGTTAACAACATATACTATAACCAGAATTAATTATGCTGTGGTTCCTTGCAGGTGTCAAACTTATCTGGTGTTTTTCCACAAAAACCACAAGATTCACCATCTTTATTGAGTACCGGGTTCTGGCTTGCACAAGTACCGGCAAATTTCCCATCTTTTTTTGCCCAAATTTTAATGGCTATTCCAGCAACTGCTAAGGCTAATAAACCGAGGGTAAGTAAAAAAAGTTTCATACGTAAAATTTAAAGTGCAAAGGTAATTATATTAGACGAAATCAATCTACTAAATTACATTAACTTCAGCTTCTAAGGCAATTCCAAATTTCTCTAATACTGTTTTTTGTATCTGCTTTGAAAGATCAAAGATCTCATTACCGGTGGCAGTTCCATAATTTACCAGAACTAGCGCTTGTTTTTTATGAATTCCGGCATCACCATATCGTTTACCTTTAAACCCACATTGCTCCACTAACCAACCGGCCGGTACTTTTACTTCGCTATCAGAAATCTTGTAATGCGGTGCCTCAGGATGTTTACTTAATAAATGCTCAAAATCAGCAGTTGAAATGACCGGATTTTTAAAAAAACTGCCGCTATTTCCAATTTCTTTAGGGTCCGGCAATTTACTTTGACGAATGGCAATAACAGCATTAGAAACATCTTTAATAGAAGGCGTATCAATATCTTTATTTTCTAATTCTGACTGTATGGCACCGTATGAAGTATTGAGATGGTGAGTTTTTTTAGTTAATTTAAAGGTTACACTCGTTATAATATACTTTCCTTTAAGATCGTTTTTAAAAACGGAATTTCTATAGCCAAAATTACAATCTTCGTTTTTAAATGTTTTCAGTTGGTTTGTGTTGATCTCTAATGCCTTCAGTTCATACATGGTATCTTTTTGTTCTACGCCATATGCGCCAATGTTTTGAATGGGGGCGGTGCCTACATTACCCGGAATTAAAGATAAATTTTCGATGCCCCCAAAGTTATTATCAATACACCATAAAACAAAGTCATGCCAGTTCTCACCTGCTGCAACCTCTATCAATACATCAGTCTCACTTGCTTTAATAATTTTCTTACCTTTTAAATTCAAGTGAACAACAAGCTTTTTTACATCATTTGTGAGCAATATATTACTACCTCCACCTAAAATAAAAAAATCCTTTTTTGTTTGAATGATCTCTTTAAGCTCGGATAACGTATTAATTTCAGCAAATTGACTTGCAGAAACATCAATACCGAAAGTATTATATGCTTTTAAAGATATGTTTTGCTGTATATTCATTAAGAATTATATGCTTGCAGTGCCGCTTTAAGAATCTTAACAGATTTAAGGAGGCTTTCTTGATTTAAAACATAGGCTATTCTTACCTGATTTAACCCAACATTAGGTGTTGAGTAAAATCCCGATGCCGGAGCCACCATCACTGTTTCCCCATCCAAGTTAAAACTTTCAAGTAACCACTGGGCAAAATGATCTGCATTTTTTACAGGCAGCTCCACGATACAATAGAAAGCACCTTTTGGTTTTGCCACTTTTACACCATCAATTTTTTGCAATTCAGTAATTAAAATATTTCTTCTTTTTACATATTCCTTGATGACATTATCAAAATAGATCTGCGGCGTATCTAAGGCAGCTTCACTTGCAATTTGCGCTAAGGTAGGCGGTGATAACCTGGCCTGTGCAAATTTGAGGGCTGTATTAATTACCTCTTTGTTTTTGGTTACAATACATCCAATTCTTGCTCCGCACATACTATACCTTTTAGAAACAGAATCGATCATAATAGCATGATCTTCCAATCCTGTTTCCTGCATTATTGAATAATGTTCTAATCCGTCATAGGTAAATTCGCGATAAACTTCATCGGCTATTAAAAAAAGGTCATGTTTTTTTACAATGCTGGCCAATTTTTTAATTTCATCTTTGGAATACAAATATCCTGTTGGATTCCCCGGATTACATATAAGAATAGCCTTTGTCTTTGGAGTTATTAATTTTTCAAATTCCTCAATTGGAGGCAGGGCAAAATTGTTATCAATATTAGAAACAACCGGCACAACTTTAACTCCTGAAGCAACCGAAAAACCATTATAGTTAGCGTAAAAGGGTTCCGGTATAATAACTTCGTCATCAATATCCATAATGCTTCCAAAGGTAAATAGCAATGCTTCGCTTCCTCCGGTTGTAACGATGATATCTTTGGCCGAAACTAATATGTTTTTTTTGCGATAATAGCCTGCGATTTTCGTTCTATATTCTTCAGATCCTTCCGACCTTGAATATTCTAATATTTCAAGCTTATTATTTTTAATGGCTTGCAAGGCAACTTCTGGCGTTTTAATATCAGGCTGACCTATATTTAAATGATGAACTTTTATTCCTTTTTTCTTGGCCTCTTCAGCAAAAGGAACCAATTTCCGTATAGGAGATTCAGGCATTTTTTGCCCCTTGATCGAAATGAATGGCATTTATTTTTATTTTACACAAAATTGCGAAATTATTCGGGAAATTAACCGCTTAAATCATAGAATTTTATTAGTTAAAGTTATGCTAAAAGTTTCGGGGAATATTAAAGTTTATGTAAATTTATTCAAAGCAGTTTATAGTATATGTCCTACTTTTTTAAATTTTTAATAATTTATTTTATTTTTTGCCTTTCCAGTTCACAAAGTTTCGCACAAGATAAGTTTCATATTTTAGGTAAGGACAAAAGTTTTGCAACCTCATTTAAGTTAGTTCATAATTTAATTGTAATGCCCATAGATGTTAATGGAAGTCGGTTAAATTTTTTATTGGATACCGGTGTAGAAAACACCATCATGTTTAATTTAAGTGTTGAAGATTCATTAAGATTAAAAAACATTCAGCAGATTAGATTAAGAGGTTTGGGTGAAGGTGATTATATAGATGCTATCAAATCAACTAATAATCTTTTTAAACTTGGAAAAATTGCCAATGGAAACCATATGATCTACCTTATTCCAGGCGAAGATTTTGATTTATCATCGAAAATGGGAATAAATATCAATGGAATTATAGGAGGTGACCTTTTTAAGGATTTTATAATTGAAATAAATTATTCAAGTAGCCGTATAAAATTTATTGATCCAAGTCAATATAAATATAAAAAATGTAACAAATGCCAAACTTTCGATTTAGAATTCTTTAAGAATAAACCTTATATAGATCTAAAGGTTAAAACAAATGAAAGAGAATTGACAGATGTTAAATTATTAGTTGATTTAGGAGGGAGCGATGTATTATGGCTGTTTGATAAATCAAGTGAAGAAATTGAACTTCCTGAAAAATATTTTCAGGATTATTTAGGTAAAGGCCTAAGTGGAAATATTTACGGTAAGCGAAGCAAGCTTAACCGACTTATTTTAGGAAATTATGAGTTTAACAATGTAAATGTGGCCTATCCCGATTCCAGTTCTGTGGGGTCGGCTTATGAATTTAAATACCGCAATGGCAGTTTAGGGTCGGGTATTTTAAAAAGATTTCATCTCATCTTCGATTATCCCGGACACAAAATTACCTTCAGAAGAACCTCGAAATATTTTTCCGATCCTTTTATATATAATATGAGCGGTATAGAATTATCTTATGGAGGCACAATGCTTGTACAAGAAAAGAAAAGTTATCAAGCATTGGGAATAGAAAATCATGATAATGCGTCTACTGTTGAGGTCATTTTTAATTATGTATATGCTTTTAAACAAGCTTATAGAATTTCTCTAGTAAGAGTTGACTCTCCTGCAGATAAGGCGGGCCTTCTTCCCAATGATATTCTTTTAGAAATAAACAGAAAGCCGGCATACAATTATAAATTAGAAGAAATACTTCATATGTTTTCCACAAAAGAAGGTAAGCAAGTTTCACTGCTAATAGAAAGAAATGGTAAAAAACTTTCTTATTCGTTCGAGTTAGAGAAAATGTTCTAAAAAAAAAGAGTTCTTTTTAAGAACTCTTTTTTTTTTTAGTTAGAAATTATTGTTTTCTTTTTTTCGAGTAATAAAGCACTTTCTTCATCATTAAGAACTTTACCTTTTACTTGAATAACTACTGAGGGTTTCGAAGCATTCGAAGTTATAGTAACTGTCTTAGAAAAGGCGCCTACCCTGTTAGTAGCATATTTAATTTGTATTTCTCCAGTATCTCCAGGCATGATAGGTTCTTTAGGACTGGTTGGTACAGTACAACCACAACTGCCTTTAACATTGGTAATGATTAAAGGAGATTGGCCTACATTTGTGAATTTTAAAATTTTAATACCATCAGAATTCCTGGCTATTTCACCATAATCTATTGCCTCATTTTCAAATTTAAATATGGGTGCGTTTTCGTCAATTTTTTTAGCGTCTAATTGATCTTGGGCATTTATTGATAATCCAAAAATTCCAATAAATAATAATAAAGCTATTTTTTTCATTTTTATATAATTGTTTAACGATGCAAAGATAATAATTTTACTTTGAAATTATAACGAGTAATATTTTAGCATATTGCTTATAATTGTAACTTTGCAAATTGTTTAAAAAACTAAAAAAAATATATGAACATCCCATCAAAATATGATGCAACTCAAGTAGAAGGGAAATGGTATGAATACTGGATGAAGCATAAATATTTTCATTCCACCCCAGATGAAAGAGAGCCATACACTATTGTAATTCCTCCACCCAATGTTACAGGTGTATTACATATGGGGCATATGTTGAATAATACAATTCAGGATGTTTTAATTCGCAGAGCGCGTTTACAGGGTAAAAATGCCTGTTGGGTTCCCGGTACAGATCACGCTTCCATTGCGACAGAAGCGAAGGTTGTTGCAAAATTAAAAGAACAGGGTATTGATAAAAAATCTCTTTCCAGGGAGGCGTTTTTAAAACATGCTTGGGATTGGACACACGAATATGGAGGTGTAATCTTAGAACAATTGAAGAAATTAGGATGTTCGTGCGATTGGGATAGGACAAAATTCACCATGGATAAGGAGATGAGTGAATCGGTTATAAAAGTTTTTGTAGATCTATATAACAAAGGCCTAATCTATAGAGGATATAGGATGGTGAATTGGGATCCGGAAGCTAAAACCACACTTTCTGATGAAGAGGTTATCTATGAAGAACGGCAGGGTTTATTATATTATATTCAATATGATATTCAAGGCAGTGACGAAAAAGTAACCATAGCTACTACACGTCCTGAAACTATTTTGGGAGATACCGCCGTTTGTATTAATCCGAGTGACAAAAGATTCAAACATTTAAGAGGTAAAAAAGCCATTGTGCCGATTTGCAATAGAGTAGTGCCTATTATCGAGGATGAATATGTTGATATTGAATTTGGTACCGGTTGTCTTAAAGTGACACCTGCTCACGATGAAAATGATAAAGCCCTGGGGGAAAAGCATCAATTAGAAGTTATAGATATTTTTAATGATGATGCCAGTTTGAATTCTTATGGTTTACACTATGAGGGTAAAGACCGATTTGTGGTGCGAACTGAAATTTCAAAAGAACTTAAAGAAAAAGGTTTTTTATTAAAAACTGAGCACTATGTCAATAAGGTGGGTACTTCAGAACGTACAAATGCAGTAATTGAACCTCGTTTGTCCGATCAATGGTTCTTGGAGATGAAAACATTGGCCCAACCGGCCTTGGATGCTGTCATAAATAAGGATATCAATTTATTTCCCGAGAAGTTTATAAATACATATAAACATTGGATGGAGAATATTCGTGATTGGAATATTTCACGCCAGTTATGGTGGGGACAACAAATACCTGCGTATTTCTATGGGGATGGAAAAGATGACTTTGTAGTTGCAGCAAATAGGGAAGAGGCATTACTACTTGCAAAATTAAAATCCAACAATGAAAAGCTAACCGAAAAAGACCTTAAACAGGATGAAGACGCCTTAGATACCTGGTTTTCATCTTGGTTATGGCCAATAAGTGTTTTTAACGGTATTCTGGAGCCAGAAAATAAAGATATCAACTATTATTATCCAACAAACGATTTGGTTACGGCTCCTGAAATATTGTTTTTCTGGGTGGCGAGAATGATCGTTGCAGGATATGAATATAGAGATCAAAAACCTTTTGAAAATGTTTATCTAACAGGTATTGTAAGAGATAAGTTAAGGCGTAAGATGTCGAAATCTTTAGGTAATTCTCCCGAACCTTTAGAATTAATAAAAAAATACGGCGCTGATGGGGTTAGAGTGGGTATGCTGCTAAGTTCTCCTGCGGGGAATGATCTTATGTTTGATGAATCTTACTGTCAACAGGGTAAGGCCTTTACAAATAAGATTTGGAATGCTTTTAGGTTAGTAAAGGGATGGGAAGTCGATAGTTCCATTAAACAGCCTGTATCTTCGAGTATTGCAATAGCTTGGTATGAAGCTAAATTTCAACATGTATTAGCCGAAATAGACGATCACTACAGTAAATACCGGTTATCAGATGCTTTAATGGCTACTTATAAATTGGTGTGGGATGATTTTTGCTCGTGGTTTTTAGAAATGGTAAAACCGGAATTTGGTAAACCTATAGATGAGAAAACTTTTAATAGTATCATAGACATATTTGAAAATAATTTAAAGCTATTACATCCTTTTATACCCTTTTTAACTGAAGAGATCTGGCATTATATTGAAGAAAGAAAGCCTGAAGAAGCTCTTATTGTGGCAAATATGCCAGAAGCCAAAAAGGTGAATAAACAGATCATCAAGGAATTTGAGTTTGCTAGTGAGGTAATTTCGGGAATTCGCAACATCCGTAAGGAGAAAAATTTATCTTTTAAAGATAAAATAGACTTTTCTATTTTAAACAATGAAAATGTAAAC
The DNA here is from genome assembly GCA_963835675.1 of uncultured Flavobacteriaceae bacterium. Classification (GTDB taxonomy): domain Bacteria; phylum Bacteroidota; class Bacteroidia; order Flavobacteriales; family Flavobacteriaceae; genus Aureibaculum. The sequence continues at coordinate 413,745 of CAWIGH010000001.1, read as the reverse complement.
AAAACTTTTGACGAAATAATTATAAAACTGGGCAATCTTAAGGCCATAAACTACATAAATGAGGCTATTGATGGAGCCATGACATTTAGAATAAAATCTAACGAATATTTTATACCCATTATAGGTACTATCGATATAAAAGAAGAGATATTGAAAATTACAGAAGAATTAAATTATACGCAAGGCTTCTTGAAGTCTGTTCAAAAAAAATTGTCGAACGAAAGATTTGTGAATAATGCTCCTGAAAACGTTGTAGCCAGTGAACGTAAAAAAGAAGCAGATGCAAAAGCTAAAATTGAAACTTTAAAGGCAAGTTTGAGTAGTTTGAAATAGATTGTGAAATAAAAAAATGGTTCATAAAGTCTTGTATTTTCCAGTTTTAGATTAGACGACTAAAAATACAATCAGTCATTTTGATCTATTTCCCCTTCAATATCATAACTAGAAGAATAAGTAGGGATTAAGAAAAAGGGTGATGTTATATTTACAGAGATATTATATGCAATCTTACCATTATCATTTAATTTAAAATGATAATTTCTGCCATCAATACGCGACCCCGTATTTAAACCTGAAAAGTAAATAGTTTTTGAAATAACTTTTATATCACTACTATCATCAGGCACATGTAATTCAAACTGGTAATTTAATGATTGAAATAGTCCAATTTTTTCTTTAATTTTTATGTACCGGTTTGGCTTTAAAACACATTTTTCACAATCAGCAGTGAATTGGATAAATTTTTCTTTTGAGCTTTTATCAGATTTATCAGAAGAACATTGTCCAATAAACAATACAACAATAATCATCCAAGCTGTCCATTGACCACTTTCTGTTTTAACTTTTTTATATAACCAGTAGATGAGTATTATTATCCCAATAGCGGTGAGGATATTAGTAATGGCAGCAATTGTATGTATCATGTTTCTATTATTAAAATTATTTATTACCGCTAATGGGTTGTATCTGGTGTTTGTTACTCGTTTTAAGAAACCAATTTAGCAAATACAAACCGAACCTGCCTGCCGGTTGTTTATATTCGGTGTTAGCCATGGTTTTTTAAAATTCAGTTCGTGAGTTGCTTATTTTTATAAAATCAAATTTCTCATAAATTCCAGTATTATTTATAAAGGCTTTAAAATCATCTTTCATTTTTTTATTCCTTATGAGTATTTCAAAATCATATTTCTCTCCATTTTTATTAATGATTTTTAAATAATTCTTATTTCCATAGATTGAGTGAGTTGTCCAACTTCCATAATCTGTATATTTTAAAAAAAAATTATCCAATTCTTTCAGTTCAATAGTTTTCTCAACACCATTTAATTCAAACTTTATAAAGTCTTCATACATACTGAAAACACCAATTACTTTATGTTTAATAAATGATTGAGCAATCAGAAAGTATGCTCCATATAAGTATATTAATAGAGCAATGTATTTCAAATATATGTTTTGGTTTTCTTTATCCAGCAAAAAAATATAGAACGTTGCAGTTAAATAAAGAATTCCAAAAACAATGGAATAAGCTTTCTTATATTTTTTTGTCTTTACAATTTCGGTTTTGAATTCGCGGATCATTTCTTAAATTATGGCTAACAATTGAACAAACGTATTACGTTTATATTCCAAAGAGTGAAAGGCTTCTATTTTTTCTTTAAATACACAGCTGCATTTACAGCAACTTCACTCCAGGTTTTACTAACTCCATCGGGCCCTTTATGCAGATCAAAACATGCTTCGTTTATGGAAGCCAATGCTGTTTGCCCTTTCCAATCATCTAGATTCATAGTTCCCTCTAATTCTACCAATTGACCACTAACAATATAAGTTATAGGTATTTTATTATTAACACCATTCATTAATAAGTCAATATTGCCGGTCCCATTTTCTTCTAAATTTAAGGTGCCGCTTAATGAAATAGTATTGTCCATTACGCCAAAGAATAATGTTTTTAATTTTGAGTCCCTTTCTGGTTCATCGGTAAACAAACTACTAATCGGTATAGTAAATATCGCACCATTAAGAGCGTCAATGGCAGTTTCAGATTCTTTAATGGTTGCTATTTCAATTTCTTTGAATTGACCTTTAACAGCTACTTTATCAGTGGTTTTATAACCAGTCCAATTAACTGTAATGGTTTTCGGTTCGATAGAAAATTTCGTTGTTTCTTTTTGCTCATTTTTCTTACAAGAGGTATTCGCTACGCTCAGTAAAATCACAATTGAGATAAGCGTTAAATGTTTAATAATTTTCATGTTATATTATTTTTTGCTGAGTTATTTTTTCGACTAATTCTATGTATTTTAGTTTTGCTTCATCTTCGCTAATTTTGTCTAATTGAAATAATGCATTTAATTTAAATGCATTTCTCAATCCATTTTCGCCTGATGGAGTAGCATAATTATGACCTTTAGTGGCTAGTTTATAATAGGCATAAAACTTAAGCATCGTGTCCGGGGGTAATTTTTGAGTCATAGCCGATGCAATTTCAAAAGCTTTTTCGAATCGTTGATCAAGTTTTCGCATGGTATTCTGCAATTACAGTTTCGCCACCTTTTGCCTTGCCGTTAAGAGATACGTTTACCTTCATATCTAAAGGTAAAAAAATATCAACCCTGGATCCGAATTTTATAAAACCCGCATCTGCACCTTGTACAACACGTTGGTCTTTTACGGCATAATTAACGATCCTTCTTGCCAAGGCTCCGGCAATTTGTCTATATAAAATCGGACCTACCACATTGTTTTCTACAACTACCGTAGTTCTTTCATTTTCTTCAGAAGATTTAGGGTGCCAGGCTACTAAATATTTGCCAGGGTGGTATTTGCTAAAGGTAACTTTTCCGCTTATTGGATATCTCGTAACATGCACATTTAATGGTGACATAAAAATGGATACTTGCCTTCTTTTATCCTTAAATATTTCTTTTTCAATAACCTCCTCAATAACCACAATTTTACCGTCTACAGGAGCAATGATCTGATGTAATTTTTCTACGGTTGTCCTTTTTGGATTTCTAAAAAATTGAAGAATTAAGACAAAAAACAATAAGAAAATGATCATAACCAATTTTCTTAACCACTCTGTATATATCAACATATCAGTTGCGAATATCAACACAACTAAAATGATCATCGATCCAAAAATTATTTTATATCCTTCTTTGTGGAACATTTAAACTGTAGTTATTAGATACATAAAATTATCATTAATATATCAAATGTAAATATACATAAACAAAGGGAGCAGCAAAAATTATACTATCTAATCTGTCTAAAAACCCGCCATGTCCCGGAATGAAATTACTACTGTCTTTTACACCTGCTTCTCTCTTAAATTTAGACTCCATTAGATCACCCAAAACGCCAAAAATTACCGTAATCATTGCAATAATTGTCCAATTAAGATAAGACAAGGAAGTAATATATATTGAAATGAAATATGCACCTATCAAGGCTGCAACGAATCCCCCAATGGCACCTTCAACGGTTTTATTGGGCGAAACGATTTCATATAATTTTGTTTTCCCAATACTACTGCCAACAATATAGGCAAAGGAATCATTGACCCAGATTAATATAAAAAACCCAATAAGGATCTTAGGGTGATAGACATCTTCTATAAATGGTATTTGAGTAAGTAGCGTAAACGGAATAGCAATATATGCCAAGGCCAATAAATAATGGCCAAGTTTACTTGATGTTAAACTTATTTTAGGTTTTAATACCTGATAAATAAAGGGAATAAAAATACTTATGATTAGAAAGAACTGAAAATATTTAAAATCTAAGGCAGGAAGATTAGAAAACCTAAAATAGATGAGGGTTGCTACAACGAAAGTCCATTTATAACTAAGTTTGATAAGGTTTTTAAACTCAAATAAGCACAGTAGCATTAAGAGATAGAAAACAATGTAGAGTGATTCTTTCGAATATAGAATTGAACCAATGACAACAGCAACATAAATTATACCAGATAAAGTCCTTATAAGGAGTTCTCGCATGTTATAGATCTTCTAATAATAGCAAATATAGGTTTTTTGCATTATTATTTCCGAAGTTTAAAAAGTCTTCTTCAACTCTTTCGGGCACATAACTTTTAATAGAACTAATATTAGTAGGAAAGTTTTTTTGATAGTTTTTTCTAATGCCCATCAGACCTTCGCTCTTGTTTTTTACCAATTGACTTGTTTTGGCAAATACGATAAAATGATCTGGCAAGTCGACTATTTTACGCTCATGTACCTGTATAGATGAGAACATGATACTTCCGTCTTCGGCCAATAGGTGTTCACAAAAAGTAAAAAAAGGATAGTCTTTATTTGTAATATTGGTATGATCAACCCCAACGATAGTAATTATTTTCTTAAGATCATCGTTTAGACAAACAACATTCTCCCAGTGATTTTCATTTAGAATATTTAATAGGTTTTGGTTGACTTCCTCTTGATGCGCACAATATAAAAATTTACCCCCTTTACTAATAAAATTGTGAACAAAGGCATCATCTAAAGACATGTTATCAGGAGAGACCAAAGTGGTCACTGGCTCTATTTCTTTAGAGGAATGTTTTTGACTGAACAATTTTTTGAAAAGATTCATTTTACTCTGAGGTTTTTCAAAATTAAGAAATTAAGAAAAATTAAGCGAATTCTGTTGAAATCTCGCCTTCATTGTTCACATCTTTTTCTGGCTCTACAACTGGTTTTTCTTTAGTTTCGACTTCTTTTTTAACTGCTAATGGTTCTTTAATGAAAGGTCTCTTGCCAAAGATCTTTACCAAATCATCACTAAAAATAACTTCTTTTTCAAGTAGTAATTCGGCCAGTACTGTCAATTCTTTTTTATGCTTTTTAAGAATTTCAATGGCTCGTTTATATTGTGTTTCTATCAAGATAGAAATCTCTTTATCTATAAGGCGGGCAGTTTCTTCACTATATGGTTTAGAGAAGTTATAATCAGATTGTCCCGATGAATCATAATAGGTGATATTACCTAATTTATCATTCAATCCATAAACAGTGATCATCGCACGCGCTTGTTTTGTTATCTTTTCAAGATCACTTAAAGCTCCGGTAGAAATTTTATTAAAAATTATTTTCTCTGCGGCTCTACCTCCGAGCGTTGCACACATCTCATCAAGCATCTGGTCAGTTTGAACGATCATTCTTTCTTCCGGTAAATACCAGGCTGCCCCCAAAGAAATTCCTCGTGGTACAATGGTAACCTTTACCAGTGGCGCCGCGTGTTCTAACATCCAGCTTACAGTAGCATGACCAGCCTCGTGATATGCAATGGTTTTCTTTTCTTTTATGGTAATGATCTTATTTTTCTTTTCTAAACCACCAACAATTCTATCAACTGCATCCAAAAAATCTTGATGATGAACCGCTTTTTTATTTTTTCTGGCAGCTATAAGAGCTGATTCGTTACAAACGTTGGCTATGTCAGCCCCCGAGAAACCTGGAGTTTGTTTGGATAAAAAGTCTATATCAACATCTTTGGCCAACTTTAAAGGTCGAATATGAACCTCAAAAATTTCCTTTCTTTCATTCATATCTGGAAGGTCAACATAGATCTGTCTATCGAATCTTCCGGCACGCATAAGCGCCTTATCTAATATATCAGCCCGGTTTGTAGCCGCGATAACAATTACATTGGTATCTGTACCAAAACCGTCCATTTCTGTTAGTAATTGATTCAGTGTATTCTCACGCTCATCATTACCGCCTGTGATATTATTTCTACCTCTCGATCTTCCGATGGCATCTATTTCATCTATAAAAATAATTGAAGGAGATTTCTGAGCTGCTTGTTTAAATAGGTCTCTTACCCGAGAAGCACCAACCCCTACGAACATTTCTACAAAATCTGAACCCGATAATGAGAAGAAAGGCACTTTAGCTTCACCTGCCACTGCCTTGGCCAATAAGGTTTTTCCTGTTCCCGGAGGACCTACCAATAAGGCACCTTTAGGAATTTTGCCTCCAAGTTTTGTGTATTTACCGGGATTTTTAAGAAAATCAACGATCTCTTGTACTTCTTCCTTAGCGCCTTCTAAACCTGCAACATCCTTAAAAGAAGTTTGCACTTTCTGATCTTGATCAAATAATTTAGCTTTTGATTTACCAATATTAAATATCTGACCTCCTGCACCGCCGCCACCACCTGCGCCAGACATACGTCTCATGATAAATATCCAAATGGCAATGATAAATATAAATGGGAGCCACATAAAAATTCCGTCCCATATATTAGTTTCAGTAGCATTGTCGCGATCGAAATCTAGTTCATATTTTAATTTTTCAGAATTTAATTCATTCTCAAAATTCTGAAGATCGCCGAAATTGTATATGTAAAGCGGAGCTTCCGGATTAAAAAACGGACTCTTCGTTTTCTCATTGTGCTTAGGCTTTTGCAGAACCTGTTCTTTTACAAAGACCTGGGCAAATTCCTTATTTACAATAACGATTTTTTTGATATCGTTATCCTGTAAGATTTGTTTAAACTCATTATCTGACAATTTACTCGTTGTTAAGTCTGAGCTACTAAAAAATTGATAACCGAGAATTAACGCGAATAAAATACCATAAACCCAATAAAAATTGAATTTGAATTTAAAATCTTTTGAGGGTTTATTATTTTTTTTATCCTGACTCATTTATATTTTTTTAATTCTTAATTAGTAAGCAGCCTCGATGGTTGTTATCTTGGCGTCTCCCCATAAACTCTCTATGTCGTAATATTCCCGTATTTGTCTCTGAAAAATATGTACAACAACATTTATATAATCTAATAATATCCATTCGGCATTGGCTTCTCCTTCGACATGCCAAGGCTTATCTTTTATTGCTTTACTAACTGATTTTTGGATTGATCCGGAAATTGCATTTACCTGGGTATTAGAATTTCCTTCACAAATTATAAAGTAATCGCAAACTGTATTTTCAATTTCTCTAAGGTCTAATATATTTATTTTAAGCCCCTTAACTTTTTCTATCCCCTTTACAATTTCAGTAATTAGCTGATCAACACTCACCTTTTTTTTCGCCATTAAATACCTTTAAGTTTTCTCTGCAAATGTATTACTTTTTATCATTATTGATATGTTATATTTGCATTTATATATGAAGATAGTCAAACTTGATGCCATAGATTCTACAAATTCTTATTTAAGGGATTTGGTCAAACAAGAACATGTTGAAAATTGGACTGTGGTTATTGCAGACCATCAGACCCATGGGAAAGGACAATTTGATAATAAATGGTCTTCTGAGAAAGGTAAGAACCTAACATTCAGTGTTTTAATAAGATTTAAAAAATTGGATGTCGAAAAACAATTTTATCTTAATTATGCCATTTCAATTGCCTTATATAACGTACTGAAATATTATATTCCTGAAAAATTAGCAGTTAAATGGCCGAACGACATTTTGTCAGCTAATCAGAAATTAGGTGGGATTCTTATTGAATGTATCGTGAAAAACAGTTCCATTGATTTTGCTATTGTGGGTATTGGCTTAAATGTGAATCAGCAAGTTTTTCCATCACCGTTGACGTTAGCTACTTCATTAAAGAATTTATTAAATCGCACCATAAACAAAGAAGAACTTTTGGATAAGATATTATTAGAAATGCAATATCAAATGTTATTGATCCAAAAACAGAAGTTCGGTGAAATTAAATATCTGTACGAGGATATTCTCTATAAGAAGGGGATTCCTTCTATGTTTGTTGATGGAAACAAAAATACCTTTTTGGGTAAGATAGTGGGAATTTCTTCAGAGGGAAAATTAACGATCGAGCTTGAAAATGAATCTTTAAGGGATTTTGACCTAAAGGAGATCAAGTTTGCCTAGAGCTTACCTATATTTGCAATTAAGGTATCGATGAATTTTTGCAATGGACCTTTGATCATCATAGCTATCATCGGATTGAATTTACCTTCAAAATTTAACTGCACTTCACTGGAGTCTTCATCATTTTCCGAAATATTACCGGTTAGTGTAAATGGGAATTTTTCACTGGTCGATCCCAGTACGATCTTATTGTGTTCAATTTTTTCCTGTAATTTCAGCCTTATTTCCGGCATTCCTTTTAGAGCAAATAAGAATGAATCATCTTGCGCTTCAAATTTATCGGTATTCTCAGGCATTATCTTTTCAAAATTCTCAACATTAATTAAGAATTCGAAAATTTCACTTGCCGATTTTTTTACATTCACTTTTGGACTCTCTAAATTCATTTTTAATTAATTCTTTATGATGACCATTTACTGGGATTTTTTCGCCAGCTTTCCAATGTCTCTAATTCGTTCTGTGATATATAATTGGTTTCTATAGCTTGTTGCAATAGGTGTTGATAATCGCTCAAGGTTGTCAATTCAACATTGGCTTTTTCAAAATTTTGGTCGGCGAATTCAAATCCATAAGAAAAAATAGCGACCATACCTTTAACTTTAATGTCTTGGTCTTCTAACGCTTTAACGGCATTGAGACTGCTTTTTCCAGTGCTTATCAGGTCTTCTACAACAACAACATTCTGACCTTTATCAATATTCCCTTCAATTTGATTTTGCCGTCCATGTTGCTTAGGCTCCGGGCGTACATAAATAAAAGGAACACCCAATTCTTGAGCCACTAGAACTCCAATTGCAATTGCCCCTGTAGCAACCCCGGCAATCACATCGGGTTTACCATACTTCTCTTCAATTATTTTTGATAAATGTTCACGCAAATAAGTTCTTATTTGCACATATGAAAGGGTTATCCTGTTATCACAATATATCGGTGATTTCCAACCAGAAGCCCAGGTAAAAGGACTCTTAGGATCTAATTTAATCGCCTTAATTTGTAATAATAGTTCGGCAGTTTTTTTTGCAGTATTTTTGTCGAAGATCATGGCCGTAAATCTACATAAATTTATTATTATTTCGATAAAATGTATACAATTTTCATAAATAACAATCCGATTTATTTAACCAATAATTTAGATCATAAAAACGAAGAAAATTTTATATTATTTGAAAGTGCCGATATTCCTTTACATGTAATCAAGCTCGAAAATAACATCATTTGTAATCTATATCTATATCACGATGATATTGAATACCTATGGCAAAATTTTAAATCGAATTTTAAAATAATTGAAGCAGCAGGTGGCATGGTAATAAATTCAAAACGAGAAATTTTATTTATTTATAGGAACGGTGTATGGGATCTCCCAAAAGGTAAGATTGAAAAAAAAGAAGGAACCGAAAAAGCGGCATTAAGAGAAGTTCAGGAAGAGTGTGGTATTGATGGTTTAAAATTGGATCGATTTTTAGAAAAGACCTATCATATCTATAAGTTAAACGAGAAATATATATTAAAGGTTACTTATTGGTATTTGATGTTTTCTGAATTTAATGAACAATTTAAACCTCAAATAGAAGAAGGTATTACAAAAGTTGAATGGGTTCCAAAGGAAAATTTAACAATGGTGTTAGTAAATACTTTTGCCAACATTAAATTATTATGCTTAAATTTGCAGACTCATTGAAAAAGAAAGAAATTATTGCTTATGAAAAAAATTACTCCCCTAATTATTTTGTTATTTACACAAATAATTATTTCTCAAACATTAACCCATTCTGTGTCACAGACAATTACAGATTTAAATTCTGTTGCATGTGAACAGCAATTTGACATTGTTAGCGATAACACATTCTATCGTAGTTTTAAATTAACCGATTTCGGTATTACGGGTAGTTATGATATTTCTTCTGTACAATATGGTATCGAAGTAATGTCAGGAGCTCCTGCCGGGGGTTATCCAATTACGGTAAGTATATATACATCTTCAGCAGATTTCCCGGGTGACGATCTTATTTTAGTGAATCAAGTTACCGAAATGATCACAAATCAAAGTCTACAATTACATACAACACCTATTACAGCCAGTATTCCTGCAGGTTCAGAATTTGTTGTAGGGATTTATGTCAAATCAGATGTGATTGCTGATGGTGGTAACGGGCAAGTGACCTTTCAAATTGGTTCAAATGCAGCAGGTGAAAACGCTCCTTCTTATTTGGCAGCGCCAAAATGTGGATTTGATGAGCCTACTGAGTTTGAAGATTTGGGAAGACCAGATCTAAATTTGGTAGTGAATGTTGATGGTACAAGTGCTACTGCTGGTATAGAGAATTTAGCATTGGTCGATTTTAGTTATTATCCAAATCCTGTAAAGGAAAAATTAATGATGAATGCCAGTGAAAATATTTCAAATGTCAGTATTTTTAATATTTTAGGGCAAGAAATAAAAGCCATAAAACCTTCGTCACTAAAGGCCGAATTAGACCTTACAACTTTCCCTTCAGGCACCTATCTTGTTAAAGCGATGGTTGCAGATAAAATGGGAACATTTAAAGTGGTGAAAAATTAATTATTAAACTTTTATATAAAAGGAACTCCGCATTTTAGCGGAGTTTTTTTATTTCAATCGTTATCGTATAAACTCAAGAAGAACAACAAGGTATCTATTGTTTAAGTAAATATAAGCTGTATTTTTGCCGCTTGTTTTAAAAAACCATTATGACAGAATTTATTACCAAAAAAGTAGCAAATGCCAAAGACGATATTCTCAGTGGTCTTACAGTGGCATTGGCACTGGTACCGGAAGCTGTGGCATTTGCATTCGTAGCAGGAGTCGACCCTCTTGTTGGCTTATATGCCGCATTTATGGTCGGTCTGATCACATCTATATTTGGTGGTCGTCCGGGAATGATATCAGGAGCCACCGGGGCATTGGCAGTGGTAATGGTTAGTTTGGTTTCAGAAGGTAATGCGCTTGGAGCAGAAGGCGAAAACCTGGGGTTATATTATTTATTCGCAACCGTTATTCTAATGGGTATCATCCAGATGCTTGCCGGAATTTTAAAACTAGGAAAGTTCGTTAGGTTGATTCCACATCCTGTAATGATGGGTTTTGTCAATGGATTGGCCATAGTGATCTTTCTTTCACAGTTAGGGATGTTTAAAGAAGTTATAAATGGAGAAGTAACCTGGATGCAAGGGGCAAAGCTCTTTACTATGTTAGGCCTGGTTGCACTTACAATGGGCATTATGTTGGGCTTGCCAAAGATCACTAAAAAAATACCTGAAGCCTTAATTGCCATACTTGTAGTATCTGCTATTGTTATAATAGGAAAATTAGATGTCGCCACTGTAGGTAGTTTTATTAAAGAAGGTGGAGGTGAAGGATTAAAAGGAGGTTTACCACAATTTCAATTTGATATTTTTAATAAGGTTCCTATGAACTGGGAAACATTCCAATTTATTGGACCCTATGCTTTGATTCTCGCCGCCATCGGATTAATCGAATCATTAATGACCTTAAATTTAATAGACGAATTAACAGAGACCATTGGTAACTCCAACAAAGAATGTGTAGCACAGGGAAGTGCAAATATCGTAACCGGATTATTTGGTGGTATGGGCGGTTGCGCTATGATAGGGCAATCTATTATCAACATTAAATCGGGCGGACGAGGGAGGCTCTCAGGAATTGTGGCTGCATTAACCCTGTTAGCGTTTATATTGTTTGCATCCGGACTTATAGAACGGGTACCAATTGCTGCGTTGGTAGGTGTTATGTTTATGGTAGTTATAGGAACTTTTGCATGGAGTAGTTTTAGAATTTTGAATAAAATACCACTTACTGATCTTTTTGTTCTGATCTTGGTTTCGGCCTTAACTGTTATTTTTGATTTGGCCATAGCCGTTATTGCCGGCGTGATAGTAAGTGCTTTGGTGTTTTCATGGGAAAATGCCAAGCGTATTAGAGCACGTAAGCGTATGAAGGAAGATGGAACGAAAGTATATGAAATTTGGGGCCCTTTGTTCTTTGGCTCTATCGCTGCCTTTAATCAAAAATTTGATGCTAAAAATGATCCTAAACAGGTTGAAATAGATTTTGTGGAATCTAGAATAAGTGATCATTCGGCATTAGAAGCAATTTTTAACCTGGTTAAAAAATATGAAGCTGAAGGAAAGACTATTAAACTAAAACACTTAAGTGAGGATTGTAAGATATTGCTCTATAAAGCGAGTCCAAAATTTCATGAGGTGATCGTCGAAGATATTGACGACCCAAGGTACCATTTAGCTGCAGACCCTGAAAGATTTACAAAAGGACTGGCGGAATACGATCATTAATAGCACTGTATTCTTTTCATTCCGGTGAAGGCTTTTTGGGTATGCATTAATTAGTCTGTCTGCTTCCTTAATCGATAAGAAAAACCTTTATCATTTTCTCCTAAAATTGTTACTATTACTTCATTTTCAGATTTCTTTTTATATTGAATTTTCTTAGGAAAGTCATGATCTAAATTTTCAAAAGAGAACATATTTTCGTCCAGGTTATGTAATGTAAATGGTATTGGTTTACCTTCATTTTGATCAAAGACCGTTGGTGTATAGACTATGCGGTTTCCATCTGATTTCAATGCTATTATTTCGGTCACAATTTTTTGTCCATCTACTATTTTATACGTTTGCCCCTTAAAGATATGATCTATTTTCTCCCAGGATTCATAGTTTTCTTTACCTTCCATTTTCCAGGTCCCGACTAAAAAATCCAAATCAGATAATTTATTCTCCGAACAAGACAATAACGAGCAAAAAATGAAAATTGTGATTAATGTTTTCATTTGACCTGTGTTTTTATGTTTTGGTAAACATCAAGAAATTAATTTTCTAAGATTAGACTTATCTTCTTAATTTCAATATGTTTAATTTAATAATTGTCCTGGTACTTGTCTAAAGATAAGGATTTTAGTTGAAACATCATCGGGACAAATAGTGAAGGTATTTTATTATATTTTATGGTTCAAGTTCAGGGTATTAGTGCAAAATTGACTTATAGGTTTTCCTTATGACGAAATAAAATTTATAAATATAAATTACTATAAAATTTCGCAAAGAATATCGTAAATTAGGGTCGCAAAATAACCTAGATCTTCAATTTTTGGAAGTTGATAGTGAGGTAAACGAATTACCTAAAATAAACTTATAATAAAAATAGCAATATGAACGATTCAAAAACTGGTAAATGTCCTGTTATGCATGGGGCAAACACGGAAACAAAGGATAACGTTATGAAGTGGTGGCCAAAATCACTAAATCTGGATATTCTTCATCAGCATGATACTAAAACCAATCCTTTAGGTAAGGATTTTAACTACCGTAAGGAACTTAAGAAATTGGATGTAAAAGCGCTAAAACAGGACTTACACAATTTAATGACGGATAGCCAGGACTGGTGGCCAGCAGATTGGGGACACTACGGTGGATTGATGATTCGCATGGCATGGCATGCTGCGGGTACATATAGAATATCCGATGGTCGTGGTGGTGGCAGGTACAGGCAACCAACGTTTTGCACCACTAAATTCATGGCCAGACAATGCAAGCCTGGATAAAGCGAGACGATTACTTTGGCCTATCAAAAAGAAATATGGTAACAAGGTAAGTTGGGCTGACTTAATTATTCTGGCAGGGAACATTGCCTATGAAAGTATGGGCTTAAAAACTTTTGGCTTCGCCTTCGGTAGAGAAGATATTTGGGGTCCTGAAAAAGACACTTACTGGGGAGCAGAAAAAGAATGGTTAGCACCAAGTGATGAGCGTTATGAAGATGTGGGTAAACCTTCCACTATGGAAAATCCGTTGGCCGCTGTACAGATGGGGTTGATTTATGTAAATCCGGAAGGTGTAAATGGGAAACCCGACCCAATGAAGACAGCAGCGCAAGTACGTGAAACTTTCAGGCGTATGGCTATGAATGATGAAGAAACAGTTGCTTTAACAGCTGGAGGCCATACAGTTGGTAAAACACATGGTAATGGAGATGCCAGTATTTTAGGCCCGGAACCAGAAGCTGCACCAATAGAAGAACAAGGATTTGGATGGTTTAATCCAACCAGAACCGGTAAAGGTCGTGATACGGTTACGAGTGGTTTGGAAGGCGCATGGACAACGCATCCTACCAAATGGGATAATGGCTATTTTGAAATGCTATTTAAACATGAATGGGAATTGCGCAAAAGTCCTGCCGGAGCCTGGCAATGGGAACCTGTAAGTATTAAGGAAGAAGATATGCCTGTAGATGTGGAAGATATGACTACACGTCATAATCCTATGATGACCGATGCAGATATGGCGATGAAAGTTGACCCGATCTATAAGGAGATTTCTTTGAAATTCAAGAATGATTTTGATGCATTTTCTGATGCTTTTGCACGTGCATGGTTTAAATTAACACACCGTGATATGGGACCAAAAGAGCGCTATGTTGGACCTGATTCTCCTAAAGTGGATTTGATTTGGCAAGACCCTGTTCCTAAAGGAAAAAAAGATTATAATATTGATAAGGTCAAAGCAAAAATTGCCAATTCAGGATTGAGCATTTCAGAAATGGTTTCTACCGCCTGGGATAGTGCAAGAACATTCAGAGGATCTGATTTTAGAGGAGGTGCCAATGGTGCACGCATACGTCTTGCGCCACAAAAAGACTGGGAAGGAAACGAACCAAAAAGGCTCTCAAAAGTATTATCTGTTCTTGAGCCTATTGCCTCAGAATTTGGAATTAGCGTAGCAGATTGCATTGTTTTAGCCGGAAATGTAGGTGTTGAAAAGGCCATACAAAATGCTGGTATGAATGTCAAAGTACCTTTTGCACCCGGCCGCGGTGATGCTACAGTTGAAATGACCGATGCAGAATCTTTTGAACCTCTTGAGCCAATTGCTGATGGCTATCGCAACTGGTTGAAAAAAGACTACACAGTAAGCTCCGAAGAACTACTGCTAGACCGTACCCAGTTAATGGGATTAACTGCACCTGAAATGACAGTTTTAATAGGCGGTATGCGTGTTATGGGAACGAATTATGGCAGCACAAGCCATGGGGTCTTTACAGATAAGAAGGGAGCGTTAACAAATGACTTTTTCGTTAATTTAACCGATATGTCTAACTCCTGGAAACCAATAAACGGCATTTACGAAATTTGCGATCGTAAAACTGGAAAAGCTAAATGGACAGCTACAAGAATTGATCTAGTGTTTGGTTCTAATTCTATTCTTAGATCATATGCTGAGGTTTATGCGCAAGATGATAATAAAGAAAAGTTTGTGCATGACTTTGTAGCCGCCTGGAACAAGGTGATGAATCTTGACCGATTCGATCTGGCATAATTAGAATTATAAGGTTGAATTAAAAATTATTGAGAATACTTAAAAGGTAGCCTGATTCCGGTATTTATCGGGAGGCTACCTTTTTTTATACGTTAGAATGGCACGGCGAATTGTCGAAGTAAAATTCCCAACCATCCGCCCGATGGGAATTTCTCCATAGAAAATTCAGACCCTTAAATGAAACAACCTGATGTGTATAGGCTTTGTTTTTATTTATTCAGTTCGAGTGTGTATAAATAATATTTTACACCAAGTCTTGGTTCAATCTCATTAAGTATTTTAAATCCAATTTTTTCATAAATATATCTGGCACTTTTCATTATTTCGGCAGTATGTAAAGCCATAATTTTTTCATCATTCTTTTTTGCTATTTCAATACATAATTGTGTTAATTTTTCACCAATTGCTTTACCTCTATATTGAGGATTTACCGAAACAAATCTAAGGTGACACCAATCGCTTTTATAAATTTCATCTGGATTTCCTCTCGGAACTAAAAAAGCCATTCCGATTATTTCTTTTATATTATTTTCACAGATTAAACATTCTGATTTTTCGAGTAAATTAGAATATGTATCATGGTTATCTATAATTTTGAATAATTTCTCCCAATTTTCGGCTGTTAATTCATTTTTATATTCACTCCAAGATTCAATACCTAATTCTCTTAATTGGTTTAAATCATTATAATTTCCTTTTCTAAAATTCATTTATGCAGGTTTGTTTTTCAGCGAGTCAAATTAGATACTAAATATAAAAGTTTTAAATATAGTTCTAAAGCAAGCAAGAATTAGATAGCATGTTGTGAGTTATTTTTATCAAGTAACGAACTTTGAGTATATATCCAAACTAATAAATTTTCCATTCTTAATTTCACAGTCTTTCATAGTTCCTTCCAAATTGAACTTCAATTTTGCAAGTGCCTTTTTACAATTCATATTTTCTATTTCTACAAATCCCTCAATTCTGTGTATTCCAATACAATTGAATGCATAATTAAGAATAAGTGGTATTGATTCAGTCATTATACCTTTACCCCAATTTTCTGGGAATAACCAAAATCCAATTTCGGCCTTTTTATTTTTTTTACTCAAATTATTTAATCCTCCAGCTCCAAGAAATTTTCCATCCACTTTCGAACAAATAGCCCACCAAATTCCCTTTTCATTCTTTTCAAGGTCAGCATACCATTTCATTTGTACTTTTGTAGCTTCCATACTATCAAAACTAATTCCATAGTATTTTATAATCTCAGGGTGTGAAAGTCCTTTAAACACATTTTCTAAATCCGAATCAACAAATTGTCTCAGGATTACTTTTTCAGATTCCAAAATTGGAAATTTGGTTTTCATTTTAGGTTAGTTTTTATTGATTTAAAGAAACGAACAAAACATTTGTTAGCTTCTCGTATTTTCAAGTTCAAATACAATATTAAATTCATTATCTACATCTTTTCTATTCTCAATGAAGTGAAATCCAATCTTTTTTAATAGTCTTATAGAATTCTCATTTTCCTTATGGGTGAATGCCTCAATTATATCAAGTTTTAGTTCTATAAAACCAAAATCAACAATCATTTTTAGAGCTTCACTCATAATTCCTTTTTTATGAAATTTAGGATCTAAATCATAACCAACTTCAGCAGTTTTATTGTTATGAGAAAAATTCCATAAACAAATTGTTCCAATAATCTTAGGGTCATTTTTTAAAGTTATTCCCCAAGCGATAGATTTATTTTTTAGGTATGCTTCGTTGATTTCTTTAATAAATTTAATCGCATCAGTTTTATTCTTCGTTTTCCTGTTTTCAGGTCTTTCAATGAATTTATTAACAGTCTCATCAGAACGTAAGAATAAGATAACGTTACAGTCTAACTCCTCAATTTTTCTTAAAAAAAGCCTTTTTGTTTTTATTTCTGGAAAAGATTTAAATTTCATTGTTTTCTGCTTGAAGTCAACGCTTAATGTATGGTGTCATAGTATCCCAAGGGGTGCAATTCAAGATACATATTGCTACCATTTCTTTATTTTTTTGGGCGTATAATTTTCATGAAAATTTTGAAAATAAACAAAGTTGTAAATCCTACTATTAAACCAACGATGAATTCACCCAAAATTTTAGGTAAAGGCTGAAAAAGGTCATGCACAAAATGTATATTATGAACAAATATTCCTCCAGCAACCAAAATCATTGCAATAGTTCCAATGATAGCTAAACTTCTAATAACAAAAGGCAATGTCTTAACCAAGCTTGTTCCTATAATATTTGAAATACTTGCCCTATTTTTACTTAATGCTATTAATTTAAAACCTAAATCATCCATTCTAACTATTAGTGCTACTATACCATAAACTCCAACAGTTGCTAACATGGCAACTCCTGTAACTACTATAATTTGTATATTAAGCTGTTTACCAACTACAGTACTTAGTGCTAAGATTACAATTTCTACAGACAAGATAAAATCCACAATTATGGCAGATTTTATCTTTTTATTTTCAAATTCTAATATTTCATTTGCTGTCATTTCAATACGCTCAACCTTAAGTTTGGAATGACTTTTATGAAATAAATATTCGTATATTTTCTCTGCACCTTCATAAGCCAAATAGAGGCCTCCAATTAATAGAATGGGAATAATTGCTGCAGGAAAAAAAGCACTTAAAAGAAAAGCAACCGGAAGAATGATTAATTTATTTATAAAAGACCCTTTCGTTATTTTCCATAAAACAGGTAATTCTCTTGATGAAACAAATCCCGAAGCTTTTTCAGCATTAACGGCTAAATCATCTCCAAGAATACCTGCTGTTTTTTTTGTTGCAATTTTACTCATTGCAGCCACATCATCCATGAGCGTTGCAATGTCATCCAATAGCGCAAAAAATCCTGATGCCATACTTATATATTGTTTTTTTGTGTGTGTACATGCAATGACTTATAGCCATTGTTCGCCTTTCGTAATTCCTATTAATTTATTGTCTCTTTATTACTGAATTATTGAGTATATGCATTTCATCAAACATTATCTTCCTCCAGGAGGACAGTGTAGTTTTAAGTAATTTGTGTATAAAGTTGATAAATGTTTAAAAGTCCCTTCTCCTTCTCTAATTCCATGAGATCTATTTGGATATGGCATAAATTGAAATTGCTTGTTGTGTTTTATGAGCTCATTTATTAGCAGTTCAGCATTTTGATAATGAACATTATCATCTCCGGTTCCATGAATATAAAGTAAATTTCCTTCTAGATGTTTGGCATAGGTAACAGGAGAACCAACAATAAAGTCTTCCATGTTTTCTTGGGGTAAACCCATATAGCGTTCTTGATAAATGTTATCATATGTTAATTGATTTGCTACTGCGGCGAGTGAAATTCCCGTTTTGTAAATCTCAGGATAGCGAAACAGCAAATTTAAGGTGGCAGACCCGCCTCCACTATGTCCCCAAACCGCTATTCGCTCCGCATCTACAAAATCCCATTTCAAAATCTCTTTGGCTGCCATAGCCTGATCATTAATATTAATCACCCCAATTTTTCTGTAAATAGACTTTCTCCAATCGCGACCTTTTGGAGCAGGTGTCCCCCTGTTATCCAAAGAAATGTAGATATATCCATCTTCGGCCATATTTCCATTATAATTCCTATTTCGACCAACGTTGTAGGTATCTTTTACTGTAGTCGCAGCAGGTTCAGAATAAACATAAAATACTACTGGATATTTTTTATTAGCATCGAAGTTTATTGGTTTTACCATCCATCCGTCCATTTCAACGTTATCTGCAGTTGTTATGGTAAAGAACTCGGTTGTTGGTTTTTCTTCTATTTTCTCTAAATTAAGTACAATACTCTCTGCTTCACTTAAAGCTTTCTGATTGGCAACCGTTATGAACTCTTTAGTTTTAGGCGTAAAGTGGTTCGTAAATGTATGTTCGGCATAGGTACCATTGGAAGAAAAAGAATAATCGTGGCTTCCTTTTAAGCTTTTTGGGCTCAATAATTCTTTGTTGCCTTTTCCATTTATCTTGGTTTTATATAAATACTTCTGCGTGGCATTATCCGGCGAAGCTAAATAATATACGTATCCTTCTTTTGAATTGATATGTTTTAAATCAATCACATCGTATTCACCTTTTGTGATACGTACCTCTGGTTTTCCTTCTAAAGAAACTTGATATAAATGCCTCCATCCATCTTTTTCGGAAGCCCAAAGAATACTATTGGTTTTTTCTAAAAAGCTAAAGCTATTGGTGTAATCAATTTCATATTTATTACCTATTTCAAATAAGTCTACCCAGGCATTGTCTGATTCTTCTTGTATCATTTTTACATTTCCTTTTAAAGGATCTGCAATGTATAATTTGCTATGATTTTGTTTTCTGTTTAACTGTTGGATTAATAGGCTGTTGGTAGTTGGAATAAATTCCATGCGTACCAAGTAGTTCTGAGAGGCATCCCCAGGAACATCTATCCATGTCGTTTTAGCATCCGAAAGTTTTACAACCCCAACCCTGCATGCAGAAGGACTTTCGCCAACTTTAGGATATTCTAAAGGCACTAATTGCGAATAGATAGCATCTGTGTTATTAATCATATAGAATTTTTTGATGGAGCTCGCATCTATCTGCCAATATGCAATAGATTTGCTATCCGGACTCCAACGAAATCCATCTCTACAAGCAAACTCTTCCTCGTAGGCCCAATCAAAAGTTCCATTTATTAAAGAAACAGTGCCGTTGGTAGTTAAGGGTTGAATGTCGCCACTTGCGTAATCTTCACTATATAAATTGTTTTCGGAAACATAAGCTATAGTATTCCCATCGGGAGAGAATTTTGCAAACATCAGGGAGGAAGGAGCGAGGCTTTTCCCAATTTGCGTTAGGGCATTTGTTTTAAAATTAAAAACCCAATAGTCTCCTTTCGTATTTAGCCTCCACACTTTTTTAGTATTGGTAAACAATAATATTTTTTGTTGGTCTAATGAGAATGAAAAATGGGCGATCTCTAAAGGTTCCGTTTTTCCTTCCGGGATAAGTTGCTCTTTTGAAATAACTGTTTTTACTGCATGATTTGGTAGCGTATAGGTGACAAGTTGGTTTTTTTCTAATTTAAAATAAGAATCTCCATCGTTTGTCCAATTTATTTGAGCTTCTAAGTTGAAATTAAAAGAGAAAAGACAAACGAATGTGAGAATTTTAAAGATATTTAGATGGTTGAATAAGGACTCTTTTACGTGTTTCATTGGTTGATATTTATAGTTTATTCTTGTCTTTTTATAACTATTACAAAGCCATAGTTTAAAGGTAAGAATTTCCGAGGAGAAAATTCCCTGCCCGCCGGTTTCACGCCTCTGGAGGGCAGGCAGGTTATAGCCATTATTGTCATAAATATTTTCTCGACTGAGGGTATTTATTCATGTTTATTAAAAAATAAGATTTAATACTTTATAAGATTTCTTTTTGCTAACACTAAACAGCGAAATTTAGTAAAATGATATTATATAACATTGTTATTTCACAAAATTTGCCCGTCTTTTTAAATACTCTATAAAGTTTTTGCCTAATCCTTCTTTCTTAAGATATTCTTCTGAAACCGGAATTGCCATTGGATTAAAAGTAGGATTTTCTATAACCAGTTTTGGAAAGTTGTGATGTAATATTGCCGAAGTGCCAATCGATACAAAATCTACTCCGGCATCTAAAATATTTTGAACATTTGCAGCGTTACTGATTTTTCCGGCAACGGTCCATTTTACCTTTTTAAAATCTAGGCTTTTAAAATGTTCTAATAACGTTTTATTTTGATATTTTTCTTCATAGGGTAATTTAAAGCAATCCCATAAGGATATGTCTAAAAAATCAATATTTCCTGAATCAATTAATCGCTGACAAATCCATTTGACCTCGGTAATATCCATTCCAAATCTTTCGGGAGATAATCGAACACCAAGTAAAAAATACTTGCCACATTTTTCTCTAATGGCATCAACTATTTCAAATAGCAGTCGAGATCTGTTTACTAGTGATCCACCATATTCATCTGTTCTTTTATTTATTTCTGAACTCAAAAACTGGGTTAAAATATAACCATGGGCCCCGTGAACTTCAACTCCATCATAACCACATTTTTTTGCACGAATAGCTGCGGCAATAAAATCATCTCTTAGTTGTTTTACTTCTTCTAGCGTAAGAGAGCGTGCATTGGTTTCCTCATTATTAGAAGGGCAAACAGGCTTCTGATGTATTAATTCAGAAGGAGAACGCATTCCAGCATGGTGTAGTTGAATTACGGCTAAACTTCCCTGTTCTTTAATATGAGTTGTTAATTTTATATGTCCTTCATTTAAGTTATCACTAAAAATACCTAGTTGACCAGAGAATCCCTTTCCAATTTCCTGAACATGAGAGGCGCAAGTCATCACTAAACCAAATCCTCCTTCCGCTCTCATGGTTAGCCATTTTAATTCATCATCTGATAGTTGACCATTCTCATGGCTCTGTTGGTTAGTAAGTGGAGCTAACATAAATCTATTTTTCATAATAGCACCACAAGGGAAAGTTAGTATTGAATTTGCATTGGTCATAGTATAATATTTTTAGTAGAAATTTTTAATGGCTTTGAAATGAGGATTTTGGAGAACTAATAAGAGTTAAAATAATATTAATGTCTTTCAAATTGATTTATTATTCAAATTCTATGTAAATCCCTTATGTTTTCTCTATTCAAAATTTACTTTTAAACTTGCTCAGGCCCTGGTATATAACTGCATCACAATTAAATATAACTATTGTTGTTTGTTTATTTGAATTCCCCGGAGTCTACATCTTTAATAAATTTTATAAGTCCGGTGAAGTAGGTTTCCGGATCGTCATATTGAGAAAGATGGCTTCCGTTTGTTGTAACACTTCTTCCGTTTTGTACCTCTGTAGCCATCCACTCCATAAATTTTGGGTCCATCGTGTCGTATTTAGCACCAAGCATTAAGGTGGGTACTTTAATTTCCTTGAGTCTATTAGATACATCCCAATTTTTTAGGGAAGCATTACCTGTCATTCCAAACTCACTATGACCTTGCATAAAAACATAAATATTTGGATTTAGGCGCTCAAAAAGTAAATTTATTGATTTTGGCCATTTTTCTATGGGCATCCTCAAAATATGTTCTGTATAATAATGATTCATTAAAAGCTCGCTATATCTCGGATTGTCAAAATCATTATTCGCCTCCATGTCCATAATTTCTTTGAGCACTTCAGGATTCATTTGTGGACCTAAAACCTCATTGGCATATTTGGTGTAAGCCGGAGCGCTTGCCATCATATTAGAAACGATGAGTCCTTTTAAATTATCCTGATATTTTAAGGCGTATTCCATAGCCAAAATGCCACCCCAAGATTGGCCGAGCAGGTAAAAATTGTCTTTGTTGAGGTTTAAAGCCTTTCGAACTTGCTCTACTTCTTCCACAAAATGTTCGGTGGTCCAGAGCGTAGAATCGTTGGGTTTGTCGCTATAATAAGAATCGAGTTGATCGTAGTAAATGTATTCAATTTCTTCATTGGGTAGATAGCCGTCAAAATTTCCAAATTCATCATGAGTTCCACCAGGTCCTCCATGAAGCAGCAGTACGCGCATTTTAGGATTGTTGCCCATACGTTTTGTATAGACATTAAAAGTGCCTTTTGGTGTTTCGATAGGAATCATTTTAATGCCACCCGTAATTTGGTCATCGCTATCGGAATAATCTAAATAGCGGCTCTTTTCAGTATTAGTAATGTTCTTTTTCTGATTATCTGTGCAACTCATCATGAGTATTAGTATAATTAGTAGAGGTGTTGTTATATGTTTCATGATTTTCTAATTTGATTAATGTAAAGCATTTAATGAACCACAAGGTGTTCGTGTATGGTTTGGCTGCGATAATACTAAGATAGGAAATAGCAGCGAACCAATTGTTCATCAACGAAGATTTTCCCAGCCCGTTGGTTTACCTGCCTCTGGAGGGCAGGCCGCGCTGGGAAAATCATACGCTATGAACTATACACATGTTAGCCTTTTCTTCTTCGCTCCAATTATTGATTGAAAGTGCTATTAAAATGCCTCATTACACCGCTGTATAAATTAGCATAAATGTAGACAGTATGCTTAAAATTAGTATATTAGACTTATAAACCAATACTAACTTAAACATTAAAATCATGAAATCATTAGCCGTAGGTACTTTTTTATTATTTTTTATCTTTAGTTTAAATGCACAAGAAAATCAATCTGATTTATCAAAATCAATAAGTTCTTCACCAGAAGTGGTTGCAATCCATGATGTAGAATTGTTGCCTGGTCAAGATGCCAAAGCGTTTGAGGCTTTTGTTTTAACGGAAATTGCACCTATTTATAAAAAAATGAAGGGACAATCATTTTCTTTGGTTAAAGGAGATCGTGGTAATCGTGCAAACCAGTACGCTTTTATTTTGTCATTTGAGAGCACAGAAGATAGAGATAGGATTTATCCGGCTTCAGGAGATCCTTGTTGGCGATTTTGGAGAAGATGCTATTTGGGAGAAATTAAGTTCAATGGCAAAAGTATTTTATTCACATACCGACTATGTTAAAGTAACACACTAATTAGCGGCTAAATAAACCTTCATCATACGTGATGGTTTACGCTATAAGTAAGAAATGGTTGGTGATAATGAAGGCCAATAAAAGGTAAATATGCCTATTTTTGTTTTTTCAATCCTTGAATTACAATATTCCCGGTACCCGATGGGTCGCAAGGATAGCTAAATGCCTCTCGGGCTTTTTTTGGATCATTAATAGTTTCATAGAATTGGTCAAGAAACTTTAGCGTTTGACTTTGGTAACCACTGCTTAACAATGGGTTGCCGTCGTAGAGCGCATAAAAATCATCTTTAAGTCGGTTGAAAGTTTCAAATACCGCTGTGAATTTATTCATTTCCATAATACAATATCCCCTGTATCTTCGTTGCAACGTAGAACTCAGTTGAAGTTGTGGTGCTGGCTTAGCATATGGTGCTCTCACAATTCCAGCATGATCAAAATCATAAGGGATTGCAATAGGCAAGCTTGTGGAATCAGTCATGATCAGCTTAATGTTTTGTTGGAACTGTACTGACCAGTCAGTATTACCAATCATATATTCGAAAATGGCCATTTTCAAAAAGTCCTCTTTTTGAGTACTCTCAGGACGCAGCCCAATTTTCTCCAAAGTGATGGACTGATTTCGCTTTGCCATCTGCTTTTCTTCTTCGATCAGAATGCCGTAATAGGGTTTAGAGCTTTTGTTTTTTACAGTGTCTTGAAAGATGACCTTTACCAGCCTCGCTTTAAAACTCCTTGGTGTGATAAGATTATACAATTTGTAAACTAAGTATTCATTAATAACGTAGTTATCACCTTGGCAAGGAGTTACCAATTTCACTTTGTCCTGACCCTCAAAAATGGAGTTTTTTGGGATAGTCGATTTTTTAAAATTCAGTAATATTGGAGGATACTTGCAGTTGGATGAAATCTTGCGAAAGTGCCCTCGAGTTTTAATTTTAATCGGGATTTTAATCGTATTTAGATCGGTTTTGTATTGTAAAGATGCCACGTGGTATTGCGAATCATCTCCACGATCCTTGAATACTGTCTTCAAGTCACCTCGCAAATTCAACGCTAATACTTCATCAGAATCAAAAAGACTTGACGATTGGCCCAGCGTAGTGCTCAATGGAAAGAAACAGAACAAGAAAAGAAGAACATGTTTTATTTCTTCATTTAAAAACCTAGCGAAATAGGTACATATAATGACGGCTATTTTGGTGATTTGGATCATATAGATCTTATATGGCTATTCTAAGTTAAGAAAATATCTTCAGAATTAGAAATCGTGATCATAGGATAGAACGGTTTATCTATTGTTTACCCGCCTCTGGAGGGCAGGCAGGAGTCACAATGACGTGAGCGCAGCGAACTGGAGTAAGCAATTATAGCCGGTGTTATAACCAGTTTTTTAATCAACCATTTCTAGTTTTTTAACATCAGAAACTATTCCGTCTTCAAAAGTCAATCGCAAACTATTAAATTGCCAACCAAATCCAGCACTCGACGTTCCCAAGTCGTAAATCCAAATATCAGTCGAATTATCATTTTCCGATTCTCCAATCAGTTCAATAATTTCACTTTTTGTTTTTCCATTTAAAATTCTACTATTGACTAAATCATCGCTCATTTCAAATCTTGAATTTTTGTCAGTAAACCATCTTTCTTTTTCAAAATCAAATTGAGGTTCATAAAATAAATAGCTAAAGAAAACAATTATAAGTCCGTAATATAAAATTGGTGCTGTAATTATTGTTGTGATTACAGAAGTCCAATTTCTAGTTGTGTTGTCTTTGATAAATCTTTTTAAAATCCAACGTAAAATAAAAAAAGTCGAAATTGCGATTATTATTATTATGATTGGAACAATTGGACTCATCTATTCTCAAATTGGTTACAACGTGTTTGTATAAGATTAGTAGCGTGGTTAAGCACCTAATTTAGCAAATAAAAATCGAACTTACCTGCCCAAGCAACCTGTCCGCCTCTGGCGGATTAATTATATCTGGTGTTGGCAACTGTTATTAGTTTATATTCAGATTAACAGTAATAAATTCTGTCGGGCTTGATTTAAAATTCAATTTATAATTTCCAGCTTTATTTGGAATAAATTTATAAATAGCCGTTCTTATTGGTAGATTGTCAGTACAAATACAGCCTTCGTATTTCGCTTCTATTTCGATATTTATAACATTACTATTTTGAGTTTCGATAAATTTTCCAAATTGGCCACAACCATTATGAACTTGAAAATCCACCTCTATATTAATCGTTTCATTTACCATTCCTGTTGTTGGTGAATTCACAGAAGTTATATATTCAATTTTACTTTCAACACATTCATTTCCATTCTCATCATTATTACAGCTTATAGTTAGTCCAAAAAATATTAAAGTATATGTGGTGAATAGTGCTATTATTTTCATTTTATATTTTCCTAAAAGTTGTAAAAGCTACTAAATATTTGCGTACAAAATTATTCCCTAACACTCCAGATTTCATGAATTGGATCTCCTTTACTAGACAAACCAGCGTGGTGCCATTTACTATCAATTAAACTATAATTAAATTTTAAATTGGTGCCTACTTTGGCATCATCTCTTGAAAAGAATTCTATATTTTCAGCATATTCACCATTAGTGGTTGTATAAGTTCCACCACCCGTTCCCATGAATTGTTTTGTCTCTGTATTATAAGCTATCCATTGAAAACGTGTTCCAGATAAAATTTTCATAGTTTTTCTTGGACTATTTGTATCCCTTAATTGTGTTTCACCATCTCTTATTCTACCAGACATTAACCATGCGCCTTGTAATTTTCCGGGCCCACCACTATCTATCCTTTTATATTTCATTTCACTACCAACTATCCCCATAATAGAATCATTTATAAACACTTCAAAACTAACTTCTGTACCAACACGCTCGGGATTATTTGTATCAAATTCTACTTTTTCTGTCATAGTATCACCTATTAATTTCCAAGTCCCACCGTTCGTGCTTATAAATTTACCCGTTATTGAATCATAGGTGCTTATCACTTGATATCCATCAGAAAAAATAACAACACTTTTAAGTTGCTCACCGTTTTCAGATTTGTGATGTCCTTCCCAGGCTCCAATAAAATTTTGCCCATTAATTCCTAATGATACGAAAGAACAAATGAGCAATACGAATACTTTTTTACTCATAACACTTCTAGGGTTGTTTTTGTGTTCGTGATTTTTCTTTGAAAAGTTCATGACTTTATTTTTTATTTGGTTAAAGAGGATATATTATTCCACTTGTTTATAATTATTCAGTTCTTCTAGTGCTTAAGAATCTGGATTTACGAATGGCCAACGGTGAGTATATAGTTTTGTGATGGTTTTGAAACACATATTTTTCAATTTGCATCGATATTTAATTACTATTAAATCGCAAATATTTAGCGCTTTACCCGCCATAAACGATAAACATTGTTACCTGCTCTTTTTCATCAATTTGGTCTTTAAGTCAGCATTATTAATATTAATATAAACGTCAAAATTCCAACTACCGTAGTAAATATTCCTGTTTTTTTTGATTTTGTCCAACCAGATAATGAAATCATTATAATCAAGGATATAATCCCAAAAAGAAGCGCTATTCCTCCAATAAGTGATGGAATCCTTAAATCTCCTTCTGTCATTTTAAGGGGAAAACCATCTGTTGTCATCATTAGAACTTTTGTCATTGCAAACACTGAGGCTAAAAAGAAACTGGCGGCTAAGACCGCAGCTTTCATTATGTTTCTTGTTAAACGAGAATTTTTATCAGATACTAAAAAATTTGCAATTACTGCGATGGAAAAACCGCCCAACAAGGAACTAATCACTATTATTTGATCAGCAAGTTTATTCCAATACTCAAATGACATTTCTTGCATATTATTTTTTTTAAATTATTCAATTGTTTGCTACCTATGATTCTTTTTAGCTTCCAAGTAGCGGTCTTGTATGGTTTAGCTTCGCTGATTATTTTCACTAGTTCGTTTTTGTTATCGCCATTTTTTTTAAAATGTCGAACAAAAATCTTCTAGTTTTAATAGTTGTCTTCGCCTGTTCGCTACGCTCGTGTGTTGCGTGGTTAAGCACCTAATTTAACAAATAAAAATTGAAATTACCTACCTAAGCAACCTGTCCGCCTCTGGCGGATTAATTATACCCGCCTGCCACTATAAATATTTATTGAGGCGGGCAGGCACCTTGTTGTCAGATGTTTTAAAATCGGATGTTAAAATCTAATCGTACTCGATTTCCAGTTTCCTTAACAACACCAAAGGGTTTGATTTGATTAACATGAAAACCTTTAATTTTTAGGTTTATATTTTTATCAAGAGCGTATCCAACCATTAGTTCAACTCCTTTGAAATTTGTTAATCTACCATCAGGAGACCCTTGAGAAGAATAATCCCATCTTGCCCAATCGTTTTGTGCAAGAAAATCTACAGCTGCAAATCGTTCAAGATAAGTATAAGTTAACTGTAAATTTAAATCACCTTTCTTCTCTAACTTGCCAAAACTAGCACTTGATATAAACCCTTGTTTTTGATTTCTAAATTTTTGAGGAATGGGGTCGTTACTATTATAGTCTTTTATATTTTGATAATAATCAAATCCTACTGTAATTTTCATCTTTTTAATTACTTCTATTTTTGTGCCAATATGCAATATAGCATAGTTCATCCTAAAGGTTTCATTTCCATCTGGGATGTTCGGTATTTTATTGAAATAATAGAAAGTTGGAAAAAAATTAAGCCTATCTTTCCAATGTGTCGTAACAAACTGGATACCTTGAAAATAACTGTCTGAATCAAAAGAAGTTCCGTTAGAAGCCAAAATAAAGTGACCAGTATTTATTTGTAACGACTGTAGATATTTGTTTTTGAAAGTGAATATCCCTCTTAATGAAATGCCCTCTGGGAACACATTGTCACTCCAAAATAATTCATTTTGTTTTTCGAATGGGAATGTATTTTTTCCAATCCAAGCGGAGAGCCATTTATGTCGGAAATTTGCATAGACTTTTTCAAAAGCAATAGGTAATGTACCAAATTCTTTAAAACCATCTCCTAACGTTAATTGGGGGTCTTGTTGTTTTTTAGGATCTCCTGTTCGCAATCTTATCCCAAAAGATATCCAATCTTTGTAATCATAAGAAACTCCAAATCGAGCTCTGTATCGTAGACGTGTTCTGTTATCTCGGTAAGTGCCATCAGATTTAAGTGAATTCCAATCTTGCTCTACCCTAAACCTAAAATCACTTGCAAATGAAAGTTTTGTTTTTGTACTATCCTTTTGAGCGACTATAAGTGCTGGTAAAAATAAAAGAAGTAGGAAAAATATTGCTTTTTTCAAATTACTGCCAACGGATTTGTGTATGATTAGTGGTGTGTTTAAGTAACTAATTTAGCAAATAAAAACCGAAAAGAAAATCCGCGAGGATTTTCGTAAGTAGGCGAGAACAAGCAATTACTTATAGCCATTGTTGGCAAAAGTGCTTATTCAATATCCTCGCTCTCAATTTGATATTTGTATTTAAAAAATCTTTTTGATGGTTCACTTGCTATCCAATAGTCATCTATGTTATAAATATTTTTCCCAGTGTCATTTTCATTGTACACTTTAAGAATCTGTTCAGCTTGATTTTTAACAACCACAGAGTCATAATCTACAAGAGAGGGTTCAAGAAAAGTGCTACCAATATCAAAACCTTCCTGAAAGAGTTCAATTCCATTAGGAAGTATTTGCAAGGTTTTGCTTATACTTTCATCTGACGAGATAAATTGAATAGTTAGCGTTTGAGATGTTAAATTTTCAATATCAGCTTCCATATCTGATACGGGGTCACAACCTGAGAAAATTAGAGCCATCATTATCAATACAAATAGGTTTTTCATATCCATTATTTTATGTAGCGCATTTTTGCCAACGCCCTGCTAAACGCAGTTCTGCGTTGAGAAAGGAAAGATAATAAATTTGGATAACTATAATTTGAGAATATGACTGCTATTTAGGCTTGTATCTCAAATTATAGTTCGTCAATTAGGTAGCGCAGCTACCGTTGATTGTCAAATTTATTAGATTGGGAATTCGAAAAGTAGGGCCAAATTGCATTTAGCAACTGTTATGGCACGTTAAAGGCTTGAGCCGTCAGCTGGAGTTGTAGTTTATACAAACGCCTTAAGCAATTTGGTTTAGCAGGGCGTTAGAGCACATTTACTTGTGGGGTGGGAGTGCGCAGCACGTAGCAACGCAAGTCAGCTTCAGCCTTTAGATTTATTTTTAAATTTAAAGGTGGAAATTTGACAATAAAAAAGAATGGGGTGAACTTTAGCTTCAGCTTGACTATAAAGGTCATAATTCAGTATTAGTCCCCATTCTTTTATAATCAGGTTACAAAGGACCAAATAGAATTTTAGATACTCCCTTTTAAAGGTTTTAGTCAAAGTAACCATAAAATACAAAGTTATGGAAATTAAAGAAACAATCGGCATTGACATCAGTAAATTGGATTTTGATGTACGTATTCACTGTAATCAAATGTATGCACATTTTGTGAACTCGAATAACGGTTTTGGCAAGATGGTCAAATGGGTTTATAAGAATAGCCCGTTTTCAAAGGATAACATCCTATTTGTTTTTGAACATACAGGTCTGTATTCTTATCGGTTTATCCGTTTTTTTATCAGAAAACATATTCCGTTCATTTTAGTTTCCGGGTTGGCGATCAAAAGATCTTTAGGAATATCCAGGGGGAAAGAAGATAAAATGGACGCCACTAAAATTGCCTTGTATGGATATCGGTTAAAAGACGAAATAATACCGGATAAGATACCTTCCAACAAGATAATGGCCCTTAAATCCTTACTGTCATTAAGAGAACGTTTAGTAAAACAAAGGGCTGGTTATAAGGCAAGCTTAAGGGAACAAAAGAGAATTCTTATAAAAAAGAATAATAGGGTTTTTCTGGGGCACAGGAAAAAATGATCGTTTATTTTTCAAAACAAATCAATGATATCGAAAAAGAAATGGCCAGTATTATTAAAGAGGAGGATAAACTTAATGAAATCGTATGATCTAATCGTAACAGTTTAAGGGAGTTGGTCCTCAAACAGCCTTATTTTTAATTGTCTACACCAATGCTTTTACAAAATTCAAAAATGCACGTAAGTTCGCTTCTTACTGTGGTATAGCCCCTTTTCCAAACTCATCGGGGACAAGTATAAGAGGAAGAACCAAAGTAAGTCACTTAGCCAATAAAAAGATAAAAAGCTTACTTGATTTATGTGCAAAATCATCGATACAGTTCAATCCTGAAATGAAAACTTATTATACAAAAGAGTTGAAAAAGGGAAAAATAAAATGAGTACGATCAACATTATAAGAAACAAAATATTAGCAAGAATATTTGCCGTTATAGAAAGAAAAACGCCTTACGTTGATTTATGAAATATGCTGCATGAGTTTTGTTTATAACATAAGTAGATTTTACTTTTTTAAGTCATAGAATACTGAATGTACTTTAACGTTTCTGGCTATGATTCCGTTGCGAGTAGGACATCGCACTGCGATGGGCCAGGCGCAGCTCGGAAAAGGAAATTTCCGAGTAGGAATCGGGCCGTTATAAATTTACATAAACTTTTGTTTTAAAACCATTGTTGTGCCTGCCTGCGGTAGGCAGGCTTTCGTTATTTTTCATTTACTTCTTATCGTCAATTTCTTTATCAATTTTATTTACAATATCAATAAAATGGTTTCTTATTCTTGGATATAATAGGTCACTTAAATTAAAGGTTACCGATATATAATCAATCATATTATTCTTAAAATAATCATCATTAAGAACAGGTTTATTTCCTTTGCTTATGGCTTTAGCCTTGCCTATTCCAAGTTGATTGTTAAATCCTACACTTTCTAATATCATTCTCAAATCTCCATTTAGACTTATTCGCTCTATTATTTTCTTTTGTAAAGTATTTATAGAATTCTCTTGAAACTTTACTTGTTCGATAAAAGGTTCGAGTGCTATTAATACCATTCTCAAACTATCGTTTTCTATGTTCTTTAGTTCTCCTGAATTCTTAATTTCGGTAAGCACACTATTTTTATAATTGAAACCTACAAGAGTTGTAAATGTATTAAAGAATATTTGAGAGACATATGCCTCTGACAGCGTATCTTTGGATTCATCAATTAAACGAAAAACCTCTTTTTGTCCTTCGGCCTGTTTTTTAATTCTGCCTAATTCAATGTCAAGGCTTGTGATATTGCTTAAAGCCTCTTTTTTTAATAAGTTTAGATATTTTAGTTGATTGAAATTTGCTTTTCTATTCTCATTCCAATTGTTAATACTCAACGCTAATAAAATTCCAATAACGACAAGTACGATTTCACCAATCGCATATTTCAAATACTTTCCAGTTTTATTTTTCTCCATAAGGTCGTAGCGTAATTTTTCTAAAGAATTTTATCATTGGTTAGTGGTTGGTCATAATGAAGCACAACGGTTCGTATAAGAATAGTAGCCGACTGCGTTGCGCTTTCCTGTCAAATTACAGAAAAGTTGAAGCGTGCCGCATCCCGTGTCTTCATTTATTTCAGTCATAATATCATTGTAATTATTGCAGGTTACGTGTCTTCAATTCTTTCTGTAATGCTTTATATTGCTTAGGCTTTTTTAAGAATTGGTAAATTAGAAACAAAGGAATCAGTATGGTAAACCCCCAAGCGTTTGCCACAACACCATAAATAATGATACCAATTAAAAAACCGATAAGTAATGCATCGATAGTTGGTGTTGGTTTAAAGTTTTTTGCTGTCTGTAGCAGTTCTTCGTCTGTTAATTGCGATAGTTCTTTTTCGTTCATTTGATCTGATTTATCTTAATGTTTTCCGTGTTGAATTATCTGACACGCATTTTATAATTGCAGCCAACGTTTCTGTATATGATTTGTGCGGCTTAAAATCCGACCTGACACGCTCTGCGTGGGAGGATTTTCAGCTAGTCAAATCAGATACTAAATATAATAGTTTTAAATGAAGTAGGAGGCAAGCAATGAATTATACACGTCTTAAGTTTACAATTCATTAAATTTATTAGATAATCAGAAAGAACAAAAGAGAGAATTAAGGTTAGTATACACGGTGAAGCTTTAGACTTCGGCAACATTGATAATCCTCTCTCTTTTTCTACTAAAATTTCGTTCAGTTCTGTGAGACCTAGATCTCGATTTTAAGTTGTTGAAAGTAAAGTAGAATGTCCTTTCCAAATTCAGTTCTTATGAATAAAGATAGAAAAATTTATGGTATTGACATTAGTAAAAGTGTCTTTGATGTTTATTGTGAAGCTACAGGTCACATCCAATTAAGTAATGACGAGAAAGGTTTTAAAAGTTTATTTAAAACTCTTCCAAAAACAGCTTTGGTAGTTATGGAAGCTACAGGCTATTATCATTATAGGTTTGCCCAGTTTTTACATAAAAACGGAGTGTCAGTATCTGTGGTAAATCCATTGTCTGTTAAACGCTTTATCCAGATGAAACTGGCTAAAGTAAAAACAGATAAAAGTGATGCCAAGGCTATTTTCGAGTATGGAGTCATGAACGATTTACCCATGTACAGTGCTTTGACAGATGTCCAGGCAGAATGCTTACAACTCTTTAGATTGTTGGATAATTATTTAAAGAAGCGCACACAAACCAAGAACAAGCTTCATGGAGAAGATGTATTAGGGATTCCATCAAAGTATGTTTATAAGTCGTTGCAACGTGATTTAAAACATTTAGATAAAGAGGTTCAAGGGATAGAGTTAAGATTATTGGAACTGGTAAAACAAGATCAGCAACACCAATTAACCTTGTTAAAGAGCATTCCAGGAATGGGTGTAAAAACAGCCTTGTTTTTAATAGTTATAACCGATGGTTTTAAGAAGTTTGAAACAGCATCACAGCTATGTAGTTATGTAGGTATTACGCCTACCATAAGAGAATCTGGAAGTAGTGTTAGAGGTAGAAGCAGGATAAGTAAAGTAGGAAATAAAAAACTTCGAAATTTGTTGTTTTTATGTGCGTTTTCAGCATGTAAACATAATAAGGCATGTAGAGATATTTATGAACGAATTGTGGCAAAAGGAAAGAGCAAAAAACTAGCATTAATTGCTGTTGCAAATAAGTTATTAAAACAAGCTTTTGCAATTGCAAAAAGTGGATTGCCTTATGATGAAAACTTTGTTTCTAAATTAGCTTAAAATTGCTTGTTTTTTAACTCAGTTCTTTGTTAGGTGGCGTTTTTTTATATTCAGTTGTTAATTTTTCCGTTTATTTCATTCGAGTAAATTTTGTTGTCTCCAAGTTGAAATCTCACTCTAAATTTTGTTTTATTCGTTCCATAATTTTGTCTCAAAGCAGAAATTGCAATTTGATTTGGTGGAAGATAGAATTCAGTCAAACCTGTTCCACAATCATATATAAATTGTCTCTCAACTTGTTTCCAATTACCAATCGAGTCTTGTACTTCTGTCAGCATAGGTAATGCATCTCCAAATCCGATACTCAAAGTGTCAGAACTTTCGTTTTTAATAAAAATAGGATATGACTTTTTATTTACGCGATGTTCAGGTGCTTTATAATATTCCCAAATCCACATTGGAAATCCGATTGTTTTTGTTGTGTCAATGAATATATTTAAGTCGGTAGCCTTTGGGCTTCTATATTTTCCCCAATCAATATCCTCAATTCTATGTCCTATTTTTGAGGTTTTATAGCATAATACAATTGAGTCTGTTATTTTTCCGATATAAACTGGTGAAAATTGAGATTCCCTCCTTTTTGAAATAGTATCAAGAACTAATTCATTGTCAAAATTGTCATAAATAATTAAGTTCGAATACGGTTCGCTGAATTGTTGTTTTAGTTCAGTTTTGGCAATTCCGTTATTCTCCTTTTTGTTTTGACAAGAAGTTAAAATCAGAAGTAGTAATATGATGTTTGCAAAATGTTTCATTCAAATGACACCTAACGGGAGACTTCGCAGAAACCCGGTTTTAAGGTTAAAAATAGTTATATAGATTTAAACTAATAGTTTGTAAGACACTTTTCTTTAAGATAATGAGATACCAAGAAACTTTTCAAAATAATTTTGAGGCGATAAAAGTGCTTTAAATAGGTCTATTTTATCAAAACCACATGTTATTAGGTTTTTGAGCCTTTGTTTTAATATTTTTGGATCCATTATTTTACATACCCTGATAAGATTGTAAACGCTAAAACAAAGATACACCTCTGAGAGCACGTTTTGTTTCCCTTTCATAAGAGTATAAGTGAATCCCCATTGTCTTTTTAAAGTGCCGAATTGATGCTCAGTTATTTGCTGTCTTAGGCGATAATAGTCAGGGTTTTTATTCACTCTATTTTCATTGTTTTCTAAAGTTTGTTGGTATATACCTCTTTCAATAAACCTACCATTTTTGTTTGTGGTACATAAATGTCTTACAGGGCATTGTTTGCAAGCTTTAGTTTTGTAATGTTTTACTTTATGATTTGCTTTATTATATATACTTCCATTAGTAATCATTATTTGTCCAGCTGGACAAGTATAGGTATCATTAAATTTATCATAGTTAAAAATAGCCATTGGGTATAAGCCATTGTTTGGAGAGGAATGTTCTTTAGGCGAGGAGTATGTAACAATATTATTTTGCTCACATTTGGCCAATTCAGCACCGGTGGTATACCCTTTGTCGGTTAAGGTTTTCATTTTATCAAGCCCTAGTAGTTCTTTTGCTTCAAGAGCCATATCAGCAAGTGCATGGGTGTCATTTACAGCACCAGTTTGAGCATTAACAAAGAGTTTGTGTTTACTATCACAACCGGCTTGAATGTTATAACCAACATTTACAATATTACGATGTAAAACAACAGACCTGGCGTCTTTGTCTACTTTACTGATTTGAGATTGTCCGCTATCATTTAGCTGTTTTTCAATATCCTTATAGTTTTGTTTTTTGCTTTTTTGATAGGCTATTTTATCATTTATTTCAGAGATGGTATCTGTATTATCTTCCTTGTCTAATTGTGTATGATATTCGTTTATTTTATGATCAATATATTCAATGTGCCGGTTAATTTTCTTTTGATTAAAATTATTTTTCAAACTATTTTGAGCTCTAATTTTAAAAGAGTCAATGGCAATGGTTTGCCCATCAATAAGTTTCCAATCTTTTAATAATAATACAAAATGCTGAAATGCTTTTTTAAAAGCCGAAACATTGTTTGTTCTAAAATAACAAATTGTTCTGGCGCTGGGTTTGAGCCCTTTTAATAACCACCAAAGTTCCACATTAACCATACAAGCTTGATGCAGTTTATTAGAAGAACGCAAGCCATGTCTATAGCCATACATATACAATTTTAAAAGAACCGATGGGTGGTAAGGAGGCCTGCCTTGTAGTTCGTGATTACAATGTGTAAAGCCTAATTGATCTAAAGGCAAAGCATCCACAAATATATCTACTAATCTGGCATAAGAATTTTGATCAACCATTTCCTCTAATGCCATCATAGAAAATTGGTTTCTGTCTATTTCATACTCAAGATGATGCATTTTTGTTAATTTTAATTACATCTTCAAGATACGAAATATCAAAAATTGCATCAATAAAAGCTATGAGTAATTTTCAACAAATTATGTGAGTTTTTGCGCAGTCTGACGGTCTCGTATAACCGTCAGTTACGGGTTAATATGCGTTAATTTTCGGTTAGGCACAGACTTTAGCAATTCCGAGTGGATTCGGACGTAGTCGAATCCGCCGTAATTGCGGTTATACATTGTTGTAACCAGTTTTTTATTCCACTTTCTCATAGTAATGATTCAAGTCGTAATTCAATATAATTTTCGGTTTTTCAAAAATCTTATTGCTGAAATATGTACTATGTCCAGCTTTTCCTAACTCATATTCATAAGTCCAGTCAATTTCGGTTGTCAGTAATCCGTAACTAACTTTATAGGTTCCATTTCCATAATATCCGCTCGTAAATGTTCCGTCCGATTTTAATTTCAAAGTGTCCGCTTTATGAGGCGATTCCAAACAGCAAGGTTCGTTTCCGTAATTCGTATTTGCATAAATTCCAACGACGTTGTTTTTCGTCATAGGAATATCACATCGTAAAACTAACAATGCGATGAATAAAATTATC
The DNA here is from genome assembly GCA_963835675.1 of uncultured Flavobacteriaceae bacterium. Classification (GTDB taxonomy): domain Bacteria; phylum Bacteroidota; class Bacteroidia; order Flavobacteriales; family Flavobacteriaceae; genus Aureibaculum. The sequence continues at coordinate 376,702 of CAWIGH010000001.1, read as the reverse complement.
CCAATTCCGAATAGTATGCGTCTCATTTGGTAAATTGGTTACAACTCGTTATATGTGGAACTAATATACACATTATCCCTATTTTTTTCCGGATAAGAGGAAGTTTTGTTCTCCTTTTTGGGAATTTATTATTGCACTTACAGCCATATCAAGCGGACTTTGAATATCAAGCAGGTCTTTGCGGGCTACATGCGTATACACCATCGTAGTTTCCGGCTTGCTATGACCCAATAATTCTTGAATATAACGCAAACCAATACCATTCTCTAATAAATGCGTAGCATAACTGTGTCTTAACGTGTGAGGCGTTACGCGTTTATAGATCTTCGCTTGTTGGCACGATCGCCATAAAAATTTACGAATACTACTGGCAGAATACTTTTGATATTGTGGGCCCTCAGCAAAGTACCGTTTGGGTTGATAGGTCATAAAATAATTCTTAAGCAAAGGCAAAAAACTGTCGGCGAGAACAATATATCGGTCCTTACGGCCTTTCCCGCTTTTTACTGCCAATTGTTTCCTGTCTATACTTATTTGAGATAATTCCAAATTGATGAGCTCGCTAATACGTAAACCGGCAGAATAGATCAATGCCAGAATAGCACGATGTTTTAAGTTCTTGGTAACTTGTAAGAGCTTGATCATTTCTTGCTGAGATAAAACAACAGGTAACTTTTTTGATTTTTTTGGATAGATAAGTTTTACATCTTCAATGTTGCAGTTAGGGTTATAGATACAAAAATGCTTTAAAGCGCTAATGAATTGCCGGTGAGTGCTGATGGCATAACTTTTTTTAAGCATGGTCTGCTCTACGAAGATTTCAACATCCCGGTTGCTCAGTTGGTCTGTGGGTTTGTCATTGTAAAACGCTACAAGGTCGGCAACCAGGTATGTATAGGTATTTACGGTGCTTTTACTATATCTTTTCCCTTGTAAATACCTGTAAAAACCATTTAATAATGAGCGGTTTACAGTATTTAGTTGCCTGTTCTTCGAGGTTTTGTTTTGTTGTGATTTTACTAAAGTCTTAGATTGCATAGCTTTATTTTTTATTGATTAAAATTAGTAATAGCATCATTAATAAATCGGGTATAAACGACTATAATCGAAAGTAAACGTTTCTTAACCGTTAAAATCGAATAATGGCTAAAATCACTAAAATAAGTACCTTTGTAAGCTTATGAAGTGTAAAGTATGTAAAAAAAACCTCAAAGGAAGAAAAGATAAGATCTTCTGTTCTATAGAATGTAAAAACTATTATCACACCAATCTTAGACGTGTAACCGATGCAGCAGCCAAAGAATTAGACAAGATATTACATAGAAACAGGTCGATCTTATTAGAGTTATTAGGCAAGAATACCATGCAGAAGAAGGTAAAAAGGGTAGTGCTGGCAAAAAAGAAATTTAATTTTAAATATATTACCCATTTTAATATCAATAGCAAAGGTAAAATGTATCACCATGTATACGATTTTTCCTGGATGGAATTTTCTGATGATGAGATATTGATCATAAGAAGATGATAAAAAAAGGAGCATCTAATTAATTTGCTAAACTTTTAAAAGGAGAAAGAGCGCCAGCATATAGATGGATTATTGGCAATTCAAACTAAAAATTAATACCTTGTAATTATAAAATTCGTTTAATGAAAAGCTTCCAAAAAGAAATAAAACTACCACCCTATAAACGGGGTTTTCATTTAATTACCAGTACCATATTACAACACATACCCGAAATAAAAGAGATAGAAACGGGCATGTTAAATGTTTTTATAAAACATACATCTGCCAGTTTAACCATTAACGAAAATGCCGATGCAAGCGTACGTACAGATTTCGAAAGCCATATCAATAAAATGGTACCCGAAAATGCCTCGTATTATAAACATACTTATGAGGGCCGCGACGATATGCCGGCACACATCAAATCATCTTTAATGGGTGCATCGGTGCAAATACCCATAAGTGCTGGCCGATTAAATCTGGGTACCTGGCAAGGCATTTACCTGTGCGAACACCGCAATCATGGCGGAGCACGGTCCATAGTTATAACCGCTTTCGGAAATTAATTTTTGGCTTTTAGCAATTGTTCTAATATAACTTCTACACCTTCCTCATCATTGCTTTTGGTAGAATAACGGGCTGCTTTTTTTACGTTGGAATGAGCATTGGCCATGGCATAACTATAATCACCCAAGGCCAGCATTTCCAAATCATTATTATAATCGCCAAAAACCATGGTTTCTGCAGCGCTTATACCCAATTGTTGCTGAACGATGTTTAAGGCATACCCTTTATTGGCATTGGGTTGAGAAATGTCTACCCAATGTTTTCCCGATATCTTTACTTGCATATCACCGGTTAAATGTTTTACAAACGGAAAGATACATTGCTCAGAACCTTCGAAATGATAAACCGCCATTTTAAAAAAATCATCATCCTTTACTTTCGAAAGATCATTTACGATGATAAACTTCGCATAATATTCCTCTAATATCGATACAAATCGGTCGTTACGGGTTTCTATATAGGCCGTTTTTTTACCGCAAAGGGTAAAGTGGGCATCCTTAATATTACGTAAAATAGGGATGAGTCGCTGTATCCTGTCTGCTGGCAATTTGATTTTTAAAACCTCATGGTCATTTCGCATTACGAATCCGCCATTCTCGGCAATAACCGTAATATCTTTTTTAATAGGATCAAGTTTATCGATAATACTGGCATATTGCCGCCCGCTGGCAGCAACAAAATGTACATCATGCTTTTGTAAAGCCCTAAAAAGCTCAAAAAACTTTTGGCTTACCGTATTGTTAGATCTAAGCAAGGTACCGTCCATATCGGTTACCACAAGTCTTATTTTAGATAGATCCATAGAATTTATTGAAAAGCAAAAATAGCATTCTCACACAAATGATGATAAGAAAAAGCCAACATAAATTAGATGATACATAAAATAAAAAATCCCGAGTGTTGAACTCAGGATTTTTTTATAAGCAAGTATATGATTGTTATTTTACTTTATCTACAATAGCTTTAAAAGCCTCTGGGTTGTTCATAGCAAGATCTGCCAGAACTTTTCTATTCAATTCAATATTATTGGCTTTTACTTTACCCATAAATTGAGAGTACGACATACCGTACTGACGTGCACCGGCATTAATACGTTGAATCCATAAACCTCTAAAATTTCTTTTATTGGTCTTTCTGTCGCGGTAAGAATAAGACAATGCTTTTTCTACTGCATTCTTGGCTACTGTATAAACGTTTTTACGTCTGCCAAAATAACCTTTGGCTTGTTTTAATATTTTTTTTCTGCGAGCTCTTTTAGCTACTGAATTTACCGATCTTGGCATAATTTTCTAATTTTTTTGAGTTAGGCAGATATGTTTCAATCATTTTTAAAGGCACTAACACAGGGTTAATAATTTAATTACCGAATAAACCGAAGGCTTATTTTAATTTTAACATTTTTAACACATTCATTGTATCAGCTTTGTGTACCAAGCCGTCATGTGTTAATCTTAGCTTACGCTTTTTAGATTTTTTAGTCAATATATGACTCTTAAAAGCATGCTTTCTTTTGATTTTACCAGTACCCGTAAGCTTAAAACGCTTTTTGGCACTAGATTTTGTTTTCATTTTAGGCATCTTGTTCCTATTTATTTAATCTTGCTTATTATTATTTTTTTGGAGCTATAAAAATGGTCATTCTTTTTCCTTCCAATCTTGGCATTTGTTCAACTTTACCATAATCTTCAAGTTCTTGCGCTAATTTTAATAATAAGATTTCACCCTTATCTTTATATATTATAGAACGGCCTTTAAAAAAAACATAGGCCTTAAGCTTGGCTCCCTCGCTTAAGAACTTTATAGCATGTTTCTTTTTAAATTCATAGTCATGGTCGTCGGTATTCGGACCAAAACGTATTTCTTTTATAACAACTTTAGTAGCTTTTGCTTTTAAAGCTTTATCTCGCTTTTTCTGCTCATACAAAAACTTCTTATAGTCTATAATCTTACAAACAGGCGGCGAAGCATTTGGCGATATCTCTACCAAATCTAATTCTAGTTCCTCTGCAAGTTTCCTGGCCTGTGCTGTTGGGTAGACACCAATTTCTACATTGTCTCCTACCAACCGTACTTCCGGAACCCGAATATTACTATTTATTTTGTGAGCATCTTCTTTGATGATCCTCCAAGGTCTTCTGCCTCCTTTTCTTCTAATTGCTATAGCTGTAAAATTTTAGTTAAACTTTAAATTGTTGTAATGTATTTTCTATTTCTTTCTTTACAATAACCGAAAAATCTTCGATGGTCATTTTTCCTAGATCTTCACCACCATGCCTTCGCACAGATATCACGCCTTCATTTTCCTCGTTCTCACCAATGATGATCATGTATGGAATCTTTCTAACTTCTGCATCACGTATCTTCCTGCCGGTCTTTTCATTCCTCTCATCAACGAGGGCGCGAATTTCGTAATTTTCCATCAAATTTAAAACTTTTTTGGTATATATTTCAAATTTCTCGCTAATTGGCAGTATAATCGCTTGCTCCGGCGTTAGCCATAGCGGAAAATTACCTCCTGTATGTTCTAATAACAATGCTATAAACCTTTCCATAGAGCCAAAAGGCGCACGGTGAATCATAACCGGCCTGTGCAATTGGTTGTCAGAACCCTTATAAGTAAGGTCAAAACGTTCGGGTAAATTATAATCAACCTGTATGGTACCCAACTGCCAGTTTCTGCCCAAAGCATCTTTCACCATAAAATCTAATTTGGGGCCATAAAAAGCGGCTTCACCGGTTACGATCTTATAGTCTAAACCTTTATCATTGGCGGCATTGATTATAGCCTGTTCGGCCTTTTCCCAATTTTTAACATCACCTATATACTTATCAGGATTCTCAAGATCCCTCACAGAAACCTGTGCAGTAAAATTTTCGAAACCTAAACTACCCAATACATATAATGAAAGGTCTATTACATTTTTAAACTCCTGGTCTAATTGTTCCTGCATGCAGAATATATGTGCATCATCTTGGGTAAAACCCCTAACCCTTGTGAGGCCATGTAATTCACCACTTTGCTCATATCTATATACAGTACCAAACTCAGCAAAACGCTTGGGTAATTCTTTATATGAGTAAGGCCTGTCATTATAAATTTCACAATGATGGGGGCAATTCATAGGCTTCAATAAGAATTCTTCATCATCCTTTGGGGTGTGGATAGGCTGAAAGCTATCCGCACCATATTTAGCATAGTGGCCAGAAGTAACATAAAGTTCCTTCTGTCCTATATGAGGTGTTATCACCATTTCATACCCAGCCTTCTGTTGTGCTTTTTTTAGAAAATCTTCAAGTCTCGATCGTAAGGCGGCACCTTTAGGTAACCATAAAGGTAAACCTTGACCTACCTTTTGAGAGAAGGTAAACAACTCTAATTCCTTACCCAGTTTTCTATGATCCCGTTTTTTTGCTTCTTCTAATAATTCTAAATAGGCAGTAAGGTCTTTCTGTTTTGGGAAAGAAATGCCATAAACACGGGTCAATTGTTTGTTTTTTTCATCACCACGCCAGTAAGCACCGGCCACACTCATGATCTTTATTGCTTTTATAAATCCGGTATTAGGTATATGTCCGCCCCGGCACAGATCGGTAAAATCTGCATGGTCACAAAAAGTAATGTCGCCATCGGTTAAGTTCTCTATCAACTCAACCTTAAATTCATTATGTTGTTTTTTATAATAATCAAGCGCGTCTTTCTTAGAAACTTCGCGCATCGTAAATTCAAATTTTTGCCTTGCAAATTCAAGCATCTGGTCTTCGATCTTTTTAAAATCGTTTTCAGATATACTTTCGTCGCCAAAATCAACATCATAATAAAAACCATTTTCAATGGCAGGCCCTATGGTTAATTTCGCGTCGGGATAAAAATGTAGAATGGCCTGGGCAAGAATATGTGCAGACGAATGCCAAAAGGCTTTTTTGCCTTCATCATCATTCCATGTAAATAAAACTAAAGAACCGTCATGGGTCAATGGGGTGGTGGTCTCAACGGTATTTTCATTGAATTTGGCCGAAATAATATTCCTAGCCAATCCCTCACTTATACTTTTAGCCACATCTAAAGGAGTACTTTTTTGGGCATACTCCTTAATCGATCCATCAGGTAATGTAATTTTAATCATTGTAAATACTATAAAATAAGTGTGCAAAGATATTAGAAAACACTTTCTTGCACAATAATACTTATAATATTTTGGTGTTACCTTAAAACGAGTTTAAGGTCAGGCTTTCCGCTTTATCTTTTTAAAAGCAAGCACTTTTAAAAAGGATACGCTTTCAATCCTTAACACAGTACCATAAATAAGAAGATAATTTTAGATTTATTTTTAATTTAAGTAACTACATAACAGGCAGTTATAATAGATGTAAAAAAAATAAATAAAAATCTTCAATAATATTTTGTTGGAGTGGAAAAGGCTTTATATATTTGCACCCGCTTTCAGGGGTAGGTAGGGTATGATGGAGATTAAGAAAGTGGATAAGTTCATTGAAAAACTGAAAAAATTGACAGCGTAAAATAGAGTAAGATTACGGAGTTTTTATTTATTTAAGAACTTCAAGATTCTTTTGAGGACTTTTTATTTATAACTTAAAGAGATTTAAAAATTATACAATGGAGAGTTTGATCC
>CAWIGH010000001.1:0-367500 GCA_963835675.1 uncultured Flavobacteriaceae bacterium | reverse complement strand
GGAGGATGCCTAGGCTCTCAGAGGCGAAGAAGGACGCGATAAGCTGCGAAAAGCTGCGGGGATTGGCACATACAAATTGATCCGCAGGTATCCGAATGGGGCAACCCGGCATGTTGAAGACATGTCACCTCGTAAGAGGAGCAAACCCGGAGAACTGAAACATCTAAGTACCCGGAGGAAGAGAAAACAAAAGTGATTCCGTAAGTAGCGGCGAGCGAACGCGGAATAGCCCAAACCAATATTGTTTCGGCAATATTGGGGTTGTAGGACTACAATATTTGATGCTGCGCGAATCAGAACACTTTGGAAAGAGTGACCATAGAGGGTGATAGTCCCGTACGAGTAAGCAATGTTATCAATAGTAGTATCCTGAGTAGTGCGGGGCACGTGAAACCCTGTATGAATCTAGCGGGACCATCCGCTAAGGCTAAATACTCCTGAGAGACCGATAGTGAACTAGTACCGTGAGGGAAAGGTGAAAAGAACCCTAAGTAAGGGAGTGAAAGAGATCCTGAAACCGTACGCCTACAAGCGGTCGGAGCATATTTATATGTGACGGCGTGCCTTTTGCATAATGAGCCTACGAGTTACTGTTACTAGCAAGGTTAAGTAGTTAAGCTACGGAGCCGCAGCGAAAGCGAGTCTGAATAGGGCGCCATAGTTAGTAGTAGTAGACGCGAAACCGAGTGATCTACCCATGGGCAGGTTGAAGCTGTGGTAACACACAGTGGAGGACCGAACCAGTTGACGTTGAAAAGTCTTTGGATGACCTGTGGGTAGGGGTGAAAGGCCAATCAAACTCGGAAATAGCTCGTACTCCCCGAAATGCATTTAGGTGCAGCGTTGATTAATAGTTTTATAGAGGTAGAGCTACTGATTGGATGCGGGGGCTTCACCGCCTACCAATTCCTGACAAACTCCGAATACTATAAAATGTTTATCAGCAGTGAGGGCATGGGTGCTAAGGTCCATGTCCGAGAGGGAAAGAACCCAGACCATCAGCTAAGGTCCCAAAATATATACTAAGTTGAACTAACGAGGTTCGATTGCACAGACAGCTAGGATGTTGGCTTGGAAGCAGCCATTCATTTAAAGAGTGCGTAACAGCTCACTAGTCGAGCGATCGAGCATGGATAATAATCGGGCATAAGTATATTACCGAAGCTATGGGTTTGCAGTTTACTGCAAGCGGTAGGGGAGCATTGTAATGTTGCGTTGAAGGTGTTCTGTAAGGGATGCTGGAGCGATTACAAAAGAAAATGTAGGCATAAGTAACGATAATGCGGGTGAGAAACCCGCACACCGAAAGACTAAGGTTTCCTCAGCTATGCTAATCAGCTGAGGGTTAGTCGGGACCTAACGCGAACCCGAAAGGGGTAGTGGATGGACAACAGGTTAATATTCCTGTACTACTTTATATTGCGATGGGGTGACGAAGTAATGACAGCACCGCGTACTGACGGAATAGTACGTTAAACCGAGTAGGTATTGGACCAGTAGTTAAATGCGCTGGACTAGCTAAATCGGGATAGTACCACAAAGCTTCGGCGGCGTGGATAGTGTGTGTAAGAGCTTCCAAGAAAAACCTCTAAGCTTCAGATATAAAGTACTCGTACCGTAAACCGACACAGGTAGTTGGGAAGAGAATTCTAAGGTGCTCGAGAGATTCATGGCTAAGGAACTAGGCAAAATAGACTCGTAACTTCGGGAGAAGAGTCGCCCCCCTCCGGGGGGGCCGCAGAGAAATGATCCAGGCGACTGTTTATCAAAAACATAGGGCTTTGCAAAATCGAAAGATGAAGTATAAGGCCTGACACCTGCCCGGTGCTGGAAGGTTAAGTGGAGTTGTTAGCTTCGGCGAAGCAATGAAATGAAGCCCCAGTAAACGGCGGCCGTAACTATAACGGTCCTAAGGTAGCGAAATTCCTTGTCGGGTAAGTTCCGACCTGCACGAATGGTGCAACGATCTGGATACTGTCTCAGCCATGAGCTCGGTGAAATTGTAGTATCGGTGAAGATGCCGATTACCCGCTACGGGACGAAAAGACCCCGTGAACCTTTACTATAGCTTAGTATTGACTTTGGATAAGTAATGTGTAGGATAGGTGGGAGACTTTGAAGCGGCGTCGCTAGGCGTCGTGGAGTCAACCTTGAAATACCACCCTTTGCTTATCTAGAGCCTAACTCAGAGATGAGGACAGTGCTTGGTGGGTAGTTTGACTGGGGTGGTCGCCTCCAAAAGAGTAACGGAGGCTTCTAAAGGTACCCTCAGCACGCTTGGTAACCGTGCGTAGAGTGCAATGGCATAAGGGTGCTTGACTGAGAGACTGACAAGTCGATCAGGTTGGAAACAAGAGCATAGTGATCCGGTGGTTCCGCATGGAAGGGCCATCGCTCAAAGGATAAAAGGTACTCCGGGGATAACAGGCTGATCTCCCCCAAGAGCTCATATCGACGGGGGGGTTTGGCACCTCGATGTCGGCTCGTCACATCCTGGGGCTGGAGAAGGTCCCAAGGGTTGGGCTGTTCGCCCATTAAAGTGGCACGCGAGCTGGGTTCAGAACGTCGTGAGACAGTTCGGTCTCTATCTGTAGCGGGCGTTAGAAATTTGCGTGGATCTGATTCTAGTACGAGAGGACCGAATTGGACTGACCGCTGGTGTATCAGTTGTTCCGCCAGGAGCACTGCTGAGTAGCTACGTCGGGAAGGGATAAGCGCTGAAAGCATATAAGCGCGAAACCCACCACAAGATGAGATTTCTTTAAAGGGTCGTGGAAGACTACCACGTTGATAGGCTATAGGTGTAAAGGCAGTAATGTCATAGCCGAGTAGTACTAATAACCCATAGGCTTATGTACAGCCTTTTTCTTTTACTTTTTATGATTTATAATATTGTTGTTTTAATGTGTCAATTTTTATACTAGTAATTGACAGTTGATATCTATTAGATAGTATCACTGTAAATTATTTTAGAAATAAAAGTTAGTGATCGTGTATACCAGATACCAGTATCTGATATACCAACGACTAACAAATGACTTAAGGTGATTATAGCGATAGGGCTCACCTCTTCCCATACCGAACAGAGAAGTTAAGCCTATCAGCGCAGATGGTACTGCCACTAGGTGGGAGAGTATGTCATCGCCTTTCTTTTTAAAAATCCTCATATCTGTAAGATGTGAGGATTTTTTTTCGTAACCTGTTGAACAGCCAAAACATTTCTTAATAAATATGAATATAGAAAGTTTTTAAAAAGAGCATTTCTATGCTATATTATTTAACAGTATTTTAATATTAATCAATAAGGGTTAATATAGTATATAAAATGGACAATTTTGCTGTTTTTTAAGAATAAGAACAGCCGTAAATTTGTACCGAATAATAAATTAAAATTTGATCATGAAAGGAGTTAAAAAATAATAATGGAATTAGCAGAAAAGTTCGCTGCTAACATAGGTAATACTAAGGGGTGTATTACTTATAAAAGGGAAAAAGAACTAAAAATAATAATATCAAAAAAATAATTATGAATACAATAAACAATCAAAACAAAAAGACAGTTCAGCCAAGTATTGCAATCAATACGATTACAAAACGTGCGAACTGGAACAATAGAAGACGCTATTCATTATAAATAGCACTAAAATTAGAAGCGATATATCTAAGCTAAATTAGATTCTAAATATATGATCCCCATTACCTAGGTAATGGGGATTTTTTTATGCCTTATATTTTTCATTGGTAAAATAAGATATTTTACTGGCTGATAATTTTATATGACTCATGAAAATTCTGTATTTTAGAAATTGAATTTCTTGAAATACATTAAATCATGAATGATCAGCAATCCCGAAGAAAATTTATCAAAAAATCCGCGATTGTCGGAGCAGGTATAACCATACTTCCTAACCTAACTTATGGATTCACAAACAACCATAATAAAGAAAAATTAAGGGTAGGATTGATCGGGGTTGGCCTGCGTGGTACCAATCATTTAAATAACCTCTTATTAAGAGATGATGTGGCTATCATGGCTATTTGCGATATCGACCCGGTAAGAATACAAATGGCACTTGATATTATAAAAGAGAAAAAACAGCCTAAACCTATAGTCTTTCAGAAAGACGAATACGATTATAGAAATTTATTGAATCTCACAGATATTCAGGCTGTAATTATTTCAACGCCATGGTTATGGCATGCTAGAATGTCCAAAGACGCCATGTTAGCAGGGAAATATACGGGTGTGGAAGTTTCGGCAGCTAATACCATGGAAGAATGCTGGGACCTCGTCAATACCCATGAAGAAACAGGTGCCCATTTAATGATATTGGAAAATGTGAATTACAGGCGCGATATCATGGCGGTTTTAAATATGGTCAAACAAAATATCTTTGGTGAATTGGTGCATTTTAGGTGTGGCTATCAGCACGATTTGAGATTTGTAAAACTCAACGATGGGAAAAGCGCTTATGGTAAAGGCGTTGAATTCGGCGAAAAGGGAATTTCAGAATCCAAATGGCGCACTCAACATTCCGTTTCAAGAAATGCAGATGTCTATCCAACACATGGCGTGGGCCCCATTGCAGCCATGTGCGATATTAACCGCGGGAACCGTTTTTCATCAATAACCTCTAATGCTACAAAGAGCATTGGTTTACATAATTATATTGTAAAGAATGGGGGAAAGACCATCCAAATGCAAAGATCAAATTCAAACAAGGTGATGTGATCACTTCCATGATCGAAACCACCAATGGAGAAACCATTATCGTAACCCACGATTGCAACCTGCCAAGGCCTTATTCTTTAGGTTTCAGGGTTCAAGGGGCGAACGGTTTATGGGAAGTTGACGGCAACAGGATGTATATTGAAGGTGTTTCTGAACCGCACCGGTGGGACAATGCCGATTCCTGGTTAGAAAAATATGACCACCCGCTCTGGAAAAAATATGGAGAACATGCCTTGGGTGCCGGACATGGTGGCATGGACTTCTTTGTGATCAATGCATTTATAGAATCTGCAAAGCAGAATATTGCGCCACCATTGGATGTGTACGATGCTGCTGCATGGAGTGCCATTACCCCCTTGTCTGAACTTTCGATAGAAAATAATGGCGAGCCTCAGGATTTTCCCGATTTTACAAGAGGAACGTGGATCAAAAGAAAGCCTTACAACTGGATAAAAGACACTTATTAGTATGCAAGGACAGGCTAAAAAATCTATAAAAATTGCAGCACCCGGAAGGATTTGCTTGTTTGGCGACCATCAGGATTATTTGGGGCTACCCGTTATCGCTTGCGCTATAAACAGATATATCAATCTGAACGCCCGCATTAGCAATGACAAGTTGTTGAGAATTCACATGCCTGATATTAAAGCGGAAAGGGTCATTGATCTTCAAAAACCTTTGGTCCCTGCAAATAGCAGGGATTATTTTATTTCAGCTTTAAAAGTTGTTAAAGATATTGGATGTGAGATTCACATGGGTTACGATGTGGAAATTTCGGGCGAAATCCCGATTAATGCAGGTTTATCGAGCTCTTCGGCACTTGTGGTTGCATGGATCACTTTTTTATTAGATGCTTTTGGTAAAGAAATTAAAGTTACACCCGAATTAATAGCCAGATTAGCCTATAGAACAGAAGTGCTGGAATATAATGAGCCGGGAGGATTGATGGATCAATACACCATTAGCATTGGAAATTTATTGTTTATTAATACCGTCGATGGTAGTTACAAACTAATAAACAAAAAATTAGAGTCACTTATTGTGGGAGAATCGGGGGTTCCGAAACAAACATTAGGGACGCTTAAAAATTTAAGAGATGTTGCTTTAACAGCAATATCATCTGTGCAGGCCGAAGTGAAAGATTTTAAAATCGAAAACGCCACAGTTGACGACTATGCAAAACTAAAACATTATGTACCTCGAGATCTACAGCCGGTTTTTTATGCAGCCATTAATAATTATGCAATCACAAAAGAGGCCTTTCATGCCTTAAATAAGGCGCAAGTGGATCTTGAAAAAATTGGAAATCTAATGACGAGGCATCATAAGATCTTAAAAGACGTGCTAAAAATAACCGTACCCATTATTGATAATATGATAGACGGGGCCTTATCAGCAGGGGCTTACGGCGCCAAAATTGTAGGCTCGGGAGGTGGAGGCAGTATTGCGGCCTTAACAAGTAAAGAAAACGAAGAGAAGGTTATAAAGGCTATTTTAAAAGCCGGAGCGAAATCGGCATATAAGGTTTCAATCGTAGGAGGCGTTCACGTTATTTAATATGATATGATGACAGATAAATTGGTGATATTGGCAGGTGGCGCTTCTTCGAGGATGAAGCAGGAGGTTGCCGGCAATACTGCATTAACAGAAGCGCAAAAGGAACAGGCAAATAAAAGGAGTAAAAGCTTAATTTCAATAGGGAATAGCAACAGGCCTTTTATGGATTACCTTTTATACAATGCTAAGAAAGCCGGATATAAAAACGTCTATATCATTACCGGAAAACAGAATGAACTGTTTAAATCTTTTTATGGTGAAAAAGATATTGGCAATAGATTTAATGGCTTAACAATTAATTTCGCCATCCAGACCATCCCTGAAGGCCGAGAAAAACCACTAGGTACCGCCGATGCCTTATATCAGGCAATGATTCAATATGCAGAATTAAAGAAGTCGGCTTTCACCATTTGCAATAGCGATAATTTGTATTCTGTAAATGCCCTACGCTTATTGCGTGAATTTAACGCAACGCCAAACGCATTGATAAGTTATGACCGGGATTCATTGGATTTTACGGAAGACAAGATTGCTAAATTTGCATTGATGCAATTTGACGACCGTCATTATTTAATAGATATTGTTGAAAAGCCGTCACTTGATGAAGTTCATAAATATGTTGACAGGGAAGGGAAATTAAGAGTAAGCATGAATATTTTCAAGTTCGATGGCAGCTTGTTTTTTAAGTATGTAAAAGATTGTCCCTTACATCCTATCCGCAAGGAAAAAGAATTACCAACGGCTTTGCTTAATATGATCAAAGATCATCCTGATGCTACAACCGGTATTCCGCTATCAGAGCATGTTCCCGATCTGACTTCCAAAGATGATATTTTAACCATTAAGAGATATGTAGAAGCAATTGATCTGTCTCACTGGTAAAATTACTATTCATTATCGATTACATTTCTTGTTATAAATAATAAATTAAAAACAAGACGGGTATAATGATACCAAGCAAAGTATAAACACCACCCCTTCCGGTAATTCCATGTTTGCCTTTAACCATAAAAAAAGATGTGATCGCAAATAATATTAGGGAAGCCGAAAATGCATCAGAAAACCAGGTCCAAATTCTGTTTGGGTTATAATGTAAAAAGTTTACTTCATAAAAAACCGGGCGCCGTTTTAAATATTCTGCCATTCCGTCGCCGCTATTGACATTCACCATGATAGAAGAACCACCTTTTAAAAAAATTTTGATGTTATCCGGATTGGGATAATAATGCTTTTTATAATTACTTCTATGGTCTATTTCATCTAAGAGCAATAATATATTATTTTCGATCGAAGGTGATTTTTCTAAATTTATAGGTGTTGTAAAATGGTTTAATTCAACAGAATAATTTGGATTCCAATCACTCATATGGTTTAAGGCTATTCCCGAAAGGCCATAAATGATAGTTGTCCCGATAAAAAAGTAACCAATATCTCGATGAAGTATCCTACTCCATTTTCGCAATTGTTTCATAAATAAGGTTATTCAACTTCGGTATGCGATACGTATTGTAAAGAATAAGTAGAAAGATATTCTTTATTTTCTGCTTTCATTTGATCTCTGTATTGTTGAATGTGTTTCTTTTTATTCTCAAATTGTTCCTGGTTTGTTGCGCCTTCGGAATGACTTTTAATATTATCATCCTCCATTTTCAAGCAATATGCTTCATCTATTCTTTCTTCAAGAACAATACCTGTTAAGGCAATTTCACTACCTTTTAGGGTATCTTCAAATCTTGTATCAGATGTTATATGAACACTACCATCATCAGTGACAACTAATAATTTTTTACCACTATGCTTGCAAACATGATCTACGATTCCCTGAATTTTAACTTCTTTATTTACATAGTCACCGGCTTTTGTATCAAATTCTGCCATCGCCAAAAAAGGTGTTTCAGCAGAAATTTCGGTCTGCTTTTCGGTATCAACCGCTTTATTAGATTCTGTTTTGCATGCTGTAAATAAAATTGCAATTAGGATAATACTTAATATTTTTTTCATGATTATTTATTTTTAAGCGTACTGTTATTTTGTAGGCACAAAATTAGAGGTGTAGATTTTTTTAAACCATGATTTAAGTCATCTAACGAGCTTTTTTATGTGACTAATGTTACCAATTAAAAAAAGATGATTTGGTAAAACAATGACCGAATTTATGTCAAGGCATGATCCATTTTTATTAAATCAATGGATAAAAAAAAGCTTCCAGTATTAACTAGAAGCTCTTATTAAAAAAATTCATATAAATTTATACAGAGATCAGATCGCCATTACCTTTGGTTGGTAAATTTGATTCGCCCATAAGGAACAGATCGACCTCTCTGGCAGCTTCCCGTCCTTCTGAAATAGCCCAAACAATTAGCGATTGTCCACGGCGCATATCACCGGCGGTGAAAATATGCGGTATGTTGGTTTGATAATTGGTTGCTTTATAATTACTCCTACCATCGAGCTCTAAGCCTAATTGTTCACTTAATGTTGCTTCAGGTCCTGTAAAACCTAGCGCTAATAGAGCAAGGTCGCAAGGCCATGTTTTTTCTGAATCAGGTCTCTCCATTAATTGAGGACGTTCTCCGGGTTTTTTGATCCATTCAACCTCTACTGTTTTCAAAGCAGTCAATTCGCCTTTTTCGTTTGTTATAAATTCTTTTGTATTGATCAGCCAGTTTCGCTCGCAACCTTCTTCATGTGAAGAGCTAGATTTTAGTTGCAAAGGCCAAAACGGCCAGGGGGTACTTTCACTCCTTCCAACAGGAGGTTTTGGCATGATCTCAAAATTTGTAACCGATTTGGCCCCATGTCGGTTTGAGGTTCCTACACAGTCAGAACCTGTATCGCCACCACCGATAACAATCACATGCTTATCTTTAGCACTTATGATTTCTCCCTCAACAGGACTGTTAAACAATTGCTTTGTTTGTTGCGTTAAAAAGTCCATAGCCTGAACAACTCCTTTGCTGTCGATACCCTTAACAGGTAAGCTTCTACGCACAGTTGCACCGCCGCATAAGACAACAGCATCAAATTCATCCAGCTCTTTTATATCATAATTTACACCAACATGAACATTGGTTTTAAAGATGACGCCTTCATCTTTTAAGATTTGAATTCTTCGGTCGATAATTTCTTTTTCCAGTTTAAAATTAGGGATCCCATATCTTAACAATCCTCCAATTGCGTCGTCTCTTTCAAATACCGTAACGAGATGATCTGCGCGGTTTAATTGTTGTGCTGCTGCTAATCCGGCAGGACCGGAACCTATAACAGCAATCTTTTTTCCGGTTCTTGTTTCAGGTGGCTCTGGAATTATCCAACCTTCTTTAAAACCGCGTTCTACAATACTTTTTTCGATGTTTTCGATTGAAACCGGATCATCAATGATTCCCAATACACATGCTTTTTCACATGGAGCAGGGCAGAGCCTTCCCGTGAATTCCGGAAAATTATTAGTGGCATGTAAAATTTGTAAGGCCTTTTTCCACTCTCCTTTATACACCATATCATTAAAATCTGGAATAAAATTCCCTAACGGACAACCGCTATGGCAAAAAGGAATACCGCAATCCATACATCTTGATCCCTGTTTTTTTAATTCTTCTTCCTTTAAAGGGATGGTAAATTCCTTATAGTTGCTAACACGACTTTCAACAGCTACATTGCTTTCATCCTGCCTTTCATATTCTTTAAATCCTCCTAATTTCCCCATAATTATGCTGTTAATTGTTCAACCCTTGTTTCCTTCTCAATTCTTTCCAACGCCTTTTTATAGTCTGTTGGGAATACTTTTATAAAATGTTTTACCTCAGTATTCCATTCAGATAATAATTTAGATCGCCAGTTTACTGCCTGTATATTCTTTGTGATTTTCTATGAATTGTTTTAATTCATGTTGATCTTTTTTGTCTAACGGATCTAAATCTACCATTTCCATATTACACAATCCCTGACTGAATTTATGCTCTTTATCATATACATAAGCTATACCACCACTCATTCCGGCGGCAAAATTTCTACCTGTCTTACCTAAGACAACAATTTTTCCACCTGTCATATATTCGCAACCATGATCTCCAACACCTTCTACAACAGCAGTAATACCGGAATTTCGAACGGCAAAGCGCTCTCCGGCAATACCATTGATATATGCTTCCCCTTTTATAGCGCCATAGAAGCTTACATTACCGGTTATGATATTATCTTCAGCGGCGAAATCGGCTTTTGGTGGTTTTTTAATAATGATCTTAGCCCCTGATAAACCTTTACCCAAATAATCATTTGTTTCGCCCTCTACAGTCATAGTTAATCCCTTCACAGCAAAAGCACCAAAGCTTTGACCTGCCGATCCTTTAAAATTAAGGTTAAGGGTATTTTCTGGCAATCCGTCTTCGCCATATAATTTGGAAATTTCGTTACTGGTAATCGCGCCAACAGTTCTGTCGGTATTTTTTATATGATATGAAAGGGTTGTTTTTATTTTGTTTTTGATGGCTCCCTTGGCATCACGAATAATTTTCATATCCAATACATTTTCTAAATTGTGATTCTGTTGCTCAATATTAGAAAGAATGGATTTATGCTCCATAGCGGGCTGATGCAATATAGCAGCAAGATCTATACTCTTTGCCTTGTAGTGGTCAATGGCTGTTTTAGCGTTGATCTTTGTAGTTTGGCCCACCATTTCTTTAATAGTTCTAAAACCCAATTGTGCCATGATCTCACGTAGCTCTTCGGCAACGAAATACATAAAATTTATCACATGTTCAGGAGTGCCTTTAAAATTTTTGCGAAGTTCGGGGTCTTGGGTGGCAATTCCCACTGGGCATGTGTTCAAATGGCATGCTCTCATCATAATACATCCCGAAGCTACCAATGGGGCCGTTGCAAATCCGAATTCTTCAGCGCCCAATAGACAAGCAATAGCGACATCCCGTCCCGTTTTTAATTGGCCATCACATTCCAACACCACCCTGCCTCGTAAATTATTAAGTACCAATGTTTGTTGGGCTTCTGCTATGCCTAATTCCCAGGGTAAACCTGCATGTTTTAATGATGTTAAGGGCGATGCTCCTGTACCACCATCAAAGCCTGAGATCAATATTACATCGGCTTTGGCTTTTGTAACACCGGCAGCTATAGTACCTACCCCAACTTTTGACACTAATTTTACGTTGATCCTCGCATCCCTGTTTGCATTTTTAAGATCGAATATGAGTTGCGCCAGATCTTCGATGGAATAAATATCATGATGTGGCGGAGGGGAAATCAATCCTACATAAGGCGTAGAATTTCTTACTTCGGCAATCCATGGCAATACTTTTTCTCCCGGTAGTTGACCGCCCTCACCGGGCTTAGCCCCTTGAGCCATCTTTATTTGTATTTCGATGGCATTCGTTAAATAGTTACTGTTAACACCAAATCTACCCGAGGCAACCTGTTTTATGGCACTGTTCTTCCAATCGCCATTGGGCAATTTTTTAAAACGTTTTTTGTCTTCACCGCCTTCTCCCGAATTGCTTTTACCACCTATCCTGTTCATGGCTATCGCTAGATTTTCATGAGCTTCCTGGCTGATTGAGCCATAAGACATGGCCCCTGTTTTAAATCGCTTCACAATTTCCGTCCACGGTTCAACATCATCTATAGAGATAGGATCTAAATTATCGAATTCGAATAATCCCCTTAAGGTCATTAAATTCTTACTCTGCTCGTTGATGGCATCGGCATAAACTTTATAGCTTGCTTTGCTATTGCTTCTTACGGCTTGTTGTAGTTTCGATACCGTGGTAGGGTTGAACATATGATTTTCGCCAGTTCTTCGCCAACGATATTCTCCGCCTATTTCTAAACCTAATGCATCTTCAACATGTATTTTAGGGAATGCATATTGATATCTTTTTGCAATATCTTTTTCTATTACATAGAGGCCAATGCCTCCAATTCGGGAAGGAGTATATGGAAAATATTTATCTACAAATGGTTTTTTTAATCCAAGGATTTCGAAAATTTGGGATGCCCGATACGAATGAAGTGTAGAAATACCAATTTTATTCATGATCTTCAAGACACCTTTCCCGATAGCTTTATTAAAATTCTGAACAGCTACCTCTGCATCGATACCAACAATAACCTTTTCTTCCACCTGGGTTCTGATAATTTCATTTACCAAATAAGGATTGATGGCACTGGCACCATATCCGAATAAAGTTGCGAAATGATGAGGTTCCCTTGGCTCGGCAGTTTCAAGAATAATACCAAATTTAGATCGTTTGCCTAATTTATTTAGAGAATGATGCAGATAGGAACATGCGAGTAAAGCAGGTATTGGAGCCACATGTTTGCTCACCCCTCTATCTGATAGAATAACAATATTGGCGCCATTATTTACGGCGATTTCAGTTTGTGAAAGCATATGTATTCAAGGCCATCTCAAGTCCATTCATCCCTTTATCAATGTCGTATAAGATCGGTATGGTACAAGCCTTAAAATCGGGATGATCTATATTTTTGATTTTATCAAGATCATCGTTCGATATAACCGGATTTTGTATGCGTAATTTCTTTGCCTGTTCAGGACTAATATTAAAAATATTTCTATCTCCACCTATGGCCAGGCTGATGTCTGTGATGATCTCTTCACGGATACCATCCAGTGGTGGATTTGTTACTTGGGCAAAGAGTTGCTTAAAATAATTATAAAGAAGTTGAGGTTTATCAGATAAAACAGCCAATGGTGTATCTGTTCCCATGGAACCGATAGCTTCTTTACCTTTAACCGCCATGGGTGTGATAATGATAGCAATATCTTCTGCGGTATAACCGAACATTCTTAATCTGGCCTGGTAATCGGTTGTTTCAACCGGGCAAGTATTATTGGTGTAGGGTACATCTGCCAGTCGCAAGGTATGTTGTGATACCCACTCTTTATAAGGTTTTTTTGAAACAATGTTACTTTTAATTTCTTCATCCTCAATTATCCGCCCGGCATTCATATCCACCAGGAACATTTTTCCCGGCTCTAAACGGCCATGTTTAACCACATTTTCTGGTTTGATATCCATAACGCCAATTTCAGAAGCCATAATGACGTTTCCATCTTTAGTTACTGTATATCTCGAAGGTCTTAAACCATTACGGTCTAAGAGGGCTCCGATATAATTACCATCAGTAAAAGGAATGGACGCAGGTCCGTCCCAGGGTTCCATAATACACGAATTATATTCGTAATAGGCTTTTCTATCTTCACTCATGGTCTGATGTTTCTCCCATGCTTCGGGTACCATCATCATCATTACTTCGGGTAAAGAACGGCCTGTCATTAATAATAACTCAACCACCATATCCATGGAAGCCGAATCCGATTTACCTTCGGTTACTATTGGAAAAAGCTTTTTAATATCATCACCGAATAGATCACTCTGCATAAGTTCTTCCCTTGCCCGCATTCGACTAACATTGCCCCTTAATGTATTAATTTCACCATTATGGCACATATATCGAAAAGGCTGGGCAAGATCCCATGCAGGAAAAGTATTGGTTGAAAAACGCTGATGTACCAAGGCTAATCGGGTAACAACATCTGTTTCTCTCAGATCTGTATAATACCTTCGAATATCTTCAGGAATTAAAAGGCCTTTATATATGATAGTTGTAGATGAAAAGCTCGGTAAATAGAAATAATTTCGTTCAGCAATTTTAGATCTTTTTATAGCGTGTTCTGTTATTTTTTTTGAGGCGAAGAGTTTCGCATTAAATTGTAAATCGGTTAATTCTAAATTATTTTTCCCAACAAATAGTTGTTTTACTTTTGGTTCTGTCTTGGCAGCTATTTTTCCCAGGTTCGCATGATCAACAGGTACATCTCTCCAGCCAAGAATTTCCAGCCCTTGCGCTTTGAGTTCTTCTTCAAAAATTGAAATACAATAATTCGATTGGTTATTGCTTTTTGGTAAAAACACCATGCCTACGGCATATTCTCTTGGTTCCGGTAATTTAAATTCGCATACCCTTGAGAAAAATTCATGTGGGATATCAATTAATATCCCTGCGCCGTCTCCGGTTCTGCCGTCTGAACTCACGGCACCTCTATGCTCCAATTTTACTAAGTATCTCGAGTGCATTATGAATTATTTCATGAGATTTTTCACCATTAAGGTTGCATATAAACCCTGCCCCACAATTATCACGTTCAAATTCCGGTAAATACAAACCCTGCTGCTTCATATAATTATATAATTTTCACAAAAATAGGTAAAAACATAAATATAATTAAAGATATGAAAGCATAACACACAAAAAATGCACTGATATCAATGAATCAATGCATTTTTTCTAAATTATTTAAAATATGACAGGTAAAATTATGAATTTAAGATTTTACCCAAAGAGCAAAAATGAATTAGTGCTCGTTCATTCTAAAATCAGGATAAGCTTCCATACCATGTTCATAACCATCCAATCCTTCCAGCTCTTCCTTTTCAGGCACTCTTATTCCAATAGTTTTCTTGAGCGTGAAAAGAATAACAAAAGTTGAAACGATACAGATGGCTGCATAGGCAGCAACTCCTGTTAATTGGCTAACAAATTGATCCCAACCTGCCATAGCGCCAAAGATTCCAACGGCTAAGGTTCCCCAGATTCCACAAATTAAGTGTACTGCGATCGCACCAACGGGATCGTCTAGTTTAATTCTGTCTATAAAACTAACAGCAAGAACAATAAGTGTACCTGCAATCGCCCCAATAATGATGGCATCAGTAGGTCCCATCTGATCGGCACCTGCCGTGATACCTACCAAACCTCCTAGAATACCATTCAAGAACATGGTAAGATCGAGATTCTTAAATAAAGCTGTTGACACTAAAAAGGAAGCGACGCCACCTGCAGCTGCTGCTAAACATGTTGTTACCAGCGTCAAGGAAGTTAAAGCCGGATCTGCAGAAAGTACAGAGCCTCCGTTAAATCCGAACCATCCTAACCATAATATGAGAACCCCGGCAGTAGCCAATGGTATATTATGACCGGGTATCGCTTGTGGCTTCCCGTCTTTAAATTTGCCAATTCGTGCCCCTAATAACCAAACCGCTACCAAGGCTGCCCAGCCACCTACTGAATGCACTAATGTTGAACCTGCAAAATCGTAAAATCCTAATTGGTCTAAAAATCCACCACCCCATTTCCATGATCCGGCAATTGGGTAAACCACGCCGACATATATTACAGTAAAAATCATAAAAGATTGGATTTTAACACGCTCGGCTACAGCTCCTGAAACAATGGTCGCAGCAGTGGCAGCGAACATTCCTTGAAAAAGGAAATCTGTCCAATAGGTATAACCTTCGTTATACGTAAGGTCAGCAGCCGCTGCGGCATCTAAACCGAATCCGGCAAATCCGAAAACGCCCAAAGAGCCTTCTTCAAACCCGGGATACATTAAGTTGAAACCAACTAAACAATATAAAAGCAGGCCTGTAGTGATTATAAATATATTTTTAAATAATATGTTGAGCGTATTCTTTTGCCTGGTAAGTCCTGCTTCCAAAAAGCCGAACCCCAAGTGCATAAAGAAAACAAGGGCAGTACAGATCATCATCCATACATTATTTATAGTAAGTAATTCCATAATAAATTCTTTGTTTAGTTAATTTTTATTTTAGGGTTTTCCCTCCTTTTTCACCGGTTCTAATTCGATAGGCTTCAATGATATCTGAAACAAATATTTTTCCGTCACCGACTTCTCCAGTGGCTGCGGCACTTAATATTGCTTTGATAGTAGGCTCTACAAAATCATCATTTACAACTACTGAAATAAATCGTCGTTGAATGTCGCTTGTGCTGTAGGTCACACCTCTGTATACATGTCCCTCTCTTTCGTTTCCTTTTCCGGTTACATCCCAATAAGAAAAGAAGGAGATACCTGCATCGTATAAGGCTTCTTTTACCTCTCGATATTTCGATTTTCTAATGATTGCTTCTATTTTTTTCATGGTATAATGGTTTTTATTTTATTTAAAATGAGTAAACAGCCGCCAGCACAAAAGCACTCAGGCTTTTTTGTGCATCGAAATCTTTATCTAAAAAGAATTCATCTGAGCTGGAATCTAGTCGTAATTCAGGGATGATAGTTAGATCACCTATTTTAACATTTGCCGTTAATGTTGCTGCGAAAACACTTGAGTCATCAACGCCTGTGCCTATAGCGCCAAATTCACCGGTTTCTTTAAAATACTCACCTCTTAGGCCAATTTTAAAAGTATCGGAGGTTGCCAATTGCGGATACAATGCGATACCTGCAAAACCCGTATTATCGTCATCACCGCTATCATATAGGGCTGCATTTATACCAAGGAAAAACTCCTCGGTAACATCAAAGCCTCCCGTAAAATCAATTTCAAAGGCACCGTCATCAACTAAAAAGTTTAAAAACTGTCCGGAGTATCCCAACTGTGCCCCTAATGCATATTTTCCATTTGGGTTAAATTCTGTGGCATCTGTGGGATTCATCACCGCCAGCATCAAGCTGAAATCATCCGATAATGCAAAATCCGCTTTTAAGCCGGTATGGCTAAAAGGGCCATATGAGAATAAATATGAAGTGCTGTAATTAAAATTTGCCGTGGGAGAGATCACTTCATACCCTAAAAAGGTATTGAAGTTACCAAAAGTAAGTTTTACACTTTCGCTTACATTCCAATAGGCGTATAATTGATTAACAATATTTGAACTACCACCAGGTCTTAAGAATGGTGATAAAAATACGGCATCTTCACCTCGTGGCCCATAAACCAGATCGGCCACAAACCCAACTTTCTCACCCTCATAACTGGCAACGAGGTTTGCCATGCCCAAGGCAAAACCCGGTAAGTTAGCAAAGGATGACCCAGGGGCTACAGCGTTTTCATCATTGGGAGCATTTAGATTAGCTCTAAAATATGCGTCAACGCTTCCGCTGAAGGTGATTTTTTTTTCTTTTTCTTCTTTTTCTTCCTCTTGAGAAAATACATTCAAACTTGTTAAAAGTATGAATACTGTTAAGATAGATTTTTTACGCACGTTCAACATTTTTGATTTAATGTATTCGTGATTTTTCATTGAAAAATTCATAATTCCTTTTTTTTAAGTTTATAATATTTAGTCCTACAGCGGCCAAATGTATAAATAATAAAAATAAAAAAAAGGGGGTCAATGTTCAAAAATAGTAAAAAATAACAAAAAGAAGTCAAAAAAAGAGGGGTAAAAATAATAAAAATGCAAAAAAGAAGAAAATAAAATCTAAAAAAAGGGGGTATAAGCAAAATGATAAAAAATATTTAAGAATATCATAAAAATGCACTTTTTACAAAAAAAATATTTTTTTAAAATGTTTGAAAGTGGTTTTTTGACCTAATAATGGATTATTCATTTAATATAAATCCCATCATTTAATCGTAAGTTTGGGTATATAAAGATGAAATTTACTTATAGCTATATAATAACCATACAATTTTTAGGTTTTCGATTCCATGGCTGGCAAAAACAAAAGAATGTGAAGTCATTACATGAAATGGTAGATAAGACATTATTTTTTGTTTTAGGACATCCCAATTTTAAAAGCTTGGGCATTGGCAGAACGGACTCAAAAGTCTCAGCAAATGAGTATATATTTCAATTATTTGTTAACGAAGAAGTTAATGCAGAGGCTTTTATAAGCTTAATGAATTCGAACCTGCCCAATGATATCCGTGCCTTATCTCTTGAAAGTGTCAACACGGATTTCAATATTATTAAGCAACCAAAAATAAAAGAGTATTTATATTTCTTTTCTGTTGGTTCAAAGAATCATCCTTTTGCTGCACCTTATATTATGGGTATTGATGAAAATCTCGATATCGAATTAATGAAAACTGGTGCAAAACTTTTTGAAGGCGAACACTATTTCCATAAGTATTGCACAAAACCATCGAAACTTACAGTCTTTGAAAGAAACATAGAAGTCTGTGAAATTGTTGAAAATGATATATATACAGCGAACTTTTTTCCGGATAAAAGTTATGTGTTACGAGTAAAAGGGCAAGGTTTCTTGCGGTATCAGATAAGATTAATCATGGGAGTTTTGATCCAGCTAGGGAAAGGGGAGGTAGACCTTGATTTTATAAAAAAGTCATTAAGCTGGGATAACGACCGGCAACCAACAACTTATATAGCACCTTCTTCAGGATTGCAATTATATAAGGTGGAATTCATTAAATAGTAAAAGCCATTAAACCGCTTTGAAATATTTTTATTGATCTGAAGTCAACTAGTCCCTCAAGATGGCACGTGAAATTACAATTTTTTGAATTTCAGATGTCCCTTCGTAAATCTGTGTAATTTTTGCATCTCGCATTAACCTTTCTACATGGTATTCCTTTACAAAACCATAACCTCCATGTACTTGCACAGCCTCTACAGTTACACGCATTGCCATGTCGGCAGCATATAGTTTGGCCATGGCACTTGAGAAATCATAATTATTATGTTGGTCTTTATCCCAGGCGGCTTTCATACACAAATGTCTTGCAGCTTCTATTTCAGTGGCCATATCGGCTAATTTAAAAGCAATGGCCTGATGATTACTAATTTCGGTTCCGAATGCCTTACGCACTTTAGAATATTTTAATGCCAATTCATAAGCGCCTGATGCAATACCCAAGGCCTGTGCTGCAATCCCAATTCTTCCACCTGCCAAAGTTTTCATGGCAAATTTAAATCCAAATCCATCTTCACCGATCCGGTTTTCTTTTGGAACTTTCACATCAGTAAATAGTAATGAATGTGTATCAGATCCACGGATGCCCAGTTTGTTTTCTTTGGGACCCACCTCAAAGCCCGGCATTCCTTTTTCAACGATCAATGCATTAATTCCCTTATGACCTTTTTCTGGATGCGTTTGTGCAATGACCAAATAGACACTTGCATTGCCACCGTTTGTTATCCAGTTTTTTGTTCCATTCAATAAATAATGATCTCCCTTATCAATGGCCGTTGTCTTTTGTGATGTAGCATCACTACCGGCTTCGGGCTCACTCAAACAAAAGGCGCCTATGATCTCGCCTGTAGCAAGTCTTGAAAGATATTTTTCTTTTTGTGCTTCTGTTCCGTACGCTTCCAGACCCCAACAAACGAGGGAATTATTGACCGACATCACCACAGATGCAGATGCATCTATTTTCGAGATCTCTTCCATGGCCAACACATAAGAAATAGTATCCATGCCTCCACCACCATACTTCGGATCTACCATCATACCTAAAAAACCAAGTTCGCCCATCATCTTAATTTGTTCATGAGGGAATTTTTGATTTTCATCTCGCTCTATGACACCCGGTAATAATTCGTTTTGAGCAAAATCACGCGCTGCGTCGCGTATCATGATATGTTCTTCGGTAAGACTAAAATCCATAATATTATTGAATGTTTAAATTTTGATCATTATATGTGTTCAAAGATACATTTTTTATAAAAATCTTATCGTATTTTTACGAAATAATGACAAGTAAATTATCGCATGGCATTGGTGTAATGAGCGGCACTTCCTTAGACGGTGTAGATATATGCTATATCAGGTTCGATTATTCGAATTCTTACCGTTTTAAAATCCTCAAGGCAGAGACTATTCCTTATTCTGATGCTTGGAGAATGAAATTAAAAAATGCGTATCACTCTGATAAGGTATCGCTGGCAAAATTAGATGTTGAATATGGCGAATTTTTAGGAAATTTAATACAAGAATTTATAAGAAATCATTCAATAACTACCTTAGACTTTATCGCATCACACGGCCATACGATCTTTCATAAGCCCGAAGAAGGGTATACGTTACAAATAGGTAATGGTCAAGTCCTAGCGGATATCGTGAACCACACTGTGATCAACGATTTCAGAACACAGGATGTAAAATTGGGCGGTCAGGGAGCTCCCTTGGTACCCATAGGTGATGAACTACTTTTTTCTGAGTATGACTATTGCCTGAATTTAGGTGGTTTCGCAAATATTTCATGTAAAGAAAAAAATGATAGGATTGCCTTTGATATTTGTCCGGTAAATATTGTGCTTAACCATTATATAAATAGCATAAATTTGCCCTATGATGATAAGGGTACAATAGCATCATCAGGTATTATCCATAAAGATCTATTAAACAAACTTAATAGTCTGGATTTTTATCGGTTAAAATACCCAAAATCATTAGGCCTGGAATGGGTCATAAAAAATATTTACCCTTTGATTGATTCTTACAATCTTGAGATCAAAGACGTATTGAGAACCTTTATTGAACACATCTCTTTACAGATATCCAAAGTGATACATGGTAATGCGAAGGTTCTGGTGACCGGTGGTGGTGTATTCAATAGTTTTTTAATAAACAGCATTGAGGATCATCTTGATCAAAAGCTGATCATACCTGAAAATGAGCTTATAAATTTTAAGGAGGCCCTCATTTTTGCATTTTTAGGATTGTTAAAATTAGAAGAAAAAGTTAATGTATTATGCTCGGTAACAGGAGCAAAGCACAATCATAGCACGGGAGTAATATTTAAACCAGAAAAAATGTAATTTGTTTATATCTTTGAACACCTTGCAGTATATATTTTTTAATTATGGATCAACATTAACTCCCTTTAGGGGAGAATATTAAAGAATTGAGTCAGATGAGTTTCTAAATGAATTTTTGAACTGAAATTATAAATTAGTTTATGAAAGAATTACTAAAAAAATACGAAAATAAACCACCGGAAATCGTTTTTAACTGGAAGGATCCCGAAACGGATGCAGAAGGTTGGACTGTTATTAATTCCTTAAGAGGAGGTGCTGCAGGTGGTGGGACAAGAATGCGAGAAGGATTGGATATGAATGAAGTACTATCACTCGCCAAAACAATGGAAGTAAAATTCACGGTTTCTGGTCCGGCTATTGGCGGGGCAAAATCGGGTATTAATTTTGATCCGAACGACCCTAGAAAAAGGGGTGTATTAGAACGATGGTATAAGGCGGTTACGCCTTTGCTTAAATATTATTATGGTACGGGTGGAGATTTGAATGTAGACGAAATTCATGATGTTATACCGCTTACCGAAGACTCGGGTGTATGGCATCCGCAAGAAGGTGTATTTAACGGCCATTTTAAACCTACAGAGGCAGAAAAAATTAATAGGATCGGCCAATTGAGACATGGGGTTATTAAGGTTGTGGAAGATAGTAGATTTACACCAGAAGTAAATAGAAAATATACGGTGGCAGATATGCTAACCGGTTACGGCGTTGCAGAAGCAGTAAAACATTATTATGATATTTTTGGAGGCGATATAAAAGGTAAAAGAGCCATTGTACAAGGCTTTGGAAATGTAGGTTCTGCGGCGGCATATTATTTAATGCAATTGGGGGTAAAAATTGTTGGTGTTATCGATAGAGCAGGTGGTGTAATCGATGAAAATGGGTTTAGTCCTGAAGAGGTTAAAAAAATGTTCTTAAACAAACGAGGTAACAAATTAGTCGCCGAAAAAATGATTCCGTTCGATGAAATTAATCAGAGAATTTGGTCAGTACCGGCAGAAATATTTATTCCTGCCGCAGCTTCTCGATTGGTTACGAAAGAACAGGTGACCAAAATGATCGAAGCTGGATTAGAAGTGATCTCTCCCGGTGCTAATGTACCATTTGCTGACAAAGAAATATTCTTTGGTCCAATAATGGAATATACAGACAAACAAATAAGTTTATTGCCCGATTTTATTTCGAACTGTGGTATAGCAAGGGTTTTTGCTTATTTAATGGAGAGCAGGGTTCAACTTCCGATGAGAGATGAAGCCATCTTTAATGATACTTCTAATACCATAAAACGGGCCTTAGAAAAAATTCATAAGTTACATCCTTATAGAACAAACATCTGTAAAACTGCTTTTGAAATTGCATTGGAACAATTGGTATAATTTCATATATTTAGCCAAATTTAAAATCAAACTATGACAGCTTTAATAATTTTCATCTTCATTTTTGGGTATTTAGGTATTACTTTAGAACACCCATTAAAAATGGATAAAACCGTTCCGGCATTGTTAATGGCCTCTATTATGTGGGCCTTACTTGCGTTGGGATTTCAGCAAGGATATTTTAATGTAATTGACGGGCATGAAAATGTATTTAGTTTTTTAGGCGGTCATGGAGGCGAACATGAAGAGGAAGGTTTTACTAATTTATTGTTACATCACTTAGGAAAGACAGCAGAAATATTGGTTTTTCTAATAGGTGCCATGACCATAGTTGAGATCATTGATTTACATCGTGGTTTCGACGTTCTAAAGAGTTGGGTAAGGACTAAAAGCAAGAAAAAATTATTATGGATCTTAGCAATTCTTGCCTTTATATTATCAGCTATTATAGACAACTTAACAGCTACAATAGTATTAATAACCCTTTTGAGAAAGTTGATACCAGAAAGGAATGATAGATTGTGGTATGCAGGAATGATAGTGATAGCAGCCAATGCAGGTGGCGCTTGGTCTCCCATAGGAGATGTTACAACTACGATGCTTTGGATTGGCAAACGGGTATCGGCACTTCATTTAGTTGAAAGGTTAATATTACCGTCCATAGTTTGTATGGTCGTACCGACATTTATAGCTTCTTTATTACCTGCTTTTAAGGGTGATGTAGAAATTGACGCTAACGTTTATGATGAAGAGCAAAAGTCTTTATTGAGCAGTAGAACCATGTTATTCTTAGGATTAGGAATGATAGTTTCTGTTCCAATTTTTAAAACAGTAACCCATTTACCTCCCTACTTAGGAATGATGCTAGCCTTAGGGGTAGTTTGGTTGGTTTCTGAATATATACACCCAGAAGAAGATTTCTCTGAGGAGCGTAAACATTTATATTCTGCACATCAGGCTTTATCGAGAATTGAAATGTCGAGTATACTATTTTTCTTAGGAATATTAATGGCCGTCGCTGCATTAGAAGCCTTGGTTTATGGAAGTGTGATGATCGATGGTATGGAAGTACAAGTGGGCACGTTGCGGTATGTCGCTGAAATACTTAATAATACCATCCCAAATCAGAGCTTGGTAATTCTAATTCTTGGGGTACTATCGGCTATTATAGATAATGTACCGTTGGTTGCAGCATCAATGGGGATGTATAATTTACCCATGGATTCCAGTTTGTGGCATTTAATAGCCTATTCTGCAGGAACAGGCGGAAGTATGTTAATAATTGGGTCTGCCGCCGGGGTAGCAGCGATGGGTATGGAAAAGATAGATTTCATCTGGTACCTTAAAAAAATAGCCTGGCTCGCTGCCATAGGATTTGTCTTGGGTTATGTGCTATTATTATTCATGGAAACATTATAAATTTAATCCCACTTAACGGTGGGATTTTTTATTTTAATAAAACAATTTTAATCGCGTATTTTCGTTACATTATATTATCCCCTTAATAAAGCTAAATTTATGTTGCTAACTATTCAGCAAGGAGCGGCCGATGCCGCTCAAGAAAACCTCGAAGAAGTACTATCTGAAGAAAAAACATTATCCATTTATAATTTAATTATGGATGGAGGATTGGGAGGTCAAATCATTATTCTAATTCTTACAGTATTATTAATTGTAGCCCTTTATATCTACTTTGAAAGATTTTTAGCCATCAAAGCGGCTTCAAAAACCGATAAAAATTTTATGAATCAGATTAGAGATCATGTTTCCAATGGTAAATTGGAAGCAGCTAAAATCTTATGTGCACAAGGCTCATCACCCGCGGCCAGGTTAATTGAAAAGGGCATTTCCAGAATAGGGAAACCGCTAGATGATATTAACACGGCTATTGAAAATGCAGGAAAGCTGGAGATCTATAAACTGGAAAGAAATGTAAGTGTACTTGCCACCATTGCGGGTGCGGCACCTATGATTGGATTTTTAGGAACTGTTATTGGAATGATAGTTGCAATACATGCCATAGCAAATGCAGGTGGGCAAATAGATATTAAGATGTTATCTGATGGATTATATACGGCCATGACTACCACAGTGGCCGGATTAATTGTTGGGATCATATCGTATATAGCATATAATCATTTGGTGGTTAGAACGAATAAAGTGGTATATCAGATGGAAGCAAAATCTGTAGAATTTTTAGATCTTTTAAATGAGCCAGTATAAATATGGATATTAGAGGTCGAAATAAAATAAGTCCCGAATTCAGTATGTCATCAATGACGGATATTGTATTCTTGTTATTGATATTTTTTATGTTAACGTCAACATTAGTGACCGTTAATGCCTTGGATATATTATTGCCTAAAGCACAAGGTAAAACAGAGAATAACAAATCTGTTGCGGTAAGTATAACGAAAGGATTGGATTTTTACATAGATAGGAACAAGGTGAATGAAAATGATCTCGAGCAAAATTTAACTAGTTTATTATCAAGTCAGGAAAACCCAACCATAGTACTAAGAGCAGAGGAAGGCGTGCCCATTGAAAAAGCCGTCAAAATAATGGATATCGCCAATAGAAATAAATTTAAAGTAATCTTGGCTGTTAGGCCAAAGTAAAATGGCATTTTTAGATACTGAGCATAAAAGAAAGTCGGCCGTATTAACCACCCTGGTTATGGCCTTATTGCTGTTCCTGATCTTTACCTTGGGATTAAAATACTTTGACCCTCCCTTAGAGTATGGTATCGCTGTTAATTTTGGCACTTCAGATGTGGGTAGTGGGGATGTTCAACCTACAGAGCCTTTAAAATCTTCATCATCTCAAGAAGAGGTCATTGAAGAAAATGAAATTGAAGAAGTTCAGGAGGTGCAGCCTGAAACACAACCAACGGCCTCCCCTGCTGAAAAGGTATTGACGCAAGATTCTGAAGAATCTATTAGAATTAAGAAAGTAGAAGAAGCTAAAAGAAAAGCAGAAGAAGCCGAAATTCAAAAAAAATTAGAAACCGAGCGAATTGAAAGAGCGCGTGTAGCAGCCATTGAAAAAAAGAAAGCCGAAGAAGCCGCCAAGCGAAAAAAATTGGATGAGATGATGGGTGGCTTAAATAATTCTTCGGGTACTGCTACCGGCGGTGAAGGGAATGACAATCAGGCGGGTGATAAAGGCAATCCAAATGGCGACCCTAATGCCAGCGGATATTATGGTAATGGAGGTGATGGGAGTGGCGGTAACTACCGCTTAGGAAATAGAAAAGCCGTCGCTAAGCCAAAACCAACCTATGATTGTGAAGAACAAGGGAGAGTTGTAGTGAGCATTTCAGTTGATAAAAGTGGAAGAGTTATCAGTGCCCAGGCCGGTATTAAAGGCACAACGAATTCAGCCCCATGTTTATTGAACAGGGCCAAGGAGGCAGCATTAAAAACACGATTTAATTCCGACAGTAATGCACCATCAAAACAAGTAGGGTCGATAATTTATAATTTTTCTTTATCTAACTAAGCATTGAATTATAAGGATACTTTAGATTGGATGTTTTCTAAACTTCCAATGTACCAACGCCAGGGTAAAATTGCTTTTAAAAAAGATCTTACCAATATTATAGCCCTTGCAGATCATTTAAATAATCCTCAAAATAAATTTAAGAGTATACACGTTGCCGGCACGAATGGCAAAGGTTCTACAAGCCATATGATCGCTTCCATCTTGCAAGAGGCCGGTTATAAAGTGGGCTTATATACATCACCCCATTTAATAGATTTTCGAGAACGTATTAAGATTAATGGAAATGTTATCGGTAAAAAAGAGGTTATAAATTTTATTGATAAAAATCAATCTTTTATTGAAAAACAACAGTTGTCTTTTTTTGAAATGACCGTGGGTTTGGCTTTTGAATATTTTGCTTCTAAAAAGGTAGATATAGCGGTTATAGAAGTTGGCTTGGGCGGAAGATTAGATTCAACCAATATTATTATGCCTGAGGTTTCTGTAATCACAAATATTGGATACGACCATATGCAGATGTTAGGTGAGACCCTATCGGAGATCGCATTCGAAAAGGCGGGTATTATAAAAAAAGGGATCCCTGTTGTTATCAGTGAAAAACAGATAGCAATTAATGATGTTTTTACGAAAATAGCTGAAGAAAAACATGCTCAAATCAGTTATGCTGAAGTTGAGGTGAAAGAAAATTATAAATCCGACCTGTTAGGGAATTATCAGAAAAAGAATATCAAGGCAGCCGTTCAAACTATTAAAATTTTAAACAAAAAAGGATATAAAGTATTATCAAAGCACATTAAAACAGGCCTGCTAAATGTTGTTAAAAATACCGGCTTATTAGGAAGATGGCAAGTTATTCAGGCTGACCCCAAAATTATTTGTGATACGGCCCATAATAAAGAAGGGCTTAGGCATGTAATAGATCAGTTAACAAAATTATCTTATGACAAATTACATATTGTTCTTGGAGTTGTAAATGATAAAGATTTAGATTCTATTTTACCATTATTTCCAAAAAATGCTATGTATTATTTCTGTCGCCCTGATATCCCCAGAGGCCTAGACGCTAATATTTTACAAGCAAAAGCCAATAACATACGGTTTATATGGTAGCAAATTTTCAAGTGTTCAAGAGGCCTTGAAATCAGCAAAAAAAACGGCTACAAATAATGACATAATATTTGTGGGTGGAAGTACATTTGTGGTAGCCGAAGTGGTTTAATATTTTACTAAAAAACCTTTGCCAGAATTAAAAACTAATTTATATTTGCACCTCCTTGCCATAGGCAGGTCCACTGAGGGCAATTAGCTCAGTTGGTTCAGAGCACCTCGTTTACACCGAGGGGGTCGGGGGTTCGAATCCCTCATTGCCCACATCAAGCAGAAAATCCGCATGAAAATGCGGATTTTTTTATTCCCGAAAAACCCGAAAGTTCACTTTTGGGGTTTTGGAGGGAATAAAAAATGTATTGCGCAAAGGCGCAATGCTATTTTCTATTTGCAGCAGCGGTTTCAATTAGGGATCAACAGCGTTAATCCTAACATCAGAAAGTTTACTTTCAAGGTTTTGGAGGGAATATAAAAATGCATTGCGCAAAAGCACAATGCTATTTTCTATTTGCAGTAGTGGATATGTTAGGGATCAACAACGTTAATCCCTCATAACTCAAATCAAGCACAATCCTGATGATTTTTCATCGGGATTTTTTGGTTCGATCACATTCAAATTATTCAGCCATAAATGTTTATAACAGAAAAATATTGTAATTTTAGTTTGAATATATTTTAATGGATAACAATTTAATAGATAAGGTAAGACAAATTATTTTAAATCATTTAGATGATGAAAAATTTGATGTTAACCGATTAGCCTCTGAAATGGGTTGGAGTAGATCTCACACGTTTAGAAAAGTAAGATCTATTTCAGGTATTTCTGCAAATCAATTTATAAAGGAAACCCGCCTTCAGGAAGCTGCCAAATTAATTTCAAATTCCAATCTTAATGCTTCAGAAATATCCTATAAAGTAGGTTTTAGCAGTCCATCGTATTTTAATAAATGTTTTAGGAAATACTACGGTGTCACTCCGGGGGAATATAAAGATAAAAATGAAAAAATTTCTTTGGTTAATGACACTGATCTAAAGCACTCCCCATCAAGAATTAAAAAATTTCAATATATTTTTTATGCGCTTGGAACAATCCTGTTAATCGTTGGCATACTTTCAATTTTTACTAATAAAAATAACCCTAAAGAAATATCTATTGCTGTTTTATATTTCGATGATCATAGTCCTGAATCAGATTTACAATGGTTCTGTAATGGACTTACAGAAGAAATTATTGAAAAATTAGCCGGTATTAAAAAATTAATGGTCACCTCCCGTACTTCTGTAAAACAATTTAGAAATTCTGATATACCTATAGCTGAAATAGCAAAAACGCTGAATGTAGATTATATTTTGGAGTCAAGCGTGTCCAAATCAAAATATAGCGATTCTGTTCGAATTATTACACAATTAATTAATGTGAAAGATCAGCATGTTTGGTCAAATACTTATGATGAAAGTATTGAAAACTCATTAAAATTACAAAGCGATGTTTCTAAACTTATTGTAAAAGAACTTAATATTTCTTTAAGCCCTGAAGAAACAATGAAAATTGAAAAGCATCCAACTAATAATATACAAGCCTATAATTTATTTCTTAAAGCTGACTATCAACATAGTTTATTTAACAAACTAGCTTTTAGTAAAGCAATACCTCTTTATGAACAAGCAATCGCATTAGATTCTAACTTTATTAAGGCCTATGTGGGCTTGGCAGAAATCTGGCAGTTAGGTGGATTAGTTTGGGGTATAAATGATGAGAAGGAAGCCTGGAAAAAATCTAAGCAATTATTACTAAAAGCAAAGAGTATTGATAGTACTAACAGTCAAGTAGCGTATAATTTACATATAGGATATTTTTATTATGATTGGGATTTTGAAGCGATGGAAAAATATTATCAAAAAAGATTATTACAACCAAGTTATGATAATTCTACGGGTCTTGTTCTAGACTATGCCACAAAAACAGGAAGATATAACGAGGCATTTCTTATAAATGAAAGGTATATTAAAAAATCTCCAACTATTAGTCACTTATATACTTATAAAGCAGAAACTTTAATGTTTCTTGGTGAAAAGGATGCTTCACTTGAAATATTAGAGAAATATAATTCCATGTTTAGTGATAATATTTATTATCTAAGAGAATCAACAAAATTGTATTTCTACCTCAAAAAATTTGAAAAGTCTAAAAATCAATTAAAAAATATCAGAGTCAAATTCCCAAATGAAAACCCATCTATTTTAATCTGGTTAGATGCCGTTTTTGCCAAAATGGATGGAAATAATGAAAATGCCACATTATATTTAGATCAACTAAACCATCTTTATAATACAAATAGTTCAGGAAGTCCTGCTTGGTTTATTGCACTCTACTATTCTTATTTAGAAGATTATGAGAATACTTTTATCTGGTTACAAAGATCATATGATCGACATGAAGTAGAGATGACTTGGTTCCGTGAAGAACCCCTTTTAATTCCTTTACGAAATGATAAGCGATATAAAGATCTTTACCATAAAATTGGATTTTTTAAAATCAAATAAACATCTTTACAATAAACGTGAATACAATGAATTTATTCATGTTGTAGTCTTCCAATTCTGAGACCACCACTTAGATCGGCAAATCATTATTATTTAGGTCAATGTTTATGAAGATATTGAATTTCTGTTGGTTCAAAATGATTCATAATTACCATCAATGCTTTAGAATTACCATCATTTGATACAGTTTTACAATTGGAAAGCTTGTTCTTTATATCGTCAGAGTCAAATTGCAACTAACTTTGCTACAAGCTGTTACAATATTTTTATTTTAAAAGGTAAGAATATAAATTCGAAAATAGTTGTAACATTAATATTAACCAATTAAAAAATTTTCCTATGAAAACAAAACGAGTATTAGCAGTAATGATTACATCCCTGTTTCTTTTATATGGGTGTTCGAATAATGAAGACAGTATTTTGGATTCAGCACCCAAAAATTCTGTAATTAACCAAACGTATCCACAAGCAAAAGCAAAGGTCTTAGAAACTTTTGGGGCCATTGGAGCAACTATAACCGAAGGAGCCGGAACAGGCTACGATAGCGAATTTATGGACCAACTTATCTCTTTTCATGATTATGGTAACATATTTACTGAATTTAATTATGATTTCAACGGTTATGGATATCTTACCGATAGTGAGGGTAATGAAGACCATGAACGTACGTTATTTGGTGTATATGTAAAACCAGGTGGAGTTAAAAAATTTGCAGCTCTAGATAATGATATTAAAGTTGCTGTATATTTTGGGAATGTAGCTAATGTAACCTTTATCTCAGATTTTGTATTGGATACTTATCCACTTGGAGAAATTACAGTCAATAATCTAATTACGTTGTTATTTGTTAAAACAAAGGGTGAATGGAAAATGGTGCACGAACATCATTCTCCTTTGACGATTTTACCATCAACAGGGGACAAACCTATCAACATTCTTTCTGAATTTGACCCAAGTTCAGCTTCAGAAGCACAGCTAGAGGTCTTAGCAACTTTTGGGGCCATTGGAGCAACTATACTGGAAAATTCTGGAGATGGTCCCGGTAGTATGGATGAACTTATCTCTTTTCATGCCTATGGCCCAAAGTTTACTGAATTCAACTACGATTCTGAGGGTAATGGATATCTTTTCGATAGTGAAGGTAATGAAAGAAATGAACGTGCGTTTGAAAATTTAAAGGTTACTAACTTTGCCGCTAAACCTGGAACTTTGAATATTGCTGTTTATCATAGGAATGTAGCTAATGTAACCTTTATCTCAGATTTTGAAGTGGAGGGAATTGGTACAATCAATAATCTAATTACTTTGTTATTTGTTAAAACAAAGGGTGAATGGAAATTGGTTCACGAACATCATTCTCCTGAAAATCACCAATAATAACCACCTAAACATTAAAACGCAAAACCATTATGGTCATCATCCGTAATGGTTTTGCATACTATTGGCTTTGTGACCAATATTTACCAAGTATATGATGTAAAATTTCAAGTTATTTTTAAAATTAAATATAGTAGCGATATGCATAACCATGCAATATATGCATAGCCCAAGTTCAATGAATAGGGGAAAGTGAAATATAGTGGATGGCGAAGGTAGTGTACGTTTTATATCATTTAAATTTTCTGAGCCGCTTTTATATCATAATTATTAGGCTTAAATTTGACCCTTATTAAAGGGGTCATTAACTCAGTTGGTTCAGAGTGTTACCTTGACAGGGTAGAAGTCACTGGTTCGAATCCAGTATGACCCACATCAAGCAGAAAATCCGCATGAAAATGCGGATTTTTTATTCCTGAAAAAATCAGAAAGTTCACTTTAAAGGTTTCGGAGGGAATAAAAAAGGTATTGCGCAAAAGCGCAATGCTATTTTCTATTTGCAGCAGTGCGTTCAAATGGATCAACAGCGTTAATCCTACCCTCAGAAAGTTCACTTTCAAGTTTTTGGAGGGAATAAAAAAGGTATTGCGCAACAGCGCAATGCTATTTTCTATATGCAGTAGGGAGTTCAAATGGATCAACAGCGTTAATCCTAATATCAGAAAGTTCACTTTCAAGTTTTTGGAGGGAATAAAAAAGGTATGGCGCAACAGCGCAATGCTATTTTCTATATGCAGTAGTGCGTTCAAATGGATCAACGAAGTTAATCCCTATATTATCTGATAAATTTTCACCAGTATGATCCACCATAAAAAATAGAATATCACTTATTTATGATAATTATTTAGAGTAAAAACACGCCTGATTAGTAAAATCTAAAAGAGTAATTGTGTTTCTCGTAACCAACAATTTTTCATTTTTCTAAATCCCGATAATGGTGGTTTTTATATCGGAACTTAATTTTTCTTTCAAAGAAAAACTCTATTGTAAATTTAATATAAACACATAAAATTCAAAGCTTTTAAACAGATTTTAAGATGTGAGTCTCCAGAAATAAACTATAGCTATTTAGGTTTTATTCAAAGGGGTATTAATTAAAGTTATTTAACCCTTTTCTCTAGTTCTGTTCGGGGAATTATTAATTCCCTTCCAAGTGATTTTCCATCACGAAATGTTTGAGCTCGAAGGTTTAGATTACCATTAGGTATCTTGAACGGACCAACATATTTTTTACCGAATATTACGGGATATGTATTATCAATTGTATAATAAATTTCAGAACCTGGTATTGAATTCTTTAATTCACACACTAAATTGTTATCTTCTTTATAAACCCTAATTATTGGGTCATAAACAGCTTTTGATATGTTAATATTTTCTAATTTCAAATTTGGTAAAATGCGTTTCCGTACGATGAATAAAAAGTATTCCCAATTCTTGTTTTCTTTTGGGCTCCACAATGTTTCGGTTATAGCAAAAGCTCTGGGGTAAGTCATATAAAATGCAAATTGTAAATTTGGAATTACTTCAGTCCATAGATTTCCTTGTCCACCCAAAATAAATTTTGGGTCAACATCAGCTGGAACAGGTTCAAAACTATATGATTTTTCAAGGCTTAGATCAGCATAAACCGGATTTTCTACACTGTGATCCCCTTGCGTATAATCGAGATATGCAAATGTTGTGGGTGTCATGACTACTTCATGCCCCATCTTAGCAGCCTCTATGCCACCTTTCATCCCTCGCCAACTCATAACTGCTGCACCATCCGCTAAACCTCCTTCTAAAATTTCATCCCAACCTATCATTTTTTTTCCTTTACTACTTAATTATTTTTTCTACTCTTTTAACGAAATAACTTTGCAGTTCATGACTATCTTTGATTTTATTTTTTTTCATGAATTTTTGAACATGTCGTGTCTTTCTCCCAATATCCGTGATAAGCCTTCATCCCCACCCATATGGATATATTGTACCAGGAAATAATTCTGCTACTTCAGTAAATACTTTATCTATAAATTCATATACCTTTTCATCCGCCGGATTTAAAGTATTTTCTATGAGCATTTTAAATTTACCATTACCGTACCATTCTGCAAATTTTGCCCCTGGGTTGACAAACTTGGGTTCTTTTTTAGTCGATAACTCTGGATAAGCAGCTAATGCAGCCATACTATGTCCCGGTATATCTATTTCGGGTACAATAGTAATATTTCTATCAGCCGCATACTTTATCAATTCCTCTAATCTGTTCCTGGGTGTAAAAACCGCCATATGTTGCTTTTTCATCAGGATTGGGAAATGGCCTTGTTTCCCCAAAAAGACCATATCTTTCCACACGCCAAGCCCCAATTTCTGTTAGTTTTGGTAAGGATTTTATTTCAATACGCCAACCTTCATCATCAGTTAAATGCCAGTGAAAAACATTGAATTTATATTCAGCCATTTTATCAATATAAGTTTTAACATCATCTACACTAAAGAAATGACGGCTAACATCTAGCATTAAACCCCTCCAGCCAAATCTTGGGTAATCCTTAATTTTACAACCACCAATGTTTATGGAATTATCTTCGGGTTTTTCTTTATCGATGATAATTAATTGTTTTAACGTTTGAAATCCATTAAAAATACCAGAATCTTCGTTAGCTGAAATTTCTATAACCTTTTCATTTACTTCAAGTAGATAACCTTCCTTTCCTATTTCTGGTAAAGGGTTTTTATTTAGAGTTATACGTATGAAATTATTTGACTCCTTCGATTGATCTTCTAAATTAATACCTTTCTTTTTTAAAAAATCAAGAAACAATGCTGATTGACGTTTAAGTTCAGTGTTTTTTGTGTCAACGAGCAAAGATGTTTCATTATTCAAGACAAAAACTTCATTTGAAATTTCATAATTCACTGGAGCGGGAATAATGGAATGTTGTGCTTTAGATACAAAAAATGATATCACAAGAAATATTGTAAAATAGATTTTTTTCATGTTATTTATTTTAGATCTATAAATAATTATTTTTAATATTTAATTCAATTAAAGGATAGTAATTTCTTAGAGTTAAAATAAGATCTTTTAAGAAGAGCTAAAACTCAAAATATTCAAAAATGGTATCGCTTAAAGGCCTCTATGGCAGCATAGTCTGCCAAGCCTAGTTTATGATATTTTTCAGCTGTCATTTCATTTCTATCCTGAACCCTCATCCAAAATTCTCGTGAATCATCACCCCTAAACATGACACTGTCCTTCTGAGATTGGTGATAGAAAATAGCATGCCTTTTTTTCAATACTTGATCAGGACTCATTGGCACAGCCATACCTATTTCGTAAGTTTCCCATTCATGCCAAGCGCCCCTATACAACCAAACCCAACAATCATTCATATACTTGTTAAATTTTAATTTTTCTAGGGTTATAAAAAGGGAATCCAAACACACCCTGTGTGTGCCATGAGGATCGGCTAAATCGCCTGCAGCATAAATCTGATGAGGTTTAATTTTCTCAATGATGGAGCACATAATTTCAATATCTTTTCCAGCCAACTTTTTCTTTTTGATTGCCCCGGTTTCATAAAAAGGTAGATCTAAAAAATGAACATTTGAATCAGGCAGATCTAAATAACGTGTTGCAGCATAAGCATTCACTTCTTCTAATTAATCCTTTTAATTGTCTTACCTCTTTAGAGTCGATCGAATTTTTTTTCTTTGTTTGAATATTATTAATCACTCGATCAATTTCCTTATGGTTACCAGTTAGAATCTTACATACCTCAGCATATTTCATAGCTTCTTCATCAGAGACAGCTATATTTCCAGAAGTTTGATAGGCCACATGAACTTCATGACCTTGTTCTATTAGTCTATCAAAAGTACCTCCCATTGAAATAACATCATCATCTGGATGAGGGCTAAAAATAATTACACGTTTTTTTTCTGGTAAAGAACGCTCGGGTCTTTTAGAATCATCAGCTTTTGGTTTTCCTCCAGGCCAACCTGTAATGGTATGTTGTAAATGATTGAACATTTTTATATTCAGATCATAAGCTGTTCCTTCCTCAACTAACAGGCTGGACATGCCATGATTATTGTAATCTTTATCGGTTAACTTTAGTATAGATTTATTAACTATTTCACTTAACCAAACAACTGCTCTTCTTTTTAATTCTTCTGTCCAAATAATTGAAGAGACCAACCAAGGTGTTTTAACCCGGGTAAGTTCTAATGAAGCTTCAGTATCTAAAACAAAGGTTGTATTGTCATGTGTTTGTAAATAAGTCGCAGGAACATCTGAAGATATATCTCCCTCAATCGTCTTTTTAATAATACCTGATTTATTGATACCCCAGGCCAATAGCACTATTCTTTTTGCCTTTCTTATAGTTCCGATGCCCATCGTTATGGCTTTTCTGGGAACATTATCAATACCCAAAAAAGATGTAGCAGCATCTTCTCTTGTTAAATAATCTAAATTTATACTTCTAGTACCTGAATTAAAATGTGATCCTGGTTCATTAAAACCAATATGTCCTGTTCTACCTATTCCTAATAATTGAAAATCTAAACCTCCGGTCTCTTTAATTTGCATTTCATAGTCTATACAATATTGATAAATATTTTCAATATCTATCATTACCATCTCGGTATATGTATATTTTCTGGTAAGATATCAATATGATCAAAGAGATGCTCATGCATAAAGTAATGATAGCTTTGGATATTTGTTTTATCCATTGGAAAATATTCATCCAAATTAAAGGTCACTACATTACGAAAGCTTAATCCTTCTTCTTTGTGCATTCTAACGAGTTCTTCATAAACTTCTATAGGTGAGGATCCTGTTGCTAATCCTAAAACACACTTTTTCTTTTCCTTATTTTGTTTCCTGATAAGTTCTGAAATTTCTTGAGCAACAAGAATTGATGCCTCGTTTGAATTTTTAAATATTACATTATGAATTTTTTCAAAACGGGTTTCTTCGAATTGACCTGCGGGACTATGTGTCAAATTTTTACTATTTAAAACCATATGCTGCTTTATTATATCTTTATTAAAATGATTTTCAGTCAAAATAAACGGGAATAATACTCCCGATTAATTATTAAATTACTCAAATATGTTCATTTTTAAAAGAATTAATACAACTTAAATTAACTAAAAATAATTATTTTAAATATTAATATTTAATTACATTTCAATTATTTTATATCATTTTTGTTTTAATCGTGTTAGGTAGTGTTAGGTAGTGCGTTCAGATCTTAATAAGTGTTAGTTGTAAAAATATTTTAATACCTAACTAGAATTTCATTAAATTTCCAATCTTTAAATTACTTTTTATGGTTGTGTTATCCCAATTTAAAATTTAAGAATCTCCGATAAATTTATTACTTTCCCGCAACCTTAAAATAACATTATGGTTTCTCTGAGTACTTTCGATTATATTTTAATAATATCATTTTTCTCTATCACTTTATTTATAGGTTTAATTGTTTCGAAAAAGTCGGGTAAAAGCTCATCAGAATTTTTTCTTTCCGGGAGAAGCATGCCTTGGTGGTTATTAGGACTCTCTATGGTCGCGACTACCTTTTCTACAGATACCCCAAATTTAGTAACAGATATTGTACGTACAAATGGTGTTTCCGGCAATTGGGTATGGTGGGCATTTCTAATTACCGGTCTATTAACTGTTTTTGTATATGCAAAACTGTGGCGGAAATCTAATGTCAATACCGATCTTGAGTTTTATGAATTACGCTATGGAGGTGCCCCGGCAAAGTTTTTAAGGAAATTCAGAGCCATATATTTAGGAGTTATTTTTAACGTAATAACCATGTCAGCAGTGACCTTGGCCGCGATCAAAATAGGAGGTATCATGTTGGGCCTTGAACCGTGGCAAACGGTTATTAGTGCCGGCTTGGTAACTGTAATCTTCAGTGCTGCCGGAGGATTTAAAGGCGTAGTTTATACCGATTTTCTATTATTTTTTGTAGCTATGGGCGGCGCCATTGGAGCGGCTGTATATCTGGTAAATTTACCTGAAGTGGGTGGTATGCA
Organism: uncultured Flavobacteriaceae bacterium; assembly: GCA_963835675.1. Lineage (GTDB taxonomy): Bacteria > Bacteroidota > Bacteroidia > Flavobacteriales > Flavobacteriaceae > Aureibaculum. The sequence continues at coordinate 330,687 of CAWIGH010000001.1, read as the reverse complement.
AGCCTTGTTGAATCATGAAAATGTTGCAGGAAAACTTTCCATTTTACCCGATTTTAGTAATAAACAGGCAATGATAACTTTACTTATTATTCCTCTGGCAGTACAATGGTGGAGTTCATGGTATCCGGGGGCAGAACCGGGTGGTGGCGGATATATAGCGCAGCGTATGCTTGCTGCGAAAAATGAAAATCATGCTATTGGAGCTACGTTTTTCTTTAACATTATGCACTATGCATTACGTCCATGGCCATGGATCATCGTGGCATTAGCATCTTTGGTCATATTCCCTGATGTTGCAAGTATTCAGGAAGCATTTCCGAATGTAACCGATGATAAATTGGGGCATGATCTGGCATATTCTGCCATGTTAACGAAATTACCTAGTGGCTTGTTAGGATTAGTGTTGGCCTCATTAATTGCAGCTTATATGAGTACGATTTCGACCCAATTGAATTGGGGATCATCATATATAGTGTATGATTTTTACAAACAACAGATCAATCCGGAAGCTTCTGAAAAAAGATTGGTCGCCGTTGGTAGAATTTCTACGGTACTTTTAATGATCTTCAGTGCTTTACTCGCGTTATTACTGCAAAATGCCTTACAGCTATTTAATTTGCTGCTCGTATTTGGGGCGGGAACCGGATTGATATTTATTTTAAGATGGTTTTGGTGGCGGATCAATGCCTGGAGTGAAATAACAGCGATGTTTGCTTCGGGAATTATTTCTTTAGTGCTAACGATTCCATCTATAAAACAATATTTATTTGATGCCGGTGATGGATTATTACCTGGTTGGGCCGAATTTCCTTTGGTAGTATTGTTCACCACCATTATATGGGTAGTTTCAACTTATATTACTAAACCTGAAAGTCAGGAAGTTTTAAGTAGTTTTTATAAAAAAACACAACCCGGTGGGCCTGGATGGGCAAAGGTAATTCGAAAGGCCAAAGAAGATAATAATGATATTGTGGATAGTAAAGAAGGATGGAGTGTCCCATCCGGTATCAAAGCCATGCTTCTAGGATGTATATTAATATATAGTTGCATGTTTGCCACTGGCAACTTTATCTATGGAGATTATAAGTACGCCATAGCATTATCGGCATTGGCTCTTATTTCAGGCTATTTATTATTTAAGATGTGGAATAAAATCAAAGCAATAATATTGTGATGACGTATTTTAGTTATCTTTAAACACTAAAATCTATATTATGAAAACTCAAAATTATGCGAACCATGCTCGGTTTGTGCCGCTTTATCACTTTTTTACTGTAATAGGAACTTTGGTTCTATTAATTGGTTCCATTGTGAATTTATACAAATCTTCGAGCGCTAACTTATATGACGCAACACTTATCGTTTTTGGGTCATTGCTATTGACCTTTATTGCTTTTTATGCAAGGGTATTTGCATTAAAGGCTCAGGACAGGGCAATAAAGGCTGAAGAAAATTTTAGGCATTATGTGCTTACGGGTAAAGTTTTAGATAAGAAGTTAACGGTGCGTCAAATAATTGGCCTGCGTTTTGCTCCTGATGAAGAATTTCCCGAATTGGCTAAAAAAGCTGTGGCCGATAATATGTCTGAAAAAGAAATAAAGAAGGCTATAAAAAATTGGAAAGGCGATCATTACAGGGTATAAGTAAAAAGCTCCTCAAATTGAGGAGTTTTTTATTTTATACAATCTGTATACCTGTGCTTTAATATTTTGCATGCGCAAAGAAACTAATATTGGTCCGCGCTGATGTGATATATGTTCATTTTCAGATTCTTTTATTTTTTGTATCATTACATCTTAAACCAACGACTTAATGAAAGACAACGATAACATTTCTAAAATTCAAATTGAAGACCAGAATATTATTGAGAATAAAGAGTTGAGCATTTGGGAAGCTTTAATTCCGGTTATTGCGCTTGTGGCAATGTTATTTTATAATGTAAAATTTGCCTTTGGTGATGAGGCATTGAACGGGAGTAATCAGTTTATTCTATTATTAGGAGCTGCCGTAGCTGCGATTGTTGGTTTTTATAATAAAGTATCTTACCAACAGATGATTGCCGAAGTGGCAGAAAATGTAAGCTCTACAACAGGCGCATTATTAATATTGTTATTCGTTGGATCGTTGGCTGGTACGTGGTTGGTGAGTGGTATCATTCCATCTATGATCTATTACGGTTTGCAGATCTTAAACCCTAGCATATTTCTGCCTGCTTGTGTTGTAATTTGCGCTATAATATCGATAGCGACAGGGAGTTCCTGGACCACTTCCGCAACGGTAGGTATAGCCCTTGTTGGTATTGGTAATGCTTTGGGTATTAATCCGGGAATGACAGCCGGAGCTGTGTTATCAGGCGCTTATTTTGGTGATAAGATGTCACCATTAAGTGATACCACCAATTTGGCACCGGCAATGGCGGGTGGTGAATTATTTTCTCATATTAAATATATGACCTATACAACAGTACCTACCATAACCATTACCCTTATCATTTTTATCATTATGAGTCTATCTCTTGATGTTACAGGTAATACAGATACTTCTGTTATGTTGGCTTCTATCGATGAATCATTTAATATAAGTCCTTGGCTATTTCTGGTCCCGGTAGTAGTTATAGTAATGATCATTAAGAAAACGCCTCCGTTAATTGCCCTGTTAATAGGCACATTATTAGGCGCTGTTTTTGCAATTATATTTCAACCTGATATCGTAATGCAGATAGCCGGTGCCGAAACCTTAACCATTAATTCTGCCTATAAAGGCGTTATGAATGCAATGACCGTTGATACTTCCATTGCTACAACGAGCACAGAATTAAATGATCTGTTTAGTTCGGGAGGAATGAGTGGCATGTTAGGTACTATCTGGCTCATCATATGTGCGATGGTATTTGGAGGCGTAATGGATGCCATTGGCGCTTTGTCAAGAATAAGTGGTGCTGTGCTGAATTTATTCGATTCTATTTTCGGATTATTCGCAAGTACGGTAATAAGTTGTGTTGGATTAAATGCCATTGCATCCGATCAATATTTAGCGATCGTTATTCCGGGAAGGATGTATAAGAAAGCTTTTGAAGATAAAGGATTGGCACCTGAAAATTTAAGCAGGACTTTAGAAGATTCGGGTACCGTAACTTCGGTATTGGTTCCTTGGAATACCTGCGGGGCTTATCAGGCCGGGGTCTTAGGTGTTGATACATTATCATATATGGGTTATGCTATTTTCAATTATTTGAGCCCCTTTATGACATTGTTTTTTGCCGCTTTTCAGATCAAAATAAAGCAATTGAACGAAACGTCTACTTAAATAAAGAAATTCCAAACAACACCGAAACGAATTACAAAATCTCGATAAGGATAATTTGGTGCCGTATAATAGTTAGGGGTAGTGAAACTCGAATTAAAATGTTCGGCCTTTAAATATAACCTTGTACGTTTTATCTGTGCATTTATAAAAAAATCTAAAACAGGATAACCGCCAATCTTTTGTTCATTCTGTAAATGGAATTCTGCCAGCAATGGATTGTAACTATTAGCCAGGTACTCGGTAAAATAATTTAGTGTCACACCGGTTTGTAAAAATAATGGATCCCCTTTAAATAAGAAGTCAGAAAAGTATAAAGTGTTTCTTGTTACTAGTTCAGGAACCCTAAAAACCGAACTTCCCTGCGATACATTTTGATACATCACGGTATTATTCAGTGCAAATTTACCAACCTTAAATTCCTTTGACACTTTTACTTTAAGATAGTTAATGGTATTCTCCGCTTGAAGAGGTGTGGGTTGGGTCTGAATGGCCGTGGTATCACTGAAATAAGTGTAGTTATCGATTTGTGTTAAATGTACAGAAGCATTTAAAATTTTATCCGAAGAAAGGTCAAATATTAAACTTCTGGTACGTTCATTCTTTAAATTATTGAACCAGTTATAACTTATATAATTACTCTGATTCATCAAAAAATTAAAATTAGGGGATTTACTATTCGTTAAAAATGTTCCTTTAAATAAGAACAAACTATCCTTTTTATATTCGGCAGATCCCTTAAAATAATTCCCAATAAGGTCACCGGTTAAAATGGTGGCTGTACTTGCATTAAGATTAAAACCTTTTAATTGAGTCTTCCAATCACCTCCAACTGCAATGATATTGCCTTTTAGATTAGAAGGTATTAACTGGTCATTAACAAAGGCCGCGCTATTATACCCATAATTATAATCGAAATAATTGGCTCTAAATTTAACTTCACCTAATACTATGGGGGATTTTAGGGCAATATAGGCTTGATTATCTGTGGTGATATATGTCAATTTATCGTCGATAACAGAACTGAAAGCGTTTCCAAGCAAGGTGTTAGAAGCACTTTGTCTATACTCAAAGTGCTTTCTCTCATAACTGAGAATATGACCAACTTTAAGATGGCTGGTTTTCTTGGTAACGGTGTCTTTATATTGCCATATTTTATAATCGTGATCAATATGGTACCTATTACCTCTTAGTACATTCGATGCGTCGCTAAAATTTGTTTCCAGTCTTCCCCTGTCGGTAAAATTGGGATCCCCGCTTTCAAAATTGATAATAGACTGTGTTGTCAACCCGTTATTCTCGTTATTTATGAGATCCTGGGCAACAATATGCGCTCTAATATTATAAGCGTTATTTTTGGTGGCATAACTATAGGTAATACGCATATTACCATGGCTACTTAAGGAATTTCTGTACTTGCCAAGTGAGCGCATCCCTTTAAATGCTATAGAAAAGTTTTTACGTTTTGAGGTATTGAAGGTAAAGAGCGCATCTAGAACCTGACCTTGTTCCATTCCCGTCCGATAATATAATTCTGAAGTAGGGGTAGGCACTTGATAATAATCAATATCTTCAATTTCATAATAGTTAAAATGTTTTGCTCTTGCCCCAAGATTTGGCATAAGGCCAACTTCAGAAAAATCGTAGCCTAAATTATTATAGGTTTGACCCTGGTTTTGAAAAGGTAAAAGTTCAAACGTATCAGATCTTAAATAATTAAAGGTATAATCCTTATTTATAGAAAGTGTTGTGTCGATATAGGTAGTATCCTTATGAAAAGAAATTACCTTATAATCGGTATAATGCGTTTTACCGCTTAAAGTTACATTTACATATTTATTCTTTATAGAATCGTTAAGCTGTGTGTCAAAGCCACGACCAATACCGGCCGGGTTACCGGTAATTTGGGCCTGGATCGACACGGATAAGAGCATAATAATTATAGAAATATAATATCTCAGCATAAAAGAATTATTGAAGGCAAAGGTAAAATATTTGACCGAAACGAATATGAATAAAAATTATCAATTAATTTCCCAATAAAATGATAAAAATGCTAGCAAAAATTTCAATTAGGGTGTTTATTATGCATCTATGTTTTAAATTATTTATTATGATAATTGATAAATAACCTTAATTTTGATAGCACTTACTATGATATTACAAAACAATTTTTCCGGCCATAAATTGGAAGCAGGTACTGATGAAGCCGGACGCGGTTGTCTCGCCGGCCCTGTTGTTGCTGCCGCAGTCATATTACCTCAATCTTTTGATCATCCAATTTTAAACGACTCCAAACAATTATCGGAAAAACAACGACTTCAGTTAAAACCTTATATCGAAGAAAAAGCACTTGCCTATGCTGTGAGTTTTGTTTGGCAACAGGAGATCGATAAGATCAATATTTTGCAAAGTTCATTACTTGCGATGCATAAGGCATTAGCAGAATTAAGCATCGAACCAGAGTTTATAATTATTGATGGTAATAAGTTCAATACATTTAAATCAATTCCACATCAAACAATAGTAAAGGGCGATGGAAAGTATATGAGCATCGCAGCGGCCTCCATTCTGGCCAAGACCTATCGCGACGAATATATGGAAAAGATCCATGAAGAATTTCCTGAATATAACTGGAAACAAAACAAAGGATATCCAACCAGAGAGCATAGAGAAATTATTCAGAAAAATGGTATTACCTTACATCATAGAAGATCTTTTAGGCTTTATCCGGAACAATTAAGTTTAGAATTATAAAAAGGGGATTTTTCCCCTTTTTATCTTTAGTATTTGAATAATCCTTACATTTTGTTAACTTTGATAAGTTATTGATAATTTATCATTAAAATAATTCAATAATTCACATCATATAAACCACAAAATTATGAAAACTTCATTTAGATTCATTGTAACTCTTTTGGTTGTTGGATTCCTATTTTCAAATCAAACGGTGGAAGCACAACTTCTTAAAAAATTAAAAAAACGTGCCGGAAAAGCTGCCGAAGAAGCAGTGATCAGAAAAACGGAAGAGAAAGTATATGACGAAACATCAAAAAAAATGGACACCATCTTGGGTAATGATGGTAAAACAAATGGCAAAAAACCTACAGGAAATTCTGATAAAAATCCGATTGGTACCAATGGAGAAAATGGAAATACCAATAATGGATCAGCGGGAGATCTATCTTCTGATGAAGTAAACATTTATAGCAAATTTGATTTTGTGCCTGGCGATGAATTACTATACTTTGATGACTTTTCAAAGGATTATGTGGGAGACTTTCCGTCAAAATGGAATACAAATGGCACAGGTGAAATCATCACGATAAATGATGATCCTCAAAAATGGCTTGAGTTTAAGTCGGGTTATAATATTTACTATATTCCTAATTTACCTGGTGATTTGCCAGAAGAATTTACCCTCGAATTTGATGTGCTTGTCACAGGAACAGACAATAAAACTTCTTCGACCTCCCATTTAATGGTTATATTAGAAGATAATAATACCTTTAAAGATGGTAACAATTATGTGAGGGCCAATATACCTTTTTGTCAATATGCCCCAATTGGGTTTAGATTAAAAAATAGGATTAATAACGAAACAACTATCAATAGTGTTGTAAGGGCTGATATTAGAGAAGCTGCCTTAGACCAACCACATATTTCTGTTGCTGTAAATAAACAACGTTTTAGATTGTGGGTCAATGAAAAAAAATATGTTGATGTTCCGCAAATGATAGGTAATGATTCACCCATGAAGTCCTTAAAATTTAATATGAATAATTTTAAAGATGGTCAAGAACGATTATTTATTAGTAATTTGAAGATAGCAAAAGGCGGTGTTGATTTACGAAGAAAGCTCATTGAAGAAGGTTCTGTTTCTACCAATGGTATTTTATTCAATTCTGGATCAGCGACTATTAAACCTCAATCCTATGGTTTGATACGTCAAATATCTCAGGTGTTACAGCAGGAAATAAATATGAGATTAAATATTATTGGACATACAGATGCTGATGGTCCGGAAGAAGTTAATTTAGCACTTTCAAAACAAAGGGCCGAATCTGTCAAAAACGCATTAATGACGATTTATGATATTTCTGGTGACAGATTACAAACTGATGGTAAAGGCGAAAGCGTTCCCGTTGGCGATAATAACACTCCAGATGGTAAAGCCCAGAACCGAAGAGTAGAGTTTGTAAAAATTTAATAACTTTTAAATTAGAATTGACATGAAAAAAATTTTATTAACCGTTACATTTTGTTTCCTGTGGTCTCTAAATTTTTTAGGCCAAGAAAACTGCAGTAAATATTATCCTTTAGAAAAAGGCACAAGCTTTCAGCTTACGATGTTAGATAATAAGGATAAACCAACAGGTATTATTGACTATTTGGTAAAAGATTATAATGGTAATACAGCTACGCTTTCTTATGAAATGCACGATGAAAAAGGAAAGTTAATTACAGCCTCTGAATATGGCATTACTTGTAATGAACAAGGCGTTTCCATTGATTTTAATTCCTTAGCAGCACCTGGAGTTATGGAACAATATAAAGACATGGAACTTGATATATCAGGTACAGACTTAATTATACCGAACAATTTAGCAATTGGTCAAACACTTCCTGATGCAAACATGTTAATGAATGTAAAGATGTCTCCGATCAATATTAAAATGAATTTTAACATTGTAAATAGAAAAGTAGAGGGCAAGGAATCCATAACCACTTCGGCAGGAATATTTGATTGTTTTATAATTTCTTACGATCATGAATCAAAGATGGGTTTAAAGATCTCGGGAAGTGCCAAGCAATGGCTTGCAGAAGGTATTGGGATGGTTAAACAGGAAAGTTATAATAAGAAGGGAAAATTAATGGGTACTACCTTGCTAACGAAATTCGAAAAGTAAAAAAAAACCGAAGTCTACACTTCGGTTTTTTCTATTATACTTTGACTCTCTGCAGGCAGGAATTCGGCTTCAAACAATTGTGAAAAATGTTTGAGTATTTTTTGTTTTACATCTTCTAAATCCAGTTTTTTACCCAATTCTACTTCTAAGGAAGTAACCGCTTTACCACGAATACCGCAAGGTATAATATGGTCAAAATAACCCAGGTTTGTATTTACATTGAGTGCAAATCCATGCATGGTTACCCAACGACTACTGCGTACGCCCAAGGCACATATTTTCCGGGCAAATGGAGTGCCAACATCCAGCCAAACCCCGGTTTCACCTTTACTGCGTTCTGCCTTTAAACCATATTCATCCAGAACCCTGATCATGGTTTCTTCTAAAAAACGCATGTACTTGTGAATATCATTAAAGAAGTTGTCGAGATCTAAAATTGGGTAGCCTACTATTTGTCCATAGCCATGGTAGGTGATATCGCCACCACGATTTATTTTGTGATAGGCGATTCCCTTTTCCTTAAGCTGACCTTCATTGAGTAACAAATTATTGAGATCACCACTTTTACCTAAGGTATATACATGGGGATGCTCAACAAAAAGAAAGTGATTAGGAGTTTGAAGACTTAAATTTTCATTCCTGTTTCTTCGCTTCAGCTGAATGATCTTGTCAAATAATTCTTCCTGGTAATCCCAGGCTTGCTTGTAATCTATTGTACCCAGGTCTTGTAAAAGTATCTGCTTCATTTTTAAATTAACCTTTTGAACCATTAAGAATAATAAGGGCTGCTAATACACCGGGAATCCAACCAAGGACCGTTAGAATTAACACAATAACAACAGATCCACAGCCTTTATCAACAACGGCTAAAGGTGGACAAATGATGGCTAATAAAACGCGTAAACAACCCATAACTAAGCACAAATATAAGTGATATATAAATGTGACGTTAAACAGTCGGTATTGTTACGATTTTTTAAAACTATTTACACAATGCTTCCAAAGAATCTTCAATATCACCAGGGGTGCTCATAATTTTCATAAAAGTTCCCATGGTAAGCTCTGGCCAATGTAAAGCTATTCTGTATTTACCATGAAGCATGGTAGCTTTGTTTCCTTGTAAAATAATTTCATAAGGTAATGCGGCCACATGGTCTTCACCAATTTTAGGTAAGAAGTAAGATTCACCATCTTCCTTACTTTGTAATCCAACACCAAAAACAGCTACTTTTTGTTCGGGATAAACTAATTTATAAACCTGAAGGGTATTACCTTTTTTAGCTTTTAGATTATTTTCAATAATATTTAAACCTTGTTCAAAAGATGCAAACTCATTTAAGTCAACCGGATCTGTAAAGTAAGGCATCATTATTTTATAATGGTATTTTTTTAGTTTTTCTGCTTCAACAGTACCTCCAAAAGGTTTGAATTCGCTTCCAACGCTAGAAAGAGCGTTTTTAACATCGGTGCTAAATTTTTGAAATGTACCTTTAAAAGAATTATAATTATCTTGTAAATAAGCTCTTAAGATATAATCGGGATTTGTATAAGAAATGGTTACGGTACCATTATTTTCTACTAAGCCAACTTTGAATGCAGCTGCAAGGGCACCCCTGTCGGCAACTTTAACCACCGTATTTTTTAAGTTCGTATTTGTAAAAACAATTACCTTTAAAGAACTTTTGTTTGACACATTATAAGTTCCTAATATCGAAAAAGAATTTTCTTTTAAGGCGGCAACTACTTTATCTGATACTGCTTGGATAGATTCGCTGGATTCTCCTACTTTAATATAAGGTGTTAAGTCTTGCCCGTATGCATTAAAACTTAAAGTAATAATTGCAATAAGGGTGTAAATAATATTTTTCATTTTAAAAGATTTATGAATTAAAAATTTGTTTTGTAATAAAGACAAATGAACTTTTAAACAGGGATTTTATATGATTAAAAAATTGCTGCTTAAAAATAGATTTAATGTTCATTATTACATGATGTCAAAATAAGTGCAATTTTTTTGCCTATTATATGATTTTAATCATGATTGTCATAAGATTTCTATAGCACAAGAATATACAATATTCAGCCTCAAATCTTTGAAAACGATCATTTAAGGCCTTGAGGTTACATTATTTACTATAAATATTTCATAAAATATAAGAATAATTAAAAAGTACTATTTCATATTTTTCAAATAGTGTAATTTTGCTTTTTTAAAAATCATCATATGCAGCTTTCTGAACAAGAACTAGTACGTCGAGAAAAATTAGTCAAAATCCGTGAGTTAGGGATCAATCCCTATCCTGCCAATTTATTTCCGGTAAGTCATACAACCAAGCAGATAAAGGGAAACTTTGAGGAAGGGAAGAAAGTAATTGTTGCCGGTCGGCTTATGTCGCGCCGTATTCAGGGAAATGCAAGTTTTGCTGAGTTGCAGGATAGTGAAGGGAGAATTCAGGTATATTTTAATCGCGATGAAATATGTTTGTCGGATGATAAAAGCAAGTACAATGAGGTTTATAAAAAGCTTCTCGATATTGGCGATTTCATTGGAATTGAAGGGACTTTGTTTAAAACAAAAGTTGGTGAAAAAACGATAAAAGTTAAAGATTTTAGTTTACTAAGTAAAGCACTCAGGCCATTGCCGTTGCCCAAAACCGATGCTGAAGGAAATGTTCATGATGAATTTAATGACCCAGAGTTAAGATATAGGCAGCGATATGCCGACCTGGTTGTGAATTCTCATGTCAAAGACGTTTTTATAAAAAGAACAAAACTATTTAACGCCATGCGTCAATATTTTAATGATGCCGGCTATTTTGAAGTTGAAACTCCTATCCTTCAATCAATACCAGGAGGTGCTGCAGCCAGGCCTTTTCAAACACATCATAATTCCTTAGATATTCCAATGTATATGCGAATTGCTTGCGAATTGTATTTGAAAAGATTAATTGTTGGAGGATTTGACGGTGTGTATGAATTTGCAAAAACCTTTAGAAATGAAGGTATGGATAGAACTCATAATCCTGAGTTCACGATGATGGAAATTTATGTCGCTTACAAAGATTACAATTGGATGATGGAGTTTGTAGAAAAACTGCTGGAATACTGTGCGATCGAGGTCAACGGAACAACAATTTCTACTTTTGGTGAACAAAAAATAGATTTTAAAGCACCGTATCCGAGAGTAACTATGACCGATGCCATTAAGCAATATACAGGATTTGATATTTCAGGTAAATCTGAAGCAGAAATTAGGTCTGCCGCTAAAAAAATGGGCATTGATGTTGATGAGACCATGGGTAAAGGCAAGTTGATAGATGAAATTTTTGGCGAAAAATGTGAAGCAAATTACATACAGCCAACATTTATTACTGACTATCCAAAAGAGATGAGTCCATTAACAAAAGAGCATCGATCAAACCCTGACCTTACAGAGCGTTTTGAGTTAATGGTTTGTGGGAAAGAAGTGGCGAACGCCTATTCTGAATTAAATGATCCACTTGATCAACGTGAGCGTTTTGAGCATCAGTTAAAACTATCAGAAAAAGGTGATGATGAAGCGACTGAGTTTGTAGATTATGACTTTTTAAGAGCCTTAGAATATGGAATGCCACCAACCTCAGGATTAGGAATTGGTATGGATAGGCTTATTATGTTCTTAACCAATAAACAATCCATTCAAGAGGTATTATTCTTTCCTCAAATGAGACCTGAGAAAAAACAGATAGAAATGACAGAGGAAGAAAAAGCAATCTATAAAATATTAAAAGCCAATTCTCCTGTTGATTTAAACGCATTAAAAACACAATCAGGCTTAAGCAACAAGAAGTGGGATAAGGCCATAAAAGGTCTCACCAAAAATAAATTGGCCAAGGTTGAAAAAACGGATGCCGGTTTATTCGTGCAATTAATTGCTTAATGCAGCGAGCATAGCAAATCCTCCAAACACAAATAAGAAGAAGAACACGAGAATCATAGCGAGTACAAATATTAATAGATTCCCTTTAGCCCAATTCTTTTTATGAATATTAGTTGCACTATCAAATGCCCAAATAAGCAGCATAATAATACCTATTAAAGGTAATGAGGCAATAAAAATAGTCAATGCCCATTCTTTATAGGACATTGTTTGATCGTTTACAGGATTGGTTAAATTTTCCATAGTGAATAGGATTGTTGAATGTTAAAATTAATGATTTTCTTTAACATTTTATTAAGAATTAATAAAGACCTGTTTATTAATTTTCGACATTAAATTTTTTATAGATCAAGCAATTCAAAATCAAAACTCATTTAACATGTTCAAACAAATTACTGGTACTTTTCTTATTGTACTTTTTGTATTCTTCATAACAACTGATACGCAAGCTCAAAAAAAATCAAAAAAGAAAAAGTCGAAAGACGCAGTAGAAGCACCCGCTGAGAAACCAAAACCTAAAAAAGACGAAATTCTCGCTTACGATAAAGTCATTACGAAAGAAGCTAAAACAGATGATGGTCTTTTTAAAGTACACGAAATTGATGAAAAATATTTTTATGAAATACCCGATTCTCTATTAGAACGAGAAATGTTAATGGTTACCAGGATTTCGAAAACAGCATCAGGTATTGGCTTCGGGGGAGGAAAACAAAACACGGAAGTATTGAGATGGCAGAAGCACGGAAAGAAAATTTTATTGAGAGTTGTTTCTCACGATATCGTTGCTGCTGATTCCTTGCCGGTACATGAAGCCGTAGTGAACTCAAATTTTGAACCCGTTTTATATGCTTTTCCGATAAAGGCATTTAGTAAAGATTCAACAGCTACCGTTATAGACGTTACAGATTTATTCTTAAAAGATATTAGCGCTTTAGGTTTTCCTGATAGAAGAAGAAAACAATATAAAATAACAAGATTAGATGATAGCCGGTCTTATATTGAAAGGTTAGATAGCTATCCATTAAATATTGAAGCTCGACATGTGAAAACGTACAATGCCGGAGAGCCTCCATCAAATGCTAGTACCGGATCAATTTCAATTGAATTAAGCAATTCGATGATATTACTGCCAAAAGAACCCATGAAAAGAAGAATGTTTGATGAAAGGGTAGGTTGGTTTTCGAGAGGTCAAGTGGATTATGGCCTTGAAGCTCAAAAAAGTAAAACGCTTACTTATTTAGATAGATGGCGGTTGGAAGTTAAAGAAGAGGATATTGATAAATTTAATAAAGGAGAGCTTGTTGAGCCCAAAAAACAAATTGTATATTATATCGACCGAGCTACGCCTAAAAAATGGCGAGAATATATTAAACAGGGCATAGAAGATTGGCAAATAGCATTCGAAGCGGCTGGCTTTAAAAATGCGATTATTGCCAAAGATCCTCCAACCAAGGAAGAAGATCCCGATTGGAGTCCTGAAGACGTTCGCTATTCTGTTGTTCGTTACTTGGCTTCGCCAATTCCAAATGCTAACGGACCACACGTTAGTGATCCTCGATCTGGAGAAATTTTAGAATCTGATATAAACTGGTATCACAATGTAATGAGCCTATTAAGAAATTGGTTCTTTGTGCAAACTGCTGCTATTAATCCCGATGCCAGAAAAATAGAATTTAACGATGAGGTGATGGGGCGTTTAATTCGATTTGTATCTTCTCATGAAGTAGGGCACACCCTTGGATTGCCTCATAATATGGGTAGCAGTGTTGCTTATCCAGTAGACTCGTTACGATCGGCAACATTTACAAAGGAATTTGGTACAGCGCCATCTATTATGGATTATGCGCGTTTTAACTATGTAGCACAGCCAGGAGATGAGGGCGTTGCTCTCATGCCTAATATTGGTATCTATGATAAGTATGCAATTAGCTGGGGATACCGTCCTATTTTAGAAGCTGAAACCCCAGAAGATGAAAAAGCAATTTTAGATAAATGGATTTTAAAATATGCCGATGACCCTAGATATAGGTTTGGACATCAACAGGCGGGTGACGTTGTAGATCCCAGTTCACAGACTGAAGATTTAGGAGATGATGCCATAAAAGCAAGTAACTATGGAATTGCTAATTTAAAGCGTATTATTCCTAATTTAGAAAAATGGACTACGAAAGATGGTGAAACTTATGATGATATGAAAACGATGTACGGACAAGTTTTAAGTCAATTTAATCGATATATGGGACATGTTTCGAACAATATTGGCGGCGTATACGAATATTATAAAACGGCCGATCAAGAAGGAGCAGTATACACACATGTTGATAAAGAAAAACAAAGAAAATCGTTACAATTTGTTCAGAACGAATTATTTAAAACCCCTGCCTGGATGCTTGATAAAAATATTATTAGCAAGACAGAATACTCAGGTGTTGTAGAACGCATCAGAGGATTGCAAGAAAGAACCTTAAATAATATTGTAGACCTTGGCAGGATGGCGCGCATGATCGAAAATGAAACATTACATGGAAATAAGGCCTATACTTTGATAAATATGATGTCGGATCTACGTAAAGGAGTTTGGTCGGAAATACGAACAGGCAAAAAAATTGATACGTATCGCAGGAATTTGCAGCGCGTTCACATAGATCGATTAAAATATTTGATGACCGTTGAAAAACAAAACGTACCGAATTTTAATAGTCCTTATATTAAAACAACACAAGTTACGGTTAATCAATCTGATATAAGGTCGGTTGCCAGGGCAGAACTGGTGATTTTAAAAAGAGATATAAGGGGATCTATAGGTATTACAAGCGATAGGATGAGCCGCTATCATTTACAAGACGCTTTAGAAAGGGTTAACGATATTTTGGATCCTAAATAATAATAAAAAAAGAGTTCAAAACGGAACTCTTTTTTTTATATTTTAATAGTTTTTGAGATTAATTCATAGTTGCCGTCCTCAAAGATGTTGCATTAATATGGATAGAAAATTAAGATCTTAAAGCTATAATAAGTTAAATTAATTTTAAAGAAACAAGATGTGTGTCAATAATATTTGTAATTATGATTATTGTTCATAATTCTTTTATATATTTGCAGCCCAATTAAAAAATTAAAAGAACTTATGAAAGGAGGTGCAACAATATGTTAATAATTCCAGTTAAAGATGGTGAGAATATCGATAGAGCGTTAAAACGTTTTAAGAGAAAATTTGATAGGACGAAAACTATGAAGCAGTTGCGTGATCGTAAACATTTTACGAAACCTTCCGTAAATAGACGTACTCAAATACAAAAAGCACAATATATACAAGGTATTAGAACCCGAGAAGAACAAGGTTAATAATTCCTTAAATTAATATAGACCGTTAGTAAAACACTAGTACATTTTGTAGTTTTGTTTATTAACGGTTTTTTTATGCCCATTAAGCATTTTATCGAATACCTGTCATTTGAAAAAAAATACTCCCCTCATACGATAAGGGCATATCAAGATGATTTGAAATCGTTTCATGACTTTTGCAAAATTACCTACACGAATCAACTTTTAGCGGATGTTAATTATTCTCAAATACGTTTATGGATTGTAGAATTGGTGAACCTTGGTATTGCGAACAGGACCGTAAATAGAAAGGTAAGCAGTTTAAAAACTTTTTATAAATATTTAGTAAAAACAAAACAGATAAAAGAATCGCCCTTGGTAGGGCACAAGGCGTTAAAAGTTTCAAAAAGGGTCTTGGTGCCCTTCACTAAAGATGAAATTAATGAAGTAATTAATAACTTAAATTTAAATGACGATTTTGAGTCAGTCCGAAATAGATTAATTGTAGAATTATTGTATTCAACCGGAATGAGAAGGGCAGAACTGATAGAATTAAAAGAGAGCTCGATCAATCTTCTGAATTCTACAGTAAAAGTATTGGGAAAGAGAAATAAAGAAAGATATATTCCTTTATTAAAATCGGTGCATCAAACCTTAGAATCATACCTGGATAAAAAGGAAGAGATAACATCAAAAAATGAATACTTATTAATAACCAAAAAAGGAAATAAAGTTTATTCAAATCTTGTTTATAGAATAATAAATGACTATTTTAGTCAGGTCTCTTCCAAAGTAAAAAAGAGTCCGCATGTGATAAGACACTCATTTGCAACTCATTTACTGAATGAAGGAGCTGATTTAAATTCTGTTAAAGAATTGCTAGGTCATTCAAGTTTAGCTTCAACCCAAGTGTATACCCATAGCAACTTGAATGAATTAAAAAAAGTGTATAACCAGGCTCATCCAAGGAGCACTAAAATCTAATGCGTATGAAAGTTAATGTTCAATCGGTAAATTTTAATATCGATCAAAAGTTAGTTGATTTTACACAAATCAAAGTAGATAATTTAGAAAAATATTATGATAAAATAATTGGAGCAGTTGTTTATTTAAAGTTGCAAAATACAAGTGATAAAGTAAATAAAATTGCCGAAATAAAATTAAAAATTGCCGGTGATGAATTAATAGTAAAAAAATTAGGCAAAACTTTCGAAGAAGCGATCGATTTAGCGGTCGATTCGCTAAAAAGACAATTAAATAAAAAGAAAGAGATACAAAGAGCGCATCATATATAAATTCATTTAAAAATTAAACATAAAAAGTTTTGTAGAAAAAATAAAACTTTATACATTTGCAAACCGTTAGAAAAAGCGGTTTGTTTTTTTTGGCATAAGCCGATGTAGCTCAGCTGGCTAGAGCAGCTGATTTGTAATCAGCAGGTCGTGGGTTCGAGTCCCTCTATCGGCTCAGTTCTTTGAATAAATTTTTTGTGTAGGGGAGATACCAAAGCGGCCAACTGGGGCGGACTGTAACTCCGCTGACTTTCGTCTTCGTAGGTTCGAATCCTGCTCTCCCCACATTTAAAATTAATGACAGGATTTTTTAAAATATATTGCGGGAGTAGCTCAGTTGGTAGAGCGTCAGCCTTCCAAGCTGAATGTCGCCGGTTCGAACCCGGTCTCCCGCTCTAAAATTTTAAGCCGGTGTAGCTCAGGGGTAGAGCGTTTCCTTGGTAAGGAAGAGGTCACGGGTTCAAATCCCGTCATTGGCTCTAAGGATAACAACATATTGAATATTAATATTATATAACTAAGATTAAAATTATTACATCATGGCAAAGGCAACTTTTGATCGTTCCAAACCACACTTAAATATAGGTACTATTGGACACGTAGATCACGGTAAAACAACATTAACTGCTGCTATTACTACAGTATTAGCCAATGCAGGACTGTCTGAAGTGAGAAGTTTCGATTCTATCGATAACGCTCCTGAAGAAAAAGAAAGAGGTATTACTATTAATACAGCTCACGTAGAATATTCTACAGCAAAAAGACATTACGCACACGTTGACTGTCCAGGTCACGCGGATTACGTAAAGAACATGGTAACTGGTGCTGCTCAAATGGACGGTGCTATTTTAGTTGTTGCTGCGACAGACGGGCCAATGCCTCAAACTCGTGAGCACATCTTATTAGGTCGCCAGGTTGGTATTCCTCGTATGGTTGTTTTTATGAACAAAGTTGACATGGTTGATGATGATGAATTATTAGAGCTAGTTGAAATGGAAATTAGAGATCTTCTAAATTTCTATGAATATGATGGCGATAACGGACCTGTAATTGCTGGTTCTGCTTTAGGTGCACTTAATGGTGAACAAAAATGGGTAGATACAGTTATGCAATTAATGGATGCTGTTGATACTTGGATCGAAATGCCAGTTCGTGATGTAGAAAAACCATTCCTTATGCCGGTTGAAGATGTATTTTCTATTACTGGACGTGGTACTGTTGCTACCGGTAGAATAGAAACTGGTGTTGCAAATACTGGTGATTCTGTTGAAATTATTGGTATGGGCGCAGTAAAATTAACTTCTACAGTAACGGGAGTTGAAATGTTCCGTAAAATATTAGATAGAGGAGAAGCTGGAGATAACGTTGGTATATTATTAAGAGGTATAGATAAAGAACAAATAAAAAGAGGAATGGTAATCTGTAAACCAGGTTCTATTACTCCACATGCAAAATTCAAAGCTGAAGTTTATATTCTTAAAAAAGAAGAAGGTGGTCGTCATACACCATTCCATAATAATTATCGTCCACAGTTCTATGTTAGAACTACGGATGTAACAGGTACTATTGTTTTACCTAGTGGAGTAGAAATGGTGATGCCAGGTGATAACTTAACTATTACTGTAGACTTACATCAAGCAATTGCATTAAATGTTGGTTTACGTTTTGCTATCCGTGAAGGAGGTAGAACAGTAGGTGCTGGTCAGGTGACTGAGATACTAGACTAATTATCATTTTGAAGATAAATTAATGGATATCTGGTGCTTCTTTTAATAGGAAGCACCTTGTATTCTATACGGGTGTAGCTCAGTTGGTAGAGCACCGGTCTCCAAAACCGGGTGTCGGGAGTTCGAGCCTCTCCACCCGTGCAAGAATATCATGAGGCGAGAAGTTTATCCTGAGCGAAGTCGAAGGAAGCCTCTCCACCCGTGCAAGAATATCACAAGGCGAGAAGTTTATCCTGAGCGAAGTCGAAGGAAGCCTCTCCACCCGTGCAAAAACGAAATATAATGGAAATTATTAATTATATAAAAGATTCCTTTAAAGAACTTAATACCAAAGTTTCTTGGATATCATTACAAGAAGCTCAAAAATCAACAGTTGTTGTAGCTATTTTTAGTGTGCTTTTTGCCTTGGCAGTCTTTTTGGTTGATAAAGTTTTTCAATTTGGTTTAGAGCAATATTTTAATCTATTTTAATTAAAATTTATATGGCTGATTCTGTAAAGAAATGGTATGTGGTTAGAGCTATAGGTGGCCAAGAAAATAAAGTTAAAACCTATATAGAGAACGAGATTTCTCGTTTAGGTCTTTCTGATTATGTTGATCAAGTATTGGTCCCTACAGAAAAAGTTATACAAATCCGTAATGGAAAAAAAATCAATAAAGAAAAGGTTTATTTTCCGGGATATATTATGATTGAGGCCAGTTTGGTAGGAGAGCTACCACATGTTATAAAATCTGTAACAGGTGTGATTGGTTTCTTAGGTGAAACAAAAGGTGGTGATCCGGTTCCATTAAGGAAATCAGAGGTGAATAGAATGTTAGGAAAAGTAGATGAATTAGCTGTTCAAAATGAAAATGTAGCGATTCCTTATGTACCTGGAGAAACAGTAAAAGTTATAGATGGTCCATTTAACGGTTTTGATGGAACTATCGAAAAAATAAACGAAGAAAAGCGTAAGCTTGAAGTTATGGTTAAGATCTTTGGTAGAAAAACACCATTAGAATTGAGCTATATGCAAGTTGAAAAAATTTCATAAGTGTTACATATTATAAGATAATATATAGGCTTCCAAATTATATATTATTTAAATCAAAGTTTAAAAAATGGCAAAAGAAGTTAGTAAGGTTGTAAAATTACAAGTTCGTGGAGGTGCAGCAAATCCTTCACCACCTGTTGGGCCTGCTTTGGGTGCTGCCGGAGTAAATATTATGGAGTTCTGTAAGCAGTTTAATGCAAGAACTCAAGATAAGATGGGTAAAATTTTACCTGTTGTAATCACCGTATTTAAAGATAAATCATTTGATTTTATTGTAAAAACTCCACCAGCCGCCGTACAATTATTGGAGGCTGCAAAAATTAAGAAAGGATCTGGAGAACCAAATAGAAAAAAGGTTGCTACCGTAACATGGGATCAGATCAGAGTAATTGCTGAAGATAAAATGGTAGACTTAAATGCATTCAAGATAGAATCAGCCATGAAAATGCTTGCTGGTACTGCTAGATCAATGGGATTAAAAGTAAAAGGAAACGCTCCTGCTTAAACTTTATAATTTTCTATAAAATGACAAAAATATCAAAAAAGCGTAAAGAGGCACTTGGTAAAGTGGAAGCAACAAAAGCTTATACTTTAAAAGAAGCTTCAGCTTTAGTAAAGGAGATGACAAAGGTTAAGTTTGATGCATCTGTTGATGTTGCTGTAAGATTGGGAGTTGATCCTAGGAAAGCAAATCAAATGGTTCGTGGTGTAGTAACACTGCCACATGGAACCGGTAAAGATGTTAAAGTTTTAGCATTAGTAACTCCAGACAAAGAGGCAGAGGCTCAAGAAGCAGGTGCTGATTATGTCGGATTAGATGAATACCTCCAAAAAATAAAAGGAGGATGGACAGATGTTGACGTTATTGTCACTATGCCAAGTGTAATGGGTAAGTTAGGACCTTTAGGTAGAATTTTAGGACCACGAGGTTTAATGCCTAACCCAAAAACCGGTACGGTAACAATGGACGTTGGTAAAGCTGTTGCAGATGTAAAAGGTGGTAAGATTGATTTTAAAGTTGATAAAACCGGAATCATTCATGCCGCAATTGGTAAATCCTCATTTGATGCTGAAAAGATTGCTGGTAATGCGAATGAATTAATTCATACGATCATTAAATTAAAACCTGCAACATCAAAAGGTGTATATATTAAAAGTATTTATATGTCTAGTACTATGAGTCCTAGTGTATTAATAGATGCTAAATCTATTGTATAAGCAAGTTAAAAAGTTTAGAAATTATGACTAAAGAACAAAAATCACAAGTAATAGACGATTTAACGAGCCAATTAGCAGAAAATAGTACTATATACCTTGCTGATATATCAGGATTAGATGCAACGAACACATCAAAATTACGCAGAGCTTGCTTTAAAGCAAACGTAAGATTGGCAGTAGTTAAAAATACATTGCTTTTTAAAGCAATGGAAAAGTCTGATAAAGATTTTGGAGAATTAGCTGGAATTCTTAAAGGTAATACATCTTTAATGATTTCTGAAACAAGCAGTGCTCCGGCAAAAGTTATTAAAGAATTCCGTAAAAAATCTGATAGACCTCTTTTAAAAGGAGCTTATATCGAAGAAGCCATTTATGTTGGTGATGACCAATTAGATGCTTTGGTAAATATTAAGTCTAAAGAAGAACTTATCGGGGACATCATAACATTATTACAATCGCCAGCTAAGAATGTAATTTCAGCATTACAATCTGGTGGTAATAAGTTATCAGGAATTTTAACGACTTTATCAGAAAAATAAATTAAGCGCACTTATAAACTATAATAACAAAATTAAAACAAACAAAAATGGCAGAATTAAAAGATTTCGCAGAAAAATTGGTTAACCTAACAGTAAAGGAAGTTAACGAATTAGCCGATATTTTAAAAAATGAATATGGTATCGAACCTGCTGCTGCAGCTGTGGCTGTAGCTGGTCCAGCCGCTGGTGGAGGAGATGCCGCAGCAGAAGAAAAATCAGAATTTGATGTAATTCTTACAGCTGCAGGTGGTTCTAAATTAGCAGTAGTAAAATTAGTAAAAGAATTAACTGGTTTAGGTCTTAAAGAGGCTAAGGAATTAGTTGATAATGCTCCAAGCCCAATTAAAGAAGGAGTAACTAAAGACGAAGCTGAAGGTCTTAAAAAATCTTTAGAGGAAGCAGGAGCTGAAGTTGAG
Source organism: uncultured Flavobacteriaceae bacterium (assembly GCA_963835675.1). Taxonomy (GTDB): domain Bacteria; phylum Bacteroidota; class Bacteroidia; order Flavobacteriales; family Flavobacteriaceae; genus Aureibaculum. The sequence goes on along the minus strand of CAWIGH010000001.1, from coordinate 309,005 downwards.
CTTAAATAAGCTATCCAAAGCATAAACAATTAAGGTTTAGGTCTTTGAACAGTAGTTCAAATTGACCTAAACCATTTTGCATTAAAATTCGTTCTTACAAATACATAAGGTTTTTAATTAAAAAATTTCTCCATTGTCAACAATAAATAGTACCGAAAGAGTAAACTTTGCAACTGCTAAATTGATTACTGATTATCCAGATTTTTTAGATATTCAAGTAAAATCTTTTCAAGATTTTTTTCAGTTAGAAACAAAGGCAGATGAAAGAAGTGATGAAGGTTTATTTAAAACTTTCTCTGATAATTTTCCAATTACAGATACAAGAAACCAATTTATTCTAGAATTTATAGATTATTTTGTTGATCCTCCAAGATATAGTATACAGGAATGTATAGAAAGAGGTTTAACGTATAGTGTTCCATTAAAGGCTAGATTAAAACTTTATTGTACAGATCCTGAACATGAAGATTTTGAAACAATTGTTCAAGATGTTTATTTAGGTACGATTCCTTATATGACTCATAGCGGAACATTTGTTATAAATGGTGCCGAAAGGGTTGTTGTTTCTCAATTGCACAGATCTCCAGGCGTATTTTTTGGTCAATCATTCCATGCAAATGGAACCAAATTATATTCTGCAAGGGTAATTCCTTTTAAAGGTTCCTGGATAGAATTTGCTACAGATATCAATCAAGTAATGTATGCTTATATTGATAGAAAGAAAAAATTACCGGTTACAACGCTATTTAGAGCCATCGGTTATGAAAGGGATAAGGATATTCTTGAAATATTCGACCTTGCTGATGAAATTAAAGTATCAAAAAGCGGATTAAAAAAAGTATTAGGTAGAAAACTTGCAGCCAGGGTATTAAAAACATGGCATGAAGATTTTGTTGATGAAGATACCGGAGAGGTTGTATCCATAGAACGTAATGAGATTATTTTAGATAGGGATACTATCTTAGAAAAAGAACATATTGATGAAATAGTTGATGCAGATACAAAAACTATTTTATTACATAAAGAAGATACGCAAATGGGTGATTATGCTATCATACATAACACCTTGCAGAAAGACCCTACAAATTCAGAGAAGGAAGCTGTTGAACATATTTATCGTCAACTACGTAACGCAGAACCACCAGATTATGAGACTGCTAAGGGCATTATTCATAAATTATTCTTTTCAGAACAACGTTATAATCTTGGAGAAGTTGGACGTTATAGAATGAATAAAAAATTAAATCTTGATGTGGGTATAGACAAAGTTGTCTTAACACAATTAGATATAATTACCATCATTAAAAACCTTATTAGATTAGTAAATTCTAAAGCAGAAGTCGATGATATCGATCACTTGTCTAATCGTCGTGTAAGAACTGTTGGTGAGCAGTTAGCCGGTCAGTTTGGAGTAGGGCTTTCTCGTATGGCCCGTACTATTCGAGAACGGATGAATGTTCGTGATAATGAAGTATTTACACCAATAGATCTGATCAATGCCAAGACATTATCTTCGGTAATAAATTCATTTTTTGGTACCAACCAATTATCTCAATTCATGGATCAAACAAATCCATTAGCTGAGCTCACACATAAAAGAAGATTATCAGCTCTAGGGCCAGGTGGTCTTTCTCGTGAAAGGGCTGGATTTGAAGTACGTGATGTTCATTATACGCATTATGGTCGTTTATGTCCTATCGAAACTCCTGAGGGTCCTAATATTGGATTGATATCTTCACTAGCGGTTTATGCCAAAGTGAATAATTTAGGTTTTATCGAAACGCCATATCGTGAAGTTACGGAAGGTAAAGTTGATGTCAATAAAAAACCAAGATATCTAAGTGCTGAAGAGGAAGAAGGTAAGAAAATTGCACAATCTAACTTAGATTTAGATGAAAAAGGAAAAATTATATTAGACAAAGTTGTTGCGCGCGCTGAAGGGGATTTCCCTTTGGTAACGCCTGATGAGGTTAACTTTATGGATGTATCGCCAAATCAGATTTCATCTATATCAGCATCCTTAATTCCTTTCTTGGAACATGATGATGCGAACCGTGCTTTGATGGGATCGAATATGATGCGTCAAGCTGTACCTTTAATGAGACCAGATTCACCTATTGTTGGTACAGGTCTTGAAAGAAGAGTAGCAACGGATTCTAGGATATTGATAAATGCAGAAGGAGATGGTGTTGTAACATATGTTGATTCTGATAAGATCATCATCAATTATAAAAGAACTGATGAAGAAAAATTGGTAAGTTTTGAGGAAGATTCTAAGACCTACGAGTTAATAAAGTTTAGAAAAACGAATCAGGGAACTTCAATTAATTTACATCCTATTGTTCAAAAAGGAGATAAAGTTAAAAAAGGCCAGGTGCTTTGTGAAGGATATGCTACAGAAAAGGGTGAATTAGCGCTTGGTAGGAATATGAAAGTGGCTTTTATGCCATGGAAAGGTTATAACTTTGAAGATGCTATTGTTATTTCTGAAAAAGTAGTTCGTGAAGATCTATTTACTTCTATCCACATTGATGAATATTCATTAGATGTAAGAGATACTAAATTGGGTGCTGAAGAATTAACAAATGACATTCCAAATGTAAGTGAAGAGGCTACTAAAGATCTTGATGAAAATGGAATGATCCGTATTGGTGCTGAAATTAAACCTGGGGATATCTTAATTGGTAAGATTACACCAAAAGGGGAATCAGATCCGACACCTGAAGAGAAATTATTACGTGCTATTTTTGGTGACAATGCCGGTGATGTGAAAGATGCATCTCTAAAAGCATCTCCATCTTTAAATGGTGTGGTTATTGACAAGAAATTGTTTCAAAGAACCATTAAAGATAAAGCTAAAAGAAGTCAGGATAAGGAAGATATTAGTAGACTTGAAGCTGAGTTTTCAGTAAAATTTGATAGCCTTAGAGATAAGTTAATTGAGAAATTCTTTACACTAGTCAATGGGAAAACCTCTCAGGGAGTTTTAAATGACTTAAGCGAAGAAATATTTCCTAAAGGAAAGAAATTTACCTTAAAAATGTTAAATGCCATGAATGATTTTGAGCATTTAACTAAAGGTACTTGGACCACTGATAGCCATCTTAATAAATTAGTGAATGAATTGATTCATAATTATAAGATTAAGGTGAATGACTTACAAGGTTCATTAAGAAGAGAGAAATTCACGATTACGGTAGGTGATGAATTGCCAGCCGGTATTGTAAAACTTGCCAAAGTATATGTTGCTAAAAAACGTAAACTAAAAGTTGGTGATAAAATGGCAGGTCGTCATGGAAATAAAGGTATTGTTGCAAGAATTGTTCGTCAGGAAGATATGCCTTTCTTAGAAGATGGAACTCCTGTAGATATCGTTTTAAATCCATTAGGTGTGCCTTCTCGTATGAATATAGGTCAGATTTATGAAACTGTATTAGGTTGGGCAGGACAAAAATTAGGTCAAAAATATGCAACCCCAATTTTTGATGGTGCTTCGATTGAACAAATTACTGAATTAACCAAGAAAGCAGGTGTTCCTGAATTCGGACACACTTATTTATATGATGGTGGTACAGGAGAGCGATTTGACCAGGCAGCAACTGTTGGTGTTATTTATATGATCAAATTAGGTCACATGATCGAGGATAAAATGCATGCTCGTTCAATAGGACCATATTCATTAATTACACAACAACCATTGGGTGGTAAAGCACAATTTGGTGGTCAGCGTTTTGGTGAGATGGAAGTATGGGCGCTTGAAGCTTATGGTGCATCAAGTACATTACGTGAGATCCTAACAGTAAAATCTGATGATGTTTTGGGTAGAGCTAAAACATATGAGTCGATCGTAAAAGGAGAACCGATGCCAGAGCCAGGTTTACCTGAATCATTTAACGTATTAATGCACGAGTTAAAAGGACTTGGCTTAGACGTTAGATTAGAAGAATAATTAATAAGCTGTAAGTTTTAAACTTACAGCTTTCACAATACATTTTTACATTTTAATTGATTGCATAAAGACATCATGGCAAAACAAAGAGAAAAATACACTGTAAAAAAATTCAATAAAATTTCAATTGGTTTGGCTTCTCCGGAATCTATTCTAGAACAATCCAGAGGTGAAGTTTTAAAACCAGAAACCATAAATTATCGTACACATAAACCAGAAAGAGATGGTTTGTTTTGTGAACGGATTTTTGGCCCCATAAAGGATTATGAATGTGCTTGTGGCAAATACAAAAGAATTCGATATAAAGGAATTGTTTGTGATCGTTGTGGTGTTGAAGTTACCGAGAAAAAAGTACGAAGAGATAGAGTTGGTCATATCAATTTAGTAGTTCCTGTTGCACATATCTGGTATTTCAGATCATTACCTAACAAAATGGGATACCTTTTAGGTCTGCCTTCAAAAAAGTTAGATATGATTATTTATTACGAACGTTATGTAGTAATTCAACCGGGATTGGCAAAAAATGCTGAAGGTGAACCATTAGAAAAAATGGATTTCTTAACAGAAGAAGAATATTTAGATATTTTAGAATCTATTCCACAGGAAAATCAATATTTAGATGATACAGACCCAAATAAGTTTATCGCTAAAATGGGAGCGGAGTGTTTGATTGAATTGTTAGCCAGAATTGATTTAGATGAATTATCATACGAATTAAGGCATAAAGCAAATACTGAAACGTCTAAACAACGTAAAACGGAAGCTTTAAAACGATTAAATGTTGTTGAAGCCTTCAGAGAAGCAAACTTAGAATAGAGAAAACAAGCCTGAATGGATGATTATGAAAGTAGTTCCGGTTATTCCACCAGAATTACGTCCTTTGGTACCTCTTAGATGGTGGTCGTTTTGCCACTTCAGATTTGAATGATTTATATCGTCGAGTTATTATTCGAAATAATCGTTTAAAAAGATTGGTTGAGATCAAAGCTCCTGAAGTTATTTTACGTAACGAGAAACGTATGTTACAAGAATCTGTTGATTCATTATTTGATAATACACGTAAATCTTCTGCTGTAAAAACAGAATCTAACAGACCTTTAAAATCATTATCCGATTCATTAAAGGGTAAGCAAGGTCGTTTCCGTCAAAACTTATTGGGTAAACGTGTTGATTATTCAGCACGTTCGGTAATTGTTGTTGGACCAGAATTAAAATTATTTGAATGTGGATTGCCAAAAGATATGGCAGCTGAATTATACAAACCATTTGTTATTAGAAAATTAATAGAAAGAGGTATTGTAAAAACAGTAAAATCTGCAAAGAAAATTATAGATAAAAGAGAGCCTGTAGTTTGGGATATTTTAGAGAATGTATTAAAAGGACATCCTGTATTATTAAACCGTGCTCCTACATTACACCGTTTGGGTATTCAAGCTTTTCAACCAAAATTAATTGAAGGAAAAGCAATTCAGTTACACCCATTAGTATGTACTGCATTTAATGCCGATTTCGATGGTGACCAGATGGCGGTACATTTACCATTAGGACCAGAAGCTATTTTAGAATCGCAATTATTAATGTTGGCTTCACATAATATTTTAAATCCTGCAAATGGATCTCCAATTACTGTTCCTTCTCAGGATATGGTTCTTGGTTTATATTATATGACCAAAGAAAGAAAATCAACACCAGAAGCACAAAGTAAAAGGTGAAGGATTTACTTTCTATTCTCCTGAAGAAGTGATCATTGCTTTTAATGAGAAAAAAGTTGACTTAAATGCCGGTATTAAAGTAAGAACGAAAGATTTTAATGAAGAAGGAGAATTGGTTACATCAAATTATTGAAACTACTGTTGGAAGAGTATTATTTAATGAAGTAGTTCCTGAAGCAGGCTGGATATATTAATGAAGTATTAACTAAAAAATCTTTAAGAGATATTATTGGTAGATATTTTAAAAGTTACTGATGTTCCTACAACAGGAGAGTTCTTGATGAGATTAAAGGACATGGGATATAAGTTTGCATTCCAAGGTGGTTTATCATTTAGTTTAGGTGATATTATTATTCCGGAAGAAAAACACAACTATGATTGATAAGGCTAATGATCAAGTAGATAATATTATGGCTAACTATAACATGGGTATGTTAACCAATAAAGAACGTTATAATCAGGTAATTGATATCTGGGGCTCTACAAATAACAGGTTAACAGAATTATCTATGAAACGTCTTCGGGAAGATCAACAAGGATTTAATTCGGTTTATATGATGCTTGATTCTGGTGCAAGGGGTTCTAAAGAACAAATTCGTCAGTTAACAGGTATGCGTGGATTGATGGCCAAGCCTAAAAAATCAACTGCTGGTGGTGGAGAAATTATTGAAAACCCAATTCTTTCTAACTTTAAAGAAGGATTATCAATTTTAGAATATTTTATTTCTACGCACGGTGCTCGTAAAGGTCTGGCGGATACAGCTTTAAAAACAGCAGATGCAGGATATTTAACACGTCGTTTGGTTGATGTATCACAAGATGTTATTATTAATGAAGAAGATTGTGGAACGTTGAGAGGTGTAGATGTACATCCTTTAAAGAAGAATGAAGAAATTGTTGAATCTTTAGGCGAAAGAATTGTAGGAAGGGTTTCGTTAAATGATGTTTATCATCCATTAACAGATGAGATCTTAGTGGAAGCTGGTAAGGAAATTGATGAAGATATTGTTGCTAGAATTGAAGATTCTCCTATTGAAAGTGTTGAAGTACGTTCAGCATTAACATGTGAAGCTTAAAAGGGATATTTGTGCAAATGTTATGGACATAGTTTAGCAACCAATAAAATGGTACAAATTGGTGAAGCAGTTGGTGTTGTTGCAGCACAATCTATTGGAGAACCGGGAACACAGTTAACATTGCGTACATTCCACGTGGGTGGTATTGCAGGTAATATTTCAGAAGAAAATAAGTTAACAGCTAAATTTGATGGTAACATCGAAATTGAAGATCTTAATACCGTTAAAGGTATTGATAATGAAGGAAAAAAAGCAGATATTGTTATTTCAAGGACTTCAGAAATTAAGATCGTTGATAAGAAAACTGGTATTACTTTAAGTACCAATAATATTCCTTACGGATCATTCATTTCTGTAAAAGATAAAGATGCTATCAAGAAGGGAGATATTATTTGTCAATGGGATCCATATAACGGTGTAATTGTTTCTGAATTTGCCGGTAAAATAGGTTTTGAAGATATTGAACAAGGAATTACTTATCAAGTAGAAATTGATGAGCAAACAGGATTCCAGGAAAAAGTAATTTCTGAATCTAAGAATAAAAAAGTTGTTCCTACCTTATTGATCAAAAATAATAAAGGTGAGGTGTTACGTTCATATAATTTACCTGTTGGTGCTCACTTAATGGTTGAAGATGGATGAAAAGATTGATGCCGGTAAGGTTTTGGTCAAGATTCCACGAAGATCTGGTAAAGCAGGTGATATTACAGGAGGTTTACCAAGAGTAACTGAATTATTTGAAGCTCGTAACCCATCTAATCCTGCTGTTGTGTCGGAAATTGATGGTGTGGTTTCTTTTGGAAAAATAAAACGTGGTAACCGAGAAATAATTATCGAATCTAAATCTAGAAGATATCAGAAAATATTTGGTAAAACTATCTAATCAGATTCTTGTACAAGAAAATGATTATGTTAAAGCTGGTATGCCATTGTCTGATGGTGCAGTTACACCAACTGATATTTTAAATATCAAAGGACCATCTGCAGTTCAAGAATATTTGGTAAATGAAATTCAAGAGGTATATCGGCTACAAGGGGTTAAGATCAATGATAAGCACTTCGAGGTTGTTGTACGTCAAATGATGCGTAAAGTTAAAATTATCGATTCAGGAGATACTATTTTCTTAGAAAATCAATTAATTCATAAAAATGACTTTTTAGAAATTAATGATGCTATTTTTGGAATGAAGGTAATTAAAGTACAGGAGATTCTGAAAATCTGAAAGCAGGTCAAATCGTTTCTGCACGTAAATTAAGAGATGAAAATTCTATTTTACGTAGAAGTGATAAGAACCTTGTTGAAGCAAGAGATGCAGTTCCTGCAACAGCAGAACCAATTTTTCAAGGTATTACAAGAGCCTCTTTACAAACAAAATCGTTTATATCTGCAGCTTCTTTCCAAGAAACGACCAAAGTATTGAACGAAGCCGCTGTAAATGGTAAAGTTGATACCTTAGAAGGATTAAAAGAGAATGTTATTGTAGGGAAAAGAATACCTGCAGGTACTGGTATGCGTTTTTATGATAACATTATTGTCGGTTCTAAAGAAGAAATGGAAACAAGTTAATTATGGCAGAAGATAAAGCAAAACCAAATCCAAATCAGTTAAACATTGAACTGGATGAAAAAGTAGCCGATGGCACTTATGCTAATTTGGCAATAATTAATCATTCGGTGTCTGAGTTTGTGGTAGATTTCGTAAATGTGATGCCAGGAACACCTAAGGCTAAAGTTAAATCTAGAATTATATTAACACCGCAACATGCCAAGCGTTTGAGTAAAGCCTTGGCTGAAAATGTGAGCAGGTTTGAAAATGCCCATGGTGAAATAAAGGATTATGAGCAACCGCCAATTCCGATGAATTTTGGCCCTACTGGTCAAGCATAAATTATAAACGCCGAAATTTTTCGGCGTTTTTTTTTATATTTAGTATATGTTGCAAAAGAAACTTTGGATATTTCCATTAATGTTTGGAATCATTGGATCCTTGATCGGACTTGTATTGAGATACGCGTTTACAGGTTCGATATCCGCCTTTCCTTTTAAAAATTTTCTACACGCTCATTCTCACGTAATGCTTCTTGGATTTATTTTTAATGGGCTGTTGATCATGGTTTGGAAATACTTTACGGATGGAATAGATAAATGGTCCTATAGGTATTATTTGATATTACAGGGATGTGTATTAGCGATGTTGGTTGCATTTCTCATAGAAGGATATGCCTTTTATTCAATATTATTTTCAACGATTCACTTATGGATTAGTTACGTATTAATGATAAGATTGTGGAAAAGAATTAAGGGAAATAATACAATAACACAATTTGTTAAGGCTGGGATCATATTTCACTTTATCTCTTCCTTAGGGCCTTATATATTAGGTCCTTTAATGATCATGGAGATGCATAATTCGCCATGGTATCAGCAGGCTATCTTTTTCTATTTACATTTTCAGTACTTTGGTGTATTCTTTATCTGGATGCTGGCAGTACTATTAGAGAATGCACAATTGAATCTTTCGAAAAACAATTCGCTTATCATCTTAATTAGTTTGGTGCTTTTATTTTCCCATTCTCTTGATTACAGTTTTGATCACTATGTAATTAATATAATAGGCTTTGGAGCTTCCCTATTTTTATTTTTGGTATTATTTAAATTAAAAAGTGCTTTGGTAACTGGAAAAACAAATAGTAACATTCTTTTTAAAATCATTCTTTTAATTGCATTTCTAAATATTATTGGGAGCATTCCGGCAGTAGCAAATTTGGTGGTGGAATCAAGATTTTTATTAATAGCATGGTTGCATCTAATTTTTTTAGGAATGTATGTTCCCTTTATATGGATATCTTTTAAAAAGAAAATTAATCCTATCACATGGTCGACATATGCTTTTTTTGTATTAATGACAGAAATGTGTCTTGTATTCCCCGGTGCTGTAAGTGAATTTTCACCCATATCCTTAATGTGGTTATTATTTATTACCTATTTGGGTGTTTTTATTTTAATTTGTATCGTACATTTTCAATTGATCTATGATCTAAATAAAAGATCTACTAATTTGAATGAGGCCTAACAGATCAATGGGAACTATTAAGCTAGATGAAATGATAATATAAACAAACGGGATATCGATAGCCTATTTTAAGACTCCTTGAACCATTACTTATATTTTCTATTAAGGATTACGCAATAATTAAATTTAGAATTTGTAAGCATCTTTTATCATTACGACTATTACATTATGAAAAATATTTTTACACTATTCGTCTTAGCTTTCTTTACAATCCTATCATATTCGCAGATCGATAATGAGCATTTAAATATTGGAGATTTAGCGCCATCCATTAATGGCATCGACCAATTTGATCAGGTTATTAATTCTGATGAAATTTTAAAGGAGCAGAAGATATTATTGGTCTTTTACAGAGGCAACTGGTGCCCATACTGTAAAAAACACCTAGCCTCCTTACAGGAAAATTTAGAAGCATTAAAGAAAAAAGGTTTATTTGTAATTGTTATAACTCCCGAAAAAGTTGAAAAAATTAACGAGACTACCAAAGACATGCATGCTACTTTTTCCATTTTACATGATGTTAATGATAAAATAATGAAAGATTACAAAGTGGCCTTTGATGTAAATGAGAAAAATGTGACCAGTTACTTCGGGTTTACTCAAAAAAAGATCAGAATATATAATGATGAGAACAATAACACATTACCTGTACCCGCAACATATCTCATAAACAAGGATGGAAAGATTACTTATGTGCATTACAATCCCGATCATCATGAGCGTTCTAATTTCAAGGAAATAATTGAAATGTTGTAGATTTAGTTACTTAATTTATAATCCAAACAGGCTTTCACAAAAGCAACAAATAAAGGATGTGGCTTGAGTACTGTACTTTTATATTCAGGATGATATTGAACACCTACAAACCATGGATGATTTGGGAGTTCTATTATTTCAACTAAATTAGTTTCAGGGTTTATCCCTGTAGCTATTAAACCGGCATTAGAAATTTGTTTTAAATAATCATTATTGAATTCATAACGATGTCTATGCCTTTCACTTATTGTTTCGGTTTTATAGGCTTTAAAAACTTTAGAATTCTTATTTAATTCACAATCCCATGCCCCTAATCGCATGGTGCCTCCTTTATTAACAATATTTTTCTGTTCTTCCATTAGGCTAATAACAGGATATTTTGTTTTTTCATCCATTTCTGTAGAATTTGCATTCGATAATCCCAGCACATTACGTGCAAATTCAATTACTGCCATTTGCATACCCAAGCAAATTCCAAAGAAAGGAATATTATGTTCTCTTACATATTTAATGGCATTAATTTTACCTTCTATACCACGCTCCCCAAAACCTGGTGCAACCAGAACACCATGAAGATCCTTTAATTTCTTTTCAACATTAGATTTTTTAAGGTTTTCTGAATGAATCCAATGAACATTTACATTGATCTCATGTGTTGAACCTGCGTGAATAAAACTTTCTGAGATTGATTTATAAGCATCTTGAAGTTCTACATATTTACCGATTACGCCTATCTCAACGGTGTTTTTTGGATTTTTATGTTTTTTTAAAAAATTATTCCATGCCTTTAAATCGGGCTTTTTGTCGGTAGAAAGCGTAAGTTTCTTTAATACAACTTTATCCAGACCCTCTTTGAACATGAAGTTGGGAACATCATAGATAGTTTCTGCATCAATAGATTCTATTACATCTTCTTGCTGGACATTACAGAATAGCGCTAATTTTCTCTTGATATCTTCAGATAAGTGATGTTCAGTTCTACAAACAAGAATGTCTGGACTCACCCCGCTCTGCATCAGCATTTTTACTGAATGTTGTGTAGGTTTTGTCTTTAGTTCTCCCGCAGCAGCCAAAAAAGGTATTAAAGTTAAGTGTATCACAATCGCATTATGCTCTCCCATTTCCCATTGCAATTGTCTCACTGCTTCTATATAAGGTAATGATTCAATATCACCTACAGTACCTCCAATTTCAGTAATGATGATATCAAATTCACCAGTATTTCCAAGAATCTGAATCCTATGTTTAATTTCATCTGTTATATGAGGGATCACTTGAACCGTTTTGCCTAAAAAATCACCTCTGCGTTCTTTATTAATAACCGATTGATAAATTCTTCCTGTAGTTACGTTATTAGCCTGTGATGTGGGAATATTGAGGAATCGCTCATAATGGCCTAGATCCAAATCTGTCTCGGCACCGTCGTTCGTTACATAACACTCACCATGTTCATAAGGATTCAATGTTCCCGGATCCACATTGATATAAGGATCTAATTTTTGAATAGTGACTGAATAACCTCTTTCTTGTAATAATTTTGCTAAAGAAGCTGCAATGATACCTTTGCCTAGTGATGAAGTTACGCCTCCGGTAACGAAAACGTATTTAGTGTTATTCATGGTGATTAGGTTTTGCCAAAAGTACAAACTCTATTGATTTTAGCAAACCAAATTGGTCTTAAAATTTTTAAACTATTATTTTAAAAATTAAAGCCCACATAGTATTCTGAATTAAAGTGCTTATTGTTTGGTAAAAGTGATACTGGATGTAGATTCAACATCGCCGGTTATACCTTGTATAGTTAAGGTCTCCATAATATCTACCTCAATTTTCAAGAGTGTATCGGTTAATTCTATCACATAGGCTTCTACCTGTTGATTATTTTGACTTATAGTAATTATACCACCATCTACGGTCCAGGTACCATTTACCAAAAAATCATTTAAAAGAACGGGAATGGTTTCGGTTATTGCTAAACCGGACACAGTGACAACATTGTCGAAACCGCCTGAGCTAGCCAAGCTATTAGGAGTACCGGTAAATACAACCTGAGCGGTAATATTTTCCCCATATGATGTAAAATTTACTTTTAAGGGTACACCTTGAACATTGGTTTCAAAAGTTCCTTCTTGGGTGGTCTCATTCATTGCCCAAGTTCCTTCAAGTTTATCAGCGCTTGTATCAACCAGAATTCGGTCTGAATCGCTATCATCGCTACAAGCAGATAGAAATAAACTAATAATAAATACTACGGTAACTTTTTTAATAACGAACATGATTTTATATATAATTGGTTCCTAATTAAACGACATTATATAGTTTTTATTTTTGCTTTATTGAAAACAGTAAGCCACTTTCTTAAATCGGATATTATTTCATTGACTTTTTAGCGAACTCCGTATTTGTTTTTCTCTTTCGCCATTTTACAAATTCGTACCAAATCACAAAAATGAAACCTGATGATATGCTTATACATAATTGCCTTAAATTTAAACTTTCAAACTTAAAAAATACCGTAAAGGGTTTTACAAATAACAACATGGCAGTAATCAGAATTGTAATACCTATAATGATCGGCACCAGGTTATTTTTGTATTGTAAGGTTGTAATTATAGAATAATAGAAAGAACGGTTTACGAGTGTTAAGAAGATATTAGCGGAGATCAAAACAGTAAAGACCATAGTTCGTGTTAGCGACTCATTTAGATCCATAATAACAGCGTAATGATAGACGATAATGGCACCAAGTGTAATTGCTAAGCCCTGTACGATACTCGTGGTGAGTTCTTTCCAATTAAAGAAAGCACTGGTAAATGGCCTTGGCATTTTGATCATTGTATCTTTTTCTATGGGTTCATTCTCATATATTATTGAACAAGTAGGACCCATGATCAATTCTAATAAAATAATATGTACTGGCGAGAAGATATTGGGATAGACCCATCCTAATGCCAATGGCAAAAAAACGGTTAATATTATGGGAATATGAATAGAAATAACATACTGGATCGCTTTTTTAAGGTTAGTATAGATTTTCCTGCCCATGGCTATCGCCTCTACCATTTTGGCAAGATCGTCTTCTAATAAAATCAATGAAGCGGCTTGTTTTGCTATTTCTGTTCCTTTTTTACCCATAGCAATTCCTATGTGTGCAGCTTTAAGGGCGGGACCGTCATTTACGCCATCTCCTGTCATAGCCACCACTTCGTTTTTAGCTTTTAACGCGTTTATGATCCTTAATTTGGCCTCTGGGAACATTCTTGTAAAGATATGTGTATCAATAACCTTCTCTTGAAGTTCTTTATCGGGGAGTTTCATCAAATCATCTCCAGTCATACTCTTATCACAATTCTTAAATCCTATTTCCCTTGCAACGGCCATAGTTGTATCTGCATAATCACCAGTAACTATTTTAACAGTAATTCCGGCCTTGTCGAAATCTTCAAATACAGACTGAATATTTTTTTTTGGAGGATCATAAAAAGCAACAATTCCTTTAAAGTTAAATTGGAATTCCTGCTGGTGTTTATGAAAATTCTTGCCTTTAAATCTCGATTCTCCGACTCCTAATAAACGATATCCTTCATTAGCCATATTTTTAATGGCCTCTTTTATTTGCGCTATTTCTTCAGGAAGTAAATTGGAAATTTTCATGATCGATTCCGGTGCCCCTTTCGCCGCAATAATTCGATTTCCTGAATCATCTTCAAAAATATGGGTCATCATGGGTGGTTTACCGCTTAAAGGATATTCGTGGATCATTCGGTATTTTGTCCTTTCATCTGTTGAAGTTATCTCTTTGTATTTCTGATGTAAAGCAATCTCCATTGGATCGAATGGGATTGGCTCACTTGCCCACATAGCTAGTGTAATGAGTTCTTTTTCAGAAGCACTTAAAGGATCTTCAGGCTTGGTAAATTTTATAGATCCAAAAGCAACAAGTTTGGCAAGACTCATTTTGTTTTCGGTAATCGTTCCTGTTTTATCAGTACAAATTACTGTTGCACTTCCTAACGATTCTACAGTTTTCATCTGTTTAACAACAATGCCCAATTTCATAAGGCGATAGGAGCCCAATGCCATAAAAGTGGTAAATGCTACAGGAATTTCTTCCGGTAAAATACTCATGGCAAGTGTTAGTGATTTAAGGAGACTATCCAAGAAATTACGGGAATTGAAGAAGTTAATAGTCCACACAATAAAAAAAACAATAGCCCCGACTACCACCATTTTTTTTACAAAATTATTAATTTGAAGTTCTAATAGGGTTTTCTCTTCTTTTATGCTCTCAAGGCTTTTACCAATTTGGCCTATTTTTGTTTTATTGCCAATTGTAGTAACAGTGGCTATTGCTAACCCACCGGAAACAGAAGTGCCGCTATATATAAAATTGTCTTCCTTTGATCGATCCTTATAAATAGATAACGATTCCCCAGTTAGCATTGATTCGTTAACAGAAAAGTCGTTAGAATGTACAATGGTACCGTCAGCAGTTATGATACTCCCTTCATCAACCATAAGGGCATCTCCAACTACAATATTTTCACTTTTAATTACCTCAATTTTTCCATTTCTAATTACTTTACTATTCGGCTGATTTAAGAACTTGAGTTTCTCAAGTGCGTTTCGGCTTCTCGAATCTTGATAAAGTGAAATTGAACCGACCAAGGCAATTGCTATTGCTAAAAATATTCCATCACCAATATTTCCACTTATAAAATAAATTGAAGAGGCTACCAGAAGCAATATAATCATGGGCTCTTTGGCTATTCCTTTAAGCGCAGAAATAATGCCGCTTTCCTTTTTATAGACTAATCTATTCTTACCATGGATTGACCGCGACTTCAGAACTGCCTCATCGTTTAAACCATTTATTCCAAAATTATTTATAGACATTAGGTAAGTTTATTCTATAACAATATCATATTTATCCAGTAGACCACCAATTCCATCCTGAGAAAATTTAGCTTTTTTTATCGGATTTTTCTCCGGATCTATGCTATAGTTATAAGAGGTTAAGAAATTTGCATTTTCTAAATTTGTATTATCGAACATCGCTTTTTTAAGATCACAATTATCAAAAGTACATTGAGATAAATCGGATGATACAAAATCAACTTCACTAAGTTTACAATGTTTAAATATTGTGTTTTTAAGTTTTAAACCGAAAAAGGAAGCTAAGTTAAGATCGCAATTTTTAAAATGTAGTGATAACAAGAACTGATTACATTCGTTAAACTGTACACCCAACAACTTACAATCAATAAATTTTACTTCGTTGAGGGATGCAGTTTTAAAATTAGCCGAACTTAAATTACTTTGATCAAAAGTGCATTCGATAAAGTTAATTCCGGAAAGATCGGATTTTGAAAAATGGCAATCTATAAATGTGCAATTATCGTATTCACCTTTAGATAGTTCTTTTTCTTCGCAATTTAACTTTTTAAAGACTTTGTTATGAACGTATTTTTCTATCATCTATCTTTTCAATTAATTTACGAAAGAATATAGCGTAATAAATACCCTTATAAAATTGTTTTTTTTAGGTAATTTAAAATGAGCTACTGTCGGTTTTCAATTTTTGACTGGAATATCTTTTAAAATTTCTAGTACATATTTCCAATATTTTTGAGCAGAACTGATACTTGCTTTTTCATCCGGAGAATGAGCTCCTTTAATCGTAGGGCCAAAAGAAATCATATCCATTTCCGGATAATTTCTTCCAAGTATACCACATTCTAGTCCGGCATGACAAGCTAAAATTTTTGCTTTCTCATTGAAAAGTTTTTGATATGTTTTATCTAAAACTTTTAAAATAGGT
Organism: uncultured Flavobacteriaceae bacterium; assembly: GCA_963835675.1. Classification (GTDB taxonomy): domain Bacteria; phylum Bacteroidota; class Bacteroidia; order Flavobacteriales; family Flavobacteriaceae; genus Aureibaculum. The sequence continues at coordinate 292,618 of CAWIGH010000001.1, read as the reverse complement.
GATTTAGGGTTTGGTTTCCAACCCGGATAGGAGCCTCCAAGTGTAACTGTAAAACCTGCCAATTCAAAACCTGCAACAATATTATTTACTAAATTCATTTTGCCTGACTCGACAGAACTACGGGTTAAACATAAAATTTTTATTTCCCCATTTTTAACAATTACCCTGGCAAGATTATTAGATGTTTCAACCAAATCATCAATATCCGGACTCATTCTAAATACACCATTATGTGTTGTATAAATAGTTTGTAATAGGATATTTTGATCCTTTTTAGACAGTACCTGTCTTGGTGTTGGACATTCTTCTAATAACATTTCCAGATCTTTTTCTATTGAATTGTACTCATTATATATTTCCGTTGTAATGGTCTTAAAAGATTCTTTTAGGCTGTCTTTATGTTCTGTAGCAATAATGGCATTACTTTCTCTTGGTATGGCATTTCGTAAACTTCCACCATCGATTTCAGAAATAAGAGTAGAATCCTTTAAGGCAAACAAAATACGGTTCATTAATTTATTGGCATTCCCAAAACCGCGATGGATATCCATACCAGAATGACCTCCTTGAAGACCTTTCACAGTAATTTTATACCCCTTAGATTTTTCGTTTATACCTTCGGGGATATATGAATTGGTCGCTGTAATATCAATACCCCCGGCACAACCAACACCTATTTCATCGTCATCTTCGGTATCTAAATTTAAAAGTATCTCACCTTTTAATAAACCAGCTTCTAATCCCATTGCACCAGACATACCCGTTTCTTCATCAATAGTGAACAAGGCTTCAATGGCTGGATGAGGTATATTGTCAGATTCTAAAATACTCATGATGGTTGCAACACCTAAACCATTATCTGCTCCTAAGGTAGTTCCTTTGGCTTTTATCCAATCACCTTCGATATACATTTCAATGCCTTGTGTATCAAAGTCAAAATTGGTATCATTATTTTTCTGATGCACCATATCTAGATGTGATTGCATAACGATGACCTTTCTGTCTTCCATTCCTTTGGTAGCCGGTTTTTTGATAATCACATTACCCACCTTATCTACGGTAGTTTCTAATCCCAATTTTTTACCAAATTTTACCATAAAGTCGATTACGCGTTCTTCTTTTTTTGAAGCTCTAGGTACCGCATTTAAATCAGCAAAATTATTCCAGAGGGCTTTGGGCATTAAATTTCTTATTTCTGTGTTCATTGTATTATATATTTATGACAGTTTCTTCTAGTGGTTTACGCACTTTTTTTAATTTACTCATAAAATCATCTTCAGCTCTATAACCAATTGGTAAAAGCAGGACAGATTTCAGTTTTCTCTTCTTTAATTCTAATATATCATCGATCTTGTCTGGTATAAAACCTTCCATCGGGCATGAATCGATCTTTTCTAAGGCGCATATGGTCATTAAATTACCTAAGACAATATAGGTTTGATAAATGGCCGATTCCTGTTTTTCTTGTAATGATTTATTGGCATAAGTTTCTTTTAAGAATTTTCTGAACGGCGCTAATGTTTTTTCATCCGTTCCTCGTATTTCTCTTTCTCTGTCAAAATAATCATCAATATCTTGCAGCGTTGTATCGGTATCTATGCATAATACAAGCACATGAGATGCGTTTGCGACTTGTTTTTGTCCGTAAGAATACGGTACTAATTGTTCTTGTAATACCTTATTTTTTAAAATAAGCATTTTAATGGGCTGCAATCCAAAGGAAGTGGCCGTTAAATTAAACGCTTCTTTTAAAATGGTAATTTTTTCTTCAGATACTATTTTAGTATTGTCAAATTTTTTGCAGGCATAACGCCACTGTAAACTTTCTATGCTGTTCATTTAATATTTATGTAAGTGATTGCATGGTTACCAACTTATAATAAGTCCCTTTTTTAGATAACAATTCATCATGTTTTCCTTGTTCAACAATTTTGCCTTCTTGCATTACCACAATATTATCAGCTTTCTGAATCGTAGATAAACGGTGGGCTATGACCAAAGATGTTCTATTTTGCATTAATTGCTCAAGGGCATTTTGAACAAGTTGTTCTGATTCGGTATCCAAGGCTGAGGTGGCTTCATCTAAGACCATAATCGGTGGATTTTTAAGAACAGCTCTTGCGATACTTAAACGTTGTTTTTGACCACCGGATAATTTATTACCACTATCGCCAATATTTGTATGAATGCCATTAGGTAATTTCTCAACGAACTCATAGGCATTGGCAATTTTTAAGGCTTCAATTACTTGTTCATCATTTGCGCTTTCGGTACCCAAAAGCACATTATTCTTTACCGAATCGTTGAAAAGGATGGCGTCTTGGGTTACGATACCTAATTGATCGCGTAAAGATTTTTGTGTCAGATCACGAATATCAATTCCGTCGATGAGAATCCTGCCCTTATTAATATCATAAAACCGTGTAACTAAATTGGCCAAGGTTGATTTTCCACTACCCGATTGACCGACAAGCGCCACAGTTTTGCCTTTCGGAATACTGAGTGTAAAGTCTTTCAGAATATATTCATCTTCATATTTAAACGAAATATTTTCGAATGTAATTTCTTTGTCAAAGCTTTTTTTGATCAAGGCATTGTCTTTATCCTTTAGCGGATTTTCAGCTTCAATAATTTCTAATACCCGCTCAGCCGCCGCATTTCCTTTTTTAATATCATAACTTGCTTTCGAAATGGCCTTGGCAGGTGTTAAGATATTATAAGCCAGCCCCATATAAGCAATAAAAGAACTGCCGTCGAGTGATCCTTCTGTTAATACCATGGTACCACCATAATATAATAAAATTGCGATGACAATGATACCTAAGAACTCACTGGTTGGTTTAGCCAGATTGGTCCTGTTTAATAGACTATTAGAAAATTTATTAAATCTTGAAGTAGAGTTTTTAAATTTAGCCGTGAATTTTTCTTCCGCATTAAATCCTTTTATAATTCTCAAACCACCCAAGGTTTCTTCCAATAATGACAAAAAATATCCTTGTTCTCGTTGTACCTTATCTGATTTTCTTTTTAGACTTTTACCGATAAGTGAAATTAAAAACCCCGAAACCGGTATAAATATGAATACAAAAATCGTGAGCTTAACACTTATAGTCAGCATAAAAATTATGGTGAATATGATCGTCAAAGGTTCCCTGAATATCAATTCTAAAATTGACAAAAAAGAGTGCTGAATTTCTAACACATCTGTACCTATCCTGGCCATAATATCTCCTTTTCTTTTTTCAGAAAAATAGGAGAGCGGTAAACTTAAAGTTTTTTCATATAATTCATTTCTAATATCCTTAAGTACGCCATTGCGTAAAAAGGTAATGAAATACATGGCCAAATAATTGAAGATGTTCTTAAGTAAAAATAAACTTATCACTAGGGCGATCACAATTAATAATGCCTTTTGATTATCATCACCTGCTACAGAAGTTATATAATAATTTAAAGAATCTTTCCCGAATTTACCGATTTCGGAAATTCCATGATAAACAGGTTTTTCGATTATTTTTATAGCATCGGGCTTAAAGAGTACATCCAGCATTGGAATTAATGCCATAAAAGAAAGTGCACCAAAAAAGGCGTACATCACATTACAAATAATATTTAAAAATGCATATATCTTATAAGGCAATGCATACTTCAGTATTTTTTTGAAGTATTCCATTAATTGAGATTCATCTCATCTATGATGCGTTCAATTTTTTGGCTAAGTAGTTTTTCTACAACAAACGCATTTTCAATTTTATCTAAAGGTTGCCTGACACTGAAATAAAATTTTATTTTAGGTTCAGTTCCACTTGGGCGTGCAGCGACCCTTGTACCATCAACGGTTTGATAGATCAAAACGTTAGATTTAGGCAAGTCTATCTTAGTTTTTTCATTTGTAATTAAATTTTGGCAAGAAGAAGTCTCGTAATCATAAAGAAATTCAACAGGTGATCTATCAATTTCTTTTACCGGATTATTTCTCAGATCGGTCATCATTTTTTTGATCTGTTCTGCACCATCAATGCCTTTTTTTACTAAAGAGATCAGATGTTCCTTATAGAAACCATGTTTTATATATAATTTCAATAATTCCTTATAAAAAGTTGAGTTTTTGTTTTTCGCATCTATCGCAATTTCACATGCCAATAGGGTTGCGGTTACCGCATCTTTATCGCGAATAAAATCACCCACCATATAACCAAAACTTTCTTCTCCACCACCAATAAACTCTTGTTTACCTTCTGCATCCCGAATCATTTTAGCAATCCATTTAAAGCCTGTTAAACCTACCTTGGTTTCGACATTATAACTTTGTGCAATGTCATTTACCAGATTTGTAGAAACTATGGTTGAGCCAATAAATTGATTTCCATCGAGCCTTCCATTTTCATGCCATTGTTTAATAAGGAAATTAGACATAACACTCATGGTCTGGTTGCCATTCAATAATTTTATTTTATTATCTAAATCACGAACAGCAATTCCTAATCTATCAGAATCGGGGTCTGTACCTATTACGATATCTGCACCGATCTTTTCGGCCAAATCGGTCGCCATTTTTAAAGCGGCGGGTTCTTCAGGGTTTGGCGAAGTAACGGTAGGAAAATCTCCATCAGGTTTACGTTGTTCTTTTACAATATGTACATCTTTAAAGCCGGCTTTTTTTAATGCATCGGGAATCGACATGATCGAAGTACCATGTAAAGAAGTGAAAACCACTTTTAATTTTGCCCTGTTGGGTGTATTAAATGTTCCGTTTTTTACACAAGCATCAATAAATTCCTTATCAACAGCTTTGCCTATATATGTAAGCAATTCGTCATTAGCCTTAAATTTGATCTTATCAAACTGTACTGAATTGACTTGTTCAATTATTTTTTTGTCATGTGGAGGTACTATTTGTCCGCCATCATTCCAATATACTTTGTAACCGTTGTATTCGGGTGGGTTATGTGAAGCAGTAAGCACAATTCCAGCGTCGCATCCAAGATGACGAACAGTAAAAGAAAGTTCTGGAGTAGGTCTTAGTTCCTCAAACAAGTACACCTTGATATTATTAGCAGTTAGCACATCGGCTACCAATTTCGCCAGTGATTTACTATTATGTCTGCAATCGTATGCTATGGCTACTTTTAATTCTTTTGTTGGAAAAACTAGGTGTAAGTAATTCGCAAGTCCTTGGGTAGATCTTCCAAGCGTATATTTATTAATTCTATTCGTACCCACTCCCATGATACCACGCATACCACCGGTACCGAATTCCATATCGGTATAAAAACTATCTAGTAGAATATCGGAATTCGAATCAATAAGATTTTTTACTTTTTCACGGGTTTCTGCATCAAAAGGTTCTTTCAGCCAGGGTTTGGCTTTTTCTAAGATCTGTTCTTTTTTCATTTCCTAAAGTTTATACAAAGGTAAATATTTTTATTCCTATATTTAATTGTTTCGATCATCTTTCCAGATCAATTTTTCGTTTGATCTGGTTTCAAAAAAATCCTCACATCTTCCATCTCCTTCGCCAGTTATTCCACCACTAGGATAACAAATAATATTACAATTTCCATCATAAAGCGTATTGTACATATCACAACAAGGAGCCGAAACAAAATAAACCAAATCACCATTATAGGAATATTGATATATTTCTATTGGTGGATTGGCTGCGGGTTCAGCCTGAAATTCTTCAATTTTAGTTTGGATACATTTGCTGTTAGCATGCTGGTTTGTAGTGCTACTGCATGCATACGTTGTAATAATCAATAATAGGAAAATGATTGAATGAGAGCTCATTATAAATTGGCTTTTTCGCTTATTTTATAGCGCTCTTCGTTATGTTTGGTTCTTAATATGAGCTCGCCAATAAATCCGGCAAGAAAAAGCTGGGTACCAATGATCATAGCTACTATTGAAAGATAAAATTGCGGTCTGCTCGTTAATAATCTTCCTGTGGGATGAATGAATAATTTATCAATCCCGAGATATAAGGCAAAACAAAGTCCGATAAAAAACATCAGGCTTCCCAGTAATCCAAATAAATGCATAGGCCTTTTGCCAAATTTCGACAAAAACCAAATGGTTATAAGATCTAAAAACCCATTGATAAATCTATCCATTCCAAATTTGGTTTTGCCATATTTACGGGCTTGATGTTGAACAATTTTTTCATCAATTCTTAAGAAACCTTCATTTTTGGCAAGAACAGGTATATATCGATGCATCTCTCCATAAACGTCTATGTTCTTAATCACCTCATTTTTATAAGCTTTTAATCCACAATTAAAATCATGAAGGTGTAAACCGGAAGTTTTACGGGCCACCATGTTAAATAATTTTGAAGGTATGTTCTTTCTTAGCTTAGAATCGTAACGTTTCTTTTTCCATCCCGATACAAGATCTAATTTTTCCTCAGTGATCAATTTATAGAGTTCTGGTATCTCATCAGGGCTATCTTGAAGATCGGCATCCATGGTAATGATTACATGTCCTTGAGCTATTTTAAATCCGGCATTCAGGGCCTGTGATTTGCCGTAATTTTTTTGGAAACGTATCCCTTTAACAGTTTCGTATTTTTGAGAAAGTTCTTCAATTACTAACCATGAGGTATCGGTGCTACCATCGTCGATAAAAATGATTTCGTATAAAAAATGATTGGATTGCATAACGCTTGCAATCCAATCGTGTAATTCTATTAAAGATTCATCTTCGTTAAGTAGTGGAATGACTACTGAGATATCCATCAAATATTCTTTTTATATACTGGTTATTTCTTCATCCGTTTTTTTCATGATCAATGAAGCAATTAAGGAGATCACAAAACCAATGAATATGCTAAATATCAATATACCTCCAATTGTAAAGGCCCAAAAATACTTTCTTGTATTTTCTCCCATTGTTTCTATCATTTCATCTGTCATATTTGGATTTTCAAGAAATTGTTGTTTTTGCATTTCGGTGATATTCTCAATAAAATCAGGCTCTATAAATTGCACAAAAATAACCGTATAAATCACATAAATTACTGCACTTATCAGAGCAATTCCCACACCTGTTTTAAGCCCCTGGCCTAAAGAAAGAATACCATTATTACTTTTTTTGAATTCTTTAATTCCTACATAAATAAAGGCACCAGTAATTATAATACTTAGCACTTGGGTATACCAATCGCGGTCATATGTTTTTCCCATAGCATATAGAATAACACCTAGTAATATCAAGGCTAGTCCTAGATATAGACCATAGTTTAATGCAATTTTCTGTGTTGGTTGTTGTTGATTTTCCATTTGTTATTGTTTTTTTAAGGTTAAACAAATATAATTAATTAAGAAATAGTAATAAAGCATTTTAAGGGATTAAAATAATCTCAAAAACCTTAGTAAAATTAGAAATAGATTGTATTTTTGCACGGGCAAGTCCTACACAACCAGCTCCCCTTGAATCCTCCAGGGCAGGAATGCAGCAAAGGTAAAGGGTCGTAGCGGTGTGATGTAGGTAGCTTGCCCTTTTTTATTAGCAACCTTAGCCTCTCATTTACTTCTATTTTATTGATTAGTGCATCAATTATTTTTATTGTTACACATTTTAGTACATTTGTTTTAACAATCTATTTACCATGCCCAAAGTAGTTTTGATCACCGGTGCTTCTTCCGGAATAGGCCAGAGTATTTCCAAATATTTAGCTGAAAAGGGAATGAAAGTATACGGTACCAGCCGCCATCCAAAAAAAGATATCAAAACAGATGTTCATATGTTGGCCTTGGATGTTACAGATGTTGCTTCTATAAAAAAAGCTATTGAATTGATAATTAAGGTAGAAGGCAAATTAGATGTACTCGTAAATAATGCAGGTATGGGAATTACCGGGCCTATTGAAGATACGCCAACGGATGAAATGCGTAAAGTTTTTAATACCAATCTTTTTGGCGCTATAGATGTAATGAAGGCTGTATTACCTCAAATGCGAAGCCAAGGTTCTGGCCTTATTATTAATATCACTTCTATAGCAGGTTATATGGGTTTACCTTTTAGGGGTATATACTCGTCAACCAAAGGTGCTTTAGAGTTGGTAACTGAGGCCTTAAGGATGGAAGTTAAAGATTTTGGAATACAGGTTACCAATGTAGCTCCTGGTGATTTTGCTACCAATATAGCTTCCGGTAGATATCATACACCAGTTTATAAAGATTCTGCATATAAGATTAAATATGAACAAAACTTAGCACTGATCGATGCTGATGTAGATAGTGGAAAATCTCCAGAGGTCATGGCAAAGGCTATATATCGTATTATCAACACAGCTAGTCCTAAAACACATTATAAGGTGGGTAGTTTTTTAGAGAAGTTTTCAATTGTATTAAAGCGAATACTTCCGGATGCCATTTATGAGAAAATACTGATGAAACATTATAAGTTATAATGCAACCTTATTCTATTTTAAACTGGTAAATTTATTACTAGAATAGAAAGCACTTTATAACATGTTAATAAAATAGGCGTTATCATCTTACGAACATTTTTAAGAAGTTCTATATTTGTTTAACCGAAAAATCGAGAAATGAAATTTTTTATAGATACTGCAAATTTAACTCAAATTAAGGAGGCTCAGGCATTAGGTGTACTGGATGGCGTCACAACGAATCCGTCACTTATGGCTAAGGAAGGTATTACAGGTCATGATAATATAATCAATCATTATAAAGCGATTTGCGAAATAGTAGATGGTGACGTAAGTGCAGAAGTCATTGCCACTGATTTTGAAGGTATCATTAAGGAAGGTGAAGCTTTAGCAAAACTACATCCGCAGATCGTGGTAAAAGTACCTATGATCCGCGAAGGAATAAAGGCAATAAAATATTTTGCTGGTAAAGGAATTAAAACCAATTGCACCTTGGTATTTTCTGCTGGACAGGCATTATTAGCCGCAAAGGCAGGAGCTACTTATGTATCTCCATTTATAGGCCGGTTAGATGATGTTTCTACTGATGGGTTAGGTTTGATTCAAGAAATAAGACTTATTTACGACAATTACGGTTACGAAACACAAATATTAGCAGCTTCCATTCGTCATACGATGCATATCATGGACTGTGCGAAGATTGGTGCAGATGTTATTACCGGGCCGCTAAAAGCTATTGATGGCTTATTAAATCACCCCTTAACAGATATTGGATTGGCTCAGTTTTTAGCTGATTATAAAAAGGGTAATTAAGATTTTTGATCGTTTAATGAGAAGAAGAGAAAGTAAACAAGAGACCCTGCTGTAAGGCAGGGTTTTTTAATCTATTCTCTTTGATGATAAATAACAAACAGAAAAACCCATATTGCTCATTATAATATCAAATTCATGTCTATTAGATATAGGATCCGTAAAGTTAAAACAATATACAAACCGGTGTTGGCGCTCCAATGGCATTAACAAAAGTTAGCAAGCCCGTTTTTTTATCGCGCTTAAAAGAGACCAAATTATTCGAATATTGATTGGCCACTATTAGATAATTATTTTCAGGGGATAAGGCGAAATTCCTTGGTCCATCGCCATGAGTAGACTCGTGATCAATAAGTCTTAAATCACCATTATTTTCATTTATTTCAAAGATCGCTATACTATTATGCCCTCTGTTGGATGCATATAAAAATCTACCATCTAATGATATGTGTATATCGGCACTTGTATTTGGTTCTTTAAATCCAGCCGGTAAGCTTGAAATGGAGCTCTTTTTTTCGAAAATTCCATCCTTATTTTTTACAACCAGTGTTATAGTGCCATCAAGTTCGTTTAATACATAGATCCATTCCTGAGATGGATGAAATACCAAATGCCGTGGGCCTGCGCCCGGAGCCATTTTCAGTTTTCTTTTTTCGTTTGGAATTAATTTATGATTCAGGGTGTCTAATGTGGAAAACCATAAGGCATCAGTACCCAGATCAACCGATATTACAGTATTGTTGTCTGGTGTAAACCAAGCGGAATGGGCATGTGGGCCTTGCTGGCGGTCGGTAATACTACTGCCTACATGTTGCTGATTATCAAGTAAATTAGATAATTCACCATTATCTTCAAGCCTTAACAAACCTACATTACCACCAGTATAGTTTGCCGCTAATATATAACTATCAGGATTGATCGTAACAAAACATGGATGTGCACCGCCAGAGGAACTCTGATCGATCAATACCAAGCTATCACCTTTAATTGAAAATGACGAAACCATACCAACATTGTCCTTATTACTTATTTCGTTTACAGCAATAATAAATTCACCATCAGCACTTTTTGTTAGGAAGGAAGGATTTTCTGTGATTACCGCCAGTCCGACTTTCTCAAGTTCACCATCTTTATGAAGTTCATATTTATAAATCCCTTCACTGCCTCCGTCAGTATAGGTACCAAGATAAAAGGAATGACTATCTTTTATTTGTTCACTATTATTAGCATCTTTCTTGCATGAAATTAAACCGATAAGAATAATTAACAAAGTAATGAAGGCATTTCTCATAGGTATATGTTTCGAGCGATTTAGACTTTAAAATTAACAATTCCCAAAAGAATTAAGCACTATTTTAATTAATAATTGATGGAGACTTCTTTATGTATTTATCATTTTTTACTTCTTGCAGAATGAAATGAGCTACATCAGCTCTTGATACCATTTTTGTAAATATGTAGCTCCCGAGTTTAGAGCCATGTCTATATGTAGTTCTCTTTTTACCATTGGTCAATTGACCAGGTCTCACAATGGTCCAGTCTAAAGAGCTCTGTCGAATGATCCTTTCTTGTTTTTCTTTATCTAAAAAGTAAAAAAGGAGAATTACAGGAATAACGAAAAGCGTATAATAAAGCCCTAATCTAAACCTGCTATCATTTACGCCCATGGAAGTAATACAAATAAACCGTTTCACTTTATGTTTTTCCATGGCATTAACTATATTTTTTGTTCCTTCCGATAGAATATTGGTTTTTATAAAGAAACGCTTATGTCCCAGGGCAGATATTACAACCTCGTTCTCTTTAATGGCCTGTTCAAAAGTGCCGGGTTCAAGGATATTTCCTTTGATGACCTTCAAATTAGGATGATCGATATTTAATTTAACAGGATTCCGAACAAGTGCCGTCACTAAATGGTTTTCTAATAAAGCTTGCTCGATAACTTGACGACCGGTACCTCCTGTACCACCCACAATAAATATTTTCATAGTTCTTTCATTTATTAATCAACGATAAATTTCGATTAAAAAAATACCCTTTTAAATATTTTATTACTGAGTTGTACTAATATCAGTCTGAATTGTTGTTGACTGATTTTACTCAGCAATAATATCGTTAATGATCTTTAAATGGTGTCTTGTATGGATGTCTAAAAATTTTGTGGTCATCTTTACATTAAGAATGCCAAAATAAGGATGGTTGAAATTGCTTTGTAAAGGAAGGTTTTCAATAATTTTTATTTGATCTTTGGCTTTTTTAAGTTGAGCCAACAGGTTCTCTCTTGTTATATGATCATCAGGCAATACTGATTTAGGGGCTTTGCCTTTTCCTCTTGGAATGGAGCCTATCGTAAAAATATAAGATCGTATTAAATTGAATTTCCATTTATAATTAGCAGGATCTGAATGTTTTAAGGCATTTACGACCGCTATGATCACTTTTAATGAATGATCTATATGCCATTCAACGGCTTTTTCGGATATGTTGGTGGCCAACTTATCGGAATGAACAATATTTTGTTCTAATTCATTAATTTTTTTCTCTAAAAACATGCCTTAGATGTTAACATCGGTTGCTAATATAACCATTTATTGTTTTCATTAATGTTGTTAAAAATCAATAGAATGTATTTTGCTATGCTTTATAAAATTCGTAACTTTAAGAGGGTGCATTATAACCTTATTACAAATAATTTAATTTGTGAAATTGGTGTTAAATTGAAGGCTAAGTATTAGATCGCAAGAACAGATCATTTATTAAAGCTATTTTAAAAAATTCTATACTAATAAATAAAATCATTAAATACAGATATTATGAATCCTCCATTATTATTTACAATCATTTTTGTGCTATTTTTATTAAGTGGCATACGTGTTATTTTCGAATATAAAAGGGCATTAAAATTCAGATTCGGAAAATATATCAAAACCCTGGGGCCAGGTTTCAGGTGGATCATTCCTATTGTTGAGACCATACAGGTCGTTGATATCAGAGTTATTACTATTAACATTGTTTCTCAAGAGGTCATGACAGAAGATAATGTACCTTGTAGTATTGATGGTGTAGTGTTCTTTAAGATTGATAATCCTGAAAAAGCGGTATTAGAAGTAGAAGAATTTAAATTTGCCATTACACAATTATCACAGGCAGCTTTAAGGGATGTTTGTGGTAAAGTAGAATTAGATACGATCCTGTCGAAACGAGAAGAAATGGGTAAAAATATCAAAGCCATTGTTGAGCAGGAAACCAGTCAATGGGGAATTATTATTATTGATGTAAAGATCAAAGACATACAGTTGCCTGAAAATATGAGAAGAATGATGGCAAATCAGGCCGAAGCAGAGCGGTCAAGAAGGGCAAGGATCATTCTGGCCTTGGCTGAAGAACAAGCAGCCGGCAAATTATTAGAGGCAGGTAAATTGATAGATCAATCGCCTTCAGCCATTAAATTAAGACTTTATCAGACGCTTGCAAATATTGCTGCGGAGAAAAATTCTACCATTATTTTCCCATTCCCGGAAGAAGCACTGCCAAGAAATCAAAATAAATAATTAAGATTTAGAAATTTAATATAATTAAAAACTTATTTTGAGTTGCTTTACCAATTGCCTGCATAATCAAGCGGCTCATTTGCATGTTGTTTCAAATAATTAAATTTCAAAGTAATAATTTGTCTGATGTGTATGTAGTCATGTGCCAGCCAATTTGAAAGAAAAAGCATTGCTGTCATTTTACCAAATTTTGGATGATGAAAAGCGTTGTCCCATTTGGGATTTTTTAATGATTGTAACCATAAAATTGATTGCTCACGTTCACTAATAAATTTTGATAAAGATGTTAAATAATCTTGCTTGATATAACTTCGACCCAACACCCATTCAGTTGGGTTTATAGGTGGTAGGGCTAGTTCTGGCGTTGAAAGAACTTGTTTTGTTCTCGCTTTAAAATCTTCTTGCTCTTCATCATAAAGATGGCAAATAATTTCGAGTAAACACCATTTATCAGAGACCGGGCCTCCATAAATATAATTCTTCGGTCAACCCGGACAATAACCCTTTAAAAACGTTTTTATTTCTTGAAAGTTCATTGATTATATATTGGTAGTTCATGCAATTGATGGTTTAGTAATAAGGCAATTCTTACAAGTACTAAATTAATACATTTTTAACCCTGCCAACCTCTCCTGTTGATAATTGTACCTTAATACCGTGTGGATGGTTAGGAGAATTGGTTAGTATTCTTTTTACAATTCCTTCTGTAATTTTACCTGAACGCTGATCTTGTTTTTGAACAATGGTAACCTTACATCCTACGCTAATATTCTTTCTATTACGGCCGTCTAACATAATTTATTCAGCTAAACAAATCCTTTTTTCGCATTCTTTTGTAAAATTCTTTTAGCTCGAATTTTTTCTGTTCAGGTAACGCATGCCATCTTATACCTTGAATAGCACCCTCTAATGCATATAGCATGCTTAAACAAGCCCCGTTATTATCCAACAATGCTATTTTTAGTAATGCATTTCGACTTCCAGTAGCTTTTAGTTCCTCATAATTAGTAATTCCAATGCTGTTTAATTGCTTTGCCAGGGCATCACCAATATTGGGTAAGCCAATTAATAAAGTGAGTTTTTTATAGGTTACCATGTTGATAAAATTTTATGCTAAGGCGGTTAATTCTATTTCATAATCATATTGCAGATCTTCATGTAAGGTAGCAACAATTTTTTTTATTAAAGCAATTTGCCTCAAGTAAATATTATGCAAAGCAACACTTTTTTGCATGGGCGGATTCATTTCCTTTAAAACTGAACAAAAATGTAATAATATTTCTATTTCAGTTTCTTTTCGTTTTGAATAACGAATAAATTTTTTTGCATTTCGTAAGATCCTTCTCACGCTTTTTTTAATATAGTGATAACTGCTTGTATTTATAAGTTTAAAATGTTCATCAATTTCATTCTTAACACTTTGAATATAACCTTCTTCATCGTGTGACTCATAAAGCAGATAGGTTAATAATTCCTTATTCTCTTTTTTGAATTTAGATAAACGCAAGCAAAGCTCAAGCAGTTCGGCTTGCGATTGATGACTTAATTCTTTTTTAAGTTCGGTTACCGAAGCTGCCTTCATAGATGTTTTTGCCTTTATTCGTTTATTATTAATTTAAAACTACATGTCAGTTTTAATCTGAACTTAAATGGTTTGAGAGTAAAATAAAAAGTTGTTCAATGGTGTTCATTCGGCTTTTAGGATTGATCTTCTTACTCCATTTATTTCTTGAGAAATACAATCTTCGCACCTTTTTAAAGTCGCTTATTTTTTCTCGCAATTTTAGGAATACTTTTTCTGTATCAAAACCACCATATTGTTTGAATTGATATTTCGACACAAAACAATCCCTATTTATCTTGCCTGGTTTTATTTTGTTGAAATCGAGCTTTTTCCTCTTTCTCTTTTTCTCTGCACTTTCAAGCTTACTTATTTTCAATACATGAATGATCTTTTCAATAGGCACCTCATTCTTAATATAATCGTCCTTTATGGTTTTTAGATTAGATTCAAGTTCTTCTAAAACCTCTTCAAGCAATGCTTTTTCTGCTATATTGCCCAATCGCAAATTTTGTATAGCACTTATACCACTAATAATGGCTGCTAAGGGATCAATACCAATCATAAGTAGGTTTTATAAACAAAAATGATCTAGTTCAATTGTCGCGATCTTCAAAGTCTTCTCTTTTTTTTATTTCTATTCTTCTAACAACCAAATAAATGAGAATGATGACAATAGCGACCCATATTAAAACTTGAATACCCATAATAACAATTGAGTCGAAGTCCATTTATTTTAATTTAACTGCAGTACCATAGGCGAGAATCTCAGATGCTCCTTGCATTACCATAGAAGTAGTGAGTCTAACATTTAATATGGCATCGGCATTCAATCGTTGTCCGTCTTGTACCATGCGTTGCATGGCTTGTTCGCGGGCTTGCGCCTGCAGTTTTGTATATTCTTCTATTTCTCCTCCCACTATATTTTTAAGGCCCGCAAAGATATCCCTGCCTATATTTCTTGCTCTTACTGTACTGCCTCTTGCAACGCCTAATATTTCAGTAATTTCTTTACCCGGTAAGGTTTCGGTTGTTGTTATGATCATAATTTTTTTTATTTAATAACTACGAGTAAAGATACAACTAATCATTATTTTTTTCAGAGGTGTAAATTAAATTCAATTTTTATTTTTTAAAACTAAAAATTTATCGTCCATCACATTTCCTGTTAATATTATATCACGGATGGGGGCTGCAACTGTTGACGCCGACATAGCGCTACCATCTTCCATATAAACCTGTTCAATGGTATAATCACCTTTACCACGGTATGATATTTTTATGATCTCTGATGGTGAGGTTTTCTCTTTGCCTTTTGCATACGCCGCAAACCTTAAAAGATTAGGATGCGCACCAACCCAAAGATTCCCTTTGCTGTCAAATTCTATATTATCCACACCGGTACCACAGGCAATATCTTCAATATATTCTAAAGTTCCATCAGGATTTCTTTTATATACTTTTATTAAAAATTTCCGTGGTGAGGCCACAAATAACAGCGATCTATCAGCATCATAATTAATACCATTTGCATAGGCAATACCCTTAGCGACTTCCAGGTATTTATCGCCATCAAAATAAATAACATTAGAAATTGCCAGGCCTAAATAATCTTCCAAATACCGTCCTATACCTTGTGTATACTTATGATCGTTTGTAAAATAAAACCTGTTTTCGTCGATAAAAACCACATCGTTAGGGCTTACCATTGAAGGGTGCTTTAAGCTCTTTTCAAAACTTAGAATTTTATTTCTTAAGGTAAAAACCTCTAAAGAATGACCATCTGGAGTGTGATTAACCGCCATGACCTTATAGATACTATCTTTTTTAAACATCGAAATGCCATGTGGAGCAAAAGATGCCTTGAAATCATCTGTTAGTTTTTTTACCTCAAAGTTTTCATTGCTGAGGTCCATATAATAAAGACCACCATGCTCTTCTTTGGCAGGAGGGAAGTGCCCTCTTTCGGTGGAAGAAATCAATGCAAAATTATCCGATAAACTTATAGTGATATCTTCGGCACCAGGTAAGACAACCGTTTTTACGATCTCTCCATCGAAGTGATTGTTAATAGCTCTGAAAAATCCCGTTGATACAAAAACATAAATTACAAATAATATAATTATTGAAATGATTATGATCGTAATCCTCTTTAATAAATATCCCATATTTTACCTGAAGGTTTTGAGTGACGTGTTCTTTATGAAAAAATAATGACCGCTAAATAAATTACCAGTTACTCAAATAGC
This sequence comes from uncultured Flavobacteriaceae bacterium, assembly GCA_963835675.1. Taxonomy (GTDB): domain Bacteria; phylum Bacteroidota; class Bacteroidia; order Flavobacteriales; family Flavobacteriaceae; genus Aureibaculum. The sequence continues at coordinate 276,055 of CAWIGH010000001.1, read as the reverse complement.
GCGGTTTATTTGGGTTTTATTTTGTTCTTGCCTGGCTAATTATTTTATCCTGATAACTCTTTTCATTAGAGATTACCTCATAAAAATCTAAAATAAATTGTTTCGCCTTATCAAATTCTTTTTTATCATAGAAAAAAGATTCATAGGTATTGAAAATAGCTAACATATCACTTTTCTTATCGAGATACTGCTTTCTAACCTCTTTGTAAATAGCAGGATCTCTTTTAAACCCTCTATACATACGATGTTTAACATCGCTTATGGGTAATTCTTCATTCCCAATTTGTGAAACAACTGCATAACTGGCATCTACCAGGCCAGACATATCGAAATCATAAGGCACCGGCACCATTTTTTTATCAATAAAAAAAAGCTTTTCATTATGCTGATAGGCAGTCGAAAAATCTGTATTGGCGATCATAAACTGGAAAAAGGCATTCTGAACAGAAGAATGGCCATCCTGGCCCAAAGGATGTATAAATCGCTTCATTTCATTGCAATTAAGCCGTTTTTCGAGGTTTTTATCATCCTCGAGTAAAATTCCCATAAGTTCATGTTCAATGGTCTTTTTGCCTCGGTCTTCAGTGAGAGTTACACTTACCAGACGGGTCTTGAAATGATAAGGCGAGATATTCTCATATAATTTGTAGGCTATAAACTCTTTCATCAAATTGTCATTGATGTTTTTAGCTTTCAGACATGGTACGACTAATTTCAATTTTTTATTACCCTTAAAAATGGTTCCTTTAGCAGCAGATTTTTTAATCTTTAGTTTAATAGGAGGGAAGTAGCAATTCTTCCTTCTAAAGTTGCCACGCGCCCTAATTTCAACCTCTAATGTTTTCCAAGACCCATCTTCTAATCTATATGAAAGATCTGTTTTTATATAGGTACTATCATTGGTATTCCTTTCTACATCTTTGTTAGAGTAGCTTAATTTAATGGGTAGCATTTCTTCGCTCCTAAAAAGTTTAGTGACTTCCTTCGAGGAGTCAGAACTTTCAGAATTTTGAGCATAAAAATTGCCTATAAGTAAAAAATAAGACAATAAGACCGAATATAATATTTGCTTTTTCATTATATTGTGATTAGTTTTAACAAATATAACATTTTATAAATCATCTTATTAAACTCTATACTTCCATATTAAATCATAGAACTATAATCGCCATGGTCATTGCGACAGTGACGACCTATGTGTCCTATAAATTAGATATACACTTTTATGTCGATCTTACTTTAATAAGTATCGCTATCATATTTCCCTTGGTATTTACCATTCGGGGTTCTTTTAGACGTCGTGAAAAGGCCTTAGAACATTTAAGTCAGTTTAGAAGTTCCCTAAAAACAGTGCATTATTTTGTGATGAGCAATAAAGAATTAACCGATGAAAATAAAACGGAAATTTATAATATTTTGGTAGAGATCAGTACCAGGGTAATGACCCATCTCAGAACGGTTGATGATGAGACTAAAGAACTGGATGATGTGATCAATAATGTGTATAAATTTATAAGTGAAAAGGAAGGATCTTTTAAGGGAAGAATACGCGATAAGGTTTTCCGATTTATGAACGACCTGCATGAATCCATAGAAAATCTGCATGCCATTCATACGCATAGAACTCCCATAAGTTTAAAGGCTTATTGTAAAATATTTATTTATATATTTCCTCTTATTTATGCCCCAACTATCATTAACAATGTTGGCGTTGAAACTCCGCAATGGGTAGCCTATTCTATTATACTATTAACGGAGTATATCTTAATTTCGTTATATAATATTCAAGACCAGCTTGAATATCCTTTTGATGATAAGGGTCTTGATGATATCAAACTTGATAATTTCAAATTGGATAGATAACAATTGCCCAAATGATGGCGTTAATTATTAAAACATTTTTCATAGTAAATATTTTTAATTCTGGATAATTTCACCGCAGCCAATTCTTGGCCCCGCGGCACCTGCGGGTTGTGAAGTAAAATCGTCGGGACCAGCATGTATGATGATCGCTTTTCCTACTATATTTTTTGATTCATCATCACATCCTATACACCAAAGATCTGTCTCCCTAGTTATCATTCCATTACCTTCTGTATCAGCTACAATATTACCTATATCACCAATATGAAATGGGCTTTGGCCCCATCTTCCATGGTTTACATTTGTCGGGTTCCAATGACCTCCTGCCGATGTACCATCTGCAGCACTACAATCGCCTATAGCATGAATATGAATGGCGTGGTTTCCTTCTGTAAGACCACTAATGTTGGCCGTCATAGTTACAATTCCGTTGGCTTCATTAAAATCTACCGATCCCGATATATCACTATCGCTTTTTGCTTCAATAATAGCATTGGCCTTAATGGTTTTCTCACAAGCGGTAATGGTCGTTAAGACTAACATAAGGAATAAGAAATAAAGTAATTTTTTCATGAGTTTTATTTTAAAGAATTATATAATTTGTTTTTTAAGTTTAAGCTAAGAATTTCATGGCTACAAGATATGAAATCAGTGCACAAGAACCTGTAAGCACAATACCCCAAACAATATCAACTAAAACTACTGTTAGAGGCCAGTTTTTTATCGTGGCCATATTGGTAAGGTCATAGGTTGCATAACAAAGGAAGCCCAGTACTGCACCTTGTATAAGGGCAGTTTGCCAACTTTCGTCTCGCATTGCAGGCAGTACGGCAAAGTATAGAATTCCTCCTATATAAATAAGGTAAAATATCACGGCCGCATACCAATTAACATCAGGCGATAGAATAAAGCCTAGTTTTTCACGGTAAAAACTCTTTGCAATAAAACCCAGCCAAACCATATCAATGGCAAAAAAAATGATGGTCGTAATAAAATAAATGGTAAGCGTTTTCATGGTCGAATTTTTTTGATTGAAATTAACGGGTACATTTTAACTATTGAATTTAATTTATAAATATCTTAATTTTTTTTTATAAATCAATTAAGCTATCATTTTAACAGATTTTAATGATCCTCTATTTGATGATGTTCATTGTATTTCTTACCGACTCAAGATCAGGCTGTTGTGTTTCACAGGCCTGAATTCCTTGAGGAAATAAAGATTCTATAAAATTATTATAATCCTTACAAGATTTAAAAATATTGAATTCCTGCTTTTTCATGTCCCAAACGATCCCCTTGTTTCGTGTTACCTCGTTTGCGATCTCATTCCCAATTCCACCAAAGAATAATGCAATGTTCGATGCCCAAAGGTTCGATAATTCGGTTTCGGTATACATATAATTTTCCCCTCCTATAGTTACACGGGCGAACAAGTTTGGATAGTCTGCCTTTTGGGCCCTGTCTTTTATATTCCTGTTGTTTAATACAGAACGGAGTTGAAAAAATACATGACCTTTATAAGAAACTGCAAATACATTTCTAATGAGTTTATTAGTGTTTATATGGTAAAAAAAACAGTTTTGGTATATAGAATCATTATCCGGTTCTACAACATCATTTTTCCTAAAAGGGGTCACTAAGGCAAGGGAGCTGGGTTTTTTGCGAATAAAGTCTAATTTACTTGAATAAATACCGTCTGGATAGTTTGGTTTGTAGAGGGTTTCGACTGTTTCGGTACTGATAGGTTGCAAAATATCTTGTAACAGGTCGAGACTATCTTTATCTTGCGCCGATAGTCTAATCGCTATGATTAAAATTACTACAAAAGTGCTTATCTTCATATATAATCCGTTAAATTATAAAGAGAAATTGCTCATTATTTTTAGAATTCAATAAAATTTATTTTACAAGATATTTTAATTAAAAATACAATATTAATCGACGTGTTTTGGAATAAAAATACCCGATACTCATAACTTTTTAGATTGCTAAGTTTTGGGTATTGAAAATTTGATAACTTTTAAGACCAGGGTTTTGATAAGTTAAATATTTACCCACCAAATGTTATTAAGTCCACTATGAAATCATTCAATGGCAAAGTTTACCTTGATCATACTTTCGATCATAATTTTGTCGAATTCGATATCAATGGGATTAAACTGTACCGCATCAGACTCGGCCATACCGCGAATCTGTATGCCAGCAGCTTTTCCTAAATACTGGTTTGACCGATAAGCATTCATATCTGAAATATAAATGGCCTTTCCTAATTGCTGATTCAATGGCTTAAGCATGGCTTCAGCCTGCATTTTAGCTTTCGATACGGCTTTTTGATATAACAATATCTTTAATTCTTCCATCTTGGAGTATTCTGTTTTTGTCAACAGAACATTGGCTATATCTATTTGCTCCAGAGCAACGATCACTTTGCCGGCAGTTACGGCATCATAAACAAGTAGGGTATAGGCTTTATTTTTAAAAACATCGGTTCTCTTTAAAAAATACTGTTTAAAATTAGTGGCAACATCAGAAAGACTCAATTGTTTTTTAGTGTCAATACCCAGAGATTTTAATTTGGTATTCATCTTGTTTTCCAGTTCTTCAACGGATGTTTTTCCTTTAGTATCTTTTTCTGTGATAAGGATAGACAGATAAATACGATCGGGCACCACCAAAGTATCGACCGAGCCGGTCGTTTCAAGATAGGCCAGGTCTATAAAATTTTTGGTCTGTGCAAAACTTAACACAGTAAATAAGAATAGCGCAGCGGTAACATTTATTTTTTTCATTCTTTTATTAATTTTTATACGAAACTAACAAACATTTTCGATGCAAAAAAATAAGAATGAGTGAATGGTATTTATCGATGGGTGATCGGGTTGAATCAACTTATTTATTTCAGAATTAATATCAAGCATAACAATAGAATCAAAATAATAATTACACCCAAAACGGTACCTTGAATGATATTGGCTTTTCTAATGTCCTTCCTTATTTTTGATTTTACTTCTTCGATCTGTTCCTTGGTAAAATCTTTAAGTATCGGTTGTGACTTATATTTTTTATAAGATAATTCTGTTTCTATAAGTTTACGAAGCATTACATAAGGTTTTCTTGGCATGCGCGTGTATACTTCTTTTCTCATTCCAAAACCCATATATCCCATGATCTATTCTGTTTTTATGATTAGTCTTAATGCTTCCTTTTTACTCAATTGATCGAGATTAGTTCTCTTGGTTAATTCTAAAACCCATTTAGGGTTGGTCTTGCTATACTCACGTAATATCCACCCTATGGCCTTATTGATGAAGAATTCTTTTGAACCCAATAAATGAGTAATTATGTTACTTAATAGAACCGTATCGAGTTCTTCTTTATATTTTAATTGAAATAGCAATGCAGATCGCTGTAACCAGATATTATTAGATACAAGCCATTTGGATATTGTGTTTTTAATTTCTTTGGGATATATTTTAAAGTAGGCGCCCACAAGGTTGGCAGCGATATAATCAACGGTATCCCACCAAGACTTATGAATAACCATAAATTCCAACAATTCTATATCCTTTTTTTCAAATTGTTTTATATACTTAAAAACAAGTTCTTGCCCCACATACTGAAAGTCCCGCTGAGGTTTAGTCCAAAGAGCTTTAATGATATCCTCAAGTTCAGATTTTTCTGGCAGGTTTCCTTTGATTAAAAAGGGCTTTTGAATTTCACGACGTTTGGCTGCTTTTAGCCCGTAAAATTCAAATTGATGGCGCATATAGGCTTTTTGACCACTGGCATTGGTTTTGTCGGCATTTTTCTTTAATTCGATTTCTAAGTTCTTAACAAATATGCTCATTGTGTTGCTTATGGAGTTGCCTTTCGACGATTCTAAGATAGTATCAAGTGGACAATTTTATAAAGATCAATTGTAAGATGATTTTATAGATCGATCTTATTTTTTACTTCGATCTGAAAGGTTCTACCTTCGGCATATTTTTTTGCCAATTGCAAGTCATTCTTGATCCTATCGGGCACATCACTGTTTAAAACGACCTCCGTTGCTTTTTGTCCAAATGTGAACGCGACTTTAAAATATCCATGTAAAGGAATAACAAATAACACATTCCTTTTTTTGCAGAATAATTTTAAGATCCACCCCGATTTTTTATTATAGAACTTCCATTCTGGTTTCAGGTCACCGTACTCGGTATTTATAAAATTACAGATACCATCATAATAGTCCTTGGTATCGGTAAGATCATGTACAAGCATCTTTTCGTTGGGCACCACATTTTTATCATCGTAAATACTAACTGACATAAGGCAAAGAATTTTGAATTATATTTATAGATCTGCGGTCATGTGGCCAATGTTTATCTTTTCTACACGTGTAAACGTCAATTCTCGAACATATTCCATATCATTCCATAAATATTTATGACCTTTTAGACTACTTGTAAATTTCATTCTGCGTTTTAAAGCCCTTAGTTCTGTGGGATTTGCTTTTCTTCGGTTGCCAACGGTACCGTATAGTTTTAAGGCCGGATAAGATTGAAACTTTTCTTTAAACAACGATCTTAACCAAAACCATTTACTGCTGTTAACGCCTAGTACACAAATCTGGGCATTGGTTTCAATGTTCTTCGGCAAATTTTTGGGGAATTTCTCAAAATAAAATCCCGTTTGGTCCTTATTGAGAAATAGCGATCCGATAGGCGTTACAGTGGGAATATTATGCTTATCTACAGAAGCGATAGCACAATGCAAACTAGAGCCAAAACTCTTGGTAAAATGCTTTCTGATGCCAGGCCATTTATTTACCATATCTATAATTATATATTAGTCTTCCAGCTGGAAATCTATAGTAGATACCACTCGTATGGTCTTTATTTCAGGGGTATTCTGATCGCGGTTATTGATAGAGAACAAACCTTGTCTTGCCACCCTGATATGGCCCACCCGGGCATTAGAATCACGGGCAAATTTTTCGGCCACTTCTCTCGCATTTTTGGTTGCTTCCTCTATCATCGATGGTTTTAATTCATTCAAGCCTGTAAAAATATATTCAACCGGGTTCCAAGTATCTTTCGATCCTAGTAAAATACCTTTAGAGATCAGTTCGAGCGATTCGGCGAATGCTTTTTGAAGTTTGGCAATGTCGTTGGTCCGAACTGTAAATTCTGATTTTGCCAAATACCTGAACTGGCTATATTGTGCTCCTGAATTATACAAGTTCGCCTTGGCATCGTTGATATTTGTCGTTCCCTTTGTAAGTTCACTTTTATCAAAACCCTGGCTTAGAAAGAAATTATACACTTCGCTGTTTTGCCTTTCGATATCACTTCTAAGTATATTGAGGTCATTCCCCGTAAGGGTAATGTTGATTGGCCAAACGGCCAGGTCAGCATTTACTTCCCGCTCAGACAGTCCTTTTACCTGCACGTATCGGTCATACTTTTTACCGGTTTTATGCATATTGCCAATAAAATAACCTGCAAGAACAATAGCCGCAGCGATCAATAGGGTCTTTACCCAGTCTAATTTAAACATAGTATCATTCATTTTTGTTGATATTTTGATCTAAGAATTGATGTATTATATAAATAAAATTACACAAACTTTGTTAAAAAGTGGCCTTACAGAGATCAATAATTAGGAATAGGAAATAACCTCTTAATGAATGATAGTATATCTTGTATTGGTATTTGATAAACGACTAGAATCTTATCTAGGTCGAACAGGGTATATGCTTAACAGGTTTTGGTAAATTTTTTATAATTTATTTAGCTAATTTTTTATTTTTTCAAATGTCATTCTTGTTTCACCAATAATATTATATTCTACAGTCAAATTTTTAGCGTTCAATTCTTTGATATAAAACGAACCAAGACCGTTAATAAAAACGGAATCACCTTTAATTTGCCAGGCATATTTATCATCAAGGATTGACATACCAGAATAATCAAATAAATAAAGTGAATCTGTTCTAAATTCTACCAAAAGCTGCTCTTCACCCTCTGGTATTGTTGGTTGATTTGTCTCTAAATCTATTGCAGAAATACAATTCCAACTTCCCAAGAAATCTTTTTTTTCATAATTTCGGCTACAGCCCATAATTAATATCGCAAATAAAAGAAGAATAACATTTTTCATAAAAATTAAATCTTTTAGCAAGTTTATTTGGCCGCAATCAACTTTCCTGCTGCCGGCAGGTTATGGCCAATGTTGGCAAATCGTTAATTTATTCTTTCAAAGCAATAATCATTACCATCAACATAAGATTGACCTATTTCCATTAAATTATTTTGAGACTTATGAGTCCATTCGAAACTATCAATTTTCACAAGCCATTTCTTAGGTTTATTCGGATTGTAAGAATTACTCAAATAATCCTCCTCAAATACATAATTATGCTCACCGTTTTTATAATAACCTTTATTGTTTTCATTTCCCGTAACAACTAAATTTCCATTTGATTGAAAATTATAAACGATATTATCATTTGAGTAATCATAGCTATTAGCGTCTCCCCAAGGGTTTTTTTCTCTAATTAGCTTCCATTGTCCAATGATTTGGTCTGCTGAAATGATGCTGTCAAGTTCACCTGTTATACAATCTTTATTATTTTGCCCTAAGAGTATCCTATAAATTCCTGATTGATTGTCATATTCATATTCTGCATTTTCGATTCGGAATTCATCATATCTAGTAAAAGAACAACAATTTTCGGATATTCTTTTTGCATCTACATATAATCTTAAAATTTCGGTATCATTAATTTGAAGAGAACATTCAACAATTTCACTCTCCCAACCAATCGACCCAATTTGAATAATATTGATATCATTTTCGTTAATAAAAGAATATTCGATTTTAGTATTGTCAGAAATATTTAAAATTTCTATATCATTTGAATTATAAGTTCCATTTGTGAATAAATTTTCTCCGGTAGATTTATCAACCAATTCAAAAATAAATGGACTTGGTGGAGTAAAGCAAAGTGTATCTTCACAATCGTTATTTTCACAACTTTGATTTAAAATGATGGTAAAAAAAATTAAAATCTTAGTTATCTGTTTCAAAGTCATTTTTTTAATGTTAGCCAACGTAGGTTACTAGTAACTATATATCCATTATATATATGCAAACTAATCTATTCTCCTTTTTTACTTCGATCTTTTAATAGCCTTTCACTTTTTTTCTTCGAATAGAATCTTGTTGTTTTGCTGTCCAGTCATATCTCCCTTCGAAGATACCTTTGGTTTCCCAATCGCCATAGATGGCATTGGGTAGTACTATAAATATTTTGCCGAAAAACGGTTGCAAACTGTCGGTCAAAGCATATCTTTTTTCTGTGCCTTGCCTGTCGAATACATCGGTAAAATCAGAAAGATTATCACCCAGCAACATTACGATCTCATGGGTTTCGGCTACTTTATTTCTTCTAATTTCTTTGCCACTGGTAGTGGTCTTTAACAGTATATGTGCCTCATCTGCCATAGGAAAGCCTGCCTGCTTTAAATTGGCAAGGGTTTCGGCTTGTTGTACAGCATCGCGATTAGAAATATAAAATATGCTTACGTTTTTACCTGCGGCATAATTAAAAAAGGCCAGGGCACCAGGTACCGGTTCAGCTTTTATTTGTTTACCCCAGTCGTACCAGCCTTCGTCTGTAAATTCTTCACCTGTGAGGATCAATTTACCATTATAAGGGCTATTATCTAAAACAGTTTCATCAATATCGGTAACGATAGCCAATGGCTTGCCAGCTGGTATTTTCTTGTGCTAATATTTCATCTAAACGCAGTTTTGCCAAATTATAGGCCTGGTAGGTGAGGGCCCTGTATTCGGCTGCCTGCTGTGTCCATAATACCGCCTGTATCTGGTGATCTTGAGCCGTAATAGCTGTCGGTATCTGTTGGCTTGGTTTAGGTGCGGTGGTGCTAATCACCGTCCGGCAGCTTATGAGCAACAAGAAGGCTAATAGGGCCAAATTGAATTTTTGATGCATGTGATTTGTATGTTTAACAATGATGAATGAATATATTCAAATATAAAAGCTTCTTCAAAATAATTTTATGACCAATATCATAATACATTAAGAGGTATACGCAAGAAGCATTCCATTAAAAAAAATGTCACCAAAACATCCTGCTATGAAAAGGATGCTTTGGCAACATAAACAGTGTTTAGCGCACTTATTCCCATGTTTGTCTAGTGGTTGCTAGAATAATAGTAAAGAGGCCCAAGTTACTTTCTATACTATTGTTAATTTATGATTTCGATCATGATTTTTTAAAAATCTATTCGATTTTTTTCCTGCTGGGTTTCAAAAAAAATAATATGTATCAAATACATAGAAGCTCCTGCTAATAAAAATAATAGTATGAGCTGAAACCAAAGGTCTTCTCCATGACTAAATCCAATTTTTACGATCGAAAAGATCTCGGCACCTAGGCCCAAGAGGCATAATACCAGTATCACAAATAAAAATATCTTGTTAAATTCTAACATAATCAAAAGCAATTAATTAAACTTTTTTCTTTTTCTTTTTTCGAAATTATGTTTTATCGCTTTTTGAGGTATTATAAAAAATACGCAAAAAATAAAGTGCAGCAGCCACCAGCGATATAATGATCAGCACTTGATACCAGATCTCCTTTCCTTCGTTGAAGCCGTTCTTTAGTATCGAATAAATTTCTGCGCCGAGTGCAAACAAGCATAAATAGAAAATTGCTATGAAGAGTTTATTGATGAATTTAATCATTATTAAAAACCACTTTATTTTACAATTTTTTGTTCATCAATCACACTTCGATCCTTTATGCTTTGGCCTATTTGCAGGCGCAGAAATTATCATAGTAAAAGTTAACACGTTTATGAATGTTAACCAAGGATACTGCAAGTTAGAAATATAGTTAAAATTGATTGTAGGGGTTTACCTCAAATTTAGTGAGGCTTTTACTTGAAGTTTTGAATGCCTGTAGATACTTTAGTAAAAATTATTCTTCATAAAACCGTAATCTATTATGTACATCGATCAGCTCATTTTGCATGGCGTCTATCTTTTGTAACAGGTTAAAAACGATATCTATTCCTTCGATATTTACATCGAGCTCGTCGTACATGCGGATCATCTTTTCGATCTCATTCATTTTATCCTGATATATAAAAGGCGATTCTTCTATGGTAACGATCTCGATAAGTCCTATATCATTTAACTTGTTAAAAAATGACATTTCTACTTTATAATAGTTACAAATGGTTTGTATGGGTATTAAATGAGATGTGTTCATGACTTTCTTAATTTTTGCAATTCTGTAAATAATTTTCTTTCTGCATCATTCAAGTTCGTAGGGATTTGTATCCTGTAGGTAATATAAAGATCACCAAACGATCCTTCTTTTTTATATACCGGGAATCCCTTTCCTTTTAGTTTTACCTGGGTGCCATTCTGTGTCTCGGGTTTTACCTTGAGTTGTACTTTGCCATCGAAGGTCTCGACCGTAATATTGCCACCCAATACAGCTGTGAACAGATCCAGGTCTACCGTTTTATGAAGGTTATTTTTATCTAGTCTGAAATTGCTATGATTGGTAATTGAGAATTTAATGTAGAGATCGCCTCTCGGGCCATCATTAATACCTTCACCACCATGGCCCTTGATCTTAATTATTTGGCCATTCTTAACGCCTGCGGGTATCGTTAGCCGTATACTTTTGCCATTTACCGTAAGCGTACGTTTATGTGTGGTAAATACATTTTTAAGGTCGAGGTGTAGTTCTGCATTAAAATCCTGCCCCCTAAATTTTACCTGTTGCCTGCTACTACCTGAAGATCGGCCGCCGAACATAGATTCAAAAAAATCTGAATAGCCGCTATCGCCAAAAATATCTTGGGCACTTTGATGGCTGCCTTGCCGGTATGATCGTTGCTCTTGCTGTTTCGCTTTTTCAAATTGTTCGGCATGTTGCCAGTCCTTTCCATACTGATCATATTTTTTACGATTTTCAGGATTGCTCAATACTTCATTAGCTTCATTGATCTCTTTGAATTTTTTTTCGGCAACGGCATCATTAGGATTAAGGTCGGGATGATACTTTCTTGCTAGTTTACGGTATGCTTTTTTAATGTCTTTATCGGAGGCTTTCTTGTCGATCTCCAATATTTTATAATAGTCTATAAAAGCCATATGATGATGATTAACTTGTCAAAATTAATAAGCTTTGCGGTATAAAGAAATGATTTCCATCAGCACTGTTAATCTAAAATTCTATATAAAAGTATAAATTCTAAAATACGAAGAATTATATTATAACAGAAGCCACTTTATTTTAGATTCCTCGTCGACTAAATTGCTCTTTGTCGGAATGACTTACCTGTTAAATATGTTTCTGCCTCCAGAAAACAAGCCCTGCGATAAAACCCAGCACCATAGAAAGGCTATAAATAGATATATTATACTTAATATCTTCAAACATCGTAGCTACCTTGGGTTCTATATTAAAAAAGATAATGAGCAGGGCCAATGCAATGATGGCTGTAATTCCGATAACCGGACTTATAATCTTTGGTCGTTTTTTGGTAAAGAACAGATGTGCGGCAATAGCACCCCAAAAATAGGTCAGCACGAAAAGTCCGTTATCCGTCTTATTTAAGATCACATTACTAATGGTATTATTTGGTATGTTGTCTAAAGCCAAATAAATATCAAGGCCTATCAAACAAACGAAAAGAAAAATGAGCACATATTGTACTCTTCTGATGAGGACTTTATCGTTTAAATATGTTTTAATAGGCTGCATTTATTTTTGATTTTTAATTGGCCCAGGGGAATTCAATATTAGGGATATGCCTTTGCGACCAGAAAAAATGTCCGTAAAGCACCCCGGTTATCAATAATAGAACCTGATAGCGCCTTTTTAGTATGAGCGCTTTGTCTAAACGCCTGCCTATAAGAATTAGAATTAGTATAATGATGATGACTATCATTACGGGTAACCACCAATTACTACCAAAAACAGGTTTGGGTGACCCTAGAAAAAAGTGGCCTCCCAGCACGCCCCAAATAAAAGTGATAAAGAAATATTTGTGGTAGGCCCAGTTCTTTAATATCACGTTAATGGTATCATTCTCAATGTTGTTGAAGTTGAGTATAACATTGAATAAGATCAAGAATCCCACCACTGCAATGATAATATGTTCAACCGTTTGAACTTCTAACATATAAATAGTTACTATTTAAATTTAAAGTTAATAAAATTTTAGGATCGGGATGACCAATATCATTGCTTGTTTTTTGATAATCGATTAAATTAATGGGTTCAAAATAAACACCATGTTCCTGTCGATATTTCTGATCATACTTTTATTATTGATCTTATATTTATTATGGATGCCGGTTATTTTATTTATAGACACCGATAGCCATCAATATTATTTGCAGTTAAAAGGCCTGGCTAAGGCAAGTATTGAGGGGCACAAGGAAGAGGTCTTAAGAATACATCTAAAAATTGTTTTCTTTCATTTTTATTTTTATCCGCTTAAGGAAATAGGCAAGCCTAAGAAGAAAGAAATTGAGAAAAAGAATAAGCTAAAAAGAACCAAACGCATTGGAATACGACAAGGTTTGAGCTTGCTAAGGTCGTTCGAAGTAAAACATTTACTAATAGACATCGACACTGGAGATTGTATTAAAAATGCGCATTTGTATCCATATTTTGCATTCTTAAATTATAAGATAGGAACCTTTAAAATAAATTTTGAAGGACGGAACCGAATGGCACTGTGCATACAGAACAGGCCAATAAACATCATGAGATCATTTATTAACTTTTAAAATTAACATTATGGAATTGCATTTTGAAGAATTATTAAGCCAGATCACTGAATTTATAAAATCTGAAGCTAAGACCGATACTGTTGTAGGGGAACAGTTTGAATTAGGAGAATTTAAATGTGTACCTGTGATAAAAGTAGGTATGGGATTTGGTTCTGGAGGTGGTGAAGGTACCGAAACAAAAAGCCGTAAAGGACAGGGTATGGGTGCCGGAGCGGGCGTAGGTATTCAACCTATTGGTTTTTTAGTAACCAAGGGAGATGAGATCTCTTTCTTAGAAGCTGGAAAAACTCATGGACTGGCCGCCGCTTTTGAAAAAGTACCAGACCTTATTGAAAAAATTGCCAAAACAAGGCAGAAAGAAGCAGCTGTTTAGCATAGTTGTGTTTTGAATTAGTTTAGAACCGGATTAGTTCGATTGATATTTTTGAACTATCCGGTTCTTGTATTTAAGAAGTATAGTACTTTGTTCGTCAAGAAATAAAAATCCACATCCTATGGTTTTTTAAATAGAATGTGGGTTTTTATTAAATTCTCTTTATTTAATCAATTCATAGCATCTGAACAAAATGCTAATGATACTTCGAGCCTTGAAAAAATGTTACTAAAATGTCCTCCGTCAAAAGTTTCATAGGTATAATTTAATCCTATCGCATCTAACAACTGAATCATATAACCATTGCCAGCACAAATATTCAATTCATCGAAATTACCACAATCAAAATAGATACCATTTAGTGAACTAAAATTAATGGCATATTCCGGATATTGAAGCATTGTAAAAGGATCATTGGCGTACCAACGCGCTGCAACACTCGGAATAACATCTCCGGAAGGAAAATCGAAAGGCAGGTCTACAAAAAATGGAGGATTACTTAAATTAGGCGACCAGGCAGAGCTCATAGCATAGCCGGCACTTGTTAAGAATTTTGAAGGATCAGGCCCCGTAAATCCATCTGGGTTTTCGGCTATAACAATTGGGCCAAGTCCCAATGGTACACCAAGAACGATCATTCCACTATGGCTCGCAACCGCACCAAAGACATTAGGATGTTTCATTCCAAATAAAAAGGCGGCATAACCTCCTTGGGAATTTCCGATAACAGCACGACCATCTTTGTTGGCTATGGTATTATAATGCGTATCCATATAATTCACCAGGTCGTACACGATAAAATCTTCGAAGTTCCCATTAAGAACAGAATTTGTGTAAAAACTGAAGCCATATAATTCATTGGCCGCATTAGGCATTACAATGATCATTGGTTCAATTTTTCCTTCAGCGATCAGGTTATCCATCCAATTTTGAAATCCTTCTTCAGGAAAATCGGGATATGTTTGAAAAATTCCATTGGGATCGATCCAATCATCCCAGGTGCTCCTATCGATATACGATTTTTCAGAGAATGGCAGGCCATGCAGCAGATAAACAACTGGGTATGCGCGGTTACCATTCTTCTTATATCCGGGTGGTGTATAGATCTGTAATTTTCTAACTACCGAATTTCCGATAACATTATTTATTAATGCCTCACTTCTAAATACTTTGTTTTGTAGTTTGCTCTTATGAACAATTTCTTTACTATTCTTGATGTCCATATCTAGCACATCATTTTCGCAAGACCAAAAAGAAATAATGGCTGCTAACAAACCAATGAGATACAATTTTGTTTTCATAACAATTAATTTTTAAGGTTAATAATTGTCTTGAGTTACTACTGGGCCTATTGCCTAATTGAAATTGTAAAGGTTTTAGCTATTATTGAATAACTCAAGATTCATTTCCTTTATAAAATTAATTCCTTTTAAAGTGTTTGGCTTTACTAAATGTTCCAAATGTTGTGCTAAACATCTCAAAAAGGAAAAGAGAATTAACGAATAAATAAAATTTTAGATGATGTGGTCATATGATCATCTTCCCTCACTGGGAGCCATGCCAAATTCTTCTGAATATATCCTGCTAAAGTGAGAGGGGTTTTTAAATCCGGTATCATAGGCAACTTCGGCAACATTGAGATCAGTAGTGAGCAATAATTCTTTGGCTTTAACCAGACGTAACTTTCGAATAAATCGATGAACGCTGGTATTGGTTAGGGCAGCGAATTTTCGATAAAGCTGTGAACGACTCATCGCTAAAGCGCGACACAATTCAGCGATGCCAAACTCTTCTTCATGAATATGAATTTCTAATGTTTTACGTACTTTTTTGATAAAATCATCTTCTTGGTCTATAATATGATTTTCTAAGGGCTTCTCATTGCCGTTTAACGTAACTAGCATTTTGTATCTCTCCTGAAGCGCTTTTCGAAGTTTTATAAGTTTTTCAATACGAACTAATAATTCTTTACTATTAAAAGGCTTGGCAAGGTAAACATCGGCACCGGCTTTTAATCCCCGCATTTTAGATTTAGTATCTGCTCGTGCTGTAAGCATAATAATAGGTATGTGGCTGGTTCGGAGATCTTTTTTGAGCTTTTCGCAAAAAGTAAATCCGTCCATAACCGGCATCATCACATCGCTAATTACTAGATCGGGTATAATTTTTAGAGCCTTATTAAAACCTTCGGATCCATTCTTTGCAACCTCAATATTATAATCATTCGAAAGCAAGGAACGAAGGTATTGAATGACATCCTTATTATCTTCAATTATAAGTAATACCAGTTTTTCCTTTCCCAAATCACTCTTGGCTAATGCTTGTGGATGAGTGTTATTGAATGGGAAAGTCGAATTAGATTCTTCTAAAGTATTCTGCAAAGGTACGACCGATGCCATATTAGTAATTGGAAGTACGATTTTAAAAGTAGATCCTTGACTTGGTTTACTAAGAACTTCGATATCTCCTTTGAGTAATTTTATAATCTCTTTGGTTATAGCCAAACCGAGCCCACTTCCTTCAATTAACTTGTTTTGACGAATTTCTGACTGGTAATAACGATCAAACACTTTAGAAAGTTGTTCTTTAGGAATTCCGACACCGGTATCTTTAACAAATAGGATCAGTTGGCCTCCCAAAGTGTTATCCTTTCTTACAACCGATACCATTACCTTACCTCTTTCGGGTGTAAATTTGATGGCATTGGAAAGTAAATTTGAAAGTATATCTTTTATTCTATCGGGATCAAAATCCATGCTTATTTTTTGTGGACTCGCAGTAAATGATAATTGGATATTTTTTATCTGTGCCAGGGAATAAAACGACTCAACTAAATATTTTATATACAAGGCAATATCATTCTGGATAAAATTAACAGTCATAGCACCTGCTTCTAATTTTGACAGGTCGAGCATTTGATTGGTGAGTTTTAATAAATTTTGCCCATTCCGTTTTATCATTTTAAGTCCTTCTTCAGACCATTTTTCTGGGTTATTTTTAATCTGGTCTGCCATTCCTAGTATGACTGTAAGGGGAGTGCGGAATTCATGGGTAATGTGGGTATAAAAATTTGTTTTGAATTCGTCCAATTCACTCATCCGCCTTTTTTCCTCGTGCTTTAGCCTTTCAACTTGCCTTGTGTAATAGTAAAGCCCCATAAAAGCCATTGTAATACCTAAAGTGAAGCCCAGGATATAATAATATAATTTATAATTAATGAAGCTTTGATCTTGAAGAAATGTCGTTATATACATCAAAAAAATATAGAGTAAAAACACAAAAAAGGCCCGTTTTTTATTTGGTAAAGTCAGTGCGTACATAGGTCCAATTAGACCTATAAATATTGCTCCGCCTGCATTGAGTAAACCTCCCATTATATAAACTTTTATGGATGCAAGTAAAACAATAGTGATTTGTGATACTAAGGCAAACCCTTCGATTCTTTTTTTATAAAAATGGAAAACCAAGAGTGCCAAAAGGATAGACATTACCCAAATAATATTTACAATTACAACTCCAAAACCTTCCTTATTTCCTATGATGCTACTCATAAGTAAAAGAAAAGGTAATCCGCTAATATTTAGGATCCACCATATTTTTTTCAGTACAATCGTTTCCTCATTATCACCAGGATGGTGTAAGTATTTTGTTAAGCTGATATTGATTTTACTAATGGTGTTATTCATTTGAAGGCTTTTCAACTCCAATCAGTTTCAATATTAATAAAGTTAATAGGTCCTAAATTAGGAAGCAATGATTTATATCATTCTTGTGAAAAGAAGAAGAGATACCGTAATAAATTCAGTGAAATGTGCTAAGTGATTGGAATCACAATTGTTCTTTCAATACTTTGATCTCATCACGTAGCTGAGCAGCAATGATAAAATCTAAGGCTTTGGCCGCCTCTTCCATCAGTTTCTGGCGATCCCTGATTCGTTTTTCTATTTCGGGTTTTGGGATATATTCAAGATCTTCTTCCGCGGCTTTTAACTTGGCACTATCATAATGATAAGAGCTTATATTCTTTTTACTCAAACTTTCGTCAATACTTTTTTTGATCTGTGTTGGTGTGATATTGTGTTCTGCATTATAAGCTATTTGTTTTTCACGTCTGCGGTTAGTTTCATCAATGGTTAATTGCATACTCTTGGTTACCCTATCGGCATACATAAGCGCCTTTCCATTAATATGCCTTGCTGCACGTCCTACGGTTTGTGTAAGCGAGCGATGGCTGCGTAAAAAACCTTCTTTGTCGGCATCGAGTATGGCTACTAATGATACTTCAGGAAGATCCAATCCTTCACGAAGCAAATTGACCCCTATTAACACATCGAACAATCCTTTACGGAGGTCTTGCATAATTTCTACCCGCTCAAGGGTATCAACATCACTATGAATATACCGGCATCTTATGTGAATTCTGCTAAGATATTTGGTAAGTTCCTCTGCCATACGTTTCGTTAAGGTAGTAACCAGTGTACGTTCGTCCTTTTCTATACGTTGTTGCATTTCTTCGATGAGGTCGTCTATCTGGTTCAGACTTGGACGTATTTCAATAACCGGGTCTAAAAGGCCTGTAGGACGAATGATCTGCTCAACAAAAACCCCTTCTGTTTTTTGCAATTCATAATCGGCAGGAGTAGCACTTACGTAGATCACCTGGTTCTGGACGGCTTCTAATTCTTCGAATTTTAATGGGCGGTTATCCATTGCAGCGGGCAATCGGAATCCGTATTCCACCAAATTTTCTTTCCGCGAACGGTCACCGCCATACATGGCATGGGTTTGTGGAATCGTAACATGGCTTTCGTCAATGACCATAAGAAAATCTTTGGGAAAATAATCCAACAAACAGAAGGGTCTGGTACCGGCTTCACGTCCGTCTAAATATCTCGAATAGTTTTCTATGCCGCTACAATACCCAAGTTCACGGATCATTTCAAGGTCGAATTCGGTACGTTCCTTCAGTCTTTTGGCTTCTAAATGTTTACCGATCTCCTTAAAATAATCTACTTGCTTCATCAGGTCTTCCTGGATCTGATGAATGGCATTCTGGAGTACATCCGGAGAAGTCACAAATAAATTTGCCGGATAAATAGTAAGTTCCTGGAATTTTTCAATGACCTGATTATTAACAATATCAAAACTTTCTATTTCTTCAATCTCATCCCCAAAAAAGTGAACTCTATAACCATAATCTCCATAGGATGGAAATATGGTTATGGTATCGCCTTTCACTTTAAAGGTGCCACTTTTTATTTCATATTCTGTTCTCGAATATAAACTTTGTACCAATTGGTGCAGAAATTTAGTCCTGGCCAATTTTTGGTCTACCTTAATGCCAATTACATTTTTCTTGAATTCTACAGGGTTACCGATACCATATAAACAAGAAACAGAAGCCACGACGATCACGTCTCTTCGGCCTGATAATAAGGATGATGTGGTACTTAATCTTAATCGTTCAATATCATCATTGATAGAAAGGTCTTTTTCAATGTATAAACCACTTGTAGGGATATAGGCTTCGGGCTGGTAATAATCGTAATAGGACACAAAATATTCCACAGCATTCTCAGGAAAAAAATGTTTAAATTCAGAATAAAGCTGTGCAGCCAGGGTCTTATTATGTGCCAATATTAAGGTTGGGCGTTTTACCTGTTCAATTACATTAGCCACTGTAAAAGTTTTACCTGAACCGGTAACACCCAATAATGTTTGATACCGTTCACCAGACAAAATGCCTTCTGTGATCTGCGCGATGGCTTCAGGTTGGTCTCCTGTAGGTCTATAGTCTGATATCAATTTGAACTGCATGCTGCAAAAATAACGAAGCGAATTGAAAAGTTACCTAGTAATAGATCATTATTTAATGGGGTTAAATAAACAATAGATCAATTTTAACATTTGATTTGTTTTTATTTAAGATTAACTTAACGAAGCTTCATTTTGCAGACCTTATTTTTGTGGTATAATTAGTTTGAGTTAGTTGAAATATGGGTACTGCTTTAAAGGCAGTACTCATTTTTTTTACCATTACAGATCTCTTCGCTGTAATAATTTATACGATAAGTAAATAAAAATAAAGGTCCAGATAGAGACGATAGCCACATCAAAAAACTGAACAGAAAAATCTTTTGAAAGGTCTTCACCTACTTGTTTGGCTACACTTTGTACCGCATTTAAGCGTGTAAATGGTTCTTTGATCAAATTAGACATTGCTTCTAATGGTAAATACTGCATAACACTATTAACACTTTCTGTAACATGATCGCTATCTCTGAATTTCCAGAATAGAAATCCCTTTAAGATACTTTCTCCGAAGAACCATACTAGAATTCCTCCTACTGCAAATGCCGAACGTTTTACCAGAATACCCATAAAAAGTCCGAAGGCAAAAAAACCTACGAGTTTAATAAAAAATGCAAATAAGTATTCGAGGTCCGAGAAAATGATACTTGGTTCGTTATAATCTGAATAGATCAATCCAAGAATCAATGAAACAACGAACACAAATAATGTTGAAATGGCAGCAAAGGCAATGACTGTATAAAATTTAGACAGGATAAATTCTTTTTTACTTAATCCATCTATAAGATTTTGTTTTAAGGTCTTATTACTATATTCATTGGCCATCATAGATACAATAACAAGCAATAAGAAAAACTTAAAAATGGCCGCCATAAAAGTGCTGAAGTGCCAGATATAAGGAAAATTAAAAATTCCCTGATCTGCCAGGTGGAATTCGATAGGTCCGATATCAAATTTAACAGCAGCGATCAAAGCAATTGAGGTTAGTAACCCAAAATAGATCAAAGACAATATACGACTCGCCCTACTATGTTTTAATTTATGGAATTCTATATTTAAAAGTCGGAACATGAATACGTTAGATTGCTGGGTTAGTTTTTGTTTGTCAAGGTTAGGAATTGTTGCTCAAGGCTAGGTTTACGTTTGACCAAATGAGATAAGGTAATTCCGTTTTTAAATAGATAAGCATTCATATCTGCTGCACTTAATTCTTCCTTAAGTGTTGCGATAAGCTTACCATCTTCTTGTCTAACTGCACTAATAGCTTCATGGCTATCCAGCAGTTCTTTTAATTTACCTTGATTATTTTCTGAGTGTAATTCAAAAAAACCTTTTGAGGCCGTCATTTCTTCTACCAGACCCGAATATAGTTTAATTCCTTCGCGTATTACAACGACATGAGTACAAACCTTTTCTACTTCATCTAATAAATGTGAAGCCAATAAAATGGTAGTCCCATTAATGGCAATTTCTTTTATGATCTGCCTGATCTCATGAATTCCTTGCGGATCCAGACCGTTTGTGGGTTCGTCTAATATTAGGATCTCAGGGTCATTCAATAGGGCAGAGGCAATGGCCAATCGTTGTTTCATCCCTAAAGAATAGGTTCTGAATTTACTGTCTTTACGTTCAAAAAGATTAACAATTTTTAATTTCTCATCGATCTTGTCATATGAAACACCTTTTATCTTACAGATCAGCTTCAAATTTTGTGTAGCTGTCATATAAGGATAAAAATTAGGCCTTTCGATGATGGCCCCAACTTTTTTGAGCGCCTCATGCGTTGTGATATTACCATCGAACCAGCTAAAACTACCTGAAGTCTTATTTACAACATTTAAGATGATACCCAATGTGGTAGATTTTCCGCTGCCATTCGGTCCTAATATTCCGTATACATTGCCTTTTTGAATATCAAATGACAAGTTGTTAACGGCATGTACTGCACCGAATTTTTTATCCAGATTTTTTAGAGAAAGAATTGTTTCCAAGAATAGGCTTGTTTTGGTTGCTGTATAATATGACGACCAAAATTAGATTTTGTAACAAAAAATAAATTCTAAGGGAGAAATTGAGGATCAGTTCATCAACTCATCAAAATTATCGAAATGAAGATCTTCGAAATTTTCTAGGCTTTCGAATTCTTCCATATCTTCAGGTACCTCTTCACTTACAAATTGTTTTTCGGGAGCTTCGCTGGGTACCAATCCCACAGAAAATAACAAGCTGGGCAATTCGATGAGGTTGTCATCAGTTTCGATACTCAACAATTCTACAAAAAATGACCACAACGAAAAGAAATCATATACATAAATAAGCTTATCATTTTCTTCGTTAAGCACATCTTTAATTGTGAACTTTTGCATAGAAATTGAATCATTGCTATCACTCATATCAAACAAAGGTATTTCTTCACCCTGGATCCAATTATCATCGGTAAGGTAAAAGGCTGCCATTTCGGTGCCATAAAATCCAAAAGCATTGGTTATGGCATTATGAAGGTCTTCTAAGGAATCGGTATCACTAATAACAATATCCCTAATTACGTCGACCTCTGTATCTAATATTAAGCGGATTTTGTAAATCATATTCATGTCTTATAGTTCGGCAAAGTTATGTATTTAACGTAAAACTTTCTTAAAGATTTCATTACTTTTACTAAAATATTATTGTGTAAATGGACAAAAATCTATTATTAAAAAATTTAAATACCCGTACCAAAAACACCTTGATGGAAACCTTGGGTATCACTTATACAGATGTAGGTGATGACTATTTAGTTGCGTCGATGCCGGTCAATTTTAAAGTGCATCAACCCGCTGGAATTTTACATGGAGGTGCAACTGTTGCCCTCGCTGAAAGTGTAGGCAGTTCTGCAGCTCATTTGTCCATAGATCTCGAAAAACAAGAAATTAGAGGTCTTGAGATAACGGCAAATCATTTACGAAGTGTTAAATCAGGAATTATCAGAGGTATTGCTAAACCTATCCATAAAGGAAGAACTACGCAGTTATGGGAAATAAAAGTGATGGATGAAGAAGATAGATTGGTATCGGTTTGCAAGCTAACGATCATTGTTTTGTCTAAAAAGTAAAAATCTGAATGCGCAGGTTAAAGAAAATTCTTAAAATAGTAATCATTATTATATCATTACTGATTTTCGGAATAGTAATAGCAGCGCATTTAATGCTGAAACCTAGTTCTGATGATAAGATTTTAGAAAAGTTAGAGAATGCTCATCGTAAACCATTTATAAAATATAATAAATACAAGAATTTCGAGTATCGCGTTATAGCCATGCAAAAGGTAATAGATACGACCTTGCCAACCTTAGTATTCGTGCATGGTTCCCCGGGATCACCTTTAGATTATGCCCGGTATTTTAAAGATTCACTATTAAACGAAAAGGCGAATATTATAGGTTATGAGAGGGTTGGTTATGGTATTAAGAATGAAGGAAATGTTCAAGGCTCACTTGAGTCTGAATTAGAGATCTTACATGATGTTATTAAAAACATTTCATCTGAAAAAATTGTACTTATTGGTTATTCCTATGGAGGTACGATAGTTTTAGCTTCGCAAAAAAACTATAAATACAAGGTTTCTTTGGCAAGTGCTATTAGTGCAGACTTAGAACCGATGTTCTGGACACTAAATTTGTATAAATGGCCAACTACTAGATGGCTGATCCCAAAAATTGTTCAGGCTGCCGCAAAAGAAAAATATTCACATCTATCTGATCTTCCAATGTACAACACAATATGGACAATAAGTAAATCTCCAGTTGTGAATATTCAAGGAGATAAAGATTGGATCGTGCCATTCGAAAATTCATTAATTTTAGAGCAGAAATTTCGTAACAAAGATTTTAAAATGGTAAAGATACAAGGCGGTGGTCATGAATTGATTTGGTCTGACTTTGATCTGATAAAGAATGAAATATTAATGACCTTAGAATAAAAACTAGAATTTTGAATTTAGATACAAAGCAATTTTTTGATAAGATCAATGCAGCCTTGGCAGCTAAAAGACCTTTCGTTGCTTATAATTACCCGAACTCAAATGAAATTAAAAGTTTTTTTCAATTAGACGATTCATTGCACTACACAGTAAATTTTGCTGATTCTGGATTCATATTTGCACCTTTTGATGACAGAAATCAGGCAATTTTATTTCCTAGTACTTCATCAGAGTTTTTTGAAACTAAATTATCCGACGTTTCATTACCAAAAATTTTAAAGAATAATGAATTCATAAATGCAACATTAAAAGAGAAAGAAAATCACTTACAATTAGTGCAGAAGGGCATAAAATATTTAAATGATACAGATTGTAAAAAGGTTGTATTATCAAGAAGAATGACCCTAAATTATCCTAAGCTTAGCCCAGTTGATATTTTTAAAAAATTATTGAAACTTTATGACAATGCCATGGTTTATATTTGGTTTCATCCCGATGTTGGACTTTGGTTAGGAGCTACTCCTGAAACTTTATTAAAAGTTAACAAAGATGAATTTTCCACAGTAGCATTAGCCGGAACACAGGAATATCATGGTAGTCTGGATGTAGTTTGGTTACAGAAAGAAAGAAAGGAACAACAATTCGTAACCGATTTTATTCTTGAAAAATTTAAAGACACCTCGAGTTTAACGGTCGTTTCAAAACCAAGAACCATTAGGGCCGGCAGTATTGTGCATTTGTGTACTAATATTTCAGGCAAATTGTCTGATCACCTCAGTCTCACAACTTTATTAAAAGAATTACATCCAACACCAGCGGTTTGTGGTGTTCCAAAAAATAGCTCTAAGGAATTTATATTGGCTAATGAAGGTTATGACAGGTCATTTTACACGGGTTTTTTAGGTGAATTAAATATGAATAATTCTTCTAATTTATATGTAAATTTAAGATGTATGCAGGTCAATGAAAATATAGTCGACTTATACGTAGGGGGTGGTATTACCCTCGAAAGTATTGCCGAAAATGAATGGGAAGAAACAGTCGTTAAAAGTAAAGTAATGATGGCAGTTTTAGGAAAGGCCAATGCCTAGTATAATTTTAATTCTTACAACCAATACCATAATTTAGGGCATGAAAAAAGCCTATCATAATTGATAGGCTTTCATAGTACAAAACGTTAATAATTTATAATTATATAACTTTTACATTTACTGCGTTCAATCCTTTTTTACCTTCCTGTAAATCGAATTCTACTTCATCACCTTCACGAATCTCGTCGATTAATCCAGAAATGTGTACAAAATGTTCTTTGTTCGAACCTTCTTCACTAATGAATCCAAATCCTTTGGCATCGTTGAAGAATTTTACTGTTCCTTTACTCATTGTTTAAAATTAAATATTAATAAAGCGCAAAGATACTATTTTTAATTGATAAAAGTTAATTTTTCAAAATATATTTATTCTTTTCCAAATAGTTAGGCTAAATGAAGCCGCTTAATGAAGGTATTTTATAGAATTTTATTACTAAAATATTGACTGTAAACTTTTTAAATATTAAATTTCAGGCCAATAATCATATTTCTTCCAATATTCTGAATTCCCTCACTTTTTAGTCTTGATAAATGCGAAATATAAGAAGTGTCTAAAAGATTGTTCATATTAAAGCTCAATTCGAATAATGTATTATGAATATTTATCTCACCGCCTAGACTTAAGTGCAGCAAGTGATAACCCGGACTAATGGATTCAAAATCACTAATTTTATTTTGATCGAAAACACTCTCTAATTTAACCGATGCATATCCTTTTTTAAGCCATTGATTAACCGTAAAATCAGTTCTCAATGTATTATTAAGTTCTTTTGCAGGAATCAATGGTAAATAATTACCATTTTCCTGAGTTCCAATAACTATTTCAAAACTACTTTCTAAATGCAACCAATCTAAGGGATGCGGGTGTAAGTGAAAACCAAATTCGCCGCCATAGAGTTTCGCATTATCTTGTGTGTAGATAAACACATTTGTTTCATCGATGATCTCATTAGTTGGTAATAAAAAAATATAATCATTAATATTATTATAAAACACATTTGTAAAAAATTCTACATGTTCGTTATCATATTCGATGGAGATATCAAATTGATAGTTTTGCTCATTTTTAAGATCTTCATTACCAATTTCGAAACGATTCGTGCCATGATGTATGCCGTTAGAAGTAAGCTCGGCTAAATTAGGTGCCCGGTAACCCGTTGCGAAATTCAGCCTTGTATCTAATTCTTTAAATATTTTGGTCTTATAACCTAAAGAAGCGGTCATGCTTTGAAATGATTTTTCCAAAGCATTTATAGTATGTATTTCATTATCATGCGAAATGATATGTTCTTCTGTATCGATATTTCTGGTATCGAATCGCAGGCCACCTTGAATGCTATTTTCCTTCCAGTCATAAGATCCAGTCATAAAAACACCGAGATCATTCACTTTGGCATCGGGTATTAATATTTCTTCACCGAAATTATCATTTCTTTGGGTTAAACCTTGGATCCCAACAATACTTTCAAAACTTTTGAATTTTGGTAAGTGATATTTTAGATCATAGGTTAATGTTTTTAATTTCATGTTCAGATCAGCATCCACATTGGTCTCCTCAAATTCCTTCCTGTTATTCGCCACATAACCTGCGTCGACATCTAATTTTGAATTTTTGAAATAAAAATGATTATGAGCACTTACTATATAATTATCAATACGCTGGAAAGGCAGCTCTAATGAAATACTGGTAGATTGCTCCCCGACAGCTTCTGAAATACCAATTTTGGCGGTATTAAAATTAAAGCGAACATCTGTTGAGAAGAATTCACTGTCAAAGCCAAAGCCCGATTTAAGATCGAACTCATTAAAACGAGAATTCGTTACCCGGTTACCATCAGGAATTTTATAATCACTATGAGAATCATAGGCAATATTCGTTAAAAATTTAAACTGTTCTGTCGAGGCTTTAAAATTAAATTTAGAACTTGAACCAAGGGTATTGGAATAATACTTATTACTTAAACTAGAGATTACCTGATTGCTATTGGCATATTTTTCAGGGTTAAAATATAATACCCCTCCCAAAGCGTCAGATCCATATAATAACGAAGCCGGACCTTTTATAACCTCAACACTTTCTATTCCGCTATCGTTTAGACCCAGACCATGTTCATCACCGAATTGTTGATTCTCTAGCCGAACGCCCTGTGTGTATACCAAGACCCTATTACCGCTTAATCCCCTGATCACCGGTTTTCCAATGCTCATTCCTGTCGAAACTTGTGAGACTCCTGCAATAGTTGAAATACCATCTATCAAAGAAATTGATCCTTGTCGTTTAAGATTTTCAATGGTTCTATGTTCTACCTTCATTACGTTTTCACTCTGTAATTTATTAAAAGGTGTAGCGATAATAATTTCATCCATTTCAAAAACCGACTCCTCTAAGATCAAGTTAAGTTCTATTTCTTCTTGATCGAATTCAATTGTTTTAACAACTGATTTGTAACCAAGAGAATTGTAAATAATATTTATCGTCCCGCTAGGTAAATTTTTTAAAACGTAATAACCATTTTGATCTGTAGTGGTACCTTTATGAAGATTCGGCACATAAATATCAACGCCGGGTATGGGTTCATTATATGAATTTGTAACCATTCGGCTAATAATATTTTGAGCAAATACATTAGCACTCCAAATAATAAAAAAGATAGGAAATATTGATTTCATTAAATTACTCGATTTTTTGATCATTTATTTTTTTTTACGAACACGAATATTCAATGCCTCGACACCTAAAGAAAATGCAATGGCGAAATACAAATATCCTTTAGGAATGGCACCGACATGCTGATTAAATACAATTGCATTAGATAAGTGTGCTGCTTCGGTAACAAGCATAAAACCAATCAGTATTAAAAAAGATAGGGCTAACATTTGTATGCTTGGATATTTATTTACAAAATTACTGACCGGGGTAGCAAAGATCATCATGATCACAATCGATACGACAACGGCAATGATCATAATTGGTAGGGCACCTACGATGCCATTCGTCATCCCGACGGCCGTTAAAACTGAATCAAAAGAAAAAACCAGATCGATCAGAACGATTTGAATAATAACTTTTAAGAAAGAGGTTGCCACTGCCTTTTTATTAGATTCGGTATGGTCAACTCCCTCTACTTTTTGATGAATTTCATGCGTACTTTTGTATAATAAGAAAATACCCCCTGCAAATAGGATTAGGCTTTGGCCTGTGATATCTGCCTTTAACCATGTAAAATCGAAGCTGAAAAAAGGATTTTTCATGGTTATGAGATAAGTTACTCCCATTAAAAGTAAGATCCTGAAAACCATAGCCAATAATAGACCTATGTTTATAGCTTTCTTTTGTGATCTGACGGGTAATTTACCTGCTGTAATCGATATAAAAATAATATTATCTATACCCAGTATAATTTCTAAAAAAGTCAGAGTTAATAAGGCGACCCACGTATCTGCTTGTAGGAAAATTTCCATTATTTAATCTTTAAGTTTTATCGCTTTCCCTTTTTGTTTAAAATTTGAACCTTTATAATTTGCCTTAAAAGTATAAGAGTCAGTCTTAAACCCCGTGATCTTTACTATAAAAGGGGTACTGTCTAATTCGTTTTTTGGATTTAATTTTGTCAATACATATTCAAAGTTAGAATTCCATACAATAGTGAAAGTATCTTTAGTTGCATTGTAAGTTTCAATCTGAATAGAATCGTTTCTAATGGCCATGGAAGTAGCATCAGATTCTTCTAAAAAAGTTTTAAAAGTTCCCGTTTTAAACTTATTGATATTAAGATTTTCTTCCTTACAGGAAATTACAAGAAACAATAGCCCGATGAACGCAAAAAATCTCATTATATACCTGTATAATTACTTGGTGTAATAGCTTTTAATTCAGTTTTTATTTGATCAGAAACCGCCAAACTATCAATAAATTTGGACATGGTATTTTGATTGATAACATCGTTGGTTCTGGTTAAGCCCTTTAAAGCCTCATAAGGATTTGGGTAATTCTCCCTTCTTAATATCGTTTGAATGGCTTCAGCGACTACGGCCCAATTATCTTCAAGATCTTGTTTAAATTTTTCCTCATTTAGCAATAGTTTATTTAATCCTTTTAAGGTAGAAGAAAAACCAATAAGAGTGTGTGCTATAGGTACTCCAATATTACGCAATACGGTAGAATCTGTTAGATCTCTTTGTAATCTTGAAATCGGCAATTTAGCTGAAAGATGTTCAAATATGGCATTTGCTAAACCTAAATTTCCTTCAGAATTTTCAAAATCTATGGGATTAACTTTATGAGGCATTGCCGAAGATCCAACTTCTCCTTTTTTAATCTTCTGTTTGAAATAATTCATAGAAATATAGGTCCAAAAATCTCTATTCAAATCGATTAAAATAGTATTAATTCGTTTTAGATTATCAAAAATACCCGCTAAATGATCGTAATGTTCAACTTGTGTGGTTGGAAAAGAATGATGCAGGCCTAAAACTTTTTCAACAAAATCTGTTGCAAATTCTTTCCAGTCTATGGTAGGATAAGCTACTTTATGCGCATTAAAATTACCAGTTGCTCCTCCAAATTTTGCGGCATAAGGAATTTGTTGTAATTGATGAATTTGTTGTTCAATACGCTCAACAAAAACTTGTAATTCTTTTCCTAACCGTGTTGGAGATGCGGGTTGACCATGCGTTCTTGCTAGCATAGGGATACTTTCCCATTCAGTTACTAATGACCTCAGTTTTTCCAGTAAACGCGATATTTCGGGATAATAAACATTGTCAAAAGCTTCATTGATAGAAAGGGGAATGGCAGTATTATTAATATCCTGAGAGGTAAGACCAAAATGAATAAATTCCTTATATTTTACTAGTCCTAGATCATCAAATTTTTCTTTTATAAAATACTCAACGGCTTTAACATCATGATTGGTTATATTTTCAATTTCTTTAATTCTTTGTGCGTCCTGAGTAGAAAAATTTTGATAAACTTGTCGTAAGGTATTGAAATGTATTTTTTTGAAATCAGAAAGTTGTGGCAAGGGAATTTCACATAAGGCAATAAAATATTCTATTTCAACCCTTACACGATACTTAATAAGCGCCTCCTCAGAAAAAAAAGGTGACAATTGCCGTGTTTTACTTCTATAACGACCATCAATGGGAGAAATAGCGTTTAAACTGGATAGATTCATTCATTTTAAATTGAGACTGTAAAAATAAATGAATTACAATGAACAGAAAAGGAATAAAAGAGTTTTCTAAGCAGCGGTATTTTTAGAAATAGATTCTAAGACTTTCTTAGCTCTGGCGACATAACCCGGACTTTCGAGTGGAAGGTTTTTTTCAATGATCATTTTCAATTCATAATGAATCCAACCGGTTGTTTTTCCTATATAATACAGAGCTTCCATAGCATGGGCTTTTGTAGCAACCTTATAATCGCTTAATAGCCAGTCAAAACAAGTTTCGATAATTTGTGCTACTTGTTCTTCTGTAATGATTAACTTAATGGGTGAATCGAATTTTGAATTATAGTTCTGAGCAATAAGATTACAAATTTTAGCAGCAGACCTTACGGCACTGTCATCTTTAAGTTTGTGCAAATTCTCAGTAAAGTAAGGTAGATTAAAAGCTATCCAATCTAGCCGATCTTCACAAACAAGTTCTAAGATACCTGATGCCTTTACGGAAAGATCATTGTCATAGTCAAAAACAATTTCAATCAGAGATTGAAAAAGGGCCTGGTCTTTTAAAACAAGTTTCGATACTTTAGATCTGTTATCCTTGCTTGCATTTTTAAGACTATTCAATTCTTTGATTAAAGAATATTTAGTGATGCTCTTAACTGGGTTCATTTTTCTTTTCCAGCGTTCGTTGGGTTAGTTAGGAATGCGAACTCTGGATGTATCTTAACTGAATTTTTGTTAAAATATTATACAAAAAGCAAAGATTTTTAATTTCTAAGTACTTACTAATTCAATACTGAATTTATAATTTCTTGAAATTTTTATCGTTTTTATAATGTGAAACATTTTTGGAATACAATTTGAACAACAAAAAATATTTAAATGAGTTATTAACATCATGAAAAAGTTTAAATCGATATTTCTTTTATTATTTATCGCAATGTTGAGTTCTTATTATTCGAACGCTCAATCAGGCATAAATCAATTAGATAAAAATGGTAATCGTCATGGAATATGGAAAAAGTTCTATAATAATGATCGTATTCGTTATCAGGGTAAATTCGTCCATGGCAAGGAAGTAGGGACTTTTAAATATTATTCTGCGGCCAGTTCCGATCACCCCATTATGATCAAGGAATTTAACCAAGATGATTCTGTTGCTGTTGTAAGTTTTTTTACCGAAAATGGCACTTTAGAGAGTAAAGGAAAGATGGAAGGTAAAAACAGAGTAGGTAAATGGTTATATTTTCATGAAGATGGAAAAACCATTATGGCTGAAGAAAATTATAATAACGGGAAATTACATGGGGATTATAAAACATTTTATAATAGCGGCAAGCCCACAGAAATTGGATATTATATAGACGGTATGTTAGATAGTACTTATAGAAAATATTCTATCAAAGGACATCTATATCAGCATTTTAGTTATAGAGGAGGAAAATTAAATGGGAAAGCTGTATACTATAACAGAAAAACAGGTGTAATAACTACCAAAGGACAATTTAAAGATGATGTGCGTGTAGGTGTCTGGGAAAATTATGTTGATGGTGAGTTGGTAAGCACAGAACAACCAAATTTAAAGAAGGAACGCAATAAAGGGCAATAAAAAAGCCTTCTATAAATTATAGAAAGCTTTTTCAAACTAATTAACCCAAATACTAGAAATATATTCTTTTATTATTCTAATGGAGGTAATATCACTTTATCGATTGCATGAATAACTCCATTAACTGCTTGTACATCTACGGCAATAATATTACTTATTCTTTCATTCATATCAGTCAAAGTAGCACCTCCAGTAACGTTGGCTGTTATATCTCCACCAAGGGTAGAAACAGTCATGTTATCCATTAAACTAGTTGATCTAACATTTGCACCAGCCACAGCATGGTGATCTAGAGTTGCTTTCAATGTAGGCTCATCAATGTCAGCTAAAGAACCGACATTTAGTTCTGCCAATAAATCTCCAAACGCTGTGTTTGTTGGTGCAAATACAGTAAATGGTGCTGGTGACGTGCCGACAGGAGTAGACAGTGTTGTAACATAGTCAAATGTTAGATCACCTCTTGTCAAAGCTGCTACCAGAGTTTCAAATGTTGGATCTGCCAATGCAAAATCTACAATAGTTGGTAGATCTATCACGGCGTTGACAACATGTATAACACCATTAATTGCAATAATATCTGCTTTCACAACCTCTGAAGTTCCATTTAATTTCACTCCATTATCGATATTAACATATAAGCTTAAATTATTGTCTGTTCCATTAAATGTTGCTGCCGTATTAACATAACCATTAGCTAAACCTGATGATAAGGCTGTTGCTCCAGCGATAACATGGTTAGATAAGATATCCGATAATTCATTGCCGTCAGGATTGGTAAATGCTGTAAAGGCTGCGTTGTCTGGAGCAAATACAGTAAAATCACCAGGTGTTGATAATAGATCAGTGAAAGCTGTATTGCCACCTGAAGTTAATGCTCCAACTAGACTAGAAAGGTCAGGATTTGCTACCGCATGAGTTACTATCGTTGGTAGGTCTATCACCGCATCAATGATGTGTACAACCCCATTTGATGCTTCGACATCAGCAGCTGTTACAGAAGCAACATTATTGAACCTTACGCCACTTGATGTATTAAAATAAAGATCTAAATGCTGATTTCCAGCTCCGGTAGCTACTGTTTTGGTATATCCGGCACCGGCAGCTGCAAGGTCGGTTGACATTACTTTACCAGCAATGACATGGTTTAATAAAATTTGAGCTAAAACATCCGTTGGTACATCTCCCAAACTTGCAAAACCTTTAGCGGTCAAAAATGATTGGAAAGCTGCATTGGTAGGAGCAAGAACTGTATATGGTCCGCTTCCACTTAAAACACTTACAAGGTCGCCATCGGCGGCTTGCACAGCGGCCACTAAGCTACTGAGATCTGAAGTTGCAATGGCTGTTTCTACAATATTAAGAGGGTCTTCAATGATTACTACATCATCGTCATCGTTGTTACACGAATAGGTCAATACTACTGTAAGTAACAGTAGGAAAATTGTTTTTAAAGCTGACATTTTTTTCATGATTATAAAATTTAATTATTGTTTTGTTCAGCAAATATATAAAAAGATTAAACAAAACCAAATTAAATGTTGAGTATTTTATAAAAATGTTTAAACAACATACATATTTAACATTTTCTTTAGAGAAATAAGGATGAAATGTTAAAACTATTATAAAGTCAAATTAAAATGAGCCTTTGTTTTAGATAGGGAATCAGCAATGGTATCAATAGCATTGTCGATTGTTTCTTTTTTAGTTCTGAAGGAAAGTAAAGCAATTCTTATAACAAACAAATCATTTATTACAGTAGAACTTAAGAATATATTACCATTATATTGTATAACCATATTAAGCTTTTTATTAAACATATTTGTATCTATATCCTTTGTAGTAGGATACCAAAAATAGCTAACGGATAGATCAGGTATTGGTCCGAGATTAAATCCTAAGTCTTTTAATTTAATCCTAAAATATTCGGTAAGTAATAGTTTTTCTTCAAGACAAGCCTTAAATGGTTCAATGCCGTGAAGTTGAAGGGGCAACCACATCCTTAAGCCCCTAAAATGTTTTGTTAATTCAGGAGATACATCAGCCGGATTTACGATATCATCGTTATAAGCATCCTGCATATAGTTAGCGAGATAATGATGGGAATGGTATACGGATTTTTTATCTTTGATAAGCACCGCTCCTAATCCATAGGGCAAAAACAAGCTTTTATGGGGGTCTATCACCAAGGAGTCGGCTTTTTCTATACCTTTAAATAATTCTTTTTTCTCATCAACCAATATAAAGAATCCACCGTATGCACCATCAATATGAAACCAAAGATCATACTTTTTACTAATAGTTGCTATTTTATCAAGAGGATCAACGGCGCCTGTATCTGTAGTTCCTGCGGATGCAATTACCAGAAAAGGATTAAGCCCTGAATTGAAATCGGTTTTAATAAGATGATCTAATTTTTCGGTGTTAATTTTATGAAATTCATCCAGTTCTACTTTGCGTACGATAACATCTCCTAAACCAATTATTCTTAAGGCCTTGTGTATACAATGATGTACTTGTGGACTTAAATAGATAACACTTTTTTGAATTTTTTCATTTTTTATTTGATGTTTATCCCTCGCCGCAGTTAAGGCTATTAAGTTGGCTATAGACCCGCCTGATGCTAAATTGCCTATGGCATCTTCCGGGAAACCAAAAATACCTTTCATCCAGTTGATCAATTCATTTTCCATGGTAACCGCCCCTGGTGAACCGAAATGAATACCTGCATATTCATTAGTAATATCTGCAATATAATCTGCCAAGGCAGAAGTAAATATTCCGCCTCCGGGAATATAGCCCAGATGACCACCTGAGGAGGCAACGATTCCTCTTTCAACAACTTCTTCAGTGTAAATTTCTAACAAGTTGCTAAGAGATTGCTTTTTCCGCTTGATCGATAATTTTTCATGGTTGGCAGTACCTTTCGTATAGGCAGGCCTAATCACCAATGATTTTATAAATTCTTCTGCAAAGGCGTTAATTTCATCATTGAATTTTTTTCGTTTGAATTGATCAGGTTCTAACTCGGAAGAAATTTTTTCCAATCCGGCAATCCGGTCGAGAAGTTTTTTCATAACGTGGGTTTGACATTACAATATTAATTAATTTAAATTTTAACTAATACTTTGTTTGCAATTAAGTTACGAGGTATTTATATCTTTGCGTTTCAATTTATATTGGAAATGAAAAGAGTTGTAGTTGGTCTTTCGGGTGGAGTTGATTCTAGTGTTGCTGCATACTTGCTGAAAGAGCAAGGTTATGATGTGATTGGATTGTTCATGAAGAACTGGCATGATGATTCGGTTACCATTTCAAATGAATGTCCGTGGCTGGAAGATAGCAATGATGCGATGTTAGTAGCAGAAAAATTAGGCATTCCATTTCAGGTTGTTGATCTAAGTGAAGAATACAAAGAGCGAATCGTAGATTATATGTTCAGGGAATATGAATTAGGCAGAACACCAAACCCTGATGTACTTTGTAATCGTGAAATTAAATTTGATGTCTTTATGAAAATTGCCTTGGACTTAGGTGCTGATTATGTCGCAACTGGGCATTATTGCCGAAAAGATGAAATTGAAAAAGATGGCAAAAAGATTTATAGATTATTGGCCGGGAAGGATGGCAATAAAGATCAATCATATTTTTTATGCCAGTTATCGCAGAAGCAATTGGAAAAGTCATTATTTCCAATCGGTGAATTAAAAAAACCCGAAGTGAGAAAAATTGCTTCAAAGCTTGATCTGATCACAGCAGAAAAAAGGGATTCTCAAGGGCTTTGTTTTATAGGTAAGGTTCGTTTGCCCGAATTTTTACAACAAAAATTAAAACCTAAGAAGGGAATTATTATACAAATTCCTAATGACGCTGAAATATATCTTAAACCCGCTATTCATTTTGATAATAAAATAGAAGAATTGGCCTTTAAAGCTTCTAAATTTGAATATCATAAAGAGGATGGTAAAATGGTAGGAGAACATCAGGGGGCACATTATTTTACAAAAGGTCAACGGAAAGGATTGGCTGTTGGCGGTACTGTTGAACCATTATTTGTAATTGATACAGATGTTGACGAAAATATTATTTATGCAGGTGAAGGCAAAGATCATAGGGGTTTATACCGTAGCACCCTATTTGTTTCAAATAAAGAGATACATTGGATACGAAAGGATCTTAGCCTTAAAGATGGTGAAAGTATGAAAGTTTTAGCAAGAATTCGGTACAGGCAGCCTCTTGAAAATGCGACTTTGTATAAAGTTGAAGAAGGTCTTTATGTCGATTTTGAAAATGACCAATCAGCCATTACAGAAGGTCAGTTCGTTGCCTGGTATAAGGAGGATGAACTGTTGGGGTCTGGTGTAATTTCATAATAATTAATTTTACAAAAAATAAAATAACAAAACTTTTTAATATAGAATATCCCATCATTCAAGCCGGAATGGTTTGGGCAAGTGGTTGGAGATTAGCATCAGCTGTAAGCAATGCCGGAGGTTTAGGATTGATAGGGGCAGGATCGATGTATCCTGAAGTTTTACAAGAACATATTCAGAAATGTAAAAAGGCAACATCAAAACCTTTTGGTGTAAATGTACCTATGTTATATCCATCTGTAGAAGAGATCATGAAAATTATTATTGATGAAGGAGTGAAAATTGTTTTTACTTCCGCAGGTAATCCAAAAACTTGGACATCATATTTAAAAGAACACGGAATTACGGTGGTGCATGTTGTGAGTAGTGTGAAGTTTGCATTAAAAGCACAAGAATCAGGAGTTGATGCTGTTGTAGCAGAAGGATTTGAAGCTGGCGGGCATAACGGTAGAGACGAGACAACAACTTTTACATTAATCCCTATGGTAAAAGAAAAAATATCGATACCACTAATTGCAGCTGGAGGTATTGCATCTGGTAGAGGTATGCTGGCGGCTATGATCCTTGGGGCGGATGGTGTTCAGATTGGGAGTAGATTTGTAGCTTCAGAAGAGGCATCTTCCCATATTAAATTTAAGCAAAAAGTAGTTGAAGCGCAAGAAGGAGATACTCAGCTAACTTTAAAAGAACTAGCACCGGTAAGATTGCTCAAGAATAAATTCTATTACGAGGTCGAAGAATTATACAAACAAAATCCGACTGTAGAACAATTAAAAGAATTATTAGGGAGGGCCAGGGCGAAAAAAGGTATGTTTGAAGGTGATCTTGATGATGGCGAATTAGAAATCGGCCAAGTCGCTGGATTAATACATGATATTAAACCAGCTGCAACAATTTTACAAGAGCTGTTAATAGACTTTAACAAAGCCAAAAAAGAAATTTGCTAGCTATTTCTCAGGTAAATTAATATAATAGACTTTTCGAGAATTATTATTCAGCTTATTTTCCCTTAACCAAGGGTTATGTAATTTCAGTTCTTTATAATTTGTGTCAAACTTTTTGGCAAATAATGCGATATTGTTGATTGTGGTATCAACTTTTACTGGATAACTTTTTGGCATTACATAAAGATCTTCTTTGTCGAAATGGAAACCATATTTTTTCGGATTACTTAAAATTTCTTTTGCAGCCAATATTCTGGGTACATATCTTTCTGTATTATCACCAGCGAGTACATCATAATAGCTGTCGACTTGTTGATCTTCCAATCGCTGCGCTATACCATAATTTCCAGCATGATAGGCTGCAGCAGCCAGTGTCCAAGATCCTAATCTATTCTTGGCATTTATTAAATAGTCACAGGCAGCTCTAGTTGCTTTTTCAAGATGATAGCGTTCATCAACATTATCATTTACTTCAAGACCATTTTCTCTTGCAGCCTCTTTTAACATTTGCCAAATTCCTTTTGCACCGGCAGGGGATGTTACATTTAAAAGGTCACTTTCTATAACGGCTAAATATTTAAAATCATCAGGAACGCCTTTTTCTTTCAATATAGGTTCTATAATGGGGAAATATTTATGAGTACGTTTGAACCAAAGTAAGGCATTCGATTGCCAATAGGTATTCACTAGTAATTCCCTATCGACACGTTCCATAATATCTGGCTTATATAATGGTACTTTTTCACCTGCAAATTCTAAATTTTCAGGAATCTTAATCGCTTTTATATTGTAAGTGTCACTTGTATTTTTAAACTCAACTCTTTTTTTAGATATAATATTTTTCTCAGGATCCTGTTGCGAAGCATTAATTAAAATGCCACTAATTACAATGATACCTATTAAAATCAGTAATTTATATGTCTTGCTCATAGGAGAGATCTTTTTTAAAAGGGTGAAGTAAAATTAGCAAATATTTCGGCATTTTTATCTTTTTCAGAAATAATAGGATGCTCTATATTCCAATTAATATTTAGTGTTTTATCGTTCCATAAAATGGCACCTTCAGAATCTTTTTTATAGTAGTTGGTACATTTATAACTGAAAATAGTTTTGTCTTCAAGAACCAGAAAACCATGTGCAAATCCGGGCGGAATATAGAGTTGTTTTTTATTTTTATCAGATAATATGCCCTTATAATGCTGGCCATAGGTTTTTGATTTCTTACGCAGATCAACAACCACATCCAACACGCTTCCAGTAATAACTCGAATTAATTTTCCCTGAGTATAGGGTGGTTTTTGAAAATGTAAACCCCTCAACACATTTTTCTGAGACATAGATTCATTATCCTGAACAAAATCTACTTCCAACATACTTTCCAAATGTTTTTTATTATAGCTTTCAAGAAAATAACCCCTTTCATCGGTAAATACCGTTGGAGAAATTAATAGTAAATCTTTAATAAAAATTTTTTCAATTTTCATGGGCCGAAAGATACTAAATTACTTCTACTAATAATTGAGAAATATGCTTTGCCTCTTTTAGAATCATTACATGGGTACCGCCTTCCATAATAGTGCAATTTTTAACGTGTTTAATTGGGAAGATACGATCTTTGTTACCATGAATATGAACTAATTCTGCTGGCGGATTTTCTTGCTGCCAATTTAATACGTTATGTAATGCCCAGGGCAAATATTTTTCATCTCTCATAGCAAGATATTTGCTATAAAGCTGAACTCTTTTTCTTAGCGTATTTCCAATGGCATATTTTGTATATTTTTCAATATTTGTAAAAACATTTACTGGAAAAAATTTATATACTTTTGTGGCCTTTGCTATTTTTAAACGCCAAGGCAGTTCGTGTTTAGACTTTACACTAGAAATTATTATTATTTTTTTTACCCGAATAATTTTACTCATTTCTTGAACCATCATACCACCGAAAGAAACACCAACTAAAACAGGATTTTCATGTTTTATTAAATCACACATTCGTTTAGCATAATCATATATTGATTCATTCTGTGATACCGGAACCAACCAATCTAAATAATGAAGTTCGAAATGATCCCGCGGAATTTCCAGATATTCAAAAATATCTGAACTCGCAGCCAGGCCAGGGACAAAATAAATATGGATTTTATCTAACATAAACTGTAATCAGGCTCATGAATCCAATCAAATCTAACAATACCTTCATTATTAATTTTCGTTAATTTGATTTGGTGTAGCGTATTTACTAATAGAGGATTCCATGCCGTTTTTACCTTTACATAATTTTCTGTAAATCCATAAATGTACCCTTCTTTATTCTCGCTTTCAAAAAGTACTGTTAATGTATTGCCTAACTGACTTTCATAAAAAGCCCTCCGTTTCTTTACAGATAATCCGCGAAGCATTTTACTTCTTTTATGCCTAATTTCTTTCGGAACAACCCCGTCCAATAAAATAGCTTCTGTATTAGGTCTTTCTGAATAAGTAAAAACATGTAAGTAAGAAATATCAAGCTCGTTCAAATAATTATAAGTTTCTAAAAACATTGCGTCTGTTTCACCCGGAAAACCCACAATAACATCTACACCAATACATGCATTAGGCATGGTATTTTTGATTGTTTTAACTCTATCGGTAAAGGTCGATCGTAAATATCGCCGTTTCATTTTTTTTAGTAATTCGTCGCTGCCACTTTGCAATGGTATATGAAAATGGGGCACAAAACTGTTCGAGTTAGAGACGAAATCTATCGTTTCGTTTTTTAATAAATTAGGCTCAATGGAAGAAATACGTAAACGATGTATGCCGTCCACTTTATCCAATGATTGAACAAGTTCAAAGAAAGTATGTTCGTGAATTTTATTTCCGAACTCTCCTTTTCCATAATCTCCAATATTGACTCCGGTAAGAACTATTTCTTTAATACCTCGTTCTGAAATTTCCTTAGCATTTTTTAAAACGTTATTCAGGGTATCACTCCTTGAAATCCCCCTGGCAAGTGGTATAGTACAATAGGTGCATTTATAATCACAACCATCTTGAACTTTCAGAAATGCCCTAGTTCGATCACCTATGGAATAAGAACCTTCATAAAAATTAGCATCTTCAATTTCGCAAGAATGCACTTCACCAATATCATTTTTTGATAAATTATGGATATAATCGGTAACCTTAAATTTTTCTGTTGCCCCTAATACCAGATCAACACCATCCACTGCTGCCAATTCCTCCGGCTTTAGTTGGGCGTAACATCCAATAGCAATTAAAAAAGCTTCGTTGTTTTGCTTGAGCGCCGATTTAACAATGGTCTTAAATCGTTTATCCGCATTATCAGTAACCGAACAAGTATTGATCACATAAATATCTGCTTTTTCATGAAAGTCTACGCGCCTGTAATTTTTTTCGTGGAAACTTCTCGCAATTGTTGAAGATTCAGAAAAATTTAATTTACAGCCTAAAGTATAAAAAGCAACTTTTTTTTGTGCATTCATTACTATACATTTACGGAACGCAAATTTACAATAATATTTATGATAGCAAATACGCCAAATCCACCTTATTATGCCGTTATTTTTTCTACAATACGCACAGAAGTTGATGAAGGTTATGAAGAAACAGCCCATAAAATGGAAGAATTAGCAAGGCAGCAACCCGGCTATTTAGGAATTGAGTCTGCTAGAAATGAATTGGGTATTACAGTTTCATATTGGAGGAATTTACTGGATATTGCAAATTGGAAAAATAATATTGAACATACATTTGCTCGAGAACAAGGAAGAGGCAAATGGTATAAAAAATATCAGTTAAGAATTTGCAAAGTTGAAAGAGCTTATGGATTTGAGAAGTAAATATAAATATGTTGTAATAATCGGTTTGTTTGCTCTTTTGGCGATAAGCATAAGTTCTTGTACAAAAAGGAAAAGTTTATATAATAACTCTCAAGTTTTTCGTTATAATGAGCATTCAAATATATCTTCCTTAGACCCAGCATTCGCTAAGCAATTATCTAATATTTGGGCAGTAAATCAGTTATTTAATGGTTTGGTCCAATTAGACGACAGTTTACATGTGAAACCTGATATTGCCAAAAAATGGTCAATTTCTAAGGATGGCAAAACCTATACTTTTACGTTGCGTCAGAATGTTTTCTTTCATAAGCATGAATTATTTGGATCAGACTCTACAAGGTTTGTCGATGCTAAGGATTTTGAATTTAGTTTTAATCGTTTACTGGATAAAGAAGTTGCTTCTCCAGGTGGCTGGGTATTGCAAAATGTAGATAATTTTGCGGCCGAAAATGATTCAACATTTGTAATAAATTTAAAGAAACCGTTTTCGCCATTTCTTGGCTTACTTACTATGAAAT
This sequence comes from uncultured Flavobacteriaceae bacterium, assembly GCA_963835675.1. Taxonomy (GTDB): domain Bacteria; phylum Bacteroidota; class Bacteroidia; order Flavobacteriales; family Flavobacteriaceae; genus Aureibaculum. The sequence goes on along the minus strand of CAWIGH010000001.1, from coordinate 234,664 downwards.
ACTGCTCTGTGGTGCCTACAGAAGCAATCGAATATTTTGGTAATGAGTTTAGATCGAATCCGATAGGCACCGGCCCATTTCGGTTTAAGTTATGGGAAGAAAACACAAAATTAGTCTTACGTAAGAATCACAATTATCATGAAATGGATGGTGATGGCAAACAGCTACCATATTTAGAAGCAGTTGCCATTACGTTTTTACCCGATAAACAAAGTGAATTTCTACAATTAGTTCAAGGAAATATCGATTTTTTATCCGGTTTAGACCCTTCTTTTAAGGATGATATATTGAATCCCGATGGTTCATTAGATGATCGGTATCAGGAAAGATTAACGATGACAACCGGTGATTATCTCAATACTGAATATCTCGGAATATTGATGGATTCAGAAAATTCAGAAGTATCATCAATTCATATTCGAAAGGCTATCAATTATGGTTTTGATAAGATCAAAATGATAAAATTTTTGAGGAACGGAATTGGGACGCCAGCGACCAATGGTTTTATTCCCAAAGGACTGCCTTCTTTTACAAAATTAGAAGGATATACCTATCGGCCCGAGAAAGCCAAAGAACTCGTGGAGAAATACAAATTGGAAACCGGAAATGATAATCCAGAAATAACCATTACAACCAACAGTCAATATTTGGATCTTTGTGAATATATACAAAGGGAACTTGAAAAGATCGGTTTCAAAGTGAATGTTGACGTAGTGCCGCCATCAACTTTACGTCAATCTAAAGCCAGTGGAAAGTTATCAATTTTCAGAGCGAGTTGGGTAGCCGATTACCCGGATGCAGAAAACTATTTTTCGTTATTCTACAGTGAAAATTTTTCACCAAATGGCCCAAACTATATGCATTTTAAGAGTCAGGAATTTGATGATTTGTATGAAAAATCTTTTACGACAACTGATAATGTCGAACGTTATGAATTATATCGAAAAATGGACAGCTTGATAATTTCTGAAGCTCCAATCGTACCACTTTATTATGACCAGTTTGCAAGATTTAACCAAAAAAACGTAAGGGGATTAACTTCGAATCCGATTAATCTATTGAATCTAAAAAAGGTCTTTAAAGTTCAAGAATAGCTTTTACGGGATAATGGTCAGAATATTTCACATTTAATATTTCATGACTACGCACATGAAAATGCTTATCGGTAAATATAAAATCAATCCGTAACGGGAATTTTTTAAATTCATAGGTCTTACCAAAACCTTCTCCAGCTTCTAAAAAAGTATCTTTAAAATTATTTCTTAAGTTTTTGTAAGCCCATGAATAGGCAGTGTTATTCATATCGCCAACAACAATTACTTTATATTTACTTTCTTTTATATGTTTATTCAAGACCTCAATTTGTTCTTGTTGAGATTTAAATGAGTTACGCAATCTTTTAATAAGCTTTTCCGACTTCTTAATACCTATATAATCTTCTTCAGGAACAACGCCTGTTGTTTCGAGATGAAAATTGTAAATACGTAAAGTGTCATTCTTTTTAACAATATCGACATAGATAGCTCGGCTATTTGAAGCTATATTTCCTTTATTAATTATTGGATATTTTGAATAAATTACCAAACTGGAAGGTACATTTTTGTCTGTTATTTTTTTGGAAGAAAATGGGTATTTTAAATTAAATTTATCAAAATTTCTATATTCCTGGATGGCCACTATATCAGGATTTTCATCAATTATTACTTGTTTAATTTCGTCTTCTATATTAGTAATGTCTAACCATCCGTATAGATTAAATTTTCGGACGTTGTAGGTCATTAGGCTAATTGTTTCCTTTTTTATTGAGGTTTGGTCATTGTTAAAAATATACAAAGGCGGTAAAAAAAAATAACTAATAACTAAAACAATGAATGATTGGAGCATCTGCTTTTTAAATCCGATCATTATCCAATAAAGAACGAAAAGAATATTAGCTACAATAAGTATAGGAACTAATAAACTTAATAATGAAATGACACCAAATTCTTTTGGAGAAAGGTAAGGTAAAAGAAACGCCATAACTAAACCAATAGCGAAAATGGTATTTATTAAAAATACGATCTTATTAAAAAAAGATGTTTTTTTCTTAGCCATAGTTCACTTAATTATTGTTTCTTCCCCACAGAGAACAGAAAATCTTTTTCTTCCTTAGTAAGTGTTTCATATCCCGATTTACTGATCTTATCGAGTATTTCATCAATCTTCCTCTGACGGGCATTATCATTTTTAATATTATTAGTAGCCTTTGGGTTTTTGTAGACAGTCTTTAAAGGCTTTTCTTTTTTTGACTTAAAAATATTTGAAAAGAATTGGCTTATATTTTTTCCCTTGTTCACCTGATTTGTTAAAAGAAATCCGGTTAAAGCACCTCCAAGATGTGCTAAATGGCCACCTGTATTGGAAATAGGGAGTTGAATGATATCTAATAAGACAAAACCAACTGCGATATGCCAAAGTTTAATTCTCCCTATAAATCTAAAATGCAAAGCATAATTTGGTATTTTCGTAGCTAAGCCCACTAAAATTGCGGTAACACCTGCCGATGCTCCCACTAAATATGCTGTATTCTTTTGAAGCGCAGGAAAATAATTATAGCTTAAGATATAGACTGTACCGCCAATAAGAATTCCTAAAAAATAATATATTAAGAAATCTTGTTTAGAAAAGAAATCTAAAAATAAATTACCAATATAAAAAAGTACAATTAAGTTAAACAGAATATGTAAAAAATCGCCATGTAGAAACCCGTATGTAATGATAGTCCATGGTTTAGTAAGAAGATTATTAAAATTTTCAGATAAAGAAAACCAACTGAAGAATAGATTTTCGTCCCACTGCATCAAACTTGAAAAGGCCTTGAAAATATAAGAAATTACAAATACCACGATGGTGATATATATAATTTTCTCAACAATCGTTGCTGACTTGAATTTATACTTAATTTGTTCTAAAATCTTATTCATTATAATTCAAGCTCTTTATTTATCCCAACGTTTAAATTGATTATTTTTCCAAAATAACGATATTATAAAACCTACCAATGCTCCTCCAATATGTGCAAAATGGGCAATATTTCCAACCGAATAACTTGTGAATCCGAAGAAAAGATCACCAAATACTATCAGGGGTATAAAATATTTTGCTGCTATAGGCACCGGAAAGAAAATCAATGCAAGTTTTGCATTTGGGAATTTCATAGCAAAAGCAACCAGCACTCCATATACAGCTCCTGACGCACCCACAGCAACCGCATTATAATCTTCAAAAAAGTAATTAGCAATAGTATAAATTAAAGCAGCACCTATACCTGCAGAAAAATAAAAAAAGAAAAACTTATTTCTACCCCACAACTGTTCTAATGGAGATCCAAAAGCCCACAGACCGTACATATTAAACAAGATATGCATAAAACCACCATGCATAAACATATGTGTAACAAATTGCCAAGGCATAAAATATTCACTTGTAGGATAAAATAATGCAAACCATTCCATCATTTTTTCATGCATATTCGGCACAAAAAATGTTACCAAATAAAAAATAACATTGATGATGATCAAATGTTTAACTGCGTCGGTCAATCTTCCCATTATTTTTTTTAATTTATGTTGGTTTAGTTATCAAATTTTAATTGGATCTCTTCCAATGAGAGGGTGATAAAAGTTTTTTTTCCAAATGGTGAGTGATTTGGTTCCTTACATAGAAAAAGTTGTTCCAGCAATTCCTCCTGTTCCTTACTGTTTAATTTAGTACCATTTTTTATAGCCAAACTCTTTGCCATACTTTTAGCGATAGCATCTAATTGGCTCAAGCTTGATTCTGGAACTTCATTTTTCATAGTTTCAAATAACTCTTCAAACAAAGCTTGAATTTTTTCTTGTTTTACATTAACCGGAATACCATCCAAAGTGATCGTATCATTTTTAAAAGAAGCGAATTGAAATCCGGCACTTTCAAGTTCTGATCTAATTTCTTTACATAATAATACATCAGAAAAGTTAAAAACCATTTCTAATGGAAATAACAATTGTTGACTTGACGTCTCCTCTATGGTCATTTTAGTTAATAGCTCTTCGTAAAGTATTCTCTGATGTGCAAGATTTTGATCGATGTATACAACACCAGATTTAATGACACTTACCAGGTATTTTTGATGAACCTGATATGTCTTTCTATTGATCTCATGTTCAGAATCATCAAACAACTCTTTTGTGACCACCTGAGCATCAACTTCGATATTTTGAACATTTATTTCCCCTTTTTCTGTTCCTACATATAAAGATTCCCAATGCGATTCGACAGGTTTTTTATGATGATAAGATTGGCCTGTTTTATTATCTTTCTCAAACGGATTAAAGTTGGGGTCAACCTTAATTTCTGGAGTTGAGGTTTTTTTATCCTTAAAATGATAGGGGACTTCTATGCTCACATCTTTATTAAAATCTAAAATGGGTGCAACATTATACTGGCCGAGGCTATGTTTAATTGTTGAACGCAATATTGCATATAACGCCTGCTCGTTATCAAACTTTATCTCGGTTTTAGTAGGATGAATATTTATATCTATTGAATCTGAGGGAACTTTTAAATAAAGGAAATAGGAGGGATGATATCCATGTGCTAATAATCCATCAAAAGCATTTGCTACAGAATGATGCAAATACCCATTTTTTATAAACCTGTCATTAACAAAAAAAAATTGTTCTCCTCTTTTTTTCTTTGCGAATTCTGGCTTTGAAACAAAGCCCTGAATACTAATCAGATCCGTTTTTTCTTCAATAGGTACTAATTTTTCATTTGTTTTACCTCCAAAAATTGCCACAATTCTCTGTCGCAGATTACTTTTATTAAGATTGATAACTTCACTATCATTATTATAAACGGCAAAAGAAATAGTGGGATGGGCCAGTGCTACTCTGTGTAACTCATCCATGATATGGCGAGATTCAATTGAATTTGATTTTAAAAAATTACGTCGGGCAGGAATATTGAAAAATAAATTTTTGACAGAGATACTGGTTCCAACGGGAGTAGAAACAATATCCTGATATTGAATTGTACTTGCCTCAATTTTAATATGTGTACCTAATTCTTCATTTTCAACTTTTGTCTTAAGTTCAACGTGTGCAACAGCCGCGATAGATGCCAATGCTTCCCCTCGAAACCCTTTGGTGTGAAGGTTAAAAAGGTCTTCCGCAGTTTTGATCTTAGAAGTAGAATGTCTTTCGAATGAAAGTCTTGCATCGGTAGCACTCATTCCAGTTCCATTATCGATAACCTGTACCAGCGTTTTGCCCGCATCTTTGATCAATAGCTTGATCTCAGTTGCGCCCGCGTCAATAGCATTTTCGAGTAATTCTTTAACCACTGAGGCTGGTCTTTGAACCACTTCTCCGGCAGCAATTTGATTGGCAACATTATCAGGGAGGAGATGAATGATATCAGACATTAAAAAAGTGTATGGATTTGAAAGATATACGCTACTAAACCAACAATGATGGCTATAATTACCGCTAATCTTATGTTGGAATTTCTATTAGTAACTTGTCTTTTATTTCTTATCCATTGTGATTTTAGGTTATTTTTAGTAAAGTTGATTCGGGGCGTGTCGGTCTTGTCATACTTTTCTTGTAAATTTTTCAGTCTTTCTTTACGTTCGTCATAATAACGAGGCTTGTAATCAAAAACATAATGTGAACGTTGTTTAAATAAATTACCTAACATGACCTAAAATTCGCTTTGTGATAAACCTCAAATTTACTTAAATAATAAAAAGTGGTCAAATAATGTTTATAATTTGATAGTTAAATCTATCTTAAAGTTGCCATTTTTATGGCGGCAATGGCGCACTCGACACCTTTATTACCGAGTTTGCCACCCGATCGATCTTTGGCCTGTTGTAAGGTATTATCAGTCAATACACAAAATATAGTGGGTATATCAAATTGAACGTTGAGGTCTTTTAAACCTTGTGTCACCGCTTCACATACAAAATCAAAATGTTTGGTTTCCCCTTGAATAACAGAACCGATGGCAATAATTGCATCAAATTCCCCCTTTTTTAATAAATGTTTACTACCATAGACCAATTCGAAACTGCCGGGAACATCTAATCGAACGATGTTCTGCTCTAAGGCTCCATTTTCTAATAAAGCTAATTTCGCCCCCTTAAAAAGATTGTTTGTAATATTTGGGTTCCATTCTGAAACAACAATCCCAAATCGAAATTGTTTCGCATCTGGGATCGTAGACTTATCGTAACCTGATAAATTTGTGGAAGCCATCTTAGCTTAATTTTTAGCAGCTAATTGAGCCCGGTTAATATAGGCATCAATAGTTTGTCCTTCGTCAGATTTAGGATATTCTTCTTTAATTTTTGTAAAAAGTTCTTCTGCCTTTTTATAATCTTTAAGGTCCAAAGCGATATTTCCTGCTTTGAATAGATATAAGGGCGATGTAAATGCATTACTTTTAAATTTCGCCGCCTTTATATAATATTCCATGGCCTCTTTCGGTTGATTGATTTGAGAAAAGGCATCACCTATGTTTCCTTTCGCGAGGGCTCCTAATATTTCATCATCTGTAGAAAAACTATTAAGCTGGGTAATGGCATTTTCGTAATCGTTCATTTTCAGATAAGCGATTCCTGCCATATATTTTGCAAGATTTCCGGCATTTGTACTTCCATAATTATCTATGATGTCCAAGAGACCATATCTACCATCAGCGCCATTTAAGGCTAAGTTATATAAGGAATCAATTTCTGCAGTACCAAGTTGGGCCTGGTCAAAAAAGCTTTTTGGATAAGCCAATTCATCGGCAGCTTCTTTTTCTTTAGGTGCCTGTATGTATTTGTTATATCCAAGGTAACCAAGTATAACAGCTGCAACAACAATTAAGCCTGTAAAAAGTATTTTACTATTTTTTTCTACCCATTGCTCTGATTTGGAAGCCGTTTCATCTAACGTTTTAAAAACTTCTGCTGTTGTACTTTGCTCTTCTAATTTTGAGAACTTGTCTTTATTTGCTTTTGCTCCTTTTTTCTTATATGTGGCCATTACCTTATCGAAATTTTGTGAGCGCAAAAATATAATTTTTTATTGAAATTATATTCTTAATATTAATCTAAATTTTGTTTTTTTGCACAGATTGACTTATAAAGCATGTATCTAAAAAAAATTGCCCTCGTAAATTATAAAAATTTTGATTCGGCATCATTTGATTTTGAAACGAAGATTAATTGCTTTATCGGCAATAATGGTGTGGGTAAAACAAATGTTTTAGATGCTATTTATCACTTAGCTTTTACAAAAGGATACTTTAACAGCATTGCCGTCCAGAATATTCAACATGAGAAAGATTTTTTTTTAATTGAAGGGGTTTTCGATATTGAAGGTAAGAAAGAGGTTGTTAGCTGTAGCTTGAAAAGGGGTCAAAAAAAAGTTGTAAAACGCAATGGTAAAGAATATGAAAAATTATCAGAACATATTGGCCTGGTTCCCCTGGTGATCATTTCTCCCAACGATACTAACCTCATTACGGAAGGAAGTGACGTTCGGCGCAAATTTATGGATAGTGTGATTGCCCAATCTGATAAGGGATATTTACAAAACTTAATTTCATATAATAAAGCACTTTCACAACGAAATTCATTATTAAAATATTTCGCCTTAAATCATACATTTGACGCATTAAATGTTGAGATTTACAATAAACAATTGATCAACTATGGATCGAAAATATTTGAGAAAAGATTAGAATTCACCGAGAAATTTACCCCAATTTTTGAAGATAGGCATAGGCATATTAGTAATAATAAGGAGAAAGTAAATTTTTTATACAATTCACAATTAAATAATGCGGATTTTGAAGCGTTATTGATCAACAGTATAGAAAAAGACAAATTATTGCAATATACTTCGGTAGGAATTCATCGTGATGATCTGTTATATAGTATAGACGAACATCCAATCAAAAAATTCGGATCTCAAGGTCAGCAAAAATCATATTTGATAGCCTTAAAATTGGCTGAATTTGATTTTTTAAAATTACAATCTAAATTAACACCTATCTTGCTTTTGGATGATATTTTTGATAAATTAGACGAAAATAGGGTGTCTCAAATAATTGATTTGGTAAACCATGAAAATTTTGGCCAACTTTTTATTACTGATACCCATGCCGAAAGAACAGAAAAAGTAATCAAAAAAACCAATCAGCCTTACAAAATATTTCATCTGCAATAAAAAACATGACAACAAAAAGGAATAGCGAATTTATGTCCATCAAAGATGTTATGAAAGATGTTATTAAGGATAATATCAAATTGCAAAAAGGTATTGATTTAATAGAGCTTAAAGAGGCATGGGCCGATGTTATGGGTAATGGAGTTTTAAGTTATACCAAAGAAATTCAATTTAAGAATGGCACTTTGATTGTAAGGCTTAATTCTTCGGTATTACGGGAAGAATTAAGTTACGGAAAAGATAAAATTATTAACTTGTTAAATGAAAAGTTAAATAAAGTATTGATAAAAAACGTTAAGCTCTTATAAGTAAGTATATAATTTGTATATTTGCGAATTAGGAAAAAGAGAAATAAGTCGCTAACTATAATAAGATTATGATGAAAAAATTACTATGTACCTTCATTTTGCTAGTTACTACCGTTGGGTTTGTTCAAGCACAGCAAGAAATTGATGTTTTAGGAAATGCCATCTCAATTATTGGGGATGGAACAAACACTCCAAATTTAGCAGATGGCACCGACTTTGGGCAGGTGACGAACGGTACGAGTTCTGTCGAACAAATTTTCACCATACAAAATACGGGAACTGCGACCATTGAGTGTAGGTCCAGCGTTTACAACAAATCCGATCTTTGTAATTACAACATCCCCAGCAGGATCTGTGGCTGCAGGAAGTTCTACTACAATTGGTATTACCTTTAATGCGCCTATACCTTTAGGAATAACAAATGCTACTTTAGTGATCTTTAATAGTGACCCAGATGAAAGTGTTTATCAAATAAATCTACAAGGTGAAAGTGTTGCAGCCGTTGGCCCCGAAATTAATATTACTGGTGGAGGTATTTCAATTATAGGTAATGGGACAAATACGCCGAATGTTTCAGACGGTACAGATTTTGGGCAAGTTACCACCGGTTCGAGCTCAACCGAACATATTTTTGTAATACAAAACACTGGAAGTTCACCATTATCTGTAGCATCATGGTTTACAACAAACCCAATATTTGCTATCACAACTACTCCAGGAGCTTCAGTTCCAGCCGGAGGCACAACGACGATAGGAATTACTTTTAATGCAGGAGCACTCGGAATAACAAATGCACAGTTATTTTTATTTAATGGGGATTCTGATGAAAATCCCTACATTATTAATTTACAAGGAGAAAGTATTCCACCGGCAGGACCCGAGATAAATGTTCAGGGGAATGGAATATCTATTGTTGGCAACGGCGGTAATACACCGAATATAGCAGATGGTACGGATTTTGGGCAAATACCGGCAGGAACAGCTTCCGCCGAACAATTGTTTACCATACAAAATACAGGCACAACACCTTTAACAGTTGGTCCTACATTTACAACCAATCCGATTTTTGCCATTTCAACCGGGGCTGGCGCATCAGTTCCCGCTGGAGGATCTACTACTATTGGGATTACCTTCAACGCACCTTTAACAGCTGGCATTACAAATGCCCAGTTGATTCTTTTTAATAATGATACAGATGAAAATCCGTATACGATAAACATTCGCGGAGAAAGTGTAATCGTCACAGCGCCCGAAATAGATGTGCAAGGAGGAACCGGTATATCCGATTATTGGTGATGGTACTAATGTACCCAATATTGCAGATGATACAGACTTTGGCCAAATACCAACTGGAACTTCTGTAGAAAGAATTTACACCATTCTTAATACCGGAAACGCACCACTAACTGTGAATCCGTCATTCGTAACGAATAATCCGATTTTTACGATCACAACACTAGCCGTTTCGCCTGTTCCAATAGGAGGATCAACAACAATAGGGATTACATTTAATGCACCGGTAGCACTTGGTGTGTATAATGCAACCTTATTTATAACCAATAATGATTCGAATGAAAATCCATATCAGATTAATCTACAAGCTGAAAGTATTGCAGTAGAGCCTGAAATGGATGTTTTTGGCAATGGAGTAGAAATTGTCAATGGGGATGCTACACCTGCTGTAGCAGATGATACCGATTATGGTCAAGTTGATGTGATAACCGGCGTTGTACAACATACATTTACAATACAAAATAATGGCAATGCACCGTTAAACTTAACTGATGCGGATCCGTTTGTTACGATTACAGGAGATGTAGCAGATTTTACATTAACGGCAAGACCTGCAACACCGATTGCCCAAGGAGGATCAACTACCTTTATCATAACATTTGATCCTACAACCACAGGTATTAGAACTGCAGTTGTTTCTATTGCGAATGACGATAGTAACGAAAACCCATATACTTTTACGATTCAAGGTGAAGGCATTAACCTTTTACCTGAAATGGATGTATTTGGTAATGGCGTTGAAATTGCTGATGGAGATACGACACCAGATCTGGCTGATGATACCGATTTTGGACAAGCCGACGTTTCAACACGGGTCAGGTAACAAATACTTTTACAATTGAAAATAATGGAGGAGCCGATCTAAACTTAACTGATCCAAGTCCATATGTTGTCATTAGCGGAACAAATGCATCTGATTTCACATTGACATTACTGCCTTCATCTCCAATCACGGCTGCCGGAAGTGTTACCTTTGAAATTACATTTGATCCTAGTGCTTTAGGTATAAGAACTGCTATCAGTTTCAATAGCGAATGATGATAGTGATGAAAATCCATATAATTTTGATATTCAAGGGGAAGGTATCGATAATAATGCCGATGCTCCATTATTGATCACGCAATATTATGAAGGTTTGGGACAATGATAAATGGATTGAAGTAAAAAACATCTCCGCAAGCACCGTGATTGCCGGCTCATATTATTTAGCCTTATATACAAATTTTAATACTATTATAGGCAATATAAGCACAAACGCTCCAAATGAAAATGCAGCTATACCAACTATGGCTCCTGGAGATGTTGTATTATTTGCGAATCCTAACTATTTATTACCCGGTCATTACCTGATGCTGGCAAATCGTGGCACCGCACCAGTAATACCTACTAATGTCTGCTCATTCGATGGTAATGATGTGATATTGATATCTACAACCAACGGTGTAAATACTTATAGTAATAGAATTGACATTATGGGGGTAGTTGATGCTGTTACACCAAGGGTTTGGGGTCAAAATAAAGGCTTTATTAAAGGTTGTAATACCACGGAACAACCAAGTACTACATTTGATGCTACTATTGGACCACCATTGGTTGTGAACGATTATATCGAATTAACTTTAGCTGAAGTTGATAATGCCAATCCGCTAATCAATATTGCCTTGGGTACTCAAGGTATTGGTTCAACTACTTGGGATGGTGTTGCATGGGATAATGAAGTGCCAGGAAGAACCAGGGAAGTTATTATTAATGGCCCTTATAGTGCGAGTGACGGATCCTTCGAAGCTTGTAATATTTTGGTGTTAGGTAATTTTAATTTTAGCGGCGGTACTACTAACTTTATTGAAGTTCATAATGATCTTACAATTAGCGGTGGAGGTACCTTTACCATAGGTGATACAGAATCCTTATATTTCCCGGGAGATAATGAAGATGCGGTGATCACAGGATCAATTACGAAACTAGAAACTACAACTTCGTTAACGAATATTAATGATTTTACCTATTATTCATCACCCGTTGCGAATGCAAGTCCATAGCCTCTGTATTTTCGGCTAACAATCCTAACAGGGTATTTTATTGGGATCAATCGGTTACCAATACCATTCCTGGAGGAGGAACAGAAGCTATAGGAGAATGGATCGTTGCAAGCGGTACCATGAGACCCGCTAAAGGTTATATTTCTGAAGGCCCGATTAGTGGTACTTATCCGTTACAACAAACCGTTGGTTTTACAGGAACACCTAATAATGGGGTTATAGGAATTATCCGGAAATCCACATATGGTGTATAATAATGATGGAAATACGAATAATGACTTCAACTTAGTTGGTAATCCATATCCATCAGCTATTGATGCAGATGAGCTTATAGGTTTAATTGATAATAACACAATTGATGGAACTTTATGGTTTTGGACACATAATACGCCTGTTAATAGTGATCCTGTGAATCGATATACAAATAGTGACTATGCTACTTATAATTTATCAGGAGGCACAGCTGCAGCCTCAGGAGGACCGGCACCTACGAGCAATATAGGTTCTGGGCAAGGTTTCATGGTTAGGGCTACAGAACCCGGACCAGGGGTGATTTTTAATAACTTCATGCGTTTAAGAGATCAAAATAACCAATTCTTTAGAGGCATAGAAACTAAAAGTGCTGTCGTTGAAGAAAAGGACAGGGTTTGGTTGAATGTTGAAAGTACTGACGGCGGGGCCTTTAATCAGACATTAATAGGATTTTTTGATCAGGCTACTGACGGGCATGATAGAGGTTATGATGGTATTAAACTTGGTGCGAGCTGGGTAAGTTTATATTCTAAAATAGATACGGTTAAATACGCCATTCAAGGTTTAGGAAGCTTTAATATAGATAAAACAATTCCTATTGGGTTTGACACCTATATCAATGAAGCATTGTCATACAAAATTAGTATTGCCAATATTGAAGGTGTATTAAAAGAAAACGAACTTTATTTAATAGATAGAGATCTAAACATCACACATGATCTTAAGCAAGCTGATTATACCTTTGATTTAACCGGTGTTGGTAACCATCCTGATAGATTTACATTGCAGTTCACAAAAGCTGTATTAGGCATTGATGATCTGGCCTTTGGTAATGACTTTGTTATTATTAATGAAGATCAGGCATTGAGGTTAAGGTCGAGTAATGTAATAAAAGACCTTAAAGTATACGACTTATTAGGCAGATTGTTAATTGATCAAAAACCTAATGATAGTGAATTCAACATCAGAACTGATAATATTAGAAAAGGTACTATTTTAATAATTAAGGCTACCTTTGATAATGGTGCAGAGCTGAGTAAAAAAGCTATTAAGTATTAGAAAATAAATTTATAAAAAAAAACGCCTCGAATTTCGAGGCGTTTTTTTTTAATTGGAATTATAGTTTTAGAACATTTCCCGTCTGGAAAAATGAAAGGCACCTTCTATAGCAGCGTTATCATCACTATCAGATCCATGTACTGCATTTTCACTAATAGATGTGGCAAATAATTTTCTTATGGTACCTTCAGCTGCCTCTGCCGGGTTTGTAGCACCAATTAAAGCTCTAAAATCTTCCACGGCATTATCTTTCTCTAAAATGGCTGCAACTACAGGCCCTCTGGTCATATATTGTACCAGATCATTATAAAATGGTCTTTCTTTATGAATGGCATAAAATGCCTGGGCATCTCTTTTAGTCATTTGTGTTAATTTCATCGCTACAATTCTAAAACCGGAAGCATTTATTTTTTCCAAAATTGCACCAATATTACCCTTTTCAACAGAATCAGGTTTTAGCATGGTAAATGTTCTATTTGTCATTATTCTAATTTTTCTTATGATTCGGTGCAAAAATAACGGTTTTTATCTAATGTGAAAATTAAGTAAAGGTTAATATTTTTGAATAACACTTTCCAATAAGTTATTTTGTAAACCTCTAATTTCCATTTTAACTGTATTATTTATTAGATCTAATTTTAGGACTCCGAAATTCTTTTCTTTAATAACCTTAGAAATTCTGTATTGATTTGGTTCAGAAATGAACTCTTCATACGTATGGGTTAAACCACTTGACGTGAAATCATACAAAGGATATTTTAATCCATCGATTTTTGTTGACGATATTTCGGAAATATGCCTGTCACCCGATAACAAAATAACACGCTGCGCTTTTGAATTAACAATAATGTTTTTTAATTTTTCCACTTCATGAGGCATATTACCCCATGTTTCAAAACCATGTTCATAAGATAAGAATTGTATACTGCTAACAATTAAGTTAAAATCGGCATTCGTATTTGAAAGTTCTTTTTCCAACCATTTCCATTGTTCTTCGCCTAGAATGGTTCCTTCATTGCTAAGATCTGGGACATAACGATTTTCACCTGTGGGGTCCAAGGTTAGCGGTGTTCTAAAGTACCGTGTATCTAAAACAATAATGTTTATTTTTTTTTCACCAACATTAAATATTTGAGAATGATATACTCCCTTTCTTTTTCTCCTTTTATCATTTGGACCAACATCCAAAAAATTTAATAATAATTGTTGAGCGCTATCCTTTTTTATGTATTCGGTACCTCCGTCATTTACCCCGAAATCGTGATCGTCCCACGTGCCAATAACAGGCACCTTATTTCTAAAATTCATATAATCGTCATTATTCTTAACCAGTTCATAGTACGACTCCATCAATTTCATATTGTGGGTATCTGCATAAATAATATCACCACTCCCAGATCCAAATATCCGGGTGATTCTTTTCAATGTCTGGCCACAGATCGTTTTTTAAAAATTGATTATTACAAGATCCAAAAGCAATTACAAAATCATTCTGAATGCTTTTATCATTTTTGCTTAGACTTGTTTTATTTGTATTGCACGAGATAAGTAAGATTGAAATTAAAAAGGATATAAAAATTTTCATTTTGTGTCGGATTTGACTCTAAAATTAATCATTTCAATTAAACATAATATGATTTTATCGTATATTCGCAGTCGATGAATAAAAATGAGATTGCACATATAAAAACGCTCTTATCAGAGCCAAAGAAAATTGCAATTGTATCGCACAGAAACCCGGATGGAGACGCTTATGGTTCGAGCTTAGCCTTATATCATTATTTAACTAAACGAAATCATATGGTGAGCGTTGTATCACCTAATGATTGTCCTGATTTCTTAAAATGGTTGCCTGGTCAAGATAAGATCGTAATATTAGAAGATGAACCTGAATTAGGATCAACATTATTAAAAGAGGCCGAGTATATTTTCACTTTAGACTTGAACGCTTTGCATAGGGTTGGAGATGCCATGGAAAAAGTCTTGAATAAAGTTTCTGCAAAGTTTATTATGATAGATCATCATGAACAACCAGACGATTATGCTCTTTACACGTATTCTGATCCTTCTATTTGTTCTACGAGTCAAATGTTATATCACTTTTTTGAAATGCTTGGTGAAGAGGAAAGTATTGATGCAACAATGGCCACATGTTTATATACAGGGATCGTTACAGATACAGGCTCATTTAAATACCCTTCAACTACCAGTACAACTCATAATATAGCTGCCAAATTAATAAACCTTGGTATCAATCATACAGTTATTCATAACCATTTGTACGATGCAAATTCTTTTGCCAGAATGCAGTTATTGGGTAAAGCGTTGAGTAATATAAAAGTGCTTAATGAGTATAAAACCGCCTATATTTCCTTGTCTCAAAGGGAGTTGAATTCATACAATTTTAAAAAGGGAGATACCGAAGGATTTGTTAATTATGGCTTATCAATAAAGGATGTAGTTTTTGCCGCAATTTTTATTGAAGATCAAAAACAAAAGATCATTAAAATGTCATTTAGGTCTAAAGGTAGTTTTTCGGTAAATGAGTTCGCCCGTAAACATTTTAACGGCGGCGGGCATGATAATGCAGCCGGTGGCAGAAGTGATGATACTTTACGAGAAACAATTTCGAATTTTTTAAAGGTATTACCAGATTATAGTAACGAATTACAAAATTCATATGAAGAATAGCATACTTATTATAATTCTATTTGTTTTTACAGTTTCATGTACTAGTCCTGAGCCACGTAAACCGGTGGTACAAAAAACATCAACATTTTTAAAAGAGTCCATAGTTAGAAATAAAGCAATCAATAAGATTGAAGAAGCAGCATTTCTGGAATTAATGCAAAAAGATTCAATTCATAATTATATAAGTTCCGAAAGTGGATTCTGGTATTTTTATAATTTACAAAATACGAATGACACAATTAAACCACAAAAAGGTGATGAAGTCATTTACCGGTATGAAATAAAAGATATCTATGGCGATATTTTGTATACACAAGATGAACTTAAAGAAAGAAGTTATTTGGTAGATAAACAAGAACTCATAACAGGCTTACAAGATGGTTTAAAATTAATGAAGGAAGGTGAAGAGGTTACTTTTTTATTTCCTTCCCATAAAGCTTATGGGTATGCTGGTTATCAGAAAATTGGTTCTAATCAACCTTTGATTTATAGAGTTAAAATAGAAAAAATAATATTTAATAATTAATAGAGTATGAAGAATCTTAAATTAGTTGTATTGCTGTTATCCATTGTAATCATGAGTTGTAAATCAACAAGTTATCCAAACTTGGAGGATGGTATATATGCTGATATTCAAACAGTTAAAGGAGACATATTAGTACAACTAGAATATGAACATACGCCAATTACAGTTGCGAACTTTGTTTCGTTGGCAGAAGGAACGAATGTTTATGTTTCTGAAAAATTTAAAGGAAAACCTTTTTATGACGGATTAAAGTTTCATAGGGTAGTAAAGGATTTTATTATTCAAGGAGGAGATCCAAATGGAAATGGGACTGGTGGACCGGGTTATAAATTTGAAGATGAGTTTCCTGTCAATGATAGTGCTAGTATATTATTATCTCATGATAGGGCCGGCATATTATCGATGGCCAATTCTGGACCAGAATCCAATGGAAGTCAATTTTTTATTACACTTGAGGAAAGAAAAGATTTAGACGGGCGTCATACTGTTTTTGGACATGTTGTAAAGGGTCAGGAAGTTGTTGATAGTATTGCCAAAGATGATATCATGAATAAAATTGAAATTATTAGAATAGGAAGTGATGCAAAAGATTTTAATGCGCCCAAAATATTTGGTGAATATTTTAAAAAATTAGAAGAAGAAGCAAAAATCCGCCTTGAAAAACAACAAAAACTGAAATCTGAATTTTTAAAACTAAAGGAAGAATATGAGGCGAAAGCTGATAGATTGCCATCAGGATTGAAAATTTATTTTATGAATAAAGGTGAAGGAGAGCAACCTGCACAGGGAAAAAAAGTAAAAGTAAATTATGCAGGATATTATACTACAGGAGACCTGTTAGACTCTAATTCTAAAAGTTTGGCTCAGGATTTTGATAAATATGACCAGCGCAGAGATGCCATGGGGGGTTACGATCCTGTGGAGATGGATTTTAGTCCGGATGCTAGATTAATTCCGGGATTTAAGGAAGGATTACAACAAATGAAGGTTGGTGATAAAGTAATGTTGTTTATTCCTTCACATTTGGCATATGGGCCTCAAGGTTATGGTCCTATACCACCGGATACAGACCTCGTATTTCAACTTGAAATAGTGGGAATAGCAGAATAAAAAAAAGCGGGAATTCATTTCCCGCTTTTTTTATGATAAATATCTAATACAGCTTTGGCAGTTTCAATAGAAAAGAAAGTAGGAGACAAGATAATGTTATTTATGCCATCTCATTTGGCTTATTGCCTTCAAAAATATGGATCAACACCTCCAAATACAGATTTAGTTTTTGAATTGGAAATAGTTAAATAATTATTTAACATTAATAATTTCCCTTAACGAGATGGGGTTTCCTTCGTTAGTAAATCCTTCTAAACAAATTTCATAGTTGCCAATATCATCAGAAGTAAAGAAGAAAATAGAGGCCTCTTTTTTGTCAAAATTAAAGTTAGGTTCCCAAAGTAATTGGCTCCTATAATCGGGAATTCGATCAAATTTATTATCTATTGTATATAATTGTTTGAAATAATTTTTTTTATTTAACGGCTTAAATAATTTAACATTTTTAATATATGTCTCAGAGAGGACATTTCTAAATTCTCCATTTATTGTTTCTATTGAAAGAATACCATCTATTACCTGAGTACCATAAAAATATCTACCTTGAACGAAACTTATTTTTCTTATTTTTTTAGGGTTATAATCTATGATATCATTGTGGTTTTTAACAAAAATTCCGTCGACAAGAACTAGTGACTTTATACTAGGTTCAGTCGGGTTATAACTTCTTACATGAAATGAATAGACACCTTTTTTTTGAGTATAATATACCTGATCTATAACTTCTACTAACGTTTCTTTAATTGTTGAAAACCTTGTGTAATCATCTAATAAATATTCTTCAACTTTCGAATTAAAAAATGGGACAATAGGTTTCAGACTATCAATAAGATTAGGTTTTACTTCTAAATAGGCATTTTCGATTTGGTTATAAATGCTTTGCTGTAAAATAATTTCATTCATATCCGGAGAATATTTGAAATCATTAAATTCTAAATTACCATACACTAGAGAATTCTGTTCGTTAATAAAAATAGTGTAGTCCTCCCTATCATTATCAATTAATTGAATTGTAGCATTTTCTTGCCCATATTCATGAGATAAATTAAAATAAAATATACCTAAATCATTTGTGGTTGAGATTTTGAAAATATAATCTTTACCTGGGATAGAGAGTGCAACATTTTTATTAGAAACTGGTAAATTAGTATTTTTAAAAAATATTTTTCCAGAAATTATCTCACCCCTTAGTTCAGGTAAATAAACAGAATCATTATTTTTAAAAGATGGTGGTTTGGTTTTTTTTGAAAACTTATTGATATATGTTTGAGCTGTAAGTTTATTTGAACTTTGTATTGGAATTATTTTTCTAACGGATATAGAATAATTCCCAAAAGATGCTTCTCCTTTTAAATTATGAATTTCTAATTTTACTTCTTCTCTATTTGAAAAAGTTTTATTATTCGTTTTTATTTTAATGTATTGATTGTCATTAGTATTATTTATTTCAACAGTATTAATGACTTTTTGAATAGAATTCGATGAGGTCGAATCACTATTTAAATCATTAGTTTTGATCTTTATATTTTGATCATTTTTATACGGATTTAGAATAAGAATATTGCTCTGAAAAAAATGACTTTCCCCAAAGTTTCTTAACCATTGCGTATATGCAATCAATTTATAATTTCCTGAAGGTATTGATTTCGGAATAAAAAAATCTCCTTCACCTAGACCAGATTTTAATCTTATTTTATGAATAAAAACAGGTTTTTTATCCGCTCCTACTAATTCGATATAGGCTATTTTGCTAATATTACTTAATTTTTGATCCTGTTCGTTTCGGCAATAAATTTTATAGTATAAAAATTCTCCGGTAAGCAAAACCGTCGCATTTTGATGAACAAATATCTTTTCTTGAGGTATATTATTTAAACCAATTAAATTTCTTTTCTCAATGGTGGTTTGACCATATATTAAAGAACATTGTATGAAGAGAAAAATATACAGTAAATAATTATAATTATTCATAGTTATTGCGATATTAACTTTATTCAATCCAAAAATCAGGAACTACATTTGATGCAATTTTTGTACAATCCCCGCATGCTGTCGGTGTCATGATAAGTGGACCACCAGAAGGTTCAACTAATGGAGGGTTGTCGGGGCCTTTTCTTCCGTAAAATATTAAGCTTCCAGCGTCAAGATAATCGAATAATGAATTTCCAAATCTAGGGTTCAATTCAGGTGCTGTTAAATAACATTCAACAGGATAAGGTCTCGGAAACGGCATATCCAGGTCAAGATCTTGTGGGTTGAAAAATAACCTTTTTGTAGATACTGATGAAACTTCAAAAAAACCAATTACTTTTTCATTGGGATTATCTTCTGAATAAATATTGCCATTAATAAATCCTGGTTGATTTTGTGAAAATAAGCTTTCAGATCCGGACAGGTCATTAAGTGTTTTGTAAAAAGTATATGCTTCTTGCGATTGTACATATTGTTTTAATAACATGCTATATCTGTGAGAGATAATATAGTTTTCTTTTGAAATATACCTAACATGGAACTTCGTAATTTTATCATCAACTAAATAATTTGTTTCAGTTTGTAGAATTCCTTTAGAATATATAGTATTGTAACAGGTTCTTTTGTTTTCATCCCTATATACTAAGTCGAATATAAATGGCTCTTTTGATAATATAACTAAATCCCAATATGACCATTTTGAAGCAACAATTTTATAAGTTTCTTCATACTCGTACCTATAATATCTAGCATTTCCATTAGAATTATAGCTATCTACAAATATATTTACACCAATATTATCATCAGATTTTTCTGCATAAACTTTATCAATTTGAGAAATGTTAGTTAATTGAGTTAATTTAGAGGAATATGATCTACCTTCATTTGTTACTATTTTTAGTTGATAATTTCTATTTTCTACGGCACCAAATTCCTGATTAGAGACATAGGTACCAGGAGTGGTTTCATGAAAACTATATATATTTTGAAGATCATCTAAAATCCTTACATCTGCATTACTTTCGGTTGATGGTCCATTTTCATCTAGTTCAAATGTTCTTGATAATTTTATTTCTTGATTTTTTAGTTCATTTGAGATTGTTGCTTCAATCACTAAAGCATTCTCGAAAGTGATAGTTTTAATATCAAATGGTTCTACACAACTATTCGTATAAATCCCAATAATAAAAAGCAATATAAGTTGTGATTTTCTAATTTTCATAAGCTTTAAATTTTATTAAAATTTGAAATTATAAGTTATTGTAGGCACTGGAATGGAAAAAATAGAACTTTTATAAGCTTTTATTTTACCATCTTCTGTAACAAAATAAACAGAATATGGATTGTTCCTTCCTAGAACATTATAAATAGAAATATTCCAAAAGCTATGAGCGAACTTTTTTATTTTATGATTTCCTTCAATGTTTAGTCCAATATCCAATCGGTAGTAATCTGGAATTCTAAACTTATTATAATCGCTATATACAACATGTTCTTCTCCATTATAAATGAATTTTCCTGTTGGATAAGTTACTGGTCTACCCGTCTGATAAGTAAAATTAGCAGAAAAACTATAGCGTTTGGTTATTTTATAATTGGTAACTAAACTCAGATCATGGGGTTTATCAAAATTTGAAGGGAAATAGTTACCATTATTAACGCGCTCTTCATTAAATTCACTATCTAATTTAATTAGAGAACGAGAGTAACTATATCCCAACCATCCATTAAGTTTCCCTTGATTTTTTTTAATTAAGAATTCAATTCCATAAGCCTTTCCCAGTCCTGGTAAAACTTCTGTTTCTATGTGCTCATTAAGCAATAAATCAGCGCCCACTTTGTAGTTGAGTAAATTCTTAGATTTCTTATAATATCCTTCAAGACTAAACTCATAATTGTTTCCTTCTAAATTTTTGTAAAAACCTAAAGCAAATTGACTTGCTTGTTGAGGCTTAATGTTTAAATCTGAAAGTTTCCATGTATCCGTAGGAGATGCAGTAGTATTATTTGATAATGTATGAATATATTGATATGTATTGTTAAAACTTGCTTTGACAGAAAAGTTAGGAGATATAAAGTATCTTACAGAGGTACGCAATTCAGGCCCTCCATTTGTCTTTATAACTTCATTCTTACTAAAATATAAGGAGTCAATTACATTTCCTTCTGTTCTAGGTAATCCTTCAACATAAACCCGCTGTGATGATTCACCAAGTGAAGCATAGAAGGAATAACGAATACCTAAATTTATAAGTAGTTTCTTGTTTACTTCAAAATTATCTGAAATGAATATTGCAGATTCCAATGCTCTTTCTTTTGGTATTTTTACAATTTCAACGATTGATTCTGATCCATTGGGTTTTATACTTCCGGGATTCACAACATATAATTTACTCGAAATACCATAATCAAATTTATGACGATCACTATGTAAGTATTTCAGTTTTAGTTTTAATTGGGTTTCATTTATTTTATAGTTTAAATTGAAGTTATTGTTAGAATTACCTTCATAATCAATATTAAATTTATATTCACTATTGACAAGAATTAGGCTAGATCTGTTTTTTTCGTTGAATTGATGATCCCATTTTAATGATGCCAACGTATTACTATAAGTATATAATGAATCTGAAGTGATACTAAAAGCATCGTTACTGTAATACCCTGTAGTTTCTAAATTGTTATTTTCATTTATTTTAAAATTGTATTTAGCAACTACGTCATAAAATGAAGCTTTACTATTTTTTAAAGATTCTTCGTCCAACATTTTTAAAATCCAATCTGAGTACGTGCCTCTGGCTCCAAAAATTAATGCAGATCTATCTTTAATAACTGGAACTTCTAAAGTAACGTTACTCGTAACAGGTCCTAATGAAGCTTCACCTGAAAAGTTTTGATTATTTCCATTTTTTGTATTAATGTCAAAAACCGAAGACAATCTACCTCCATATTCAGAAGGGATATGGCCTTTATATATGTTAACATCGCCTGAAGTGAAAGGATTTAATGCAGAAAATATCCCAAAGAAATGTGATGGATTATACAACACTCCATTATCTAATAGAATTAAATTTTGGTCTTCCTTACCTCCCCTAACGTTATATCCCGCAGATCCTTCTCCGGCCTTAGTTATACCTGGTAAAGTAGTCGCTACTTTTAAAATATCACGTTCTCCTAAAATGAGAGGGATGTTTTTTATTTCTTTAACCTGTATTTGAGTTACTCCTGTTATCGCCTCCTTTATATTTCTGTCTCTATCTGCCTGAATAATTAATTCATCTAATAATTCAAAACTTTCGGATAAACTATAATTTAAAGTGCCATTGTTATAAATAATTACTCTTTTCTTAGTATCCTTTAATCCTATTGACTTTGTTTCAATAATATTGATACCGCTGGGTAATTCAATCGAATAAAAGCCATTTCGGTCTGTAACAGCATTTATGTTTTTATTTTGAACAATTAATGCTAAATTTTCTATAGGTTCGTTGGTAACCATATTTTTTACATGGCCTGAAAGTATATAAGTATTTTGTTTTGAAGTTTTACTTTCTTTACCAATTCTAACTGTTTCAACCTCTAATCTATTAGTTGAGGGTTCTCCTTTATAAACAATAGGTTCGATTTTTTCTTCTTGAATGCTTTCAGTTTTTGAGCCTCTCATGAAATCATCAGGTAATGAATCGTAAATTAAAATACTACGTGTTAGAATAATTTTGTTGTCAGGAGAAATATAATAATTGAGAACGGTATTTTTAAAGACTTCATCAAGTAAGGTATTTATATCAATATCGTTATACTGACCAGAAATAGTCTTTTCCTCTAACCAATCCTCAACGAAATAGAAACGATAACCTGTATTTTCTTCAATTTGTTTAATGGCACCAAAAATGTTTGTATTTTCAAAACTGATAGTAATTTTTGATTTGATTTGATTTTGAGCGGTTATAAGATGGAAACTTATAAAAAAAGATATAAGTAATAGATATTTCATTAAGATACTTTTTTATTATCAGCAATATTTTTACTCAGTAATTTCATTAAATACATTATGAACATCTCATAATCAGATTTAAAAAGTATTTTATTTTTATTAAAAAATGAATTGATCTGTTTTCTACTCTTAGGAAATAATTGTATAAAACTTCTTTTTGATCTTATATCATGATATTTATCTTCATAGTAAATTAAATATTCATTTTTATAATTAAATTTATTGTAGGCAAATTCTTTATCTAAGTGATAAGTTCTTAATTTTTTATGTTTTTTATAAAGTGATAAATGATCACTTTTATAAAGCAATTCACAAAAACCATAATTTTCTTCAACTAAGTTTACTTTGTTTGTAACAGCTATTCTATTGAACTGAGTGTTGTTTAATGAAAAACTTTTAACTTTTTCCTTAATTAATTCAATAACAATAAACGCCAATCCATTAGGAAGTCTAACTATCAATTCGTCATTGTAAATATCATATTTCATTTGAATGTCATAATATGGCTGATCGTCATAAATAACATCTCCAACTAAATAGTCGGAAGTAAAATAGTATTGATGATTTCCTTTTAAAGTAACATACTCTACTATGTGTTCAGTACCATCATAAATTCCAATATTTCCATGTCCTACAATAGAATCAAATAATTTATAATAATCTTTAATTTCCGAGGTGGTTTGACTATTTATGGAAATAATTCTAGTGAACAAGAAGAAGACAAAAACAAAAAATCTAAAACTAAATTCTCTTTCCATAAGTACTTAAAATAAAAGGTAATTAGTTTTAGAAATATACTGTAAACTAAATTTATCCGAGAGAATAAAATTACTAATAAATCTTGTTTAATTATACAAATATTAAGAAAATAAAGGGAATTTATTCCCCGCTTTTATTATAGTATTTAGACAATACGTTATTTGCGGCTTCAAAGGGTGTAAGTTTAAATTCCTGTACTTTTTTTAGAACTGCTTTTAACTGTTTTTTAACCTCAGAATTATTATAAAACTTATTTTTTAACTCCTGATTAATTGTATCAATTACCCAATATTTATTTTGTTCATGCCTTTTCTGTTGAAAGTAATTATTGCTTTTTGTAAGATCAACATACGATAAAATAGTCTCCCATATTTCTGCAACACCCTTGTTTTCTGTAGCACTGCAAGTGGTTACCTTTGGCTGCCATTGGCTAATTTTAGGAGGATACAGATGTAAGGCTCTTTCAAATTCAACTTTTGCTAAATTAGCTTTTTTAAGATTTGTTCCATCTGCTTTATTGATTACAATGGCATCAGCCATCTCCATAATACCTCTTTTAATGCCTTGCAATTCATCTCCTGCTCCGGCAAGTTTCAGTAATAAAAAGAAATCGACCATTGAATGAACCGCCGTTTCAGATTGACCTACACCTACAGTTTCGACTATTATAGTATCAAAACCTGCGGCTTCGCACAAAATAATAGCTTCACGGGTTTTTCTAGCTACACCGCCTAAAGAATCACCCGAAGGAGATGGACGTATATAAGCATTTTTATGTTTAACCAATTCTTCCATTCTGGTTTTATCACCCAAAATACTGCCCTTATTTATTGAACTACTGGGGTCAATAGCCAAGACAGCAACTTTTTTACCTTGTTGAATTAAGGTGGTACCTAGTGCTTCGATAAATGTGCTTTTACCAACACCGGGTACGCCGGTAACACCAATCCTAATGGACTTATTAGCAAAAGGTAAGCAGTCTTGCAAGATTTCGGCAGCTTGTTTATGGTGATTTATATGAGTGCTTTCAACCAGTGTTATCGCTCTGCTTAAATAGCTAATATCCCCTTTACGAATGTGCTGGACGAAAACTTTGGTAGTTGGTAATTTACCTCTTTTAAGATCGAATTTTTGAATAGATTTAGGTTGTCCTACGCCCTTTATCTCCCTTAACTTTTTTTTATGTTCACCTTTTGGATTCATTGTAATATCTGATTTATTTCCCAAATCTTAAAAGAGATAAATTATATAAGATTCGTAAATTTAAAATAATTATTTATCAAAAAGTGCAACAGCCCTATTATTTAGTCGTATTTATAACATAAGCAAAGTTTTAAAAGAAGCTTTACCATGTTATTGCAATCATTCTTAAATTTTAAACGCAAGCAAAATGACCAAAAAGTACAATTGCATATTGTATGATAATTTTAAAAAATGCCACTTTTTAAGTGGTTTTTTTCTTTATAAATTGTTACTACCTTTACGGCTTGAAAAACTTTTGATGTATGGAGCTTTACAAACAGCAAAAAATCAAAATATATAATTCTCTTACTAACAAAAAGGAAGAATTTAAACCATTAACCGAAGGTTATATTGGTATGTATGTTTGTGGCCCTACAGTTTACAGCAATGTGCATTTAGGAAATGTAAGAACTTTCATGTCTTTCGATTTGATCTATCGTTATTTTAAGCATTTGGGATATAAAATTCGTTACGTTCGAAATATTACTGATGCTGGACATTTAGAGAATGATGCAGATGTAGGTGAAGATAGAATTGCCAAGAAGGCGAGGTTAGAGCAGATAGAACCTATGGAGGTGGTACAACAATATACCGTTGATTTTCATAATGTTTTACAGCAATTTAATTTAATTCCTCCGAGTATTGAACCAACCGCAACAGGTCATATTGTTGAACAAATAGAGATCATTAAAACGATATTAGCAAAAGGTCTGGCCTATGAAGTAAATGGTTCGGTTTATTTTGACGTGTTAAAATACAACGAAAAAGAGCATTATGGCATCCTTAGCGGAAGGAATATTGAAGATGCCATTCACAATACAAGAGTACTTGATGGGCAATCTGAGAAAAAAAATCCACAAGATTTTGCCTTGTGGAAGAAAGCCCAACCCGAGCATATTATGCGCTGGCCATCACCATGGAGTGATGGATTTCCCGGTTGGCATTTGGAATGTACTGTAATGAGTACTAAATACTTAGGTGAACAATTTGATATTCATGGAGGAGGTATGGACTTAAAATTTCCGCATCATGAATGTGAAATTGCACAAGCCAAAGCAAGTAACGGTAAAACACCTGTTAAATATTGGATGCATGGTAATATGCTGATACTTAACGGTAAAAAAATGGCAAAATCAACAGGGAATTACATTTTGCCTGGAGAAATTATTTCCGGAAAGAACGACCATTTTAAGTAAACCTTTCCCGGCAACGGTAGCCCGTTTTTTTATGCTACAGGCACACTACAGAAGTATTTTAGATTTCTCAAATGATGCTTTAGAGGCTGCTGAAAAAGGATATAACCGATTGATGACAGCCTACAATCAATTGGATAATATTGTTGAAGGAACCAAGTCGACTATCGATATTAATGCATGGAAACAGAAATGTTATGATGCCATGAACGATGATTTTAATAGTCCGATATTGATATCACAATTATTTGAGGCTGTTAAATTTATTAATTTGTTGGTTGATAAAAAGGAATCATTAACCAAAAATGATCTGGAAGAATTCAAACTAACTTTCAATGCGTTCATTTTTGATGTACTGGGATTGGAAAATGTAACTGCAAAAAACGATTCTGATAAACTTTCGAAAGTTATAGAAATGCTTATTGAAATGAGAAAAGAAGCGAGGGATAATAAAGACTGGGCAATGTCGGATAAAATTAGAGATGAACTTGCTGATTTCGGAATTCAACTTAAAGACGGTAAAGAGGGCACAACCTTTTCAATCAATTGAAAAAAATACTTAAAACATTAGCCATTCCATTTATTTGGTTAGTCCGGTTTTATCAAGCGGCCATTTCGCCTTATTTACCTGCCAGTTGCAGGTTTACGCCTACGTGTTCGCATTATACCATTGAGGCCTTACAAAAACATGGTTTATTAAAAGGGGGTTGGTTATCGATCAAAAGAATTTCGAGTTGTCAGCCTTGGGGTAGAAGTGGCTATGATCCCGTTCCGGAAGCTAAAGATCACAATAAAAAAAGATGATAATTTCGAATACATAATGGGTAACCGAACATGTATTTGCACAATAAAACATATATTTACAAGCCTAAATTAATCTTATGAACTTTTTACTTTCCATCGACTGGAATTTTAATCCCGATCTGTTTAAAATTGGTTCTTTCCCTATTAAATACTACAGTTTAATGTATGTATTGGCTTTTGTACTGGGTTTACAAGTAATGAAACATATATATAAAAAAGATAAGATTTCTTTAGAAAAATTAGATTCATTATTTATTTACACAGTTATTGCCATGTTGATCGGGGCACGCGTTGGTCATTATTTATTTTATGAAGAAGATTATACCCTGGCAGAAGTTTTCTTACCTTTTAAATTAAATCCATTTCAATATACGGGTTATAGGGGCTTAGCAAGTCATGGTGCGGCTATAGGAATTATTATTGCTATGATTTTTTATAGTAAAAAAGTTGTTAAGAAACCATTGCTTTGGGTATTAGATAGATTCGTTATTCCAACAGCACTGGGAGCCATGTTTATACGTTTAGGGAACTTATTTAATTCAGAAATTGTAGGTAAGGCAACCGGTACGGATTTCGGATTTAAGTTTATTCGAAATGATATCAGTGAATACAAAGCCATGAGTATTACGGGTGCTAAAAATGTAAATAAGGCATATGATCTAATTGCTAACAGTTCTAATTATAGGGATGTTTTGATGGAAGTACCGAACCGGTATCCTACCCAAATTTATGAAGCGGCGGGCTATTTAATAACATTTCTTATCCTCTGGTTTCTCTATTGGAAAACTGATAAAAAACAACAATTGGGTTATCTATTTGGCGTATTTATGGTGCTTTTATGGTCAATCAGGTTCGTAATTGAATTCTACAAGGAATGGCAGGGTGGTATCGAAACCCTATTTAATATCAATTTAAATACCGGCCAATTATTAAGTATTCCATTGGTTTTAGTAGGGTTATTCTTTATGGTTAGAAAGGGTAAAAAACTTATATTTTAAACACTTCTTTTTGCGATAAATTGAATTTTATGTAGTAAATGTTACCAATTTGTTAACATAATATCATATATTGTTGTTTCTTTTAATAGAAAACTAACTTAAAATAACAATTTATGAAAACAAAAATTTACTTTTTTATTGGAATGCTATTGCTGTCTTTTTCAGCATTTGCACAGTCTTATACTGTGGAAGGTGTTGTTCGCGATAGTGATAATCAGGCATTACCCGGAGTTTCTGTAGCAGTTCAAGGAACGGCTAAAGGAACATCCTCAGATTTTGATGGAAAATTTGAAATTGAAGTCAAGAACGGTGACATTTTAGTATTTACCTTTGTTGGTTTTGAAACCAAACGGGTAACCATCACTGGTCAAGTAACCTTAAATGTAGTTATGAAATCTGGTGTCGAACTACAAGAAGTTGTAGTTGTAGGAACTAGAAACCCAAATAGAACGGTAACTGATAGTCCGGTACCGGTAGATGTTATTGATGTAACTGAACTTACGGCACAAGGTCCTCAAGTTAATTTAAATCAAATTTTAAATTTTGTGGCTCCCTCATTTACATCGAACACACAAACAATTTCTGATGGTACAGATCATATAGATCCTGCTTCATTAAGAGGATTAGGACCCGATCAGGTGTTGGTATTGATTAATGGTAAAAGACGTCATAATTCTTCATTGGTGAATGTGAACGGTACATTTGGTAGAGGTAGTGTAGGTACAGACCTTAACTCTATCCCTGCGGCCGCCATAAAACGTTTGGAAGTATTGCGAGACGGTGCAGCTGCACAATATGGTTCTGATGCCATTGCGGGTGTGATTAATATTGTGTTGAATGATAATGTGAATGAGCTTAACTTAAAAGTTACAACCGGTGCAAATTTTGCTAAAAATGCAAATGATCAGACAGGTGGTGTAGATGGCGAAACAGTGAATGTTAGCGCAAGTTATGGAGTGCCTTTAGGAGATAAAGGTGGTTTTGTGAATTTTACAGGTGATTTTGATTATAGAGAGGATTATAGTAGAATGAAGGAATGGGAAGGAAGCATTTTTAATGCCTATAATGCAATTGAACGATTAGCTTTAGGACAAGGCTTGGATATCGCTAATTTATCAGATAATGATGTAAGAAATGTAGCAAGTAGTTATTTATCAACGGCTGATAACGATATCATTAATGGATTTACTTCAGAAGAATTGCATACGCCAACCAGAGGTGGTGATGATCCATTTTATAACCCTCTTTCAAATAATGTAACTGATGCTGAATTAACGGCACGTGGTTTGGTAAGAAGTGATTTTAATATGAGGGTTGGCCAATCTGCCTTGCGTGGAGGCCGTTTCTTCGCGAATTTCTCGTTGCCATTAGATGATAATGGCACTAAATTATATTCCTTTGCAGGGGTAGGTTCGAGAACGGGTAATTCTGCAGGATTTTACAGACTGCCAAATCAAAGCAGGACATATACACCTGCTTACATTAATGGTTTTTTACCTGAAATAAATTCAAATATTAATGATAAATCCATTGCAGTAGGTATCAAAGGAAAAATTTCAGACTGGGATGTTGATTTCAGTAATACCTGGGGACAAAATGCATTTTTGTACACAATTGGAAATACATTTAATGCTTCTATGCAAAATACCTCACCCACCACTTTCGATGCCGGTGGTTTTGCATTTACTCAAAATACTGTGAATCTTGATCTTAGTAATTTTTATGATGATGTGATGTCAGGTCTGAATATTGCTTTTGGAGCTGAATATAGATTAGAGAATTATGAAATAGTAGCCGGAGAGCTACCGTCTTATGCACAATATACAGCTGAAGGTCAAGCAATCACATTGGCGTCCCAAGTCCCGGCTAGAGATTTTTTCGGAGCTGCAAGACCAGGTGGATCTCAAGTATTTCCCGGGTTTAGTCCTGCGAATGAGCTGTCTCGAGGAAGAAGCAGTATCGCAGGATATGTTGATATAGAGGCAGACTTAACGGATACGTTTTTAGCTAGTTTTGCGACCAGATATGAAAATTATTCTGATTTTGGTTCTACTATAAACTTTAAATTGGCTACTTTATTAAAGGCAAGTGATAATGTTAATATAAGGGCCGCCTTGAACACTGGCTTCAGAGCACCCTCATTACATCAGCTTAATTTTAATTCGACTTCTACCATTTTTAACAATGCCGGTAACCCTGTAGAAGTTGGGACTTTTGCGAATGATAGCAGGGCTGCTAAATTATTAGGTATTCCTCAATTAAAAGAAGAAACATCAAGGAGTGTAAGTATTGGTTTTACTAGTAAATTTCCTTCAGCAAATTTAACGCTAACAGTTGATGGTTACTTTGTGGCTATCGATGATAGGGTAGTTTATACAGGCCAGTTTAGTGCACCTGCAGGATCAGAAGGTGACGAGCTAAGATTTTTATTATCTCAGGCCAATGCTTCTGCAGCATCATTCTTTGCCAATGCTATCGATACAGAGTCTAAAGGTGTGGATATTGTTCTTACACATAAAGCGGCCTTTAGTAATAGCACTCAGTTAAAATCTGATCTTTCCGGAACTTTTTCAAAGACTCAAAAAGTAGGTGATATAAAAGCTTCTGATGTACTGGAAAATGCAGGATTGGTGGGAACTTATTTTCCTGAAGACAGTAGGGTTTATCTAGAAGAAGCGGTTCCAAGAACAAAGGTGAATTTAACAAATGCCTTGACAACTGAAAAATTCAATATTTTCTTGCGAAATGTTTGGTTTGGTGAAGTAACTGAAGCGACCACAACACTGGCCAATCAGCAGGTATTTGGATCGAAGTTGGTAACAGATCTTTCTATTGGTTATAAAGCCTCTGAAAATCTAACACTTACCATTGGAGCGAATAACTTATTGGATGTTTATCCTGACAGGGCCGCTCCAGAATTTAACAATAGGAGTGATGGTCGTTTTGACTGGTCAAGACGTGCGCAACAATTTGGTATAAGCGGTAGATTCTTGTTCGCCAGATTAAGTTTTAATTTAAAATAATAATGATATCCTATATATTAAAAGGGTTGCTGTATCAGCAGCCCTTTTTTATTTTATATTAGTTTTATGTTACAACTTAACAAAAATATCACACAACTAAAGCAATCTGCGACCTTAGCAATTAATCAAAAAGTAAAAGAATTGAGACAAAAGGGAGAAACCGTGTATCATTTTGGTTTCGGTCAATCCCCCTTCAAAATACATAAATCTATAACTGAAGAACTCAAACAGCATGTCGATAATAATAAATATTTACCATCGGCTGGATTACCGGAATTAAAGGTATCAGTTTCTTCGTTCTTATTAAATCATCAAGGTCTTAATTTCGATAGTGAATCAATATTTATTGGCCCGGGGAGCAAAGAATTGCTATATCAGATAATTTATTTATTGGAAGGCGTGTTTTTAATTCCTCAGGGAAGTTGGGTTAGTTATTTACCCCAAATAAGATCTAAAAATGCTGAATTTAGAATTATTGAGACAGAATTTTCAAATAATTACAAGTTAAAAGCCTCGGAATTAGAATTGAGTTGCAATAACGTTAATATCCAAAAAACATTGATCTTAAATTCTCCTAATAATCCGACGGGAGCTGTTTACAGCAGAACTGAATTGAAAGAATTAGCTCAGGTTTGTAAAAACCATAATATTGTTGTCTTATCTGATGAGATATATTCTCAGATTAATTTTGTAACAAAATACACACCTAGTATTGCAGATTATTATTCTGAAAAAACGATAGTATTTGGAGGACTTAGTAAGGTTTTTTCTGCAGGCGGTTACCGGCTTGGTTTTACAGCTATTCCAAAAACAATGAACGAATTATATCAACCGTTACAGTCATTTTTTAGTGAAACATTTAGTGCGGTATCTTCACCCATACAATATGCCGCTATCAAAGCTTATCAAATGGATCTTGATTTACAAGATTATATTAGAACTTGTTCAAATATTTTAAAAGAGGTTGGCAGGTTTGTATACGATAAATTAGAAAAGAATGATATAAAATGCACGGAACCACAAGGTGCCTTTTATATGATCGTTGATTTTGAAAAATTTCGAAGTAAATTGAAGAATTTAAGCATTTGCAATGCCATTGACCTTTGTGATCATTTATTACGGGATTATAAAATTGCTTTATTACCCGGACAGGACTTCTATTTTAGTGAATCGAGTTTAACATGTCGACTGGCTTTTGTTGATTTTGATGGTGAAATAGTTTACCATAATTATAAACTAAATGGATGCATAGATTCATCATTTATGACTAAATATATGCCAAGTATAACAAATGGATTAGATAAAATTGAAACGTTTTTATCCAAAATATAATTTCGCCTTTCCTAAAGATTTATATAAAACTTTAGTAATTTGCATTTATTAATTTTGGATGATTTCTCTCCTTAAAAGAAGGAATTATAAGTAATAATTAAAATAAAAAGAGATGGCAGTAGCGGAACAAATTTCATCGAAACAAGCAATAGAACTTGAGAATAAATATGGAGCACATAATTATCATCCATTACCAGTTGTATTAACTAGGGGGGAAGGTGTATATGTTTGGGATGTTGAAGGTAATAGATATTATGATTTTCTTTCTGCTTATTCTGCCGTTAATCAGGGACATTGTCATCCCAAGATCATAGAGGCCTTAAAATCACAAGCCGAAACATTGACATTAACTTCAAGAGCTTTTTATAATGATAAATTAGGTCAGTATGAAAAATATATAACCGAATTTTTTGGTTTTGATAAGGTATTGCCCATGAATACAGGTGCGGAAGCTGTTGAGACCGCTATTAAATTGGCTAGAAAATGGGGTTATGAAAAAAAAGGTATTCCCTCAAATCAGGCTAAAATTATTGTTTGTCAGAATAATTTTCATGGCAGGACCATCACTATTATTTCCGCGTCGAATGATTCAGTAGCCACCGAAAATTTTGGTCCTTTCACGCCTGGTATTGTATCCATACGATATAATGATATTGAGGCTTTAAAAGAGGCATTAAAAGATAAGAATGTGGCAGCCTTTTTGGTTGAACCTATTCAAGGAGAGGCAGGAGTTTATGTACCGGACGATAATTATTTAAAGGAGGCTATAGATCTTTGTAAGGAAAAGAATGTGCTCTTTGTGGCTGATGAGGTTCAAACAGGTATTGCCAGAACAGGAAGATTATTAGCTACCTGTGGTAACTGTTCTTGTCCGGAAAAGAATTGCTCTGGTACTCCTGAAGTAAAACCCGACATCTTGATTCTTGGAAAAGCATTAAGCGGTGGGGTATTCCCGGTATCTGCGGTCTTGGCAAATAATGAAATAATGAATGTAATAAGGCCTGGTAATCATGGTAGTACTTTTGGTGGTAACCCGATTGCTGCGGCTGTAGCAATCGCTTCTTTAGAGGTTGTAAAGGATGAAAATCTTGCCGAGAATGCTGACAAACTGGGTAAAATATTTAGAAATGGAATGCAGGTACTTGTAGAAAAAACAGATCTGGTAAAAAATGTAAGGGGCAAAGGATTATTAAATGCTATTATCATAAATGATGAACAAGATAGTTCTACAGCATGGGATATCTGCATGGCATTAAAAGCCAATGGTTTGTTAGCTAAACCAACGCATGGTAATATTATTAGATTTGCACCACCATTGGTTATGAATGAAGAACAATTACATGATTGTATCTCCATAATTTCTAAAACAATTATTAATTTTAAAAAATAGGTTATTGCAGTTTAGAACCATCACTTTATTCTTTTTGGTTATTTTATGTTATAACCAAATATCATCCGCTCAACAAACCGAAGAGGAAAATATTAAAAACGTGATATCTTTATTTTTTAAAGGAATTCATGAAGGTGATACCTTATTAATAAATCAAACGATTGCCAGAGATTTAAAGATTCAAAGAATTTATGCTAACGATGAAGGTATAACAGTATTAAGAACCGATGAAGTAACATATTTCTTGAATAACATAGCGAGTAAGGACCCTGAGTCTACCTGGGATGAAAAATTGTTATCTTACAGCATTAAAATAGATAATAATATGGCCAATGTTTGGACACCTTACGAATTTTATTATAATGGTATATTTAGTCATTGTGGGGTGAATTCATTCCAGCTTTTTAAGGAAAACAATCATTGGAAAATAATATATCTAATAGATACCCGAAGAAAACAGAATTGTAATAATTAATATTAATGATAAAGAAGGACATAGACATCCAAATAACAAAAGAAGAATTTGGAAAAATTCAAACAAACAAAGAGCTGCTAGATTTGATCCATAAAAAAGGTAAAAATATAGAAGTTGTTTTGAACAGAATGCAGTATGAAGATGAATTAAAAAAACTCCAAATCGAGTTGGTTAAATTACAACAATGGGTTTCTAATAATAAGAAACGTGTCGTTATAATTTTTGAAGGCCGGGATGCTGCAGGTAAAGGCGGTAATATTAGACGTTTTACTGAACATCTTAATCCCCGTTCAATGAATTTAGTGGCTTTAAGTAAACCTACCGAAATAGAACGTGGACAATGGTACTTTAGAAGATACATTAAGGAATTATCTAACCCCGGTGAAATTGTTTTTTTTGATAGGAGTTGGTATAATAGGGCCGTAGTAGAGCCTGTGATGGGTTTTTGTGATGATGAACAATATAACAGATTTATGCTTACAAGTACCTGAGTTCGAGCATATGTTGTATGAAGATGGTGTTAAGATCATTAAATTTTGGTTTTCCATTTCCAAGGAAGAACAAAAAGCCAGGTTTGAAGCGAGATTGCAAAACGCTGTAAAGCGATGGAAATTTAGCCCGGTAGACCAAAAAGGGCAGGAATTATGGGATAAATATACTTTTTACAAAGAACAAATGTTCAGCAAGACACATACTACTTATTGCCCGTGGATCATTATTGGTGCTAATGATAAAAAAGTAGCACGATTAGAATGTATGAGATATGTATTATCTCAATTTGAATATCCCGACAAGGACAAAGCCTTGACGACGTTATTACCTGATCCTAATATTGTCATGAGATATTATCGATCTGCTAAACAACTAGACTTTTAATTATGAATAAATCTGAAATAATAACAGACGCTGATGTTGTGAAATTAAACTCTAAAAAAGGGTTAATGGCATTATTATCAGAAGAACCTTATAATGTAAGAAAGGCAATAAGGTTTTTAGATTATGAGAAAAAACTAAAAAAACTTCAGGTTGATTTAGTGAAGCTTCAATCTTGGGCCATTCAAAATAATGAACGTATAATTATTGTTTTTGAAGGCCGGGATGCAGCAGGAAAAGGTGGTGCGATTAGAAGAATTACGGAGCGAATTAATCCAAGGCATATTAGAATAATTGCCTTGCCAAAACCTACGGAAGAAGAAAAAACACAATGGTATTTTCAACGCTATGTAAATGAATTTCCAAAGGCTGGTCAGATGGTATTTTTTGACAGGAGTTGGTATAATAGGGCGGTAGTTGAGCCGGTAAACGGCTTTTGTACTAAAAAAGAATACGATATATTTATGGGACAGGTAAATGATTTTGAACGTATGATTACCGAATCTGGAATCATATTGGTAAAAATATATATGTCCATTTCTAAATCAGAGCAGAAAGAACGGTTTAACGATATTAAGAAAGATCCACTGAAGCATTGGAAAATGACAGCTGTTGATGAAAAGGCTCAAGAACTATGGGATGATTATACAAAGTATAAAAGATTGATGTTTGAAAACACCGAAAAAAATGGTATCCCTTTTAAAGTTATTCGCGCAAATAGGAAAACATTCGCTCGTATAAATGTTATTCATCATATTTTAAAAGCCATACCGTACGACAAAAATATTGAAGTTTGATATAGGTATATTTATTTACAATAATCTAAAGATAATTGTTTCTTTAAAATAAAAATGCCATCGCTTTTAAAGAGATGGCATTTAGCGTTTTTATACATTCCTATATAATTACATATTCTGTAATTCTTCTAATTTTTCTTTTAACAACTCTGGATCTTGGAGTACTTCCCATCCAATGAATGATATTACATAAATAATATATATTAAGAAAAGAATACTTATAATAATACCAATTATTCCCATTATTTTTCCTGCTTTTACATTTTGATATCCTAAATATAAATCGGGATTTTCATTATATAATTTCGTTGATTTTTGTGCGCTAACTAAGGCAATAATACCGAAAATGATCCCCGGAGCCCCGTAACAGCAACAGCCTATAATAGATAGAATACCCATCACTAATACTAAGGTTGAATTGGGCAATGTTTGTTTTTCCATTGTAATTTGATTTTTGATTTAATAAAATTTTAATATATAATTAGTCAACATGACCAAGATATTCATAATAAAAAAAAATAAAAGGATCTTCCCGCCTTTTTTAAAATTAAATTTTAAATGAAGGATTAATATAGCAAACATCAGTAGAAGCGTATAAATAGCTGGAAAGACATAAAAAGCTTCTATAAATTCACCTTTAAGCAAATGAATTAACGATCGTTGAAATCCACAACCCATGCATTCTATATTCAAATGCTCTTTCCATTGACAGGAAAACATATTTTTTTCTAAGAAGGATATTAAACTCATAACCAATTAATTGGTAATCTCAGTTTCATAAACACCAAAATCGTAATCATTAAATGATAATTTACCCCCACTATCATTGGTTATTACCAGGTTGATTAGGTTTATTTGATTTGTAAATACGCCTGTACCGATATTATCTTCATCAACTTCTTCTGTTGTAGTTATTTTTATACTACCTGTGCCTATCCAATTTTGAATTGTGGTAGGAGTTGTGGGAGGCACATCTTGACAAAAATAATTACTGTCAACGGTGTCATCAAAAACGCGATAGGTTACAGTTCTGGCAGACCCAATAGTTAATGTAACTGTTCCCTCCACATTTTTAAAATCGCTTCCGCTTATGTTTAGAATTAAAGCTTCATTATTATTTGTTGTACCAATTTTATACAACACCAAATCACCGCAATTTTTTATTTCTGAGCTAAAGTCAAAATCGGGTGTGTCTAAAATTACCATCATCACAGGATAATAGAATAATGGAAAATCAGAAAAATTATTGTTCGAATCATTTCAACAAAAATAATAGAAATAGTATATACATAGCGTATACTTCACCGTAAAATTTGATTATTTTTGTGCTGATGAAAACTATCTACTTAGATAATGCTGCCACAACACCTATTGATGTTGATGTCATTTCTAGAATTACTGAAGTTATGACGGAGGTATATGGAAATCCCTCATCTTCACATCAAATAGGTAGAAAGGCCAAAGCTGTGGTTGAGGAAGCCCGAAAAAGCATTGCCAAGCATTTAAACGTAACGGCTGGTGAAGTTATTTTTACGGCTGGCGGCAGTGAAGCTGATAACCTTATATTACGTAACGCGGTTGTTAATTTAGGGGTTAAGAGAATTATTATTTCAAAAATTGAACATCATGCCGTGTTGCATACTGTTCAAGCATTAGCACAAGAATTTGATATTTCCGTTAAATATGTTGATGTTAATGAAAAAGGAGAAATTAATTACAATAGAATTAGAAGAATTATTCAGAGAAAATGAACTTAAGACATTGGTAAGTTTGATGCATATCAACAATGAATTAGGGAACATTTTAGACATACAGAAAGTCAGTAGATTATGTAAAGAATTCAATGCGCTGTTCCATTCTGATACAGTTCAGACCATTGGTCATTATCACTTAGATCTACAACTAACACCCATCGATTTTATAACAGCCAGTGCCCATAAATTTCATGGGCCTAAAGGCGTTGGATTTGCCATAATTAAAAAAGGATTTGGTATTAAGCCGCTGCTCATTGGTGGCGAGCAGGAGCGCGGTGCACGGGCTGGAACAGAGAATGTGCATAATATTGCCGGGATGCACAAAGCATTGGATATTGCTTTGACTAATTTAGAAGAGGATAGGCAGTATATTACAGATTTAAAGAGATATTTTGTTCAAGGCTTAAAAAGTGTAATACCCCAGGTACAGTTCAATGGACTTTCTGACGATTTTGATCAGAGTTCTTATATTATCTTAAATGTTCGATTTCCAAAGGAAATTCCCATGTTACTTTTTAATTTAGATCTCAAGGGCATTGCTGCCTCTGGAGGTAGTGCATGCCAGAGTGGTAGTAATAAAGGCTCTCATGTTTTGAATGCCATTTTACCTGAAAAAGAAGCCCAAAAAACTTCGGTACGCTTTTCTTTTAGTAAGTATATTACAAAAACAGAGCTGGATTATACACTCGATGTGATTAAAAAACTTGTTTAATCGTAGATTGATCTTTTAACTTCGTTATGAACTGGTTCCAATGTTTTTAAATATTCAAAAATAGCATTTACTTCAGTATCGCTGAGTAAACTATAAGGTACCATTGGGTATTCCAATGCCTTTTCTCCATCTTTTATACCATATTTAACTGCCTTTATAAATTGTTCCTTTGTCCAATTACCGATACCGGTCTCCTTATCAGGAGTTAAATTTTGAGTAAGTTTTACTTTACCTTCTCGATTCAGAGGTTTGTTTCCACCCGCAAAATATCCTTCACTTAATTCAGGTTGCATAAAGTTATTGGTTTTAAAATCCGCCGAATGGCAAGAAAAACAGTCGAGATTATGTGCCAAATATTTTCCTAATGCTATAGTTTGTGTTGTATCAGGTAACTTTATGGGTTCTGTTGGCATAGGGAATGGTTTCCAAACAATATTGCATAACATTTTTGTTAAGAAAAGAGGGCTTGGTAGGTTTATCAGGAGTAGCGTCTGCAGTGACCAATGGGTCCTCAGATCTTAAAAAAGAGACTAGAGCATTGATGTCTTCATCGGCCATGGTCGGAAGTTTCGCCATATAAGGCGGCGCATATTTACCATCTCTTTTGATGCCTGTTCTAAGCAGACGTACTATTTCACCATCTGTCCATTCACCAATACCATAAGTTTTATCCTGGGTAATATTTGCAGAAAAAATTTCTCCAAACTCCGGAGGAGCATCTAACATTTTGGTTCCTGTTAATTTTCCGGAATTCGGATCTTTATGACAATTTGCACATAGCATTAATGCCAATTTTTTACCTCTTTCTAAACTTTCGGGCGTTGCAATGTGTGTATAATCAATTTTATCAGTATCATAAGTTGGGATCCCTCTAAAATTGATAAAAAGGAAAGCTATAATACCAATTATGAGTATGACTAATACTATTTTAGCCAAGATTTTCATTAACTTTTTCATGATTTTTAGGATTGGTTATTGCATTAATTACAAGAATGCTATTCTTAGTTAATAATTATTCTTAGTTGACTTATAAACTGAATATAATATAAATTTTAATACATAAAACAATAGTAAACGCAAGTTAATAAGAAGATTATTACTAATACTTCGAAAATTACAGTATATACTTAGAAAAAAGGAATATTATAATTTACGGAAATCTGAAGGAGTATAACCGGTATGATGTTTAAAAAAATAGCAAAAATAGTCTGAAGATGAGAAGCCAAGTTCATAACAAATTTCTTTGATGGTCTCATTTGTAAATTTGAGCTTATGCCTTGCTTTCATAATAAGTTGCTCAATAATGATGCTTTTAGCATTTACCTTTAGCACTTCTTTTACACATTCATTCAAGTATTTGGCACTTATGTTTAATAGCAAAGCATAATTAGCAACTTCGTGATGTTGAGAAAAATTCTGGCTTACAAGATTTTTAAATCTGTAGACTATATTTGTTTTACCATTTGAGTTTTTAATGCTTGATTTTATATTACATTGTCCGTCACAATAAACAAAGAATGTATTTAATAATGATAATATGGCATTTTCTTTATTATTGAGATCAGATCCTATAAGTTCATCTATCATTTCAAGAATTGCTTCAACTCTAAGAGCTATTCCAGGGCTGGGATTTACTTTAGGGATCACATGAGGATTAAATAACTTTATTTCATTCATTAATAATTTATTAAAGGTTGAATTATCCATTAATTTATTATCTAAAAATAAAATATAACCTTTAGACTTTTCATTTTCATTTGTTTTGATTTTCCATTGATATTTTGGATCTAAGAAAAAAATACTATTTGAATCATTCTCATAAAAAACATGATCGACCTCAATTCCCTTTACATCTTCTTGAATACAAATTACAGAATAGTAATTATGATTTGGATTTGATGATGTAGATTTAATTACCCTTGAAATTTTAATAAGGTCAGTTTGCATATTAATAATGCTTTTATATTTTGAGTTTAAATGAAATTAATAAAGCTTAAATCATAGTTTATTATATACGAATATCGTCAAAATTCAAATAATTTACAATTTTGATAAATGGCAAAAAAAAACCGAAGCTTAACTTCGGTTTTTTATATATCATTATTTCTTTTTGCGTTTCTGAACTTCTTGCTGTGTTTGTGCTTGCTTCATAGCGTCGTCTATACGCTGTCTGAATTTGCTTTTCTTTTTCTCAGGTTTTGCCTTATTTTCCTGGATCTGGGCATGAATTTTATCTTCATCAATAATGTAATGCTTAATCACAAGCATTATGATAATGGTTAATAAGTTCGATACAAAATAGTATAAACTCAAACTACTTGCATAGTTATTAAAGAAGAACAACATCATAATAGGTGAGAACCACATCATCATTTTCATCATTTTACCCATATCAGGCATTCCCTCTTGAGTGGGTTGCTGCATATTCATCTGCTGGCTTTGGGTCATTTGCATATAAAAGAAGATAGCTACAGAAGCCAGTATTGGGAACAAACTCACATGTTCACCGTAATACGGAATCTTAAATGGCAATATAGCTATAGTATCATAAGAAGATAGATCGCTTGCCCATAAAAATCCTTTTTGACGTAACTCTATACTCGATGGAAAAAATCTGAATAATGCAAAGAATACGGGCATTTGTATCAACGCCGGAATACATCCCGATAGCGGATTTACACCTGCTTTTCGCTGTAAAGCCATCGTTTCTTGTTGGCGCTTCATAGCGTTCTCTTTACCCTTATATTTCTCGTTGATCTCATTCATCTCCGGGCGAAGCACCTTCATTTTAGCACTGGACAGGTACGATTTATATACCACAGGAGACATAATGATCCTCACCACGATAGTCATCAATATGATGATTAAACCGTAATTACCGATAAATGAACTAAGGAAACTGAAAACCGGTACAAAGACTATTTTGTTTATCCAGCCAAAGATTCCCCAACCCAGATCAGCTACATCACTTAGGTCTGTTCCTTTGTATTTATTTAAGATCCTATAATTAGTAGGCCCAAAATACCAATTCATGTCATAATTCAATTCGCCATTTTTCATATCCAATGGCGCATTAACACTGTATTGTTTTGTATAGATTGTGTCTATATCCTCATCTACAACTAAATTTTTAGAAATAAACTTAGCAGAACTAAATGGTGTGTCGGTTTTTAAAATAGATGAAAAGAAGTGTTGTTTGTAAGCTACCCAATTTACATTGATTTCTGTATCTTCATCGTCGTTGGTTAAATAACTTACATCATTATCAGCCTTGTAATAATAATAAGTATACATGTTTTCCGACTGTAAACTTTTTTCTTGTCGGTATGCCTTTAAATCCCAATCTAAATTCAAAGATTGAGAAGTATTTATAGCATTATCCATGCCTTGAGACTTGATGGCAAAATCAAGCATATAATCATCAGGCTTAATTTCGTATCTGTATTCCAAAAAACGATCATTAGCCACTTTTAGCTTCATCGAAAGCACTGTATTCTCACCATTATTGGTAAGCGTAGGTTCGAAATAAAGATCTTTGGTATTTAGTGTTCTATTATCGGTAGTAGCAAAACTAATATTGAATAATGCATTGTTATCTTTAATAAGATATAATGGTTTTTGGTCGTAAGTTTTAAATTTCTTTAATT
This sequence comes from uncultured Flavobacteriaceae bacterium, assembly GCA_963835675.1. Lineage (GTDB taxonomy): Bacteria > Bacteroidota > Bacteroidia > Flavobacteriales > Flavobacteriaceae > Aureibaculum. Next base: position 192,176 of record CAWIGH010000001.1, on the reverse strand, counting down.
CAACTTCCGTTATCTGTCCCCCTTTATTAGCAACTTTTATTATAAAAAGATCACTTTCTAAAATGGTTTCGTTAGCCTTGGCAGAAGGCAGTGTTGCACTATATGAAAATGCTCCTAATTGACTTTGGGCATTTAATAATGAAATAGAATCAGTAGCTTCAAAAGCCGCTTTTCCTGGTTCTTCCTCTATTTTATTGTCTTGAACTTGCTCTTGTGTACTTTGTATAGAATCTTGTATTCTTTCGGTTTTTTGTTTTGCAAGTTCTTCAGGGGTTGGCTGATTGGTATAAAAATACCACATCATAATGGCACCCAGTAAAACAAAACCTATTAGGGAGTTTATATCAAATTTCTTTTCTTCCATATTTCAAATTATCAGTTTGACATTTAAATTAACAGCTATTTGCCATTGAAGAGCACAAAAACTCAATTTTTAGTATTGTTTTTGCAGTTGCGAAAGTATAAAAAACTAAGCATATAGCCTTTAAAAGTGAAGCTTTTTTAATTAATTTTAATATCCAGCGGCTGCATCATCTCCTCTCGGATCGGCCCCACCTTCGAGTTTTCCATCAGGAAGTACCAAAATAGCATCCACTTTTCCAATTACTGGAGAAGTACTTTGGTCAATTTTATACCCAAGTTGCCTTAATGAAGCAAAAACTAAGGTGTCGAACGAAGGCTCAAATTTAATATCATCGGGCATCCACTGATGGTGAAAACGAGGCTTCGTAACAGATTCTTGCATGGTCATATCATATTCTAATACATTTATTATATTCTGTAAAACAGAAGTAATTATGGTTGAACCTCCCGGTGAACCCAATACCATTTTTAATTTTCCTTCCCGTTCAACAATGGTTGGTGTCATTGAACTTAACATTCTTTTTTCTGGAGCAATAGCATTAGCTTCTGCACCTATTAAACCAAACATATTAGGTTCACCGGGTTTCGAACTGAAGTCATCCATTTCATTATTTAAAAAGAAGCCCACTTTTTCTACATATACTTTAGAACCATAGGCACCATTTAATGTCGTAGTAACCGAAACGGCATTACCAAATTGATCGATTATAGAATAATGCGTAGTTTCATGACTTTCATCCATATTAATATTTCCATGAGTAATGTCTTCAGATCTATTGGCTTGACTCCAATTAAAATTCGCCATGCGTTCTTTTGAGTAGTTTTCAGAAATGAGACTATCAACAGGAATATTAATAAAATCAGGATCCCCTAAAAAATAAGATCTATCCGCATAAGCTCTTCTTTCAGCCTCCGTAATTAACTGAATAAATTTGGTCGAATTATGTTCATATTGTTCTATGGCTGTACGGTTCTATACTTTTTAAAATTTGCGCAATACATATTCCTCCGCTTGATGGAGGTGACATAGATATGATTTTGTAGTCATCATAGTCAAAAATAATGGGTTTCCGCCATTGGGCATGGTATTTTGCCAAATCTTCCTTGGTAATAATTCCACCTAAATTTTTTATATAATCAACAAGTAACTCGGCCGTTTCTCCGGTATAAAATTCATCACGGCCATTTTTTTGAATTCGAGTCAGCGTTTTGGCAAGTGCAGGATATTTTATAGTATCGCCATCCATCCATACTTTATCTAAATGGATGGTCCTATTATTTGCCTTAGAAAATAAATTTCGATAATTGTTTAATCGATCGGCCTGTTTTTGTGTTACGATAACACCTTGTTTAGCTAGGTCTATGGCTGGCTGAATTAATTGTTCAATAGGCATGGTGCCGAATTTTTTATGAACTTCAAACAAACCTGCAATAGTACCGGGAATTCCCACGGCCATTGCACCTAGAGTACTTTTATCTTTAATAATATTACCTTCATCATCCAGATACATATTACGCGATGAAGCAAGGGGTGCTTTTTCGCGGTAGTCAATAGCACCAGTAGCACCATCATTCATTCTATATACCATAAAACCACCACCACCTAAATTACCTGCAAAGGGATAGGCTACTGCTAAAGCAAGGTCTGTTGCGATCATGGCATCAAAGGCATTTCCGCCTTTTTTCATGATTTCGACGCCTATTTTTGAAGCTTCAGTTCTTGCAGAAACAACCATTGCATTTTCAGCGATAATTCCATATTCCTTTATATTTTTATTTTGTTCAACTTGTTTTCTACATTGAAGAAACAAAAATGAAAGAAATAATAACAAAATAATTTGCCTCATGTCATTAATGTTTGGAGTTTTTCGTGCGAAAAGGTACGCAAGATTTCAAAGAATATGGTAAAATCGTTTTCAAACTCGTCGTAATAAAGTTGTAAATCTTCAACAGCCAGATGCATGTGGGATTTATAGCCTGACCGTTTATTCATACCTTTCAATACCTTTTCAATACCATTAATAGTTCTGTAGTTATATAACCAGTTACCGCTAATCATAAATGGATATAAATATTGTATTTTTTGTGGAAGCAATTTATAATTTGACGCTAAAAGGCCGTAAAAATGTTGAACATACTTATTTAAAGGAATTTCACTGTATATTTTCCAATTTTTAGCTAAAAAATGATCATAAAGAATATCAATAATAACACCATCATAATGACGGTATCTTTCGTGTAACCTCAATTTACTTTTTTTAACAATGGAATGTTTGTCCGTAAAAGTATCAATTTGCCGATGTAGCAGGATACCATATTGAATGTCAACCTGGTAATCTAAATATTCCTTACCCTTAACTCTATCGGCGATAAAATTTCCGATCTTAATATAATCGTCATCACCAGATAAATATATATGTGCTAAATAATTCACCATGGTGAATTTAATTAAAAAACACTTAACAAATAATTATTGCAAGGTATTTTATGGTAAAAAGAAATGTGATATTGGTTTTTTATCTAAGGATTTACAAACTTCCAATGTATTTTATTGAAGAGGGTAGTTAAGGAGTCTTTTTTATCGGCTTCGCATACTATGAAATCATAATAGCCATTGGATATTAATGCGATGAGCCCTTTTTTTGCTAGTGAATTATTGGCTGATTTTAAATAGGAGTTTGTCCAGTCTCCACTTCTTGGGGCCCCAAAATTCATTTTTTTGGTATACAATAACTTTTCTAAAGATTTTTGAGTGCTGATGGCGTCATCGCTATAGGCCATAAGATCATAATAAGATAAAATTAAACTAAATGCTTTTTGAATGTAAGCTAGTTCTCCATCTGCTAATGTCCATTCAGCTAAAAAAGGATTAGGCTCTAATACAATTTCTCCTCGAACATTTTTTTTATTCCAATCAGGAAAAGTTCTAATAGCCATATCTTTATAAACAAAATCAAATTTTTCGGGGTCAATAAATGATAACCAAATGCGTTCACTAATATCTTCAATTACTTCTTCCTCATAAAACTTGTTACCGAGCATCGTAACAATATCCTTTATTTCAGTTTTATGTATTGTTAAGTCAGCAATATTAGGTTTCGATTTTTTATACTCCTTTATTTTACTTCGAAATGTGATCTTTGTATAATCCGGTTGAGCCCAACTATTAAGATTAAATCCAATAACTGCTATGAATAGCAATAACATCCTTGTCATGTGGTCAAATTAATTAAATATTAAAAATTGGTTCGGCAGTTATTAAAAAACCGCTCACTTATGAACGGTTTTTTCGTTATTTAAGTATATAAAAATTTAAATTATGGTTGTACAAAATCCCACTTAATCTTCTTAAAAAGGGAAGTGAGTTCTTCTTTTTGTTCAATTTTGCAAACAATAATATCATAATATCCTTTGGTAACCAAAGCAACAAGGCCTTTTTTTGCTAATTCAGCATTTATCGATTCCAAATAGGAATAGGCCCAATCGTCATCTTTAGGATCTTGCAGATTAATATTCTTTGTTACTAATAATTCGTTAAATGAAGATTTCACCCCTTCGGCATCATCACCATATCCTATCAGACTATAGTAATCTAGTATTTTGCTTAAAGCAAGTTGAAAATAGGGGAACTCATCGTCATTAATGGTCCATTCTGTGAGGTAGGGGTTAGGTTCCAACACCAGCTCACCTTTGGCATTCTTTTGCCCCCAATTATTAATTGTTTTAACTGCAAAGTCTTTATAAACGTAATCAAACATTTTCGGATTATTAAATGCCAGCCAGGCCTTATTAATAATCTCGTTCTTCTGATCGTCGGAATAGAAAGTATCGCCAAGTAAATCAACAATATTGGTAAGTAATGCCTTATCGACACCTAGTTCGTGCGTTCTAGGCTCGGTTTTCTTGTATTCATAAATTTTACTGCTAAACACAATTTTAGAGTAATCAGTTGTCTGAGCAACTGTTAAAAGAGAGAATACCGAAAATGTTAAGATAGTGAGTAGTTTTCTTTTCATAGAGTACTTTTAATTAGACATCATTTTCACTAAATAAATATTTATGATGTAAGACCAACCAATTGATGGAAAGTTTAATTTACATTCATAATTTAAACACTAAAACACTTGAATTAAGGGAGTTATTTAGTTGTTATTAAATGCAATATACGAAATTTTTCAATTATGTGTATTTTAATTCACCAATACACAAGATTGATAAATAAACGGTAGCTTTTTATGCTTATATGAAAATCTTAAAAAAAATACAATAAAAATGAATAATTGCTTAATTATTAAGCATAACTGGCATAACCAGCATCGTAATATTTTCACCATCTTCTAAACCATCAATAGGTGTTAAAATACCGGCCCGGTTCGGTAAGCTCATTTCCAATAAAACGTCATTTGAATTTAAATTATTCAACATTTCTAATAAAAATCTTGAATTGAATCCTATTTGCATGTCATCACCTTCATAGCTACATTGTAATCGCTCATCAGCCTTATTCGAAAAATCTAGATCTTCGGCAGAAATATTAAGCTCAGTTCCGGCCATTTTTAACCTGATCTGATGTGTTGTTTTACTGGAAAAGATTGAAACACGACGTACCGAATTCAGGAAAGAACTTCTATCTAAGGTTAACTTATTAGGGTTTTCTTTAGGTATAACAGCCTCGTAATTAGGGTATTTCCCATCGATCAAGCGGCAAACTAATATACTGTTATCGAATGTGAATTTTGCATTAGAGTCATTGTATTCGATTATTACATCTTCATTAGACCCAGCCAGGATATTTTTTAGCAGATTTAAAGGTTTTTTCGGCATGATGAATTCTGCAACTTCATTAGCAGAAACATCATTACGAGTATATTTAACTAACTTATGAGCATCTGTAGCAACAAAAGTTAAGCTTTCTGAAGAAAACTGAAAGAATACACCACTCATAACAGGTCTTAGATCATCATTGCCTGATGCGAAAATTGTTTTAGCGATGGCAGTTGCCAAAATATCTCCCATAATAGTGGTTGAACTTGGAGATTCTAATTCAAAAGCTTTTGGAAACTCTTCCCCATCGGCATATGCCAAGGCATATTTACCACTATCAGAACTAATTTCAATAATATGGTTCTCTTCAACTATAAAAGTTAGGGGTTGTTCCGGAAATGTTTTCAGTGTATCTAGTAATAATCGAGCATTCACAGCTACTGTTCCTGCTTTATCCGATTCCACAGGAATTACTGTACTCATAGTAGTTTCCAGATCAGATGCTGACACTTTTAATTGGTTATTAGATAGTTCAAACAAAAAATTATCTAGAATGGGTAAAGTATTGTTATTATTAATAACACCGCCTAAGGTTTGCAATTGTTTTAATAATTGAGTGCTCGAAACTATAAATTTCATTAAAAAGTTATTTAAAAATAGGAATACAAATATATTATAATAAATACTAGCGACAAAACTTAAATTATCCAGTTATCCACATTTTAAAACAAAAATGTTAAGGTTTTCTTAATTAATAATAAATACTCATTTTAATAAGTAGATTTGTGACTATAGGGAAAACAAAGAATTTATGCATAAACTTTTATTGTCCATCATTTTTAGCATCAGTTTTGTCACCTTAAGTGCGCAAAAACCGATAAAACCTGATGCTTCTGAAATATATCAATCAATAAAAAAATTAAACTTTTTAGGATCGGTTTTATACATCGCAGCCCATCCTGATGATGAAAATACGCAATTAATATCCTATTTTTCGAATGATGTAAAGGCTAGAACAGGTTATCTTTCCATTACCAGAGGAGATGGCGGTCAAAACCTGATCGGTACCGAATTACAGGAATTGCTCGGGGTGATCAGAACTCAGGAATTGTTAGCAGCAAGGCGCACAGATGGAGGCGAACAATTTTTTACCAGGGCAATTGATTTTGGCTATTCAAAACATCCCGATGAGACCTTAGATATCTGGAATAAAGATGAATTATTAAAAGATGTAGTTGCCATAATAAGAAAATTTAAACCCGATGTGATCATTAACCGATTTGATCATAGAACTCCCGGAAGCACTCATGGACAACACACTTCATCTGCCATATTAAGTATGGAAGCCTTTGATCTGGTGAATGACACCAACTATAAAAGCCATAATTTATCTGAACCATGGCAGCCAAAACGAATATTTTTTAATACCTCTTGGTGGTTTTATGGAAGTGAAGAAAATTTTGAGAAGGCAGATAAGTCGAAGATGTTAAGTTTTAATGTTGGACCTTATTACCCAACATTAGGAAAGTCTAATAACGAAATTGCCTCTTTGAGCAGAAGTCAACACCGATCACAAGGATTTGGAAGTACGGGATCGAGAGGATCCAGGATGGAGTATGTTGAATTGATAAATGGCAGTATGCCGGCAGATAAAAACAATATCTTCGAAGGTATTGACACATCATGGAATAGAATAAAAGGGGGGAAGGCAATAGGTGAAATTATGTTGAAAGTTGAGAAAGATTTTAATTTTAAAGATCCTTCGGCAAGTATTCCCGATTTAATGAAAGCTTATCAACTTATTACTAATTTGAAAGATGAATATTGGAAAAATTTAAAACTTCGTCAGATTGAAAATATTATCACTTCATGTTCAGGTTTATACCTCGAAGTTGTTGCCGAACAAGCGATCTCATCCCCAAATAGTAATCTTAAATTAAATATTGAGGCCATAAACAGAAGTAATCAAAATATAAAATTAAAAAGCCTTACTGTAAAACCTTCGGGTGCAAATATTCAAAAGGATTTAATTTTAGAGAATAATATTAATAATGAATTTAGTTTGGATTATTTTATTAATGAAAATACCAAATTCACTTCGCCTTATTGGTTAAATAAGGTTTGGACATTGGGTATGTACGATGTGGAAGATAAAAATAATATTGGGCGCCCAGAAACCTCCAGAGGTGCAAAAGTGTTTTTTAATCTTTCGATAAACGGCATGGATATATCAATTGATAAGGAGATCGTTTATAAGTATAATGATCCTGTAAAAGGGGAGGTGTACCAACCTTTTGAAATATTACCTGAAGTAACCGCGTATATAGCAGATAAAGTGAATATTTTTTCAGATAACAATTCTAAAGAGATACCTGTAATTGTAAGATCTCTAAAAGATAGCCTTAAAGGGAGTGTTTCATTATGTTATCCAACCGATTGGAAAGTAAGCCCAGAAAGCATTGACTTTGCCATCGATCAAAAAGGCGCTGAGAGAACATTTATTTTTACCCTCACACCACCGAAAGATCAAAGCGAAGGTAAAATATCTCCTTTGGTTGTAATTAATGGCAATTCATTTACAAAAGAACTTGTAGAAATTGATTACGATCATATTCCTAAACAATCTGTTTTACTTGAATCAGAAGTAAAAGTTGTTCGATTAAATATTGAAAAGAAAGGAAATACAATTGGATATATTCATGGTGCTGGAGACAATATTCCAAATAGTTTAAAACAAATAGGATATAATATAGTTGAATTAAATGTAAATGATATCTCAGCTGATAATTTACACGAATTCGACGCGATAATCTTAGGAATAAGAACTTATAATGTGGATGACCGGGCAAAATTTTATCAACAAGAATTGCATAATTATGTCAAGGCTGGAGGAACGTTGATCGTTCAATACAATACATCAAGAGGGGTGAAGGTAGACCAGGTAGCACCATATTTACTGAAACTATCCAGAGATAGGGTCGTGGAAGAAGACGCAAAAGTAACTATATTAGACCCGGAACATGAAATGATGAATTATCCTAATAAGATCACAGAAAAGGATTTTGATGGTTGGATACAAGAACGCGGATTGTATTTTCCTGATGAATGGAGTAATGAATTTACGCCTTTATTGGCAATGCATGATAAAGATGAGGAACCTAAAAAAGGAAGTTTATTGGTTGCAAATTACGGAAAAGGGCATTTTATTTATACAGGCTTGAGCTTTTTTAGAGAACTACCTGAAGGTGTTCCCGGGGCATATAGGTTATTTGCCAATATGATCTCAGTGGGTAAAAATGTTGATCAAGTTCTATTAAAAAATTAAAAATAGTGGATTCTAAAAAATATACTTGGCAAAGATCTTTTACATGGGTATTGGTAGCCAATGCTGTATATATTATCTTATTCTATTTTATAATGCAATTTTTCTCCTAATATTTATTTATGCAGCTACTTGATTGGATAGTTCTAATATGCACACTTTTATTTATTGTCCTTTACGGTTCGTGGAAGACAAGAGGGAGTAAAAATGTTCAGGACTTTATTAGAGGCGGCAATCAAGCTAAATGGTGGACCATTGGACTTTCAGTAATGGCTACCCAGGCGAGTGCCATTACATTTTTATCAACACCGGGCCAGGCTTTTCATGATGGCATGGGCTTTGTTCAATTCTATTTTGGACTTGCCCATCGCCATGGTCATCATTTGTTTGGTATTTATCCCAATTTACCATCGACTAAAAGTTTATACCGCATATGAATATTTAGAAACGCGTTTTGACCTAAAAACAAGGAGTTTAGCGGCCATTCTGTTTTTAATTCAGCGCGGTTTGGCTGCCGGAATCACCATTTTTGCTCCTGCTATTATTTTATCGGCTGTATTGGGATGGGATCTTATCACGCTAAACATCATTATTGGCGTTTTAGTAATTATTTATACCGTTACCGGAGGCACGAAAGCGGTTAGCGTAACGCAAAAGCAACAAATGGCTGTGATCTTTACCGGGATGTTTATTGCTTTCTTTTTAATACTCAGTTATTTACCTGAAGGAGTTACTTTTAGCAAAGCACTTAAGATTGCAGGTACCAGTGGTAAAATGGATATTTTGGATTTTTCTTTCGATTTAAATAACCGATACACATTTTGGAGTGGGATTATTGGGGGTAGCTTTTTGGCTTTATCCTATTTTGGTACAGACCAAAGTCAGGTACAACGATATTTATCTGGTAAATCGGTTAAAGAAATGCAGTTAGGGCTCATTTTTAACGGAATATTAAAAGTGCCCATGCAGTTTTTTATATTGTTAGTTGGAGTTATGGTATTTGTATTTTATCAGTTCAATCCAACACCTTTACATTTTAATCCTGAATCGAAAATTGCGATAGAAAATTCAAATTTGCAGGGTCAATATGCTGAATTGGAAGATGCACATGCAGAGCTTGAAAAAGAAAAGAGTGAATTACAACTACAATTGGTTACTAATCCTGTAAATGTATCGACTAATGAAAGAATTCTAGCCTTACAGGATATTGATAAAAACCTTAAATCTGAAGCTAAAATATTAATAAGCGAGGCAGATAGTACTGTTGAGACCAATGATAAAGATTACGTATTTATTTATTTTATTTTGAATAATTTACCCAGAGGATTAATTGGCCTTTTATTAGCAGTAATTCTCTCTGCTGCAATGTCATCAACAGCTTCAGAACTTAACGCGCTAGGTTCGACAACTGCTTTAGATCTATACAAACGAAATGTGAAGGAAGAAAAGTCGGAAAAGCACTATGTTGCCATTTCCAAATGGTTTACATTACTTTGGGGTATTATAGCAATTCTTGTAGCCTGTGTCGCCAATTTATTTGATAATTTAATTCAATTAGTAAATATAATCGGATCGATATTTTATGGCAACGTTTTAGGAATTTTCTTATTGGCTTTCTTTATAAAGTTTGTAAAGAGCAATGCTGTTTTTACAGCTGCCGTTATCACGCAAATTGTAATACTTTTAATCTATTATTTTGCAATTTTCAGATTAGAAAATTTAGGGGAGCAAGCACTGGTAGGTTATCTCTGGTTAAATTTAATTGGATGTGCATTGGTGATGACCATTGCCATATTAATTCAACAATTTTTCTATAATAATAAGGAATACGCATAAAAAATCCCCAACTGTTAAAGTTGAGGATTATAATTGTTAATTGATAAAAATTATTCTACCGGTTCTACGGAAATAGATATTCTTACCTTTTCCCAGGCAAAATCAATTGAATCTTCACCCACTGAATATTCTAGTTGTTCTTGAACATCATTTACAAAATCGGGCGTAACTTCAATGCGTAAGGCATCTTCTTTTTCGTTATATGAATAGGCACCCCATCCGTCGTTCTTATTATTTAAAATAACTGTCCAATCTCCTTCCTCATTCGGAATAATAAAAAAGCCATATTTCCCGGCGGAAAGTTCATTACCGTCGACCAAGACATCACTGTCAAAAGAAACAGTGGTGTTTTCATTCGCACCTGCCCTCCAAACTTTACCGTATTGCTCTAATCCACCCCATATCTGGCGTCCTTTTACACTTGGGGCTCCATAGTCTATGGATACAGCAACCCCGCTGATCTCACCTTCGGCTTGCAATCTAGGGCTCTGAGCGAAACTTAGAGATGCAACCGACAAAAACAATAAAAATAATTTAATTCTTTTCATTTCTTATTTATTTAGACCATTCTGCAATGGATTCTTTATTCATTTTAACATAATCAGCATTACCTGCTTTTTCGGCAACTTCCAGAGATTTTTTAGCGGCCTCGATGGCTCCTTTCTTATCTCCTAAAGCAGCATGGATCAATGACTTCTCACGTGTCATCCAGAAAGCATTCTTGTTAAGCTCCGTAGCTTTGGTACTCCATATCAATGCTTGTTTAAGGTCTTTACCATTTTTCCTGTAATAGCTGGCAGCATTATTATAATCGTTGGCTGAAGGCCCACTCATCACAGCTTCAATGCTTTTAGAAGCAATTTCATCTGTAGGAACATTGAATTTAACGCCAACATAGGTGTTTTCCCACATCATACCTATAACCGCAGAATCATCTGTAAGATCATCAAACGACATCGTAAATGATTGTATTGGCATTGGCATGCTTTCTGTTTTAACCGTAGTTTTTAAAGCCACTTTAGACTCGTCTAAAGTTTGAGGAGCTCCACCACCGGCATAATCTGTGTAGAAATAAACTTCCCAAGATTCTGCAGTTGGCTTGGTAAAAATGGCGTAAGTACCTTTTTTTAAGGTATCACCCACAATAGTTACATCGTCACCAAAAGTAATTTTGGTTCTTGCATTGGCACCCGTACGCCAGATTTTATCAAAAGGAACCAAATCTCCCATAATGGTTCTTCCGCGCATGGCAGGCCTCGAATACTCTAAAGTAACCTCAGTCAATCCTACCATCTGGGTAACCGATGAAAAAGGACTCGGAGCCGGGGTTTTAATTTGAGCATTCACACTTAATGCACCAATAAATAAGAGCATCACTAATAATTTTTTACACATAATATTTTAAATTTAGATTTATATAAGTGTGTCAAATATAATAAATAAGAGACCTGTTAACTTTTCTTTAACGTAATTTTAACTATATTTTCTTTTCCTGAGAAAATGGTAAGTGAAGCCAAAAATTGCCAATAATATGAGAGGTAAAACAATATTTATAAACTGCCAAAAATTTCGCTCTTCGAAAGCCTTTTGTTTATCTAAAAATTGTAACTGAATGCTCTTAGACCTTAGATGTAATAAACCGGATTCATCTAACATATAATTCACTGTATTCAATAAAAAAGGGGCGTTGCCATATCGGATATTTGTCCATTTATCTAGGCCTAAGTCTAAAGGTTGACCTTGATGTACCTGGTTAGCAATGATATCGCCATCGGCCACTATGACCATCTTATTAGTATCACTTTTATTTTTAAAAATATCTGTTTCAAAAGGTTTAACCCGGTTAGCATATGCAGAAGTAAATGCTCCTTCGAGCAGTACACCTAAGATTTGATTCCCATTATTATAATCTTTTTGGGTGGGTGTTTTTGCAACCTCATCAAGTTCGATTAAATGTGGTGTTCCTAATGGTTTAGAAAAAGCAGAGCTTTGCAATAAAACAGTTTTGCGAATATTATTTTTTAAGGTATCTAAGCTATTTGAAAACTGCAAATTAACAGGATCTATATTTTTGGTTATAGGATGATCATTTTTTGAATTGATCAAGGGAAAATAACTCCATAAGAAATCCTGAAATTGTGTTTGATTTCCGACATTTCCGGAAGCCAATCTTATGGTCGAACTGTTAATATCTTTTACAAGATCGTAATTTATCCTCACACCATAGCTAAATAATAAATCGGTAAGATTGAGGTCCCTATTGAAAGCTAAGGATTGTCCGGTAAGCATCAAACTATCTAATTCGGCGTTCACATTATCAATTAACCATAGGGTCTTTCCGCCATTTATGATGTATTGATCAAGCGTAAATTTTTCTTCTTCTGTAAATTTTTCAGTTGGCTTGGCAATGATGGCCAGATCAAATGTTGTTAATTGTTCCAGTGTTCTTTGAGGGTTAGTCTTGACGGAATCAAGTGTAAAAGGTGCCAATTTATAATACTGTTTTAATTGACTTAAAAAACCGACCAAAAAAATGTCTTCGAGCTCTCCGTTTCCTTTTAAAATGGCAATTTTTTGTTTATTATCTAATGAAATTTTATGAATTGCATCTGAGAAGGCGTATTCTAAATTTTCAATCGAACTTTGCAATTGTTCTTCCTGAGTTCCACTGGTATTATTAGACAATAATGATATATTTTCTATTTTATCTTTGTATTCAATAGTTGCCCAGGGAAAAATGACTGCTTCTGATACCTTGCCGCCTTCTTGAACTGATAGCCTGCTTGGCTGTAAACCAGATTTTATGAGTTCCTCTGCATTTTCTAATGGTTCTATAAACCTGAATTTGATATTTTTATTAATAGCACTTAATTCTTCCAGATGTAAAGCTGTTTCTATTTGTAATCTCTTAAATTCAGATGGAAAATCTCCTTCAAGATAGACCTTAACAACGGCGGGCTCATGTATGTTTTTTACTATTTGTTTTGTTGTTTCTGATAAAGTATAGCGTTTGTCTTTGGTTATATCTAATCGTTGATTGAATTTATCTGCAAGGAAATTTACAGCAATCAACACAACGATCGTTAAAAATATTTTTATAACATTTTTTTTCATTCCGCTTTTAGCTTTAAAAAAGTTAAGAATAAAAAGAAAATGGTTACCGAAACAAAATAGACAATATCACTGGTGTCGATAACACCCCGGCTTATACTTTTATAATGCTCATATAAGCCAAAGCTTCTTAATGTTTCCGAAATGCCGAGGTCTGCCAGCGCTTCAAATCCGTAAAACATAAAGAATGAAATAATTACGCCAAGCATAAAGGCAACAATCTGATTGCTCGAATAAGTTGAAGTAAATAAACCAACTGATGTAAATGCACTTGCTAAGAATAGCAATCCTATATATGAGCCAATAGTAGCACCTATATCCAGATTACCCACCGGATTCCCTAATTGTATAATGCTATAAGCATAAATTAACGTTGGAATCAAAGCAAACAGAATTAATAATAAAGCCCCCAAAAATTTTCCCAATACGATCTGCCAATCGCTAATAGGTTTTGTTTTTAAGATTTCTATTGTGCCTAATCTGATCTCATCAGAAAGGCTTCGCATAGTGATAGCCGGAATTAAAAATAAAAAGAACCACGGCGTAATAAAAAAGAAGCTATTTAAATCTGCGAATCCTGCATTGAGTATATTAAAATCACCGACAAATACCCAAAGAAATAAACCGTTCATCACTAAAAAGACAGCGATGACTAAATAGCCAATGGGTGAGGCAAAAAATGAATTGAGTTCTTTTTTTAAAATTGAAAGCATTTCATTACTATTGATTTGTTTTTGATGTTTTTTTACATTAATATTTTACGGTAAACTATCTATTTTATCTACACTCCATGCTTCAGGTTTACTTTTAAAGAGCACTTTCGTTTCCGACCATACAACTTTAAAAAGATCAGAGTTTCTGTAATTTTCCAGATCATTTTCCGATTCCCAATAGCTATACGTAAAGAAGATCGTTGGATCATTTTTATCCTGGTATAGCTCAAGTAAATTGCATCCCGTTGTGTTTCGGATCTTTATTTTGTTAGCATCAAAATTTCGTAAAAAATCATCTATTTTGTTGCTTTTAAAACTCATTTTCACAATTCTAATGAACATCTTAATAAAATTTAACCGTAATACTATCTCTATATTGTAAACCGAGTAGGGAGGATGCCCCGCCTACCGTCTTTAAATTACTCTTATATATCGATATTTCTAAATATCCAGCTGAGTTAAAAATAGCTAATTTTTTACCATCATCTTGTCTGTTTTCCGGCGGAATACTAAAATTAACAACTTCATTATACTGTTGCAGTATTTTATCAAAAGTATAATTGCGGGCAATTACTTCGAAAGGCCTTCCTTTTCCGATTTCCTGGAATAATTTTTTTGTAATATTACTTACAACATTACCATAATTATCAATATAAATTACACAACCTGATATTCTATTTCGTTCATCGTTAATTAGCGGATTTACTTCATTCAATTTTTTATAATGGTCAATTGGTTTTCCAATAACGTCTAAAGTACCTCCTCTTGCTATATGGCAAGCAACTTTAACAAATACATCCAATACATTAAAACTGCTAGCTAAAGTATTATGTATGGTAATTTCTACCATTTTATCAGGATTAATTTCTGAGGCTATCATTGAAATAATACCATTATCAGAACAGATAAAAAAGTGGCCGTCCAATTCAATGGCAATTTGCCTGTTTTCAACACTTAATTCAGAATCTACTCCGACAATATGGATACTTCCTTTAGGAAAATTTCGGTAAGCATTTTTTAAGATATAAGAAGTCTCAGTAATATTAAAAGGTGATATTTGGTGAGATATATCAACAATTTTGGCATCTATGAACTCCGTATAAATAGCGCCTTTAATTGTGCCTACAAAATGATCTTTGGTTCCGAAATCTGTAGTTAAAGTTATTAAAGGCATTTGTTGATTACTTATTGAAAAAGTAGGAGTTTAATTACTAATTTAATTATTAAATTTGTTTACAAACCTACATATTTTTTTTCGTTTTCAAATATATAAAAGAGAATGAAAATAATATAAAAAGCGGAGGTTACTTCAGTTCATTTTATATGACTGAATTTAAAAAATTAAAGAATATCATATTGAGTTTTAAAATCAACATTTTAAACGTAAAATAAATTCCATTTGAACGAAAGAATTATTGAATTAAGCGAGATAAATCCAAAAGATTTTTTTGGAACTCAAAATAGTAATATAGAGCAGCTCAAAAAATACTTTCCTAAAATTAAAGTAGTTGCCAGGGGAAATAGAATTAAAATTTTTGGTGAAAAAGAATTATTAGATGAATTCGAAAAACGGTTGGCGATGTTGGTGGATCATTTTAATAAGTATAATAAATTAGACGAAAATAGCATTGAAAGACTATTAACTTCTAATGGAGATGAGCAAAAGAAATCCATCAAAATGGAAGATGTACTGGTGCATGGCGTTAATGGCAGGTTAATAAGAGCCCAAACGGTAAATCAGCGAAAAATGGTTGATGCCATGGAACTAAACGATATGCTTTTTGCCGTTGGTCCAGCCGGAACAGGTAAAACGTATACTGCTGTAGCCTTGGCAGTTAAAGCCTTAAAAGAAAAAGAAGTACGCAGAATTGTTTTAACGAGGCCAGCAGTTGAATCTGGAGAAAACCTAGGTTTTTTACCAGGCGATCTTAAGGAAAAATTAGATCCTTATATGCAACCTTTATATGATGCGTTAAGAGATATGTTGCCACACGAAAAGTTAGAATCTTATCTTGAAAGTGGAATCATTCAAATTGCACCTTTGGCCTTTATGCGTGGTAGAACCTTAGATCATGCTTTTGTTATTTTAGATGAAGCTCAGAATACTACACATGCCCAGATGAAAATGTTCTTGACGCGCATGGGGAAGAGTGCTAAATTTATAATAAATGGCGATCCAGGGCAGATCGATCTACCAAGAAAACAAGTTTCAGGGTTAAAAGAGGCGCTATTGGCCCTAAAAGATATTGAAGGAATTGAGATGATCTATCTAGATGATAGGGACGTAATAAGACATAGACTTGTAAAGAAAATTATTTCCGCATTTAAAAGCATAGAAACTGAATAAAAGATTACAAATTTTTATATAAATTAAATAGGTAATCTAAAATTACGCTTTAATTAATGAATACAATAAATCACACAAATTTTAATTTTCCGGATCAAAAATCTGTTTACAGAGGTAAAGTACGTGAGGTATACAATATTAATGATGAGTTATTAGTCATGATAGCTACAGATAGGCTTTCTGCATTTGATGTGGTTTTGCCAAGGCAAATTCCGTTTAAAGGGCAAATATTAAATCAGATTGCTACTAAAATGATGGCAGCTACAGCTGATATTGTTCCGAATTGGATAATAGCAACGCCTGATCCTAATGTTGCCATAGGTCATCTATGTACACCTTTTAAGGTTGAAATGGTCATAAGGGGATATTTATCAGGGCATGCCTGGCGTGAATATAGGGACGGAAAGAGAATCTTATGTGGTGTAGCGATGCCCGAAGGAATGAAAGAAAATGATAAATTTCCTGAACCTATTATAACGCCTTCTACGAAGGCGGCAAATGGTAAACATGATGAGGATATTTCTCGCGAAAACATCATTGCCAATGGAATTGTTTCTAAGGAAGATTATTTGGTATTGGAAAAATATACGAAAGCCCTATTTAATAAAGGATCTGAAATTGCAGCTTCGCGGGGTTTAATATTAGTCGATACGAAGTATGAATTCGGTAAAACAGCCACAGGTAAGATCGTATTGATTGATGAGATACATACCCCAGATTCTTCCCGATATTTTTATGCTGACGGTTACAAGGAACGTCAGGCCAAAGGGGAGGCACAAAAGCAATTATCAAAAGAATTCGTAAGGCAGTGGTTGATAGCCAATGGCTTCCAAGGACTTGAGGGGCAGAAAGTTCCTGAAATGACCGATCAAAAAATTGAAGAAATTTCAGATCGTTATATTGAACTTTATGAGAATATTACCGGTGAAGAATTTATTAAATCAGATACATCAAATATGTTGGACCGGATAGAAAGAAATGTTTTGTCCTTTTTGAATCTTAGGTAACCTCTAAATTAAAAAAAAAGAATTTATTAAGTATTCAAGGACAAACATGAACGATATTACATTAACAACCCCCGGATTATTATTTTCAGCAATTTCTCTGTTGTTGTTGGCTTATACTAATAGATTTTTAGCCATTGCGGCATTGATTAGAAGACTTCATGCTGATAATATAAGAAATCCTGATAAGTTGTTAATAGGCCAGATTCAAAATTTAAGAAAGCGGGTGCATTTAATAAAAAGCATGCAGATTTGGGGCGTTATCAGCCTGTTCTTATGCGTATTATGTATGTTTTTGATATTTGCCGAAAATCAGATCCTTGGTAAATGGGTATTCGGGATCGGTTTAATTTTGCTGTTGGTTTCTTTAGGTATTTCCATTAAAGAGTTACTTATATCTGTAAAAGCCCTCAACATTCAATTGGAAGATATGGATGATGACCTATAAAAAAAACGACTAAAAGTATATTTAGTCGTTTTTAATTGTTGCATTATTTCTTAGCTTTTACTTTAACGGAGATGGTAATATCATCATAGATCAGTTTATCTTTTAAATTGTCAAAAAATTTCCCCGACCTGAATTTCACATCCCATTTTGTCCTGTCTATGGTAAACTCATCACTTGTCATTTCTACAGCATCTCCTAGCATTTTTTATGGTTGCTAAAAAAGAAACATCATGGGTAATATCCTTAATTGTTAAATTGCCTTTTACAAGGGTTTTACCATTTTGAGATTCACTTCCTGTGATTATAAATTTACCGGTTGGATGGTTTTCTGTGCTAAAGAAGTCAGAACTGTTTAAATGATCTACCAGTTTCGCATTCATTTTACTCGATGCAGGTATATCAAGCACTTTTATGGAGGTCATGTTCAATGTAAAATCGCCACCTATCAATTGTCCATCTTCAAAAGTTAACATGCCATCTTTTATATTCACAGTTCCATTATGTGTTTTTCCGGTTCGTGAGGCAGCCCACTCAACTATGGATTCATTTACTGAGGCCTTATAGGTTTCCTGTAGTGAAATTATTGAATGAAACCAAGGTGATCGCTAAAACTGTTACCGCTAAAATTATTTTTCTCATTATTATGTTTTTAGTTATTATACATGTATAGTCGTATATATTTAAAGGCATTACATAATTAACGCGGATAAAAAAATCAACTTTAAAATTATATCAAAGGTGGTTTAATAAAGATCTAAATTTAAAACTATCAATTTTTTAATTTGTTTTTGAATTTTTCAAATTGATTTTCTTCAGTTATTTTTGGCCAGCTATTATTGCTCATATCAATATCTGCTGTTTCCAGATCGGGATCTACCACAATACTCGTAATTTGTTTTGAAGAGGCGAATATTCTTTTAACTTCGTTATCATGTTTACTCCAGATCTCTGCAGGAAATTTAGTGCGTTCTTTTTCACCATCTTCATAAGTTAATTCTACAATAAGTGGTAATACCAAACCTCCCGGCTTATCAAAAGTTACTTCATAAAAATAATTGGGAGCTTCTTTCATATTATTTTTATCAGCTTTTGGTAAATTATTGATATACTCATTCAAAACAGTAAAATCCTTTAGTTGTTTAGCTTTTGAAAGATCACCAATTTCATCTTCAGAAATAAAATGAATAAATTCATCTAATTTCATGTTATAATTTGCTGCCGCAGCTTTAGTGTCTTCATTAGGTTGGTCTGATAAATAATATTTTTTAACACTTTTAACTCCAACATCATTATAATCAGTAGTATAGAACCAGCCTCTCCAAAACCAATCAAGATCCATTGCTGAGGCATCTTCCATTGTCCGAAAGAAATCTGCCGGAGTAGGGTGTTTAAACATCCATCGTTTCGCATAGGTTTTAAATGCGTAATCAAATAATTCAGGTCCCATAATAGTATTCCTTAACATATATAATCCGGCTGCCGGTTTGGCGTATGCATTAGAATTAAAATTAAATAAATGATCACCTTGAGACATAATGGGTGATAATTTATCCTGATCCATACTCATATAATTCACTATTTCTTTCGGGATACCTCTTCGAACTTCAAAATTTGGATCATACGCTAATTGCGCCATGATCTGAACAAAAGAATTGATACCTTCATCCATCCATGTCCATTGGCGTTCATCAGAGTTCACTATCATTGGAAAGAAATTATGTCCTACTTCATGGGTTATTACACCTATCATACGATATTTTGTACTTTTAGAATAGGTACCATCTTCATTTGGTCTGCCATAATTCCAGCAAATTTGGGGATATTCCATGCCTTGCTCTTTAGCATGTATTGAGATTGCTTTATGGTACGGATAATCGAAAGTATAATTAGAATATATCTTTAACGTATTTGCGACAACCCTGGTAGAATGTTCTTCCCATAATGGGTTACCTTCCTTAGGGTATAAAGAATAAGCCATTACCTTTTTACCATTAATATCAACTGCCATCCCATCCCATATAAATTTACGAGAGCTGGCAATACCGAAATCCCTAACCTTTTCAGCATAAAATTTCCAAGTCTTTGTTTTGTTTGATCTGCTTTTTTCTGCCTCCTCCGCTTCAGTTTGGGTAACGATCATCACGGGTTTATCATAGGTTTTTTTAGCAATTTCAAGCCTTTTAAATTGCTCTTTGGTCAGCACTTCTTTAGGGTTTAGAAGTACACCCGTTGCATTTAAAATATGATCTGCAGGAACCGTAATATTCACTGAATAATTACCAAATTCTAAAGCAAACTCACTCCGACCCCAAAATTGCATATTTTGCCATCCATCTACATTATCATATACTGCTAATCTTGGGAAGAATTGAGCAATGATAAATAGATCATTACCATCCTTAGGGAAATGCTCATAACCTGAACGTCCCCTGTTGATGAGATAGTTATTTATTTGGTACCACCATTTTATTTTAAAAACATACTTTTCTCCGGGGGCTAATGGCTTATTCAAATTGATACGCATCATGGTATTGTTTACATAATACGATATTGGTTTGTCATTCATATCTTTTACATAATCCAAATGAAAGCCTCCGGGAAAAGGTTCCTTTAAATAATCGTTCGTAAAGGTTTCTATTCTTTTAAAAGATCTATCCATAGTAGATTGTTGTACCAAGGGTGTTTTAGAATCTGGCGCTCTCATATTTTGATCAAGCTGGAGCCATAAATACTCTAAATGATCCTTAGAATTGTTATGATAAGTAATGACCTCATCACCATATAATTTATGGTTTTCTTCGTCGATCTCAATATTCATTACATAATCAACCTGTTGTTGGGTGTATTCATACCCCGGTGCCCCGGATGCCGTATGTTGCGAATTAGGAGTTGGCAACTCTTCATGTAGTTGTTTGAACTTACTAATATCTAGATGCCCTGGCTTCCTCTCTTTTTTTACTACATCTGGTTCCTGAGAAAAAGTGAATGCAGTGATCAATAAAAATGAGAGTAAAAAATAAAATGGTTTTTTCATTGAACAGTGGTTTAAAAGTTGTTTTGTTAATTTAATTATTAATAGATCTAATTTTTTAGATCGAACATTTCTTTATCGTTATCGGAAGTGAGTATAAAGGACTTTTTCCTTTTATTGATGTTAAGTTTCACAATATTTTTTTGCTCGGGAAAAAATTCAATCAGCATATTATTTTGAATCCCGATAGAATAAAAATTTTGAATATTTTCAATTTCAAAATAAAGATAGACTACATCGCTATCATATTCTTTTCCTAAATAAAGATATTTTGTTGCAGTTTCATTTAATTCTATTTTAAAATGATCAGTGCTGTATTTAACGATCAATGAATCAACTACACTTCGTTCATTTTGGAGGGTTAACTCATGATTTGTGTTATAAGTGTTATTAATGGTCTCCTGAAGATCGTCTATAAATAATTTAACGGTGATCTGTAATGAATTGTTTTCTTTTTTATACTCAATATTGGTGAGGCTTATATAATATTTATGCATAGTAAATGCAAAAATTGGTATCAAAAATAGAATCAATATGAATTTCAATTTTGTCATTTTTCATTTTTTCTTGAAGAACATAAATATAGGGATAAACTTAAATTATAATGTAACAAATATTCCCTATTCAAAGTTATAGTTTTTCCTTGCTTTGAAAAGCACATCGATCATTTCCAGTTTTCTATTTTGTAAATAGAGGTTTGCTATACCTTTTGGTAAACAATAATTTATAAACGGTTCGATCTGTTCAATGGGTAATTCAAGGGTTTTTGTAAAGAATGTCATCACCGAGTTTATCTCTAATTCTATCAGGGATAGTTAAATAAGATTTCTTTTTAATAGAACCGATAGATATAGAAGCCCCGATTCCAGGTTGAAAATGTGGATTGGTAAGATGGGAAATATCCGGAGGTTTTCGTCTGTCCATTTCATCGAGATCATTTATTACGGGTTTACTGAAATCTATCATGGTAAAATCTAGAGCTGCAGGAGCTACTTTTGAAATAGTATCTTTTATAGCAGCAGCATCGAATAACAATCTGCCTGTCAGATCATGGGCTTTGACCTCGACTTCTTCTAATTCGTTTATTTTCTGAAGCAGATCGATGGTAATAAATTTGGCTGTTATTATTTTCCGGGTTATTAAGATTTCCCTGAAATAAAACTGAACTCCAGAAATTAACAAGGTATCATTTTCTTGAACTGAAATTTTAAAATCACCATTGGCATTTGTAATCGTACCTTTTTCTGAGTTTTTATTGATAATATGAACGCCTTCAACGGCTTCCATATCATTGAATACTTTGCCGCTGATATTTATTCTATCCGATTGGGAATACGAGAATAGAGAAGTTAAAATTAAAATGCAGAAGAGTAATTTTCTTATCATAGGCCGAAGTACTTCTACAAATTAAAGAACTGATCTCACAAATAAATATTAAACCTATAATAAAGTTTTGTTAATAGTTATGATTAATTACTTTTGAGTATTAATTTATTTGGAAATGAAAAAACTATTATTGGCAAGTACATCAACGGTATACGGAAGTGGTTATTTGGAGTATTTATTACCCGAATTAAAATTGTTTTTTAAAGGCGTCCAAACCATTTTGTTTATTCCTTTTGCCCGCCCAAGTGGTATGTCTTATGAAGATTATACAAAAATAGCTAAGGATGCATTTAAAAA
This sequence comes from uncultured Flavobacteriaceae bacterium, assembly GCA_963835675.1. Lineage (GTDB taxonomy): Bacteria > Bacteroidota > Bacteroidia > Flavobacteriales > Flavobacteriaceae > Aureibaculum. The sequence goes on along the minus strand of CAWIGH010000001.1, from coordinate 169,554 downwards.
GATCGGGATCGAGGTGAAGGGCATCCATGAATATGAGAATTCAAAAGAGGCCATATACAAATGCCGAAGGGATTTTTGTAGGAGGAGGAAATACTTTTGTATTGGTCAATGAATTGTATGTGCAAAACTTAATGAATATATTAAAAGATGCGATTAACAGCGGGACACCCTATTTAGGCACCAGTGCCGGCAGTAATATTGCGGGAATTTCGATGATGACTACCAACGATATGCCCATCGTTTATCCGCCCAGTTACGATACCTTAGGTTCTATTCCTATTAATATCAATGCCCATTATTTAGATCCCGATCCCAATTCGACCCATAAAGGGGAGACAAGAGAAACCAGGCTCAAAGAATTTCATGTCTATAATAAGATTCCGGTTATTGGTTTACGTGAAGGGAGTTGGCTTAAAGTAAATGGAAATGAAATGATACTAAAAGGGAAATTATCAGCAAGATGGTTTAAAAAGGACAAAATGCCTATTGAATTAGCTCCAGATAGTAATATTTTTTGAATATTTTTAATTCAGGAATATAAAAAGTAATTTTAAAACAATTCTAATTTTAAGGAATTAATAATTATTAAATTTAATTCTACATATTTTTGAAAACGAAACTATTTATCTTTTATGCACCTTACACAAAACCCATTGCCGCTTTTTGCAAAATCTCTTTGAATAGTAGTTTTCGATTTAAATAATGTCCGATTGTTTGCTTTGTGATTGAGATTACCAATAGAGTTCCAAAAAACTGTAATATTTTCGAGCCCGTGGTAGCCTCCATTGCTATCTCTATAACCAGAGAATAATGCATTAAAGCCTGATGCTCCTTTATGTGTAAGTTTTGAACCTTCATTTATCCCACGCCAATCAAATTTATTAATTTCTTCTTGGGGCATTCCAAGTGAACTTTCTAGTTCTTTCCATTCTTCATCACTCGGTAAATGCCAACCAGAAGGACAAGCACTTTTTGCTGCTGTTAATGTATATAAAGCGCCATATTTATTATAATAATTGACAGAATCTTTAAAATAAAAATAGTATAAAGGTGTGTTAAGATTAGAAACAGAATCTTTACCATTCCCTTTTAATAATTTCCCGCCAATAAATCTTAAGTTTTCAGCCATCCAAGTCTGATTTCCTATTTCTATTATTTCGTATTTTTCATTGTCTCTGCTATCTACAAAATGATTTTTTGATTCTTCATTTTTTTTACAACCTTGAAATAGTATAAATCCAGAAAATAAAATTATTAAATTAAGCCTCATAGTTTTTTTTGTGAAATCAAGATGATAAACTTACGCAAACTTTATTAAATAGCAAAAAAGATAATTTTAATATATTATCCAATTTCACCAATAAATTTATACTAACATTGGCGATGTTCTAAGAATATAATTCTTTAGTGATCTTTAAACTAGTTTAAGCCTTTTTTAAAGAATTTATGAACTATTTAAAGTTAATTATTCTCAATAATACAATAAACTAAATGGAAATAGTTGATTTAACTAACCTCCAAAATTAAGATTAAGACTAAAAAAAAAATTAAAAAAAATGTCATTAATGTCCAAATTAATAATATTTTTATCAAAAAATTTGCTAAGGAAATTTAAAAGAAATTATATTTATGTTTGATAAATATATAATACACCCCTTTCTTAAGACTATTCAAGACTTTGGTGAAAACAATGCTTTTTGCATAAATGAAATATTTTATACTTATAATGATTTTGCTGAAAATATTTCAAAAGTTCGAGCAGCATTAAGAAGGTCTAAATTAGAAAGTAAGCACATTGGGCTTATAGCTAATGATGATATTCAGACCTATGCCTCAATTTTTGCCATTTGGTTAGAGGGGTTGGCATATGTTCCCCTGCATCCCCGACAACCTTTAGATAGAAGTTTAGAGATTATATCTCAGGCCGATATCGATCTAGTAATTAGCTCTAATAGTAACATTTCGTTTACTAATGTTAAAGTAATTAAAAGTTCTAATTTAACTTTTATCGATTTAAATTTAGAACCCATTCCAATACCAGATGCTCATCTGGCTTATATTCTATTTACGTCGGGCAGTACCGGAAAACCAAAAGGGGTTCCTATTATGAGGAGCAATATAGGTGCGTTTATGAAATCCTTTTTAGAAGTGGGATTTGTTATTGACCACTCTGATCGTTGTCTCCAATGCTTTGATCTAACCTTTGATGTTTCTGTACAGTCTTATTTAATGCCACTTACAAAGGGAGCCTGTACATATACAATACCTCAAGATCAAATAAAATATAGTTACGTTTATGGACTTTTCGAAGACCATCAATTAACATTTAGCATCATGGCACCTTCAATGGTACGATATTTACGACCTTATTTTGATGAGATCAATATTCCTAGCATGAGGTATAGTATTCTTACAGCAGAAGCTTCTCCGGTTGATTTAATCATGGAATGGTCTAAATGCATCCCTAATGCTACTATTTATGACTTCTACGGGCCAACGGAAGCGACTATATATTGTACATATAATATTTTTAATAGGGAAGGTATTAATAAACATGTGAATGGTATGATGTCTATAGGAAAAGCCATGAATGGACTTACTGCCATTATTTTGAATGAAGCTGGGGAAATTTTAGCACCTGACAAAAAAGGTGAATTATGTATTTCGGGTGCACAGTTAACACCTGGGTATTGGAAAAATAATAAAAAGAATAAAGAGTCATTTTTTGAAATGGACTATGAAAATAAAAAACAGCGTTTTTATAGAACTGGTGATTTATGTTATAAAGATAAGGAAGGAGATATAATGTATGCCGGACGAATGGATTATCAGGTAAAAATTCAGGGATACAGAATAGAATTAGGAGAAATTGAATTTCACGCCCGCAAGTTTTTACAAGGTCAAAATGCAATTGCATTAGCTTTTGAAAATAAAACAGGAAATACAGAAATAGCACTGTTCATTGAAGGGACATTTGATGATGAAGGTGGGATATTGAAATATTTGAAATCAAAGATGCCCTATTATATGATACCAACAAAAACAATTGTGGAAGATATATTTCCATTAAATACAAATGGTAAAATTGATAAGAATAAACTAAAAAAATTACTATAACACTATTATGCATAAAGACTATTCAATACGCAGAGCGACAATTAATGACGTAAACTTTCTAGCTGATGTTGTAATAAATGCTGAAAAAAGCATGAGTGACAATTTAGGTCTGGCTAAATTTTTTGAAGTATCCGAAGAACAGTTAAGATCGCATTTGATTTCCATGTTTAATGAAGAAATTGATGGATGTGAATTTTCGATTAGTAGCTTTTTTGTTGTTTGTTTTAAAAAAATTCCTGTAGCGGCTTTATCTGGTTGGCTGGAGGGCTATTATGACGAAATGCCTTCGTCATTGCTGAAATCTAATTTAATTAATGCAACCTTACCAAGAGAAAATGTGATCAAGGGTATTTCAAAATTTGATGTGATAAAAGATATTCAATTTGAACGAGAAATGGGATCATATCAATTTGAGTATTCCTATGTCGATAGTATGCATCGCGGCAAGTATTTAATTAATCGCTTATTTGATGCGCACTTTGAAAAGGCTAAAGCACTAGGTTCTAAAATAAAAAAGGCACAATTACAACCATTTGAAAATAATATGACCATGGTAAAGGTTGCGGAACTATCAGGTTTTAAATTTGTGAAACGATTTGAATCTAAAAATGAAGAAATACTCAATTATTTCCCATACAATGTTAAATTATTAATGGAAAAAACTTTATAAATTCAATTCGATGGTAATGAATTTATGAGGATTTACAAATATTGTTAGTTACCTAAGTGATACAACAAGAAACAAATTATATAATGAAAATTGTATTATTCGGAGAAGATATTTTTTCAGCCGTAGTGCTTAAATCACTACTCACTGAAGGTTATGTTGTTCCGTTGGTGATCTGTCCTTATCGTAAAGGTGATAACAATTACAAAAGCATAAAAAAAATAACCGACGAACATGAAATCCTTTTTCTAAGGGAACATAATGTAAATTCTGAAAGTGTCAAAGCACACTTGCTCGAAATAAAACCTGATCTGATTTTAACGGTTCATATAAAAAGGATTTTGAAGGATTTCATTTTTTCTTTGGCATATTATGGCGCAATCAATGTGCATCCCTCCTTGCTACCAAAATATAGGGGTTTGTCACCCTTACGACAAGCCTTATTGCATGGAGATTTGGAAACAGCAGTAACAATACACTTTATTGAGGATGAGATTGATACAGGAGATATTATTATGCAAGAAAGGGTACCCATTAGTGAAAATGATTACATTTCTGACCTTCAATTTAAAATAATGGCTATTTATAAAAAAATATTCATTAAGGCCATTGAACTAATAAAGGATAAAAGCTACAAAGCTATTAAACAGGATCACTCGAATGCCAGTTATTATGGTATGTTAAAAGATGTCGATAGGAAAATTGATTTGAATAAATCAAAAAAAGAAGTATATAATCATATTAGGGCCTTTTCTATGCCTTATAAAGGAGCATTTTATGATGATTATGTCATTTGGAGGGCATTTTTTCCTTCGGTACAAACTGAAGAACTCTTAAGAAAACGCCATCAAAATATCGGTTTCTATTTTGATTCTGAAGAAGAGAAATTAGTTATAAGGCTTAAAGATGGAATCCTCTTGTCTGATGATTTTAAAATTATAAATAAAACTAATCTCTAAATGTATCGTTTAAATATTTTGCCTTTTTTGCCGAATTATTGGATTATATATTAAAGGTTTAATACATTAAAAAATAAAATCAATGCGCCTTTTTAAAAGCTTACAAAAATCTTTAAGTAACTACCCAAAAAATAATGCTTTTTTGATTGATAGTGTATTATATACATATGCTGACTTGGCGGAATCCATTTCAAGAATTAGAATGGCAATTGTAAATAATACTGATGAAGAAGAAAAGAATATTGGCCTTGTTGCTAATGATGATCTTGAAACCTATGCAGCCATTATTGCATTATGGTTCGAAGGGAAAGCTTATGTGCCATTAAATCCTGAAATGCCACGGAATAGAAATGAAAATATAATTAAACAAGCTTTTCTTATAACGGTTATTGATTCTTCAGATATCCCATTATTTCCTGAATTAATTGTGATAGATAGTAAGAAACTTACTACTCCACTTACTAATTTGACCCCAAAGATTGTGTCAGATCAAGAGTTGGCCTATATACTTTTTACGTCTGGGACTACTGGTCAACCAAAAGGAGTGCAGATAACAAGGGCAAATCTTACGGGATTTATTGAAGCTCTTTGGGATATAGGATTTGAGATTACTGAAAACGACCGGTGCTTGCAAATGGCTGAATTAACCTTTGATTTTTCAGTGATGCCTTATCTTGCACCTTTAGTTCGGGGTGCTTGTGTTTGTACTATTCCGAAAAATAAGATAAAATATAATTACATTTACAAATTAATGAATGAAGATGACCTTTCCATTGTGTTTATGGTCCCTTCTATACTCCAATACCTACGCCAACATTTTGATGAAATAAATTTTCCAAAGATTAAATTTAGTTTATTCTGCGGAGAAGCTTTATCTTCAAGTATTACAGAAGAATGGAGTCGATGTATCCCTAATGCCAAAATATTTAATGTTTATGGCCCGACGGAAGCAACAGTTTTTTGTACATACTATGGTTTTGAAGGTACTGCAAATAATAAATCACATAATGGAATTCTTTCTATCGGAAAACCTATGAAAGGAACAAAAGTTATTATTGTTGATGAAAAGAATAAAATATTAACTGCAGGACATGAAGGACAGTTATGTCTAGGCGGAGTTCAGGTAACACCGGGGTATTGGAATAATGAAGAGAAAAACAAGGAGGCTTTTTTCTTTACGAATTACGATAAAAGATTAGAACGATTTTATAAAACAGGAGATTTATGCAAAGTTGACGATCAAGGTGATTTGTTTTACATAGGGAGAATGGATTTTCAAACACAAATTCAAGGGTTTAGAGTAGAGCTATCAGAAATCGAATTCCATGCAAACGAATTCTTAGGAAAGGTTAATACTATAGCTGTTGCAATTGAGGATGCGATTGGAAATACAGAAATAGGGTTGGTCATCGAATCTAATGAATTTAATAGTACCCAACTTTTAGAATATTTGAAAACAAAAATGCCCATATACATGATACCCAAGCAAATTAAATTCACGAATAAAATTGCCTTTAATTCAAATGGGAAAACGGATAGAGGCAAAATGAAATTATTATTTAAAACACTTTAAAAATGAACGACAATAAAATTATCGCTGGTATAAGAACAATAATTATTTCGGTAGTTGAACATGAGAATTTTGAAATGAAAGATGACTTGGTAGCCTCTGATGTTCAAGGTTGGGATTCGCTTTCGCAGTTAATGATCATTTCTAAAATAGAAGATTATTTTGGAATTAAGTTTAAGCTTAATGAAGTATATGATATTGAAAATGTTGGAGATTTAATAAAATTAACGCAATCAAAAATAAATTAGTGAAATTTTATGTATTTTTTTTAGATAAAATCTATTAATTGATCTGCTATTGATGTAGATTAGGAAACTTAACATTACAACTAATATATTTGTAAAAACCAAATAAAATGAGAATAGAAGAAATTACTGAAGAATTAACAAAAATTTTTAGAAATACATTTGGAGATGAAGAATTGGTTTTGTCAGATGACATGACAGCAAATGATGTTGACAATTGGGATTCTCTTTCTCATATGTTAATGATAACAGAAATTGAAGAGCATTTTTCTATTAAATTTAAATTACGAGAGCTTAATAAGTTAAAAAATGTTGGTATATTGATTGAACTAATAAATACGAAAACAAGTTAGAATATAATTAGTCCACAAATAAATGGTATTTACATCACTTAATTTCTTAATTTTTTTCCCGACTGTAATAATTTTGTATTATTTAACACCTAAAAAATTCAAGTACTTAATCCTGTTATTTGCAAGCTTATACTTTTATATCAACATCAAACCCATTTTCGCCTTATTGTTGATTAGTATCTCAATTATAACATATTTCATAACCATATATATTGAAAAGGAAGAACATGAAAAAAGGCGAAGTCGTTTGTTATCCTTTGGGATTGTTTTATTATTAGCCCCCTTGTTCTTTTTTAAGTATTATAATTTCGTAAATGAAAATATTATTATTTTCCTTGAGAACATAGGATTACGAATAGAATTACCAGAAATATCGTTACTCTTACCCATTGGTATTTCATTTTATACGTTTATGGCCATTGGCTATGTGCTAGATGTGTATTCTGATGAAGTTGAAGCCGAAAAAAACTATGGATATGTATTGTTATTTCTCTCATTTTTCCCATTGGTGTTATCTGGACCTATTGAGCGGGCCAATAATATGATTCCCCAATTTAAATTTCCCAAAAACCTTGTCTACGATAATGTATCAGCAGGCCTTAAATTAATGCTATGGGGATATTTCATGAAACTCGTTGTTGCGGATAGATTGGGAATTTATACAGGTGCAGTATATAGCAATTTTGAGCATCATAATGGTACTTCCTTACTATTTGCTTCAATTTTATACCCTTTTCAAGTATATGCTGACCTCGGTGGATATTCATTAATTGCAATTGGATCTGCAAGAATATTGGGTATTAAGGTCATGCCTAATTTTAACCGACCATTTTTTGCAACTTCGATGTCAGAATTATGGAGAAGGTGGCATATGTCATTAATTACATGGTTGACAGATTACTTATATACACCTTTATCATTCCATTTAAGGAAGTTTAAAATTTGGGGAATTGTAATTGCATTAATGTTAACTTTTATTATTTCAGGCGTTTGGCATGGGGCCAATTGGACTTTCATTGTCTGGGGGGCTGTACAGGGCATTATTTTGAGTTTTGAAGCACTATCAAACAAGAAAAAATCATTTTTTGAAAAAAAACATGACTTACTAAGAGATGGTGGTATATTTCTTTTGGCATTATAATAACCTTTATACTATTTGCCGGTTCATTGGTTATTAGCATAGTTCCAAACATTCAAGACGCGAATGTAATTTTTTCTAAAATATTTGGAGAACCAGGAGCTCTATTCATAGGGTCGCCGGCCGGCTTAATTTATATCACCCTCGGCTTATCATTACTACTTTTAAAAGATTTCACAGAAGAATTTTTGCCTAATAGATTTTTATTCTTTAATAATAATAACAAAATAATTAGAATGCTATCTTATAGTGCAATAGTTATTCTTATAATTTTAATAGGTGTGTTTGATGGTGGTCAATTTATATATTTTCAGTTCTAGTCTCATAATATGATCAAAAAAATAACCCTCAATTTAACAATTGTTATATTAATAATATTTATTCTTGATTTTTCAATTGGAAGTACTTTGCGATATTTTTATTTTAAAGAATCTTCAGGGCTGCATTATCGAACAACTTATTCATTAGAAACAACAGAAGCCGAATTGCTAATTTTCGGAGCATCCAGGGCCAACCACCACTATGTGCCTGAGATTTTTGAAGATTCTTTAAAACTATCATATTATAATACAGGAAGAGACGGCAACGGTATCTTTTATCAATTGGCTATTCTAAAATCGGTGTTAAAGCGTTATACTCCTAAAATAATTATTTTAGATTTTGTAGGTACTTTTGAAAAAGATGAAATGTATTATGACAGGTTGTCGTCGCTATTACCCTACTATAAAAATCATGAAGAGATCAGGAAAATAGTTGAGTTAAAGAGCCCTTACGAAAGGTTTAAATTGCTGTCAGAAATATATCCATTTAATTCACAAATTCTTACCATTGGTGTAGGTAATTTGGAAATGAATAAAAATAGAAAGACTGATAATAAGGGGTATGTGCCGTTATATGAAGAGTGGCAATATAACCTTGATTCTAATGAGGTAATTCAGTCAAAAGATTTGGACATAAATCAAATTAATTCGTTTAAAGAATTTATAGAATTGTCTAAAAAATCAGGATCAAAGCTGTTTGTTATATATTCTCCGATATATTCAAAATTACAGGAAGATCAAAGCATAGCCACATGCCTTAAAATATGCACTGAAGAAAAGATACCGTTTTGGAATTATTCAAAAGACACATTATTTTTGAATAATAAGAAATTTTTTCAAGACCCTGACCATCTTAATCATTCTGGAGCCTTAGAATTTTCGAAATTGGTTGTTAATAGAATAAGAAACATTGAAACGAACTAACAATTAAAAATATAAATTTCCTTATATTTAAGACAATTTAATGATATTTAATTTAAATTTTTTTCACCAATATTTTATTCGACAAATTTGAACTTTATAATTATCACTTTTGAAATCATGAGATCTTTTATTCAGTAGCTTCAACGGTTTATCGGATTAAATTTTTAGAAATATATAGGACTGGATTTACGAATTATTTTTAATGTATAATTTGAGTTCTATTATCGAGTAAATTAATTTGTTTTATTTTTAAATAGTTAGATGGGAAATAGAATTTGATTTAGAAAGTAAGATCTAAATTTAATTATCTAAATAATTGGCAATTTCTACAGAAAGATCACCTTTTTTTACATAATCAGAAAAATTATTATAAACCTTAGCAATGGTATCATTGTTTATGGAAGGAACATTTAAGATTGAATGTAAGGCGAAGGCACCTATATATGAATCAGGATGTTGTTTGGCATATTGTAAAGCATATCGTGTATTCTCCTCATTAATTGCTCTCATTTGGGCATTTATTTCTTCTAATTTTATCCGACATTGTTTTCGGACCTGGCTTTTTGAAATACTGGAAAAAGATGATTCATTTTTGAAACTATTTTATTAGACTGTTTGATGAAATTTATATAATCATCATTGTCTTAGATCCTGTAATTTTTGACTTCGCTAAACTGTCCTTATAGGCTTCGATGTAGATGGTATCATTTTCCATAAATACGCCAATCAGTCCTTTGATTTCTTCAATATAAATGCCATAAACGATAGGTCGATCAATTTCACCTTCAAATTCGAACTTCTCCATTTTTAATAATAGTGGAATCTATAACTTTGATCTTTTTATTTTCCTGGGTTTTCAGATAAACCCATTTACCATTCAATAGGCTTTCTATTGAACCTATCAATAAATATCCATTTGTGTAGTTTTTTTTTTCACTTTGTTTGACATGAATTCAGTAAAAAAATAAAAATTATAATGAGAATTAATTTATACATATAATTATTTTTGATTTTTTTAATTAATTTTAATTCTAATTAAGTGTTTTCAACTAAGGAAAACCACTAGTTCTTATCAACATTACCAATACTGTTTATTAACAAAACAATACAGTTTATTAACAATGTCTTACTATCTGCAAAAATCTTCAGATTTCCTTTAGAATTTAAAATTACTCTTGCCATGTATTTCAGATAATTGCTGATGTAATTTTATACAATATTAGTATAAATATAGTCGTTAAAAGAAATACCGCTAAGAAAAGAATCCGTTCATTTATTTTATAGCTCCCCTGTCAATTGAATAGAAATATTCGATGGATAGAATAGAAAAGCTATGCGCTATTTGAACAAAACTGCTATAATCGAGAAATATTACTAATTATTATTGAAAAGTTCAATATTTAATTAAAGTATATTATATGATCAAAAAATTATTCTTATTAGCCTTTGTATTTTAACCATATTTGTGGCACATGCTGAAGATAAAATACCTCCAACTTTAACCAATTTTAGGGTTGAAAATAGCAATAAAAATAGGGTTTATTTTGATAGTAACGAATTAATAACAGGTTCTACTTCATCTGGCTTTACCATTAGTGGTAAAACCATTTCTGGGCTTTACAATTCAATGGTTCATTGACAGGTCATTATTTCACCGTATCCTCGGCTTTTACATTTTGGGATAATAATACCATTAGGTACGAAGGTATAGCATTAGGAAACCCTAGTAATTTGGTGGATGTCGATAATAATGCTCTAGCTGATTTTACACTAACCTTTATTAAAAATAATATTACAGAACCAATTGCATCAACGAATAGATATGTTGCAACTTCTGCTACTGGTAGTGGAGACGGAACTAGTGAAGCGGATGCCTGGACCTTGAATCAAGCTTCCACAATGGCTTTACCAGGTCAGACTATTTGGGTCAAAGCTGGTAATTATGGCGATATTGAATTGGTTATTTCTTCTAGAAATGGAACTGCCACTAGCCCAATTAAATTTATTGGATATACTGCTTCAATTGGTGATATTAATGATAACATATTAGATTCTTTTGATTATGTTAACACTACCCATGCAAATACTTTTATTGATCACACCAAATTTCCGGTTATAAGAGGGAAAAATAGAGATGCTACTGGCTTGCTTATTAATAATTCTAGTTATTTTATTTTTAAAGAATATACAAATTGAAAAATTTTATAAAAACATTTTAATTTACGGAGCTTCTAACGGGATTATATTTGATAATTTAACCACAGCTAACGCAAATAAGGGTATTGACGATAACGAAGGTTCTAATTTCTTTTCTGGTTCAACTTTAACTGCCTTTAGAATCAGATTTATAAGAAGCTTAAGTTTTGATGGAAGTGGATCAAAATTTGAGATTGATAGGCAGTAATTGTTTAGTAAAAGATTCTAAATTTTATGCAGGTATTGTAGGGCAATGGGCCTCTGAACCCTATGATCAGAGAGCTACAGATTATTATGTTTCTTTTTTTGGGGGAAGCGACAATGTAATTACAAATCATGATGCCTATAGAGTAGGGAAATTAACACACGGAGGACATGCTTATGGTATAAAAGCAATATCTAATTGTTCTTTTAATTTATTTGATAATAATAGAGCTTATAATGTGGGCGAAACGTATTATGCAGCATATATGATGCACATGACAATGTATTTAAGAATAATTATTTCATTGGACAAACTGATAGGATTGTGCCTTTAGTAGCAAGAACGGAGCCTATAATAATATTTTTGAAAATAATTATGCCGAGTATTTAAATTATTGTATTTATCTATGGAGTAGTGCAGAATCTACTAATACAAATTATGCTTCTTTGAATAATACTTTTAGAAATAATGTTTTTAACGATTACTTGTTCGGATTGGTATTTTCTAAGCATGCAAATGCTGGGGGTGCAGCAACCCACATTGTTCAAAACTCAAAAGTTTACAATAATACCTTTTATAAAGGTGAAAGTTCCGGTACACTATTTTATAGCTCCTCAAATGGAGGCTTAACTTTTATAGGGAATGAATTTAAAAATAATATTGTGCATACAAGCCCTAGATTATATACGTCATACATTAATGATGCAAGTTTCTTAAAGGAATATAATAATTGGTTTAATTGTGGCTATGCCACACCTGCTAATCAGGGTAATATCTCAGTTGACCCTCAATTCGTAAATGCAGCAGATGGTGATTTTCATCTAAGCCCTAATAGTCCATTAATAGATGCAGGAACCAAACTGCAAACTGTAACTACTGGTTTTGACGGTATTTCAAGGTTAGAAGGAGGAATGCATGATATAGGAGCATTTGAAAAAAAAAACGACTCAAATCCCAATGCTATTACTGCTAGCGCTGGGTCTGATATATCTATTTGTGATGGCGAAAGCACTACGTTAACCGCCTCAGGGGGAACGACTTATCTTTGGAGTAATGGCGAAACTACAGCTAGTATAACTGTTAGTCCTACAGAAACAACTACCTATACTGTTACTGCTTTTAGATGGAACTGAATTCTGATACTGATGATGTCATTGTTACAGTTAATGAAGCACCAAGTGTTAATGCAGGATCAGATCATAACAATTTGTTCAGGAGAAGAATATAATCCTAACAGCAAATGGAGTTGGTAATTTTTTATGGAGTACTGGTGAAACCACATCAAGTATCACTGTAAGCCCTACCAGCACAACAACCTATACGGTTACAGCTAGTAATTCATGTGCAGATGATGCTACCGATCAAGTAATTGTGAATGTAACTCCTGGGTTAAATCTAACATTGGGCAACGATGTTGAAATTTGTTTGGGTGAGAATCATAACTTTAACAGCCCAAAGTAATGGTGATTTTTTATGGAATACAGGAGAAACAACCGCAAGTATTACGGTAAGTCCTGCCATCAACAACTATTTATTCTGTAACTTCAAGTTTAGGCGATTGTTCTAAAACAGAAGAAGTATCAGTAACGGTGAATCAGGCACCAAGTGTTAATGCAGGATCAGATCAAACAATTTGTTCAGGAGAAGAATATAATCTTAACAGCCAATGGGAAGGAAATTTTTTATGGAGTACTGGTGAAACCACCTCAAGTATCACGGTAAGCCCTACCAGCACAACAACCTATACGGTTACAGCTAGTAATTCATGTACAGATGATGCTACCGATCAAGTAATTGTGAATGTGACTCCTGGGGTTACATCTAACATGTGGGCAACGATGTTGATATTTGTTTAGGTGAAAATATAACCTTAACAGCCCAGAGTAATGGTGCTTTTTTATGGAGTACAGGAGAAACAACTGCAAGTATTACGGTTAAGTCCTGCCATCAACAACTATTTATTCTGTAACTTCAACTTTAGGCGATTGTTCTAAAACAGAAGAAGTATCGGTTACCGTTAATCAGGCACCAAGTGTTAATGCAGGATCAGATCATAACAATTTGTTCAGGAGAAAATAGTAACCTTAACAGCAACTGGAGTTGGTAATTTTTTATGGAGTACTGGTGAAACCACCTCTAGTATAACGGTGAGCCCAACAGCACAACAACCTATACGGTTACAGCTAGTAATTCATGTGCAGATGATGCTACTGATCAAATAATTGTTACGGTTAATGATAAACCTATCATTACTGTAAGCGAACGATATTACTATTGAAAATGGGTCAAGTACTGTTCTAACTGCTATCGGTGATGGAAATTTTTTATGGAGTACCGGAGAAACAACTATCGAGTATAACGGTGAGTCCATCTATTACAACGATCTATTACGTAACTTTAACCTCACCTCAAGGATGTTCAGAAACAGATAATGTTGAAGTTATTGTAAAAATACATCAATAATTCGGAACTACATGTCACTGCCGATGCAGGAGCAGATGTAAGATGTATGTCTGGATGCAAGTATAGAATTAACTGCTACAGGTGGTGGACTAGTTATTTATGGAGTACAGGAGAAACTACATCTAGCATTACCGTAAGCCCAACAGAAACAACAACATATTATGTAACGGTTTCTGATGGTATGATATTGTATCTGATGTTGATGAAGTAACTGTCTATGTTGATGAGAATTGTTCTGACATAGCTAATCGTCCTAATCATACAAGAATTTAAGGTATATCCAAACCCAACCAATGGTATATTACATATTGAATTATCAGGCTATAGCAATGAGTTGAATATTTCATTGTTTAATGCTACGGGAAAAATAATTCATTCCGATATTATTAATAATTATTCATTGGATAAATCCTTAAAACGTAATATAAATTTAAGAAAGTTGGTAAAGGTATTTATTATGCGAGAATTATTAATAATGGAGAAAATGAAACTAAAAAAGTAATTGTTATTTAATAATTTAGATGCCTAAAAAATTAAATTTATAAGATAAAAAAACACCTTTCATCTGAGAGGTGTTTTGTATTTAACATGATTTTATTATTATTAATTGAACGATGACATAAACCAATTTTATTTCAGAAAAAAGATTAGTTATTTAATATTTTATAATTTAAAATAAAAATTCTACATTTGACTCGTTATAGAAAAAGAAAAAACTATGTTAATCCCCTTAAAGAGTATTGGGTCTTCTAAGTATTATGTTTATATTTTAAGAAAGTATTTACTATATTGTTCTGAAGTGCCAAATTTCATCCTAATTTATATTTCAACCTAAAGATACTTTGATTTTTTATCAAATATTTAATAGATTCGGCCGTTTTAAAGCCGGGAATTAAATATTTTTTTCTTGTCATTAGGTAGGAGTAATTTAATAATAGTTGTTTTTCTATTAACACTCATTTAAATAATCTAAATTTAGATTGTTTAATATGCCATATATCCATCCAATTGTTGGGACTGGGAAGGGCGAAGCCATTTAATAATTTAAAAATGGATTTATTTAGAAGACATATTGATCATTAAATAAATAATATATGAAAAATTTTGCATTAATAGGGGCTGCCGGTTATATCGCTCCAAGACATTTAAAAGCAATTAAAGACACAAATAATAATTTAATTGCTGCTCTCGATAAGTTTGATTCAGTGGGGATCATGGATAGTTATTTTCCGGATGCTGATTTTTTTGTTGAATTTGAACGTTTTGACAGGCATATTGAAAAATTAAAAAGACAAAAAAATATTAATTTAGATTATGTAAGTATTTGTACACCAAATTATTTGCATGATGCGCATATAAGAATGGCCCTAAGAAGGGATGCCCATGCGATCTGCGAAAAACCATTGGTATTAAATCCTTGGAATATTGATGCCTTAATTGATATTGAGAAAGAAACCGATAAAAAAGTTTATACAATTTTACAATTAAGATTACATCCAAGTATCATTGCCTTAAAAAATAAAGTGCATAATGGGCCAAAAGATAAAATATATGATGTAGATCTGACCTATTTAACATCAAGAGGACATTGGTATTATACTTCATGGAAAGGTGATGTTTCTAAATCAGGAGGAATAGCTTCAAATATTGGGGTACATTTTTATGATATGCTATCATGGATTTTTGGAGATGTTAAACAAAATATTGTTCATATGCATACCCATGATAGGGCCGCAGGGTATTTAGAATTTGAAAAGGCCAAGGTTCGATGGTTTTTATCAATAGATTATAATACGATACCAAAAGAAATTAGAGAAAGTGGGCAACGTACATATCGTTCAATTACAGTTGATGGTGAAGAAATAGAATTTAGTGGTGGATTTACTGAATTGCATACAATTAGTTATAAAGATATTTTAGAGGGTAATGGTTTTGGACTTGCAGACGCCAGACAATCTATTGAAATTGTTCATAATATTAGAAATTCAGAAATTTCGCCTTTAAAAGGAGAATATCATCCGTTAGCAAAACTACCATTGACCGATCATCCATTTAAAAATGGAAAAGGGTTATTATGAAATTTACAGAAACGAAATTAAAGGATTTGTACCTTGTAGAAACTGAACCCTATGCAGATGAACGTGGTTTGTTTTTTAGAGCTTTTTGTAAAAAAGAATTTAAAGCAATTGGATTAAAGAAAGAATTTGTACAAATTAATCAATCAGTAAATTATAAAAAAGGAACTTTTAGAGGATTGCATTATAATAATTCTCCTTCCGGTGACGATAAATTGATAAGATGCATTTCGGGTAAAGTGTTTGATATTATTGTTGATCTCCGAAAATCATCAAAAACTTTTTTAAAATACGTAGCAATTGAATTGTCATCCGAAAATAAGAAAATGCTTTTTGTGCCATCAGGTTTTGCACATGGATTTATTACGTTAGAAGATAATACACAATTAATTTATCATCATACATCTTACTATCAACCTGAATATGAAGCAGGAATACATTTTAATGACCCTAAAATAAAATTAAAATTACCAATAGATATTGAAGTTATCACTCAAAAAGATTTGTATATGCCATTCATGACCGATGAATTTAAAGGTGTTTAATAAAATATTTCAATAAATAAAGAACTAAATGAATTGTAGACATTGTAAATCAGAATTAAAGCATGTTTTTGCTGATCTGACTTTTTCTCCTATTTCTAACGATATGTTAAAAAAGGAGGCACTAAATCAAAAAGAAAATTACTATCCCCTAAAGGTTTATGTATGCCATCAATGCTATTTAGTGCAGTTGGATGAATTTAAAAAATTTGATGAAATTTTTAATAGCGATTATACATATTTTTCATCAATGTCAAAAACTTGGTTAAAGCACACCAAGAATTATGTCGACATGATGATGGATCGGTTTGAATTCGATTCAAAATCGCTAGTAATTGAAATTGCTTCAAATGATGGTTGTTTGTTACAAAATTTTATAAGCTATAAAGTACCGGTGCTTGGCGTTGAACCTACTGCAAATACAGCCAAAGAAGCCGAAAAAAGGGGTGTTAGAACTGCCGTTGAATTTTTTTCTTCAGATTTTGCACAAAAACAATTAATTGATAAAAGCTATACCGCAGATCTGATCATAGGTAATAATGTACTTGCACATGTACCCGATATCAATGATTTTGTTAAAGGAATGAAATTAGCTTTAAATGAATGTGGCATAATTACCATGGAGTTCCCTCATTTATTGAATTTGGTTGAGGATTGCCAGTTTGACACAATTTACCATGAGCATTTTTCATACCTTTCCTTAATAGCCGTTAAAAGTATATTTGAAAAACAAGGATTGGAAGTTTTTGATGTCGAAGAAATTTCTACACATGGCGGATCTTTACGAATCTTTGCAAAACATAAAAAAAATGCAACTCATAAAATTTCAGATAGGGTAAAAGATCTATTAAATGTTGAAATTAAAAAAGGATTAAGCTCAATTGACTATTTTAAAGGATTCCAAAAAAGGGTTAATAAAATAAAATATGACACACTATCATTTTTGATCAATGAAAAACAAAAAGGCAAGAAAATAATTGGTTATGGTGCAGCGTCAAAAGGCAATACCTTGATTAATTATTGCGGCATTAAAGGAGATGATCTAATACAGTTTGTAGTAGATGCCTCTCCTTATAAGCAACATAAATATTTACCGGGGAGTCATATTCCTGTTGTTGATGAAGAAAATATTAAAGAATTTAAACCGGATTTCGTCATCATTTTACCTTGGAATATAAAGAAAGAAGTTAGTGAACAGTTATCATATATTAAAGATTGGGGAGGAAAATTTGTTATTTTTATTCCTGAATTAACAGTTTTTTAATGAGTTTGTCAAAAAAAATAAAGTTAATTGATGTTGCCAGCAAAGGTAAAGCGATGTTTGAACTTATAAACCAGATGTATCCCATCTGTAGGAGTATTACTGGAAATGGTGTGAGAGAAACATTGTCAATTATTTCTAAAGTTATTCCCATTACTATACATGAAGTACCCAGTAATACAAAAGTGTTGGACTGGGAGATTCCACTTGAATGGAATATAAATGATGCATGGATAAAAAATAGTAAAGGCGAAAAGATCATTGATTTTAAAAACTCTAATCTCCACGTATTAAACTACAGCATTCCGATTCACAAAAAAGTGAAGCTTAAAGAATTACAAGAGCATCTTTTTACCTTGCCGGATTATCCAGATTGGATTCCATACAGAACTTCATACCATAATAAGGAATGGGGCTTTTGCATGGCTTACAATCAATTTAAAGCATTGAAAGATGAAGTTTATGAGGTGAAAGTTGACTCGAAACTTGAAAAAGGCTCACTCACATATGGAGAATATTTTTTAAAAGGACAGTCAGAAGACGAGATACTTATCTCAACTCATATTTGCCACCCATCTCTGGCAAATGATAATCTATCGGGGATAGCTGTCGCTGCTTTTGTTGCTGAAATTTTAGGTTCATTAAAAACTAAGTTTTCATATAGATTTTTGTTTATACCCGGTACAATTGGTTCTATAACTTGGCTCAGTTTAAATGAAGATAAAATTGAAAAGATTAAGCATGGTCTAGTCTTAACTTTGTTGGGAGACGAGGGTGCATTTAGTTATAAGAAATCACGTAACGGAGATAGGATAATTGATAACATCGTTGAAAATTGTTTGAAGCATGCCAAAGATGATTACAAAATTCTGGATTTTTCTCCATATGGATATGATGAAAGACAATTTTGTTCTCCGGGATATGATTTACCAGTAGGCCGATTATCTAGATCTGTGCATGGAGAATTTCCTGAGTATCATACATCCGCTGATAACCTTAATTTTATAAAACAAGATAAACTAGTAGATTCATTAGAAATTGATTCTTTCCATCATTGATGTTATCGAAGAAAACAGAACATATATTAATTTAAACCCAAAAGGGGAACCACAACTTGGTAAAAGAGGATTATTTAAAAAAATTGGAGGCGAAAGTAATACTAAAGATTATCAAATGGCACTGTTATGGGTACTAAATCAATCCGATGGGAAAATTCCTTATTAGACATTTCATTGAAATCGGGAATTGATTTTAGCCTTATTAATATTAGCGCCGAAAAATTAGAAAAGGTAGAATTATTAGGATAAAAAATATTGGTAAGTAATGGTTTTAAAGGGGAAAACAGCTGTCATAACAGGAGCAACAAGTGGTATTGGATTAGCATTAGCCTTAAATTTGATTCAGGTGGGTGTAAGAGGAATTTTAATAGGACGTAATTTCACTGAATTAAAAAAAGCTATTTCAAATTTAAAAATTGATAGTTCGAAAATTAAGATGTTGCATGCAGATTTTACCGATGTTGATCAATTAGAAAGTTTAGGAAAAAAGTTGACATCAGAAACGAAGATTGATATTTTAATTCATGCGGCTGGGGTTATTTCATTGGGTTCGTTGGAAAACGAGAGTATTGAAAACTTAGATAATCAATATAAAGTTAATGTGGCTACCCCTTTTTATATAACCCAAAAATTATTGCCCCATCTTAAAAATACAAAAGGAAATATTATTTTTTTAAATTCAATAGCAAGTTTATTGTCATATGAGAATAAAGATACTATTCTTTATGCGACCTCAAAGCACGCTAAAAAGGCCTTAGCCACAGCCATGGGAAAAGCATTAGCTAAGGAAGGAATTAAAGTTACCAATATATTTCTAGGATCAACAGCTACGCCTATGCAGGAAAGAATTCAAAAAAATAGAGGAAATATTTACGAACCAAAAAAATATATGCCATCTAAAGAGGTTGCCGAAATAATGATTTCAATACTTAAAATCCCTTCAAATATGACTATATCGGATATTACATTAACACCATTTTAATGGCAGTTTACAGATAAATCTTTAATCAATTTATATAAAATAAGAAATATGAAAGTACTAATTTTAGCCGGGGATTCGGAACCCGGCTTTCAGAAGAAACTGGTATAAAACCTAAACCAATGGTAGAAATAGGAGAAAAACCTATACTATGGCATATATTAAAAACCTATTCACACTATGGTTATAATGAGTTTGTAATTCTACTGGGTTATAAAGGATATATGATAAAAGAATATTTTGCCAATTATTTCTTACATAATTCAAGTGTGACAATTGATTTGAAAAATAATTCGATAGAAGTTTTAAATAACAAATCAGAGAACTGGAAAATAACCTTATTGGATACCGGTTTGAATACCTATACGGGAGGTAGAATAAAACAAGCCAAAAATATTGTTGGAGATGAAAAGTTTCTTTTAACTTATGGAGATGGAGTTTCTGATGTTAATTTCAACGAGCTTGTTGATTTTCACAATGGTCATAACGGAATTATAACAATGACAACGGTTCAGCCACAAAGTAGGTATGGCACCATTGAATTTGGGAAAGATGATGAGCAAGTAAAATCATTTCAGGAAAAACCTAAAGGAGAACGTGGTTGGATAAATGGTGGTTTTTTTGTTTGTGATCCTGAAGTTTTTGACTATATAGATGATAGCCCTAAATGTGTTTTTGAAAGGGAACCTTTGGAAAAAATGTCCGCCGATAAAAAACTGTATGCTTACAAGCATGATAGTTTTTGGAGAGCTATGGACTCCTTAAAAGATAAAAATGATCTCGAGGAATTATGGAATACTAATAAAGCAAAATGGAAAATATGGAATACTTAGGATTTAATAATATTTACAAAGATAAAAAAGTTTTAATTACCGGACATACAGGTTTTAAAGGTTCTTGGTTGGTAACATGGTTAGATATGATGGGGGCAAAAGTTATAGGTATTTCTGAAAAAATACCAACTCAGCCTTCTCTGTTTGAATTGTTAAATATAAAGGATAGGATAACGCATTATTTTGAAGATATACGCAATAAGGAATCGATCAACAAAATTATAAATGATGAAAAACCGGATTTTTTATTTCATTTAGCAGCACAGCCAATAGTGTCTCTATCATATCAAGATCCATTGGAAACGATTTCAACCAATATAATGGGAACTGCTAATATTTTAGATAGTTTGAGAGAAACTGATTTTAAATGCACCGTAGTTATTGTAACCAGTGATAAATGTTATGATAATGTAGAATGGGTTTGGGGTTATAAAGAAACTGATCATATGGGGGGCAAAGATATTTATAGTGGCGTCAAAAGGAGGAGCAGAACTGATAACTAAATCTTATTATCATTCATTTTTTAAAAAGAAAAATTCTAAGATTAGATTGGCTACTGTAAGAGCAGGTAATATAATTGGTGGAGGTGATTGGGCGCTTGATCGCATTGTGCCTGATCTAATAAGGGCTTGGAATGCAAATGAAAAATTAAAAATCAGAAGCCCTAATGCTACCAGGCCGTGGCAGCATGTATTAGATCCCTTGAGTGGTTACCTGCTTGTGGGTGCGAAACTTTATGAAAATGTGAACCTCAACGGAGATTCATTTAATTTTGGTCCTCGTCACGAAATCAATAAACCTGTTATCGAATTAGTCTCAGATTTGGCTAAAAGTTGGGAATTTAAAAACCCTGAAGATAGTTATGAAATTACAGGAGATAAAACTTTTGATGAGTCATCCTTATTAAGATTAAATTGTGATAAATCATTAATTGAATTAAGATGGTTGCCCGTATTATTTTATGATGAATTTATTAATTTTACAGGAAACTGGTATCATGAATATAGAGATAACAAAGAAAATTTGTTATTCTTTACAGAAAATCAAATTAGAGAATATTGTAATTTAGCTAAGGAAAGAGAATTAAAATGGATGGAGAAAAAGTAACAATTGATGGAGTTATTATTACTCCTTTAAAACAAATAATTAAGTCCGAAGGTTCTATTTATCATGCTATGAAAAAAGGTGATAATACTTTTTATGGATTTGGAGAAGCTTATTTTTCTTATATCAATTCTAATATTATTAAAGCGTGGAAAATTCATAAAAAGATGTGGTTAAATTTGGTTGTACCTTTAGGCTCGGTTAAATTTGTATTATTAGATCAAAGAGAAAATTCTAAAACCGAAGGTAAATTTTTTGAAATAACCTTAAATCCCCAGAATAATTATAAAAGGCTTACAATACCTCCAGGTATAACCTTTGGATTCAAAGGGGTAGGTAGTGATATTAATTTAGTTCTAAACGTAGCAAGTATTGAACACGATCCTGATGAAATGCAAAATTTTGATTTAAACATTATAGATTATAAATGGTAAAATGGTATTTAATCAGCTGAAACTTGACGGGGTATATGAAATAATTCAAGACCCTATTGAAGATTCCAGAGGTTTTTTTCTCAGAACATATGATCTAGATCAATTTAAAGAAAATGGATTGCACCGTGAATGGGTGCAAGAAAATCATTCCAAAACAACTCAAAAAGGTACAATTAGAGGTTTGCATTTTCAGTTCCCGCCCTATACAGAAGCTAAATTGGTGAGATGCATAAAGGGAGCTTTGTTAAACGTATTTGTCGATTTAAGAAAAGAATCTAAAACATTTGGTAAATGGGATAGCATTGAATTGTCAGAAGAAAATAAAAAAATGATTTTTATCCCCAGGGGATTTGCAAATGGTTTTTGTATCTTAAAAGACAATAGTGAACTTATATATAAATCTGACAATTATTATAATTCAGCACATGAAGGTCAGTTATTATGGAAAGATAAAGATATTAATATTAATTGGCCAATTGTAGACCCTATTTTATCTGAAAAAGATAAATATAATATGACGTTTGAAGGTTTTAAAAAAGAACATAAATATTTATCAATCTAATTTTTATTCAAAATTATTTCTTCGTGATGAATAAGGTTACCCTTGATTCCGAAACCTTTACACAAACGATAATATAGAATGATATGGATTCTCAATAAACTTTGAAAAATGAACTATTACAAATCATTAAAACTGCAAAAAAAATTTAATAGCCTTATTCCGGGTGGTTGTCATACCTATGCAAAAGGAGATGATCAATATCCTGAATTTATGCCTGTTTATATTGATAGGGGCAAAGGATGTAGAGTATGGGATATAGACGGTAATGAGTATATTGAATACGGAAATGGCTTAAGATCAGTTACGTTAGGTCATGCCTTTGAACCTGTCGTAAAAGCAGCCTATGAGCAAATATTGAAGGGGAATAATTATGGACGGCCTTCAATTATTGAATTGGAGTACGCTGAAGAGTTCCTAAGTGTCATTGATGGAGCAGACATGGTAAAGTTTGGAAAAAATGGTTCAGATGCAACAACCGCTGCGCTTAAGTTATCTAGGGCATATACAGGAAAAGATATGGTTGCAATTTGCGAGGATCACCCTTTCTTTTCGGCCGATGACTGGTTTATGGGTACGACACCGATGGATGCCGGAATTCCAAAACAGATTAAAGAGTTAACAGTAGGATTTAGATATAACAATCTTGAAAGCCTTGAGCAATTATTTATTCAATATCCGGATCGTATTGCCTGCGTAATATTAGAACCTGAGAAATATGATCCTCCTGAAAATAAATTTTTGCATAAAGTGAAGGAAATTACTCACAAACATGGTGCTGTTTTTATTCTTGATGAAATGATTACAGGATTCCGATGGCATATCGGGGGTGCTCAAAAAAAGTATAATATTGTACCTGATTTATCAACTTTTGGAAAAGGTATTGCTAATGGTTTTTCATTATCTGCTTTAGCAGGGAAAAGAGAAATTATGGAGTTGGGTGGATTCCCCAAAAATAAAGAAAGGGTTTTTTTGATGTCGCTAACCCATGGTGCCGAAAATCATTCGATTGCTGCCGCTTTAGCAACCTTGAAATATTATAAGAAAAATGATGTGATAGAAAGGCTGTATGAACAAGGAGATAAACTTAAAAATGGAATTATGAAGGTTGTTAGAGAATTAGATCTACAAGACTATTTTAATGTTATAGGTCAACCATGCTCATTGGTTTATCATACAAAAGATCATAATTTTCAACATTCTCAACCATATAGAACCCTATTTTTACAGGAAACAATGAAACGAGGATTATTAATGCCATCTTTAATTCTTTCCTACTCTCATTCAGATAAAGACATCGAAGAAACGGTCATTAAAATATCAGAAGCATTGATGGTTTATAAAAAGGCGCTTAATGAAGGTATTGATAAATATTTGGTGGGAAGATCAGTTAAACCAGTTTTTAGAAAATATAAATAAACATTATATATAATGATGAATATAAGATTATTTAAGCCTTCACTTGGAAAAGAAGAACTTGATAACATAAGCAAGGCATTCGATAGGTCATGGGTTGGCTTAGGTCCAAATGTTAATGAATTTGAAAAAAAATGGGCAGAATTTATTGGGGTAAAAGAGGCTATCGGTCTCAATTCTGCTACAGCTGCACTCCATATTGCGTTAATGACCTTTAGATTTCCAGAAGGTAAAAAAGTATTGGTCCCCTCTCTTACTTTTGCATCTACCGCTTGTGCTGTGTTGTACAATCGTCTAATACCCGTATTTGTTGATTCTGATCCTATTACTTTAGGGATGGATCTAGAGGATATGAAGAAAAAATATGATAAAGATTGTGTTGCTGTAATGCCCGTGCATTATGCTGGTCATCCAGTTCCTATGGATAAATTAATGGATTGGGCAAAAGATAAAAATTTAAGAGTAATTGAAGATTGTGCACATACTACAGGCGCATTATACAAAGGAATGCCATTGGGTACTTGGGGTGATTTCGGCTGTTATTCATTTGAAGAAAAAAAATTAATGACAACAGGAGATGGAGGTATGATTGTTTCAAATAATTTGGAATTATTGAAAGACATTAAAGCCATACAGTTGGGTTGGTATTGATAAGGACAATTGGAAAACTGCGCAAGCATATACAGATACTAACAAAGATGCGATGCACTGGTTTTATGAAATAAATCTGTTAGGTTATAAGTATAATATGAATGACCTATCAGCAGCTATTGGTTTAGCTCAACTTAAAAAACTGGATAAAATGAATGCTAGACGTTCAGAAATTATTAGTAGGTATTCAGATGGAATAAAAGAGTATTGAGGGTATTAAACCTTTACTTCCTTTTGAACCAGAGAATTATGTATATCAAATGTTTGGTGTAAGAAGCTGATAGAAGAGATGAATTAATGATTTATTTAAAATCTAAAGGTATTGCAACGGGATGTCATTATACACCTTTAACATCACAACCCTTTTTAAACCTTTTGCTAGAGATTGTAAGTATATTGAAAAAGAAGCCAATAAATTTATTACCTTACCACTACATGCTGATTTGACTAATGAAGAAGTTGATTATATAATTGAAGCATTAAAATCTTTTAATTGAAAACTGGCTTAGGAATAGGGAAAAAATATAGACTCGTAATAGCATTTATTAACCTTATTAGATTTACAATTCGTAAATATTTATTAGGTTTTGATACTGCGAATTTATTCTTACAAAGAGTCGAAAAAATATCTCTTCAATTAATTCTTAAAAAGTATGGCGCTAAAATAGGCGAAAATTGTGATATCGAAACAGGCTTAATATTCCATAATTGTAAAAATTATAGTAATCTGAACATTGGTAATAATTGCCATATTGGGAAAAATTGTTTTTTTGATTTAAGAGATAAGATAATCTTGAATGATAATGTTGTTATTTCTATGCAATGTACTTTTATAACTCATATGGATATGACCAAATCATGTCTGTCAACATTATATCCATCATTGTCTAAAAAAATTGTAATACATGAAAATTGCTATATCGGTGCAAAATCCATGTTACAGATGGGAGTTGAGTTGGGGGAATGCAGCTTAGTAGCGTCAAATAGTATGGTAAATAAAAATGTTGAAAAGTTTACAGTTGTTGGTGGAATACCTGTTCGATTAATAAGAAGGATTATTTTATGAAAAAAACAGTTACTGTCGCTATTCCGGTATATAATGGCGAAAAATATATTTTAGATGCTTTGGATAGTATTGTCAATCAAACTTTAAAAATGGACAAAATATTAATTTGTGATAATTGTTCATTTGATAATACGATTCCTATAATCGATAAATTTATTGACGAGCATCCGGAATTTGATATCGAGCTTATTAAAAATAAAGAAAATATTGGATATCAGAAAAATTTCATTAAATGTTACGATAAAACCAAAACCGATTATTTAGTGACATTACATGTTGATGATCTTTTAAAACATGACGCCTTAGAATGTCAAGTTAATTTTTTAAATAAAAATTCAGATGTTGCTGCGGTAGGCGGAAAAGCAGATAGTATAGATTCAGAAGGTCATTTTATTGATAAAAGTTTAAAAACTAAAGATCTTCTTTTTAAGAAAAATGAAATTCATGAATTTATTGAAGCAACGGGTTCTTATTTACCCTTCTCTTCAGTAATGTATAATTTAAAACTGACCAGAGATATTACTTATTTAGAAAAGGAATCAGTTGGAGAAGATGAATTGTATTGGCCAACCTTATTACAAAAACATCCCATTGCTATACTCGGAAAAAGTTTAATTGAAAATAGAATTCATGAAGATCAGATGCATGTGAGCCTTAGCATTAATAAATTTGAGGAATATAAAAAACATTTTAAATATTTATTAGATATTGAACAGTTGGAAAAAACTGCAAAGAGGCAAAAAAAAGCAAAAAAAATTTTGAAAGAGCATGTTTCACACATGAGTATTAATATAGGTAAAAATATTATGCAGCACACTGGAAAAATTGGTATTGCCTCAAAATATTATATCTATGGAATTAAACAGAATAATAGAATAATTTTCTCAAAATTCTTCTTAAAGTCAATATTATCATCATTCAAATTATATAAATAATTTTTTAACAAGTATATAACATTATTAAATGGAGTTAAAAATTCTTGCTAAAAATACTTTGATGTTAGCCAGTCCTAAAGTATTAAAGTTTTTTATCGGTATTATTAGAACGAAGTTTATAGCTCTTTTTTTAGGGGTAACAGGTACAGGAATAGTAAGTCAATTACAAACTACAATCAATGAAATCTCAACCTTTACATTGACAAGTTTGCCCGAAGGAATGGTGAAATTAATAGCGCAGCAGAATAGTATTAAAATTGACATTGAAAAGACAGCTAGCATTATAAAAACGTATTTATTAATGCTAATTCCTGTAACTACAATAGTGACTGTATTGGGTTATGTCTTTGCAAATGAAATGACAATGTATATTTTTGGAGATTTAAAATACAAATTATATTTTCAAATTGGTTTTTTTGCGCTTCCCATCTCTATACTGAGTACAACATCATTTGCTATCTTAAATGCTCATAAGGAAATAAAATCTATTGCAATAGCAGAAATAGCTGTCATAATTTTAAACTTAATCTTGTTTATCCCGCTAATCTATTTTTTTAGATTGACGGGAGGAGTTGTTTATGTTACCTTTTCCTTCTTTGTTACGTTTTTATGTTATTCGTATTTTTTAAGAAAAAATGTCTTTAAAAAATTTCATATTGGTTTTAAAATTCTTAAAAAAGCAATATTTTCGACCGAATATTTTAAGGTATTAATCGGTTTCGTTGGTTTTGGATTAGTTGCAGGTACATATTATATTTTTAGTGAAATTACTATTAGAGCCATTGTTGTAACAGAATTGGGGATAGATAAATTGGGGGTATATGCTCCCATAACAGCTTGGGCAAGCCTTTTTGTAGGATTTATTTTCCCCGCATTGAGAACTTACTTGTTTCCACGATTGAGTGAGGCCAAAAGTGATATCGAAATTAATGGATTGTTAAATGATGTTATCCGTTTAATGACTTTTGCCACATTGCCTTTTATAATTGTAGGTATATCCGTTAGAGATTGGATAATTCCATTATTTTATAGTCACGAGTTTATTGAATCTTCCACCTATTTACCATATCATTTTTCGGCAATATTATTAACCGTATGGATTTATCCTTTTGAACAAGTTTTTGCGCCCACTGGAAGATTGAAGATTTATTTAATATTTGGGATCATTATAGAAACATTAAGTTTGGGATTAGTATATTTTCTCGTCCCAAGATTTGGTTTATATGGATATTTAGCCAAATTCACTATTGTTCCTTTTATTGCTCTATTAGTATATTTTACTTATTATACTTTTGAGATTAAGTTTAAATTGAAGAAGGGAAATATAAGTATTATACTTTATTCAGTTTTGTCGGTTACGTTGTTATTAGCATTGAAGGACTTAGAAGTTTATTTACAATTAATGGGTGCGGTTTTACTGTTATGCATTGTTTTTCTATTGACAAAACAAGAGAAAGATTTTGTGTTAAAAAAAATTAGAAGAAAATAACAGACCTATATTATGTTTTAATTAAACATGAAAATAAAAATTAATAGAATTAAGAAAAACGAGAGCTTTCAGTTCCTGGGATTACTCTTATTGACAGCATTGGTTTTATATTTTATACCTGCTATTAAATCAATATTTTTTTTGGTAATGTTATATTTATTTTTTAAATCAAAGAGGGATTATTTTTGGTTGGCATACTTTTTTACCATTGTCATGGACATTGGTGGTTTTTTTTATTACTTAACAGAAGATATATTACAGATTGGACCCGCGAAAATCTCATTATTTTTTTTATATGCAATAGTGAGTTTTTTTAAAGTTAAACGTAAAAATATTAGAACTCCTTTCTTTTTAGAACGCAATATTAATCTTTGGATACTGTATCTCTTTATATCGGTTTATATTGGGATGTTCATATATGGGAATAGAGGTGGAGGTAGTTCAGGATACAGGTATTTCTTTTTGGTAATAATGATGATACCTGCTATAACTACGTTATATACAACCCCTAAGTTTATACGTGACGAAGCCGCTCTAATCAATTTTTCAAAACTTATATTTTTTACTATAGTATTGAATTTAGTGGGTCAATTCCTTCATTTGTTTTTAAATGAACCTCTGAACTCATTTTTTATCGAAAAGGAAGTAATTGAACAAGGTCCTGATTATGTAGAAAAGAATTTCACTACCTCCCTAATAAGGCCAGTATGGGGAGTAATCCATTCACTAATTGCTGTTTTTTTATCAATCTATTGGAGTGTACACAAAAGGAGTAAATTCAAGAATAGTTATTTAATGTTAATTTTAGCATTATCGATTTTTTCCATTTTTATTACGGCAACAAGAGGATGGATTATAGCTGTTCTTATTTTTATAGTTTCGTCTTTGTTTTTAATGAATTTAGAGAATAAGTTCCGCATTTTAAGATTAATGATGATGGTAATGTTTTCTTTTACGTTGCTCTATTCATTCTATGAACCCGTTCAAATTCAAACAGATCAAGTATTTGAAAGATTAACTACCCTAGAAGATTTAGCTAAAGGAGATATCACCGCTGGTGGAACTAATGTAAGATTAACAAACAGAAGTAAACCGGTAATGGAGCTTTTTTATAAAAGGCCAATATTTGGAAGCGGATTTTCTTATGATGGGCTAGAAACGAGCGACCAACATGTTGGCAATCAAACTGCATTGATGGGGGGAGGTGTCGTTGGATATATGATTATTATGCTAATTTGGTTTCGTATTATGAACACAAGTTTAAAAGCACATAAGAGTAATTTATTCAGGAGAAATTATAACGGAGAAATTTTATTGATTATTCCATTATTATTTAGCATATTAATTATTCACTCAAGCTCAACTTCACTCTTTAGTTATACAGACTATTCAGACAACCCGGATAAGCTATTTTTGCTAGCCGTTTTTTTTGCAATAATGAACCAAGTTATTCTTAACAAAAAACAATTATGGCTTGATGAATAATGAGAAAGTAGTAATATTCACGATAAATTATAATCAGTCACTGATGACTTTGGAATGTGTAGATTCTATTTTAAGGTCAACTTATAATAATTATAAATTAATAGTTATTGATAATGGTTCGACAGAGGAAGAATTTAACTTTTTAATAGAAAGCATTGATTCAAATGTACTTGTTGAAAGAATAAATGAAAATTGTGGTTATGTAGGAGGTATTAACCGTGGATTTTTAGCAGGGAGTAAACTAAATCCTGATTATTTTTTGATTATGAATAACGATACTATTATAGATAGCAATGCTGTACAGTATTTTGTAGAAGCTGGAGAAAAATATAATCAAAAGGCAATAATATCAGGAAAAGTATATCATTTCGATAGGCCAAATATAATTCAATATGCGGGCTCTTTTTTTTCCGACAGAAGATATTTGAAAGAAACCTATCCGGGAAAAGACGAAGAAGATGTAGGACAATGCGATATTGAGGAAGAAAGAGATATGCTGGATGATATTTTTTGGTTGGTATCGAATAAAATTTATAAAGATGTTGGTAATTATTCAGATAACTTCTTTTTATATGGAGAACAAGCAGATTTTGCCTTGCAAGCTGTAAAAAAAGGATATAGGCTCATATATACACCAAAGGCTAAAATATGGCATAAAGGGATGGTTACAACTGGAGGAGGGAATATATTATCACCTCCGGTAAATTTTTGGAGAAAAAAAAGTAGCGTAATCTATTTATACAGAAATACAAAAAGACAGTTTTTTTATTTAAATTATTTCAGATCGATATCTAAATTGATAGTTAAAAATATTTTGAATTCTCTAAATTTAAGGAATGCGATTCATAAAAAGTCGGATTATGCCGCTTTAATTGGTTATTTTTATGGGATTGATGGGTTTTTGATAACAAGCCTGATACTGGTTATAATCCTTTTATAAAATAGAATGATTTCATTTATTATAATAGGTCGAAATGAAGGTTGGAAACTCACAAATTGCATTCAAAATATTTTTAATACAATTGAATATTTCGACTTAATAAATATGAAATAATTTATATTGATTCTGATTCCACAGATAATAGTGTTGAAAGGGCAAAAGCATTTGGAATAGTTAAGGTATTTGGCTTAACCGGCGATATGAATGCGGCAATTGCGCGTAATGTTGGCGCTAAGGAGGCAGTAGGGGATGTGTTTTTCTTTATTGACGGTGATATGGAAATAATTAAAGAATTTTTACCAATAGTTTATTCTGAAACTAATGGTCTAATCGAAAATTTTGTTTCAGGCCATTGGGTGAATTATTATTATAGCCATTCAGACGAATTATTAAATAGAGAAACTCATAAGGCTATAGATAAAGATCAAATTGAAACAACTACAGGAGGTCTTTTTTTGATTAATAAAAATGTTTGGAATTTGGTGGGAGGAATGAAAATAAAATTTAAAATTGGGGAGGATCATGATTTAGGTTTGCGTCTTGCGAAGCTGGGAATTTATTTATTGCGTAAAAAAGAACTGGCTGCAATTCATCATACAATTGCCTATTTAGATGATAAGAGAATCTGGCAGGATTTTTTTAAATGGAATCATATATATCAAAGAAGTTTTCTATATAGGAAGCATATTTTTAATAAGCATATTTATAAAAGAATATTCAGAAGTGATTATACCATGATATTATTAATTATTTCTATTGTGTGTGCATTTTTCTTAAAGAAATATACCTTTATTTTATTTTTATTCTATTTACTATTGATTGCGTTTAGAAGTAAATTTAAATTAAGAAATGCTATATATTTTATTTTTAGGGATTTATCTGTTTTTCTGGGATTCTTCATATTTTTTCCTAAAAAGAGAATTTTTTCTTTTGAGAGAAAAATATAAATACGCCAGTTTAAATTCAATATTAATAATTAACAAAATCAAGTAAGTTTTTGCTAACTGTTATGATCTAAAAAAGCAGGTACTATTTTAAAGAATTATTAAGTTTTATAGTTTAAATTAAATACCTTTTATTTTTAATGCAACATATAAAAAATGAAGAATTAAATATCAATAAATGGCACATTTTAATTAAATTAGAGTCGGTATTTTCACCATTTCAAACCCCTGAATTTTATAAATCTCTTAATTCAATTGAAGAATTTTCTACAGATGTTTTTGCCGTTGAAGAAGATGATGCGTATAAATCTTTAGTTTTAGTAACTGTCCAAAAGGAAAAAGGAATTAGAGGGTTTTTCTCCATAAGAGGAATTGTGTATGGAGGTCCACTTCTAATAGAGTCTGGAAATATATTTTTAGAATGTTTACTTTAAAGAAGTAAAGTCGTTTTATAAAAAAAAATTAATTTATTTTCGAAATTAGAAATAATTTTGACTATTGTCACATCACTAGAAACATATAAAAAAGCAGGTTGGAAATTTCATAATCATTTAAATGTTCAGTTAAATGTAGAAGACGCTAATATTGAAAGTATATTGTCAGGAATGACATATAATAGAAGGCGCGAAATAAGACTTTCTATTAAAGAAGGTGTCGTTACACGACTGGCAAATAACGAAATAGAAGTTGTTTTACTATATAAAATACTTAAAAGATATGTACCTAAAAAGGGTAAAACTTCCTCAAACCCTTTGTCTTTTTTTCTTAATTTGTATAAAAGTGATATTGGTAAAATATTTATTGTTTTTCATAATGATAAAATAATCGGCGGCTCTTTTTGTATTTATTAAAAATATGACAATAAATACACTTTATTATACAGGTTTAAGAGCTTACCATGAAAAAAATATTTCCAACCCACCTTGCTATTTACAGTATCATTGAATTTGCCATAAAAGAGAATTTAAAAATGGTTGATTTTATGGGAGCGGGTAAACCAGATACTGAATATGGTGTTAGAGACTACAAATTACAATTTGGAGGCGATTTGGTTGATTTTGGTAGATTTAATATTATTTTTAAACCTCGCTTGTTTAATTTAGGAATTTGGGGCTTAAAGAAAGGTTTAGCTATCAAAGGAAAGGTGTGAATCAACTAATTGTAAATTCAGGTTGGGCAAATTATACGAGAACAAAATGAAGCCTATTTTAATTGAGGAATAATTTCGAACTGCTTAATCAACATTAGATTAAAATAAAAGTTGTTCATTTAAAGAATTGTTGATTTAAAAATAGATATTAAATGGAAGTTTAAAATGAGAGTTACAAATAAAATAGACCACATTTCAAAAATGGAGTGAATTTCTTAAAACCACCCCTAACACAAATATCTTTCGTCACCGGAAATATGAAGTCTTATGCTAAACTATAAGTATCAACCAATATTTTTGGCAGTTATTGATAAAAGCCGAAAATATAGTAGCAATATTGTTAGCTTCGATACAAAAAGAACATTCAGGTTTATTGGGAATTTTTTCTGCAAGATCAATTATCACGGGAGGTCCTTTGGTGCAAGATAATAATTTAGAAATTTTGAACCTTATTCTTAAAGAATATAGAAAAATTGTTAATAAAAGAGTAATTTATTCACAATTTAGAAATATATGGTTATTACACGATAACGAAAAAAGAGTTTTTGCCCAAAATGGATTTGAGTATGAAGAACACTTGAATATCTTGATAGATATAACTAAAAGTTCTGATGAATTATGGATGGATTTGAAAAAGGCAAGAAAAGAAGGAGTTAGAAAAGCAAAAAGGAATAATTTAATATTCAATGTTTCAAGCTCCTGTGATGTTTTGCCGAACTTTTATGAACTTTTGAAAATAACATATTCTAATATTGAACTACCATATCCTGAGATAGATTTTTTTCAAAATTTATTAGAGAATATGCCTCAGAATAATATAAAAATTTTTACTTTAAAAAAAGAAGAAAGAATTATTGTTGCCTTAGTCGCTTTAATTCATAATAGCCGTTTATGACTTTATTACATTGGTATAAACCGTGACAAAGATATTTTAAAAACGCGTCCTGTCGATTTATTTATTGGGAAGTTATTAAATGGGGAAGTGAAAATAATTGTACTATTTATGATTGGATGGGGGCGGGAAGCCAAATGTGGATTACTGGTATAAGACAATTGAAACTGCAATATGGAGGAAATCTAGTTGAGTACGGAAGATTTGAACAGACTCATAAGCCTATGCTAATGTCAATGGCAAAATTTGGATTGAAAGTATATAAATTAATTAAATAGTAATACGTTTAATACTGAATACAAACGAGAATAAATTTATAATAGCAAAAGTGGTTATATCAGAGTTTTATTCATTTTATATCACCCAGTAGATCCATATATTGTTTTAAAATACTAGGAAAATTGAAGAATCAGGAGGAGAGACACTTTTTCTCATTGTTGAAAAGGAAGACATTATAAAAAAAATAGTAGATTCCCACTCGTTTAAAAATGTGGTAATAGCGCAAGCTAAAAAATCTTTTTTAGGTAAAGTTCTAAATGTTTTTGGTATTTTTTTTGGTATTAATCGTCATATTAGAAAGTTTCGACCAAATTTAATTTTTTCAGGTGCCGCTCCATACACAAGTTTTGCGTGTAGATTTAATCAAATTCCTTTGGTATGCTGGGAAGATACTGAAACAGCTACTTTTAACTGGAAATACGCACATAAACGCATTGACTCAATATTGTTAATAAAGTCCTTTTATAAAGATATGCTATGACAATGTTGTAGAGTTTAATGGATATAAAGAATTGGCCTATCTTCACCCTAACGTTTTTTCTCCAGATAAAAGTATCTTAGAAGAATTAGGACTGAAAGAATCTGATAAAGTAGTTCTAATGAGGTTTTCGGCTATGAACGCAATGCATGATATTGGATTGAAGTCAGCAATACGTTTTTTTTTTTTTTGGTGGCACACATCACTGGTGTGTGTGTCATCACTTTTCCTCCTTTTGTGTGTGTTTCCTCATCGACAGCTTCAGATTTCGTATTGCTCCAACTTTGGGGGACATGTCGAATCATTACTGGTCCAAACATGGGCGGTAAAAGTTGTTATACTCGTCAAATAGCGTTAATTGTATGTATGGCTCAAATTGGATGCTTCGTTCCCGCTTCTTCATGCCGTTTAAAGCCTTTTGATGCTATATTTACCAGAATGGGAGCAGCCGACAGCATAGCTCTTGGGCGATCTACCTTTCTTGAGGAGCTCGGGGAGGCATCAGATATCCTCCGACGTGCTACTTCACGCTCTCTGGTGATCATTGATGAGTTGGGAAGAGGTACATCAACGATGGACGGCATGGCCATCGCGGATGCGACTGTCCGATTCTTGGCCAGCCACACCAAGTGCATCACCCTCTTCATCACCCATTACCCAGAGGTGGCTGTCTTGGGATTAAAGGAGCCCCGTGTGCAAAGCTATTACATGGACTACGTCTTATCTTCAACATCAGAAAATTCCACCCCTGAAGTCACATTCTTATATCGGCTGGCACCAGGCATTGCCGAGAGCAGTTACGGCCTAAATGTAGCTCGGATGTCTGGGCTGCCCATATCAGTAATTCACCGAGCCACATCTCTTGCTGACGGCAGCCACGATCACACTTCTCTAGGGTTTCAATACAGCAAGATCTCAGAGGCTAGGAAACACTCACTGGAAGCAATTAATGCTGCGCTGCATGAGGACGGTCGTGATGCAGTTGCATTGCGGTTGAAGCAAATTCAAACCCTTATCAGCTCAATGTGCGGCAAGAAGCCAACTTCGTAGCGTATTGTACTACTATTTATATATATATAACATATAGTACATGTTGATCATCGCCACCACTGATCTATTGCCCCCCACAGTGTGTGCAAGTTGGATGGGTTCCCATCGGCACCTCTTGGGGGTTGAGACAACTGGTGCACGGCAGCACCTCCTCCAGGTGCTTCCAGGGAAGAAGACCAGGTCCGGTCAAACCTCCTCTCCGACCGAGACTTGGCATCATCATCCCCCAAAACAGTTGTCGGCCTGAGCAACAGAAGAAACGCGTGCGTGGGTCTTGCAAATTGAATTCAAGTTCTACGATATCCCGCATTATGTGATATCGTCGGTATCAATCAAATATGAGCACACTGAAATAGATGAACGAATGATTATAGTCAAAGACACGTAGGGTGACACGTAACCGTCGACGGTCAACTTAAATCACACATGGCAAATCAAGAGGAGACACTAGCGGCCAGCTCTGCCCCTGGATGGCAGTCTGGGTCCATGTATGAGAGAATAAAGTCAAATAAAAAGATATATCTTGCATTTGTTCTCGCGGTAACCTGTGGTGCCATTGTGCTCATGGTGATTCCAGCCGAACTTGTGTCCAAACCTCCCCCTGAGGATGCCCAAGTAGACCTCGAAACGACATTCTCCACCCTTGTATGTGCTAGTAGTGATTCTCTTGTGTATCCTTCTTTCTGGCCTTGTGATTGAAATGGATCGGGGTTTTGGTGGCTTTTGGATTTTCTGTTTCACGTTGTGACTTATGTGCTGCAGTCGAGCAAAGGATGGCTCTCGTTGGTGCTCATCTTGCTTGGATTCATGCTCATGATTTTTGATATAGTAGGGTATGTGTTGGTGTGAATGTGTGCGTGGATGTGGATTAGTCTGAATGAATACTGTGTGCTTTTTGGTTTCAGGGCTGATCTTGCTATGAATATGGTGCTCACACTGATGGTTGTTTTCAAGATTGTGCCGATCAATATAGCGCTGCAAGGATACTCGAATAGTGGAGTAATTACTGTAGTTATACTCTTTGTGGTAGCTCAAGGATTCACGGCGACGGGAGGGGCTGATTACTTCATTACAAAATTGCTTGGAACACCGGGAGACACCATGCTTGCCCAAGTGAGGATGTGTCTCATTGCAGCTGCAGTGTCTTCGTTCATAAATGATACTCCTGTTTTTCTGATAATGCTCCCAATAGTGATGACGTGGGCTGCTAAGACGCAGTTGAACATCGTGCAACTGTTGATACCATTGTCATATGCATGTTTGATGGGTGGGATGAACACAAGCATTGGAACTTCTACCAATCTGGTCGTTACTGGACAGTTTCAATCGAGAATATTAAATCCAAATAGTACGTATTATCAGCCAGGTTTGTCGCCCATTCCAATGTTTGGAGTGACCCCATATGGAATACCAAATTTGATATGGGGGATAATTTATATAGCATATGCTGCCCCGTTTCTGCTGACAGGTGGATTAGGGCTACGGGCATTCAAACGAGTGTCTGGGGCTCTTCTGAAACCTCACAGACCCAATTCTTCCGATCCTACGGGAGGAGCTTCGTATGATGCTTCGAGCGACTTTTTCATCGGACTCATGGTGAAGCCATCTTCTCCGGATGTTGGATTGACTTTGGAGGCTGCCGGTTTGCGCCACTTGGAAGGAGTGTATTTAACATCCGTTCGTCGGACAGGAAAGGTCATCCACGCCGTGGGTTCTGAATTTGTGATTGCTGCATTTGATATCTTGTATTTCTCTGGTGTTCCTGATGGACTTGAAGAACTTGCTGGCAGGCACAAGTTGGTACCTTACAGTGACGCTGTTGAAACCATTGACGAGCATGAGGTCCCAAATCTGTCCGCGGCATTCGGCACAGACTTTATCGCGGTACCAAAAGACGAACCCGCTGTGCAATTACCATCCTCTCCCAGAGCATCGCCGCTAGAGCTCATCCAGGCAACCATAAAGAAGAATGCAGACATTCATGGCTCTGGTATTAGGCAAGCAGCATTCAGAAGTAGGTTCCATGCTGCTGTGGTCTCTGTTAAAAGGAAAGGTCTGCCTTTGCAGTGGAGTGGGTCGAAAATTGGAGATGAGAAACTCTTTGCTGGCGATGAATTGTTGTTGGATGTCAGTCCCCAATTTTGGACTTCACCAGATGTGAATGATAACTTTGAAAATATTGGGAAAAGCGGGCAGGTGAAAACACATAACGAATTCATGCTCCCAATGAAAGTAACAAGAACTCTGCGTGGAAACAGTGTCCAAAAGGCAGGATTGCGTCAGTTGCCAAATGCTTTCCTTGTTGCTATCGAAAGAGGGAATCGAACCCTCCACGCTGTATCCCCAGATGAAATACTGGAAGAGGATGATATTCTATGGTTTGCTGGACATGTATCTTCGGTTCGTTTTATTCGAAATACGCCAGGTCTTGTTCCCCTTGCAGAGGAGCATGCAGCAAAATTGTCAAATGTGCAGCATGTTGAGAGGAGGTTAGTTCAGGCAGTCATTGCACGGAATTCTCCATTAATAGGGCAAACGCCAAAATCTCTACGTTTTCGCCAGCATTTCAACGCCGCAGTAGTGGCTGTGGCTCGAAAGGGAGAACGAGTGAGAGCAAAGCCAGGAGAGATTGTGCTACAGGCTTCAGATATTCTTCTGTTAGACGCAGGCCCCCACTTTGCAGAGCAATACCACGACAGTAAATACTTTTCAGTGATCTTAGAAATGGAAAACACGAATCCACCTCGTTATATGCACACGGCAATTTGTATCATCCTTATTATAGCCGCATTTCTTTTGTATGCACTGGAGGTTTTGGACATAATTGTTGGTGCTGCCATTGCCGTTGCCACGATGCTAATAACTGGATGTCTGTCTGCAACCCAAGCTCGGCATGCAATCAAATGGGATATTTATATGATGATTGCTGGATCTTTAGGGGTATCATCAGGTCTTGAGATATCTGGAGGTGCTGCCGCCTTGGCTAATTTGATCATCAGCATAGGATCCTCTGCAGGAGGTTCTGGTTTCATAATTGGGACCATTTACGTTGCCACAGCAGTACTATCTCAGATCATTTCAAACAATGCAGCTGCTGCGTTGGTATTTCCAATTGCTGCGACAATTTCACTCAACAATAATATCGACGTACGTGCCCTCCCTGCGTATTTCAAAAGGGTGGAGTGATCAAGAATTTGTTCTCAACTCTCGCATCATTGCTGCAGATTTACATCCTTTCATATGCCGTCATGTTGGGTGCCTCTGCCGTATTCATGTCCAGTTTTGGCTATCAGACAAATCTCCTAGCATTGGCTGCCGGCGGGCATTCATCCAGAGACTTCCTCAAGTTTGGAACTCCCATGCAGATTGTCTTGGCAGTGGTCTCCATTGCCACACTGATTGCGGGGCCTTCCAACTGGCCTTACGTTTGGCTCGCAACTGGCATATTAGGATTTTTATTTTTATCTCTTCCACAAGCAGTAGACATCATATACATGATCCGGACAAGAAAGAACAAGAGCGGATGATGCACGACAAGAAGACGCTATGCTGCTCCACCAGCTGCGATAGCACACATGATCAAGACCCAACAAGTCTCTCTCTCTATATATATATATATATACAACAAGATGCTCCAAACGCATCCCATCCATCTAATACTCACCCAGTTACCTGTTGAATGTTGTTTTTATGCTCTCTTTTATGGTATTTTATTCAAATTCATCTGTAGTACAAGGAGCACATCTTCTACTCTTCATTGCCCCCTCCAGAATCCATCCTCCATCACAAACCGCGTACACGCTCGCTCATTGATGTTCCTATTCCTATTCACATTCCTATTCTCACCACCATTACCAGCAGCATTGGGAGACTGTCCACGAATCATCGCCATGATTCGTACCACCACCACACCGATGGACAGCCACCATACGACGATGGGTCTGGCTGTCAATTCAAAAATTCCAGGGTCAAACGGTGAAACCAACAACGATGCCCCGAGTCGGGACCGACTATTACAAGGGAGGTCAACCACCCCCCAACCTCATACATAATCCGACTTCAATTCACTTCACTGAATTTACATAACATTTAAAGGTATGTTGAGTATATGATAGTGCCGTTGGTATGGGTTTCTGAGGCACTGCGACCTTTGACGATGTCCACGAGATGAGAAACAACGCAAACGCCGTTTCACGCCGTATGGCGTTGTGAGTTGTTCCATATCAATCAGAAAAAAAATGGTTTAAATGAAACCACGGTTGCTGTGGTGTTCCCGAGTGTCATGTGGTGGTGCTGAGCGGCAGTCGATGCTGGTTGCAGAAAACAACAACAATGTCTGGAAAAGGAGCAAAGGGTCTCTCTGGAAAGGGTGCCAAGGGTACCATTGGAATGAAGGGAGCTGGTGATAAGAAGAAGCCAATCTCTCGTTCCGCTCGTGCTGGACTTCAGTTCCCAGTCGGTCGTATTCACCGTCTGTTGAAGAACCGCTCCACTGCCAATGGCCGTGTGGGAGCTACCGCTGCCGTGTATTCCGCCGCCATCCTCGAGTACTTGACTGCTGGTATGTGTTGTGTTTTGGTGTTGTTGTGTATGTATAGGTTTTTGGTGAAGAGAGGCGGGGCTGTGGTGTCTGGTGGAGTGACTGCCGTTGTTGTCGTGGTGGTTGGTTGTTAACAACAGGGACCTATCTGGGGCGGTCGGGTGTGGAGCGCGTCGTGGAGTTTCTGTCATTGCGAGGCGTACATTGGTAATTTGTTATGTATTGTCGTGCAGAGGTTCTGGAATTGGCTGGTAACGCGTCCAAGGATCTCAAGGTGAAGCGTATCACTCCAAGACATTTGCAGCTTGCCATCCGTGGTGACGAGGAGTTGGATACCCTTATCAAGGCTACCATTGCCGGAGGTGGTGTTATTCCACACATCCACAAGAGTTTGATCAACAAGGCCGGAAAGAAGGAAGGTATGCCAATGATGTAAATTTCCTCGGTGTAGGAATCACAAGGTGAGCAATGTTGTAGCACCCGTTGTTATCGCTGCAATATGCGTGACAGCGTGTGTATACAGGATTGCTGCATGTGAGCGAGCAGACTTGGTCGCACGCGTCCAAAATATACTGCATTGATGCACCTGTTGTCTTTACACTGTTTGAGACGTGGCGTGCTCTATGCTATGACTGTTGTGATATGACGACTCTTTGTGTAAACTTAAAACATGAAGCACATCTTGGCACACATTGTATATAGCAGCGGTATATGGGTAGAGAAAATACAAGAAGGCACACGGACCTAGTCACCACCACTGCTGCTGCTACTAAAAACCGAGAGTGACGCTGGACACGCTGTCCTCTGCGTCGATGGCTCCTTACTCTCCATTGCTGCCAGAGGTGGAGCTCTGGGTTTTGGGAACCACGACGAATCCATCCACAACATGCGACCTCACGGCATCGAGCATAGCCTCTCGTTCTTCATATTCTACAGGTTCATCTAACCGCAACCCGCTTTGGGACCCATCCCCACCACGGGCTTGTGCATCCCTCTCCTCTGCCCCGTCTGTTCCTCCCCGCAGAGACGGGGACACCCCTTCCACATCTATTTGCTGCAATTGATCAAACCATTCCACTATTCGCTCTATTTGGGGCGTCCATTCAATCTCTTCTTCTTCTGTTATTCCTAATTGCGCCATTTCTGCCAGTTTCTTCACCTGGGGAGGCGCCACCTCTGCTTGCCTTGCCGGTTGTTGGGACCCAGAGGCGGCCAGGGACGTGTCTGGCCGCCTCCCGGTGGACCAGGCGCGGGAGAGGGGACACGACCCCACCACCATCCCACGGTCTATTCTATGTGCAGCAGTGGCATACTGTATTTGATCATTCATAGT
Organism: uncultured Flavobacteriaceae bacterium; assembly: GCA_963835675.1. Classification (GTDB taxonomy): domain Bacteria; phylum Bacteroidota; class Bacteroidia; order Flavobacteriales; family Flavobacteriaceae; genus Aureibaculum. Next base: position 127,904 of record CAWIGH010000001.1, on the reverse strand, counting down.
ACGGTCTAGTTCCTTGCCTTTATGGAATGAATCTACCATTCTATTGCGCATGATGGTGTGCCGAAATCCCCCCCCGGCAGAGGGAGAGATGGCAGACATGCCGCCCTTCAGGCACCTCGGAAGACTGGTCTTCCACATCATCCGATCCGATGCTCTCTCTCTCTTTCTTTCTCTCTGCGTGTGTATCTATATCTCTGTGCGTGTGTGTGTGTATAAACAGTATAATTACAATACGAAATACGCAAGAAGAGGGACATAGGGTAGAAATAAAATGGAATCATCAGAGTGGGACCAGAGACGTTCTTCTTGGGCAAGAAAGTAGGAGAAGAAAGTAGGAATAACAGTCCGAACGCGGGGCCCGGTATGCTGGACGGTGGTGGTGGTGATCGGACAAACGGCAGCAAAGACAAGACGACGACGAGAGAGGAGATGAACAAAAAGGAATAAAAATACATAATTAATGGTCCCTGAAGATGAATATCGGTGGATTGGAATGGTGCTGACGGCGATGCGTCGTGGTGTTTGAAACGATTCGAAGCCCCCAGACCTCTTCCCTTCTTCCTCCTCTCCTGCTGCTGCTATATGAGCAGCAGCGTTTCAACTCGTATCGTAGTACTACTGTACTTGAGTATACGGTGAATACTATACTGTGTAGTGTGGGTGTACAGTGGGGAAGATAGTGGTGGTTGAGAAGGAGAAGAAGTGGTTGGAAAAGGAAAAGGGTACAGGAATCGTCGGTGACATGATGATGGAACCTGGACCTTCGAACTGGAAGAGCGAAAGCTTGCTCAGAAAGCGGCCTGAAACGCCATTCATGGCGAGCTCAGTTCCACGCCAAGGATCGGCGAGAGAACACTTGTCCAAAATGGATCCAGGTGTCCCACGTACCCGTACTCTCAGCGGTGGTGGAGGTGGTGGTCAGCGGTGGGACACCCTGCCTGGCCCGGCCGGGCAAGAAGCAGTCCATAGACAAGAAGTCGATGGTGGAGATGAGGCACGTAGAAGCTATGTGGCACGTCAGCATGTTGCTACTGTGGGAGGCCGTGAAGACTCGTTTCTTCTTCCTGTTAGAGCTGCTCCTGCTACCGCCGCTCCTGCTCTTGATAGAGCTGCTGCTCCTCCTCCTTTTGCTGCTGCTACTCGGTGGACACATGGGAATGGGCCTGAACCCAACAATTTTGCAGTCCGTGCAGTGTTGGGTGCCATGCCAAGTGCAGGAGGACAGATGCAGGGAGCAGACTATGGAAGGGCGGTGGTGGAAATGCGGCAACAGTATGATAACGGTAATTATGTGATGAATACAGGCAATGCTCAGCGCCATTCCGGAGCCAAAACACCAACAGAGCAGCATGCCTCGAAGGAACCTGGCTCATCCATCCCAATGCACCTCTGCAGCCATGGGGTGCCCTATGACGCTTGCATGCATAAACGGACACATTTAACGGGTATATCGGCTGAACTTGATGCAGTGACCGAAAGATTATTAGATGTAGAAGGCTCAGATGTCGAAGAACTGAAGAAGGAATGCAAAAGGCTGCTGGAGATTAAGCATGCGCTCATGGCTGTGTGCTCTGGCAATTGCTTGGACCCTGCAGCTCAGCGCGCTGCAGAGATGAATTCAGCTCCATCTGAAGGGCGATGGATGGACCCGCATGGACATGTTTCCACTAGAAATACTGATGATGAAATGCTGCTGGTGAATCGTCACGGGCCCCCCAATGCTGGTGGGCTGCAAGCTTCTGCACCTGCAGGCTGTCCTCGGAATAGCATGTACCAGCAAGCAAATACCGTTGCTCCTCCGCCAATGGTCGAGCCGCCCTTTGGATATGAAGATACTGTAGCTGTTCAAGAGGTACTACAAATCGATAGAGAGGCGCTTGGGAAAATTGAAGCGGATCGAATTGATGCCAGCTCGGACCCTCGCTGGAGTAGAGAGGATTTCCCTTGGAGCGCAGACATGGTGAAACAGAATGTAGAGCTGTTCGGTAATGCGTCATTCCGTTCACAGCAACGAGCAGTTATCAATGCGACCCTTGCAGGTAAAGATGTGTTTGTTTTGATGCCCACTGGCGGTGGGAAGAGTCTGTGCTACCAGCTGCCAGCTGTGCTGTCTCCTGGAGTGACCGTTGTAGTCACACCATTGGTGTCGTTGATTCAAGATCAAGTGTTTCATCTCACCAACTTGGGTATATCAGCGAAATTGCTTGCTTCGTATGATCGATCAAAGGATGGTGGAGATACGATGAGCGAAGTGATGAGAGGAAATGTAAAGGTGTTGTTTCTTACCCCTGAGAAATTGGAACAATCTGCAAGCAGTAGGGGAATGCTGGAGAATTTATATCGAGAGAAAAGACTTTCGAGGGTGGTTATCGATGAAGCCCATTGCGTATCTCAATGGGGACATGGTGAGTGTGGGCTATTCTAGTTTGCCTCGTTTCCATGTATTCCAATCATGTTGTGTGAGTTTGCCTGCAGATTTCCGACCAAGCTATACAAAGTTATCCTACTTTAAAATTCACTTTCCTGAAGTTCCTATCTTAGCACTGACAGCGACAGCAACTGCTAGAGTAGAACACGATATTGTTGTACAACTGGGTTTGAGGTCCTGTCTTCTTTTCAGGTCATCTTTTAATCGCCCAAACCTTCGCTACGAAGTTCGAAAGAAGGCAAGGGCGGACAGGGCTGTTGAAGAGATGGGTGATCTAATCCTAAAAAGGTTTACGACAACACTAGGAGGAACTGAAAAGTTACAGTGTGGAATCGTATACTGTGCAACCGTACAATTGTGCGAAGTCGTTGCTCAAGAGCTCGAAAACAAGCTTGAAGGTCGTTTAGGTAAAACACGCAGGAAGCGTGTCAAGTAAGTGAATAGGGATAACCCTTCGATAGTGTTTTACTAAGATCCTGCATATGATATGAAATTAACATATTTAGCACTGCACAGGTATTATCACGCGAAATTGTCACTAGAAGAACGCGAACAAGTGCAGAGTGAGTGGACCAATGGAGATGTCCCAGTCATTGTGGCAACTTTGGCGTTTGGAATGGGTACGTGTGCTGCCGCATGGGGTCTACTATGTATAAGGATGATAGCGACTCAACATTCCTTTTTTTTTCCTTCAGGTATCAACAAAGCTGATGTAAGATTTGTGATCCATTTCTGCCTGCCAAAATCACTTGAGGGATATCTTCAGGAGAGTGGCAGGGCTGGCAGGGATGGTTCAACGGCGCATTGCATTGTGTACTACGCACGAGCAGATGTTTACAAACAAAAATATTTGATTCAGAGAAGCAGAGACGACGCAAAAGCAAATGGAAGATGTGGTGGCTCATATGATACTCAATATATGCATAACATGGAATCTTTGAATGCCATGATGGCATATTGTGAGGACTCGTGCACTTGTCGTAGAAGCATGCTGCTGGAGCATTTTGGTGAAAAATTTCGTGTTGATGATTGCAAAAGGTCTTGTGATAACTGCAAAGATAATGTAGGCAAGACAATCATTCAGAAAAATATGAGCAAGGAGGCTTCCCTTCTTGTAGAGATTGTCAGATGCAGCAGAAATCCTATGTCAATGTCATTGTTGGTAGCTGTATTCAGAGGCTCCAATACCTCTACAGTTCGAGACAAAGGGATGCAAGATTGCCCGAAATTCGGGATTGGAAAATCTCTGAAGATGCCCATCCCAAAAGTTGAGGGGGTTGTGAGGAAGATGATCACAATGGTATGCTATAGATGCCCTTATTTCACATCAAAATTTTTTGCGTCTTATCATTATCTTGTCACTTCGTTTAGGGTATACTGATTGAAAACACAGTGAAAACAGGGGAATTCAGGGCAGTTACCTCAGTTTTATCAGTAAGTGAGGAAAGGGCAAGGCAGCTTGAGTCTGGGTTGCAGGTACTGATATCAGAGCGAGTCAATGGCACTGAAGAGCGGCATTCAGGTTCAAAGAGAGGAGTCATGCCACCGTTACCGGCAACTTGTGATCGAAACACAATCCCTGAAGTCGCTCAAAGTGCCGCTTCAGACAGTAGAAAAAACAAAATGCAAAGGAAGCCCAGCGTAGCAGTTTCCCTCCTCAGTGAGGATGAGTTTGATGTAATTGAAGATCCAGGTGTTGAAATAATCGATACAAGCGATGGGGAACTAGATAGAAGGGTACAGCTGATGCTTCTCATGCTTCCACAGCTCAATTGTGCAATTAGAGAAAGAATGGATGTTGGTAGGGCACCCTTCAACACATCTGTGCAATCAAAGGTATGTGTCCACCTGATGCGATCCTGACCCATTTAAACTAATTCAAACATTATATATTTATAGATTGCGCAAGATCCTCCTCGAAGTATCTCAGAGCTGGAGGGAATGACAGTGCCTGGTGTCAGCAAGTTCATGAAGCAACGGTATGGCAAATTTCTGGTAGAGGGGGTAAACCAAGTCGATCAATTTTTGCATCGTAGTTCTAGGGACGAAATACCTTTGGATTCATTCCAGCTGGATGTCGATGCCATATTCGGGCCTCCGGTCATTCGAATTAACCAGATCCCCCCCACCCAGTCTCAAGCCATTCCTGAGACCCAACACTATGCTGAATGGAGTGACAGTGATGGAGAACTATTTGGTAAGTTGCACTTTGCAGCGTTATGTAACTCCTATATTTTGATCTTATACATATCGTGTATTGTCGTAGAGTGGGAGCAGCAGCAAACCGAGCGGGTGGGATCAAAGACAGCAAATGCAGGACCTGCCTGGAACCATGTTGTTAGATGATCAATATAATTAGAGAGGTTATCATGTCAATGGAATTTAAATATATAATATTAAACTACACAACCTCACATTCAATTCCTCCTTCTTCTGGCTTTCAGACGCCTCCTGCCTTCTGTAGACTGCGATGTGCCTGTAGAACCCATATTAAAACCACCCTGGGAAGCACCAAAGGGATTTGGGTTGCCATCGTTGTTGGGAATCATTTGACTTGGACCTGAAGGTTGTGGAAATGGCGAAGCTCCTCCCATCTGGCCAAAAGATGACCCGAATGCAGCTGGGGCCTGCTGCCCCTGGGGAGCAGCAAAGCCAACAGGGTTGGCCCCAAATCCACCACTAAAAACCTCTGCATTCATTCCACTAGCAGATGCCCCACCAAATCCAAAAGCCCCCGGCTGGACACTAGCAGATGGAGCACCGAAAGCTGAAGAAGAGCTACTCGCTCCGAATGGTCCATTTGCTACTCCAAAAGAGGTGCCAAATCCCCCAGAGCTTGGCTGAGCAGATGGGTTGAAGGAAGATGCAAACCCGCCCGCTGTTTGTGAATTAGCAGAAGCCCCAAAGTTGGGCATTGAAGTGCTTGGTGCACCGAATCCAGATGAGGTCACCGGTTCTCCGAATGACATTTTAGATGCATTGGCTGAAGTAGAGCCAAATTGGAAAGTCCCGGGTTGGCCAACTCCAGGCCCTGAACTGGGCTGGCCTGCATTAACTCCATCAGTTTTCATTTGAGAAGTTTCAGTGGCAGCAGGAGATGAAGCAGTTCCAAAAGTTGGAGCCGTCGATGATGGCATGGTATTTGCTCCAAATGAAAACAAAGTCGAGCTCGGCTGGCTAGTACTCGCACCAAAGGTGACGGGGGCCGAAGCTCCAGTTGTGGCTGTGTTGATTGTCGCCCCCGCATCTGACTGGCCAAACTTGAATCCTGCTGAGCCTGTAGAGCTACCAAATTTGAAAGTAGCGGGGGCGCTGTTGTTTACTTTTTCCTGTTGATCCGTTTTGCTTCCAAAATTGAAAGATGGGGCGGGAGCCGATCCTAGTATTGACAATGATGATGTGCCCAAGGATGGTGCAGAGGAAGCAGCAAAATCTTTTTCCTCTGTGACAGCCGGTGTTGAGACTACTGTTTTCCCAAATAAAGATTCCTTACCTATAGCACCTGCTGATTCCGAAACCGGACCAGCAAGAGAAGGCTCAGGTGGGGCTGTAATGTCATCTTTCAAAATTCCAAAGGGTGCTAACGTGCTAGGTTCTGATACTTTGGCTGCATTTGAATTAAAACTCTTGGTCTCTTTAGTGGATTCAAAGGCCGGAGCAGCGGCAATATCTTGACTAGCTATAGGCGTTGATTTTGCTCCTTCAGTTTCCTCTACATTTGGTGACACTGGAACAGAAGCACCTGATTTCTGTAATCCAAATAACATTGGTTTCTTTTGATCAGAGCCTTGTGCCTCATTGGCTTTTGGCTTCTGCTCACTGCTTTGGGCGCCAAATAGTGAAGATACGGGCGCTGATGATGCTGAACTAAAGTTAAAGGGCTTGATCTTAGATTCTGAACCTTGGGGAGCTGCTCCAGAGCCAAACTTGAACTGCAGTGTTGTTTCCTGATTGCCAATTGCAGAATCTTTTTTCAATTCTTTCTCCACTGCAGCGGTTGTTTCGGAAGCTGTTTTCGCATTATTTTTCAAAAAATCAGCATCCCATCCCGTTGATACCACCGGGGTACCTTCCTTGGCCTGAGGCTCTGGTTCCTCATCCTTTGCTGATGCCCCAATTGTGGACATCGAATCAACAACAGGCTTATCTGTGGCTACAAATCCCTTCTCTTCAGGCAATGATTTTTCCTCTTTGCCGGGAGAACTAAAAGCTGGCGTTGATGACGGCCCAGTTGAAGCAGTTGAAACACCAAAACTGAAAAATGGGGCCGGTTTCTCAGTCTTTTGAGTTGATCCCTCAGCCTCATTTTTCGCTGCGTTTGCAGCCTCCAGGGCCGCCTGAGAATTTTGCTTGAGAAACGCTGCACCCCAATCTCCGCTGGAGGGCTTTTCAGCGGGTACTTCGTCAGGTTTTGGCATAGCTGTCCTAGTTCCAGTTGCCTGAAGCATAAGAATACTTTTCAGCTCAAATTCTGTAGCATTTAGAAAACAATTCTTGTTGTGCCAATCACTTTTATAACTTACTTTGATTTCTTTATCCTTTCCAAAGAGGAATGAGGAGCTAGGGGAGTGCTTTTGCATATCAGTATCTGCATTGCCAACAGCAGCTGCCACCTTGGCTTTTGAGGCAGAGCCTTTTGGACTCTTGCCGAACTCGAAAGTGGGCTTTGCCGAAGCATCTTCTTCCATCTGTTCATTCTTTGTGGCGGCATCCGGCATTTTGCTTTCCACTTTGACCGCCATAAGTCCCGAAGAATCTGGCATCTTTAACCCGAAAACAGGCGTGTGCTCTTTGGATTCCTCTTTAGCAGGACGGAACACAAATGTTGGCGTTTTAATTGCTGGCCTAAGTTTCTCTTCCACGTCGACGGGCTTTCTTTTCTTAGTCGTTTCCTTCTCACCCTCCTTTCCATCTCTGCTTGTCACTGGCGCAAAAGTTACTTTCGGTTGGTGTAATTCCTCTGATTTATCATTTGATTTTGGCATAGCCCCTCCTAAAGATGATACAGGAGGCGGAGAAGGTTTTGCAGTGAGTGCATATTGACCATTCAAAGGCGAGAGAGATTCGCGTGATTTTTTAATTGACTCCTCCATACTGTCCAATGTAGCTAGTATTCTTCTGGCAGTATCAGACGTTGGCTTTGGCGAGTCGACATGCAATACTCGAGCTGCTGCAGGAGTATCTTTCTCCGCGTCTGCCTGCACTAATCCCGGTCGCAATCTGCTCAGACCTGCCGTCTTTGGCATGAATGGCGTCCTGCCCGCTCTCCAACTCCTCCTGCCAGTGCTACCTGGATCATCACTCGGCTTGAAACGACGTCTCCTCTGCATGTCAAGAAGACTAATACCCCCATTATCAATATCATGCGTTCCAGGTGTCGACAAATCCTCTTCGGCGCGTCGTTTCCTAGATCCTGGCATGTTTTGTCTGCTTCCAAGACTTGCTGGTGTAGATCTCATGGGCGTCCAAGCAAGAGGCGCAGGTGATTGCTCATGCTGCTGCATTGCAAACTTTGGTCCAGAAGAAAAGGGCTTTACACCATTGCCCACCCCACGGGTCGAACGTCTTACAACAGAATCCCTTTTATGCGCAGAGCGTGTGGCCTCAAAGGTAAACGTGCCCAGTGCTGCCACATTTCTCTTCGGACCACCATCTTCATCTCTATCAGCAACAGTCTTTTGTGATACCGAAGGGGAGGCGAAAGATGTATGCAATCGCTTCACAGGAACGCTCAACTCTCCTTTCTGCCTCGATTTGGGGGTGGGAAACACAATTGGGGTCCTACTTGCCAAGGGCCCATCCTTCAACATATCCAACACTCCATCAAATGGCGTCGTCGCTTTGGGCTCTTCATCACCAACACCATTAGCAGCCATCTCAACAACCTTCAGATCAGACTGCGGTTCACCACTCTTTCCACGCATGGGAGATGCCACTTTTTGCGTCGCAGGCTTTACAGGAGTCACATCTCCTGCCTCTTCTGCCTCTTGTGCCTCCACCACCACATCATTACCATCATCCTCCGACTCTGTTCCACCTTTTATTTCCCCACTCTGTTTTTTCTCCGACAGCGGCGATGCAAAATATCCTCCCAGCATAGACATCTACAAAATCACCACCAGCAGCACCATCATCATCATCACGAACCACACACAGTACTGCCACCACATGCAAACACACCTTATTCATCAATCCAGCAGCAGCTCTAATTGGCGTCTTCGCCACCGACATGACACTTCCAAACAGTCCAGGATTCACATGTTTCATTTCTTCATCAATCCTCGTTCCACCAGGGCCACTTCTGCCACCACCACCATGGGTTTCCAGCATTCCAGCATTTTTATCCCTCTTGTATGGACTCGAACGATTCCTTCCATACCGTCTATCTTTCACAGCCTTCCCATGACCTACACTCGTATTACCTTGTCCCTCAGTACCATTATTGTGACGATTATTGTCGCGGTACGTGTGCTGCTGCTGCTGTTGTTGCTGTTGCGGTGCATCCTCCTCCATGTTGACGCCACCACCATCTGGAGATGGAAGCCCGTCTTCACCTGAAACAACCATACTTCGTATGATCTTTCTCAGTATTTGTATTCTTAGTATATGTACTAGAACTATTAATACGACGTGTAATTGCAATCCGCCGGTGCGTATTGACGTCTGACCGACTTTGTCCACAACTGTCCGTTTTGAAAAAAGGGCCAATTCCACTGGGGTGTCAGCCACCACGCGCCATCTCAATCGCATCTACATGTATCATCGGTCGAACGCATCCTGTGACCGCATCCTCTCATCTATATATACATTTCAAATTACATCTACCGTCCGTCCCTCCATTTGATCGATGATAGATTTGTAAAATCGATAGTAGGCCGTGCCCCGGACGCAAAACCATCCGACTCGAAAGTCGAAGAGACCCGCGCCAACGGGACATAGTGCAACAATTATCCGACCGTATTCTACCCACGACTACCTATATTATACGAGCTATATAGCATTATATACTAGGAATACTAGGCTAGAATACACGAATCGAAAGGACCTGCGCGTGAAGACAGATGCAGCAGCATCGAGGAACGAGCGTGCGTGGCCATGCCAGCGCGCCTCGGGCTGTTGGTAGAGTGTGCGCAAGCCAGAGAAGAGGAAATACGCAAAGTACACGAGTGCTGAACACATATAGTGGATTTGTGTCGAGGGGAGGGCAAGCCCTCATGGCTCTGGGAAGCGGGAGTAAGACCTCATGTCAGCATCCGTGCTTCTTGGCCGCACAGCCGGTAGAACCAAGCGCGGAGGAAATGGAAGGCGTGTCCGTGTAACTAAAATGATGTTTGAGAGGTTTACGGAAAAAGCTATTAAAGTTGTCATGCTGGCGCAAGAAGAAGCTCGTCGTCTGGGCCATAATTTTTGTGGGGACGGAACACATTTTGCTCGGATTGATTGGTGAATCGACAGGTATGATGCATTGTGGTGGAAATGATGGAACACGTACAATGTGATACTTTGAGAGGAGGGGGGTGGGCTGGTGGAGGTTGAGCGGGGAGTGGATGTGGTTGATATCTGTCGACCACAGGTGGATAAGGTGTTGGAGGCCAAGAGGGGGCCTGCGGGCTGGAATGCGGTGCAAGACTGATGCGGGCGTTGTGTTTGTGCGCAGGAATTGCTGCCAAGGTGCTCAAGTCCATGGGAGTGACTCTTAAAGATGCTCGTGTAGAGGTTGAGAAGATCATTGGCCGTGGAAGCGGATTTGTGGCTGTAGAAATCCCCTTCACTCCCCGTGCCAAGAGTGTGCTAGAGCTCTCTCTGGAAGAGGCCCGCCAGTTCGGACACAATTACATTGGAACCGAGCATATTCTCCTTGGCCTCCTCCGCGAAGGCGAGGGCGTGGCGTCCCGTGTCCTGGAGACCCTAGGTGCAGACCCACAGAAGATCCGAACCCAGGTCATCCGCATGGTAGGAGAATGCCAGGAACCAGTCGGCTCTACTGTCGGTGGTGGTGCTTCTGGATCAAACAAGACGCCTACCCTCGAGGAATACGGCACCAACTTGACTGCCCGGCTGAAGAAGGAAAGCCTGGACCCATTGTTGGTCGCGCAGAAGGAAATTGAGCGTGTGACCCAGATCTTGGGACGTCGTACCAAGAACAACCCTTGCCTGGTTGGTGAGCCAGGTGTCGGTAAGACTGCTGTTGCCGAAGGACTTGCCCAGAAAATTGCAAGTGGAGATGTCCCTGAGACTATTGAGGGCAAGCAAATCATTACCCTGGATATGGGATCTCTTGGTTGCTGGAACCAAAGTATCGTGGTGAATTCGAGGAGAGGCTTGAAGAAAGCTCATGGATGAAATCAAGCAAAATGATGACATCATTCTTATGATTGATGAGGTCCACACCCTTATTGGCGCGGGAGCTGCCGAGGGAGCCATTGATGCTGCCAACATTCTCAAGCCTGCCTTGGCTCGTGGAGAGTTCCAGTGCATTGGTGCCACAACCTTGGACGAGTACCGCAAGCATATTGAAAAAGATCCAGCATTGGAAAGTCGATTTCCAGCCAGTGACGGTGCCTGAACCTTGTGTGGATGAGACCTACCAAATCATGTAAGGACTCAGGGAGCGGTATGAGAGCCCATCACAAGCTCAGGTACACTGATGATGCCTTCTGGCTGCAGCAAAATTCTCTTCCCAATATATTTCAGACCGCTTCTTACCAGACAAGGCGATTGATTTGATTGATGAAGCTGGTTCCAGGGTTCGCCTTAGACATGCTCAGCTTCCAGAAGAGGCCGAGAGCTCGACAAGGAATTCGAGCTTTACTCAAGGAGAAGGACTCTGCTGTCAGAGCTCAAGACTTTGAGAAGGCAGGTTCTCTTCGCGACAGAGAGATGGAACTTAAGGCACAGATCAACGCAATTACTTCTTCTGCCAAGGATTCCGCAAAGGCTGAATTGGAGAGTGGAGAAGCAGGTGGCCCAGTGGTCGACGAAGCTGATATTGCCAACATTGTTGCCCAATGGACTGGAATTCCAATCGAAAAGGTGTCTTCTGACGAAACTGAACGCCTGGTGAAGATGGAGGAGGTTCTTCATAGACGTGTCATTGGACAGGAAGAAGCCGTGACTGCAATTTCAAGAGCTATTCGCAGAGCTCGTGTGGGATTGAAGAACCCCAACCGCCCAATTGCTTCTTTCATTTTCTCCGGACCAACTGGTGTCGGTAAATCCGAACTCGCAAAGACATTAGCTTCATATTACTTTGGCTGCGAAGAGGCTATGGTTCGCCTTGATATGTCGGAGTTCATGGAGCGCCACACGGTCAGTAAGCTGATTGGTTCTCCCCCTGGATACGTAGGGTACAATGAGGGTGGCCAACTTACCGAAGCCGTTCGCAGACGCCCATACACTGTCGTATTATTTGATGAGATTGAGAAGGCACATCCAGATGTATTCAATATGATGCTTCAAATTCTTGAAGATGGAAGATCTGACTGATTCCAAGGGCCGTGTGATTGACTTCAAGAACACCCTCATCATTCTCACGTCCAACGTTGGATCTTCTGTCATTGAGAAGGGCGGCGGTGGCATTGGATTCCAGCTGGATGCCAACGAAGAAGACTCTTCATACAACCGCATCAAGACTTTGGTAAATGAAGAATTGAAGCAATACTTCAGACCAGAGTTTTTAATCGTCTGGATGAGATCATCGTCTTCCGCCAGCTCACCAAGATGGAGGTGAAGGAGATTGCTGATATTATGTTGAAGGACGTATTCAAGCGCGCAGAGGAGAAGGGCATTCGTATTGAAGTCACTGAGCGCTTCAAAGATCGCTTGGTCGACGAGGGATACAACCCAGCGTATGGTGCAAGACCTCTTCGTAGGGCCATTATGCGTCTTCTCGAAGACAGCATGGCTGAAGGCATGCTCTCTGGAGACATAAACGAGGGCGACTCGGTTATTATTGATGTCGATGCTGACGGGCAGATCAATGTACTCAACGGCGACAAGAAACTGACGACTGCGATCGATTCCACACCAGCCGGAATCTCATAATCGCGACAGTCGTGGTGGTGGTCTATTGGAGGGCACATCTTCAAAGACATGTATTTGTGTAGTATTCTATGATGTGCAAAAGTAAATGATGTAGTCCATTCTGTTGTCATCCATATCGACAATCATCCCGTACCCTGTGTTTCGTTTATGCGGCATCATCATAATCCTCAGAGGGAATGGAATGGAAGGCAAGGGGGTGGTCATCATCGGCAGCGCGTTCTCGGTCATACTCAATCCTCCTCATTGGCATGGGGGGCGGCCAAGCCACCAATGCGAGCCACCGCCGATCTTCTCTCGAGCATCTTTTCGGCAACAGCACATCTCGGTGACTTTTGATTCGTATTTTCCAGCCGTGCTTCATCTACATTCTCTCGCTTGCTACCGAGGAACCGCCTCTTGCCGCGCGTGCCCCCTCCCCGGGACCACCGAGGGCCAGTCACCGCGTTCCGACAAGGGCGACGACACGCGCACCCGTCTTCCCATTATTAATGCACATGCATTACATATTCAGCTCAAACAATTACACACAAATACATACGTATATATAGAGATATTCAACAAAGTGCAGTGATGGTGCGGTCTGTCGCTGTTCGAGGTCTCGCTGTCGAGCTCTCGACGACACGTGCCTGGCCTCGGCGCACCACGGTCAACGGTCCTGGTAGAATACAGGACACGTGGAAGAGACTTGGGTATTATTTCGGTATCGAAACGACGTCGATAATGCTGGTACAAACAGGGGGTGGTCGCAGGGCTGGAACTGGACGACCCTACCGAGGCCACGTGACGACTCTGGCTCCCAGGGCCGTGCTATCCTCGGCTGCGAGGCTGGCGCACAGGTTTGCGATGCAGTACGCTCTTCCCGGTCGATTGCTGGTATCTTCGGCGAGCAGAATGTATGGAATGCGAGTGGGCATGTTGTTTTTGATGCTGTATTCTCTGGTGGTGACCACCTGGGCTGCCTACCTGGAGGCCAATACTAGGAACCGTAGGCATCATCGACGACCGAACAAGGGACAAGGGCGCATGGATGGGATGGGGCCTTTACTGTCGATGGGACAGAAACCATCTATAGCAGCGACTAGAGCTACCACGACAGCAGAGTATGCCCAGTGTGGTGCCGCCGGCACCACCACCACCACGAGCAGCAGTGGCAGCACCAACCCCCTCCTCCCTCTAGAGAATGGCAGCAACGTGGCCATGAGCCAGGGGTACCGGCCGCACCAAAAGCAAACAGTAGTAGTACCGGAGAATCTTATGAAGAAGGATGGCATGATGCCCTGTCCCATCTGTGGAGGAACTGGAGTGGTGACGTGGGAGAGCAAATTCTTGCATGAAGATCACCCCTGTCCCCGGTGCCTGGGGAAGAGGGTGGTGGCAAGTGCTTGAAGATTTTTATTACATTTTTTCATCTGTTTTATCATTTTTTATTTGATGTAACGCTGCATTGGCCAACCCCATACAATATACAATGCTAGAAACAGCAACAACAACAGCAACAACAACAACTACTACTACCAGAAGAAGACCATGGAGTACAAAAAGCAACCAGATCTCGTATTCGCGAATATTAGAATTCTATGGGCGAGTGGACATCCATCCCATCCCCATATGGTGTGTCGTTGGTGGGGGAATCTGACCAGAAGTAATGTGTATGTTACCATAGAAATCAAGTAAAGAAGGAATAGATATCGATCCATGAACGTATCCTGTGCTCGAATTGGTGCCAGACGTGCCTACTACCATCTGTGCACCCAGACAACCCAAGCCACACAGATCAAGGGACTGCCAACGTTGCTTCGAGGAGGAAATTTCGGTGCTACATCGACCTTCAAGAAGAGCTCATATTTATCTACCTGTCCTGCCGCTCAAAGAAGAAACGCGAGTGTGACGAAGGCTGCAGCGATGGAGAGTGCTCAAGTGGACCCATCCAACAACAAGGATAACCCGCTGTTGACGGTACGATCGTAGACTAGAAATTGGCCTTGTGTGACCAGTGATGATGATTATGTGGTAGTAGCATTTGTAGTTGTTGTTTGCTTGTTGTCGTTGCTTGACCCAGCCTCTTTCATCCTGTCCATGTGCAGAGTTCTCCCTTCCCACTCTGGGATGAAGTCAAAGCTGAACATGTCGTGCCTGGGATTCGTCATCTGTTAGAGGAGACGAATGCGGCTATCGATGAACTGGAACAAAATGTGGAGCCCACCTGGGGAGCGTTGGTGGAGCCGCTTGAAAAGATCGTGGACAGACTGGGTAGGGCGTGGGGCACAGTCAGTCACCTCAAGGCTGTGAAGGATACAGAAGCACTGAGGAAAGCTGTAGAAGAGGTGCAGCCTGAAAAAGTAAAGGTGATGCTTCGACTCTCCCAAAGTAAGCCCATATATGAAGCTTTTAAAGCAATCAAAGAAGGCCCCGGGTGGGAATCGCTGTCAGAGGCTCAGCAGAGAATTGTGGAAGGCGAGCTCAGAGACTTTGTTCTCGGGGGAGTGGCCCTGGAAGGAGAAGCGAAGGACAGGTTCAATGAAATTCAACAAGAACTGAGTAAATTAAGTACAGACTTTAGTAATAATCTGTTGGATGCCACAAAGGCGTACAAAAAATTATTGACTGATAAAGAGGATGTGAAGGGACTGCCGGATAGTGCCTTGGCTCTTGCAGCACAGCAGGCAAAGGCAGAAGGTCATGAGAAGGCCACTCCTGAAGAGGGTCCCTGGCTATTCACCCTCGATTTCCCTTCCTTCTTTCCGGTAATGACCCATGCTGCGAATAGAAGAATGAGGGAGGAGATGTACAAGGCCAACATTACTCGTGCCTCGTCAGGAGACAGCGACAACACGCCCATCATCAACAAGATTTTGACGCTGCGTGCTGAAAAGGCCAAGATTCTCGGTTTCTCAAACTTTGCCGAAGTTTCAATGGCCTCTAAAATGGCTGATCTTGCATCAGCCGAGGAGCTCCTGGAGAAGCTGCGAGCAGCTTCCTACGAAGCTGCAAAGCGTGACTTGGAAGATGTTAAAAAGTTTGCCGCAGAAAAGGGATTCAAAGGCGAGCTAGAATTGTGGGATATCACGTATTGGGCTGAAAGATTGAAAGAAGACAAGTATTCCATCAGCGATGAGGAACTGCGACCATACTTTGCCCTTCCGAATGTATTGGAGGGACTCTTTGCCCTTGCAAAGCGACTATATGACGTTGATATTGTTGCTGCTGATGGCAAGGTGCCAGTGTGGGACAAGGACGTTCGCTTCTTTGAGGTGAGAAAAAATGGAAAACCAAAAGCATTTTTCTATCTTGATCCATATTCCAGACCTTCGGAGAAGCGTGGTGGCGCCTGGATGGACGAAGTGTGCAGCCAGTCACGGCTGTTTGCTCAGGGCGATGACCAGGTCAGGCTGCCGGTGGCTCACATGGTGTGCAACCAGACGCCTCCGGTTGGTGACGCCCCGTCCCTCATGACTTTCCGTGAGGTGGAGACACTTTTCCACGAATTCGGACATGCCTCTCAGCACATGCTGACGGAGCAGACCGAAGGTCTGGTGGCTGGCATCAGGGGTGTGGAATGGGATGCTGTGGAGCTTCCATCACAGTTCATGGAGAACTTCTGTTACGACCGGACGACTCTCAATGGATTCGCAAAGCACTATCAAACTGGAGAACCACTTCCCGAGGATTTATACCAAAAACTGTTGGCGGCCAGAACCTACAGATCAGGTTCCATGACCCTCCGTCAAATTCACTTTGCTGTGACTGACCTGGAGCTGCATGCACGATACACTCCGGGTGACCAGGAGACTGTGTTTGACAGAGAGAGAAAAGTTGCAGAGAACACAACAGTGATTCCACCACTCGCCGAGGATAGATTCCTCTGCGGCTTTTCCCATATTTTTGCTGGTGGATACAGCGCAGGGTACTACTCATACAAGTGGGCTGAAGTATTATCAGCAGATGCATTTGCCGCATTCGAAGAGGTCGGACTGGAGAATGAAGACAAGGTTGCAGAAACTGGACGACGATTCAGGGACACTGTGCTCGCTTTGGGAGGCGGAAAAGCGCCCTCCCTCGTTTTCAAACAGTTCAGAGGGAGGGATCCCTCCACAGAACCTCTGCTCAGGCACAACAATCTTTTGCCCACCCCCGCAGCCTCATAATTGGCCATCCGCCACCCACCATCCACTAATCCATTCTTTGTCCAACTGTACTGTAAGACTTTCTTTTAGTGAAGACAGTATAAAGCAAAACGCAGAGAAAGAAACCGCCAACATTGACGGACGTGGAGGGGGCAACGCTGCAGCAGCGAGGCATTCTCAGACCATGGCCACAACACAGCAAGACAAATTCAATGTCAACACACAGAGTGAACATTTAGCAGCTAAGTATGTTGGAACAGGACATCCAGACACGAATAGATTCGAATGGGTGGTCAATATAAAGAGGGATACGTACTCCTCAATTATATCCAATCATTCCCTCGCATCATACTTGGCCATTGGTGAAAACGAGAGCATCGGGAGAACAAAATATAATATGAAGCAATCAATGCTAATGCCCTGTGGATTGCCACCCGAGAGAGAGGAGGAGGAGGACGTGGCGTGATGGTAAGGATTGCAAGGGTTGCTCTGTTAGTGTGTGTTTGTGTGTTTCTTCTCGTATTATCTCCTTGTTTTGGTCTGACAAAGAGAACTGCGGCCAGATGATTGTATGTAACAAATGAATGAACGAACATATGGCTGGAGGAAGGAAGGATCAATGTAGTGGTGGCGGTGGCCAAATATAAACTAGACTGCTGTAGTATCACATTGCTCATATTGTTTCTGACGACGACAACAATAAGAAGAAGGGAAAAGATGATAATAAAGGGTAGAAAGTTATTGTTTTGCTTCCTGGCCTTCTAAGGCAGCCACCTTTGCTCTCAAGAGTGCTACAGATTTTGCCAATCGTTTTCTTCCTGCTTGTATCTGCTGATATTCATCATCTGGACTAAATCTACCAAAATACTGCATCACTGATGATTCTGGAGGGGCACTGCGTGAATTCATCACTCTATTGTAGCAGGCTTCTGTGGGTTCCCAGAATACCAAGTCTTCGTACACTTCGTACACATGTGGCCGCTTCTGAGGGTTTCCGTGCATGTCTAAACCTAATCGAAGATGGTGCAGCAGTTCAATGGGCGGTTCTTGCACATCGTCATGAAATTGAATCTGCAGCATCACGAGAAAAAGATGTTGTTGTTTGTGTTGTTGTTATTGTGCATCTCGTGGATTGTTCTGTGGGTTGGGGATAAAAATAAGCATACAGAAAAACCAGCAACCCACCTCGACCAAAATATCAAATTCTCCCCAGCCAGATTCCCTCAGTTCAAATGGCGCAGATTTCACCTCTCTATTCGGGTTAGAGAAACTCTCATGAAGCTTAAATGTCACCTTTTTTATCACATCTCCCAAGTTTCGCGGCTGCTCTTGCTCCGTCGCTCCAGACCTAAGAAATACCGTCCAAGTGTGCGTTGCAAATTCTGTGGCTTTTTTCCCAAGACTGATGGCCACCGTTCCAATCACCAGGGGCACGCTCAGTTGGACCCCTTTCAACCTCTTCTCTCCCTTCTACAGTTACACATACAATAGGCCATTAGAAAGCAGCACAATCGAGGTGTGATCTGCCCATTTGGGGTGCCATCTCGGCAAAAAACATTTGAACTCGAAAACCAACCAATCGAACACGCACCGGTCCAATAATGTATGTATCCTTATCGACTGCCATGTTTACATATCATAGAAGTATTTTTACTAATTCAACTCGACCTGGAATGGCATGTATTCGTTGTATTCTATCGTTGTTGGACGGGCATCGATTCGTGTTTTAAAAGTCTAATATTCGCGAATATGGATGTCCTCCTGCATTTTCTAATAAGGGTGCATTCGTTCGACGACGACGAAGACAACAGCAACCTATTCGATTCGCCTTGTTGGTCCTTTCTCAATCTGCTACAAAGAAGAGAGTGTAGGACGCAAACGAAAGTAAGAGGAAGGGGCAGTGAATGGGTGAAAGAGTGTGTGTGCACATGCCAGCACATGCAGCCACATGAACACCAATACGTGCAGCTCTGTGATTGCAGCAATTGATGCGCCACAACAGAGAAAAACGATATCTGTATTTCCTTGTCGACATCGCCCAGCTGCCATCGGTAAAGGGGCTGGTAAAGAGACTGGTGGTGAGAAGAGGACGAGAAGGAAGGGTGCCAGGGCAAGAGGAGTGTTGCTTCGAGGGCGACGACGCAAACACAGCACAATGGCGATTGTCTCGGGAGACGATGGATCCGAAAGGGTTGCTGATGGACTGGCAGAGGTGGTGAAAGGGCTGGGGCAGGAGAAGAAAGCCGTCTTGCTGGATCAATTTGGGGTGCTGCATGATGGGAGAGAGGCGTACCCACAAGCCATCGAGGCTGTTCGATATCTGCGAGAGGACTGTGGAATGCGATTGCTTATACTGTCAAACTCATCCCGACGTGCGTGTTTTCTATTGGTAATATGTATATGATCGATGCGTGGCTGTAGATAGATACAGTAGAGTGGTGCTGCTGGAAATAGGTGATGACCCGGCAAGAATTTCGTGCAGGTTCCCAAGGGGCCCTTGGAAATTTGAAAAGAATGGGTTTTGATACGAGCCTGTTCGAAGGGGTTGTGACCAGTGGAGAAGTGACGCATTCGTGTCTCTCCGACAGACAAGATGACTTTTGGAAGTCCAGAAGAAAATGTATACACTTTACCTGGAGTGATCGAGGGGCCATCTCGCTGGATGGGTTGGGTTTGGAAGTCCAGTCTCATGAGACCAGCCTGGACAATGTTGATTGTATTGTTGCCCATGGGACTGAGGCGGTTGGCACGCAGATTGATGGTCAGAATCCCAGACCATGTGATTTGGAAGAAATGAAACGTATACTCTCTAAGCTTGTTGAAATAGGAAAGGAGAAAGGAACGAGCATTCCAATGATTGTAGCAAACCCAGATGTGGTGACGGTACATGGGGACGAGCTCAGGATCATGCCTGGGACCCTGGCATCCTGGTACGAAGGCATGGGGGGAGAGGTGTTGCGCATGGGCAAGCCAGACGCTATTATTTATAATACTGCCCTTGAAATGCTTGGCTTAGATGCTAAGGAAGTTTTTGCAGTTGGTGACTCACTTGAGCATGATATTTGCGGAGCACAGGGCATGAACATCGCTTCAGTGTTTGTTGCCGGGGGCATCCACAAGGAAGCTCTTACGCCGTTTGATGGGGGTGTGGGTTCACGGCTGAAATTACATGAATTACTAGAAAAATATGCATGTCAACCAGAGTATACGATCAACTATTTTGCAAAGTAAATTTGGGATTCAATGTAATTTCGTGAGCTTAATCCTCTACTGGACACGGCGATGCTCCCCAAATGTCCTCTGCATATTCCCTAATCGTCCTGTCACTCGAGAAGAAACCAGATCCTGCCGTGGACAAGATGCTTGATTTGGCCCATGCCTCTTTGTCCTTATATTTCTCATCCACAACCTGTTGGGCATCAAGATACGCTGGGAAATCGTTGGCCAGCAAATAGTAGTCTGAATAAGAAATTGCATCCACAAGTGGCGCAAAATAGTCCTCCCAGCCAAATACACCTGTTCTAATCATGTTAACTACGTGATTAAATCGAGGATCTGGCTGATAGGAGTGTCGAGAGGCACGGAGGCCAGCAACAGCATCAGCCCTGGCACCAAAGATGAACATATTTTCTTCTCCGATTTCCTGGGCAATCTCAATATTGGCCCCATCCATAGTTCCGATGATCAATGATCCATTCATCGCAAATTTCATATTACCTGTGCCAGAAGCTTCTGTTCCGGCTGTTGAAATTTGCTGGGAAAGTTCGGTTCCAGGAATGATTACTTCGGCTACTGAGACATTGTAGTCCGGCACAAACACAACTTTTAATAAGTCTCCAACTGCGGGGTCGTTATTCACCTTTTCAGCTACAGCAGATACAAGTTTAATGATCCTTTTTGCCATTTCATATCCAGGAGCAGCTTTGCCACCAATTACGCAAACTCTTGGAACTAAATCAGGCTCTTTTCCTTCGTTCCTCATGCGCACAATGGTGTCATATCTGTGAATGATAGACAGAACATTTAGCAGCTGACGTTTATATTCGTGAATTCGTTTTACTTGCACATCGAGTAACGCATCCTTATTTGGCAGCGAAACACCTGTCATGCTTTCAATTAATTCCATGGCACGAGCCTTATTTTGGCCCTTCACCTGCTGCCACTGATTTTGGAACTCTGTATCGTTGGCAAATTCTTTCAAACGTTGAAGATCGTCTAGATGACTGATCCAGTTATCCGATCCAAGCTTTGCTGTGATCAAATCTCGAAGAGCTGGGTTGCAGAAGGCCAACCATCTTCGTGGAGTGACACCATTTGTCTTGTTTTGAAATTTCTCTGGGAATAGCTCATGGAATGGTTTGAAAACATCGTGCCTGAGAATATCCGAATGAATTGCTGCCACGCCATTAATATGCTTGGATGCAACCACCGCCAAATATGCCATTCTGACAAATTTCTGTCCATCCTCAGTCTCTTCAATAATTGATACCTTTGAAATTTTCTCCCAGTCATCTCCTAACTTTGACCTGATTTGCTGCAAGAATCTCCAGTTAATATCGTATATGATTTGAGTATGACGAGGTAAAAGCTTTTCCAACATTACTATCGGCCATTTCTCCAGCGCCTCAGGAAGTACTGTATGATTTGTGAAGTTGCATGTGTTTGTGACAAGCTCCCAGGCTTGTGTCCAGCCAAGGCCTTCCAGATCCATCAGAACTCGCATCAGCTCGGGAACTACAGGGAACAAAGATTTGACTAATTTCAAATATTCCAGATACTTTAGGCTTACTACACAAAACCACACACAGCCAGCGTACCAAGTAGAGTGGGATGGGTATCATTCATTTGGAAAGCCACCTTCTCAGAAAATTCATCCCATGTATCATGTCTTTCCTTGTATCTTCTAACAACATCCTGCACCGTGGATGAGACGAAAAAGTGTTGCTGCTTTAATCGCAGTTCCTTTCCTTCGTATGTTCTATCATCTGGGTAAAGTACTGAGGATAAGGTTTCAGCTCTTTGTTTTGAAAGGATTGCCTGGACATAATCACCAGTATTAAAAGCTTGCAGATCAAATTCCCTATCAGGCTTTGCTGCCCACAGCCTCAAGTTGATTGTATTTTTGGTTTTGAATCCAGGAATGGGTGTATCATACGCAACTGACGTGACTGTTTCACCAGGATTCCACTTGAATGTCTGACGATTATTTTCATCGTGGACAGAAACATGTCCATAGAAGGAAATTGGATATGCAACCGAAGCGGACCGCTCAAGCTCCCAGGGGTTCCCAAAATTCAACCAATAGTCTGGCTGTTCGTGTTGGAAGCCATCCACCAATACTTGACGGAACATACCATACTGGTATCTGATACCATATCCCCATGCCGGCAGGTTAAGCGTGGCCATGGAGTCCAAGAAGCAGGCTGCCAACCTACCAAGACCACCGTTTCCTAAAGCTGCATCTCTTTCTTGTTCTACAAGGGTTTCAAGTTTATAACCAAGCTCTTCCAGGGCCTCTTTGTAACAATCCTTCACATCTAGATTATACAGGGCATTCAGCAGGGATCTGCCCATGAGGAACTCCATCGACATATAGTATACGCGCTTGGGATCCTTTTCTCTGAAGTAGGTCTGAGTATCATTCCAGGATTCAATAAGACGATCTCTTACAGAATAAGAAGTCGCCATATATGCTTCAAGATCATCAAATTTATATCTGGAACGAGCCAAAGTGTATTCCACGTGACTGATAATTGACTGCTGGATCGACAGAACAGAATCGGTAGTATACGTATCTACACAGCCAAAAAGAACATAAATTACCTACAAAAATACATCTTTAAATCGACATATGTACCAAAGCAAACAACTCGTACCCATAAGCTCATGCAGCAGCTCTGCCCTTCCCTCGGGCGCTCCCTTCACTGTAAGTTTTGGTCGCATTCGTCCTCTGGCACGAGAGCGAAGCGCCACCTCAAGCGCACTTTGAACAGAAGAGATATCTCCATCATCAATTTTTTGTCCGTTTTCCGCCACCACCCAGAACGTATCATCGATTTCACCTCGCTTCTCAGAAATGTCAGCTTTCCTCACATCCAGCCCCAGTCCAATAAACGTTGATGTTAGGCTCGCCAGGAGCCCTGGTCGACCATTTCCACGCAGCCGTATCACTGTCATACACTCATCACAGCTATTATCTATTGTTATCGACGCTTCCAACCCGACATCTGGCCGAGCGGCATCCGGCGAGGACACCGCTCGGCACACCAAGCTTCCCCTCTTTGGTGCCAACCCTTCGCGAGACACCTGCCTTTTCCACAGCGCATTATTTCTTCCCATTTTACCACCTACGTGCCTCATTTTCAAAGGCAAAAGAGTTGCTCCCGTTTGCCTCAGCAGCGAGGTGCCTCGGGGCACCAGCCCCGCACTCCCCAGCGGCATACTTTTCTCAGTCACCATCCAATCCCTTCACGAGCGGCGAATACGATGTATGGCTGTACGAACAACAGTTTTTTTACAACTCCTGTTGGTATACTGCTTGGTCAACTATGCGACGCTTCAAAGCCCACAAACACAATCTTCGCTGAAGCGTTGCAGATTGTTGATGATCACACTGGCTCTTTCAATTTTTCACTTTTACGAGCAAACCGTATAAGATTATTGTATTTTAATCTTGTCTTGCACCCATAACGTTTTGTCCTTTCAACCACCCGACTGCCCTGAGGGGCAGCAGAGAGCTACTTTCTTTCCGTCTTTGCCAAAGCAGGCAAAGCAGACGAAGCGCATGCAAAGCAGGCAAAGCAGGCAAAGACCTTCCCTCCTTCTCCTGTCGATTGCCGAGGAAAAGAAGGGTTTTGCGTTATTGCCCTGTCACTGAAGGGCAATGACTCTAAATTTATTGTATTTAATGAGATCTTTAAAATTAAAGGCGTACCGTGTCGAAGTAATCCTGGGACAGAAGAGTGAAGGGTTGAACGATTTGTCGTCATTGTCGTCGTCAACGTCTGGAAGGGTTTTCCCAAAGAAGCAACCTATATTAAAGAGAGAGCTGTGGAAAAGAACTTGAAAGCTTTCAATTGTGAGAAAGTGTGTAGAATACCGAGCGTCAGTCCCCTGAGATTGTAAAAGAAGAAGTACAAAGGTCCTTTGTGTGTGAAGAGACAGACGAGCAAGCGACTGGAGGATGGCGACGCAGGGAGCTGGTATGGTGAATGGCCTGCCAAAGAATGAAATTTATGGTAGTCTGAAGCGGACAAAAGTCTGTGTGAGATGCCCCAGAAAGCCCCAAAGAGTCCTGTGCGCGAAGAAGGGGTATTTGGTAGCAGGAAAGGGGGCGCACATGAGGAGAGGGGGCAACAGCAGTGTGTGCAAGGTGACCAAGTTTACCACGGATCCCAGAATGGACGATAAAGATGATGATGATGATGAAGTTCTGGAGGTACCCAGCTTGAGGAAAAGCTTGAAAGCGAGGCCTTCGCCTTTTATTACGACGAATAACTTTGGAGGAGGGTTTGTGTCAGATGATGATAAAGTTGCCATCTCTGTGCTGAAATATGGATCTAGCGAAAGCGCTGGAGCGCAATGTCATGGTATATTTGATGATGAAGTTACAGATATAGGTATTGATGGTAAACTGACCGATGATGAAGAGCAGGACTTGTGCGTGCCTCTTCCCCCATGGGCGCTTCGAGCGGGAGCCAGAGAGACTATTTACATGAACCCCCATGACACAGTTGTTGCGAGTGCGTTGTATTTGCAATGTGATGGATTGATCCAGTGGTTTTATGATGAAATAATGTTTCTATTGTTAATCTCTCGTCCTTTGTTATAATAGACAGTGGTACCATGTATGGTTATGTTGATGATGCAGTTGTGACGTGTGGAGGATTGTGTCCTGGGCTGAACGATGTCGTCCAAGGGCTAGTAAATAAATGCGCAGATTACGGTGTACAAAAGGGAAATATCCTAGGGATTAGATATGGATTCAAAGGATTTTATGATAAAAAGTATAAGCCGATTGTGCTGACGAAGAAAAATGTGGAGGGGATCCATCTGGAAGGTGGAACCATCCTGGGGACATCTCGGGGTGGGGCTGATATGAAGTAGGTCTCAATTAGATGGTGCATGATGTCCACCACTTTTTTGTTCGTAATAGTTTCATAAACCTGATATTCTATTATAGCTCTATTAATCCAATTATTCTTGATTGTATTGTGTGCAGGAAAATCATAAGACAGATTGACATTATGGGTATTGATATTGTATTTGTTGTGGGAGGGAATGGAGGGAATGCTGGTGCTGCAGCAATCCAAAAGGCTCTGGACAAAAATAATGTCATCTGTTCAGTAATTGGAGTTCCTAAATCCATTGATAATGATATTTTGTTGGTGAGATTTGTTTTTTACCTTTGTCCCGTTGCACTATGTGTCAGCTCAATAAAATAAGAACTTTGTGTGTGTGTATGTGTAGATTGACAAATGCTTTGGTTTCGACACAGCGGTAGAGGAAGCTCAACGGGCAATAATTTGCGCGAAAGTTGAAGCATCGAGTGCCTTTAATGGCGTCGGTATCGTCAAAGTGATGGGCAGGCAGTCTGGATTTATTGCTCTTGATGCTTCGATGGCATCCGGTGTTGTTGATATTTGCCTCATCCCTGAGGTCCCGTTCGCGTTACACGGCCCAAATGGTGTAATATCGTACTTACAAAAAGTTTTGGCAACTAAAGGTCATGCTATTATCTGTATTGCCGAAGGGGCTGGCCAGGACTTGTTAGCAACTGGAGAGCAAAAGACTGACCTTAGTGGAAATCCAATTCTGAAGGATTCTGGCGTTTGGTTGAAGAATGAGATCAAATCTCAGCTTAAGGATGTTGACGTAAAATATATCGATCCAAGTACGCAATTTTATGTCCATCTTCATCTTCAGGGAGATGATGATCATCCCACCTGATTTTTAATCCTCAAATCACTGCTGCAGGTTACATCATCCGGTCTATTGCCACAACATCCGTGGACAGAATATATTGCAAAATCCTGGCACACAATGCAGTTCACGCCGCATTTGCAGGATTCACAGGCATGGTCGTTGGCCTTGTAAATACTCACTATGTATACTTGCCTATCCCCGTGGTCATC
The DNA here is from genome assembly GCA_963835675.1 of uncultured Flavobacteriaceae bacterium. Taxonomy (GTDB): domain Bacteria; phylum Bacteroidota; class Bacteroidia; order Flavobacteriales; family Flavobacteriaceae; genus Aureibaculum. The sequence goes on along the minus strand of CAWIGH010000001.1, from coordinate 102,174 downwards.
CAGGCACCTCGTAAGGTTGACCCCAGAGGAAGCCAATGGAACAGATTGCGTGCTTCGATTGGACAGCCTTCGTTCTACTGATTTTGTTGCGTGTAATTTTTTTGTAATTAGTCGAACACAGATTACATGGGGGATAACGTAAAGATGGATTAAAAAGTCATATTTATCTTGCGTCAGACATCATACTTAGTTGTCGAGCTGTGCCTTGACATTGGACTTCACCTCCTGTCTCAGGGTCTGCATCTCGTCAGCAAGCTTCTCCATGGTTCCTACGACGTGCTCAAGTCCCTTCATCAGAAGACCTCCGTGCTTGCCAGACACTCCGGAGACATCGTGCTTGCCAGAGATCCCAGAGATGGAGTGCTTGCCAGACACTCCAGAGATATCATGCTTGCCAAAGCCAGCGGCAGAGACTGCACCCACAGCACAAAGCAAATCAATCGCGCACAAGTCATCAAAGAATCAAGGAATAAGCAGAGTCATTTTGCTTGGATAAGGTAGAGGCGAGGCAGAGAGCCACAGACCACAAGCATCACGTACCAAAGTTGAATGCACCAGCAAACAGCATGATGGCCAAAAGCAAGAGGGAGGAAATGTTCTTCATCATCTTGATTGTTTGTTTGTTTGTTGTTGTTGATCCAAAGAGAAGGACTTGAAATGGCAAGTAACACACTGAAGCTGAGGTATAAGAATTTGATATGATTGAAGATAGGCACTGCCACAAAATTTATAGAAATAATCGGCTTGCTCGTGCCAAGCGGTCCCATGGCCATCCATGGCATCCCAGGTACCTTTGGCCGGTCCAAGAAACCATTCCTGGGATGAATCCCCTCTCGGACGAGTGTGCACCGATCCATCGTCTTCTCGGCGCACTTTCAGAGCACTGAAAACGAGATAAAGATACAATATTGCGCGGAATGGGTAGGCAGGGCGGCCTCTGCGTGCTGGAGGCGCGTCGAGGGTAAGGTTTGCAGGAGCCCCAAGGTACAGATGCTGCATGACACTCTCAATCTGGGTCGGTGATTACACCACTCTGCAATCAGATCTTCGAATCGTCTCGTAGTGACGAGGGTGATAACGAGCCAGGGTTCCCACTTGGCTAAGAAATCTTTCGACTTCCTACCACCTCTCTTGATTTGTAACGAGCATCCTTCCGTGGCATGATTGGCTGGCATGTGCTGGATCATCAAACTTGGGGAATCTAAGTCTTGTTGTTGAATTACATAAAGACAGATGGTATCTAGTGATATTGGGGTAATTTAAGCATCACGCTAGGTATCTACAGAATCAACTTTTCAAGGATCGCATAAAGTATAAACCGATGGGTGGAACCTCTACTTGGTATAGGGTCCTCTTCTGCGGCTACAAGGTATTCCTTAGTTTTTCAGCTGTTCCTTGATGTTGGCGTTCACCTCCTGTCTCAGGGTCTTCATCTCGTCAGCAAGCTTCTCCATGGTTCCCGCAACGTGCTCAAGTCCCTTCATCAGAAGACCTCCGTGCTTGCTCGACACTCCAGAGATGGAGTGCTTGCCAGAGATCCCAGAGATGGAGTGCTTGCCAGACACTCCAGAGATATCATGCTTGCCAAAGCCAGCGGCAGAGACTGCACCCACAGCACAAAGCAATCGACGATGAGCGCAAACACTTTGCTTGGATAAGGTAGAGGCGAGGCAGAGAGCCACAGACCACAAGCATCACGTACCAAAGTTGAATGCACCAGCAAACAGCATGATGGCCAAAAGCAAGAGGGAGGAAATGTTCTTCATCATCTTGATTGTTTATTTGTTTGTTTGTTGTTGTTGTGTTGGTAGCACCTTGACTCTTATGAGACGCAAATAGATTTAACTTTATTTAGTTGTGTCAATCATCTCGCATTCTCTCCACTTTTATCCTCAAATTGAATGCTGCATCCAATGGACACCATGGACACCATGGTGTCCATGGCTCGTCCAACCATGAGCGTCCGGTCAAACCCCCCTTCCGATGGGAGCAAGGCCACATCATCCAAAGAAACCTGGGACGGACCAAACCCATGACACCCTCATCCCATGGCAACTCTAGGAAGACTGCGACGCACAGCAACATCGCCATCGCCATTACCACCAACGACAAAAGCTTAACAGAGAGGACGATGAGGCCATCATCGCCATCAACAGGAACGACAGAGGAGGAGAGAGGAGAGATGGATCCCATGATGGCTCATCGCTGCTCCCGACCAAGGAAGCGGCTGCCTTGCCATCCAGATCCAAGGCCCCACAAAAATCACATGTGTTCAGTATGAGAGGATCGAGCGATTCTCCCATTCCCAAAATTATTACAATAGTATCATTGGATCTATTCAAAGACAGAAAATTGGCACGAGGGGTACCATCAAGGGCTGGGTAAAGTTGTGCCTGGGAGCAACGGACATGACGCGTTGGCGCTCAGCATCCCCCATATGGTGGGCAGTCTTCCTGGCATCCTATGGACTAGCATATAGCATACAGCAAGAATCCAATGGTGGACGGAGATCCTTGAACCAACAGGTGGGTTTGGAATGTGGACTGTGTGACGCGCGCGGATTGTCAGTGCATTGGATCGACCTTGCGTAATCTTCGTCTTCTTCTTCTCGTTCGACTGTGAAATGGCCCAACACGTTGATAGATATATAAAGATGCTATTTTGTATTCTTGAGGAGGGGTATAATGTCGTAGTAATTCGGTGCTGGAACCCCGTGCTGAACAGGAAGCTGGTGGTGGATTTCTCTGTGCAGGATCCCATGGATCTCATACCACCAGCGGTGGTGCAGCAGCAGACGGTGGTGCTGTGTCTTCCTATTGATCTAAAGGAAGGATATAATAATTGCAATGAAGCGTTACAGTTGATGAATAGTCCTTCTCTAGGTATATCGTTTCGTTGCTTGGGTGGAGGATCGGTGAAGGGTTGTGTTCAAATGCTCCGTGATGGGGTTGCCCAAATTGCAAAAGTGCCTGGGTCAGGGGCCGTGCTCGGTGAAGATTCTGATGGGATGCTGCCACTGGTGATGGAATATGTAAATGCCGATCTGGGTAATTCGACGTTAGGATACACGGTTGCGCTGGTAGACTCGGACTGGTGCTACTCTGATCATGGAGGCAACCCCAGTGTGGCAGATGTAGTGAAGGAAAAGGAGCGTGCCTGCTTTTCTGGATATGCCACCGAGTCCTGGTTTGCCTCGGTTGGATATTTGATGAGGCAAGGTCAAATTGATATTGTGTCGAATGAAACTGATGTAAGTGATGATGCGGAATCGGTGCTGCATCATTTTGACAAGATTTGTGCACCTGGATACTACCCACTGGCACCAAAAGAGGGAGGTGGCAAATATGGCGATATGTGTAAGCTTTGTGGTGGAAGCTGTAAGGAGACAAGTAGTTGGTATGGTGCCAAAGGTGCTTTAAAGTGCGGAAAAGAAAAGGGTGATGTTATTTTTATGGAGTACCCACTTAAACAGGATGACAAGGACGAGGAGGATGACCCCCCAGAAAAGGAGCAAGCAGCATCGGAACAGTCTCCTGATATGCAAAGTCCTGTGTCTAGCCCTGATGTCGGAAGCCCGGACGGAGATGAGTTTGCGTATGACTACGATTATGAGTATGCGTACACCCCAGACCCATCCCCAGGTGGCGTGTCTGTGGGTAGGCGCAAAACTCTGGGAGTACGTGGCTTCTCTTTAGTCTGCTTTAGCTTCTGAAAGTTGGTAATAATTGACTCATTTTTTATTTGTCCATGCAGCGAGTGTTGCAAGCAACTGAAGACCTCTTATCAAATCAGATGCTCTTCTGCCCAGGGAAGTCTCCATCGTGTCAACGCATTGATTCATACAAGAGTTGTAATTTGGGACGGATTCCAACCCAAGTGTTTATTGGGAAGAAAGAGTTTGTAAATGGAGATGTTGGTATATTGACGCAAAGGCTTCTGGCAGCTGGAACATTTAATGAGGACTTTTTGCGAAAGGCATCAAAGGTTGGGCAGGAGCCATTTTGGCTCATCACGCCTGGGACTAAGGAAATAAGGCCGGTGCAAGGATCTTTCACATCCAATGCAGATTCTCAGTTTGTGGAAAATGTTAGATCTTCCATTCAATATGCTACGAGTATGGGCTCTGAACTTTCTGAAGGAAGCAGCTCCTCCTCCTCCTCCTCTTCTGGGGGCCTGAGCACAGGGGCCATTGTTGGCATCGTCATTGGAGCAGTCATAGGATCAGTAGCAATTATTGGATCAGTCGTATTTTGTTATTCAAAGAAAAAAGAGGAAAATGGGTGGCAGCAGTATCAAGATGCCGTCAAAAATCTTAACCGGCTCTAATGTTAATTTAATTTTGCATTGTCTTGAAAAGTAACGTTACATTCTTGTAAATATCTCATTTGACAGATAACAATTGAACGTAATGTTGGATCTGTTAAGCAAGTATTAATGCTACTGATAAAGCAAATAAGAGATGGATTGTGTTTTTTTCAGGTGCAGCATCCGGGGCCGCCTCAACTGGTGCAGATGGAGCCTTTTCTGCTGGAGGAGCATTGGCAGTCTTAGGTGCAGGGGGAGGCGCCGGTGCAGAATCGGTGCCATTGTTTGACAATGACGCTGATGGTGGGGTGGCTTCTGTTTCCCCAGATGGGGCTGTGTTGGAAGCTTCGCTTTCCAAGCCGGAGGGCAATGCTGCAGTAGATGAGGGAATGCCTGCTACAGGTGCATTGGCTAAAGCGGCCTTTCCTCCGGCAACACTGCATCCAAGCCAGCTTTCTATTTTGTCCTTGGGGACAGGGTTTTGCATCCACTGGACAAGTTGATGCATTGTCACAAAGTAGGCATCCGGATAGTTTTCTGTCACATACTGGATGAATGATCTGACATCATTCATATTCTTTTGTTCTGAGAGCCAAGGTGAATGAACAAATAAAGGCACAGGTGCCTTATTTCCATTATAGGCTTTGTCAAACATCCCCTTGAGCAGCTCATTGGGATCACACTTTGCCCTACTATTTTCCCCATCACATGGATCCAGTGCATAGGCATTTATCGGATATTCATCCGTCTGAACTACCCACACAGGAACCTCCCAAAGACCCTGATATCTCTCAGTATCAAGGCATTGATTTCCCGTCCAAGCACAGTCTTGAGGAATTCCATAATCCATGGTATACGGCCACAACCTGCTGCCACCATTCAAAGAGGTTGCATCCGGCTCAAGGGCAATCTTGGCTTGGTTTGGATAATGCTCATTAATTGTCGAATCATACAAGAAGCCGCCTTTCTGCAAAGCCTCTCTGTGGTTGGGATTGTTGATCAAGTATGGAGATCTGTGCCCCACTACATCCTCAGCAGGAAGGCCACATTCATTTATCAGCCACTGACGCTGACCTGCAATCTCGTCAAAAAATCCTTCAAATCTATTTGGCATTTGAGGATGAGATTTGGTATGCCCAGCAATCTCATCCCCAGACTTGTGTGCCCCCTGGATTAAATCACAGTCTGAAAATGACTGCATCGTGAAATATGTCACTGGAATAGCACATCCATTTGGATTTGTAAATCCTCTGCGCGCTTCATTCATGAGAGATGTAGAAAGAGATCCAGTAGAATCATCATGGGTGAATAATACAAACTGCGGCATTTGATCCAAGGGAAGCGGGGCTGTTTGTTTTGCACAGTGGCACTCGGGCAACTTGCATTGATCATCCGGACAATCATATCCTACGGTAAAAAGAACGCATCTTTATATTATTTGATATCTTTAAATTCTATTTTGCGCACGCATCTGACTCTTTAATGGCCCTCCGTCGCGAATAGACTTGTCGGGCCGCAGAGATCTCTTGACGTTGTCCACCCACCTCTCGATATTTGTACAAGGATTGAAAGCGCCAAGAAGAAAGTCACTATTTTCATTGTATCTCGAAATTTGAATTCTTCGCCAAACAGTATTTTGTATTGTTCTTCAACGTGACAAAACTTCGAGTACGCGTTTGGCCTCAGGAAGTCGAAGCACGTATGAAGCTGGCGGCAAAATACCCTTTGAAACGATTCAAAGCATTAATTGGGAAACAAAGCAATTGCTTATATATTTATCTCCATCGTCATAGAAGATATATTGCTCCTTTTGTCGCCGTCTCCCTCATCAGGGCTGATGCACCTAGTGTGCAACTGCAGGAGGATGCATTGGCAGCCGTGGCACGATGACGTCATCATCGCGTCATCACCACGGATCCGTTTGACGAAGGCTCCCTGGGCCTCCTATGGTTGCGATGAAGGCTAGTAAAGAAGTATCGTTTCGAAGTACGAGGGATTCGTCGTGGAAAAGGTTCTTACATAGAAATCTGGCAATCCAATGTATTCTACACTTTATGATTCATCCATTGTCGCCTCATCATCATGCGTTGACTCGGGTTGTTTCTTGATGCATCCGAAACAGTCTACCATGGAAGGGCATGTAGATTCACTATTTTGAGAATGGATTGTTTTTATTTTTACCTTCTCTGCTCCTGGAATAGGCTGCAACAAAAGTTTTCCATCCTTCAAGTCATTCCCTGAAAGGCCTTGAAGAAGCAGAGTGGCTTGAAGATCGACTGATTTTGAGAGGCGATCTAGACCCTCACTTGCTCCTGGCAAAGATAACAAAGGAACATATTGTGCCTTGATAAACTGGCTGATGCCCATGCCATAATTCATCAAGCGATGTTCGGATACCTTGCCACCAACGTGAGAGAAGAGTGACACTTCAAAATAATTTGGATGCACAGCCATATTTCCATGCGAGCCCAAAATCACACGTTGACCTGACCTCTTATAAGCCCATCCTTTGGGTATTCTTGCTACTGGATCTTCAGTCCTCACAACCTGCCAAAAGTCGGAAATCAGTGAATTGGAATAAGCTCCAAAAGCTGCATTTCCCACTCGAGGAGATCCAAACGTGTATACTGTCATTTTTGCATTTTTGACAGCCTGTTTGATCTCAACAGCTGCCAAACAAGCTAGTGCACCTCCAAGAGAGTGACCAGTGACAAATATTTTTGGATCTTGACCATCCATCTTCTTTACTGCAGCTGTGACGGCATCCATGACGGTACTATTGAAATTGTTTGAGCTCCAAGCTGAATAGAAACCTGTATGAACCCGGACAGGGGCAGAAAATATTTTTTCACTCACAGAGTGAACACTGGTACCATAAGTATCCATCGAAGAGAGATGTGGATGTGGAGGATATGGCATGCTCCAAGCCTTGAGATCTGTCATTATGTTTGTTGAGGAAGCAGTGCCCCGAAACGCTATGACTAGTGTATTCGCACTACTTCCCATGATAGCGTATGTGTCTGATTGAGGCTCATGAAAGCTTGTAAATTCATCCAATGAAAAGAGATCAAGTGCTTTTTCGATGGAATATGGAGAAGAACTTGCTAGCATCTCTCCGAGCTCTTCTCTACAAATCGACGTTACCTTTATATGGACATCACCTTTTCTTTTCCAAGGTTTGCTTGCAGTACGCTTGGCATGATTCTTTGAGCTATCTTCCAGTGATGATCCATCCTCATTGTCATCCATGAGAACTGCATCCTGCACAGCCACAGAAAATCATGCAATGTTGTCAGAATGTTTTCACATGAGTACATAAGTTTAGATTGTGCAAGCCGTACTATGCCTTTATATGAGGACCGTGTCCAGTAAAATAGCTTGACCATATATTCCATGCACAAAATGGACTGCATAGGGGTATTAAACAATCCAAAAGTATCTGGTACCCCAATTCGCTTTGCAATGTACTTTGCCGTAGCCAATCGCGAGCCCGCATTTGACTTTTGTAGTACATCCATCCGCTTTGCTAATTCGCCATCAATATCTTTCTCCAACCATGCAATAGTTTGAAACAATTTAAGATTATAATGATCATCGAATCTGGCTGGCGTGTACAATAGACAAACTGCCCAGGAGTACAGTGCCAGAGACAAAAAGGCAGAAACACTACCCAGCTGCCCATTGATTATTCCTCTGCATGTTCCAACAGAAGCAAGACCAACAACAACACTTCCCACAAGTATTCCAGCAAACAAAAGCGTGGAGTACCGCATCTGAATCTTCAAAAATATCTTTGACATCTTGAAGTGTGAATCAGGCAGGTCTTTTTGACCCTTCCACGAAGACCTCAGAGAATACGTATACATAACCATATAAAACACAATAGCTCCAGATTGAAACGCATACGACAACGCATCATCCGTGGACGCATCACAACTGTACTCTTTTCCTGGTTGAGCACACGAAGGATCCAGGGGAGGAAGGGAAGATGCTTCTGTAGAAGCAAAGCTTATTCGCCCCAGGAAGGCCAACAACAGCAGCACCAAAACAACACCATACCCAAACAGAAACCAAGCTTCATCCTTCAGAATTACGTTCCACTTCTGATCAATCAGCAAGATGGCATCCATTTCTTCCCCAGACTCTAAAGCATCCAACGAGTTCCTCTTTGCCAAGGATGGCCCGTGCACCCGCATCAGCCGGGCAGTAGCTGTCACCCACATCAGCAGACCCACCATTGTCAACGACCGAATCAACATCAGGACCGACACCGCAGTTTCCGATGGAGTGCAAGTTGCAGTGAGAAAAATCGCATAGGCTGCCGTTGCAGCACTCAAGTTGACAATGGCCAGAGCCCCCACGATGGCCGCATCCAACACATAAAATTTATGTCTAGGCTGCCATTGTTTATTTTCATGAGTTTTGAGCAGATTTACTACTCCTGCCGTCCTATACAGGAAGAATACATACAGCAGTATCGTCCCCAGCAGCCCCCCAGACAGCAGGAGAAGTTGCACCAAAAACCACGAACGGTCTGGCACAGACTGGTTCGCTCCAAACCCACCCAGCAGAAACACCAGCACAATAATTCCATACACAATCACTAGAAGCATCAGCAGGAAGAAGGAGTATTCCAAAAATTTTGATTCCGCATTCCCAATTTGTTCAACCCGAAGGATGACATCATCATGACGCCTCTGTTCAATTCCATTCGAAATTCCTTTCGAAAGTTTTCCACCCTCTTCGGTGGCAGACGTTCCGGATTCTTTCTTTTCTTCCTTCCCCATGACTACCGACGTATTCCACCACCTTGGTTTTATTTGAATCTATAATACGTATATTTGTGTGAGCACAGTGGCTCCATTCGCTCGCTCGCTCGCTCACAGCACCATTGTGGTTGAGTTAGATTTTAGAAGAAAAAATGGTGGGTTCTTACTTTCACACAGCCGTTTCACTCAGAGACAACGCTCTCTCATTCCGCATCGTCTCGTCGTACTACGAGCACTGGATGACTGCTACAATCGGCCCAAGTAAGAAGAGTACAATACAAGGGTGAGAGGGGGGGGGCACCAGCACATATACCACACCAGATGGATGAAAGTTTTGGCGCGTAGAAATGGCGCGCTCCAGTTTGAATTGCCAGATGCCTCCCTTACGATGCCGCTGCTGCACTTGAGTGATACTCATCATACGTACATGTACTTGTTGCTGATATGAATCAAAATTAAATCAATCAGTTAAAATACGACGATGACTCTCACCGATTATGAGCTGGAGCGCCAGGTATGGTGGTTACATTGTGTGTTTTGTGTTTTTGTTTTTTTTTTGAAATGGACACGTACGCTCGAACGCATCGATTCACACTGTGTTTGACTGATGCCTGTCATTACAATGGATGCATAGTGTGCTACTACTACTAGTAGTAGTGGCGGTGGTGGTGGTGGTGGTACATGTATAATATGTATGTTGTGACTTACAGAGGCGCATTCAGGAGAACAAGCTGAGGATGGAGAAGCTGGGGTTGAAAGAGGTGCGTTGAGCCTGGGTTGCTGCTGTTGTTGTGTTCATCGACAGAAGAGGAGGAGATGGGGGTGGGAGTGAAGGCATCAGATGGTTGCTCGTGAAGGGTATTGTGTTGTGGTTGGCGTTGAGTTCACCACGAGCTGGCAAACCGAAAAGCAAACACAAACAAGAAGAAGAGGTGGTGGCTGCCCTCCTCTGCACCAGCTGCCAAGAATCAAGGTGTTGATTTTGTTCCTGTGACCAATCACAGAATGCGAGTGGTGATGTAGAGTGTGGAAGCCATAGGTAAAGTGTGTGCGGAGGAAGTTGGGGGTGGAAAGAGAAGGCATAGACCTGCTGCTCCGGGGAAAAGTGACGTGCGTGAGCAGAAGCAGCTGCAACGGGAGGTTCCACGCCGGCGATCGAGACGAGTGGCAGGTGAGTCGGTGGACGGAGAGGAGTTAAAATATGAAGAGGACCGTGGACGGCAAGAGGTTGAGGAGAAATATGGGATACAGCATGTGGAGGCGCTGGGGCAATACAATACCCCCTGGGAACTTTTCCAAGATGGGTACGATGCTCAGGGCAACAGGATATACGACAAGGTCAACGGCCTGACATGTCATCAATGTAGACAGAAAACGCTGGGTAAAAGGACGTCCTGCAGTAAATGTGACTCCTTGCAGGGTGTGTTCTGTGGGGACTGCCTGTTCATGAGGTATGGAGAAAATATTGAAGAGGTGCTGTCTGTAGCAGACACCTGGGTGTGCCCCACGTGTAGAGACCTGTGCAACTGCTCGTTTCATAGAACCCGTAAAGGATGGGCGCCGACTGGGACTCTGTACAGAAGGGCCATAACAGAAGGATTCGCGTCCGTCGCCCATTACCTCGTCTTAAACAACTTGGAAGAAGACGAGTCCACAGTGGCACGAGCAAGGGAGAGGTTCCCAGAGTGCGTGCCCCCACAATTGGGTTCTAGTGCTGAATAATGTAATAATGTAATATGTACAAAAATGGCATGACCCTACACCACATGGAATTGAGGATGGTTGATACGAAAGTATTCTTCCTCTTCTTTTGAACGGTATGCAGAGGTTAAAAAACAAAAAAAGAATCTTCCACAGCAAGCAGTCTGCACATTGTGCAGGCGAAGATAATCGTTTGATTTGTTTATGAAACCTACGCGCTACCAGCTACGCCATGATGACGATCGTTTGATCCACCCGACCAGGTACGGTCGAAGTGCCATCACAGGGGCTCGAACCCTGGACCTTAGGCTGTTTCTTACTGGGAAGACATACGGAGGGTGGAATTTTTGGTGGTTGATATACGTAATAAATTTCCAAGGGGCCTTTTTTCCCGACACACGCTCCTCTGACGACCCACTGCTATGCCATTATTGGGCCAAGAATCAACTTTCCAATCATATGGATGTACGCGTTCTGTGTTCATGGCCAATGGTGGTGGAGAGATCGGCCTCACACCGGAACTGGCGATGGGACTTGAACTGCCGTAACGCTGGAGTTTCGAGCGTACTCACCCTTGGATTTTACCTTTCTCAAAATGATTTCAATAAAGTACGATTAGTTAACTCAAAGGGACACCTGTGATGAACAAATCGAGCGTGCTCACAAGCCCCCAACAGAGACTGTGGGCAAAATATGGTCACGAACGAGGATACGCGACGACACCAGAACACCACTTTACCACCATGTATATACCATTCATAGTTTTTCATCATTGATTGGAATTGTTCAGATTGGTATGATGATTGGTCAATGGTTACAAATACTGTGATTCATCCCGTCTTGTTCTTCCCCTCCGTCCAAAGATTCTCCACCAAAATTTGGAAATGTACAACAATGCCGCAAAATAAAAAAACCAAATGTTGAAAAGCCAAAAAACAAACCTCCTTGTTCTTTTACCATGAGGGAACAAAGTATCCAGAACTCTAAGAGCGACGGCATTCACTTGCTTGGAGGCATATCGAGGTCCCCCCGGGCGTGTGAGGGAATAAATGGTACCCTGCAGTCTGATTCTTGTCGATGTTGCCAACACCTTTGATTCGATCATATCCTTCAATTCTAATAATACATTTAAATAGTCTATAACTACCCTGTCACCTGTGTATGCATTGTTTCTTGACAAAAAATCAACAATTCTTGCAATCACAAAGTCAAACTGCTCTCCGTCAAGCTCCTTCAACAGGATATTTGCTCCTCTACCGCCAGCGTAATAAGGTAAGAAGGTTGCCATCAGTGCTATTAGACTTTCCCTGGCTGGAGCTGATTCAAATTCAAGCCGCTTCGTCTGGAGGAAGACAACCTGCTCCGCTATAAAACTATACAAAGGCTTAAATGCATAAGAATGCGTACCGAGATCGCCTTGAAAAAGCTGCCTCGACCCGGACACAAGAATATTTATATGCTTCAGCCTCTCGTCAACACCTCCCGCCTCGGGATGGACCAGAAGCCACTGATGCAACAGCAATGCAAATATGGGAGCTGTGAAGGGCTGTCCCCACAGCCTCTTGCAGATCGACAGAACTTCCTCCCCAGCCTGAGTATCTCGACAAAAGAATGCTGCAAGGACTTCATACCACCTTGAATAAATATATCCGGTGCTTTCTTTGGCTCCTTCATTTAGTTCGCCAGTGATGTCGGCAAACACTTCGCTGCAGACGATGTCTCGGTCTTCCTTCTGTTCCGCTCGCACGGCCAATTTTAGTTTCCTAACAATCTCATCTTTTAATCGCTTTTGTATTGCGATATTATTCATTATTAAATATACATTACGGTGATCAGCTCGAATCGGACAAATGCAAGCTTTACACGTTGCCTCCTCTTGGACTTTGATTCGTTGTTGCATCCTCACATTGGCAAACCCCTGAGCAGTGGTGGAGGGTTTTGACACAACGTTGAGAATCCTTGTTTTCTAAGAAAGGGGCATGACAAACATCATTGAGCACGTGACAGATGCATGTACTGGGTTGGGCCTTGTGGTTTTATATGCCCAGAGAAGAATCTGTCTAGGTTGTTGTCATACAACGTGATATTACAGTAACAAGTTATTAATTATATGGCGAAGCACATCATCCTTTGCTGCAAATATTAAATCCAAATGCCCTAGGTCCACAAACTCTTTATATGTCACGTTTAATCCAGCCTCTTTCATTACAGTATAATGATGCCACACCCCATCTCTGGAAATAACACCATCCTGAACTCCTGCCACGAGGTGGATTGGAAGAGAGTTGCTGAGCATGTGATAGAAGCTAGACACGTCAGGGGGGCGCTCTGAACCATATTTTTTCTTATTCATTGCTGCAGAACCATAATCATATAATTCGAATTTGCCTGTTCGTATCAATTGAATGAGATGGGCTCCAGTGTGAACAGACAATGCTGGCATGGACGAGGCAGCATAGTGAGGCATCTGAAGGGCCCTGTCCCACTCTGAGCAATCCCCGTTGAACAGCAATCGCAGTGCAGCTTTAGTCAAGTCTCTTAATGCAGGTACTTGATCTAGATCCACCGTTAATTTGAAAGTAATGAACCGTAACAGGGGTGAGGGGATATATACTGGTGCTCCGAGGCCAGGCCTAAATGCATTCAAAAACCTCATGACTATTGGCAACACTTGGAGAAAGGGCCTTGCAACAGTGGGAGAGGATCGATGAAATCCAGCTGGAGTCAGCAAAATCATACCCGATATGCGATGAGGTATACCTAAAATGCAACACACCACCGCATAGACCAACACAGAAGCTGCACCAAGTGAGTGTGCCACGACTTGGAGCTTATACCCTTGTTCGCCTTCCCACACGCCATTTCGTTCTTTAAAATTAGCGGCCTTCATTAAAATATTTTCTTCACCCTTTTTCATATCATATACAGCGCGTGATTTGCAGCTGACATTCGTTTCTGTCAGTTTCCGTCTGAGTAATTTTTCAAAAGTGGGTCTCTCTCTGTTCATCCAGCAGGGGGCAGTGCATTGACCTTCTACCTCTTCTGCTGCTGCTGCTGCTGCTTCGCCTTTTTCTTTGTTTTCTTTGGATTTCACGTGAAGAACACAGCCATTTTCATCAAATTTCATCTCTGGTTCATCGCTTCCTTTTACAGCATGTATCCTTTCGAAACAAGACGAGATATCCTCCATACCAAGCTCATTGATACTGTACGCCCAATAGGAAGACGTCCCTGGCGCAACAAGCTTCCTTGGCGGATTTGATCTACAGTTACCCAACCATACATCTGCCCCAGCATCATACGCGGCAAACGCCTGCGACCCACCTGGCCCATTACAGACCCAGCTCAGGGATGTATCCAGCACTCCATGCTGAAAGAAGACAACATTCTTCGAATCCCTCCTTGGCAAGCGCTGCATTCGCAGCACGTATCCATCCCTCGTTGTCACAACATGCTCTTCCAAAGGATATCCACTATCTACAATAAAATCAGCCGTCGATTTTTCAATCGTTTTCGACATTCTTTCTTCTCTCTTATGCTGCCGCAGTGCCACTGGCTTCCCAGCATTTGGCGTACGAACTAACAGCCAAAGGACAACCGCTCGAAATGCGGCAAAAACAATTTCCACTCCCAGTTCACTCCACATTTTTACCGTTTCCACCAGACCCACATTCCCTATACTTCTTTCCGACAATCCAAACCCTGACGGTCTGTCAAACAGATCACTTCCGCTTCGTCTCATTCCAACACGCTTTCCTCCACGTTCCTCCACCATTTTCACCTCTCCCGTCGGCTCAATATATCCATCCCTTTCAATCACTGCATTCAGAGTGCTCGTCACGGAGCTTTGAGCCCAGAAAGAGCGCCAAGCTTCTGCCCGCCTTCTTTCATTTCGAACGTCTTCAGAGATCACCAGTGCCACCACAAACGACGCCACTCCATTAATCACTCTCACAAGCACCCCAAAGTATTCCCTTACAGTCGTTTTAGTACTTTCTTCAATAGCATTAACGATATTATCCAGCCACCACTGCGTGGGGCACGTGACGCACAGTCGGTAGCACCAGAGCACAAACCTCGTCCACACGCCCCACGCAGTCTTCCTTCTTTCTTTTCGTTCTTCAATCTTCTCACTCCCAAATCAACGTTGCTTTGAAATTTTGTACATATCTACATATAAATTTTGTACACATTTGGCTGGTGATGACAGCAGCTGCTGCACGAGTACTGTCTGTCTGTCTGTCCCTTTCAGATCTCTTTCAGAGTCTCTCCCTTCCAAAACAAGGGTCTCTCTTTGACTGTTTGTAAAACAGAGACTCTCTGTGTGTGTGTGTGTGTGTCTGTGTGTGTATCTCCCTTGTCTGTATCTCATTTTCAGATTTGTTTCAGAGAGTGGCAGATCCTTAAGTAAATGAAATTTTCTAGAAAATGCACAGATCTGCCAGTGCAGAAACTGATGATGATGATGATGTTCTGCAGAGATTTTCGTATATATAATAAATGCAATAGTGTGAAAAATAGGGTGCCAGTGGAAAGTCTTTAAAAGAAGAAAACAAATGTCCTGGCGTTGTAGAGTAGAGTGTGGCCCAAGAGGCACTTTGTCACATGTCACCTTGAGACCCTGTCGTGGCGTAATACGCCGCCTGCCTTTGATGAGAGAAGTCATAGTAGATGATGATGTCAAATTCTCGTCCAGAAAAATGATGTTGGTCCGTCGCTCTCTCAGTGGAGATGAAACTGATGCGAGTGGTGGTGACGATAATATTGTGGTGAGTGAAGACCTTATTGAGAGGCTCAAGGCAGCGGAAGAGGAGGCCAAAATCCTTAAAAAGCAGTTGGATGAGGCACAAAAGGGAAAACAGACTAGTTCTAATGTGGAAGAAGATGAAAGACGGCCGGCGGCGACGTCAAGGATAGATGGAGGAGACTTGCGCAGAGAGACTCTTTCATTTGTGGGTACGTTGTGGAATGGAGTGGGGTCGTTCGTTCGTTCGTTCATTTGGCAGGGATGATGAGTTTGGGGTGATTGTTGTTGCTGTGAGCTTCTATTGGTGTGTCTATATGTGTTCAACAAACCTTGGATTGATGTATGTACGTCCTTGTTGGGTTGTGGAGATGATGAAACAGCTGTGGATGCATGTGTTGGTGATTCAATGAATGAATGAATTCCACTGTAGAAACAAAGCCTAGAAACTGGTTGAGCGAGTCTGATGTGGACTTTTTCACGGGAGGAGGACCTGGAGAAACTGTCGAAGAAATGAGTGATGAAGAGAATGAAACGGTGAAAAGGCGCCTACTTATAGGGCTTGGGATGACTGTAGCACTGGGAGCGTTTGCATTGGTTCCTACTGAAAAACTGCAGCCGCCCCCCTCCAAGCCATTGTTTTTCTACCTGGTTCCGTTGTTACGAACCCAAGAAATATTGGAAGAAATAATCAGAATCGTGCCAAATGGAGAATATGAGCAGCTTCGCTCCCTGCTGTCCAGAATTGAAGGTCCTCCTAATAATGTTCAGGAGAATCTGAAAGCCGCAGCGGCGTCCCTGTCGGACTCCAAACTGGTTGAAAAGGCAGATACAGTTGCGAGAGATGTGTATGAGTATTTGAAAGGAGTTGATTACCAGACATACTATGAATCAATTTCTATGACATCCCCCGGGGGTAAAGAGATGAAGGAAATGTTTGAATATTCAAGTAATAGTGCTATTGCAGCCAAAGGGAAGCTGGCAGAATTCCTTAGTCTGATGCCTGCAGAAGATCTCGAGGCCGCAAAGCAGCAAGTGTCCTATATGTTAAATTAGTAAGTATTCCGTATCGTATCATACATGTCAGGCAAAACCATAGGAAAGTTTTTCCTTGGTGAGGTCCTGAATGGCGCCCAAACCCTGAGGATGGTCTCCTTGTGCCAACCTCAAACTCAAACTTCGGACCGTCTCGACAGATTCTGAAAGTCTCTCTAGAAGATTTATCAAAGCAATTACTTCGTTTCTTTCTAATGCCAAAGAATTTTCTCCCGGACCGCCGTGGCAGCTCTCGGCTGAAAAAAGAACCTTGAGGGAGGTGGCTATACCAAGCAACTGTAGCTTACCCCACATTTTGCATTTTTCACATCCAACGCAATCCATGATACGTGTGATATTCTGGAAGGAAGCTTGCAGCTCCTTTTTCAGCTCATCTGACCCAGATTCTTTCCAGAGACGGCCTTCGTCAAATGGGATTGGGCAAGAATGCCTGAGGGCGGCATTGTCAACAAGGTCTCTCATAAGTTGCAGTGTATGTGCATCCTCAGCTGCAGACCCAGTATCATAATGTACCTCTTTCAGCATCGGGCCAGCTTTGATCACAGCTCGAAGAACGAACAAATACGTGAAATAAAGATTCTCAACCCTATCCTTCACATCAGGATTGCCCAATCTCCATTTGAACATCTCAAGATTGGGACCCCAGGTCTGAGTCACCTCGTCCAGCAGGTAATCTGACACAATATGTGCCGTAATAGAAGAGTGCATTCCAGATATAAGTTTATAAAACACTCTTTTCTCAGCAGGAACATTCTCTTCTTGAATTCCATCGAAGCATTTCTGCTCATATATGGCCATCCAAACCCTCTGTGCGTGCTGTCCCTTGTACCCAGTGTAGCGCTCACCATTCCTCAACAAGTTTATATACGAGTATTCAACACCATTATCATCAGGCATCCATGGGTTTCTATATCCTTTCCAATCTTTTACATTCATCAATTTTGCCTTCATCGAGGGTTGGATCGTCTTGTCAATATCTGATTCCTGCTTCATTGAGTCGCATGATTCTTTCAGTTGATTTTCCTCCTCTCTCCATGGCTCTGGGATCTCATCAGGCTCACATTCACATACAGAGCAATCTCTCAGTGAACACATGCCATCATCAGGCCACAGTGGGCATTCACAGTACAAATCCGTCTTGAAATATCTGAAAAATGGAGTCCTGACCAATTCTGCCAAAACTGACCTCATGCTGTTGAGATTCATCCTTTCCACAGCTGCATAGCTACAGCCTGCATGCACCCTCAAGAACCACTCTCATTTGCAATTTTCAGAATACAACTATAATAAGTATATCAGCATCAATATCATGTTCCTACACTACCATGCCTTGTTGTCGGCAGCACGTACAGCAGTCTGGAATAACTCCATTCAGTTGGCATGCAGAACCTTCTTCAGGATCATCTACATTCTACCCGAGCACAAAGAAGGCCATTATTAACATACATTCCATACATTTATTCCCTTCATGCTCCATGTCACGTACCCCACATGAGCATTGATCCTTCTGGTTGGTCTTCGACTGACCGTTCGTCAACAAAAATTGGTTCCAAAAATCTATTCTTCACGAGATATTCATTCAATCGAGGACTTTTCACGAGCTTTTCTGCCGCTTGGTGCATATTTTGAAGCATAGAGACGTTATTCAGGGCAAGAAAAATCCCCGCCAATACTACTAGAGCGTGCAGATACCCTGATCCCTTCATTGCGTGATGACTTTTTTCGGTTTCTCTCTATGGCCTCTGATTTCTCTCCTCCTTACAACTGTGAGATGTAGTATCTATTTTTAATTGAAAAAATAAATGGTTGGATGATTCCGGGTCGATGATACGAATCAATCGTAATGGGCAGAAACCAAGGCAAAATATGCAATTGCAGATTTTTAGCAGATTGAATCTGTACAGACTTTCGGATGATTATCCGACGTAAAAATCAGTTCTGGTTACTTTTTCTTTGAAAAGAATGTTGTGATGGTATTCATTTTTCGCTTTTTGTTGTCCTCTTGGAATAACTTGAGGACTTTCTTTACCCCACTGGAGAGACCCTTTGAAGTCAACTCTGTATTTGTCAACCATTGGAAGTCTGTGGAGGCAGTTAAAGAATCTGGAACTTTTCCTTGTAAACAGAGCTCTTCTACAACCATTGTCATCCTAATGTGTGAAAATATGTGGACTGTCTCTCCAATCTGGCGGCGTTTCAAAATCTTCAAGTTGCAGGAATAGTCAGACTGTGTGCCATAATCCAGCCCTATATCAGATGCGAGATATTTGTCCATTGTATCCTGGATTTTGCTTTGAGATGCGTCTATATCCACATGCTTTAAAGGAAACTCCCAGAGACCAGCCAGTAGCCCCCCTGGAGGTCTCTTCACTAGAAGAAACTGTCCATCGGATGACTTGGAGGAGGTATCATTTGAAGATAGAATGCGGACCACCGTAACACCAACTCGCTCTTCTCTCTTTTGAGCTTTTTCAGATTTGAATGGATACTGCGTCACTGAGTATTTCGCAGGATTTTCCTTCTCTGCTTTGCGCGCAAGGCACCAAGACGAGACGGGGCAAATATTACATGATGGCTTGCCATTGGGGATGCACACAGTAGCCCCCAGTTCCATAATGGACTGGTTGAAGTCACCAGGGCGCTCGTCATCCAATGTTTTCTCTGCAAGATCGGCCATCAATTTGGTCATCGCGGTGCTCTTGGGATCGCCTCCAATTTTCCTCAGCCTCGCAAAAACTCTGACAACATTTCCATCCACAACAGCAACTTTTTCTCCACATGCGGTCGAGGCTATTGCACGACTGGTGTACGCTCCTATCCCGGGGATCTTTTGTAATTCTTGTGCTGATTTAGGGAAATCACCATTGAGATCATTCACCACGTATTTAGCTCCCTCGAGCAGGTACCTTGCCCTCCTGTAATACCCCAGCCCTGCCCACATATCATTCACTTCATCTTGGGTCGCCTTTGCAAGATCGTGAACCGTCGGCCATTTCTTTACCCACTTGGTAAAATATTCGCATACTCTTGACACCTGTGTCTGTTGCGACATGATTTCACAGACCCAAACATAATAGATGAAATCATTCTGGGCGAGGTCTAGCGGTGCAGGCTGATACTGGGTTGACGATTGCTGCAGCTTTGAGTGGGGGTTTCGCCTCCACGGTAATACTCTATGATTTTTATCATACCAATCAAGAAGCGATGACCTTAGTTTTCCGACTTCTTGCCCATCAAACAAGCAATCTTCCAGGTCTGGAACCACTCTTTCTTCTTCTGAGAGCCCCATCGTCCTTCCCCCAGCTCCATTTCCAATGTCCACCCCAAAGACTTTTCCCGTGTTCCGTTGAACACCTGTACCCTTCTTCGTCTTTTTCTTTTGCGCTGAGGTCTCCGCAACCAAAACATCATCCTCTTCCAGGTCATCGTCGACCTCTTCTTCCTCTTCTACTTCTTCTTCAAGATCATCCAATGCATCCTCCTCCTCCTCCTCTTCTTCATCACCCTCTTCCATCCCAAACGGCTCGAAATCGGGATCCTCTTGTTTGACCATTGTCAGGCAGCGTGTCGATATCCCAGCCCAACCAGCTTTCCACTCTCGATTCAGTCCAACTGGCAAGTGCGCACCCACAGGGCCAGCCTCTATTTCCTTTTCCCTACTTTTCCTCCTCCTCCTCCTTTCAGAAGATGACAACACAAACACACCACCGAATCTATTTTTCTCGTATATTTGTCTATGCACTACAGTATGTACAAGTTTAAAGACGCCAGATGGCTGCCTATTCCGACGGGTCAATATGTCAAAAACCAATGTTTGAATTCGCCCTGCCCCCAGTTCAAACATACACCACAAGGAGGTATCCTTTATCCAGCGCCCTTTATGTTTCCAGTCAAGTTTACATCAAATCTAAGTATAGGATGTACAATACAATCGACTTTGTCGTGCATATCAGAGGGACAGATGAATGAGGTCTCATTGATGCAGTACATAAATGCAGTACAGTTTCGTCCTTTGGACCCTGGGCCTTAAACCTTTCGGGTCCACCCAATGCGCCTCATATTGAATGAATGAGTAGTTGTACAATGTACAATCTATTTTTTGGTGTATGTTTATACTAAAGAAGCTTCTGACGAAACGTGTCTTTCGTAGTATAGAGCGGTCGAACAATTGTAGTTGCGACACGGTGGGACACGCAGAGAGTTTTACGACAGAGAGCTGCGGTGTTTCAGAAGAAAGAGAGAGTTGATCTATTGTTAGTATAAGTACAGTGATACTATTTACATGATGCAAATGGCCTCAGAAACGCGTGTCCGAGGTGCGCATAGCGTATGGAAGGCTTTGACGAGGACGAGTGGTGGGAAACAGCAACACGTAGCTGCCCAAGCTGCGGTGGCTGCGCCCACGGTGGTTGAAAAGGAAAAAGGAAGGGTGAATGAACAAAATGGTAGGATTGATTCGAATAGTAGGGGCGGCCGGAACGTGGTTACGGAAGGTGGTGGTGGTGGTGAGAAGCTGGCTGGCGATAGAGAGCGCGTCGACTTTGGTTTCAACAGGCAGCCGGTGAGGACGAAATACGTGGTGAAGCGAGAAATCGCTCGAGGAGGGAATGGAGTCGTCTTCTTGGTGCAAGATGTTAAGAGTGGGCAGGAATGGGCCATGAAGAGCATTCCGAAGGTTCTAGATGGAGAAGGAGTGTCTGAGAGAAAACGCTTGGATCATGCGCAAGCTGTGAAGAGAGAGGTGGAAGTCATGAAGCGACTGAGTGGTTGCCTCAATGTGGCCTCTTTGGAAGAAGTATTTGAAGATGATGATCATGTGCATATCATCATGGAGTACTGCTCAGGTGGTGAATTGCATCACAGGATTGGCAATGCTCACTACTCTGAGCAGACAGTGGCATCCTTCATGAGAGCTACGCTGAGGACACTGGCCCAATGCCACGCGAATGGTATCCTTCACAGAGATATTAAACCCGGGAACTTCCTGCTGTCGTCGGAAAAGGGTGATGCTCCGTTGAAGGCGGTTGATTTTGGCTTGGCAGTTTTCCATGATGGGAAGAAGCCTCGCACAGACTTGGGCTTGGAAGGTACTCCCTGGTTCATGGCCCCCGAGACTCTTCAGTCGGAGGTGTATGCATCATCAGATATTTGGTCTGCTGGTGTTATGGCGTATCAACTGCTGACTGGAAAGTTTCCATTCAATGATAAGACCTCCCCGTTCAACCCATCCCTGACCAAAGTCTGGAAGTCAATCCTCATGGATGATGCTAAAATGAGTGGAGCGCGTTGGGATGGTATCAGCGATGAAGCCAAAGAATTTGTTCGTATGCTTTTGAACAAGGACCACAGTAAGAGACCAACTGCAAAGGAGGCTTTGAAGCACCCTTGGTTGCGTGGTACCATTAAGGATAGATCCAAGGGAAGCCAAATTTCCCTGGCAGTCGTACAAAGAATTCAGCGCTATTCCCAATCTTCTATTTTCAAGAGATCGGTGTTGGAATTAATCGCAGAAGACTTGTTGAATGACATCGACGAATCTGCACCAGGATGCGACCTTGGAACAGATGGCCGTCCTCTGATTGAGCATCCATTGGCATCACCTTTGGAATATTTGTATGAGAAACTGTGTATCGTGGACAGATCACTTGTGGATAGACCTGTGCTTGCACAAGGTCTGCGTGACATGGGATATCGCCTGTCAGATGAAGAGGTGGATCGCTTGCTGGACCAACTTGACGTGGGCCTGACAGGACAGGTTGGCAAAGCACAGCTCGCAGCCTCCCAGATCGATTGGAGATATATGCAAGAAAACAATACAGAAAAATGGTTGAAACATGCCCGAAGAGTTTTTTCCGACTTGGATGCTGATAAGGATGGTGTCCTGAGTTCTGAGGACATTTTGGCGCTGTTGAAGCATAAACTCCCCCCTTCAGAGGTGGAAGGAGCGCTGTCTCACGCTCTCGCCGAGGCAGCTAGAAGGCGTGAAACAAATGAACCCAGTCAACATGGATCGGTGGGTGATGATAGCAGCCACGGAGGTTCCCAAGTAGATAGATCACTGAGAGATGGCATGAATTTCAGACAATTTATTCGAATGCTGCATCCTGGTTCATATGATTCCCTGGAGATGTACGACGAGAGACTTGGCTCTCCAGAAGCTATTGGTTTGCAATCAGCTACTTCCCACGACGATATGGATAAACTTCTGGAGAAGAGTGTGAAAGGTGCACAGAATTTCTCCCCCAACAGTGAGTTATTCCCACTCATGGAATGAACCAAAGTCCATCAAATTTTGATATTGAGTGAGCGGCAATCCCGTTTTGTTTATTTTTGAAGCAATCAAGAGAGATTAGAGTGTTTTGCATTTGTTGAGAGCCACAGTAGAGAGTAATGTTGAGTGATGATTTTTGAGTGATGATTTTGTCTATGTGTAACACAAGTTTAGGTATCACCGTCCGTATATCGTTACTCTGATGTCTCATGTCTTCTTTCTAGACTAATTGTTATCTGATTGATGCCCCATCTCGGATTATTACTGCTCAGGGCTGCCATCACTGTTTCATATTTCTGCCCCCTGCAGTCAAAATTCACAGTTTCCCAATTATCGTAAGGCCGCTGTCCGTATCCTTCACGTTCAAATTCTCCTTCTTTGCCAGCTTTGAGTAATGTAGCTGAGCATGCAACCAGCACGTCGCCTACTTGAACTTTTCCTGTCTGCTCTGCATTTCCTCCTGGAACAACCTCCTCCACAAACACCGTTTGGTCCTTTGCATTTTCCGCCAGCACTATCCCAAGAGGCTTTTTTATCGTCAATGTGGTTACTTTTCTACTCATTCTTTCTTGATCGTCTTTACTTCCATCCATAGCCACTCCTCCCAATTCCCCTCCACTGTTTGCTCTAAGCCACTGACGAACTGGCAATCGTCTGTGGGTACCCAGATCTCCACCAATCCTTTGACGAATGCTACTGACCTTCATATTGCGTTATTGATTAATTATAATCCAACAATCTGCACTTCAATCGTGAGGAATGGATTTCCTTTGTTCAATTCATCGAGGATGCAACCCAGTCAGCAGGATGAGGAATTCAAATAATACTGATGGCATTCAAGGTACTTGGCCACAATGAATACCAGAGCTTTCAATCTTGGATTCATGTTTAATGTCAATTAAACGTATTTAATGGGTGAAATGGGGGCCTCGGAGAGCTTATCACCTTCTCCTCGGGCTGACACCACCAATAATGGGACAGGTGGAAACGCAAGCAGCGTGTTTGCTCAGCTTGCATCTATGAGTGCTAAATCTGATGCAAGTAAAAAGTCACGTGATTCAAGTGTGAATACACCCAACAGACAGCTAGCAAATCAAGCAGGTATGTTGCATTTATCTGTCTTTCCGTGCTCCTCAAAGCCTGACTGCAGACTCTGGTTGCTGCTTCATCGTTCGTGGTCGAGTGGATTATGATTGCCGTGTGAATCCTCCTGACAAATGTAAAGCACTTCGTAGGTGGATGTCCTATTATTCCTAATGCTGGACCCCCGAACACGTCAGGATGTCCTGTTGTTGGTGTGAATCCTGGGAATCAAATGGCACCCTCACCAAACTTGCCCACATTTCCCCAACAAAGGAAGCCTTTAGAACAAAAGCGACACCTATCTTCGATACCAATGGCTGAAAAAGTAGATCAGAATGAAACCTGGGTGTACCCCTCAGAACAAATGTTTTACAATGCCATGAAGCGGAAAGGGTGGACTCCATCAGAGGATGACATGCCTGCAGTTGTTGCAATCCATAATGCTGTAAACGAAAGGGCGTGGAGAGAAATTCAGAGCTGGGAAGCTCTTCAAGGAAAATCAACATCCTGTGGAGGTCCTAAGCTTGTGCGTTTTAGAGGTCGACCGAAGGACATATCCCCCAAAGCTAGGTTTTTGAATATGCTTGGATACAAACTGCCGTTTGACAGGCATGATTGGATTGTCGATCGATGTGGGACAGAAGTGAGATACGTTATTGATTTTTACAATGCAGCTCCAATGCCAAATATGCCGACTGCTTTGCATTTGGATGTAAGACCTGCTCTGGATAGCCCCAGTCTCTTGTGGGAAAGATTGTCCATGCAAATGAGTTGGATTTGGAGTGGAAGATGGAAGAACTAGTGCTATATTTACGCATTAAATGGTGATAAGATCATTATTAGTGCTTACAAGTAAATTGTAAATCATAGAACTCTCTTGATATTCTTAAAGAAACCGTCTCTTTCCTTGTTAGCTGCTTCAGCACGCTCAGGAGATGTGACAGCAACAACTTGGCCTCCCTTTTTGACTGCATCGAGCACATCTGCAAACTTCTTGAAATCAGACAGTGTTGTGCCAAGGACTTCATCCCTCCTCATCTGCCTCTGTTCCTCAGTGACACCCAAGATATGGCGCATGAATGCGGTTCTTCCCTTTGAGTCTGGAAGCTGGTAGCCATCGATATCTCCAATTGTACCAATGATTGCCTTGCTGAGCTCTTCCTCAGTCAGCTCCAAATTTTTCAAAAAGTCGACAGTACCGTCATATACATCAACAGTAGACAGTAAGTTTGGATCTCTATATGACAGGTATGAGAACATGCCTGAGTGCGTGTCAAAGTCGCAGAAGCCTCCATAAGCTCCTCCAGAGACCCTCACTCTGTCCCAGATCCAAGTGGTTCCGAGCAACTTGTTGATCACATATGATGAGCCTGATAACTCATATCCTGCATCCTCGTAAAGATTCGCTCCCTTGCACACATAATTGACCTGAGTAGGTACCACCAAAGCCTCATTCTGCCTTGCAAGAACATTGCTCCATTCGGCCTTGGTGTTTGTCAGCCCAGGAATTGATTCCCAAAAGCTTGAGAGTGTTTTATCAGCTGCAGTGAGAGCGTGCTCATCTCCTGTGAGATTCACCATCGCCCCTTTTTTCTGTAAGATTGCGCTTCTGATTGTTTCTAAATCCTTCTTTACACCATCCCAGTCAGATTCAACTCTGTTCACCAGTTGCCTCAGATGATCCAAGTAGGCCACCCCTCCCATTTCTTCGTTGATCCAACCGGCGGTACTACGTTGAGCATCAAGTCTGGTTCCTGCAAAGCTGTGACCACTGCCAATGATACCTGCTTCCATGCCACTCTTTGTCTCCAGAACCATCTGCATAAATCGATCTTTATCATCCAACTTGGCGCTAAGCAGAACATCTGATACAATATCCATCATGTCTTGAGTTTTGTCAGCCATTGTTTTCCCCCTGACCACTACATATGCTACTGGTTCAGAAGACCCTCGGACAGATGACACAAATGGAGAAACACCGATTCCACCAGTCTTTCTACCAATTCTTTCTGTCAACTCAATGAAGGATTCCTTCTCTGTACCCATCTGCGTCAGGGAGCGACAGAACAAGGGTACCAAATGCAACAAATCGCTGGGGACAGCTTTGAGATCAAAAGCAATGTCCATATAAAGAACATCGTTTGTGAACAAATCATGTGACAGAGTGGTGACTCCCGATGCTGAAGTTGATGACACCGTTGGTACCGTTGTGATCTCCTTGGGAATATCTTTAAGGCTCAAAGTAGGTACACATGCGAGGGCTTCGGGAGAGTCTGGAGTTTCTTGTTTCTCTTTTAACTCTTCTGTTTTTTTTACTACAGCCTGCAAGCCATTTGGCTCAAGGGCACTTCTCTCCTTCTCCAACCTAGCCTTCTCAAGTTCTTCCATTTCTTTGCCCAATTTTGCATCCGGTTTCAATTCAACCGTCACGAGATGCTTATTTCCAAGCAAATACTTGCGAATAAGTGGGCCAAAGACATTCTCCCCGGCATCCAGTCTTGCCTTGAATGCAGCCAAATCATCCTGCCATTTCATTGGTCTGAAAGGATCCCTATCATAAATCCAAGCAGACATGGCTCTCAGCATGAGAGACAATCCTCTGGGGAATCTTCCAGTGTTATTTTCTCTCAAGCTAAATTCAATGGTGTTGATAGCTGCTTCGATTGCACTGTTTGCAAATCCTTCCTTTTCCAAATCTTCCAGGGTTTTCATGATGAGCTCTTCAACCTTTGCAGAGTCTTCTTCTTTAACTCCCTTCAATCCAATGGAGAATGTTGGTTGACAAAGTTCATCTTCGATCCCTCCTCCAATCAGACTCTCTCCCAGGCCACTGTCCGTGAGAGCCTTCCTGAGAGGAGATGCCGAGGTACCCAACATCAAATAGTTTAAGAATCCAAGACCGAGTTCTGTTTCAAGATCCAAGGGCTCTTCTGCCAGCAACCAATTCAAGGACACAAAGCACCTTGCCTCTCCTTCGCTGCCATCAGCTTCTCCAACAGCATACTTGTCCACAACTTTTTTGGGTGAATCAAACAATTTTTGCAGTCCAACCTGCGAATCAACTTCTCTCGCTTCAAACTCATCCAAGTAAGCTCCCAGAAGTCTCAGTCGCTCGGCAGGGGGGTCATCACCATAGAACCAGAACCTAGCATTGGAAGGATGGTAGTAGGATTCATAGAATGCCTTGAATTCTTCAAACGTGAGATCAGGAATATCCCTCGGATCACCTCCAGAGTCTTTGGCATATGAAGTATCAGGAAACAGCACATTCTGTGTCACTCTTCCATTCACTGAATCTGGGGAAGAGTACACACCCTTCATTTCATTGTAGACTACACCCTTGTACGTCAGAGGCTGGGACGGGTCATCCAGTTCCAGATGCCATCCTTCCTGGGCAAAAATCTGAGGGTCTTTAATACAATTTGGATGGAGCACAGCATCAAGATATACATCGACCAGGTTGTAAAAATCTTGCAAGTTTGCAGAGGCAACTGGGTAACACGTGCGATCTGGGTACGTGAATGCATTCAAAAAGGTATTCAACGACCCCTTCATCAGTTCCACGAATGGTTCTTTTATTGGATATTTCTTAGAACCACAGAGAACACTATGTTCCAGGATATGTGGAACTCCTTTCGAGTTCGACACTGGCGTTCTAAATGTCACTCCAAACGTTTTATTTTCATCAGAGTTGACCACAGACATCACCTGCGCTCCAGTTTTATCATGGGTATACAGCCCCACTTGAGACCCATATTCTCCAATGTATTGCTCTTCGACCAGCGTAAATCCATGGAGTTGCCCCGGCAGCTTGACAGATTGTTCTTCTCCCACAGCAGCAGCAGCAGATGCTACGACACTTTCCCTTCTTCCACCATTCCCAGCAGCAGCAGCCATGATTCGCCTCGCTCCATGACTACTGAGTACGCAGGAAGACGCAGCATTCGGCAGGTACCCTTTTTTTATTTCTTTACCACCTCCTACCCTACTACTACCTGTACTAGCACTAGTACGATTCACACCACAGCATCGACTGAGTATGTTTTTTGCAGCTTCACTTTTCCCTCCTCCCACGCCTCTTCCTCCCTACAACATTACACAGTCGTATCATTTTTGTTTTTTGTACGCTATACCACTAGCACTTCTTCAACTACTACCAGTACTAGAGAGAGACAAAGAGAGTCAAAGAGACAGAGGGTCAAAGAGAGAGAGAGACAGACAGACAGACAGAGGGAGGCCCTCTCCCCCTGTCCACCACACAATCGCACCCATCACCCATCCCCGAGTACTACACGCACATGACCAAACCGCATTCTTCCAAATCGAGACACTATCATTATATCACTATCAATTCCTATATATCTCCCCACAGACGCCAACACAGAATCAACGAGCCCTTTGGACGACGATTACCACAGCAGCGTTACGCTTCCTCTTCTCTTAAAGATTGCCAGCGTGCTCTTCGTACTTGCTCTCCTTTTTCTACTCCAAGTCTATACGTATTTGTAGCAGCAGTAATAGGTATATTACACAACAACAACAGTAGCAGTAGAAATAGAAATAGAAATAGAAATAGAAATTGTAGTCCTAGAAAAGAAAGAAAGAAAGAAAGAAAGAAAGAAAGAAAGAAAGAAAGAAAGAAGAGGAACAGAAAGAAGGAATGCCCACACCAGCGTCAAGATTCCTGATTTGCATTTGCATCAGTCTCTGGTCATGGTGATCTCCCCAGGACTCTCTCTCTCTCCCTCTCTCCCTCTCTCCCTCTCTCTCTCTCTCTGTCACTCGATGCATCTTTTCACTGGGTTCTCCTGCAGGAGTACCCAGCTTGGTGCTTCCTGGGGAACGTGCCACTGCTGCAGTAGCACACCGTCTCTCCTCTGATAGATGTTTTGCATTTTTTGTGTGTTTTTCAAAAAATAAAAAAATAAAAACTGCCAGTGCTACTGGTTGGGACCTAGTATACGTAAAACTATCAGTAGCAGTATCTACAAAACATAGTAATACTATCAATATCAATACCAGTAGTAGTAAAATGGATGAAAAACTTAAATCGGAGCTGCTACAACTGCAAGTGCGTGGTGGAAACGAGGGATTGACTGAAGGATTGACTGATATGATGTGACACTGTGTTGTCGCGTGTCGTTGGGGGTCGTGGAAAATGGTTTGATTGTGTGTATTCTCTGAATGTGTGTTCTTTGATTGTGGTTGTGAGAGAGAGGGGGGGGGGGGGGGGACTGTGGTTTTGATAGCAAAGCATTCAAGGGAAACATGAATGAACGGATACTCGTGTGGTGGTGGTAGATGGTGGTAGATGGAGCGCTAGAAACAGGGAATGTGGAAGAACTGGAATCGGTGGTGAATGCTCTCTCGCTGGTGCACAGTGGTGAAGGGGCCGTTTCAAAGAATGGAGGGCCAAGGGCCAAAGTGGTGCAAATGAGTGCCGAGGTGGTGGATAGTAATCCTTATAGTAGATTGATGGCCCTGCAGAGGATGGGGATAGTGGAGAATTATGAAAGGATTAGAGACTGTACGGTGGCAGTGGTAGGGATTGGAGGAGTTGGAAGTGTGGCTGCTGAAATGCTGACCCGTTGTGGTATTGGTAGACTGCTCCTGTATGGTGCGTGTTTTTTGTGTTTTTGTCGTCGTAGCTGCTGGGATGAATGCAATGTGATGTGGTGCAGATTACGATACGGTTGAACTGGCCAATATGAACCGTCTCTTCTTCAGACCAGAGCACTGTGGTCTGACAAAGACAGAGGCAGCCTCAGTCACGCTGAAAGAAATTAACCCAGATGTAGCTATAGAACCTTATACAATGAATATAACTACGCTTCAAGGGTTTGATGAATTTAAAGACTCTGTGACGTGCCAAGAATCTGGGAAATCAAGGGTTGATCTGATCCTGTCATGTGTTGATAACTATGAAGCAAGGATGACGATCAATCAAGTGTGCCTGGAGCTTGGGCAATCTTGGATGGAGTCTGGAGTGTCGGAAGATGCGGTTTCGGGACATATTCAGGTGGTGCATCCAGGAAAGACGGCTTGCTTTGCGTGTGTGCCCCCCCTCGTGGTAGCATCTGGAATTGATGAGAAGACGCTGAAGAGGGAAGGGGTGTGTGCAGCGTCGCTGCCGACCACCATGGGGATCATTGCTGGTATGCTGGTTCAGAACACATTAAAATACCTTTTGGACTTTGGGCAAGTCACGCAGTATCTCGGGTACTCGTCTCTAACAGACTTTTACCCAACCATGGAAATCAAGCCAAATCCTACATGCGAAAATAAACACTGCGTACAGAGACAGACAGAATGGAACGCTGGTGCCCGAGAACGAGAGGAGGAGGAAGAAAGACGAAAAGAAGCAGAGGAGCTCAAGGAGCTAGAGGACAATGTGGTTCATGAATCTAATGAGTGGGGAATACAAGTGGTTGGTGCATGCGCATCTGAGGAGTCACCTGCAGATCCGCCTGCCTCCCAGGCTTCTCTTCCTCAGGGGCTCAAGTATGAGTACCCAGAAACTAGCAATGGTGGCGCAGGGTCTACTTCTTGCACCCATCCATCAGGAGCTGACGCATCACATGCGGAGCATGATATTCCTCTCGATGAGTTGATGGCAAAATTGAATGATCTCACCTCCTCCCAATAGCCTTGCAAGCTCAATTGAGCATCAATCTTTAAAATCAATAAATTAATACCATCCAGACAATTGCTATCGTCTAAAAATGAAAGATTTCATCTGATCCCAAAGCGTTAGAGCGTAATACACTCCCCATTTCTTCCAATATACCAATCGCTCAAGGATGAGGACACGATACATGTCCTTAAATAGAGCCCATGGGTCCTCTGTCCCCCCGCGTTTCCTCCTCAACACGTCACTAAATTTGAAACATACAACCGATTTTCCTCTATATTTCCCCTCAGACTGTGACTGTCTCAAGCTCGCATGCAGCGCTATGAACACCAACGATAGAACCAACGACAGCAGCATTATTGGGAGGCAGCCAGAGTATGTGACCAGTATCCAGGTCACTACAGCCAAGTATACTTGGGCAGTCGACGGCTGTTCCCTTCTTTGCAATCTCTCTTTACCACGCGTCTCTTGATCTTTATCTTCAATTCTACTATTCCTCCGCTGTTGGGCTTGGAACGCAGAGTACATATTATACAACACGGCCAGCACACCAAGTATTGCCTTTGGCCTCAGATACACCATCAGAAACAGCACCACGAGCGCCATCCTCACATAGTTTGGCAGGTAGTACACTATATTTTCCTACAGATACCCATCAATTCAGATATCCATCAATCCATCATTCCAACAATACTAGAAGCAGAACAAGAGTCCTTTGTTTTGTTTTTTTGTTTTTCCCTTCTCTCTCTCTCTCTCCTGCTCTCAGGCACAACAACAAGCACAACAACAACAACAAGCACCACAACACGTACATCCATCCTTTCACACAGAAGATCAAGCGAAGCAGGAACCGAGTAGCAATAGCTTTCTCCCACCGCCCGCGATCTAAAACGGTCAGCATACCCTCCCCGTTGCCCTTCACCACCAGCATTTCCCAGAAACTCCTTCCACGGTCTGGCTTCCTCTACCACCTCATCCAGCCGCACATATTCTACAAACGGCCCTTTATATCTCTGATATCGGCTTCGCCGGCTCATTTTTTTCATTTGACTCGAACTATCACCCACATAACATCGCCTTTGACCATCTCCATCATCCAACAGCTTCGCAGCACGAAGCCGTTCAAGCGCCTTCAATCCCTGGACAGTGTCGCTTCCTTCCAGGGGCACACTGGGGGCCAAAGGACTCCGCAACAGATTCCATGGGGACCACATTTGCTTCTACGTGGATACATATGTATTTTTCTTGTATCTACCCCACCCACCCTACTGCGTAACACATTTGTAATACAGGCAGACAAAACCTGTACTACACCCCAAACACAAGAAGATTGGTCGACGACGACGACGACGATGCCGATGCCCCATTCAAATCAGATGATGCCGACGATGATGCCGATGATGGAAATGTACGTGCATACGTGCATGTGATGTACCATCAGTCTGGTGGTATAGTATCATGTATGTTTGTATTTGTAGTTGCAGTGTCTTGGTAATGGCAGTATTGTAGAAGTAGTTGTAGTAGTAGTATTGTACAAGTAATTGTGTATGGATGGGTCATCAATGTCCCCATATACATCTCCTTGTATTGGGGAGTGGTAGTCCGTCGCCACATCCACCAACAACAAAGACAAAGACAACGACACATGTCGTCAACGGGGCAGCACGTGTACCCACTGCAGTCCAGTACGTAGCACGACGTATAGTCGGTACTGGACTATACCCATCTTCAATGCGATCGGATGGATGGAGATGTAGGTGGTTGGGACGTACGAGGCTCTGGTGCTCGCTGTCGTCTGAACCCATTGATGGTTCAGAGGGTGGTGAAGGAGAAACCTCCAATCTAGAGACGACTCGGCGACAGAAGCGACGACCGATGAGGTACTGTTGTTGAAGGAAGCATCGGGTGTTTGTCTGTGTTTGTGTTAATCTTTTTTGAGCGCTGATGGTGTGGGTGCAACGTGGGTATAATGCAGTGAGGAGACCAAGAAGAAGATTGCCCAGGCCAGACGAGGCCAGGCTCAGACTGAGGAGACCAAGGCTAAGATTTCAGAAAAGATGAAGAGCAGGGCCCTGTCGATAGGTATGATGGGGATGGAGGAGTTTTGAGGAGGGCCTGCTGCTGTTCTTGGTGTTCTTGTATAATGATGTTGAATCAATGAATCTGCTGTGTCATACATGTGCCATTCGTCATAAAGATGATGAGGGAGTTGCATACATGCACTGCTGCAGGGCATAGATATCAAATTGCCAAGAGCAAGATGGGCTCCTCCCATTCCAAAGAAACCAGGGAAAAAATAGCCCGAGCAGTGAGCTCGACGAAACAAATGCTGAGAAAACAAAGACTTGCGCACCGAGCGGCTGTTGCAGCAGAAGCTGCGACGGCAGATCTTCGTCCCTCCCTGGCCGCTGGTGGTATAGTTGCACGGGAGGATGTAGAGGACGGTCGGATGTCCCACGACGGAGATGTACTTGATAGTACGATTGAACTTGAAAAAGCAGTCATAGAGATGAATGTACTGCGAAATCAGTTGACAAACTGGATGAAGGCGTATGAAAAGAAGTATGGAAAAAAGCCAGATCTCACAGAAACGTCAGAGTCCCACCCACATGTGTATGGTAGATTTGTGAGATTTGTGGCGTATAAAGAACTCGTTCGGCGAACGTCGCTGAAACTGGGGCAGTCTCCGGTGAGCTGGGAGTAGCAGCAGTTGCATCGGTTGCAGTGGCGGTGGTCTTGGTAATGGCAGTTGCAGTGGTGGTGGTGGCAGCAGTGGCAGTGGCAGTGTCGGAGTAGGGTATAATAGGTCCAGGTCGATCAATCGGGACCTTGGGGTAAACCCTTGAAGTACAAATACAGTGGTAAGATGAAGGTATATCTATTTATATCTAGCGGTATCAGAGTTTTTTGTACTACCCTCTCTGTAGTTAGGATCGAAGTCTGAAGACGCAAAACGCAACCTTGTACAGCCTGGGTTGGCATGTCGGGAAAGACGCGTCCCGAGGATTGGGACGTCAAAGATGTCGTCGCGTTCATTGATTCTATCGGTCTTGGACATATAAGTAAAAACTTTGAGGAGAATGCTGTTAACGGAAGAGATCTCTTGGAATTGGAAGACGAAGACTTCAGAGAGAGCCTTCAGTGCTCTGGTCTTCAGGTGAAGAAAATCAAGAGGGAACTTGAGGCGCGTGGTGCTGGATGCTCACAAATGATGCATAGTAATACTGGGAATGAAGAAGGAGGAGGAGGGCGTGGTGCTGGTGTGGACCAGGGAGGTGGACAGAAAGAGGAGACATCAGCAGGGTCAGTTGAAGAAGTGAAGAAGAAACTTGAACTGGCGGAACGTGGAGTGCACCAGTATTCTGCCGCATCGGACAAATTGCAATCTGCTGAAAGTAAACTTCAAGGTTCGTCAAAGGCACTGTCAGCGTCTCAAATGTCCCAGGTAATGGAGACGACGGGGGATATGAGAAGGCCAATGCTGGGGAGGGGGCTGGTCGGAAGGGGACGTGGGATTGCCAGGAGGGGAGACTTTGCGCACAATATGATTGAGATGGGAATGGTGAAAAAGGCTCAAAAATCCCTGAAGGAGGCTGCCATTGATATCCAAGCAGCCCAGGGCATCATACCAGCAATACCATACATTGAGCCTGCTCAGGTACAACAAGCAATGAGTGGGGTAATTCTGAATGCTCTTTTGATGCCTGGATTGGCTGGAGATGTAATGCAAATGGCCAAAGTTAAAAAAGCAAAGGCGCAGGTGGACGAAATGACTTCGAAAGTGCACCAGGCAAAAGTGTGGTGCACCAAGAACATGACTGCAGCTCAGGCAGAGGTTGCACAACTACAGGCCATGGTGCAGATGAAGGAAATGCATCTATAGATTGTACCATGACACAGTGTATGGTACATGACATTCACGAGATATAGATGTATGTATGTATGTATGTATATATTCGTTTGTACTTTGTAAGACGGCATCCGTTTTCAAATTTGACATCAAATCAAATGGGTCCTGAGATGGTCTCTGGAATACATCTCCCCCTCCAATCCGAACAAAATACAACTATACTCGGCTCAGAATCCATCAAACCCAATTGAAATGGAAACATAGATCGTTCATTTGTTATTTGAATATTGGTTTTGGTGGTCCAATGAGGTTTCGAGGATTGATTTCGAATTGAAATGTGTGTCGCTGTTTTGACAATAACGTTGTTTCTTTTCGTACCCTCAGTTTGGGGACTTCGGAAGGATACTATTAGTTCATTTTATGCTATAGAAAGAGAAGAAAATAGGATAGAATGCGCCCCAAGTGATCTCCTGCGCCAGCATCTCAACCTGACGGAGTCAGAGCTGCAAATTGTCTCTCGTCAACTCTGTCTGCCTCCTACTATTCTTGAGCTGAAACGGCTGGAAAAACGTCGTATTACATCTAGATATGGGATACCGGAGGGTGTTCGCTGCATTCCAACTACATGGTGTGATTCAGGAGCCTGTACCACAGTGTGCAAGAGAGGGAGTGTCCACATAGAGGATTGGCTCGTCCGCGCCCACAAACTTCAGAATTCGCTGGCAGCCTCGATTCCATTCTGTTATTCTTCTTGGCTAGGGACGCATAATAGTGCCATCACGCTTGCTGATGGGTACGGCAACTTGGACCCAATGTACCAGTCAATGTTTGACTATATTAAATGGGTCATCCCAGAGGGCTCGTCATCCTTGCTGAGAACAAATGATCAATGGTTTAGCCTCACAGACCAATTAAATATGGGTGTTAGATTATTGGAAATAGATACCCATTGGGTAGAGGTGAGATTGTGGATGCCACCGTCCTTCGTCCCTTAAGCGTTTTCCCCACAAACCTTGATGTGATCTTTGACCATGACCTGAGACATAAAATGAGATATGGGTTACATTTTCGACCCTTCTTGCAGGGAAAGCTTAGGGTTGCCCATTGTGGAGGACTTCATGTCGAAGCGTTAAATGAAATTGTCAGTCTGTTAAATACAGTTGCAAAGATTTTGGGGCATCATATCAGATGGGATACTGAAACACTCGGTTGTGACCCATCACTGTCATCAATTCCAGCAGTTGAGCAGCGGCCCTTGATTGATGCACTGCAAGAAATAAAATCATGGCTGGCACTGCCGGAGAATTCTGATGAATTTGTCATAATTTTTCTAGATGATCAGCCAAATCTTGCATCATGGGTACGGCATTTAGCAAGAATTCGTCTGTGTTCTTGAGTGATACTTTTGAACGTAACACTACTACAATATACGGAATTTTTGTTGTAGGGTGTCATTCCAAGACTTATTGAAACGATTTTATCCGTTTTTGATTTGCATGAAATCTATACGATGGCCTCACGGGAGCATGATGGAAATGATTGGCCATCAATTGCACATATTCGTGGTCAGGGTTACAGAGTGATGTTCATTTCCACGACTGACTATGGAATTCAAATGTATCCCATTATTTTCCCCAGGGGTAAGGCTGTCTGTGATTGGTTTGAGCCAGGACTGAAGTCTATAGATGGACCTCCATCGTGCACCATTCATTCTCGAAAAGGTGACAGGGGCTTCAACACAGGGGCCATAACCCGGACATCAAGTTGTGAAATACAGTATGGTCCCCTCAACTGTGATTTTGTCTGGAAATTCAGAAACTCGCCCATTCTGGACGAGTCGTCCCTGTCAGAGGTTATAGATTGTGGAATGAATATACCAAGTCCAGATTTCCTGACCCCTCAGAGATCTGCCGCTGCTGTATGGACATGGGCCCCGGGATATCCGAGAAATATCAGTTCTAACTCCCAAGAGAGTTTCTTCTGTGCATTCATATCATCTTCCGATGGGAGATGGCGGACATCCTCATGCGACAACAATGGGCAGTCTTCAATACCTCTCGCGTGCCGCCTCCAGAGTATGGAACCAGGAATTCAAACAATTTGGCTGTTAGGAAATCAATCTACTGGATTATGTCCAGATGGAAGCATATTCGATCTTCCTAGGCACCCAAGAGAAAATTATGAACTGGCCAGAATTTTACAGAAACATGGCCATTCAGCAGCTTGGCTCCCATTACATGGACCAGATTTTGAGGTCCAGTGATACTGGATGTAGCAAGTATTATTTTACAATTTAAACATATTTATTTCATACAGCTGTCGCATTCTTTACGAAAAGTCCATCTCTCCCGTGAGTTTCTTGAAGAGAAAGTCTTTTCCATTGATATGAGCAATGCAGCTCTTCATATTTACTTTCCATCTCGATTTACTCCTATGAACCCTTTCAAATTGACCAAGCACAATATTCTGTACCTTACTTTCATCTATAGTTTCGTGGTTATCCACATCTGCAAGGTCATCATCCTCATTCAGTTCATCCAGCTCGCTGTCATCCAAATCAGAGCCCAGAAGCTCGTCACCTTCATCTTCTCCCTGGGAACCATCTTCTCCCTGGGAACCATCTTCTCCTGGCCCATCTTGCTGCGGTATGGAAGGAAATGCGCCAGATTGTTGCTTTGCAGGTCTTCCGAGGTCAGGGTCGTCCTTTTCCAGCAACCTCTTCCTCGATGGACTCGAAGCAGCATCCGTCGAAGCCCCATTATATTCTTCGACAAAATCTTTTCTTGAATCATTCAAGATATCACTGCAGAACAAAAGCGTCAAAAAGACGTCGGCAAAATTGATTGAAAATAGGATGACAGCTTCCCGTCAGTGCCCACGTACCCTTCCGAGGTGTCATTCGCCCCATTACTGTTCCCATAGTCCCCAATAGCTCCTGTTTCTGCCAATTTATTTTCCCACTGATGATGGAGCTCCACCAAAATCTCCCTGCACAAGAAGCGACGAGGTGATGAGTTGCCAAAAATCCGACATAGACGTCCGGCGTTTCCATGAACAAGCAACAAACGCACTCTGCAATCCCTCTTTCAACAAATTCTGACTTTATATCGGCGATGGTCTTATCCATCACCTTTTGATACAAGTCGGTGGATAAGTAGTGGATGGATGGCCGCTCTCGCGGCTTTTTCTCACTCTTCTCCATCGTTTCGTTTGGAGAACGAGCCGAAAAAAGAGTTTAAATTATAATACAATACCCATACCGAATGTTACAATCAAATAATACGGAGAAAAAAAAACTGAAATCAGAGATCAGCGAAAGGATTGTTGGAGCGGGGCTTTGTTTGAGTCATACCAGATTGAGACGGTCCTTCCATTGCTCCAGTGCTGGCAGTACTTTCCTTTCTAGGCACTTGGGTCGTGCTATTTGATCCATAAGGATGATTCGAAACAGCTGAATGAGCAGGAGGCATACTCCCAGTGATGTGTTTGTGTGTATCAGCTGAGGCAAAATTTGGCCCGTAGAGATCTCCTGCGGCATGAACGACGAAGGAATCTGGTATTGGATTAGACCATGACGTCTGTTGGGTGGAGTTTGTCTGAGATTCGCTATTCTGACCAGTCTTTGTGGGACCTGATTCAGAACTCACATGCAAGGAGCCAAAGTCCAGTTCGCTCAACAAATCCAGATCGGAGGTGACCTGGCTGTTTGCTGGGGTCTTGGTTGTATCTAAAGCTTCATGATCGAGACCATCTTCGGGAGCAATCAAATCCTTTGGAGATTCAATCGCAGTTTTAACTTGATGGTCATCAAAATTCAACAAATCGTTTGCCATCTCAGTTTCTTGTACTTTTTCCTCCTCTGTATCGGCTGCTGCACTGGGAGCCTTTGGTGCTTCGTTGACTTCGGATGTCTGCCGCGACAGGGGAGCTAGGATCATTCCAGGATCTGATTTGACGCCTGCTTTTCCAACATCCGAAACTGAAAATTGCAATTTTACTGCTTTGCCCTTGCGGAGAGGTTTCACATCAGATGCTTTCCCATCTTTGCTTGCCTCCCGAAGCTCTTGGATGCGTTCTTCCATTGCTTCAATAAAGCTTGTGGGGGGGATTTCCAACACAGGAAACTGTATTTCTCTCTTCACAGGCGGCAAGGTCTGAATCTTGGAGTGATATTGTTTCAATGCATTACCTCCTTGTATAGCTTCGTTGTATATCTCCATAGCTCGCATGGCGTTTATATAATCCATGTCATAAAACTTATCAGCAAGGTTGATAATACCTTCACTGATAGCTTTGTACAACTTAAAAGAGTCCCCCACAACCAACGATAGAGCCAACTGCATATGCAAATGTATTCTTTTGTAAGAATAAATATTGAAACCATTAATCTGTGCATACCTTTCAGTTTGACACACGTACAAGAGTATTATCATTCTGACAAGCGGCCCCTCGAGGCACACAGTCCACCAATCTTCTTTGAATTTTCTGAATCCTAGGCAACTGTTGGAGAAGTTCCTCCATCTCAAGGGAACGCATCAACGATTCCTTTCCATTCTTTTCAAGACCCGCATACCAGCTCGTATGAAAGTACGTGTCTAATGACTCATCAATAAATCTACAGTATGCCCTCACCCATTCTGAGTAATCATATTTACCTGCTGTCGTTTTGGTATCCATGAATGATTCCATGGCCAGTGGGTATGCATTTTTTCGCAATTTTTTCGCATCTTTTCCTGACACACTGTATCCTGTATCCTGTTGAGAATGCGGTTTACCACCACATAGTACATCCATGAAACTAGCCCCTTCACTCTCCTTCACCAACCGATGAATCACAATGGCAACTTTAATTGCCGTCTGCAGCAGACATGAAGGCCAAAGTCAACAGATCGCAATCACCAGGTCACATCATAGCATATCACATCCTACTACACCATCACTCATTCAGGGTACCGATTGATTGAACGATCAAAATTCGCACGCACCACCCAATCTTTTGCCGCATGCAGCCTTGTCAATAAGCACGTTGCAACATAGTTCCCAGAGCTGGGAACTGACATTTTCAGGGCTACATCAATTCAAACAGCACACCGTCACAACAACACCATATCTCACTAGGGGCACCATGGCATTGGCAGTAGCATTCACTATCCAAAAAACAGCATAAACAGCCTCTCACTCACCAAGTACATGTTTCTCCTTGGGTGGATCGTCAGGCAAATGTGACCTCGTCGCCTTCTGAACTGCTATTTCAATATCCTGCATTCACATCCGACAGATATACATTACTTATCCATCTAGCAACCAACATATCCATTGCTGGCAACAAGCACGCACTTTCGCGGTAAATCTCCCAGCACCAAGGGATGGTGTCTTTTTGGAAAATTTGAGCGTTTCTCCCAGCCCCATTGAGACAGGATATAATCACAAACAACAGAACGAAAATTGCATGAGCTGCCATAAAAAGTATAAATGAAAATATGTGGCAGGTAATTCTGTACTTTTGGCACATGATGGTCGAAGTTGAAGGAGGCCAAAATTCCCAAAATTAACCCTTGTAGGGTTTTAGGGTTTAAACCGCGCTGGCGCGGCGCGATTGCAGTCAAGGCCGGGAACCGACCGTGATGCGGCAGAAATATTGTTGTTGTTATATTCTTTCTGCATCGTAGACGATATAACAACGTACATCTGAATTACTATGAGTCGTTATGCGGCGGACGAAGGCCGACTGGTCTATGTGGGCAACGTGGCTGAGGGCGTGCGGGAAAGGGATTTGGAAGACCTGTTTGGCAAGTATGGAAAGATTCAACATATCAACCTTAAGTCTGATTTAAGACCACCCACGTTTGGCTTTATTGAGTTTGATGATCGAAGGTAGGAAAACTGGGCGCTGGGTTCGAATTGGTGTGATGATGAGCAGAAATTCTGCGGTCTGCGTAGTCTACTTGGTGGATGTGGGTGTTGAGAAAAAACGAGAAATATGTTATATAGATGAATATAGTGTCAGGTTTGTGGTAGTGGCTTTATGTGTGGTGTGCGTGCTGTCATGCAGAAATGCCGAAGATGCCGTCCATGGTCGGGACGGAGCGGAATTGCTGGGGTCAAGACTTCGAGTTGAACTCGCGAGAGGTAGAAAACGGGAAGACAGAGAGCGTCGTGGGCCCAAGCCTCAGTCGACTGGATTCCGAATTCGCGTGGATGGAATCCCTGCAAACTGCTCCTGGCAGGACCTGAAGGATCATTTCAGGAAAGAGGTGGCCCCTCCCGTGTTTACCGATATTGTTCGCAGTAGAAATGGTCCTTTTGGTGTTGTGGAATTCGAAAATGGAAGAGATATGGACAGAGCCATCAGAGAATTGGATAACACTGACTTTAAAAATCCATTTGGCTCTGGAATCATTCGTGTTAGCGAAGACAGAGATGGTCCACCAGCTCGAGGCCGTGGCCCACCTCCAAGAAGATATAGGTCAAGAAGTCCCCCAAGAGGTCGCAGATCTCCACCAAGAAGCAGCCGGTCTCCACCAAGAAGGAGCAGATCTCCACCAAGAAGGAGCAGATCTCCACCAAGAAGGAGCAGATCTCCACCAAGAAGGAGCAGATCTCCTCCAAGAAGAAGATACTCAAGATCTC
The DNA here is from genome assembly GCA_963835675.1 of uncultured Flavobacteriaceae bacterium. Taxonomy (GTDB): domain Bacteria; phylum Bacteroidota; class Bacteroidia; order Flavobacteriales; family Flavobacteriaceae; genus Aureibaculum. The sequence continues at coordinate 61,134 of CAWIGH010000001.1, read as the reverse complement.
CTTCTCCACCACGGAAGTACTCAAGGTCCCCATCTCCACGAGACAGAAGGGACACGCGATCTCCATCACCTGAAGGAAGACGTGGAAGAAGTATGAGCCGTAGTAGAAGCCCAGCTGGCGACAGATATGAAATGGGAAGAGAAGACTGAATGACGTATAATGGCCCTGTGCTTGTTTGATGCTCTTTGCTCGTTTTTTTGTTCAACTGAGTGTTTGCCTTGCTTTGTTCGATCTGGAGCACCTGGATATATTCTATTCTAGTATTACTGGACGGTCAATCATTCTGATGAGGTGACCACGGACAATGCCCATGCCTATTTGAACATGTAATTGTGAATGGACTCCTTTCTGGAGCTTGGCGATGAGAGATGTAATCTTTTCTGGATTGATTGATACACGAAGGCAATGTGGATGAGAGAGTGTACGTCATCTGAGTTAAATAGTATCTTTATAGGCCAACACAATCGCATGACCACTGCCATAACCATGATAAAATATTCTTGTCCTTCACTTGAGAATTTACTCTACCTGGTCGGCAGTCGGAATCAAAGTAGCTCTCGTGCATGATCTTTGGGCTGTCAATATGTTTGCTCGTGGCACAGTACACTGTGGATCTAGCTCCTATAAAATGGACCAATACACCTTTTAGAAGTCATTCCGGGCGTACAGACATGCTGCTACAAATGCTGAGAGACATACCTTGGTCTGGTGTCAACAAAATAGTCCTCATGACCAGACGATACAACCACTGAACTGCACCAGGTAAACTACGAACCACGTCTGTCAAAACCTCTCCAGGATGGATTGAAATACATCTAATAGCACCATGCATTCTTTTGGAATATTCATGGGCAAACAGGACCTGCGCAAGTTTGCTTTGGGCATATGCATCCAAGGAGTTGAATGAGTAGGTCAGATTTGGATCATCTGTATGCATTTTACCCATCAGCTGCAACCTCGAGGATACATTGACGACTCTGGATGGATTTCCAGTTTGTTTTCTACCTTCCAATAGGCTTGGCTCCAGGAGTTTCGTCAGAAGAAAATGCCCCAGATAATTTGTCCCAATATGAGCTTCAAACCCATCCATCGTTTCTGTCCTTGGAGCAGACATTGAAAATATTCCTGCATTATTTATCAGAATATGGACCGGTTTATCTTTCAGATCCCATGCTTTCGCGAATGCTCGAACGGACCGAAGTGACGACACGTCCAATTCCATGACCTGAACCCTAGCACCAGCAATTCTTCTGGAGGCTGTCCCCCGCTCATGTTGAATCAGGTATTCTTTTAATTTTTCTCCCTTTTCGAGATTACGACAGGCAAGAACAACTGCAGAAACATCTTCTCGTGTTAGTATTTATTAGTGTACTATACACTGTGACCCATAGCATCTATTACAGGACATTGGATGGTAACACCAAACCAACACCATGTTGCAGCATCACCCTCCACTGAATCATGATTTAAGTCCCCATACAAGCGTCCATCAACCCTACACAACGCACCATAGTACCCTCTTCTGAACATTTCTTTGGCTGTCTCTGTCCCTATACCACTCGTAGGCCCGGTGATGACACAGACGAGTTTACCTCCTATGCTCACATCAGTGACATCTCCAATTTCTCTCAACGGTGGCAACCGCAGCATCCATATTTTCTACAACAACAACATCGCATTACTACCACACACACTATATATTATATTTTCGATCTCCAGCCAGGAATCGCCCAATCACACCAGCATCGACCAATAGGGGGAGGCATGGCAGCAGAGTCATGGCATGCTCCTTTTGAAGGCACCTACCTGGAGGACCACTTCGATGGCCACCAAAATCGCTTCATAGATAACTATAACCAATTGAGGTATCATCATTTCAATGAAATATTCATCAAAGTGAATACACATAGAACGATCGATGCCTCTGCCCTTCAACAACCAGATGAAGAAGAAACCCATCCTTCAATCTTCCCTCCTCCCAGTCGATTGACATGCAGGTCGTCTCTCCATTTCCTCATCATCATCCTCTCGTGTTGCTCTTCAAGTCATCTCTCTTCTCCCCAAGCTCCTCTTCCTACTGGCCAAAAGCCGTGACGATGCGGAGCCACCGAGACCTGGCTGATCAATCCGGCTCGGCCAAGCCAGCTCGAGTGTCGGCCCTGGTAGCCAGGGTCAATCCAGATGGCATCACGATCTTCTCAGCACCTCCCTCTCAAGATCCCGTTTGATGGGAAGATCAAAAATGGTCGGTCAGGCCATGTCGGTCGACAACGTTATCTTCTTGGTCTTTAAACTCTCTGTGTGCTGAAGGGGCATAAGGATATTAATTTACGTTAGAAGAAATTGATAGATTTCAAGATGCAGACTGCTCTTACTCAAAAGTCCTTTGTGTCTGGCGTGGCTGTGAGACAGACCGCCAAGCCATCGTCATCGGCTGTCCGTGCTCCAGTTGTCGTGCGCGCCTCCGCCGAGGTACGTTGGGGGGATTTAATATTGTATTTCGATTTGGTAATGAAAAGTACATACTAGCCATTGTTTGGAATGTTCCCGGGATGGAAACTGTGAGATCGGTCCGCGCGCGATATCCTTTGGGATAAGGTGATAAGGAATGATTTTGGTGGGGACCGAGGGGAGGTTTCTAGATGGTAGGGGAGTTGAAGAGAGGAAGAGGGTCCGAAGTCGGAGGATGAAGGGTAATTGCTTATAATGAAAATGCTTTGGTGGATGTAGAACTCTGTGGATCGCCGTGCAACTCTTGGACTCTTTGCTGCCACTGCTGCCCTTGCCGGAGCCAACCCATCCAAGGCTGAGTATGGAGATGCTGCCCGTGTCTTCGCCTCCAAGATTACCAACAAGTCTGGATTCGTCCCATTCTCTGGGGAAGGATTTGCTTTGTTGATCCCATCCAAGTGGAACCCATCCAAGGAGAAGGACTTCCAGGGACTGGTTCTTCGTTATGAAGACAATGGTGATGCCGTGAACAACCTCGTGGTCCTCCAGCAAAAGGTTGGAAAGGGATCCATTGATGAGCTTGGTTCCCCAGACAAGTTCCTCCAGGACAACGCATACCTCCTGGGAGAGTCTGCTGCCTTCGCCGGAGACACTATCTCTGAGGGAGGATTTGCCCGCGGAAAGGTTGCCGCTGCCAGTATTCTTGACGTACAGGAAGCCACTGATAAGAATGGCAAGAAGTACTACAAGTATGATGTGCTCTGCAGAACTGCCGATGGTGATGAGGGTGGTCGTCATCAGCTGATTGCTGCCACCGTCTCCAAGGGAGACCTGTGGATCCTGAAGGTTCAGGTAGGAGACAAGCGCTGGTTCAAGGGAGCCAAGAATGAGGCCCTTGGAAGTTTCAACTCTTTCACTGTTGCTTGAATGAAGTAGATATGATGAACAGTATTTAACCCTGCTGTGCCTCAAGATATATATAATCTTTTGTCAGGGTGGCGTGTAAGATGTAGTAAATCAATGTACCATTTATGCCCTCTGGGTCTCCCCAGTATCTGTCGCAGTGCGGATGATGCACAGATTCTGTCTTGTATTTTGTACCCTTTCTACCGCAGAACCTACATTTTCGCCCTCAACTCCTATGTTTGCTGCTATTACCAAGCTTTGCAGATGACACATTACATCTGGAAGTGACGCCAATGCATCTAAAAACTTTACTGTGCAATCTTCCGGGATGTTGTTGCCCGACAAATCCAAATCTTTGAGACCATGATTTTTCAGGGTAGCACTTTGAAGTTGCATTCTAGAAATTAATAGCTCCATTCCCGAACCCAAATTACAATCATGCAGTCTGAGAACTGACAATTTGCTACTTGACAGGATTTTGTCGATCAAAACACTATCTCCCTTGCCCATATTATTCCCACTGATGTCTAAATCCAAGCTGTTGATGCTGGATTCTTCGAAGGCTTCTAATAGTTTAGCAATGCTCGACGGTCCCGCACTACAGCCACAGATTTTCAGCACGTTGAGACCTGAGATACTACCATTTGATATTTCCTGCGCCAGTGCATTTATTCCTTCATCTCCAGCACCAGTGCCACTAATGTCAAGATGGACGATCCTGCTTGGTAAAGATGATGCCAATAATGAAACTCCTTGTTCTCCTAACGGATTAAATCTTAAGAAGACAGAGGATAGACTTTGTGATTCCGACATTCCCTTGGCAATTGCCTTGATCCCTATCATGACCAATGTCGTTATGATCCAACCCCAGCGTATTTATTCTCGAAGAGCCTTCAATCAGCTTTGAAATCGCGCATGCTGAGCTCTCGCAACCTATTTTACATCTATGAAGCATCACGTCTTCAATTTTCGATAGAGAGTGCACAATTTCAGATATGCCTTCTCCCCCCAAATCATTGTCAGATAAAATCAGACATTTGATTGAGCAATTCTGATCAAGAGCCTGGCTGAGCGCCCGACATGACACTTTCGTTATACCTTTTTTCTCTAAATCTAATACTTCAACCGAAGCATTTGAAGCAATACCCGGGCACAACTCCATGAATGCCTACATTTCAATGCAGCAAACAGTCACACTGCCATCTCAAAACATGTTGCACGATTCAAAATATGCACTCACATCATCTCCTAATCTAGAGTTTCCTAGTGATATTCTTTTTAAATTTCTATTTTTTTTCAAAGCTTCAGCTAGAGAGCAAGCCATTTGAGGGCTAAGGGCATGACTGCTCAGATTCAACTCCACCAAAGAGGTGTTTTTTGCTATTGCGCGAGAAAGCTCGGCAGCTTCTTTCTCTTCAAATTTCCTATGTCTCATCAAGTATAAAGATTCCATAGAAGCATCATTTCGTTCCAGCCTGGCGACCACGTCGTCAATGCCCCGTGGTTTCCCCCACACCATGTTTTTTAATGCATGTGTTGGTGTCTGAGTATGGTGCCTCTGTTCAGCAACGATCAATGCATCGCAAGCATTAATTGAACTATTGAAATACTTTAGCATATCTTTTTCTCATTTCTGACATCCGTCCTAATATTTCAGTCATCGGACCGATGTGATTATCCATCTTCATGAAAGTGCTGCACAAAATCCTTCTGCCCTTCTCTCCCTCCCATTAAACAGAGAGGCGGGAATAGCAAAGCCACAGAATTATTTGCAAAAACAGCTTGAGCAAAGAAGTATTTATTTTGCGATCAAATTAAAAGATCTGGCGCCATTTCAGTGCTAGCAAGAAGCTGTGTTGGAATCGACGCCGGCACTTCCGTCCCGAAGAAGGACAGTAGCCACTGATGGATACGCATATCTGATACTGAGACTGGATTAAAATTTATTAGATTATCCCGACAAAATGTCACAGCTGCAGCCTCCCATGGGGGGCAAGAAATTGTTGTTGGACAAAAATTCAAAATTGAGTGCTCAGGTTACAGTTCAACGAAAGGAGATTAACAAACTCCAACGTGAGCTCCAAGAGATTATGGATCGCGAACTGCAATGGCAAGATACTATTGCTTGTTTGAATATGGTATGGGAAGAACTCAACCTAACGATAAGCTTCCTTAAGTTCAAGGTCACAGGACAGAGCAGTGAATTGGCAAGTGAGCCACAAAAGGAGGACATGGAGCAGCTGTTGCGTGAATCAAATCCTTTTCTTGCTCTATTACTTCAGAATTACTTGCCTGAAGATCAGGTGGCTGCTTCATCAGCGAAAACTCTGGCAGAAGACTTGGCTGAGACTGAAGCTGCCTTGAGGAAAAAAATGAAGGACACAATGTCGTCCGCAGCCGCAGTGTTGAAAATGGTAGAGGAACTTAAAAAAAATGGGACTATTGCCAAAGACGAGGGAGCAGAAGCAAAACTGTCTGCGCTGGTCACCATGCTCAAAGCCGAAAACAAAAAACTGAGGAATGGAATGACTCAGGATGCAGTTTTGATTAGAAATCTCGAATCTGAAGTCGCTGGTGTGTATTGAATGTGAAATTTGACTCTTGAATATTGTTATCATCCATCATAATCAAGAAGCTGACGTCGCTTCCTTTCCACTTTCTGAGATGCAGATAGGGATGGAGAGCTTCTAGTAGCCCAAAGAAGGTTGGCGCAGCTTCAAGATGAGGCACGGGGCCCAGTCTCTAACATGAGCAACGGAGAGGACTCTTTGAAGCAAACGTTGCCGCGTGCGCCATCCATTAATCAATTGCCGCCAGCTGTAGACGATTCCAGAAGTCAGGCAGAACTCGAGGCCCGCACCAAGGAAGTGACAGTCCGAGACAAAAAACTTGCAGCTGCAGAAAGGTATGCGTGTTGCTATTACCACTATTTCCTCTGAAATCCCTGGTAATGCTTGATTTTGCACAAAAAAAAGGTGCCGAAGTCTGGCGCGCTAATCCACTGCGCTAAGGCGACGAGATTGTGAATTGACCACAACTCGGTCCTATCCACCTCCAAAGTGGAGGTCAGACATGTGTAGCAAGTTATTTGCCGTGCTATCGCCTGCGGGGATCGAACCCGCGACCTCCAGATGACTGTACCATTGATCTGGGCGCCGTTGCGGCGATTACCAAATCTGAATTTTGATCTGGCCATGTCGCGGTGGGACTCCGCATTTGAATCCACAAAATCGATTGTTTTTGACCAAATTGACATGAAAAGCTGATATTCATGTGATTATTGGATGTATGCAGTGAAATTTCAAAGTTGAAGAGGGCTCTTGATGGTGCAATCGAAGGACAAAAGATTTCTGTTGATAAGCAGCAAGAATATATTGACAATTTGACCCGCGATATTGATCGACTTAAAAATAAAATACGAGAATCTTATCACGAGAATGATCGTTTGGCAGATAAACTAAGGGATGCCTCTCGTCGTGCTGATCGCTGTGATCGGGCAGTGAGGAGGGAAGAAAGAATGGAGGAGCTCGTTTCTAAGCTTGAGTCAGATATTTCGAGAATTAGAGCAGAAAGAGATTCAGCGCTTGTGGACCTCAAAAGGATCAAAGATACATCGCCAACACAACTATCTACTAGCCAGGAAATTTTGGGGCAGATGGAAGGGATGGAGTCAGAAATGAAGATGATGAAAGAAGCTCTTGCTAAACACCGAGGGACAGCAAATAGCCTCGAAGAGAATCGCTCTGAGGTTATAAAAGGGCTGGCAGAAGTTAAAGATAATAAAGGACGTCTTTCCAGTATGCAAAAACAATTGCGGCCATTGTATTCAGAATTGAATGTTTGGGTTGACAGGTATAATGAACAGTTGAAGGTGAATCACGAGTTGAAGCTATTTGTTGAATTGTCTCATGAATATTTAGGTGTACATGACAAACTAGAAGCAAATCTGAAAGAAGAAATCTCAAAACTGCATTCTAGTGCGCTCAGTGTACTGGAAACAAGGTTGACAGAGTCCATGGCCAGAAAAAAATCTGAGGAACAAGCTGCTTTGAATGAACAAATTGTTGCTCTTCAAACAGAAGTCGATGGCTTAAAAGAACATAAAAAAACTTTGATGTCACAAATTGAAGCTTTGAAGTCTGAAAATACATCTTTGAGGGAGGACTCTGATGCATTTTGGACGGAGATGGATAATGTCAGTGATGCATACGAGGCTTCCCGAGAACAAAATGCCAAGCTAATGAAGATGATTGTGCAGAGAGATGAAGACAATTCCCGTCTTCTCAGCGAGGCAGCAGAAGCTGAAAGAAAGAAGGCTTTGATGGAGGAAGAAAAGGATGATGCAACCAGAATGTTGAGTCAGACAAAAGATGAGTTGAAGTCATCTGAAACCACTATCGGAAGAATTGAAAAAGAAATCGAAAGTGTGAAAGCAGATCGGGATTCATACAGGTCAGACATGAAACATAAGCAGGCAAAGATTGATAGTCTGACTTCAGAAATTCAGGAATTGAATATTTCCTTGAAGGCATCAAGTGCAGAGCTTGAAGTATCCATGAAGCACTTGAAAGAAAAGGAAGAAGAAATGGAGAAGCATCTAGAAGCCCTGAAAGGAGAAAAAACGCGTGCTGACCGTGCAGAGGCTATACTTGCGGGCAAGAAAACTGCAAGGAGCAATGCAGATGAGGAGGAAAGTGCTGCACTTCGAAAAATGGTCAATTGCAGTGTTTGCTCAACGCGTCTGAAAGATAGGATGATAACAAAATGCAATCATCTTTTTTGCTCTGTCTGTATTGACGCAAATTTATCTAGCAGGCATAGGAAATGCCCAGGATGTGGTGAGCGCTTTGGTGCTGGTGATGTGAAACCATTTTACTTTACATAGAAATGCATACTTTGGAATCTTGTAAGAAACATTTCATAGTAAATTATTATACTTGTAGTATCAATTCTGAAATTTACCTGCCATTCGTTTCTGGCTGGTCTTGCGTCGGCCTCATCGGAGTTTGTTGCTCTGGTATGGATTTGTTCCTCAAATGAGACTGGATCTTGAGAAAAACCCTGTTTGCATACTTTATTGTGGTTGGGTCGCTGATTGAATCCTCTAGATCGTCTAAGGCATTTAAAATATCCAAAGAATCGAATTTTTCTCCACACTGTTTATGAGCAGCCAGATTTCCGAGGGAAAATAATGCAATTTGTATTGAAGACAAGCTTTGGCCCCCATCAGAGGAGAGACCTTGGATCACGACACCAAAAAGAGCCTCCACGGCTCCCGACTTCAACATGGTGGGTATTAATTTGTTTGAATTCCTAGCAAGATTTCCAAGAGCACCAGCAGCATTAGCTCGAGTTCGGTCCTCAGGATCTTGTAACAACCCTACCAGAACAGGAACTGCAGGTTCAAGTTTGCCGTACAGCGCATCACTGTGGAACCCAGCATTACCGATTGCAAAGCATGCAAATTTGCGCGTAGATCTGTCCTCGTCAACACAGAGCTCGATGAGAGGTTCCAAAAGATTTCGTTCCATAATTACTGGGTAAAAGGCATCACTGAATCTACACAAGTTTCCCAGCAAATTACATGCTCTAGCTCGTACATTGGCGGATGTTGGATGCCCAAGAAGAGGCAGAATTTGAGTTGCAATACCTGATTGCACAAATCGCTCAATTTGATGCTTGGATGTTGCCGTTCTAGCCAGCTGAGAGATAACAAGAAGACTGCTGGCAAGCAATGCCTCCGAATTCTGGATGCTCAGCATACTGCAAAAAAAATAACAAGCATCTATCAGAATCAGATTTAGAGCAATCAAAGAAATGCAAGCTTACTTTTCGAGAACAACAGGGTCCAGGCCTCCAGATCTAGCAAACGCTACAACAGCATCATCTCCATGCATCAGTGTCAATCGTGCCAGCAAAGAGATACTATCCTGCAGCGACTCCCTGCCCCTCTCTTTACTGACTCCAAAGATGACTGAAACAAGATACGGTATTATATTTGAATTCAAACTCATCTTCTCTTTAATTATCTCGAACTGTGCATTCTTTTGACCAAAAGTTGTTGATAAGGAGACTAAAACTTGGAGACTCCCAACTGCTGAGCAACGCATTGAATCAACCAAGTCAATGCATCTTGAGTTCTTCGAGAGCATGGCCTGAATGTCGTCTCTTTGTGTTGACCCAGTCCTTGCACAAAACTTCTGTACATCATTCAAAAACTCGGGAGACATGCTTGAAATAAGCACTGAGATCGCAGTGCTGGATTCGACAAAAACATCTGCAGACGAAATATCAAAATCCAAGATATTTTGAACCCCTTGCACAAGGTGAACAAATCCAAAAGGAGATATCTCGATCGAAGGATGCGCTGCTGGATCGAAAAAGCTTGGACATTGCGATAGTAGCGAAGTAAGCCTGACCACACTCCCAAACAGTCCAGAAGTAATGGCCTTCTTAGCATCTATCTTTGACATGATGAAGAAGAAATGCAAAGGTCCGTCAAACAGACCTGTTATGCCCGGATGTCCTTCAACGTCACTAAATCTAAGATTGTTTGATTTTTGTAATGGTGACTGCAAAAATGTTTTCATTATTGGTAAAATCGAGTCCAACGAACCAATAATATCTGAAACATCTGATTTCTCAACTGAGCCATGATGAACAAACTCCAAGAACACCCCTAAAACTGCCATGGACACCGATAAAGCCACTACATCTTTTGATGAACTCAAAATAATTGTTTTGAGGGTCTGTATCAATTTGTTAGAAATGCCTCTAGAGATCAAGTCCAAAGAAGTACTGTTCATCTCCTTTGCTGAACAGGAAATCAGGGCTGCTTGAAAAAGAGAATAAATTCCAATCAAAGAACTGGTGGATTTTGATCTACTAATGTCTTGTAGAATCTTGTTAATTGTCCCTGATATGAATCTCCCAGTGCGCGGTTCCAATTTTGAAATGCGATGCAACATGCGGTTTGCACAACTAGAGACATCTTGATTTTCAGCCCCTAGATTGCCAATCAAGCATTTGATGGCCTCCAAGGATTCCATCACTGCTTGGGCAGAGCTCATCCAAAGAGAAACCAAAGGAACAGGAATTCCATCCGAGTGAAAACTTTTTCCAGCGCCATCATCGTTCTGAGAATATAGGAGGGTGCAAGGGAAGTAATTATCAGCAGGGGCGTGAGAACACATCTTGCTGAACCCAAACGATGAATGTTTGCATGGGAGCAAGGACTCTAAAGCTTTCATTATGATACATTCTATCTCTCGTTGCCCTGCTATCCCATCTTTCCTAACATCCTCTATACACCGACATAATCTTCCGGGCACCTTTTTCATCTGGAACCTCTCCAACACTTTCTCTGCCATTCCTTTGTAATTTGACGAGGGATCCAGTACCGTGGATTGAGCCCTCACCGCCCATTTTGAAATTCCTATGCATCCCTCTACTACTACAGACCAAGAGCCTCTGGTGCTGACTAGTTCACAGCACAGACCTACAGTCTCCAATGATACTATCCAATCCTCACATTGGTGCAATGCAGCAGCAGCGGCAGAAGCCAGTTCTGGACTAGTTCCAGACGATAAGTGGGCTGATTTTGCCAATAAAATCATCACAGATACAAGTTCTCCAGTGGGATCTAGATCTTGCAGCGCCTTGCCATGCACCCTGCTCATAACTTTGTCTAATAACCGTACAGCATGCACAGTTTCTTGGAGCTTCGACCACTTCTTCAGTGCAGCTCCACTAGAGGGTGGCGTCAATGCATCTCTTATAGCTTGTAACGTTGAGTGAGACGTTAATATTGAGATTGCCTCGTCAAGATGGTCCTTTTGAATCTTTCGCTCAGCATCCACCAAGACGGACAGTATCGGTGGGCTTGAATTTGATGCTGGAAATCTGTAATCTGGTGAATTAGGAGAAGCTACAATCCCTCCTAGACCAGTACTAGGAGATCCTTGAGCTGAAAATTGGGGAGGATCAATGAATGTCGGCTCATGCCCCGGTCTTATTGGCCTCCCTTTCAAGTTCATCGGAGGCGTTGACTCGTTCTTGACTGGAGATGCACTTTTAGGATGATTTTCCTGCGCTACGAATGATTTTTTCGGGCTACCTCCCTGATTCTTAACCTTGGAGTTGATATGACCAGCAGCTATTTTCTCAACATTGACGTCCTTCTTCTCGATGAATGGGTGATGCAACAGCTCTGGCCAATCTAACCGCCTCCTAGGATCCTTTTCCAAAAGTCCTTTCAACAGTGCCTTGAAAGCAGGCGATATGCTGCTCGGATATGATGGCTGATCATTAATAATCTGTTTGATCAGGGCATAAATCGATGTCGTGTAAAATGGCGGCTTCCCCGTAACCAGCTCGAACAAAATGACGCCAACTGACCACAGGTCAACGGCATGGGTATACGGCAACTCCTGAACCAGCTCTGGAGCCATGTACAGCGGGGTACCCTTGATGGACCGAAGAACAAACGTATTATTTGACATGGCTCTAGCAAAACCGAAATCACACAGTTTAATTGTTCCATCAGCTGCTATCAAAATATTCTGTGGCTTCATATCCCTATGAAGAATCCTGTTTGAGTGCAGATAATGGAGTGCTTTCACCAACTGCCGTGCAATACTCTGAACAACGTCTTCTGGAAGACATCCATCGCACTCCAATATTTCAAAGAGCTCCCCTGCACCAGAAAGAATACTATATCATACCTTGTCATACCTTGTCATACATACATACATACATACATACCCACCTTGGGCAAATTCAGTCACCACACAGAAATCATTGTTCGTTTCAAAAGAGTCAATCATTTCAATTATGTTTTCATGTCTCAGTGTACGAAGAATATCAATTTCTTGCCGCAGGCTTTTGATATCCTTCTCCTTTTTTCCAGCTTTAGGAATCAATTTTATCGCCACCGTCCGTAGGCTAGACTTTTTCCTCGCCTTCCAAACCTGAAAACCAACACATCCATCATCGATCATCATTTAATCATCACCACGAACAACAGCACCACCAACAACAACAACAACCGGCACAACGCTCTTCCGCACCTTGCCAAACGAACCCTCTCCCACCAGGTCCAGCAGCGTATATTCCCCCACCTGTTCCGCCTTCATCTCCCTTCTACACCCTTTTCTACACCAGCTTTGCTTTTTCCTACTTCTACCCTATACAGCTCTATCTACTCTTCTAGGTATACCACCGCACAACTTACTTCTACTTCAAACACCGTCCTTGAGTACCTCCACCCCTGCAGCAGTTCCATACAACTTTTGGCATGTATTTGCACCTCTCTCTTTCACGTTTTCCTTCGTTCTTCCTCTTCTCTCTATGTACGTACATTTCATTAGCAGTACAGCAGTACATACATGTTTATTACGGGCATCGAGTATACAAACGTACGTCGCATATACAGTTTTGTGCACCTCCATGGAACCGAACAACAAAACAGTTACATTCTCCATGTATCTATCTATCTATGTGCATGTATGTATGTATCTATCTATCTATGTATCTATATATATATATATATACATATATTCGATGTATAATACCACATCGAGGTACCACAGCTAGCTATACCCTATACCAGAATTCTTTTGGAGTACCGACATCCCAATACCCTACCAACCCCCCTGCCTCCGTCTCCAATCATGTCGATTCGACCACGCATGCAGAATTCGACATCAGGATTTGAATTGGAGTACCGTAGCACTTGTATAGTATATACAGACAGACACACACAGAAAGATACACACACAGAAAGAGAGAGTAGTGGTATACTACAGAAAGAAAGAAACGGAATGGTCTGGTGAGGTGGTGTAGCGGCATCGAAGGACGAAAGGACGAAAGGACATGCGATGCATGTGGATGCATGTCCACCATCGACGCTGACGATAGAGCTCCCCCCCCTCTTCACACACACAGAGACACACACACACACGAGAAAAATATCATAATGTCGTCGTCGTCCTCGAGTGAAGAAGATGTGAGTGTGTTTCAATCGGTAGCTGTTGATGGAGCGTCTATTCTGGATGGACGAGGGGGTGATCCTGTCGTCGTGACGGGAAGACTGGATGGTGATGGAATTCCGAGTGGATCGGGTGTGGAAGGCTGCCGTGGTGGTGCCGTGGTGGTGCTGAAGCGACGGCGAGGTGGAGGAGGTGGAGGGCAAGGGAATGGGTATGGGGTTGGTGGTGGTGGTAGCACAGCTGTAGAAAAGGCGCTGGAGGTGCGGATGGAAGGGTGGTGGGCCAGTGTGGAGGGTGGTGGCGGTTGCGAAGAAGAACATGACGAGGATGAGGATGAAGAAGAAGAAGGAGAAGAAGAAGGAGAAGGAGAAGGAGAAGGAAATAGCGTAGGAAGAGGATGCCGGTTGTTTCGAGGGGGGGGGTTGGTGTGGTCATCACCCAAGTTTGAGGAGGGGGCCAACGTGAGAGGGTACGGACAGGAATACAAGCCAAGTGCCCAGCACGTGGCAGCACCTCCATCAATGTACTTTCCCAGGAGACGACGCGTTGACGATGTAGAGGAGGGGAGTGGTGGTGATATTGCACGCGGGATTGTCCTGATGAGGGGCGTCGTGGTAGAAGGCGCTGATATAGTGTCGGCTGCAAAGGTATGCCGGTCTGATTCTGGCGCCCTCCCCGGCCGTCCCCAGCAAGGGGTGACGAGTGTCCAGATGATGATGAAACCAGCCATCAGGCGACGTATGCAACGGAATGCTCGATTGTACGGCACGCCCATCCACGATGACTATGTTTGATGCATGAAAACATGGTCATTCTTTTTGTGTGTGTTTCGTCATACATCACACATGAAGAAGAAGGAAGGAAAAAAGAAAAAAGGAGAAGAAGCATTAAATAGTATTTTATTTTCGTGTCTCTAGTAACAATAACACCGCTGCTTGGCAGCCAAGCGGCGGCACACCGCATATACTGCATCGTACGAGTAATGGCACTGGTGGTACATGTACTGATACAAGCAACGTTATCCATCGGCTTTGTAGGATACCATGGCCTCCACATTATGCACCGCCGTGGAGAAGGACCTCAATTGCACCTGCGCCCCATCTTTGATGGTACGTGCATCACTCTCTTCCCTGCACATGGAAGTATTATTTTTCACAGTTGAGAGTCGGTTGTGCGTGCACAGGATGTAATGTTGACCAACCGACCAGACTATGACACACACACACGCACCATTCTAGGGGCACATCAGAGTCTTTATCCGTATACGCCAGCACATCAATCGTACACGTATCTTGCAGCAACGGCAGAAACGTCACACTCGCTGTTATCTGTCTGATGATTGCCTGCACTTCTTGCATCACAATTCCTACGTCCCGCTCTTCCACCACCCTCCCTCCCCTTTCCACCACATGTCTATCCGTCTGTATATCAAATGCCCACCTTTCTACCACTTCTTTCGTCTCCGCATTCATTATCACCAGCACTGCTTTTTGCAGTATCCCCGTTTCCAACCACGCACAGAATTCGGCGCATCACATCTTTCAGGTAGCTCTTCAGTTTCACATCCTTCACCACCATCACACGTATTCCATACTTCTTCACAGCTTCAAAATTATCTTCAGGGTACACTCCTCGCTGATACAGCACTGAACCCAGGGCACATTCGAAGAATTCACACACCGTTTCCGTGGATCCCCGCAGCACGATATTTTGGCCTTCCTCTATTGCCGTTGTTCCCATTCTTCTTCTTCTTCTTCTTCTTCTTCTTCTTCTTCTTCTTCTTCTTCTTCTTCTTCTTCTTCTTCTTCTTCTTTTTTTTCTTTTTCTACCACCGCAACCACCGCTACGACAACTCTTGTTTTTGTGTGATTTCTGGTATCAACCACCACCACTTCTGTCGCTCGTACAGGCCTGTAGAGGTATGCCTACTCTTTCATCAATCAATCAATCAATCAATCAATCAATCAATCAATCAATCAATCAATCAATCAATCAATCAATCAATCAATCAATCAATCAATCAATCAATCAATCAATCAATCAATCAATCAATCAATCAATCAATCAATCAATCAATCAATCAAGTGTCAACAACAACAACTCGATGGAACAACTATGTAAATACAATAAAATACTAGTAGTATAGTATAGGGTATACTAGTGCTAGTATGGATAGGAAAGTACATGAAGCCCTTGAATGGGCGGGTAAAAGGGTTCGAAGGTGGTAGAAGACGCAGTGCTCTGTGGTGATGGGCATGCCTCGCGTGGAATGCAGTCGGACGTTGGAGAAGCGCTGTGCTTTGCGGTGCGTTTGATCGTGTCTGTAGAGAGAGAGTGTGTTATTGAATGTGATGATGACGTATATGTGGGATGGTGGTGACCGACGTGTGAATATACTAATGGATGAAATGAAATTATGGGAACGGTTGAAATATTCATGACGGTGTGCTTTGATTGATGCTGAATGAATCAGCGGTGGTGACGTGCTGAATGATACTGCTATAGTAGTAATACGTAGTAGTCGTGTTAATGTATGTAGTCGGTACTGGCAGCAGCAGGTGGAGGTGGTGGTGAAAGGAGGAATCGTGGTGGAGTGGTGAAGGATAATGTTGTTGTTGGTGATGTGAGTGGGAGCCCGGCTGAAGTGAAGGCTAGACTGGCGGGTGTTCCGGTGTATGCAGTGGTGAATAGTAGAAAGGAATTTATTCTGGTGAGTGGAGATGGAGAAGGGGCTCAGCAGCTGAGCCTGCTCTTCTTTAATAAAGGGGATGCAGAAGGATTTCAAAAGACGCTGAAGAAGGAAAATCCAAAGCTGGGGAAGACGGCGCAAGTGCTGAGTACGTCGCTGGAAGCGGTGTATGAATTTGTGATGATGCCGTCTAGTCAAAATGGGACAGAAGGGATCTCGTTCCGGTTTATGCCGGATGGAGGGCAGGTGGAGAATGCCCTGGAGCTGTATAAAAAGGCGGGGGTTCCAAAGGAAGGGTTTGTGGAGTGCCGCTGTTTCAGGCAGAGGGGTTGACTGTGAAGGGGGAATCGAGCCGGTATACGCCTTTGTTCTTCTCAAAAGATGATTTGGATGTGGCGCTGCGGGATACATTTGCAAACCAAGTGGATGAAACGCAAAAGGAACTGCAGGCAAAGGTGGAGAGGGCTGCCAAAGAGCTCTCCGATTTGCAAAGTGCTTCCGGGGAAAATAGCTGGCAATAGTGCAAACACTAGGCCGAAAAATAAGGAAAAGGCTATTCGTGAAGCAACGAAGAGATTGGAGAAATATCAGAAGAAGATGCGGGAAGAGGTGCAAAAGAAGGCAACCCCCAGGGTGGATGTGGGGAGCTTTGAAGAGGTGCTGCTGAAAATGGAGGCGGATGCAAAAGGCGATTGGAATGACGTGATTTTTGTGCCGCTTGGATCTCTTCAAGGAAACAAATAAGCTGGGATTCCCAAGCGTTCTGGAGGGGTTCTTGGGTCAGAACGTTTGCATGACTGGCAAAGATGCACAAAAAAAAATGGTATAGGGTACATACCACTTTTTGTATCATCTTTTAATATTGAAATGGTGCCCCATATCCTATCCCACCACGACAGTAGTATTACCGTACTTCCAATTGCTCTTCTTGTAGAAGATGATCATCGACGGCACTCGCATTTCAGAGGCAGAAAGTGTACTCACATGTCTATGCTTTTCGATTACTTGAAAATTTTGGCCCCTTCTTTGAAGGAGGCCGACTGAACAACGCACCCTCTCTCTTCAACTTGCATTTGCTACACGATACTTTCGCATCACAACATCTACAACAACAACCCACTGCAAAATAAAACAAACAGTCAATGGTCATTGCAGTCAGTTCCTCTTCCAAGAGTGGAAACTTCGCGAATTGTTACCAGTTCGCGAAAATTTAAAAACATTGCCCATCATGTGTGCTGTATGCATAAATGTCCCGCCATCATCGCAGCACAAGATATAACTGGATGCGTCTGTGAATTTTATAAATCATCATGGTGCTTTGACGAGTGTCAGCGTGTGTGAAGCTTTCGTTTGTGCGCGCTGAGTCGACAATGAGGTGCCGCGCGGAGATTTCTTGCAGTCGACAGAAGCGCGATGGTGCGATACACGTAATCATAGATGGCGTATCACATCTTGTAGATGAAAATTTCAGACACCCCGGTGGCATTGAGGTGCGTATTTGCTGTCGAGTATGTTCTCTCTTCTGGAAGTTGAAGGAAAATAAGCACCTGCTTCAAGAGGGGAATGTACGTGTTGAAAAGGCACTAGAATTTGATGATGGAGCCCGTTTTGACGTTATTTTGTAGGTTATAAGGCAATATCATGGTCAAGATGTGACAGAATTGTTCCGAGGAGGCGGTGAAACGGGGCATAGGCACTCTGAAGGTGCATACAGTCTGTTGGCAAGGTTTCGTTGCTCAGATCCGGATAGAACCCAACAGGGCGGCCTGATCTCCCTGGAACTTCCCATCTTGAAACAACTTAAATCTTTGCGGCCTTCAGAGTACCTTGTGTGGATAGAATCGCCGGTCACCGGGCAACCACGATTTTTTACAGCTTCATGGGCAGAAAGCTTGACAAAAGTCAAATGGTGGGTGGTGCCCGTGGTATGGCTCCCCATTGCATCAGCTTGCATTACGGCAGCATTTCATCAGTTTAGTATCATTATGGCTTGCTTTTTATGTCTATTTGGGTTGCTTACATGGCAATTTATTGAGTATTCATTTCACAGATTTTTGTTCCACTGGGAACCTCGGAGTTCAATCACAATATTTTTGCATTTTTTGTTTCATGGATGCCATCATAAATTTCCTATGGATGTTGATCGCCTGGTGTTTCCGCCTTTTCCCGCGTCTTGTGTAGCTGCACTCCTCTATGGCATGCTCAGGGTTTTTTTCTCAAAGGATGAAGCATTGGTTGTTTTTGCCGGTCTGGTCTTGGGGTATGTAGCATATGATTGCACCCACTACTTTATTCATTCGGGCTCTATAAAGTCTGGTATCTCTAAAAATCATATGCGTCATCATTTTGATGACTCAGGGAGTAATTTTGGCATCACATCCTCTGTTCTGGATGCTTTTTTTGGCACTGCTGCACCAAAACTGGCAGGGAACAATGCTGCGCGATAATGATGATATTATATCAGTTAAATTACGAACTTTTCATTTCATTTACATATTTATTTAATAATTATACAAAAGAAACTATATCGCTTTTGCTTCTATCGCCATCATTACTGGTATGGTTCCAGGTCTGTTGCAAACTTTCAATCCTCACTCAATGCTTGGATTTGCGAGGTTTTTTCCTCAGTCTCTCGTTATCAGTCTTCCGTCCATAGCCTTTTTTCGACCAATACGATGTTTCCTCCTGAATCTTATGGTATCTCTTTTTCCTGACGGAGGTTAGATACGAATCGTGCAAGATTTCATCAGCCATTGTCCTTTTCCTCTCCTTATTTGAAAGCCTAGAAGAATAGAAGTCAGCAGCACTTTCAACGACCGTTCCAAACTGGAACTTCTTTGGAAATTTGGTGTCGTCGAATTTCTTGTAGAATTGTTTGGGATCAAAGGTGGACCTAAGACGTAACACTCTCAAATCCGTCTTTACTTCATCCGTTATTTCTTGTGTGGGCAGTTCAAACCATTCGTCAGACAACTTCTTCGCAGCTGGGTTCTTTTTCCCTGGATTAGGACGAGATCTACAGAAAGATCCATGCTTAATCTCAATGCTCGATTGAGAGAGGCTTTTTGACGTCGAGGCTTCAGACGCCTTGGGCAGCACA
This sequence comes from uncultured Flavobacteriaceae bacterium, assembly GCA_963835675.1. Lineage (GTDB taxonomy): Bacteria > Bacteroidota > Bacteroidia > Flavobacteriales > Flavobacteriaceae > Aureibaculum. Next base: position 41,999 of record CAWIGH010000001.1, on the reverse strand, counting down.
ACCTCTGGCTTCCAAGACAGCATTGCGCCATTCGATGCTTGCGTATATCTATCATGCTCATCATGTTCCTTGTTACCATCATCAATCATCCTCTTATCTTTTGTAAAGACGTCTGCGATCGATTCGATTATATCCAAGGACGAAGTGCTCTCTGCATGCCTTTCGCTTGTAGTTTCTGTAGCTTTTTCAATCCCTCTTGCTTCCGTCTTTTCAGTAGATTTTACTAATTTGGTAGACTTTTTAGTCGTTAGAGCCGGCACATTTTCGATAGCCTGGCCATCTCCGCGCTTGATTTCCGTTGTGGCCTGAAGCCTGGTGCTTACCATTGCGCCCTTCTGTCCGTTCCCAAGCAATACTCTACTGATAATTTTTACAATATCAATTGAACAACATAAATAGTATTCATAATATGCTGGTATGTCTATCTTTCCTCGTCATCTTTTGGCGTGGGCAAAGGCAGCTGCAATTGCCAGGCTGGCCACATTTTTTGCTTTGGGGGTATGCTCCCTAGACAAAGCTGAAGAGAGTTCGCCCTGCTGCTGCTCGTCTGCATTGATGGCACTAGAATTTTTTGTCAACTTCACTTCATCGCCTATTTCCTGAGCAGTTGAACACGACATTGGGGGAACCTCGGTGGACGTTTGGTTTTCCAGCATAGCTGAGGCACTTACTTCCCTCCTGACCTGGGCATCATGAGCCTTTGCTGTTTCGACGTCAGGGATTTCGTCCACTGCTTGTCTTGACTTTTTAGGAAGAATATCAAGAGATGCTAGCGCTTCCTCCAAGCTTATCTCAGCGTTCAAATCCTTGCTCTCAATCCGTTTCTTTGTCTGCATCACCCGCTGGACAAGATTCTCATTGTTTCTGACAACTTTGTGTAGCACGCAATTTCTGATATTTCGTTCATCATCAAAGACTGGATGATGTCTAGCCATATGCCTACTGATCTTAACTAAAACGACTAGGCGAGGCGTAAGGGATTTGATCTTTTCTAGACAATCACTGGAGCGTGGTGACATCAACTTGACCATCTTATCATAAGTATTTGTGAGCAGAGAACAAGCAAATTCTCCATAGCGATGGATAATCATATCGTCTTTGTTTTCTGGATATATTTTCTTCCTCAAGAAGTCAAATTCTTCCTCAAATAACACAAGCTGATCATCGGCAAGTAACCTCAAAAGGTATATCTTGGAGTACCCCTCAAGAACATATTTTCTCTTTTCCATTATGAGGGTTGTTGCATGCGATCCCCTTTCAGAAGAGTTTGTCTTATCAGCATCCCAAATCATAAAGTTTGCTAAAGGTAATGCAATGTGCTTTCTAAATTCATTCTTCGGCGCAGCAAAGCTCTTGTAAAATGTTTGATGAAGGAAATGCAATGACTTGACAGCAAACTCATCCAAATTTTCAAACTTTGAGAGGATGACATCAGCCTTGGGATCATCTGATAGCCAATTAATATCCGCAATATCTTTTCGCAGCATATTGCTGGCATAAATTTTATTTGCACAGGCCATTTTCGATACTAAATTGTGGCCTTTGGAAATCAGACAAATATCTGCAAACTCTGTCCGGTTAAAATCAGATCCGTCTTCAGTTAGTGTGGCCTCCATGTCCTGCAATATGCTTTCTTTTCCAAGATATTGTAAAAGCTCTATATATAAAAGGAGGGAGCTTCGAATGTTGCCATTATGAACTCGAAGATTTGTTTCATGGGAATTGGTCATGACCCCAACAGCCTTCAATTTTGGACGCTCCCCTGCATGAGTCAATAGACCCTTCAATCCAGTCGATAATGTGGCCATCTTTGATAAATTTTCAATGTTTATATCCTGTAAATTATATTCTGACTGAGTGCCTTTACGTTTCCTCGATGAAGCTCGGCCCTTCTTGGAGGCAAGGGCCCCTTTTGGCCTCAGCTGCCAAAAATTGAAAGCAAATGCCTGCTTCCCTTTTATGAAAAGGGGCATTAAATAAGAAAAAGCAACAGATTGGTCACTTTTATGAGCTGTTGCAAGACTGCAAAACAAAAAATCAACAATGAGTATGAGCTTGGAGAAGGGAATCACCTAGGAGAATGCACTTTACACACCTCACTCGGGCCTTATAGTACAGCGAATCCTGGGCAATACACCAGTCCATGGCCTCAACTGTATCCTCGAAAAGCAGTTTTACTTTTTCAGTAATCTTTTTGGTGTTTATCTTCGTATTTGTGAAGCAAAACATGCTGCAGATTGACACAATGCTTTCAACAACTGCTGTATCCACCGAGGCAACCACCTCTTGCTTTGATACATTCCAAATGCTTCCCAGGAGCTCCAATCGAGCACTGTGTAGCTCGTACATTGTATCAACGAGACCCCCATATTCATTCAAAGCTAAAAGACATGAATTTGCTAAAACAGGCAGGTATGCTTCCGGGCTAAGTCCTAATCTCTTCATGCAACGGCCTGCAAGCATCCATGGGCTCCACATCTCCTGAATGTGTAGCGTTGCGGCTGTAAAATATTTCAGCGCGCCTTTCAGCTTAGCCTTGAAATTTTTTATCATTGAAGACGGTCGCCTACACCATTGATTATATAGTGGGGGAGCATCCGAGAGGTCATCAAGAATGAAGAGACCACTCTTCTCAAAGATGCCACCAAGATATGCAATCCTATTATTTGGCAAGTCATTCACCTCCAGCTCCTTCGTAGCAAAACAGGAGGCCAAATAGCAGCACCAGTGCCCAATACGCCGTAATCTGTCCGCAAGACAAACGGTAGACCGCTTCACCTGTGAATCTTCAGACCCAAGACACTCAAAGAGCAGTGCTTCTGCTGTTTTATGGAAGGATTCTGCCAAGGCAAACCAACTCTCTATTCGACTGTTATTGAACATGGTATCCAAAACGTATGCTGACATACGCTCAACAAGCCATTCTTCGGTCAATTCATCCGGCAATTTATCTCGCCATTCAGTGAAAGGTATTGATGGATCAATTGGAAGATCGGAGGGATCCACCTTTGTTTTGTAATGGAAGACATCGCAAAATATGTGATTGTACGACAATTCTTTCTGTCCATCTTCTATCATCATGAAAGGCTCAATACATATTGGAGATTCAAATGAATTGCTGCTCTTAGTCAAGACGGGAGGATCCACAATAGCAAATCTTTGCAGCAATGAGTTGCAATATGCCTTTCCCATATCCCTGATATGATTGGTTGCTACCTCACATGCACTTTGGAAAAACGAAGAACACGATTTTATTTCTTTGCTGTTCAAAGACGCGAATTCCGTCGAACAAAGATGCCAAATGAGATCCAATTCGCTCATTCTAGTTAAAGGTCTCAACCCATCCACTGGGACTTCCGGATCCACACCTGAACCCTCATCCAAATCTTGAAAGCCTTTCAATTTGAGTCCAAACACCCAAAAAAGACATTTATATATCAATTCTTCAGTTTCATGCTGAAGATTAGATCTGTCAGCTCCAGCACCTGGTTCTACCGAATCATGGATTTCTTTCAAAATTGGTAAAAGTGCATAGGGTACACTGGCTCCAACAAGAAAAAGGACCTGATTCTCGTGCAGTAAACCAATCAAATCTTTAATTGCAGAGATACATTGAGATGCTTGGAGCCCATCTCGATCAAAATTCCATAAAATCACCAAGGTTGCAGCACACAGAACAATAACTTTTTTTATTGTTGGCTTCCTCTTAGATTTGGCTGTCTCCTCAGATCCTAAAGCATGACATGCGCCGTTGACTATGTAAACCAGACGCTGCAATACATTCCGAAGAATGTCTCTCTCGAAGTCGTCCAGTGGGATGGATGGACAACTAAGATACGCAAGTCTTTCCAGGCTTGATTGGCTGGCTTTGAGATTGGAAAATGCAGAGGTTGAAAACAGAGGCTCAATAAATTTTAAAAAGTCTTCAAACCTTTGATTTTCATCTGCAACAACGAAAATATTAGTAAGTTATTCAAATAAGTACCACTTTCTGATATTCAAATATACCTCCTCACCTTCAAAAAGAAAGCAATTATCTGGTAGCTTGGGGAGGATAGAGTACTGAATCCTTAATTGACATTTGATTTCAATACGATGATCATCCTGTTCAGCTGCAGAGTTTGCAATAAGACGCAATATATTGACCCAAGAGAGGCGATCTATACCCGCAAGCTCTATTTCTTTCTCCGTGGATGTCAATGTGATGGAAACAAGGTCTGCCAATTTTTTCTGTTTGCTAGAAATATCGCTCTCGTCGTTTTCGAGTTCACCAAGAATTCGATAAATATCAAGAGACTCTATTTTGAATTTTAATATGCTTGCATTGAGATCTTGACCAATGCAGCAATGTTCGAGCTTCACATGTGCTGAAGTTTTGCCAAAAATTTGTACACACTTGTCCAAGCAGATGCGGCAGCTATCTAAATCCTTTCGTACTTCTTCAAATTTAGCTCTTGCCCACCAATATCGACACTCATTAAGACAGAAGTCCCCCAAAGTTTTGGAATCTTTGCTAGTGCAGAGGTAAAGGGACAACCATTCGACGCACAAATTCTGTAGTCGCAACTTTGCAGTATCATTTGAATCATCCAAATCCACATTCTGATTCCATGCAGTGTCGTTCCTCAAGCCAGCACCACCATAACGTGACGCAAACGAGTCAATAAAAGACTCGGCTATGACTAGTATTGATTTCAGGGGAAGAGGCCGTTTAGTATAGCTGCACAAATCATGAAACATGTCTCTCTCATCTGCACCCAATGTTGCCAAGGCAACAGGATTCGAGAAGAAGAAAACTAGCAGCTCAAAAATCTCATCTTTTGTCCAAACACTCCTGGCTAATATCTGTAAAGATTCTTCCTCAGTGACGGCTCCATATTCGGAAATCATTTCAATGCTCTTGCTGAACTCTATAGAACGAGGTTGGGGGAGACTGTTCTCTGGAGCCTTCAAAACAGTCTTCCAGGAGGCCATACTTCTGACTTTGCTCACATTACTTTGACTTGGAGAATCGGATGAAGCATTCCCCACCTCAATTGAGCCATCTTCCTCCCTACAGTATAGGGGACACAAGTGATGAGCGGCTGTCAAAAACAAGGGTCCCGATGACAACCAGTACATACCTGATGGATTCTACTCTTGAAACATGCTCACATTCACTATCACGATCATTTGGCTCCAAATGAAAAAAATTTGACTTGGAAATCTGCTTTCGTGCCGATTGTAGTTGGTCGCCTTTTCGTTTCACTCCTTTGATCCCACCTGATGGGGTTGAAGCTTGTTCATTTGATGCAGTCACTACCACCTCAAATTTGTGGAATTCTTCCACTTTATAATAATCGTACATTTTTGACAAAAGGTCAGACCACGAAACAACATTGATATTGACTTTATCAAAATCAGATTTAAACCCATCATCGGCTCCTTTTTCAATGGGAGGCGCAATCTCTTGTAAAATTTGTTGAGAGTTTGCTTCCCCCAAACACGAGTTTGGTCTCGATTCCAGTACATTCTCAAATGCTGACAATGCTGTATAATCTTTTAAATGCCTTAAAACTTGTAACAATTTTGAAGTCATCGATGCGTGACTTCTATCCTTTGCTAGACCAGAAACAAATGCCTTTTTAGCTGCATTCCATTCACCAACTTGTGCAGCAATAGTTCCAAAACTATCAAGAAGGGTTATGTCCTTTGGATTTGCTGCAATTGCTTCATTGAGAAGGTCAAGAGCCTCCTTTCCTCTCCCAGATTGTCTAGAAACAGCGATTGCCAGGTTCTTTTTTGAAAGGAGCTGAAGCCTCACCAGCTGCTCTGTCATTTTGGACTCGACATAAGGACTCGCCAATACTGAGCGAAAGCATGCCTGCAAGGCAATTAAACCGGGTGATCATCACATATTCCAGTGATATACATTCATCATAGTATCTCTGCGTACCTCAGCCAGCTCTTGTTTATTTTCTGCGGCAAAGTGGATTCCCCGTTCGTATTCTTCGATCACTGCTGCTTCTTCGGCCTCTAACGTAGGTGACACATCAGACACCCGCTGATCCGTTGCATTAACAGCATTAAATCCTGCCAATTTCACCATTTTCGCGATTCAGTGGCTGGCTAGATTATGGAGTCAGTCACACGTTACTTTTGCCGTTCAAAAGTTTTTTGAAATGTCGACACCGTTCTGTCATCTCATCTGATGAAAGACGGCTGGTTTGATCACTTAATTTTCTCGGTATCAAATATAAGCGATTAGTAGTGCACTATATCACTTTTAATTTTGAATTGAGCGACTGGATTGATGGGGCCATATGGGATGCATACCCAAGGGGGGTCTATGGTTAAATTATATGCTACATGATATGCGAATATAGCGTCATTTGTGACGCCACGGGGCAATACGCTGTGATGAGTATAATATCATATAAGCTTGGCAGTTCCTGACGACTTCTGTCGGTACCTCAGTGACGAATGCATCATCACAAAGGTACCACAAATTATTGCTGCAACGAACATATGCTACGTAATGTCCGCCTTGAAAAGTTCCTCTGTGACAAATTATTGCGTATGCATCATACAAATAGTCATTAGAACGATCCGATGGTGCTGAAAACTTGTTGATGGGAGCCCCAGCTTGATTCAATACCACATTTGACTCGAGATGTGACCTCATATCCAGGGCATCCAAAGGGAAAGAAATGAATGTCTCTAGCTTTCTCGCACTCCTTTGCATTCCCCCCAGATGCTCAAATCGTTTCATATGGAAAGCGATGATTGGAGGCAGCTTCAGTAGAGAAATTTGCTTGGAGGCAGAGCACGTAGAATTGCACTTGGTGCATTCCCAAGAATGCACTGGACTTTCAAGTTTCTCTGGCCATGTAAAGCGCTTGAGACAACCAACCAGAGAATCTCCGGGCCATCGAAGATACCCTGCGAGAGCTGGGTGCGTTGTAACGTCTTTTCCACGAGAGGAGTTGCGGGTCTTTTCAACCACCAAGCCAACCCTGGGTGGTGAGGCCATCGTGTCCTGAAGCTCCTCGGTGGAACCCCCGTCTACTTCCCACAGACTTGGAGCAGATGTAGATCCAGATGGTAGTTGTGTCGCCGTTGATGCTGAAATATCAGTTTCAACCAGCTTGAGGGCCTTTCCCCCCTTTATGGTTTTCTTCTTTCCAACTCTCTTTCTTTGCACTTTTGTGTGGGATTTTGGAATGATAGGACGAGGCAGAATCAATCCAGAAGATGAAACATCCAAAGATATGTGAGAGAACTCATCTTGCTGTACTGATTTACCCTTGCACGAGCCACATGTTACTGCTGACTGCATCTGCCCAATAAATAGAGATGTTGCAATGCTCTTTGGATGGCCTGTCAGCATCTGAAGTATAAATAAGAAGAATTCATGGGCATCTTGCTGCTTATACCCACTAAGGAAACCGCCTGCCATCATCCACCACGTATGCAAGAAGGTTGTCGGTGAATATGGCCTTCTCTCTCCTTGGAAGACATCAGATATTACGGCATCAAGCTCGCATTCCACACAGTGTCCCCCTTCACTTGAAACTCTACAGTTGCCCTTAAAATGCTTTGATTTGAGATAATACTCTGATAAAAGTGGGGTCCGCACTAATGATTGTAGCACTGCATTCATGAAACATGTATTGCCCATATTATTCATCCCCCTGAGCCCAGTCGGCCACTCATCCCTCTTTGTCAAAATGGAGAATCCCATGGCAACCCCATTGCTCCCTGATGCCCCATTAGCATTAGTATTATATTCCTGTATTTCATTAGATTCCGACTCCCAGCCCACTTTTACATCGATCCTGCATTCGCTATCAGAGCCCTTTGGTTCATTTTTTACTTCAATTGACGTTGTGCTTACATCTTCATCATTCACAATGTCTTCAGATTTGCTCAGCATCTGCGCATCCATTCATAAATATTGAAATATAGATTCAGCTGAAACATTCATTGAAACAAAGCGTTTGCAACGCAAAATATGAGCTGCACGAGAATGCCTCGTGCAGCCTATCAAAGAGCCACCTACCACTCGGATCACGGCATCAAATTCACCATCATACACAATGTCTTGACATTCTGTGCAAAATGCCTCCATTACCTCCAAATCCAGGAATATACAGTGTAAGTTTTCTTTTTTACGCTTTCTGACGCTGTTTTCACCGTGGTCATGTTCCAGAATCTCAACAGATTCCCCAAATTTGCCACAATGGCAACAAACAAAACCCCTCTTTCGTGCACATTCCCCCTCAGCCCCAGCGAGTGTCCTTCCGCTCCACAGGTCGTCTACAATTTTAGATAAATCACTATTCTGTATCACGTTTTTCAAATGAGTGCAGCCACAGCACGATCCAGCCCCGTCCTCTCCTTCAGCTTTTTTGACCTTCTGAGACCTCGGTCGCTTCTGTTGCGGCCTATTCCGACTCATGACCGGACTATTGATACGATTGATTCCTCTAGGTCTTTTATTATTACTTTATTCGCTGTGCATATAAATGTTTTGTATCAAACTTGTGGGCAAACCAAGTCAGTTGACGAGCACCACCTTTCTCGGGCATCCCTCTCACCTTGCACCCTCCACTACGATTTTTCAACTTCGGACCCACATTCACATTGCTTAAGAATACAAATCAATCTCCAACACAGAAATGTAGTATACGATAATGGAATACTATCTATTCGAACGCTCATAACACAAATGAGGCCAGGGTGATGGGTCCCCATCATATGCGGTACCTTGGGCGTTCTTGCAGTACCTTGGGCGTTCTTGCAGTACCTTGGGCGTTTCTTGCAGTACCTTGGGCGTTCAACGGAGAACCGTTGACCAACGACTCACCAACCTACTTGTTCATGGTGGATGGAAATTCGAAGATCATTGGTACTACATATATCACCTAGTAAAGATTCTATTGGGATAAAACGGTTAGTCGGATGTCGAGGTTTAGTGGTCGACTTTGGCACGAGACGTAGAGCAGGAATTGGAAACATGCAGGGGGCACACTATAGTATCTTCAAAGGTGGCGAAGCACGATACCATAGGGTGGTAAAGCCTATTCATCATATGAATATGATGTATTGTACCTGTAAGACTGATGATTTCGATTCAATCCCGTAAGAGGGGTGCCTGTGAATAGGACTTTCTGCAGCCTTGAGAGCTGTGCGTAACCTGCCGAGGTTGGTACATGGAAGGCCAAAGTTATTACAAAATCCTAGAAGTGGCTGGAGAAGGAACATATGGTACTGTCTATAAATGTGGAGTGAAAGACTCCAAAGACAATGTGGCAGTTAAAGTAGTGAAGGGGAAGGTAGGAAGGCATACAGTGGGTGATGCTAGTAAGAAGGAACATAGAGAATTAGCTGTGCTGCGGAAGATATCAGAAAGGCAATGTCCTCATGTAATACATTTGATGGATTATTTTCATTCTTTACATAGTGGTCGACTTTGCCTGGTGTTTGAATATGCTCCCAAAACACTGCTGCAGAGGATTGAAGAATCCCCAGGAGGTCTGCCAGAACGGGAAGTAAAGAAGATAGTCTGGCAGCTTTTGTGCGGTTTGAAAACCCTTCATGATATGGGACTAGTTCACAGAGATATTAAGCCTGAAAATCTTCTCATCAATAGCCAAGGAATCGTGAAGCTGTGCGATTTTGGGTTTGCAAGAGAAGTGGGCACCTGTATGCATGACCATGATTCCATGACCAAGTATGTCGCCACGAGATGGTATCGAGCACCAGAGCTGTTGCTAAAACGAGATGCGTATTCTTTTCCTGTGGATGTATGGGCGCTTGGGTGCTTATGTGTAGAGCTGCTCACAGGAAATGCCGCCTTTCCTGGGACCACTGAAGTCGATCAACTTCATTTGGTTGTTGACTTTGCCGGGAAGCCAAAGGCAATATCATACAGAGAGGAGGTTATCCTTTCGCATTGTGTTAAAAGATTGAAAGGAATAAATCAGTCACGGTCACTTCGCGACAGAATAAAGATGCTAAGTGAAGAAGCAAGAAACTTCATCATGTCATGCTTGAGGTCAAATCCATCAGAGAGGCTGAATATTGAGGATCTTCTTTCTCATTCGTGGCTTCAACGTGATTTAGAATCAATCAACAATGCCTATTTTAGAAATGTTTTGACATCTAATATGCAGCAAATCCAAAAATTACGTGGATTGATTGCCAGTCACAAAAGGATTCATCTTGCTACCAGGAAGAATGAGCAAAAGAAAGGAGATATCCCACAACTGAAAAGTATGACACCCCAAGCTTCTACCGTTCGTCTTGCTAGGAAAAGTATATTATCAACCCCAGTAGGTGCCAGGTTATCTCAGCAGCCAGTCAAGAGCACAGGTGCAATTACACACCTTAGGTGCATTGAGACCAGAGCACAGAAATTTTATCAAGACAGGGTTTCGAAAAATTATAAACCTCAAGACAACTCCCCCTACCTACAAATGCCCATCCATCTCTTGAGGGACCTGAAACTTACAAATGATCACTGTCCACAAAAAAACCTTACCCCAACAGATGAAAGTAATCTCGAACCAATGCTTCCAGAGGAATCAGTGTTTGCAAAGACCAGTCGGCCATTGGCTGATGGAACAATAAGCGTGTCGGTGCAGTCGAATTATAAGAATGACCTTGACCCAATGAGCAGCAAAAGGACTGTAGATTCATCAAAGGACCGTGGTTTGCTGAGAAGTTTGCTCCGGTTTGGTAGTAAAAAATAATGCGAGAGAAGGAAGCTTAAAGGCTGTGATTTTGATCATAAATAGGAATAAAAATAATATCTTCGTCGGTCCCAAATGCTTTCCTAGCTGCAGTCAGTGCATCATCATGTATAAATGTAGTATCTTCATCTGCAGCTGGGTCTTTTGCAAAGTATTTCTTGCTCTTGCGATCGAATCCATACAATACAATATAATGTCCACAATAGAAAGTATCATCATTATGTAATCGATGCTTGTTGACGAGGACAATGACAACATATTGACCGCTCAGTACAATATTCTGCAATTGCTCCTTAGATATGGACATGTTCAGCACATGGATCTCAGCTTCCCCTGCTTTCTGCGTTGCCAAGGGAAGTTTCAAGATGATCAACTTTCAGTCAACAACGTATTCTCTGTTCGAGCAATCAACCTACTTGGAACAACGATTCAACCTCTGCAAGCTCTTCTTCAGCTGAGTCTGCATAAAATTCGAGATCCCTTGTACATTTTTGGTTCACACCCAAACACGTCGTTGCGTAAATGCACTTCTTGATTCCCATATTTGATAGGATATGAGCTAGTTCAATCGACCAGAGGCTCCGGCGACGTTGCCCATAAAGCGCATGCAAGGAATGCAAGTCGAATGCCGTTTGAGTTCGTGGGTCGGCAGTTGTCAACTGCTTATTCGCCCTTCTCATGGCGACAGCAACACTTGCCAAGCCACAATCCCTGAATTCATATTAATTCAAACGTCATAATTGGACATGTACGTGAGTGATTGGCGCATTAGGCGGTAAAGCACTCCACACTCATACTTGCTTACCAATCCATCTCCTGCCTCACTTTGCTAACGCCAGAGACAACACAATGATCATGGGACCATGTCGTCTCGCAAATATGATGAAACTCCTTCAGAGAACAAGAAGAAGCAATCGCGCCACCCCCATGGACCATTTAAAACTCTCTTGAACTCGACTTAAAATCCATATGTTCAACTGCTGTATGTAAAGTACATATTACCCGTGGATATGGGTGCATATAGGGACACATACACACTATATATACATATTTAATGAAATATACTAAATACAATGATCGTCATGCATGTTACGGTATTGGTGTGTGTAATTGGTAACCTTGGGCAAATGCATGCTTTTTGTCTTCGCCGCAAAAATGTAAATTTCGCGTGATCATGGCATGATTACATGAGAAACATGAATGGAGATCAATTTTTCTATAACATCTATGACAAAAGAGCCAAGGATTTTTCCTGTTGTTTTGGCTTCAATGTATTTATCAAGCTGGAGAACATTTCACTGGGCAAAACAGAACGAAGCTGGTTGAGAAGAGCCGTCATCTCTGGAATGTGCTCCTTCTTCACCAAAGTTTCCTCTTGGGCTAGTATTCGTATCAAACACTCGGCAATTTTAGGCAAATTGCAATTGTCTTGCCCAAGTATCCTTGGGTCATTTGAGTTGACAAATCTCACAAGCTGAGCATGCACTTCCTGGGCTTCTTCCTCATCATGCTCCAAAGGTAAATGCTGCACATACAAGGATCCGGCCGAAGGATCTACAAATTCTTGCTGAAACTCTAAAAATTTACCCAATGCCCCGACAGCATTCTCTGTCGCAAGGATGTTTTCAGCAGTCCGTGCTTTGGGGTCTTGCAAAACTGCAAGAACATTGTTTACTGCAAGTTGTGCATGCTGCTTGAACTTCTCCTGCTGTTGCTGTGCAACTCTCCCAACCCCATAGACACAAGCTTGTCTAATGCCAGGATCCGAATCTGTTGTGCCAGCCAAGAGTTGAGGCATTATCTCATTGAAGTACTTATCTGATCCTTGAGGCGAATATTCAATGATGTTATTCATCAGAATTAGAGACACCCTTCTCTCTTCAGAGTATCGAGAAGGATCAATAAATTTAGCCATAGCAGGCATGATTGTTTCGACAAAAGGCAGACAAGAGTCCCCATAGTGTTTGAGAATAGTGGAACAGCAATCGCCAAAGGCATCTAGCAGCTCGCTCTCTGCTTCGTGCTCCTCCTCAAGAGCCTCAGCTTCTTCTTCATCAAAATCTTCCCCTTCTGTGCGAGCCATCCTCATATTGCGCCGCTCTTCGTAGTCAGCCAGAACAACTTGAAAGACGTCAAACACTGGAGCCATCAGATCCAAAGGCATTAGAACAGGGCCTTTTGCTGCCTCAACCAGCTCATCCACGCTATTTAACATAACATGAATCACATCAGGGTCAATTTCTTCTCTCAAAGCGTCTACCAGGTGTGGCCACATGAATGCAGTGAGTTTGTGGCATGCATCCCGAGTGGGTCCCATCCCTTTATTTGCTGCCTCTACGTATGACTTCAACAGCTCGGATAGAGTCTGTGCTGCAGCAATTCGAACTTCTTCATTGAAATAGAACTTCAGGAGAGGAACCATTATGCCTGCTACGGACTCTACATGGGGATAAAACCCTTCCTTCAGCTCGTAAGCAAAGCAACACAACATGCTGCACGCAGTAGCCTTCTCATCAAGGATGCTGGTGTGCAAACTGACCCTCTTACCCCCCACGGAGAACATCTCCTTGTCGTCATCCTCAGATTCTTCTTCGTCTTCATTTAAAAACTTTATACCACCCTTTTCAGAAGCTGCTTTAAGCATAGGTGGCATCACCACAGGTAGGTACGGAACAAAGTCTTGGCCAAGGGTGGTGCAGATTCTAGCACCTGCTTGGAGCATATACGAGGAAAATGGATCATCAGCATCCAAGCCTGCATTCTGAACAGTTTGCATGTACTGCATTATGAACGCAGCATCAGGCCCAAAACGCTCTTTTCCAACTGCCATTCCCACAAGTGAGATGCATTCCAGTGCTTTGGCTCTCATCATTTGGTGGGCTTTATCGTGAGCATTCTCCAGGATATGCCTGAGCAAAGGAATACAAGTGTCATAATACTTGATGAAATAATCTTTCGAGCAGTCTGCAATCGATGCTAACGCTGTGAGAACCCCTTCCTGGACATTTTTCTTGCCTCTTTGTAGCAGAACCAGAGCTTTGCTGATTAATGCATCCAGATATGGTGCCATAACATCTTGGTCACAGCCCTCAGCAAAGTTAACAATTGCAGCACAGGCATGCGCCTGGACTCTTGGATTCTGGAAATCGTCCATTAGACCCAAAAGAGAATTCAGCACGTCAGAATGATGAGCTTCTTGCAAGTCTGGTCCAAGATCAGTGCACAATTGACCAATAGCCTGACACGCAGCCCAGCGAACTTTAGCGTGGGGGTCACTTGTGCCTTTAACTGATATCGCTACCAATTGAGCCAGGACTTTCTCATCTCTCATAACTTTTTCACACCCTTCTGCAATTTGTGCTAGCCCAACCAAAGCAGCGTGACGATCCCTCCAGTCATTGCTTTCCATTTTAATGGCAAAGCAATTTCCTGCAACAGGAAGAATGGACTTGCCACCAATGGCAAGAGATATTCTGTCAGAGACTCTCTTGGCCAAATTCGAAGAGTTCAGTCTCTCCAGCATCTTCATCCTTCTCATCTTCTGCTGCATGCCATTCCGGACAATCCTCGACTTCATTCAAGAATGACACACAACAATTGAACAATTCTTCCACCAGATGTGGCAGTTTTCTCATCATTCCGGGTGCTTTTTCTCTTGCTTCGCACAGGGTTACTAGAAACTCTGTTGCAAGTCGCCTTGTATCATCATCCAAAGCTTCTGCTTTCGCAATATTCAGCATCGCTCCTGCCACATCAATAATTTGCTTCCGCAAGAACCTAGGATGCTCATCTGCAACTTCAATAAGACCTTCTACGGCACTGTTTGCAGCTTCTTCATCTCCTGCATTTAATGCATCGCTGAGAACGCGCAACAACAATGGAACCATTGCCTGAAATTTGTCTCTGTCAGATTGTTTGGGCAGGCATCCAATGAATGAGGTTGTGGCATTAAATGCAGCAATCTTTGCATCGAGAGAAGGATTTTGCAATCCGGCTGAGAGAGCTTCGAAAATCGTGCCCAAGTACTGAACAAGTTCCTCCACAGAGAAGCGAGCAAGCTGATCAAAGATTAAAAATGCTGTCTCAACATGAGCAGGTTGACTTGATTGCACACATTGGAATACAAATGGCAGCAACTCGTTCCATTCCTCTCCCTCACTTTGAAAGATCTCTGTCGCCAAGTCCGAGACTGTGTGGCACACCTTTTTTGTTATCGAGCGGTCCTGCTCCTGCTGCAGGCAAGACAGCAGTTCCGCCTTGACCGTTTGCTTTGCCTGAGGCGACAACCCTGGCCACAGCGGTTCATCCCTTACCATCACCTATAATTCAAATAATATATGCACTGGTGTTAGCACTACAACATTCAAACGTAGCCGCCAATCACTTTCCTTTGGATCGGTGCATCACTTACCCGACGCAATAACACAGCGCACAAACTCCGTTCTTCGACCTTTTCCGAGGAACGCAGTCCTCGAATCAATAAAGTGGAGCATAAATCAGGATTTGATTGAAGGTCATTCAGCATCTTTTCTCCTTGACTACGTTGTTCATTATCCATAGACAAGAGCATTTGAAGCAACATTTGAAACGCCCCGACGTCCCCCCCGAGGATTGCGTTATAGATTTCCGACATTTTGTTCTTCTATATATTTATCCTTCCAAGTAAACGCAGAAGTATACCCTTAAACTCGAAAATAATGTTCTACTAGTTGTGACCAAGACCCGTTGTTGCTCATGCGCCACTGGTCGCCTCCGCCCGCGCACAGTGCAATGTGTTGAAGGATATCACCAATCAACTTCCAGGAAGAAATGACAAATTAAATCATGTACGTATGTCCATGCTGGGTGTGATGACAAGGCCATATGTATCCAGCCACCCCGCCAACCAACGCCAATGCTTCATCTCTGGGACGACGACTTGCAAGTCAATTGACTCATCGCCAGATGCATGCAGCTGGTGAGCCCACTAGCTACTGCACTAATTACGTGATCACTATACTGCATTGTCTCAGGTGATCAGTGATCACTATACTGCATTGTCTCAGGTGATCAGTGATCACTATACTGCATTGTCTCAGGTGATCAGTGATCACTATACTGCATTGTCTCAGGTGATCAGTGATCACTATACTGCATTGTCTCAGGTGATCAGTGATCACTATACTGCATTGTCTCAGGTGATCAGTGATCACTATACTGCATTGTCAGATTTGACAAGAGAGGCAGTTGGCAGGGTCTGCAACCTTCTTGGAGGTATGCCGGCTGGGCCATCCATGGATCAGGAGCAGCGCAAATGCCCTTCTCAAAGAATGTGCGCGAAAAATGACAAAGGGATCCCTTCTTCCGGAAGAAGCGTAAATCGGATGGAGATTGAGAGGACTCTTTTTGAAAATGGATGGCAGCATCGTCATAGGGGGGGGGGGGGGGGAGATGATGATGGTCGTGAACAAAGAATGGTGTGGTGTTGATCCAGGTGGCACCTTGACTGTAATCATATGCAGTCGTGAACAAAGCCAGGTGTGTGGTCACATTCATAGTCACACATGGTGCGTGCGTGCAGTGGGAAATAGGTTTACTACGGACAGCAAATGCTGACCATCGTTGTATTGCTTATTAGGCGAGTGAATCAAGTGAACACTGGATCCGTGCATGGAGCAGCACTGCGCGGTATCAAGCACAGCACGCGACTGCTTGTTCACTGGGGCACCGCAACTGGGAATACCTGCAGATTTTGCTTTTTTAGGATACGGTGAAGAAAGAAAAGACATAAATGTACATCGTGCATACAGTATAGTAGTTTCAAAGTATTTATTTTCGTGTAAGTAAGTCTTCGTTATAGACAATTCAGCGTTCATGTAGAACACTAAAGTATCGCCATATTCATGGCTCTGTGCCCTGGGAAGTCCTCCTAGCTACCAGGCACAGTCACCGTGACAGTGCCTTCTTTGCCTGCTTCGTTTCCCGGGCATTCCATCTGCAGGCTCGCCTGTTCTTCTGCTGCTGAAAATGCTCTCGAAGGTTTCAGATGCAATCACTCTGAAATCCTCCAATGAGAAGTTGTTCCGATGATTACAGTACTAACTTCGCAGTCACCTCCATCCTGTATCCCCCCATACTGTCTACCATTGAAGGGATCTCCTTTCAAGGCCGCTTTTGATGGGAAGAAATAATCTTCGTAGGTACGTGCATGGGAAGCTATTTGAGAAACTGCAATGGAGAAGCTTGCATAAATGCCGAACCGCCCGGCGTCAGGTCGATTAATCGATAAAGATTGGTTCTTTTGGTGCTTCATTTTTCAATAGAAAACTATGAATTGCTAATTCAGTCGTACCAAGCATTGTGTTGCCGCCAACTTCAAAGCTCAGGTGACATCTTGAGGCGTCCAGTTGCTAAATACACGCCCAGAACGGATAATGATGGGGCTCTGGTGCACGTTTTTGAGTATATTGCTCTTCATGGGTCATCTCGCTCTTGGAAAAGAGGTACGAAAAGTCGTGAGGAGAAAAGTTGGAGTTGGGGGACACTTAAATCGCCAATCTGAATGTGTCGACTGTGGACTCCTGGCCCCATATTTGAGTCCACTATTTGCTGAACAAATGTTATCTTGAGTGCAGACGAGTTTTCAAATGCAATTGCGAGAGAAAGCAGTGAAGGAAGCGACGGAAATGTTGATTGGTGGGCGTGCGGTAAGTGTGTGCTCTTCCCACTGGGGCAGTCGCGGCCATTGTCCCCGGCGCAATGTGGGGGTTGCCTGTAGGGCACCATCGGTCTTGACATGAGCTGGGAGGGATGCTTGCTGCAATCCAAAAGAATTTATCTCATGTGATATATTCTATTCACACTGTAGGTTAGCTTGAATGCTAGTGGGACATACCCTCCGATCTTCGAGTATATAGCCTCAAGGATTGAATTTGCGCTCAACAAGGAGGCAGCAGTAGAAGAATGGAGAAGCGTTGAGGCTCCTGATGTTGTGCAGAGGGAAGCTTCAACCCATTCATCCAGAAAGCTTCAAGAAACAAGCTCATGTAGATCCGCTGGATCTTTGAAGAAGAAGACTTGCACAAAATTGAAGAACAGAGCTTTTCGAGGCAGGCTCATTACAGTGAAACGGAAGGTAAAAACTGTGGATGATTGCTGCGCAGCATGTGCAAAGCGATCCAACTGTGCTGCCTGGACGTTCAAGCCCAAGTCGATTAGTAAAAAAAACAAAGGGTGCTATCTTAGAAAGGCTGGTGAGAAGTCACTGATTACAAGGAAGGGGTATTGGTCAGGATATGTAGGTGAACTTCCTCCATCACCTCCACCGCCTCCACCTCCGTCACCTCCCCCTCCGTCACCTCCACCTCCATACGAGGAAGCTGTCTATCAGGATCCATATGCGGAGATTGTGTATGAGGACCCATATGCAGATGATATATATCCAATATCATCTCCTCCACCACCACCACCACCAGATGTGTACCAGCCACTTGAGGGGGAGCCGCCCAGATTGCCAGGAGGGACAGCGAAATATAAAAATGTCTTGAAAGACGCCTGGAAGTTTTATGAAGCTCAGCGAAGTGGTGAGGTTCCCAGCTGGAATCGAATTGACTGGCGTGGGGAATCTCACATGACTGATAGAGTTCTTGGGGGATGGTACGATGCTGGAGATACTCTGAAGCTGAATTTTCCTTTACAGGCTTCTATTGGTCACATCGCTCATGGCCTAGTTGATTTTGATACGGGTTATAAACGGTCTGAACAAAAGGTTTGGGCATTGCGCAACTTTAAGATTGCCGTGCGTTATTTATTTGAATGTTATGATAAGGAGGCTGGAACCTATATTGGTCAGATTGGTGACCCAAAAATCGATCACAGCTCGTGGGGTAGACCAGAAGATAAAACAGATAAAAGGCCGGCATATATATACAAGAAAGACATGGCTGCTGCAGATTTATTTGGCGGTGTAGCTGGTGCTCTGGCAGCAGCATCTATTGTGTTTGAAAGAGAAAATGAACCAGTATTTGCTGCTGAGCTTCTGGACGCAGCAAAAGATTTGTACAGCTGGGGTGACGGTAATCCTGGGAGATATAGTAACTACTATAAAGATCAGACTAAAATTTACAAATCTGGAGATTCAGATGATAGCATGGCATGGGCGGCTGGCTGGCTTTACAGAGCGACCAAGGATGATACTTGGTTGACCAAGGCCTTTACTTTCTGGAATTACAAAGAGGCAGACGTATACCCTTGCTGGGATTCCCTTTGGGCCGGACATGCAGTTCACATGGTCTCTTTGGCGGACAGAGGTATAAACATTCCTGGAGAGAGCGAATATAGGAGATATCTTGATGATAAATTCTATCGTGCTTGGCTGAAGGCAGATGGCTTTCAATCAATTGTCAAAACACCGCAAGGAATGGTGTACCCCAAATGGAATAAGTGGGCCAACTTACAGTTTTCGACTACAGTTGCATACATGGCGATAATGACGGCAAAGTTTACGAAAAATGAGCAGCAGAGATCAACCCTCCTCGATTTTGCCCAAGGACAGGTGGACTATGCCATGGGAGCAAACAAGCACAGAAGCTATGTGATTGGTTATGGATTCAACTATCCAAGGTATGCCCATCATGCAGCAGCATCTTGCCCTGATATTCCAGCTCCATGTGGAAAGGAACAGTTCCGGAGCCCAGCGCCAAACCCCCAAACCCTGTACGGTGCAATGGTTGCGGGTCCAGCTGGTGAGAGAGCTGATGCAGAAAATCCTGATGATACATATAACGACGAGAGGGATGATTATGTCACCAATGAAGTTGCGATTGACTACAATGCTGGCCTTGTGAATGCATTGGTTGGTCTCTACGAGCAAAGATGAACGACTTAAATTTAAATTATTTTTCTCTGGGAAAATCGCAATCAAGAAAAGTTGATTGGCATTGCATAAAATGATCAAGTGAAGGAAAAAGCATAATTAATTTGTATATGTTTCTTTTTAAATGTAAATCTGCAATTATTCGCCATAGCATAACAAGGAATTAGAGTAGCTCTGAGGCTACACGAAGTAACTCAGATTTGAATCTTTCTACATCATCTGCAACGATTTCCATTATGCTCGTATCAAAGAGATCGTGCCAAGCTTGGGCCCCCACCTCCTCTGCTGCCGACGCAAAAGCTGCTCCTAGCTTATTTCCTTTTCCAGGTGCAGAAACTTGATACCCAATTACTAAACATCTATCAGAAACTGGATCCCTTGGAGCAATTAGTACGACAGGCTTTCGTTTATTTGACTGGCTTTGGTGATAGTATTGCTCTTGAAGGAACGATGCCATCCTTTGCAAAGTCATTGGATGCACCAAAAGATTCTGATTAGACAACTTGTGATCAGAGATATCAAACACCCTGAAAGATCGGAAGTTGTGATATAACTTCTGTGCTATCACAGCTCCTCCATCATATACTATTGCGCTTTGAACCCTCTTTGCTAATTCCATCCCCCTTCGAAGTTCATTCGAATCATTATTCCACCCAAGAGCTTGCCAGCATTTCCAAAATCTATCTACATGGGGCAATCTCCCGAAACGTGACTCTACAAAGCTCTTGTTGCCCCCACATTCCAACAGGGCCGTGGCTGCATGGACAACATCAACTGCCATGACACATCTATTGAAACCATCTTGAAGCTGAAAAGAATTAAACATGCAGTCCGCTAAGTTATATGATGCCCCATGAAGTGCAAGCTGCTCTTGTAAGCGGCGGCGGTAATGAGGCTTCATATCGAACTGGAATGAACTCCTGGCTTCCCTCAGGGGAATCCCAATTTTCGCTAGTAAAAATTCCAGTCTCTCTCGACCCTTCTCAGTATATGTCTGGAGCCTGGAAGCCACGTATGGTGAGTTCAGCATACTGTCCCAGAGAGACCATTCTCTCAATAAACCAAACCTGTAGTCTTCTTCCCTAGCAATTCTACAGGTAGGTTTTGAAACACCCTTGATGGCATTCTGATTGTCAACTAAATCAACTTCTTCAGGTTCATCTAAGTGTCCCCCAGCCGCTACATGATTTTCATACACAATGTAATGCGCCTCATATTTCTCAGGTGGCATCCTATTGTGAATGAGATGATCTGTTAGTCCAAGAATGGCCAACCACAAAAAATAGGAAGTTTCTTGCCTGAGATGGTATGCTAAATCATATAACACACATGCGGTTGGTTTACCATAATGTATACCAGAGCTGTAATAGGACATTCGTCGATCTTCCATGGTTTTTCTGTCAGCTTTGGCTTCCTCCCCAGAGCTAAGATCATTTCCATGACTGTTCTCCAAATATGGACTACCATACTCGTCCCCCTCGTGGGCGCTGGGTATATCATCCAACATCAAACCTTCGGCTTCTGAGTCTAGTATAACGAAAATTTGCGATTGGGGGTCCCGATCATTTGCAAGATGCATAATTGGGCGGTGTGAATCAAAAATAATGACACATACATTTGGCCTTGAGGCCAGCTGCAGGACATCCATAATGTCTTCTGATGCACCACAGTTGATCAAGACAAGGTAGCGAGTAACTTCATCATCTTCATCATATGTTTCTAAGAAATCGTCCATAATCTCCTGGTATCTGCTCACGGGCATCCATCCATGAGGAATCATTTCATTTTGCAGGAGGGCCTACAAAAACAAAATCACTAGCTCTGGTGAGCATGCGTCCCACGTTTCAAGCATGATTTGGATTTGCCAGTCGCATCAACAACAAAAAGTTTTGTTGTCATGACAATAACAAAGAATAGCAAAATGACATTACTATAGTCGGTCGATCGATCGATTTCAAGAGTCACAGTACGTATTGTAACAGTAGCACATCTGCATACCTCTAAAATCCGAAGGGAGCATACAGAATCAGTATCCGTCGCTGAGACATAGATGTTCACATGTTTCTCGGACGACTTCCTCGTTTCTTCTTTCAAGGCTTCAAACAGTTCAACCCAGTCCTTTTGCTCGGTAAGAATCATTATTATTGACTGCTGGTGGTCTTGTCACTACTTCACCACCAGTTTTCTGCGCACAACAAACAATCAGCCTTGAGAGAGATAAAGCACAGCGACCAACTCGATAGATGTGTCTCTATTTCGAGTTGCACACACACACACACACACACACACACACACACACACACACACACACACACACACACACACACACACACACACACACACACACACAAAATATATATATATATGTGTGTGTGTGTGTGTGTGATACAGTTGCAACATCATACGGCACTACAAACCTTTTCAGCGAGATTCCAGTCTTTGTTAACTCTGGGACCTCAAGAGTTGTACACCACAGATCCACCACAAACCACGATCTATGAAAAATATCGAATCAAATAGCAATACTATATTTTGAATGAAAAACAATGGCTCTCCAAAATTCAGTTCAGCAAAGAGACAATTGCCCGTCTGATCCTTCGGAACATTTTGAAATCGTAACAGCGCCGCTGCACGGATGATGAAATACAATCCCTATTCTTCCCTCAAATGAACTAATTTATACTATTGTATTGAAATATCGCAACCAAGCGTCGCGTCTTCAGCATATACTCTGAACCAAAATTCAAATTTCCGCCACAGAGAACTGCCACGATGAGTGTTTTCTGTAATGTTCGCGTATTCGTTGCTGTTCAGTAATGTTCGCGAGTCGTGGGTTGTCCTGTGCCAAGGTAAATTTGGACTTTTGGAGCCAACTTGATAGGATTTGTTGCACTTCCTATGAATGAATGATGGATGGACTGATATTCGCTATTATTATTCATTATTGTTGATGCATGCATAGTACATATACAAAGGGGCAAGAAGCTAGGGAGTCATTGTTCATAATCTGTACTTACGCGCGATTGCCGAACGCGAAAGCGACGTGTCCCCAGACGAGTGCCGCCAAATGTGTGGAGTAGCAGCTGAATGAGTCTACAGTATCATCATATTTCAATAATGCTGACAAAAGATCAGCGAATAGGCTAGGAAATGTGTGTAGAACAAATGCTACAATGCTGACAGTGTACAAGGTGAACGTTTGGTGCCCAGAGAAGGGTCCATCCTTTTGTTTTATCGAGCGAGTGCATTGATTCTGAAACGATAATATCTGGTGATAGGTTGAGATGGGTGAGGCTGGGATGCCGGAAGCCCCGGCCAGCAACGACAGCAAGAGCAGTGGGACCACTGTTGGTTCCACTGCGAACGGAGACAAAAGGCTGCTAGTCAGCTCTCTCTCGAAAGATGCCGGGCATTATACTAGAAGGGTTATAGGTGATCGCTATCGATTGGGTGAGGAACTTGGGCGGGGTGCTTCGGGCCGAGTCTTTAGGGGTTTGGACACGAGGACGGGGGAACAAGTTGCAGTCAAGCAAGTTTCTCTGGAGCGATTGTTACCTTCAGATATTTCAAATATTATGACAGAGGTTGAGCTGCTAAAGTCATTGAATCATAGAAACGTCGTGCAATACCTCGGCTCATTTCAGACCCGACACCATTTATACCTGGTCATGGAGTTGGTGGACTCTGGATCCCTCTCGTCCATTATTAAGGCGAGCTTCTTTGGACCTTTTCCCGAAGGTCTCGTGGCCGTGTACATCGAACAAGTCCTACAAGGTCTTGCATACTTACATTCTCAAGGGGTTGTGCACAGGGATGTGAAGGGTGCAAACATTCTGACTACGAGGGAAGGCCTGGTAAAGCTGGCAGATTTTGGAGTGGCAGCCAAGTTGGGCGAAGACGCATTGAAAGCATCCCCAGATCATTTCTCCAAAGAAGACCAAGGCCACACACAGCCAGTTGGGACTCCATACTGGATGGCTCCAGAGGTTGTTGAATTGAAAACGGTAACCACAGCGTCAGATATATGGAGTGTGGGCTGCCTAGCTGTTGAGCTTCTCACAGGGCAGCCACCATATTTTGACTTGCAACCTATGAGTGCGTTGTATAATATTGTACAGGAGCCTCATCCCCCGCTTCCTTCCGGTGCCTCAAATTCCATGAAAGACTTTTTGCTACAATGCTTTGATAAGGTGAGCTTACATGGCGTAACTCCTCACTTTCTGGATTGAGTAAACTAACTAACTGCTACATTTATCTCTTGTAGGATCCTTTCAAAAGACCTGCGGCTGCCACACTGTCTCGACATCGTTGGATCACGAAAAACCGCAAGTCTTTGAAAGATGTTTGGGGGAAGACGATACGGCATCCACCTGCTGAGAATGGTGAGGTCAATAATAATGCACATGCTAGTGTTGCTTCTGTTGTCGAAAGACTTATTGCGACTGATATCAATTCCTCCAATTCTGAGACATCATTAGCAGCAAAAAGTTTTGATTCATTTGAAACATCAGCAGGAAAATCTAGTGCTGGTGAAGGAAGTTCGATGAAAATGGTACAGAAAGATGTTGATGAGCAGGAATTCCAGGAAGAGTGCAGTACAGATATAGTTGGGGACAAGGTTCTAGACCACTTGGACGAGCATAGTCGGCCACATACACAGAAACAAGTATCACCGGATGAACCTGATCACTCGTTTCAGAGTGAAGCGGATATTATGCGTCAAATAAATTCCTTGCGAATTACTGCCGGAAACAGAGAGCGAAGCCTTGTTGAAGAAGCTGCTGCTGCTGCATCCGCTCGGACAATAGATGGCTATATATGTAAGCAGCAGCACTTGGCTAGAACATTTGTTTCATCTGATGGCCTCTCTTGTTTGAGAGAATTATTAGATTCTTCCTCAGAACGCGTTGCAGTCCCTTGTTTGGATCTGTTGTTGACCGTGGTTCAGGCCAACACGGATAATCTCATAGAATCCTGCTCGCTAGGAATTATTCCCGCTGCTTTAAGGTTCTCCTCGAGACAATATTCATATTCTCTGAGATCAAGGGCTGCAGAATATGGGTATTTACTCGCTACATTATCCCAGGGATCTGCCGAATTTCTGGTGGCATGCCAAGGAATACCATTTCTTCTTAGTCTGGTTGATGATAAACTTGAAAATCATGAACAATTTTCGCTGGCCAATTCAGCAATGTGCACGTTTTGGAATTTACTGAGGAGAATTGTTTTGTCAAATAAAGTCATCACAGTGAATCAATATTTCAGATTGATGGCGCACCATGGCCTGCCACAAAAGATTGTCAAAGTTCTCCCATGGGCTTTGAAGAAGGCGTCAGAATTTGGGAGAACCTGCACAACAAGTGAGGATGTTGTCAACAGTTCAAATGAAAGTGTCAGCGAAGATCAAAGTTCCATCCCAGTCACGGACAATATTAATATCAGCAAAGAGGACGAAGACATTTTAAAACTGATTGAATCTCTTGTCAATATGTTTTGCGCCCTGAGCAAAGGAGACAAAGTTGTCAAGTCCAAGTGCTGCGTCAAAGACACAATCAATACATTGTTTGGTCTTTCAGTGCGAATGCCTACTTACTTACAACACAAAGTTGCTCAAGCAGTTAAGATACTATCAACTGAAGAATCAGTCCTGGCTGCACTTGAGGAGGCAAATGCTATTGC
The DNA here is from genome assembly GCA_963835675.1 of uncultured Flavobacteriaceae bacterium. Lineage (GTDB taxonomy): Bacteria > Bacteroidota > Bacteroidia > Flavobacteriales > Flavobacteriaceae > Aureibaculum. Next base: position 16,730 of record CAWIGH010000001.1, on the reverse strand, counting down.
TTATGCTGCTGCTCAGTTGCCACGGGAAGACTGCCCGGATATCCAAAGGAACGCCTTGCTTATTTTTAAGAATCTTTGTCAACTTAGCAAGCCAAGGCAAGAAAAGGCTGCCCAGCTCGGCGTGATCCCGTGGTTCTGTCGCCTTTCAATCCACCCTCCTGGCCTTGGAGGTGTCCAAGATTCAGGAAACCTGGAAAATGATGCCATATCATTGCTTTGTGGGATGGCACATGCAGGTCCAAAACCAAGAGCTGAGTTGTGGAAAAGTGGTGCTATCGACGTCATGCTACAGACACTAAAAGATGAAGCACATCAAGCTTCCATCATGGAAGCATTGTCTTCCTGGCTTGATGCTGAGGTGCCCCGCATCGAGCCAAAACTTCTCGAGGATGCGGCAATTACTCGTATGGTGCTTCTGCTACCATCTGGAAATCCTATATCTCATACCGCTTTGGAGAGATTGCCAAGTATTGTGTCTCCTCTGTCCAGAATAGTCGGAAGATCACAGAAAATTGGCCATGCCATGACTTTGGCAGGTTTGGCCTCCAGGATTACAGAGTTGATGAATGAGGCTTATCCGCCATCCACGCTAGCGCTTTTAGAGCTTTTAAAGATTCTGTATGAAATTGAACCTCAGCCCAAAGAATTTTTGAGCAGAAATAGAGTGATTCCAGCATTGAAAAAACTAACCTCAGGAGGAAATGCAGAAGATCAAGTTTTAGTGCAGATGCAAGCTAACAAGCTATTGACAGCTTTCTCGGTAAATACAGTAATATAAAAAACTCATGAAAAAGCTCAGAATGAAACCTTGCGTAGCTTGCACTGCATTGAGACTGTCTGGGATACCGATATCTATGCATTTATGAATATTTTGAGGTTGTTTGTTGAGTTATGTTGCAATGGCAGTAGAATGAGAGCGTTTAGAAGAAAGAGAGAGGTTTAATAATGTCCAAACTTGATATATAATTCGTCACTCATTATAACATGGGCAACCAAACTAGAAAGTGACGGAGTGCCAAAAGATTCTGTGATTCTTTAAAGTTTCAGCCATAATTATTGTGTAATACTATTGCGACGTCAAGAATTTTCTTGAAGCATATCAGCTATATCAGAGCGGACCATGTATGGGTTTCTCGGAGACCACCAACTTGGCACACCATTTTCATCTTTGGAGTCTGAAGTCGGTGAAGTGGATCCATTTCCAGTTTTTGATGCCTCTTTTCCAGGCCAAACAAGCTCGCCATTCTCATCCCATGCAAATCCAGTCACGTACGGGGCGTCAAATTTCACTGGATTGCATGACTCAATTATTTCAGCTGTTTCCTCCCCGGTGAGAGTTTCCGAGTCATGTAAAGCCCGTGACAGTGCTTGTAAACATTTATAGTTCTTCACGAGAGCCCAGTAAGCCTTGGCCTCAGCACCTTCCAATAGCTCTTTCACATCGGTGTATGCAATTTTAGCCATTTCAGTAGAAATATCAGATATACGCCGCGTCCGGCTCTTGTTTAGGTACACCTCCTCGTTGTCCATAAGCGCTACGGGGCCTGTCCGGCGACCAAACCCACATCTGTACACCATCTCCCTTGCGACAGCATTTGCAAGCTCTAAGTCTGCTGCTCCTGCAGTACTTACATTTGCCTCACCCAGAACAAGCTGCTCAGCACATCTACCAGCTAATGCAACCACCATTCGACTTTCCATGTACGCCCTTGTCGTGACTCTACTTTCTAATCTTTCCTCCATGGGCAAAAAGTATGTATGCCCAGTGGCTAAGCCACCCGGGCACACACTCACACGCTGAATTTCATCAAAGTTGGGCGTAATATAGCCAACCAATGCTCTTGCTGCCTCATAAATTGCGATAGTTCGCCTCATTCTCTCGGGAATAACATCATGCTGGAATTCAGCAGCTGTAACCGATCCTCCCATCTTCTCTCGATGTATTTTTTCGAGGGCTTCGAATGCTTCGTCATTACTGACGTATGGCTGTCTCTGACGAGCTGCAATGATTGCTGCTTGATTCATCAAGTTCATCAACTCTGCCCCAGTAAATCCTGCGGTTGCCCTGGCAACCTTTGAAAAGTCCATGTTTGGATCAACCTTTTTATCTCTGGCATGAACCTTTAGTATGCCTATACGCCCCTCCATATTGGGGAGCGGGAGATGAACGATTCGATCGAATCTTCCAGGTCTGGTGAGTGCTTGATCCAAAGCAGCAGGCCTATTTGTAGCTGCCATTACAACCACTCCGGTGTTGTCTTCAAAACCATCCATTTCCGCCAAAAGCTGATTTATTGTATGCACTGATTCGTCATTTCCAGCGCCTCCATATTGCCTTGCCTTTCCCAGACCATCAAATTCATCAATAAACAAGATACAAGGGGCCTGCATGCATCAGAAGGGACATTGAATCAATTTCATTCCAAGACATTTGCTACCAAAATAACAGAATATTGCATTTGAATGAGGAATCAAAGATACGTACATTATCTCTTGCCTGTTGGAACATGTCCCTTACTCTGGATGCACCGACACCGACAAACATTTCCATAAACTCCGTTCCTGCAATAGAAAAGAATGGGACTCCTGCCTCCCCAGCAATCGCCTTGGCCAGTAATGTCTTGCCTGTCCCAGGTGGGCCAACTAAAAGGACTCCGGCTGGAGACCTTGCTCCAAGCTTTAAAAACCGTGTGGGATCCTTCAAGAACGATACTACTTCTGTTATTTCCGACTTCACTTGGTCGATTCCAGCAATATCGTCAAATGTAATTTTTGCATCTTTTGATGAAATAGATTCCATTTTGGCACCTCCAAAAATTTTATCTCTCTTCTTCTTTCTTCCGATTCTAAATGCGAATTTAATCAATAAAAATGAAAACCAAATTGGGAATATTAGGCGAAGAAGAGCATGAACCACCGGAAGCGCTGGATTTGGATCTGACGCCTCAATAAAAACCCTGCACACAAGCACACATTGGTCACCCCTCTAAGTATTCATTCTAGATTCACATCCATCATTGTAGCACCAAACACGCATGTATATCACGTACCCATTCTCAATAAGATGATCAAATAACTCTGGATCATATGGCAAACCAACCTTCTCTACTCTGGCTCCTCCGGGAGCGGATGCTTTTGTCTTGACAAAAACTGATCTTCTGTCTGCTGTATATCTTACTGATTCCACCTGTCTCTCCAACACCAGGTTCCAAAATTGGGTATACGTCATATCTTTCAGTTTATCAGGCCTCCAAGCCGATTGAAGTGCCATCTTTTCAATTTCTTTGTTTGACGGAATAGAGTTTGGGTCTGATACGCGTGATTTCAATGGATCTTTCACCAATTTGCCACCTTTGGATTTGTGCTTTGCCCTCTTCACTTGCTTTTGCAACCTTTCATCAGAAGATCTAGCAAGAGCAGCTCGCGTCTCTGCATCTATTTCTTCTGGGCTCAACGCTTGCACCTTCTTCTTCGACTCTGTGGCTTCTGCTACATCCATGCACCACGAGGCCCCTATCGTCTCTCCAATTTTCGGTGCCTGTCCTTGCGGAAATTCTATACCATTTGCTTTCGTAGTTCCTGGTAGAAGAAAACCACTCAGCAACGTCCCTGCAACAACGCAGTGTCTGACAAGAGTAGCGACCGGCTGTGAGGTCGGTCCCTCAGCACATTGAGGAAGCAAGGAAACCGTCTTCACTGAGCCGATTTTTCCACAAATCTTCCCATGCAATATACTTTTATTCAATTTGATCGTAAATCTGCTAAATGGATGGGCCGTGACGCGTGCAATCCTGCAAGGAGCTCGCAGCCCACAGTGTCGCACTCCAGAGTGCTGCATTCTGACTTTGCCTCGTCCAACGTTGCTTCACTCGTAAAGATTTTCTAGGCTTTCAATCTTATATATAATAAAAGTCTCCAGAGCCGTTGAAGACAACTTCTCACCACAGATCCAAATACACGCCAATGACACCACTCTCCAAGATTTCGACAAGCCAAAACTCTAGTGTCCCTATGTATATCCCCTCAGTCAGGCCTTATCTGATTACCCTATTCGATTGATCGATTCTTACAGTCACGTGTGTCTGTGTGTGCGCATATATATGCGCACACATGCATTCGACACAAATGGTACATACGTCTAATTTTTTTTATCTACAAAATGGCCAGTCATGCTCCATTGTGATTCGCTCTCCCATCAAACGGGGTCTTTGACCGAGCAGCCGTCGCTTTCATCCGGTTCCAATCGTCGACTGTATCCAGCTCCCACATACAGCACACGCACATTCCACAAACACGTATTCATATCAAATCAACCACATTTTACACATTGCTCGAAAATAGTTGGCATCATGCTTGCATCGGCTCAAATGTTTGGCTCGCGCACGGTGTTCAGTGCTCCACAGAGAGCCATGGGAATGCAGTCTCAGCGAAGCAGGACAATGCCACGAATTGTGTGCGAAGATGCTCCTGAAAAGAAATCCGCAAAGAAACTAAGCGCAAGTAGCCTCAGGTAAGACCCGGGAACAAGATATTGTAACAAGCCGCATTGCCCGGAAGTGCTACCTTGCCTGCGATGCTGAGGGATGGGGGGTGCATCATCCAGGTTGATGAATATCTATTCGTACTTATATTGAGGAATACTGTGAGAAATTGGCCCGTCTACCGGGGCCATACGCTACTCGTGGGTGGCGCAGACCGGTGGCTGTAGTAGTAGCAGCAGACACCGACTCTGGAGGCCTTGGTGTCTGGGAGGCTATAACATTACAATTTTGCAGTATACTACGACCCGACTCAACCATTGTTTTCTCATCACTGCAGAACCGAATTTCCAACATCCGAATCTATTCAGGATGAAGTGCAAAGGTTGAAAGCCGAGATGTTTAGCATGAGAATTAAGTTTGCCAAGCGTGAGGAGTATCAGCCAGCACAGTACAAGGCCCTCAGAAAGAGAGTTGCCCAACTTCTCACAATCGACAGGGAACGCAGCCTAGCCGAAAATGTTAATCGTAGAGAAGCAAGAGCTGCCGAGAAGAAGAAGCTTGTCGAGGCAGGCCTCAGACAGTTTTGAAAACCAGTTCACGTTTAGAGATTTTACATTTATACATTGTAATTGAAGTTTACAACATGTGTTGATTCTTAAAATAAATATATCTGAATAGATCAAGCAATCAGGCCCAATGCTTCCTTGCTTCGACGCACATAGTGATGCACTTTTTCTGCATCTTTTCTGAGACCAGAGGAATCGCACACCCCACTGGAAACATCCACACCATCAGGCCTGGCAGTTTCGATTGCCTCAACTACATTCCCATCAGTTATTCCACCGGCTAGTAGCCACCCTCGTTCTGCTCCATCGGGTGGATGCACCCTGTTCCAATCAAACTTTGTCCCACTTCCACCCTTCATGGAGTCTACAAGATACCACTCTGGTTTTCTACCATCCCGGGGCAGCGACGTTTGGATTGTACCATCCCCCTGCGCATGCACTACATAAATCACCTTGATCATATCTGGTAACTTTAAGAAGGCTTCCCTCGCCCCATCACCGTGCAGTTGCGCAATATCTACCCCTGTTGCTCTGCACACTCCCTCAATCTCCTCTGCGGATTCGTCTACGAACACGGCGACCGCTTTCGCACCATGGTCAGTGGCTATCTTTGAAATTGAAGCTGCAGTTTCAATGCTGACACTGCGCTTCGCCTTTGGCCATAGTATCATACCGATGAGGTCTGCCCCTTCAGTACAGGCCAAATGTGCAATCCTTGGACACACCACTCCGCATACTTTAACAACACCTCCAGATGCACTACAATGCACCAAACATGATGTTTGCCTTGGATTTGCGTATCGCCGTCTAGCACAACCAGACTGCTTGAACGCCCAAGACCGGGGGGGGGCCCTCCCAATACTGTGACGACATGCACCAGTCTGTGGGCGGTGAGGCATTGAAACAACAGAGCGTCTAAGTTTTGAACACAGTAGATTACAAGTTCATAATGCAATACAACTGCTTACCGACGGAGGAATAATTTGACCCAAGAACCGACTAGATGTGTCCTTGAATCAAATCGGTCGAGCAGATCTGGAGCTCTAGATCTAGAGCTACCCTACTGCCGCTCCGTCTAGACGGGCTGAGATTCGAATTTGTGTGCTTTGTGTGGAGACGACTGCCGTACTAGCATCATACATGATTGTTACATTATATTCCGAATATTTTCGATAGCAGAGAAAATAAAGTATCTGGAATATTGCCACGCCACAGAAGACTAGGAGAAAAAGAATATCAAGGTGAAGTGCATGCGAAACTGTAGTCGGGCGTAAGACCTCCACGGTGCGACAAAGATGGCCAAGAAACGGAAATTGAGTGTTGAAAAGCAACCTGTAGAAGAAAAAGGGGCCGATCAGAAGCAGTCTATTCAGAACAAGGAAAAAACTCTGGTTGTTTCCTCTCGTGGAATTACCTTCAGGTATGTGGAAGTGTCCTCCTGCTGCTAATGCTTTTGCAACGAAGACTGGGTTGCACGGCTAATACTGGTATGCAAATTCGTGCAGATTTAGACACCTTCTACTGGATATTTTGCAATTGCTGCCGCATTCCAAGAAGGACGCCAAGTTGGACACGAAATTCTGATAGAGGGGTCATCAATGAGGTTGCTGACCTCAAAGGTTGCTCCTCGGCGTTATTTTTTGAGACGAGAAAGCATCAGGATCTCTATTTGTGGGCCGCCAAGACTCCGAATGGACCTACGGTCAAATTCCATGTGACAAACGGTGAGTTGGTGTCTCTTGCTAGTTGAGTTCCCTCATCATCTCAATGACGTGCTCCTTGCCATGCAGTTCATACCATGGCAGAGCTTAAACTTAGTGGTAATCACCTGAAGGGATCAAGGCCCGTGCTGAGTTTTGATGGTGGTTTCCAAGAGCAACCTCACTTCGCCCTCATAAAAGAGACCCTGACCCAAATATTTGCAACACCTCCTTTGTGCAAAAAGCGGAAACCATTTTTCGATCATGTGATCAGCTTTAGTATAGTAGATGATCGCGTGTGGATTAGAAACTATCAGGTGACACAGGAAAAAGGATCGAAGAGCGTAGGTAGTTCACAGGATCTCGCTTTGGTTGAGGTAGGCCCCCGAATGTGTCTCAACCCCATTAAGATTTTATCCGGAGCATTTGGCGGGCCTATCTTGTATGATAATCCGACTTACGTTCCCCCTAATGCCATTCGAGCGGCATTGAAAAGGGCAACTCAGTCGAAATATGCCTCAAAGGTTCGGGGTCGAGAGAAGAGGAAAATGCATGAAATAAACAACAGGCCCCCCAAAGGGGAGTTCACAGATGTGTTTAAAGGGACGTAATTGATAATCTCATGCTTTCTTTTATTAAATAAGAGTAACTAAAGTCATTAAAATTGTAAATATGTTTGAGAAACGATCATATTCGCCGTTTTTTCTTCATCACAGCAGCGGCACCCTCCGACTCATCCCCAGTCCTTTCTACGGGCTTCTTCCCAGCCCCAAATGCTTGGGAGTGCTCATAGCCTTTGTCCTCAAAAATTTTTTGAATCCTATTGAGTTCGTGATCGATCTTTAACCCTTCTTTTGTCTCTTTAGTTATTTTTCCTTTGCTAGCACCCTCTTCTGCCACAGCACCTTCATCATCACTGTCTTCTACAGCTCCTGCCGCATTAAAATAAGAAGGATAGCACTCGGCATATTCTTCATCTTCCTGCTGCTGAAGAAATTTCTTCCGCTTTTCTTGTACTCTTGCCTTGTCCTGCTGCACTATTTGGTTCACTCTCGCCGTGTCAGCACGATTGAGTGCTGACAGTGTTGCCCCAGCCCCCTTGTCTGGCTTCCCCTCCACAGCCTCCGATTCTTTCTCCTCGAAATAAGCCTTCTTAGTTTTGTTATTAGTAGTATCTCTATCTATTGTCTTTTCGGGTATGTAGTCCTTACCGGCATCCTCAAAGATATCTTCATCCTCGTCCACAGGGAGAACTTGTTCATCCTCTACTTTTGGTTGTTCTGTGCCTCTTGATGCACGACCCGTAATATCTGGGCCCTGACTGCGAGATTCATTATCAACAGCATTGGAAATGACATCAAGTATTTCCGACCGCAGATTCGTAAAACGAGCGCTTTCATGGTCACCTCGTGATATGTCCTTGGCCCTCATTCGCATTGTTGGCATCTCGAATTTGTCATCCGTCCGCAAAGCATAAACAAACACCGTCTTTTTCGACAAAAACACATCATTGATTTGATTTTGACTTTGTTGTGAGATTTCCTTCAGCGCTGCGCGCAGTGCCAGTCCTGCTGCAGTGTTTTCAGCAGTTTGCTGTGGCTCACGCTTGAAATTGAGCTGGTCCCTCTTTCCGTCTTTTTCCTGTTCAAGAGCATTTCGCCGTTGTTCCTCTTCTAGTCGCTTTTTTTGTTCTCTCTCGGCTCTGACTTTGGACAGGAGAGCATAGTCAAGTCCCTTGACCAGGTGGGTGTGTTCCTCATCCCCACCCAAGTACTTTGACTCTTCCAAGCTTAGGGAGGTGATGTCCTTTTGAGGAATAATCGAGTGACCTTGTCCCGTTACTTCATCACCTTTATCAAGTTGGGAACCTCGCCTCCTCTCCTCAGCCCTGTCACGATAGGCAGACGAGCTAGGTTCCTCGGGTTTTTTCCCAGCCGCTTTCTCATCAATGTTCCGCTGTATATTCCGACCATCTCCATTTTTATGATTTTTATTCCCTATATTTTTATCTTTCTGATTCTTTGACGCGTTATTGCGGCTTTCCCCGGCAATCGTGCGCCTTGGCGTCGCCAGAAGCTTTCGAAAGTCATCGTTCGTCAAGCCTTCACTCCCCATGACGTCAATATTCAACAGCAGGCATCACTGCAGCGTTCCATATGATTATCAAATGACTGTAATGCTTTATTTAATAAACTCTGTCTTGTATTTGTACATAATACCATAGACCTCACATGGAAATTTGGCAATGTGTGTGTCTCCATGGAGACATCTACATACAGCTGTGGGCGTACGTACCCTATACCCTATACCCTACGCGTAGGGCTAGGCTGCAACGCTGCAGATCCAAGGAGGCCTTGCAAGGAGGCGAATTCAGGCAGCAAGGACCATAAAGCACAACTTTGTAGGTAATGATTATGCATTGATTATACATGTTAGTTTAGGTTGCATGAAGTCGTATCTGCCTTGAGAACTGCGCATGAAGTGAAAGGATAAAACGGTCAAGCACCATGGGTAGGAACACAAACACCAGTACCGTTTCACTGGACAGCAGCAATAAAATACAGCGTCGAGGCACGTGGATTTTTTTATTTAGTATACATGATCATCAAGGCGTTTAGAAGTGACAAATTCCATGTGTTTGGCTGACATTAGACGTCGTTTTGACTTGGCGTTGGTTGGTGCACTGCAGAGTTTCCCCCCCGATGGTTTGCGGATGGGATAGATGTTTCGATCAGAATATGCGGTCGTGTAATCAATCCACTCATTATTCTTGGAGTGGCGCTGTTGATGGTGCGCGCCCACTGTTTTGTCCGTAGTGCTGTTCACGGCAGTGTCTTTGGTGTTAACGCCGGTGAGGCTGACCGCTAACATTTTCCATTCTTGTTCCAGCATATGCGCGCCAATATTGTTGAGGAGATGAGAGATAAAATAGTGCCATGGCTGATTCCCAAGGCTCGCGTCGCGGTGTCTCGAGTTGAGGCCCTGCTTGTGGACGAAAAGCGGCTTTTAACTACTGTAGGACTTGCCTTGGTAGTGTGTTGCATCCTTATGCTGGCCTTCCGTTGGTGGAACAAGGAAAGCATCTACTTGATTGATTTCGAATGCTTTAAGACTAAGAAAGAGAGGCACGTATCGTATCAGAGGTTTGATGAAGGATCCCGAGAGGCAAACATTTTTGATGATGAAGCACTAGACTTTCAAAACAGGATACTGAGCAAGAGCGGGCTGTCACAGGAAACCTGTTTTCCAGCAGGACTGCACAGAAGCCCTCCAGAATCTTCGATGGCACTTGCCAGAGAAGAGGCCCAAGAAGTTATTTTCTCCGTTGTTGAAGACCTGCTGGCAAAGACAGGGATCCATCCCAGACAGGTCGACATCCTCGTAGTTAACTGCTCCTTATTCAACCCGACGCCCTCGCTCTCTGCTATGATTGTGAATAAATTCAAAATGAGAACAAATGTTGAATCTTATAATCTTGGAGGCATGGGTTGCTCAGCAGGAATCATTGCAATTGGCTTGGCCAAGCGACTCCTATCATCCCTGGAAAGAGGGGGCTACGCCTTGGTCGTGTCAACCGAAAATATCACCCAGAATTGGTATCAAGGCAATGATCGTTCGATGTTAATACCCAATACGATATTTAGGATGGGTGGTGCAGCAATCATGCTGTCAAATAAGAAGACGGAGGCCACCAGAGCATTGTATGAGCTTGAGCATGTTGTGCGGGTGCACCTTGGGGCACAGGATGACGCATATGCCTGTGTGTATCAAAGAGAAGATGATAACCAAAAGGTTGGAGTTGAGTTAAACCGAGATTTGGTGAAAGTGGCGGCTCGGGCAATGGAAGTCAACCTGACAAAGATGGGACCTCTTGTTCTACCTTTGGGTGAAAAATTAGCATTTGCCATCAACTGGTTTTGTCGAAAAGTGTTGAAATTGAAGTTACTACCTTACATACCAAAATTTAGGAAAGCATTCGACCATTTTTGCCTACATGCAGGGGGTAGAGCAGTCGTGACTGGCCTGAGCAAGCAGCTGGACCTGTCTCAAGAGAAGATGGCCCCATCTGCCAATGCCCTGCATTGGTATGGCAACACTTCAAGCTCGACCGTGTGGTATAGTTTTGCCTTCATAGAATCTCTTCAAGGTGTTTTGAAGGGGCAACAGGTGTGGCAGATAGGCTTTGGCTCTGGTTTTAAGTGCAATAGTGCAGTGTGGAGAGCACTCAGACCTATCAAGCGCCCCCATGCAGCCTGGACCCATATTGAAAATAGACAAAATGAGGCAATCGATACAATTATGAAAATCGAAGAACTCTCCGCTCGTGAGCGATCTGAAAAGCAGCAGAAAGTGACCAAGTAAGGACTTGAGGAGGATTGATTGATTTATTTTTACTGCTTTCTATGGATTACGTTTACTTTTGACCATGCGTATTTTGTATTTATGCGTATTGATCGCTATTACAATGGTTTCAAAAAAATTATTTTAAAGCAAATCAATATGCTGACCGCGCCTGGCACCTCTCACTCTAATTCCTTTGGCATCTGCATAGACATGTCTGTGAAGATAATCCATTGGAGGATATGGATCAGCCTTGGCCTTTTCAACTGCCTCATCTATCTCCTTCTTGATGCTTTTTTCGATGGCTTTCAGTTCCGATGGCTCGCACATTTTATTATCAATCAACAGTCGCCTCACATGTTCAATCGGATCGCGCTGCTGCCTCATGCTCGAAATCTCATCCCTGGTACGATAGGTGCTGCCTGGATCAGACATCGAATGCCCGTGATATCTATACGTATCCATTTCCAGAATGATTGGTCCTTTCGACAGCGCTTGCTCCTTCGCAAATGTGAAAGCTTGTTTCACTGCCAGCACATCCATTCCGTCCACCTTCATACCGGGCATGTAGTCTCCCCTTGTGTAAAAGGCAGAAGATTTGGCCGCACGCCACTCAGCTGTGCCCATTCCATAGTGATTGTTCTCGCAGACAAAGATGCACGGCAGATCCCACAGTGCTGCCATGTTGAAAGACTCGAAAACTTGCCCCTGGTTTGCGGCACCATCGCCATACATGGCGACACCAACGCATCCGTCGTCCAAGTACTGGTGGGCCAGTGCGAGACCAGCACCAATTGGGACCTGGGCCCCAACAATTCCTGCCCCTCCATAAAAATTGGCATCCTTTTTGTACATGTGCATCGATCCTCCTTTACCCTCAGAAGCACCAGATTTCTTTCCCATCAGTTCCGCAATCACCCCATACACTGAGCCCCCTCGACCAAGGTAGATGGCATAATCTCTATAGGACGTAACAATAGAGTCGCCCTTTGTGAGCGCAGCTTCCATCCCTGCACCGACAGCTTCTTGTCCGTCGTATAAATGGCAGAAACCTCTTATCTGCTTGGACTTGTACAGCATATCCGCAGTGATTTCCATGCGTCTCATTCTGTACATCTCTGTGAAAAATTTAACGAGCTCCTCTTTGTTGGTGGTGACCGACGTGGATGGTCCTTCGCAGTGATGGGTTTTGAAAGGATTGATCTGCATTCCAAATCACGAATTCGTTAATTCAATTCGTTACGGCATCGATTCGTCTCGGCTCGCTTCAGCCAGCACTCATGCCGAGGGCTTTCATTACCAGCCCGACAGTTACAGCAATCGGCGTCTTGCCAGTCCAAAGCACATATCACATATATTTTATTATTATACCTCAACAGTCAGGTCATTGCCTTCCATTGTTGACAGCAGTCGTTGCATCCCAAAGGTCGCAAGGCGCTCTGCCCCTGCCCCAGCTTGGCGCGGGATGCGCCTTGATACAGCTTGTAACATTTCTCCTTCAAAATAATAAAAGTATGTATTTGATCAGCGCCAATCCATGGTCATCGTGGGTCTCTTTTAGTTTCAATTAGTCTCTTTTAGTCTCAAGGAACGCCGAATCGACGAGATGATGATAGCGATGATCCTCCCATCAAGCCCCCTTCACGATAGGAAGGCCTTTCAGAAACCAGGGGAACAGTCATTGGAGGATTCAAGAACTGCCGGGTCGCGACAACATTGGCAAAATTTAATTCGCACAAACGAACTGAACATTAATTTTGTGAATTTTGAGTGAAACGTTGCGAAAGATGGCCCTTGCAACTTCAGTTTTCGGAGTGGCATTTGTACCACAAGCTCGGGGCGCACGTGTCCAGCACACTGTCCGTGCCGAGGCTCCCAAGGCCCAGATGTTCAAATCTACATATGCAAAGATGGCATCTAGAAGCGTGGTAGTCCGTGCTGGAGACGCTACTTCGACAGGTACGAAAGCCATCATCCGGTCTCGCGGAAGGTTTTGTATTGCGTGCGTGCAGCCTGACCGGCTTCCATGGGTTGGGGAGCTTCAGGAATGCTGACAAGTGTATTTTTGTTTACCGGAAGCTATATCAAGGGGGGGGGATGGAGGAGCTCCGTTCGAGACCACAACCTCGTGGCGGGAGATATCCTATCCGCACTTATCCTCAACATGGCTGTCCTCCATACGAGTTTCAAAACCACATTTTTTGTGCAGGAGCTGGTGCGGTCAACGATGACACTTGGGATGAAATGGTCCTCAAATCATCTGTTCCAGTTTTGGTGGACTTTTGGGCCCCATGGTGCGGACCATGCCGCATGATTGCCCCCATCATTGACGAAATCGCCCAGGAGTATGGGGACAAGCTCAAGGCTGTGAAGCTCAACACCGACGAGAGCCCGACAGTGGCAACTGAGTACGGAATCAGGAGTATTCCAACGGTTATGATTTTCAAAGATGGACAGAAGATGGACGCTGTCATAGGTGCTGTGCCAAAGGCTACTTTGGTACAGACTGTGGAAAAGTACATGAGCTGAGTGCAAAGAATATATGCTCTCACCCACATTGCGTCGCTATCGTCTTAAGTTCTGTATAATTTACATGCCATAGATGTAAATTCTTTGAAACAATGCATGCTCTCCGATAGTTTCCCCCTCGTATTCGCATTGGGATGCTGCAGCAGAGGATTGGGTGATAGAATCACTAGCATTCTCAACATGGACCCGCCATCTGAGCAGTACTTTCATCGACCTTGTCATCATCAGTGCGCCAATATTAAATATATTTTGCCACAAGTAGCAGCCACACAATATGGAAAACACATACATCATAAATGATGATAAAAATTAATCTATTCGATCGGTGCTCCTGCCCTTCCGAGCACTTTCTGACTCCACCAGCTGCCCTTGCGAGATCAAAACAACAATCAGCCCGACAATCAACCCTCCCACCAGAGCACTAATTGACATTCCACCGGGTGAACGGACCTGGGTCCAGGCATATAACCCTTCAGAAGTCACGACGACTAGATCGAGGTATCCATCCATGTTGAAATCCATTGGCACCACAGGTTGAGTTGGTGAACCTGGGAGCTCGGCAGACCACATCTCATTCCCATGCTCCGTCACCATTGTTATTCTAGAGCATCCTGCTGCAACAACTGCGGATGGCACGCCATGGCGGTGCAGCGAAATGGGAGCAAAGGTTGGCATGCAGATGTCTCTGTCGTCCTCATTATCTCCTTGGATATCACCACCCTCCACTATATCAGCTATTGGCTCCTTTGTCTTCCATTCGGTACCTGTATGAACATGCCACAGATTTCCCCCCACATGATTGTAAGCAGACATGTCACCGCGACTATTGAAGAACATGACCTGCATTTTCTGATGAAGAGTGCCTTTTTTGTAGTGACCATGTTTTCCTGGGACTCCCAAAGCCACAGGTGGTGCGATATCCACCATCAAATTTTGATCTCGTGGAGCTGAGGAGCAGATGCTTCCATTGAAAAGATGTTGGGTGGGAGGAATACCGGATGTCACACTGGTCATACATGCGCTAATTTTTGCATGACCCGCCTGATGCCGAGACATTTCAAGCTCAGCGAGGCCAGGACTTGGATAGCCACCTGCACACAAAAAACGGTCCTTTTCAACCTGTTCCATGCACCCCAACGCTCTTTAAATGCTACTCAGTTTTAGTTAGCTCCTTACCTGTCACATGGATATGGTCTGGGATGCCATCACCATTGATGTCAGCATGTACTACACCTGCCTGTAGGTCTAATCGGCAGACAGGTCTTCCAGAGAAGAGATGTATGATTTCCATCCCATGCTCAACATGGGAGACGATCACATTTGGAGGGGTGTGGTGAGGTGCCGTGTGCTTATCCCTCGTCATTTTGGCCTGCAGCACACAGAACGAGTGATTTCTAGTGACCACAATCAAATCTCAGGGAACAAAATAAATTATTACAAACTCAATGCACATACATCTTTTTTCCACTGATAGTGAACAGCTGGTGGTTTTTCACCGGTGTTTCTCGAACCTCCTTCGCCTTGTAAGGCCAATTTTTGCTTCTGGGCTCCATGATGTTTCTTATGTCTATGGTAATGAGCCAAACGCATGGCACTATCATGAGTATTGTACCACCTGAACATTCGGAGCACACTAGTATGAGTCGATAAATTATTGCAGAACTTCTGACACGCATACAGACTTCTGACATAGAAACGTACCGATGTGGAAGGCTCCCAAGGATGGACTCCCGATAGTCTCGACAAGAATGCTCTCCATAATGAACCCCTTCCTGCAATTTGGCTTCTCCCCGAGAGGAATGAAGCGTCGAAACCATAGTTTCTTTTAAGTAGCTCAAATCCTTATGGAAATCACCAGAATCATGCTCCCAGACAACATCACCAGACTGCCCACTATATGCAAAGTAAGTCACATGCTGTGCTGCCAAATTTGGGTTGGCATCAACCTCCTCAAGACGCTCTCCCTTGGTCCTACCATGTGCATGCCTATCGTTCTCTCTTAATTCTTCGACCCTATCCTCGACATCAATATAATCGTCCGCTTCCACGTCTTCGGCAATCCCTCCTACCCGTCTCATACTGACGAGAACCATACCTTGATCCTTATCTGTAGGACTGTGCGGGGTGATGACGATTGACACATCCTCCAAGTGCACATCTGGACTCACCGGCAGCTTGTTCTTCCACTTTAGCTTGAGGTTCGAGTCCAACAGCACTACATGAGCATCCGATGTCACGAGTGCAACAACCTGTTTTCTAGGTGTACGTACCAGCTCCTTATTTTGCTTTTGCAAATTGCCAGTAGCCAGTGCCAGCACCCCCAAGTTTGCACCCTGCCCTCCACCCCCCAGAATCGTCGACACTGACACTTCTGCCAGAATTAATGCAGCAGCAAAACCATCTCCATGTTTACGAGGGGCGGCCAAGACGAGCCTTCCGTCTGGCGTTGTCACAATAAACTCTGGCTTTCCGTCTCCATTCAAGTCAGCCTACAACAACAGTAGAACACCATTATATGGACCACCACCACTAAGAAGAACAGCAACACGAGATACAATCATATCAACAAGTTGCATCTGCACGATCAAACAATCCGCACCGACTGTGGTTCAGGCAAGACGTGACGAGTATCACGCTGCTGCTGGTGCGAGTTACCATACTTGAGATACCTGCGCCACAACCCCACGACAGCATCACAACAACAATCATCATCATCAATATTTTTCGCACATACACCACAAAACTCTACACATAGACAGTCACGCCCCCACGCCTGTCACGACAGACCACGCACCACGCCTTCCGAAAAACGATCGGCCCATCCGTCTGCAGACTGATATAGACGGCACATATCGAAAGGATCAGTATCCCCACGTCCCTTTTATACATGGATAATTCACCAACCCCACTCCAAACACACACACACACACACACACAAACAAACAAACAAATCGAAACAGCTTCCCCGGTCCTGGCAGCACCCCCTTCCTAGGTTGGGGGCCCATGGGCACAGGGCACAGGGGCACAGGGCACAGGGCACAGGGCACAGGGCACAGGGTATAGGGTATAGGGGTATAGGGGTAGGCAACAGGAGGGTTGTCAGTGATGACAGA